>NZ_JAMBNS010000001.1 GCF_023715225.1 Robertmurraya korlensis
CTATGTGCGGAAGGGATAAGTGCTGAAAGCATCTAAGCATGAAGCCCCCCTCAAGATGAGATTTCCCATAGCGCAAGCTAGTAAGATCCCTGAAAGATGATCAGGTTGATAGGTCAGAGGTGGAAGCGCGGTGACGTGTGGAGCTGACTGATACTAATCGATCGAGGACTTAACCAAATTACGATGAAACGTATTTCTTCTTCTTCAAAAAATATTATCTAGTTTTGAGAGAATGGTAAAAATTTCTCTTGAAAAAATGCGAAAAACTATTATAATAAAATAGTGTCGCATAAATAGTCTGGTGGCGATAGCGAAAAGGTCACACCCGTTCCCATACCGAACACGGAAGTTAAGCTTTTCAGCGCCGATGGTAGTTGAGGGTTTCCCTCTGTGAGAGTAGGACGTCGCCAGGCGGTAATGGAGGATTAGCTCAGCTGGGAGAGCACCTGCCTTACAAGCAGGGGGTCGGCGGTTCGATCCCGTCATCCTCCACCAAAGTTTTTTTACGAAGTGAAAATAATTATCCATTAAAAGTTCTTCTTTTGTAAACTAAAGATATTTATTTTTTTGCCGGCGTAGCTCAATTGGTAGAGCAACTGACTTGTAATCAGTAGGTTGGGGGTTCAAGTCCTCTCACCGGCACCATTTGTACGAGCCATTAGCTCAGTCGGTAGAGCATCTGACTTTTAATCAGAGGGTCGAAGGTTCGAGTCCTTCATGGCTCACCATTTTTCATAAGTAAAATGGTTTTAATTATGCGGGTGTGGCGGAATTGGCAGACGCACTAGACTTAGGATCTAGCGCCGCAAGGCGTGGGGGTTCGACTCCCTTCACCCGCACCAAAGCTTTTTGCACTAGCAAAACAAGTTATCATATGCGGAAGTAGTTCAGTGGTAGAATACAACCTTGCCAAGGTTGGGGTCGCGGGTTCGAATCCCGTCTTCCGCTCCAGAACTTTTTTTGCCGGGGTGGCGGAACTGGCAGACGCACAGGACTTAAAATCCTGCGGTAGGTGACTACCGTACCGGTTCGATTCCGGTCCTCGGCACCAAGGATTTTTACGAAGTAAAATATCCAAAGCTTTTTGCGCAAGCAAAATAGCTGTCCTTAACACTCTAATATAAGTAACATTAAAAAATATGCGCCCGTAGCTCAATTGGATAGAGCGTCTGACTACGGATCAGAAGGTTATGGGTTCGACTCCTTTCGGGCGCGCCATATTAGATTTAATCGGGGAGTAGCTCAGCTTGGTAGAGCACTTGGTTTGGGACCAAGGGGTCGCAGGTTCGAATCCTGTCTTCCCGACCATGATACTATTATTTATTTAATGGGGCCTTAGCTCAGCTGGGAGAGCGCCTGCCTTGCACGCAGGAGGTCAGCGGTTCGATCCCGCTAGGCTCCACCAAGATTTTTTCGCGGAACGTAGTGTAGTGAAAATAATCTTCATTAATTCATTGAGCATAGTAAAAATCTTTATTAATATAACTTTGGCGGTGTAGCTCAGCTGGCTAGAGCGTACGGTTCATACCCGTGAGGTCGGGGGTTCGATCCCCTCCGCCGCTACCAAAACTATTAATTTGTTTCATTATTTTGTTGGACCTTTAGCTCAGCTGGTTAGAGCAGACGGCTCATAACCGTCCGGTCGTAGGTTCGAGTCCTACAAGGTCCACCATTTGCAACATTTGGAGGTATACCCAAGTCCGGCTGAAGGGATCGGTCTTGAAAACCGACAGGCGGGTCAAACCGCGCGGGGGTTCGAATCCCTCTACCTCCTCCATTTTTTTAAAATAATATTGTCGCGGGGTGGAGCAGTCTGGTAGCTCGTCGGGCTCATAACCCGAAGGTCGCAGGTTCAAATCCTGTCCCCGCAATTAATGAAAGTTATTTTTCAAGTAACACTTGAAAAAAGCTCTGGTCCCGTGGTGTAGCGGTTAACATGCCTGCCTGTCACGCAGGAGATCGCCGGTTCGATCCCGGTCGGGACCGCCATTAAATGAATCAGTAGCTCAGTTGGTAGAGCACGATGAATAAGCTTCAAAGATAAAGCATTTTTATCTAGGGTATTATAATAAGTATGGCTCAGTAGCTCAGTCGGTAGAGCAAAGGACTGAAAATCCTTGTGTCGGCGGTTCGATTCCGTCCTGAGCCACCATTTATTTTCAATTTAATTATGGCGATTGTGGCGAAGTGGTTAACGCACCGGATTGTGGTTCCGGCATTCGTGGGTTCAATTCCCATCAGTCGCCCCATAAATTTTTCGCGGGTGTAGTTTAATGGTAAAACCTCAGCCTTCCAAGCTGATGTCGTGAGTTCGATTCTCATCACCCGCTCCAAATAAGGGCCTATAGCTCAGCTGGTTAGAGCGCACGCCTGATAAGCGTGAGGTCGATGGTTCGAGTCCATTTAGGCCCACCATATTTTATTACGATAATGAATAACTTACCAATATTCCACAGTAGCTCAGTTGGTAGAGCATTCGGCTGTTAACCGAACGGTCACAGGTTCGAGTCCTGTCTGTGGAGCCATATGGGGAAGTACTCAAGAGGCTGAAGAGGCGCCCCTGCTAAGGGTGTAGGTCGGGTAACCGGCGCGAGGGTTCAAATCCCTCCTTCTCCGCCATATTGGCCCCTTGGTCAAGCGGTTAAGACACCGCCCTTTCACGGCGGTAACACGGGTTCGAATCCCGTAGGGGTCATAAAAACATTGAACATTTGTTCAATGTTTTTTTCTTATTTGGCAAGTCCATGGTTAAAGAATATCTCTTTAAGTTTTCTTACCTACTCTAACTAAAATACGTGCAGCTAGAGGAATAAAGCAATCTAGTTATACGGAGGGAGAGATACCTGCATTGATTATGTTAATCATTAAACTTCATATTATCTCTTACATAGGAGATCGATTAAATACAGAACCAGCATTAATTTGATAAAAGCTCTCTTTTTCTCATACATTTTCTGATTGAATCCTAATTCATACAAAAGGAAATGGAGAGCTTTTTAATGACTTCACAAGTGAATAATAACGAATCTTTATCTTCCGATGCAAAAAAAATGGTGGTTTTAACATGTACCATTCTCGCTTTTGCAGTGATGAATGGAACCATGTTCAACGTGCAATTCCTGATATATCCGAATCATTTAATTTAACCCCTGCTCAAGTTAGTTGGGTAGTGACTAGTTTCACTACAATTTTTGCAATAGGAACATTGATTTATGAAAAAATAGCTGATTTTTATCCCATTCGAACTCTCTATACAATAGGAATAAGCTTATTTTCATTGGGAGCCTTCATTGGCTTTCTATCACCAAACTATGAGATATTAATTCTTGCAAGAATCCTCCAGGCAATGGGAGTTGCTTCTGTGCCTTCTTTATCTTTTATCGTACCTATGCGTTTTTTTAAAAACGATAGAGGAAAAATCTTCTGTTACCTAGCCTCTACCATTGCTTTCTATCCGATAACACCTCCAACAATAGGACCTATTCCTGCTCCATAGTGTTTGGATTGATTTTTTTAATTCCTATAATGCTAAGGGATCAACTTCATATAAACCTCCATTGTATCAGTGGAGGTTTATTAATTTTTACCTCTTCTATTAAATATCTTCAAATCATTTCAAACACTTCCAATTTTCGACAAATATATGAAAACCCTTTCATTTTTCATCATAAAAATGACCTCATCACAGAAAGAAATCCACTTGAATATATTATTCAAATTTCAATTATTACACAATTCGAAATACATATTTTATTCATTATCACCAAATAATTAGCATATATCTCTATATCTGCATCATAAAATTTATTATCTATTAAAAAATAATTTCTATCATTTTTTGCAGTTTGCTGCGTTAAAGGGATGAATGCTGTCGAAATCATTGGTCTTATAGAAAATTTTGTCGAAATGGACAGTTAATTGTCAGAAAAATTAAAGAGGGATTTGAAAGAGTGGCGAGAATTATACAGTAAAAGTAATGTACAAAACTAATGAATAGGTAGGGAGTAGAATGATTTTGGATTTGATTCATCCAACTGAATACCAGCTGCACTTGTTTCATGAGGGGAATTTCTTTGAATGTTATCGTCTGTTTGGAGCTCATGTTCTTACCATTGACGAAAAGAAATGCACAAGATTTTGTGTGTGGGCACCAAACGCAAAGCAAGTATCTTTAGTTAGTAATGTAAACAATTGGAATGGAAGTGGTTATGAATTTAAGAAGGTGAATGATGAAGGTGTATGGATGCTCATTGTTGAACAGGATTTAACGGGCTGCCTTTATAAATATGAAATTCATACATCCACTGGAGAAGTATTATTGAAATCTGATCCATATGCTTTTTTCTCTGAAGAGCGGCCAAAAACAGCTTCCATATGTTACTCCTTAGATGGATACCAATGGAACGACCATAAATGGCTTCAGAAAAAAGAAAAAAACAAGGTATATTCAAGTCCTACTGTTATTTATGAGATGCATGTTGGATCATGGAAAAAGAAAGAGGACGGTAGCTTTTTCACGTATCGTGAATTAGCAGACGAGGTTATTCCTTATGTACTTGAACATGGATTTACTCATATTGAGCTATTGCCACTAGTGGAGCATCCTCTAGATATTTCTTGGGGCTATCAAGGAACAGGATATTTTTCCGTTACTAGTCGTTATGGAACGCCTCACGATCTAATGTATTTTATTGACCAATGTCATCAAAATCACATTGGTGTAATTATGGATTGGGTTCCAGGTCATTTCTGTAAAGATGCACATGGTTTACACAGATTTGATGGATCATGGGTTTATGAATATGAAACAGAAGTGGATCGTGAAAATTTTACTTGGGGGACTGCTAATTTTAACTTATGTAAAACTGAGGTACAGAGTTTCTTAATTTCTAATGCATTGTTTTGGATGGAATACTTTCATGTGGACGGATTTCGCGTAGATGCGGTTTCAAATATCATTTATTGGCCTAATTCAGATGGTCAACGAGTAAATGAATTTGGTCTTGCATTTTTAAAGAAGTTAAATCAAATTGTTTATCAATATGATTCACACCTTTTGATGATTGCCGAGGACTCTACTGATTGGCCACAGGTAACTTCCCCAACTCACTACGGTGGATTAGGTTTTAACTACAAATGGAATATGGGCTGGATGAACGATATTCTTTCCTATATGGAAAAAAGTTCAAATGAACGCTCACAATTTCACGATAAAGTCAGCTTCTCCCTTCTGTATGCATTTTCGGAGAATTATGTCCTTCCATTTTCACATGACGAAGTTGTTCATGGAAAGAAATCATTACTTGATAAAATGCCAGGAGATTATTGGCAGAAATTTGCTCAACTAAGGCTTTTATTAGCATATATGTTTGGACACCCAGGAAAAAAACTCCTATTTATGGGATTTGAACTAGGTCAGTTCTCTGAATGGAAGGATGAAGAAGAACTCGATTGGCATTTATTAGATTATGAAATGCATGGAAAAATGAATCAGTTCGTAAAAGAGTTGATTAAGGTATATAAGCGCAATAAACCTTTATATGAACTTGACCATTTACATGAAGGATTTGAATGGATTGATGTAAATAACCGTGATCAATCGATTTTCTCTTATGTTAGAAAAGGGGAAGAAGGAGAACCATTGGTCATCGTGTGTAATTTTACAGAAAAGACATATGAAGATTATAAAGTCGGTGTCCCAAAAGAGGGAACGTATCGCGAAATATTAAATACTGATGCGGAGGACTTCGGAGGATCCGGTGTAATAAATAAAAAGTCATTAGAAACAATTGATGAAAGTTTTCATGGAAGAGAGCATCACATCATGATGAGGATACCTCCATTTGGGGTTTCTATATTGCGTCCAGTTAAACATCGAAAGGAGAGAAAAGGAAATGGCAAAGAAGAAGTGCGTAGCTATGCTGTTAGCAGGAGGGCAAGGAAGTAGGTTACATTCCTTAACTTCAAATTTAGCAAAACCAGCTGTACCGTTTGGAGGGAAGTACCGAATCATTGACTTTACTTTGAGCAATTGTACGAATTCTGGAATTGATACGGTGGGTGTCCTAACTCAGTATCAACCACTAGTATTAAACTCGTACATTGGAATCGGAAGTGCATGGGACTTGGATCGAAAAAATGGTGGAGTGACTGTTCTCCCACCTTATAGTGAGTCCAAAGAGATGAAATGGTATACAGGTACTGCTTGTGCCATCTATCAAAATTTAAACTACTTAATTCAATATGATCCGGAATACGTACTCATTTTGTCCGGGGACCATATATACAAAATGAACTATGAGTTAATGCTAGATTTCCATATTAAAAGAGATGCTGATGCTACCATTTCGGTCATTGAAGTGCCTTGGGATGAAGCGAGTCGATTTGGTATCTTAAATACTGATAGCGATATGAAGGTTGTTGAATTTGATGAAAAACCTGCTAATCCGAAAAACAATCTAGCCTCTATGGGGATTTACATTTTTAAATGGTCTGTTCTGAAAGAATACTTAATAAAGGATGCTGCACTTCCCGATTCAAGTCATGATTTCGGAAAGGATATTCTTCCGACGTTACTATCAGACCAGAAGAAACTATTTGCTTATCCATTTAGTGGTTATTGGAAGGATGTTGGGACTGTTCGTAGTCTCTGGGAAGCAAATATGGATCTATTAGATGATACATGTGGATTGGATTTATTTGATTATACTTGGAGAATTTATTCAGTTAATCCAAATCAACCACCACAGTTTATATCAGACGATGCACTCGTCGTTGATTCCCTGATCAACGAGGGTTGTGTAATTGAAGGAGAGGTTGAGAAGTCGGTTCTTTTTCAAGGAGTAAAGGTTGAAAAAGGTGCTCTTATTAAAGAATCAGTGATCATGCCTGATGCAGTAATTGGAAAAAATGTGTTTATTGAAAAGGCGATTGTCCCTTCAGAAATGGTTATACCTGATGGAACGATTATTCGTGCGTTGCCAGATGCGGATGATGAAATTGTGTTAGTAACAGAGGATATGCTTCAATCCCTTTAAAATACAGAATAGAGAACAATAAATGAGGAGATGAGGGGTAAGGATGGATAGAAAGCTGCTTGGAGTAATTGATGCAACAACATATCAAAAAGGATTAGAGGATCTAATCCAACATCGTTCATTAGCTGCAGTACCATTTGGAGGACGATATCGATTAATAGATTTTATCCTATCAAACATGGTTAATTCTGGAATAAAGAGTGTAGCAATTTTTCCGAAAAACCAATACCGTTCCTTAATGGATCATTTGGGGTCTGGGAAGGATTGGGACTTAAATCGTAAGCGCGATGGGCTCTTCTTTTTTCCTGCTCCTGCAGAAGAAAAAGAAATAACATCATTTAATCATTTTGCTGCAAATAAAGATTTCTTTGATCGTAGTAACCAACAGTACGCCCTCATCTCAAATTGCTTTACTGTTTGTAATATGGATTTTGAACCAATCCTTGATTGGCATATCAAGAGCGGCTGCGATATTACAGAAGTAAGAAAAGACGGACGGTCTCTTCATATGTTTTTAATGAAAAAATCTCTTTTAGTAGAACTTTTCGAAACAAGAGAGGAAACAGGATATACATGTATGAGAGATGTTGTGACAGATATTAATAGTCCTTATCGTCAATGTCATTATGAATTTAAAGGATACGCAGTGATGATTGACTCGATTACTACGTATTTTAATGAAAGTATGAAGCTATTAAAACCATCCATTTGGAAGGAACTATTTTTAAAGAATCAGCCAGTATATACAAAAGTAAAGGATGAGCCTCCTACTAGGTATTTTACAGGAGCTTCAGTGAAAAACTCAGTAATTGCCAATGGGTGCTTAATTGAAGGAACAGTTGAAAATAGTATTATTTCTCGTGCTGTAAAAATCGGCAAGGGATCTGTTATAAAAAACAGCATCATCATGCAAAAATGTCAAATTGGTGAAAATTGCGTATTAGACTCCGTTGTTTTAGATAAAGATGTTAAGGTAAATAATGGAACGATGATGTATGGAACAAAGGAATTACCATATGTGGTTCGTAAAGGAACAGTACAAGGGGCGTTGATGAATTCGTGAAAGTTTTATTCGCAGTTTCGGAATGTGTACCTTTCGTTAAATCCGGAGGGTTAGCAGATGTAGCAGGATCTCTACCAAAAGAGTTGAAAAGACTTGGTACAGATGTAAGAGTAATGATGCCGAAATACGGTACCATTTCTCAAGCAATACGTGAAAAGATGACAAAAAAACATGAGTTAATTGTGAGTGTTGGTTGGAGAGAACAATATTGCGGTATTGAAGAGTATATACATGAGGGTATTACTTATTATTTTATAGATAATGAATACTATTTTAAGAGAGATTCTCTGTACGGTTATTTTGATGATGGTGAACGATTTGCTTTCTTTAACCGAGCCGTACTTGAAGCGATACGGATGTTAGATTACTATCCAGATGTCATTCATTGCCATGATTGGCATACTGGGATGATTCCTTTCTTGCTAAAAACAGAATATCAAAAGAAAAATGGTTATGGTTTTATGCGAACGGTATTTACCATTCATAATCTTGGGTTCCAAGGTATTATGCCTAAGGAAGCTTTAAAGGATTTATTTGATTTAGATGATTCATATTTTAATACCGACCAGCTTGAGTTTTATGGAAATATAAATTTCATGAAAGCAGCACTTATTGCATCTGATCGAATTACTACGGTAAGCCCAACATATATGGACGAAATCCAAACGGAGTACTATGGAGAAAAGCTGGATGGATTGTTAAGAAGTCGTATAAGCGATCTAGAAGGAATCCTAAATGGAATCGATGATGAATTTTATAATCCAGAGAAGGATTCATTTCTCGTAAAAACATACGATGCAAATCATCGAAATCATAAGCTTGTAAATAAAAAGGCCATACAAGAACGATTTGGCTTGCCACAGGCTTCACAAATACCATTAATGGTGATGGTTACACGTTTAACAAAACAAAAAGGATTAGACCTTGTTAAACATGTGTTTAATGAAATTATGGCTGAGCCAATTCAATTCCTCATTCTTGGAACGGGGGATGACGAGTTTGAAAATTTCTTTCGAGACATGGAGCGGGAGTATCCAGATCGATTTAAAGCATATATTGGTTTTGATGAAGGTCTAGCTCATCAAATTTATGCGGGTGCAGATCTTTTTCTCATGCCTTCAAAATTTGAACCATGTGGGTTAGGCCAAATGATTGCGATGAGATATGGCACACTCCCTATCGTTCGAGAAACAGGGGGTCTAAATGACACGGTATCAGCATATGATGAATTCTCAGGAGAAGGGAATGGTTTCTCCTTCAAGAATTTTAATGCGCATGATATGTTGTATACCATTAAACGTGCCATCCATTTTTACGAAAATGATAGGGTTTGGAATAATCTTGTTAAGCATACAATGAGCATTGATAACAGCTGGGCGCAGTCTGCGTTTAAGTACAATCAATTATATGCTCAACTTATATCCAGGAGTGAAACTCATGTTTTCTAATAAAGAAATGTTCACGGAAACGTTTTTACAACGTCTCGAAATGACTTGTGGAAAAAGCTTTCAAGAAAGTACGAATAGAGATCACTATCATACTTTAGGAATTATGATCCGTGAATATGTAAGCTCAAACTGGATCAAGACAAATGAAAGTTATCGGGCTGAGAAAGAAAAACAAATTTATTACTTATCTATTGAATTCCTACTTGGTAAGCTTTTAAGGCATAACCTCCTTAACCTAGGAATTGATCATGTAGTGGAAGAGGGACTTAAAGAGCTAGGAATTGATCTTAGCGATTTAGAGGAAATGGAAGCAGATGCAGCACTAGGTAATGGCGGCTTAGGACGTCTTGCTGCCTGCTTCATGGATTCTCTCGCTACTTTAGATCTTCCGGGTCACGGATGTGGTATTCGCTATAAGCATGGCTTATTTGAGCAGAAAATTGTAGATGGATATCAAGTAGAATTACCTGAGCAATGGCTTCGTCATGGTCATGTATGGGAAGTAAGGAAAGCTGATTTAGCAGTAGATGTTCCTTTTTGGGGAAGAGTTGAAGCGATCAATAATAATGGAAAGCTAGTATTTCGTCATATTGAAGCAGAAACCGTCATGGCCGTGCCATATGACCTTCCAGTAGTAGGTTATGAGACTGACACGGTCAACACGTTGCGTCTATGGAGTGCCGAAACGACGCCGTATCCAATGAATCGAGATATTATGAAATACAAGCGTGATACGGAGCTTATTTCAGAGTTTTTGTATCCAGATGATACGCATGATGAAGGAAAAATTCTACGATTAAAGCAGCAGTATTTCCTTGTATCTGCAAGTATTCGCTCGATTGTAAGATCTTATCGTAAACAACATGCTAGTTTAATAGATTTTCATAAATATGTGGGTCTTCATATAAATGATACGCATCCCGTGGTAGCCATCCCTGAATTGATGAGGGTACTTATTGATGAGGAAGGGATGAGCTGGGAAGAAGCTTGGCATATTACTACGAACACTATTTCATATACGAATCATACAACTTTAGCAGAGGCTTTAGAAAAATGGCCGGTTCGTATTTTTCAACCGTTGCTTCCAAGAATCTTTATGATTGTAAATGAAATAAACGAGAGATTTTGCCAAGATCTATGGAAGCAGTATCCAGGAGATTGGCGAAAAATTGAGGACATGGCAATCATTGCTCATGACCAAGTAAAGATGGCTCACTTGGCGATTGTCGGTTCATACAGTGTGAATGGAGTGGCAGCCATTCATACAGAAATTTTAAAACAAAGAGAGATGAACCAATTTTATCAAGTATTTCCTGAAAAGTTTAATAATAAAACAAATGGGATTACGCATAGACGTTGGCTGATCAAATCCAATCCACAACTGACCAATTTAATTAACGAGGGGATTGGAACGAAGTGGATCAATCACCCAGAGCATTTAAAAGAGCTTCAGTTCTTCCAGCAAGATTCTGCATTTTTAGAGCAGTTGTATGAAATCAAGCAGAATAATAAGAAATCACTTGCTGAAAAAATTAAAGCAAAGACAGGTATTGTCGTTGATCCTCAATCTATATTTGATGTTCAAGTAAAGAGATTGCATGCTTATAAACGGCAACTCTTAAATGTTCTTCATATTATGTATTTGTATAATCGCTTAAAAGAGGATTCAAGCTTTCAGATGCATCCAAGAACATTCTTGTTTGGAGCGAAAGCGTCACCAGGTTATTACTATGCAAAGAAGATTATTAAACTCATTAATACCATTGCAGAAAAAATAAATAATGATAAAACGGTATCTGATCGATTGAAAGTAGTGTTTCTTGAAAACTACCGTGTGTCATTAGCTGAAGAAATCTTTCCTGCATCAGATGTGAGTGAACAAATTTCGACTGCTAGTAAAGAAGCCTCGGGAACAGGTAATATGAAGTTTATGATGAATGGTGCAATAACATTAGGTACACTTGATGGAGCTAACATCGAAATCAAGGAACATGTCGGCGATGACAATATATTTATTTTTGGATTAACAGCGGAAGAAGTAATGAATTATTACCAGTATGGTGGCTATACGTCAGTTGACTATTATCATCATGATAAACGTATTCGCCAGGTGGTAGATCAGTTAACGAATGGATATTTTGGCGATCTTGATAATGAGTTTGAACCAATCCATGATTCGTTATTAATGGAAAATGACCAGTATTTTGTATTACGTGATTTTTCATCTTATATAGAAGCCCAAAGAGAAGTAGGGAATGCTTATGGTGATCAAAATAGGTGGTTAAAGATGAGTTTAGCAAATATAGCGAATTCAGGCTTTTTCTCTAGTGACCGAACCATACAGCAGTATGCGGATGATATTTGGAGTATCTCTCCTGTAAAAGGCAAAGTAAGGTAAATGAAAAAGAGGAGACCATTTAATATGGCCTCCTCTTTTGTTTAATTGTTTAAGAAATGTCCTAAAAATAGTCCAATTGATAACAAAAATCCAAATATCGTATTTGTTTGGGCTGTTGCTATCATAGCTGGCACCATTTGAACGGGCTTTGTTTTTCCGATAAATCCTTTGATCGCTTTTACTGCCTTAGGTGAGCTTAGGAGCACAATCGCTAACCAAGCAGAAGCATAGTCCAAACCAATAAGAGTAAACACCCAGGCATAAGAGACTACGAACATTCCTGCTAAAAGAACGATCGCTCTTTTTTGACCTAGTAATATTGCTAATGTTCTTCTTCCATTTTCCTTGTCACCATCATGGTCACGTATATTATTGGCAAGTAGAATCGCACCTACTGTTATGACAATTGGTACAGAAACTAATACACTAATCGTAGTAATAAAACCTGTTTGAATATAAAAGGCAATCAGTATGATAAGCATTCCCATAAAGAACCCTGCAAAGATTTCTCCAAAAGGGGTGTACGCGATCGGAATAGGTCCTCCCGTGTATAAATAACCAACTGTCATTGAAACTAGACCAATCGCAGCTAGCCACCAGCTAGAATTCATACAAATATAGACACCTAACAGCATAGAAATACCATAAAGGCTAAGAGCTATTTTCATGACGGTCGCTGGTTGAATTCCTTCCCGAACAATGGCTCCACCTATACCGACAGAGTGCTCGTTATCGAGACCACGTTTGAAATCATAATACTCATTAAACATATTTGTGGCTGCCTGTATAAGTAAGCAAGCGATAAGCATGGCGATAAATAAACCAAGGTCAATAGATGTTAATGGTAAGGCTAATGCGGTTCCTAATAATACTGGAACAAAGGCAGCTGTTAACGTATGTGGTCGTGTAAGTTGCCACCAGACTCTCCAATTTTTCCCTTTAAACGTAGGCGAAGGACCCGTTTGCATTTGTGGTTGCATCGTACCTCTCCCCATTTCTATATTTATTTGTCAAAACTATATAAGTTTAAAATAATTTATATCCAAATTCAAGTGTAGGAAAAACGAAGGATTGTGTCAATTAAATTTTCCTCCCTATTGGAGGAGACGATTTCCATATTTTCTACGATAATTTTTTGTGCAGGAAAGACATTTAAGGGCATAATATCTCAAAATAGATAGAAATAGCTTATAATAAGGAAAGATATAGGTTTTTCAAGGTTCCTTTTGTTGACATGGTCTTGGATTGAGGTGTATCTTAAAATAAGTTTATAACGTTATTTAACAGGAGTTGTACGAATTTGGTTACCATTCAGAATACGGAGCTTAAGGAAGGGATCATTGAAGCAATTGAGAGAGCACGGAAGCTTTCAATGCCCGTATTAGTTAGCGAAGTCCAAAGGATTCATCCGGTTCAGCCGCTGTCCGTGTTTGCAGCTGGAAGAGACCAATTTGTTGGCGAACGCTTTTTTTGGAAAGATCCCTCTGATGAAGTAGTTATGATTGGCATTGGAATATGTAAAGAAATACAATCGGATCAGGCTTCTGGCCGCTTTTTTCATGTGGAGAAACAATGGCAAGAGCTTATGAATAATAGCATCATGCTAATGGAAGAGAAACAGACAGCAACAGGACCAATGATGTTCGGAGGATTTTCCTTTGATCCATTAAAAAAGAAAACAGATCTTTGGGCACAGTTTCCACATTCTCTTTTCCACATACCCAAATACTTAGTAAGTGCAATAAAAGGAGAATACTATTTAACGACTAATCTTCTTTGTTCAGCGGAAGATAATGATACATTATTTGAGGAAGTTGAACAAGAAAGAAAAGCGCTATTCAGTGGAATGGAGAAAGAATCACTTCCACGTTTGTCTACCCTATCAGATGTAACTGAAGTCCACCCTGAAAATTGGAAGAAACGTGTGAGTGAGGTAGTAGAATTATTAAAGGCAGGTACCATGAAAAAGGTCGTGCTTGCTAGAGAACTAAGGCTTCATTTTGAGGAGCAAATCCCAGTAGAGCCCGTGATTATGAATCTTTTAGAGGAACAGAGAGACAGTTTTATTTTTGCCTTTGAATCGAAAGGTGACTGTTTTATTGGGGCATCACCAGAAAGATTAGTTAAGAAGGTGAAAAACACGGTGTACTCGACCTGTTTGGCCGGTTCTATTGCCAGAGGGAAGACTTTAAAAGAAGATGAGCAGCTAGGTAATGAGCTTCTATGCGATGAAAAAAATTTAATTGAACATCAATTTGTTGTTGATATGATCAAAGAGGCAATGGAAAAGGTATGCCACGAAGTACGAATTCCGACTCACCCACAGTTGTTGAAAAATAAGCATATCCAGCACTTATACACACCAGTAGTTGGAACCGCAGATGAGAAAAGTTCGTTACTTCAGCTTGTGAACCTGCTTCACCCCACGCCTGCTTTAGGTGGGTTGCCAAGAAAAGAAGCAGTAGAGAGCATCCGGATCATGGAAGACTTAGATAGAGGAATGTATGCTGCACCGATCGGTTGGATTGATTTTGAAGGCAATGGAGAATTTGCGGTTGCGATACGTTCGGGCTTGGTACAAGGAAACGAGGCTTCTTTATTCGCCGGTTGTGGAATCGTAAAGGATTCAAACGTAGACAGTGAGTATCAGGAGACGAATATTAAGTTTCGTCCAATGCTTTCTGCCTTAAGGGGGAAAGAGTAATGAATCACCAACAAGCATTAACAAAATACATTGCTTCATTTGTAGCAGAACTAATACATGCAGGAGTAAAGGATGTTGTTGTTAGCCCAGGGTCAAGATCTACTCCTATTGCAATGATTATGGCTGAACATCCTGATCTTCGTCTTCATATTCATGTAGATGAAAGATCAGCAGCCTTTTTTGCGTTGGGAATGGCCAAGGCTTCCCGAAATCCAACCGTCTTGTTATGTACTTCTGGAACAGCAGCAGCGAACTATTTCCCTGCGATAGCTGAAGCAAATTTATCAAGGGTACCTCTTATGATTATCACAGCGGATCGACCACATGAACTTCGTGATGTTGGGGCACCACAAGCAATGGATCAAGTGAATTTATACGGAAAGCATGTAAAATGGTTTATCGAGATGTCTCATCCGGAAGGCTCCAAAGAGATGCTTCGGTATGCGCGCACCGTTGCTGGACGAGCTGTTGCAACCGCTTTATCTTCACCAGCTGGTCCCGTTCATTTGAATTTTCCACTTCGTGAACCTCTTGTTCCTGATATAACAAGTGAGAATATATTTGTCATGGCAGAAAGAGAAAATGGTTATGTTCACATTGAACAAGGTCATTTGTCACTGAATGAAAATCAATTAACATCCATTGCGAACGTGTTGAATGAACATACAAGAGGCTTAATTGTTTGTGGCGAAATCGATCATCCTGCCTTTGCTAGAGCCATCACTACGCTAGCTGCAAAGCTACAGTATCCAATTATTGCGGATCCTTTATCACAGCTGCGGAGCGGAAAACACGAGTTTGTACATATTATAGACAGCTATGATACATTTTTAAGAAATGAGGATGCCGTAAGTCACTTAGCACCAGATGTAATTATTCGCTTTGGTGCAATGCCTATCTCAAAAGCATTTTCATTATTTATGAAAAAGAATGAACAAGTCCCGCAATTTGTGGTGGATGGCGGGGAAGGCTGGAGAGACCCATCCTTATTAACGACAAACATGGTTTATTGTGATGAAGTAGAATTTTGTGAATCACTTCTCCCTCTTTTAAAAGATCACCAGGATACAATGTTTGTTGAAAAGTGGCAACAAATGAACGAGCTAACTAGAACATCGTTGTTCCGTGTAAAGGAAAACGAATCCCTCAGTGAGGGTCGTTTATTTTATGAATTAGTAGAATTACTGCCTGATGGAGCCACCTTATTTGTTGGAAATTCCATGCCAATACGAGATTTAGATTCCTTTTTCTATAATAATCAAAAGTCCATTCGAATCATGGCAAATCGCGGTGCAAACGGGATTGATGGAGTCATTTCATCCGCTCTAGGTGCTGCTACCGTCCATAAACCTATGTATTTAGTGCTTGGAGATTTGACTTTTTTCCATGATTTAAATGGACTCATTGCATCAAAGTTATATCATATTGATCTACGTGTCATTGTGATAAATAACAATGGTGGGGGGATTTTCAGCTTCCTTCCTCAAGCTAGTCATCCGAAGCATTTTGAACGACTATTTGGTACTCCATTAGACCTTGATTTTGAACCCGTTGTTACTATGTACGGTGGGACATTTAGCCGAGTTTCTTCTTGGGGAGAGCTTTCTTCCTCTTTTGAGCAAACTTTGGCGAAAGATGGATTATCGGTTATTGAAGTTCCGACAAAAAGAGACGAAAACCTACAAGAACATCGAAATCTGTGGGATTACGTTTCCCGGGAAATTAGTCGGAATTTGCGTGGCGAAATCTGATGAATATTGAAGTTAGTGGTATAGATTACCATGTCGAAGTTTCAGGAGTGGGTTTTCCAGTTGTTTTACTTCATGGATTTACCGGTAGCATCTCTACATGGTCGGAATGTGAAGAGGAGTTAATGAAAAACTCAAAAATCATTAAAATAGATCTTGTTGGACATGGAAGATCGTCATCCCCAGATTCAATTAAGCGTTATGAAATGAAGTCAGTGTTAGCAGATTTACGTTATATTTTACAATATTTAAATATAGATCAAGCAGATGTAGTTGGATACTCGATGGGAGGTCGAGTGGCACTTGCATTTGCGGTGATGAATCCAACGTTAGTACGTAAGCTTGTACTCGAAAGTGCTTCACCAGGACTCGTAACGGATGAAGATAGAAGAAGTCGAAGAGAACAGGATCAACAGTTAGCCAATAAAATGAAACAAAATGGGTTAGAGTGGTTCGTCGAATATTGGGGCAATATTCCGTTATTCGAGAGTCAAAAAAAATTACCATCACTTATTCGACAACGAATAAAAGAGCAAAGAAAGCAAAACTCTATTAAAGGATTGGCAAATAGCTTGATTGGAATGGGCACCGGCTCACAACCCAGCTATTGGGAAAACCTAAAGCAGTACGCAGGTGAAGTCTTATTGCTTACAGGATCCGTTGACAAAAAATTTGTCATCATTGCTGAAAAGATGTCAAAACGTCTAAAATACAGTCAGTGGGTAAATATTGATGGATGTGGACATGCAATACATGTGGAACAACCTGAAAAATTTGGTACAATAGTAAGTGGGTTTTTGTCGAATAAATCCGATTCTTAATTAAAGGAGGAAAACACATTGACAGTTGAATGGGTATCTCAAAGAAATTACGAAGATATTCTGTATGAAACATATAATGGCATTGCAAAGATTACGATCAATCGTCCAGAAGTGCGAAATGCCTTTCGCCCTAAGACAGTAATGGAATTGATTGATGCATTTGCTTATGCACGTGACGACCGCAATGTAGGTGTAATCGTCTTAACAGGAGCTGGAGACCAAGCGTTCTGTTCAGGTGGAGATCAAAAAGTACGAGGACATGGTGGGTACGTTGGAGAAGACGAAATCCCTCGTTTAAACGTTCTTGATCTTCAACGTTTGATTCGTGTTATTCCTAAGCCAGTTGTTGCGATGGTAAAGGGATATGCTATTGGTGGAGGACATGTTTTACATATCGTTTGTGATTTAACCATTGCTGCTGATAATGCGATCTTTGGACAAACGGGTCCTAAAGTGGGTAGCTTTGATGCTGGATATGGCTCCGGCTATTTAGCAAGAATCGTTGGACACAAAAAAGCACGAGAAATTTGGTATTTATGCCGTCAATACAATGCGCAGGAAGCACTTGATATGGGGCTAGTAAATACAGTTGTTCCTCTTGATCAAGTAGAGGCAGAAACAATTCAATGGTGTGAGGAAATGCTTGAAAAGAGCCCAACCGCTCTTCGTTTCTTAAAAGCAGCATTTAATGCAGATACTGATGGTTTAGCTGGAATTCAACAGTTTGCTGGAGATGCAACTCTCCTATATTACACAACGGATGAAGCAAAGGAAGGGCGCGATGCGTTTAAAGAAAAACGCAAGCCAGACTTTGGTCAATTCCCTCGTTTCCCTTGATCGGTTAGAAAGAAGATGCTTGGCTTATAAACAGCCAGGCTCTTTTTTTTGAAAAATATCTTGTAATACAACTTATAATTATTGTATATTCAAATAATCAGATATACAAATAAAAAGATAAGAAGGGTGAACATGTTAAGTGATAAAAGATTTTCTAATTATTCGTTAAGTAGTATTCCAAAGGATGTACTATCTGGTCTTATTGTTGGTGTCATCGCTATTCCACTTGGAATGGCCTTTGCCATTGCTTCAGGAGTAAAACCGGAATATGGTATAGTTTCAACCATTATAGGTGGAATCCTTATCTCCTTGTTAGGAGGATCTAAATTTCAAATAGGGGGTCCAACCGGGGCTTTTATTCCCATTCTATTTGGAATTGTTATGACTTACGGATATGAAAATCTATTAATTGCAGGTTTTTTAGCTGGTATTATGCTCCTTCTTATGGGGATCTTTAAAATCGGCTCACTTATCAAATACATTCCAAGACCCGTAACTATTGGTTTTACATCGGGAATCGCTGTTACTATTTTTTCTGGACAACTGGCAAGTTTTCTCGGACTTGTTGGAATTCAAAAGCATGAAGAATTAATTAGTAATTTACTAGAAATTGTTACACATTTTCATTCAGCGAATCTTTATAGTGTATTAACTGCGGGTGTATGCTTACTAATTATCGTACTTTCACCGAGGTTAGTCCCTAAGGTTCCAGGTCCATTACTGGGCTTGATCATCTCAACCTTGGTAGCAACCTGGTTTTATCCTGGTCAGGTTGCAACGATTGGTTCTGCATACGGTGCAATTCCGAACTCATTACCGCGCATACATTTGCCAAACATAAGTATCGAAATGATCCTTACTCTATTAAAACCTGCCTTTGTTATTGCCATGCTCGGAGGAATAGAATCGTTGCTCTCGGCAGTTGTGGCAGATGGCATGACAAACACCCGTCACAACAGTAACAAAGAATTAATCGGACAAGGAATTGCAAATATGGTTACTCCACTATTCGGAGGCATTCCGGTAACAGGGGCTATTGCAAGAACAGCTACCAATATAAAAAATGGAGCAGTTTCTCCTTTATCTGGAATTATACACGGGGTTGTTGTTTTACTAGTTTTGTTGTTTTTTTCTCCATATGCTACCTATATTCCACTCGCTAGTATGGCACCGATATTAATGGTGGTTGCATGGAATATGAGTGAAAGGAAGGTATTTGCTCATATATTAAAAACAAGATCTACTGACTCCATCGTTCTGGTAGTTACCTTTTTACTAACTGTCTTTGTTAATTTAATGACTGCTGTTGAAATCGGATTGATATTGGCAGCTATCTTATTTACAAAAAGAATGAGTGATGTAGTCACGACTGCGAAAGCATTGCCTAATTTACATCATAAGTATGCAAAAGTAGAAAATCATGTTGTGACGGATACACATGATTGCCCGCAAATTAGCATCTATAATGTAGCAGGTCCCCTCTTTTTTGGGGCAGCTCAAACCTTTGAATTTTCAATCATGGATACGATTCACTATCGACCTAGTATATTATTGTTACGAATGAGTAGGGTGCCTCTTATGGATACAACGGGGGAAGCAAATTTAGCTAGTATTGTGTCTCATTTTTCAAGAAATGGTATAGTTATCATATCAGGTATAAACGAGCAGCCAAAAAATGTATTAATGCGAACGGGTCTATATGACAAAATTGGTCACGAACACTTTTTTGAACATACTGGGGAAGCGATTGAATTTGCGTTAAAACAGGTGGACAAAAATAAGTGTTTAGGGTGTAGACACTTTGCTTTCAGAGAGTGTACCAAACTATCAAAAGCCGAATCTACTGAAGGGAAAGTACTACAGCCTACAGCCTTCTAGTAATGAAACAAGGAAGTGAAATGATTGAATTTAGAGATGCAACAGTTTAAAGCAGAGTTTTTTAAGGCTTTGGCTCATCCGTTAAGAATACGCATTCTAGAATTGTTAGCTGAAGGGGATAAGAACGTAAATGAAATTCAAACCCTCATAGGTAGCGAAGGTTCATCTGTTTCACAGCAATTAACGATATTAAGAGCTAAAAATATTGTGTCAGGGACAAAGGAAGGTAATAAAGTCATTTACACGTTAAAGGATCCGATGATTATCGAACTTTTAGCGGTTGCGCGCCAAATATTTAACAATCATCTTGTCGATACAATAACTATTTTAGACCGTTTCACTGAAAAGGAAGAAGAAGGGAACATCGTGCCGAAGAATTAGATCTTCGGCTTTATTTATGTTGTACTTCAGCATGTACATTGAAAAAAAGAAAACAATTTGATAACGTGAATAGGAAGAGGGTGAAAAAATTGTCAATAGAAGTCATGCCGAATTTTCTTAAAAAAAGAGCATTTTTGACACCTAGTCGAACGGCGTTGGTATATGAAGATAAACGCTACACATTTCAACAGCTATATGTCGAAAGTGTCGATGTAGCAGGTCGAATGCATGCATATGGAATGAAACAGGGGCAATACATTGCATTGTTATTATCGAATCATTCCGAAAGTGTCGTTATATTGTTATCATTACAGCTACTTGGTATTAAAGCAGTTTTGCTTAACACAAGATTAACTACAGAAGAACTGAATTATCAATTGAAGGACTCAGATGCAGCATTTCTAATTACGGAATCATTGTTCGAAGAAAAAGCAAAACAATTAAATGTAAGTGTCGTCCTCAAAAATGAGTTGTTTCAAATATCATATATGGAACCACCTCTTGTTCATGAAGTAGCTTTAGAGGAGGTTTGCACTCTCATGTACACTTCCGGAACGACGGGTTCTCCTAAAGGGGTTATGCAAACGTACGGAAACCATTGGTGGAGTGCAGTTGGCTCAAGCTTAAATCTTGGATTGCAAGAGAGTGATGGCTGGCTATGTGCAGTGCCTCTGTTTCATATTAGTGGGTATTCCATATTAATGAGAAGTGTGATTTATGGAATGAAGATGGTGTTGCATGAGAGCTTTGACGTGGAAAAAACGTTACAAGATATAAAGTCAGAGAAAGTAACAACGATGTCTGTTGTAAGTACAATGCTTTCACGATTACTAGATCACTTGGATAGCCAGTTACCGAGTCATTTTCGCTGTATGCTTTTAGGAGGAGGACCAGCGTCTCTTTCATTATTAGAAAGATGTGTGGAGCTACAAGTTCCAGTTTATCAAACATACGGAATGACCGAAACGGCCTCTCAATTTGTCACTTTATCTCCTGAGTATAGCTTGAGCAAATTAGGTTCGGCAGGAAAGGCACTTTTTCCATCACAGTTACAAATTGTTGATTCTGATGGTTTGGAACAGCAACCGTTAAAATCCGGAGACATCTATGTAAAAGGTCCGAATGTTACGAAAGGGTACTTGAATAAAGAGGGTTCGCACCTAAAGGATGGATGGTTTGCAACAGGAGATATAGGGTTTGTCGATGAAGAAGGGTTCTTATACGTCCAAGATCGCCGTTCTGACTTGATTATCTCAGGTGGAGAAAACATTTATCCTGCGGAAATCGAAGGAGTTTTACAAGGGCATCCTGCTATTCAAGAGGTGGGGGTTATCGGTGTGGAAGATCTGGAATGGGGACAAGTACCGGTAGCCTTTGTTGTTAGGGATTCACCTATTACTGAAGCAGAAATCATACAATATGCTTCATCCAAGTTAGCGAAATATAAGGTTCCTAAAAAGGTCATCATCGTTGACCACCTACCAAGAAATGCGTCTAATAAGCTTTTAAGAAGAAGTTTGAAGGAATGGATTAAAGGCGGAGACACAAATGAAAATTGAGAGAATTAAGCTATCAGTTATCTCCATGAAATTAAAGACTCCATTTACCACTCATTTAGGTACGGTGCACGAACGGGAAGGGATTGTAATAGAGGTGATGGATCGAGAGGGAGTGTCTGGGTTTGGAGAGGTAGTTGCCTTTTCCTCTCCGTGGTATACGGAAGAAACCGTCCAAACCTCCTTACATATGTTAAAAGAGTTTTTTATCCCGCTGATCTTTGACAGTACCATTGAGCATCCAAGTGAGGTTACTCCGCTTTTTAACCGATTCCGGAGAAATTTTATGGCCAAAGCAGGTCTTGAGATGGCTGTTTGGGATCTATATGCAAAGGAAAGAAATCAGTCATTATCAAGCCTGCTTGGAGGGACTCAAAGTGCAATTCCATCCGGAGTGGTGGTTGGGGCCAAGTCGATGAGAGAGACGCTTCTGCAAATTGAAAGAAATCTTGAGAACGGCTATAAGCGTGTGAAGGTAAAAATCTCTCCAAAAAATGATTACGAATATATCCAATCAATTAGAACTCATTTTCCTCATGTTCAATTAATGGCCGATGCAAACTCTGCCTATACATTAAGAGATATCAATCGATTAAAGGCACTTGATGAGTTTGGATTGCTAATGATTGAACAACCGTTAGGGTACGATGATATTGTTGAGCATGCAAAGCTACAATCCGTACTTCAAACACCGATTTGTTTGGATGAGAGTATTGTAACATTTGACGATGCTAAAAAAGCAATAGAGTTAGGGAGTTGCCGGGTAATAAATATAAAAGCTGGCAGAGTAGGTGGGATTCAAACGGTAAAGGACATTCATGATTATTGTTTGGAAAAAGGAGTCCCCGTCTGGTGTGGAGGCGTGTTGGAGTTTGGTATCTCTAGAGCACACAACATCGCTATTGCAACTCTCCCTAATTTTACGATTGCCGGAGATATTTCAGCAAGCAACCGATACTGGGAGGAGGACATTACAACTCCTGAAGTGATGGTCCGTAATGGTATGATTGATGTTCCAAGTGGTCCTGGTATAGGGTTTGAGATGAATCATAAGAGATTGAAAGATGTAATGATCTTTGAGCAAACCTTTACGAAATAATGATTAGAAAAAATCGTGCCAAAGTTGGTTTCACATCAAATTTCGGGCACGATTTTTCCTTGCGCTTTTCTTATGACTTCGTTTCTTCTGGTGGTTTTTGCTGCAGATATCTTTTGTCATTCATAAATAATGTCCAGAAATAAAAGAAACCTGGGAAAAGAATGGCAAAACCTGCTATGTAGGTTGCGAAAATAGCACGGAACGAATTTGGATCTGTAAAGGCGTTCTGAATGGTTACCTCTGGGTAAACAATGTAAGGCAAGTGTGCTTGTCCGTATACAAGACTAGCAAGTAAGTATTGAATAGTAATTGCAATGACAGTAAGGCGAGGCATTCCCTTTGGTCCTCCAGTAACAGAAGGTAAAAACAAACCAAGTCCTCCAATGACAAAAAACACAACCGATGCGATTAGAAAAGCTAAATTATCCATCATTTTTTCGTAAAGCCAAGGTGCTTCTGTTCGGATGGTGAACATAATGAGGACAGCCATTCCCAGAGAGATGGGCCCTAGAATAATGGCATCCCTTCGATATACAGCATATGCCTCATATTCTTCCGCTGTTTTTGAATAGTCTGCAAGCAATAAAGATGATAAAAACAAAGTGGAACTTATTGCGAAGCCAATAAAGGCGTATTCATTGGCACTGGTAAAAAGTTTTATCAGATCAAGGGTTTGACGACCATCTGAAAAATCAATATAGTTCCCATGTGTAATTGGAAGTACGCTGATGAGTAATCCAGGAATGAGAATACCGGTAATTCCAGAGATATATGTTAGTGGTTTTCGATATTCAGATGCAATATTTGAGAAAACGAGAAACGCACTTCGTAAGGCGAGCAAAAGCAAGATCATACTGCCTGGAATAAGCAATACAGTCCCAAGCGTGTATGCTGCAGATGGAAATAAACTGTACACAGCAACAACAAGAGCAACAATAAATGTGTTGGTAACCTCCCATGTGGGGGACAGATATCGGTTAGCTATGTTAGTAGCCTTAGTCTGCGTTCTATTGAAGTAAAGCATAGACCAAAATCCGGCTCCAAAGTCCATGGTTGCCATTACAGCATAGATGAATACAAATCCCCATAATACAGTAATGGCTAGTAATGCATCCGTCATTTATTTTCACTCCTCCATTAAAATGGTGCCTCGTTACGTATTGGATCCATATAGCGGTACACCTTTTTGTTCGGCTCGATGTAAATCATCAGCAACCGTGTTCTTTCTAAAATAATATAAAAGGACAAATACAACAGAAACTCCTAGAATGATGTATACAGATACAAATGCTAGAAATAAGATGCCTAAATTTGTCGCTGTTGTCGCCGAATCGGCCGTTGACAGGACACGATAAATTGTCCAAGGTTGTCTTCCTGTACAAGCAAAAATCCATCCAAATTCAATCGCGAGTACTGCTAAAGGGCCTGAGGCAATAAAGGTCGAAAGAATCCAACGAGGATATTTGTCTTTTTTCAAAAATTTTATCCAAAGTAACGCGAGTAAAGGTAATAAGATTAGTAAAGATCCAATGCCGACCATTCCATTGAAAAGGGTGTGAACAAAAAGCGGTGGCCATTCTTCTTCCGGCCATTCTTTAAGTCCCTTAACGACGGTATCAAAGCTATTTCCTGCTAAAAAGCTAAGTGCCCAAGGAATGTGAATAGCGTACTTAACCTCTTCGGTTTCTCGGTCAGTAAACCCTCCGATAACGAGAGGGGCATGAGATTGAGTTTCAAATAATCCTTCTGCTGCTGCAAGTTTTTCAGGTTGATATTCATGCAAATATTGAGCGGATTCATGTCCGTTTATGGCGGTTAATAGAGAAAATACTCCTCCAACAATGAGACTTAGCGTTAATGCTTTTTTGTGAAAATGGTAGATGCGTGTATTAAATTCAGTGCGCCATAGTTTATAGGCTGATACGGACGCAATTACAAATGCACCTGTTGTATAGGCAGATAAAGCGACATGTCCGGCTGTGACAATAAAGCTCGGGTTAAAAAATGCTGCCCATGGATCAACATCGGTTATGATACCGTTTTCGATTCGAAATCCAGTGGGTGTCCCTTCCCAGGCATGTACATTTGTTATGAGAACAGCAGATGCTAAAGCACCAATCGCTACAAGTACCAAACTTGTGATTCTAGCCCAAGGAGGAATACGTTCAGCGGCATATACATAAATGGACATAAATAGAGCTTCAATAAAGAAAGCATAGATTTCAATTTGGAAGGGAAGGGCCATGACGACACCGATGACTTCCATAAAGCCTGGCCATAATAAAGAAAGTTGAACTCCAGCAATTGTACCTGTTGGGATCCCTACACCAAGAAGTACGGCAAAAGCTTTTGTCCAGCGCTTAGCCATAACTACGTACTCTTGGTCTTTCGTTTTTTGGTACATGAGCTCAGCCGTAAGCATCATAAATGGCAAACCTACTCCGATCGTGGCAAAAATAATATGAAAACCCATAGTAGTTCCGAATAGCGAGCGCGCAATTAGTAAATCATCCATAAAAATCTCCCTTTCAATATACTCACCAAGTTATTCTTTTCTAATTAAAAATAAATATGTAATCTTTTCCTCTATTTACAAGAAATAAGGCAATATCGTGACAGATAATGGATCTAAGAACAGCAAAACCCCCTCGAAAACCGAGGGGGTTGACTTTACACTATTCGTTTAAAGCGGTTTGCAATGCTTCCAAATTATCTTTCATAATGGTAAAATACGTGCGTTCTTCTTTTACATCTTCATCGGTTAAGGTTGATAGATTATGAAGGGTTAATGGTTCTGCCCCAATTTCCTTTTGAACAATTTCAGTTAGCTTTGAGCTTACATTTTGCTCAAAGAAAATATAATGTAGATCATGTTCCTCGGCTTCAGCGATAATATTTTCAAGCTCCTTTTGAGTAGGTTCATTTGTTGAAGCTAAACCAGATACGCTGATTTGCTCAAGCCCGTAACGCTCAGACCAATAACCGAATGCGGCGTGGGACACTAAAAATTCCTTATGTTTTGCTGTGCTTGTTACTTCAGTAAAATCGTCATTTAATTGCTGTAATTCTTTTTCTAGTGCTGCGAAATTTTCTTCGATTTGCTCTTTATCATCTGGTAATTTTTCAAGAAGCTGTTCTTTAATTTCTTCCGCTAAGCTAATGGCGTAAATTGGATCAAGCCATACATGAGGGTCTACATCACCGTGGTTATGTTCATCCTCTTCTTCATGAGCATGCTCTTCTGACGTTTCTTCATGAGCATGTTCTTCTTCAGTTTCTTCGGCATGCTCTTCGAAAGTGATATGTTCAGCAGTGGCTACTAACGTGACGTTTTCATTCTTTAATGCTTTCTCTGCCTTTGAAACGAATCCTTCTAAACCTAAGCCAATGTAAAAGAAAAGGTCAGAATCGGCAAGATCAATCATATCCTTTTGAGATGGCTCATAAGAGTGTTCATCTGCACCATTAGGATAAATGGATTGGACATTTACTAAATCTCCACCAATACGTTCTGTGAAGTACTGTAATGGATAAACGGTTGTATAGATTGATAGTTTATCGTCTTCTTGGCTACTTTCCGCTGTATCTCCCTGACAACCTGCTAAAAATGTGGCAATGAGTATCATAAAAACGAATGCTGTATATTTACGAAACATACTTACTCTCCTCTCGATTATAAATAAAACGTAATTATTTCGATTTAAAGTATATAAGAATAGATGGAGTTTGGTATTTTAATAGATAATCCGAAACGGTTACGATTTACATTAGTTATATTACCTAATTGTAGAGAATTATGCAACCATAAAAATTGTCTAGTTTTGCAATTATCTTGTATTATAGTCATAAGTACAAAAAAGGGGGTAACCAGGATGAGACTGTTAGATGAGATTTTACAATATAATCAGGAGTTTGTTTCCGAAAAACGGTATGAGGAATTTACAACAACAAAATTTCCGAACAAACGACTTGTTATTTTAACATGTATGGACACAAGATTATTAGAGCTATTACCAAAAGCAATGAACGTGTCCAATGGGGATGTAAAGATTGTTAAAAATGCTGGTGCACTAGTTATGCATCCGTTTGGAAGTATTATGAGAAGTTTACTTGTTGCGGTGTATCAGTTGCAAGCAGACGAAATCCTAGTTATTGGTCATTATGATTGTGGAATGAGTGGAATGAAGGCTGATGTAGTGATCGAAAGCATGAAAGAGCGGGGAATCACGCAAGAGACGCTTGATATGCTTAACTACTCTGGCATTAACGTCTCTGAATGGATGCATGGATTTGACAATGTGTCTGATAGCGTAAAGCATAGTGTGGACATGATTAAGAAGCATCCTCTTCTTCCAAAAGGAGTTCCTGTACATGGACTTGTCATTGACCCTGCAACAGGTAGATTAGACGCTGTCGAAAATGGGTATGAGAACATCTAGTTCTTTCTTTCCTTTTTTTCAGGAACATAATCAAACCCACCTGGATGAAAAGGATGACATTTTAATAATCGCTTGATGGTTAGGTATCCACCTTTTATCGGTCCAAATCTTTCGATGGCCTCTAAACCATAGTGTGAGCATGTTGGATAGAAGCGGCAACTTGGCGGCTTGAGCGGAGATATGGCAACTTGGTAGAAACGGATAAAGGCAATCATCGCCTTTTTTAACATGTAAATCTCTCACTTTCCTCTTCCTATTTACGAACAACATAACATAGATAGGGAAATTAGTCTAAAAAATGGTATGTGGGTATGTAGAGATAATGCGTAATAATTGTTGTATACTGATAAAAGAAATTGAATGATTAGGAGTGGAGTATATGCCTTCTGTAGAAAGCTTTGAATTAGATCATAATGCAGTGAAAGCCCCGTATGTAAGACATTGTGGAGTACATAAAGTGGGAACTGATGGAGTTGTTAATAAATTTGATATTCGATTCTGTCAGCCGAATAAGCAAGCTATGAAGCCAGATGTTATTCATACACTGGAACACTTATTAGCATTTAATCTTCGTGAGCATGCTGAAAAATACAGCCATTTTGATATTATTGATATCTCTCCAATGGGATGTCAAACAGGCTATTACCTAGTGGTGAGTGGGGAGCCTTCGGTAGAAGAAATTATTGATCTATTAGAGGATACGATGAAATCAGCGGTGGAAATCGTTGAGATTCCTGCAGCTAATGAAACACAATGTGGGCAAGCGAAGCTTCATGACCTTGAGGGAGCTAAACGATTAATGCGTTTTTGGCTTGAACAATCAAAAGAAGATTTGAAACAGGTATTTGCATAAAAATTTAGCCGAGCATTTTTTTTGCTCGGCTTTTTTTTATAAGATAGGAGATAACAGTCTTGATACAGATTCTTTTAGACGAATCTTCAGTGGTCTTTTCATATAATTTTCAAGAGTAAGCTCTGTTGAGGATTTCATATCCTCTGAAAATTGATCCATTAGTATGCTGGAAAATTCTCGATTATAGATAAATGCATTTACTTCAAAATTCAGTCGGAAGCTTCGCACATCAATATTAGCTGTCCCAACAGAAGCAATTTCATTATCCACGACAATAGATTTCGAATGGATAAATCCTTTTTCATAAATATAAATTTTTGCCCCAGCCTTCAGCATTTCTCCAACATAAAAATAGGTAGCCCAATAAACAAACATATGATCTGGCTTATTTGGGATCATAATTTTAACATCGACTCCACATAAAGAAGCGATTCTTAATGCGTCTAAAAGGCTCGTGTCAGGAATAAAGTATGGTGTTTGAATAAAAATGGTTTCTTTTGCTAAAGAAATCATTTTTATATATCCGTTTTTTATTTGTTCCCACTCTGAGTCAGGTCCGCTTGTTACAATTTGTAGGCCCACATCCCCACTATTTCTTAGTTGTTGAAAGTATCGAGGGGAATAGTTAATATCGTGACGGTAGGAAGCTTGATTCCAATCGAGAATAAACCTAGTTTGTATAGGGTGCACAGCTTCACCGACAATCCGAACATGTGTATCACGCCAGTATCCGAATCTTTTATTTAATCCTAAATATTCATCTCCCACATTGAATCCGCCCACATAACCGATTGTCCCATCAATGATCGCAAGCTTACGATGATTACGATAATTTAATCGCAAATTGATTAAAGGAAGTTTTGAAGGGAAGAAGGCTTCTACCTCTCCTCCAGCTCGACGCAACTCCTTGAAAAAAGACTTTCTTAATGATCGAGACCCTAGCTCATCGTAAAGAACTCGAACCTTTACTCCAGCTCGTGCCTTTTGTGATAATACGTTCATTAACCTTCTGCCGAGTTCGTCGTTTTTGATGATATAGTATTGCAAATGAATATGATCTCGAGCTTGTTCTATGTCATGAAAGAGTGAGTGGAATTTTTCTTTACCATCAGTAAAGATTTGAATGTCGTTATTTCGAGAAAACATGGCAGCATTATTAATTAAATGCATATGAATGAGGTCTCGACTTTTTTCCTCGGTTGAATTTTGGAAAGGAAAGCTTCTTTGATTCAATTGTGAAATCTGCTCTTCGATTAAAGGCTCTATTCCTACTTTGTCACGATCTTCCCAATAAAACATTTTCTTTCTGCTCAAATTCTGTCCAAATAGTAAATACATAATAAAACCGAGTACAGGAATGAAAAATAGTACTAAAATCCAAGCCCAGGTGGCACTAGGATCTCTTCTTTCTAAAAAAATGACAATGATAGCAAGTAAAATGTTTAGGAAGAAAATAATTCCAACAAAAATAGAAAGTATATTCACTAAGATACCCTCACTCTTCTTTTTTTTGATCGATTTCTTTATGTATATTTGGGTTATCCTCAAGTGAATCAACGGTATGTTTATATGAATAGGCCTTTGAAGTTGTGACAACCGATAATAGTAAAACAATACCTACAATTATGAGACAAATAATTAGAACAGTTATCATATTATTCCTCCTTTCTCCCATTCTATTTTAGCATGTGTGATTAAGAACTTTAATTATTTGTCACTTAGCAAAACGTTTTATCTTGTCCATTCTGGGTAATATAACAATGGGAGTAATGGCATGAATAAAAATGGTAGGAGGAGATCATATGGATAATAAACTGCATGATGTGTTGAATAGCCAAATCTCTAACTGGAGCGTGTTATTTGTCAAGCTACATAATTTTCACTGGTATATAAAAGGGAAAGACTTTTTTACACTGCATACAAAATTTGAGGAGTTTTATAATGAAGCCGCTATTCATATTGACGAATTAGCAGAAAGACTTCTATCCATAGGTGGAGAGCCTATTGCTACTATGAAGGAGTACTTAGAGAAATCGAGTATCAAGGAATCTACAGGTAGTGAAACAGCGATTGAAATGGTTCAAAGCCTATCAAATGATTTTTCATTGTTAATTGAAGAACTAAAAAGTGGAATGTCACTAGCGGAAGAGATGAACGATGAAGCAACAGGTGACATGTTCCTAGCCATTCATTCAACACTAGAAAAACATGTATGGATGTTAAAAGCGTACCTAGGTGAATCAGTATAATTGTAAAAACAACTCTTGAACAGGAACGGGTTCAGATAACTATCACTTTTTATATAAATTTGAAAATCTCCTTATATTTGTATACATTTTGTCCTGCGAAATGCAGGGCTTTTTGTTGTGTAAGAATATTACAAAGTGCCACCTAATGTATAATGCATGTTAAGCCAAGGAACTGTTATAAAACTGATGTTGGATTTCACTGTGCTTGAAAAATAACCGGAAAAATTCCGTTTAAATTGGGAAATACCCATATTTCCTTAAGAATAAGCGGAGTTTTTCCGCTTATGTGATCCAAATCTTTGAATTTTGGCTTATTAAGAGCAGTTAACCGGAATTCCTCCGCTTATTTCTGCTTCTTAAGCGTCCTCTATATACATTAGCCGGAAATTCTCCGCCTATTCATTCTTTTACCTATACGAAATCATCAATGAATAACTACAGAGCCAAAGTCAAAAGAATCAATAAAAAATGGAACATCAAATTCACATACAAATGAATGGTCATTTTAATATACATTTTGGATTTTTGTAATAGGTAAGAGAACCCGTAACTTGAACATGGTACAAAAGATTCAATAATTTTAAAAATTTCCTATTCTCTAAATCGACAATATTTTCGAAATTGTGATATTATTTATCATATCATGTCATAAAACATAACATTGAGGTTCGGTTTGAGAGGAGAATGAGTGGTTATGGTTAGTACTCAAGAGAAAAATTTAAATGTATCCGTGCTGATGGATGAGTTAAAGCAGGAAAATAGTAAGATGGAAGGGGTCATGCAAAATATTAAAGACATTTCCATGAAATCCAATATATTAGCGTTAAATTCAGGAATTGAGGCAGCAAGAGCGGGAGAGGCAGGACGAGCATTTTCAGTCGTTGCGAAGGAAATTAAAAAGTTTGCTCAAGATTGCTTAGATTCTAGCAAAGCAAGTGAGAGCATTATCAAAAGTATACAAACAAAAGCAAATAATATTATTGCTTTACGAACGGTGGATATTGCCTATGATACGATTGATAAAATCGATCGGAATTTATTTGAAAGAAATTGTGATGTTCAGGCATGGGCAACCTTCGATGCGATAAAAGAATGTTTAATTCAGCCTACCTCTGCTTCAAAAAAGACAGCGGAAGCATTCATGAAAAATATTTATAAGATTTATGAAGTATATTTCGATTTGTTCGTTGTTGATTTATCCGGAGAAATTCTGGTTGCTGCACAAAATCAAAGCCAAGTAGGACGGAATATGAGTGACCGGGATTGGTTTCAAGAAACGGTAAAAACAAACGATGTGTTTGTCACAGATATGTACTATTCTTCAGTTGTTGAAGGGTACACAATGGGATATTCCTGTCCTGTTCGAAATGATGCGGGAGAAGTCATAGGTGTATTTACTACCCGATTTAACTGGGAGTACATATACGACATTATTGACCGTGTTCAAACAGATGAAAAAAGTAAGCTCTATGCAATCAATTCAGAAGGTTATGTTATAGCTTCTAAGGACCGTACCGAAATTTTAAAAACAAAGCTCACTCATTTAAAAGCTGTCCAGAATATTTTATCAGGAAGAGAGACGCGAGGGTATACGATTGAGGATAATCAAATTTTCGCATACTCGTTAACGGAAGGATATAATGCCTATAAAGGTAAAGGTTGGTCAGTTATTGTTGCAGAATCTATATAAAGTAAAATAAAGGAAGCTGACTAATGTTAGTCAGCTTCTGTATATGTGCTTTCGTTTTCTTCTATGTACCGTTAGTGAAAGTTCCGTTGTTGGAAGTTAGGGATTTTTCGTTGGCCGTATTCTTCTTGAGCAAATTTCCCTTTCAATCCTTCAATTAGATAGACACCAACTAAATCGTACAATTCCTGCTTATCAAGATCTTTAATGATATTAAGTAAATCCTCTTGCGTTAACTCCTCTAAAAAGGCAAAAGCAAGCATATCAATATCTTCTTCATCTCCAGTTAACTTGTGCCGATAAAACTCATATATTTCATCTACAAGCTTCACGTTCTTCACCTCCCTTATTTTTTATTATAAAGGTATTGTTATCATTATACTTCAGCAATACCCGTAAATATGTAAACTATTCTTTAATTTTCTTCAATAAGGTGTTGGGAAAAAGGGAATAAATCATTTCCTTGTGCTAATTATAATAAAAAAGGGAGTGTGGGTCATGGATAATGAGAAAAAGACTTACTATATAACGGTAAGTACTGGAGAAATCACACAAAGCAAGACGAGTTCTCCTTGGAATTTTAAAATTGAAGCCACAGATGAAGAAATCATTCAGCTTCGTGAATATTTTGATCAAAATCATGCAAACGACTGGGAAAACTTTTTTCGTGCACATGTTCCATATGTTCAATATCATCATGACAGACAAAATGATGCCTATGATTCTGTTACGGTTCAAGTGTATAACATGATTTATAATCTTGGGGACGACGAAGCTAAAAAGCATATTGAGTCTATGGGCATATTAAACAACAAACCGCTTACGTAATTCGAAAGCGGTTTGTCTATTTACATTTCCATTTCTGTAGCAGTTTCTAATACTTCTTTTGGAATGGTAATTGTATTAACTTCGTTAAACTTGTTGTATGTTCCTTTCATGTCTTGAATCATGTGTACAGTTTCACCTTCTGCTGAGATTTCCATATCCATGTACACATCGGTTTTAACAGGATAAAACGTTTCTTTATCAATATGGTATACAAATTTAGCGTCATTAATTTTCATCGCATCAAAAATGGCAGGGTCAGCAGTCAGCTCAGCGGGCATTCCTTCCATCGCTGTCTCTTTGATCAATTCACTAAGATCTTCCCCAGAAGCATGTAGAGTTAAGATGTAATTCTTATTATCTTGTTCGAAAGAAAATTCATTAACATATTCCTTTAGATTTTTTAGTTCTTCTGCAGGATTTGTTTGTTGATCAGATAGTTGTAGCAATTGATCAGACATCTCACTTGGGAACTTCATCCAAGTATTGGTGGTTGGATCTGAAATAAACATTCCATCCTTTGAAAAGTATGCTTCTGTTGCAAAGCTTTCAGAAGTACCTCCCATTGTCATGTTCATTTTTTGGTAAAACGCCATTGGTTCTGTAACAACATCCATCGTAATGGAAGATTCAATCTTCATCGCTTCTTCTTGTGCTACAGTTATCTCTTGGCTAAGATCCATGTCGACAGTGAAACTTTGTAATTCCTCAGAGGCTTTTAATGACTTCTCAAATACTTGTTCAAGAGTTAAATCTGAATTTGTTTCTTTGCTGCTACTGTCTTTTTCATTATTTCCTGTTGGTGTGGCTGTTTGTGAACAGGCTGCTAGTAATAATACTAGTAATAAGGTACCGAATGGTTTCAAGAACTTTTTCATTTTATCCCCCCTAAATCTCTTCGACATATATACGATTGGAAAAACAATTGGTTTCAGCTATTATGTAAATAAATAGAAAAATTAAGGGTGAAGGGTTCATGGAAATGTTTAGGGACCATTTGGGAGCACAAGTGTTGCTTTCATTTGGAGAAAATAAGTTTGGCACTGTTGTTAAACATGTTCTTATTCTAAGTAAATTTAAAAATGGATGGGTGCTGACTAAGCATAAGAAAAGAGGTTTGGAATTTCCTGGTGGGAAAGTGGAACGTGGGGAAACGTTAGAGGAAGCTGCAACCCGAGAAGTATTTGAAGAAACAGGCGGAGTGTTAAATAAGTTAATAAAAATTGGTCATTATGAAGTTCGTAACAAGGATGAGAGATTTGTTAAAGCCATCTTCTTCGGAGAAATAAAGGAATTGATAAGGAAAGATGACTTTCTAGAAACGGACGGGCCAGTGTTCATTGATGATCCACACCTAAGTGATCGATTGAGTGGTGAATATAGTTTTATTATGAAGGATTCAGTGGTTGAAAAGAGTTTACATTACATACAAACACATTTGTTGTAAAAAAGAGGCAAGGATGATCCTTCGCCTCTTTTAGTTGCTTTTAATCAATTTTCTCTCTAACAGTTCAACCAACTGGTACATAATTGTCGCGAATATGGCAATGACCAATAAGGAGAGCAGTACAAGAGTGAAATTAAATACTTGAAAACCATAAATTATCATGTAACCCAATCCTTTGGACGAAACAAGGAATTCTCCAACAATGACTCCAACCCATGAGAGTCCAACATTCACCTTCAGTGTTGAAATGATCGTAGGAAAACAAGCTGGAAGTATGGCCTCTTTAAAGCATTGAGATCTTGTGGCACCAAATGTTTGGAGTACCTTAATATAATTGGGATCCACTTCTTTAAAGGCAGTATAAACGACAATGGTCGTGATGATGACCGAGATGATTGCACCCATCGCAATAATAGAAGTCATACTCGGACCGAGTGCAACGATTAAAATTGGACCTAAGGCTACCTTTGGCATAGCATTTAAAATCACTAAATAGGGGTCAAGTACCTTTGACAGGAAGGGTGACCACCAGAGTATAGCAGCAAGAATGGTTCCAAGAAGCGTTCCTAAAATAAAACCAAGAACGGTTTCTGATAAGGTGTAGCCAAGGTCGACCATTAGTGTGCCGTCTTGGATTTTTCTAATGAAAAGATTCCATACTTTTGAAGGTGCACTAAAGATTAACGGATCAATCCATTGTTTCTTGCTCGCAATCTCCCAACCTAGGAAAAATACAAAGAAGATGACAAATTGGTAAAAACGGACCCATCTCTTCTCATAGGTGAGCTTTTTAATATAATTTTTATGAAGGAGTTCCGTTGATTGCTTATTATTCAAGGGATTCCAACTCCTTCCATATTTCTTGAAATAGGTGAGTATAATTTTCGTGATTTCTAGCTTGAAAAGGTGAGAGTTCTCTTAACTCCTTTGGAACCTTAAATGACTTGTGAATTTGCCCAGGACGAGCAGAAAATAAATAAATTCGATCACTCATGGCGATTGCTTCTCCAATATCATGTGTGACGAGGATAGCGGTTTTTCCGAAGGATTTCAATGTCTCAGACACAAGATCCTCGAGTCGAAGCTTTGTTTGATAATCTAATGCAGAAAATGGTTCATCTAGCATTAGTAGCTTCGGTTCTGTTACTAAAGTTCTAACTAGTGCAACCCTTTGTCTCATTCCACCAGAGAGTTGCTTCGGATATTGTTTTTCATAACCCTTTAATCCCATTTCTTCAAGAAGAGAATAGGCATATTCTTTCTTAGCACTGTCTTCATTTCCAAAAATCTTTAAACCTAGCAATATATTTTCCTCGATGGTTTTCCAAGGAAATAAATAATCTTGCTGTAGCATATAACCGATCTTTTTCTTAGATTTGTTAACAGATTGATTCTCAAGCAGGATGGTACCCTCAGTTGGTTGAAATAATCCCGCTATAATTGATAGTAGGGTTGTTTTTCCGCATCCGCTCGGACCAAGGAAGGAAATGAATTCTCCTTCCTTGACTTCGAGTGAAATGTCGGAGAGGGCCGTTGTAGCAGAGGTCTTAGTAAAATACGTGTGATGAATATGTTCTAGCTTCAAAAAGCTCATAGTCGGCCACCTCGAAATTTAGTGATTTTATTTCATTACTTCTTCAGCAATTACGGTATTAACAAGAACACTGTGATCCACTCTCTTAGGTAACTCTCCTGCTTCATCCATAATATTTTGAAGGTTTTCCCACTCTGCTTCATCAAGTACTGGATTGGTTGCGTAAGAGCCCTGGCTCTTGTATCGGTCAACCACCGTCTCAATTAAGGTTAAGTCGGTATCTTCGAAGTAAGGAGAAATCGCTTCAGCGATATCCTTTGCAGAATTTTCTGCAACCCATTTTTGTGCTTTATAAATAGCTTTTGCGAATTTTTCAACGGTTTCTTTGTTTTCCATCATATAGCTTTCTTTTGACATAAATGTTGTATAAGGTACCATGCCTGACTCTGTTCCGAATGAGGCGACAATATGCCCTCTTCCTTCCTGTTCAAACACACTCGCAGTTGGTTCGAAAAGTTGAACAAAGTCGCCCGTTCCAGAAGCAAAGGCACTGGAAATATTGGCAAAATCAATATTTTGGATTAGGTTCAGGTCGTTATGTGGATCAATCCCGTGCTGTTTTAGAACGAACTCCCCAACCATTTGTGGCATACCACCTTTTCTTTGACCTAAAAAGGTGGATCCCTTCAACATATCCCAAGAAAAATTATCAATTTTTTCGCGAGATACAAGGAAAGTACCATCTGTTTGTGTGAGCTGTGCAAAATTGATGACTGGGTCATTGGCTTCTTGAGCATAAACGTAAATAGATGTTTCAGAACCAACGAGAGCAACATCAATACTATTGGATAACAAGGCAGTCATTGTCTTGTCTCCACCTGAGGTAGTTGTTAGCTCAACATCTAATCCTTCTTCTTTAAAAAAACCTTTTTCAATGGCAACATATTCAGGTGCATAGAAAATGGAACGCGTTACTTCACCAATACGTACTTTTTGAACTTCTTCCTTGCTACAGGCAGCAATCGGTATAATGAGAATGACGACTAATAACATGGAAAAGAAAATCTTAAATGACTTTTTCATTTTATGGATAACCTCCTTAATAGATAAACTTTTTTATGTGAACGGTTTGGGAGCCTAACATATCGTATGAAGTCGAAAAAAATGTGTGAATGCCTATATGAAAAACATGTGTAAGGGAGTGTAACACAAGGGATGTATACTCTAGAAATTATTGATATGGAGAGGTTTCCTTCACCTCATCCTCATGTGGAGTTATCGATCGTAACGTATTATTCAGATGGATATAAGGTGAAAGGAATGTTAGCAGAACCTAAAGGCGATGAGCCTCTAGATGGTTTCTTATATTTGAGGGGTGGAATAAAAAGTGTAGGAAAGGTAAGACCATCCAGGTTGGTTCAATTTGCTAGTGAAGGTTTTATTGTCTTTGCCCCGTACTACCGAGGAAATCAAGGAGGAGAAGGAAATGAAGATTTTGCTGGAGATGATCGAGAAGATGCATTTGCAGGGTATCGTATCTTACAGCAGCATTCAAGAGTGAAAAGGGTACATGTATTTGGATTTTCTCGTGGTGGGGTGATGGCATTATTAACAGCCATCAAGTTTCCTGATACAGCCTCTCTCGTCACCTGGGGTGGAGTAAGTGATATGAACCTTACATATATAGAAAGAGAAGATTTGAGAAGAATGATGAAGAGGGTGATTGGTGGTACACCGACAAAATATCCAGAAAGATATAGATTTCGGACCCCTTTGTATGAGATAGAACAATTAAGATGTCCCATTTTAATTATTCATGGATCGAAGGATCAAAATGTAAGTGTGGACCATGCTAGAAGATTGGAAGAGAGGCTAAAGGATTTGCGTCATAAAGTAGAGAGCTGGTATTTTGAGGAGTTGACACATTATTTTCCTCCAAGTATTAATCGAAAAGTCGTAGCAGACTTAACTCAATGGATGAAAAAACAGTCATAATAATGATAAAATATAAGAAAAGGAGTGGAGCATTATGGGTATGCCATTAGAGCTTAATACTATGATTGTTACTAAAGGTAGAGAAAAGAGACTTGAGGAAAACCTGTTTACGCTAACTAAAGAAGGATATCGCTTATATCCAATAGACATTCCTCTTGAGGTCAGAAGAACGATTGATGGGGAAGTTAGTGGCATGGCAAAAATCAAAAAAGTAATATTAGAAGCTGAAAAAACGACGATCGAGTATCAATTAATCTCCTTACATTCATCTAATTAAAAGAGCGTAATCGACTGATTACGCTCTTTTTTTAAAATTAGACTAAAGGACCGCCTTCTTCAACAATCTGTGCTGAAACATTTGCAAATTTTTTGAAGTTATCTTTGAATTTAGTGGCTAATTCGTTTGCTTTAATTTGGTACGCCTCTTGGTCAGCCCATGTTCGGTTTGGCTGAAGAACATCATCCGGCACTCCAGGAACATGAAGAGGAATCTCTAATCCAAAAATAGGATCTTTACATGTTTCTACATGGTTTAGTTCCCCTTCAAGAGCTGCCTGTACCATGGAGCGAGTGTATGTTAGCTTCATTCTACTTCCGACTCCATACTCGCCACCAGTCCAGCCTGTATTCACTAGATATACCTTCGCATTATGTTCGTCAATCTTGGATCCTAGCATTTCAGCATAGCGGGTAGCTTCTAATGGTAGGAATGGAGAGCCAAAGCAAGTTGAAAATGTTGCTTGCGGTGAAGTGATTCCTTGTTCCGTACCAGCAAGTTTTGATGTGTATCCGCTTAAGAAATGGTACATCGCTTGTTCTTTAGATAGCTTTGCAATGGGAGGTAGTACTCCAAAAGCGTCTGCTGTTAGGAATATAATTGTATTAGGATGACCAGCTACACTTGGATCCACGATATTACTAATAGATTGGATAGGATAAGCAGCACGCGTATTTTCAGTTAATGTTCCATCATCATAGTCAGCGACTCGTGATTCCTTATTCAGCACGACGTTTTCTAACACAGATCCAAAATGAATCGCGTCGAAGATTTGAGGCTCCTTTTCTCTTGAAAGGTTAATGCACTTAGCGTAGCAGCCTCCTTCAATATTAAAGACACCGTTAGCTGACCAGCCGTGTTCATCATCTCCGATTAAGCGTCGATTCGCATCAGCAGATAAGGTCGTTTTACCTGTGCCTGATAAGCCGAAGAATAAAGCAACATCTCCTTCAACGCCGACGTTTGCTGAGCAGTGCATAGGGAGAATATTATTTTCAGGCAGTAAGTAGTTCATAATGGAGAAAATGGATTTCTTCATCTCCCCTGCATATTCGGTACCACCGATTAATACGGTCTTTCTTTCAAAGGAGACAATGATAAAAGTCTCAGACTTCGTTCCATCCATAATCGGGTCTGCTTTAAAGTTTGGAGCCGAAATGACTGTGAATTGTTCCTCATGAGTCAAAAGCTCTTCTGCTGTTGGTCTAATGAATAACTGGTGGGCAAATAGATTATGCCAAGCAAACTCATTTATCACTTGTATCGGTAGACGATGTTTCTTATCTGCTCCAGCAAACCCTTTAAAAACAAATAACTCATCTCTATCTTTCAAGTAACTTAGTACTTTATTATATAACCGTTCAAACACTTCTGGAGAGATTGGTTGGTTAACAGCTCCCCAGTCAATCTTGTCCTTTGTAGAAGCTTCTTCAACAATGTATTTGTCCTTTGGAGACCGACCAGTATATTTTCCTGTTGTTGCACGTACTGCTCCTGTCGAAGTCAAGACACCTTCGTTTCTAGTAAGAACCTTCTCGACTAATTGTGGTACAGATAGTTGCACATGTACATGACCAGAGGCTAACAATTCACTTAATTGGTTAGAAATACGGACAGAGTTCATCTGATGACTACCTACCTTTATTTGTTATTTTTTAATTAGTATAACACATTAACTTAATTAGTCTATACTATTTATAAAAATATTAGAGGGTGCAAGAAAAAACATCTTTTTCTACCTATTTTTTAGCCTTTTCTTTTCATAAAAACAAGAATCTAAGCTAATAGTCTATACTATTAACAAATGGGACGAATTTAAGGCAGTGGATCTTAGAAGGGAAATTCATATGACTAATCCAGATGGTAAGGTATTTGTGGGAGATTGGGCTGTATGAAGGCTATTACTTCTATAACAGTTGCTCATTATTTGAAGAATGAATCAACTATTTTTTCATAAAGATGTTGACAGTATTTGACGTGATACGGTATTATTCTACATTGAACGGATACTCTCTTATCCCGAGCTGGTGGAGGGACAGGCCCTATGAAACCCAGCAACCTGCTTTAATAATTAATTACGATAACTGTAATTAATATAAAAGAGAAGGTGCTAACCTGAGGCAAGGATTTTAGTCCTTGAACGATAAGAGCGAAAGGCGCAAATTACTTTGCTATCACCCTTTCCTCAAGCAGGGAAGGTTTTTTATTTTGCATAAAGTTTTTATTTTTGGTGGGTAATTTTTCAAACCTTCATAATAAAAATGGCATGTTTATTTCATACTACTTAGGGAATGAGTTCCGTATCAAATGGAAGGTTTTGTTTATGTTGATATAATAAGCATACCTTTTTCTCAAGTATAAATAAATAGGAGGTCAGGAGATGTCAAAAAAACGTCGTTTATTTACATCCGAGTCAGTTACTGAAGGTCATCCAGATAAAATCAGTGACCAAATTTCAGACTCAATTTTAGATGCTATCTTAGCAAAAGACGCAAATGCTCGTGTTGCTGCAGAAACGTCAGTAACAACAGGTTTAGTATTAGTTGCTGGGGAAATTACAACTTCTACATACGTAGATATTCCAAAGATTGTTCGTGAAACAATTAAGGAAATTGGGTACACTCGTGCAAAATATGGTTTCGATTCTGAAACATGTGCGGTTTTAACTTCAATTGATGAGCAATCAGCTGATATTGCAATGGGGGTTGACCAAGCACTAGAAGCGCGTGAAGGATCTATGTCTGATGAGGAAATCGATGCAATTGGAGCAGGTGACCAAGGGTTAATGTTTGGTTTTGCTTGTAATGAGACAAAGGAGCTTATGCCTCTTCCAATTTCTTTAGCACATAAACTAGCTCGTAGACTAACTGAAGTTCGTAAGGATGATATCCTTCCTTACCTTCGTCCTGACGGTAAAACTCAGGTTACAGTTGAATACGATGAAAATAATAAGCCAGTTCGTATTGATACAATTGTTATTTCAACACAGCATCATCCTGAAGTAACTTTGGAGCAAATTCAACGTAATCTTAAAGAGTATGTTATTAACCCTGTTGTACCAGAAGAGTTAATTGATGAAAATACAAAGTATTTCATTAACCCAACAGGTCGTTTCGTTATCGGTGGACCACAAGGTGACGCTGGATTAACAGGACGTAAGATTATTGTAGATACGTACGGTGGTTATGCTCGTCACGGTGGCGGTGCATTCTCTGGTAAGGATCCTACAAAGGTTGACCGTTCAGCTGCTTACGCTGCTCGTTATGTAGCGAAGAATCTGGTTGCTGCAGGTCTAGCAGATAAAGTGGAAGTACAGCTTGCATATGCAATCGGTGTTGCACATCCAGTATCTATTTCTATTGATACATTTGGTACTAGCGAAGTAAGTGAAGAAGTCCTTATTGAGGTTGTACGTAATAACTTCGATCTTCGTCCAGCTGGAATCATTAACATGCTTGATTTAAGACGTCCTATCTATAAGCAAACTGCTGCTTATGGTCACTTTGGCCGTACAGATGTAGATCTTCCATGGGAGCGTACAGATAAAGCTGACACGCTTCGTAAGGAAGCTCTTGAAAGATAAATTAATATAGTAGAATTCAACCGGGAGTTACAGAAAATTTGTAACTCCCGGTTTTTCTTTACGTCTATAAGGGTATGGTGGTTTAGAAGCAAAAAGGGATGTAAACAATGGGTAGTAAGCTTGAATTTTTAGGAAATGGTCAATTAGACAGTGCGATTCGATAATTTTAGTGGTAGTATTAATAGGTATTCTTTCTGAATGGAAGATTAAACTCGTAAGAACGGAGTAGGTGAGTTACATACATGTGTGGTTTTATTGGATGTGTTCATGACAAATCGCAAGTGTTTAGTGATGGACAAAAACAACAATTTGAAAATATGAACAATGTGATTACGCATCGCGGACCTGATGATGACGGATATTTCTATGATTCTCATGTTCAATTTGGGTTTCGTCGTTTAAGTATCATTGATATAGAAAGTGGACATCAACCCCTTCATTTTGAAAACGAGAGATACTGGATTATTTTTAACGGTGAAATTTATAACTATGTTGAGTTAAGAGAAGAGTTACTGGCAGAAGGAATAACCTTTGCAACAAGCTCCGATACAGAAGTAATTATTGCCCTATATAGCCATCTGAAGGAAAAAGCTGTGGAGAAACTTCGTGGAATGTTTGCTTTTGTTATTTGGGATAAGGTTGAGAAGACGCTTTATGGAGCACGTGATCCATTCGGCATTAAGCCTTTTTTCTATTTTGATGACGGGGAAAAGACCTTCTTTGCATCTGAGAAAAAGAGTATTTTACTTGCATTGCAAAACGATGTATTGAACTATGATTCTTTACAGTATTACTTAACATATCAGTTTGTTCCTGAGCCTTATACAATGTCAGAGGGGATTTCAAAATTAGAACCAGGACACTACTTTACAAAGAAAATTGGATCTGAAATGGAAATCAAGCGTTATTGGAAGGCTCATTTCCACCCAGTAAGAAAGTCAGAAAGTGATTTTGTAAAGGAAATTAAAGATGTTCTTTTCGATTCTGTCAAAATTCATATGAGAAGTGATGTGCCTGTTGGTTCATTCCTTTCTGGTGGAATTGATTCTTCGATCATTGCTTCGATTGCAAAAGAATTCCATCCGGCGATTAAGACATTTTCTGTAGGTTTTGATCATAATGGGTTTAGTGAGATTGATGTTGCAAAGGAAACAGCTGATAAGCTTGGAGTAGAGAATATTAGCTATATCATTACTCCAGAAGAGTACATGAATGAAGTGCCGAAGATTATGTGGCATATGGACGATCCGCTTGCAGACCCTGCATGTGTGCCTTTATATTTTGTGGCACGTGAAGCACGTAAGCATGTGACGGTGGTTCTATCTGGAGAAGGTGCAGATGAGCTATTTGGTGGATACAATATTTATAGAGAGCCTCAGAGTTTAGAGGTGTTTAATAAAATTCCACAGGTTGGAAAAGCATTTTTACGTTTACTAGCGAAAATGATGCCAGAAGGAATGCGTGGGAAGAGCTTTATTGAACGTGGTTTGACTCCTTTAGAAGAACGCTATATCGGAAACGCAAAAATGTTTACTGAGCTTGAAAAGAGTGATCTGCTAAATACGTATAACAAAGGTTTAGATTTCACCAATATCACAAAGCCTCTTTATAAAGAAAGCGAAGGCTACGATCCAGTTGACCGTATGCAGTATATTGATATTCACACATGGATGCGTGGAGATATTTTATTAAAGGCTGACAAAATGACCATGGCTCATTCGTTAGAACTTCGTGTTCCGTTTTTAGATAAAGCTGTTTTTGAGGTTGCTTCTAAAATTCCAACAAGTTTAAAAACTGCCAACGGAACAACGAAATACGTTCTTAGAAAAGCAGCAGAAGGAATTGTACCAGAACATGTTCTTAATCGGAAAAAGCTAGGCTTCCCTGTTCCCATTCGTCATTGGTTAAAGGCTGAGATGAATGAGTGGGCGAAGACAATTATTAGAGAAAGTGATACAGATTATTTATTAAATAAGACGTATGTGCTGCAATTGCTTGAGGATCACTGCCAAGGAAAAGCTGATAATAGCAGAAAGATTTGGACGGTGCTCATGTTTATGGTATGGCATCAGGTATATGTAGAAAAAAAGTATTCCTTCGAGAAGGAATACTTAGCGGAAAAAGTGTTACAAAGCTAATTAGAGAGGGAGGTAGGTAATTGCCTGACTTCCCATTTGCACCCAGGATTCTTCAAAATCCATTATGGGTGCTTTTTTATTTTTTTCACCTGTTAATGGATCGTTAAAGTATACATAGTCCTTATCAAAGCCTGTTAATAAAACAGAGTGTTCTTTGTAGGTTATATCAATCACACCATTTGGAGTATGCCAGGTCACAAATTGATTGGATGACAGCTTTTTAAAAGAGGTGTTGGTGATTACCCAAACAGGACGCTTGTCAGAAAGGTGTATTTTTAGATCATTAAAAGATGAACCGGTTAAATCTTCAATTTGTCCAGGTAAATATTTTTCAGCTAGTTCTTTAATGGGTTCATGGTACACGCCTAAACCAGGCAGTTCTTTCGAATACATGCTCCCTACAAATCCGTCATTAGGATGACCATAGTGAACCTTTCCACCGGAGACCTTGTAGGCTGTAGTGTCTTTTTTGATTTCTTTAGCAAGTGTCATCTTATCTACTGAAATATTAGCATATTGTAATAGCATGGCTAAACTCGTAACTTCACAGCCGCGTGGAAGTTCAGGGAGTTGGTTGATGACCGGTGCATCTAAAAGAACGGTTTGTTCTAACGGAATAATCGTTAGGTCCTTATCATCGATAAAAGTGTTCGTCGAATGAATGGGGGCTTGTACCCAGGTTTTCATTCGGCCTACGGCTTCCGCGATATGAGGTGTTTGTGCTATATATAAGATAAAGAACCCTAGTAAAACCAATCCAATAATGGAAAAAGAAGTTATAAGAGAAGGGCTTTTCTTTATAAGACGTGTGAAAATAAATAGTAGGAGAATTATTGTCCCTATTAATATCATTAGTGTAGTCATAGGCACCACCGATAAACAATTAGTTGAGCAATCTATTTTTAGTTATATCGGCATATTTCTTCTAGTTTCAAGATACTTTTTCTAAGAATTCTTATTTTTGTATCGATTTGTAGTATTGTCCTTTTTCTACGTACTGGTTCATGATTCTGTCACGATCCTTAATGTCCGCCTCAGTTAACTCGCGAATCACCTTGGCAGGGCGACCAAATGCAAGCGTGTTCGGTGGGATCTTTTTTCCTTGAGGAACTAAACTACCGGCTCCAATGAATGCCCCTTCGCCAATTTCTGCCTGATCTAGTATAATAGAACCCATTCCAACTAAAGCTTTCTTTCGGATGGTACAACTATGCAAAATCACTTGGTGACCAATGGTTACTTCATCTTCAATTATGAGCGGATTATTTGGACTTTGGTGTAAAATAGAGTTATCCTGAATGTTCACGCGGTCCCCTATGATTGTTGGAGCAACATCACCGCGGATAACTGTACCGAACCATATACTTGTATGGTCACCAATTACAACATCCCCAGTAACCGTGGTATATTCAGCAAGGTACGCACTCTCGGAAATTTTTGGGGTTTTATCATGATAAGGATAAATCATAAACATCCTCCTTTATGTAATCATATATATTTACTATAACGAATTTACATCATATTTTCTTATACTTTTTTCAGAAGGGGCAATACATATGTGGAAATGGGAAGCAGAAGGGAATGCTAGAGCAGTAATTGTTATCGTTCATGGGGCGATGGAGCACCATAGAAGATACGGCTGGCTCATTGAGCAGTGGAGAAATGCAGGCTTTCATGTCGTCATGGGTGATTTGCCTGGTCATGGATTAACGACAAGATCTAGAAGAGGGCATATCGATTCATTCGAAGAATATGTGGATGAAGTAAAAAAGTGGATTGATGCATCCTATCAATTTGATTTGCCAGTTTTCTTAATTGGTCACAGCATGGGCGGCCTGATTACACTAAGACTTCTACAAAAAGAGAGATTAAATCTAGCAGGTGTTATTCTTTCATCTCCATGCTTAGGTTTGGTGAACAAGCCTTCTCCAATCCTACACGCGGCAACCTTTATTTTAAATAAAGTGTTCCCAGCCTTACGGGTATCTTCAGGAATTTCTTTGGACATGGTAACGAGAAATGAAGATGTAAGAGAGTTGGATCTTAAAGACACTTTATATGTGAAAAAGGTATCTGTACGCTGGTATCGTGAGTTAGAAGAAGCGATGAAGAATGCATTCGCAATGATCAAAAGAACACAGGACACACCATTATTGGTCGTTCAAAGTGGGGATGACAGGATCGTAGATAAAGAAAAGGTAAGAAATTGGTTCAACACTGTCCCACTTTCGGAAAAACGTTTTAAGGAATGGCCAAAATGCTATCATGAAGTGTTTAATGAACCAGAACGGGAAGAAGTATTTTTATATGTTAAAGATTTTGTGGAAGGTCAGTTAAAGGGACTAGGATATATTGTGTGAGTGAGGTGAAATGAATGAGTGTTCCAACAATGCCCATTAGCTTAATGACGGAAGTGTACAGGAAGGTTTTACCTGCTGTTCACAGAGAACTAAGGGGTTGGAAGGCACGAGCGGATGAGATACCGAATCTAGAGCTTCGGAAGCAAGCGCTAGCTAGCATTGAACACAAAACGTTTCATTGTGAAGGCGGTGGCATTCTTTCTTTAATGGGAATGGACCGCTATGAACAAGCGATTCGCTTTATCGTTGCTTATCAGACAATTAGTGATTATTTAGACAATTTATGTGACCGAAGTACTTCTCTTGACCCGAATGATTTTGCTTCCTTGCATGAATCAATGGAACATGCACTTACCGTTGGGAAAGAGCAGAAGAATTATTATGAGCATCGTGAAGACCAGGATGATGGAGGGTATTTACATGACCTAGTAGCAACTTGTCAGGAGGTTCTTGCAGGGTTAGATAAGTACGAAATGATTCGAGAGCATTTGCTGGAATTATGCCGCTATTATTGCGATTTACAAATTCATAAGCATGTTCAACACGAAGAACGAATTCCCCGACTCAAAAACTGGTTTGGTAAACATAGAAACAAAATACCTGAAATGGAGTGGTATGAATTTTCTGCTTGCTCTGGTTCTACATTAGGAATCTTCTGCCTTGTTTCATTTGCAATGAGCGAGGGATTTACTCATCACCATGCGAATTCTATTCGTGAAGGTTATTTCCCTTATGTTCAAGGATTACATATTCTTCTAGATTACTTTATCGACCAGGAAGAGGATTTAGATGGTGGTGATCTTAATTTTTGTTTTTACTATAAAGATGAAAAAGCATTGTTTGAACGACTTAATTATTTTGTAAATGAAGCAGATCGCCATATTGAAAATCTGCCGTATAAAAGGTTTCATCAGTTGATTAACCGAGGTTTATTAGGAATTTATTTATCAGATGATAAAGTACGTAATCAAAGAGGGATAAGAAAGCTTTCACGATTAATGATATGGAATTCAGGTCCCGTAGGGTTATTTTTCTACATCAATGGACGTTTGTATCGTTCCCTGCAAAAATGGAATATTTTTCGAGCTCGAACACAGTAAAAAACAGTCTGAAATCAAATTTCAGACTGTTTTTTTATGAGCGTTTTTCAATAGCAATGATAAATGGGGCATTGTTTTTCTGATTTTCAAACTGATAACGAAGGACATGAGCCTTTTGTTGATCTAATTCTTTCACATATTGCAAAAGTTCATCCCGTTCAATTGCTCCTTCGTTGTGGCCATGATAAATGACAAGGACAATGATTCCCTCAACAGCTAAAAGGTCCAAAAGCTGCTCAATCGCAGAGATAGTCGTTTCAGGCTTTGTAACAATGCTTTTGTCCCCTCCGGGAAGGTATCCTAGGTTAAAAATTGCTGCTGTTATCTTTCCTTTTGCTGATTCGGGAATGCAGTCTTTCAACTCTTCATGTCCACGATGAATAAGGGTGACACGGTCTGAAAGGTTTTCCTTCGCTAGGCGCTCCTTAGTCGCTTGAATGGCTTGTTCTTGAATATCAAAACCATACACATGTCCAGTGCCGCTTGCGAGCTTTGCTAAAAAATAAGTATCATGTCCATTTCCTAAAGTAGCATCTACTGCTATAGTATCCGGGAGAAATGCCTTTTCTAGCAAGTTTCTCGCAAAGGGCAAAATTCTCTCTAGCTTCATAAGCGGCTCGTCTCCACCTGATGAAACTTCCCTTGCCAGCTGTCTCTTCTTTTGAGTTCAGCGTCAATTGCATTTAATACTTCCCATTTATTTACGCTCCACATCGGTCCAATCATTAAATCAATCGGTCCATCCCCGGTAATTCGATGGACAATCATTTCAGGTGGTAAAATTTCTAATTGGTCACATACTAAGCTTACGTAGTTTTCAAAGGAAAGAAACTCAAGCATTCCCTTCTCATATTGCTTCACCATAGGTGTTCCTTTTAATAGATGTAGTAAATGAATCTTAATTCCTTGAACATCCAGCTTAGCCACTTCTTTTGCTGTTGTCATCATCATGTCATATGATTCAAGTGGCAATCCATTAATAATATGTGAGCATATTCGAATATTATGCTTGCGGAGCTTATTTACTCCCTCCACATAACATTGGTAATCATGGGCTCTGTTTATCAATAATGCTGTTCGTTCATGAACGGTTTGAAGACCTAATTCAATCCATAAATAGGTTCTTTTATTCAGTTCGGCTAAATACTCGACCACCTCGTCAGGTAGACAATCAGGTCTTGTAGCTATAGATATACCTACAACCCCTTCTTGTGAAAGGACACTTTCGAATTTTTCTTTTAATTCCTCAATTGGTCCATGCGTATTGGTATAGGCTTGAAAATAAGCCATATACTTACCATCTTTCCATTTTGAGTGCATTTTTGCTTTTATATCTTGGAACTGTGTCGTTAAATCATCCACTCTGTTTCCTGCGAAATCTCCTGAGCCTGCTGCGCTACAAAAGGTACAGCCTCCATAAGCAACAGTGCCGTCTCGGTTCGGACAATCGAAGCCGCCATCAAGTGCTACTTTAAATACTTTATGTCCAAAGGTTTGTCTCAAGTGGTAATTCCATGTATGATATCGCTTATTATCTGATGCGTATAAAAAAGGATGTAACTTACTCACTTACGTATCTCCTTACAATCAAAGTATTCTCATTTTATCAGAAAAAGGGTGGACAACCAACTGAATAAATGATTGGTGAGTTCTGCCACTAGAGAGAAGTTGTAAGAAAAGGGGTACTTGTACAAACTACATATGAAGCATATTGCTTCTTTGTCAGAAGAAAAAGGGGGGCTTTAGAATGGCAACTCATCAATCCATGATTAACCTCTTTGAGAGATGTAATGCGGTATTACGAAATGCCGAGACACAGTTTAACATAAGCAGTAGGCAGGATCATTATAACGATGAGAACTTAGATATTGCTATGAGAGAGCTTGAGGATGCATACAATGATGTCGCAAAAATGGCATTAAGTGCAAATGAGGTACAACGAGAAGATCTGCACCGCATGAGGCTGCAAATTCAGCAGCTCCAAAACCAAATGACGCTACTTGATCGATAGGGGGAGAAGGATGAAAAAGCGTTCGAAGCAAAACAACCCTGAGCAAAAAACACGAAACGGAATCAACAATCAAGATGTAGAGCTTGGATCTGATTTCGATCAGGTCAAAGCAGCAAAAAAGAAGTATGAAAACAAAGGCGGCCAGCCTGTGAAATCAAAGTTTCATCCAGAACCGGAGCAAAGCTCTTAATAAGATAAGAGTCCCACAGTCGTTGGGACTCTTACTTTTTTTGTTAAGAATTAATTGAATATTTTTACTCTCTTTTTGTCAGTAGAAAATGATTTATGATGTTGTTAATCCTAATCACTTTGTTTGTAATCTCCATCATAACCACATACCTATATGATCGAAATCTTCAAACCAGAAAGATACAATACAAACAAGCGTAATGAACTAGCTTATTATTGAGCTAGTTTTTTATTTTGCTCAGATGTTTCTAAGCCTGAAGTCTGAGGAGAAGTTAAAGCTTGCGCCTCGCTACATTTTTTCAATCTCCTTCTATAATCAAGGTATAGAATTCAAGGAGGAAGAAAAATGAAAAAATTTATATATGGTGTAGTGGTAGCAACGGGAGTTTTAATGCTTGCAGGGTGTAATATCTTGGCAGTTGGGAAGGATGCATATGAAAAAAGCCTATTGGTTGAAAGGGATCAAGCAGAAGAATTGGAGCTTGAGATAAATATGGGAGCGGGAGAATTAACATTGGAACAAGGATCCAAGGAGTGGGTAACTGGAGAGGCAAAATACAACAATAAAGATTTAGAGCCTGAGGTTTCCTATAAATTAACCGGAGATACAGGAAAGATTTCTATAGACCAGTCAAAGAGCGAAGATATCAATGTAAATAAGGGCGGCCTAAAAAATGAATGGAATCTACAGGTTACCAATCAAGTTCCTTTGGAATTAATTGTGAACTCTGGTGCTTCCGCTAGTACGCTGAACTTATCAGGATTAAAGCTTCAAGACCTTCAAATTAACGCAGGTGTTGGAGATTTTACTGTTGATTTAAGTGGAGACTGGAAGAATAGTTTCGATGTAACTATGGATATGGGGGTAGGAGTCACAACCTTGATTTTACCAAAAGATGTTGGGGTAAAGGTTATTTCGGAAAAAGGTTTAGGAATAAGATCTGTGGAAGGATTATCGTCAGAGGGAGATGGAGTCTACGTAAATGACAAGTTTGGTAAAAGTGACGTCACAATAACGGTGAATGCAGATCTTGGTATTGGGGAGTTTGAGATTAAAGAAGAGTAGTCATTCTTAGGTAGAAAAACTGATTGAAATAATCAATCAGTTTTTTTCTTCTTTACACTATTATCTGAAAAATATGATAATGAAATAAAAAGCAGAGGAGCCATCCTATGATTCAAGCGTTGTCAAAACTTTCGGTGGATACGATTGAAACAATTGTTGAACATGCATTTGAGTGGCTAGTGGTTGTTGATAGAGAAGGGTTAATTACTTATATAAATAAAAATTATTGTGAGTTTCTTGATGTGAACAGAGATGAAGTAATTGGTGTTCATGTATCAAAAGTAATTGAGAATTCAAGAATGCATATTGTAGCAAGAACTGGAAAGGAAGAAATTGCAGATCTTCAGTATATTAAAGGCAATTATATGATTGCGAATCGTCTCCCTATTTTTTCAAAAGGGGAAGTGATTGGGGCGTTTGGAACCGTTTTCTTTCGAGATACACAAGAATGGATGAAGATGAACTCACATGTAAAGAGCTTGCTGTCAAAGATGCAAAGTTACATACAAGATCTGGATCGAAGTGTGAAATACTCTTTAGAAGATATTCTTGGGACTTCAAAGCAAATTGTGAGCTTAAAAGAAAAGGTCAAGATGATTGCGGCGAGTGATATATCGATCCTGATTCGGGGAGAAAGCGGTACGGGAAAGGAGCTTTTTGCACACAGCCTTCATCAACTCAGCAATCGAAGTCATCAGCCATTCGTTAAAATCAACTGTGCAGCCATTCCAGAACATCTATTAGAATCTGAGCTTTTTGGCTATGAGGAGGGTGCGTTCACGGGGGCAAAAAAAGGTGGAAAAAAAGGAAAGTTTCATCTAGCGGATGGAGGAACTCTCTTCTTAGACGAAGTGGGCGATATGCCATTAAATATGCAGGTAAAGTTGCTGCGTGCACTTCAGGAAGGGGAAATTGAAAGTGTTGGGGCACTAAAGCCAATGAATGTAGATGTTCGGATTATTGCTGCGACTAACCGTCCTTTAGAAAAAATGATGGAAGAAAAACGATTCCGGGAAGATCTATTTTATCGGATTAATGTTGTTCCCTTTCAAGTACCTTCATTACGAGAAAGAATGGAAGATATTCCTATTTTATTAGAATATTTTATTAATAAGATTACAAGAAAAAGTGGGAAGAGAATTCACGGAGTAAGTGAAGAGGTTTTTGAAGTGCTTCAAACATATAGCTGGCCAGGAAATATTCGCGAGTTAGAAAATGTGATAGAGGCTGCCATTCATTTAACAAATGGAGAAAGCATCACAGTCGAGTCCTTACCGGATTATATTCATGACTCCTCTGTATATCCACTTGGAAAAAGGAAGCTAAAGGAAATATTGGACGAAACCGAGCGAAGAGTTCTTCAGCAAAGCTTAGTAAAGTATAACCATGATAAGCTTTTGGCAGCTAAAGCACTAGGGATAAGTAAATCAACTATGTATGATAAATTAAAAAAATATGGGCTTGAGTAGTCCAGAAATTCGGAATATGTTCCAGATTTCTGGACTTCTTTCCGTCTATGATTTTATTAATACTTTTCAGGTAAAGGACATGTTTTTTTTGAAATCTACTCTATGATTTTTTTAATCTAATAGACTGTTCAGTCCAGAAATCCGGAATGAATGTTCACCAAAAAGTCATAAAAAACACACTACAATAAGGATTAACGGTTTGGCACGATCCTTGCATAAGTAAAAGGGAAGGGAGGATGCAAAAGAAGAGTGTAACCGTTTGCAATTTAGTGCGACTACAAAGGGGGAAATAAGATGCTAAGTATGATTGGTTTAATTGGTGGTTTGGCCTTATTAATTTTCTTAACGATGCGAGGAATGAATTTACTTGTCGCAGGTCCATTATCAGCATTGTTTGTAGCTGTTCTGAATGGAATGCCATTGTTTCCACAACTTGTGGCAGAAGGGGAAGCGAACCTTGTTGGAAACTATATGTCTGGTTTCTCTAGCTTTGTTACGGCATGGTATTTAATGTTCCTTCTAGGGGCTATCTTTGGAAAAGTTATGGAAGATAGCGGTGCAGCTGATTCAGTTTCTAGGCTAATTGTTGAGAAGCTTGGAATGAAGTATGCCATTCTTGCCATTGTTGCTGCCTGTGCGGTCTTAACATATGGAGGAGTAAGTTTGTTCGTGGTGGCCTTTTCTGTCTATCCGATGGCACTTAGTTTGTTTAAACAAGCAAACTTACCACGACGTTTTATACCAGCAGCATTAGCCTTCGGATCGGTTACCTTTACGATGACCTCTGCTGGCTCACCGGAAATTCAAAACTGGATTCCAATCGATTATTTGAATACTTCTCCTTATGCGGGTTGGGAAGTTAGCCTAATTGTTGCCGTATTTATGATGATTTTTGGTTATTGGTGGCTAAAGCGCATGATTACAAAAGCGGTGGAAAAAGGGGAGCGCTTTGTTGAACGAGATGGTGATCCAGTCAATGAAGAAAGACAACTACCAAATCCTTTAATGGGTATTTTGCCGTTAGTCGTGGTTCTTGCGATTTCATTTATTTTCCATGATTCCTTAAAGCAATCGGCACTTATCATTGCTCTCTTAGGTGGTGTTATCGCGACGTATGCCCTTAACCGTAAATACTTTAAAAACTTTTGGAGTGCTGTTTCAGAAGGAACTCTTGGAGCATTGATTGCCATAGGAAATACAGCTGCTGTTGTTGGATTTGGTGGTGTAGCGAAGGCAGTTCCTGCATTTGGAGTGGCTGTTGACTTTATGACGAGCATTCCGGGAAGCCCTCTTATTGGAGGGGCGATAGCAGTTAGTGTCATTGCTGGTATGACAGGATCAGCCTCTGGTGGTCAAGCGATTGCATTGCCATTGCTTGCCCCTCACTACATGGATATGGGAGTCAATCCGGAAGCACTCCACCGTGTCGTGGCTATTTCATCTGGAGCATTGGACTCTCTCCCACATAACGGATATGTGGTCACCACGGTTCGAGCCATTTGTGGGGAAAGTCATAAGGATGCATACAATCCAGTTGGTGCAGTAACCGTCATAGTACCTACTCTAGGTGTGATTCTGGCGATTATTTTGTTCTCTTTAGGTGTAGGAATCTAGAAAGGAGTTTCTTATGAAGGACCAATCGATTGTTTTTGTAACGGGGGCAGCCCAGGGAATCGGGTATGAGATTAGTAGAAAGTTTGCTGAGCAAGGTGCAAAGATTGTCTTAACGGATGTCAATGAAGAAGCGGTTGTCACTTCAGCAAACGAGCTTCGAGCGTTAGGTTTTGAGGCAATGGGAATCAAATGCGATGTAACAAAAGAAGTAGAAATTATTGCAGCAATTGAACAGGTGATTTCTCATTTAGGATCTATTGATGTGTTAATCAATAATGCAGGACTTCAACATGTATCTTCTATTGAGGATTTTCCTACAGAAAGGTTTGAGCTGCTGATAAAAGTCATGTTAACGGCACCGTTTATGTTAACAAAGCATGTATTGCCTCATATGAAAACACAAGGCTTCGGGCGAATCATTAATATGTCTTCTATCAATGGGTTAGTTGGGTTCGCTGGTAAAGCCGCATACAATAGTGCGAAGCATGGGGTGATAGGGTTAACGAAAGTAACGGCCTTAGAAGCAGCAACCTATGGGATTACGGTGAATGCTCTTTGCCCTGGTTATGTAGACACTCCTCTGGTACGAAATCAGCTAGCCGATCTGGCCAGGACGAGAGGAGTAGAGCTAGAAAGAGTTCTCGAGGATGTTATTTACCCACTCGTCCCACAAAAACGCTTGTTAACTGTTGACGAGATTGCGAGTTACGCGATTTTTCTAGCAAGTGAAGCGGCGAAAGGGATTACTGGTCAAGCGGTTGTTATTGACGCAGGCTATACGGTTCAGTAAAAAATACACACACTCTACTCCTTATCATCATATGCTACAAAACACAACTTGCATCAAGCTAGAAAATACACTACAATAGCATCATACTTAAATATGTGGTGACCATGATAAGGAGTAGTAGTGAGAATTACCTGAAAGTAGAGAGTTGACGGATGGTGAAAGTCAACCAGGTGTCCATGAACTCGCCTTTGAGTCGCAAGTGTGAAAGAAAAGTAATGCTTGCCGTATTCCGCGTTAAGGATAATGAAGCGAGTGACTTGTGCACTAATGTGGGTGGTACCGCGGGAGATTCTACATAATCCTCTCGTCCCTTTTTATAGGGACGGGATTTTTTGCGTTTAAACAAGTATTTTTAGGAGGAATTAAAAGTGAGCTTTAATCATCAAGAAATTGAAAAAAAGTGGCAGAGCTTTTGGGATGCTAATAAGACGTTTCAAACCAGTGAAGAAAAAGGAAAGCGCAAATTTTATGCGTTAGATATGTTTCCATATCCATCTGGAGCAGGGCTGCATGTAGGACATCCAGAAGGGTACACAGCAACAGACATTTTATCACGTATGAAGCGTGCGCAAGGCTATAACGTGTTACACCCAATGGGATGGGATGCGTTCGGTCTTCCAGCTGAGCAATATGCATTGGACACAGGGAATGATCCTGCTGAATTCACAGCATTAAATATTGCCACATTTAAGCGTCAAATCAAGGCTCTAGGTTTCTCTTACGATTGGGATCGCGAAGTGAATACTACAGATCCTGAATATTATAAATGGACACAATGGATTTTCTTAAAATTGTTTGAAAAAGGCCTAGCCTATATTGATGAGGTAGCCGTAAACTGGTGTCCAGCTCTGGGAACCGTATTATCAAATGAAGAAGTCATTGATGGAAAAAGTGAACGTGGTGGTCATCCTGTTGAACGCCGTCCAATGAAGCAGTGGGTGTTAAAAATTACTGCGTATGCGGATCGTTTATTAGAGGATTTAGAAGAACTTGACTGGCCAGAGAGCTTAAAGGATATGCAACGCAACTGGATTGGTCGTTCTGAAGGAGCCGAGATTACTTTTAATATTGAGGGGAACGACGGTCAATTCACCGTTTTTACCACAAGACCTGATACATTATTCGGTGCTACCTATGCGGTATTAGCACCAGAGCATGCATTGGTTGAAAAGATTACGACAGCAGAGCAGCGAAACGCGGTTCAAGCATATATTGAACAGATAAAGAGTAAGAGTGATTTGGAGCGTACCGATTTAGCTAAAGACAAAACGGGTGTATTTACAGGAGCTTATGCCATTAATCCGGTTAATGGAGCGAAAATGCCTATCTGGATTGCTGATTATGTACTTGTTAGCTATGGAACAGGAGCGATCATGGCGGTACCAGGTCACGATGAGCGAGACTACGAATTTGCTAAAAAATTCGAATTGCCAATTGTGGAAGTAGTTGCAGGTGGAGATGTTTCAAAGGAAGCATACACAGGTGATGGCGAGCATGTAAACTCTGACTTCTTAAATGGAATGAATAAAGAAGAAGCGATTTCTCGTATGATTGCTTGGTTAGAGGAAAAAGAAATCGGAACGAAGAAGGTTACGTACCGTCTACGCGATTGGTTATTTAGCCGTCAACGCTATTGGGGAGAGCCAATTCCAGTCATTCACTGGGAGGATGGAACTATGACAGCTGTTCCTGATTCAGAGCTTCCATTGGTATTGCCAAAAACGACAGAAATTCGTCCGTCTGGTACAGGCGAATCTCCACTTGCGAATATCGAAGACTGGGTTAACGTAGTTGACCCTGGTACAGGCAAAAAAGGACGTCGTGAAACAAATACGATGCCTCAATGGGCAGGAAGCTGCTGGTATTACCTACGTTATATTGATCCGAAGAATGATCAAGCGTTAGCAGATCCAGAAAAGTTAAAAGAGTGGCTTCCAGTAGATATTTATATCGGTGGCGCAGAGCATGCGGTTCTTCACTTGCTTTATGCTCGATTCTGGCATAAGTTTTTGTATGATATCGGTGTTGTAAGCACGAAAGAACCATTCCAAAAATTGTTTAATCAAGGGATGATTCTTGGGGAAAACAATGAAAAAATGAGTAAGTCAAAAGGGAATGTCGTAAACCCTGACGAGATCGTTGGAACTCATGGTGCTGATACGCTACGTTTATACGAAATGTTCATGGGTCCACTTGAAGCTTCTATCGCATGGTCCACACAAGGATTAGACGGTTCACGCCGCTTCTTAGACCGTATTTGGCGCTTGTTAGTAGATGAAAATGGGGAGATTGCTGAGAAGGTTCAATCGGTTGATTCTTCTAGTCTTGAAAAGATCTATCACCAAACCGTGAAAAAGGTGACAGAGGACTTTGAAGGATTACGCTTTAATACGGCTATTTCACAGTTAATGGTATTTATTAACGAAGCTTATAAAACACCAGTGCTTCCTAAAGACTATGTGGAGGGCTTTGTGAAATTGCTTGCTCCGATTTGTCCACATATCGCTGAAGAGCTTTGGTCAAAATTAGGTCATAGTGAAAGCGTCTCTTATGAAGCTTGGCCAGCATTTGATGAAGCGAAGCTAGTCGATGACGAAGTAGAAATTGTTGTTCAAATTAACGGCAAGGTGAAGGCGAAGCTTATGGTACCGTCTGATGCAAATAAAGAAGCGCTTGAGCAAATAGCAATGGATGATACAACGGTAAAAGAGCAAATCGATGGCAAGACGGTTCGAAAAGTTATCGCTGTTCCTGGAAAGCTAGTGAATATTGTTGCTAATTAATTAGGGTTGATTTGAGCACCTGTTTTCGGGCAGGTGCTCTTTTTCTAAAAGAGAATGATTGAAAAGTATCGTACAAGTCGTGTACGATAGAAGAAAATTAAAAGGGGTAATGTTGGATGGTAAAAGAAATTACAACTGCAGAGTTACAAGAAAAGCTAGAAAAAGGGGAAAAATTACAACTGATCGACGTGCGTGAGGATGAAGAAGTAGCTGCTGGAATGATTCCTGGTGCAAAGCATATTAAAATGGGTGAAGTTCCAATGCGTTTAGACGAATTAGATCAAGATACGGAGTACATATTTATATGCCGTTCAGGTGCAAGAAGTGAAAATGTGTGCTATTTCTTGCATGATCACGGCTATAATGTAGTAAATATGGTCGGTGGCATGATGAAATGGACTGGAAAAGTAGAATAATGTAGTGTGGGCCTAGGAAACTAGGCTTTTTTTTATGCTTTTAAAATATCTGAATTTTGTTAATACTCAATAATAAAAGGGAGTGAGACTAATGATTCAAGTCAAACTGTTTGATGAGGAGCATGAAAAAGATCTTGAAAAGAAAATGAATCGTTTTCTCGAAAAGGTGGATGAACAAAAACTAGTTGATATTAAATACAATATTGCTGCCTTACCTGAGGACGTGGATGAGCAAATTTATTGTTTTACCGCCATGATTATATATAAAGCCTGAGGAAAAATAATCCTCAGGCTTGACTCAAGGCATACTCCGCACTATTGGCACCAGCTAAATGTCCGGTCACAAGGGCAGAAGTAATATTATACCCACCAGTATATCCGTGGATATCTAGTATCTCCCCACAAAAATACAATCCATTAACAAGCTTGGAGGCCATGGTTTGTGGTTCAACCTCTTTCACTGACACTCCACCACCAGTAACAAAGGCTTTTTCTAGGGAAAGAGTTCCATTCACCTTAAACTGAAACTGTTTGCAAACTTTCACAAAGTTTCGTAGCTTATCATGGGAAATGACTCCCCCCTGTTCGTTTGCATCGATGTCAGCAACCTGTAATAAAAACAATAAATAGCGTTCTGGTAAATAGCCCTTCAATATATTTTTTATACTTTTCTTTGGATCGGCCTTCACCATCGCAATGATTTCTTGGAAAAGTGGCTCCTCTTTTTTACCTGGAAGGGCATCAATACTCATCACCACTTCCTTTAGGTTCCACTTTTTCATCGCCTTCACCACATACTGACTGCAACGAAGTACTGCCGGGCCACTAATCCCAAAGTGAGTGAATATCATATCCATCTCATGAGTGATGAGAGGTTTGCCCTTTGGATTCAACACACTAAGACCGACGCCACGCAAGGATAGGCCTTGCAATTCCTTTGATTGAATGAAAGGCTCATTTGAAGTGATAGGAACTTCAGTTGGAAATAGCTCTGTGATGGTATGTCCGGCCTTTTCCGCCCAAGCATATCCATCTCCTGTAGATCCGGTATGAGGGACTGATTTGCCTCCAACTGCTAAAATAATCGCAGACGCAGAATAGCTCTCTTTGTTTTTTAAACGTACAGCGGATGCTTTTCCATCTTTATATTCCACGGTTTCAACAGGGGAGTTTGTGAGTATATCCACCCTAAGCTCTTTCATCCTTCTGATCATTGCATCTACAACAGATTGTGCTTTGTCAGAAACAGGAAACATTCTTCCGTGGTCTTCCTCTTTCAATTGAATGCCAAGCTTTTCAAAAAAAGAAATAATGTCTTCGTTATTGAAGATGCTAAACGCACTATATAAAAAGCGACCGTTACCTGGGATATGTTTGATTATTTCGTCCACTGGAAGGCGATTCGTCACATTACAGCGACCACCTCCAGATATGGCAAGCTTTCGTCCAAGCTTGTCTCCTTTATCAATTAAAAGGACTTTTGCTCCCTTTTCACCTGCCGCGATGGAAGCCATCAGTCCAGAAGGTCCTCCACCAATGACAATTACGTCATAGTTCATATCTTTCACCAACTTTCCATCACCATTATAAGTCAGCTTGTTAAGAAAGAAAACTTTTCCACAAAAAGTGGCATCAAAGCACGGAGTTGTGTACACTCAGATTAGATTCACACAAAAATCACAGTTTTTTTCAAACTTTATGATAAAATATGAATTTGGCGTTTGAAATAATTTTCGGCATTTCTACATAGGAAGGGATCACATGCAATCTAAGTTATTACGAGGAACATTTATTCTAACTTTAGGAACATTTATTTCAAAATTATTAGGTCTTTTTTATGTTATACCGTTTGCAAGGATTGTAGGAGAGACAGGAACCGTACTGTATCAATATTCCTATGTTCCTTATACCATATTTATCAGTCTTGCCACTGCTGGAGTACCTCTAGCTGTAGCGAAGTTTATTTCCAAATATAATGCCATGGAAGAATATGCGGTCGGCAGGAGACTCTTTAAGTCAGGATTGCTAGTCATGCTTGGGACAGGGGTTGCGGCCTTCTTGATCCTCTATTTATCCGCGCCAATGGTTGCGGACATTATCATTGCTGATCATGATAAACAAACGAATCCTAGGGATATTGTAACGGTTATACGAGCAGTAAGCTTTGCGCTTATCATTATTCCTTTTATGAGTTTAATTCGCGGATTTTTCCAAGGACATCAATCGATGGGGCCTTCGGCTGTGTCCCAGGTAGTTGAACAAATTGTTCGTATTGCCTTTTTATTAGCTGGAGCGTTCATCGTTCTTAAAGTGATGAAAGGTGACATCGTAACTGCCATTAGTATTGCCACTTTCTCAGCCTTTGTTGGAGGCTTGGGTAGCTTATTTATTCTCTTTTGGTATTGGTATAAAAGAAAGCCATATCTCGATGAATTACTTCTACAAGATAAGGGAACCGTTCAAGTATCATTAAAAGATATGTACAAGGAAATACTGATTTATTCGATTCCTTTTATTCTTGTTGGAATTGCCAATCCTTTATTTCAATGGATTGATACGATGACCTTTAACCGAGCAATGACTTCTATTGGGTTAGGGGGTATTTCAGAAAGAGAACTAGCTAAATTAAGTTTTAATACTCATAAGTTAGTCATCATTCCGGTATCGTTGGCAACGGCATTTTCATTAACGCTAGTGCCTAGTATTACTCAAGCCTTTATTTCAAAAGATCAAAAGGCTGTGAACAAGCAACTTAATCAAACCTTCCAGGTGCTAATGTTCATCACATTGCCCGCTGCGCTTGGATTATCTCTACTTGCTGAGCCTGCGTATACGGTTTTTTACGGACCTAACGCATCAGGGACGGACATCCTGCAATTATATGCACCAGTTGCGGTCTTGTTTGCCCTCTACTCAGTGACGGCGGCCATATTACAAGGAATTGACGAACAAAAGTTTACCATTTTAAGTCTGTTAGTAGGGATATTAGTGAAGCTCTCACTCAATATTCCATTCATCAAGATGTTTGAGACAGATGGAGCGATTTACGCAACCGCACTTGGTTACGGAGTTGCCATTGGCATTAATTTAGTGGTTATTAAAATATTTTCTGGATATCGCTTCCGCCTCGTTTTGCGGAGAGGATTGCTTATTGTTATTTTTAATGTGTTTATGATTCTCATAGCTGCACTTGTCTACTATTTAGCTACACTGGTTTTATCTCCAAAATCTGAGATGCAGTCTATTATTATCATCCTCCTTTCAGCAGCAGCTGGAGCAGGGATTTATGTATACTTAAGCTTTAAAACACGCCTCATTTACTTTTTGTTTGGAGAACGTGTGGAAAGAATCATGAAGAAGGTAAAACTAAGAGGGTAAGACTCCACTGGGAGGGAAACAATTGCGTATTGATAAAATGCTCGCGAATTTAGGTTATGGAAGTAGAAAAGATGTAAAAAAACTTCTAAAAGACGGCGCAGTAGTCGTGAACGATAAAGTAATAAAAGATTCAAAACAACATATTGATCCAGATAATGACGTGGTCACCTTAAATGGAGAAGTAGTCGAGTACAAGGAATTTGTTTATTTAATGATGAACAAACCCCCTGGTGTCATATCAGCTACTGAAGATAATCACGATGAGACAGTGATTGATTTGCTTGAATATGAGGATCAAGTGTTTGAACCGTTTCCTGTTGGTCGACTTGATAAAGATACGGAAGGACTCTTACTGATAACAAACGATGGTCAGCTATCTCATCGTTTGTTATCTCCAAAGAAGCACGTTCCGAAAACATACTTCGCAGTTATTGAAGGAATGGTTACTAACGATGATGGGGAAGCTTTTCAAAAGGGTGTCACACTCGATGACGGGTATTTGACGAAGCCAGCCTATTTAACGATTTTGAAATCCGGAATAATATCTGATATCGAGCTAACGATTACCGAAGGGAAATTCCATCAAGTAAAAAGAATGTTTGAAGCGGTAGGGAAAAGAGTCATTTATTTAAAAAGATTATCAATGGGGCCTCTAAAGCTTGATGAGACTCTGGAATTAGGAGAGTATCGAGAATTAACAGATGAGGAATTAGAAGAGTTAATCAACTATGAAGTGAAATAAAGAGTCCGCCCTTCCGATGAGGGAAGGGCGAACCGTCATTTAAGATGATATTTTTACCTTTTTTTCGGTTGTTGTCCATTTTCCACGACTTGGACTTTCGACTAGGTCATTATAAGCTAAAACATTTAGATCTCTCTGGATCGTTCGAGGAGTGATACCAAATTCCTCCACAAGCTCTTGCGTCGTGACAATTCCATGGTTATTAATAAACATGTAGATGGATTTGATACGGTTTAACATCCGGTTAGTCGAAGGTTTCAAAAAACCACTCCCTATCCTTTTTTCAAACCTTTGGCAAATAGCTACAACGGACGACTTCTTGAAGATGACTCTCCAAATGTATGTAAGCTTCTTTTCCCTAGACAACCCCTTTACAAGTGAATTATAAGCTGCTAAATGAAAATGTCTTTTCTTGTAGATTATTGTACTCTTATTTACAGATAATTTCTACTTTTACATAATAAATTAATAAAATGGTAATCTTTTCTTTAAAATATCCCTCCTTTTTCTTGCTGCTGTTACATTCTATTACTTATGTCATATAAGTTATGATAAGAAATTTGATTTTTGAAAAAATAGGACAATAATAATTTGAAAGGAATGACACAGATTGAATTCTTATTTACCTTCACAGCTTGTCCATCGCAAAGAGAATATCTATTTTGCACTTGTATTAACTTTTAGTATTTTAACTTATATTTTTTTAGTTTTTTCTATTTTAGGTATCGGAATTATTATCGTCATGGTCCTCTTATCCATTTTTTTTCATGGATTAATGATCGGAGGAATTAGAAGAAATGGCGTTCGAATAAGTGAAGAACAATTTCCTTCCCTTTATGAAAAGGCAAAGGAAATGGCCGCACAGATGGGCTTAGAAAACATACCACAAATGTATGTCATGGAATCACAAGGAATATTAAATGCATTTGCGACCAGATTTTTCGGGAGAAATATGGTGGTACTTTATTCAGAGATATTTGAACTAATTGAAAGAGATGCAGAAGATGAAGTACTATTTGTTCTTGCTCATGAGTTTGCTCATTTAAAAAGGAAACATGTTACGGTGAATTTTCTTTTATTGCCGGCCATGTGGGTCCCTTTTTTAGGAGATGCCTACTTACGAGCATGTGAATATACATGCGACCGTTATGCAACCTATTACTCTGGATCACTATCAGCATCAAAAAATGCTTTGACCATTCTAGCAATAGGGAAGGAACTTTATAAAAAGGTTAACAAAGAGTTATACATGAGACAAATTGAATCTGAAGCGGGCTTCTTTGTTTGGTTAAATGAAAAGCTCTCTACACATCCTCATCTGCCAAAAAGATTATATGAAGTGGATAAGTTCTTTTCAGAAACAGAAGTGGAGACGTTAAAGGAACCAAAAAGGGGAATTGTCATTGGAGTTATTGTAACGCTATTACTATCACTTGTATTTGCCGGTGGCGTGTATATGACTTTCAAGGCATTAGAGAAGTTCAATATTTTCTCTGAAGCATTTGAAATCGAGGGCATGACACCCTTAATGGAAGCGGCAAGTGAAAACGATACCGATTCCATTTCCACTCTTTTAGATGAAGGTGCTGACATAAATGAAGTAGATAGTGAGGGCTCATCTGCTCTTCATTGGGCGGTTTACTCTGGTTATTATGAAGCTGCAGTTTTATTACTTGAAAATGGGGCAGATGCCAATACGGTCGATATATACGATGCAACCCCACTCATCAGTGCTGTTTTTGCGGAGGACGTAGAAATGGTTAAGCTGTTGTTAGAATACGGAGCAGATGCCAAATACATCGATGCCTCTGGCTACACGGCTTATGATTACGCATTAGATTACGAAAATGCTGAGCTACAGGAACTACTTGCTCCATGAGAAAAATGCTGTCCGATTTGGGCAGCATTTTTCTTATGAAACTTTTTCTAGCAGTCCTGTCATTGTGGTTGTCTTTTCCAGCAGGGGGATATATTATTTAAGTCAAGTAGATTGGATTATTTAGGAGGATTTTCGTGACAAACATCAATTGGTCTTCAGAAGTCGAGAAAAGAAAAGATTCATTAATTGAAGATACTCAAAAGCTTTTACAAATTAAAAGCGTACTAGATGAAGAAAATGCCACTGATGATGCACCGCTCGGACAAGGAGTAAAGGATGCGCTTGTCCACATGCTTGAACTTGGGGAATCAGATGGGTTTTCAATCAAAAATGTGGGAAATCTTGCTGGACATGTAGAATTCGGAGAAGGAAAGGAAAGCATCGGAATTCTTTGTCACGTTGATGTGGTGCCAGAAGGAGATGGATGGTCAAGTGACCCGTATGCAGCAGAAATTCGGGATGGGAATATTTATGCTCGTGGTGCCATTGATGATAAGGGACCAACGATGGCTGCTTATTATGCGATGAAAATTGTAAAAGAACTTCAATTGCCTCTTTCGAAAAGAGTGAGAATGATCATCGGAACAGATGAAGAAAGCAACTGGCGCTGTGTGGATCATTATTTTAAGCACGAAGAAATGCCAACGATGGGGTTTGCACCAGATGCTGATTTCCCGATCATATTTGCTGAAAAAGGAATCTCTGATTTTGATATTGTGCAAAGGCCAAATGATACAGAGGAAAACAGTGGAACAACTGTATTATCTTTTCAAGCGGGCAGAAGATATAATATGGTTCCTGACTATGCCAAGGCAGCCTTACATACGAATCAAGAAGAGACACATATTATACAAGAATTTCAAACCTTCCTTGATGAACAACAGCTGAATGGAAAATACTTTGTAGATAAAGGCGAATTGATTTTAGAGCTAGAAGGAATCTCGGTGCATGGGATGGAACCTGATCTTGGTAAAAATGCCGGTATACTTTTAGCCGTTTTCTTAAATAAATTGCAGCTAAGTGGTCTAGGTAAACAGTATTTTTCCTTTATTCAAACCAATTTCTATCTTGATAGCCGTGGAAAGCAATTGGGAATTTCATATACGGATGATATTTCTGGGGATCTTACGTTAAACGTTGGAAAACTTTCCTTTACAAAAGAAAATGGCGGGATGTTAGGAATCAATCTTCGTTATCCTGTCACAGCAAAAATTGATCAAATACAGGAAAAGTTAGCTTCTGTTTTGCATGAACAAGGTTTTGAGGTCCAAAATGTATCAGATTCCAAACCCCATCATGTGGATGAAAAGGATTTTCTAATTCAAACTCTGAAAAAGGTTTATGAAGAACAAACGGGTGAGAAGGCAGAGTTACTTGCGATTGGTGGGGGCACTTATGCACGTTCGCTGCAATCAGGAGTTGCCTTTGGACCATTATTTCCAGGTCGACCAGACGTGGCTCACCAAAAGGACGAGTATATGGTTGTAGAGGATTTGCTTAAAGCAACAGCCATCTATGCTCAGGCTATCTATGAATTAGCTAAATAAATAGAGGACAAAGGGAGTGTATGTATGGATTACGTTATCGTTGGTGGAGAAATAGTTGATCGTGGCCTTGCAACGGTTGATATTGAGGATCGTGGTTATCAGTTTGGTGATGGTGTCTATGAAGTGATACGGGTGTATAATGGAAAAATGTTTACGGCCAAGGAACATTTGAATCGATTGCAGGAAAGTGCGGAAAAGATAAGCATTCAAATACCTTATCAACCGTCCGAATTAGAGACAATGTTACAAGGTCTGATTGAGAAAAATGAGCTAACTAATGGCATCATTTATATGCAATTTACAAGGGGAGCATCTCCACGTAATCACGCCTTCCCTCAAAACGTAGCTCCTATTTTTGTTGCTTATACAAGAAAAGTGGATCGTCCAGTCAGCAGTATGCAAGAAGGGGTAAAGGCTATATTCATTGAGGACATTCGTTGGCTACGCTGTGATATTAAGAGTCTGAATTTACTAGGGAATCTCCTTGCCAAACAGAAAGCTGTAGAAGCTGGTTGCTTTGAGGCCATACAACATCGAGACGATATCGTAACAGAAGGCAGTTCATCAAATGTAGCCATTGTAAAAAATGGAACGGTTATCACTCATCCATCGAACAACTTGATACTAAACGGAATCACAAGGCAAAAAGTAAAACAAGTATGTGAACAACATCAAATTCCTTTTGAAGAAAAAGAATTCACTGTTGAAGAGGTTTTACGAGCGGATGAAGTATTTTTATCTGGAACAACTGTGGAGGTAACACCAATTGTAGAAGTTGAGAAGAAAAAAATCTCTGGAGGACTTCCAGGAGAAGTTACGAAAAAACTTCAGCAGTTAATAAAGGAAGAAATAGAGAAGGAATGTGGAACGATAGAATAACTAAAATAGGCTGCCTATTATGGCAGCCTTCTCTAGTATCTTAAGAAAATAAATCACTTGATAGATATCTTTCACCGGTATCACATGCAATGCAGACAACAACGTCATCAGGGCCAAGAGTTTTAGCCACTTCGATGGCAGCGAAGCAGGCGGCACCAGAGGATGGCCCCACTAAGATTCCTTCTTCACTAGCCAATCTTCTTGTGATTGTGTAGGCATCTTCATCGGTAATTTTATGAATGTGGTCGTATACATCCTGGTTTAGGATATCAGGAATAAATCCTGGGCTCGTTCCTACTAGTTTATGCTTACCAGGCTTGCCTCCAGAAAGCACCGGTGAGCCTGCAGGTTCCACTACATGAACTTGCAAATTTAAGAAATGTTCTTTTAACACTTCACCCGTTCCAGTTATCGTGCCTCCTGTTCCCGCAGTGGCGACAAAAGCCGAAAGTGGTTTACCTATTTCCTTCATCGCTTCAACAATTTCAAGAGCGGTAGAGTGTCTGTGTGCATCAGGATTCGCTTCGTTTTCAAATTGCATAGGTAAATAACTATTAGGTATTTCTTTTGCTAGCTCTTGTGCCTTTCTTATGGAACCAGGCATTTTTTCATCACCTGGTGTTAAAACAACCTCAGCACCGTATGCCTTTAATAGATTGATGCGTTCCTTTGTCATGGTATCAGGCATGACTAAAATGGAGCGGTATCCTCGGGCTGCAGCATTCATAGCTAGTCCAATTCCTGTGTTCCCGCTTGTCGGCTCAATAATAGTTGCACCCTTTTTTAATAAACCTTTTTGTTCAGCTGTAATCATCATGTTGAATGCAGCACGATCTTTTACACTTTTACTAGGATTAAAAAATTCGAGTTTCAAATAGACGCTAGCACCATTTTGGGGTGCCAAACGATTTAATTTAAGTAGAGGGGTTTCCCCAATTAGTTCCGCAATATTTTGAACAACTTTCATCTAATGTTCTCCTAACCTTCAATAATTTTCCTTAGAAATCGATATTTTTACTGCAAAAATGGGAAATGTAACATATAAAAGTGAATAACTTTATTATACCTAAAGAGGTATATTGTATTCAAACATATGTGCTTCGTGTGATCGTCATTTTTTCGATTCAGTTACAATCTCTGTTAAAATATAAGAAAGCTTGAAAGGTTTGAAAAGTTTATGGATAAAAAAGCTCATTTTTTTTATGCAGTAAAAATACCAAGTGATACAAAAATCCTTGTATATAATAAACTACTTCCCCTTCAAAAGGAGTTTCCTTTTCAAAAATGGGTTCATCCTGAGGATTTTCATATTACTCTAGCCTTTTTAGGAAATGCAGAAATAGGCATGTTGGAAAAGTCGATTCAATTTGTATCCGATGCACTTAAGAATGAAAATGCTTTTCCTCTAAATATTGAAGGGCTTGATACTTTCGGAAGAAAGGAGTCTCCAAGAATCTTTTGGGTGCGATTAGTGGAACAATTTTGTTTATACGAAGTAAGGAAAAAGGTATTTGATGCTTGCGAGCTAGCCGGTTTTTCCCTTGAGAAGAGACCTTTTCATCCACATATAACTATAGCAAGAAAGTGGAAGGGAAATACCCCTTTTGCGCCTGAATTACTACAGCTAAAGAACCCTTTTGTTCGTGACGCTTTCTCGTTTGTTGCTAATGAAGTGGTGTTGTATCAGACACATTTGGACAGAGAACCAAAATATGAGGTTGTTCAATCTTTTAAGTTGTAGATCATCTGTTTATAGAAAGGAAAACCCGCATGGGACAATTAATTAAACTGCAAGATTATGTTTCACGTTACGAACAAAATATTTATGAATATCCCTCTAGATATGTAAGGTTGAAAAAGCAGCAATGGGGAAAAATTCACTCTCTCTGGGAGTCAGATTCTATCATTGAAAGCATTCAACCGGTCTCAACGAATTGGTTAGAAGAAGATAAACAGCCATTAGTTGATCGTATGAAGGGATTTTTTAAAAGAGAAAGAAAAGACGATGAAGCGGAGGAGAAGGAGATACAATCGGAGGTACAAGAATCTTCTGGTCTTTCATTTTCCCCGTCATTTACCTTTAAACCAGCTACTGAAGTTGAGCTAAAGCATCAATTTCTCGACCAATTACTACGTTTTCAAATGAAATGGGCGAGCACAACCTTATTGGAGCAATCGAATATCAGTAAGAAGTATTTGTATGATCACAGGCTTAAATACTTTTTGCAACGCTTTCCTGATACAACCCTCGTGATGTATGAGCCAATCTTTCTATTGAAAAAAGCTCCGGTAGAAGTAGAAACGATTTTAATCACTCCAACAGATGTGTGGTGTATCAGCTTCTTAGAGGAAGAGGATCATGCGGTCTTTCAAGGAACGAAAGAAAGGTTTTGGGTAAAGCGTCATCAAGACCAGGAACAAAAGGTGTTAAATCCACTTATTGGACTCAATCGTACAGAAAAAATTGTAAAGAAAATATTTGAGTTGTATGAAATAGAGTTGCCGATTCATAAAGTAGTATTAAGTAGAAATGGCTATATTGATTATCCCTATCCACCCTATGGTATACAACTCATTGAAAAAAGAAATTACGAAGAATGGTTTCAAACAATGAGAAGCAATAAAACGCCACTAAAGCATGCACAGCTTAGAGCAGCACAAATGCTTCTGCAGTTTAGTCAAACAACAAGTATGCGCCGAATAGAATGGGATGTTTTAAATAAAGGAGAACAAGAAGAAAAAGAATTCTAGACACGTATGGGATGAGAAAAATGGGGAAATTATACTTTATTATTAATCCAAATGCGAAAAATGGCTATAGTTTAAAAGTGTGGGATAAAGTCGAAAAAGAATTACAAAGACAACAAATTCCCTACAAAGCCTTTCTCACCGCTTATAAAGGAAATGGTGCTGAAATAGCGATGCGTCTTGCTAAGCAAGAAGGTGAGGTATCAATCACAGTTGTTGGTGGAGATGGAACATTAAATGAGGTAGTTAATGGAGTCATCTCTAGTCCACATGTAAAGGTTGGATTTATTCCTGCTGGTTCTGGAAATGATTTTGCAAGAGGATTTCAAATACCACGAAATCCTCTTCATGCATTATCCGTAATGTTAAGAGAGAGAAAGCAAGAACCGAGGTTAACTGACGTGGGGAGAATATCAAGCTCCAGTATGGAAGACCTGTACTTCATAAATAACATGGGAGCAGGACTCGATGGCTTAATTTCCAAACTCGCTAATCAATCAACTATGAAAAAGTGGTTAAATAAATTATCCTTAGGTGGCCTTGTATACGTGTACTTGCTTATCAAGGAAATTCTATTTTATCAACCGACAGATGTTCAACTTACTGTGGATGGCAGCCTTTATGATTTTCCTGCTACCTGGTTTGTGACTGTGGCCAACCAGCCGTTTTATGGGGGAGGAATGCAAATTGCCCCGAATGCAAAAACCGATGATGGCTTGTTAAATATTATCATTGTACATCGTGTATCAAGGCTAAAAATGCTTTCTGTGTTTGTAAGCGTTTTTTGGGGTGGTCATGTCGCCTTCAAAGAAGTGAAGATATTAGCTGGACGAGAAATTCAAATATATTCTTCTAACCCAATGATGGCACATGCTGATGGTGATTATTTTGCCGAAACACCTTTACAAATTCAGGCTTGTCAGCAGGTGTTGCCAATTATCACAAGGGGAATAAAGAAGGATAGGGGGCAGAAGGAGCTGAAAAATGCATGATTATTATTGAGAGACTTTTTTATGCCTATTTAGATGATGTGAACATAATTACAATCTTGTTACCAATGAGTTATCATAATGGCGAGTCAAGGGAATTTTCACTGAAAGCAGCTGATAAAACGGAGAAGTTAGCTATTATTGAGAAAATACGATTACATGATTCCGTTAAATATATTTGCACCACCGGCAAGGAGCCGGAAGTCGGATTGACTTATTGTGTGATGGATGAATATGGAGGGGAGACGGATCTCCAAATAGGAGCGGTTATCCGAACTCCTCAGTTTGATGAGAAATTTTATTATGACGGGCCATTGGGAATTCAATATTCACCAGAAAGGACCATCTTTACACTTTGGGCGCCTACCGCAACCCAATGTCAGGTGAAACTTGCTCGTACAGCTGACGATCAAGCAAACCAATACGAAATGACTCGCATGGAAAAAGGGGTATGGGTCACGACGGTAGAAGGGGATCTGGAGGGATATCACTATACTTATCTTGTTTGTGTGAATCTTCAATGGAGAGAAGCGGTAGATCCTTATGTTGTTGCTGTTACAGCGAATGGGGAAAAAGGGGTGATAATTGATCTAAATCGAACACCTGTGGTAAGTAAACCACTAACCGGATTTAATTCCCCTACTGACGCTATTATTTATGAAGCACATATTAGAGACTTAACCGTCCATCCAAATAGTGGAGTTACAGATAAAGGTTTATATTTAGGTACGAGTGAACGAGATACGTTTACTAGCCACGGTCAACTTACGGGTCTTAGCTATATAAAGAATTTAGGAGTAACACATATCGAGCTACTACCGCTTCATGATTTTGCTGGTGTTGATGAGTTAGGGGATAAGGAGGATTATAACTGGGGGTATAATCCGATACACTTTAATGCTCCTGAAGGAAGTTATTCATCTAATTGTCATGATCCATATGCGAGAATCAATGAATTAAAAAAGTTAATTGGCGCTGTTCATGATGAAGGCCTTCGAGTCATATTGGATGTAGTATACAACCATGTTTATATTAGAGAAGAATCTTCTTTTGAAAAAATTGTACCAGGCTACTTTTTTCGTCATGATCAAAATGGAATGCCCTCTAATGGAACTGGAGTAGGAAATGACATTGCTTCTGAACGAAAAATGGTAAGGAAATTTATCGTCGAATCGGTCCTCTTTTGGAAAAAAGAATACGGTATAGATGGCTTTCGCTTTGATTTGATGGGGATTTTAGATATAGAAACCATGAATGAAATAAGAAAATCGCTTGATTTATTGGATCCTTCGACCATTATGATTGGGGAAGGGTGGGACTTAAATACTCCGATCGCCATTGATACAAAGGCGAGTATTCGTAATCAGAAGAAACTTTCAAGGGTTGGTCAATTCAATGACTTCTTTAGGGATACCGTAAAGGGCAATACATTCAATCTCCATGATAAAGGCTACGCGTTAGGAAATGAAAGATACTATGAGGCTGCAAAGAAGATTTTAGCAGGTAGTGTAGGTTTAAAGGAAAAGGGATTATTTCAAGAGCCGATTCAATCGGTAAACTACATCGAATCTCATGACAACCACACCTTTTGGGATAAACTCCTTATATGTGAGAAAGAGGAGCCTGAAGAGATTAGAAAAAAGCAGCAGAGATTAGCAACCGCATTTGTTCTCCTGTCACAAGGAGTGCCTTTCTTACATTGTGGCCAAGAATTTTTTCGGACGAAAAAAGGAAATGGAAATAGTTATCGAGCCCCTAATGACATTAATCAAGTGGATTGGGACCGGGTCTATGAAAACAAAGAGCATGTAGACTATATCAAGGGATTAATCAAATTAAGAAAAACACATCAAGCCTTTCGTTTTCATACAACTGAACTGATTAATAAGCATATGTCTTTCTTACCATTGGAAAAGCCTGTTATTGGATATACCCTTCGTGATGTTAGGAAATTTGGAACATGGAGTGAAATCATCGTTCTATTCAATCCTCTAAAAGTAGAACGTCATGTTTCGTTACCTACCGTTGATTGGCAGGTCATTGCGGACCAAAATATTGTAGAATTGAATGGGATTTATCAGATACATGAAAAAGAATTTAGTCTCCCTCCACTTAGTGTTTATGTACTAGTCAAGTAAGAAAGTATGATGTCTCTACTTGACGAAGGAAACACTAGGAGATAAAATCTATAAAGATGGCTATTGTCGATTTTTTTTACAATAGCCGTCTTTTTTACTTGTAAGAGACTTGTACCTTACCATGGTGAATACTTAATAAAGCAAAGCTACTTATTATAGAAACTAACGACGCAGTTAAAATGAAGGTGAACAATTTTGGAACACTTATTTGGACAAGAGTGGGAAATCGTTCCTGCAGGAGGAGCGACAGGAGAAGCGTTTATTGCACAGCATGAAGATCAGAGGCTCTTTCTTAAACGAAATTCCTCTCCATTCCTTGCCGTATTATCAGCAGAAGGTATTGTTCCAAAGCTAATTTGGACGAAAAGGCTTGAAAACGGGGATGTAATCACTGCTCAGCAATGGTTAGAGGGAAGAGAGCTAAAGCCGCAAGATATGAATACGAAGCGCGTGGCAAAGCTCTTAAAGAAAATTCACCAGTCGGAAGCCTTACTCGGCATGCTAAAAAGGATGGGGAAAACTCCATTAGAGCCTGTTCATCTTTTGTCCATTGTAGTGGAGGGGCTAGATGAGGATGTGAAATCTCAAGCGGCCATCCAAGAGGCTCTATTATTCTTGCATCAGGAGCTCGATCGTATACATTATGAGGAAAAAGTTGTTTGTCATTGCGATGTTAATCACAATAACTGGTTGCTCACAGAAAGCAACCAGTTGTACCTCATTGATTGGGATGGTGCGATGATTGCCGACCCTGCCATAGACCTAGGGATGATGCTGTATTGGTATCTCCCGCAAGACAAATGGAGCGATTGGTTGGACATGTATGAAATAGAGCTTACGGACGAACTGATGCTACGAATGAAATGGTATACGATTGCGCAGACCATTTCATCTATTCAATGGCATAAAAATAAGGATAGATACGAAGAGATGAATTACTGGGTGAATTATTTGTCTACACTGGTTGGTCAAGAAAATTGATCGATTTCTGATACCCACTGTCCAAGTTGTTCTTGGTGGGACTCGATATGTTGATCAAGCTCATTTGTGTTTGCTCCGTGCTGAGAATAGCTATAAATTTGTTCTAGTACATGTTTTACATCTTGATCGAGTTCCGTGTTAACCATCAGTGATTTTACCAAACGTTCTAATTGTTCACATTCAGATACAGACCCGCAACAATCGGTACTGTGATTCGTTAATATATCTTTTAATAAATTCATTTGATCTTTTTGTTCTAAAGGCATTCGATACACCCTTTCAAGGTTGCTTGAAAATACGCAAAAAGGAACTTCACATTTATGTTGTGAATTCCTTTTTTTATTTATACGTAAATTAATAATATGGGCGAAGTATTAGTTTTGGTTGCATCAAAATTGCTCACATGATATGGTTTGAACGATAGATTATTTTAGGGGTGTCAACATGCGTTTAAGAAATAAGCCTTGGGCAAAGGATAGGCTCGAATCCTATCCGCAATATGTTGTAGCAAATCCAGAAAGCTACAAAGGAAATTGGAACGAAGTATTCGGGAATGACCAGCCTATTCATATCGAAATTGGAACGGGGAAAGGTCGTTTCATTACTGAAATGGCTAAAGCAAATCCACATATTAATTATATTGGGATTGAGGTATATAAAAGTGTAATTGTTATTGCTCTCGACCGCCTAATTGAGGAAGACCTTCCTAATTTGCGTCTAATGAACGTAAACGCTGTCGAACTTCAGAACTATTTTGCTAAGGGTGATGTTGATCAAGTTTATCTAAATTTCTCAGATCCTTGGCCAAAAACACGCCATGAAAAGAGACGGTTAACATACAAAACCTTCCTTTCCATTTATGAAAATATTCTGGTAGATAATGGAGAAATTCACTTTAAAACAGATAATCAAGGCTTATTTGAATTCTCTCTTAGAAGCTTTTCAGAGTACGGAATGCTTTTAAAGTATGTAAGCTTAGACCTTCATAATAGTTCTTACGAAGGAAATATTATGACAGAATACGAAGAGAAGTTCTCGTCTAAAGGCTTCCGTATCTATCGTTCTGAAGTTCAATTTCAGAAAAAATAAGCAGTCCTACAATTGTAGGACTGTTTTTTTCGTAAGGAGTTGGGTAAGTTAATAATATTTACGGAGATTATGTGAAGGGGGAAGAATGAATGCTCACTCCAGAACAGCGAATTGAGTTGCATGGATTTAATAACTTAACTAAATCACTTAGCTTTAATATGTATGATATTTGTTACACAAAAACCAGACAAGAGCGAGAAGCTTACTTAGAATATATTGATGAACAATATAATGCAGACCGGTTAACCAAAATTTTAAAAAATGTATCCGATATTATTGGTGCACATGTTTTAAATATTGCTCAGCAGGATTATGTACCGCAGGGAGCAAGTGTGACCATCCTCGTTTCTGAAGGACCTGTTGTTGAGGTACCGACTGAGTCTACATATGACGAATCACCAGGTCCACTACCTGATTCAGTGGTGATGCAATTGGATAAAAGTCATATTACGGTTCATACGTACCCAGAGTTTCATCCATATGAAGGAATTAGTACTTTCCGTGCGGACATTGATGTCTCTACTTGTGGGGAAATCTCTCCTTTAAAAGCGTTAAATTACTTAATCCATTCGTTTGATACAGATATTATGACGATTGATTATCGGGTACGCGGGTTTACGAGGGATAAACACGGTCACAAATTGTTTATTGATCATGATATCACATCGATACAAAACTTTATTCCGGACGAGATCAAGAATCAATATGATATGATTGATGTAAACGTGTATCAAGAGAATATTTTTCATACAAAGTGCAAACTGAAAAATTTTGATTTAAATAATTATTTATTTGGATACACAAAGAATTCGTTAAGCCCATATGAGCAGGAAGAAATTACAGAAAGCTTAACAACCGAAATGGATGAAATTTTTTATGGAAAAAATTTTATACAGTAAATCGAGTGAGTCTATTGTCGTGATAGACTCTTTTTTATATTCCTAAAAAAGGAAGGAATGGTACAATACAGGTATAAGACCTAGGGGGGATGAAATGGAAACGTTACAGTTAAACCATGTAAAGCTTACTTGGTTAAATGGTGGAGTTACACATTTAGATGGTGGTGCCATGTTTGGTGTCGTACCGAAAGCGCTTTGGTCAAAGAAATACCCTCATAACGACAAAAATCAAATTGAGCTTCGGACGGACCCAATTTTAATTCAGCAGGATGGGAAAAACTTTTTGGTTGAGACTGGAATTGGGAAAGGAAAGCTATCTGACAAACAAAAAAAGAATTTCGGTGTCACAGAGGAATCAGAACTACTACATTCCTTAGAGAAATTAGGGTTAACAAAAGAAAATATTGATTATGTTTTAATGACACATTTGCACTTTGATCATGCTTGTGGGCTAACAGAAAAAGTGAACAACGAGTATGTTTCTGTATTTCCTAACGCAGAAATTATCGTTTCCACAGTAGAGTGGAATGAAATGAGAAAACCAAATATTCGGTCTCAAAATACATACTGGAAAGAAAATTGGCAAAGCATAGAATCACAGGTGGTTCCTTTTGAGAAAGAGTGGGTCAAAGGGAAAATAAAAATGGTGCATACAGGCGGACATAGTGATGGACATTCCATTCTTATCATTGAGGATGACCATGAAATGATTATTCATATGGCAGATATCATGCCTACACATGCCCATCAAAATCCACTTTGGGTTATGGCATACGATGATTACCCAATGAATTCAATAGATGCAAAGCAAAAGTGGCTTCAATTTGGGATAGAGAATCAGGCTTGGTTTACCTTTTATCATGATGCTTTCTATCGCGCACTAAAGTGGAATGAGCATTATGAAATTGTTGAGTCAGTGAAGAGAGAGAGATAAGAAAAGCTGCCCTATTGGCAGCTTTTCTTATAGTGAATATACTTCTAGAATGGTTCCAGTTTTTGCATCTGATACAAATTCGTATTGTTCTAAAGTGTCATCTACTGTTCGTGATACTCCACCTTTATACACATCATAGGTTATGTTGTTTTTTTCAAACGGCTCGGTTGTCATTTGGATCCAAGAGCCACTAATTGGACCTCTTTCTTTAAATTTTGCCTTTGCGTGTGTAAGGGCTTTTTCTGGGGACACTTTGCCCTTTTGGGAGACCCATTCGCTAGCCAGAAAGCCTGAAATGATTCCAACAGAAACACCAGTAAAAAATGATTTCCAGTTCATAAAGCCCCTCCTTTTTCATACCAATAAATCCTTCTTCCATCATATCAAATTTTGCGCACATAATTAAGCGTAGCAGCCAATAAAGTGGTAACACGTAGGAAAGTTAAGTAAAATAAGAATGTACATAAAGAGTCATGTGAATATTAGGAGGCCATAATACATGAATTCGAAGACATTACAGCTTTTCAAAACGCTAACGGAACTTCAGGGTGCATCAGGAAATGAGCATTTGGTTAGAAAGTTTATGCGTGAACAATTAACTCAGTATTCTGATGAAATCATTCAAGATAATTTAGGAAGTATTTTTGGAGTGAAGCACGGAAATTCCAAGGGTCCTCGTGTGATGGTTGCGGGACATATGGACGAGGTTGGATTTATGGTTACTGCGATTACAGATAATGGGATGATTCGTTTTCAGCCATTAGGCGGTTGGTGGAGCCAAGTTTTACTAGCACAGCGTGTACAGGTCATGACAAATGACGGACCTGTTACTGGGGTGATTGCTTCCATTCCTCCTCATCTTTTGGACGAAAGTAAGAGAAGTAAGCCGATGGAAATTAGCAATATGTTGATTGATATTGGGGCAGATAGCAGGGATCACGCAAAGGAACTAGGCATTAAGCCAGGACAGCAAATTGTACCAATCTGTCCGTTTACCCCAATGGCAAATGAAAAGAAAATAATGGCTAAGGCTTGGGATAATCGGTATGGTTGTGGTCTAGCTATTGAATTATTAGAAGAAGTTCAAGGAGAGAGCTTGCCAAATATTTTATATTCTGGCGCAACAGTTCAAGAAGAAGTTGGATTGAGAGGGGCACAAACAGCAGCCGCTTTAATTAAGCCAGATATCTTCTTTGCCCTTGATGCAAGTCCTGCAAATGATGCTGCGGGTGATAAAAATGAGTTTGGTCAACTAGGAAAAGGAGCACTGCTAAGAATTCTAGATCGATCAATGGTGACCCATCGTGGGATGAGGGAGTTTGTTCTAGATACAGCAGAGACGCATAATATATCATATCAATACTTTGTCTCCCCTGGTGGTACTGATGCTGGACGAGTGCATATCTCAAATGAAGGCGTTCCAAGTGCTGTTGTTGGTATTTGCTCTCGATACATCCATACTGCCGCTTCAATTGTTCATGTTGATGATTATGCTGCTGCAAAAGAGCTTTTAATAAAACTTGTAAAAGCTTGTGACCAGACTACAGTAGATACGATTAGACAAAATAGTTAAAAACGATAGGGAGGTACCATTGGTAACCTCTCCTTTTATATTGAAGCTGAGGTGTAGTTATATGCATGTGGCAGTAGGATCAAAAAACCAAACGAAAGTAAAAGCTGTTGAAGAGGCCTTTAAGAGATATCGTGCAACAGTCATGGGAATGGATGTCCCATCTGGAGTAAGTGAACAACCCTTTTCAGATGAAGAGACGATTCAAGGAGCCATCAATCGAGCACAAGCAGCTCTTGAAAATAGTGATGCAGAAATAGGGATAGGTCTTGAAGGTGGAGTGCAGCAAACGAAATTTGGAATGATGTTATGTAATTGGGGGGCATTAGTTCAACATGGAAAATCCCCCATTAGCAGCGGTGGAGCTAGGATCTTATTACCAAAAGAAATTGAGCATAGGCTTTTAGTAGGAGAAGAATTAGGTCCGATTATGGATGAATTCATGAAAAAAACCAATATTCGAAGCAAAGAAGGAGCCATTGGAATCTTTACAAATGGACTCATCCCGAGGCAGGGAATGTTTCTTCACGTCAGCACTTTACTTGTCGGTCAGTATGAATACAGGCACATAAACGGTTTAGAAACACAATTGTAACAATTGGAAGGCTTGTCATTGGATAGGGAGACGGGTATGATAGACATGAAGACAATAGTTCCTATGTAGGGAGGAAGAAAGTATGAGAAAGTATATACAGGCATCTCTCCTCTGTATAGCTGCTCTATTTTACCTTAGCGGATGTTCTGCATCCTTTGACGAAGAGGAAACAGAAACAGTTAATGCTGTGGAGAACGCATTTAAGGAAGAGGCTAAAAAACCAAATAATAAAACTGAGGAAATTGAATATTATTTACCTTTTGGTTTTGAAGTGGAAGAAGAATCTCCCAATAATATTATTTTAAAGAATGGTTCAAAAACATATATATTGTTTTACAATCCTATAGAAGGTCAAGATAGCGAAGTCGTTTACCAATCAACAGTCGATCAAGACAAATACGATACCGATAAAGTAATCAAAACGGATGGGAAATATGGTTATCTATTAGTAAAAAAGCTAGAGAATAACCTGAACGAGCTTACTATAGGGGTTGGTGGTATGAAGATTACCACAGAAACAAAAACAAGGTCTCTAAGCAGCGAAGCAGATATGATGATTGACATCGTTAACTCCATAAAGTTAAAAGGAAGCGAAGGATGAAGTCCTTCGTTTTTTGTTGGAAGCTAATTTCTTTTCAAAATAAGCTACAATGATTTAGAATATGGGGTAGTCTGAATAACAATTTACTTACTGTATAAACTGTAATGGGAGGTAATCATATGAAAATGCTTGAGAGTGTAGAACAGTTTGAAACGATGAAAAATAACGGGAAACATATTTTTATGTTTTCGGCAAATTGGTGTCCAGACTGCCGAGTCATTGAGCCGGTCTTGCCAGAAATAGAAGAGAAATATAGTGAATACCAATTTGTACATGTAGATCGTGATCAGTTTATTGACCTGTGTATTAGCTTAGATGTGTTCGGAATCCCAAGTTTTATCGCGTTTGCAGATGGAAACGAGCTAGGTCGTTTTGTCAGCAAAGACCGGAAAACCCAAGAGGAAATTGAGCAATTTATCGAAGGTCTATAATAATGAAATAGCTCCCAATCCTCCCAAGATTGGGGCTATTTCATGTAGAAAAAAGCGTATTCTCCAAAAAGGAGGGAAGTATTTATGAAGATGGATAGTAAAAAAATGAAGGCGGAACTTGAAAAATGCCTTCAAAGTGAAAGTCGTACGATTACTTATGACCGAAAAAATGATTTATTACGTATAGAGAGTAAGGAAAGTGGACGAGGTATTACGGTTGAGTTGCCTAGAATTATAGCAAAATGGGAAGTAGACAAAGAAAAGGCCATTGATGAAGTTGTATATTATGTTGAAGAAGGTCTTAAGGCTATGGATGAGAAAACGACTCAACAAGGTGAAAAAACTCGGATTTTCCCTGTCATACGATCTACGTCTACACCAGTTGTATCGCGTGAAGAAATTCCGCTAGTATATGATGATCATACGGCCGAAACTAGAGTGTATTATGCGTTAGATTTGGGAAATGCCTACCGAATTATTGATGAAGCATTAATGGCAAAGGAAAATTGGACGAGAGACTATATTCGGGAAGTAGCTCTATTCAATGTAAGAAGCCTAAAGACTAACATGAAACGCGATGAAGTGGCAGGAAATATCTTTTATTTTCTCAATACAAACGACGGGTATGATGCAAGCCGTGTCCTAAACGATGCATTTTTAAAGGAAATGAGTTCGAAAATTACTGGTGATATGGCTGTAGCGGTTCCACATCAGGATGTATTAATTTTAGCAGATATTCAAAATGAGACCGGTTATGATATTCTCGCACAAATGACCATGAGCTTTTTTGCCAGCGGTCGAGTGCCAATCACGGCATTATCCTTTTTATATGAAAATGGTGAATTAGAACCGATCTTTATCTTAGGAAAAAATAGAAGCAAAAAACCAAACTAAAGGGCCAATCAGGGTCCTTTTTTCTTTTTTATGTTGTCCTGAAACAAAGACCAACAAGCTTACTGGTAGTTAGGTCAAAAGATTCAAAATTATATTATTACTAGCAATCTTTTATTTCTTGTCGATATTATTGTATTCAATGATAAAATAAGAAGACATGATGAGATAGAAGAAAGAGTGATAAGGTTTGAATTGGTTTAAGAAATTATTTAGTAAAATAAGTGACGACGATGAAGTGGAAGAAATAAATGAACAAATAGTAGAACCCTTTAAAGAAACTAAAAAAGAACAAAAGGATATTGATGCTCGAATTGTCTACCAGTATCCGAAGGGGAAATTTAAGTTTCCGTTAATACCTGATGAAAGAGAAATGCAGCAAACAACAAGAAAGAGTAGAGAAGAAAGGACTTCTTCCCGTCAACGAACAGAACCAGAGAGGAAAAGTGAACCGGTTCGTTCGAAGCCTAGAGTTGGCTCTCTTACAAAAAGCAAAGTAAGTCCTCCTCCTAAAAGTGAAACAAAAAATAGAGATGTATCAAGAAGACCGTTTCGACCAACAGAAATTCCTTCTCCAGTTTATGGGTTTGAGAAAAGGGGAAGAACGCAGGAGGAGAAGCCGGTAGAATACGAGTTAAACTCCTTTTTGAAGAAAGAGTACATAGAGCGATCTTATGAGGCACCTGTTAAGGGAGAAAAAATAGAGAAACAAGCCATTGAAGAAGTGGTTCAAGTAGAAGAACCGATTATAAATACGGATCCAATTGAATTAGTTAGCATGGATCCTACGGAGGAATTGCTTCCTGTAGAAACAGGGGTAGACCTAGAATATGTTCATCTAGAACAAATAGAGAGAGTTAATGAGGAAGTTATAGAGGAAGACGTTCCATCGGAGCCTACCTGGGAATTGGAGGTTGCCGTAGCAGTTGAGAGTTCCACCCAGGAAGAGGTAAAGCTAAAAGTTGAACAGAGTGTTCAAATAGAAGAACTGCAAGTAGAAGTACAGAGTATACAGACAGAAGAATGGACTGTTGCCGAAGAGGAACTTGAACAGGTAGAAGTGCAAACAATCGAAGAAAGCATGCAACAGAATACGGAACAGAATATCAAACAGGAGGAATTAGATCATAATGAAGAACCTCCTTTCGTACCTGCACCCAAACGCTCGCATTTGCCTTTTAATGTATTAATGTTGAAAGAAGATCGTCGTAAATTAGAGGAAAAAAGGAATCAAATAAAGAGTGAAGTCACTTTTGAACCACCCTCGCCATTGATAACTGAAAAGGAAGCCGAAGATAATGAGCAGCCTATTAGCGTCAATGAGATAGCTGAAGTGATCGATGAGGAAAATCCGTACTATGTATTCCCGGTGCTCGATCTTCTTTCACCTCCCGTTGTATATGATACTAGTGGAGAATGGCTTGAAGAGAGGGAAAGACTACTAAACGACACGTTAGAAAGTTTTAATGTTCGAGCAAGTGTGGTAAATGTTACACAAGGTCCATCGGTTACAAGGTTTGAAGTGCAACCGGAGCCAGGGGTAAAGGTAAATAAAATCACTAATCTAGCAGATGATATCAAATTAAGTCTTGCCGCAAAGGATATTCGAATTGAAGCACCGATTCCAGGAAAACACACAATTGGGATTGAGGTCCCGAATGAAGTAAGTAGACCGGTTTTACTCTCAGAAATAGTAAACAGTACTGAATTTCTTCATTCGAAGTCTCCGTTAACAGCTGTACTCGGACTAGATATATCCGGAAAGCCTATTGTAACTGATTTGCGTAAAATGCCGCACGGATTAATTGCAGGAGCTACTGGATCGGGGAAAAGTGTGTGCATAAATACCATCTTGGTCAGCCTCCTCTATAAAGCAAGGCCTGATGAATTAAAGCTTCTATTAATTGATCCAAAGATGGTTGAACTAGCGCCTTATAATCAAATACCGCATCTTGTAAGCCCAGTGATTACGGATGTAAAAGCAGCTACAGCTGCCCTTAAGTGGGCTGTTGAAGAAATGGAAAGACGATACGAATTATTTGCACATACGGGAGTACGTGAGATTAATCGTTTTAATGAACAATGTGAACAGCATAATCAACATGCCGATAAGCTACCGTTCATTGTCATTATTATAGATGAATTAGCGGACTTGATGATGATGGCTCCTGCAGATGTCGAGGAAGCGATATGTCGAATTGCTCAAAAGGCAAGAGCGTGTGGTATTCACTTAATTATTGCAACACAACGCCCGTCTGTTGATGTTATTACCGGATTAATTAAAGCAAATGTTCCTACAAGAATCGCCTTTTCTGTATCCAGTCAAATCGATTCTCGTACGATTATTGATATTGCTGGAGCAGAACGTCTATTAGGTCGTGGGGATATGCTATTTTTAGAAAATGGATCCTCAAAGCCTGTTCGCCTTCAAGGTACATTTGTTTCGGATGAAGAAATTGATCAAGTAGTTGCTCATGTGCGAAGAGAACAAAGTCCAAACTACTTGTTTCATCAAGAGGAGCTCTTAAAGAGGGCGGCTGTTACTGAAGAAGAAGATGAACTATTCTTTGAAGCTTGTGAATTTGTCGTGGATCAAGGATCTGCTTCGACCTCGAGCCTTCAAAGAAGATTCAAGATTGGTTATAATCGAGCAGCTAGATTAATTGATATGATGGAGAAAAACGGGTATATATCTGAAAACCGTGGAAGTAAACCGCGTGATGTATTAATTAATCAGGATGATCTTCAAAGTTTACAAGAAATGTAAGTATGATTATTTTAGGCTTTTTTTCATAAACTATGGAGTAAAATAGACATAGAAAGAAAAGGTATTATGGCCAAACGTTGCATAGTTTTTATAATTAAAAGATGATATAATGTCACAATATGATAAAATCGTGTTCACTATTTGCTAGCAAAGAGGGTTGTCATGCAAAAATGAGCAAATAAAAGAAAATGTCATATACTGTGATACAGTTAGAAGATGGTTGGAGGTTCTTTATATGACAATTTACCATTTTGTGGGTATAAAAGGATCTGGAATGAGTGCACTAGCACAAATTCTTCATGATATGAATTTTGAGGTTCAGGGTTCAGATGTTGAGAAACGTTTCTTTACACAGACGGCCCTTGAGCATTTAGGAATAAAGATCCTACCTTTCCAAAAAGAAAATATTGTACCAGGATTAACAGTTATTGCTGGAAATGCCTATAAAGATGATCATGAAGAAATTCAAGAAGCGATGAAACTAGGTTTACCTGTCATTCGATATCACCGTTTTTTAGGTGATTTTATGCAAAATTTCACTAGTATTGCTGTGACTGGTGCCCATGGGAAGACATCTACAACCGGGCTCCTTTCGCATGTCATGAGAGGTGCAAAACCAACTGCATTTTTAATCGGAGATGGTACGGGTAAAGGGGAAGAAAATGCCGAGTATTTTGTGTTTGAAGCTTGTGAATATAGAAGGCATTTCCTTTCGTATTTTCCAGATTATGCAATCATGACGAATATTGATTTTGATCACCCTGATTATTTTGCCAATATTGATGATGTATTTTCTGCATTTCAAGAGATGGCATGGCAGGTGAAAAAAGGGATTTTTGCTTGTGGCGATGATGAGCAACTTCAAAAGATTCAAGCAAAAGTACCTGTAGTTTTTTATGGCTTTGGCGAAGAAAATGACTTCCAGGCGAGAAATGTTGTAAAAACTACTGAAGGAACGACCTTTGATGTATTTGTTAGAAACACTTTTTATGATACATTCCAGGTACCAACCTTTGGGGATCACAATGTATTAAATGCTCTTGCTGTTATTGCCATTTGTCACTATGAGGAGCTCTCAGCTGACAAGGTTAAGGAACAGCTCTTAAGCTTTACTGGTGTTAAGAGAAGATTTACAGAAAAGCACGTCGGCTCTCAAGTGTTGATTGATGATTATGCACATCATCCAACGGAGATTAAGGCGACAGTTGATGCAGCAAGACAAAAGTATCCAGATCGTGAAATTGTTGCTGTATTCCAACCTCATACATTTACAAGAACACAAACATTTTTAGAGGAATTTGCTAATAGTCTTCAATTAGCAGATAAAGTATATTTATGTGATATTTTTGGTTCGGCCAGGGAGAACCATGGCAAGTTATCAATCGAGGACTTGCGAAATAAGATCGAATCGGCTGAAATGATTAATGAAGAAAATACAGAAACTTTAAAGCAACACGAAAACAGCGTTATCCTGTTCATGGGAGCAGGAGATATTCAAAAGTTCCAAGAAGCTTACGAGCGCCAATTATAACAAAAAGATGCAGCTTTAATGGCTGCATCTTTTTGTTATTTTAAATTCTCGGGGTTTAATACTTCTAGCTCTTTAATTACGAAGCGTCCATCCTTTCTCACTAACACATCGTCAAAGTACATTTCTCCACCGCCGTAGTCGCTGCGTTGAATATTAACCATGTCCCAGTGAATGTTGGAATGATTTCCATTAAAGGCGTCATCATAACATTGACCAGGCGTAAAATGGAAGCTTCCATCAATCTTTTCATCAAATAAGATATCTTGCATCGGATGTAAGATATAAGGATTCACACCAATGGCAAATTCTCCGACAAAGCGTGCCCCTTCATCTGTATCGAATATTTTATTAATTCGCTCTGTATCATTTGCAGTTGCCTCAACAATTTTTCCATCCTTAAAGGTTAGTTTTACATTTTCAAATGTAAAGCCTTGATACGGAGAAGGAGTATTGTAAGTGATGACTCCATTGACTGAATCACGTACTGGAGCCGTATACACTTCTCCATCAGGAATGTTCATTTGTCCCGAGCACTTTATGGCAGGTATGTCTTTAATTGAGAAGGATAGGTCAGTTCCTGGACCAGTGATTCTTACTTTGTCCGTTTTGTTCATTAATTTAACTAGGGCATCCATTGCCTGATCCATTTTGCCATAATCTAAATTACAAACATTAAAATAGAAATCTTCAAAGCCTTCTGTGCTCATTTTTGCTAGTTGCGCCATTGATGAATTTGGATAACGAAGGACAACCCATTTTGTTTTAGGAACACGGATATCACGGTGTACTTTCTTTCCGATCGTTGATCCGTGAATTTTCATTTTGTCATCGGGAACATCCGCGTGCTCGTTGATATTGTCGCCTGAACGTAATCCTATGTATGCATCCATTTGACTCATAACGTTCGCTTCAAAATCTGCCATTAAGTTAAATTGTTCTTCTTGTGCACCTAGAAGCAATGCTCGGTCCACTTGCTGATCTTTAAGGAGTACGTAAGGATGTCCTCCTGCAGCATACGCTTCCTTTACTAATGCTGTTACTAGCTCTCGCTGCAAACCAAAATTTTCAATTAGCACCTTTTCACCAGGTTGTAGCTTAACAGAGTAATTGATAAGGTTTTTTGCTAGAAGCTCAATGCGTGAATCTTTCATTTTATTCCCTTCCTTTTAAAAAACTTTTAACACATTTATTATTGTAACCTAAAGGGCGAAAGTTGGCGCATTTATAACAATTTTGTTTTGTTTATGGTAAAATTTAAGTATTGATTTATTACGATTGACGTTTAATGCATACTTTGTAGGGTAAGTAATAAAATGTAAGCGTCAATGGAGGTGCAGGATATTTGGAGTGGATACTTTATGTTAGTTCAGGAATTGCGGCAATTGCTTTTCTTATTTTAGTCATTTTTCTATCTAAAGCGTTACAGTCTCTTCAAGTAACGTTAGATAGTATTTCAAAAACATTAAATGGGTTAGAGCGTCAGTTGGACGGAGTCACTAGGGAAACTACGGACTTGTTGCATAAAACGAATGCCCTAGCGGAAGATATTCAAAAGAAATCAGAAAGCTTAGGAAGTGTCGTTGATTCTGTTAAGGATGTTGGAGTAACGGTTCAAAAGTTTAACTCATCCCTTCAAACGATCACAAATTCTGTGAACCTTGCAGTTGAGCAAAATAAGGACAAGGTTAGTCAAGTCATCCAATGGGGCAATGTTCTGCTCGAAATGAAGGATCGATGGACTCATAGGAAAAAAGAAGAGACAGTTGTTGAAAAAGGTTCTAGTGAGAAGGCAAGAGAAAGAGGCTATTATTAGAGGAGGAATATCATATGGTGAATCACGAAACTGAAAAGGAAAATCGACAAAACGTAAATGAAACATCAGGGTCGAAGGAATTTTTAATGGGTGCGATCATCGGTGGGCTAGTTGGAGCAGCAACGGCACTATTCCTCGCTCCAAAATCAGGAAAAGAAATAAGAACGGAATTAAACACACAAGCTGAAAATTTAAAAGGGAAGACTAGTCAGCTTTATGATGTAGCAAAAACAAAGAGTACTGATCTAGCAGAGGCTGCTAAAGTAAAGTCCTCTAGCATTGGACAAGCTGTTTCCAAGCAATCCATTGATATTATGAGTAAAGTGAAATTAGTCAAACCTGTTAATGACTCGGAAGCAGATGTTGTGTATGAAGATGATTTTTCTCCCGTGTTAAGTGATGATAAGGAGCTTCAAAGAAAGCTCGAGGAAACCAAAAGAGCTTTTGATGAAACGGAATCTCAGTTAAATCATTAATAAGCAGATAAATGTTCAAAAACGCAGTGTAATGATATTATATCTACACTGCGTTTTTTATTACAATTTGTGTAAAATAAACTTATACATATCATTAGGAGGGGTAAGAATGGAACAAATTCAAACGAAGGAGCAATTTGATGCTCTTGTAGACAATGAGAGTTTTTATCTTCTAAAGCATTCGAATACTTGTCCAATCAGCCAAGCAGCTTATGAGGAATACGAGGAATTTACTAGTAACTCAAGTGTTAAGAGCTATTACTTAGTAGTTCAAACATCTAGAGAGCTTTCAAATTATATCGCAGAACGCTTTCATATTAAACATGAGTCACCTCAAGCGATTCTTTTTGTAAAAGGGGACGTAGCTTGGCATGCCTCTCACTGGAAGATTACAAGCAAAGCATTAGCTACTGTAGCGCAAGAAAATCAATTATGATAAAAAAGGAAGCTAGGTATCATGTGATAACCTGGCTTCCTTTTTTAGTTGGAAAAATGATTTGTAAAGAGTCGAAAGGTTCAAGAGTATCAAAGAATGTTGTTTCTTCGTTATTCTTTAAGAGTATGAATGAGCCATTCGTTTCTTTTGGAAGGTCAATATTCACCTCTTTAAAAATGTCTTGAAAGATAAAGGACTGTATACGTTGATGGGTGATACTTAAGGAGTCACCATTATAGATGATGCTATCCTCATGTAAGTTTTGATCCCCTCTATTCACAACGGTGATACTCCTTTTTAAGAGTATTTCTTTATCATTAAATGTGACAGGTATCGTTTGATTAAGTATATATTGATTTGCATCAGCAAGGTCCTGTAGAGTAATATTTCCCCTCATTTGGACGGTGATTTTATCTTGATTTTCAAAGCTACTTTGAAGTCTTGATTCTATTCCATTACGGTAGAGCTTCCCTGATAATGAGGGATAAAATGTATTCTTACCATTGAGGATTAGATGAAATGGTCGAAGATCGTCTATAAGATTCGTCAGATTTAAATAATGAAACAGATCTTCCAGTGTCCTCGGAAATTGAAATAGAATGGCATCTCGATCATTGAGTAGATAATTTTTATCTACCGTTTCACCATTGCATATAAATATAGGTTCAATTTGGTATACCTTTCCATTGATCTCTATTTCATTGGTTGGAATTTCATCAAGTAACTGGCCAATGGATAATGTAGTACGTTCTCCATCTTGTCCTTTTTCAACAGACAGGACATCCCCGTTTTCAATAGGATCATCTAGAGCACAACATTCTCCATTTTTCATTAATGTCGGAGGAAGACCATATTGACCAGGAATCGTAATGTTTTTTTCATTTAAAGTAATGATCATGGCTAGTCCAGGTCGCCCATATAGCTTATTCATTTTAATTCCTGCAGCTAACAAACAATCACCAACTGTTAATTTTTTTACTTCGAATAGTCTAACAGGTTGTTCATTTACGTAAACCGTCATGTATTGCACAGGTGATTGTTTGGCAGCAAGTGCGATACCAATAGGAGTCACAAGCTCTGGTCCCTTTGTGATCTTTTCAGAGATAGTTAAGGACGAAATGGCATCGATCCCTCTAATGGCAACTCGGTTTGGAGGAAGCTCAAGTTTCTCAGCAATTTTCTTTGCCAGCTCAGGTGTTAAGCTTCCTCCACCAACCAGCATAACTGCTTTTGGAGATTTTCCATTGTTAAGCTGTTGAACCTCATCGCAAATGGACCCAGCAAGGCGATCAATGGCATAAGAAATTTGTTCGATTGCCTCCCACTTTGAAACCTCTGTCTCAAATCCCAAAATATCAGTGACTGTTATGGACTCTTGGGTGTTTAATTGTCTTTTTGCCTCTTCAGCCAATGGGAAATCCAGTAAGTATTGATCACTGATTGCTTCTGTAATTTCATCTCCTGCGATAGGAACCATTCCATAAGCAATAACTGTTCCCATATCGGTTAAGGCAATATCAGACGTTCCAGCACCGATATCCACCAATGCTACATTTAATCGCCTCATGGAAGGGGGAATGAGAACATTAATGGCTGCTATTGGCTCCAGTGTTAAAGCCTCCATCTCTAACCCTGAGCGTGTTAAGGCTGCTAATAAAGATTCAACTACAACTTTCGGTAAAAAAGTGGCAATGATTTCGACAGATGCCTCGTCTCCTTGTTGGTCAATTAAGCTACCGATTTCTTCTCCATCTAAACGATAATAAAGGACAGAATATCCGACACAATAATAATAATGACTTTTCTCTTCTTTATATTTTTCTGCAACTAGAGCTTGAGCATGTTGAACAGCTAAAAGCTCCAGATGAAGAATGTCCTGTTTCTGCATGATTGGTTTGCCGTTAATGGGAAGTGATACTTTTGAGCGTTCCGTTCGTAAAGCTCTTCCCGCAGCTGCGACGCATACCTTTTGAAGACGGCCATGTTTGATTTCAAGTTTCTCTTTAATTTGGGTAATAAGCTTTGATACAGCCATAACATCATGAATTTGGCCATCTAGCATAGCGCGCTCCGAGTGCTCTATTGATAACATATCAACCACATGATATTGACCATTGGTTTCTTCAAGAATGATGCCAACACATGAGCGAGTTCCTATATCTAAAGCAAACAATTTATTATTCATTGACAAATAAAATCACACCTTCTAGCTTAGGTTCATATAATAAAGAATCTACTTTAATACTTAAAAGCGTTTAATTATTAAAGAAAATTGCGTGACATTTGAAAATATTTCATATATAATTACTCTAACTTATATAGAAATGTAACACACTTTATGAAGCGGATAAAGAACAATCCTTGTTAGGCTTGTCATTTCGCATGTAATAAAGCATTGTTTTCAAATCTACTATTCAAAGGGGCGAGAAATGATGAGTAATGTTGAGTTAGATCAGCTTAGGGACCGTGTTGACGAGTTAAATGTTGAGCTTTTAAAGTTAATTAATGAAAGAGCTAGACTTGTTCAAGAAATTGGACGTGTAAAGGAAACACAAGGGGTATTCCGTTACGATCCAGTTCGTGAAAGAAGCATGCTTGATATAATTAAAGAAAACAACGATGGACCTTTCCAAAATTCTACGGTTGAACATATCTTCAAAGAAATCTTTAAGGCTGGATTAGAGCTTCAAAAGGATGATCATAGCAAAGCATTGCTTGTGTCTCGTAAGAAGAAAGCTGAAGATACAATTGTTGAAGTAAAGGGAGAAAAAGTTGGCCATGGTATTCCACAATTAATTTTCGGACCATGTGCAGTTGAGTCATATGAGCAGGTTGCTGCTGTTGCTGCTTCTATTAAAGAAAAAGGATTAAAATTCATGCGTGGTGGAGCATACAAGCCTAGAACTTCACCTTATGATTTCCAAGGACTTGGTCTAGAAGGATTAAAAATTTTAAAAAGAGTAGCTGACGAGTACGATCTAGCTGTAATTAGTGAAATCGTAAGCCCAGCTGACATAGAGAAGGCAGTTGACTATATTGATGTCATCCAAATTGGTGCACGTAATATGCAGAACTTTGAGCTTCTAAAAGCAGCAGGTGCTGTAAATAAGCCGGTTCTATTAAAGCGTGGACTTGCTGCAACGATTGAAGAATTTATTAATGCAGCTGAATACATTATGTCTCAAGGGAATGGGCAAATTATTCTTTGTGAGCGTGGTATTCGTACGTATGAAAGAGCTACAAGAAACACATTAGACATTTCAGCGGTTCCAATCTTAAAGCAAGAAACACATTTACCTGTTCTTGTTGACGTTACACACTCAACTGGTCGTAGAGATCTTCTTCTTCCAATGGCAAAAGCAGCTCTTGCTGTAGGTGCAGATGGAGTAATGGCAGAAGTTCATCCAGATCCTGCAGTGGCCTTGTCGGATTCGGCTCAACAAATGAACATTGATCAATTTAATGCTTTCTACAAAGAAATTCAAGCTTCTAACTTAGTGCGTGTATAAGAAATAACACAAGAAACCGACTTATGAGAGCTTATCATGGTCGGTTTTTTTGCGTTTTCCAACGTAAAATTGTTTTTTTTGTTAAATAGATAGCCTTTACATTGCGACAATTCACTATGTGAAGTATGATAATGATACATAAATAGACAAGTTTCGATTTTTATATAATGGTTAAAAATTACAGACTTGCAGTAAAATAAACGTAAAGTTAGGACGTATATAGAAGGAGTGGTATTGTGAACGTAACAATTTATGATGTAGCACGTGAAGCAAATGTTTCCATGGCTACAGTGTCACGTGTTGTGAATGGTAATCCAAATGTAAAACCAGCTACAAGAAAGAAAGTCTTAGAAGTGATTGAAAGATTAGGGTATCGTCCAAATGCCGTAGCAAGAGGATTGGCTAGTAAAAAAACAACAACGGTTGGGGTAATTATCCCAGATATCTCAAATCCGTTTTTTGCAGAACTTGCTCGTGGTATTGAAGATATTGCAACGATGTACAAATACAACATTATCTTAAGTAACTCAGACCAAAATAAGGACAAGGAGTTACACTTATTGAACACTATGCTTGGAAAACAAGTAGATGGAATTGTGTTTATGGGTGGAAATATTTCTGAGGAACATGTGACAGAATTTAAAAGATCTCCAGCTCCAATTGTTCTTGCTGGCTCGTTGGAAGATTCTGAACAAGTACCTTCTGTAAATATTGACTATGAGCAAGCTACGTATGATGCTGTAAATACCTTTATTGAAAAAGGACATAAAAGAATTGCCATGGTAATCGGTCCCTTCCATGAACCAATTAACAAAGAGAAGAAGTTAGTAGGCTACCAAAAGGCATTAGAGGCAGCTGGAATTCCAGTTGATGAAGCTCTTGTTGTAGAGGGAGATTATACGTACGATTCAGGTATTGAAGCATTCGATAAGTTAATCGAACTTCCTGAAAAGCCAACAGCTATCTATGTTGGTTCTGATGAAATGGCTGTCGGAGTTGTGCATGGAGCACAAGATAAAGGGTACAGCGTTCCTGATGACTTCGAAGTGATTAGCTCAGACAATACAAGAATTTCTCTCATGGTAAGACCACAACTAACAACGGTTATCCAGCCTTTGTATGATATCGGTGCAGTTGCGATGCGTTTGCTAACGAAATTTATGAATAAGGAAAAAGTCTCAGAACATACAGTAGTACTTCCGCACCGAATTGAGCTTAGAAGCTCAACAAAGTAAACATTTTGTCGATATGTAAGGTAGTGGACAAATTCGTTTATGATAGTTGGGAGAGAAACTATGAAAAAGCTTGATGTTCTAACACCTATCGGATTATCGATAGGTGTAATTATGCTGTTATTTGGAATTGTATACAACGGGGGAATAAGCGGACTATTATCATTTGTTGACCCTGCATCATTGCTTATTGTTATAGGAGGACTACTTTCAGGCTTGCTTGTCAGCTTTTCTTTAAAAGATATAAAGCAGATGATCAAAGTTATGAGACAGTCTTTTTCTTCTGACGAAAGAAAGCTTCAAGATTTGATTGATACCTTTGTCCATTTATCGGGCAAAGCGAGAAGAGAAGGTCTCCTTTCACTTGAAATGGAGATTGATCAAGTAGAAGATCGTTTTTTACGAAAAGGGATGTTATTAGCTATTGATGGAACCGATCCAGATGTTATTCAAGATATTCTATTAGCTGAAATTTCAGCGATGGAAGAACGGCATAGAAAGGGAAGGGCGATTCTCGAAAAGGCTGGTGATTATGCTCCAGCTTGGGGGATGATCGGGACATTAATAGGGCTTGTTCTCATGCTCAAAAATTTAAATGATCCATCTACCCTTGGACCTAATATGGCAATCGCTTTATTAACAACATTATATGGATCCTTGCTTGCGAACCTTGTATTTATTCCTATAGCAGCAAAACTAGAGTTGAAGACAGAAAAAGAAGCTTTTATAAAACAGGTTATTGTTGAAGGGGTTATCGGTGTTCAATCAGGACAAAATCCAAATCTTCTTCAAGAGAAGCTAAGTGCATTTTTGTCTGAAGAAGAACGTGAAGCCAAGGAAAAAGAGTTAAATAGCGAGGCTTTAGATGATGAAAATTACTAAAAAACATCGGCAGCACCATAAAGGGGCACCACGTTGGATGGTAACTTTTTCTGATTTAATAACACTTGTACTAGTCTTTTTTATTCTTTTATTTTCTATGTCGCAAATCGATCTGATTAAGTTCCAAGCACTGGCTGACTCGATGAGAGATAAGCAATTCTTAGATTTTTATCCGTCTATTGTACCGCTCGAAGGAGAGGGTGAGTCGGATCTAGAAGAGAATAATGACTCTGCTCAAAGTTTAGATAATCTTTTGGAAGAGGTTCAATCCTATTTAGATGATAACGGATTAAACAACGTTATCATTGCCAATCGAACAGAACGTGGCGTTGTATTAGTACTTCAAGAACAAGCTTTGTTTCAATCAGGAGAAGCAGAGATTCTAAATGAATCAAATGCCTTTCTCGACAAAGTAGGAGCGTTGCTTGGAGAGATGCCAAATCTTGTGAAGGTTGAAGGACATACTGATAATCGACCAATTACAACTGATCGTTATCCATCCAATTGGGAACTTTCTGCAGCAAGAGCTGGGTCAGTCATCAGATATTTAATTGAAAACTTTCAGCTTGATTCAACCCGGTTTATTGCTGTTGGATACGGTGAGACAAGGCCGATTGTTCCAAACAACAGTGAGGAAAATTGGCAAAAAAATCGTAGGGTTGAGATTGTCATCTCTGATCCAAAATACAATGCAAATGAAATAGCTGATAAATAAGAAAAAGGCTGAGTAATCGTTTCAGCCTTTTTCTATACTCTTTTTATTGTTACGAATTGGATATAATGCTTTTTCGACTGTTTGTGCATTTTTTTCAGTAATTTCAGCTTTCCGAGGAATGGGTGGATATAAATCGCTTGGGTCCTCCCATTTTTTTGGTAGTGGGACAGAGGCTTTTGATTGCCATGCTTGAATCCATTCTGTAGGTAATGGATGCTTTAAAAGTTCTAAGTTATTGGTCATTTCAAGCCAGAGTAAGCCCCAAGCTCTAGGAACAACTCTCCAAATATCATACCCCCCACCACCAACAGCAATCCATCTCCCTTCACAATACTGATGAGCTATACGATGGGCAAGTTTAGGGATTTCACGATAAATGTTCATAGTAGCTGATAAATGGGTTAAAGGGTCCAAATAATGAGAATCAGCGCCATTCTGGGTTACGATCACATCTGGTTTGAAAAAAGCAGCCACTTCTGTTAATGAGGTGGTATACGCTTCAAGCCACGATTCATCTTCCGTAAAGGCATCAACAGGGATGTTGAAGGAAAACCCATAGCCTTTACCCTGACCTCTTTCATTCACATTCCCGGTACCAGGAAATAAATATCTCCCTGTTTCATGTATCGACAATGTACAAACATCCGGGTCATCATAAAAGGTCCATTGTACCCCATCACCATGGTGAGCATCGGTGTCCACATAAAGAACTCTTGCATGGTATTTTTCTTGAAGATACTTGATAGCTACGGAACTATCATTATAAACACAAAAGCCAGAAGCCTTTCCTTTAAAACCGTGATGTAATCCACCACCAAGATTCAGTGCATGTTTGGCTTTCCCTGACATAACATAGTCAACAGCGGTCAATGTTCCACCAACCAGCCAGGAACTTGCATCATGCATATCGGGAAAAATGGGAGTATCATCTGTTCCAAGGCCATAATTTTCTGCTTTTTCGCTAGAGAGTTGGCCGAGACTAGCAAGTTTTACCGCATTAATAAAACTAGGATCATGAATAAGCTGTAATTCTTCATCGCTAGCTTTCCTAGGTTGAATTATTTGATGATCAGATAGAGCATTCAGTTTTTTTAATAGATCTAACGTGATTTTTAGGCGAAGCTGATTAAAAGGATGATTGGAATGAAATTTGTATTTTAGTTGTTCTTCAGAAAAGATAAAAACAGAATCATGAATCATGTCGTAATCCCTGGCAGATTGGGCCATAGGACCGTATATCCTGCTTGTTTTAATTCGGTAATGAGAGTAACCGGATTCATCGTTTGTACTCTCAATACAAGAATTTTATAGTTTTCATCCTTTTTGTCTGGATAGACCAGCACGCTAAGTAAATTGGCTTTTCGCTTACTAATTACTGCAGTAACTTCACAAAGCATTCCAGCTCGATTAGGTACTTTTACTTCTATTTGAGAACCAGGCTGATGGGCTCCAGTTAATTGAACCAACGTATGTAACAGATCTGTTTCAGTTACGATCCCGACAAGTTTTTGATCTTTTACGATAGGGACACAGCTTATATGGTGTTCATAAAAAACCGCTGAAATTTCTTCTACAAAATCTAAAGGGTGCCCAGTAATTATATTGGTTCTCATAATTTCTTTTACTGGTTTTTGAAGTACATCCCTGTGTTCTGATGAATAAAAAATGGAAGGCGTTGCATCCTTAATATCACGGTCTGTCACTAATCCGAGGATCTGATTGCTTTTATCTATTACTGGAAGATGTCTAATTCGTTTCGTTTTCATCATTTGAATGGCGTCTGCTATCGTGCTGTCAGAGGTTAAAGTTGAGACGTCAGATTTCATAATCTCTTCGACTATCATACTATTTTCTCCCCTTCTATGAATACATCACTCTCTTGAAAATAGCAAAGAGCTAGTACATAAAACGATTCATGAATCTTAATCGATCAAATTTCTCAATCGACTCATTGGGAACACGTTTACCGATCTTAGCCATGAGGCAGTTTGCTGGATGAGAGCTAATTTCAGGGTCATCAGTTGCAAAATATTCTAAACCGCCGGCATTCATCATTTTTTCCATGATTTTGCGATACTCCCACACATTCAAGCCAGTACCTTTCAAATCCCAGTGCCAGTAGTATTCGGTTGTAATAGTAATGAAATCCTCCATTGCATCATCCATCATGGAGACGATAAGTAAGTTTTTCCCTACACTACAGCCTCGGTATTTAGGAATAACTTCAATCGCACCTAACTCAATTAGGTCTTCCATATTTCCTTCAGACCAACGCTCGAGAGGATCTGGATATAAATAGGTAACATAACCAACAATCGTATGACGGTCCCTCGCTACAATAATCCTTCCTTCTGGCAGGGCAGCGATTTCAATTAGTGCTTGATGCTGTTGCGCTGGGGGGCGAAAAGCAACTAAGTCATGATGAAACTCATAACCAGATAAGGCTTCAGGAGAAATAGGACCTTCAATAATCAAATCCCCATGGGGCGTTTTTAATTTTTTTGCATTATATATTTTAATATGTTCCATCTATACACCACCCAATGAAAATCGTACCTTTTGTAATCAATATTATACATGAAAATCACTAAATTTAAGCGCTTTCACTAAATTTTCTGTTAAATTTAAAAAGATTTTGTGACATAAATATTTTCCTAAACAAATATTTTAAAAATTGAGAAAAAGATTTTGCTGTTATATAATAACAGTAAGCATGAACAAAGGGGGATACGGTTAGATGAAAGTGGAAGCGCTATCTGTAGTCAATGGGGTATTTAATCTAGGAAACTATGATCAAATGTACAAGCAATTCGACTGGCAAGAAGTGGAGAAAGAATTTTCGTGGTCTGAAACAGGTCGAGTAAACCTTGCGTATGAAGCGATTGACCGACATGCAGAATCCTACCGTAAAAACAAGGTAGCTCTTTACTACCGAGATTCAGATCGTAATGAAAAGTACACGTTTAAAGAAATGAAGCAATTCTCGAACAAAGCTGGTAATGCATTAAAATCATTTGGAGATGTGGAAAAAGGGGACCGTGTCTTCATTTTTATGCCGAGATCACCAGAATTGTATTTTGCTGTTTTAGGAGCAATCAAACTAGGAGCGATTGTCGGTCCATTATTTGAAGCATTTATGGAAGGTGCGGTTCGAGATCGTTTGGAAGACAGTGAAGCAAAGGTTCTTGTGACAACACCAGAACTTCTTGAGAGAGTCCCAGTAGATGAACTTCCTGCTTTAAAAACAATTTTCTTGGTGGGAGAGAATATTCAAGAAGAAGGTAAGTTTATTGATTTTAAAAAGAGATTCCAAGAGTCAAGCAGCAAGCTAGACATTGAATGGGTAGACCGAAGAGACGGACTCATTCTCCACTATACATCAGGGTCAACAGGAAAACCAAAAGGGGTCCTGCATGTACATAATGCAATGATTCAACACTATCAAACGGCAAAGTGGGTATTAGACCTAAAGGATGACGATGTGTATTGGTGTACAGCGGATCCAGGTTGGGTAACTGGTACTTCCTATGGAATCTTTGGTCCATGGCTAACCGGAACATCTAATGTCGTTGTAGGTGGCCGCTTCAATCCAGAAACATGGTACAAAATGATTGAAGAATACGGCGTTAGTGTTTGGTATAGTGCTCCAACCGCCTTTAGAATGCTGATGGGTGCGGGGGATGAAGTGGTAAAACGCTTTGACTTAAGTAGTTTAAGGCATATTTTAAGTGTGGGTGAGCCATTAAACCCAGAGGTTGTTCGTTGGGGAATGAAGGTATTCCAGCTTAGAATTCATGATACATGGTGGATGACAGAGACGGGTGCTCAATTAATTTGTAATTACCCTTGTATGGAAATCAAGCCAGGTTCAATGGGAAAACCAATTCCAGGGGTAAAAGCAGCAATCGTTGATGACCAAGGAAATGAACTGCCTCCATATAGAATGGGCAACTTAGCCATTCAAAAAGGCTGGCCATCCATGATGCATACCATTTGGAAAAATGAGCAGAAATACGAGTCATATTTTATGCCGGGGGGTTGGTATGTGTCCGGTGACTCTGCATATATGGATGAAGATGGTTATTTCTGGTTCCAAGGAAGAATTGACGATGTCATTATGACATCAGGTGAACGTGTTGGACCATTCGAAGTGGAAAGCAAACTCGTGGAACATCCAGCAGTTGCTGAAGCAGGTGTTATTGGGAAGCCAGATCCAGTAAGAGGAGAAATCATTAAGGCATTTGTTGCCTTAAGAGATGGATACGAAGTAACAGAAGAGTTAAAGGAGGATATCCGTCAATTTGTGAAAAAGGGGTTAGCGGCTCATGCAGCGCCTCGTGAAATTGAATTCCGAGATAAACTTCCGAAAACAAGAAGTGGTAAAATAATGCGCCGCGTCTTAAAAGCGTGGGAGTTAGATTTACCAACTGGGGATCTTTCTACAATGGAAGATTAAGAAAAAAGCAATCCTCTCTTCATAGAGGATTGCTTTTTATGTTATCCATTTGAACCATTACCACCGTTATTACCAGGATTTGTTCCGTTACCATTTCCTGAACCAGTTTCACCACCTGTACCAGGGTCTGTACCCGTTTCAGTTCCAGGATCAGTTGCTGGTGGTTCAGCAGGCTTTTCCTCTTCTTTTGGCCCGATTAAAGCCTCATTTGAAGGTGCTGATTCTTGTCCAGCAATGTCAACCGCGGTTACATAATACTTCCCGTTTCCACCACTAAATGAAAGTGCCGTGCCGGTCTTAATACTAGCAACTTTATTTCCGTTCAAATACACACGATATCCAACAATATCATTTTCAGGGTGAGAACCCCAAGTAATTTGATTGCCATTAACACCTATTGATAATGGAGATGACGCCTTTCCATTATCTGAAAGTTTATCATCTGGAAGAAGAATGTTGGCCCAATTGCTATTATTCTTTTTCGGAATCAGGTTTTGTACTCCTGTCTTAATTCCAAAGAGTTTTTCAATATAATCTGGGTTTAATATCATTCCTGTTTGCGCAAACTCAGCTGGAGTTGAATCTAGTGCCAAGTACTTTTTATCTCCGATAGTTACATATTTTCCTTGGACTAAGCTATCATCAACAGTTGTCGGTACGTATTTCGCATTAAATAAGTCGGTTTGAACGAGTCCAGCCTTTGAACATGCATCTGAAGGGAGCAGACCAGAAATACCACAGAATGAACGTCTTACAATTCCACCAGGCATGTTAAAGCTTTCAGCAGGGTCAATTAAACCAGGATTTACATCATAAGCTGCATTCAACAAGTCAGCCCATAGATAGTTGTTTCGTAAACTATAATTGAGGCCAGATGATTTTAGAGATTTTGGTGTATCATACCCGTTCCAAATACCAAAAGAAACATTTGGATTTACCGCAACGAACCAAGCATCGTGGAAATCTGTTCCTGTACCAGTTTTTCCAGCCCAATCCGATGAAAACTTAAGTCTACTTTTAACGGAAGTAGCTGTTCCCATATTAATGACATCACGCATCATATCAATTGTGAGGTAAGCGGTTTGTGGACTGAATACTTCCACCGGTTTTACTTCATGTTGATAAATCACATTTCCGTCTTTATCAACGATTTTTTCAATCATATAGGCATCAATAAACTGCCCACCGTTAGCAAAAGTACCAAATGCATTAGTGTTTTCTTCAACGGTTACTCCATTGTCCAATGATCCAATAGCCGTTGACAATTGTTCATAGTCACCAGGAGTTAAAGAGGAGAATCCCATCTTTTTTAAGTATTCCGCTGGTCTCTGACCAATAATATCTTTGTATAGTTTTACAGCAGGAACGTTAAATGATTTAGCTAAAGCATATCTCGCAGTGACCAGTCCACTATAGCTCTTATCATAGTTCGTTGGCCAAGGACGATTAATTCCTGGTGCTAATCGTAACGGTACATCAGGTAAAATACTACCTGGTGAAGCCTTTCCGAGCTCAAAAGCTGGAGCGTAAACAAGCAGCGGCTTCATCGTTGACCCGTTTTGACGAATGGCATTCGTAGCATGATTCAGTTGTGAGTCTTCAGAATACTCTCTACCACCTACGAAACTTAAGATCTTACCGGTTTTGTTTTCAATAAGTATCGCACCTACTTGGACAGGTTCCATAATGGTTACTTCTTCCCCAGTTTCAGGGTCTATCACCGTTTCTGCCTTGTCCGGCCCATAGTTTTGATACTCATTTTTCACCTTATCCATTACATCATAAATATTCTTATCAATCGTAGAGTGAATTTCATACCCGTTACGACGGATATCTCGGTCTGCTAATGTTTGGTATTCTTCAAACAAAGCATTGTCATTTTGTAAGTCTTCTTCTGTATAACCATCTTTTTCGGCAAGAATTTTAGCAAGTATGTCTATGGCTCTTTTTTCGATTTCAAAGGTAACCCATGGGTATTGCTCTATAGAGCTTGTCCCAGCTGGAATAAAATCCTTTGTCACGTCATAGGTTAATGCTTCGTCATATTGATCTTTTGTAATCGAGTTATTTTCGTACATTCTTTGTAAGACGGTTTTCATTCTTGTTAACCCTGGCTCAAGGTTCTTTTTTAGCTCTCCTTTATTGGTAAAAGGAGTGTAGCCAAAAGGACTTTGTGGCAAACCAGCAATGAAGGCTGCCTGCGGAAGCGATAATTCCTTTGCACTAATCCCGAAAAGTCCCTTTGCCGCAGATTGGACCCCTGCAATATTTCTTCCAGAGGAATTTCTACCAAAGGTCGATACATTTAAATACGCTTCCAAAATTTCTTTTTTGTCAAAAAACTTTTCCAGACGTAGAGCAAGAAGAATTTCTTTCGCTTTGCGCTCAAAAGAAATCTCATTTGTAAGGATTTGATTTTTAATAAGCTGCTGTGTTAACGTACTTCCTCCAGACTGAACAGAGGAGTTGGTTACCTCTTGGAAAAGTGCGCGTAGAATTGCCTTAGGAACTACTCCGTCATGTTCATAAAAGTATTCGTCCTCAGTAGCAACGACCGCTTTTATTAGGTAGTCGGACACTTCATCTAATTTTACTTCTTCTCTCTCTAAATCCGTTCGAAGCTTTCCGAGGTATACATCATTTGCAAAATAAAGAGATGATGTTTCTTCATAGTTGTATATATCTTTCTTCATACTTTCGTAAGTTCGGATAGGTTCGTTTTTTGTCAATGATGCGAAGTAGCCTGCTCCAACACCACCTGCAAACGCTCCACCAAGTAGAATAATAATAAGTAATATTAAGGTCAGGTTCCAAACTACTTGATAGGTAATGCTCGCACCTTTTACTGTTTTTTTATTTGTAAAAAGTTGAAGCAATGTCCTCAGTTTTTCTTTCCAATTACGTTCTTCATTCATTGGCAACATTCCCCCTAAAATCAAGTTATATTATACCACAAAAAGGCTATCAAAAAGGGGAATCCTGTCGTTTTATGAGAAATTACCTTAAATTGGATTGACAATAAAGGTTCCTTTATGTTAAAAATGCTAATAACACCTAAATATTTAGCCTTGACGGGAATTAGTAGCTGTTCTATCTCTGTTAAAGAAAGCTGACGGTTGATGCGAGTCAGTACATGTAGAATAACGAATTACCTCCCTGAGCATTTACTGTGAACCTGTAATTAAAGTCAGTTATAGCAGTAAACGGTTATTCCGTTATCTTTTTAAGTGGAGGAGCTTATGTTCCTCAAGTTGGGTGGTACCGCGATTATATAAGTCGTCCCTTCGAATCTTATGATTCGGAGGGTTTTTTTATTTTTCTCATAATTAAGGAGGATCTTTGTATGGATTTATTACAGGACTTACAGTGGCGAGGAATCGTCTACCAACAAACAGATGAAGAAGGTATTAAAGACGTTTTAGATAAAGAGAAGATTTCTTTGTACTGTGGTGTGGATCCCACAGCTGACAGCATGCATATTGGTCACTTGCTACCGTTTTTAACATTAAGACGTTTTCAACAAGCTGGGCACCGACCAATCGTATTAGTTGGTGGAGCAACAGGACTAATTGGTGATCCAAGTGGAAAAAGCGAAGAGAGAAAACTGCAAACACTTGAACAAGTACAGTTGAATGTAGAGGGAATCAAAGGTCAGTTGAATCGACTATTTAATTTCGAGGGTGAAAATGGCGCAGTTATGGTGAATAACTACGATTGGGCTGGCTCCATGGATATCGTTACGTTTTTACGTGATTTTGGAAAGCATGTGGGAGTCAATTATATGTTGGCGAAGGATACTATTTCCTCACGTTTAGAAACCGGAATTTCGTTCACTGAATTTACGTACACTATTTTACAAGCCATGGATTTCTACTACCTGCATAAAAACCATGAGTGTAGAATTCAAATCGGTGGAAGCGACCAATGGGGGAATATCACAACTGGACTTGAGTTAATCAGAAAGATGTCACCAGAAGGATCCAAAGCTTTTGGTTTAACCATTCCACTAGTGACAAAAGCTGACGGAACGAAATTTGGTAAAACGGAAGGTGGAGCTGTTTGGTTAGATCCAGAAAAAACGTCACCGTACGAGTTTTACCAGTTCTGGATTAACACGAGTGATGCAGACGTTGTGAAATACTTGAAGTTCTTTACATTTCTATCTAAAGAAGAAATTGAAGAGCTTGAAACAGCCGTTCAAGAAGAGCCGCATCTTCGTAAGGCACAAAAAGCTTTAGGTGAAGAAATGACTCGTTTAATTCATGGTGAAGATGCATACCAACAAGCCATTCGAATTTCCGCCGCTTTATTTAGTGGCGATATTCAAAGCTTAACAGGTAGCGAAATTAAACAAGGCTTCAAGGATGTGCCTTCATTTACTTATGAGCAGGGCAGCAGCCTGAATATTGTTGAGCTACTTGTAAATGCGGGGATTGTGCAGTCGAAGCGTCAAGCACGAGAAGACGTGAAAAATGGCGCAATTTCTGTAAATGGAGTCCGTGTGAATGAACTCGAATACACATTAGACGAAAAAGACCGCATTGACGGAGAGTTTACGGTTATTCGACGTGGCAAGAAGAAGTACTTTTTAATTAAATACTAATGTATGTTGGGACCGCTAATAAAGCGGTCTTTTTTCGTTGTTAAGAAATAGACAATTATAAGGGGAGGGAGACAATGGGAAAAAATATATAATTAAGAACGAAAGGATGTGGACAATGATATACAAATCCCGAAGTGAATCAGCAGAGTTACTGATACTTGATTCCTTAAACAAACGAATGAGTTTAACGGAAAAAGACAAACAACATTATTTGGTCTTAAGAAAAGGATACGAGGGGGAGGTACTCTTTGATTCAATGACAGAAAAGCTAGAGTGTGATTGTTTGATTTTGAATGACTTGTTACTACGAATTAATCACACAATATTTCAGATTGATGCGCTAATGATCACTTTTGATACGATGTATTTATTTGAGGTCAAAAATTATGAAGGAGATTTTTATTATGAAGATGACAAATTGTATTTAGCGAACAAAACCGAGGTGACAAATCCAATTAATCAATTAAGAAGAAGTGAAACCTTATTAAGACAGTTGCTTCAAAGTCTTGGAGATCACACTCCGATACAAGGGAAAGTTATTTTTATTAACCCCGAATTCACCCTGTTTCAAGCCCCACTGAACAAACCTTTTATTCTCCCAACCCAAGTAAATAGATTCCTAAAAAGGATAAACAGTAATCCATCAAAATTAAACCGAAAGCATAGGATATTAGCAGAAAAGTTAACTTCCCTTCACCTAACTGAGTCTCCCTATCAGCAATTGCCCAGCTATAGTTATGATGATGTTCAGAAGGGGATTATCTGTGACAGATGTCAATCTTTTGAAGTATTTGTTGAGGGTAAAAGATGTATATGTGGCGATTGTGGGGGAGAGGAAAAACTATCAGAAGCTTTACTTAGAACTATAGAGGTATTTAAGCTCCTCTTCCCAGAACGAAAAATCAATACTAATGAGTTTTATAATTGGTGTAATGAAGTGGTATCTAAAGAGAGGATAAGAAGGTTTCTTAGAAAGAATTTGAACATGGTGGGGATTCACCAATGGGCTTTTTTTGAATAGTGGATATGATAGTCGTTAGAAAGGGGAATGGTGGCTTAATGTCGTTCATCAGTGCTATGAAGGGTGTTATGCCCGGAAAGAAGATGGCTAATGTCGTTCATCAGTGCTATGAAGGGTGTTATGCCCGGAAAGAAGATGGCTAACGTCGTTCATCAGTGCTATGAAGGGTGTTACGCCCGGAAAGAAGATGGCTAACATCGTTCATCAGTGCTATGAAGGGTGTTACGCCCGGAAAGAAGATGGCTAACGTCGTTCATCAGTGCTATGAAGGGTGTTATGCGCGGAAAGAAGGCAGCTAACGTCGTTCATCAGTCGTATGAAGGATGTAAGAGGAGAACAGAAGGTGGCTAACGTCGTTCATCAAGCGAATAAAGGACGTTTAAGGGGGATCAGCAGGATGCTAATGCTGTTCACCTTTCCGTCCTCAGGAACTAACCGATACCCAAACTACTATTAGGAAATTTTTTGAAACCTTTTTCTATAACTTTCGTATTAACTACTAATTACATACGAAAGGAGTTTTAAGTTTATAAAAGAGGTGATTTAAGATGGAGCTCTTTGGTTTTCCCATCCAGACGATTTATCTGACAACACTTATTGTTTCTGGTGCGTTAACAGTGCTGTACATTTTTTTTGGCGATATTGCAGAAGCCGCACTTGATTTTTTAAATCCAACACTTATTCTTGCGTTTCTCACGTTTTTATCAGCATCAGGTTATTTATTAGAGTTAATCACGTCGCTAAATAGTTTGGTGATTCTTTTCATCTCAATTGTTATTGCTTTTATATTTGATACTCTTTTAAATATCTTTGTGCTTGTTCCATTGTCTTCTGCGGAGGAATCCCTCGTGTATACTTCAGATTCATTAAAAGGGAGAGTAGGAACGGTGCTGATTCCTATTCCACAAGACGGGTTTGGTGAGGTTGTACTGAAAAGCAACAGTGGGACGATTTCGAAATCAGCGGTGAGCTTTGAGAATGAAGCGATTGCTGAAGGACAAAAGGTGTTAGTGATCGATGTGAAGGATGGAGTTCTGCATGTTGCCCATTACGAGAAAACAGAAAAGCTATTTTTTACTTAAGGAGAGATGTCTATGTTACCCATTTTTATTGTAGGAGGCATTGTTGCCTTTTTACTCATTGCACTTATTGCCGTATTCATTACAAAGTATCGTACAGCTGGACCAGATGAAGCGTTAATTGTTACAGGAAGTTATTTAGGAAGTAAAAATGTTCATGTTGATGAGTCAGGAAATCGTATAAAGATTATACGAGGTGGAGGGGCATTTATTTTTCCCGTGTTCCAACAAGCAGAACCATTAAGCTTGCTTTCTAGCAAACTTGAAGTGACGACACCTGAAGTGTATACAGAGCAAGGGGTTCCTGTTATGGCTGATGGAGTTGCGATTATTAAGATCGGAGGATCTATCGAGGAAATCGCGACAGCAGCAGAACAGTTTTTAGGAAAAGCGAAGGAAGACCGAGAAAACGAGGCGAAGGAAGTCTTAGAAGGTCATTTACGTTCCATCCTCGGCTCAATGACCGTGGAGGAAATTTACAAAAATCGTGATAAATTCTCTCAAGAAGTACAGCGAGTGGCTTCGCAGGACTTAGCGAAAATGGGACTTGTTATTGTATCGTTTACGATTAAGGATGTAAGAGACAAAAATGGATACTTGGATTCCTTAGGTAAGCCAAGAATTGCCCAGGTAAAAAGAGATGCAGACATTGCGACTGCTGAGGCAGAAAAAGAAACACGCATTAAGCGTGCGGAAGCAGCAAAAGACGCGCAAAAGGCAGAACTTGAAAGAGCCACAGAAATTGCTGAAGCTGAAAAAGTGAATCAAATGAAAATTGCCGAGTATCGCCGTGAACAAGATATTGCTAAAGCGCGTGCGGACCAAGCGTATGATCTAGAAACAGCAAGAGCGAAGCAAGAGGTTACCGAGCAAGAAATGCAAATAAAAATCATCGAGCGTCAAAAGCAAATTGAACTAGAAGAAAAAGAAATTCAACGCCGTGAACGACAGTACGATTCTGAAGTAAAGAAGAAAGCTGATGCGGATCGTTATGCGGTTGAACAAGCCGCTGCAGCAGACAAGGCAAGACAGTTAGCTGAAGCAGATGCGAATAAATACCGAATTGAAGCAATGGCAAAAGCGGATGCTGAAAAGGTACGACTGGATGGTCTTGCTAAAGCCGAGTCGGAGAGAGCTCAAGGGGAAGCAGAAGCAGAAATCATTCGCCTGAAAGGGTTAGCTGAGGCAGAAGCGAAACGTAAGATTGCAGAAGCATTCGAAATGTATGGCCAGGCAGCTGTTATGGATATGATTGTGAGAATGCTACCTGAATACGCGAAAGAGATTGCAAGTCCACTATCCAATATTGATAAAATCACTGTTGTTGATACAGGTGGTGGTGAAGGCGGCGGAGCGAATAAAGTTACGGGTTATGCCACTAGCTTAATGTCTTCGTTACAAGAGTCGTTGAAGGCTTCATCAGGAATTGATGTAAAAAACCTACTTGAAACATTTGCGGGTAAAGGGAATGTCCGCCAAAGTATTGATCAGTTAGCAGAGGATTTAAAAGAAAGCAAAGCAGAATAAAAAAAGATCCAGCGAATGTTCGCTGGATCTCTTTTTTATTAACGAGAGTAGAATTCAACGATAAGAGCTTCGTTGATTTCAGCTGGTAATTCAGAACGCTCAGGTAAGCGAGTGAATGTACCTTCTAATTTGTCAGCATCGAAAGTTAAGAAATCAGGTACGAAGTTGTTCACTTCAACTGCTTCTTTAACGATGTCAAGGTTACGTGACTTTTCACGTAAAGAAATTGTTTGACCAGGTAATACGCGGAATGATGGGATATCAACGCGCTTGCCATTTACTAAAATGTGACCGTGGTTAACAAGCTGACGAGCTTGACGACGAGTACGAGCAAGACCTAAACGGTATACTACGTTATCTAAACGTGACTCTAAAAGAGCCATGAAGTTTTCACCGTGCTTACCAGAAATCTTACCAGCTTTGTCAAATAAGTTACGGAACTGACGCTCAGTCACTCCATACATATGACGAAGCTTTTGCTTCTCTTGTAATTGTAAACCGTATTCAGATAACTTCTTGCGTTGGTTTGGACCATGTTGTCCAGGAGCGTAAGGACGCTTTTCTAATTCTTTACCAGTGCCGCTTAGAGAGATTCCAAGACGACGTGATAATTTCCAGCTTGGGCCAGTATAACGAGCCATGAATGACTCCTCCTCGTGTTTTTATTTTGTTGTAAAATAAAAACAGTAGTGTTCACAAGCAATATGACCATTTTGTTTTCATGTACCTTCGCCCTAGCAGCTTAAGGGTTACCGATACCCCATCCTAGAAGCTCAGCTTCTATTGAGGAACAAAATGTATTCATAAAGGCGTTCACATAGGCTGCGATATTTTACACAAAGAATATTATATGTTTTAAAGTCATATAAAGTCAAGGAAATTTTATTTTTTAGGAATATGTTATTATCTAATGGATGATCGTTATTATGGTATAATCTAATTATGAAAAAGAGTGGTTAAAGTGCGTGAAACTAGGAAAGAACGAAGAGTACGATTTGTTTTGCTTTTTATTTGTATTAGTTTTACAATAGGAGCATTGTACTATAAATATAGTAATCAAAGAGAAATAATTAATCCTCCACTTGTTACAGTCCTCCATCAAAGCCTGGATAAAGAAGATAATCCTATCATCGTCTTAGCAAAAAAACAAGAAAACAACTATATATTGGCTGAATATGAGGTTCAATTAGATGATAATTATCTATTTAAGACAAGGAAGGCAGTCACCCTAGATGGAAAGCCAACGATGATCTCTTTAGATAAAGAGAGTGTAGGTGTATGGTTGAAAATAGATGGACAGTGGAATTATTTCACAAGTGAATTGGAACAAGCTACACGATCACGAGAGTATAGAGAACGTAAATCTGTAGAACGATTCAACTTGATCACAATAAAAGAAGATGGTCGCACGATTGTTCAATTGGGAGACAAGCAGTTGGATGTGGGGAAGAGGAATATTAACCAGCTATTTCCCTTATCAAAGGACGGTTCCCTATGGCTTGTTATTACTGATCAGGAGATAATAATTTCGACTTTAAAAAATTAATATATATTTCATGCGGGATGGGATCAAATGGTTTCAAACCAGCTAAGGTATTAGGTGATGACGTAATGAGATTTCTTACTGATAAATCAATTGAAACACTTAAAAGTCAGTTCTTTGATCTAATCGACACGGAGTCGGGAGCTTTTCACTATCAAAATGTATTAAAGACTATGCTAGAAACGATTCAAAAAATGCTTGATCTTGATGAAGTTACTCTGTTTATTTGCCAAGCTTGGAAGAATCAATTTTCCATTGAAGTTTCTACAAACGAAAACATAATAGGAGTTACACCATCCAACGATTCAAGTGACTGGTTAAGTTCATTGAAAACGATAGATTTTTCCCCAACCAACATGAACTTTAAGGATTACCAAGTACTTATCCCACTTGTCAAATCGGGCAGAAATTTAGGTGTTTTATGCTTAAAAGGGAATCAATCATCTATTACCCCTTTTAATCAAGAGTGGTTTGAACAATTTGCGATTGTGTGTTCGTCATTTGTACAGAAAGCTCAAGAATTATACAAAATTGTCATGGAAGAAAAACGTTATAAACAGTTATTTCGTGTGAATGAAAAATTTCATTCTACAATGGATATGGATGCTGTGTTAGGTGAGATTATTTATACGCTTCAGGAGGTATATCCGAGTTTTACGTATTATTTAATGCTGTCTCATGACAACGATAATCATAGTGAACTCCCAATTAAGGATTTAGAATATGATAGTGAAAATATAGCAGCTATGGAAGCCTACGTTACTGGTACGATTCAAATGGAGGATTCGTTGAATGAACGACGTTCAGTACTTTATGCACCTTTAAAAGGAAAACAAGGTGTATACGGAGTACTCCAAGTTATTGCCCCAGATACATTGACGTTTCCAAGTAATGAAGTGGAGTTTATTAAACTATTAGCAAATACGGCTGGTTCTGCGCTTGAAAATGCACAGCTTTACCAGCAATCAAAACGATTAATTGCTGATCTTCAACTGATCAATGAGACTTCGCATCGATTAAATTCGAATTTGCGTTTGACCGAAACAATGTCGTACATGACGGAACAAATTGTTCAGTCGTTTGATGCGGAAGAGGTATGCTTTGTATTGCTATCACCGGATTTGAGACCAATTAGTGTACTAGCGGGTTCGACACCATTTTTTGATACGGAAGCCTCCATGGCATACGTTCAATACGTAGTCGACAGATTAAAGAAAGAACATGATTCGATTTTTATTGGAGATGTAGAAATAAACCACAATCATGATGTGAAACAATACCGTTCCATTATGGCGGTTCCAATGGTACAATCCGCAGTAATTAAAGGGATCGCTCTCGTTATGCATACCGAACCTTATCATTTTTCCTTCGAGACATTTAAGTTAATGCAGTCATTAATTCATCATTCTACCTTGGCTTTTACGAATTCCATGCTTAGAGAAGAATTAGAGAAAATGGTTGTTACAGATCATTTAACGAAGCTGTACTCAAGGAACTATTTAGATACAAGGGTTCATGAGTCACTAGATGAAGATCAGCAAGGAACCTTCCTTTTAATTGATATTGATAATTTTAAAGGTGTTAACGATAAATATGGTCACCAAGTTGGGGATGAGATCCTTATCCAAGTGGCGGATATTATAAAAAGTAATATAAGAGAAAGTGATATTGGTGCTCGTTGGGGTGGAGAGGAACTTGCTGTTTATTTACCACGTATCCCGCTTGAGGTGGGAATAAGTATTGCCAATCGATTAGTAGATAAGGTAAGGGAATTATCTAAACCATCAATAACCATTTCCTGTGGGGTTTCGTATTGGAATGTGGACAATCCAGATAACTTTACAAACTTGTTCAAGCGAGCGGACACAGCCCTTTATGTGGCAAAGGATACAGGTAAGGATCGAGTAGTGGTTCAAGAAAATATAACCTCTCAGTAAAAAGGAGCTCAACTTTCGAGCTCCTTTTTAATTTCCAATTGGATGGGTATCACATATGCTAGTAATGAGAGCCTTTTGAATAGAGTGTAAGCGTTTACAATTGGAGGAGGAGCATATGGGAGAGAAGAAAGCTTTTAAGATTGAAACTGAAGTGATTCATCATGGTTATGATGCAAGTTCTTTTGAAGGCAGCTTAGTTCCGCCTGTTTTTCAGACATCTACGTATTGCTTTGAAACAGCAGAGCAAGGGGAAAAAAGGTTTGCTGGAGAAGAATCAGGGTATATTTACTCCCGTTTGGGGAATCCAACCGTTTCTATACTTCAAGAGAGAATGGCAGCGATTGAGAAAGGGGAAGCTGCTCTAGCATTTGGTTCAGGAATGGCTGCCGTGTCGGCTGTATTAGTTTCTCTTACGAAAGCAGGTGACCATATTCTTTGTTCTCAAGGTGTATATGGTTGTACTTTTGGTTTGCTTAAGATGCTAAATCATAAATATCAAATCACATATACCTTTTCAGAAATGGAAACAAAGGAACAGCTGTTACAAGCCATTAAGCCTGAAACTACTTGTATTTATGTGGAAACTCCAATCAATCCAACGATGAAGCTTGTTGACCTAGAGATGATTGCTGCAGTTGGAAATGAAAAAGGGATTCCTGTTGTTGTTGATAATACGTTTTGTTCTCCTTATTTGCAGACACCTCTTGAGCTTGGTTGTGACGTAGTCGTTCATAGTGCAACGAAATATATTTGTGGGCATGGAGATGTGATTGCTGGTATCGTTGTTGGTAAGCGTGATTTTCTCCAAGAGGTGGCAATGACCACACAAAAGGATATTGGAGGGATTATTTCTCCGTTTGATGCATGGTTGCTATTAAGAGGGTTGAAAACCTTGCCAGTTAGAATGGATCGTCATTGTGAGAATGCTAGGAAGATTCACTCGTTTTTAAGTGAGCATGTGGCTGTGAATCAAGTATTCTACCCAGGGGATAGTATGCATCCAGACTATATAATAATGAAAAAGCAAATGCGTCAGGCAGGTGGATTGCTTTCTTTTACTTTGAAAGGAGGGGTAGAAGAAGCACAGAAGTTTATGAACCGGTTACAGTTAATAAAGATTGCTGTCAGTCTAGGTGATGCGGAAACCTTAATACAGCACCCAGCAACAATGACCCACTCTGTTGTTCCTAAAACAGAAAGAGAAAAGATGGGGATACAAGATAATTTAATACGGTTATCGGTCGGGTTAGAAGCATGGGAAGATGTTCAGGAAGATTTAGATCAAGCTTTGAACGCTTTAATATAAATAAGAGGCAGACCATCTGCCTCTTTTATAAGTGATTAATTAATTCATCAACAAATTGCTCAAGCATTTTTTGATCTAATGTATCAAAACGGCTCTTGCTAGGTGAATCTATATCTAGAACGCCCAGGAGTTGTCCTTCTTTTATTATTGGAATAACAATTTCTGATTGAGAAGCTGCATCACATGCAATATGACCAGGGAATTGATGAACATCCTCAACTAAAATCGTCTTCTTTTCTTTCGCGCTTGTTCCGCAAACACCCCTGCCAAGAGGAATTCTTACACATGCAGGCAGGCCTTGGAATGGTCCGAGCACTAATTCTTTATCCTCGTCCATTAAGTAAAAACCAACCCAGTTGACGTCAGTCAAAAATTGATTTAAAAGAGATGACGCATTGCTTAGATTGGCAATCGAGTTCATCTCCCCTTCAAGAAGCGCCTTCAGTTGTTTTATTAATAGACGATAGTTTTCCTCTCTCGTCCCTACGTAATTCTTTACTTCAAACATTTTCTTCCCTCCAAAACATAGGTAATTATCATATTTTAGCGAAAATAAGAAGACTTTGTCGAGTTTTTTATACAGGAGAAGAAATGTCGAATAAAGAATGTTATACATAAGGCTATTTTCTGTGATTAAGAGATGGAGGTGGTTTCAAATGAAGAAAAATTCAAAGGATTCCATTGTCGAGGCAGCAATTTATCTTTTTAACACAAAGGGGTTTACAGGAACAACAATTCGAGATATTGCCCAAAAGGCAAACAGCAACGTCTCTAACATCTCCTACTATTTCCAGAATAAACATGGTCTACTTGAGTATTGCTTTTTAAAGTATTTTGAAGCGTATATTGCAGAGCTTGAATCCGCATTTTTATGTATTGACCAAGGAGCAAAGGCAACACTTCAGAAAATGGCTGAAAGCATTATTAATTACCACACGGAGAACATGCAGCTGACAAGATTAATTTTAAGAGAAATGTCGATAGATTCACAAACCGTTCGAGAAATAATGAGTACGTACTTTGCAAAGGAAAAGTATTATTTTAAAGCTGTCATTGAGGAGGGAATCATAACCGGAGAGTTCAGACAAGTGTCTGTCGCTTTTACTATTGTCCAACTCAAATCGCTTTTATCGATGCCTTTTCTAAATACCCATTATCTCTCAGAAGTTCTTCATGTATTTCCTCATGAACCGTATTTTACACAGAAATATATTGGTGAAATCAATAACTGGATTGAAGGAGTCTTAACTCCCCATCATCCAAAGGAATTAGTGTTTTAATCATATTATTTTCGAAGGATGTGCTCATATCCTTGAAGGAGTTCCTTTGCTTGATGTGCATCAGAACCATATATCATTGGAATGTTTAATTGAATGGCTTGGTTAGCTATCGCTGTTGGCGGATAAGGTTCCCGACATAACGGCTTTGCTGTTCCAGCTCCGTTATAATCGAGCTCGTAGTTTTTTTGTTTCACTTCTATCAAAATACTTTGTATTTCCTTGTTAAAGCTAACTGGACAAGGATATTTTTTTTGGAATTTATTCACTAAAGTTATATGTCCGATACGCTTAGGTTTATAACATCCTAAATCGGATTTTATGGACAGTAAAAGCGTTCGATAGTAGGCTTCATATACCTTTTCTATCCCACCATAACGCTTAATCATATCACCAAATACGTCAGGGCTATAATCTAAACAATCATATTCTTCTTCAAGCTTTAAAAAATGGACTGACAAAATGCTATCAGTCAGAGATGGACCGTATTTGTTTAGAAATTGTGTTGTTTCTTTTTCAAATCCCTCGATGAAATCTACTTCTAAACCTGTATGTATGGTGATCTTCCCTTTATATTTTTCTCTTAGAACAGCTAGCTCTTCTAAATATGCAGGTAAATCCTCCATTTTCATAGCGCTGTCTTGAAGAGGGGTTGGATCAGTAAAACCAGTTGGAAGAGGAGCGTGTTCTGTAAATGAGATAGTGGTAATTCCAAGTTCTATTGCGTGCTCAATATAGGCTTGGAAAGCATCTTTTGAACCATGGGGACAAAATTTTGAATGAACATGACCATCACGCATGATGAGAAGCCTCCTTGTTTATGATTTTTGCAGTATTTGTCGAAAAAAGAGATGTGATGTAGCTAAAGTGATTGTAAATAAATTTTAGTACAAAAAATTTGAAATTAATAGTCAAAAAATGTCGTTTACATGGTATCATAAGAGCATTGAAAATACATTTATATGAACCTTTATATAGATAACATAAATGTAGCTCGGATGAGAACAGGGGGCTTAACATGGAGTACATAATCGGGGGCTTAGTTCTTTTACTAGCTCTGTACGTGATTGGATATACGATGAAAAAAAAGCTTTATAAAGAAATTGACCGTCTCGAGAACTGGAAAATAGATATTACGAATCGCCCAGTACTTGATGAAATGTCGAAGGTAAAACAGCTTAATATGACGGGTGAAACAGAGGAACTATTCGAGAACTGGAGAAATGATTGGGATGACATCGTAACAAGTCAGCTTCCAGAAGTAGAAGAGTATCTATTTGATGCCGAGGAATATATTGACCGCTACCGCTTTAATAAAGCAAAACAGGTTCAGCGTGCCATTGATTCTCATTTAAAAGAAACGGAAGATAAAATTCAACAGTTACTTGATGAAATCAATGAATTGGTTGGAAGTGAAGAGAAGAATAGAATAGAAATTGAAGAGTTAAAAGAGGTGTATCGTGAGCGCCGCAAAACTCTTCTTGCACATCGTCATAATTTTGGACGTGCAGAAGCTAAGTTAGAAGTTCTTCTTGATGAAATAGTAGCATGTTTTACTAATTTTGAGGAAAGAACAGAAAACGGAGATTATCTGCAAGCGCGTGAGATTGTGCTTTTGATTCAGTCAAAGACAGATGAATTGAGCAAGAAGATGGATGCTATTCCAAATTTGCTCATAGAATGCCAATCAAGTATTCCTTCAGAAATCGAGAATCTGAGAGACGGATTCCGTGAGATGCACAATCAAGGCTATCCGTTAGAACATCTTCATTTTGAAGAGGAGCTAGAAAAACTTCATTCAGAAGTAAATGAGTGTTTGGAGTTAATTGAACAAACCGAGATTGATGAGCTTCAAAAGAAAATAGATGAAGTAAAGGAAAAAATTGAAGTTATTTATGATCTATTGGAACAAGAGGTTAATGCCAAACGGTTTGTTATAGAAAACGAAGAGCCAACGAGAAACTTGTTATTTGAAGTAAAAGAAGAAAATAATGTTCTGAAGGTGGAAGTACAAGAAGTACTGCAAAGTTATCACCTTGAAGAGAGCGAAGTAGAAGGGCAAGTGCAGTTTGAAAAGAAACTTGCTCAGTTAATGAAACGATTTGAAGTATTAGAACACAAGATTATAGGTGATGAAACGGCTCTTACGATTCTAAAGGGTGAGCTAGCTGAGTTAAAGCTCGAGCTTGAAAAATTAACTCTAGAGCAAAAAAAATATGCTGAACGACTACAAACACTTAGAAAAGATGAAATTGCCGCACGTGAGACAGTAGTCGAACTTTCCAAAAAAATTGCTGATTGCATCCGCCTTGTAAATAAAAGCAATATTCCTGGTCTCCCAGAAGAATATCGTTATTTATTAGAGGACGCAAGAGAGAGTATTTCTAATGTGAAATTAAAGTTGGAAGAAAAGCCATTAAATATACCTACCGTTCAAAAATACTTAGAAGTGGCTGTAATGACGGTAGATAAAGTATATGACCATACCTCTCAGCTTATTGAAACGGTTCTTTTATCTGAAAAGGTTATACAGTATGGCAATAGATATCGGAGCAGTTATCCGGCTGTACAAAAAGCTTTGGTTGATGCGGAAATGGCTTTTCGAAGCTATGATTATCAAGCAGCACTAGAAGTTGCTGCGACCTCTATTGAGGAAGTAGAGCCTGGTGCTTTAAAGCGAATTGAAGCTCTATTACAAGAAACGGTAGAGATTTAAAAGGAAAAGACCGCTTTATTTGAAGCGGTCTTTTCCTATTCGTTTTCCTGATTGTGATTTATATGATAACATTGTTAGTTGAGTTTACCCGTGATTGGTAAGAAAAAGGGGTTTTCAGACATGATTTATTTTGATAACAGTGCAACCACAAAACCATACCCAGAAGTTGTGGATTCATTTGTAAAAGTTTCAAATGATTTTTTTGGCAATCCTTCGTCTATTCACCGATTAGGTGTAGAAGCGGAGAGCCTGTTAGCTCAAGCAAGAAAACAAATGAGTGAGCTATTACAGGTAAATCCGAGTGAGGTTTACTTTACATCCGGAGGTACCGAGAGCAATAACTTAGCAATTAAAGGTACGGCTCTTATGTATCGTAACAGAGGGAAACATATTATTACATCAGCGGTCGAGCATGCTTCTGTAAGAGAGGCTTATCAACAGCTGAAGGAATTAGGGTTTCGAATAACGGTCATTCCAGTTGATGCGGAAGGTAGAGTTTCTGTTACCGAAATAGAGGATGCTATCTGTCACGATACGATATTAGTGTCGATCATGCATGTAAATAATGAAGTGGGCACCATTCAGCCTATTGAAGAAATCGGCAATATGATAAAAGGATATTCAAAAATATTATTTCATGTGGATTTTGTACAAGGGATTGGAAAAGTAGCACTCAATATTCAGAAACATCATATTGACCTGTGCTCGATATCAGCACATAAATTTCATGGGTTAAAAGGAACAGGAGTGTTAGTCGTTCGTGAGGGGGTCCAAATTTCTCCACTTTTTTCAGGAGGAAATCAAGAATGGAAGCTCCGAAGTGGGACGGAGAATGTTGCGGGTGCAGTCTCAATGGCCAAAGCATTGCGATTAACTTTACAAAGGTATGAAACAAAGTTAAGGCAAATATCCGAAATTCAAGGCTATCTTCTTAAAGAACTAAAACTGCTAGAAGATGTTGTCATTCATACTCCAAACAGTGGACGAGCTCCTCATATCATAAATTTCTCTGTAAAGGGTTTTAGAGGAGAAGTATTTGTACACGCGTTAGAAGAAAAAGGGTTAATCGTATCGACGACAAGTGCATGTTCTTCAAAAAAGAAGGCCGTAAGCCATACAATATTGGCTATGAATGTCTCAAAGGACGTCGCAGAAAGTGCGATTCGCCTGAGCTTATCCTATGAAAACACTCTTGAAGAGGCAAACAAGGCTATATCAATCATAAAAACCACAGTTACTGAGCTAAGAGAGGTTATGCACTAATGAATTACGATCGAATTTTAATAAGGTACGGTGAAATATCCACAAAGGGTAGAAATCGTACGAAGTTTGTTGAAAAGTTAAAAAGAAGTGCCAAGCGTGCACTAACAGAATTCCCTAACATCATTATTGAGACAACTAGGGACCGTATGTATATTTTGTTAAATGGGGAAAATGGTGAGGGAATTATCGAGAAGTTAAAAATTCTTCCTGGCATTCAATCCTTTAGTCCGGTCATTAAGACTAGCTTGGAGCTCGAGGAAGTTAAGGAAGCAGCTTTACAATTATTCTTAAACAAATATCAAGTAGGAGATACTTTTAAAATTTCAACTAGACGCGCGAATAAGGAATATCCTCTTGATACGGGCCAACTAAATTATGCTCTTGGTTCTCACATTTTACAAAATGTCCCTGATCTAAAGGTTGATGTGAAAAATCCAACCATTGATGTTCAGGTTGAGGTACGAACAGAAGCTGTTTATCTCTCAATCGAAACAATTATGGGGGCAGGTGGAATGCCTATCGGGTCTAGTGGAAAGGCCATGTTGATGCTATCTGGTGGTATTGATAGCCCGGTTGCTGGCTATATGGCCATGAAAAGAGGGGTTGAAATAGAGGCTGTGCATTTCTTTAGTCCCCCTTTTACAAGTGAGCGCTCTAAACAAAAGGTAGTTGAATTAGCAGAAAAGTTGTCATTACTAAATGGCGGTTACTTTACTCTTCATATCGTTCCTTTTACGGCTATTCAACAGCTTATTCAAAAGCAAATACCTGAGAACTATACAATGACGGCAACAAGACGGATGATGCTTCGTATAACGGATGAAATTCGCCGCAAATTTGAAGGGTTAGCCATCGTTACGGGTGAAAGCTTAGGCCAAGTGGCTAGTCAAACCTTAGAAAGCATGCTAGCGATTAATGATGTAACATCTACACCGATATTAAGACCTTTAATCACTATGGATAAATCCGAAATAATCGATATTGCAAAAAGGATTGATACCCATCATATTTCGATTCAACCTTATGAGGATTGCTGTACGGTCTTTGTCCCTGCAGCTCCGAAAACAAAACCAAAGCTTGAAAAGGTTCAATACTACGAAAGCTTTGTAGACTTTGAGCAGTTGATTCAAGAAGCAGTCGATAAAGTTGAGACCATTCAAATAAAACCAGATACCCATATAAAGGGTCAAGTATTTGGAGAATTATTCTAACGAAATTGTGAACAATTTCCAAGTGATTATTTGAATGAAGGCCATGTGTTTGACACATTCTATACTCACAAGGAGGTGATTCACATGGCAAACAACAACAATTCAAATCAATTACTTGTCGCTGGTGCTCAACAAGCTATCGACCAAATGAAGTACGAAATCGCTACTGAGTTTGGTGTTAACTTAGGTGCTGAAACAACTTCTCGTGCTAACGGATCTGTTGGTGGAGAAATTACAAAACGCCTAGTTTCTTTTGCTCAACAATCTATGAGCGGAAGACAATAATCACTCCAACTAAATAGAGAAATGGCTACAGAGGCATTCCCTTAAATGGGGTGCCTCTTTTATTTGTTATAAAACAATTTTAAATTTTAAAAAAATTTTGTATAATAACATGTGTGACATCAGGGACAGTACATAGAAAATATTTTAGGGGGAGAGGCAGTGAAACGAGAAGATTTACTAGCACCTGAAAAATATAATTTGGTAAGTGAAATGGAACGATTTTCTGACGATCACAAAAAAGTTGCCCTTATTTGGGAAGATGAACAGGGACGTAAACAGCAAATTACCTATCAACATTTATTAGTGAATGCGAACAAAATTGGAAACGTTTTCTTAAATGAGGGTTTAAAACAAGGCGATGTTGTTCTCATTGTCGTGCCTCGATTAATTGAAGCCTATGAGGTTTATATTGCGGCACTTAAAGCTGGACTGGTCGTTATTCCAAGCTCTGAAATGTTACGTACAAAGGACCTTCAATACCGGATTCAACATGGAGACGTAAAGGCAATTGTAAGCTATTATCCTTATATTGAACAATTTAGTGAGATAGATGAGTGTAGCGGTATTCCTCGGTTTGTCATTGGTGGAAATGCAGATGGATGGAAGACGTTAGAAGAAGAAATGAAGACGGCTTCTACAGAGCTCGAATTAGCATCAACAAGTAGTAATGATATGGCTTTCTTATCTTATACTTCTGGAACGACGGGAAATCCAAAAGGGGTTGTTCATACTCATGGGTGGGCATACGCTCATCTGAGAACAGCAGCTCCTAACTGGTTATGTATTGAGGAAGGAGATCGTGTATGGGCAACGGCAGGACCTGGTTGGCAAAAGTGGATTTGGAGTCCATTTTTATCAGTGTTAGGCTCAGGAGCAACTGGCTTTGTTTACAATGGAAAGTTTGATCCAAGCAAATACTTGACCTTATTGCAAGATTACAAAATAAACGTACTCTGCTGCACTCCGACTGAGTATCGATTGATGGCAAAGGTAGAGAATATTGATGAATATCAGCTTCAAAGCCTTCACAGTGCTGTATCAGCTGGGGAGCCACTAAATAGAAATGTCATTGATACATTCAAAAAGTACTTCCAGGTCGATGTTCGTGATGGTTATGGTCAAACGGAGAACACATTACTTGTAGGTATTACAAAGGGAATGGAACTAAAAGCAGGCTCAATGGGAAAACCGACTCCAGGTAACCATGTAGAAATTATAAACGAGTACGGAGAAGTGTGTGAAGTTGGAGAGGTAGGAGATATTGCAGTTCACGTCGACACTCCAGCACTATTTAAAAATTACTACAAGGACCCGGAAAGAACCGCCATGCAGTTCCGCGGTGATTACTATGTGACTGGTGATAAAGCCAAAAAAGATAAGGACGGCTACTTCTGGTTTGAAGGCCGTGGTGATGACATTATTATTAGCTCCGGTTATACCATTGGACCTTTTGAAGTAGAGGACGCATTGGTTAAGCATCCTATCGTTAAAGAGTGCGCAGTGGTTGCAAGCCCTGATGAAGTGCGTGGAAATGTGGTGAAAGCATTTATAGTCTTAAAAGAGGGCATCGATGAAAATGATCCACAATTAATCAGCATCCTTCAAAATCACGTTAAGGAGTTAACAGCCCCATATAAATATCCAAGAAAAATTGATTTTATCAATGAACTACCAAAAACTACCTCTGGAAAAATTCGCCGTGTCGAGTTGAGGAAAAGAGAGCAAGAGCTTGCTGGCCAAAATTAATGAGTTGTACTTGGGAGAAGAATACCATTCTTCTCTCTTTATTTTTGAAAAAATGTATAGCGTGAAAGGAAATTTCCCCTTATAATAAATTATTGTTTCGAGTCTAGTAAGAATAGAGGGTATACATGGAGAAAAAAGAGATAAAACAAGGTGTGTTATATGCTGGCCTTTCGTATTTAATTTGGGGAATATTACCGATTTATTGGAAACTGCTCGAACATGTGAATGCTGAAGATATCCTAGCCAACCGAATCTTCTGGTCATTTGTGTTTATGATGGTAGTTTTATTTTTTTCACAAAAGTTAGGGGATTTGCTTACGGTCTTAAAAGGGTTCAGGCAAAACCGTAAAGAAATGTACGCACTAATTATCGCTTCTTTATTAATTAGTACCAACTGGTTTATTTATATATGGGCCGTCAATCATCATCATATGATTGAAGCAAGCCTCGGGTATTATATTAATCCGTTAGTCAGTGTTCTTTTAGGTGTCATTTTCTTAAAAGAGAAGCTTTCTCCGGCCCAGTATGTATCCTTTATCATCGCAGGAATTGGGGTACTTATTTTAGGAATTTCATACGGAAAGTTTCCGTGGATTTCAATTGTATTAGCGTTATCCTTCGGGGTATATGGATTGGCAAAGAAAATGATTAAAGTTGATTCTGCTGTGGGATTAACATTAGAAACGATGGTTGTTACCCCGTTTGCGTTAGCATATATGGTTTTCTTATTTTTTAATGGGGAGCATGCAATATTTGCAGGTTCTGTAACAACTGATCTTTTATTGGTCGGAGCTGGGGCAGCGACTGCCTTGCCGCTTCTATATTTTGCAAAAGGAGCCCAAAAGATTCCGTTATCCATGCTAGGGTTGCTGCAATATATCGCGCCAACGATTACGCTTATATTAGGTGTACTTGTATATGGAGAGCAGTTTACAAAACACCACTTACAAGCATTTATCTTTATCTGGTCCGCACTAACTATTTACTCACTATCAAAAACGAAATTATTTGCAACCACACAGCGACCTGTCCGAAAAAGATTTGGGGCATGATGGGAAAAGGAGAAGCTGACTGCATGGCAGTCAGCTTTTTTGTATGAGAAAGTGGCGACTCAGTGCCCATACGTGAAGAAAGAGAGGCCAGATGGTAAGAGAGAAGCGTTCACAGTGCACATCCGTGGAGGAACACAAGTCGAATGGGAAGAGAGAAGAGGTCTCAGTGCCCATGCGTGATGGAACACAAGCCGGATGGTAAGAGAGAAGCGATCTCAGTGCCCATGCGTGAAGGAACACAGTCGGATGGGAAGAGAGAAGAGGTCTCAGTGCCCATCCGTGATGGAACACAAGTCAAATGGGAAGAGAGAAGAGGTCTCAGTGCCCATCCGTGATGGAACACAAGTCGAATGGGAAGAGAGAAGAGGTCTCAGTGCCCATCCGTGAAGGAACACAATTCGGATGGGAATAGAGAAGAGGTCTCAGTGCCCATCCGTGAAGGAACACAATTCGGATGGGAAGAGAGAAGAGGTCTCAGTGCCCATCCGTGAAGGAACACAATTCGGATGGGAATAGAGAAGCGTTCACAGTGTCCATCCGTAATGGAACACAAGCCGGATGGGAAGAGAGAAGCGATCTCAGTGCCCATTCGTGAAGGAACACAAGTCGGATGGTAAGAGAGGTGCGTCCACGGCACCCATTCATATACAAAAAGGAGCTGAACAATAAGAGAATCCTACGTAGTATCACAAATAACATCAGTTTATATAAAATGAGTATGCCTATTTGCTCCTTGTGTTTTAAAGTTTTTCTTTAATATCCGTCTAATGGTCTTCTCTGAAACAATTCCTCCACACCATTCAAGGATACCGATGGTTGTAACCAGTTTTTGTGGAAAAAGTGTTTGATATTCGGTTACATTCCTTAAAACAGCAGTTTCGACTGCTTCCTTATTTCGACACATTTCACAGTAAACATAAGATTGACTTAATGGAAATAAAAACCTACCACAACAACCACATCGTATCCCCTTTTCTAGGTCCTCATAGCTATAGGAAGGCAGTCTAACGTATGGTGATTTCTCGATGTGGCATGCTGAAATTTTATTGGAAATAATTTGGTCTTTCTTCGTCATTTCGTAGGTTTCCTGCTTCATTTTTAGTATAAATCGCTTAAGCTGACTTGGGAGCAAGAGAGAAGGATGATGGGGTGCGTTAAAAAGGGTGAACTCGGGGTTTACAAATACGACATAAGCTTCCACAGGGAGATGAATGCCGAGATCTTTTAATAGGCGGCGGAAGCCGGTCTCTGTTCGTTGGAGTTGGATGAGGGGATTTTGGATTTCAGTTTTGCCTATACTATACCATCTATCGTTTTCCACAAAGTATTCACCGTCGTAATTTTTTACTTCAAAAATGAAAAATTTCTTTCGCAAAAGCAAAGAATCAATCTGAAACATTTGTCCACCGCTACTTGTTAGTAATAAATCATTCAATAATAGGTAACTAGAAGAGGTAAGTGTATCTATAACAAAGGAGTCCCACTGTAACTCACCAGAGAACCCTTTCTCTAATATCTTTAAGTGTTCTACATCTAATTCCTTCTGCCGCCCCCGCAAGTATCTTAGTACCAAAAGCTCTTCCGGAATGTGGCGTTGCTTTGAGATCATTCTTTTTTTCCTCCTTTTAAAAGTAGGGGGCTTGTCCAAAGCCCCCAAAATCCAATTATAAGAATGTTCTTTTCACTTTTTCCCAGAACGAATTGTCCTTCAGTTTCACCGTTTTAATTTTTTTCTCACTAAGTTGGATATCGACTCTCTCAACATGTTGTAGGCTGAGTGCTTCATTGTCCATGCCCATTGTTGGGTGGTCGTTACCATCTTGTACGACTCTTAAGGAAAGTTTTCTTTCGCCGCTTAAGATAAAGGGAGATCCTAGCGTACGGTAATAATTTGTATTTAAGGACGCAAGCTCACTTACTTGGATCGACGGCAGGAATGGGTCTACAACTGCTCCATTAACTGATTTGCTGTATGCTGTACTGCCTGTCGGTGTGGAAACGATCATCCCGTCTCCGCGGAAGGTTTCGAAATGAAGATCATCAATAAATACTTCTAGAACGAATGTCTTAATAATAGATGAGCGAATACTAAACTCATTCAAACATTGGAACGACATTTGTCCATCTACCAAGACATCAATGGTTGGATAGCGTCTCACTTCAATTTGTTCATTTGTCATAGCCTCAATCATCTTATCTGTTTCATTGATATGGAAGTCACAATAGACTTTTAAACTTTCACTTGTTGAAATACCTGCATATAGGCAGTCCTCACGAAAGCCAGTCTTTCTAACAGCTTGTAGGAACGTTCCGTCTCCACCGACACTAACGATAATATTTGCGTCTTTGTGGTCTTTGACTACCGTAAACCCTTGTTTGGCTGCAAGCTCATAAAGTGGGGAAACCGTTTCCAACATATCCGAATCTTTTTTGTGATATAAAAAAATATTTCGACGGTTAGGCATTGAAAATTCCTCCAGACAATTTTTAAATTTACCATTATATTATTATTTTGTTAAAATGTAGGCTGTGTAATTAGTTTACCTGTTTTTGAAACATTTTAAAAGGAGAACCGTAATAGTAGAGGAAGTGGAAAAAGGAGGATTATAGATGAATGGAAAGCGTTGGGCAGCACTCGGTATTGCTGCAGTTTTATTAGTTTTTTCTTGGGTGACAAATGCACTCTCCTCGGTTGCTTTTAGCAATATTGAGAGCTCATGGACAGAGGTGTTTTCGGCCACAGAGGAACCTTTTATCGAGGAAGTAATTGAGGAAGGAAATGCATCTAAGAAAATTGCCGTACTAGAAGTAAATGGAGCGATCCAAGATACAGGGGATGTAACCTCATTTTTTCAATCACCTGGATATAATCATTCAGCTTTTATGGAGAACTTGGAACATGTGAAAGAAGATAAAGATGTGAAAGGTATTATATTAAAGGTCAATTCACCTGGTGGTGGAGTGGTTGAAAGTGCGGAGATTCACGACAAACTCGTAGAAATCTCTGAAGAGACAAAGAAACCAATCTACGTATCAATGGGTTCAATGGCCGCTTCAGGTGGCTATTATATTTCTGCTCCTGCCGATAAAATTTACGCAAGTCCAGAAACACTAACGGGCTCTTTAGGAGTAATCATGCAAGGAGTCAACTATGCAGGATTAGCAGAAAAATACGGTGTAGAATTTGTAACAATCAAAAGTGGAGAATTTAAGGACATTATGAGTCCCTCGAGAGAGATGACGGAAGAGGAAAAAAATATCCTCCAAACGATGATTAACAACTCATACGAAGGGTTCGTGGATGTGATTGCAACTGGCAGAGGATTGTCTGAAGAAGAAGTAAGAACGATTGCAGATGGTCGAATTTATGATGGAAGGCAAGCGAAAGAAATTGGTTTAATTGATGACTTTGGCTATTTTGAAGATGTGACAGAAGCCATGAAGAAAAATGAAAAATTAGCTGGTGCACAAGTAGTTAGCTATAGTGAAAACTTTGGTTTTGGTTCATTTTTTAGTATGGCAGCAAGTAAAATGGTTGGAAAAGATTTAGAGATGACTGGTCTTATGAAGCTATTGTCACAGCCTAATTCTCCAAGACTGATGTATATGTATGCAGAATAAGGAGGGTGACAATATGGATACCAATCAAATTGATAATCAACAAATGGAATGGGAGGAACAACCAACTCCCTCTCAAGCAGGGTATACCCTATTCTCGAATGCACGATTTGCAGGCTTTTGGATGAGATTTTGGGCATATTTAATAGATCTGATTGTAATTGGAAGCATCGATCGAATCCTCATCAATCCGATCTTTCGTGCCATAGGGTTAGACTTGCATAGTGGTGACTTTTTTGCTCCTATTACGATTGTCACGGCTATTACTTTTTATGGATATTTTGTATTAATGACAAAATTCTTTGGTCAAACATTAGGAAAAATGGTTTTTGGGTTACGCGTGGTTCCTTTACGCGATGAAAAGTTAACGTGGAGTACGGTGCTATTTCGGGAGTGGATTGGTAGATTTATTTCCACGTTTATCGTTATTTTATATGTGATAGTAGCGTTTCTTCCTAAAAAGCAAGGAATACATGATTTATTTGCAGATACCACCGTTGTTCACGAACAATAATTAATAAACCTGTCAACAAATCCGTTGACAGGTTTATTTTTTTGTATATTGTCGATAATGATTGCGGAAGGGTGTGAGAGTAATGAAGTGGCTACTTTTAATCCTAATCATACTAGTGCTTTTATTTTTGCTTATCATTTTTTTAAAACTAAAGGTGTTTATCCACTTCTATCATGGACAAGACGATGACCATTTAAGAATTAAATTCAAAGCCTTATTTGGTCTTATTCAATATAAACTTGAAATTCCAGTCATTCAAATAGATGATGATTCACCAACTGTTGTTGTAAAAACAAAAAAAGAGCCTGGTGCAAAAGAACAAGTGAAGGATGAACAAACAAGTAAGTTTTCACCAAGAGAGATTCTGAATAGCTTTAAAGATTTCGAAACGTTAATACAGCATGTTGTAGGATTACATACAATCATCCGCAAGTTTCTAAAAAAAGTAACGATTACAGATATAAAATGGGACTCTGTCATTGGTGTTGGTAATGCTGCATATACGGGGATGATTACTGGGGCATGTTGGGCGGCCAAAGGAAGTCTTATTGGCGTTCTAAGTACATATATGCGAATGAGGAATCTTCCGCAAATCACCGTTACCCCTCATTTCCAAATGGCGATATCTCAAACCTCCTTTACATGTATGATTCAATTTCGAGTCGGGCATGCTATGTTAGCAGGAATTAAACTGATTAAATTTTGGAAGGGTGGACGGCCTAATTTTAAAACAAAGCCGTTATCTACTTTATCTAATGAAAAATCTAAACCCATATAAGGAGGAGTTTAAATGTCTGAGCATCCAATACAAGGGTTAATGACAACAGCAATGGAAAATCTAAAGGAAATGATTGATGTAAATACAATCATTGGTGATCCAGTTGAAACCCCTGATGGTAGTGTAATCTTAACTGTTTCAAAGGTTGGCTTTGGGTTTGCAGCAGGTGGTAGTGAGTTTACTCTTGATAATGGCAAGGAAGAAGCTTCAAAGCACCCATTTGGTGGAGGTAGCGGTGGAGGAGTTTCTATTACTCCTATTGCTTTCTTAATTGTAAATTCCAAAGAGGTAAAAATGGTTCACCTTGATGAGAGTACACATTTGTATGAAAAGATTTTAGATCTTGCTCCTCAAGCGGTGGATAAAATTCAACAAATGATGTCTAAAAATAAGGACCAGGGTAACGAAGATAGCCAACAGCCAAATCCAAGTGATTACAACGGTCCTAAGCATGATTTACAAATATAAGAGTAACGGGTTAACTTCCTGTTAGGGAGTTAACCTTTTTCTTTGAAAAACGAGCGTAAATATTTGCAAAATTAAGTTGAACGGGCTATGATTTTTGTGTACATATACTGGAAAGGGAGGAATTTTTTTATGGCATCAATTACATTTAAGGGGAATCCTGTTACACTATTAGGTCAAGAAGTGAAAGTGGGCGACACAGCACCAGATTTCACAGTTTTAGCTAATGATTTATCACCAGTTACATTAGCAGATAGCAAAGGGAAAGTTCGTCTAATCAGTGTCGTACCATCCATTGATACAGGAGTATGTGATGCTCAAACTCGTCGTTTTAACGAAGAAGCTGCGAAGTTAGATAATGTACAAATTCTAACGGTTAGCGTTGACTTACCATTCGCACAGAAGCGTTGGTGTGCATCAGCTGGTATTGATAAGGTACAAACGGTTTCTGACCATAGAGATCTATCTTTTGGAGAAGCATTTGGCGTGGCAATCCAAGAATTACGCCTTCTTGCTCGTGCTGTTTTTGTTATTGACTCTAATGACAAAGTAACTTACGTGGAGTACGTAAGTGAGGCAACGGATCATCCAAACTATGAAGCAGCAGTAGAAGCAGCGAAAGCGGCACAATAATAATATTGAGAAAGCCTCGATCACCTTCGAGGCTTTTTTACATCTCTTTAAAATTGCCTTCTTTCCCTATGCTAGATACAATAGAAGATATGAATTTTTCAGGAGGAAGAAATATGACACCTTCTACTTTAGAAGATTTATTTACATTATTTAATGAGACGGCTTCTATCTTACAGGAGGAGCTAAATTGTACATACCTAGAGGCATTAGCTGAAACGGGTGAAAACCTCTTCCAACAATCAGTATTACAAGAGGAGTTAAGTGAATTAACACTTAAGAGATTAAAGAAAAGCTACGAAGCGTTTCGTCTCGATAAATATTCAGCTGAGGAATTACGTAAAGCGTATCAATTAGCTATTTTAAAAGGGATGAAGGAAAGTGTACAACCAAACCATCAGATGACACCAGATGCCGTTGGAATGTTAGTAGGTTATTTAGTGGATAAGTTTGTCGAGTCAACAAACATCCGATTACTTGACCCAGCGGTTGGTACTGGAAACTTACTAACGACGGTAATGAATCTCCAAGTGAATAAAAAGGTGACTGCGATTGGAGTAGACATAGACGATCTATTAATCCATCTTTCATTCGTGAATGCAAACCTTCAAGAACATCAGATTGAATTGTTCAATCAGGATAGTTTAGAACCCCTTTTTATTGATCCTGTTGATGCAGTCGTGGCTGATTTACCAGTTGGCTATTACCCTAATGATGTTCGAGCACAAGATTATCAGTTAAAGTCATCGGAAGGCCATTCATACGCTCATCATCTGTTTATTGAGCAAAGCGTGAAACATACGAAGGATGGGGGATATTTATTTTTTATTATTCCCAATGGTTTATTTGAAAGTGAAGAGGCGCCAAAACTTCATGCTTTTTTAAAGGAACAGGCTCATATCCAAGGAATCTTGCAATTACCAATGACCATGTTTAAAAATAAACAAGCAGCAAAAAGCATTTTAATCCTGCAAAAATTAGGGGGAGACATTAAGCCACCTAAGCAGGTACTTCTTGTTAACATTCCGACACTTTCTAAAGGACATGAAGTGGAGCGAATGCTTAAAAACATTGATTTATGGAAAAAAGAGAACAAATAATAAGGAACCGATAGCTAATAAAAAGGCTGTCGGTTTTTTGCCTTATTTTCAGAATATAATTACTTTATTCTGTAACCGATACCAAAATTAGCTTGTTCTTGAAATGTATGTGAGGCAGTGATTAAATGGGGAATGGAGAGATAGAAACGAGCGTCTTAGTGCAAAATATATTTGTATTAGCGTATTGAGAGTTTCTTTAAAAAAGGAGCGGTACTTATAATATGTCAAAGGTAATTGCGATTAACGCAGGAAGTTCATCACTGAAATTTCAATTATTCGAAATGCCGAATGAAGATGTTATTACAAAAGGACTAATTGAGCGTATTGGTCTTAAGGATTCTATTTTCACGATTTCTGTAAACGGTGAAAAGGTGGAAGAAGTTACAGATATTCCTGATCATGCGGTAGCAGTTAAAATGCTTTTAAATAAGCTAACTGAATCTGGAATTATTAAGTCACTTGAAGAAATTAATGGTATTGGTCACCGTGTTGTTCATGGTGGCGAAGAATTCAATGACTCTGTTTTAATTACTGATGAAGTGTTAAGTAAGATTGAAGAGTTATCCGAGCTAGCACCTCTTCATAATCCTGCTAATATAACTGGAATTCGTGCTTTCCAACAAGTACTTCCAAATGTGCCTGCGGTCGCTGTATTTGATACAGCTTTCCATCAAACAATGCCAGAAAGCTCTTTCTTATATAGCTTGCCTTACGAGTATTATAAAGAATATGGCATTCGTAAATATGGTTTCCACGGTACATCACACAAGTACGTGTCAGAGCGTGCAGCAGAACTATTAGGTCGTCCACTTGAACAGCTTCGTTTGATTTCTTGTCACTTAGGTAACGGTGCGAGTATTGCTGCGATTGAAGGCGGTAAGTCTATCGATACATCAATGGGCTTCACTCCGCTTGCTGGTGTAACAATGGGAACTCGTTCAGGAAATATTGATCCAGCGTTAATTCCTTTCATTATGGAGAAAACAGGAAACAGTGCTGATGAAGTATTGGATATCCTTAATAAAAAGAGTGGAATGTTAGGAGTATCCGGATTCTCAAGTGACCTTCGCGATATCGAGTTGGAAGCTGAGAAAGGAAATGAACGTGCGGAATTAGCGTTAGAAGTATTCGGTAACAGAATCCATAAGTATATTGGTTCTTATGCATCTCGCATGTATGGTGTTGATGCAATCATCTTTACAGCAGGTATTGGTGAGAACAGCCAAGCAATTCGTGCGCGTGTACTTCAGGGCTTAGAGTTTATGGGTGTATATTGGGATCCGGCTCTAAACAAAACACGTGGAGAAGAAGCATTTATTAACTATCCTCATTCTCCAGTAAAAGTCATCGTTATTCCAACGAATGAAGAAGTTATGATTGCACGTGATGTTGTAAAATTAGCTTAATAATATTCTTATACACAGGCAAATGCTGATTAGGCATTTGCCTGTTGCTTTTTCTCCAAAAACAATGTGTATGCTATACTTAAGCTAGTTAAGAAGGAGGGAAGGCAATGGCTTTAACAAGTCGTGAAAAACAAGTGATGGCCAGGATTAAAGAATGGGAAGAGAGTCTTTACAGCTATTCTCCTAATGATCTTGAAGTAACGTATGATAAGTACGTAGAGCGAGTTTTTTCCCTATTACCACAAGAAACACAGAAGCAGTTTTACATAGCCTTAGATAGTTGGTTATTCCATTTACATGCATTAATACAAGGAAGTCAACTTCAGTATGATGCAAAAGAGCGAATCCTTTCAGCTGGAAGAGTATTCGACCAAAATATTATGCAAATTGAGGATTTAAAACAATTAAGCATTGATCAGCTTCAGTACATTGCTGAACAACAAATCTCAAGACATAGGCTTTATTCCTTTGCTCAAGGAGGAATGTCTGGAACTGGTGGGGCTCTATTATTGGGGGTAGATCTTCCTGCAGTTACCGTGATAAACCTTAGAGTGATTCAACTCATTGCTATGACCTATGGATACGAAGTTAATACTCCATTTGAAATGATGAATTCATTGAAAGTATTTCATTCGGCAACTCTTCCCGTCCGAATGCAGGTGTATAGTTGGGAGGAATTAAAGCAGGATATCGGGAAACATAGAGAATACTTTTATGAAGGAAAAGAAGAACTTACAGATATCACTTGGATGGAACAACCATTGAAGCAGATCTTTAAATCGATTGCGATCCTTTTCTTTAAAAATAAGACCCTTCAAGGAATACCTCTTATATCCATGGCCATTGGGGCAGGGACCAATTATCAACTAACTAGGAAAGTTACGGATTTTGCTCACTCTTATTACCAATTGCGTTATCTAGCAGAAAAGGAGAATAAACAAGATGAGTAAGGATGAACACAAGCAAACTGCCCCACGCTCTGTGACATGTAAAGTAATTACCGTGAGTGATACAAGAACAGAGGAAACCGATAAAAGTGGTCAGCTCATGATATCCTTATTGAAGGAACATGATCATGTGATTGGAGATTATGTGATTGTTAAAGATTCAAAAGAGGAAATTACAAGGGAAGTTCTTCGGGGCTGTATTGATGACAGGATTGATATTATATTAACAAATGGTGGTACAGGTATTGCGAAACGTGATGTAACGATTGAAACGGTTCAAGCACTTTTTGAGAAAGAAATAAGTGGGTTTGGGGAATTGTTTCGAATGCTTAGCTATACAGAGGACATCGGTTCCGCTGCAATTTTATCTCGAGCGATTGCTGGTGTTATTCAAAATAAAGCCATCTTTTCTACTCCAGGTTCAACAGGGGCAGTGAAGCTAGCAATGAATAAATTAATTCTGCCTGAGCTCGGCCATATAGTGAGAGAGTTGAAAAAAGATTTGTGAAAAAGTGAGACACTAGTTCTCGCTTTTTTTTTGGTTAATTAAAGGGCTGTTTGGGAAGAGTAATAAATCAATCACTTCTTACATTAGAAGGTGGGTAGATGAGAAATTTATTCTTTTTCGTTATTTTTGCCTTACTTATTGCATCACCTGCTGAGCAAATGATGGCAATAGAAGAGCCCGTTCCTCCATCAATCGAGCTGCGTATTCTCGAGACGACAGATCTACATAGTTATATGATGGATTATGATTATCGGAACAATCAAGAAACAGTGGAATTCGGATTTGCAAGGACGGCAAGTTTAATTAAAGATGCAAGAAAGGAAGCGAAAAATGTTCTTCTATTTGATAATGGTGATTTAATTCAAGGAAGTGCATTAGCTGAACTTGCCTCTAAAACGTATCAGTTTGACCAGAGCTTTATCCATCCAGCATTTAAAGCGTTAAATCGTCTCCGATATGACGGGGCAACACTTGGAAATCATGAGTTTAATTTCGGATTAAACTTCTTGCAAACGAGCTTACGGGGAGCTGATTTTCCATATGTGAATGCTAATATTTATGTGGAAGACCATAATTTACACTCATTTGATGATATCAACTATTTTAATCCGTACCTCATATTAGATAAAAGATTTACAGATACAATGGGATTGGAGCAAAATATCAAGGTCGGTGTACTTGGGCTAATTACTCCTATTGCAGCCAAATGGGATGAGGAGCATTTTAAAGGAAAAATTAAAATAAAAAGCATGGTGTCTACTGCAAAACATTTCATACCGATTATGAAGGGGAAAGGTGCTGATATCATTATTGTCCTAGCTCATGCTGGCCTGGCTGCCGATGAGGGTGTAGTAAACAAAAGTGAAAATAGTGTAATGGCGTTAACAGAAGTAGAAGGAATTGATGCGATTCTGTACGGTCACAGCCACTCTCTATTTCCTAACGATGATTATTTTTTACAGCAACAATTTATTAATATTGAAAAAGGTACCATCCATAATACTCCATTAGTTCAAGCCGGATATTGGGGGAATCATTTAGGGGTTATTGATTTGTCAATCAGAAAGGTAAATGATGTGTGGAAGGTAGTAGACTCTCGATCGGAAGTGAGATCGATTTATAAAAAGTTAGGAAAAGAAAAGGTGCCTCTTGTCCAGCCGGATGAGGAAATTATTGATGCATTGAGAAACGATCATTCAAACACGCTAGAGTATATAAAAAATAATAAAGAATAAAAGAGCCTTCAGGCGTCTGAAGGTTCTTTTAATGATGAGCTTTCCCACCGATATCCTGATTTGTTCGATACCATAGCCATAAATCATTTATTATGGAAGCGAGTTCAGCGATTTCGGTATTTAATTGGCATGATTTCTGAAAATCACTTTCATCTGATAAAGAGGCCTGCTTCCTATTAATATGTTCTTCTAGTTCTGCAATTCGATCAGGAATATGTCCCCGTATTTTCTCCCATTCCAACAGAATGCTTTGCTGTGTATGAAAGGTATAATCCTCCCAGTTTTTATGCAAAGTAGGGAGCTTGATTCCTAATCTTTCATTTAATTCAAAGTGTTTTTCCATTGAAAGCCCCTCCCGATCATCATATATCCATTCTACTACAGTCTTTTCATGCCTTCCAGAAGGAAGATGTATAAATATTTTTATAAATTTTTATACATTTTTAAGAATAAGTATTGAAAATAGGGAGAAAACTTGTTACATTTGTATACATATTATTAAAGTATAAAAATATAAATCATTTGAATATTTATTCGATATTAGGAGGATTACCATGTCAGTTCAAAAAGTTGTTCTTGCTTATTCAGGAGGTTTAGATACATCAGTAGCAGTAAAGTGGCTTCAAGATCAAGGGTATGCAGTAGTTGCATGTTGTTTAGATGTAGGAGAAGGTAAAGATCTAGACTTTATTAAAGAGAAAGCATTGCAGGTGGGTGCGGTATCATCTTACGTAATTGATGCAAAGGAAGAATTCGCGCATGAATATGCATTAGTTGCCCTGCAAGCACAAGCGATGTACGAAGATAAGTACCCTCTTGTATCAGCACTATCTCGTCCTCTAATTGCGAAAAAATTAGTAGAAGTTGCTGAGCAAGAAGGAGCAGTTGCGGTAGCGCATGGTTGTACAGGAAAAGGAAACGACCAAGTTCGTTTTGAAGTATCCATTTCTGCGTTAAACCCTGATTTAAAGGTTCTTGCTCCAGTACGTGAGTGGAGCTGGTCTCGTGAAGAAGAAATTGAGTATGCAAAGAATAACGGAATTCCGATTCCGATCAACTTAGATAGCCCATATTCTATTGACCAAAATCTTTGGGGTAGAGCAGCGGAATGTGGAGTATTAGAAGATCCTTGGGCAGCACCACCAGAAGGTGCATACGATATTACATTGCCACTTGAGCAAACACCTGATCAAGCGGATGTCGTTGAAATTGAGTTTGTTAGTGGAGTTCCTGTTAGCTTGAACGGAAAAAGCTACACACTTTCAGAACTAATTTTAGAATTAAATGGATTGGCTGGTAAGCATGGTGTTGGACGTATCGACCATGTGGAAAACAGACTTGTGGGTATTAAATCACGTGAAGTGTATGAGTGCCCAGGAGCAATGACCTTATTAAAAGCACATAAAGAGCTTGAAGACTTAACTCTTGTGAAGGAAGTAGCTCATTTTAAACCTATTATTAGTAAAAAGATTGCTGAAGTCATTTATGATGGACTTTGGTTCTCTCCACTAACTATTGCTTTAAAAGCATTCCTTAAGGAAACGCAAAAGCATGTAACAGGTACCGTTCGTGTCAAGCTATTTAAAGGTCATGCAATTGTTGAAGGAAGAAAGTCAGAGTACTCCTTGTATGATGAAAAATTAGCAACGTATACAGCAGAAGATCAGTTTGATCATAAATCTGCAGTTGGTTTTATTCAGCTATGGGGTCTGCCAACCAAGGTGCAATCTCAAGTGCAACAAAAGAAGGTGACTGTGTGAAAAAGCTTTGGGGAGGACGCTTTACCAAAACAGCAGAGGAATGGGTAGATGAATTTGGAGCCTCTATTTCCTTTGATAAAGAGCTAGTCCTAGAAGATATTCAAGGTAGTTTAGCACATGTAAGTATGCTCTCTTCATGCGGTATTATATCGCATGAGGAAGCTGCTCAAATTACAGATGGGCTAAAGGTTTTACAAGAAAAGGCAATCAATGATGAACTTGAATTCTCCGTAGAATTAGAGGATATTCATTTGAATCTTGAGAGTCAGCTTATCGAGTTAATAGGTCCTGTTGGTGGAAAGCTCCACACAGGCAGAAGCAGAAATGACCAAGTGGCAACAGATATGCATTTGTATTTACGAAAGGAAACTGGGCATGTTGTTGAACTGATTGAAGGACTGCAGAAAAGTCTATTGGTACAGGCTGAAAAGCATGTAGAAACGGTTATGCCAGGTTATACACACTTACAAAGAGCGCAGCCTATCTCATTTGCACACCATTTGCTTGCTTATTTTTGGATGCTTGAGCGTGACAAAGAGAGATTCCAAGAAAGTCTTAAGAGAATTAATAAATCTCCACTAGGTGCAGGTGCTTTAGCCGGAACTACATTTCCTATTGACCGTGAACTTACAGCTAGCCTCTTAGAGTTTTCTAGTATTTATGAGAATAGTTTAGATGCTGTTAGTGACCGAGATTTTATATTGGAATTTATGTCTGGAAGCTCAATCCTGATGATGCATTTATCAAGACTTGCTGAGGAGTTTATTTTATGGTCAAGTCAAGAGTTTCGCTTTATTGAGCTTGATGATAGCTTTACGACTGGTTCAAGCATTATGCCGCAAAAGAAAAACCCTGATATGGCTGAGTTAATCCGTGGGAAGACAGGAAGAGTGTATGGCAATCTCTTTGGTTTGCTAACGGTTTTAAAAGGTCTGCCGCTTGCTTATAACAAGGATATGCAGGAAGATAAAGAAGGCATGTTCGATACGGTAAAGACCATTACGGGCTCGTTGAAGATTTTTGCTGGTATGGTTGAAACGATGAAAGTTAATGCAAATGAAATGGAAGTTGCTACAAAACAGGATTTCTCTAATGCGACAGAGCTTGCTGATTATTTATCAGGAAAAGGAATTCCGTTCCGTGAAGCTCATGAAATCGTAGGAAAGCTTGTGCTTACATGCGTTCAAAGTCAATGCTATTTGGCTGACTTACCACTTGAACAATATAAGGAAGCAAATCCATTATTCGAAAATGATATATATGAAGTGTTAAACCCAGTCACTGCCGTGAAACGTAGAAACTCAGCAGGAGGAACAGGGTTTGCTCAGGTCGAAGAGGCCATACTTAAAGCAAAATCAAAGATAAAGTAATATCAAAGATAAAGCAAGAAAAGCACGCTAATGACTAATAGCGTGCTTTTCTGCGTTATTTATTCTTTTTCTGTACGTACCACCAAAACATCACAGCGTGCATAACGGGTAATATGTTCGGAAACGCTACCGATTAAAAATCGTTCTACCGCATTCAATCCTGTTGCTCCACAAATAATTAAATCCACTTCATGTTTTTTCGCTAAATCTTTAGGAATTTTTACCTTTGGAGAACCATAATCGATCTCATAGGTTACGTGTTGAACGCCTGCATTCAATGCCTGCTCTTTGTAGCTTTCCATTAGCTCTGTAGCAAACTTGTCTGCTCTTTCCGCAATCGTACGGTCATAGGCTTCAACGGTTGCAAACGTTCGAGTGTCGATGATGTGAGCTAATAAAATAGTTGCATTGTTCCGTTTGGCCACTTCAATTGATTTCTTAAAAGCCCATTCTGCTTCTTTAGAACCGTCCACAGCAACTAATATCTTCTTATACGTAAGACTCATTTTCATCTCCTCCTTTACTTTTATTATACAATACCCAATTGATGTATATCTGTAGCAATTTTTCGAAAAATAATATAGGCGGGAAAATACACTTTAAAGGAGTTTTGTAATCAATGAAAAAGGAAGAGATGAAAGGCCAATCGAATTATATTTACGACCAGCAAGGCGAGAGCAGTGTTAGTGAACAAATTATGGATGCTTATAATAGTGGTGTCATTGATCAGCCTAACGGTCAGTTTGACAATGAAAAGTATGATAGCATGATTGGGAATGAATCGGAGTAGTAATGAAAAAAGGAAGCCCTTTGGCTTCCTTTTTTAATCAAAACTATTGCTTTAGTTCTTGTAGTCTTTCTTTTAACAATTGTCCGGCTGTTTTTAAGTCTTCTTTCATTTTATCTATCACTTGACTCCATTTTGAGCTCTCTTGTTTAATTACTTGCTCAATCTTTTCAGCCTTTTCTTTAATTGCTTCTTGCGTTTCTTCTGTGTCTTGTTCGCCTTGCATTCTAGCATTTACTGATTCCACCGTAAACGGTGTTTGATCCGTATATGGAATGGCTGCCTCCATAATTTTCTTGAAGATTGGAACGACTGTTTCTGAACTTGATCCGGATAAATAATGATTTTGGTCGGTCTGATCGTATCCAATCCAAATGGCACCTACCAGGTCAGGAGTATACCCGACAAACCATTGATCCTTTGTTCCATCAACACCGGAAAAGCTTAGTTGAGTTGACCCTGTTTTCCCAGCAATAGGTGATCCGTTAATTTGTGCAGCGGAACCTGTTCCTGATTCCACAACATTTAGAAGCATGGACGTCATTTCATTTGCGACCTTTTTGGTGGTCACTTGTACGACCTTTTTTTGGTGTTCAGCGATAATATTCCCTGTAGGACCTTCTATTTTTGTTATAAGATGATCATCCGCGCGTTTTCCCTTATTGGCAAAGGTGGAATAAGCGGCCGCTAATCGGAGTGGAGAAGTTCCTTCATTCATTCCTCCGAGTGCAATCGCCAAATGTTCATCCTCTTCCTGGAGTGGAATGCCAAATTTTTTTAACGATTCTATTCCTTTATTCAATCCAATTTGATCTAGTAGCCAAACGGCTGGGAGGTTCAGAGATTCCTGCATCGCAACATACATAGGGACTTCACCAGCATATGTTTTATTATAATTTTCAGGTTGGTAATCCCCAAATGCTTGCTGCTTATCTTGTAACATGGAGGATAAAGCATATCCTTCTTCTAGTGCAGGGGTATAAACCGCTAATGGTTTTAATGTTGATCCTGGCTGTGCCTTTAAATGGGTCGCCCGATTAAATCCACGAAAAACGGATTCTCCACGTCCTCCAACTAGTGCTCTGACTCCACCAGTCGACGGATTTAGAAGTACCGAACCACTTTGAACAATCGCATCGTTCTTGCCTCTTGGAAAATGGTTGTTATTGGAATAGATGGTTTCAAGAGAGGATTGCAGGTTTTGATCCATTTCCGTATAAATTTTGTACCCTCTAGTTAAGATTTCTTCCTGTGTTAAGCCATATTTTGATATCGCTTCGTCAAGGACTGCATCTGTATAGGAGGGGTATTTTCGATCTAGAAAGCTGCCGCCCCCTTCTTCAAGAACAATCTTTTCTCCTATAGCTTCCTTATACTGCTGCTCAGTGATAAATGTATTTTCCTTCATTTTTGCGAGTACAACATCCCTGCGCTCAATCGCTGCATCGTAGTTTTGGAATGGATTACGTGCAGAAGGTGCCTGAAGAAGTCCAGCAAGCAATGCGGATTCGCTAATAGTTAATTCACTAGCATTTTTATTAAAATACTTGGCAGCTGCTTGATCAATTCCCCATGCCCCATGTCCAAAGTATACTTGATTAATATACATCTGAAGGATTTCTTCTTTTTCGTATTTTTTTTCAATTTCAAGGGCAAGAAATAATTCTTCAATTTTTCTTTTATACGTTCTTTCAGGAGAGAGTAGGGCATTTTTGGTTAATTGCTGGGTTAGTGTACTCCCACCTCCGGTTATACGACCAGCCAGTAAATTTTTAAAGAATGCTCTTGTAATACCTTTTAGGTCAAATCCATTATGCTCATAGAAGCGGTGATCCTCTATGGCAACAACTGCGTTGCCAACATAATCAGGGAGTTCTGTAATCTCCACGCCTTTGTTACGGTTAGTGCTAATTTCAGTAGCCACGTCTCCGTCCTTGTCGTAAATAACTGTAGATTGTTTTAAGCCTTCCTTTAAGGTTTGTACATTTGCTTGGCTTGCAAGGAAAGCAAAATAAAGAATCGCAAATAATACAAAAACTAGAAGAAGTAATAATAAAAATTGGGTAATATGTGTGTTTCTCCAAAACCGAATGAGTGCATTACGTAATGTTTCGAATCGTTCCATTGAATACCTATCCTTTAAAAATGAAATTATGACCATTATAACAGGAATTTATGTCAAAGGATGACAGAAATCTCTTTATTCCTATAATAAAAAAGTGGTATATTTATTATCGGCTTCATGATCACTGATTACATATTTTGGAGGGTAAGGCATGCGTATTGGAGTTCCTAAAGAAATAAAGAATAACGAAAATCGAGTCGCTATGACTCCTGCTGGTGTTATTAATTTAGTGAAGTTTGGGCATGTAGTACATATTGAAACAGGGGCTGGTCTTGGATCAGGTTTTAGCGACGCTGATTATGTGGATGCAGGTGCCATCATTGTTGAAAGCGCTTTAGAAGCGTGGTCGATGGATATGGTAATGAAAGTTAAAGAACCACTTCCAGAGGAATATCAGTATTTCCGAGAAGGATTGATCTTGTTTACATATTTACATTTAGCTCCAGAGCCAGAATTAACAAAAGCATTAATCGAAAACAAAGTAGTTGGAATTGCCTATGAAACAGTCCAACTTTCTAATGGTAGCCTTCCGCTATTAACTCCAATGAGTGAAGTAGCTGGACGAATGGCTACACAGATTGGTGCACAATTCCTTGAGAAGGTACATGGAGGGAAAGGAATTCTTCTTGCTGGTGTACCAGGCGTGAATAGAGGAAAGGTAACCATCATCGGTGGGGGAGTTGCAGGAACCAATGCAGCAAAAATGGCGATTGGGCTAGGTGCAAGTGTCACGATTATCGATCTTAGTCTGGATAGACTACGTCAGCTTGATGACATTTTTGGCAGTGATGTAACGACTCTTATGTCTAACCACTACAATATCGCTGAAGAAGTTAAGAGCTCCGACTTAGTCATTGGTGCAGTGTTAATACCAGGAGCGAAAGCACCTAAACTTGTGACAGAAGAAATGATTCAGTCGATGTCACCAGGCTCGGTAGTAGTCGATATTGCCATTGACCAAGGTGGTATTTTTGAAACGACTGACCGTATTACTACTCATGATAAGCCAACCTATGAAAAGCATGGCGTTGTGCATTATGCAGTAGCAAACATGCCTGGTGCAGTACCACGTACATCAACGATGGCTTTAACAAATGTAACGGTACCTTATGCACTTCAAATTGCGAACAAAGGCTACAAAAAAGCTTGTCTCGAAAATGAAGCATTATTAAAAGGAATCAATACCCTTGAAGGGTATGTCACATACCAAGCTGTGGCGGAAGCTCATGGATTAGAATATGCAGCTTCTCGTGAACTATTAGAACAATAGAATACAAGAAAAACTCCTTGAAAAAATGTTCAAGGAGTTTTTTCTTTATCTTATTATTTGTAATTCCTTTGGAAACTTTGTTAACATCTCCACCCCATTGGAGGTAACAAGCACATCGTCTTCAATTCTAACACCCGCTACTCCAGGAACGTATATTCCAGGTTCGATCGTAAAGACCATGCCTTCTTCAAGCAAAAGCGAATTGGTTTCTGTGAGAGATGGATATTCATGAACACTTATTCCTAGCCCGTGACCAAGTCGGTGAGGAAAATATTCCCCGTAACCGGCATTTGAAATAATATTTCTTGCTGTCAGGTCGACCGATTGACAAGTGACACCAGGCTTACTAGCTTTGATAGCAGAAGTTTGAGCTTTTAATACAGTATCATAGATGTCCTTTTGCTTGTCACTAATATCACCTAAAGCAACGGTACGAGTAATATCTGAGCAATATCCTTCAACAATGACTCCTAAATCAAAAAGAACGAGATCGCCTTTTTTCATTTTAGTCAATCCAGGGTTTCCATGAGGAGAAGCTCCATTTTTCCCCGTCAAAACCATGGTAGAAAAAGACATCTCTGAAACACCTTTTTTCTTTAATTCATATTCAATGGCTGCTAATACTTCTAGTTCTGTTTTCCCTTCCGCAATTTCGGAACATCCTACTTCAATTGCGTAATCAGCCAGAGCACATGCCTCACGAATTGTCGCAATTTCGCTTTCACTTTTTACCATCCGTAATTTGCGAAGCTTTTCCTCTGCAGGAAGAAAGGCAGCTTGTGGAAATAGGGACCGGATAAGCTCGTAGCGCTCAACATTCATATGTTCTTTTTCAATTGCGATTTTTTCTACAGACTTCGTTCGATCGTTACAAAGCTTATGTATCAATGTCCATGGATTTTCGATATCCGTATATCCGATAATATCATAGCTCCAGCCTGCTTTCTTTGCATCTTCCTTCTCCATAGAAGGACAAACAAGGAATGGGTCTCCACTTTGGAAAATACCTACACCTAGCAGTCTTTCAAGGGGATCGCTTAAAAATCCACTTACATAAAACACACTGTCAGGGTTCGTTAAAAAGCAAAAGTCAATTTGTTCTTGTTTAAGCCACTCTGCTATTGTGTTCAGTTTATCAGTCACACAGATTCCCCCTTTACTATAAATTTAGAGTAACAACAATACTTTTGAAAGTAAACTTATATTGGTAGTAAAATATGGGTATAAGGAAATTGAAAAGTTAAAAGGAGTGTGGAGAAATGAAAATTAGCTATCATGGACATTCAGTTATTTTAGTTGAGGCAAACGGTACGAAAATTCTTTTTGACCCTTTTATTAGTGGAAACCCGGCAACCGATTTAAAAGTAGGGGAAGTAAAAGCAGATGTAATAATTGTAACTCATGGACATAATGATCATCTTGGAGATACCGTTGAACTGGCGAAAAAGAATAATGCGCTAGTGATCGGAACAGCAGAAATGGCTGATTATTTAAGTTCAAAAGGAGTAAGAACACACGGATTGCATATCGGAGGAGGATTTAATTTCGAGTTTGGTAGAGTAAAGCTAACCCAAGCATTTCATGGGTCAGGGTACATAAACGAGAAAAATGAAATCGTTTACCTAGGTATGCCTGCTGGTGTTCTTTTAACAATTGATGGAAAGACGATATACCATGCTGGCGATACAGGACTTTTCTCAGATATGAAACTAATTGGAGACCGAAATGCAATTGATGTAGCTTTCCTACCGATCGGGGACAACTTCACAATGGGACCGGAGGATGCTGCTTATGCGGCAGAACTTCTCCAGGCGAAGAGAGTTGTACCTATTCACTTTGATACCTTCCCACTGCTTAAGCAAGATCCACAAGCATTTGTTAACATGCTTTCTACAGGAGTAGGAGTTGTACTTGAAGTAGGTCAGTCAATAGAATTATAGAAAAAGTAGTCGGTGAATCGTCAGAGGCGAATTCATCGACTACTTTTTATTTTCTTGCATACATTTTTACTAATTGGACAAGAAAGGAGATCTAAATTTGAAAAAAAATCGATATTTATTTTGTTTGCTATCTTGTGGTGTCATGCTCTATTACGGAGTACCACAATTATCTGCGTATAACGCAGGCTTGTCAGGTTTGTTTTCCGTGACTTGGTTACTATTAGCCATCTTCGTAATCGCTGGCAATTTGTCGGGCATCATGTATGCTCCTAAAAAGAAAGCGGCTACTCATGCTCAATTATCAAAAAAACAGGTACGAAAAAAAGTCCGAGCCTACTAAATACCTATCTGCAAAAAGAAATCAAATTGTAATCAAGCCCCTTCACGCTTTATAATAAGGATTAATACCAAACTAATAGAAAATACAGATTTTATAAAGGGTGAAGGTCTTGGCTACAAAACATGAACAAATTCTTCAATATATTGATGAACTACCGATAGGTGAAAAAATTTCAGTAAGGCAAATTGCCAAGGCGCTTAATGTGAGTGAAGGAACAGCGTATCGTGCCATAAAGGATGCGGAGAATAAAGGTTATGTGAGTACCATTGAACGTGTCGGAACGATTCGAATTGAAAGAAAGAAAAAAGAGAATATAGAAAAGCTGACATTTGCTGAAGTAGTAAATATTGTTGATGGACAAGTCCTCGGTGGACGTGCTGGTTTACATAAAACGTTAAATAAATTTGTCATTGGTGCGATGAAGCTTGAACAAATGATGCGTTACACAGGTGCAGGCAACCTTCTCATAGTAGGAAACCGGACGAAAGCTCATGAATATGCTTTGAATGCTGGAGCTGCCGTTCTCATCACAGGTGGTTTTGATACGGAGGATGAAGTGAAAAGGTTGGCCGATGACCTACAGTTGCCAATTATATCAACTAGCTATGATACCTTCACGGTTGCTGCAATGATAAACCGAGCAATTTACGATCAGTTAATAAAGAAAGAAATTGTACTTGTTGAAGATATATTAACGTCAATTAACGAAACCATCTATTTAAAAACAACGGACACGATTGAAGATTGGCATGAAAAAAATCGTGAAACAACTCATAGTCGATTTCCGGTAGTCGACCACCAAATGAAGGTGCAAGGGATGGTTACATCAAAGGACGTTATGGGAATTGCAGATGCGACAAGCATTGAAAAAATCATGACAAAAAATCCGATGACTGTTACTGGAAAAACGAGTGTTGCCTCCTGTGCCCACTCCATGGTATGGGAAGGAATCGAGGTCCTTCCAGTTGTTGACGATAATAATCGCTTAGAGGGAATCATTAGCAGACAGGATGTACTAAAGGCTCTACAGATGATTCAACGACAGCCTCAAGTCGGAGAAACGATTGATGATATCGTTACAAATCAGCTTGTAGTCACGAAAGGTAAAACAAAGAACGAGGACGTTCTCCGCTGTGAGGTAAGTCCTCAAATGACAAACTCAATTGGGACGATTTCCTATGGTGTTTTCACTACTATTGTGACTGAAGCAGCCAATGGTGTTCTAAGAGGATATAAAAAAGGTGATTTAGTCGTTGAAAATATGACAATTTATTTTCTAAAACCAGTTCAAATGGATAGTATATTAGAAATTTATCCGAAAGTGCTAGAGGTTGGACGTAAATTCGGGAAGGTCGATGTGGAAGTATATAACGAAAATGTATTAGTTGGGAAAGCGATGATGATGTGTCAGTTGATTGATCGACACTAGAAAAAAGGAGTTGTTCTATTAATGAACAACTCCCCTTCTTACATTTGCTTCTTTAGTTCAGTTGCTTCCTTTGCTGCAAGAGGAAGGAAATACTTATAAGCTTTTATTCCACCCCAAATATTGTATGCTCCAAGGGCGATAAAAATAGCTCCTATGATATACACTACAGTTGATTGAGAAATCATGATACGATTCATTCCAAAGGATGCAATAAATAATCCTAGAGCAATATTGCTTTTAGCGGAAATCCATTTCTTTTCTGCCGGGCGGTTGGAACGAAAGAATTGGATTTTATAAAAGATATAAAACATAATAGATACTACAATGATAATGACAAAAATAGGCATATAATTCCTCCAAGCTTCGACATTCTTCCATTATTCTACCTTGTATATAAAATAATTTCTACTTTTTCTCTTTTTGTGTTAAAAAGAGAGTATTAGAAAAAAAGGAGATCAGCAATGAAAGATCAAATAATTGAAACGATTAAACAGTACGATACTATTATTATCCATCGACATGTTCGTCCAGATCCGGATGCGTATGGGTCACAAGGGGGATTGGCAGAAGTTTTAAAGGCTTCTTTCCCAAACAAAACGATTTACACAGTCGGGCAGGAGGAGCGGTCTTTACAATATTTGAGAAGGCTTGATGAAATAAGCGATGATACATATAATGGGGCCCTAGTTATTGTGACAGATACGGCTAATCAAGAGCGAATTTGTGACCAAAGATACCTCTCTGGAGACAAATTGATAAAAATAGATCATCATCCAAACGAGGATCCATATGGTGATATTGTGTGGGTTGATACGACATCTAGCTCAACGAGTGAAATGATTTATGAACTTTATTTGTATGGCCAAGAAAAGGGCTTACAAATGTCAGATCAAGCAGCAAGATTATTGTATGCAGGAATTGTGGGAGATACGGGGAGATTTCTTTACCCTAGTACGAACGATCGAACTTTCCAATATGCTGGCGAGTTGATAAAATATAATTTCTCTCGTACAGAAGTTTATGATGGAATGTACGAACTACCATTGAATGTTGTTCAATTGAATGGCTATGTTCTTCAAAATTTCGAAATGAACGAAAATGGTGTTGCATCCATGATCCTTCCAAAGGAACTCCTTGCTAAATACGATGTAAGAGCAGCAGATGCTTCCCTTCTTGTGAGTGCTCTAGGAAGTGTACAAGGAATTAAAGCATGGGTTTTCTTTATTGAGGAACATGATCAAATTCGTGTTCGCCTTCGTTCAAAAGGCCCAGTGATTAATGGCGTTGCTAAGAAGTATAAAGGCGGAGGTCATCCTCTCGCAGCTGGAGCTTCCATTTATTCATGGGACGAAGTACCATATGTCATGAAGGATATTGAAGAAGTATGTAAGTAAAAGAAGAGGTAGGAACTCCTTTTCGTTCCTACCTCAATTATTAGCTAATTGCAACTCGAGTTGAATGGATAACGTAGTATAAAATACAATTTCCTTTACTTTTAATTGGTATCTTTTGTCATTGATTTTGTGTGTCCGATTTTCAATGACCTTTTTCACCCAATCACTACTTTTGAAAGCAGTATCTATATCCATCTTTAATAGTGGATTGATATCCTCTTTAATCGCTTCTTCCACCTCATAAATGCTAAAAGAATCTAATTCATATTTCTGATTCACATTAATTTTAATTTTAATATCTTGAACGATAAGAAGTTCCTCGTTTTTCTTATTGAGTTCACGATAGTCATTTTGCCAAATATCTTTTTCCTTTTCTAAATCCTTAATACGTTCTTCTTGCTGCTTCAACTCTTTTGAGTAGGTTTCTTGCCAGTCTCCATAAATATAAAGAAATACACACCAACTGATTACTCCACCTAACGCCATACCTGCAATAAACTGCTGAACCGCACGAAGTCGGTAGAAAGGCGGGATTCTCATATTAAATATGCTCCTGCGTTAACCAGTTAATGATCGTTGCTCCTGTTTGTGCACCACCCATAGCAGTAAGAATGAGCAGGAATTGTTTAAAGATATCCTTTGTACCTCCATCTAAGAAACCTTTTTCAAAGCTATAAACCGTATCGAATGTTCCGCCTATCGCAGCAATAATTGCCCAAATCCTTATCGAAGTTGATATTCGGTAAATTTCCGTTAACATTGGTTTACCGGTCAAGAATGCAGATAGCCCACCGATGAGCGCTCCACCTAATAAAACACCTAGAGCTATAAAATAGGCATCTATTAAAATCGATATATATGGTTGTTCGCTCAAAACAATCATCTCCACAAAATATAAGTATTGATACATCATATGGACAAACCCAAATAAATATGAGCTATTATGAAGCGAACATATTTTCTTTTTTTCGTCTATGCCCATATAATAAAAGAAGAATGAAGCAGTTAGGGTGTGATATAGATGTCGTTTGTTCACCTTCAAGTGCAAAGTGCGTTTACTTTATTATCAAGCACAGCTTCCGTTGAACAATTGGTAAAAGGAGCAAAAGAAAAGGGATTTACGATGCTTGCATTAACTGATTACAATATCATGCATGGGGCAGTCACCTTTTATAAACAATGCTTGAAGCATGAGATGAAACCGATTATTGGACTTACAGTCGATGTTCAAAGTGAAATAACTTTCAATAGGACATACCCGCTTGTACTTTTAGCGAAAAATCAAGTGGGATTCCAAAACTTAATGAAAATTTCTAGTGTTGTACAAACGAAGTCAAAGGAAGGTATTCCATTAAAATGGCTTAGACATTACGCAGCGGGATTATTTGCTATCTCACCTGGCCGTGCGGGAGAAATCGAATCGTATTTAATAGAAAATAACGAAGAAAAAGCAGCAAAATGTGTGGAGTTATATAAGCATATATTTGGACAAGATAGCTTTTATCTGTCTTTGCAAAATCATCATGTTCCTGCTGAAACAAGTCTTTTAAACAAAGTCGTGGATCTAGGGAACTCTCATTCGGTACAAACAGTCGTTACAAATGATGTTCGATATTTACAACAGTCTGATTCATTTTCCCATGAGTGTTTGTTAGCCATAAAAAATGGGGAGAAGTTACAGGATGATGACAGGGAACGTTTGGAGACAGACCAATATTATTTAAAAACGAGCTCAGAGATGGTTGAACTTTTTACAGATTTCCCTGAAGCGCTAGAAAATACATGGCGAATTGCTGAAGATTGTAATGTTATGGTGGAGTTACATAAGCAAAAGCTTCCTAAGTACCCAACGCCAGAGGGGGAAACGGCAGAAGGATTGTTAGAAAAGCTTTGCATGAAAGGACTTACTGAAAGGTACAGCCATGTAACCGAATCACACACAAATCGATTACGATACGAATTAAGCGTAATAAAGAAAATGAAATTTGCGGATTATTTTTTAATTGTTTGGGATTTTATGAGTTTTTCACGTGAGCAGCATATATTAACTGGTCCTGGTAGAGGCTCGGCAGCAGGATCATTGGTGTCATATGTGTTGTACATTACGGATGTTGACCCGTTAAAATACAATTTATTATTTGAAAGGTTTTTAAATCCAGAACGAATTACAATGCCAGATATCGATATCGATTTTCCAGATCATCGCCGCGATGAGGTGATAGAGTATGTTGCTAACAAGTACGGAGAAGCACATGTGGCTCAAATCGTTACTTTTGGTACGTTGGCAGCAAAAGCGGCCCTTCGTGATGTTGGTAGAGCTTTTGGATTAAATACAAAGGAGCTCGAAGGTCTGTCCAGAACGGTACCTTCGCAACTGGGTATATCATTAAAAGGCGCATATGCTCAGTCGGAAAGGCTCCGTGCATTTGTCAATGAATCTTCTACTAACCAAAAACTGTTTGAAACAGCAGTGAAGCTAGAGGGTCTTCCAAGGCACACTTCAACCCATGCAGCTGGGGTAGTGATATCTGAAGAACCGCTTGTTAACACTGTCCCCATAAGTGAGGGCAGTCAATCTGTGTATCTCACTCAGTTTGCGATGGACGATCTGGAAGAGGTTGGACTTTTAAAAATGGATTTTCTGGGCTTAAGGAATTTAACACTCATAGAATCTATTATTGATATGATAAAAAAGAGAGCAAGGATCAATCTTGATATTAAAACGATTCCTTTGGATGATCAGGATACGTATTCCATGTTAAGTCGTGGAGAAACGACGGGTGTATTCCAATTAGAGTCTGAAGGGATGAGAAACGTATTAAAACGGTTAAAGCCAACCAATTTTGAAGATATTGTTGCGGTAAACGCTCTATACCGTCCCGGACCAATGGAAAATATTCCGATGTTTATCGATAGAAAGCATGGGAAAGAACATATTTCGTATTTGCATGAAGATTTGAAGCCGATTCTTGAAAATACGTATGGAATCATCGTGTATCAAGAACAAATCATGCAAATTGCTTCTACGATGGCAGGCTTTAGCTTAGGTGAGGCTGACTTATTAAGAAGAGCAGTTGGAAAAAAGAAAAAAGAAATCCTTGATAAAGAAAGACAGCATTTCGTTGAAGGAGCAATCACAAAAGGATATGAGACAAGCATTGCCAATGAGGTATATGATCTTATCGTAAAATTTGCAAATTATGGTTTTAATAGGAGCCATGCGGTTGCATATAGTGTGATTGCGTATCAACTTGCATACCTTAAGGCGAAATATCCTGTGTATTTTATGGCTGCGTTATTATCTTCAGTAATCGGTAACGAGTCAAAAATCGCTCAATATATAAAAGAATGTCGAGAAATGGATATTCAATTGTTGCCGCCATCCATTAATAAAAGCGGCTATACCTTCTTAGTGGAAAATCATGGTATTCGCTATAGTCTTACAGCCATTAAGGGCATAGGTGTGGCAGCTTTAAAGGGCTTGTTCGCCGCTAGAAAAAGCAAGAAATTTACGGACTTGTTTGATTTTTGTATTCGAGTGTCAGCTAAATCAGTAAACCGCAAGGCATTAGAATCGCTCATCCATTCGGGTAGCTTCGATGAATTCGGAGAGGACCGTGCGGTGCTGTTGGCTAGCCTTGACGTCGCTTTAGATCATGCGCAATTAGTAAATCCGGATGACGCCCAGCAGGGGGATTTATTTTCAGATGATGAGTTTTTCCTGAAACCAAAGTATGTAAACGTTGATCCGATAAGGGCTGAAGATAAACTAAGGCAGGAAAAAGAGGCACTAGGCTTATATCTTTCAGACCATCCTGTTTCGATTTATGAAAGAGAAGCAAAGTTGGAACAAGCAACGGCCATTTCCTCCATTTCAAACGAAGGAAGAAACGTTAGGGTTTTGGTGTATATTACTGAATTGAAGAAAATCCGTACAAAAAAGGGAGAAACTATGGCTTTCTTGACTGTATCGGATCAAAGTGGTGATATGGAGGCGGTTGTGTTTCCTACTGTTCTTAAAAGATATTCGATTCTTTTACAACAAGGAAATATTGTAATCTTTGACGGGAAAATCGAAGATCGAAATGGAGCAAAGCAACTCATTATAGCATCGGCCAAGGAAGTTGTTAAAAACGAAGAAGCGGAGGAAGGTAATAACGTACTATATCTAAAAATACAAAAGCATCAAGAACAAGGTGAATTCTTGCACGCTTTAAAGAAATTGTTAAACAGGCATACTGGAGGAACACCTGTTATTCTTTACTACGAAGAAAACAGGAGAAGTATAAGGCTTGGTAAAGAGGATTATGTACAACCCACATCGGTACTCTTAAGGGAAATCGAATCGCTGCTAGGTTCAGATAATGTCATTTTGAAATAATTAGCCTTTACATCCTTTTGTATTATGTTATATTGTTGTAAGTATACGTGGTCTGACCACTAGATGGGGATGGAGAAAAGAAAGTTATTTTAACTAAGGGGTGGAACGCATTTTGACTTTACGTGAAGAAGCATTACATATGCACAGAGTAAACAAGGGTAAGCTCGAGTCAAAATCAAAAGTTCAAGTTAGGAATGCAAATGATCTAAGTCTTGCCTATTCGCCAGGAGTGGCCGAGCCTTGTAAAGAAATTTATGACAAGCCTGAAACGGTCTATGATTATACGATGAAAGGGAATATGGTTGCTGTTGTTTCTGATGGAACAGCTGTCCTTGGACTAGGAAACATCGGTCCAGAAGCCGCACTTCCGGTTATGGAAGGAAAAGCTGTATTGTTCAAAAGCTTTGCAGGAGTGGATGCATTTCCAATCTGCTTAGGAACAACTGACGTCGAAAAAATTATTGAGACCGTTAAGTTATTAGAACCAACATTCGGGGGAATAAACCTTGAAGATATTGCTGCTCCTAATTGTTTTGTGATTGAGGAGAGGCTAAAAAAGGAAACCAATATACCTGTATTTCATGATGATCAGCACGGTACGGCAATCGTTACAGTTGCTGGTTTAGTGAATGCGTTAAAGCTAGTTGGCAAATCGATGAATGAAATCAAGGTTGTAGCTAACGGAGCTGGTGCTGCAGGGATTGCAATTATGAAACTTCTATATACCTATGGTGTACGGGATATTATTATGTGTGACACTAAAGGGGCTATATATGAAGGCAGACCATTTGGAATGAACGACATTAAAAATGAAATAGCCAAATATACAAATCGTAATCAAGAAACAGGTAGCCTTACAGACGCATTAAAAGGTGCAGATGTGTTTATTGGAGTATCCGTTGCTGGTGCCTTAACGGGTGAAATGATTCAAACAATGAATGAGGATCCAATTATTTTCGCTATGGCGAATCCAACACCGGAGATCATGCCTGAAGAAGCAAAAAAAGCTGGAGCGAAGGTAATCGGAACAGGACGTTCTGACTTCCCGAACCAAGTAAATAATGTACTAGCTTTCCCTGGAATCTTCAGAGGTGCTTTAGACGTAAGAGCCACACATATTAATGAAAAAATGAAAGTGGCAGCGGTTGAAGCGATTGCTAGTCTTGTTTCAGAAGATGAGCTAAGCGCTGATTACGTGATTCCGGCCCCATTTGATGCGAGAGTAGCGCCTGAGGTAGCAGCAGCAGTTGCAAAGGCAGCTATGGAAACAGGTGTAGCCAGAATGAAGGTTGACCCGCTGGAGATTAAAGCAAGAACTAGCCAGCTTTCCGTTATTGGAAAGAGCGAGTGATCTTAAAGTGAGTATTGAACCAGTGGAACGAGGATCAAAGGTTTATCTAGAAATTGTCAAACAGCTTCGCAATATGATTGAACAGGATGGCTTAACACCCGGTGATAAAATTCCATCAGAGCGAGAACTTTGTGAGCGTCTTAATGTAGGACGCTCCTCTGTTCGTGAAGCTTTAAGAGCTTTAGAGCTCTTAGGACTTATTGAGACTCGTCGAGGAGAAGGTACCTTTATAAGAGATTTTCGCAGTAACCAACTTGTGCAGCTTCTTGGTACATTTGTGCTTCAAGATACAAAAGCTAAACAAGATGTGATTGAAACGAAATATTTAATTGAACTCGATTGTTTAAGACTTATCCTCCGAAGAAATAATGAAAAGCAACTAGAAGAATTAAAAGATTGGATTGAGTCTTGTGAGTTTACGGACGATCAATTTTTTATAAAAATTGTTGAGCTAGCAGATAATCATTTATTCTATCGTATTTGGTCGATATTAAATGATTACTACGATGCATTAAAGCTTCCGAAGATGGAGAGAAAGGATCCGTTTTACTCCTCAATCGTTCAAGCCTTACGAGGTGGAAATGAGGCGGATGTACTTCGGGCCTACTATTCATTACGAAAACTGTCGAATGACTAACGACAAATAACTGCAGAATTTGCTGTGATATTATACTAACATGATAAAAAGAACTAGACGAGCCTTCATCTAATAAGGCATTATTTTTCGTTATAGTGGTCTGACCACTGAGATTATTAGAAACATTTGGGGAGGTTTAAGCTTGCCGATTAAAGACTTATTTACAAAATCAAAGAAGAAAAAATATGCAACAATTCCAACTGAAGCTGCAAAGCAAGATGTCCCAGAAGGGATCATGACCAAGTGTCCAAGCTGTAAGAAAATCATGTATTCCAAGGAGCTAATGAAGAATCTTAAGGTTTGTGCTCACTGTGGGTACCATCACCCGATGAATTCAAAAGAGAGGCTGAATAGTTTTATTGACGAAGGAAGCTTTGTTGAGCTTGATCGTTACATGATTTCTGAGAACCCACTTGGATTTCCCGATTATATCGAAAAGCTTGAAAAAGATCGTCAGAAAACAAACTTAAATGAAGCTGTTGTGACAGGTGTATGTAAGGTGGAAGGTCATGACGCGGTTGTTGCCGTGATGGATTCTACTTTTAGAATGGGTAGCATGGGTTCTGTGGTTGGTGAGAAGATTACGAGAGCGATTGAAAAAGCAGGTGAGCTATCGATACCATTTATCATCTTTACTGCATCAGGTGGAGCAAGGATGCAAGAGGGAGTATTGAGCTTAATGCAGATGGCGAAGACGAGTGTTGCACTTAAAAAGTTTAGCGACGAAGGGAATCTCATCATATCAATCATGACACATCCAACTACTGGCGGAGTATCTGCTAGCTTTGCTTCTCTTGGTGACTATAATTTTGCTGAACCAGGTGCATTAATTGGATTTGCGGGAAGAAGAATTATTGAACAAACCATAAGAGAAGAACTTCCTGAGGATTTTCAAACAGCAGAATTTCTTTTAAAGCATGGTCAGCTAGATGCAGTGATATCCAGAGGTGACTTGAGGGAGAAAATCTCAACATTGCTTGATATTCATACGCCTGGAGGTGAAATAGAATGGTTGGAGAACTAGAATTCGAAAAACCAGTCATTGAGCTGAAAAAGAAAATTGCAGAATTAAAAGAATTTACTGCGAGTGCTGATGTGGATTTGTCAGATGAAATTGAAAAGCTTGAGGCAAGACTTCAAAAGCTTGAAAAAGATATTTATGACAACATGAAGCCATGGGATAGAGTACAAATTGCGAGACATCCTGCTAGGCCAACTACTCTTGACTATCTATCCATTATCTTTTCTGATTTCATTGAATGTCATGGGGACCGTTTTTTTGGAGATGACGAAGCGATTGTAGCAGGAGTAGCGAAATTCCAAGGCTTGCCTGTTACTATTATTGGTCATCAGCGAGGGAAAGATACGAAGGAAAATATCCGCAGGAATTTTGGAATGCCACATCCTGAAGGATACCGTAAGGCATTGAGACTTATGAAGCAAGCGGAGAAATTCAATCGACCGATCATTTGCTTTATTGATACAAAGGGTGCGTATCCTGGAAAAGCTGCCGAAGAAAGAGGTCAAAGCGAAGCAATTGCTAAAAACCTATTTGAAATGGCAAGCTTAACCGTACCTATTGTTTGTATTGTCATTGGAGAAGGTGGAAGTGGTGGAGCTCTAGCTCTTGGTGTGGGTGATCATATCCATATGCTTGAAAACTCAACGTATTCGGTTATTTCTCCTGAAGGAGCTGCAGCTATTCTATGGAAGGATGCCTCTCTTGCTAAACAAGCAGCGGAAACGATGAAAATTACTGCACCAGACTTAAAGGAACTTGGAGTAATTGATGAAATCATTTCTGAAGTTCGAGGTGGAGCCCATAAAGATGTAAATGCTCAAGCAGAAAACATTAGGGAAACGATCCAACAGTCTTTAAAACAGTTGTTACAACTAGAAGAAAATGAACTGCTTGCATTAAGATATGAAAAATACAAGAACATGGGTAAATATACATTTTTGCATGAATTTATAGGTGTAAATGGATGAGTGTGTTTCGACACACTCTTTTCTTATTTTTTAAGAGAAATCCCAATTAAATGACAGTAAAAATAGAATTATGAACTTTTTTAGAAAAAATGCATGGTATTAAGCGCTTTCAATAAAAAAACTATTTCGTCTATTGATTTTATGTTTATGATAGAGTTGAGAACATTGTTTCTTCATGGTATTTTAGAAATATTCCCGGGTATTCTGTAAATAATAGTAGTGCATCACGTGTCGTATTATTCATCTTCTAACTATACATAATACTTCAACAATCCAATACAGAGGTGATTTGCATTGAAAAGAATCGGTGTGTTAACTAGTGGTGGAGATTCACCAGGTATGAACGCAGCTGTACGTGCGGTCGTTCGTAAGGCAATTTTTAATGATATGGAAGTCTATGGCGTTTATAATGGGTACTCAGGCTTAATTAGCGGAAATATCAAGAAATTAGAACTAGGTTCTGTTGGTGATATCATTCATCGTGGTGGAACCATGCTTTATTCTGCTCGTTGCGAGGAGTTTAAAACAAAAGAAGGTCAGCAAAAAGGAATTGAACAATTAAAGAAATTTGGTATTGAAGGCTTAGTTGTCGTTGGTGGCGATGGATCCTACAGAGGTGCAAAAGCATTAACTGAGCAAGGCTTCCCTTGTATTGGCGTGCCAGGAACAATTGATAATGATATTCCAGGTACAGATTATACAATCGGATTTGATACGGCTCTAAATACAGTTATTGATGCAGTTGACAAAATTCGTGATACGGCGACATCTCATGATCGAGCTTTTATCATTGAAGTTATGGGTCGAGATGCAGGCGATATTGCTCTTTGGGCTGGTTTAGCAGGAGGAGCTGAAACAATCATTATTCCAGAAGTTGGGTATGATATGGATGAGATTGCAGCTCGTTTGAAAAGTGGCCATGATCGTGGCAAAAAACATAGCATTATCATTGTTGCAGAAGGTGTTTGTAGCGGTAATGAATTCAGTAAGAAAATCAAGGATGCAACCGATCTTGACACACGTGTGTCTGTGTTAGGACATATTCAACGCGGTGGATCTCCTACTGCAGCAGATAGAGTACTTGCTAGTCGTCTAGGAGCATTTGCAGTTGAGTTATTGTTAGAAGGCAAGGGTGGAAGAGCGGTAGGTATCGAAAAGAATGAACTCATTGACCACGATATCATTGAAATCTTAACTAGAAAACATACGGTCAATCAAAGTATGTACAACTTGTCAAAAGAGCTATCCATTTAACGTTTTTAAAATATTAGGAGGTCCACAATTGTATGCGTAAAACGAAAATTGTTTGTACTATAGGCCCAGCAAGTGAAAGCGTAGAAAAATTAACACAGCTGATTGAAGCTGGGATGAATGTTGCTCGTCTAAACTTCTCTCACGGTGACCATGAAGAACACGGTGCTCGTATTAGAAATATCCGTGAAGCTGCAAAGCAAACAGGAAAAACGGTTGCTATCCTTTTAGATACCAAAGGTCCAGAAATTCGTACAAATAATATGGTGGATGGTGCAATTGAATTAGTTGCAGGCAACCATGTGATTGTTTCAATGACTGAGGTTGAAGGAACGGTCGATAAATTCTCGATTACATATCCTGGATTAATTGATGATGTACACGAAGGTTCAAAGATCTTACTAGATGACGGCTTAATCGGCTTAGAAGTTACTAAGATTGACCGAAATGCTGGAGAAATTCATACAAAAATTTTAAATACGGGCACACTTAAAAATAAAAAAGGTGTAAACGTTCCAGGTGTTTCTGTAAATCTGCCAGGAATAACAGAAAAGGATGCAAACGATATTATCTTTGGAATCGATCAAGGAATTGACTTTATTGCTGCTTCCTTTGTACGTCGTGCATCAGATGTACTAGAAATTCGTCGTTTATTAGAGGAGCATAATGCAACACATATCCACATTATTCCTAAAATTGAAAATCAAGAAGGTGTTGACAAGATCGACGAAATTCTTGAAATTTCCGATGGGCTAATGGTTGCACGTGGTGACCTTGGTGTAGAAATTCCTGCAGAAGAGGTACCTCTTGTTCAAAAAAGCTTAATTAAAAAATGTAATGCACAAGGGAAGCCGGTTATTACAGCAACTCAAATGCTTGATTCTATGCAACGTAACCCTCGTCCAACAAGAGCGGAGGCAAGTGACGTAGCAAATGCCATCTTTGATGGAACGGATGCTATAATGCTTTCAGGAGAAACAGCTGCTGGTGTATATCCTGTAGAAGCGGTTCAAACGATGCATAATATCGCTTCTCGCGCAGAATCAGCATTAGATCATAAAGAAATCTTATCTAACCGTAGTAAAGACAATGAGCATAATATTACAGATGCAATTGGACAATCTGTTGCACACACAGCATTGAACCTCGATGCTAATGCGATCATTGCTCCTACGGAAAGTGGTCATACGGCTAGAATGATCTCCAAGTACCGTCCAAAAGCTCCAATCGTTGCTGTTACATCTGATGACGGTGTATCTCGTCGCTTATCACTAGCTTGGGGGGTTTATCCTCAAATCGGAAAACAAGCCACTACGACTGACGAGATGCTTGATACAGCGGTAGAGGAAAGCTTAAACAGTGGTATCGTTTCTCGCGGAGATTTAGTGGTAATTACTGCTGGAGCGGTTAATGTTAAAGGTACAACAAACTTAATGAAAATCCATGTTGTTGGCGATGTAGTATTAAAAGCTCAAGGAATTGGAAGAAAAACAGCTTTTGGTAAAGTGGTCATTGCTAACTCAGCGAAAGAAGCATTAGAAAAAGTAACAGAAGGTTCTATCCTTGTTACGATTGGCTCAGATGCTGATATGGTTCCAGCAATTGAGAAATGCAGTGCGTTAGTTACAGAAGAAGGTGGCTTAACAAGCCATGCTGCAGTAGTAGGACTTAGCCTTGGAATCCCTGTAATCGTTGGTGCTGAAGGTGCAACTGCTAGCTTAAAGGATGGACAAGAAATTACAATTGATGCTTCTCATGGTGTCATTTATAACGGTCACGCAAGCGTTCTATAATAAAAGAGAAGAAGTAGCCTAATGGCTGCTTCTTTTTTGCTGTTTTTAAGGAATACACATATAATAAAAGGACAACTAGGAGGCGATTATTTTGCGTTATATCGTTTTACTTTTAATTATTATTCCGGCAGCAGAAATCGGTCTTTTGTTATTATCAAGTAAGACCATTGGCATCTGGACCACCATAACCCTCATCATACTAACAGGATTGCTTGGTGCCTACCTAGCAAAACAACAAGGACTAGACACAATTAGAAAGGCTCAACATCTCCTACAATCAGGTCAAATGCCTGGCGATGTTCTCTTGGATGGAGTTTGTATTATTATCGGTGGCACGCTTCTATTAACACCAGGTTTTATAACAGATGCAACAGGCTTCCTATTACTAGCCCCTCCAACAAGAAAATTCTTCAAAATCATACTCAGCAAAGCATTCCAAAATTGGATGAATAAAGGAAGAATTAAGATTATTAAATGAAAAAGTCCATTCATGAGAATGGACTTTTATGCTTCTTTCCCCTTAATAAAGGACCAGACATCTTTAAATACATTGGCACGGTGCAGGGTTGTGATAATTACAAGGGTCACAGGTCCTGCAATTAACCCTAAAAAGCCAATTAATTTAAACCCAACAAATAACGCGATTAAAGTTGCAAGGGGATCAAGCCCTATGTTTGAGGATAATACTTTTGGCTCCATGACCTGTCGTTGGACAAGCACTATGATATACAACACTCCTAAGCCAATGGCTAAACTCATTTCTCCAGCAATTGCCTCATAAATAATCCACGGAACAAACACAGCACCTGTTCCTAAGTAAGGAATAATATCGACTAATCCTGTTACAAGTGCGATGGTAATCGCATAATCTACACGTAAAATCAGAAGCCCAATAAGGATAATCACAGTAGTAATAGAGATTAAAGTTAGTTGGGCTTTTATAAAGCCAAACAGGGCTTTCTTTAAGTCTTCAAGCACCCTCTTTGTACTGCTTTTTGCACGATGTGGAATCATCTTATTGCTAAACCGAGACAGACGATACCAATCTTTACTAATGAAAAAAGTTGCCAACAAGGAGAATATGACTACTGTTGCAGCATTCGGAAACCAAGATAAGATATTCGGTATATTTCCAAAGAAACTTTGAATAAAATCACCGATCGTAGACCCAATAGTTCTTCCTACATTTTGTATATTCGTTAAAATAGTGTCCTGCTGACCCGTGTCTAATGAATTAAATAAGCTTGTTAATTGGTTATAAAGAGGAATAATTTGTGCAGCGATAAAGTCCTCGATAAAATTAATAAGAGTATCTAAATGTCTTGGTACAACATCTGCTAAATAGTCTGCACCAGACACAATTTCTGCGATCAATAGAGTAATGAATCCTGCAAATAAAGCAAAAATAAAGATAATCCCTATCAAAACAGCAAGCGATCTAGGTAACCGGCCTTTGCTTTCTAAAAAATTCACAAATGGATTTAGCATAAAAGCAATTAAAAGGCCGATGATAAAAGGGTATGTAACCTTTGAAATTTGAATCAGGATAAAAACAGATAGAAGTATACTAACAATTACGATCATAAAGCGCATAGTTCTAAATAAATAGGTGAGATTCAGATTAATCGTCCTCCTAATAGTAGAGTAAATGGTAGACTTAAACTTGCTTATTCTTTATTTTACCTACGTATGAAGAATATGGAAAGTTTTGTTTATAGAGAATAATGTTTATCCTTATTTTTCGACAAAACTAGTGGCTTTTGAGAAAGTTGGTTCGATTGTTTATTTGCTGAGTTTTCCTATGGTAAAATAACGTCTATACAAAGGAGGCCTTAAGATTGCTAACACAAGCTAGCTTTTTTTTGCTCATTTTATTACTAATTGGTTTTATCGCAAAAAACCAATCTTTAATTATTGCTGTTGGGGTACTACTGTTACTTAAAATAATAGGTGTGGATTCAAAAATATTTTCTTATATTCAATCAAAAGGAATTAACTGGGGAGTGACGGTCATCACTTTCGCTGTATTAGCCCCTATTGCAAGTGGTGAAATAGGTTTTAAAGACCTAACGGCTGCCTTTAAATCGCCATATGCATGGATTGCTTTAATATCTGGAATGGCGGTAGCGTTAATAGCCAAAGGTGGTATAACACTACTAGCGAAGGATCCCCATATTACTACCGCTCTTGTGCTGGGAACGATCTTGGCTGTTTCTCTTTTTAAGGGTGTTGCTGTTGGACCTTTAATTGGTGCGGGTATCGCGTATTTAGCCATGAAATTTTTTGAACTCTTCTAAAAGGTGATAAGTTTTATGAATTACTAGGCTTAAGTTTTTCTAATAAAATATTAATTTTTTCACATTTTAGGCGGTTTTCGTTCACAAATGTCAGATAATTGTTTATAATAGGACTTGTAAGCGCATCCTTTTTATGGGTGTGAAAAAATTTATAGTCTTATAGTTATCTATAATGTTAATATTTTAATAACTCAGAGAGTTTAGAAGGGTTAGCGAATCACTTTGTAAAGGAGAGGGTCAATATGACAGCAACACGTGGTCTTGAAGGGGTAGTAGCTACGACTTCCTCTGTAAGTTCAATCATTGATGATACACTAACATACGTAGGGTACGATATTGATGATTTAGCAGAGAATGCCAGCTTTGAAGAAGTAATCTATCTTCTTTGGCATAGAAGGCTTCCTACACAGCAAGAATTAGCAGAGTTAAAAAGCCAATTGTCGGTAAATGCAGAGCTACCTAAACAAGTGCTCGAGCATTTTAAGTTATATCCAATTAACGAAGTACACCCAATGGCTGCACTTCGAACGGCTGTTTCGCTCTTAGGTTTGTATGATGAAGAAAGTGATGTAATGGAAGAGCAAGCAAACTATCGCAAGGCAGTTCGTCTTCAAGCTAAGATGCCTGCAATTGTGACAGCTTTTGCGCGTATTCGAAAAGGGTTGGAGCCCATTCCACCTAGAACGGACTTAAGCTTTGCAGCTAATTTTCTTTACTTGCTTTCAGGAAAAGAGCCAGAACCAATTGCAGTCGAAGCTTTTAATAAGGCGCTCGTCCTTCATGCAGATCATGAATTAAATGCCTCTACATTCACAGCACGTGTATGTGTAGCAACTTTATCAGATGTATACTCTGGTGTAACATCAGCTATTGGAGCATTAAAAGGTCCTTTACATGGTGGAGCAAATGAAGCTGTAATGAAGATGTTAACTGAGATTGGAACATTAGAAAATGTTGATACTTATGTTCGTGGTAAATTAGCGAACAAGGAAAAAATCATGGGCTTTGGTCACCGTGTTTACAGAAAAGGAGACCCTCGTGCAAAACACTTAAAGCTTATGGCAGAGAAACTCACTAACTTAACAGGCGAACCACATTGGTTTGATATGTCTACAAGAATTGAGAGCATTGTAACCGGTGAAAAGAATCTTCCACCAAACGTAGACTTCTACTCTGCTTCTGTATATCATAGCTTAGGAATTGACCACGATTTATTTACCCCAATCTTTGCAGTAAGCCGTGTTTCCGGTTGGTTAGCTCATATTCTTGAACAATATGAAAATAATCGATTGATTCGTCCAAGAGCAGATTATACTGGTCCTGGAATGCAAAAATATGTAGCAATTGAGCAAAGAGGTTAAAATTAAATAGAATACAGCATTTTACTTTTAGCTAAAATATTGCTGTAATAGAGAGGAGAGGTTAGAGGCATTTGGCTCTAACCTTTGATTCTGATGTTGCCCGCAATGGATATAAATCTTTTATACATATTGATTGAGCTTGAGTGTGGCGCATCCTGTTAGACAAAATGGAGGGAGAATTATACTATGCAAGGTGAAAAAATTACTGTAACCAATGGAGTCTTAAATGTACCAAATCATCCTGTAGTACCTTTTATTGAAGGAGACGGCACGGGTCCTGATATTTGGGCTGCTGCTTCAAGAGTGCTTGATGCTGCTGTTGAAAAAGCTTATAACGGTGAAAAGAAAATTGTATGGAAAGAAGTACTTGCAGGTGAAAAAGCGTTCAATCAAACAGGAGAATGGCTACCAAACGAAACGTTAGAGTTAATAAACGAATATTTGATTGCTATTAAAGGACCTTTAACAACACCAATTGGTGGAGGAATTCGTTCACTGAATGTTGCTCTACGCCAAGAGCTAGATTTATATGTATGCTTGCGTCCAGTTCGCTGGTTTGAAGGCGTTCCTTCTCCAGTTAAACGTCCACAAGATACGGATATGGTAATCTTCCGTGAAAATACAGAAGATATTTACGCAGGTATTGAGTATGCAAAAGGTTCAGATGAAGTGAAAAAGCTTATTTCTTTCCTTCAAAATGAAATGGGAGTTAATAAAATCCGCTTCCCAGAAACATCAGGAATTGGGATCAAGCCAGTGTCTGAAGAAGGAACTACTCGTTTAGTTCGTGCTGCAATTGAGTATGCGATCAAAGAGGGACGTAAATCTCTAACTCTAGTTCATAAAGGTAACATCATGAAATTCACTGAAGGTGCGTTTAAGAACTGGGGTTATGAGCTTGTTGAGAGAGAATACGGCGATAAAGTGTTCACATGGGCACAGTATGACCGTATTAAAGATGAGCAAGGCACAGAGGCTGCAAATCAAGCTCAAGCAGATGCAGAAGCTCAAGGGAAAATCATCGTGAAGGATGCAATTGCAGATATTTTCCTTCAACAAATTCTAACTCGCCCACGTGAGTTTGATGTAGTTGCTACAATGAACCTTAACGGAGACTATATTTCTGATGCACTTGCTGCACAAGTAGGTGGAATTGGAATTGCACCTGGAGCAAACATCAACTATGTAACAGGTCATGCTATTTTTGAAGCTACACACGGTACAGCACCTAAGTATGCTGGATTAGATAAAGTAAACCCTTCATCTGTTATTCTTTCTGGTGTATTAATGCTTGAACACCTAGGCTGGAATGAAGCAGCGAAGTTAATCATCGATTCAATGGAGAAGTCAATCGCTTCAAAAGTGGTTACTTATGACTTTGCACGTTTGATGGACGGAGCAACAGAAGTGAAGTGCTCAGAATTTGGAGATGTGCTTATTAAGAACATGGGGTAATTTGTTCTAGAGGCTGTTCTTTCTAGAACAGCCTTTTTATAATTGTTTAGCTTTTCTGCAAAGTGACTTAGGACAATGACTTTTAAAATGTAGGGGGAAAAGGTTATGTCAATGAAGCGTAAAAAGATCTCGGTAATTGGTGGAGGCTTTACTGGAGCTACAACAGCTTTTCTACTTGCACAAAAAGAACTTGGAGATGTCGTTTTGTTGGATATACCGCAAATGGAAAATCCAACAAAGGGAAAGGCTCTAGATATGCTTGAAGCAAGTCCGGTTCAAGGGTTTGATGCAAATATTACAGGCACAGCAGATTATGCAGATACTAAGGATTCTGATATTGTTGTTATTACCGCTGGAATTGCTAGAAAACCTGGGATGAGTCGTGATGATCTCGTTCAAACCAATCAAAAGGTTATGAAAGCTGTCGCATCTGAAGTAGCTAAGTATTCACCAAACTGTACGATTATCGTATTAACAAATCCAGTGGATGCAATGACATATACTGTTTTCCAAGAAACTGGATTCCCGAAAAATCGTGTCATTGGTCAATCAGGGGTTCTAGATACTGCACGCTTCCGTACATTTGTCGCCCAAGAGTTAAACTTATCTGTTAAAGACATAACTGGTTTTGTACTAGGTGGCCACGGTGACGATATGGTCCCTCTTGTTCGATACTCATATGCAGGTGGAATTCCATTGGAGACATTACTACCGAAGGAACGCTTAGAGGCTATTGTTGAACGTACGAGAAAAGGTGGAGGAGAGATTGTTAACCTATTAGGAAATGGAAGTGCTTACTATGCACCAGCTGCTTCTCTAGTAGAAATGTGTGAAGCAATCTTAAAAGATCAGCGTCGTGTTCTCCCATCTATTGCTTACCTTGAGGGTGAATATGGATATAAAGGAATCTATTTAGGGGTACCAACGATCCTCGGAGCTAACGGAATAGAACAAGTAATTGAGCTTGAGCTAACAGATGAAGAAAAGAGTGCATTAGATAAATCAGCAGCTGCTGTACGAAATGTAATGGATGTTTTAGTTTAATCGTATCGAAAATTCGGGGGTTCTTCCCCGAATTTTTTGTTCTTCTATGCTTTTGCTATAATAAGGTATAAGATCGATATGAGAACGATTTCATTTACTGGAGGTATCGTCTGCATGTTGTTAGGTAAAAAGAGAAAAATGGGCCGGAAAATTAATGAAATTTCTAGAGGAGAAAAACTTTCTCTGACAGAAAAGATTGAAGATAAGGACTTACTACTATATCTTGGTCTAACGAATGATGCGAACCCGTTGTATATTCAGCATGATTATGCTTCACAAACTCCTTTTAAAAAACCGCTGGTGCCAAGTATTATGCTCACCGGAATCATTACTTCTGCTGTTTCAAAATATTTGCCTGGGCCAGGTAGCCATATTCTAAAACAGGATATTGAATATGTGAAACCGGTATATCATTATGAAATGATTGATTTCATGTTCGAAGTGTCCGAGGTAAGTATAAGTAATCATACAATTGAAATCGCAGTTGAAGGGAAAAACGAAGAGGGAGAACAAGTACTGAGAGGGCTCCTTCTTGTTTGTCCTCCTCATCAACTTGAGGCATTAGATGGTCATGCTTTGGAAAATTTTTAACAGGAAGTAGACGTGCTTTTTAAGAGTACGTCTATTTTTTATGAATTTTATGTTATCTTTATTAAATGAATATGTATTATAATGGATGTGGATGATGGGGTAATACGTGAATGTGGAGGCTTTTATGGAAAAAAGAGTGCTTGTAGTCGATGATGAGCAGTCAATTGTAACGCTCCTGCAGTACAATTTACAACAGGCTGGTTATGAAGTTTTAACTGCTGCTGATGGGGAAGAAGGACGAAATATTGCTTTGGAACAGGAGCTAGACTTAATTATTCTGGATTTAATGCTTCCGAAGCTTGATGGAATTGAAGTTTGTAAGCAACTTCGTCAACAAAAAATCTTAACGCCTATTCTTATGTTGACTGCAAAAGACGATGAATTTGACAAAGTTCTAGGACTTGAACTAGGTGCAGATGATTACATGACAAAACCGTTTAGTCCAAGAGAAGTCATAGCGAGAGTCAAAGCAATTCTTAGAAGAACCCAAGTACAACCAGAACCAGTTGCAGTACAAGAAGAGGAAAAAGATGTGCTTCAGGTGGCAGAGTTGAAAATTTATCCTGAACAATACGAGGCGTATTCCGGAGATATATTATTAGAGCTCACTCCCAAGGAATTCGAATTATTACTCTATTTAGCAAGACACAAAGGACGAGTTCTAACACGAGATCAGCTGCTAAGTGCGGTATGGAACTATGATTTTGCAGGAGACACGCGAATTGTTGATGTTCATATTAGCCACTTAAGAGAGAAAATAGAACAAAATACAAAAAAACCAGTTTATATAAAAACGATTCGAGGCTTAGGCTATAAGATGGAGGAGCCTAAGGGAGAATGATTAAATTTCGAACGAGACTTTTGTTTGCCCTCATTATGCTTATTTTCATTGTTCTAATTGGATTAGGCCTATTGTTAGGACAACTGTTCAAAGGATACTATATTGATTCCTTTGATGGGAGGATGAAGCAGGAAACAAAGTTAGTCTCTACGTATATTCAAGATACTGGTGGCATAAGTCACATTTCTAAAGATAGAATAAACGATTTTAGTGATACACTAAGTTCTCGAATTACGATACTAGATAAAAATGGAAATGTCGTTTATGATAGTGGCGCCCTTGAAAATACGAGTAATAAGAGGCATGAGAGTGTTCTAAAGTCCATCTTTGAAAATCAATTAGAAAAAAAAGATGAGATAATTGAAGTGGGTGGAGGATACAATCTTCACTATTATTGGAACAGTATAGATTTTAATGATGAGGCTGAGGGAATCATTGTATTAAGCACGAAACTAACAGAAATAAAAAATGCATACGAACAGATCTGGTGGATATTAACGGTTTCACTTGGGATCGCGTTATTTGTCATTATTTTATTGGGTTATAAAATAACGACCATGTACACAAAGCCGATAGAATCTGCTACCAATGTAGCTATTGAGCTTGCAAAAGGAAATTATCGTGCTAGAACATACGAGGATCATGCCGATGAAACAGGTATGCTAAGCAGTTCGATTAATGTTTTAGCGCGAAACCTACAGGAGCTCATGAAGTCAAAGGAAATTCAACAAGATCGCTTAGGGACCTTAATTGAAAATATGGGAAGCGGACTTATATTAATCGATAGCCGCGGCTATATTAATCTGGTCAATCGTACGTATAAAGAAATTTTTCAAATAGAATCAAACGAGTATTTGGAAAAGCTTTACTACGAAGTGATTGAACAAAAAGACATCTGTGATTTGATAGAAGAAATTTTTATGACAGAGCACAAAATTAGAAAACAACTAATTGTACCTGTAGGGATTGAGAGAAGACACTTTGAAGTTTATGGTGTTCCAATTATCGGATTAAACGATGTTTGGAAAGGGATTTTATTAGTTTTCCATGATATTACCGAGATTAAGAAGCTTGAACAAATGCGTAAAGACTTTGTTGCAAATGTATCGCATGAGCTAAAAACTCCTATTACTTCTATAAAAGGATTTTCCGAGACCTTACTAGATGGAGCCATGGAGGACAAACAGACATTAGAGGCATTCCTAACGATTATCTTGAAAGAAAGCGATCGTTTACAAACATTAATACAAGATTTATTAGACCTTTCGAAGATGGAGAAGCAAGGCTTTCAATTGTCCATCCAAAAAATAAATATTGTTGATGTGTTAAATGAAGTTCTCCCCATCTTAGCAGGTAAGGCACTTGAAAAGAAAATTGACCTTCAATTTGAAGCAGAGGAAGAAGTGATCTTTGTTGAAGGTGATGTATATAGATTAAAACAAGTTTTTATTAATCTAATAACCAATGCCATTTCCTACACTCCGGAAGAGGGTTCGGTAAAGGTCGAAGTTCGTGAGAGGACAAGCAAGATAAGAATAAAAGTAATAGACACCGGGATTGGAATTGAGCGAAAGGAAATTCCTAGAATCTTTGAACGTTTTTATCGAGTGGATCGTGCTAGAAGTAGAAACTCCGGAGGTACGGGTCTAGGCTTAGCCATTGTGAAGCATTTGATTGAGGCTCATAGAGGAAATATCCGAGTGGAAAGTAAGGTTGGAAGAGGAACCACTTTCATTATTGAACTACTAAAAGAGATTCCTAAGTAACACAGGTGACTTGGAGACAAATTTTACAGTACATTTACAATTACTATAATATTCCTTAATAATTGTTCTGTAATATCGTAAGGGAAAACCCCTTCATCCAAGGACCTAAAGAAAAGGTGAAAGCTAACCCCGCTTTCACCTTTTCTTTTTTTATTGAAACCTTTTTCACGTACATTCGTATATCAATTAACTGTTCTTATTAAAGGGAAAGAGGTGAAGGTTGTTGCTTAGTTTAAAAAGAATTTATTCACTGGTAGGTCTCATATTTTTAATCATAGTATTGAGTTTTGTTGTTTTTACAACGTGGTATACGGTTGATGAATCCGAACAAGCTGTTATATTAACCTTTGGAAAGGTAGAAGAAGGAATAACAGAACCTGGGTTACATTTTAAGATGCCTTGGCCTATTCAAAATGTAGAGAAGCTTTCGAAGGAAACATTTAGCTTACAATTTGGTTATGAAGAAAAAGACGGAGAAATTGTTGAATTCGATAATGAAACAAAGATGATCACTGGAGATGAAAATATCGTTCTGGCAGATCTTGTTGTTCAATGGAAAATTACAACGCCTTCAAAATACCTATATAATGCGGATAATCCAGAAGAGATATTACGCGATGCCACTTCAGCATCTCTTCGTAGTATTATAGGAAGCTCCAAAATTGATGATGCCTTAACTTCTGGGAAAGCGGAAATAGAAGCAAGTGTCAGAGAGCTTCTGGCGACGCTAATGGATAAATATGATATTGGGATTACGATAATGGCGGTGAAGCTGCAAGATGTGGAACTTCCAAATGAAGAAGTTCGAAAAGCATTTACCAATGTTACAGATGCTCGTGAAACGATGAATACAAAGATTAACGAGGCTAAAAAGTACCAAAATCAAAAAATCAATGAAGCTGAAGGGGAAAAGACGGCTCTTATTTCAAGAGCTGAAGGGGACCAATCAGCAAGGATCGAGATTGCTAGAGGGGATGTAGCGGTTTTTAATAAGCTCTACGATGAGTATAAAAATAACCCTGAAGTAACTAGACAACGACTTGTGTTAGAAACCTTAGAGGAAGTATTACCAGGAACAGAAATTTATATCATGAATGATGATGGTGATACATTGAAGTATTTCCCGATTAGACCTCTAGAAAAAGAAGAAGCAAAACCTCAGGCAGAGGGGAGTGGAAACAATGAATGATGGAAATGTAATTGATATGAAAGAGCGTTCTGGAGATGGTTTTAAATGGCGGAATTATACTAAATTTGGATTGGTCGCGCTTTTAATCCTTCTATTGATTGGAATCACTCTCACCAACTTATTTGTTGTTAAGGAAGGAGAATACCGAGTGATTCGCCAATTTGGTGAAGTAGTTCGAATCGAGAGTACTCCTGGTCTAAGCTATAAAGTCCCATTTGTTCAAAGTGTTTCGACTCTACCAAAATATCAAATGACTTATGATGTAAATGAAGCTGAAATTAATACGAAAGATAAAAAACGTATGTTAATCGACAATTATGCTGTTTGGAAAATTGAAGATCCTAAAAAAATGATTTCGAATGCGAGAACACTTGAAAATGCTGAGGGAAGAATGGAGGAGTTTATTTACTCCGTTGTTCGATCAGAGCTTGGAAAGTTAAACTACGAAGAAATCATTAATGATGAGGCGTCTACAAGAGGTTCTTTAAACGATAAAATTACAGAGAAGGTTAACGAGCTCCTCTCACAAGATAATTACGGAATCGTTGTAACGGATGTGCGTATGAAAAGAACCGATCTCCCGAAGGAAAACGAACAGTCGGTATTCACTCGGATGATCTCTGAACGTGAATCAAAGGCACAGGAGTATTTATCAATAGGGGATGCACAGAAAAATATTATTATTGCAGATACGGATCGTCAGGTAAAAGAAACGCTAGCGAAGGCGCAAGCAGATGCCGAAACAATACGTGCGGAGGGAGAAGCACAAGCTGCAAAGGTATATAATGAGGCGTTCTCAAAAGACCCAAGCTTCTATCAATTATTTAGAACATTAGAATCGTATAAAAAGACAATTAACGGTGAAACGGTTATTGTTCTGCCATCAGATTCACCTTATGCCCGTTTGCTTATGGGATATACAGAGTAAATATAAAGCCGGCGTTTTCCTTTCCTATCATGGTCATGGTAGAATAAAGGAGGAAAACACTGGCTTTTTTACATATTACATGAGACAAGCTTTAGTTAGAAAGGGAGGCTTCCTTTGAAAAAGAAACTTGTATTAATTGATGGAAATAGCATCGCTTACCGGGCATTCTTTGCGCTGCCATTGCTAAACAATGATAAAGGAATTCATACTAATGCCGTTTATGGATTTACGATGATGCTCTTGAGGATATTGGAGGATGAAAAGCCATCACATATAATGGTTGCCTTTGATGCTGGAAAAACAACCTTCCGTCATAAGACATTTAGTGAGTATAAGGGCGGCCGTCAAAAAACGCCACCTGAGCTATCCGAACAATTTCCTTTTATTCGAGAAGTATTGGACGCATACCGAATCAAAAGGTACGAACTTGAAAACTATGAAGCAGATGATATTATTGGTACTTTGTCGAAGAAGGCAGAGGAAGATGGTTTTGAAGTAAAGGTTATTTCGGGAGATAAAGATTTAACCCAGTTGAGTTCTGAAAAAACGACAGTTGCGATCACCAAAAAAGGGATCACCGAAATTGAGGAATATACTCCAGAGCATATTAAAGAAAAATATGGCTTAACACCAAAGCAAATCATTGATATGAAAGGGTTGATGGGGGATACGTCAGACAATATTCCTGGTGTCCCTGGAGTTGGTGAAAAAACCGCTATTAAGCTATTAGCAGAGTTTGAGACACTCGAAAAACTGCTCGAATCGATTGATCAAGTGAGTGGGAAGAAATTAAAAGAAAAGCTTGAGGAATTTAAGGACCAGGCGATTATGAGTAAAGAGCTTGCGACCATAACACGAGAAGCTCCAGTTACAGTACAACTCGAGGAGTTCGAATATGAAGAGTTAGACCGTGACAAGGTTGTTCAGTTATTTAAAGAATTAGGATTTAATTCATTACTCGATAAATTAGGAGATCACACAGGAGATTCTGTGGAAGAGCCTTTAGAGAGTGTTGAATTCACAACTGTTCATGAGGTAACGGAAGATCTTTTTACGGATGATAATGCCTTATACATTGAAGTATTAGATGATAATTATCATTATGCTGATCTTGTGGGTATTTCATTAGTGAATGAAAAGGGGAACTTTTTCATACCTACCGATGTAGCCATCGAATCATCCGTTTTTAAGAATTGGGCTGAAAATGAAGCCTCTAAAAAAATTGTGTATGACGCGAAAAGGACAGAGGTATCACTAAGACATCATCATATCCATCTAAAAGGTATTGAGTTTGACTTACTTTTAGCTTCCTATATCATGAATCCAGCGGAGTCTGTTGATGATATTTCAACGACAGCTAAACGCTATGGTTTTACGAGTATTAGTTCTGATGAGACTTTTTACGGAAAAGGAGCTAAGAGAAAGATTCCTGAACCGGAACAGCTTGGAGAGCATCTCGTTCGAAAAGGGCTTGTGTTACAGGATCTACGAGATAAGCTCGAACAAGAGTTAAAAGCAAATGAACAATTCGAATTATATTATGATTTAGAGCTTCCTCTATCTTTAATTTTAGCGGATATGGAATCGTGTGGAATTAAAATTGACCTCGACCGACTTCATGCGATGGGAGAAGCAATTTCCGATCAGCTAACAAGTATTGAAGCTCGTATTTACGATCTTGCAGGCGAGAGCTTTAATATTAATTCACCCAAGCAGTTAGGTGTCATTCTCTTTGAAAAGTTACAACTTCCAGTTGCGAAAAAGACAAAAACAGGTTATTCAACCTCTGCAGATGTACTGGAGAAACTTGAGGAAGAACACGAAATTATTCGAGAAATATTAAATTACCGTCAGCTTGGTAAGCTTCAGTCCACTTATATTGAAGGATTAATTAAAGTAATTAATCCTTCAACTAATAAAGTTCATACAAGATTTAATCAGGCATTAACTCAGACAGGAAGATTAAGCTCGACAGATCCGAATTTACAAAATATCCCGATTCGACTCGAAGAGGGACGTAAAATTCGTCAAGCGTTTATTCCGTCTGAGGAAGGCTGGGTCATTTTTGCAGCTGATTATTCTCAAATTGAACTACGAGTGTTAGCGCATATTGCTAATGACGAAAAGCTAATCGAAGCCTTTCAAGAGGGTCTAGACATTCATACAAAAACAGCGATGGATGTGTTTCATGTATCCAAGGAAGAAGTCACTTCGAACATGAGACGACATGCCAAAGCGGTAAACTTTGGAATTGTTTACGGCATCAGTGATTATGGGTTGTCACAGAGCTTAAACATCACACGAAAAGAAGCAGGTAGCTTTATTGAAAGATACTTAGAAAGTTTTCCAGGTGTGAAAGAGTATATGGAAGAAATCGTAAAAGATGCGAAGCAAAAGGGGTTCGTGTCAACCCTTCTGCACCGCAGAAGATATATCCCTGAAATAACGAGTAGAAACTTCAATCTTCGTAGTTTTGCGGAACGGACGGCAATGAATACGCCAATACAAGGAAGTGCAGCGGATATTATAAAAAAAGCGATGATAGATATGGCGGATAGGCTCGAAAAGGAAAAACTAAAAACACGATTGCTGCTATCTGTACACGATGAATTAATATTCGAAGCACCAGAAGAAGAAATCGAGAGATTGAAGGAAATCGTTCCTGACGTCATGGAACATACAGTGGAGTTAAAGGTGCCACTAAAAGTTGACTATTCCTACGGTCCGACTTGGTTTGACGCGAAATAAAGGCAGTAGGGAGGAAGAAGATTGCCAGAACTTCCAGAAGTCGAAACAGTTCGACGTACATTAGAAATGCTAATTTTGGATAAAGAAATCAAAAAGGTAACTGTTCTTTGGCCCAAAATCATTAAACATCCAGATGTAGATCAGTTTTGTGATGCTTTAATTGGCGAGAAATTTATTCAGTTAGGAAGAAGAGGAAAATTTCTTATCCTATATACTGGAAGATTTGCGTTAATTTCTCATTTACGTATGGAAGGTAGATATGCCCATTTTGAGGCGGAGGAACCAGTCGCTCTCCACACGCATGTGATTTTTACTTTTACCGACGGGACAGAGCTCCGCTACAAAGATGTTCGTAAATTTGGGACGATGCATTTATTTGAAAAAGGAAAAGAGTTTAACCAGCCACCTTTATCGACTCTTGGCCCTGAACCGTTTGATCCAGATTTTACATCAACCTATTTGCAAAAAAGGTTATCAAAAACACAAAGATCAATCAAAACAGCTTTGCTTGACCAAACAGTAGTTGTTGGGCTAGGTAATATTTACGTAGATGAAGCCCTTTTTCGATCGAAAATTCACCCTGAAAGAATTGCGAGCTCATTAAAGAAAAAAGAGTGGATGATCCTTTATGAACAAATAAAGGAAACTCTGGGCGAAGCGGTTGAAAAGGGTGGAAGTACGGTACGATCTTATGTGAATTCACAAGGACAAATGGGAATGTTTCAGCTTGAATTATTTGTTTACGGTAGGAAAGGTGAAAATTGTAAAATATGTGGTACTCCTCTAGAAAAAATTGTGGTTGGTGGGAGAGGAACCGTGTTTTGTCCGAAATGTCAAAAGAAGAAGTAGGCTGAACCTTGGATGGGCTCCTTTCATATACTATCCTAGCTTTTTGTTAGGAAGGAGTCTTTCCAATGGTACTATCTGTTCCATTATTACTACTTGCATTAGCAGTTAGCATTGACAGTTTTAGTGTAGGTTTCACTTACGGTCTGAGGAAAATGCGAATTCCTTTTAAGTCAATTGCGGTCATCTCTTTATGCTCTGCAGGAACACTCACTGTAGGGATGATTATTGGCCATTTCATTGAGTCTGTTTTATCGCCTGATATCGCTGAAAGTATAGGGGGAATTATACTCATTTTATTAGGGGCTTGGATTTTAGCTCAATTTTTTCGATCTGAGAAATCCGCCTCATCCATGCTTCCCCATCCAAAAACGATCATTGATTTTGAGATTAAATCTCTTGGGATTGTTATTCAAATATTACGAAAGCCGATGTCAGCAGACTTTGATCAATCGGGTACAATCAATGGCATTGAAGCATATATGCTTGGATTAGCGTTATCATTAGATGCATTTGGGGCCGGAATAGGTGCTGCGATGCTAGACTTTTCTCCAAGCATTTTAGGAACTGCCGTTGCATTAATGAGTTTTCTCTTTATTTATGCTGGGTTACAGCTTGGGAAACATTTTTCAGAGAATAGCTGGCTTCAACGGTTTGCTTTTTTACCTGGTGTATTGTTAATCATTATTGGTATATGGAAAATTTGAAAAAAGCCTCCTTTTATGGAGGCTTTTACGCTAAACGGAGGGCAGAATATGACTTTAGTCGTCGGATTAACGGGTGGCATTGCTAGTGGAAAAAGCACGGTGGCAAATATGTTTAAGGAAATGGGAATAGAGGTCATTGACGCTGATGTAGAAGCAAGAAAGGCCGTTGAGATAGGAGAAGAAGCATACGAGCAAATCGTTACATATTTTGGTGAAGGTATTTTAAATGCTGATCATACGATTAATCGTTCCAGTTTAGGTGAAATCATTTTTAATGACAGTGTGAAGAGGCAAAAATTAAACGAAATTGTTCATCCAGATGTACGAAGTAGGATGAATGAGAAGAAGGAAGCAGCTGTTTTGCGAGGAGACCAAATCGTTGTGTTGGATATTCCTCTTTTATTTGAAAGCGGATTAAAGCATATGGTTAATGTAGTTCTTCTAGTGTATGTAGAGAAAGATGTCCAGCTTCAGAGATTAATGGATAGAAATCTGTTAACAAAGGAAGAAGCTCTTGCTCGAATACAATCCCAAATGCCGATTGAAGATAAAAGGAAGCTTGCTGATAAAGTGCTAAATAATAATGGGTCGATAGAGGATACGAAAAAACAACTGATAGAGCTTCTTGCGGATTGGAAAACCATCACAAATTAATGTGATGGTTTTTTTGTTGAAAATAGGTTTTTATATCACCACAATTCGCAACTAATATGTTATACTATTTATAAATTAAAGAAATAAAGTATAACACTTTTGAAGGGAGCCGTCACATGAAGGCTAGAGTAGCGATTAATGGGTTTGGAAGAATAGGAAGAATGGTTTTTAGAAAGGCAATTTGTGATGATACATTAGAAATAGTAGCCATTAATGCTAGTTATCCTGCGGAAACATTAGCACATTTAATAAAGTATGACACAAATCACGGGAAGTTTGATGGAGAGGTAGTAGCTGAACATGATTCCTTATTGGTAAATGGAAAAAGAGTGAAGCTAATTAACCAACGTAATCCAGAGGAGCTTCCATGGAGTTCACTTAATATTGATATTGTGATCGAGGCAACTGGGAAATTTAATGCTAGAGAGAAAGCTAGTCTCCACTTAGAAGCAGGTGCAAAGAAGGTTATATTAACAGCACCGGGTAAGGGAGAAGATATTACAATCGTAATGGGTGTAAATGAGCAAGAGTTAAATATATATGAGCATGATATCATTTCAAATGCGTCATGTACGACCAATTGTTTAGCTCCTGTTGTAAAAGTACTTGAAGATCAATTTGGTATCATTAATGGGTTAATGACGACGGTGCATGCATATACAAATGATCAAAAAAATATTGATAATCCGCATAAAGATCTTCGAAGAGCAAGAGCTTGTGGTCAATCAATCATTCCAACAAGCACGGGTGCGGCTAAAGCTCTATCACTAGTGCTACCCAAAATGAAAGGGAAGCTGCATGGAATGTCATTAAGAGTTCCAACCACCAATGTCTCATTAGTGGATTTAGTTGTTGATCTAAAGCGAGAAGTAACGATAGATGAGATAAATGATGTATTTGAAACAGCCTCTGAGGGTGAACTAAAAGGGATACTCGCCATTACAGAAGAGCCACTGGTATCAGTTGACTTTAATACCAATGAACATTCTGCAATTGTTGATGGGTTGTCTACAATGGTTATCGGTGCGAACAAGGTAAAGGTTCTTGCGTGGTACGATAATGAGTGGGGCTATTCTTGTCGTGTTGTTGATCTAACGAAGCATGTGGCTAATCAACTTTCTTTAGCTTCAGAAAATTTTAAACGAGTAAGCTCATTATAAGTAGTCAGTCTTCTGGGAAACCCTCAGAAGACTGATTTTTTGTATGTATTTGAAGTTAAGGATATTACTTTTCCTCTTTTTTCGTAAAGATTTTTTAAATACATTATTGCAAAAAAAAAACAAACAAAGTATACTAGTCATCGTGAACTTCTTGAAATTTGGAATCTATATCTACTTAAAGGGTTAGGACCTCTTTGGACTAACTTTCCCCCGTGGTAGTTATAATCCAAAAAATTAGGGAAATTCAGTTACTGTAGTAAAAATGGTTAAAGGGGGAAATTTGAATATGGAAACTATGGGTCGTCACGTTATTTCTGAGTTATGGGGTTGTAATTTTGAAAAGTTAAATGATATGGAGCAAATTGAGCAAATTTTTGCAGATGCGGCATTAAAATCTGGTGCTGAAATTCGCGAGGTTGCTTTTCACAAATTTGCACCACAAGGTGTGAGTGGAGTGGTTATTATCTCTGAATCACATTTAACTATTCACAGCTTTCCTGAACATGGCTATGCTAGTATTGATGTGTATACTTGTGGAGACATGGATCCTAATATTGCTGCAGACTATATCGCTGAAGCATTAGGTGCTCAAACTCGTGAGAACATCGAAATTCCTCGTGGAATGGGTCCTGTTCAAGTTAAACAAGCAAAAGCGAAAGTACTATAATCGTAGCTTACTAAACTTATGAAATTCGAGAGGTGTATATTATACACCTCTTTTTAATTTCTCTTTTATCGAAACATTAACATTACCAGTCCTTTTAGGTTAAAATATATGTACATACATCTTTCGATTTGGAGGAATAATTATGTCATTTGTAAAACAGGTGTTTAGACAATTTAATAGGCAATGTGAAACAAAAGAAAACCATGTTGAGGAAGAGCTTAGAACGAGATATTATCGAGTTAATCTCCAATCTTTGTTCCAATCTGTTAAAGAGATCCTTGATAATGATCAGCATGCAAAAGTGGTAAGTGATTCGATTGAACACGGGGAAATTGCAGTTGAAATCAATCGTGGAAAGAAAATGTTTGCCATTATTACGATTATAACGGTTAAGCCTTATGAGACGGCTGTAGATATCAATGTATCCACTGAGCAAACGGTGCTATTGGGAGCATACCCAAGCTTAAAAGCAGAAATCACTCGTATTTATCAAGAGTTAGATAAGAAGCACCCGTATATTGGTGTTGGAAAACACGCAGGAGAGTAGAATTGCTTGTACTACAAATGAAGTTTTAATAAGATAGTGTTAGATTCAGCAGAATCCATTCTGTTTCGGAGTTGATGTTATGAAATGTCCTGCATGTCAAAATAATCATACTCGTGTTCTCGATTCAAGACCTGTCGATGAAAATAGATCGATTCGCAGAAGAAGAGAGTGTGAGAAATGTTCCTTTCGTTTTACAACGTTTGAGAAGGTAGAGGAAATTCCTTTGATTGTGGTAAAGAAGGAAGGAACTAGAGAAGAATTTAGCCGTGATAAGATTCTACGTGGTCTGATTAAAGCTTGTGAAAAAAGACCTGTTGCTTTGCCTGAATTAGAAAAAATAACGTCCGATATAGAAAAAGAACTTCGCAGTCATGGAGTATCGGAAATAAAGAGTGAAGCAGTTGGAGAAATGGTTATGGATCGTTTAGCAAAATTAGATGAGGTTGCTTATGTAAGATTTGCCTCTGTATATAGACAATTTAAAGATATTAACGTCTTTATTGAAGAATTAAAGGAATTAATCAAAAAGGATTAGTAAGGTAGTTTGTTTTTAAGAGAGGAAATGAAGCCTATGGCTCAGCATTGGCAGGAAATGCTACCAGTGGATCGCTATGAGGTGGCCTCCAATGGTTTGTTATTTGACTATGATCGAAAGGTGCTAACACTTTTATATCAGCCATTGATTGGTCCGATGGCATACAGTCTCTATATGACCCTTTGGTCGCAAATAGATGAGAATCGCTTATCATCTGATGGTAGTTCACATCATGCACTGATGAACGTGATGGATAGTAATTTAAAACAAATATACGATGCCCGTCTAAAGTTAGAAGGAATTGGCCTTCTTTCCACGTATGTGCGAACAGAGGAAGGGCTTCGATCATTTGTATATGAAATAAAGCCGCCTTTAACACCTAGTCAGTTTTTTCTAGATGGCATGCTTAACGTGTATTTGTATCGAAAAGTAGGTAAAAATCAATTTTTAAAACTTAAAAGGTTTTTTAGTGATGAACAAGTTTTAGAAAAAGAAAATGGGTACGAGAATGTTACAAGGTCGTTTCAAGAAGTATTTGACTCTGCTGTTCCAGGTAACCCTACCTCACATCTAGTAGATGACCTGAAACTTGAAGAGCAACGTGTTTACTTTGATCGAGTGAATCCTGCGACAATTAAGGTAGATGAAGCACATTTTGATTTTGACCTGCTTTTTGCAGGGCTTTCAGAAGTACTTGTTCCTAAACGAGCGATTAATAAAAAGGTGCGAGAAGCCATTGCGAAACTATCCTTCCTCTATGGGATTGATCCAATCCAAATGAAAAACATTGTAATTGGTGCAGTTGATGAATCAAGTGAGATTCAGATTGATGAACTTAGAAAATCCGCTAGAGATTGGTATCAGCTTAACTTTTCTGACCAACTCCCGTTATTAATAGATAAAATACAACCACTTCCACATGTTACAACAACGGTGGAGCCTAAAACTCAAGAAGAGAAATTGGTTCAATACCTTGAGAAAACGTCTCCTCGACAATTGTTAATTGATATATCTGGTGGGGGCGAACCATCAAAAAGTGATTTGCAAATTGTTGAAGAGGTCATGTTCCAGCAAAAGCTTCTTCCTGGCGTGGTGAACGTGCTCATTCAGTACGTATTATTAAAAACAGATATGAAGTTAACGAAGGCTTATGTGGACAAAATTGCCTCACACTGGGCGCGTAAAAGGGTTCAGACGGTGTCTGAAGCAATGGAACTTGCTAAAAAAGAACATCGACAATACTTAGACTGGGCTGAGGGGAAACAAACAGCAAACCAATCTTCAAAGACTAGCACTAGGAAAAAGGCCATAAGAACAGAAAGCTTGCCAGATTGGTTTGATAAAAATGACAATGAAGACCAAGTTGATAAGAAATCCTCAGATAATGAAGAGATGGAAGAGAAAAAACGTGCTTTACAGGAAAAATTAAAAAGGTTTAAGAGCTAGGAGGTGAGTGTTTGGAACGAATCAATGAAACATTAAAAAAACTTGCAGCTAATCCAAGCTTTCAAGAACGCTACGAACGACAAAAGAGACAAGTGATGCAGCACCCTGACATTAGGGAGTTTATAACAAAGCACAGTGATTTTCTAACGAGCTCAATCATTGAAAGAAATTTGGCCAAGCTTTATGAATATTCGACTCAATGTACGGAATGTACGGAATGTCCGAGTCTTGAGAGTTGTAAAAATATCATGCAGGGCTACCAGCCAGAATTAGTTCTTGTCCGTGGGGCGATTGAGATCCATTATGATCGGTGTCCAAGGAAGGTCATGTCTGACGAGAGAAGAAAAAGTGAGAAGTTAATTCAAAGTATGTATATGCCAAAGGAAATACTGAAGGCTAGTTTTTCAGAAATTGACACGGAGGGTGATTATGCGGGGCGATTAGAAGCCATTGATCTAGCCGCAGATTTCATTCTTAATTATCATCCTGACACGATGCAAAAAGGGCTTTATCTATATGGGAAATTCGGTGTAGGAAAATCTTATTTACTGGGTGCCATTGCAAACGACCTAGCTAAGAAAAAAGTTCCCTCGATGATCGTGTATTTTCCAGAACTGATTAGAGAATTGAAGAGCTCCATCGGTGACTCTACACTGAATGAAAAGATCGAAAAAGTGAAGAGAGTACCGGTGTTAATGATTGATGACATAGGTGCCGAGACGATGTCAAGCTGGGCAAGGGATGAAGTGTTAGGAACGATTCTTCAATTCCGTATGCTTGAAAACCTGCCTACTTTCTTTACCTCTAACTTTGACTTCGATGGGTTAGAAGTGCACTTAACGTATAGTCAACGTGGAGAAGAAGAGAAGATGAAAGCAAGAAGGCTTCTAGAAAGAATTAGATACTTAGCCCATCCTGTCCAAGTGGATGGTCCAAATAGAAGGAAATAGGTAAAATATAAGAGCCAACGGAAAAAGTCCGCTGGCTCTTATTCTATTTTGACCAAGTTCCCCATATACATGAAAGCAGAGACTGTGAAAACGAACATGCAGCCGCATGGGCCTTTCAAGCGTTGATTTCACCAAAAGGGGGGATTTGGTTGTTTGAGATCATTTTCCAAAATAAAGAGGATGCGAAAAGATTTCACCAATTGCTAAAGAAACACGCACAATCCTCACTCCATTTGAATCATGAGACTCTTCTTATCGAAGATAAACATATAGTAAAATGCGATGGAAAACTGGAAGAAGTGGTTGTGAAAAAAGCATTTGGGCAGTTTATTCAAGAAATTAAATTAGTGGATTGGTCTCGAGAAATCTTAATAGATCATTTTTGTTATGATGATGAACATGAGCAGGAACAAATACTAGATATCATTACTGCCATTGTTGACGGAAACAGAAGGGAGCTCTTATCGTTTGTAGATGTGAATGCATTAAATAATTTGGTAGAATCGGCAATTAATGAATTATTCTCACAGCGTTTGTCTTTCTCGTTTGACTCTTTCCTGCGCTTTCGATTGCGTTCCATAACGACTCTCATAGAGAGAGTGGTCGAGGTTGCGATTGACGAGTATAAACTTGAGCAAGAGTACCAAATTTTTGTTCATACCCTAAGAGAATTTTTATCTGGAAGAAGTTCAATCAAGAAAGTGATTCATTTAATGGTGTCTGATTCGATAACCTTTTTTGATGAGAAATTCTTTGAATTAAAAAGAAAAGAAATTCTGCAGCTAATCGATCGGAAACTACTTTCCAATCACCCGGTCTATATTGATAGTCTCACAATTGCACCATTGCTATCGATTGCACCACAAGAGATTTATTTGTATACCGACGAACCAGAGCAGCCCTTGGTTCGAACGATCTGTAATCTTTTTGAGGAAAGGGTAGTCGTAGCAGCGATGAACATATTTCATGATCGTAAAAGAAAATTAGCACTTGCTGCTGATGAGAATTTCTAGATAGATACTTGCTTTTCCCTCATGAACAAACTATAATACGTACATAATAAGGTACAACTTCATGATACAAATGTTAAGATGAGGATATGAGCGTTTATATACGGTTATCAGAGAGGGAAGGCGTTGGCTGGAAACTTCCTAACACGATTGAACAGCTTACCACCTCTAAACATCAGCCTTGAACAATTAATTAAGTATGGGCTGACGGATAAAGTCCGTTATCTATTTATCTAAAGTCATTTTGATGGTTTATCAAGGTGAAAATTAGGGTGGAACCACGTGTTGTTTATAAACTCGTCCCTTTCCGAGGGACGAGTTTTTTTATTTTTATTTTATTTTTAGGAGGAAAATGGTTATGTCAAATGTTGTAAAATTAACGTTCCCAGACGGTGCAGTGAAGGAGTTTCCGTTTGGAACAACAACAGAAGATGTTGCTGCCTCCATTAGCCCAGGGCTTAAAAAGAAGGCATTGGCTGGAAAAGTAGATGGCCAATTGTACGATCTTAGACGTCCGATTGAGCAAGATGGAGCAATCGAAATTGTCACTCAGGATAGTGCAGATGCACTTGAAATCCTTAGACATAGTAGCGCCCACTTAATGGCACAAGCGATCAAGCGCCTTTACAAAAATGTAAAACTTGGTGTGGGTCCAGTTATTGAAGGTGGATTTTACTATGATGTAGATATTGAGGAATCATTAACACCAGAAGATCTTCCGTTAATTGAAAAAGAAATGAAAAAAATTATTAACGAAAACATTGAGATTGTTCGAAAAGAAGTTAGTCGTGACGAGGCTGTTCAACTCTACAAGGAGATTGGTGATGAATACAAGCTTGAGCTGATTGAAGCCATCCCTGCAGGAGAAACAGTGACTATTTATGAGCAAGGGGATTTCTTTGACTTATGTCGTGGAGTGCATGTCCCATCGACAGGGAAATTGAAGGAATTTAAGCTTCTTAGTATCGCTGGTGCCTACTGGAGAGGAGATAGCGATAATAAAATGCTTCAACGTATATACGGAACAGCATTCTTCAAGAAAGAAGACTTGGCTGAACATCTCCGTCTACTGGAAGAAGCAAAAGAGCGTGATCATAGAAAAATAGGTAAAGAATTAAATTTATTCATGAACTCGCAAAAAGTGGGACAAGGCCTTCCAATGTGGCTACCAAAGGGTGCGACGATTCGCCGTATTATAGAGAGATATATCGTCGATAAGGAGTCAAGACTTGGTTACGATCACGTGTACACACCTGTGATGGGAAGCGTTGATTTATATAAAACATCAGGGCACTGGGATCATTATCAAGAAGACATGTTCCCGGTTATGGAAATGGATAATGAGCAACTCGTTTTACGTCCTATGAACTGTCCGCATCATATGATGATCTATAAGCATGGTATTCATAGTTATCGAGAGCTTCCAATTCGTATTGCCGAGCTAGGAACAATGCACCGCTATGAAATGTCTGGAGCACTTTCTGGTCTTCAACGTGTCCGTGGAATGACATTAAACGATGCGCATATTTTTGTACGTCCTGATCAAATCAAGGATGAATTTAAGCGAGTAGTAGGATTGGTATTAGAAGTTTACAAAGACTTTAATATCAATGATTACTCCTTCCGCCTATCGTACCGTGATCCTGAAGATAAAGAAAAGTATTTTGATGATGATCAAATGTGGGAAAAGGCTCAAAGCATGTTAAAAGAAGCAATGGATGACTTAGGGCTAAATTATTTTGAGGCAGAGGGTGAAGCGGCTTTTTATGGTCCAAAGCTTGATGTTCAAGTAAAGACAGCTCTTGGGAAGGAAGAAACGCTTTCTACTGTCCAGTTAGACTTCTTATTACCAGAACGCTTTGATTTAAGCTATGTGGGTGAGGATGGGAAACAACATCGCCCTGTAGTTATCCACCGTGGTGTCGTTTCAACAATGGAGCGTTTTGTTGCGTTCTTGATTGAAGAATACAAAGGAGCTTTCCCTACTTGGTTAGCACCTGTTCAGGTTCAAGTGATTCCAGTATCGCCTGATGTTCATTTTGACTACGCAAAGCAAGTGCAAGAACTTCTTCAGGCAGAAGGGATTCGTGTCGAAATCGATGATCGTAATGAGAAAATTGGTTACAAGATACGTGAAGCGCAAATGCAAAAAACTCCTTATATGCTAGTCGTTGGTGACAATGAAGTAGCAGAAAAGGCAGTGAATGTACGTAAATATGGAGAGCAAAAATCAGAGGTTGTTTCCTTCGAAAAGTTTGTTGAAGAATTAAAGATAGAGGTAAAACGTTAAGTTTTTCTCAGAAGAGGATGTCTGATCATCCTCTTTATGTTTATTTTTTTGAAAAAGTATTGCCACAAACGTATATTTTTGATACAATTCATTTCGTTGTGATAAGAAAAGTGTTTCGTTGACATGAATTATTTATTGTGATATAGTTGCTAAGGTAAATTGAATACGAGTTTGAGATAAAGAAGAAGCACCCGCTTCTCACCTGATTGACGCCAAAGCGCAGTTGGCAGGTTTTACGAAAAGGCTTATTACCGTATGGGTATCGTAAAGTGTGGGTGTGTTCATCCGCACTTTTTTTATTTTTCTTATGAAAATGAAATCTTCTTGACCCAAACGTTGTATTCGCATTAAACCTTGGAGGTGTCCAGCTATTAGCAAAGACATGTTGTTGAACGAGGGTATTCGTGCCCGCGAATTACGTCTAATTGATCAAAATGGCGAACAACTAGGCATTAAATCAAAAATCGAAGCACTTGAGATTGCTACGCGTGTAAATCTTGACGTTGTTCTTGTTGCACCAAACGCGAAACCACCAGTAGCACGTATTATGGACTACGGTAAGTTTAAGTTTGAACAGCAGAAGAAAGAAAAAGAAGCACGTAAAAATCAAAAAATTATCAACATCAAAGAAGTTCGACTTAGCCCAACCATTGATGAGCATGACTTTAATACAAAGTTACGTAATGCGATTAAATTCTTGGAAAAAGGCGATAAAGTAAAAGCATCGATTCGATTTAAAGGTCGTGCAATTACACATAAAGAGATCGGACAACGTGTTTTAGTCCGCTTTGCAGAAGCTTGTAAAGAAGTTGCAACAGTGGAATCTCATCCAAAAATGGATGGCAGAAGCATGTTTATGACATTAGCACCTAAAAACGACAAGTAATGAGGAGGAATCCCTAATGCCAAAAATGAAAACTCACCGCGGCGCAGCAAAGCGTTTCAAGAGAACAGGATCTGGTAAACTGAAGCGTTCACACGCATACAGAAGCCATTTATTCGCTAACAAATCTACAAAGGCAAAGCGTAAGCTTCGCAAAGGAACTCTAGTTTCTTCAGGCGATTACAAGCGCATCCGTAACTTACTAGTAAATCTTAAGTAATTGCAAATTAGGAGGGAAAACATATGCCACGTGTTAAAGGCGGTACAGTAACTCGCAGACGTCGTAAAAAAGTTATTAAATTAGCAAAAGGTTATTATGGTTCAAAACATACATTATATAAAGTAGCTAACCAACAGGTTATGAAATCTCTAATGTATGCATTCCGTGATCGTCGCCAAAAGAAGCGTGACTTCCGTAAGCTTTGGATCACTCGTATCAATGCAGCAGCTCGTATGAACGGTCTTTCTTATAGCCGTTTAATGCACGGATTAAGCGTTGCAGGTATCGAAGTAAACCGTAAAATGCTTGCTGAACTTGCAGTAAGCGACGAAAAAGCATTTGCAGAATTAGCTGCAGCTGCTAAGCAAAGCCTAGCAAAATAATTGACTTATTAGTCTATAGAAGCCATTCTCTTACTAGAGGGTGGCTTTTTTAATTTCTTAAAGGAGGTATAATATGCTTACATATATTTGGATATATTTATTGGTGATAAATATTATCAGTTGTTCGTTGATGTATGCAGATAAACAAAAAGCTAAGAAAAATGAATATCGAATTAGAGAAGCAACACTTTGGCAAATCGCCTTTTTGGGAGGAGCGTTAGGAGCCTTTATCGGTATGAGGTCCTTTCGTCATAAAACGAAGCATCCTAGTTTTAAATGGGGATTGCCGTTTTTGACTGTTCTTCAAATCGGTCTATTGCTTTACTATGTATGAAAATAAGGGAATAGTTGTCATAGAAATGGTCCTTCCTCGATAAGCTTTAATAGACATCAAGAAACTGCTTAAGGGGTGGTCATATGGATGAGGAGTTAGCGTTACTGCTTGTCATGTTTCAGGCTGGTGGAGTTTTCACCCCGATTATATTCATCTTGTTCCATTCGTTACGACAGTTTTTATTCATTCCTGTCGTCATCATTTGTATTGCTGGTGGAATTCTTTTTGGAACAGTCGCAGGTACGATATACTCGCTTATTGGATTAATGATTAGCAGCCTATTGTTTTTTGCTCTCGTTTCAAAATTTCCACGAACACAAGAAAAACTGTCTTCCATTCGAAAAAAATGGTTTGGAGAATATCGAAATCTAACAGTCAGTCAGATTTCGATTTTACGTCTTGTCCCTTTTGTCCACTACCAATTATTAAATTTTTGTTTAATGGAAAGACACCGTGGCTTTAAAGAGTATTCAAAGGCAGCTTTTATTACGAATCTTCCATTGGCTTTCTTTTACACTGTTTTTGGTCAATTTATTAGCCAATTCACTCCAACGATGATTGTTATTATTTTGTTTTCTTTATCGATTCTTGTTTATGTACTAAGAGAGAAGATGACAATTATTAAGTGGAGAGATTTTTTTAAGGAGACAAAGCTCGAAAAGCATGGTTAAAAATAAACGTTCAAGGGATGTTCCCTTGAACGTTTATTTTTTCATAAATTCATGAATGGGACTTTTCCAGTCAATTTTTGCATTCGGATAAAAGACAGCTACTTCCATTTCAATATAACGGAAATCTTCCTTTGACAAACCATTTAGCGCAGAGGTACTATGTGGCCAAATGAATATAGAAACAACCTCAAAGGTGTTCTCGGTTGTGCCTAAGTATTTTTCACCTTCAAATAGAACCCCTTTATAGGTTAAGAGAAAATTCTTACGAACGTTTTTTATATCATCAAGTAAAAAGAATTGCTTTTGCTCGTGAGCTAACTCCAATTTTCGCTTTGGGTTTAAAACAAATTTGAAGGCGCTGTATATTAAAAATAAGATAAATGCTATTAGGAGCATGCGTAGTAGCCAAATCATACTTAAGCCCTCCACTCTTCATTTTTCCTTATATACGTCTATATTTGAAAAAGGTTTCATAAAGTGTTGCTTTTAAGTGAATTTTTTTCTTAATTTCATTATGATTAAAGTAATATACATAGAAAAGAGTGAAATGATGGATTTACGACAGTTATTTGAGATGCAAAAAGGGTTGGATAAACATATCGCAGAAAAACACCAATTACAAACAGATAGTCTAATAAGTAGAAAGGTTCTAGCTTTATTGGTTGAGCTAGGAGAACTAGCAAACGAGACACGATGTTTTAAGTTTTGGAGTGTAAAAGGTGCTTCCCCGAAAGAAGTCATTTTAGAGGAATTTGTAGATGGAGTTCATTTTATTTTATCACTGGGACTTGATTGTGGATTTGAGCGTGATGTACAGGTAGAAGAACTAGCATTAGTAGACGAAAATGTGACACATCAGTTTTTATCCATGTATGAAACGGTTCATCGTTTTTCTGCAGAGAGGAGTATGGATGCGTATCGTAGCATGTTAAACAGTTATTTTGTTTTAGGCCAGATGCTAGGGTTCTCGTCTGAAGAAATAAAAGAAGCATATATCTCTAAAAATGAAGTAAATTATAAAAGGCAGAAGGAAGGCTACTAATGTATACTTTGTACATTTAATTTGTAGCTAGTATACTATAAACATAATACATATTAAGGGAGTCGAAATAAATGACTAAGCTTGATGATACTTTAGCGATGCTTAAGGAACTGACAGATGCCAAAGGGATTCCAGGAAATGAGCGTGAGCCAAGGGAAGTGATGAACAAGCATATTACTCCGTATGCAGATGAAGTAACAACGGATGGACTTGGAAGCTTAATTGCAAAGAAAGTGGGAGATGCGAACGGTCCGAAGGTAATGGTTGCTGGTCACTTGGATGAAGTAGGTTTTATGATCACGCAAATTGATGATAAAGGGTTCCTGCGCTTCCAAACGGTTGGTGGCTGGTGGTCTCAGGTAATGTTAGCGCAGCGAGTGACGATTGTTACCAGAAAGGGAGACGTGACAGGGGTTATCGGGTCAAAACCGCCACATATTTTATCTCCTGAAGCAAGAAAGAAACCAGTAGAAATTAAAGATATGTTTATTGATATTGGTGCATCAAGTCGTGAAGAAGCGACAGAGTGGGGAGTCCGTCCTGGTGACATGGTCGTTCCATACTTTGAGTTTACAGTGATGAACAATGAAAAGCTTTTATTAGCAAAAGCTTGGGATAATCGGATTGGGTGTGCGATTGCAATTGATGTGTTAAAGCAATTGAAGAATGAGGAACATCCAAATATTGTATACGGAGTTGGAAGTGTACAAGAAGAGGTTGGTTTACGTGGGGCACGTACTTCTGCTGCAGCAATTGAGCCTGATATTGGGTTTGGAGTAGATGTTGGGATCGCTGGGGACACTCCTGGCGTGTCGGAGAAGGAAGCTCAAAGTAAAATGGGCAAAGGCCCACAAATCATTCTGTATGACGCAAGTATGGTGTCTCACAAAGGATTAAGGGATTTAGTAACGGATACTGCGGATGAACTTGGAATTCCATATCAATTCGATGCAATCGCTGGCGGTGGCACGGATGCGGGGTCCATCCATATTTCTCATAAAGGAGCCCCTTCCTTAGCCATTACAATTGCTACTCGCTACATCCATTCACATGCAGCGATGCTGCACCGTGATGACTACGAGAACGCAGTAAAACTAATCGTTGAAGTCATCAAACGTCTAGATCGTGAAACAGTAGACCGCATCACCCTCGAATAGAGACCAAACAAAGACAGCATGCTCAGGCATGCTGTCTTTGTTTGGTCAATGGGGCTACGAGTGTCCACCACAGACGGACAAAACTACCTAAACTGTCCACGGACGGTGTCTGTCACCTTCCGTGGACAAATTAAAGAATTTGTCCACGAGCGGTGACAGACACCCTATTTTAGGCCGGATTCTAGGGTTTTGAGCATTTCGTTTTTTTCTTGGTCGGATGCATTGTTCCAGATGACTTCAAAAAGTACTCCTAAACCTGGAAGCATTTTTTCTTCGCCGTTTTGAATGGCGTCCACGATTGTGTCGCGTAGTTCATCTTGTGTATTTCCAGATACATTATGAATAACTGCATTTCTTAAGTTAAGATTCATTTTTACCCACTCCTTCTTCATTTTCTTTAATATGTTTTCTATTTTTGTTATTATTATGTACTTAAGTTACGCTATAATAAGAAAACCCGAGAAAAAAGGAAAGAAGGGGTTTTACCTTGAAGCATATTCACTCGAGTAGTAACCCGAAGGTGAAGCAATGGAAGAAACTATTAACAAAAAAGGAAAGAGATAAAACAGGCCTATTTTTAGTTGAAGGGTTTCATTTAGTAGAGGAAGCACTAAAAGCAGGTCGTATTGAAGAAATCATTGTACAAGAAAATATGGATCTTCCTTCAAGTTTTGATTACGGATCAACACCGATTGTCTCTGTGCCTGCTGACATCATTAAGCAATTGGCTGAAACAGATACACCACAAGGCATTTTTGCTGTTTGTTATCAAGAAAAGCCATCACGCATAGAAGGAACATCTTATCTTTTAATTGATGCTGTCCAAGACCCTGGAAATTTAGGAACGATGATTCGTACGGCGGATGCTGCTGGCGTGGACGTTGTGGTAATTGGCAATGGAAGCGTGGATATATATAATTCCAAAGTGCTTAGATCTGCCCAAGGGAGCCATTTTCATCTTCCTGTTATTAAAGGTGAAATCTCCACTTGGACAAGCGATCTTCTTGACCGAGGGATTCCTGTTTATGGAACAGCATTAGAGAATGCTGAACCGTTCCACCACATACAATCAACGGGATCATACGCCTTAATCGTAGGAAATGAAGGGAACGGGGTAAGTAAAGAGCTATTAAGTAAAACGACAGCTAATCTATATATTCCGATTCATGGAAAAAGCGAGTCATTAAATGTTGCAGTAGCAACAGGAATTTTGTTATATTACTTACGTGGATAAAATAGACATACTGCCTCCTGAAAATGGGTTTGAAATAAGTAGGAAAGTATACTATAATAAACAGCAAAAATTACATATTAAAAAACGATGACGGAGAAAAGTAGTTTGCTACCATCTATGTTAGGGAGAAAATGCCTTAGACTGAAAGCATTTTTATAGAAAAAGTAAACGAAGTTCACCTCCCGAGTTGGCATCGGGACCATTTCTTAATGAAGTGTAAAGATGCACCGGTTTAAAGCCGTTATCAGCAATGAAGTGAATGTAGGGAGATAGAATGCCTACATTAATTAAGGGTGGTACCGCGAATAATGAAACCTCGTCCCTTTCAGGGAAGAGGTTTTTTATTTTGTCTAAAAATCATAAGGAGGAAAGAACATGGAGCAACGCTTAGTAGAGCTTCAGCAAGAAGCGCTTGAAGGAATAAAGAAAGCGACTGATTTAAAAGAAATAAATGATATTCGTGTATCTTATCTAGGGAAAAAAGGTCCCATTACTGAGGTACTAAAAGGGATGGGGAAGCTTTCTGCTGAGGAACGTCCTAAAATGGGTGCGTTAGCGAACGAGGTAAGAGACGTTATTGCAAAAGCAATTGAAGAAAAACAAGCGGTTATGGAAGAAGAAGAGGTGGCTAAAAAGCTTGCTTCCGAAACAATTGATGTAACACTTCCAGGAAGACCAGTAAAAACAGGTAACCATCATCCATTAACAAGAATCATTGAAGAAATCGAAGACCTCTTTATTGGTATGGGCTACACAATTGCAGAAGGCCCTGAAGTTGAAAGTGATTACTATAACTTTGAGGCATTAAACTTACCAAAAGGTCATCCAGCTCGTGATATGCAAGATTCCTTTTATATTACGGAAGAAATCCTTCTTCGTACACATACATCACCCATGCAAGCAAGAACGATGGAAAAGAAAGAAGGAAAGGGTCCAATTAGAATTATCTGCCCAGGAAAAGTTTATAGACGTGATAATGACGACGCAACGCATTCTCACCAATTCATGCAGATCGAGGGTCTTGTGGTAGGAGAAAATATTCAAATGAGTGACCTGAAAGGGACACTAGATGTTTTTGCGAAAAAAATGTTTGGGGAAGACCGTGAAATTCGCTTACGTCCTAGCTTCTTCCCATTCACAGAACCTTCTGTTGAAATGGATATTTCTTGTAAAATTTGTAACGGAAAAGGTTGTAGTGTTTGTAAAGGAACGGGTTGGATTGAAATTCTTGGAGCCGGAATGGTGCATCCAAACGTACTTGAAATGGCTGGCTATGATTCGAAAAAATATACAGGCTTTGCATTCGGAATGGGGCCAGAAAGAATTGCCATGCTAAAGTACGGCGTGGATGATATTCGTCATTACTATACAAATGATGTACGTTTCTTAAAGCAATTTTCGATACACGAATAGGAGGATAACAAGAATGTTTGTTTCTTATAAATGGCTTCAAGAGTACGTGGACCTTTCTGGTATCACAGCTCCTGAACTAGCCGATAAAATCACAAAAAGTGGAATTGAAGTGGAAGGCGTTGAGATTCTTAATGAAGGCATGAAAGGACTCGTCGTCGGTCACGTGTTAGAAAGAGAGCAGCATCCAAATGCCGATAAGCTAAATAAATGTTTAGTAGATGTTGGAGAAGGAGAACCAGTTCAAATTATCTGTGGTGCTCCGAATGTAGATAAGGGGCAGCATGTGATTGTGGCGAAGGTGGGAGCAGTTCTCCCAGGAAACTTCAAAATTAAAAAAGCAAAGCTTCGCGGCGAAGAGTCAAACGGCATGATCTGTTCCTTACAGGAACTAGGGGTTGAAAGCAAGCTTGTTGCCAAGGAATTCTCTGAAGGGATCTTCGTTTTCCCGAATGAGGTAACAGTTGGGGACGATGCACTTGAGCTGTTAAGTCGTGATGACCAAATTTTAGAACTAGGCTTAACTCCAAACCGAGCGGATTGCTTAAGCATGTTAGGCGTAGCATATGAAGTTGCCGCCATATTAGGAAAAGAAGTAAAACTGCCGAAGCCTGAAGTTTCAGCAATAAACGAGAGTGCTAGCGATTATATCTCTGTCACTGTAGATGCTCCAGAGGATAATCCACTTTACGTTGCTAAAGTAATTAAAAATGTAAAGGTTGGACCTTCTCCATTATGGATGCAAACTCGTTTGATGGCAGCTGGTGTTCGTCCTCATAATAATGTTGTCGATATAACGAATTACATTCTAATGGAATACGGTCAACCTCTTCACGCCTTTGACTATGATCGTCTTGGTTCAAAAGAGATCGTTGTTCGTCGTGCGCAACAAGGTGAAACGATCACGACGCTTGATGATGCCAAACGTACATTAACAACTGAACACCTTGTAATTACAAACGGAAAAGAGCCGGTTGCATTAGCAGGAGTTATGGGTGGGGCGAATTCTGAAGTAGAAACAGGTACGACAACCGTGTTACTAGAGTCAGCATACTTTGTTGGAGCACCTATTCGTAAAGCTTCAAAGGATCATGGTTTGCGCAGTGAAGCTAGTGCACGCTATGAAAAAGGTGTGGATCCGAATCGTGTTAGAGCTGCAGCAGAAAGAGCGGCTGAGCTATTAGCGCTGTATGCAAATGGAGAAGTATTAGAAGGATCCGTCGAGGCAGATGCGCTTAAGGTGGAGCCTGCGGTTGTGTCCATCACATTAGACAAAATCAATGGTGTGCTTGGTACCGAAATATCCATGGATGAGGTGCAAAATATCTTTGCCCGTCTACAATTTGTTACGAAGGTTGAAGGGAACGAAATTACAGTTACCGTACCTACTCGTCGAGGTGATATTACCATAGAGGAAGATTTAGTAGAAGAGGTTGGAAGAATTTACGGTTACGACTATATCCCTAAAACTCTTCCAAAGGGTGCTTCTACTCCAGGGAAATTAAGTGATTACCAGAAAAAGCGCAGAATCGTTCGTCGCTATTTAGAAAGTGCAGGATTATTTCAAGCAGTTACTTATTCTTTGACGAATGAGACAAAAGCCACTCAATTCGCGCTAGATAAGCGTGAACCTGTTAAACTTGCGATGCCGATGAGTGAAGACCGTAGCGTACTACGTCTAAGCATTTTGCCACAGTTACTAGAGGTTGTAAAATACAATTCTGCCCGTCAAAATGATAGCATCGCATTATATGAAACAGGTGCCGTGTTCCTTTCGACTGAACAAGATAAGCTTCCAGAAGAGAAAGAACATCTGGCAGCAGCGATTACTGGCTTATGGCAGCAGCACCCTTGGCAAGGGGAAAAGAAAGCTGTTGATTACTATGTTCTTAAAGGAGTGCTAGAAGGGTTACTTGCTCGCTTAGGATTAACAGGCAGAGTGGAGTTCCGTCAAGCAACCGTGGATGGAATGCATCCAGGAAGAACAGCTAACCTTCATTTAGATAATGAGAAGATTGGTTTTGTCGGACAAATTCATCCGAACGTTCAAAAAGAACTTGATTTAAAAGAAACGTATGTGTTTGAACTATCTTTAAAGGCTTTATTAGAGGCAGAAATCGCTCCATTACAATACGAATCCATTCCTCGTTACCCATCTATCACACGCGATATCGCACTGGTTGTTAACAAGGAAGTCGTTGCTGGTCAGCTTTCTGACATTATTACAAAAGCTGGTGGCAACTTATTGAGGGAAGTTTCTGTGTTTGATCTTTATGAAGGAGATCGCTTGGAAGAAGGAAAGAAATCCATTGCGTTTTCTTTAAGATATTTTGATCCAGAAAAAACACTAACTGACGAAGAAGTAACAAAGGCCCATGAAAAGGTATTAGATGCTGTGAAGGAGCAGGCTGGAGCAGTACTAAGAGGATAAAATAGAAAGGAGCATCCAACATCGGAATGCTCCTTTTCTTATTTTTTCGTGATCAGTTTCCATGCTTTTTCTGTATTTGCAAAATGCAGCTTAACAAAATGTGGAAGGCTTTCTTTTCCCTTTGCTTGAATTAATTTAGCTGCTGCTACGTCTACTTGGGCGCCTGCTCCTTTTGGAATGACAAAACCCGCTTCCTTTGAAAGGTTTTCAAAGTGCTGTACAAATGCATAACGAGCTAGAATAGAAGCTGCTGCAACAGCTAAGTGCACACTTTCTGCCTTTGTTGAGAAATACACATTTTCACGGTGGATCACTTTTTGTCCCTTAAGATACTGATAATACACTTCTTCTTTTGCGAACTGATCGATTAAAATGGCATCCGGTTTTTTCGGTGTTATTTTATTCAGTACATGTCCAATGGCTTGGTTGTGCAACAGGGCTTTTAGCTTTCCTTGTGACATACCTGACTGCTGAAGCTGATTGTATTTTTCATTGTGTAAAGTTAATAGACTATAAGGAATAACATGCTTGATTTCCTTTGCAATGGCTGAAATTTGCTCATCCTTTAGACCTTTTGAATCCTTTACGCCTAGCTCTCTTAAAAGGGGGATGTGCTCTTTACTAACATAAGCTGCCACAACTGTAATAGGTCCGAAGAAATCGCCAGTTCCTACTTCATCCGAACCAACGACAGAAAGAGACTCAAAATGCTCTGGTAGATGGCTTTTATTTGGTGAAGATTTCTGTGTCTTTTGGTTCGAAGGTTGTTCCACATTCCCCCATTTTTTTGCTTCCATTTCACAGGAGGGACCTTGAAAAAGTACTTTACCTGATTTATAGGCGGTTATGGAGCAACCAGATAGTTTGGCTGCAAACACCCCACCTGGTGGTATTTTAGGTAAAAGGCTTTGTTGGTAGTGCTCCGCCATCTTTTTTATTTGTTCCCCAGATTGTTTTAATACGACTTGACTCATTTTACACTCTCCAATAAAATACATATTTTTCCTTCATTCGTCTGATTTTGACATTCTTAACTTCCCAGCCAAATAATATTCATGTTATGATATAGTGTAGGATTCTTATGAATGGGGGCAATGCTGTGTCTGAAGCAGAAAAAAAGCGCACAACGGTTGAGATATACGGGCAACAGTATGTAATTGTAGGTAACGAAAGTGTTGAACACGTTAGATTGGTTGCCTCTTTGGTAAATAATAAAATGCGCGAAATTGGTCAGAAGAATCCCTCACTCGATAGTACCAAACTTGCAGTTCTTACAGCGGTGAATGCTGTAAATGATTATCTAAAAATAAAGGATCAACTTGAGCGCTTAGAAAATGAACTAAAGAAGTAAAGGATTGAATAAATATGCTAAATCTTGCCATTATCATTATATTATTAATAGGATTACTAGTTGGGCTTCGTAGAGGGTTTATTCTTCAATTTATTCATCTTACTGGCTTCATTATTGCATTTATTGTAGCAAAGGTCTATTATTCCGAACTTGCACCCAAATTAACCCTTTGGATTCCGTATCCAAGCTTTGGTGATGCATCAAATTTACAAATCATTTTCTCAGAAGGAAATATGGAGGATGCCTACTACCGGGGAATTGCTTTCGTTGCGATTTTCTTTGCAACTAAGATTGTGCTACAAATTATTGGAAGTATGCTAGATTTTGTTTCCAATCTACCAATTTTAAAGACTTTTAATCGTTGGGCTGGAGGAATACTTGGATTTTTAGAGGTATATTTACTTTTGTTTATCCTTTTATACATAGCAGCACTTCTACCAATTGAAGCTGTGCAATCTCCTTTATCTAGCTCTTCTTTAGCAAAGGGAATAGTTGAGAATACTCCCTATTTGTCTAATCTTGTGAAAGAGCTTTGGGGATAACTTAAACAGCATGATTAAATAAACTACTTCTCTTTTTAAGAGAAGTTTTATTTTGGTTTATTTTCAAAAACTTTTTTGGATAACAATCCGTACATAATACATAGTAGGGTTTCAAAACATACTAAATTATTGGTGAAATAGAAGTCAATCATTCATAATGGGATATAGCGAAAGTAGGTGGTTAGTGTGGCAATACAAAAAAAAGAAGTGATTCGTTTACTTGAGACGATTGCTACCTATATGGAATTAAAAGGTGAAAATACATTTAAAGTGTCTGCTTTTAGGAAAGCAGCAAATAGCCTTGAAATAAATGAGCAGGATTTATTACAAATCTCTGATTTTACGTCTATTTCAGGTATTGGCAAGGGGACAGCAGCTGTTATTACAGAATTTATCCAAGAAGGTCACTCCTCTGTACTAAAAGAGCTTCAGGAAGAAGTACCGAAGGGATTAATTCCCCTCCTACAGCTGCCTGGCCTTGGTGGGAAAAAGATTGCCAAGCTATACAAAGAACTATCAATAACGAATGTACACGAGTTAAAGCAGGCATGCGTGGACAAAAAGGTAAGAGAACTTACCGGATTTGGGGGGAAGACAGAGGAGAAAATTCTTCAATCCATTAACGATTTTGGTTCCAAGCCAGATCGACTACCGCTTGCCTATATGTTACCCGTTGCACGGAAGATCGAGCTTACTCTTTCCGAAATGGATGGAGTGATTCGCTTTTCTAGAGCAGGTAGTATTAGAAGAATGAAGGAAACGATCAAGGATTTAGACTTCATTATCTCAACGGTTGATCCTCAATTGGTCAAGGAGCAGCTACTCTCCATGGAGAAAATAAAAGAAGTTGTTTCAAAAGGAGATACAAAGGTTTCGATTATCCTTGAATTGGAGTTTGACGTTTCGATTGATTTTCGTTTAGTAAAGGATGAGGAATTTACAACAACTTTACACCATTTTACTGGTTCAAAGGACCATAATGTAAGGATGCGTCAATTAGCAAAGGAACGTGGTGAAAAAATAAGCGAATATGGTGTGGAACATATCGAAACGGGTGAAATTGTCACGTTTCATAGTGAAGAGGAGTTTTTTGCTCACTTTGGTTTGCCTTTTATTCCACCTGAAATGCGTGAGGATGGCACTGAAGTGGAACAATATACAGAAGAGCTTGAGATTATTGCTCTCGACCATATAAAAGGTGATCTACACATGCACTCGACCTGGAGCGATGGTTCGCATTCTATTGAGCAAATGGTAGAAGCATGTCGTGCAAAAGGATATGAATATATGGCCATTACTGACCACTCACAATATTTAAAAGTGGCCAATGGACTAACCGTCGAGCGCTTGCGGAAACAACGTCAAGAAATTGATGAATTGAATCAAAAATATGATGATATTACAATCTTAGCAGGTGTTGAAATGGATATTTTACCTGACGGCTCTCTGGACTATGAAGATGAAGTACTAGAACAAATGGATTTTGTTATTGCTTCTATTCATTCCTCTTTTTCACAGCCAAAGGATAAAATCATGGAACGTCTTAAAACAGCTTTGAAAAATAATCATGTACATATGATTGCACATCCCACGGGTAGAAAGATTGGAAAGCGTGATGGATATTCAGTAGATATCGAGCAATTGATTGAACTAGCAAAAGAAACAAATACTTGGCTAGAATTGAATGCGAATCCCAATCGGCTTGACCTTTCCTCAGAGCATGTACGAATGGCTCAAGAAGCAGGTGTAAAACTTTTAATTAATACGGATGCACATATGGTTGAAACATTAGCTCATATGGACACGGGAATTTCTGCAGCGAAAAAAGGATGGATTCAAAAGCAATCCGTAATTAATTCTTTGACTAAGGAAGAATTTCTTGAATTATTAAAAAGGAAAAAAGAAGACAGAAGATAGATTTTATTTTGAAATAGGAGGTACACTCCATGCAAGAACGAGTTCTAAAGGTATTGGAATTTACAAAAGTGAAAGAGCAGTTATTTGAACATGCTTCTTCAAGTTTAGGAAAAGACAAAGTAAAGGCACTTGTTCCTTCAACTGATTTCGAGGAGGTGGTGCGTAGCCAGGCTGAAACCGATGAAGCCGCAAAGGTTCTTCGATTAAAAGGCAATGTACCACTCACAGGAATTTATGATATTAGAATGCAAATAAGACGTTCCGCCATAGGTGGAGTGCTAAGTCCACTTGAACTTGTGCAAGTAGCTAGTACCATTCACGCGAGCCGGATGATGCGGCGCTTTATAGAAGATATGGTTGAACAAGGAATAGAGATTCCTATTTTAGATGAATACGCAAGTAACATCATTGTTCTCGCTGAACTAGAAGAGCCCATTCGAATGGCAATCGATGAGAGTGGAGAAGTACTTGATACGGCTAGTGAAACATTACGTTCTCTTAGAAGTCAGCTTCGGACAAAAGAAGCAAGGGTACGTGAAAGACTTGAATCAATGATTCGGTCCTCCAATGCAGCTAAAATGCTTTCAGATGCCATTATCACGATTCGAAATGACCGGTTTGTAATACCTGTTAAACAAGAATATCGTGGACATTATGGAGGCATTATTCACGATCAAAGTTCCTCAGGTCAAACCTTGTTCATTGAACCGCAAGCAATCGTGCAGTTAAATAACGATGTGCAAGCGATTCGTATCAAGGAGAAGACAGAAATAGAACGTATTTTGGTTGAATTATCTGGAAAAACAGGATTGTTTGAGAGTGAGTTAAGTACCATTGTAGGAGTATTAACAGACCTAGACTTTATGTTTGCGAAGGCAAGATATAGTAAAAGAATAAAGGGCTCTAAACCGAAAATGAATAACGAAGGAATCATTTCCTTATTTAAAGCAAGACATCCCTTGATTGCAATGGATGAAGTGGTTCCCAATGATATTTTACTCGGCAAGACTTACTCTACAATTGTTATAACTGGACCTAATACAGGGGGAAAGACGGTTACACTAAAGACCGTCGGTTTATGTACTTTAATGGCTCAGGCTGGGTTACAAATACCTGCCCTTGATGGGTCAGAAATGGCTGTCTTTGGTCAAGTGTTCGCAGATATTGGTGATGAACAGTCGATTGAGCAAAGTCTAAGTACTTTTTCTTCTCATATGGTAAATATCGTAGACATATTAAATGATGTAAGCTTTGATAGTCTTGTTCTTTTTGACGAGCTAGGTGCAGGTACTGACCCACAGGAAGGAGCTGCACTTGCTATTTCCATACTAGACTCTGTCTATAAAACAGGGGCAAGAGTGGTTGCTACCACCCATTATCCGGAATTAAAAGCTTATGGTTATAACCGGGAAGGGGTAATAAACGCAAGTGTTGAGTTTGATATTGAAACATTAAGTCCAACGTATAAGCTTCTAATTGGGGTGCCAGGACGAAGCAACGCGTTTGAAATTTCCAAACGCCTTGGGTTAAAGGAAAAAGTCATTGATATGGCACGATCACATGTTAGTTCGGAGAGTAACGAAGTCGATCAAATGATTGCAGCGCTTGAAGCAAGTAAAAAACAAGCTGAAAATGAGTTAGAAGAGGCGCATGACACATTAAGGCAGGCTGAAAAGCTTCATAAGGACCTTCAAGAAGAGATTGTCACCTATTATAAAGAAAAAGACATATTACGTGAAAAAGCTGAGCGTGAGGCACAAGCAATTATAGAAAAGGCCAAACAAGAGGCGGAAGAAGTCATTCGAGAACTCCGTCGAATGCGAATCGAGAAAAAAGCGGATGTCAAAGAACATGAATTAATTGATGCTAAAAAGAGACTAAATGAAGCCGTACCTGTTTCCGAAAAATCATTGAATAATGAAGCACGAAAACAGAAACATAAATTCCAGGTTGGTGATGAAGTAAAGGTATTAACTTTTGACCAAAAGGGACATTTAGTTGAAAGAGTATCTGAAAATGAGTGGCAGGTTCAAATAGGGATTCTAAAAATGAAGGTCCAAGAAAAGGATTTGGAGTTTATCCAATCGGAAAAACCAAAGGTACAAAAGCATGTAACAACAATACAGGGAAGAGATTCGAACGTATCCATAGAGCTAGATCTTAGAGGGGAACGGTATGAGGATGCTCTCTTTAGAGTAGAAAAATACATCGATGATGCTTTATTATCAAATTATCCAAGAGTGTCGATCATTCATGGAAAAGGCACTGGAGCATTAAGGCAGGGTGTACAAGAGTACTTGAAAAATCATCGGTCTGTGAAAAAGATTCGCTTTGGTGAGGCTGGAGAAGGCGGTTCTGGTGTGACAATCGTTGAGTTCAAGTAAGTAGGAGGAAGAGGAAGTTGAACGGTTTTTGGGAGAATGAATTTGTTCATATAGCCGCATATTGCAGTGTTGTTATTTTATGTATGATCGTATTTCTAGCTATTTTTGAACTTGTGACAAAATACCGGAATTGGGAAGAAATTCAAAATGGAAATGTTGCCGTTGCTATGGCGACCGGTGGCAAAATCTTTGGAATCGCCAATATTTTTAGGCATTCAATTGAGCAACATGACTCACTTATAACCATGATTGGTTGGGGAGTATTTGGTTTCTTTTTACTACTGGTAGCCTATTTTATTTTTGAGTTTTTAACACCAAAATTTAAAATTGATGAAGAAATTCAAAATGACAACCGAGCTGTAGGGCTCATTTCAATGGTGATATCAGTTGGATTATCGTATGTAATAGGGGCAGGCATATCTTAAAGGAGTACGTAAATGGAAAAGCTAGCAAAAATACTTCTAATCCTTTGTGGAATCTTTGTGTTTATAGGAATTTTTTATTTAGTCTTTTAAAATCGCCTTTTACAGGCGATTTTTTTTGTCGTAGGACAACTAATTACATCCATAAACATATACTAGGAGAATTTAAATTGTCACAGATAATTCACTATATTATAATTAAGGTGAGTAATCAGAAATTTTTATACAATTTCTTTATAGGAGGGATGGAGAATGAGTGAACATAGGCCGTGGCTGGCTAATTACCCAGAGGAAATACCTGCTACCTTAACGTATAAGTCGGAACCTGTTCAAACCTATTTGACGAACGCAGCAAAGGAGTTTCCTAATAAAGCGGCTATTCATTTTATGGGCAAGGAAATGAGCTATGAAACCTTACATGAACATGCCAGTAAGTTAGCTTCTTATTTACAAAAGCTCGGATTAGAAAAAGGAGACCGAGTCGCAATCATGCTTCCAAATTGCCCTCAAGCTGTTATTTCGTACTACGGAATTTTATTAGCCGGAGGAGTTGTGGTACCTACAAACCCATTGTACACAGAAAGAGAAATTGAATATCAAATGAAGGATTCTGGTGCAAAAGCCATTGTCACACTAGATATTTTATTTCCGCGTGTCAGCAAAGTATTCACACAAACTAATTTGAAACATATTATTGTAACCGCTATCAAGGATTATCTACCCTTCCCAAAAAATCTCATTTATCCATTTATCCAAAAGAAACAATATGGAATTACCGTGTCTGTTAAGCATGAAGGATGTCATCACTTATTAACAGAAATTATTAAGCAGTCCAATCAAGAGATAAAAAGCTTTTCAGTCGATTTTGACGAAGATCTTGCTATTATTCAATATACAGGTGGAACGACCGGAGCTCCTAAGGGGGTTATGCTGACTCATAAGAACCTTGTTTCAAATGCAGCGATGAGTAATGCCTGGTTATACAAATGCAAACGAGGGGAAGAAATCATTTTAGCCATTATTCCATTTTTCCACGTGTACGGCATGACTGCCATCATGATTCTTTCCGTCATGCAAGGACAAAAGATGGTCTTGCTTCCGAAGTTTGATCCAGAACAAACATTAAAAACGATCGAGAAACAAAAGCCAACTTTATTTCCAGGAGCTCCGACCATTTATATTGGTTTGTTAAATCATCCAGACCTTACTAAATATGACCTTTCTTCCATCGATTCGTGTATCTCAGGCTCCGCTCCTCTTCCAGTAGAGGTACAGGAGAAATTTGAGGAAATAACGGGTGGTAAGTTGGTGGAAGGCTATGGGCTGACAGAATCTTCACCAGTGACTCATTCCAATTTTTTATGGGATCGTCCAAGAATAAAAGGAAGTATTGGGGTGCCATGGCCAGATACAGATGCGGTCATTTTATCTTTTGAAACTGGAGAACCATTACCACCTGGTGAAATTGGTGAGATTGCTGTAAAGGGACCACAGGTCATGAAGGGATACTGGAACAAGCCTGAAGAGACCGATCAGGTGTTAAGAGATGGCTGGCTTCTTACGGGAGATTTAGGGTATATGAATGAAGAAGGCTATTTCTTTGTGGTTGACCGTAAAAAGGATATGATTATCGCGGGTGGATTTAATATTTATCCAAGAGAAATTGAAGAAGTCATGTATGAGCATCCTAGTGTACAAGAGGTTGTTGTTGCTGGAGTTCCCGACCCATATCGGGGGGAGACGGTAAAGGCATATATTGTGTTGAAGGAAAGTGCTACAACTACTGAGGAAGAGCTGAATGCTTTTGCGAGAAAACATCTTGCCTCCTATAAGGTTCCTAGAATGTATGAATTTCGATCAGAACTTCCAAAAACAGCAGTGGGGAAAATTTTGAGGAGAGCATTAGTTGAAGAAGAAAAAAAGAAAAGAGATGACGATCAACAGAAACAGGCTTAAATCTTTATAGCCGATTCGTCGGCTGTTTATTTTTGCGAAAGCAGGCTTGTACAGTCCATTTAGTTATGGCATGATAAAAGTGCAAATAATAAGTGAAATCCTTGACAGAATATCGATTACGATCTATTATAAATTTATGAATGATGGTTCATTCATAAATGCAATAACCTTCTTGAAAGGAGGGGAATGATTTGAAGAAAGACAAACCAAAGTATCGGCAGATTATTGATGCCGCTGTCATTGTAATAGCGGAAAATGGGTATCACCAAGCTCAAGTTTCAAAAATTGCCAAACAAGCTGGCGTTGCTGATGGCACCATCTATTTGTATTTTAAAAACAAAGAAGATATCCTCATTTCTCTTTTTCAAGAAAAAATGGGGGCTTTTATAGAAAAGATTGAGGAGAAGTTAGAGGGAAAGAAAAGCGCAGCAGAGAAATTATTACTTATGATCGAAATGCATTTTCGAATGCTATCAAAGGATCGTCATTTAGCTATCGTCACACAGCTAGAATTGCGACAATCAAATAAAGATCTTCGCTTAAAAATTAATGAGGTATTAAAAGGTTATTTACATGTTGTTGACAATATACTTATTGAGGGAAGAGATTCTGGTGAATTTTCACAAGATCTCGATATTCGCCTGGCGAGACAAATGATTTTTGGAACAATGGATGAAACTGTTACAACCTGGGTCATGAATGAACAAAAATATGATTTAACAGCACTTGCAGAACCGATCCAGAAACTTTTAATTAATGGGTGTGGAAAGAGATAATCATTATATACGAATAAGGGGGAGAACTTATGGGTTTTCTGCATTGGTCTCATGAAGAGTTCATTGCAACAATTAAAATTGAACGTCCTCCAGCTAATGCGTTATCATCTCAGGTGTTAAAAGAACTTTCGGATATTCTTGATGAAATTGAATTTCATCAAGAGATCCGAGTCATCGTATTGCGTGGTGAGGGAAGATTTTTCTCAGCAGGGGCAGATATTAAAGAATTTACAACCATTTCAACAGGAGAGGATTTTGGCAGTCTTTCCACTCTTGGTCAAGATTTGTTTGAACGAATGGAACGTTATCCAAAACCAATTATTGCTGTAATCCATGGGGCCGCTTTGGGCGGGGGACTTGAGCTAGCGATGGCCTGTCACTTTCGAATAGTAACTCAAAATTCAAAGCTTGGCTTACCGGAGCTTCAACTTGGATTAGTACCTGGTTTTGCGGGTTCGCAACGATTACCAAAATACGTTGGAACCGCTAAAGCAGCAGAAATGTTATTTACAAGTGATCCAATCACGGGAGTAGAAGCGGTTCAATGCGGACTAGCAAATCATGCTTTTACGGAAGAAGAGCTGTTAGGGAAATCCTATAAAATCGCAAAAAAGATTGCTAAGAAAAGTCCAATAGCACTTAGAGCAGCAATTGAACTTCTTAATTATGGAAAAACAAATGAGTTTTATTCAGGCGTTAAAAAAGAAGTTCAGCTATTTGAAAAAGTATTTCTATCTAAAGACGGACAAGAAGGAATATCAGCGTTCCTCGAAAAAAGAGAGCCAAAGTTTACAGGGGAATGACAATAAGCTCACAGCTATTGCTAAGTGGGTTTCTATTTTCGCTTAAATTTTCTTAATCTTTAGAACCAATTAAATGTTTAGATATATAGGAGGGGAACTTATGAATATCTATGTGTTGTTAAAAAGAACGTTTGATACGGAAGAGAAAATAACGATTGCTGGCGGAAAAATTAGTGAGGACGGTGCTGAATTTATCATCAATCCGTATGATGAATATGCAGTTGAAGAAGCAATCCAAGTTCGTGATGCACATGGTGGTGAAGTAACAGTTATATCTGTTGGTAGTGAAGAATCGGAGAAACAGCTTCGGACTGCTTTAGCAATGGGAGCAGATAAAGCGGTACTCGTGAATATTGAAGATGATGTTGAAGCTTCTGACCAGTATACAACTGCCAAAATCATTGCCCAATACTTAAAAGATCAAGAAGTTGATTTAATTATCGCTGGAAATGTAGCTATTGATGGTGGATCAGGTCAGGTCGGCCCACGTGTGGCAGAATTACTTGAAATCCCTTATGTAACCACTATTACCAAGCTAGAGATACAGGGGACAAAAGCGACAGTTGTTCGCGATGTTGAAGGTGATTCAGAAGTCATTGAGACCTCTCTTCCACTATTAGTAACGGCACAACAAGGATTAAACGAACCAAGATATCCTTCTTTACCTGGAATTATGAAGGCCAAGAAAAAACCGTTAGAACAGTTAGAATTAGATGATCTCGATCTTGAAGAAGACGATGTTGAGGCTAAGACGAAGACCATTGAAATTTACTTACCACCTAAAAAAGAAGCAGGTAAGGTGTTAGCAGGTGACTTGAACGATCAAGTTAAAGAGCTTGTAACTCTTCTTCATACAGAAGCAAAGGTAGTGTAATCATTCTTTTCATACGGGCGGAATTAAATTTTGCAGGAGGGGAACTTGATGGCTAGAAAAGTGTTAGTTTTAGGGGAAGTTAGAGAGGGAGCATTACGTAATGTATCTTTTGAAGCATTGTCTGCGGGAAAGACAATTGCTGAGGGTGGAGAAGTAGTTGGTGTTTTAGTAGGTGAAAGTGTAAGCGCTTTAGGACAAGAATTCATTCAACATGGAGCTAGCCGTGTGGTGGTCGTTGAACATGCAGAGCTTGCTCAATATACATCTGATGGTTTTTCGCAGGCATTAATGGCCGTAATTGAAGAAGAAAAGCCAGAGGGTCTTGTGTTTGGACATACAGCATTAGGGAAGGATCTTTCTCCAAGAATTGCTGGGAAACTGAATTCGGGGTTAATCTCCGATGCAACAGCGATTGATGTAGCAGGTGGAAATGTTGTATTTACTAGACCCATTTACTCGGGTAAAGCTTTTGAAAAGAAGATAGTGACGGATGGAGTTATTTTTGCGACCATTCGACCGAATAACATTCCTGCCCTTCAAAAGGATGAATCACTTTCAGGAGAAGTCAATTCTTTATCGGTCGACATAAAAGATCTACGTACAATTATTAAAGAGGTTGTACGAAAAGCTAGTGAGGGTGTAGACCTTTCTGAAGCAAAGGTTGTTATTGCCGGTGGACGTGGTGTGAAGAGTGAAGAAGGCTTTGAGCCTTTAAAAGAACTTGCTACCGTACTTGGAGGAGCAGTAGGAGCTTCTAGGGGTGCATGTGATGCGGAGTACTGTGATTATTCCTTACAAATTGGTCAAACAGGAAAAGTTGTGACACCAGACCTTTATATCGCTTGTGGAATTTCAGGAGCTATTCAGCATTTAGCTGGAATGTCTAACTCAAAGGTCATTGTCGCTATAAATAAAGACCCAGAAGCAAATATTTTTAAAGTGGCTGACTACGGAATTGTCGGTGATTTGTTTGAAGTGGTTCCACTATTAACAGAGGAATTTAAAAAATTAAAAATCAATGCGTAACGGGCAAAGAGCGGTTTAATAGAGCCGCTCTTTCCGTTTGCCTGCTTCTCAAAGAAAGAATATCGTTTCATAAAATGGGCAAATTACATAAGAAAACAACAGCGAGACATATTATTAGCATCGACTGAAAAACGGTGATATACTGACCTTAGTATTTTACTACTAAAAGCAATCGAGACTTATTTCTCGAAGCAATACTTAAGGAGGCATGAAAATGGCTATTTCAAATGCTACAGATCAAAACTTTTCAACAGAAACGGGTACAGGCCTAGTGCTTGCAGATTTTTGGGCTCCATGGTGCGGTCCATGTAAGATGATTGCTCCAGTTCTTCAAGAGCTTGATTCAGAAATGGGAGACAAAGTCAAAATCGTTAAAATCGATGTTGACGAAAACCAAGAAACTGCAGCAAAGTTTGGAGTAATGAGCATTCCAACACTTCTTATCATGAAAGATGGAGAAGTAATTGATAAAGTTGTCGGCTTCCAACCGAAAGAAGCTTTAGAAGAGCGCTTAAATTCTCATCTGTAAAATGCGTAAACCACTCATCTTGAGTGGTTTTTTCTTTTCCAGTGGGCTCCTACTATATATCCCCTCAAAAAAACTTTATAATACAATCAGAGTGTTTTGTAGTTGGAGGTGTACCTTTTGAATGAGATGATAAGAAATAAACTTGCCTTATTGCCTGATCAACCTGGATGTTATTTGATGAAGGATCGGCAAGGGACAATTATATATGTTGGAAAAGCGAAAGTATTGAAAAATCGTGTTCGATCGTACTTTACTGGGTCTCACGATGGAAAAACGCAAAGGCTTGTTTCTGAAATAGAGGATTTTGAATATATTGTTACATCGTCCAATATTGAAGCACTAATTCTCGAGTTAAATTTAATAAAGAAACATGATCCTAAATACAATGTGATGTTAAAGGACGATAAAACGTATCCTTTTATTAAATTAACGGCAGAAAGGCATCCACGTCTGATTACAACTCGTAAGGTGAAAAAGGACAAAGGGAAGTACTTTGGTCCGTACCCGAATGTGTCTGCTGCGAACGAAACTAAAAAGCTATTGGATCGTATTTATCCCTTAAGAAAATGCTCCACATTGCCAGATAGAGTTTGCTTATATTATCATCTTGGCCAATGTCTAGCTCCTTGTGTGAAGGAAGTAAAAGAATCGACTTACAAAGAACTTGTAGAAGAAATTACAAAGTTTTTAAACGGTGGATACCAGGACATAAAAAAAGACCTTACACTTAAGATGCAAGCTGCTGCAGAAGAGCTTGATTTCGAAAGAGCAAAGGATTTTCGCGATAAAATAGCCCATATAGAAGCAACCATGGAAAAACAGAAAATGACAACCACTGATTTTACGGATCGAGATGTTTTCGGCTATTCGGTTGATAAAGGGTGGATGTGTGTTCAAGTATTTTTTGTTCGCCAAGGTAAGCTTATTGAGAGAGACTTTTCCATGTTCCCTATTTACGGAGAGGCAGAAGAAGAATTTTTGACGTTTTTAGGTCAATTTTACGATCAATCCAGCCATTTTAAACCAAAAGAGATACTGTTACGTGATGAAGTAGACCTAGAATTGGCGGAACAACTCCTACAAACAAAGGTTTTGCAGCCTAAACGTGGACAGAAAAAGGACCTAGTTGAGTTAGCGACTAAAAATGCAAGCATTGCTCTAAAAGAAAAATTTTCACTCGTGGAGCGAGATGAAGAGAGAACGATTAAAGCAGTCGAGCAACTAGGAGAGCAGTTGGGAATTTATACTCCACATCGAATTGAAGCATTTGATAACTCAAATATCCAAGGAACTGACCCGGTTTCGGCGATGGTTGTATTTATTGACGGAAAGCCAGCTAAAAGGGAGTATCGAAAATACAAAATAAAGTCTGTTGAGGGTCCTGATGATTATGAATCGATGAGAGAAGTCACAAGACGGCGATATTCTCGTGTGCTTAAAGAAAATCTTCCACTTCCAGATTTGATTATGATAGACGGTGGAAAGGGCCATGTCGAAGCGGTAAGAGATATTTTGGAAAATGAACTTGGTTTAGATATTCCGATAACTGGACTTGTGAAAGATGATAAACATAGAACTTCACAGCTATTGTACGGAAAGCCATTAGCAGTTGTTCCGCTTGAGCGGAATAGCCAGGAATTTTATTTGCTCCAAAGAATTCAAGACGAAGTACATCGATTTGCCATCACGTTTCACAGGCAACTTCGAGGAAAAAACGTATTTCAGTCAATTTTGGATGATGTTCCGGGAATCGGCGAGAAAAGGAAGAAGCAATTATTAAAAGCCTTTGGATCAGTAAAAAAAATGAAGGAAGCTAACAAAGAGGACTTTTTATCTATTGGACTTCCACAAAATACAGTCGATTTGTTAATGAAAAAATTGCAAGAATAGCATTGTCGTCGCCAATAGGCTGTGCTATAATTAGGAAAATTTTATATTAATCACTTAATTGTTAAGTGAAGGTAGAGGTGCGAGCACCAATAGTAACAGCTTTGAGAATACTGAGATTCAATGAGAAGCTGTGAAAGGGGATGTTCGCCGAAGTGGATAGGTCTCTGAATTGCCATATCTGCTGGTCCTGTGTTGAATAAATACTGGATTGTCAAGACTATATGTCTTGGAGAGCTATCTCACTGTGTATAAGTCCGTATATATGTACGTTCATTCACGCAGCCATGAGATATCTCTCATGGCTTTTTTGTATTTTTAAAAAAGCCCATGAAAGAGATGAAATGAAAGTAGGGGTAAATATGGGATTGGTTGTCCAAAAGTTTGGTGGTACATCGGTAGGAAATGTTGATCGTATTAAGCATGTAGCCGACCGAGTAATTGAAGAAAAGATGCGTGGGAATGACGTAGTGGTCGTTGTGTCTGCTATGGGGAAAACAACAGACGAATTAGTAGGTCTAGCAAATCAAATCTCAAGTCGTCCAAATAAACGTGAAATGGATATGCTACTCACGACAGGTGAGCAAGTGACCATCTCTTTATTGTCGATGGTGTTAATAGAAAAAGGTTATGAAGCAATATCCTTTACGGGTTGGCAAGCAGGAATTGAAACAGAAGCCGTTCATGGTAATGCTAGGATTTTACACATTAATACAACTAAAATCCAAACTGAGCTACATAAAGGGAAAATAGTAGTTGTAGCCGGCTTTCAAGGAATTGCGATTGATGGAGCAGTGTCAACTCTAGGTAGAGGTGGGTCTGATACAACAGCAGTGGCATTAGCAGCCGCACTGAAAGCTGATAAGTGTGATATTTATACCGATGTTACTGGTGTATTTACAACAGATCCGCGTTATGTGAAAAAGGCAAGAAAGCTTAAGTCTGTTTCTTACGATGAAATGTTAGAGTTAGCTAACTTAGGTGCGGGAGTGTTGCATCCAAGGGCCGTTGAATATGCAAAAAATTATGCAGTCCCACTTGAAGTGCGATCAAGTATGGAGCAAGAAAATGGAACGATAATTGAGGAGGAAGTATCAATGGAACAAAGTTTAGTTGTACGAGGTGTTGCCTTTGAAGATGAAATTACGAGAGTGAGTGTTTTAGGCCTTCCAAATGGATTAACAAATCTATCAACAATTTTCACCATTTTAGCAAAAAATCATTTGAACGTTGATATTATTATTCAGAGTATGACAAATGAATCAACCACAAATTTATCTTTTTCTATTAAGAGCACAGATTTGGAAGAAACCATGGCTGTTCTACAGGCTAATAAAGATTCCTTAAAGTATGAAAGCATAGAAGCAGAGCCAAACCTTGCAAAAGTGTCGATCGTAGGTTCAGGGATGATTTCGAATCCCGGGGTTGCAGCAGAAATGTTCGAAGTGCTAGCCGCAGGAGGAATTCAGGTAAAAATGGTGAGTACCTCTGAAATTAAGGTTTCTACCGTGATAGAGGAAGCACAGATGCTGAAAGCAGTTGAAGCACTTCATGAAGCATTTGAACTGTCTGGAACGTCTGTTAAAGCATAGAATCAAGTAAGTTGAAAAAATGAGACAAACTAAAAAGCTTTCATAAAAAATATGAAAGCTTTTTACGTACTATTCAATAGAATCTTTTCTATCCCAACGTACAGTGAAGGAAACCGTAGCGAGCTTTTTCTTCGGGTGTTCATACGTTTCAGTAATTACTTGTTTTTGTTCTTCAATTTGTTGAGCCAAGAATCCTGCTTCCAATTGGAAATGACAGTTTGGATGCTCTTTAAAGCGAGTTTTAATCAAGTCACTCGATAATTCAAACTCAAGTTCATTCTTCTTTTCAGATTTAATTTGTAGTGTGCCCCAACCTGCTTGTTGGAAAAAAGTAATAATATCTTCGACCGACTGCAAAGGGTACTTTCTGGCTAAAGCCTTACCTGCCCAGTATAGTATAGAAGCTGTTTCTCTTCCAAGTATGTCTGGAAGAAGCACTTCTCTAAGTAATTCATACCCAAAGGCTGGAACAAGTGCAGGATCTGTGGCCGAAATAGGTTGTTCTAATTTCAATTCACTCAAAACATGTCCCCCCACTTTCTATTATTCTATTATATACGTTTTCCGGGGAAATACGCATGAAAACAAAAAAAACTAATTCAAAAAATTTTTACATTAATTGTTATATCAATATAAAGGAAATGGTTATAAAATGTTAATGCATAAGTGTTTGGGGTAATATCAATATATTAAAAATATTTTGTATATATAGAGCATTTTATGTATCCGTTTTCTTGACGCTCTTACATGTTGGGAGTAAAATGAACATGTCACATAATTGTAAAAATTATTGTAAAAAAAGCGGATATTATTTTAGTCAGTCCGTTTAATTTTTAAGGGGGGTAAAGTTCATGGCAGGAAACCGAGAGTTTTTTTATCGAAGATTACACTCGCTGCTTGGAGTCATTCCAGTTGGTCTATTTCTTGTGCAGCACCTTGTAGTCAATCATTTTGCAACTGGGGGGGAAGAATCATTTAACAAAGCGTCTCATTTTATGGAGAGTTTGCCGTTTCGATATGTATTAGAAACGTTTGTGATTTTCTTACCTTTGTTATTCCATGCAATTTACGGTCTTTATATTGCGTTTACAGCAAAAAACAATACGAGTAATTATGGTTTTTTCCGAAATTGGATGTTCATGCTTCAGCGTATATCCGGAGTAGTAACGCTAGTATTCGTAACATGGCATGTGTGGGAAACAAGAATTGCAGCAGCATTTGGTGCAGAGGTTAACTTTAATATGATGGAAAGCATCTTATCGAATCCATTTATGCTTTGGTTCTATATCATTGGTGTGATATCCACCACCTTCCACTTTGCAAATGGACTATGGTCTTTCTTTGTAAGTTGGGGAATTACTGTTACACCTCGTTCTCAACTTATTTCTACTTATGTTACATTAGGGGTTTTTATCGCCCTATCCATAGTTGGCGTTCGCGCTATTATCGCATTCATTTAATTTAATAGGTTCTAATTCTTATAGAAACGAACGGGATATACTTTGATATTAGTTAGGGAGTGACTCACGATGGGTAAAGGAAAGGTGATCGTAGTCGGCGGCGGTCTAGCTGGCTTAATGGCAACAATTAAAGTTGCGGAAGCAGGAAGTCCGGTCGAATTATTTTCATTAGTTCCAGTTAAACGTTCTCACTCTGTTTGTGCCCAAGGTGGTATTAACGGAGCGGTAAATACAAAAGGTGAAGGTGACTCTCCATGGGAGCACTTTGATGATACAGTATACGGCGGTGACTTCTTAGCGAACCAACCACCAGTTAAAGCAATGACAGAAGCTGCACCAGGAATTATCCATTTGCTTGATCGTATGGGCGTTATGTTCAACCGTACACCAGAAGGGCTTTTGGACTTCCGCCGTTTTGGTGGAACACAGCATCACCGTACCGCTTTTGCGGGTGCAACAACAGGCCAACAGCTTCTATACGCACTAGATGAGCAAGTACGTCGCCACGAAGTAGCTGGTTTAGTTACTAAATATGAAGGATGGGAATTTCTCGGGTCTGTTATTGACGATGAAGGGGTTTGCCGAGGAGTTGTTGCTCAGAATCTCACATCAATGGAAATTAAGTCATTTGCAGCAGACGCTGTCATTTTGGCTACAGGTGGTCCTGGGATTATCTTTGGAAAGTCAACTAACTCAGTAATTAACACGGGCTCAGCAGCGTCCATTGCATACCAACAAGGTGTCTATTATGCAAATGGAGAGTTCATTCAAATTCACCCAACTGCGATTCCTGGGGACGATAAATTGAGACTTATGAGTGAATCCGCTCGTGGAGAAGGTGGACGAGTTTGGACGTACAAGGATGGAAAGCCATGGTATTTCTTAGAAGAGAAGTATCCAGCTTACGGAAATCTTGTCCCACGTGATATCGCCACTCGTGAAATCTTTCACGTCTGTGTTGACTTGAAGCTTGGTATTAATGGGGAAAACATGGTTTATCTTGACCTTTCTCATAAGGATCCAAAGGAACTGGACATTAAGCTCGGTGGTATTATTGAAATCTATGAGAAATTTATGGGTGACGACCCACGAAAAGTTCCTATGAAGATCTTCCCAGCTGTTCACTATTCAATGGGTGGTCTTTGGGTAGATTATGATCAAATGACAAATATTCCTGGGTTATTTGCTGCTGGAGAGTGTGATTATTCTCAGCATGGAGCAAATCGCCTTGGTGCGAACTCCTTATTATCTGCTATTTATGGGGGCATGGTAGCTGGTCCGAAGGCGTTAGATTATATTAGCGGGTTAAGCAAGAACGTAGATTCTATTTCTTCCTCCGTCTTTGATCGTTATGTAAAAGAGGAAGAACAAAAGTGGAATAAGATCATGACTTTAGATGGTAATGAAAATGCTTATGTTCTTCATAAAGAGCTTGGTGAGTGGATGACAGACAATGTAACAGTTGTTCGCCACAACGATAAACTATTAAAAACAGACGAAAAAATTGTAGAGCTATTAGAGCGCTATGAAAAAATTAATATTAACGATACTGCTAAGTGGAGCAATCAAGGAGCAATCTTTACACGTCAGCTTCAAAATATGCTTCAGCTAGCAAGAGTTATTACAATTGGTGCATACAACCGTAACGAAAGCCGTGGTGCTCACTATAAACCTGAATTCCCAGAGCGTAACGATGAGGAGTTCTTAAAGACAACTATGGCTCGTTTTGTGGATGCGAAATCAGCACCACACTTCCATTATGAAGAGGTTGACACTGGTTTGATTGCTCCACGAAAGAGAGACTACTCTAAGAAGAAAGGGGATAACTAAACATGTCTGAAAAAAGAACAGTCGTTTTTAAAATTACAAGACAGGATAGTCCTGACACTGCCCCTTATGAAGAAGAATTCGAGTTAGACTATCGCCCAAATATGAATGTAATTTCCGCTTTAATGGAAATTCGTAGAAACCCTGTAAATATGCAAGGGAAACATACCACTCCAATCACTTGGGATATGAACTGTTTAGAGGAAGTTTGTGGTGCCTGTTCAATGGTGATTAATGGAAAGCCTAGACAATCATGTACGGCACTAATCGATCAATTAGAACAACCGATTCGTTTAGAGCCAATGAGAACTTTCCCTGTTGTTCGAGATCTTCAGGTTGACCGCAGTCGCATGTTTGACTCTTTAAAGAAAGTGAAAGCTTGGATTCCGATTGATGGAACTTATGATCTTGGACCTGGTCCGCGTATGCCAGAAAGAAAACGTCAATGGGCATATGAATTATCCAAATGTATGACATGTGGTGTTTGCTTAGAGGCTTGTCCGAATGTTAACAGTAAGTCAAACTTCATTGGTCCTGCTCCTCTTTCGCAAGTTCGATTATTTAATGCTCATCCTACGGGTGAGATGAATAAAGCAGAGCGTTTGGATGCAATCATGGGTGATGGTGGACTTGCGAATTGTGGAAATTCACAAAACTGTGTCCAATCTTGTCCAAAAGGTATTCCTTTAACGACTTCTATTGCAGCACTAAATAGAGATACTACGTTCCAAGCATTTAAAAATTTCTTTGGAAGCGATCAAGTATAAGAAGATTGATCTTTAACCCCTCTGTATGTCAGAGGGGTTTTCATTTGTCAAAAGAAAAGGTCACTTGTATAATTAAAGAATGAACATTCATTCATTTTTAGTGAAGCAAGGGGGATTTTATGAAAAAAGTGAGCTATATCCAAGACTTTGCTACTTGGGAACAAGGTTTCTTCTATTCTAACAAAATAAAAGTTCGCTTTTCAGAGACTGATATGTTTGGACATATGAACAATACGGTACCGTTTGCATATTTTGAAGAATCACGAATTGAATTTTTTAAACATATTGGTCTTATGCAGCATTGGGTGCAAAAAGAAAGTAGGACCATTCCAATTGTTGCTGATCTACAGTGTGATTTTCTTCATCAGGTTTTTTTTGACGATATTCTTGATATTTTTGTGAAAATCGAATCAGTTGGAAACACATCTATTGACCTTCATTACTTAGGGAAAAAACAAAACGGAGATGTATGTTTTGTAGGTAGAGGAACGATGGTGCAAATGTGTAAGCGTACCGGAAAGGGAGTTCCTTGGACTGAAGAAACGAGGGATCGATTTAGACAATCAAACAAAATTCTATCATAGTATTTTCTTAAAAATAAAAATGCTTTCTTTCAAGAATTATAGTCACTCCAATCACCTGATGCACATAAGATATGGTGACTAAATATATACCCATCCCGCTGTTCATAGCTGGCGAAGGCAAGGAGGGTTACAATACTTGAAGGAGAATGAATATACTCACAAGCCGTTACTCACCAAACGTGAAAGAGAAGTGTTCGAACTGTTGGTGCAAGACAAAACAACAAAAGAGATCGCGGGAGAACTTTTCATAAGTGAAAAAACGGTTCGTAACCACATTTCGAATGCCATGCAAAAGCTTGGTGTTAAGGGGCGATCACAAGCTGTTGTAGAGCTCCTTCGAATGGGAGAGCTAGAACTATAATTCTAGACCGGCTTTCGTAATGGAAGCCGGTTTACAATTGTACCCAAATACATTCATAAAATACATTTCTATACTTCCTTCTTGAATTTTAGTGAGAAAAAGGTGAAAATAGTTTAAAAGGCTAGATGTGATTATAATATAGTCACGATCTGAACTCTCAAATAGGGGTTGTGTATTTATGAAAGTAGAAGAAACAAAAGAGATAGAGATTTTTGCTGATATCGAAAAAGACTTGCGTTATATTGCTGGAATTATCAAGCAAAAGGGTAGAGAAATTTTAAGTAACTATACGATTACTCCCCCTCAGTTTGTTGCTCTTCAATGGTTATTCGAAGAAGGCGATATGACAATTGGTGAACTTTCAAATAAAATGTTTCTTGCATGTAGCACGACAACAGACCTTGTTGACAGAATGGAAAAAAACAAACTAGTCATGCGTGTGAAGGATCCGAATGATCGCCGTGTGGTTCGTATTCACCTTTTAGAAGAAGGGGAACGAATTATTGACGAAGTGATTAAGAAAAGACAGGTATACTTGCAGGAGGTTTTAGTAAACTTTTCTAGCGAAGAAGTGATTCTCCTGAAAAACAACTTAATGAAATTACATCAAGAAATGAAAGAAGAATGAGGCGAGATGTTTGAATCAACCGATCGGAGTTATTGACTCTGGAGTTGGCGGATTAACTGTTGCGAAGGAAATTATGCGCCAACTGCCAAATGAGCAGATCCTCTATGTAGGAGACACTGCAAGATGCCCGTACGGCCCGAGGAGCGGTGAAGAGGTAAAGAAATTCACATGGCAAATGACGAATTTCTTAGTAAATAAGGGAATTAAAATGTTAGTAATTGCATGTAACACAGCGACTGCTGTTGCCTTAGAGGAAATTCAAAATGAACTATCCATCCCAGTTATAGGTGTCATTTATCCAGGTGCAAGAACGGCTATTAAGGTAACAAAAAACCACCAAATTGGGGTCATAGGGACTATTGGAACGATTAAGAGTAATGCTTATGAGATGGCATTAAAATCCATAAATAAGAAATCTAAGGTTACTAGCCTTGCTTGTCCTAAGTTTGTTCCTCTCGTTGAAAGTGGAGAAGTGGATGGACCAATTGTCAAAAAAGTGGTAGCTGAAACGCTATCGCCGATTAAAAATAAGGGTCTTGATACATTGATTTTAGGCTGTACACACTATCCATTGCTTGAAATGATTATAAAGAAAACGATGGGCCCAACTGTGTCTGTAATCAGCTCTGGTGAAGAAACAGCCCGTGAGGTTAGTACCATTCTTTTTTACAATGGGTGGCTAACGCCAAACAGGGACGAGCCGCAGCATCAGTTTTATACGACCGGATCAAAACCTATTTTTCAACGAATTGCAACCAACTGGCTACACGCAGGTGAATTGTCTGTAGAAACCATTAAACTATCTTAAAGGAAGTCTCCATTTTTTTTGGAGGCTTTTTTTTATTTTTTTCTAGTAGTCGGTCTATTTTTTAAAAAGGCTCGTATACATGTAGTACAAACTGTCTTGGAGGGATTATGGATGTCAAAGCATAAAAGTACGACCATTGTATCAGCAGTCATTGTTTCGTCCGTTTTATTATCTGGATGTGGTTTATTAGGAGGAGAAAAAAAGGAACAAATCGATCCTCCAAAAACAGTCACATACACAGAAGATAATGGAACAGCGAAAGTAGTAGAAACGGCAGCTTCAGAAAAGAATAGCGAAGAAGTTGCAGAAAAAGGCGTTATGACCGAATTATATTTAGTAGATAAAAATGGCTATGTTGTACCGCAAACCATCGATCTACCGAAAACAGAATCCGTGGCCAAGCAGGCTGTAGAGTATCTTGTACAGAATGGCCCAGTCACAGAAATGTTACCTAATGGGTTTGCAGCCGTTATCCCGGCAGACACTGCAGTATCTGTGGATATAAAGGATAAGGTGGCAACGGTTAACTTCTCAAAAGAATTTAAGAATTATAAGCCAGAAGACGAAATGAAAATTGTCCAATCTATCACCTGGACGTTAACTCAATTCGATTCTATTAATAAAGTTAAACTAAAAATGAATGGTCATGAATTAACTGAGATGCCTGTGAATGGTCTGGCTTTATCTAAGAGTGGTTTGACAAGAGCTAGTGGGATCAACATGGATACTTCAGAAGTTGTCGATATCACCAACACGAAAGCATTAACTGTGTATTATTTAGGTGGAGAAGAGGGTTCTTACTACTATGTGCCAGTTACAAAGCGGATTAGTAATGACAAGAGCGATAATATTTCAGCAGTAGTAGAAGAACTTGCCAAAGGACCTACTTATTCTTCTAACTTGTTAAGCGAATTTGTTTCTGATGTTTCGCTAGTAGATAAGCCGGTTGTAGAGGACGGCAAGGTAACATTAAACTTTAATGAATCTATATTAAATGGTTCAGAGGAGAAAATCGTTTCTAATCATATTTTAAATACACTCGTTCTTTCGTTAACAGAACAAAAGGGAATTGAGAGTGTTGCTGTAACAGTGAATGGAAAGGCTGAACTTGTAAATGATAAAGGGGAAAAGCTTTCCGAGCCTGTGACACGCCCAGAAAATGTGAATACAGGTAGTTTTTAATAAATTGTTTTTTGATATACTATATAGTGACCAAGTTGAGGAGGCCGGTTATCCGCCTCTTCTTTATTTGGATTTCATCATTTTAAAAGTAGTCTTTCAAAGGAGGAAATATTGTGAGGACTGATGGTCGTAAGGCATCTGAGATACGCCCTATACATATTGATACTGAATATCTTATCCATCCAGAAGGGTCCGTGCTAATTACTGTTGGTGATACGAAGGTAATATGTACGGCTAGTATAGAGGAGCGCGTCCCTCCATTTATGAGAGGAGAGGGGAAAGGATGGATTACGGCTGAGTATTCCATGCTGCCAAGGGCTACACAAACAAGAAATATACGTGAGTCATCAAAAGGCAAGGTTTCGGGAAGAACCATGGAAATTCAAAGGCTGATTGGTAGAGCACTAAGAGCAGTAGTTGATCTTGAAGCAATTGGTGAAAGAACCGTATGGATTGACTGTGATGTCATTCAAGCAGACGGTGGTACTAGGACTGCTTCGATAACAGGAGCGTTTGTTGCAATGGCTCACGCACTGAATAAATTGCATAAAGATAGAAAGCTTTCAAAGTATCCAGTGGTTGATTTCCTGGCGGCTACGAGTGTTGGAATACTTGAAAACAAGGAAATTGTACTTGATCTCAACTATATCGAAGACTCTGCAGCACAAGTAGATATGAATGTTGTTATGACAGGGAATGGTGAATTTGTTGAGCTCCAAGGAACGGGTGAAGAATCAACATTCTCTTATAATGAACTACAGGATTTATTGGAAATTGCACAAAGTGGTATTACGGAGCTTTTCGAAGCACAAAAGAGCGTGTTAGGTGAAGCGGTTGTTGAGAAAATTGAGGAAGCAAGGGTTAAAAAAGGTGCAAAGAAATGAAAGAAGTAATTATTGCAACAAAGAATAGTGGAAAGGCCAAGGAATTCGTAAGGATGTTTGAGCCTCTCGGGTTTCAAGTGAAAACTCTCCTTGATTATGAGGAGATTGAGGATATAGAAGAGACCGGAACGACCTTTGAAGAGAATGCTATTATTAAGGCTGAAACAGTTTCAAAGCAATTGAATCGAGCGGTTATTGCTGATGATTCAGGACTAGTCATTGATGCACTAGACGGGAAACCGGGTGTTTACTCCGCTCGTTATGCGGGTGAACAAAAGAGTGATGAAGATAATATGGCAAAAGTGTTAAGGGAATTAAATGAAGTAGAGCCCTCAAAGCGCACGGCGCGTTTCTATTGTGCATTAGCACTTGCTGTTCCAGGTCAAGAAACAATCACAGTTCATGGTACTTGTGAGGGTTTGATTTTGGATGAGAAACGAGGGACTCATGGCTTTGGTTATGACCCTATATTTTTTGTGAAGGAAAGAAATAGAGCAATGGCAGAACTTTTACCAGAGGAAAAAAGTAAGATAAGCCATCGTGCTGTAGCATTGAGTAGTTTATCAAAGCTACTACCAGAAGTGTTTAAGGGAGAGTAGTTTAATGTCAAAGGTACTTATTGTAAGTGATAGTCATGGGTTAACGGCAGAATTAAATGAATTAAAGAATCGGCATAAAGATGTCGAAAAATTTATTCATTGTGGTGATTCAGAGCTTTCAAAAAATGATGAGGCCATTGACCAATTCGTTATAGTAAGGGGAAATTGTGATTATGAGTCGTTGTTTCATCATGATGAGGTTATTGATTTTAAGGGAACAAAAATTCTAGTGACACATGGCCATTTATATAATGTGAAATCTACATTAATGAACCTAAAATTTAAAGCAGAAGAAGTGAATGCTAAGATCGTTTGCTTTGGCCATTCTCATCTTTTAGGGATTGAAAAGATCGGTAATCGCTTGTTTATAAATCCTGGCAGCTTGCGGCTTCCAAGAGGGCGTAACGAGAGGACATATGTAGTTCTAAACTTTACAGAACAAGAAGTCGATTTTCACGTCTATGATTTTGACCAAGGAGAAATAGTACAACTTCGACAAAGCTTTCAACTTCACAAATAATCACTTTCATCATATACTATTCAAAGGAGAGGAATCTCCTTTGAATAGTGAAATAATATTTTTTATTTAAAGTGTTGACTTTTTATAATAGGCCTAATATAATAAAAAATGTCCTAAAGAAAACATGTCCCAGTAGCTCAGCCGGATAGAGCATACGCCTTCTAAGCGTACGGTCGGGAGTTCGAATCTCTCCTGGGACGCCATTTACACACCAATCAATACATATTACGCTATAGAAAGTGACCCTGTCATTTCTATAGCGTTTTTTCTATTTCTATATAATTTTAGTTACCAATATTATTTGTTAATTAGACAGTTCCTTTGTAAGGAAATGTCTTTTTTTATGTAAAGCTTTGATGTATTGAAGTGAATCTTTTGTCAGAAAATATCACAATATTTCTAACAATTGTAACTAATTTTAACATTCTATATATTGAAAAAATTTATACATAATAGTATACTTTCTTTCAAGAAGGACGGATACTCAGTCTATTTTTTCTAAGGCAATCAGGAGGTGTGTTGATGTCAGAAGTGAAATTGTTGGAGGTTAGTGGTTTAAAAACTTATTTTCACTTAGAAAATAAAGCAGTCGCAAAAGCCGTTGATGGAGTAGATTTTTATATCAGGCCTGGGGAAACCGTTGCTCTCGTTGGGGAATCAGGGAGTGGAAAGAGTATTACTTCCCTCTCCATTATGAAGTTAATTAATAAACCAGGTAAAATTGAAGATGGTCGAATTTCTTTCGGCGGTAAGGATTTAGTTGGGCTTAACGATAAACAAATGACCAATGTTCGTGGAAAAGAAATCGGTATGATCTTTCAGGAACCTATGACCGCCTTAAATCCAGTTTTTACTATTGGAAATCAAATTATTGAGACGTTGATTCGCCATAAAAAAATGACAAAAAATGAAGCGAGATTAAGAGCAATTGAACTTCTAAAGGTCGTTGGTTTTCCGCGTGCAGAGGAAACGATGAAGGAATATCCACACCAACTATCGGGTGGAATGCGTCATCGTGCTATGATTGCCATTGCTATATCTTGTGATCCGAAGCTATTAATAGCCGATGAGCCAACAACTGCTCTTGATGTTACCATTCAAGCTCAAATTTTGGACTTGATGGATGAAATGAAAAAGAAATTTAACATGGCTGTATTATTAATTACGCATGATTTAGGTGTAGTAGCTGAATATGCGGACCGAATCATGGTGATGTATGGCGGCCAAATTGTTGAAGAAACAACCATTGAAAAACTGTTTCTGACACCAAAACATCCGTATACAATGGGGTTACTTGACAGCTTGCCAAGTTTAGAGAAGGAAGTTGATCGACTTGGTGCGATTAAAGGCACAGTTCCTCCTGCACATCGCTTTCCTATTGGCTGCAGGTTCTCAGATCGCTGTCCAAAGGTGATGAGCAAATGCCGGGATATGAACCCGTCTATATATGAAACGGATGCAGAGGAAAGCCATCGCGTCCGATGTTACCTGTATGAATAAGGGGGAGTGTGAAATTGTCAGTCATCGAAACAGAAACAAGGATACATACAGATCAAGATTACATACTTCAGGCAAAAAATATTAAGAAGTACTTTCCCATCAAGGGTGGAATCCTAAAGCATACAATTGGACATGTCAAAGCGGTTGATGACGTTAGCCTTAGTGTCTTAAGGGGAGAAACACTAGGCATCGTTGGTGAATCAGGCTCTGGAAAATCAACACTAGGTAGAGTTTTACTTCGTTTGATGGATCCGACTGATGGACAAATCGTTTTTGAGGATCAAGATATTACAAAAATGAGATACCGAAAGCTTCGACCCATTCGGAGAGATATGCAAATTGTTTTTCAAGATCCGTTTGCCTCATTAAATCCAAAAATGAGCGTTTCCGAATTAATTGAAGAACCATTAATTGTTCAAACAAATTTAACAAAGTTAGAACGAAAAGAGAAGACAATTAGTCTTTTAGAAAAGGTTGGTCTTCGTTCGGAGGATCGATATAAGTATCCACACGAGTTTTCTGGTGGACAAAGACAGCGTATAAGTATTGCAAGAGCACTAACCTTGAATCCGAAATTTGTTATTTGTGACGAGCCAGTCTCTGCACTGGACGTTTCGATACAAGCCCAGGTACTAAACTTGATGGCCGACTTACAGGATGAATTTAATTTAACTTATTTATTTATCGCCCATGACTTAAGCGTTGTAAAACACATTAGCGACAGAGTGGCAGTAATGTACTTAGGTCGCATTGCAGAAATAGCGCCAAAGAAGAACCTCTACGAAACTCCATTACATCCATATACACAAGCACTTCTATCAGCAGTTCCATCCACAGACATACTACACAAAAAAGAAAAAATCATATTAAAAGGAGATTTACCAAGTCCATCAAATCCACCGTCAGGCTGTACGTTTCGTACTCGTTGTCCGATGGTTCATGAGAAATGCTCAGAGGTGCGTCCCGAGCTTACTGAGGTGGGGAATGGCCATCTAGTAGCCTGCCACCTTTATACAGGCAAATAAGTGTATTTTGTTATGCACTTAAGGAGGTGGTGTGCGCAGTTCTACTGGTTGATTTATACAGAAATGTTAAAAATTATAAGAGGGGTGAATAACATGAAGGCAAAGAAAAGTTGGTTGATCATGCTATGCTTTGCACTAGTTTTTGGAGTGCTAGCAGCATGCTCTGGAAACAAAGAACCTGCTTCATCAGAAAATGAAGGATCGAGTGAAAAGGACCCGGTAAGTGGAGGAACAGTAGTTGGTGCAATGGATACGGCACCAACAGGTTTATTTAACCCTATTTTTTACACAGAGGCATATGAATCTAATATTTTATCATTTACACATGAAGGGCTACTTACGCAAGATAAGAACCTTGATTTTATTCCGAACTTAGCGAAAGAGTGGACATTCAATGATGATCAAACGGAAGTAACGTTTAAATTAGATGAAAAAGCAAAATGGCATGATGGGGAACCATTTACTGCTAAAGACGTTGTATTTACTTATAAAACCATTGCGAGCCCAGGATATGTAGAAGCGGGCGGAGTTCGTACGCAATATGTTGAAAGATTGCTAGGTTATGAGGACTTTTCAACAGGAAAAACAACTGATTTCCAAGGGGTTGTTGCTGTTGATGATCATACGGTTTCGTTCAAGTTTGCTCAACCAAACGTGTTGGCGCTATCTGATGCTAGCTTTAGTATTATTCCAGAACATATTTTCAAAGATATTCCTGTTGCAGAAATTCCGGAAGCTGGTGCTTCACGTAATCCTGGTGAAGTAATCGGTACGGGGCCATTCCAGTTTAGTGAAATGGTGCAAGGGGAGCAATACGTACTTAAGAAATTTGCTGATTATTGGCAAGGAGAGCCTAAGCTTGATAGCGTCATCTGGAAGGTAGTTGACCAAGCTGTTATCTTAGGTTTACTTGAAAACGGTGAAATTGATTTTGTTGCTGATCCAAACGGTTTCCAAGCTGCTGACTATGAAACGGTTGATGCGCTTGAAAATGTTGAAATTATTGAGCAACCTGACTTTGGATACCAGACGATGGGGATGATGCATAATCATCGTTCTAAGGAAGACTCAGAAGCCGGAACAATAAATCCAGCTAACTGGACAGTGAACGAAAAGCTTAAAGACCAAAAAGTCCGTCAAGCGATTGCCTATGCAATTAACCGTCAAGGTTTAGTTGATGGTTTATTGTATGGTAGAGGAATTGTTCAAAACTCACCAATTGCTACACAATTCTGGGCTTATGACGATACAACGCCAAATCAATATGAATTTGACCCTGAAAAGGCAAAAGCTCTCCTTGATGAAGCTGGTTACAAGGATGTAAACGGAGATGGTTTCCGCGAGGATCCGAACGGCAAGGAATGGGTGCTTAACTTGAATTATCCACTAGGAAACCAAATTCGTGAGCGTTCGGCTCCAATTATTGAAGAGTTCCTAGAAGAGGTAGGCATCAGCATCGACCTTCGCCAGCCGAAAGAAGCGGCAGCTTACTTTGAAGATTTAGAAAAGAACAGCCAAGACTGGGATTTATACTTAATTGGTTGGAGCTTAGATAGTACAGATCCAGATCCAAGTGGATTATGGTCATCTATGGCAGGTTACAACTATTCTCGCTGGAATAATCCTGAAGCAGATCAATTGCTTAAGGATGCCTTCACTCCTCCAGATGCATTTGAACAAGATTATCGTAAACAAAAATATAGTGAGTGGCAAGTTGAGTTCGGTGAAGATCTACCAAGCTTGATCCTATATGCAGCAAATAGCTTATGGGCTCATAACAAACGTCTTCAAGGAATCGATGTACTTCCATACTCGTTCTTAAACGATACTCATCTCTGGTACGTAACGGAATAACAATTGTTGAATAGAGAAAAGAGTGATCGGTAATTATGCCGCGCTCTTTTCTTATTCTGTAAGAATGGAGGGGGATACCGGTGTATAAGTATATAATTCGAAGATTACTAATTTTTATCCCTATGCTCTTTGTACTAACTATCTTCGTGTTTGGTCTAATACAAGCTGCTCCAGGTGATCCGATTACCGGGAAAAATTTTGATCCCAATATTGATCCTGAGGTTTTCGAAAGACAAAAAGAAGCTCTTGGACTTAATGACCCCATTCATGTCCAATATTGGAATTGGGTAACAAAAGTTATGCAGGGGGACTTCGGGGAATCGTATATTTTTAAAGGCCGAGACGTTTCTGAATTAATCGGTGAAAGAATTGGAAATACATTTTATTTAGGTATTTTCACGCTTTTTATAACGATTATTGTATCCATTCCAATCGGGATATACTCAGCAAAAAAACCGTACTCTATCCTTGATTATGGTGCAACAACCTTTGGATTTTTTGGCTTAGCTGTACCCAATTTCTTTTTTGGTTTAGTGGCCATTTACGTTTTTTCTATTAAGCTTGGTTGGTTACCTTCACAAGGTTCTGTTTCAAGCCCAGGATTAACAGGCATAGAATTATTTCTTGATAAGCTGCAACATTTAATCTTACCAGGATTAACACTAGGGTTAGCAGGGACCGCCTCTTACATGAGATTTATGCGTTCGGAAGTGCTTGATGTGTTAGCAAGTGACTACATTCGTACTGCTCGTGCAAAAGGGATGACTAATCGAAACGTATTGTACAAACATACTTTACGAAATGCAATGATTCCGATTATTACTTTACTAGGTTTCGAAGTTGGGATACTACTTAGCGGTGCAGTTATCACTGAAGGAGTATTTCAGTATCCGGGAATTGGAACATTGTTCTTAAGTTCTATTGGAAATCGTGACTATCCTGTCATTATGGCCATTAATCTAATGTTAGGATTTTTCATTCTCCTCGGGAATTTATTAGCTGATATTTTCTACAGTATTGTTGACCCACGAATCCGCTACGATTGAGGTGAGAAATATGGAACTAAAACAGCAGGAAGCGATGGATACAAACATAGAGGTACCTGTTAAACCAGATAAAGGAAATAGTCCTTTTCGAATCGCATTAAAACGATTCTTGAAAAATAAGCTCGCTGTCATGGGAGTCTTTGTGTTATTAGCAATCATTTTAGCTGTCACCTTTGCACCGTTATTAACAGAGCACAGTCCTACTAAGTCAAATCTCTTATTAATTGAACGCCCCCCAAGTGAAGAGCATCCATTAGGAAACGATAGTTCAGGACGTGATAATCTATCGAGACTCCTGTATGGAGGAAGAATTTCACTTATTGTTGGATTTAGTGCGATGATATTTACTCTCATCATTGGAGTAACACTTGGTTCTATAGCTGGGTATTATGGTGGTAAGATTGATGCAATTATCATGCGTGCAGCTGACATGATGCTGGTATTACCTTTCCTCGTTCTTTGTTTAACCATTGTCGCCATATTGGAAAGAGTGAACGTTGGGATATTTGTAGCTATTATTGCCATCACTTCATGGCCAAACTTAACAAGAATTATTAGAGGTACATATTTATCGCTTCGAGAACAGGAATTTGTTCTGGGTGCTAAAGCGATTGGGGCAAGTGATTTTAGAATAATATTTAAGCATTTTATTCCAAATGCTATTGGTCCAATCGTGGTAAATGCGACATTAATGATGGCTACGTATATCATTATTGAATCGGGTCTTAGCTTTATTGGTTTTGGAATTCCTCAGCCTACGCCAACTTGGGGAAATATGATTTCTGAGGCCCAAAGTTTACGTATTTTACGAAATAGTCCTGAAGCATGGATACCGCCAGGACTAGCAATCTTAACGACTGTTTTATGTATTAACTTTATAGGAGATGGTTTGAGAGACGCGTTTGATCCTAAAAGTAATAGAAGATAAATAAAGAGTCTACTGAATCATTCAGTAGGCTTCTTTCATTTTTTACTAGAGATGGAAAAAGAAATATGAAGTATTTTTTAAAATTTTTTTAAAATTTGAATTTGTTATTATATCAACATTGTAAGCGGATACAACTAAATTGACTAATCTAAATTATCAAACAATTCGAAAAAATGGGGTTGACGAGTAAATGAAATGGGCGTAAGATAGTCCTCAAATATACAAATCATTTGAAATATTCAAAAGAAAAACAAAGGGTAAAAACGAGGGATTTTTCAAAAAAATTTTTGTAATTATTTTATCCATTTAAAGCGGTTTAACTTAAATGCAAAGAGGTGTATTTCGTGTCTGAACAATGGATTTTTTTAAATGGCGAATATGTTACAAAAGAGAACGCCAAAATTTCAGTATACGATCATGGGTTTTTATACGGAGACGGTATCTTTGAAGGAATTCGAGTATACAGCGGTAACGTCTTCCGAATGAAGGAACATATGGACCGACTATACCGTTCAGCCAAGTCAATTATGTTGAATGTACCATACTCACAAGATGAGTTCACAGATATTATCGTCGCTACAGTTGAGAAAAATAAAATTGAAGATGCTTATATTCGCGTGGTAGTTTCTAGAGGTGTTGGTGACCTCGGGCTTGACCCAAATAAATGTGCTAAAGCGAATGTGGTTGTAATTGTAGAACCACTTTCGATCTTCCCAAAAGAATTATACGAAACAGGATTAGAAATTGTGACTGTTGCAACAAGAAGAAACAGACCTGATGTACTTAGTCCAAAAGTAAAATCACTAAATTATTTAAATAACGTGCTAGTTAGAATTGAAGCACATCTTGCTGGTGTTAGTGAAGCATTAATGCTTAATGACCAAGGGTATGTTGCTGAAGGATCTGCTGATAATGTGTTTATTATCCGCGAGGGTTGTTTCTATACACCTCCAGGGTATATTGGAGCACTTGAAGGGATTACAAGAAACGCCGTTATCGATATTGTAAAAGAGTTAGGCTATGAACTTAAAGAAGAACCATTTACAAGACATGATGTTTATACTGCTGATGAAGTGTTCCTTACAGGAACAGCTGCAGAAGTTATTGCGGTAATTAAGGTAGATGGCAGAGTCATTGGTGATGGTACTCCAGGTGCACTTACGAAGGAGTTATTAGTGAAGTTTAGAGAACGTGTCGTTTCTGAAGGTGTGAAAGTGTACTCCAAGGAAGCAACACCACATGTAAGCTAAGTAAATAAGGAAAAGCGTTGATAAGGAAAAGTAGTTTCATGAAACATTCCTACAGAGAGCCGGGGTAGCTGGAAGCCGGTGGAAATGACATGAAATGAACTCACCTTTGAGCACTGTCTTGAAAATCTACAGTAAAGGCAGTCGAGTGTCAGACACTCGTTATCAAAACGATCCAATTGTGATCATGAGCGCACGCATACGCGTGAACAAGGGTGGTACCGTGGATAGGTTTCTCAAGCCTTTCCATCCCTTTAGCCTAGGGTGTAGTAGGCAAAGTAGGGGATGGGGAGGCTTTTTATAATGTTAATTTGTTAGATTATCTAACAAGATTTGAAATAGGGAGGGTCAACAAATGTTGCAAGAAACTGCCTTTACGAAAATGAAGGCTGAAAACGAACCGATTAGTGGTGCAGAATTAATGCTTGAAGCACTAAAGAAGGAGCAAGTAGAGGTAATATTTGGATATCCCGGAGGGGCAGTTCTCCCAATTTACGATAAGCTCTATGATTCTAAGATTCTACACATACTCCCTCGCCATGAACAAGGTGGGATTCATGCAGCAGAAGGTTATTCTCGAGTAACAGGAAAACCGGGTGTTGTAATCGCAACATCAGGACCAGGTGCAACAAATATTATTACTGGGTTAGCTGATGCGATGATGGACTCCTTACCGTTAGTTGTCTTTACAGGGCAGGTGGCAACCGGAGTGATCGGAACAGATGCTTTCCAAGAGGCGGATATACTGGGGATTACGACTCCCATAACTAAATATAATTATCAGGTTCGTAGCATCGAAGATATTCCTAGAATTGTGAAAGAGGCATTCTACGTGGCCACAAGCGGACGCCCAGGACCAGTATTAATCGATATTCCTAAAGATATTGCTGCTGGTACGGCAAATGTTCCTGAAGAGCAAGAAATTGTTCTACCAGGTTATCAGCCAACTGTTCAACCGAATTATCTTCAGATTAGAAAGCTAACCGAAGCTGTCAGTAGAGCGAAGAAGCCAGTTATTCTAGCAGGTGCAGGAATTCTCTTTTCAGAAGGTTATGAAGAGTTGAAGCAATACGCTGAGCAACAAAGTCTTCCAGTCGTGCACACGCTGTTAGGACTTGGAGGCTTTCCTGCTGAACATCCTTTATTCGCTGGACTTGCAGGGATGCATGGGTGCTATACCGCAAATATGGCACTATATGAATGTGATTTACTCATCAATATTGGAGCTAGGTTTGATGACCGCCTAACAGGAAACCTGCAACATTTTGCTCCAAACGCTACCGTTGCTCATATTGATATTGATCCTGCAGAAATCGGTAAAAATGTTCAAACACATATCCCGGTTGTAGCGGATGCAAAAGAAGCATTAAAGCAGCTAATCTCTCAAGAAGGTAAGCCTCCGGTTCACCAAGAATGGTTGGACACGCTAAATGCTTGGAAGAAAGAGTACCCTTATTTTTATAAAGAAGATGATCGCTTAAAGCCACAAAAAGTGATGGAAATGCTTTATGAGAAAACAAAAGGTGAAGCGATTGTCGTAACAGACGTTGGTCAACACCAGATGTGGGCTGCACAATACTATAAGTTTTCTAAGGCAAACCGTTGGGTAACTTCAGGTGGACTTGGAACAATGGGCTTTGGTTTACCTGCTAGCATCGGTGCACAATTGGCGTCACCAGAATCGATTGTGTTATCGATCTCAGGAGATGGTGGATTCCAAATGTGTACGCAAGAATTGGCTGTTATAAGAGAACAAAATCTTCCTATTAAAATTATCATCCTTAACAACTCTTCGTTAGGAATGGTAAGACAGTGGCAAGAGATATTCTATGAATCTCGTTTCTCTCACAGTAAATTCTCTAGCCAACCTGATTTCGTAAAGTTGGCTGATGCCTTTGGAATCAAAGGGTATCTCATTGAAGATGAAGCACAAGCTGAAACAATTTTTAATGAAGTACTAACAAATAATGAGCCAGTATTACTAGATATTCGCATTGATCCAGACGAAAATGTCTATCCAATGATCGCTCCTGGTAAAGGACATCATGAAATGGTAGGTGTCAAACCATGAAAAGAATTATAACTTTAACAGTAATGAATCGCCCAGGTGTGTTAAATCGTATTACGAATCTCTTTTCAAAAAGAAATTATAATATCGAAAGCATTTCTGTAGGATATTCAGAGCAGGAAGGAATGTCTCGCATCACTTGTGTTGTTCATGTTGATAATGATGGTGTGCTTGAACAAATAACGAAACAGTTAAATAAGCAAATCGACGTAATCAAGGTGATGGATATTACAGAGCAATCTATTGTCGCAAGAGAACTAGCATTGATTAAAGTAGTATCAAACTCTTCGACGAGAAATGAGATTTATTCCTTAATACAGCCGTTTCGAGCATCGGTTATTGACGTAAGCAAGGACAGCTTGGTTATTCAGCTTACTGGTGAATCAGATAAAGTCGAAGCGTTTATCGAATTAATTAAGCCATATGGAATTAAAGAATTGGCAAGAACAGGGACAACCGCTTTCCTAAGAGGGACACAAAAACCTTCTCAAGCGATAAAACCATATTCAATTGTTTAAACTAAAAAACTTACTAATGAGAGGAAGAAATAAAAATGGCAAAAATGTACTATAACGGAGACGCAAATCAATCATATCTAAATGGGAAAAAGGTAGCAGTTATCGGATACGGTTCACAAGGTCATGCTCATGCACAAAACATGAGAGAGAGCGGTGTTGATGTTGTTATTGGATTAAGACAAGGAAAGTCTTGGGAAAAGGCTGAAAAAGATGGTTTCAATGTATATCCAGTAGGCGAAGCAACAGCTCAAGCAGATGTAGTTATGATTTTATTACCAGATGAAATGCAACCAAAAGTATATAAGGAAGAGATTGAACCAAATTTATCAAATCAAGCATTAATGTTTGCTCACGGTTTCAATGTTCACTTTAGCCAAATCGTACCACCAGCTACAAGCGATGTATTATTAGTAGCTCCTAAAGGCCCAGGTCACCTAGTAAGAAGAACATACGAGCAAGAAGCTGGAGTACCTGCATTATTTGCAATCTATCAAGATGTAACAGGTACAGCGAAAGAGCTTGCTTTAGCATATGCTTGGGCAATTGGATCTCTAAGAGCTGGTGCTTTAGAAACAACATTTAAAGAAGAAACTGAAACAGATTTATTCGGAGAGCAAGCAGTTCTTTGTGGAGGATTAACTTCATTAGTTAAGGCTGGTTTCGAAACATTGGTTGAAGCAGGTTACCAACCTGAACTTGCTTACTTCGAGTGCTTACACGAATTGAAGCTAATCGTTGACTTAATGTACGAAGGTGGAATGGAAAATATGCGTTACTCCATCTCTGATACTGCACAATGGGGAGACTTCGTAAGTGGACCAAGAGTAGTTGACGCTCGCGTAAAAGAATCAATGAAAGAGGTTCTAAAAGACATTCAGGAAGGTAAATTCGCTAAAGGCTGGATCCTTGAAAACCAAGCGAATCGTCCAGAATTCAACGCAATCGTTCAAAGAGAAAATAGTCATTTAATCGAAAAAGTTGGTCGCGAGTTACGTGCTATGATGCCTTTTGTCAATAAGGACAAAAAGAAAGAAGTGGTCGTTAGTGCGACGAATTAAAATATTTGATACAACATTGAGGGATGGGGAGCAATCTGCGGGAGTAAATTTAAACCAAACAGAAAAGCTCGAAATTGCTAGACAGCTGGAAAAACTTCATGTCGATATTATCGAAGCAGGTTTTCCAGCTGCTTCTAAAGGTGATTTTACTTCAGTACAGCAAATTGCTAATACAATTAAAGACTGCTCTGTGACGGGGTTAGCAAGAGCAGTTACTTCTGATATTGACGCAGCGTGGGAGGCATTGAAGAACGGGGTAGAACCAAGATTACACGTCTTCATTGCTACATCTCCCATTCACAGACAATATAAATTGAAGTTAAGTCAAGATGAGGTTGTTGAGAGAGCTGTTCAAATGGTGAAATACGCTGCACAGAAGTTTCCTGTTATTCAGTGGTCAGCTGAGGATGCATGTCGTACGGAGTTGCCTTTCTTAGCTCGAATTATTGAAGAAGTGATCCAAGCAGGTGCGAATGTCATTAACATTCCTGATACGGTTGGTTACATTACTCCAAAAGAGTACGGTGAAATTTTTCAATATTTGCACAACAATGTTCCTTCTATTCATAAAGTCTCGTTATCGGCTCACTGTCATGATGATTTAGGAATGGCTATTGCTAATTCACTAGCTGCAGTTGAAAATGGGGCGACACAGGTCGAGGGAACGATCAATGGAATTGGTGAAAGAGCTGGGAATGCAGCACTAGAAGAATTAGCAGTAGCTCTTCATATACGCAAAGATTATTATGATGCGGACACAAGACTACAATTGAAAGAAATTAGCCGAACAAGTAGTTTAATTAGCAAGTTAACTGGTATGGTTGTACCAGCTAATAAAGCAGTTGTTGGTAGAAATGCCTATGCTCATGAATCTGGAATTCATCAGGATGGTGTTTTAAAGGAAAAGTCAACGTATGAGATTATTTCTCCAGAACTAGTTGGCTTCCAATCTAACACATTAGTTCTTGGAAAGCACTCAGGAAGACACGCTTTTAGAAATCGATTAGATGAACTTGGGTTAACAGTTGCAGATGAGGATGTCACTCAATTATTTACTGTCTTTAAAGAACTAGCTGATAGGAAAAAAGAGATGACAGATGAAGACCTTGCAGCAATTGTACTTGAGCAAAAGTTATCTAAGGATGAGCGTTTTTACGAGCTACTGGCGATCCAAGTACAATATGGAACGAATCAAATACCTACAGCTACCGTGACTTTGTCAGGAAATCAAAATGAGATCATTCAAGAGGCTTGTACGGGAAGTGGCAGCATTGAAGCATTATATAATACGTTGGAAAAATGCGTGAATGGCAGTGTCCATTTACTTGACTACCGAATCCAGTCTGTTGGAGCGGGTAGAGATGCATTAGCCCAAGTGTTTGTAAAGCTTAAATTTAATGGAGAAGAAACAAGCGGTCGAGGATTGGCTCAAGATGTTCTTGAAGCATCAGCCAAAGCATACTTAAATGCGGTGAATCGTGTAATATACATGGCTGCAGTGACCGTTTAATACATGTACATTTTAATGGAGGGGAAACAAGATGAAGAAGCAGATTGCAGTGCTACCCGGAGACGGAATTGGCAAAGAAGTAACTAAAGGTGCGGTGGATGTACTGCAGGCTATTGGTGATAGATTTGGTCATCAATTTGAATTTACGTATGGACATATTGGTGGAGTAGCTTATGAAGTAACAGGGAGTCCACTTCCAGATGAGACAGTTGAACTATGTAAGCAAAGTGATGCTGTACTTTTAGGTGCGGTCGGGGGACCAAAGTACGATGCTTTGCCTGTACATCTTCGTCCAGAGAGAGGATTACTTAAGATTCGTAAAGAACTTGACCTTTATGCGAACTTGCGCCCAACTACTTTTTACGCGAGTCTAGCTGATTCATCACCCCTTCGCAAAGAAATTATTCAAGATGTTGATATGCTAATGGTTCGTGAATTAACAGGTGGATTATATTTTGGTAAGCCGAGTGAGCGTCGAACTGTGGATGAGAAAGAGGCAGTGGTTGATACTCTTTTTTATAAACGTGACGAAATGGTTAGAGTTATTGAATTAGCCTTCCAACTAGCGGACAAACGAGGCAAGAAGGTTACATCTGTTGATAAAGCGAATGTTTTAGAATCAAGCAGAATGTGGAGAGAAGTAGCTGAGGAAGTGGCAAAACGCTATCCAGCGGTAAAACTTGAGCATATGCTTGTAGATAATGCAGCGATGCAATTAATTAAAAATCCAAAGAGTTTTGATGTTGTTGTTACTGAGAATTTATTTGGGGACATTTTAAGCGATGAAGCTTCTGTATTAACGGGATCTCTAGGAATGCTTCCATCAGCTAGTTTATCTGAAAATGGACCGTACTTATATGAACCAATTCATGGGTCTGCTCCTGATATTGAAGGGAAAAATATTGCGAATCCTTTAGCGGCTATTCTTTCAGCTGCAATGATGCTTAGAGTAACGTTTGGTCTTGAAGAAGAAGCAGCTGCTGTTGAAAAAGCGGTTGATGAAGTATTACATGCTGGATTGCGTACAAAAGATATTTTATCAGAAGGAAAAAGAGCGGTGTCTACGTCAGAAATGGTAGCAGAAGTAAAAGCATGTATTTTAGGCCATGAAACGATTTCAAGTATTATGGGTGCATACGCATAAATTCTGGCTAACAATGAATATCTAAACGACACGGCCTATCGCGCCGTGTCTCTTTTAAAAAGGAGGTATAATGATGGGGAAATCAATAATTGAAAAGATTTGGGATTACCATGTTGTACAGAAAGAAGAAGGGAAACCAGACTTACTCTACATTGATTTACATTTAGTTCATGAAGTTACTTCTCCACAAGCATTTTCAGGACTAAGAATGAAAGGTAGAAAGGTTCGTCGTCCGGATCGAACTTTTGCTACGATGGATCACAATGTGCCAACTGTAAATAGAAAGCAAATCAACGATGCGGTGGCAAAGAATCAAATGACGACACTTGAAAAAAATTGTCATGAATTTGGTGTTCCTTTAGCTGATTTAGATAGCCCTGACCAAGGGATCGTCCATGTTATCGGCCCAGAGCTAGGGTTAACTCAGCCTGGAATGACTATTGTTTGTGGAGATAGTCATACTTCTACACATGGTGCGTTTGGTGCACTAGCATTCGGAATTGGTACAAGCGAAGTGGAGCATGTTCTTGCCACACAAACTCTTTGGCAATCAAAGCCGAAAACTTTAAGGCTTGAAATTAACGGAAAACTTTCAAGCGGGGTTACAGCGAAGGATGTTATTCTTTATGTCCTTTCGAAATATGGCGTTCAGTTTGGAACAGGTTATGTTATAGAGTATTGCGGAGATGTAATTGAAAGCCTCTCAATGGAAGAAAGAATGACCATTTGTAATATGTCCATTGAAGGTGGAGCTAGAGCAGGGTTAGTAGCTCCAGATGAAACGACATTCTCGTATCTAAAAGGAAGAAAATTTGCACCGTCAAAAGAAGAGTTCGATAGATATGTAGAGCATTGGAGTGCTTTTACATCTGATCATGACGCAAGATTTGATCGAGAAATTGTAATTGATGGTTCTGATATTTCACCTATGGTTAGCTGGGGGACAAATCCAGCAATGACAGCTAAAATAGAAGACGCTATTCCAACAATTGCAGATTACGAGACAGACATTGACAAGAGCTCACTTGAAAGAGCATTACAGTATATGGGCCTAAATCAAGGGCAAAAAATCGAAGACATTAAGATTCAGCATGTCTTTATTGGGTCTTGTACAAATTCAAGAATTGAAGATATCCGTAAAGCAGCAGAAGTTGTAAAGGGACAGAAGGTACATCCTAGTGTACGTGCACTAGTGGTTCCAGGATCTCAAGGAGTCAAGCTGCGAGCTGAAGAGGAAGGTTTACATCAAATCTTTATTGATGCTGGGTTTGAGTGGAGAGAATCAGGTTGTAGTATGTGCTTAAGTATGAACGATGACGTCGTTCCACCTGGAGAACACTGTGCTTCTACTTCTAATCGTAATTTTGAAGGCAGACAAGGAGCGGGAGCTCGAACTCACCTTGTTAGTCCGGCAATGGCAGCAGCAGCAGCACTTTATGGTCATTTTGTTGATATTAGAAAATTAACTCCTGCAGAAGTACGATAAGGAGGGAGGAAAAATAATGTTTACTATTTTTGAAGGCGAAGCCGTTGCACTAGATCGTGCACATGTAGATACGGATCAAATTATCCCAAAGCAATTTTTAAAAAGAATTGAGAAAACAGGATTTGGAAAATATTTATTTTTCGACTGGAGATATAACAGTGATGGCTCTGATAACCCTGAGTTTGAATTGAATCACCCGTCCAAGAAAAATGCTTCCATTCTTATTGCGAATGAAAACTTTGGATGTGGATCATCAAGAGAGCATGCTCCATGGGCCCTGTTAGATTATGGCTTTAAAGTAGTTATCGCACCATCATTTGCTGATATCTTTCACCAAAACTGCCTGAAAAACGGGATGCTTCCCATTGCATTAGATGAAGAAAAAGTGAAGGTGTTATTAGAAAAAGGGAAAAATCCAAGTTATAAATTAAAAATTGATCTAGAAAACCAAACAATAAGTGATGCTGAAGGTCTTTCAGAGTCTTTCGAGGTTTCTTCTTATTGGAAAAAAATGCTGATCAATGGCTGGGACGAGATTGAAATTACCCTTCAATTAGACGAGCAAATTAATAACTATGAAAACAACAGAGCATTGTTAACAAAGTAAATGAATGGTCACAGCACTAGCTGTGGCCATTTATTATTTTGTTTTTATAGTAGATTCTGCTAAACTTACCTCAGGTTAAGAATAAGGGGTATGGTAGATGAAAAAAAGGGAACGGGCTCGTAAAGACGGAAACGTAGTGTTTTTCCCCCATTTAGAAAAGAGGCTTTTCGAAAAAGGGTTAGATTTTATTCAAAGAAAGCAATTTAGAGAAGCATTGCCATATTTTGAAGAAGCAAAAAAACATGATCCGGAAAACAGTGATATTTGGTTTGCTTTAGTTCTGGCTTATTATGAATCCGGTGCATATGAAAAGGCAAAAGAATATACTGAAGAAATGCTCAGGGTAGGTATAGGAGAGTATTTCCAAACGGTGGATATGCTTATAATGGTTCTTGTTCAGCTACAAGAATACAATCGTGTCGTACATACCATAGAGGTTCTATTTGAGGAACATGAAGTTCCAGTTGAAAAATACGACCATTTTAAAAGACTGCTCGATTTTAGTAGAAGAATGGTTGATGCAAAAGAAGAAGAACAGTTAATAGAACCTGAATATGAAAAGGAAGTCGCTCCCCAATCGTTAAATTTATTCGATCCAAAGGATGAAAAGGAGCTATTGTTACAAGTGGCTAACCTTGCACATCAAAATATTCAACCTGTCCTAGGGGAAATACGAAACTATCTTCAGTCTAGTGATGGCCAACCTTTTATTAAAACGATGCTCTTACATGTACTTAAAGAACATCAATATCATGACCAAGTTACGGTGACTAAGCTAAGTTCGTCTATGGAGGTAACCCCTAAGGAGCTTTACGATTTGAGGGAGCATCCACAAAAGATAGAGGTTTCAAAGATTTTAGCGGAACAACTTGAACAAGAGAATCCCACGTTACTCGAACAAGCCATTAGTTTAATAGACCGACATCTATTTATATTGTACCCATTTCATTACCCTACGAGTGATATGAGAGCACTTGCTGCCGCTTATCATATACTAGTTTTGATGTTTTTCGCACAGGACTATACGATTGAGGAAATGAGTGATGTTTATCAGTCATCACAACAAGATATTGAAACATTATTACGATATATACAAGAAATTGAAGAATTTTCTTATCCTATTATTTAGTCTAGGATGTTGAAACGAATGCAACCTATGTTATAATGTAGTGGTTGTAATAACTGTATATTAAAAACAAGCTTACATATTCATCTAAATTAAGTAACGAATGAAAATGTAAATAGATTTTGGAGGGAAAGTTCGTATGTCTGTGAAGTTTGAAAAACTAGAAGGGAACCAAGGGGTTCTTACAGTTGAAGTAGATGCAGCAAAGGTTAATGAAGGATTAGACGCTGCATTCAAAAAAGTAGTAACAAAAGTTAATGTACCTGGTTTCCGTAAAGGGAAAATGCCTCGTGCAATGTTTGAAAAGCGTTTTGGAATTGAGTCTTTATATCAAGATGCAATTGATATTCTTCTTCCAGAAGCGTATGCAAACGCAGTTGAAGAATCAGGTATTGATCCAGTTGATCGCCCTGAAATCGATGTAGAGCAAATTGAAAAAGGCAAGAGCTTTATCTTCAAGGCAACTGTTACAGTTAAGCCTGAAGTAAAGCTTGGGGAATACAAAGGACTTGAAGTAGAAAAAGTTGAAACAGAAGTTACTGACGAGGATGTTGCTAACGAGTTAAAAACTCTTCAAGAACGTCAAGCTGAGCTTGTAGTAAAAGAAGAAGGCAAAGCTGAAAATGGAGATACAGTAGTAATGGACTTTGAAGGTTTCGTTGATGGTGAAGCTTTTGAAGGCGGAAAAGCTGAGAACTACTCACTTGAGTTAGGTTCAGGTCAATTTATTCCTGGTTTCGAAGAGCAATTAGTTGGTCTAGCTGCTGGAGAAGAAAAAGATGTAGAAGTTTCTTTCCCAGAAGAATACCATGCTACTGAGCTTGCTGGTAAGCCTGCAGTATTCAAAGTGAAAATCCATGAAGTAAAAGGAAAAGAACTTCCTGAGCTTGATGATGAGTTTGCAAAAGATGTGGATGAAGAAGTTGAAACACTTGAAGCGTTAAAAGAGAAGATTAAGAATCGTTTAGTAGATTCTAAAAAGCATGAAGCTGAGCATCACGTACGTGACACAGTTGTTGACAAGGCAGCTGCAAATGCTGAGATTGATCTTCCAGCTGTTATGATCGATACGGAAGTTGATCGCATGATGCAAGAATTCGAACAACGTTTACAAATGCAAGGTATGAACCTTGAATTATACTTCCAGTTCTCTGGCCAAGATGAAAATGCTCTGCGTGAGCAAATGAAAGAAGAAGGCGAAAAGCGTGTACGTGTAAGCCTAACTCTTGAGGCAATTGCGGCTGCAGAAAATCTTGAAGTATCAGAAGAAGATGTAGATGCAGAATTAACTAAAATGGCTGAAATGTATAATATGACTGTTGACAACATTAAAGCTGCATTAGGAAATGTAGATGGAATTAAGGGTGACCTTAAAGTAAGAAAAGCTGTTGAATTCCTAGTAGAAAACAGCAAAACTGTTTAAATCATATCATAAAAAATGAACAAGGCGCGATTGAATCGTGCCTTGTTTTATACAATTTACATACTTATAAAATCAGGTATCATGACATATACATAACTAATACAGAAAATGAAGTTTTTAAAGATTTAGTAAAAACTTCCGATTTAACTTTAGAATTTATGGTTAAGATTAACTAGTACATATTTATTTACTTTTGCAGATATGAAAATGTTTTCCTTTTCAAGAGTTATCATTTCCTGTCCACCTAGTAAATGTGATACAATGCAATACATAACTATTGATAACAATTGAATAAAGAATACTTGTACGTAAAGATAAAACAATGATATCTGCAGCAAATTATGTGTTTTAGACGCTTTTCAAGGGGTGAAGAAATTGTTTAAATTTAATGATGAAAAAGGACAATTAAAGTGTTCCTTCTGTGGTAAAACACAAGACCAAGTTCGAAAACTAGTTGCAGGTCCAGGTGTGTATATATGTGACGAGTGTATCGAATTATGTACTGAAATTGTGGAAGAAGAACTGGGAACTGAAGAGGAAGTAGAATTTAAGGATGTTCCGAAGCCAAAGGAGATCCGCGATATTTTAGATGAGTACGTAATTGGTCAGGATCAAGCAAAGAAGAACTTATCGGTTGCTGTTTATAACCATTATAAGCGTATCAATTCAAACAGCAAAATTGATGAAGTTGAGCTTTCAAAAAGTAATATAGCAATGATCGGACCTACAGGTAGTGGAAAAACGCTTCTTGCACAAACATTAGCAAGAATTTTAAATGTTCCTTTTGCTATTGCTGATGCCACATCTCTTACTGAGGCTGGTTACGTAGGTGAAGATGTTGAAAATATTCTACTAAAGCTTATTCAAGCAGCAGACTATGATGTTGAAAAGGCTGAAAAAGGAATCATCTATATTGATGAAATCGATAAGATTGCTCGCAAATCTGAAAATCCATCCATTACTAGAGATGTTTCTGGTGAAGGAGTTCAGCAAGCTCTACTAAAAATCCTTGAAGGAACAGTGGCAAGTGTACCTCCTCAAGGCGGTAGAAAGCATCCACATCAAGAATTCATACAAATTGATACTACTAACATTTTATTTATATGTGGTGGAGCATTTGATGGTATCGAACCAATTATTAAAAGACGTCTGGGTCAAAAGGTAATCGGTTTTGGATCAGATGTGAAAAAGAAAGAAGTAGAAGATAAAGATCTACTTTCTAAGGTATTGCCAGAAGACCTTTTACGCTTCGGATTAATTCCTGAATTTATTGGTCGTCTTCCAGTTATTGCGAGTCTATCACCGTTAGATGAAGACGCATTAATCGAAATTTTAACGAAGCCGAAAAATGCTCTCGTAAAACAATACCAAAAAATGCTTGAACTAGACGATGTAGAGCTAGACTTTGAAGAAGATGCTCTAAAGGAAATCGCGAAAAAAGCAATTGAACGTAAAACGGGTGCTCGTGGACTTCGTTCGATCATTGAAGGAATTATGCTTGACGTAATGTTTGATCTTCCTTCAAGAGAAGATATTACCAAGTGTATCATTACGAAAGAGACCGTAGTTGATAACGGTGTACCAAAATTAATCCTTAAAGATGGAAGTATTCTTGAAGAAGAACGCAAAACATCTGCATAATATAAAGAAGAACCGTAGCAATGACTACGGTTCTTTTTTGCTCTCAAAAGTAAAATACATCAATCTTTGTTTATTCCCCTCTGCAGAAGGAGATACTAGCTTATAACTACTACGAAAAGTGCAGGAGGGAATGCAATGAGTTGGACGGGTATTGCCTTATTTATTCAGTTGTTTTTTGGCATCGTTATTGGACTCTATTTTTGGAACTTATTAAGAAGTCAACGGACACAAAAGGTGTCCATTGATAGGGAATCAAAAAAAGAAATGGACCAATTAAGAAAAATGAGATCCATTTCATTAACCGAGCCACTTTCAGAGCGTGTGAGACCGAGTACTTTTGATGATATTGTTGGTCAAGAGGACGGAATCAAATCGTTAAAAGCTGCACTATGTGGTCCGAATCCTCAACATGTGATCATTTATGGACCACCTGGAGTAGGAAAAACGGCTGCTGCTCGACTTGTTTTAGAGGAAGCAAAGAAAAATGCCAAATCTCCATTCCAATCTTCTTCTGTATTTATTGAGTTAGATGCAACGACAGCTAGGTTTGATGAGAGAGGGATTGCTGATCCTCTTATCGGATCTGTTCATGACCCTATTTATCAGGGTGCAGGAGCAATGGGACAAGCTGGAATTCCGCAACCAAAGCAAGGTGCAGTAACAAATGCGCATGGTGGTGTACTATTCATTGATGAAATCGGTGAACTTCATTCGATTCAAATGAACAAGCTTTTAAAAGTACTAGAAGATCGTAAAGTATTTTTAGAGAGTGCTTATTATAGTGAGGAGAATACGCAAATACCGACGCATATACATGATATATTTAAAAATGGATTACCAGCAGATTTTCGATTGATTGGTGCTACAACGAGAACACCAAGTGAGATTCCACCAGCAATTCGCTCTAGATGTATGGAAGTGTTTTTCAGGGAGTTAAGTAGGGAAGAAATCTCTTCCATTGCAGAAAAGGCAGCAGAAAAAGTAAAGTTGAAAATTGGTAAAAAAGGTATAGATACACTTGCATCATATGCTAGAAATGGTCGAGAGGCAGTAAATATGATCCAAATATCTGCGGGGCTTGCGATTACTGAGGACAGAGATTTTATAAGAGATGAAGACATTGAATGGGTAATTCAATCCAGTCAATTAACACCAAGAATGGAACAAAAAATTATGTCCTCCTCTACCATTGGACTTGTAAATGGCTTAGCTGTATATGGGCCAAACTCGGGAGCATTACTTGAAATAGAAGTAACGGTTATTCCTACAAAAGAAAAAGGTTCCATAAATATTACAGGCATAGTTGAGGAAGAGAGCATAGGTGGGCAAGGAAAATCAATAAGAAGAAAAAGTATGGCAAAAGGTTCAATAGAGAATGTTATAACTGTACTTCGTTCGATGGGAGTTCCAGCTGATGAATTTGATATTCACGTCAACTTTCCAGGTGGAGTTCCGATTGATGGACCATCTGCAGGGATTGCGATGGCAACAGGTATTTACTCAGCTATTTACAAGCATCCAATTGACCATACGGTTGCTATGACGGGTGAAATTAGCATTCATGGAAATGTAAAGCCGATTGGTGGAGTATATCCTAAGGTAAAAGCTGCGAAAAAAGCTGGAGCTAGTAAAGTCATTATTCCTAAAGAGAATATCCAATCAATGCTTTACGAGATTAAGGATATTGAGATCATCCCAGTTAGCCATTTGTCTGAGGTGTTCGAACATGCACTATTAAAGGAATACGCAAATGAAGAAGTAATCACAGCATCTATGCAAATATCAAAAAAAGAAAGTATTTAATGGAATGTAAAATAGAACTTCGGTTTGCAGTTTTAAGGAGCCGGGGTTTTTTGTTGGAAGCCAACGCTTTCGCCATAGGATTAAGATTATTGCTTGTAATTAGACACTACAGGTTAAATACGATAGAATTGTACAAAGAATTCCTTTATAAAGAGGGAAAGAAAGCATTTGGAGGTGCAAGGTAATGGCGAAAAAGACAGAAATCATTGTCCCCCTCCTGCCACTTCGAGGTTTACTTGTTTATCCGACAATGGTTTTACACTTGGATGTCGGAAGAGAAAAATCAGTTCAGGCTCTCGAGAAGGCAATGGTAGATGACAGTTTAATCTTTTTAACAACACAGAAGGAAGTTTCGATTGACGAACCTCTTGAAGATGACTTGTATAAGATGGGAACACTTACGAAGGTCAAGCAAATGCTCAAGCTTCCAAACGGTACGATTCGAGTACTTGTTGAAGGCTTAAAGCGAGCAGAGATTGTTACTTTTTTTGAAGAAGACGATCACTATTCTGTTGAAATAAAAACATACGAGGACCCAGTTGAAAAAGATGCGGAATCACAAGCGTTAATGCGAACAATGCTTGATTATTTTGAGCAGTACATAAAGATGTCTAAGAAAATCTCGGCAGAAACCTTCTCAACAGTCACGGATATAGAGGAACCAGGTAGAATGGCTGACATTATTTCCTCACATCTTCCTTTAAAACTAAAGGAAAAGCAGGAGATTCTAGAAACGCTCGATGTTAAGGAAAGAATCCAGAAGATCGTAGACATCATTCACAATGAAAAAGAAGTATTGAACCTAGAGAAAAAGATTGGTCAAAGAGTAAAAAAATCTATGGAGCGTACGCAAAAAGAATATTACTTGCGTGAACAGATGAAGGCCATTCAAAAAGAGCTTGGTGATAAGGAAGGTAAGACGGGTGAAGTGAGTGATCTTACTGAAAAAATCGAACAAGCTGGGATGCCAGAGCATGTAAAAGCAACAGCCATGAAGGAGCTAGAAAGATATGAAAAAGTTCCATCGAGCTCTGCAGAAAGTGCGGTTATCCGTAACTATATCGAATGGCTTTTGGCGATTCCTTGGTCTAAGGCAACGGAAGATGACCTAGATATTCATAAGGCGGAAAAAGTATTAAATAATGACCACTACGGCCTTGAAAAAGTGAAGGAAAGGGTTCTTGAATACTTAGCTGTTCAACAAATGACGAACTCATTGAAAGGGCCTATTCTTTGTTTAGCTGGGCCTCCGGGCGTCGGAAAAACAAGTTTAGCTCGTTCGATTGCGACATCATTAAATAGAAATTTTGTGAGAATTTCTCTTGGTGGGGTAAGAGATGAGTCCGAAATTAGAGGACACAGACGTACGTATGTAGGGGCTATGCCTGGTAGAATTATCCAAGGGATGAAAAAAGCAGGAACGATCAACCCTGTCTTCCTACTCGATGAAATTGATAAGATGTCAAGTGATTTCCGTGGTGATCCATCAGCTGCTATGCTTGAGGTACTTGATCCGGAACAGAATCATAACTTCAGTGATCACTATATCGAGGAAACATATGACTTGTCCAAAGTAATGTTTATTGCTACTGCGAATAATTTGGCAACCATTCCTGGTCCGCTTAGAGATCGGATGGAAATTATTACGATTGCTGGGTATACAGAGCTTGAGAAAATTCATATTGCAAAGGATCACTTGCTACCGAAACAAACAAAGGAGCATGGTTTAACGAAAGCTCAGTTACAAATTCGAGAAGATGGCATCCAGAAAATTGTCCGTTACTACACAAGAGAAGCTGGTGTAAGAAGTCTTGAACGACAGTTAGCGACCATTTGCAGAAAAACAGCTAAGATTATCGTTTCTGGCGAAAAGAAAAAAGTCATCGTTTCTGAAAAAAATGTAGACGAATTTTTAGGAAAGCCAACCTTTCGTTATGGTCAAGCAGAACTTGAGGATCAAGTAGGCGTAGCAACTGGCCTTGCTTATACAACAGTGGGTGGAGATACTCTTCAAATCGAGGTGTCGTTGTCTCCGGGAAAAGGGAAGCTCATACTAACAGGTAAGCTTGGCGACGTGATGAAGGAGTCTGCTCAAGCAGCATTTAGTTATATTCGTTCGAAAGCTGAGGAACTTGGAATTGATCCAGACTTTCATGAGAAAAATGATATCCATATCCATGTCCCAGAAGGAGCGGTTCCGAAGGACGGACCTTCTGCCGGAATTACAATGGCAACGGCTTTGGTCTCAGCTCTCACAGGGCGTGCCATCCGTAAAGAAGTTGGTATGACAGGTGAAATTACGTTACGTGGCCGAGTGCTACCAATAGGGGGCTTAAAAGAGAAATCTTTAAGTGCTCATCGAGCGGGATTAACTAAAATCATTTGTCCAAAGGATAACGAAAGAGATATTGATGATATTCCTGAAAGTGTTCGTGAAGAATTACAGTTTGTTCTCGTGTCACATCTTGACCAAGTGTTAGAGCATGCTTTGACTGGCGGTGCCGATCAATGAAAGTAACAAGCTCTGAAATCGTCATTAGTGCAGTTAAGCCAGATCAGTACCCAGTTGAACCAATCCCTGAATTTGCGCTAGCTGGTCGTTCCAATGTAGGGAAATCATCATTTATTAACAAAATGCTCAATCGAAAAGGATTAGCAAGAATTTCATCAAAGCCTGGTAAAACACAAACACTGAACTTTTATATCGTTAATGAAGTCCTTCATTTTGTTGATGTACCAGGATACGGCTATGCAAAGGTTTCAAAAAAGGAACGGGAAGCATGGGGGAAAATGCTTGAAACGTATTTAACGACGAGAGAGCAACTTAAGGCCGTGTTATTAATTGTTGATTTACGTCACCCTCCAACAGCAGATGATATTATGATGTATGATTTCTTAAAGCATTACGAAATTCCATGCATTGTGATTGCCACAAAGGCTGATAAAATTTCTAAAACAAAAAGAGCACAGCATTTGAAAATCACAAAAGAAAAGCTTGAATTACACCCGCATGATACGATTATTCAGTTTTCTTCTGAAACAGGAGAAGGAAAAGATAAAGCGTGGGCAACGATTGAAAGCTATATGTAGTGTAAAACCGTCAGAATAAAGTGTCTGACGGTTTTTTTGGTAGTTATTTTTTTCGAATAAAGAGTAAATAAAAGCCGATTATTACCAACACTACCGGCCAAGACTTCCAAGCAATCGATACCGTGTTTTCGAGAATACCGAGCCATGAGGTGATTTTATCGTAAAATAAAAGCAATAACGCGAGTACAAGAAATAATATTCCTTGGAAGAGTCCCGATCGGACCTTCTGGTAACGTAGTAAGAATCCAAGGGCAATAATGAGGATAAACGTTCCAATTTGATTTGGCCATAATTGAAAATGGTTAATAATATGGAAATGAAGACCAAAGCCTGTAAGTATGACACCAGGCAAGATGGCTTCGTAATCCTTTGCCCCATACCCTTGAGAGAGAAAGGAGATTCCAACGATTACTAGCAATGTTGGCCATGTGTAAAACTGTTGGAAAAGAGAGATGTCTGCCTGTTGTAAAAAGAAATAAACACCAAAACCAATAAGGATGATTCCAGGAAAGATTCGTTGATTTTTCATTAGCACCACTTCCAGTAAGGATTACTTGATAATCATTCTAATTTTTGTTACTGTACATATGGAGGCTTGTCGTAAAATGACGAGCAAGCAAGGTTTACCAATTAATTATAATAGCATATTTGCATCACAGTTGATTAATTTTTGTTCACATTTTATTCAAATATAGTCCAATTTCATTTTAATCTACAAAAATGGAACATGGTATAATGACTACAGCAAACATGCAAATATTCTGGGGGGTGTATTTCTGTATGCATATATTAGTGATCGGTCTTAATTATAAAACTGCCCCTGTTGAAATTCGTGAGCGTTTGACATTTAACCCTGAACAGTTAGGGGAAGCAATGAACGCTCTTAAAGAAAAAAAGAGTGTGTTAGAGAATGTGATTGTCTCAACATGTAACCGAACAGAAATTTATGCGGTTGTTGATCAACTACACACTGGCAGATATTATATAAAAGAATTTCTTTCAGAATGGTTTTCGATTGAGCAAAGCGAATTTTCACCATATTTATTTATATACGAACATGACGGTGCAATGGAACACCTATTTAGTGTAACATGCGGATTGAACTCAATGGTATTAGGCGAGACACAAATTCTTGGTCAAGTTCGTACAAGCTTTTTATTAGCTCAGGAAAATGTAGCAGTTGGTACAGTGTTTAACCAGCTTTTCAAGCAAGCAATAACCTTAGCTAAAAAAGCACATTCAGAGACAGATATTGGTGCGAATGCGGTATCGATAAGTTATGCAGCGGTTGAACTAGCGAAGAAAATCTTTGGTTCTTTAAATAAAAAGCATGTGTTAATTCTTGGTGCAGGTAAGATGGGGGAACTTGCCATACAGCATCTACATGCAAACGGAGCTAGCAAGGTAACTGTGATTAATCGCACGTATGAAAAGGCTCAAAATTTAGCTGAACGTTTCGAAGGTGAAGCTAAAACGCTAGAAGAGCTTCAGTGTTCTTTAATTGATGCAGATATTTTAATAAGTTCAACGGGTGCAAAAGAATTTGTTATTACAAAGGATATGATGACTCAAGTAGAAAAGATGCGTAAAGGAAAGCCTTTATTCATGGTTGATATTGCGGTTCCACGTGATTTGGATCCAGCATTAGCTGAGCTTGAGAGTGTCTTCTTATATGATATAGATGATTTGGAGGGAATCGTTGAAGCGAACCTTCAAGAACGAAAACGTGCAGCTGCACAAATTATGATGATGATTGAAGAAGAAATCGTTGACTTTAAACAATGGCTAAATTTACTAGGGGTTGTCCCTATTATTTCTGCTTTACGTGAAAAAGCACTTACGATTCAGTCCGGTACAATGGAAAGCTTAGAACGAAAGCTTCCTCATCTGTCTGACCGTGATTTTAAAGTATTAAATAAACATACGAAAAGTATTATTAATCAAATGCTAAAGGACCCAATCCTTCAAGCAAAGGAATTAGCCGCTCGAAAAGATTCAGAACAAGCGTTAGATTTGTTTGTGAAAATCTTTAACATTGATGAACTTGTAAAAGAGCAACAAGTTCTGAGAGAAGCGGAGCCCAATCGAGTGATTGTAACAAACCAACAGCCTTCCTTTCAATCATAAAAGAGGAGAAGCGAATGTTTGACTACTATATGACGAGGCTGCATGAGCTGACCGTTGTCCTGTATGCTTTCTGCGTGCTCTTATATTTTATTGATTTCTTACACCATAACCGGAAGGCAAATCGTGTTGCCTTCTGGTTACTTGCATTTGTGTGGTTACTTCAAACGATGTTTTTATTTTTGTACATGTTAAAAACCGGACGTTTCCCGGTACTTACCATATTTGAAGGGCTCTATTTTTATGCTTGGGTGTTAATTACTTTATCATTAGGAATCAATCGGTTACTTCGTGTTGATTTCATTGTATTCTTCACAAATGTTTTAGGGTTCATTATTCTAGCTATCCATACGTTTGCTCCAGTGCAATTTGAATCTCATGTGATGGCCGAACAACTCATCTCAGAGCTTTTGTTGATTCACATAACACTTGCGATTCTTTCTTATGGAGCTTTCTCTCTTTCTTTTGTTTTCTCTTTTCTTTATTTGATTCAGTACAATTTACTAAAGAAAAAGAAGTGGGGAGCTAGGCTGTTACGAATTACGGATTTATCAAAACTTGAGCATATGTCATATGTTTTAAATGTCATTGGTGTGCCTATGCTAATGCTAGCAGTCATTTTAGGAATTCAATGGGCATACTTGAAAATTCCTGAGATGTTTTGGTTAGATGCTAAGGTCATTGGCTCTTTCGGTGTACTGATTGCCTATAGCATTTATTTATACTTACGTGTTAGCAAGGAGCTGTACGGAAGATCATTGGCTCTTTGGAATATTGCTTCATTCTTAATTGTTTTGATCAATTTCTTTTTAATAGGCAACTTATCATCCTTCCACTTTTGGTACACTTAAGGATACATACATAGGAGGTTTACATGCGGAAAATTATAGTTGGCTCCAGACGAAGTAAGCTTGCACTTACACAAACAAACTGGGTGATTGACCAGTTGAAGAAATTAGACCCATCCTTTGAATTTGAGGTAAAAGAGATTGTTACGAAGGGGGATAAAATCCTTGATGTAACACTTTCTAAAGTTGGTGGAAAAGGGCTATTTGTTAAGGAAATTGAGCAGGCAATGCTTGATGAGGAAATAGATATGGCGGTACATAGTATGAAGGACATGCCAGCGGTCTTGCCAGAAGGTTTAGTGATTGGTTGTATTCCATTTCGTGAAGATCATCGAGATGCATTAATCTCTAAAAATCACACGCCAGTTAATGAATTAAAGCCAGGTTCTGTTGTTGGAACAAGCAGTCTTCGTCGCAGTGCACAGCTGCTTGCGATTAGACCAGACCTTGAAATAAAGTGGATCCGAGGAAATATTGATACACGATTAGCTAAATTAGAAACGGGAGAATATGATGCGATCATACTTGCTGCAGCTGGCCTTTCCAGAATGGGGTGGGCAAGTGAGGTAGTATCAGAGTTTATTGATGATGAAGTATGTATCCCAGCAGTTGGTCAGGGGGCATTATCGATAGAATGCCGAGAAAGTGATGAACAGCTACTTAACTTATTATCTCAATTTACTTGTGTGAAAACCAAACAAGCAGTGACTGCCGAGAGAGCCTTTCTACAAAAGATGGAAGGTGGCTGTCAGGTCCCGATTGCCGGGTATGCAAAAGTTGAAGAAAACGGTGATATTTCTCTTACAGGGCTTGTCGCAACTCCAGATGGAAAAACCATCTTAAAGGAATCAGCAAGTGGACAAGATCCTGAAAAGCTAGGGGAGCAAGTGGCAGATGCACTGATTGCTAACGGAGGAAAAGCATTAATTGACGCGGTGAAAGTGGAGCTTGATAGTGAATGAGTGATGACTACTCTCTCGATGGAATGAAGGTTCTTGTTCCTCGAGGAAAAAAGCATGCAAAACCATTTTCAGATTTAGTCAAGAAATATGGGGGGATTCCAGTGGAAATCCCTCTTATTTCCTTTCGACCAGTTACTTCAGCCAATCTGGCTATCTTCCTTCATAAAAAACTACATAAATATGATTGGATTATTTTTACTAGTAATGTGACAGTAGAAACCTTCTTTTCTTTTGGGATCAACCGGATCGTCCTTAATCATATACAGATTGCTGCTATTGGTGAAAAAACGGAGGAAGCCTTAGTAAGAAAAGGGGTAACAGTTGACTTTAAGCCAAAAGAATATGTAGCTGAAGCATTTGTGAAAGAATTCTCACCGTATATTAGCGATGGGGCGAATGTTCTAATTCCTAAAGGAAACTTAGCAAGAGAACTTATTTCTACTACCCTTGAAAAAAAGGGAGCACATGTGGATGAACTAGTTATTTATGAAACGTTTTTTCCTGACAGCAGTCGGGATGCATTAGTGAAGGCGCTAACAGAAAAGCAGCTAGATATCATAAGTTTTACTAGTCCTTCGACAGTGGATCATTTTATGGCTGTTGTGAAAGAAATGAATTTATTATCAACTATCGATCATTGCCTGTTCATGTGTATTGGGCCTGTTACTCTTCAACGGGCTAATGCTCTAGGTTTACATGTGGACGCCATGCCAGATACATACACAATTGATCATATGCTACAAAGTATAATGAAAATAATAAGAAAGAGGGAGAACAAATGAATCAATCATTTTCTCGTCACCGCCGTTTACGTTCGTCAGCAACATTACGCACAATGGTTCGCGAAAACCACTTACACCTTGAAGATTTGATATATCCAATTTTTGTTGTAGAAGGCGAAAATATAAAAAATGCCATTCAATCTATGCCAGGGGTTTTTCAATTATCTTTGGATCAATTAAGAACTGAAATGGATGAAATAGCAGCATTGGGGATTACAAGCGTCCTTTTATTTGGAATCCCAAATGAAAAAGATGAGTGTGGTACGGGGGCTTTCCATGATCATGGAATTGTACAGGAAGCGACTCGAGTGATAAAAGAACAATATCCTGATATCGTTGTTATTGCGGACACATGCTTATGTGAATACACTAGTCATGGGCACTGTGGAGTGATCGAAGGTGGTAAAGTTTTAAATGATCCTTCACTGAAATTATTAGCGGATACTGCCGTTAGCCAAGCAAAAGCAGGCGCAGATATTATAGCTCCTTCAAATATGATGGACGGATTTGTTGCGGCCATTAGAGCAGGCTTAGATGAGGCGGGCTTTGAGGATATCCCTATTATGTCTTACGCTGTGAAATATGCTTCTTCTTTTTATGGACCGTTTCGTGAAGCGGCTGAGAGTACACCTCAATTTGGAGATCGTAAAACTTATCAAATGGATCCAGCCAATCGAATGGAAGGTTTAAGAGAAGCGAGTTCAGATGTTCAGGAAGGAGCAGACTTCCTAATTGTGAAGCCTGGAATGCCATACTTGGATATTGTACGTGATATAAAAAATAATTTTCACCTGCCTGTAGTTGTCTATAATGTGAGTGGGGAATATTCAATGGTTAAAGCTGCGGCTCAAAACGGGTGGATTGATGAAAAAAATATTGTAATGGAAATGCTAACTGGTATGAAAAGAGCAGGTGCGGACCTTATTATCACTTATCATGCCAAAGATGCAGCAAGATGGTTAAAAGAAAACTAATACTTGATGAAACGAGGGGTACTTATGCGCTCTTATTCTAAATCTATTGAAGCCTTTGTTGAAGCAAAAACACTAATGCCTGGCGGAGTTAACAGTCCAGTTCGTGCGTTTAAATCGGTTAAAATGGATCCGATTTTTATGGAGAGAGGAAAAGGCTCGAAAATTTACGATATAGATGGAAACGAATATATTGACTATGTATTGTCTTGGGGACCTTTAATCTTGGGTCATGCAAATGATCGTGTCGTTGAAGCGATTAAAAAGGTGGCAGAACTTGGTACAAGCTTTGGTGCTCCTAGTTTGATTGAAACGAAACTAGCTAAATTAGTAAAAGAAAGAGTGCCGTCTATTGAAATCGTCCGTATGGTTTCTTCTGGGACAGAAGCTACCATGAGTGCTTTGCGCCTAGCTCGAGGATATACAGGCAGAAATAAAATTTTAAAATTTGAAGGTTGTTACCATGGTCACGGTGATTCTCTGTTAATCAAAGCAGGATCTGGGGTGGCAACTTTAGGTCTACCTGATAGCCCTGGTGTTCCAGAAGGAGTTGCCAAAAATACGATTACGGTTCCATATAATGATTTGGAAAGTGTTCGCTATGCATTTGAGCAATTCGGCGATGATATTGCTGGAATCATAGTAGAGCCTGTTGCAGGAAATATGGGTGTTGTTTTACCTAAACCAGGATTTTTAGAGGGTCTTAGAGAAATTACTACCCAATATGGGGCACTTTTAATATTTGATGAAGTAATGACAGGGTTTAGAGTTGGATATAACTGTGCACAAGGATATTTTGGGATTACTCCTGATTTAACATGTCTTGGAAAAGTTATTGGTGGGGGGCTACCAGTTGGAGCGTACGGAGGAAGAGCAGAAATTATGGAACAAATCGCACCAAGCGGGCCGATCTATCAGGCTGGTACGCTTTCTGGTAATCCTCTTGCTATGACAGCAGGGCTAGAAACACTAAGCCAGCTAACACCAGATCATTATGAGGAGTTTGCGCGTAAAGCGGCATTACTTGAAGAGGGAATAAGAGCAGCAGCAGAAAAATACGAAATTCCTCACACCATCAATCGTGTGGGATCGATGGTCGGATTTTTCTTTACAAACGAAGCTGTTACAAATTACGAGCAAGCCAAAACATCAAATCTTGATTATTTTGCTACTTATTATCAAGAAATGGCAAATCAGGGTGTATTCTTACCACCTTCTCAATTTGAAGGAATGTTCCTTTCAACCGCTCATAGTAACGAAGATATCGAAAAAACAATCCAAGCCATCACAATTGCCTTTTCAAAGCTAAGATAATTCTAAGGAAAGAGACTCTAATGGGTCTCTTTTTTTATGTAAACACGCTCTTAGCGATTACTTTTATTCATAAAAATATTCACTAGTTCATAGAGTGATAATGACATAGTGATTAAACGTATAGGATATGAAGGGAGGAGTCGCTTTGTCTCAGGGTAACGAGTCGTGCTTACGATTTTCATTAGAAGAATCGGTGTGGTTTCAAAAAGGACAGGAAGTAGAGGAGTTAGTTTCTATTTCACTTGACCCAAATATTACGATTCATGAAAACGAACAATATGTCACCATTCAAGGTGCATTAGAATTAACAGGGGAATATCAGCGTTACAATGATGGCTCTAATGAGGAGGAAGATTTGTTTGCTGCTCCTAAGTTCGTTCATCATGTGGAGGAGAGGGAAGAGGGACTCTATGAGTTTTCACACCGTTTTCCAGTTGATATAACCATTCCAAATAACCGTATCCAAAGCATTAATGACATCCATGTTGAAGTGGAGAGTTTTGATTATCTTTTTCAAGAAAGAAGCTGTATGAAGCTTACGGCAGATCTAACGATTACTGGTCTTTATGGAGATCAGCAGCACAAACCAGCACATGAAGAAGCAGAAGTAGAAGAAGTTCAACTTGAAGTTGCTTATCGCGAAGCAACCGTTGATGAGATAGACGAAAAGGTTGAAAGGTCTTATGAGCTTCGTACTGAAGAACAAGAGGAACCAACGATTTTGGAACATGAGTATGAACCATTCGCTGTGGAAGCGAGAAAATCAGCAGATGATACAGAGGAAAAAGTGGTTTCAATAAATAAAACGGTTGAACTATTTGAAGCACCACAACTTCCGGTAAATGAAGCAAAGGAACCTGAAATTACTTTTTCAGCAGCTCGAAGTGAAGGACCTCAAGAGGTTGCAGAAGAAATCGTTGAGGAAGAACCAGAGGTTGAGCTTCAGCAAGTTCCAGAAGCCGAACTTGAGCCTCAAGTAGAAACCCAACCAGAAGTGGAGGTAGAATCCTCTTCTTCTCCTCCTCCTCAGCCTAAGGTTAAGAAAAAGAAGTCTTCAAAAAAGGGGATGTCTTTAACCGAGTTTTTTGCTCGAAAAGAAGAGACGGAAGACTTAACAAAACTTCGTGTGGCTATCGTTCAAAGCGGAGAAACGGTCGAACAATTAGCGTCACGATATGAAGTCCCTGTACAACAATTACTTAAGGTAAACCATCTTGAATTAAATCAAGATATATACGAAGGGCAAGTACTTTATATACCTATTCCTATTGCCCATAAATAGAAGAACAACCATTGGGCAGGTGAAAACTCCTGCCCTTGTTGTTTTTAATGGAAGGGTTGAGCCTCCTTGTCGAATATTAATTATTTGCAGCAAATGGAGCCGGTGTTAAAAAATTACGGAGTAAAGGCACACTTTATTGAGAGATTTGGGAATATTTTTCGTATTTATTGTGATAAAGGAGTATTTGCACTAAAAAAGATAGCTCCTAAACACGGAACCGATTTTATTAGACATATTCAATATCTGTATCAGAAAGGATACAATCGTATTGTCCCTGTTTATCCAACGGTTGATGGACGCTATGCGGTTTTGCATAATCAAGCATTATATTATTTGATGCCATGGTTACCAAATGAGGAAAAAGAAAACAGGAATGAAAGAAATCAACAGCTTTTCCGGGAGCTAGCAAGGCTTCATACATTGTCACTTCATGAAGTGACCATTGATCCTCAAGAAAAAGAAGAACATTATTCTTCTCTTTCATCACTTTGGGAAAAAGAGACGGAATTTATTGAAGGCTATATTGAAGCGTGTGAAGGAAAGCAATATATGTCCCCTACCGAACTCTTGTTTTGCTTGTATTACAATGACATTCGTCAAGCACTAACGTATTCCAAAAACAAGCTAAAAGAATGGTTCGAGCTAACAAAGGAAGAAACAAAGGCCAGAGCGGTTGTGGTTCATGGTAAGATCTCTTCTGAGCATTTTCTGTATGATGATAGAGGATATGGATATTTTGTTAATCTTGAAAGCAGCAGAGAAGGAGCTGCCATTCATGATATATTACCTTTTTTATCAAGACTGTTAAATACGTTTCCAAAGCGTTGTGATGACTGCATAGACTGGTTATATGTGTATTTAAAGTACTTTCCATTAAAAGATGACGAAATGCTCTTATTATTAGGTTATTTTGCTCATCCTGGTCCTGTGTTAAGGGTGGTGGAAGAGTATTATAAATCAAAAGAACACAATGAAAGAAAGTTTGTTCAAAGACTACAGAAACAATATTGGTTATTAAAAAATTCTGAGTATGTTGTCATGCGTATAGAGGAAATTGAGAGACAAAAAAAACAAGCCGCAGCGGCAGCAGCGGCTCAAAGTAACGAGGGAGCCCAAAGTTAATGGGCTCCCTAAATAAATTCAAAGTGAAATGCAATAGCTAGAGCAATGAGTATGGCTAGAAACAATACATCAAATGTTGTGGGGAGAAAAATGGTTCGAATTCCTTGAAAGATACAAAAAGGGAGAATGAATTGTCTGCATACTCCTCTCACCGTCCTTAACCATGGTGGCAATGTATAAGGATTATACCGTCTTTTCACACCAATCCCTCCTAAGTTCATAAAGTAATACCAAAGACGAAAGTGAAAAAATGCTTCTACAACTACTCTATGTATGGTTATAAAAAAATATGGGTATCCTTATTGACGTTAACATACTTTTTTATGTAGTATATGGAGTATAAAATGAAGGTTTACATCTTTAAACTTACATAATTGAATACTGAAATCTGCTTTGAAAGGGAAGAGTAGGTTGGTTACTCGCTTTAAGAGAGGAAAACTCGCGTCTGAAAGGTTTTCTAAGCGTTCCAATTGAAGGTCGCCCTTGAGCATCTTTTACGAACAGCTATGCTTTGTAGTGAAAGACGGGAAGTCCGTTATCTATTTTGAGAGCCAATCATGGTTTATTTATTGATTGGAAAAAAGGTGGTACCGCGAAGCAAACTCCATTCGTCCTTTTTAGACGAATGGAGTTTTTTTGTATTTAGCTTAGGAGGGAACAAAATGGAAACAAATGAATTAACAATGCCAACCAAATACGACCCGAATACGATTGAACGTGGTCGGTACGATTGGTGGCTAAAGGGAAAATACTTTCAAGCACTAAATGACCAAGAGAAAGAGCCATATACAATCGTAATTCCACCACCAAACGTAACAGGAAAGCTACACTTAGGCCATGCTTGGGATACCACCTTGCAGGATATTCTTACGAGAATGAAACGTATGCAAGGGTATGATGTATTGTGGTTGCCAGGAATGGACCACGCTGGTATTGCTACACAAGCAAAGGTGGAAGAAAAGCTTCGTGCCGAAGGAAAAAGCCGATACGATCTTGGTCGTGAGGCATTTGTAGAAGAAACTTGGAAGTGGAAAGAAGAGTATGCGAGTCATATTCGTGAACAGTGGTCAAAGTTAGGTCTAGGTCTTGACTACAGCAGAGAGCGTTTTACGCTGGATGAAGGATTGTCGAAAGCAGTAAGAGAGGTTTTCGTTTCATTATATAAAAAGGGTCTTATCTACCGCGGAGAGTATATTATCAACTGGGACCCAGCAACAAAAACAGCGCTTTCTGATATTGAAGTAATTTATAAGGATGTTCAAGGTGCTTTTTATCATATGAAGTATCCTTTAAGTGACGGCTCAGGGTTCATTGAAGTGGCAACCACAAGACCAGAAACCATGCTTGGAGACACGGCAGTTGCTGTTCACCCTGAGGATGATAGATATAAGGACTTGATTGGGAAAACAGTTATTTTACCAATTGTTGGTCGTGAGATTCCAATCGTCGGTGACGATTATGTAGATATGGAATTTGGTTCAGGCGCAGTGAAAATAACTCCGGCACACGACCCGAATGACTTTGAAATTGGAAATAGACATAATCTTGAACGTGTACTAGTAATGAACGAAGATGGAACGATGAATGGAAATGCCGATAAGTACCAAGGGCTGGACCGTTTCGAGTGTCGTAAGCAAATTGTTAAGGATCTTCAAGCAGATAACGTATTATTTAAAATTGAAGAGCATATGCACTCCGTTGGGCACTCAGAAAGAAGTGGTGCAGTAGTTGAGCCATATTTATCAACACAGTGGTTTGTTAAAATGCAACCATTAGCAGATGAAGCAATCGCCTTACAAAAGAAAGAAGAAAAAGTGAATTTTGTTCCTGACCGATTTGAGAACACGTACCTGCGCTGGATGGAAAACATCCGTGACTGGTGTATTTCTCGCCAGCTTTGGTGGGGCCACCGGATCCCTGCGTGGTATCACAAGCAAACAGGAGAAGTACATGTTGACCATGAGCCTCCTGCAGATATTGAAAACTGGGAACAGGATAAAGACGTATTAGACACATGGTTCAGTTCTGCACTTTGGCCGTTTTCGACGATGGGCTGGCCAGATATTGAATCAAGTGATTACAAGCGCTACTATCCAACCGATTGTCTTGTAACCGGTTATGATATCATCTTTTTCTGGGTATCGAGAATGATTTTCCAAGGCTTAGAATTCACGGGAGAACGTCCATTTAAGGATGTCCTTATCCACGGACTTGTTCGTGATTCTGAAGGGCGTAAAATGAGTAAGTCACTTGGAAATGGTGTTGATCCGATGGAAGTCATTGATAAGTATGGTGCAGACTCATTGCGTTATTTCTTATCAACAGGAAGCTCTCCAGGGCAAGATTTACGTTATAGCACGGAAAAGGTAGAAGCAACTTGGAACTTTGCTAATAAAATCTGGAATGCCTCACGCTTTGCGTTAATGAATATGGACGGATTAACATATGAACAAATTGACTTAAGTGGTGAAAAGTCTGTAGCGGATAAATGGATTTTGACTAGACTGAATGAAACCATTGAAACCGTAACAAGACTATCGGATCGATATGAATTTGGTGAGGTTGGTCGTGTTCTATACAATTTCATTTGGGATGACTTCTGCGATTGGTATATCGAAATGGCGAAGCTTCCACTTTATGGTGAGGATGAAGCGGCAAAGCTAACAACAAGATCTATATTAGCTTATGTGCTTGATCAAACGATGAGACTTCTACACCCATTCATGCCGTTCATTACAGAGGAAATTTGGCAGAATCTACCTCATGAAGGAGATTCAATTACGGTTGCACCATGGCCTGTAGTAAATGAGGAGTTAACAGATCATCAAGCTGCTTCTGATATGAAGCTATTGGTTGAGATTATTCGTTCTGTTCGAAATATCCGTGCAGAAGTAAATACTCCGCTAAGCAAAAAGATCAACATGATAGTAAAAGGTAAAGACGACCAAATCTCTGCTGTGTTGGAAAAGAACCGTGCATATATTGAGCGTTTTTGTAATCCTGAGGAATTAGTCATTGGAACGGTAGTTGATGAACCAGAGAAGGCGATGACAGCTGTTGTAACAGGAGCAGAAATTATTCTTCCGCTAGCTGGCCTGCTAAATATAGAAGAGGAAATTGCTCGACTTGGAAAGGAATACGCTAAGCTTACCCAAGAGGTAGAACGTGTTCAAAAGAAACTCAGCAATGAAGGCTTTGTAAAGAAGGCGCCTGAGAAAGTAATTAATGAAGAGCGTGCCAAAGAGAAAGACTACATGGAAAAACGAGCACTAGTAGAAACACGTTTAAATGAATTAAAAGGACTATAATATTTAGTAGGACGAATCTACAATAGATTCGTCCTCACTATATTATGAAAGGTGAACCATCATGTTTTTGACTTATGAAGAAGCAGTGGCATGGATTCATGCTAGATTAAGGCTCGGAATCAAGCCGGGTCTTACAAGAATGGAATGGATGATGAACAGGCTTGGTCATCCAGAGAAACATTTTCACTCCGTACATATCGGGGGGACGAACGGAAAAGGTTCGACTGTTACTTTCCTAAGATCCATTTTAGAAGAGCAGGGCTATAAGGTTGGCACCTTTACATCACCGTATTTTGAGCAATTTAACGAACGAATTAGTGTGAACGGAAAGCCTATTGCTAACGATGATATTGTTCGTTTAGTCAATATTATTAAACCTTTAAGTGATGAACTTGAGCAAACGGAACTAGGGGGACCAACGGAGTTTGAAGTCATAACAGCTATGTCGCTCTATTATTTTGGTCAGTTGAGCTCGGTTGATATAGTACTATATGAGGTCGGGTTAGGGGGTAGGTTTGACTCAACAAATATTATTAAGCCTCTTCTGTCGATTATTACGAGTATTGGTCTGGACCATACTGCCATCTTAGGTGAGACCCATGAAAAGATCGCATTTGAAAAAGCTGGAATTATAAAGCCACATGTACCCATTATTACAGCTGTTCATCAACCGGAAGCGTTACAAGTAATAAAAAAGAAAGCACTGGAAGAGGAAGCGGATTGTTTGGTATTAGGGGAAGACTTTTATGTGATGAACCATCAATCATTAGCAAATGGAGAGGAGTTTGATTGGAAGATGGAGGTTAAAAACTGGCCTTCTATTCAAACGACGATGATAGGTAGACATCAAATTGAAAATGCTTCCTTAGCGATTATGGCTGCTCAGCTCTTAAATGATAAGAAGCAATTTCTAATTGATTCTACGTCTATTAGAAATGGCATAAAAAAAGCCTATTGGCCAGGGAGATTTGAAGTGGTAAGTAACAACCCTACGGTTATTATGGATGGAGCTCATAACGAAGAGGGAATTCACACATTGGTCCGTGAAGTGAAGAAACGCTACCATAATAAGGAAATTCACATCATTTTTGCGGCATTAAGAGATAAAAAGCTAGACGGAATGATTCAAGAGCTAGATGGGATCGCTTCTCAAATCACTTTTGTATCCTTTGATTTTCCACGTGCAGCAACAAGCAAGGAACTTTACTCGATAAGTATGTCTGAACATAAAAAAGAAAACATGGATTGGGAGACAAGTATTGAAGAGAAACTACTTCATCTAAGGGAAAGTCAAGTACTTGTTATTACGGGGTCGCTATATTTCTTAGCGGAGGTAAAACCCAAATTACTAAAGCTACTAGAATCAATGTAAAATAAGCTATGACAAATATCTGAATCTTTGATAAACTTAAGGTAAAATAAGTCTTTTCACCCATTAATAAAGGAGGAGGAAGGAATTGGATCAAAAAGCAAAGAAAATGATTTGGATATCTTGGTTATTTATTGTCCCAATTGGTCTCTATTTAACATATTCCTTTTTCCCACCATTAATTAGTGGGGTTGATTTTGATCTGTTTGCTTTTCTTTTGTTAATCTCTTTCGTAGCATCTGTCCCAATGGTTGTAAATAATACTCCTATTTTTCTTATTCAATGGGTATCCTTGGCGGTGTTTTTAACATTTGGTCTATTTTATGAAATGATTCTTGTGCAATTTGGTATCATTGTCCTTTTAATTAAACTCCGTGTCACCAAACAGCAATTATATCGATTTCCCCTTAATTCACTTATGTTTTTTATTTGCTCGCTTCTTAGTGGAGTGATTTATTATGCTTTAGGTGGCGTTCACGGCCTTGCTTTGGTAGAGAATCCAAAGCTCCTACTGATTTCGATTACATACGCAGTCGTTAATTATGCTCTTAATCAGTTGATTCTATCAGGTATAAGATATGCTTTATTTAAGCAAAAACAGCAGTACTTTGGTAAGGATTTTATTTGGGAGACTATTACTTCTACGCTTACATTGCCAATAGGGCTAGTGCTATACACGTTATATATTGAGGTAGGTGTTGTGGCTCTATTATTTGTTGGAGTACCGTTTGCTAGTCTATCGATCATATTAAACCTTTACTACTCCACAGAAAAGGTGAATAGTTATCTCCAAAAAGCGGCGAAAATTGGTCACGAGCTTGCTGAAAGACTGGATGTGGACGGGGTATTGGGACTCTTCTTACAAAAATTAAAAACCTTGCTTCCGGTAGATGAAGCGTATGTGTTAGATAAAGAGAATGGGCAATTACACATCATTCGGATGGAGAGGAATAACGAAGAGTATCGATCCTTTGAGACCATGAAAGCTTTAAAAAAAGGAGAAGGAATTGGTGGGAAGGTTTGGGCAGATAAGAATGCCCTTATTTTCTCGAGTAGCAAAGAGTGGAGACCTATAACAAAGGAGCCGCTTTCTCCGGGTATGGAGAGTGTTCTTTGCGTTCCTATTGTTAAAAGTAACGAAGTGGTTGGGATCTTATTGCTAGCTTCCTCTGAAAAAAGGGCGTATGAAAAATCACAGCTTATGATTCTTGAAATATTATGCTCTTACTTAGCTGTAGCGGTGGAGAACGCGAGACATTATGAGAAGACAAAAGAAATAAGTGAGCGATGTGCGCTTACCAATCTGTACAACTATCGATACTTAGATAATGAGTTGCAAGCAGAGTACAAGAAATTGGTGGCTGCTGAAAGAAAGAAAATCTCTCTTATTTTGTTAGACATCGACCATTTTAAGACTGTAAATGACACTTATGGGCACCAAAGTGGGAATGAAATTTTAAGAGAAATAGCAGGTCGATTAGAGAATTTGATTGGAAAAAAGGGAACGGTTGCAAGATATGGTGGTGAGGAATTCACGATTCTTTTACCTGATGTTGATAAGCAAGAGGCTCTCAAACTAGCTGAACTTGTACGATTAACGATTGCTAATTGGCCCTTTACCCTTGAACAACATATTTCGGATAGAAATAAAAAGCTGCTAGTGAACATTACAGCATCAATTGGAGTAGCTACTTCCCCGGACGATGCGGATGATCCTCAATCTTTAATACGACACGCGGACCGTGCATTATATGTAGGTGCGAAGCGAGCGGGAAGAAATAGAGTAGCTCAATACGTAAAATAAATGAGAAATTACAAAAATAACCAAGAAATTTGGCGAAATCATTCCATGACAAGACGACAAAAGTCTTGTTATTTTTTTTGTACTCTATGATAGGATGAAACAAGCACTCATCTTCGAAGGAGGCAAATGTAGTGGAAAACCAGAAAAAAAATACTATCACGATTAAAATTGATGGTAAATCAAGAATGTATCAAGAGAATAAGCAAAACTTAAAACCAGAAAAAATGACTTCTAGTAAAACTTTTGTCGAAGATGAAGGTCGAAAACTAGAATTCAATAAACGGGCAGTAGAAAAGGCAAGTATAAAGGAACCGAATTATGAGGAAGTTGCAGCGGCTTCTGCTGAGAAGAACGAAGAAGATTTTGACTGGATTCTGCCAGAAACTAGTGAGGAACCAGAACTAGAGGAGTACAAGATTGCTAGCTATACAAGTAAGCCAAATAAGGGAAAGAGCGTAATCAATGCCCTTAAGAAAAATAAGAACAATCTATCTCCTTCCATTTTCTTTGCCCTCTTTTTTGCCGTAATTATTGGGATGAGCTTCGGGTTTATCCTCTTAAGACTTGTCATAAGTGACCAGACGCTTGGAGGACAAGAAGTAGTAACGACTGTTCCCCCTACTGAACAACAAAGCGAGCAGGCAAATGTTGTGAGTTATTCATTACCGGTTGTATCTACTTTTGTAGTCCAAGAAAGTGCTTATTCTTCGGTTGAAGCAGCAAATGAAGGCAAAAAAGTTCTAGATCAAAAGGGAATTCCTTCATCAGTTGTTACAACGGATAGAAGTTATCTGCTTGTTGGCATTGGTATAACGAAAGAAAGTGCTAAAGCAATAGGAGGAAGTTTAACGGAAAAAGGTATCGACATATATGCCAAAGAAATAAAAGTTGGTGGCATACAACTTAACGAAATCACCAGTGCGGAACAAAAGCTACTAGAGCAAGCATCACAATTATATGCACCACTAGTGACAATTAGTACAAGTCTCACACTCGAACAAACCATTCCTGAAGAAGCTTCAAATAATGTCACACAAATGAAAGCCGAATGGGATAAAATTAATAGTAAAGAAATGAAAAGTGAAAGATTTATTCATCTCAAAGAGGAACTAGACAAAGCTATTACTATTGCCATAAATCCATCAAAGGAGAAGAACTCGGAGCTTCAGCAGCATTTATTAAGCTTTTTGTCTTTATACCAATCAGAAAAATAAAAATATCGACATTTTCGGATATTTTCCGGGAAATGGCGAGAAAATAGCAGAGTCTTGTCAATCCATTGACGAGCTCTGTTTTTTTAAGTAAAAAGTTCAGTTTAAAAATGACTATCATCCTAATTTTTGTTACGATAAAAAGGTATCTCCCCTATGATCCAAATAAAAAGGTAAGGTGATCTTATGCAAAACCTCATTTTAGCCTCTTCCTCTCCACGACGAAAGGAACTGTTATCCATTCTTCAAATCCCGTTTGAGGTAAAAGCAAGTGATGTGGATGAAACCTTTCATTCTGAACTTGCACCACATGAAGTAGTGATCCATTTAGCAGAGCGCAAGGCAAAGCATGTGTCAAAAAATGATTTTTCATCTATCGTCATTGGCGCAGACACGATTGTTGTTGCTGCTGGCGAAATTTTAGGAAAACCTAATAACCCAACTGAAGCTTTTGCGATGTTAAGGAAATTATCTGGTTTGACACATTCTGTTTACACAGGAGTAGCGATTGTATCGGCTGCTCGTACTACGACTTTTTTTGAAAAGACGGATGTAACATTCTGGGAGTTAACGGACGAAGAAATTCACTCCTATATAAGTACCGGTGAACCGTTCGACAAGGCGGGAAGCTACGGTATACAGGGATTCGGGAGCACATTAGTGAAACGAATTTCAGGTGATTATTTTACGGTTGTTGGATTACCTATAGCACGCCTTGTCCGCGAATTACAACCATTTAGGTGATGAAGGTTCAACGTCTACCTCCCAAAAAATTAGGAGGTACGATATGCGAACAGAAGCACTAATGATTAAGGACTATCCTCAAGAAGACCGTCCCCGGGAGCGCTTTGTTCAAAGCGGTCCAGAAAGCCTTTCAAACCATGAACTACTTGCTCTTCTTTTGAGAACGGGAACAAAGGAAGAGTCCGTTCTTCAATTGGCGAATCGACTATTAAATCATTTTGAAGGACTTAGACTTCTAAAAGAAGCGACCTTAGATGAAATGACACAGATTAAAGGGATTGGTATGGCTAAAGCTGTACAAGTACTTGCTGCCGTAGAGATAGGAAGGCGAATAACGAACTTGAATTATGATGATCGGTATGTGATTCGTTCACCTGAAGATGGTGCAAAGTATGTGATGCAAGATATGAGATTCCTTAGTCAAGAACATTTTGTATGTCTGTACTTTACACAAATACAAATAAAAGACGTTCAAAAAAAATGAACGTCTAATACCGTTACATCAAGGTTTTCTTCTTTTTGAAAGATGATTTTATCAATAAACATTGTGAGGAATTGTTTCTTCTCTTGGTCGTTTAAATAAAGCCAGTTCAATTCGAATTCTTTTACAATAGCAAGTATCTTTTCTGGATCCACTTCGTTTTTCTTTGTTTCTGGAGGAGCAATACTTTTCTGCTTTTCCATTAATTCATTTAAGACTTTTTTGGTTTCTTTCATACGTTCTGAAAACTCATCATCTGATATTAAATCAGTAGACCAAGCGCGTTGATATTTTTCACGTTGTCTTTCGACTTGTTTAATTTGATGTAAGACTTTTTGCAATTCTGAGTCAGTAGTATCTGGCTCAGGTTCTTTTGTTTGTGGAAGGTTATCTTTATTTAAGATTAGTCCGTTCATAAATTTTACAAAACCCTTTTCAACTCTTTTCTCACTTACCCTTACTGATCCCCGTTTATTAAGCGTACATGGTTGGCAGCGGTACCCGTTAACTTCAACCCGTTCATTTGTTTTTTTTCGAGTATATTTAGAACGCTCAGCTGATAAATGATTTCCACATACAGGACATATTAACTTCATTTGAAAAATGAATGTCGAGTAGGTCTCACGTTTCTTTACATTTTTTCTGTCAGCTAATACCTTTTGAATCTCTTCAAATTCATTTTTACTAACTATACCTTCATGAGCATTCTCAGTGAGCTCATCTAGCCATTGTACAGCTCCATAAATTGCCGGATTGTGCAATATGTCTAGGATGGTTCTAATATGCCATTTATAGCCTCGTATGGGATCAATGCCACTATCATTTAGATAATTAGATAATTGCCTGATTGAATACCCTTCTCTTAGCTTATTCACCATTTTAAGAATAATTTCAGCTTCATTTTTGTTTATTACTAACCTATGGTCATTGCCTTTATCAAAACCAAAAGGTGCTTTAGCAGCGTATTCCCCTTGTCGTGCTTTTTCAATTTGACCCATTCTTACACGTTCACCTAAGTTTTCACGCTCCCATTGTGCAAGAGCTGCTACTAGTGTGAGGAATAATCTCCCCATCGCGGTACTGGTGTCATATACTTCTGTTGCTGATTTAAACTTACAACCATATTGTTCAAATGTATCCAGTAATTTATAAAGGTCCAATACCGAACGAGTAAGTCGATCTAACTTATAAACTAGTACGACTGATATACTTCCTTGTTGTATATGATCAATCATTAATTGTAATTGTGTACGATTTGTGTCCTTTGCTGAGAGACCTTCATCGACATAAAAACGGTAATCAGACCATCCTTGCGACAAACAAAAAGCTACTAGTCGTTCCCTTTGAGCCGCGATAGAATAGCCTTCTTGCGCTTGTTCCTCGGTTGAAACCCTTATATATATTCCAACAGCCATTGCTTTTTATCTCCTTCGTTTTGTCGAAATTTAGGGTATGAAATTGTAAAACAATTAGGTATTTTGTAATATAATGTATCTATGTTCGCTAATGTTGCGAACTCGAACATTTCGGTCGGGACGGTGCAAAGTACAAAGTACATACCGTCCTATCTAGACTGGGTTCTCCTGGATTTTTTCCATTCATACAAATCCTCGATATGACAATTAAATACAGCAGCAATATTTTTAAGATTCTTTAGTTCAGGTTTACTATAATCGTTTTCATACTTAGAAATATTTGAACGATTAACTCCTGAAATATGCGCTAGTTCTTCTTGTGTCATATCAAGTTTTTGTCTCCAGTCGCGGATTAAACACCGTCCGACCGTATACAGTTTTCATCACCACCTAACGATTGAGGGGATACTGCTTATGAAAAAACTATCTGAAGAAAAAATTAAAAAATTGGTTGAGCTACTTTCTAGAAGTGTCCCGAATCTACATCTTCAGAATAAAGTTAGGGTTCAAAGATAACTCGAATGACTTTACCAATAATTCTCGAATCTTTATTTAATGCGATGGGTGCGTATTTTTCATTTGTTGATACTAACCATACGGATCCATCGTCGTATTTTTTTACTTTCTTTAAAGTAGCATCGTCTCCGTTTACATTAACCACAGCAATTTCACCGTTTTCAACTTCTGGTTGCGATTTAACTAATACTTTATCTCCAGGAAAGATCCTACTACCTATCATCGAATCACCTTTGACCTCTAATAGAAAATAACCATCTCCATAGACTCCTGGCATAAGCTCATATCCAACAATTTGTTCTTGAACCATAATAGGTTGTCCAGCTGCAATGTATCCAAGTATAGGAACATAAGCCGTCTCGACAACTGGTTGTAACTCATTTACATTGTATAAGTCATTCTCCACAGGTAGATCAATATCATCTTTGATTATTAATAGAAATTCTAATTTTTCTTGGAAAGTTAGATTTTCAAAAAACAACCTCCAAGTTGATGGCTTCTTTAAATCTTCATCAGTAAAAACTGAATATACTTCCGAACCTTTTGGCATGAGCATAATTCTGTAATTCTCATCAACTTCTCCATTTGTAGTAACGCTATTTATAAAAATATTAAAGGCATATTCAAATACATCTTCTATATTTTCAATGTCCAATAATTCTAATGAACCTTCGCTAATATCATCATTGATATGCCCAGCTGCTTTCATCAACTCTTTATAAGAAACGTTAAGATGTGGTGCTATTTTCTTAATAATATCTGGTGATGGTACTCCACGTTTACCGTTTTCAATTTGTGATAAGTAAGCGTGGGAAACACCTGATTTTTCGCTTAATTGACGGATGGATATTTTTCTTTCGACTCTTAGTTTTTTAAGATAAAGACCTACTTCTTTTATTTGGTGTTCGTTCATAAAATGTTCACCTCGGTTTTCATTATAAATGAATCTGTTTACTATTGTTAGCATTTATTTTTCTTTTTATAAAATAATGGTTGCAATAGTTTCCAATACGTGATAAATTTACCTCATAAGGTGGAAACAAAATCAAACAGAGAGGAGGTTGCTTATGAAAGTAATGTTTAAGGATAAGGTTGAATTCAAAAAAATATTGATCAAAAATGGTTTTTCTCAAAGTGGGTTCGCCAAATCAATTAATCTATCTCATCCTCATATGAGCCAAATTATTAATGGGGATCGTTGTCCGAGTGCTGAGGTAGCAGGTCGTATCACTACTAAACTAGGTTTAACTTTTGATGATATTTTTTTTATTGATGATGGTAACAATAGCAACCGATTGGATGATGAACATGAAAAGGCAGCCCAGTGAAGAAATGAAAGCTAAAATTGTTGATTTCTTTTTAAAAACATCCGTTCCTAGAATTCTAGAGAAAGAGTCTTTAGAAAAACAGAAGGAAGTTATCGAGGCTAAATAGCCTTCTCTTTTTACCAGATTAGCAGATTTTGATGAACGATTTAAGTTCTAAAAACTAGATTACCAGAATAGGAGGTTTGCTCAATGAATCCGGTAGCTATCTATTTCTTAATGACTCTTTGTTTAGTTGGTGGCATCTTGATTGGTTCTTTTCCTAATAAGGGTGATGAAAAGTGAAGTCGGCTGGATGTTATGCAGTCTACAAAGGTGATGATTTTATCTGTCTAGGTACCGTGAAAGAGTGCGCAAAAGAGTTAGGAGTTAAGGAAGATACAATCCGATTCTATATGACTCCTGTATATAAAAAGCGAATGACTAAAAGTTCATCTGGAAACTACATAGAGGTTTTTCGCGTGGAAGATGATGAGTAGTCAATCGACTCTTACTGCGACATAAAAGGAGATGGAGAAATGGATAAAAAAACAATGAAAAAGATAGAGATTGTAGATGTTGTTATAAATACATTAAACAGCCATCAAGATATGACAGGTGAATATAACACGAATTGTGATGTTGATTTTATGTTAAGCGAACAAATACAATTCAATATTTTTAATAAAGAATATGTGATTGATAGGGTGAAAATGGGTGTTAAATGGGATGTGGTTACAGTTGAATACGCTCAAAAAGACAAGGTGTTTTGTTGCTTTCCTGTATCTAAAATTTTCGTTCATAAAGTGTTAAATAGAGTTATACAAGAACAAAAGGGTGGAGTTTTATCTGGGTGGATGTTTGCTGACGACTTATTTGAAATTCTTACAGATGAAAATGAGTTAGCCAATTGTTATTACTAATGCACAGTGCGAAAATGTTGTGAACGTAAAGGAGGTAATTATATGGAATGGGTACTCTTAGCTCTCGTCGCTTTTGGATCACCATTCGTTTTAGGTTTAGCGATGGGAGTTAGCTTGCAGCAAAGAGCAATAAATAAAAAGTTAGGGAGGAAATAAAGTGATCTTCATCCTATGCTGTTTGGTCAGTGGAATGGTCGGTGCGTTTGGGATGGCAATAATTTCAGCAGGAGCTTATGAAAAAGGATATAAGGATGCCAAGAAAGGACTTTAAAGGAGGTGATATATATGTGTGAAGCGTGCAACCAATTAGTTGAACAAGAGTACCTAACGAAACACTGGGGCATTGATGCTATGGGTGATGAAATCTTAGAAGGTGATGAAATCATTGAGTTTCCAAATGGTGAAGTCGTTTTAACTACTAACCTAGAAGATTACTTAATTGAACATTTAGGTGCTGTTTACAAATCAGCACTTTGAGGAGGTGGTGTAAAAGAAGTGAGCAAGCTCGGTGCAGTGGAATACTATGGTGAAATCATACCAATCACCTGGAACGATTACATGAACCTCATGTGGCTTTCAGATCCTAATGTAGTAATCGTGAAAGTACCAGAAAGACCAAATCATTGAATGGAGGTTAAAGGGATGGACTTAAAAACACTTGAGTACATGGAAGAGCGTACTAAAAATGCTCGTAAATTAGTAAACAGAATCGAAAAGCTAGTGAAGGAAGTCGAAAAAATTAGGATCGCAGACAAGGTTATGTTCTGCACGAACAACACTAGCGGAAATTACGTTGAACTTACATCATCTTATGAGCTTATACAAGAAATAAGAAAGTCGACAATTGAAGCTATCACTAAAGAAATTACCCGTTTAGAAAAAGAACTTGCAGAACTATAAGAATCGAATGGAGGAAAAACGGTGAACATTAAGTTTCAATCTCTTAAACTTGAAAACTTTAAAAGCCACCAGGATCTTGAAGTTAAGTTTGGCGACCTGACCAAGATCACTGGTGACAATGCAAAAGGTAAAAGCTCCTTATTAGAAGCTATTACATGGTTATTTTACGGTGTAGACCCACTTGGAAGCAAGAACGATCCTACACCAATAACATATTCAGCAGAACAGACTTTAGTACAAGCTCTTTTAAATGTTGATGAAAAACCTTTATTACTAGGCAAGACACTGAAGAAAGGCAAAGCCTCTTATTACATTAATGAGGTGCCTAAAAAGGCTACAGAATTCAATGAGTTAATAGCTCAATTATTTGATAAGGACCTATTCCTTTCCCTGTTAAATCCGAATTACTTCTTCACTTTGAAATGGGAAAATCAACGGTCCATGTTACTCCAATATGTATCAGCACCAGCTAATAAAGAGGTGTTAAAACAACTTCCAGAAGTCCAATCTGAAAAGCTTGGAACCTTACTTAAGAAACACAACCTCTCAGACATAGAAAAGATTCATCGTGAAAATAAGACAAGCCTAGAAAAGAAACACATTGCAGCTCAAAGTCGGACAAAGACCTTGAAAGGTCAATTAGAAGTGTTCACCATTATGACACCTGTTGATTCTTTAAAGGTTGAGCTCGCTCAAATTGATAAACAAGTACGTGAGAAAGAAGCTCTTATGGATGAAGCATTCGAAAAGAACCAGGCTTATAACAAATGTCAGTCGGAACTAAGAAACATTCAGGATCAGATTGATATGTCTAAGGAACGTTGGCCATCCCTTAAAAATGAGGTCATTGAAGATACTTGTAAGACTTGTCAACGCCCATTGGATGAAGAATCGGTTGAAGCTGTTAAGGCTGATAAGGATAAGCGCATCGAGGAATACAAAGCGAAACATAATGAGTTGCTTAATAAGCGCGATTTGCTAAAGAAACAACTGGAGACATTAGAATACATCGATGTTTCAGAATTACGTGAAGAGATCCGTCAAATCGATTCTACTGGTACTCAATTACGTGAAGCTATTCGCTCTTACTCAGAATTTGAAAGACTCCAGACTCAAGTAAATGAAGCTCAGGAGGAAGAAAACAAGGTTCTTGAAAACCTTAATGACTCCATCTTTGTAATTGATTCAGTCAAAGCATTTAAAGCTAAGGAAGCTCAAATACAAGCTGAAAAGGTACAAGCCTTGTTTGAAACATTATCCATTCGTCTCTTCGAACAGCAAAAGAACGGAGAGTTTAAAAACACTTTTGAAATCGAGTTAGATGGCAAGCCATACAGAAAGCTTTCCTTATCAGAGGGCATTAGAGCAGGACTTGAACTTAGAGAAGTGCTCAGCAAACAAAGCGAAGTGAACGTTCCTGTCTTTGTAGATAATGCTGAGTCAATCACAAGCTTTAAACAACCTACTGGGCAGTTAATTACCTCTCGTGTGGTTGCTGGGCAAGACTTAACGATTGAGGTGGGAGAATGAAACATACACCAGGTCCATGGAAGTTAGGGGGAATTGGTGACACTGTTATTACTAATGCTGAAACACCAAGTTCAAAGGACACTTTTGAATATTACGGTGGACAGGTAATTGCTGAAAGTATTTCTTCTGATAATGATCGTCATTTAATTTCAGCTGCACCAGAACTTCTTGAGGCATGTATTAAAGCACATGAAGTATTAGAAGCAATATTGAGCTTCTATGGTCAGAGTCTCCAAGTACATGGGTGGCATTTAAACGGAGATGCAGAACCATTCGACAACTTCATAGACGAAAACATGGATGGAAATGAAGTGGAGTTACTATATAAGGCTATCCAGAAAGCTCGAGGTGATAAGGAATGAAATCAGGTAAAAAACCTACTCGTGCTCAAAGGAAGATTTTATTGGAAAACGGATTAAACCCACTTAACTGGCTAATCGTGAAGAATCAAGACTTGCAAATGGAAGTAGTCCACCGGGAAACAGGTCGCTTAAAAACTCTAAATCTATAAGAAAAGGATGATATCAATGTCAAAAAACTTACCTAGCACTTTACCTTTAACACCAGCCATTACAGAGGCTTTTGCTCCACAAGTTTTAGAGGTTATTCGTACTTCAATCGCTCCAACTGCTAATGACCAAGAGTTCTTATTGTTTGCACACAAAGCAGCATCTTATGGACTGGATCCATTCAAGAATGAAATCTTCTTTATCAAATATGGAAGTACTGCCCGAATTCAATTTGCTGCTGAGGCTTATCTTTCAAAAGCTCGTGAAAAGGAAGGGTTCCAACCACCAGATACTCAAATGGTTCATGAAAATGATGAGTTTAAGATTCGAATGAATCCTGAAACAAAGGAAATGGAAGTAGTCCTCCATGAAATTGGATTCCCTAGAGGAAAGATTATTGGTGCTTATTCAATTGCTTACCGTGATGGTTATAAGCCAGTTACGGTGATTATGGATATCGAGGAAATTGACCACATGTTTAAAGGTCAAAACAAAGATAACTGGATTAAATGGACAGCAGATATGTTCGGTAAGCATGTTCAACAACGCGCTCTTAAAAAGCAATATGGCCTTGAATTTGATGATGAAACCATTACTACTGGTGAAGCAGAATCAAACATTCCTGAATACAAGCCACAAGAACGAAGAGATATTACCCCTGAACAAGAAGTAATTGATGCACCACAAAAACCAAAGACGGAAGAAGACCCGGTTAAAAAACTTAGAACTGAAATTACTAAGAAACTGAAAAAACTTGGTGTAAACGGTAAAGAAGCTGTTTCAGATTATATCAACATGCATGCGCCTAACATGGGAGAACATCCTTCACTAGCTGAATTAACAGGTCTGCTAGACATCATTGATATGGACCTTGATATGAAACAAATGCAAGAGTCCAACGGAGATGAGCTTGTCTAATGAAAGTAGACATTCTAGCTTCTGGATCGAGTGGCAACGCAATTGCCATTCGGTCTGGTAACTCAGCGATATTAGTTGATGTTGGAATAGCCAAAACAAAGATTGAAGCCAGGTTAATGGAAGTGGGGATTGTACCAAACGAGATTAAAGGGATCTTCATCACTCATAGTCACGGAGATCACATAAAAGGTTTACCACTAGCGAATAAGTACAAGATACCTGTTTTTGCAGGTGAGAAAGAATGGCAGAGTTTAAACGTTGTAGATGAAGAGTTAAGAAGAATCATAAAGCCAGGACAAGCCACAGACTTCCAAGAGAGCTTTTACATAACGGCTTTTCGGACACATCATGACGCTTATGATTCATTAGGCTTTGCCATTCAGGACTATAACCGGGTCAAGTGCTCCATTTGTTTAGATACTGGTCATGTAGATGAAGAGATGATTGCAGCTATGGAATACTCACACATTTATGTTATTGAAGCGAACCATGAACCGAATATGCTCGAGGTTTCAAATTATCCAAACAGCGTAAAAGCAAGGATTCTTTCTCATATTGGACATTTAAGCAATTTACAGACTGCAGAAGCCCTTTCTAAGCTTGTGACAGGGAACGGAGAACAAATATACCTGACACATCTTTCGAGCTCTAATAACATGCCTAAATTAGCTCAAATGACGGTTATGAGAGAGCTCATTAAGAAGGGTTTGAAAGCAGATAAAGATTATAGGTTAGAGGTGATTTGAATGAACTTAAAAAAACTGCAAGCTCAGGCAGCATGGGAACAATTACAGATAGTAAAGGTTCTAAAGGCAGAAGAAGAAAAGAAGCTTGCACAAGATTTCGTCCGCGAATTACAACGTGTGCTCCATGAAAAGAACGTCCGGATTGAACAACTGGAAGATCAATTAAAAAAGGCAACTGCACCAATAAACATAACTATCAATTTGCCAAGTAATTGAGGGTGAGGTGAATGCAAGGCTACATCAAGCTTTATCGCAAGACCATGAACTCTCCTATCTGGCAGGATCCTTACTACTTAAAGCTCTGGCTTTATTGCTTGATGAAAGCCACGCATAAAGAACACGAGCAATTAGTTGGAAATAACATGGTCGTATTAAAACCAGGAGAGTTTGTGACAGGGAGAAAAGCTCTTGCTCTTGATTTAAATAGTGGTGCTAAACCAGAACAAAGGCTGTCTGATAAGACTTGGTATCGATACTTAGAAAATTTACAGTCTTTTGAGATGTTGAGCATTCGTAAAACCAACAAGTTTAGTATTATCACTATTTTAAAATGGGCGGAATACCAAGAAGGTGAGCAACAAGTTAAACCTCCAGGTGAAGGGAAGAAAAAAGGTACTAAGAAGAAATATGACGAGAATTCAAAGCCTTATAAATTAGCTAAGTACCTGGTCGAAGAAATTCGAAAAAATCTACCCGAATTTAAAGAGCCTGACCTTCAAAAGTGGGCTGACGATATGAGGAAGATTATTGAGCTCGATAAGAGAGATCCAAGACAGGCAGCTCAACTTATTAAATGGACTCAGCAAAATAATTTCTGGTGGAAGAACGTTATGAGCCCTTCGAAATTTAGAGATCAATACGACAAGTTACTTGCTAACGCAAAGAATGAAAAATTGAAACAGTCACCACAACAACCAGTGAAACAAAATGATTCAAGAGATAAAGAAATAGAATTCCAACGTTGGGTACAGGAGGGGAATGATCCAGATGCATTTAATTGGGGAGCATGACGTTGTCAGGGAGCAAGCAGAGGAATCAGTATTAGGAGCTGTGTTAGTTGATTCAAGTGTTCTCGATGAAATCACCTTTTTAGAACACCGCGACTTCCTCTCTGAGAGACACCAACAGATTTATAAGGTTATGAGATACCTAGAAAAAAAGAACGCTCCTGTGGACATTGTGACCATTACAGAAACATACGTAAAGTTTGGTCGCATTGAATCTATGGGAGGTGTTTCTTACCTCTCGAAGTTAGCTGAATCTTGTCCTACTACTGCCAATGCTGATTATTACGCTCGTATTGTTCGTTCAAAAGCATTGGAACGTAGAGCTAAAAACATGGGTGAGATTATTACAGGAATGTCCAGAGACGATTATGAAACGGATGAAGACTTTTTTACTAACATAGAGCAATTAGTGTCGGAAATGAGACCACAAGACACTGCCAAAATGAAGAGCTTTTCAGAGTCCAGGACAGATTACTTTGACCACTTAAAAAAGAAAGCTCAGGTAATCAAAACTGGTTTTAAACAATTCGATAATTGGGCGAAAGGTGCATGGAGAGGTTGGCTTTGGATTGTAGCTGGTAGACCATCGGTAGGAAAAACAGCCATGCTCCTACAAAGGTTGTTCGGAATGGCCAAACAACATGAAGGAGTAGTGCTGCTCTGGTCTCAAGAAATGGATGAGAATCAAGTGAAAGACCGAATGATTTCTAATATTACGGGTATTCCTTACAGCAAGTTTAGAGACAAGGACTTCGATGATAAGAAATGGGATACGGTCAAAATGGCTTATGAAGAGCTTGAATACTTGCCAATATTCATCCAAGACAGCGCAGGAGTAACCATTGAAGAGATAAAAGCAACTGCTAAGCAATTCAAGAAAAAGTACGGAAAAGTTGCTTGTATTGCAGTGGATTACTTACAGATCATGAGGATTCCACAAAAGAAGGGTGAAACCAGGGCGCAAGCCATTGGAGAAGTAACCAGAACAGCTAAGCAAATAGCCAGAGAAATGAATTGTTGTTTCCTTATGTTGAGTCAATTAAGTCGAGGATTTGAACAAGCACTAAAACCTCAGTTTTCTCACTTAAAAGAGTCTGGATCCATTGAACAAGATGCTGATGTAATTGAGTTTCTTTGGCACAATCCAGATGATACGGATAAAGAAGGCAAGGTCATTCAACAGACGTTTGCCAAAGGTCGGGATACTGGGCTGAATGAATTCCGGTTACTGTTTAAAGGTTGGATACAACGATTTGAAGAGATTGCTAAACCAAAATAAACGGAGGGGAGAACAATGGAACAAGAAGAGCTGTTAAAAATTGGTCAATGGGTTCAATTAACTGGTGTTTTTAGAATAATCAATGGTCATATCGGTTTTGTTGAAGCGTATAGCGATAAACATGAAATGTACTATGTAAGGTTTGTAAAAACCAGAGATGGGGTTCCGATTAAAGAAAAAGGATATTGGGTTGAAAATGAAAACCTAGATCCTCTTGATACATGGCCTCACTTAGATGACATAACAGAGTTAATAAATATGGCTTTGGACATGGGTGACAAAGGGTGGTTTGAAGAGTTAACAAACAAGTTAAAACCCCAGGAAATGCCATGGTGAAAGATATCTCAAAGGCTACTAATCAACAATTGTATACCATTGCAAGGGATAGCTCGGAAAGGTTAAGAGACCGATACGAAGCTGCTCGTGAATTACAAAAAAGAAAGGTGAAGAAACGTATGGCTAATCCCGTTTGTCCGAAGTGCGATACAGAAGGACATATTATCTCAATGCGCCATGCTAATAACTTAAAGATTGAATGCCCTAGTTGCAAGCACATATGGAAAAGTGAATCGGAAGTATGTCCATCTTGTTATAAATCTAATGGTTATGCGGTACCAGGACTTTGCATCAAGTGTTACGAGGAAACACGGCCATGAGTAAGAATCCGATAATCCAAAAAGCTAAAAAAGAAGCCTACGATATGGGTTATAAGAACGGTTTACTTACAGGCAAAACATTAGGACAGGATGCAGCAATCAATTTTATTGCTGATCGTTTTGACGGTTTAGATAAGATTCCTGGAATTGGACCTAAGCTTTATAAAAAGATTGTCCATCACTTTGGGATTGAATATTTCAAGAAAGTTGAGGTGGTCAAAGGTGGCAAACAAGGCAAAGCAAAGAAAACGTCTGGAAAAGTCTCTGAGACACAGACAGAAGGAAAATGAAGCCATTGTTAAGGAACGGATAGATAAAGCCTGGAGAAATATCTTTGTGAAAGCAGGGATACTCAAATGAGATTTGTAGGAATTGACCCTTCAACTAAAACAGGCTTTGTTGCAATGGACAGATACGGTAATATTCAGGTCCAGAAAGAGTTAAAAGGCATCGGTGCTGTAGATCCAAAACGAATTGTCACACTCACTGATGAGATTATGAGGCATATTCAACCAGGTGATGTCATTTGCATCGAGGGTGTCCCGTTTGACACTCAACGAGCTGCACAAGCCGGTTGGATCCATGGGAGTATTCGAAATGCTTTGTTTAGAAGCAAGTTTAGCTATTACGAGGCTACTCCAAATCAGGTTAAGAAGTTCGTGAATGTTACTGGATGGGTTGGAGATATAGGCAGCAAGAAACGGTTAACAGGTAAGGACAAAAAGAAGGCAGTTGCTGAAGCTGTTATTGAACATTATGGGTTTATTAATAAGAACGACAACATTGTGGATGCTTATGTATTAGCTCAAATTGCTTTTGCTTTGTGGACTCGAAAAACATATCAGTCTTATCAAGAAGAAGTCGTACAAGCCATTTTAAATCCAGTTAAAAAAGCTAAATAGGGAGTGTTGTAGATGAGAGAGAGACCGGAAACAAGTCAGATTGTAATTGATGGAATTGCTAGTGTAGTAGATGGTCAGGATTTAAAAGGTATTGTGAAATACAACGAAACCATCGATGAAGCAAAAGATGTTAATTACAACTGGGAGCTCATGGGCCTAGAGGAATCAGTGGACTTAAATAAGTATCTTGTAAAGAGAATAAAGCAATTGTACGGATTAACGATTGATCACCTTTGCCAAGAAGCTTTTGCAACAGCCATTAGCAAAGGTTGGCACGATGAAGAACGAGAAACAGGCACAATGTTAGCCCTAATACACAGCGAAGTAAGTGAAGCCTTGGAAGCCGACAGAAAAGGTGATGAAGAGAACTTTGCTGAAGAATTAGCCGACATTTGCATTCGGGTATTTGATCTTTCTGGAGCTAAGGATATTGATTTGCAGACTGCTATTCTCAAAAAGATGGAGTTTAATAAGTCCAGACCTCATAAACACGGTGGGAAGTTGTACTAATGGGGCATCCATTTAACTCTCCAAGAGTTTTGAAAAAGGTTGTTTATGCCATGACCGAAACAAAACTGGAGAAGAACGTAGATGCGCATAAAAGTCGAGGGTGGAAAGAAGTGAGTGAAGTAAAACCATATGGTTATGGTCTAGGTGTAATGATGGAATTTGATCCATATAATCGAGGTGAAATTAATGGCTAGTTACTCTAAAGAAGAGCAAGAAACTACATTGGTTTTTGATAACAGTACAGGCAAGTGGAACGTTTACTCCACTGTACCAAAACACATTAGAAAACTCTCTAATTTATGCGAGTTAATCACCTTAGATAACGAGGATGGTAGACCGACAGCCGTAAAAGGTGTTCTCGAAGAAAAGCAAGTGAGTATGAAACAATTAAGAATTTTTACGGAGGAACAAAAAGAACAAGCTGCCAAACGATTAGCTAAAGCTCGCGAAAAACAAATAAAGTAGCGTAGGAGTGAGGTCCATGCAAGACAAGGTTGGATATTTATTCTTCTGTCAGCATTGTGGAATACCTCAAAGAATCCCTGAATACGTGCTAAAAACTTACTTATGTAGTGACCAGGTAAAAAGATATTACTGCAGCAATTGCAGTAGTGAAAACTCTATTCCAGAGTACGTAAAAAAACTTAAAAACGAATTATAAAGGAGCTAATATCATGCAAGTAACGGTCAAAGCCAATTTCAATAAGCAAACAAAGGACAGCAAAAAGGAGCTCGTTCAGTTTTATGTCAAAGGTGAGGATGAGAAAAAACCAGAGCTTAACCAAATGACACGTGAAGTAGTCGAGTTAACCATTGAAGGTATTGAACAAAAACTAACTTGTGAGTTTAATAAAATCTCGAAAGATAGCAAGAAAACAGTCTTAGATTTTATTGTTAAAGGTGACACTTCTTCTGATCAATCATTTAACTTCTACAAAAAAGCTGGGTCAGATGTTACTTTAACTATTGTTGAGTCTCAAATGAGCATTGATGAGTTTTATGATAACGACCATGAAGGTGTAGAATACAAGGTTGGTCAAGATGGAACAGTTGAGGTAACTCCTAACCAAATGAGTTTGGAAGATGTTCCTGAAGATGATCCAGAAGAGGATATCTTCAGTGAAACAGACGAAGATCTTTTACAGTAAACATAATGGCCCTGAGAGTTTCGACTTTTGGGGCTTTCTCTTAGCAAAAATAAAGGGGGTCTACTCCTAGTGAGCTTTGAACCAGAAGAGTTTTTACCCATATTAGACAGAAAACAAGTACAAGCCGATTTAATTAAATACTTTTCTAAATATCGGCTATTCAAATACTTAACATTTGAAGAAAGAGAAGCATCCATCACTTCGAGTAGTACACCAAGAGAACACGGAGCCACTAATGTCACAAGCGACCAGACAGCTTCTATCGCGATTTACAACACCGATGAAATGAGATATAGAAAGAACTTCTGTGAACGTCTAGAACGGTCTGTGAGAGCTTTACCGAAGATGGAAAGGTTTCTTATTGAGGAACGGTATATGTCAGAAGAAGCCGAGTACACAACGGATCTACAAGTCTATAACTTTAAGTTTCAACCACCTATTTCAGAAAAGACCTACAGCAAAATCCGGTGGAAAGCTTTTTATAAATTAGCTATTAGTTTGAATATTGTTGTGCCGAAGAATTGACACCTACTATTCACTAAGGAGTTGAGGAAATGGATTGGGGAATTGCGTTTCTTATTGCTGTAGTTAGTGCCTATATAGGTTTTGGGTTTGGACTAATGGCAAAAAGTCATGGGAAGAATTTTGAAAAGTAATAAACAGTACGAGAAAAACATCTAAAAATATTACAAAAACAATCCAATAACTTTACGGTTTTAAGTTGTGTCACTTGGATTTATACATGTTAAAGTTATATCATCGGGAATTGATTAAGAGGCAAGGGTGTTTGACACTTCTACTTCTTTTCAGTTCCTATTTTCATTTAATCGAATACTCCAATCCTGGTTGCATTCTGATTGCCATAATCGACAGAATGTCGCTCATACCCTTACGCTTTCATAGAAGCACCTCCAGGGCTAGCAGTGATCTCAGCTGTCCAAGGATTGGATCGAGACGGTTTTCTCTGTTTTTCCGCAGTAAAAAACGGGTGATAAATACGTAAAAATCCTGTCCAAATTCTGGTCAAATTCTGTCCCGTTTTTGTCCATCAAATTTGTGTTTAAAACCCTTGGTATGACTGACTTTGTAGACATACTCATAAAAATTTTGTCCCGCAAATGTCCAGCAGTTGTCCATCAGTTGTCCACAAACAAGAATGGTAAGAATGTAAAGAATATAAATAATATACGTCACTAACGTTCGTATGAATTTTTTAAAACTTAATTATTGGTTAGTAAGCATCCAAAACAACGGGTGCTTTTTATATTTCCTAAAGAAGGTGGTTGCATGTTATTTTCGGATCATTTAACCAGAGAAGAGATTCAGCGTGTAAACAACTTGAGAAAAGCTATTAGGAATCAGAAGGAACATAAGTCTAAGTCTTTGCCTAAAGAACAACGAGTAAAGGTTAAGAAGAAAGAGAATTTATCCAGAAGAGACATTGAGGATCTAATGGGTATTCGTAAAGATACTTATAAACGAGAGAGAGGAGCAGTGAAGAGACGATGATATTTACTCAGAGATTAGATGTGAATGGAGCTTTTATTAAAGGTTCAATTGCTAACGGTAAATTAGAGATTAAACAATTCATGGGTGGAGCTCCTATCAGTAGAGATGTACTAACTAAGTCTATGGTTGAGGAGTTCATTAAAGAGTTAGAACAAATCAAAGGACAGTTGAAATGATTACAGGACTTATCTTTGGTTTCTATATCGGTTGTATCTTTACGTTCTTTCTCTTGTACATGGGTGAGAATCGGAGGAAGTTTATGGACAAGAGTGGGATTGATTAGATGCTGAGAAGTTGTAAATATTGTGGAAGTATTCATGACCGTAGTTATCAATGTCCATATAAACCAGTACGAAAGAAAGAAGCCACGTATATTGATAAGTTTAGGAGATTACGAGTATGGACTAATAAGAGTAAAGAAATAAGGGAAAGAGACAGGCACCTGTGTCAGATGTGTATTAGGGAATTTCCTGCACGATATACCTTTACTAACATTGAGGTCCATCATATTGTCCCAATCATAGAAGATTGGAGTAAGAGATTGAACAATGATTATCTTATTTCCCTGTGTGCTCCACATCATAAGCTAGCTGAGGATGGACAGATAGACAGACAGACACTCATTGATATTGCAAAGAAACAAGAAGAAAACAATAAGATATGACATGAAACGATATGAAATGAGTCGAATTTTGATCCCCCCCGGGTCAATTTGTCGAAATGAGGACTGGCCGGAGACCACGCCTGCCGTCAGGATCGCAAAAAATCTGTAAAATGGAATTTTAAGGAGGTGAGGAAATGGCGAGACCAACGAAAAGTGCTAAATTATTGTCCGAGTGTTCTCAAACAAAAGCAGAAATTGAGGAACGGGTATTAATCGAGAACAAGCTCAAAGGAGCAGCCGATAGTATTTCCCCTCCTAGTCATTTGAATGCCAGACAGAAAAAGATTTTCCGTTTCATCGTGGGAGAACTTGAGGCTAGTGGGATTCTAGGAAACTTGGATATTTACATTTTAGAAACCTGTGTATTTGCCCTTGATCGAAAGCAACAAATTCAGAAGGAAATTAATAAAGGTCAGGGAGATGAAGCCGAGCTCCTAAAGAATCTGGATAAGTACACAAAAATCTTTTTCCGTTGCTGCAACGAATTGAGCCTATCTCCACAAAGCCGAGCGAAAATGGGTACTATTAACTTCCAAGTGAAACAAAAAGAAGATGATCCATTGCTTAAAGTTTTGGCTGGTGGTAAGAAGTGATATTTGAAAAAGCAATAAGATACGCAGAGAGAGTTGCTGCAGGAAAAGAGATTACTACAAAAGAGGTTATTATCCAGTGTAAGTGGTTCCTGAAAGAACTTGAAGCGCAGGAAAATGATGATTTCCCTTACTACTTTGATGAAGAAGAAGTTGAGAAAATCGAAGGTATACTTACGCTTCTACACTTTGCAACAGGGTTAGGAGTAACAGGTAAAACCATTTTAGAAGGTCTGGAAGGATTCCAGGCTTTTTTTCTTGTGAATATTTTCGGTTGGAGATTTAAAGAAAATCCTGAAAAATTCAGGTACCGAGATGTGACTTTGTTTATTCCACGAAAGAATGCTAAGACATTCATTTGTGCTCTTATATTAATCATTCTGATGCTTACTGAAGATGACTACTCAGAATTTTATTCCATCTGTCTGGATCGTGAGCTTGCTGGGGAAGTCAAAAAGGCAATGACTCAAATTATCCAAGCGAGTCCTAATATCAGCAAATACTTTGTCATTCCTAAAACATTGAGTGGTCGTATAATCTGCAAGCTCACCAACAGCTTCTACCAAGCTCGAACAGCAGAAGCAAACAAGAACAACTCCATTCGTCCTTCTGCCTTTATTGCCGATGAAGTGGGAGCTCTTAAGGATTACAAAAACATCAATGCTATGAAGTCGGGCCAATTGAACGTAAAGAATCCACTTCGTTTTAAATTGACCACAGCCTACGCAGAAGATAAGTCTATCATGTTGGAAGAGTTGGCATACATCAAAAAAGTGTTTGCTGGAATTATCGATGATGACCGCATGTTTGCTTTGTTATATTACGCGGAACCTGAGCATCTGTGGGATGAAACAGGGCTTTATCAGGCGAACCCTCTTCGAATTGAAGAGAACTACAATGAAATTCGTGATGCTCGTAAAACTGCCATTGAAAAGCCGGCAGAGCGTGAAGAGTACCTATGTAAACACATGAACCACTTTTTACCTTCTAACAGTGGTGAGGAATTTATTAATGTGGAAGACCTCAGAAAATGCAAACTAGACTCTTTTGAATGGAAAGGCCGACAAGTATGGGTGGGAATCGATTTAGCGATGACAAGCGATAACTGTTCATACTCAATGGTCACTGAGGAAGACGGAAGGATTTATTCAAAATCAGTTGCTTTTGTACCTACTGAAAGGATTCCTGAGAAAAATAGGCTCGAAAAGATTAACTATCATGATTTTATTAAAACCGGTGATTGTTTTTCTTGTGGAGATATGACAGTCGATTATGGATTTATAGAGGATATGATCCTGAAAATAGAAGAGGAACACGGAGTGGTTGTTGTGAAATTTGGTTATGACCGTTACAACTGTTTATCTACAGCACAAAGGCTTGAACGCGCAGGCTACATTACTGTTGAAGTTAAACAGCACTCAAGTGTTCTTCACCCAGCAACCAAATTATTAAAAGAGAAGATTCTAAACCAGGAATTTCACTACACTGAAAACAAGCTTTATGAGGAGAACTTTCAAAATGCAAAAGTAACTGAGGATAATAACAAAAATATGTATGTGAACAAAAAGAAATCGAATGGAAAAGTAGACATGGTTGTGAGTACAATCAACGCCATTTATCTGCTGCAGCAAGATGTGATCTTCAATCCAGACAGCGATTGGGGAGCTCAGGTAATTTAAGGAGGTGAGAATGTGGGATTTTGGAAGCGAATGTTTGGATTAGAAAAACGTGAAGTAACAGTTGATGAAACTCTTGAAGACTTATTAATTAGTGCTGGTATCTTAACCAAAAGGATTGAAAGAGATCAAGCTATGAACATTCCGGCCCTAAGTGCTGGTGTGGATCTCATTAGTGACACAGTGGCATCTATTCCGATTAAGCTCTTTAAAGAGGAAAACGGGAAGGTTACAGAGGTGCAAGATGACCGAGTTAGGTTGTTAAACGATGAGACAAAAGACACTTTGGATGGTTTTCAGTTCAAAAAGGCTCTTGTAGAGGACTATTTACTTGATGGATCGGGTTACGCATATATCAATCGAGAGAGAAACCAAGTAAAAAGTCTGCACTATGTTAAACACCAAAATGTTTCAATCAACATGAATGTGGATCCAATTTTCAAAGCATATGATCTTTTAGTCCATGGAGCTACTTATCAACCATATGAATTCTTGAAGTTAATTAGACGATCTAAAGATGGTGTAACTGGTATAGGGTTTATTGAACAAAATAACAAACTGTTGTCCGTTGCATATAACACATTGATTTTTGAGGAAATCCTGGTCAAAACAGGTGGTAATAAAAAAGGGTTCCTAAAGGCGCAAGGAAGGCTATCTCCAGATGCTATTACTGAATTAAAAACTGCTTGGAAAAACCTATATGCTAACAATAGTGAAAACGTAGTGGTTTTAAACAACGGATTAGACTTCCAAGAAGCCTCAAACACATCTGTGGAAATGCAACTCAATGAGAACAAAAAGACCAATTCTAACGAGGTCCTTAAAGTACTTAAAATACCTACTTCTATTCTGGATGGTTCTGCAACCGATGAAGAATATAACCATTGGATAAAAATCTGCATATTGCCTATATTGGCTGCGCTAATCACGGCCATAAACAAAGACTTATTGCTCCCTAGTGAGAAAAATGAGTCTTTTTATTTTGCCTTTGACACAACAGACCTTTTAAAAGGTGACATGCTCAAGCGTTACCAGGCTTATGAAATTGGGATTAAAAACGGTTGGATGCAATGGGATGAAGTCCGTTTCAAAGAAGATCTTGAACCATACGGAGTAGATTTCATCAAGTTAGGACTCCAAGACGTACTTTATAATCCGAAAACAAAAGAAATTTACACACCTAACACCAATCAAACCAACAATATGGACGAGCTGAAAGGAGGTGAGACGAATGCGAATAGAGATTCGGGGAAATCAGGTGTTACTTGATGGGTACGTTAACGCAGTTGAAAGGGAAAGTCGTGTTTTACCTTCACCACGCGGGCGATTTAAGGAAAAAATCAGACCGAAAACGTTTGAAAAAGCTCTTAGAAAAGCCGATGATGTGGAATTACGTTTTAATCACGATCCCAACATGCGCCTAGGTTCTATCAAAGAAGGAAATCTTCAGTTATTTGAGGATAACATCGGATTACGTGCAATTACTACCGTAACAGACGAAAATGTGGTCCAAAAAGCCAAAAATGGCGAATTAAGAGGCTGGTCGTTTGGATTTATCGACAATAATCCAACATGGGAGGACGGTCCAGAAGGAATTGCTCTTCGATATCTTGATGATATTGACCTCATTGAGGTGTCTATCCTGGACAAAACTCCAGCTTATATTGCTACAAGCATTGAAGCTCGTGGAGAAGAACAGGTCATTTCAGAGCAACGCGGTGACGAATTTCGAGCAGAAATTGAAGATCTCACCAAGGTTGAGGAAAAACGGGAGGAATCACTTGTGGATTACTCTGTTTTTGAAAAAGAAATTGAATTTTTAAAGATGAAAGGTGGAAACCATTAATGAAAATGCCTATTAACGTATTTAACAAACCTGTAGTTGAAGTTCGCTCTATGCCTACACTTGTGGAGCAACGTAACAATCTTTTAGATGAAGCCGACGGCCTTTTAAAGAAGAGTAAACAAGAATCCCGTGCTTTTTCCGATGAGGAAAGCAGACGTTTTGATGAAATTAAATCAGAAGTTGCTAAAATCGATAAGACCTTAGCTGCTGAGGCGGATGTTCTTAAATTCGGAGAGAAAAGAACAGTACCATCAAAAATTGAAGAAAGAGCGGTTATTGAAGCTCGTGCTTTTGCTAACTACATTCGTGGAGTTGCTGGTGAAGAACGTGCTGATATCAACTTTACAACTGGTGATAATGGAGCGGTTATTCCACAATCCATCGCTAACAAAATCATCAGTAAAGTTTATGATTTGAGTCCAATTTATCAATTGGCTACACGTTACAACGTTGGTGGATCGCTTACCATTCCTTACTACGATGAAACTACGCAACAAATTACAATGGCCTATGCTGACGAATTTGTTGAGCTTGAAGCGACTTCTGGTAAATTCACTAGCATTACACTTACTGGTTTCTTAGCAGGAGCATTAACTAAAATCTCTAAGAAATTACTTAACAACTCAGATTTCGATTTAGTAAACTTCATTATTGGTAAAGTTGCAGAGTCTGCAGTTAAGTGGATTGAAAGAGAATTGCTAAATGGGACAGCTGCTAAAATCTCTGGATTAAGTACAGTTACTCAGACTATTACTGCAGCTAGTGCTACAGTAATCACTACTGACGAATTAATTGATGTTCAAGAAGAAGTTCCAGACGTTTTCCAAAGTAGTGCGATTTGGATTATGAACAGAAAAACACGTAAAGCCATCCGTAAATTAAAGGATGCAGATGGAAACTATTTACTAAACAAAGATGTATCAGCTAAGTGGGGGTACACATTGCTTGGTAAAGATGTTTACACTTCTGATAATATGGCTCAAATGGCAACAGGAAAAACTGTTATCTACTACGGAGATATGTCAGGTCTAGCTGTAAAAGTTGCTGAAGAAGTAACTATCGAAGTGTTACGGGAGAAGTACGCTACTCAACACGCTATTGGTGTAGTGGCATGGCTTGAAATGGATTCAAAAGTAGAAAATGCTCAAAAAATCTCTCGATTAAAAATGCTTTAATACTTAGGAGATGGGGTTTCCCATCTCTTTTCTTTTAGAAAGGTGTGAATCACATGAAGGTAAAGGCTCTTGTAAGTTTTGCTGGAGTAATTTCAATGGCATTTAAAGAAGTCAGAGAAATTGAAGATAAAGACATTTGTGAAGATTTAATTCGTGCAGGTTACGTTGAACCTTTAGAGTCTGAAGAACAAGATGAAAATTTAAATCCAGATGACAATGGTTCAAGTAGAGAATCACAAGATGCTGATTTTAATGAAAGTAACTCACCTGACGAAAACACAGAAGCTCCAACCCCTGAGGAGGGCGAAGCAGTTCCGTCTCAAGAAGAAGAGAAACCTGTTGTTAAACGCAATAAGAAGGTGAAAGCTGATGAAGATCAGTGAAATCACGATAAAGGATATTAAAGATCACACTAGAGTGAGCCATAACGAAGAGGATTCTTTATTTTCGATTATCCTTATAGCGTGTAAACATTACATCAAATCCTACACAGGTTTAACCTTTGAATCAATGGACCTAAAAGAAGATTTAACCATAGCTCTTTTAGTCTTAGCTACTGAGATGTACGAGAATAGAACCTACACTGTAGAAGAGGACAAGGTTAACCCAGTAGTGAAAACATTACTAAACTTGCACTCTATAAACTTACTATAGGTGGTGTTTAGTATGAATCCAGGAAAGTTAAATAAAAGGCTGCTGTTTTCTTTTGGAATGGTATGGGGCCAAAGAGTAATTAAAACCAAACGTAGAGACTTTGAACAAAATGAGGAGTCTTATCAATTTATTATTAGAAAAGATTCTGACGTTGCTGAATATCAAACGTTCACCTGTGACGGTCTCACGTACCTCATTTTGACGTTCGAAGAAGTTCCCAAGGGGTATCTTACCCTAAACTGTGAGAAGGCTAGAAAACACTCGTTCTATGATTCTTGTAATGTAAGTCGAATGGTTAACTATAAGACTGATTCTGGAGCCACGAGAGAACGTTTAGAGGTCGTTCTAAGCCAAATACCTTGCGAACTCATTCGACTCGTCAGTGGGTCTGCAAATGAGTCTGAACAGGAACGAGATGTGATATATCGGTTTGAACTCCATCTTGAAAACGAACATGTTCTAAAAGCTGGGGATCAATTAGAGATAACCCATAAACTTGATGTATATAAAGCGACTGTTCAAAGTTATTTCCGTACTCACACTCATCAAACGGTTGAGCTCTTAATGGAGGATGAGGCCTAATGATCAGAATGGAAATGAGAGGCTTCAAGAAGTACAATGAACAGTTGATGTTCATTAAGAATAACTTCCCGGAAGAGTTGGAGAAGTTTCTACTCGATCTCGGAAAATCATTAAATCGTGCAGTGTTGAAACGTACTCCTGTTGATGATGGAGAGTTAAAAGGAGCTTGGAAAATCTCAGGTATTGAACGTGATGGCGATACTGTGTATCTAATGATTTACAATACAGCCACCACCACTTATGAGGGGAGAGAGGTACCACTTGCGCCATTTGTTGAGTTTGGTCATAAGATTGTGGACAAATCAGGAAATACAGTTGGAAAAGTGGACGGCTATTACATGCTTACAACCTCCATAAAGACGATCAACAGAACTATTCCTCGTAGATTAAGAAAAATGTTCAATGAGTTGGTGAGTCGCGCATGATGGTGAAAATTAAAGACAGTATTGTAAAAGTCTTATCAGATACATTTACAGATCATCAAGTCTACGATGAAAAGAAAACCCAAGGTCTAAAAAGGCCTTGTTTTTTTGTGGATATAATTCCAGTCGCATTTGAAAAACCGACTCCTAACCAACAGGAACGGTCAATAATTGTTGATGTTCAATATATGTCATTAGAAGAAACAAAGGAAGAGAACCTAGTTATGTCAGAGGAACTTGGCCAGATGTTTTCAGTTATTTCTTTTGACACATATAAGATAAAACCGTCTGAAGAACGGTATGAAATTGTAGACGGCATTCTGCATTATTTATTCGATTTAGATTTCACTGTGTATGGAACACAAGAAGATTCTACACCGATGATCGGTCAAGTGAATCTCACTAAGGAGGTTAATTGATGGGACTCCCACAAGTAAATATTTTATTTAAACAGTTAGCAGCAAGTGCAATTCAGCGTGGTGCTAGGGGAATTGTTGCTCTTTTATTAAAAGATACAGCTGCACTCGGGACATACACTGTTCTATCCTCTACAGATATCCCAGCTGCTCTTTCAGATGCGAACAAGAAACAAATGGAGTTAGCTTTAATCGGGGGCCAGCAAGCTCCATTGAAACTTATTGTTCGAGTGGGGAATGAGGCCGATTGGACAGCAGGTCTTACTTGGTTAGAGACTCAAGTATTTGATTACCTGGCTATACCAGAAGTAACAGGTGCTCAACTTGCTGGTATCTATACTTGGTTAGGAAATCAGCGTAACAATGGAAAAATGGTTAAGGCTGTTTTACCAAGTGCGGCAGCAGATAAAGAGTATGTTATTAACTTTACTACTGGAAGTATTGTGAATGGTGCAACCACTTATACAGCTGCACAATATTGTGCTCGTATTGCAGGATTAATTGCTGGAACACCTCTAAGTATGGCAACTACATTCCAACCTCTTCCTGAAGTAACAAGCTGTCAGTCTTATACAAAAGCTCAACTGGATACAGCCATTGATAACGGTGAATTTGTAATTTTCCATGATGGTGAAAAAGTAAAAGTTGCTCGTGGAGTGAATAGTTTCAAAACAACTACAGCTGATAAAGGGGCAAGCTTCAAGAAGATTAAAATTGTTGATATTCTTGACCTTTACTACTCGGATATTACAAAGACCATTAACGACAATTACATCGGAAAATATCCAAACAGCTACGATAACAAAGTGCTTCTACTAACTGCCATTGATGCTTATCACATGCAATTAGAAGCAGACCAATTACTTGATCCAGGAGTAAATTCAGTTGAGATTGATATCGATGCTCAACGTGTATTCCTACAAGGAATCGGAGTAGATACCTCTCAAATGACTGATGAAGAGATTAAAGAAGCAAATACTCAGGATGATGTATTTATTCGCTCTAATATCAAGCCATTAGATGCAATGGAAGATATCACAATGAAGGCATATCTGTAAGGGAGGGATAGTCAATGACTTTTAAACCAGAACAAGCTATTTCCGGTACTTATGGAGAAGCGTGGATAAACGGTGAAAAGTTTGCTGAGGTTTTTGGACTTCAAGCAAAGATTAACATTTTAAAAGAAGATGTTCCTATGTGCGGTGTTCCTAGTGGCCGTGGTAAGAAAATGATGGGATGGGAAGGTACCGGGTCAGTGCGTTTCACTAAAATTAATTCAAAGCTGTTAAAACGTCAGTTGGATATGTTGAAGCAAGGAAAAGAATTAATGGTTACTATCGTTTCTAAGGTTAAAGATCCTGCAGCACTTGGAGCGGAGCGTGTGTCAATTCCTAACTGTACCTTTGATGATATCACTCTAGCTGACTGGGAAAATAACACGATTCTTCGTGAAGAAAAGCCATTCACATTCAGTGATATGCCAACATTAATCGATTCAATTGGAAGGTAGGATACTATGAACGCTATAGAGAAATTATTAAAGCTTGATGCCAGTAAATTGCAAATGCCTACGAAAGAAGTTGAAGTAAAGAGGCTTAGTGATCTTCTAGGTGAGCAGTTTATTGTAAAGATTAAAGGGATTTCATCTGACAAACTGGATGAGATTCGTGACATGGCCATTAAGGATGATGTCCTTGACGTAAATGAAGTAAGAAAAGCAACTGTTCTGTCTGGAATAGCAGAACCAAACTTAAGAGATGAAGAATTATGCAAGCACATTGGCGCAGCAACTCCTTATGACCTTGTAGATAAGCTTTTCTTGCCTGGTGAGAAGGATGCACTTTATGAACAGATTAACAAGCTAAGTGGCTACAATGAAGGTGCTGTAGAAGACATAAAAAACTAGTGAAGAGGGACGGAATGGCGGAGATGTGCTACTACTATTGGTTGCATGGTCGTCAGCGTCCCTCTTTCTTTTATAATATGCCTTCTGGGGAAATAACCATTATACGAGCTTTTTATGAACTCGAGATTGAAGGACACCTTTTAGGGTAGGAGGTGGTTAAATGGCAAGAAGAAAAGATGTGGAAGAATTAGGAGCGAAAGTCACCGTAGAAGACAAGGCTTCCAAAGAGTTTGAACGTATTACTAAAAGTGTACAAAAAACACACAATGAATTAATGCGTATGAAGGTCTCGATGGAGAAGTTAAGGCAGCAGTCCAATAAGAAAATAAAACCCGATGTCGATACGAAAAAGGCGGTTCATGAAGTCGGTAAACTAGAAAAGGCCTATCATGCTCTACATCGCGCGGTATCACGAACTAAGAATCTGTTAAGTTCGGGACATGGTATGCACGGTGGTATGGGCGGAGGTCTTATGAATAGTTGGCTAGGTCCGACTTTGTTGTTTGGTGGAATGTATGCTGGTAAACAAACCTTTGACAGTACTTTTTTGAATGCGGCAAATTATGAAATGTCAGCAAAAACGATAGAAGCGATGTTCAATGACAAGAAAAAATCAGACTTGTACATGAAGAGCATGGAACAAATGGCCATTGGATCTCCATTATTAAACTCTCAAGATATCTTCGGGAATTCAAAATCTTTTATTGCTCTTAGTAAAAACCAAGGGCAACTTGATCAAATGTGGGACTTAGCCGAACGTTTACTTGCTGTGGATCCGAAGCAAGGGGTTGAAGGTTCTGTATTTGCTTTGCGTGAGTTATTTAGTGGTGATTCTCGGTCTATGGCTGAGCGTTTCGAGTTATCTAAAAGTGTCTTGAATGATATTAAAAACTTACCAATAGAAAAGCAATTAAAAGAATTAGATAAGTATTTTACTAAAATGGGCATGACTAAAAAGCTCGTAAATGAAATGGGCGACACCACTCTTGGAGTGTGGAACCAGATAAAAGAAACGATGGAAGTTGGACTTAGAAAAATTGGTGATCCAGCGGTTAAAATAATCAAACCTCTTCTTGATGATATTAATAAAGGTTTGCAAGCAGGCAAAGGAAATAACCTGATTAAGATTGGTCAAGATTTGGCTTCCAGCATTGCTACTGGTTTTGTTACGGCTGCAAGAGGAATAGGCGGATGGGTTGAAGGTATTTATAATAATCCAGACTTCCAAAAGCTCACTAGCATTCAAGCGAAAGTTGGATTTGTGTTTGAGGACATAACTAAGAGGTTTAGTGAATGGTATGAAGCAGAAGGAAAGCTCAAGGTTCAAGAAGCATCAAATACCATTGTACAAACTATGCTTTCTAGTTTAGAAGCTTCCATGCCTGTTCTCGTGCCAATAGCAGTTCAAATTGGTACGGCAATTGGCCAAGGGTTAATTAGTGGCTTAGATGCACAAATCAAAAGCTCAGGAATCTATACAGCGATTCTTGGTAGTCCACAAGATAAAAATGCTTATGTAAGAAAAAGAGCAGTTGAACTTGTTGGGAAATTCGCTGTAAGCGCAGGGGAAAAGACAGAAAGTGTGAAGAACAGTTTGGTGACTTCTGCAGTTAAATATCTTTTCAATAAAACTGAACAAGGTTCACCAAAAGCATTTGGTATGAAGCGTGTACCTCGTAATAACTTTCCAGCCTTGCTACATGAAGGTGAAAGAGTACTTACGAAGCAAGAGGCAAACCAATCAAGCGGAGGGTCTATTTCTATTGCTAAATTAGCAGATCAGATTATTGTTCGTGAAGAGGCTGATATAGACCGTATTACCACTAAGTTGGTGACAAGAATTGAACAAGAACTAGTTAGTTATGGAGGTGCAGCGTACTAATGGAATTTTGGTTAGTGGATGGAAATAACAAAAAGAAGTTACGTTTACCTGTACTTCCGGCTGACTTCACTGTAGAAACAGGGCATCAAATTAACATTGTGGAAGTGAATGACTTTGGAGAATACTCCAGAAAAGGAGATCAAAAGCTAGATCGTATTTCCTTCAAGTCCTTCTTTCCGAATCAGTATTATCCATTCTGTCAGTATCGAAATTTCCCTAAACCTTATGACTTTGTAAAGATTATTGAGAGTTGGGAACACAACAGTTTGCCTTTTCGGTTGTTTATTACTAACACCAACATTAATAAACTCTTTTTTATCGAGAGTTTCAGTTACGGAGAGAGAGCCGGTTCAAGAGATGTAGAGTTTGAACTAACCTTAGTTGAATATCGAGTAATTACAATACCGAAGTTAACCACAACAGTAAAAAAACCTAGTACTAGGTCAACAACAAGTAAACCAAAACCAAGGACTTATAAGGTTGTTAAAGGGGATACCTTATGGGCGATTGCTAGAAGATTCTACAACAATCCATACCGTTGGACGGAGATAAAAGCTAAGAACGGTATCAAGAATGAAAGATTGTTACAAATTGGAACGGTGTTGATTATTCCATGAAGCTCTATGTAGGAAAGCAACAAATCCACCACACAGACCTAACCTGGTCAGGGTCTAAATACAATGCGGCTAGAAGTCTTGAATTCTCAGTTCCTAGCAATTTACCTTATCAAGTATCTCAAGGGCAAGCAGTCTCTCTTGTGGATGGGAAAACAACATTATTTAGTGGGTATTTATTTAAAAAAGAATTATCTTATTCATCAAAGGCTATATCATTTCTTGCATATGATCCGATGGTTTATATTCTAAAAAGTTCAGGATCCTATAACTTCACCAAGACAACTTTAGGAGCTGTAGTAAGGAAGGTTGCTGCTGATTTAGGAATTCCTGTAGGCTCTATAGTGGATTCTGGAATAGGTATAACTTTAGAGGCTGAGATAAGCATTAACTGTTATCAAATGCTCTTAAGTGCTTGTAAAGAAGCGAAAAAATCAACTAAACGGATATACCTCCCGGTTATTCAGTCAGGGAAGTTGTCTATTATTGCAGCTGGTCAAGAAGTATCTAATTTCCGATTGGCAAACAAAGAAAATATTACAGATTCTACTTACTCTGAAACGATTGAAAATGTCATTAATAAAGTCCTTATTGTGGATGATAAAGGGAATCGGATTGGTCAAGTTACAGGTGAAGGACTTAATACCTGGGGGATCTTTCAGGATGTGTATGAGAAGCAAGAAGACAAAAATGCAACAACTGAAGCTAAGAAGCTCTTACACGGAATGGACCGTGAAGCTTCTCTTGAATGTCTAGGTGATGTTCGTTGTATATCAGGAAGAGCGGTACGGATTAGAGACCCATACACAGGACTGTCAGGACTCTTTTACATTGATGAAGATACACATACCTGGTCCAATGGAAACCACACCATGAGTTTAACCTTGAACTTTAAAAATGAAATGGAGGAATAAGAAATGAGTGTTCCTCGTTTAATTACCATTATGAGGGAACAAGGATCAGCTTCTATTCTAAAGAACGATTTCTTTGGTGAAGTGTTATCTACCTCTCCATTAACCATTCATACAACCGGAATTACATTGGGTTCAAACCAATTGAAGATATTGAACGATGCTACATTAACCACAGGTGACACGGTGCTGCTGTTTCGAACAGGAGCTTTTTTTATTGTGTTAGGGAAGGTGAGTAACCCTTGATATTCCCATACGTTGAGCCGATAACAGAAGAGATAACAGAGGATGTACCTCTTGCAAAAGAATGGGCATGGGACTTTGAGAAAAATGACTTTTTATTAAAAAATAACAAAATGTATCTTGTAGAAGGTCTTGAAGCTGTGAAGATATGGACTTATAAAGCCTTGTTAACTGAACGCTTTAAACATGATGTGTATAGCTGGGATTATGGCTCAGAGTTAGTAAGTTTAATTGGTTCTGGTTATTCTTCAGCAGCAGTGGAAACAGAGGCTAGGAGAATGATTGAAGAGGCACTTTCGGGAAGTCCTTACATTAACGGATTAACAGGACTTGAAGTAACTTTTGACCAAGAAACACTAACCATTGAATTCGTTCTTGATACGATCTACGGGGAAACGGAGGTGAACCTAAATGCCAACTAAGGATGAAATTATCGAACGAATGCTCAGTTCAATTTCAGATGACTACGATAAGTCAGAGGGGAGCTTTATCTATGATGCAGTAGTTGGTGTAGCTACAGCCTTAGAAGATGGATACATCGAAATGGATACCATTATTGATAAAGCTTTTGCAGAAACGGCTACGGATGAATATTTAGATAAAATCACAGCTGAATTAGGGATTACTCGAAAGCCTGCAACTTACGCTACTACAACCGTTCGAGTTTCTGGTACAAATGGAACCATTATCCCGGTAGGTACTCGTTTTTTTGTAGATACTGTGTATTTTACTTCTACAGAAGAAAAGACTATTTCCTCTGGAATTGCAAATGTTCCTGTCACTTGTGAATCTGCAGGATCTATCGGGAATGTACCAGCAAATAGTATTGTAAACTTAGAAGCCATCGAAGGAGTTACTAGTGTAACAAACCTTTCTGCTGTTATAAATGGGACCGATGAAGAAACAGATGATCAACTTAGAGAACGTTATTTTGATAAGGTTCAAACACCAGCTACCAGTGGGAATGCTCAACACTATATAAATTGGTGTAGAGAGGTTATCGGCATTGGCGATGCGAAGGTTATACCACTTTGGAATGGGAATGGAACGGTTAAATGTTTAGTCATCAACAGCAATGGTCTGGCAGCAGATTCTACACTGGTTTCAACAGTACAAAGTCATGTAGATGCCAACAAGCCAATAGGTGCTACCGTCACTGTTCAAAGTGCTACTGAACTTGTTATCAATGTTTCAGTAGACGTAGATATATTGAGTGGTTACAGTCTTGTTTCCGTCACAACAACAATTACAGAAAGCCTAAAGGAATATCTAAAGTCAATTGCTTTTAAATCGACTTTTGTGAGTTATGCCTTAGTTGGATCTAAGATATTAGAGGTTCCAGGTGTAAGTGATTATCGAAATCTTACTCTTAACAGCGGAACTGCAAATGTAACCATTGGTTCAAGTCAGGTAGCGGTGGTGGGGACAGTCAATGTTACGTGATCAAATGCCATCAATTTATTCAGATATTCAAACCATGTTAGCTGTTTTCGCTGTGGAAGATACGGAGATTCAGACTTTAAAAGATGCTGTTTCATCAGCATTGGATCAGTTCTTCGTATCAACGTCCACTGATACCATTGAGAGATGGGAGAAAGAAGCAGGTCTTTCAATGGTAGACATACCTATAGAACAGAGAAGATCCAATATCATTTCCAAGTTCAGGGGCTATGGAACAGTGACAGTAAGTCACATCAAAAACCTTTGTCAATCATTCACCAACGGGGATGTAGTTATTACTGAGAAACCTTCTACTTATGAGTTTGACATTAAGTTTGTAAGTGTTCGGGGAACTCCACCTAATTTGAATGATTTAAAGAATGTGATTGAACAAATAAAGCCAGCTCACTTGGGTGTAACTTATACCTATCTTTATACATCATGGGACCGTTTTGATTCGTTCAATTACACCTGGGATCAGATAGATGCACTTAATAAAACATGGGATCAAATCGAGGTGATATAGAATGGCCAATGAAACAACGAAATTAAAAATTCCTATGCCTATTGGGACTGATTTTTTCACTCGTGCTAATTTTATCGCGGCTCTTCAAGCAATTGAGGATAATGCTGTTCCATATACAGGAGCAACAAAGAACGTAAATTTAGGAGCATACGGTCTTTTTGCTAATACAGTAGCTCACAACGACAGTGACGGTGACGGCATCTATTTTCAATGGAATGAAGATAGCGATTCGGGAAAATTCGCTTTGAAGTCTAGAAGGGTAAGTGATAACTCTATACTTAACGGTGTTATTTATGCCACAAAAGATGGAATTGTAAACTTATCTAGACAGCCATACGTTTCAGTATCAAGAATAACAAATGCATCACTAGCAGCCGGAGTTGATACGCAAGTTGGATTTACAAATAAATATGCAGATATTCAAGGTGAATTTGCTAGTAATACTTATGTACCAAAGGAAAGCGGAGTTTACCTAGTCAATGTACACGGGCATTTATCTGCATCAATGACAGGGTTATTCGATTTTGTGCTTTACGAAAATGGAGCCGTAATGACGCGCCTATATGCGGAATATAGCGCAAGAACATTTAGTGTTACAAGAGTTCTACAATTGACCGCGGGTAATTCCTATACGTTTTATGTTCAATCAGATTCAGGCGCAACAATGGAAAATTACCATTTACAAATTAGCAAACTATCATAAAGGGGCGATACAATGAAACCTTCAATCTTAAAACGTTATCCTGAGTTATCTAAGGACGATGTTTTATTAAGGGACGATAACAATGGAAAAGGTCCATATATCGCAGTATGGAAAAGCACCAAACCAAAGCCTACAATGGATCAGGTTAAACAATGGGTGTTAGAAGATGAAGCTATTCCTAAACCATTAACTCCAGAAGAGGAACTAGAACAAGTAAAAAAACAACAAGAACTCATGCAAACTGCATTGGATGAACTCATTTTCTCTGGAGGTGCATTCTAATGGCTGCATACATGGGGCAACGAATTATCGATGGAGTTTACACCTACGATTACGTTATTTCAAAACGTCCAGACTTACAACAAGGAATTGATAATTATTTAATTTCTGAAGGAAGACAAGATTTAATAACTACTACAGAGGGCTAATCAGTCCTCTTTTTATTATGTAAAAAAGGACGGTGTGTGATGAAAAGCTATTTGGAAGTGCTTAATTTGAGCAACTTATTTACAGCTAGAACCGGAGTTATTGGAGCCATTAGCGGGACTGCTGGGTCTGTACTAAGCAAGGTTTATGGTGGCGAAATGTATATCTGGTTTGTATCAGCTCTGTTGCTAGGGATTGCCCTTGACTGGATCGGTGGTACTTCTGCTTCTAAAAAGGACGCTAGTTACGGTAGTGCTTATGGGATTCAAGGCATTATGAGAGTTGCGGTAATGTTGGCTCTTCCTGCCTTTGGTGCAGTATTAGATCACATATTAAAAACTCCAAATTTGGTTTTCTTTATGTTTTGGGGCGGTCTTATGTTCCATACCTTAGTTTCTATGTCAGCAAACTTTAAAAGAGCAGGTTGGAATGTATGGATTCCTACGTGGGCCATTGATTTTGTGGCGAGTGAAATTGAAGCAAAGATAAAACGTTCTGAAAGCCGTACACAAAATACAGTAACTAAAGGAGATGAACAGTAATGTCATTTATCAGTACCATTGCTCCTTTCGCTCAAAAGTTGTCTAAGGAATATGGTGTACTTGCTTCTCTGATAATCGCTCAAGCTTGTCATGAATCACGATACGGTGAAAGTGGACTAGCAAAAAAAGCTTTTAACCTATTCGGTATTAAAGGAACATATAACGGTCAAGCCGTACAAATGCCAACATGGGAGCACTATAACGGGAAAGATGTTACAGTCCTAGCTAACTTCCGGAAGTATCCTTCTTTCTTAGAATCAATGGAAGACCTTTGCAAATTATATGTTAAAGGTGTTTCTTGGGACCGTAACAAGTACCGGGCGGTGCTTGGACAAGAGGACTTTGAAAAGGCTGCAAGAGCTGTGGAAGCTGCAGGATATGCAACGGATCCATATGGTTATGCAAATAAACTTCTAGGAATCTACAAACAAGCGAATCTAGAACAATATGATAAAGAGGAGAATCCACCTTATTATGTTGTCATTCCTAACCTTGCGTTCTGGCAAGCAAAGGCTCTTGTTGCTGAGTATGAGAAAAAGGGGTATAAGTGCCAAGGTGTCGCTGATAAGATTTACGGTCCGAATGAAAAGCCACAGGAAAAAGATCCTTACCAGTTCTATATCCACACCGATCTAAATACAGCCAAAAAGTTTGTTATTGAGCTGAAGAAAAAAGGATATGGAAAGACTTTCGGCCGAAGCAGATAAAGCCCTCATCTGAGGGCTTTTTTATATATGGAGGTGTGTTATGAATATTGTTCAAGGTGATAACAAGTTAACGATCCCCATTAGCACAAATATGAATTTAGAAAATGCTACTGTTACAATTACAGTCAAGCGAGGGGGAGAAATCTTTACTAAAACAGCTACTATTCTTGATATAGTAACGGGAAGTTGTGAGTTTTCGTTGACTAACGAGGATTTAACTGTAGCCGGCATATATGAGTATCAATGGACAGCAGAGTTTACTGACGGGAGAGTAAAGTCTGGGAAAAAACTTGATACTTATGTTTCAGAAAAGCTAACTGGAACTATTGTGACTGTAACTATTGATGGCGGTGAATTCTAATGGCTGATTATATTATCGATAAAATCAAAATTAAACGAGGCTTAAAAGCCAATTTACCTATCCTTGAAATCGGTGAACCAGCCTATTGTACGGATACTAAAGAGTATTTTATTGGAACACAGGAAGGAAATATACTAATTAATGATCTAAGTGAAGTTACATCTTTAGTTGGTGAAAAAGCCGATAAAACGTTTGTTGATACAGAATTAGGGAAGAGGGCAACGAAGGAAGAATTGCAACAAACCAATACGCAATTAGCTGCCACAAATACGGAGCTAGGGAAGAAAGCGACGAAAGAAGAAGTAAATGCAGTTTCGTCACAGTTGGCAGATATAGTGATAAACGTTAAATCCTATGGTGCTAAAGGTGACGGTGTTACTGATGACACGACAGCGATTAAAAATGCTATCACAGCAACACCAGTTGGAGCGACATTGTATATTCCTTCATCTCTTAATTGGTATGTGATTTCTGATACTATAACAGTGAATAAAAACATTAATATTTTATTTAAAGGTAAACTCAAATTCACTGGAACAAGAGATAAAGTAGCTTTACAGTTTACTGGAATGACGATGTGTAATATTGAAATTGACCAAATCTTTGACCAAGTGGCAGTAACTAACTCGACTTTAGGTTGGCATGGTTTGGAAAACTTAGCTTATACAGGCATTGAGTTAGTTAACCTGAAACAATGTACCATTCAAGTTAATGACGTACGTGCTTTCACTACAGGAGTACGTGCAAAAGCTACTGGTGGTCAAGGTTTTTGGTTTAACCATATTTACATCAAACAGATTTCAAATGCAAGGTATTACTTGGATATAAATACAGATGGTTCAGGTAGTTGGCTAAACGGAAACTATTTCTACGACACAAGTTTCTATGCAGGAACAGGGACTGGATCAAGTTACGCAAGTTCTTCCTCAGAGAAGTATTCCATTATTCAAACCCTAACAAACGGAAACACTTATACCAGTAATGCAAACTACTTCTTTTATCAGAAATATGAAGTAAATAGCAATTATGTTGGAGGATTGTGGACTCAGGTTAAATTAGTTAAAGCCATAGGGTGGATTTTCAAAGATTACCGTGTTGAATTGAGTGGTGGAAACTATAAATTTGCTGATATTGACTTAACCTTGACAGGGTCAATGGATAACAAATTTATCCCTACAGATAGTGGCGGTTTGACGAAGTTTTCTTATGGGAGTAGCTTCAGTAATACACAGAATGTCTCATATGCCTATACGGAAATAGCCAATCTAGAAGGGGCGAAACAATATCTAATCCTTCACGAGACTAACCTACGTGGACGTTATAGAAAGTACCAAGATGCTTATAATACGATTGAAGGGTTAGTACGTAAACCACTAAGTTCAACGAGTCTTACAGAAGAGTTTGGTTATGAGTATAAAACCGATGATCTTATTGCTGAAAACGGAGTAACTATTAGTGGAAGTTCACCTGTTGTTATTTACCTAACCAATTTGACAAAAGGTGATACAATCACGATTGAAAAAATGCACCATTCAGGAACTATGTTTAGTAACTGGTATAAGCCTTTTGATTTGTCAGATGTCTTTTGTGCTGGAGGACAAATTGATGGAGGGAAGGCTTTAGGTCATAACGGTTATTTTGACGCAACTAATAACGCATTAAGACAAAATACACCGACACTAAATGATACGTTCACGGTCAACAGTTCGAACGTTAAAACAATTGCTGCCCTTATTGCAGGAACTTTAAACGGGTTCAAGATATATAGTACAAACCCTAATATAGTAGTGAAGAAAACAATGAACCCTTCTATCTTTAAACGTCAAGGGGTTTATGTCCGATCAATTCCAAGTAGAACCCTTAACGGATACTTTATGCCAGAAGAAATTGTTTATAATGAAAATACATCAACTGGTCAAGCAATTGGGTGGAAGCTAACCCTTTCAGGGGGAGTTTTAACTTGGCAGAGTATAGGAACATATTAAAAAAATATTTAACTTACTTGTAAAATAGTGTAAAATTATGGTGAATTTTATCAAAGGAGTTGGGTATTACGGATAAGAACACCATTTTTACAAGTAATAAAATATCGAAATATGTAAGCAAGAAGATTACTATACTCTCATTCTTGTACGCTTACCTAGTTGTAGTGATTCACTCTTCAAATTCAATCAACTATTTCGGAACAGATAAAAGTATAAATTTCGTTACCTATATTGAAAACATAATAGGTGAGGGAGTTGCAAGGATCGCAGTTCCAAGTTTTTTCGTAATATCAGGCATTTTGTTCTTTATAGGCTTTACTCCATCTATTAATGCTTTTCGATCCAAGTATAAATCAAGAGCAAAGTCTTTATTAGTTCCTTATCTATTGTGGAACGTTATCGGCTACGTTTACGCTTGTATCGTACCATTACTTGCTGCAAAAGTTATCAGTATTAATACTCTACCAGCAGAAATCGGACTAAAATCATTCTTAATTGCTGTAATTACTGCTCAATATACAACTTTTTGGTTTATTGGTAGTTTGATAATTTGTGTTGTCTTATCACCAGTAATTTACTTCCTAGTGAGCAAACCAATCTTTTCTGAAATTTCAATTGTTTTATTAGCAGTAATTTGGGGAGTGTTTGCTGGTAGAACAGGTATTTTGGTTGGATTGTTTTTCTTTAGTTTGGGTGCATATATAATACTAAGACTACCGAACTTGATAAACAAAAAAATGACCTTAAAACAAACTTGGGTTTTAATAGTTGCATTTATCGGTGTTCTTTTGTTAAATGCGTATTTTTACCCTACAGAGTTAGTTAAAATGGTAATTCTTTTAGGTATTCCAACAGTGTGGGTTCTTTATGATTTATTTGAAACTAAAATTAAAGTGACAGAGTTTATGAAGTATAGTTTTGTGATTTTTGCAGCACATAGTTTTGTTAATCAGATAATATTAAAAACCATATTAGTCGTATTAGGAAAAGGACAAATTCAAGCAATGTTTAATTATATAGTCACTCCGTTTTTATCTGTTGTGCTTGTAATAATTGCAGGGAGTTTGGTAAGAAAATATTTACCTAAGATTTGGTCGCTATTAAATGGTGGACGGAATGCGTAATAGACAATTGGATGAAATAGTGACACACGTCAACGAATGTAGGAGAAAAGTTTACAAGGAAATTTTTCTTTATCGAACCTTATGTGAAGACTAAGGAAACTAATCTCTTGTTATGATACTATCCTCCTATCTTAGTTACATTAGGAGGAGTCGAATTGCTAAAAGTAGATGATCTGGTTCTTTACAAAGGGAAGATGTACAAAGTATTTTTCGACTACAAGAATGGACAATATGAGATTAAGGATCCTGGTTTCATTAACTGCATCTTGGTTCGCGAAACGGATGTTTTAAAGGTGACTGAATGAAAAAGAGCCCCTTCTCAACCGAGAGGGGCTCTAATGTGGAGATCGTTTGGAATCTTATTATTTATCTCTTACTTCTGTTTTATTCAAAAAGGTAAACCTAATTGATACCATCTTTCTTTTCTCACTTCTAATACTTTCTCCGTGATATCCTCACCATCAGCCAGGATCTTATCGAGTTTCTTATCAACTCCTCGACTGACGTCTTTATCCCACCAATCCCATGCAACATCCTCTGGACGTTGACCACGTAAAGGAAATGATCCTGCACGTTCTACTCTACCGGCTGGACCTGTGTAGTGGATGACTAGAAATACTTCTTTCACAATTGATCATTCCCATTCAAAAGGATAAACAGCAATGTTTGCTTCACTAAATGTATCATTAAGGGTAATTTCATATCCAATTCGATTTTGCTCTACCTGGCTATCCTCAAACTTCATTCCAAGAGCATCCTCTATTTCTTCAATAGCAGCTGAAGTTTCAAACTGAATGCTAGCTAGCTTTCCATCGCTATAGATTGCTGTTGCATAATCAAATAATTCATTTTCACCGTAACTAATAAAATCAGCATTAACTGTTGATCCGTCTGTTAATTCAAACTTCCCATTTGGATATTGTGTCTCTTCTGGATCCTGTTTATATTTTGCTTCAAACTCTTCTTGTGTAATCTCTGTTTTTGTCGTAGATATTGGTGTATTTGATTCAGTTGCTTCTGTTTTTCCTTCCTCTTCTTTTTCTTTATTTACAACAACTTTCTTCCCGTTAGTTACTTCTTTTGGACCTTCAGCAATTCCCTCAATAAATTTAAGACCAAAAGAAATAATCATAATAGCAATAAGACCAAAAAAGACAAGTCTAACTATTAGTTTACTACTCATCATCTTCTCTCCATTCATATAGATCTTCCACAGTTACACCTAATAAACGTGACAGTTTAAAAGCTTTCTCTAAAGTTGGTTTTGCCTTGCCAGTACACCAACTAGACAATGTATTTTCAGTCACCTCCATAGCATTACGCACTTCTTCTCTAGTTAGTGGAGATAGATCAATATAAGCTCTTATCTTACTTCTCAACATATTTATCACCCTATACTACTATTCCACATATGTACAATTCTTTCCTTTCACGTTATTAGTTAAAAAAATTTAAGTGTTTTTTGGATAGACAGGCAATATCAGTGATCTATGGTCATAGGCTATTAACACGAAAGCAACATTCTAGCTAAAGAGTAGGTGAAATGAACTGTAAGTGTTCTACTTCTCTTATTGCACATTATCTACACTCTATCACTAGCACACATGTACAAGGAAAAAGACTATCTACATCAACAAACAAAAAATTTGTTAAGAGTGAGCGAAGCGGGAAGAAGGGGAGGGGGACCGGGGGAACCAAGTGTTTATTCAGAAAATTAAACAATTCGAAATTATCAAGGAGGTAGATGCAAATGATGTACACAGAACAAGAATTCAAGGAAATGGCAGAATGGCGCTTTCGTGAGTGTGACACAGTTGAAGAAGCAAAGATACTGCTTTATAAAACTTGGATTACAGGCCCATCTATTCGCTATTACAAGATCAACGAACCTAAGTTAAAAGAAATCAAAATCAACACAGCTAAAGCCATTGATGAAGTATTTACTCAGTATAATCACGTTTTACCAACACATTTGAAGGAGGCATAAACATGTTATTTACACCAACACTGTTACTAGCCGGGGGAGCCACAATCATCCTGGCTGCTATTGATAAGACTTGTGAAAGCTATGGGTTCTTTTGGATAGGAACGTTTTTAAAGATAGCATTACCTCTTATTGGTTTTGCAGCTGGCATCTACTTTATTGAAACTAACCCATTACTGGAATGGTTGAAATGAGTAAATGGAAAAAGACATTACAGGAACTTTCAGTAAGAAGAAAGATGATCAAAGCATTCAAAGCAGGTCACTTCTATTTAGGTGATATTGAAAGACCTATCTTTCCTAAAATTCATGCTGTTTCTGTTGGAGAAAACACGACAATCACCTTCACCATACCTAATGGGTTAGACCCTAAAACAATCACCAAAAACGACTATATCTTTAAACAAATATTCGGGAAGAAGATTGAGTTAGAAGGTGAAGTGAAAAAGTTTGTTCTAAGCATTTATTCAAAGGGAATACCTAAGAATTTGACATACCAAGCAAAAACCATAACACCGTTATTAGCTCCGCATCGATTAGGTATTATTTGCGGAAAAGATAAAAATGGGGAATGGATCACTTATGACTTAGCAACCAAACCACACATTCTAATTGCAGGGGAAACGGGTTCAGGAAAGTCAACTCAGCTAAGATCCATTCTTACCAGTTTGATATTAACTAAGAAACCTAGTGAGTTAGAAATATATCTAGGTGATTGTAAAAAATCAGAGTTTCACATCTTCCGAAAAGTGGAGCATGTAAAGTGTGTGTACAGTAGTGCTAGAGACATTGGGAAGATGCTTTCAAATATCAAAAAGGAGCTTGATGAACGTAGTAACTTAACAGAACTTTTTGAAGTCAGTCATGTGGATGATCTCCCTCCAGAACACAGGAGACCTTACATTTTGGTTTGTATTGATGAGTTTGTCATGCTTCGGAAAGATGAAACCATTATGGACATTTTAACCGAGATTGTAGCCATCGGAAGAACGCTTGGAGTGTTCGCTATACTCTCCATGCAACGTCCGAATGCAAAAGTATTAGACACTACTATTAGGGCGAATTTAACCACTTCTATGGGCTTTCAATTAAGGGATGCAATGGAATCAAAAATAGTAAACACTCCTGATGCTCACAAGATTGACATAGCTGGAAGATTCATTATGAATAGTGACAAACTTTATGAAATTCAAGCTCCTTATTTGGAAATGGAAGATGCTAAAAAGCTTCTAAATCCCTTCATTGTTATGAAATCACCTGTGAAAGATATAACCGAAGCACCAAAGAAACTAACCGAAGAGGATGTTTTCAATGATATTAAGAGAACGTGATCGAGCGATTATTAAAGACCTAAATAAGTTTCGTGTTATGGATAGAGATAGTATTGCTGAGATACATTTTAGTGAGAAAAAGAACCCTCAACACTCTGCAAACAATGTGTTATTAAGGTTATTACGTGATGGATTAATTCAACGATCTACAGCATTTGTACCATATGTATACTTCGGCCCAGAAACGCAAATTAAAAAGAATTCTCAGAAGATAGGTCACTTCTTGGCAATAGTCGAGACTTACAAAGAGATTAGAAAACATGGCGCTATTGAAACCTTCCTTGTAGAGCCTAAGTATGGCAACAAAGGCACGGCTGAACCAGATATCTATTTGAAGTTTAGAAATACAGGATTCTTTATTGAAGTTCAAAAGAGCATATACTCTGAAAAGCAAATGACTGAAAAGATGGAGAGATATGTGGATTTTCATAGTTCTGGTATTATGTCTGACCCATTCCCACACTTACTGATCCTTGGAGAACAAAGATATGCACTTGATGGAGATTACCCTTTTAAAATCTTTCAAGCAGAAAACTTCAATCAGTTTTTAGATAGTCTAAAACCAAAGCATCAACCAATTGTAAGAGAGACAAATGTTAAAGAAGTGAAAATAAAAATAGGTTAAGAACTAGTTAGTAACCATACTTTTTTAGTTCCTGACTAGTTAGTAACCAAAGAGGTGTACAAAATGATAGTAGGCATTGATGCAGGAAACTACCGGGTAAAGGTTTGTGGTCCACAAGGATTAGATATATTTAGTTCAACATTAGGTGAATTTCGAGAAAGGAGAATCAAGAATACTCCAGGTAAAGATGATATGATATTTGAATTTGAAGGAAGAAAAGGATTTGCTGGTAGCCTAGCTGATGCTGAATCAGAGTTTGGTGGTTCGATTATGGGAGATAGTAAAGCTCATGAGGATGCAAAGCTTAGGATCTTTCTTGCCCTCCACAGATATAGTCAGACCACTAACCAATTTCAGATTATAGTTGGCCAGCCGATCAGCAAGCATACTGAAGAGGAAAAGAAACGAATTAAGGATATGTTGAAAGGGTCTCATGAAATTACTGTAAATGATAAGACAAAGGTAATTCGTATTACTCATGTGGAAGTAGCAGCTGAGGGTGGAGCTTCCTTCTGGAGCAAACCGAAAGACGGATTAGTACGAATTATTGATGTCGGTAGTGCCACGGTTAACTGCGCATCCTTGCTAAACAAAAGGTATATAGATAAAGACTCGTTCACTTTGCCTTTTGGATTAAATACAGTCGTTTCTAGTGACTTATCAGCATTAGCTAGGGGAATAGTCACCCACACAACGAAGAAGTGGAATAACACTGATAAAGGCTATTTAGTTGGAGGCGCTGCAGAAAAGTTACTTCCTTATATACAACAGTATTATCCGAATATAGAAGTAATGAAGCCGATGTTGGAATGTGGGGATGATCCTATTTATGCAAATGCAATCGGCTTCTATAAGATAGGATGTTCCGTTTATGGCAAAGTTAATCAAAAATAAATCAGTATCGTTTAATGTGTTGGATCCTCAGCAGAAAAAGTTGTTTAATCATTGTGAGCTGTACGAAAATTTTTCTTCCTATATTAAGGGGTTAATTTTGAGGGATATGGAAAGAGAGAGTAAAACTACCTTGAAGGTAATTGAAGAATCAAAACCCTTAGAAAATGAGGATTTTATGAGTGATTTAATTTGATTGAAAACCTATCTTTTATGATGGGTTTTTTATTTGTATTTACGTTATATATACATGTCTATATCTTAATACAAAAAATCAAGTTCTCCATAAAAAAACAGTCTTTATTGGAAGCTTAAATGCTTCCATCGTTCATCCTCGCGAGGTGTACAAGGAAGCGTTAAAACGTTCTGCAGCTTCTGTCATATGTGCACACAATCACCCATCAGGAGTGCGCCTGTACAGTGCCTCATAATAGCATTCTTAAGAATTAGAACTCCTTACATGGTTCTATGGTCAGCATCTTACCTGAAAGGGAAACCTATAAAGGGAAAAAAGCATGATGTGAAAAGGGAAAGAGACGATTTGCTATCATATCGAGTCAGTTTCTCAGACCAAGTGATGTATGGTAAAGGCTAGACTGCTTGAATCCTAGACGGAGGAGCGAAGGGTACGCTGTTACTTATGATAGCTAACAGGTAACAAGGACAATATCGTAGAAGTTCTCCTGACTTTTTACGATTGTAAGGATTGTCCTTCTATACTCATTAATGAGTAAAACGTCAAAAGGGGTACCTAACCATCACGTTCTATTATGTTGCATAATTCAGGGATTGCCTAAGTGCAACTAAGGTTGTATATGGTAACGGAGTCACCGTAGTACTCAACGTTTGCCTGTAATGGGTTTAGCAAGGGGAAGGATGACAGGCTACTATTCGTCCATTTGAAAGGTGTCATGAACATGGCAATTAATCCATTTCAACAATTAGACGTTTTGAAAAAGGCTTCACAAAAAGGGAAACAAATTACTGATTGCTATCGTCTTATGTATAAGAAGGATTTATGGATAAGGACACATAAAAAATTATATGGTCTGAAAACATCAAGTGAATTTTATTTGCTAGAAATCGATGAAATCATTTTGAAACTAAAAGAGGGAAGATTTCGATTCGAAAATCATAGAGATAGGTTGCAGCCTCCATCTTATAGAGACTTATTGGTTCTAGAGGTAATCAAGGTAATTCTAACAACCATTTTTAAAAAAACTTACCATAATAGGGATGTTCTAAATCAATTTCTCAAAGAGGGTAAAAGAAATGGGAGTGAACATACCTGGTTGGTTTTTGGCGAGATAAATCAAAAGGAGTCTACTGTTTGGTATCATCTACTACTGAAATATATTGAAAATAAGGTAAGGGACCGACGTTTCTTACTCATCCTCCATAATGCAATATTCTCAGGGATCATCGATAAAAATGCTCCAAACAAAGGTGGAACTCTTAAATCCATACTTTACTCTATTTATTTTCAAGAAGTGGATTTATTTTTAAAGATGAAATTGAAGATAGGAAAAAAGGCAAATACTAGCATAGGAACGTTCAAGTATGTTCAAGAGTTTGACCATTTCTTAATGACATTTAAAGGTTCAAGAGACGAAGCAGTTCAGGTTTTTAATGAGGTTCAACTATTTTTTAGCTCAAAACTTCTATATACAAACAAAGAATATTCCTTGACTCTTTCTAATTTTAAAAAACCAGTCTTAGTATGTGGATATGAGATAAAAAGGTGTAGACAGACTAACACTCTTCTTTTCAAAATACCTGACGTTACACTAAAGAGGCTGTCCAAAAACTACGGAAACATAGAAAGGTTTCTTCCTATGCCTCGTCCTGGATTAATCAACCTCTCTGAACGAAAAATCATGCGGGTGTACCATGCTGAATTAAGAAAGATTGTTTTGGATTACAGAGGAGCAGATAATTGGCATGACTTTTCTAAACTATTCTCCTTAGCTAGAGGCAGTTTTATCAGAACGATAGCAATGAAAAGAAAGAGCTCAGTCAACAAAGTTAGTCTTGAAATGAAATCTTATCAACAAGGTGATCTTTGTATAAAAGTAAAAGCAGAAGGAAAAGTTGACCGTTTATATTCCTTTATAAAATTATCTGAGTTTTCCTTTTTGAGAATAAGGCCTTAAAGCTGGCGAGCCGTATACGCTGAAAGGTGTACGTACGGTTCTGTGGGAGGAGAGAAGAAACCAGTATCTAAGGATGGCGCTTTTCTCCTACCCAACGATCCTACTCCTAGTAAGGAGGATATTGAGGTTACGAAAAGACTAGCGGAATGTGGAAAAATATTAGGTATAGAAATTCTTGACCATTTGATTATTGGGGAAAATAAATTTGTCAGTTTAAAGGAAAAAGGCTATTTATGACACTATGAATTTATTTGACGATGCGATATAATAAGCTTTATGATTTTTTTGCAATAAAACACTAAGATGAATTCATAATAAATAGCTTTGACTAGAAAAAGTGAAATTCCATATTGGACAAACCATTAGACGGATGACTTTATTCGTACGATTTGGATGAGAAAGGGAGATACTTCATGTTTGGAATAGGGACAAGAGATCTTGGAATTGATTTAGGAACAGCAAATACACTTGTGTATGTGAAAGGAAAAGGAATTGTTGTAAGAGAGCCTTCGGTTGTTGCGCTGCAAACAGATACAAAACATATTGTAGCAGTAGGGAATGACGCGAAAAATATGATTGGCCGTACACCTGGTAATGTGGTAGCTCTTAGACCAATGAAAGATGGTGTTATTGCTGATTATGAAACAACTGCAACGATGATGAAATATTACATAAATCAAGCAAACAAAAGCAAGGGTCTTTTTTCAGGTAAACCTTATGTAATGGTATGTGTACCATCAGGTATAACAGCTGTAGAACAAAGAGCAGTGATTGATGCAACTCGTCAAGCTGGTGCTAGGGATGCCTATCCGATAGAAGAACCGTTTGCTGCTGCAATTGGGGCAAATCTTCCTGTATGGGAGCCTACTGGAAGTATGGTTGTCGATATCGGAGGCGGGACAACTGAGGTTGCTATTATCTCATTGGGCGGTATCGTGACAAGTCAGTCCATTCGTATTGCTGGAGATGAAATGGATGAAGCAATTATTAATTATATTCGAAAAACGTACAACCTTCTAATCGGTGATCGTACAGCAGAAACGATTAAAGTGGAAATTGGAAGTGCTGGTGACCCAGAAGGTATTGAGAATATGGAAATACGTGGCCGTGATTTGTTAACAGGATTGCCGAAAACAATTGAAATTAGAGCTGAGGAAATCTCGAAAGCTCTACATGATACGGTATATGCAATCGTAGATGCGGTTAAGGTTACACTGGAAAAAACACCACCAGAGCTTGCTGCAGATATTATGGATCGTGGAATTGTCCTTACAGGCGGTGGTGCACTTCTTCGTAATTTAGACCGAGTAATTAGCGAAGAAACAAATATGCCAGTACTTATTGCTGAAAATCCACTTGATTGTGTAGCAATAGGTACAGGAAAAGCTCTTGATCATATTCATCTTTTTAAAAATAAAGCTTCAGAAACAAGATAAACAAACGAATCCTTCCCTCATTCCTTAAGGAGTGAGGGAATACCCCTGTGTGGGAATATATTTTCACTTGAGGTGTAAGAAATGCCACAATTTTTATCAAATAAACGCCTTATCATTCTACTAGTTAGCATCATTATTCTCGTGGCATTAATCGGTTTTTCAATTAGAGAGCGAGAGAAGTTAACATGGCCAGAACAATTTATTAAAGATACGACAGGTTGGGTGCAATCGGCGTTTTCGCGTCCGGCCAATTATGTAGCAGGCTTCTTTGAGAATGTAAGAGACTTGCAAAATACATATGAAGAGAACAAAGAATTAAAAGCTCGATTAGATGAATTAGCTCAACTTGAGGTGAATGTTCAAACACTAGCAAAAGAGAATAAAGAGCTACGAGAGATTCTAGATAATAAGGAAGATTTAAGCGAATTTGATCCTGTCCAGGCAATCGTTATTGGTAGAAACCCTGAACGATGGCATGAACTACTTGTTATTAATAAGGGGAAACAAGATGGTATCAAACAAAATATGGCGGTTATCACTGCAAATGGGCTGATTGGAAAGGTAAAAAGCACAAGTCAGTTCACCTCGACCATTCAGCTGTTAAGTGCAAATGACCCAACAAATCGAATTTCGGCAAAAATTATTGGTGAAAAGGAAACTTACGGGACCATTGAAGGATATGATGAAGAAAGGAAACTCCTTAAACTAAAGAGGCTTCCATATGATGCGAAAATAGAGAAAGACCAGATTGTTACTACTTCCGGACTAGGTGGAGTTTTTCCGCAAAACTTGCCAATCGGTAAAGTGGTTGAAGTCGTTCCAGATGAGTTTGGTTTAAATCAAACCGCTTACGTTGAACCAGGTGCTGACTTTTATGATATCCGTCATGTTATGGTTGTCACAGTTAAAACCCAAGCACCTGACTTAAGTGATATAACTAGTGAAGAGGAGGAGGAATTGTGAAAAAACTCCTTCTTCCTATTTTTGTGTTGTTTATTTTCATACTAGAGAGTTTGTTTGTCGAGCTTTTTTCTCCACAGCTTTTTAATAGTGATCGCATCATCGTCCCTCATTTTCTTTTAGTAGTTCTATTGTTTCTAACCGTTTATGGAGGAAAGAAACAGGGGATCCTGTATGCAGCTATTTTTGGGCTGCTCTTTGATATTGTTTATACAGAAGTAATTGGGATATATTTCTTTTTGTATCCACTGATCGCTTATTTTGTTTCAAAGACGATGCAGCTTATACATAATCATCTTGTTGTAGTTTCATTAACCTCCATGGTGGGAATTATTCTACTGGAGCTTGGTGTGTATGAGTTAAACTTTTTATTAAAAGTAACTGAAATGGAATTTCAAACTTTCTTACAGGAGAGGCTTTATCCAACCTTGATATTAAATTTAGCATTTACGATTTTGGTTTCCTTTCCCCTAAAGCGTCAGTTTGATAAATATGCTGAGGAACTTAGAAATGAATAAAAAATCGATTCTATTTAAAAAGGATTTCTGGGGCTTAAGGTCGAAATAATATAAAGATATATGTAAGCTTATTCGTAATAAGCTTATTCTTAGTTTGCTTAACATCGAGGGATGCTTTTCTATATGAGGTGAACAACTTAACATGAAGAAGACACAAAATGTGCTAATTAAAGGAACAAAGGATGGTTTAACGTTACATTTAGATGATCTTTGCTCCTATGAAGAATTAAAGAGGGAATTAGATTCCAAATTAACCGAAAATTCGTTAGCCAATAAGGATCGACCTTTAATATCTGTTCGAGTTCAAGTAGGTAACCGATACTTGACAGAAGATCAGCAAGAAGAAATTAAAAATTTAATACGTCAAAAAAAGAATCTAGTCGTTGAATTAATTCAATCAAATGTAATGACGAGGGAAGAAGCCGAGCTAGCAATAGCAGCAAATGAGATCATCCCAGTAGCTAAAGTCATCCGTTCAGGTCAAGTGCTAGAAACAACAGGTGATCTACTTTTAGTAGGAGATGTGAATCCAGGTGGGACAGTTCGTGCAGGCGGAAATATCTTTATTATGGGAGCGCTAAAGGGAATTGCTCACGCAGGATGCTTTGGTAACTCAAATGCAGTCGTTGTTGCCTCAGTGATGAATCCTTCACAAATTAGAATTAGTCATTGCATTAACCGTGCTCCAGATTATGGAATAGATAAAGAGAAACGGGAAATGGAATGTGCCTATATTGATGAAAACGATCACATTATTATTGATAGATTACAAGTATTATCTCAGCTAAGACCAAACTTAACGAAGCTGGAAGGGGGACGCTAAAATGGGACAAGCCATTGTTGTAACTTCGGGAAAAGGTGGAGTAGGCAAAACGACTACTTCTGCAAATATTGGAACAGCACTAGCCTTACAAGGGAAGCGTGTCTGCCTTGTTGATACAGATATTGGATTGAGAAACTTAGACGTCGTGATGGGTCTTGAAAACCGAATTATTTATGATTTAGTTGACGTCGTGGAAGGCCGCTGTAAGATTCATCAAGCGTTAGTTAAAGATAAGAGATTTGATGACCTACTATACTTGCTTCCAGCAGCACAAACGAGTGATAAAACGGCAGTTCAACCTGAACAAATGAAAACATTAATTAATAATTTGAAACAGGACTACGATTATATCATTATTGATTGTCCAGCAGGAATTGAACAAGGCTATAAAAATGCGGTTGCAGGTGCGGATAAAGCGATTGTTGTAACCACACCAGAGGTTTCAGCAGTAAGGGATGCAGACAGAATTATTGGACTTCTAGAAAAGGAAGAAAATGTGGAAGCACCAAAGCTAGTGATTAATCGTATCCGCAGTCATATGATGAAAAATGGAGATATGCTTGATGTCGATGAAATCACAGCCCACTTATCCATTGATTTAATTGGAATTGTGGCAGATGATGATGAAGTTATTAAGGCATCTAATCATGGTGAACCAATCGCTCTTAATCCTAATTCAAAAGCATCTATCGCCTATCGAAATATTGCACGCCGAATTTTAGGAGAATCAATACCACTCCAACAACTTGATGATAGTGATAAAGGTGTATTTACAAAAATTAAAAAGTTTTTTGGTGTTAAGTAAAACCGAGATTTTTCTCGGTTTTTTTATTTGGTTTCTTTCTCCTAGTAATTAAATTGTATTGTCATAGGTTTGTCCTTTTGCACATAAACTTGTACAAAACGTAAAAGGAATGGTGGGGAAACCATGAGGTCAAGACCGGATGAAATTCGTAAACGCATTGCTAAGCGAAAGAGGGAAAGGGACAGGCTAACACAGACCGTTGCTCATTCAAGGCTGTTGCTGCCAGAAACGGAAGAAACGCACGGATATGACCGGATTCCCACTTATGAAAGTGGGAAAGAAGAAGAGATTCATCCTCTTTTTCGAAAGGAAGTTTTTATTTTTAAAATTCTAGCCTCTACTATTTTGGTGTTCTTAGTAGCAATTATTTTTAGAAATAATGACACTAGATTGGAGAGTGTTAGAGAGTTTGTGTCGATAAACATGGAAAAGGACTTTCAATTTACGACAGTAGCAAACTGGTATGAAGAACAGTTTGGAAAGCCTCTTGCACTATTGCCGTTTACCAATAATGAATCAGAAGAAATGAATGAGGAGTCGCAGCCATATGCCCTACCAGCATCAGGGAAGATTCTAGAGGAATTTGGTGAAGACGGACAAAAGGTAACAATTGAAACACCTAAAGGTGCGGCCGTTACCGCAATGAGTGGTGGTATGGTTGAATTCGCTGGTGTGAAAGAGGGATTTGGCAAGACGGTCATTGTCCAACACAGTGATAAGAGTGAGACTTGGTATGGAAATCTTGAGGGAATTTCAGTGAATCTTTATGAATACATCGAAAAAGGAAAAGAAATTGGAACAGCAATGGATAGTGATGATGGGGAAAAAGGTTCCTTTTACTTTGCCTTAAAAGAAGGAAATGAATTTATAGATCCTTTCCAGGTGATTCAGGTTGAATAAAATGCTTGAGCTTTTTTCAAAAATTCATATTCATCCACTTTTGTGGGTAGTTGTGGCGCTGTCTGTATTGACTGGTCACTTTTATGAACTTCTTCTCCTCTTAATCATTGTCTTTGTACATGAGCTAGGTCATGGGGTAGCTGCTTCCTATTTTTCGTGGAGAATTAAAAAAATCACGTTGCTACCTTTCGGTGGGGTGGCAGAGATGGACGAACACGGAAACAGGCCGTTAAGAGAAGAGGCGATTGTCGTATTGTCTGGACCTGTACAACATATATGGCTTGTGGCTGTTGCCTATCTGCTTCATCAGGTTGGACTTTTAGATGATCATTTGTTTTCCATGTTTCTTCAGTATAATGTGATGATATTTTTATTTAATTTGCTTCCTATTTGGCCATTAGACGGTGGGAAGTTGATTTTTTTATGGCTTTCTATTAAAAAGCCATTTCCAAAAGCATTTAGACAGACCCTTCTTCTCTCTTTTTATGTTTTATTATTATTTAGTGCTGTCATTATGGTGACAGAACCTTTAAATCTTAATGTTTGGATTATCATCTCGTTTCTTTTGTTTTCTCTGTATTATGAATGGAAGCAAAGAAGATATGTGTTTGTCCGGTTTTTGCTTGAACGCTATTACGGGAAAAAGGATACATTTGGAACACTTATTCCTTTAAAGGTGGAAGAGGATGAGTTGATTATTCATGTACTTGAAAAATTTCAAAGAGGCTGTAAGCATCCTATAATTATTGAGAATGATGGACAGGAGAAAAGCTTACTTGATGAAAACGAATTGTTACATGCTTACTTTGCAGATAAACTATTGATGGCAAGAATGAAGGATTTGCTTTATCAATATTGAACAATGATAATAAAGGTGACGTATTGATAAAGTGAGGAATAGATGTTGGATAAGATCATTGTGAATTATATAGGTAGAGAAAAACGCTATGCGATACTCAAGGATCAAAAAGTTGAGAAGCTATATATTGAACAGCCAAAGCAGCAGTCGCTCGTTGGTAATATATATTTAGGTACAGTAACGAAAGTCATGCCAGGGCTACATGCTGCTTTTGTTGATATTGGTGAAGAAAAACAAGGGTTCTTACATAGAGATAAGCTCGTTTCATTTTTATCAGCAAAAGATGAAAAAACTGCAAGAGAAACAAAAGGGATTGGGTCATTTGTCCATCAAGGCGAGAGGCTCCTTGTTCAGGTGGAAAAAGATGCTAGTGGTGACAAAGGACCACGTTTAACTGGAATTGTTGAGATTAACGGAAAGAATATGGTATATCTGCCAAATGGATATTATGTGGCTGTCTCAAGAAAAATAGAAGATACACAGCAAAGAGAAAGCTGGCGTCAGATAGGGCATGAACTGAAAGAAGAGCATGAAGGGCTCATTTTTCGTACATCATGTGCGGATGCAAAAAGAGATGAAATTGAAACAGAACTTCACCATTTACGAAGTCAGTATCATGAACTCACAAAATCTTTGAAAATGGTAAAGAAACCGATGATTGTTCATGAAAGTGAGCACTTTATTAAGGAACTTAGGGAAGAATGTAAGAAAATGAAGCCTGCCACTATTGTAATTGATGACATTAGCCTAAGGGATAAGCTTTTAGCAGGTGGTTCTGATGATCTAGAATGTGAAATTCTTCATTATCATGAGAAACAAAATATATTTTCCGCATACGGGGTTGAAGACTCAGTTGAAAAAGCATTAAGACGTGTCGTTTGGCTGTCAAACGGTGCGTATATAGTCATTGATGAAACAGAAGCTCTTACCATTATTGATGTGAATACGGGAAAGTATTCAGGGAAAAATCATCTGCAAGATACCGTTGTGAAGACAAATGAGCTTGCGGCAGAAGAGATTGCTCGACAATTAAGAATAAGAGACATTGGTGGGATTATTCTTATAGATTTTATTGATATGAAAGATAGTGCTGACCAGGAAACGGTACAAAAGAAACTGGGTAAAGCTCTGCAAAAGGATCATAGACGAACAAATATCGTAGGTTTTACTCAGCTAGGTATTATGCAGCTTACTAGAAAGAAAACAAAAGTAGCCCTTTCTGAAGGATTAACTGAAAAATGTAGAGTCTGCGATGGAACAGGAAGTGTGTTAAGTGCAGAAACGGTGGCCTTCAAGCTGGAGCGAGAGCTTTGGGAGCTAAGAGGGACCGATTACGAGTCAGTGACCATTGAAACGACGGAAGAAGTAAAAGATGTGTTTTCAGGTTTGGAAGGAAAACATCTGAAGAGAATGGAAGAAATTATTCATGTAACCCTTCGTTTTGTTGTCATATCAAACAATAAACCTTTCTATAAAATTACGAAGCTCATCTAACAGTGAGCTTTTTGGTATTGACAATAAGAGAAAAAATATGATAATATCGTTTATGTTATGTTTGTAGCACCCGTGCTACAACCGCGCAGATCAGGTTATAAGTCTTTCGTTAGAAAAGCGCCTGTGATGGCGAGTCTTAGTTTATAAGGAGGTGCAGTTCATGTACGCAATTATTGAAACAGGCGGAAAGCAAGTAAAGGTAGAAGCAGGACAAACTATCTACATTGAAAAGCTAAACGCTGAAGCAGGCGAAACTGTTACATTTGACAAGGTTTTATTCGTTGGTGGAGAAAGCGTAAAGGTAGGAAGCCCAGTTGTTGAGGGTGCTACTGTTACAGCTAAAGTTGAAAAGCAAGGTCGCGCTAAGAAGATCATTGTTTTCAAGTACAAGGCGAAGAAAAACCAACGCAAAAAGCAAGGTCATCGTCAACCATACACAAAAGTTGTCATTGAAAAAATCAACGCGTAAGGCGGTCTAAGATGATTCAAACGACGATTTATCGTACTGAATCTGGACACATAAAGTCGTTTACATTGAGCGGTCATGCTCTCTTTGCTAACCGTGGGGACGATATCGTCTGTGCCGGTGTCTCTGCCGTTTCATTCGGTGCTATTAACTCAGTTATTGCGTTAACAGGTGTTGAACCCATAATTGAGCAAGGAGATGGTGGCTTTCTCCGCTGTGTGATTCCGACCAATCTCTCTACGGACATACAGGAGAAGGTACAGCTATTGCTTGAAGGCATGGTCGTATCACTACAAACGATTGAGAGAGATTACGGGAAATATGTAAAAATTACCTTCAAAAAGTAGGAGGTGGAACAATAATGTTAAGATTAGATCTTCAGTTTTTCGCTTCTAAAAAGGGAGTAGGTTCTACAAAGAACGGTCGTGATTCACATGCTAAGCGCCTTGGTGCTAAGCGTGCAGATGGTCAATTCGTATCTGGTGGTTCAATCCTTTACCGTCAACGTGGCACTAAGATTTATCCAGGTGTTAACGTTGGTAAGGGTGGAGATGACACTCTATTCGCGAAAGTGGACGGAGTTGTTAAATTCGAACGCCTAGGTCGTGACCGTAAGCAAGTGAGCGTATACCCTGTAGCTCAAGAAGCTTAATTCTTTTAGAAAAAACTCTAACCTTTAGGTTAGAGTTTTTTTAATCATAAAGCTATTACCAAGGTTTTCTTTTTTGCTATACTAAAAACAAGCAGTTTTCTGACTGATAACGAATTGGTACAGGAGTGCATGAGATGAAGAAGGATTGGACGACGGTTGAGTTGCTGAGTCACTCGCGTCACGATTGGTTAAATAAAGTACAGCTCATAAAAGGTAACTTATCTTTACATAAATACGACAGGGTAAACGAAATCATTCAGGAAATTGTTATTGAGGCACAAAATGAGGCTCGTCTCTCTCAATTACATACACCACAGCTTGCTGCCCTCTTTCTTACCTGCAACTGGAACAACTTCTCTTTTCAGGTAGATTATGAAGTGCTCGAGGCATCTACCGACAACCAAAACATAATTAATGACAGTATTGCTTTGAACTGGATAACCTTATTTTTTGAGTGTTTACAGCAAAATGTTCAGGAGTTTGCTGAGAATCATTTATCAATTACGATTGATAGACAACAAAAGGCAGCCTGTTTCTTTTTTGATTTTAGAGGAATAATAAAAAATAGGACAGGTCTTGAAGAATTTTTCAAAAGAAAAGAAACATTAATAGAAGTAATCGTTCATGAATGTTCGGAACAGGAATTTTCGTTACAGGTATTCTTACCATATGAGGAATAATTGGATCATTCGATTCTCGTCATGTGATGACAACTTCTATCAGGCTCATTTCTATAGAGCAACAACATAGGACAGACGGGAGGATTTACGATGTTTGTAGATCAGGTAAAGATTTACGTAAAAGGTGGAGACGGTGGAAATGGGATGGTAGCATTCCGTCGTGAAAAATATGTACCAAAGGGTGGACCTGCTGGAGGTGACGGCGGGAAAGGTGCAGATGTAGTTTTTCAGGTAGAAGAAGGATTACGAACGTTAATGGATTTTAGATACCAAAGGCATTTTAAAGCTCCCCGTGGTGAACATGGGATGTCCAAAAATCAGCATGGTAAAAACTCGAAAGATATGATTGTTAAAGTTCCACCAGGGACTGTAGTAACAGACGCAGAAACAAATGAAATAATTGCAGATTTAGTTGAACATGGACAACGTGCAATTATTGCTCGAGGCGGTCGAGGTGGTCGAGGAAATTCTCGATTCGCTACACCAGCTAATCCAGCACCTGAATTATCTGAGCATGGCGAGCCAGGACAGGAAAGAGATGTCATTCTTGAGCTCAAGCTTTTAGCTGATGTTGGATTGGTGGGCTTCCCTAGCGTTGGAAAGTCAACATTACTGTCTGTCGTTTCTTCTGCAAAACCGAAAATTGCAGAGTATCATTTTACGACGATTGTTCCGAACCTTGGAATGGTCGAGACAGAAGATGGAAGAAGCTTTGTAATGGCTGATCTGCCAGGGCTAATTGAAGGCGCTCATTCCGGTGTAGGACTTGGTCATCAGTTCTTGCGACATATTGAAAGAACAAGGGTCATCGTTCATGTAATTGATATGGCAGCAACAGAAGGAAGAGATCCTTATGAGGATTACGTAACGATCAATAAAGAGTTACAGGAATACAATTTACGATTAACTGAAAGACCACAAATTATCGTAGCCAATAAGATGGATATGCCAGAAGCAGAAGAAAATCTAAAAGCCTTTAAAGAAAAATTAACAGATGAATATCCCATCTTCCCTATCTCAGCGATTACGCGTCAGGGACTTAGAGATTTACTTTTTGCGGTTGCTGATAAGATTGAACAAACACCTGAATTTCCACTTCATGAGGAAGAGCTTGAGAGTACGGGAATCCATCGCGTGCTTTACAAACATGAAGCAGAGCAGACAGAGTTTGTTATTACGAGAGATCCGGATGGAAGCTTTGTGGTGTCAGGACACGCTGTGGAAAGATTATTTAAGATGACTGATTTCTCTAGAGACGAGTCGATCAAACGATTTGCTCGCCAGCTTCGCGGTATGGGAGTCGATGAAGCCTTAAGAGAAAGAGGCGCCAAAAATGGTGATACAGTAAGACTAATGGATTATGAATTTGAGTTTTTAGATTAGTATTTCGTAGCGCTTTACCTGGGGGTGGGGAAAATGAAAGAAGAAGATATATTAGACAAGAAGTTTTACTTAGTTCGTGAAGATGTGCTGCCTGAAGCGATGAAAAAAACTCTCGATGCAAAGGAAATGCTTGAACGTGGGAAGGTTGAGTCTGTGTGGGATGCGGTTCAAAAGGTTGACTTAAGCCGCAGTGCCTTTTACAAATATAGAGACACAGTCTTTCCTTTCCACACGATTGTTAAAGAACGGCTAATTACCTTGTTTTTTCATCTCGAAGATCGTTCAGGTACGCTTTCACAACTGCTTGGTGTGGTAGCATCATCTGGTTGTAACGTATTGACTATTCATCAGACAATCCCACTTCAAGGTAGGGCCAACGTAACGCTATCTTTAAATACGACGGATATGGCTATTGAGATTGAAGAACTGCTTGCACGATTACGGAGGATGGAATTTGTAGAGAAGGTTGAAGTACTAGGGTCAGGAGCATAATTGCTTCCGCCCTGTTTTTCATTTGTATACATATTTTGTTTAAAGTGATAAAGTGATAAAAAGAGAGAAATGGATTGTGGTAACAAAGGAGAGAGAATATTGAAAGTAGCATTTTTAGGACCAAGAGCCACGTTTACTGATTTAGTGACAAGAGAAATGTTTCCTCACGAGGAGCGAATTCCTTATGCCACAATTCCGGATTGCTTAGATGCAGTAATGGAGGAAGAGGTTGACGTTACGGTTGTTCCGCTTGAAAATACGTTAGAAGGTTCGGTAAATATTACTCTGGATTATTTAATTCATGAAATTAACTTACCGATTATTGCTGAGGTTACAACTCCTGTAAAGCAGCATTTACTTGTACATCCATCTGTGAAAGAGAGATGGCAGGAGGTAACAAAAGTATTAAGCCATCCGCATGCCATTGCGCAATGTCATAAGTTCCTTCACGGATCACTAAAAGGTGTACCTTGCGAGAATGCAACGAGCACAGCTGCTGCAGCGAAATATATTATCGAACATCCGGATGAAACCGTAGCCGCTATTGCGAATCAGTTAGCTGCTAAAGAATATGGACTAGCTATTGCAAAAGATAATATTCATGACTACGACTTTAACCATACAAGATTTATCGTGTTATCAAAGAAAAACATCCCTCTCCAACCAAAAACCATTGATATCAAAGGTTATAAAACGACCGTAATGGTCACGTTGCCTACGGATCGATCAGGTGCTTTACATCAAGTGCTATCTGCATTTGCATGGAGAAAATTAAATTTGTCAAAAATCGAGTCACGTCCAATGAAGACGGGACTTGGAAATTACTTTTTTATCATTGATATTGAGGAGAAGATGGACGAGGTTCTGATACCAGGTGCCATTGCCGAACTAGAAGCGCTCGGTTGTAGTGTATCGGTACTTGGCAGCTATCCGTATTATCATGAAATTGGGTAATCAGAAAAGCGGAAGCGCAAAAACCTAGTTGCTTTAACGAGCAACTAGGTTTTTTTATTTTCGATCAATGAGAAATCCGGCTTTGTCTAGTGCTTCTTCGACTTGATCAAGGATTTGTTCAGATGGTGCAGAGATGGTGTGAATATGAATTCCACCTGTCAACTCTGAGAGGTAGGAAGATTTGGTTGATTGCATTTTTTCTAAAAATTGTTTTACTTCTCTACGATTAGACACCATGATGGATGCAGTCAAATCGCCGTATATGGGATGTTCAATTCTTACATCCTTGACAGTAACTCCATGATCAACGAGCAAATTTAATTCTTCTTCTGTCTGGTCAGGGGGATGTGAACAGGCAATGGTTCGGTAAATAGGAGCATCGTTCGCTTGGTTGGAAAGATACAAATATCCCTGGCTCGTTGCCATTATTGGCTCACCCTTTGCCTTTAAAAGCGTAATGTCCCCGACAATGACTTGTCTGCTCACATTCGTTCTTGTTGAGAGTTCTCCTCCAGTAATCGGTGCACCACTTGATCTTAGCCATTCAAGAATGAGCTCACGACGGTTTTCTCCTAGTATCTTTTTCTCATTCATTTAAAACGTCTCCCTTATTGTCAACACTACGATTATTTTACCATACTTGTTATTTGTTTATCACGCTGTGGTGCTTCTTGGATGATAGCAATAATAGTTTGAGCCAATCCTTGTACCTCCGCTTCAGTTGTATGAACCCCGAATGATATACGGATGAACTCTTTTGCTGACTTATCATCTATCCCTAGTGCAAGCATTGTTTTTGAGGGGCTTGTCTGTCCCACTTGGCAGGCACTTCCAGTAGAGATGGCGTATCCTTTACGGTTTGCCTCTAGCATCACCCATTGGCCTTCAAGTCCTTTTATTCGGAGACCTAGGATGGATGGTAGCTGTTTATCTACATTTTCATGAATAATGATTTCATTTCTTACGTCCTTTAGAAGAAAGAGAAACTGGTCACGTAAAGATTTCATGTGTTCAAAATTATGGGTCAAGTTTCTTACTTGTTTACTGGCAGCGGTAACCATGCTAACAATGGCAGGAGTATTCACTGTTCCTGGTCTCATTCCACGCTCATGTGACGTGTTTGGATAATACGAATCAAATGGAATGGAAGGTGAAACATATAGCGCGCCAATTCCTTTAGGTCCATAGATTTTATGACCTGAGATGGTAAGACTATCTACGAATGGAGTAATCATTTTTATATCTAACTTCCCAAAGGATTGTACACAGTCACTGTGTAGGAGGATTCCATTTTTCTTACAAATCGCTCCGATTTCATTTAATGGCTGTATCGTTCCAATCTCAGAATTCACATGTTGTATACAAGCAAGTACGGTATCACCGCGAATAGCGGATTGAAACTGCTGTACATTAATCATTCCATTTTCCATTAAGGGCAATTCAGTAATCTCATAGCCTCTTAACATTTTTAACGACGAATGGATAGAGGAATGTTCAGCGATATTCGTGATAATATGCTTTCCTTTTTTGGATGATTGAGATAAGAGAGATTGAATCGCTAGAAAATTCCCTTCAGAACCACCGCTGGTAAAATAAACTCCTTCTTTCTTTACACCTAGTAATCTTGCAATTTCCTCTCTGCAGCCTTCAAGTAAGGTGGATGCACGACTCCCTATATCATGTAGGCTTTGAGAATTTCCATAATACTCAGTTGAAGCCTTAATAAACGCTGAGGCAGCTTCAGGGTCCAGTGGACAGGTGGCAGCATAATCAAAATATTTCATTGTCGTCCTCCAAATACTCGATTTCCTTCACAAAACACTTGTCATTATTGTAATTGTATGTAAATATAAGTGTCAAGACACCTGTAAAATACGGATGGTGATAAAATGATACACTCCGATGTGTTAATTATAGGAAGTGGAGTGGCTGCTTTGCAATTAGCAAAGAAGCTTAGCTGTGATATAAATGTGATTGTTCTCACAAAATCAAAAGCGGCTGATGGAAATTCTAATCTTGCTCAGGGCGGCATAGCGGCCGCAATAGCTATGGAAGACCATCCTGACAAACATTATCTTGATACGTTGGAGGCTGGAAGGTACACAAATGATCGTGAGTTAGTGAAAGAAATGACAGCAATGGCTCCAGATCTAATTAAAGAAATGGTATGTGAAGGATGTGCGTTTGACCGAGCGAAAGACGGCGGCTTACTGCTTGGATTAGAAGGAGCACATAGTCATAATCGAATCGTTCATAGCGGTGGGGATGCAACAGGAAAAAATATAATGAGTTTTTTATTAAAGGAAACTATGCACCTTAAAATAATCGAAGAAATGGTTGTTTACGAGTTGTTGGTTATAGATGGAAAGTGTATTGGTGTAAAAGCCAAGAATAAACATGGAGAGACAAACGTTTTCCTTGCAAACCACGTTGTTCTAGCAACAGGAGGACTAGGTCAACTATATAGTTTTACTTCAAATGCAGAAACAGTGGTCGGAGATGGAATTGCACTAGCATACCTTGCAGGTGCTGAAGTTGCAGATTTAGAATTTATTCAATTTCATCCAACTCTTTTGTTTGTTGAAGGGAAGTGTCAAGGTCTAGTTTCGGAAGCTGTTCGCGGCGAAGGGGCATTTCTAACTTTAAAGGATGGAACAAGAATTATGAAAAATGTACATCCCATGGAAGACCTAGCACCAAGACATATTGTGTCTCAAACAATATTTAATTATTGGCAAGCAGGTGAGCAAGTATTTTTAGATATTCGTAATATAAAAGAGTTTACTATAAAGTTTCCAACGATAACCAAAATGTGTGAGGAGAATCAAGTTAATCTTTCAAAAGGTCTTATTCCGGTTGTCCCTGGCTGCCATTTTTTAATGGGCGGAGTAAAAACGGATCATTATGGACGTACAAGTGTCCAGAACCTTTATGCAATTGGCGAGGTAGCTTACACAGGAATACACGGTGCCAACCGATTAGCTAGTAACTCCTTATTAGAAGGCCTTTTTTTCGGAAAGAGGCTTGCCGGTTTAATCAATCAAACAGTCAAGCTGGATTCATCTTTATCCTCTTTTAGCGAAAGAAGTTCACGGATGATGGACGCAGTGTCGCTCCCGGATAAGACAGTTATACAGGCAAATATGATGAAACATGCAGGGATTGTTAGAAACAAAGAAGATTTACAAGAGCATTTAGCTTGGCTAGAGAGCTTCCAAATACAGGAGCTACTAAGTTATTCAATTGATGAGAGGTCAAAGGAAGATATCCAAGTGATTTTTATGTTAATTACTGCTTGGTTAGTTACGAAATCAGCACTTCTTCGAGAAGAGAGCCGTGGAGGGCATTTTCGAGAGGACTTTCCATTTGAAGAAAAAGGTTGGTTAGAAAAAAAAATCATTTTAAAACATAGACAGGAGCAGGGAGATTCCTATGAACAAATTAAAGCTGCGTTTGCAACTTGAGCAATTTTTTCTAGAGGATATTGGGGAGCGAGATACAACGAGTGAGCTGATTTTTGGTGATGATGAGCAAGGGGAACTTGTCTTTATTGCTAAGGAGAATGGCATATTCTGTGGGGAAGAGATTATCCGGACAGGATTCACTCTTCTAGACAATGATGTAGTTATTGATCTGGAAATAAGGGATGGAGAGCGGTTTGAATTAGGTCAGAAGTTAGTAACGATAACTGGTCAAGTAACTACGTTATTGAAAGGAGAAAGAGTGGTGCTTAACCTCGTTCAGCGAATGAGTGGAATTGCTACTCGAACGAAAGAAGCTGTAAATATAGTGAATTCTACTTCTACAAGAATTGTAGATACTCGAAAAACAACACCAGGTCTCAGAATGCTTGAAAAATATGCCGTTCGATGTGGTGGAGGTTTTAACCATCGCTTTGGATTATATGATGGAGTAATGATTAAGGATAATCATATTGCTTTTGCAGGCTCCATTTCAAAAGCAGTGGAAAAAGTAAAATCTAATTTGGGCCATATGGTTAAAATCGAAGTGGAAATTGAATCGAAGGAGCAGCTGATAGAGGCGATTGAAGCTGGTGCTGATGTGATTATGTTTGATAATCGTACACCTGATGAAATTCAAGAGTGGCTCACTTTAGTTCCAAATGGAATCGTAACGGAAGCTTCTGGTGGCATAACATTAGAGAACCTCTATAAGTACAAGCATACGGGAGTCGATGTTATTTCATTAGGATTTTTAACACATACGATCCAATCAATAGATATTAGTGCGAAAGTATATATGAAGTAAGAGAGGATGAATGGGATGAATTTATTTGAAGTGGTTGAAAAAAATAAGCTTCTGCCTGATCAATACAAAGAGCTAACACAGGATGAAATGGAAAACAGAGTTAGAGCCATTAAAGAAAGATTAGGAAACAAACTATATATCCCCGGGCACCATTATCAAAAAGATGAAGTAATCCAATTTGCAGATGATACGGGAGATTCATTAAAGCTTGCCCAGCTTTCTGCAGAGAATCACGAAGCGGAATATATTGTGTTTTGCGGTGTGCACTTTATGGCAGAAACGGCGGATATTCTAACCAATGATTCACAAAAAGTGATACTTCCTGATATGCGAGCAGGCTGTTCGATGGCAGATATGGCTGATATTTACCAAACGGAAAGAGCATGGACAGAGCTGCAGGATGTATTTGGTGAGAGCATTCTTCCTTTAACTTATGTGAATTCCACTGCGGCCATTAAGTCTTTTGTTGGGAAACATGGTGGAGCAACAGTTACTTCGTCCAATGCTGAACATATGGTCAAATGGGCATTTACTCAAAAGGAACGAATCTTATTTCTTCCTGACCAGCATTTAGGGAGAAATACCGCTTTTAATTTAGGAGTACCATTAGATAAAATGGCGGTTTGGGATCCTATCTCCAATACTTTACAATACAAAGGAGCTCCTGAAGAAGTAAAGGTGATTTTATGGAAGGGGCATTGCTCCGTTCATGAGAACTTTACCGTTCAAAACATTGAGGATATTCGTGCCAATAACCCTGATATGAAAATTATTGTTCATCCAGAGTGTAAACGAGAGGTAGTGGAGCTATCTGATTTAGCTGGTTCGACGAATTACATTATTCAGCAAATTGAGGCATCATCCACCGGTTCCGCTTGGGCCATTGGAACAGAGATGAATTTAGTGAATCGAATTATTCAGGACCACCCAGATAAACAAATCGTATCTTTAAATCCGCATATGTGTCCGTGTCTTACTATGAATCGTATTGATCTACCTCATTTATTATGGGCGTTGGAAAGTATAGAACATGGCGAACTTCATAATGTCATTAAGGTTGAGGGTGAAATTGCTGATTATGCAAAGCTTGCTCTAACAAGAATGCTCGACCAATCTTAAAAAGCTTCAATCCTCCAATCATTTGGAGGTTTTTTTTTTGAGAAAAAAGGGGACAATTCATAATCTTTTTGAAAAAATCATAAGTTTTTATGTAGATTGTTAGCAATTTGCCCACTCCGACATACAATATATGGACTTACGCATAGGAGGGAAATCAGAGTGAAAATCCATATCGTACAGAAAGGGGATACTCTTTGGAAGATCGCCAAGAAGTACGGCGTGAATTTTGAAGAGCTGAAAAAAATGAATACGCAGCTCAGTAACCCTGATATGATCATGCCCGGTATGAAAATTAAAGTACCAACCGGTGGTGGAATGATAAAGAAAGAAGCACCTATCACTGGAAAGCCGGAAGCGAAAATAAATATGGGTACAAAAAAAGAGATGCCTAAAGAACAGCCAATTGCTCTTGCACCAAAAGAAGCGCCTAAAAAAGAAATGCCGATTGAACAACCGCCAAAGATGGAGGAGCAAATCGAACCAATTGCTGAGGCTCCAAAGAAACCATTCAAGCCTAAGATGCCACAGCCAATGATTCCTGAAATTGATATTAACAACTATTATATGATGAATATGGCGAATTTATCTGTACAACCGCAACAACCTGCAAAACCAGTACCGAAACCGCCGAAACCAGTTAAAGAAGAGGTAAAGCCAAAACAAATGGCACCTGCCGAATTACAATCTCAACCAGCACCACAATTTCCAATGCAACCCAAACAGCTTCCTGCGGAAATGACATTACCAGAAGTTAAACCATTGCCTGAAGTGAAACCAATTAAAGGTGTGAAACCACTGCCAGAGGCCAATATTGACGTTCCAAACTATACTCAAGGAGGGGGTTATGTACCCATGAATCCAATGTACCCACAAAATTTCTATCCGTATCCACAAGCTACTCCAGGATTTGGTCAGCCAACAGGTTTTGCTCCTCAAGCACCATATCCACAAGTTCAAGGTGCAATGACAGGTGCTCCTGCAATGCCAACTATGCCGTATGGAATGATGCCAGGGGTCCCGGGAATGGGCATGCAACCGTTTGATGATGAATCATCATCGTTTATGCCACAAATGCCGATGATGCCAGGTCAAGTAATGGGAGCACAAGATACACAAATGCCGATGATGCCAGGTCAAGTAATGGGAGCACAAGATACACAAATGCCAATGATGCCAGGTCAAGTGATGGGAGCACAAGATGCGCAAATGCCGATGATGCCAAGTCAAGTGATGGGAGCACAGGATGCACAAATGCCATTAATGCCAACAGAAGTGGCTGGAGTTCAAGATACTCCAATGTACCAAGCTCCAATGTATCCTTATCCTCCATATCCAGCACCATTATATCCTTGTGGACCCGTGATGCCTGGACCAGGATACTACCCACCAGGTTATCCATCTATGGGTATGCCGCAACAAATGCCATATAGCCCAATGCCACAGGTGCAAGGAGTAATGGATCAAATGGAATCACCGAGTATGGGCAATCACCAAATGCCTTTAACACCAAATTATCCAGCCGTACAAGGCGTACAGGATGATTGTGGATGTGGAGGTCCTGCGATGACTCCATATGGAATGGGATCGGGCTTTGCTCCAGGAATGCCGCCAGTGTATGCACCATCTTACGGGCAACCAATGGGACAGCCGCCTTATATGAATCCTTATGGATACGGACCATCAGCATATGGAATGCCAAGAGGTCAAAATACAAACGATGGAAATGAAGAATAATATTAGTGGAGACGATTTAGCTCTAAATCGTCTCTTCTCCTATTTACAGGAAGAGCTCGTCACTCCAATTGAATCCATTCAACCAATTAGGAAGAATGTATATCTGCTGCAAACGAATAATCAACTTGTTGTATTAAAGGGGTTTAGTCATTTAAGAAAGTTACAGATCCAAAAGGCTTTCACTTCGTCTTTAAGACAAGAAGGATTTCAGTACTCATACATTTTTCAAAACCTCGAAAAGGAATCACCACTTTACTTAGACGGTACGTATTACGGGTGTCTTGAGCATATACCAATTTCCTCCAGCAGTCCTTTTTCTTATGAGTCGGAAAAAGAAAGAAAAGATGGGCTTCGTCTCCTTGAAGAATTTCACCAAACTACTGGTAAGCTTTCAAGAAGGTATCAAACGGTACTAAAAGAATACAATCTTATGTTGAAATGGAGAGAACGTGCAGCTCGTTTTATTAATAATTTATCCATTATTAAATTTTTTGTGCAGCAAGAAATACTTAATGAAGTGATGGAATGGGCTGATTTTTCCTTAAAAGGGCTTGAGTTAGAAATTGCATTTTTGAACAATGATGATCAAGCGATTCTTCATGGCGATTTAGCACATCATAATTTTATTCGTGGTATAGACTCCGAACTATATATGATTGATTTCGACTTAATTTCAATTGGTAGTCCAGCTTGTGATTTCTTACAATATTGCAATCGTATTCTGCCAAGTCTCGAATGGTCTTTACAGGAACTTACTGAATACAAGCAAATACAACCCTTTTTAAATAATCGTGGATTTTTGTATGCGTTAATATTTCCAACAGATATCTTTAGGGAATGGAATCGCCTCATTAAAGCTCGGCAATATTCAAGCACATTTCAAGTAAGACAGGTACTTGATTTAACTGTACGACAATTTTTTAATCGGCAAGGCTTTGTGGAGCAAGTAAAGCTTTTACTTGATGATTAATTGGTCGTAACTGTCAGGATTAAAAAGCCAGAACCCTCACACCCTATAAATGAGCATAATTATGCTCTCAAATAAGCGGAGGGGGTTATTCGCTTGAGTAAAAAACTTGTTTTACTACCAATTACTGCTGCCTTAGCCTTTAGTTTAGCTGGTTGTAGCCAGGATGAAGCAACCAATGGTGATCAAGAAATAAGCCAACCATTTGGCTACTACTCGAATGAAAATCATAACGGTGGTGGAAATGCAAGAATTTACAACGAAAATGATGGTCCATTGGTAGAAATAATGGATCACTCTCTTGGTGAGGAAGGACAGAGAAGCAGAAATAATCGAAGACAGCATTTAATGCAAAAAGATGAGGCGGGAAATCCTGCTAATCCTACCGTCCCTCGAGCTAAACAGGATAAAAACTTTTTTGAAAGAGATAACCGTTATAGTCATGCGGATGCCAATTATCATGGGCATTTAGATGACCAAACCCGTAAAGCAAGAAGCTCCTACTACACAGCGTATGAAGGTGATTTAGCCGAAAAAATAGGGGATGTTACGGCGAAGGTTCCCAATGTGGAGGATGTTCGTTCCGTTGTATATGGAAGCAATGTATTAATTGCAGTTGATTTAACGAACTACGATCGCGATGTGGAAACAAAGGCAGATATCACAAGAGCGGTTCAACCCTACCTTCGAGGAAGATCGGTACAGGTAGTGACGGATGAAGGAACATTTAGCCGAATCAGGAATATTGATAATGACTTACGTGATGGTGGTCCACGTGAGACCATTGATGCAGATATTAAAGGGATGTTTCGAACATTAAAGTCCCGAATTCAAGGAAAAGAATAGGATTCGAAAGAGTTGATCGAAATGATCAACTCTTTCGTGCGTTAATGGGCATAAATTTGAAAAAAATGGTCATTATATAAATGAAATCATGAAATTAGCTCTTTATTGTAACTTTCAAACGAGGTGATCATTTTGAGAACCAAATGGCTCGGTTGTTTAGGGATATTTCTTCTCGTATTCGTTTTTCATACAAACTATGTACTAGCTGAAGATTCAAAAACCACACCAAGATTAGAACCCTTTGAAGTCAAGGTGATTCTTGAACGAGTTTATCTAGATGGAGAAGTTAGTGAGGAACAAATGGATGAGAAGATTTGGTCAATGGAACAGTTTTGGTCAAAATATGATCAATGGCAGGTCGTGGATATGGATGATCAATCTGTCGTGTTCCGTAAGCATGTAGACGATATTTCTCCACTGTTAAAAGCTAATGGTTACTTCGGAATTACAGACGATGGTGTGCTAACGATCTATTATGGAAAACCACAAAAATATAATATTATTCAATCCTTCTTTCAATTGGATATTGGAAAATTAGAAAGTACGAGACATGAAGAACTTAAGGAAGGAATACCGATTAGGAATAAAGATCGGTATGTTGAAGTTCTTGAAACGTTTAAAAATTATACTGTTCAGGATAAACAAGCAAACTAAAGGAGCCGGAATCGGTTCCTTTTTGTATTTTCATCCTACATTTAGGGGCATGTACTAACATATTGTGATACAATGAGGTACAGCAAAATTAGAGGAGTTTTAGCTACATGTATGATTATATTAAAGGAACGGTCGAATTTATTGGACCCGAATATATTGTTGTAGAGGCAGGAGGCATTGGCTACCAAATATCAACGCCAAATCCTTTTAGTTTTTCAAAGCATATTCACCAAGCGATGCAAATTTTTACTTATCATTATGTAAGAGAAGATTTGATTGCTTTATACGGTTTTTCTTCAAGGGAAGAAAAAATTCTCTTTACAAAGCTTTTGAATGTATCGGGAATTGGGCCAAAAGGAGCGTTAGCAATATTAGCATCTGGCGTACCAGAACAAGTTGTTCAAGCAATTGAAGAAGAGGATGAAGCTTTTTTAGTGAAATTCCCAGGGGTAGGAAAGAAAACAGCTAGACAAATGATCTTAGACTTGAAGGGGAAACTTCAACAAGCACTTCCAGATTATTTTCCTAATTTATTCAATGAAGAAGTTCGTGTGGAACAACCGAAGAATTCAAATTTTGCGCTAGAAGAAGCGATGTTAGCCTTACTATCGCTTGGTTATTCTGAAAAAGAAATTAAGAAAATTACTCCGAAGCTTGAAGTGGAAACACTAGAAACAGAGCAATATATTAAAAAAGCTCTTCAGCTTCTTTTAAAATAGAGTTGGAAAAAGGGTGAGTGAGGATTGGACGATCGGATTATTTCTGGTGAGGCAGATGTTCAAGATTTATCATTCGAACAAAGCTTACGCCCGTTAACATTAAAACAATATATCGGGCAAACTAAAGTAAAAGAGAATCTAGAAATATTTATTGAGGCTGCCAAAATACGTCAAGAAACACTTGATCATGTTCTATTATATGGACCTCCTGGATTGGGAAAAACGACATTAGCAACCATTATTGCTAATGAAATGGGAGTTAATATCCGTACAACAGCAGGCCCAGCAATTGAAAGGCCAGGAGATTTAGCGGCTATTTTAACAGCACTTGAACCTGGTGATATCTTATTTATTGATGAAATTCACCGACTTCCAAGAGCAATTGAAGAAGTTTTATATCCAGCTATGGAGGATTTTTGCCTTGATATTGTGATTGGAAAAGGGGCAACTGCTAGGTCTGTGAGACTTGATTTACCACCATTTACACTAGTTGGTGCCACAACTAGAGCAGGTTCTCTTTCAGCTCCACTTCGCGATCGATTTGGAGTTTTAAGCAGATTAGAATATTATAAAGAAGATCAGCTAATGGATATCGTATTACGAACAGCCGAAGTGTTCCAGGTAGAAATTACAAAAGATGCGGCTTTAGAAATTGCCAAGCGTTCAAGAGGGACACCGCGTATTGCGAATCGCCTGCTCAGACGAGTTAGAGATTTTGCTCAAGTAAAAGGCAATGGAATCATTGACTATTCATTAGCCGTTCACTCCTTACAACTTCTTCAGGTAGACCCGTTAGGATTGGATCATATTGATCATAAACTATTAAAGGGTATTATCGAGAAGTTTAGAGGAGGACCTGTTGGATTAGATACAATTGCAGCAACTATTGGAGAAGAATCACATACGATCGAGGATGTTTATGAACCGTATTTACTTCAAATAGGATTCCTCCAAAGAACTCCAAGAGGTAGAATTGTTACGAATCTGGTTTATAAGCATTTTCAAATGGAGGTACCAACAGAATGACTGGTATTCCAAAGGTTCTTATGACATTAGGAGCAATCATTTTTGTTGTTGGATTTCTCATGCAGTTTATACATATCGGTAGGCTTCCAGGTGATATTATTGTTAAAAAGGGAAACACGACAGTGTATTTTCCCATTGTTACCTCTATTCTTGTTAGTATTATTTTATCTGCAATTTTTTACTTTTTAGGGAAATTTCGTTAATATATGTAGTGTTTAAGAAGGGTGAAACAGCATGAAAGTAGACTTATTTGATTTTCATTTACCAGAGGAACTTATTGCGCAAACTCCATTAGAGGAGCGAACAAGTAGTAGACTAATGGTATTAGACAAGGAAAATGGAAAGTTAGAGCATACTATATTTAAAAATATAGTAGAGTATATTAGGCCAGGAGATTGCCTAGTTTTAAATGACACGAGAGTCTTGCCAGCAAGATTATTCGGTGAAAAAAAAGAAACCGGTGCCAAGATTGAAGTATTGCTTTTAAAGCAGTTGGATGGAGATCGTTGGGAAACATTGGTTAAGCCAGCAAAAAGGGTCAAAGAAGGAACGGTCATTTCTTTTGGGAATGGACTTTTGACAGCCGTCTGTGTCGGGGAAGCCGACCATGGTGGTAGAACGCTTGAATTTAACTATGAAGGGATTTTTTATGAGGTATTAGAGCAGTTAGGAGAAATGCCACTCCCCCCTTATATAAAAGAACAATTAGAGGATCGAGAACGATATCAAACGGTATTCGCTAAAGAACGCGGTTCCGCGGCGGCTCCCACTGCCGGTCTTCATTTCACAGAAGAGCTTTTAGAAGAAATACGCTCCCGTGGGGTTCATATTGCCTTTATTACCCTTCATGTGGGACTAGGAACATTTCGACCTGTCAGTGTAGATGACATTTTAGAACATGATATGCATGCAGAGTTCTATCAGATGTCAGAAGGAACCGCTCGATTACTAAATGATATAAAAAAACAAGGTGGACGAATCATTTCTGTTGGAACGACATCCACGAGAACATTAGAAACGATTGCGTCAAAACATAACGGGGAGTTCGTCGCAGAAAGTGGCTGGACCGATATTTTTATTTTTCCAGGATATACATTCCAAGGAATTGACGGAATGATTACCAATTTCCATCTTCCCAAATCCACATTAATCATGCTTGTTAGTGCACTTGCAGGGCGAGAAAATGTGATTCACGCATATGAAACAGCAGTAACTGAGAAGTATCGTTTCTTTAGTTTTGGCGATGCGATGCTTATTGTTTAATTACATACTAGGAGTTGACTTTTTTGACGGCTATTCGTTACGAATTAATAAAGACATGTAAACAGACAGGGGCAAGGCTAGGCAGAGTACATACACCACATGGCTCATTTGACACACCTGTCTTTATGCCGGTAGGAACACTTGCAACGGTAAAAACGATGTCACCAGAAGAACTTGTTCAGATGGGGGCAGGCATTATTTTAAGTAATACCTATCATCTATGGCTTCGACCTGGACACGAGATTATTAAAGAGGCTGGTGGGCTACATAAGTTTATGAACTGGGATCGGGCCATTTTAACTGACTCTGGTGGATTCCAAGTTTTTTCTCTAAGTAAGTTTCGCCAGATTGAAGAAGAAGGAGTTCATTTCAGAAATCATTTAAACGGTGACAAGCTCTTCTTATCACCAGAAAAAGCAATGGAAATTCAAAATGCATTAGGCTCGGATATTATGATGGCCTTTGATGAATGTCCACCATTCCCTGCTACGTATGAGTATATGCAGAAATCGGTCGAACGTACATCGCGTTGGGCAGAAAGATGCTTAAGTGCGCATCAACGTCCGGGGGATCAAGGATTATTTGGAATTGTTCAAGGTGGAGAATATGAAGAACTTCGGAAACAAAGTGCCCGTGACCTTGTTTCACTCGATTTCCCAGGATATGCAGTTGGAGGCCTATCTGTTGGTGAACCGAAGGATATTATGAATCGAGTTCTCGAGTTCACAACCCCTCTATTACCATCGAATAAGCCAAGATACTTAATGGGCGTAGGTTCGCCAGATTCTCTAATCGACGGAGCTATTCGAGGGATTGATATGTTTGATTGTGTTCTACCAACTAGAATAGCTAGAAACGGAACATTGATGACGAGTGAAGGTAGATTGGTTGTAAAGAATGCGAAGTATGCAAGAGATTTTGGACCTCTAGATCCAAATTGTGATTGCTACACATGCAAAAACTATTCTCGTGCGTATATTCGTCACTTGATTCGTTGTGATGAGACGTTCGGAATAAGACTTACAACTTACCATAACTTATATTTTCTGTTAAAATTAATGGAGAATGTCAGACAAGCGATCAGAGAAGATCGCTTAGGGGACTTCAGAGAAGAATTTTTTGAGCAATATGGCTTTAATCAGCCGAATGCAAAAAACTTCTAAATTGATTAGATATTGAAAGGAGGTTAGACAATGGAAGGACTATTAGGTACATTGGGTCCATTAATCCTAATGTTTGCATTATTTTACTTCCTGTTAATTCGTCCACAGCAAAAGCGTCAAAAGGCGGTTTCGCAAATGCAAAGCGACCTGAAAAAAGGGGATAAAATCGTGACGATTGGTGGCCTACACGGAACAGTCGATGCATTAGACGAAGGCAAGGTAGTTATTAAATGTGGTGATGGAAGTCGTCTTACATACGACCGCGCTGCTATTAGAGAAGTAACTGAATCTAGCTCTGTAGCAAATGCATAACACATAAAAAGAGGCAGACCTTAACGGGTTTGCCTCTTTTATTCTTATTCTATTAGGCAGTTCTTTTAGAAGTGGTACTTATATTTACACCTAATATTCCGCCCATCATGGCTGTTAAAATATAGCAAACATGATAAACGATTTCTTCAAAAGAAAATAAACTATCCATCCCTAAAAATTGAAATAAAAAAATGATTGTGGTGTATACAATGCCAGTGAGGCCTCCAACTAACCAGCCTTTTTGCTTCCCTTTTCCTCCTGACACGAACCCGCCTAAAAACAATGTGATAAATGAAACACCAGTAATAACAAATTGTAATGAAGATTCGCTAGTTGGTGTAAATCGGAGAATTAAGGAAAATATAACCGAACTTACAATTGCAAACAAAAAGACAGTTATGACCCCGTATAGTACGGCGTTGCCAAAATTTTTCGATTCTTCGATTGGACCCCTCTCCCTTCTAACTTTTCTCAGTAATTGCTTAGTACAAGCATATTCATGAGCTTTTCTAAATAGAATCACATTTTGTTCATGTTTTCTGCAGATTTGCAAACAATAAAATGAATGAACATAAAGGGAGCGTTTCTTTTGGATCAATATGTTTTAATTGTTGTTCGTACTATTCTTTTATACGGTGTTATTTCTATTATTTTTCGACTGATGGGGAAGAGAGAGCTTGGAGAATTAAATGTATTAGATTTGGTTGTCTATATTATGATTGCAGAGATAGCGGTCGTCGGCATTGAAAAGCCAGAAGAAACAATCGTGAATAATATTTTACCGATGGCTGTGCTCATGATTATTCAAATCACCTTGGCCTTTTTTTCATTAAAAAGTAAAAAGGTTAGGGATATGCTAGATGGGAAGCCTTCCATCATTATTAACAATGGAAAAATTGATGAACATGAAATGAGAAAACAACGCTACAATTTCGATGATCTCCTTTTGCAGTTAAGAGACAAGGATATTCGTAATATTGCTGATGTTGAATTTGCAATACTTGAAACATCAGGAAAGCTATCTGTTTACGAAAAAAGCCAGAATCAAGGGGGAATTACCATCCCGTTAATATTGGATGGGGAGGTTCAAGAAAGTAATTTACAACGTATAGAGAAAAATAAATTCTGGCTTCTTCAGGAATTAAAGAAACTGGGATATACTCAAGTAAAAGAAGTTTCCTTTTGCAGCTATCAAGATGGAAAGTTTTTTGTAGATATAATAGATACAAAAAAGAGGTGATCAGGCGTTCACCTCTTTTTAACGCATAATTAGTTTTGATAATGCATTTCCAATAAAAGGAACTCGGGTCATTTCTTCTTTTTTAATTTGTCCAGCAATGATAATAAGTAGTGTATAGCAGATAGTAATGGCCGTACAGCTTACAATCACATTAAGTGATAATGGCAAGTCCGCTTTGAAGTAATTATAAGAGGATAAACCAGCCCATCCGGAAACACCCATACTAGCAAAGGTTAGTAAATAATCCCAAATATAAAAGGTGAATGAAATCTTCTTCAGAACGGTTGCAAAATGGAGAAGAGTCACTACTAAAAAGCCGAATACAATTCCTAATGCTGCCCCTTTAATCCCAAAGCTTGGCTGACTTGCTAATAAAAATATAACAGCTGTTTTTACAACAGAACCAAAGAGCGAGTTAATCATAGCAGCCCTTGCTAGATCAAGTGCTTGTAGAGTAGCTTGTAATGGCCCTTGATAGTAATAGAAAAGGAAGAATGGTGCCATGATTTGAATAAAGTACGCTCCGCTTGAAGATCCATACATAACTTCCATAAGCGGTTCAGCTAATACATAGAGTATCACAACCGATAATCCACCCGTCAAAAAAGCAAAGCGTAGAGCTTGTTGTAATCGATATTCAATCAGCTTTTTATTGTTCTGCGAATTTGCCTCACTGATTGCCGGAACGAGCGACGTCGACAACGATAAAGTAATAAACGATGGCAATAGTAAAAGCGGCATCGCAAAGCCAGTTAATGCTCCATATTGCTTTGTTGCAGTGATGGCCGCAACACCAGCTATGCTTAAGCTATGTGTGACGACAATCGGTTCAAAAAACCACGCAATGGAACCAATCATACGACTTCCTAGCGTTGGTAACGCCACACCCATCAGTTCTTGAAACGTAGATTTTCCTTCTTGTACATGTTTGAAAAATTTATTTCTAATCCGAAATTGTTTTTTGAGCTTAAATGAAGTAATTAAATAAATCAATGAGATGAGCTCTCCAATTACAGATGCAACCATCGCCCCTGCTGCCGCGTACTCTACCCCATATGGCATAAACATACTTGTTAATACAGCTATCAATGTGATTCTTGCCGCTTGTTCAATCACTTGTGAAATGGCAGAAGGTTTCATATTTTGTCTTCCTTGGAAATATCCTCTTAACACGGAAGAAAGTGCAACGATTGGAATGATTGGAGCAATCGCGAGCAATGGTAAATGTGTGCGTGGATCTGTAAAAAGAGTTTCTGATAAGTACGGTGCAAGCATAAATAGAGCAGGAGTAAAGATAAGGGATAAAGTAAATGTTGTTGCTAAGGAAACAACAAGTATTTGTTTTATTTTTTTTGTATCACCTTTTGCCTCTGCTTCTGCAATATTTTTTGAAATAGCCACCGGTAAGCCAAGTTGTGTGAGGGTGACAACAAGAATAAGAGTCGGAAAGGCCATCATATATAGTCCTACGCCTTCTTCGCCTATAAACCTTGCAATCACAATCCTATTAATAAAACCAAGAACTCTTGTTACAAAGCCGGCAACTAACAAAATTATTGTTCCTTTTAAAAACTTCGACATCTCGCTACCTGCCTTCTCAAAATAGGTATAATCATATACAATTAACTATATGCACCCAGGTGGACAAAGCATGACAAGGTATTATAAATTTCTCTATATTTTATACTCTAGTATTTGGAGGCGGCTCGATATGGAAATGGACAAAAGCTACGATCGTTTTCGTAAAGAAGTACACCCAGCATTAATTAGTAAGATGGAAGAGTTCTCCCTTCTTGGGTATGGGACGATCAGTCAAGATAGTCTTTGGGAGTTCTTAAGTAAGAAGAAGTGGAGAAAGCCGAAGGAGGACGTCAAGGTCTATGAGATAGTCGCAGATATTCTCTCTGTAAATGTTGGAGAATATATGAATTATGCGACTGTTGAAGCATTTAAGTCAGATGAATTTTCACTTGCGAATGATGAAGAGAGAAGGGAATTATTGAAATAACTACATACATGTCCATAAATTGACACTATTTCCTATCTGTTTCATAATATTAGAATAGAAAATACAAGCAGGTAGCATGTTGTTACCTTGCCTGGGTTACATTTTAAGGAGGATTTATACATAATGGTCAAACGCAGTAGAATTGTGGCCTTTTTGTTATTGCTGCTTCTTTTTGCAAGTACAATTGGGACAACTACGAATAGTATTTTAAAAAATATAAAACTAGGTTTAGACCTTCAAGGAGGATTTGAAGTCCTTTACGAAGTGGAACCTGCTAAAAAAGGCCAAGAAATTGACCAAGAAGTTTTAAATAGTACGGTAGAGGCGTTAGATAATCGAATTAACGTGCTAGGGGTAAGTGAGCCGGTCATTCAAATTGAGGGTGATAATCGGATTCGTGTTCAGCTTGCCGGAGTATCAGACCAAACGAAAGCACGTGAAATTCTCTCCACAGAAGCGAATTTAACCTTCCGAAATGCTAATGATGAAATCATGATGGATGGTACAGATTTAGTAGAGGGTGGTGCGAAGCAAACCTTTGATGAAAACAACAAGCCTAGCATCTCTCTGCAGTTAAAGAGTGCCGATAAATTCCGAGAAGTGACACAAGAAATCGTTGGAATGGCTCCTCAGAATCAATTAATTATTTGGCTAGACTTTGAAGAAGGGAAAGATTCCTATCAAGCAGAAGTAGCCAAGGAAGAACCAAAGTTTCTGTCCAATCCAAATGTAAATCAAGTGTTTAATCAAGATACGGTTTCCATTGTAGGAAATTTTGAATTAGAAGAAGCAAAGACGTTAGCTTCCTTATTAAATGCCGGAGCGCTGCCAGTTAAACTTACAGAAGTCTATTCAACCTCTGTTGGTGCTCAGTTCGGGGAAGAAGCACTAAATGAAACGGTGTTTGCTGGAATTGTAGGAATTAGTATCATTTTCTTGTTCATGCTTTTCTTTTATCGTTTACCAGGATTTATTGCTGTTATTACACTATCTCTTTATATTTACCTAATTCTCCTGATCTTCGATTGGATGAATGGAGTGTTAACTTTACCAGGTATAGCAGCTCTAATCCTAGGGGTGGGTATGGCTGTAGATGCCAACATTATTACGTATGAGAGAATTAAGGAAGAACTAAAGGTTGGAAGAACGGTTAAGTCGGCGTATGAAGTGGGAAGTAAAGGTGCGTTTTGGACTATTTTTGACTCTAACATCACGACCATTATTGCCGCTGGAGTATTATTTTTCTATGGGACAAGCTCTGTTAAAGGGTTTGCAACGATGTTAATTATCTCGATTTTAGGAAGCTTCCTTACGGCTGTTTTTGCGTCACGTCTATTGCTTGGTTTGTGGGTGAAAAGTGGTTTCTTAGACCAACGTCCTACCTGGTTTGGCGTAAGAAAGAAAGATATGAAAGATATTTCTGAAGGGTACGATGCCATCGATTTACCTACAAGATTCGATCGCTGGGATTTTGTGAAAAATCATAAAATCATCTTTATCATTTCAGGTGTTTTATTCTCAGTCGGACTGGTCGTTCTGATCTTGTTTAAGTTAAATCTAGGAATTGACTTTGCAAGTGGAACGAGGGTGGAAGTACCTTCCGATAAACCAATTGAAACCGAACAGTTAAAACAAGAATTTGCGAAATTTGATCTTGAAGCTGAAAATATTGTCATGTCTGGTGACAATAATGACGTTGCTGTGGTTCGCTTTTTAGGCGTACTCCCAAAAGAAGAAATTGCTGATCTTAAAGCACACTTTAAAGAATTGTACGGTTCAGAACCGAATATCAGCACGGTTTCTCCAGTGGTTGGAAAAGAGTTAGCTAAAAATGCAATGATTGCAGTAGCTATTGCATCCATTGGAATTATTCTCTATGTATCGATTCGATTTGAATGGAGAATGGCCCTTGCTGCAATTGTCGCCCTCTTACATGATGTTTTCTTCATTATTGTTTTGTTTAGTTTTACAAGACTTGAGGTAGATTTGACGTTTATTGCAGCCGTCTTAACCATTGTCGGTTATTCGATTAATGACACAATTGTGACATTTGACCGGATGAGAGAAAACTTGGCGAAGAAAAAGAGAATTAAAGCTTATGAAGAACTTGCTGATGTTGTAAATAGTAGTTTACGTCAAACATTAGGAAGATCAGTAAATACGGTTTTAACCGTAGTTATTGCCGTTGTTGCTTTATTGCTATTCGGAAGTTCCTCCATTCTTAATTTCTCATTAGCGTTGCTAATTGGTTTAGTTGTTGGTGTATATTCCTCTATTTTTATTGCAGCTCAACTATGGCTAGTGATGAAAGCCAAAGAACTTAAGCAAAAGGGAGTTCTAATTACTGAAAAAGTAAAAAGAGAAAGAACAGACGAGCCACAGGTTTAATTCTAGAACCACAGGGAATATTTCTCTGTGGTTTCTCTTTTTGAATAGGATTTTTTGGTTAAACTAATTGGTAGTGAATGGGTTGAAGGGGCGTTAGTATTGGAAAATCAAGAGCGATTTAAGAAAGCGGAATTTGTAGCAATCATAGGGATTATCGGGAATCTGATTTTAGCTGTCTTGAAATGGGTCATCGGTGTGTATGCAAACAGTAGGGCTTTAGTTGCTGACGCTGTTAATTCGGCTTCAGATGTAGCTGGCTCTTTAGCCGTTTTTATTGGACTGCGTGCTGCTAAACAACCACCAGATGAAGATCATCCATATGGACATGGTAAGGCGGAGTCAATCGCTGCTATTATTGTGGCTGTATTATTGGTTTTAGTTGGGTTTGAGATTGGGAAATCATCCTTTCAAGCGTTTTTCCAACCAATTGAAGCCCCTAAATTAATTGCTCTTGTGGCTGTGATTGTCTCAATTGTCATTAAAGAGACCATGTTCCGTTATACCTTCTCGATGGGGAAGAAGTTAAACAGTGATGCATTAATTGTAACTGCTTATGATCACCGGTCAGATGTGTATTCGTCTTTAGCCGCGTTAGTGGGGATTGGCTGTGCGATTTTAGGAGAAAAGCTTGCTATTGGCTGGCTCGTATATGCAGATCCTGTAGCTGGCTTATTCGTATCTATTCTTATTTTAAAATTAGCATGGAAACTGGGAAGTGAATCGATTCACAATGCTCTTGATCATGTTTTACATGAAGAAGATACAATAGAGCTTCGTAAGATTGTTGAAAGCATACCAGAGGTCAAAAAAATTGATGAGTTACACGCAAGGGAACATGGCCACTATGTGATTATCGATTTGAAAATATCTGTCGATCCTTTGATAACCGTCGAAGAAGGGCATCGGGTAGGGAAAAAGGTAAAGCAAAAGCTAATGGAAGAAAGGCATGTTGAAAATGTGTTTGTACATATCAATCCTTACAATCCGGATAATAGCGACTTTACTTATGATTAAATAAGAGTCTGCTTTAATGCAGGCTTTTTTATTTGCAACTGGAGAAACCATTCCATTGAAACAGTAGACAGCCTCAGTATATAATAGATAAGCTAAGGGGTGAAGGAATGTTAAAGCCAAAATCACGCTGGAGTGTTCAACAGCATAAAAGTGAAGACAATGTGAATGAGCTTTGTAGTGAATTGAAGATATCTCCTCTTGTAGCTTCATTGCTTGTACGAAGAGGATTAGATACAGCATCTCTAGCTAAAAAATTTTTGTATGAACATGAAGAACAATGTCATGATCCATATTTATTAACAGGGATGGACATAGCGGTTAATAGAATTCATCAAGCAATTGAAAACCAAGAACCGATTTTAATTTTTGGTGATTATGATGCCGATGGTGCAACAAGTACTTCTGTCATGATGCTTACTTTGAAGGAACTAGGTGCAATTGTCGATTTTTATATTCCTAATCGTTTTACAGAAGGGTACGGTCCAAACGAACCCGCTTTTCGTCATGCTCACGAAAGTGGAGTGAAACTAATAATCACTGTGGATACCGGTATTTCAGCTGTACATGAGGCAAGTGTCTTAAAGAGTCTTGGTGTGGATTTGATTATTACCGATCATCATGAACCAGGTCCCATTCTACCTGAAGCATTAGCAATTATTCATCCAAAGCTACCAGGAAGTACATACCCTTTTAAAGAGTTAGCTGGGGTAGGAGTAGCTTTTAAGCTTTCACATGCGTTATTAGGACAACTTCCTGAGCATCTACTTGAGTTTGTAGCGATTGGAACGATTGCTGACCTTGTCCCTTTGGTTGATGAAAATCGCTATCTAGTTAAAAGAGGGTTAAAAAAGCTAAGAAGCAGTAGTAGACCAGGGATCATGGCCCTTTGTAAACAAGCTGGTATTGAACAACAAACCATAGATGAGGAAACGATTGGTTTTACGATAGGACCTCGTATCAATGCAGTAGGTCGGTTAGACTCTGCGGATCCAGCCGTTCACTTACTTTTATCCAAAGACTTAGATGAAGCGGAAATGCTTGCAGAGGAAATCGATTCGTACAATAAGGAACGTCAACGAATTGTTTCTAGTATTGCTGATGAAGCGATTCAACAAGTAAATGATTTCTATCCAATCGAAGAAAATTCTGTTATTGTTGTTGGACAAGAGGGCTGGAATGCAGGAGTAGTGGGGATTGTTGCATCTAGATTAGTAGAAGCCTTTTACCGTCCAACGATTGTGTTAAGCTTTGATCGGGAGAAAGGTATTGCTAAAGGCTCGGCTAGAAGCATTGAAGGATTTGATTTATTTAAGAATCTTTCCACATGCAGAGAGATTCTACCTCATTTTGGTGGGCATCCAATGGCGGCAGGTATGACGCTCAAACTTGAGGACGTGGATGAATTAAGATCAAGATTAAATGAACTCGCAGTAAATCAATTGTCTGAGGAAGATTTCATTCCAATCACGGTAATTGATTTAGAAATGTCGATTAAAGATGTACAGCTAAATGCGTTAGAAGAGCTACAACTTCTTGCGCCATTTGGGACAAGTAATAAAAAACCAAAAATTTTGCTAAGAGATGCGAAAATATCGCAAATGAAGAAAATCGGTGCCAATCAAAGCCATTTAAAACTAACACTAGAACATGAAGGCGCCATCCTAGACGGAATCGGTTTTCATTTAGGTGAAAAGGTAGATCATATTTCGCCACAATCGAAGCTCTCAGTCGTAGGTGAATTGTCTATAAATGAATGGAATAATATAAGGAAGCCCCAAATTTTTTTACATGACCTCGCCATAGATGAATGGCAATTATTTGATTATAGAGGAATAAAGCAGGTCGGTAAGCTGAAGGAAATGGTTCCTACTAGCAAGTGGATTAGCTTTAATAACCAGATTTCAGAGAATATAAAACAGGCACTTTCAGATCGGTTGCATCTTATTGAGACGGTTGAGCAAGCTAGAAATATGGATATTGATGATCAGTATATCGTTTTATATGACCTGCCAACATCGAAGGAATTGTTGACAGCATTACTGAATGGAAAAAAACCTGCTAGAATTTATGCCCATTTTTACAAAGAGGCAAGTGACTATTTTAGTACGATTCCAACACGGGATCATTTTAAATGGTATTATGCATTTTTATCAAAAAAAGCACCTTTTGATTTGAAAAAATACGGTGATGAGTTAGCCAAATACCGTGGCTGGTCAAGAGAAACAATTGATTTTATGTCACAGGTGTTTTTTGAACTAGATTTTGTTAAAATAAACAATGGATTTATTACACTTAACACTAGCAGTCATAAACGAGATCTAACGAGCTCTAAAACATATCAGAAAAAACAAGAAGATTTAGCGCTTGAACAAGAATTATTATATTCCTCCTATCAGGTACTTCACTCCTGGTTGGATGAATGTATTCGAGGCTCGGTGGAAATTGAGGAGGAAGTAAAGTAATGGATTTAAAGAAGTATGTAACAATTGTAGAAGATTGGCCAAAGCCAGGGATTAAGTTTAAAGATATTACAACATTAATGGATAACGGTGAAGCGTATCGTTACGCAACTGATCGAATTGTAGATTACGCAAAAGAAAGAAATATTGATATCGTTGTAGGTCCAGAAGCACGTGGTTTTATTATCGGATGCCCAGTGGCATATTCTTTAGGGGTAGGATTTGCTCCAGTTAGAAAAGAAGGAAAACTACCAAGAGAAACAGTAAAAGTAAACTACGGTCTTGAGTATGGTAGTGATGTGTTAACGATCCATAAGGATGCCATTAAACCAGGACAACGTGTATTAATTACGGATGATTTGCTGGCAACAGGTGGAACGATTGATGCAACGATTAAACTTGTAGAGCAATTAGGTGGAGTTGTTGCAGGAATTGCCTTCTTAATTGAGTTAACATATTTAGATGGAAGAAACAAATTAGATGGATATGATATTCTAACTTTAATGGAATACTAAAATAGACAAAAAAGCGCAGCAATCGTTGCGCTTTTTTTCATATATTTGGATCGGAAATGACATGGTTCGACATTATTTTTAATTTTCCCAGAAAAATAACAGGCTTTCCCTTTACATATCGAGTTTTTTTTTCGATAATAGTAACAATATTAGTTTTATTTTTAATAAAAAAATAATCCTCACATTTCTGGGGTATCATAGAAAGTTAAAGGTGATTATATGGCGAATGATCAAGTGTTGACCGCCGAACAAGTCATCGATCGAACGAAGAAATATTTAAATGATGAAAATGCTGCATATGTGCAAAAGGCATATGAATTCGCAAAGCATGCTCATCGTGAACAATATCGTAAATCCGGTGAACCGTACATTATTCATCCCATACAAGTTGCAGGAATATTGGCTGACTTGGAAATGGACCCAGCTACGGTTGCTTCGGGTTTTCTTCATGACGTCGTTGAAGATACAGATGTAACCATTGAAGACCTAGCAAAAGAATTTGGTGAAGAAGTTGCCATGCTTGTCGACGGTGTTACAAAACTCGGGAAGATTAAGTATAAATCTCATGAAGAGCAGCAGGCAGAAAATCATCGGAAAATGTTCGTAGCTATGGCTCAAGATATTCGGGTTATCTTAATTAAATTGGCTGACCGTCTCCATAATATGCGTACGTTAAAGCATTTGCCAGTCGAAAAGCAAAGACGTATATCAAATGAAACTTTAGAAATTTTCGCACCATTAGCACATCGTCTAGGGATTTCTAAAATTAAATGGGAGCTTGAGGATACTGCACTTCGTTACTTAAACCCTCAGCAGTATTACCGTATTGTCAATTTGATGAAGAAAAAGCGTGCAGAACGTGAGCAATACTTAGACGATGTAATAAAGGAAATGCGAGTTAGCCTGGATGAAGTTTTGATTAAAGCAGAAATCTCAGGGCGCCCTAAACATATATATAGCATTTATCGAAAAATGGCCATTCAAAACAAGCAGTTTAACGAAATATATGATTTGCTTGCAATAAGAATCGTTGTAAATTCGATAAAAGATTGTTATGCGGTGCTAGGAATCATTCATACTTGCTGGAAGCCAATGCCTGGACGATTCAAAGATTATATTGCCATGCCGAAACCAAATATGTATCAATCCCTTCATACAACTGTTATTGGACCTAAAGGTGACCCATTAGAAGTTCAGATACGAACTTTTGATATGCATGAAATCGCTGAATTTGGTATTGCTGCACACTGGGCGTATAAAGAAGGAAAATCAGTTAACGAAGGCTCCTCTCTTGAAGAAAAATTAACATGGTTTAGAGAGATATTAGAATTCCAAGATGATACAGCAAATGCTGAAGAGTTTATGGAATCTTTAAAAATTGATTTATTTTCTGATATGGTGTTCGTATTCACGCCAAAAGGTGATGTATTTGAGCTACCGTCTGGTTCTGTACCAATTGATTTTGCTTATCGTGTCCACTCTGAAATTGGGAATAAAACAATTGGGGCAAAGGTGAACGGTAAGATGGTGACCCTTGATTACAAGTTGAAAACAGGGGATATTATCGAAATTTTAACTTCAAAACATTCGTATGGTCCTAGTCAAGATTGGTTAAAGTTAGCTCAAACTTCACAAGCCAAAAATAAAATTCGTCAATTCTTTAAGAAGCAACGTAAGGATGAAAACGTTGAAAAGGGCCGAGAGCAGGTTGAAAAAGAAATTAAAAGCATGGATTTTGATATCAAGGAAATCTTAACACCTGAAAATGTGAAAAGAGTAAGTGAGAAGTTTAACTTTTTCCATGAAGATGACTTGTATGCGGCCGTTGGATATAACGGGATCACTGCTCTTCAAGTAGCTAATCGCTTGACGGAGAAATGGAGAAAGAAGCGAGATCTTGAGCAAGTCAGCACGATTTCTAATGCAGTGTCAGAATTAAAGTCATTCCCTTCGACGAAAAAGAGAGAATCAGGAGTGAGGGTAACGGGAATAGATAATCTTCTTATCCGACTCTCTAGATGCTGCAGTCCTGTTCCAGGAGACGAGATTGTTGGCTTCATAACGAAAGGCCGTGGTGTCTCTGTCCATCGTGCGGATTGTTCAAACATCGATACTGAGGATGCCAAGGCTAGACTGATTCCGGTTGAATGGGAAACAGGCTTAAATAATAAAAAGGAATATAATGTGGACATTGAAATCAGTGGGTATGATCGTCGCGGATTATTAAATGAAGTCCTACAGGCAGTGAATGAAACAAAAACGAACATATCAGCGGTTGCTGGAAAGTCAGACCGAAACAAGATGGCAACCATCAATATGTCTATTGCTATAAATAATGTTAGTCATTTACAAAAGGTCGTGGAACGTATTAAGCAAATTCCTGATATATATTCTGTTCGCAGAGTAATGAATTAGAAGGTTAAGGAGTTTACTCTTATGAGAGTGGTTGTTCAAAGAAGCAAAAAAGCTAGCGTGACAGTAGATGGTCAAACGATAGGGGAAATTACAAAAGGATTCGTTCTTTTGGTCGGTATTACTCACAGTGACACAACGGAGGATGCAAAGTATGTTGCAGAAAAAATCGTCAATCTTCGTGTGTTTGAAGATCAGGAAGGGAAAATGAATTTATCCTTGTCTCAAGTCGAAGGAGAAATTTTATCCATCTCTCAGTTCACCTTATACGGTGATTGTCGCAAAGGGAGAAGACCTAATTTCATGGAGGCTGCCCATCCAGATCATGCTAGTGTGATATACGATCAATTTAATCAATTGTTACGGGATCAAGGAGTCAAGGTTGAAACAGGTCAATTTGGAGCAATGATGGACGTAGATCTTATTAACGACGGCCCGGTCACATTGATCATTGAGAGCAAGTAAAAAGCGAGTTCAAGTGAACTCGCTTTTTTTTTTATTTAAAGTATTTTGCTAAACCTTGGTAAATTCCGGTGGCTGCGTTTGCTTGATAGCTCACTGAATTAACTAATGTTTCTTCCGCAGAATTACTTAAATAGCCTAATTCTAAAAGTACGGATGCACGTTTATTTTCTCTTAACACATGATAATCACCGTAGCGAACACCACGATCTTTTAGCTTTGTGAAACTTGCAACCTCTTTGCCTACAGCAGTAGCTAAATTTTGCTGATAGTTATGATAATAATAAGAAGTCATCCCACGAACCGAGGAGTCGAGAATGCTATCAAAGTGAATGGAAACGAACGCATCTGCTGCATGTGTATGTGACATACCAACCCGTGAGCTTAGCGATAAATACGAATCCGTATTTCGAGTCATTACTACATTTGCTCCTGCAGTTTTTAGTTTATCGTACAGTAGTTGAGCGGTTTTCAACGTCAAGTTCTTTTCATAACTGCCTTTAATCCCTGTAGCTCCTGTATCACGACCACCATGACCAGGGTCAATAACTATTACTTTATTTTTTAAGTATTGTTCTGCACCGGGTCTCTCAATTTGCTGAGAGGCTCCACTTACTGTTACAAGCCATCCCGCTATGAATCCCTTTGATCCATTTTTCAACTGAATTTCGTACCAGTCCTTTTGCACAGAAAGAACGGTAAAAGTTTCACCGGCATTTGCCCTACTAATAACTGAACTGTTTGTTGTGGCCGATTTTCTGATGTTTGTTCCGTTATAGAGGATCGTTACAGTACTATTTTCTTCAACATCCACCTTAGTAGTGGTTGAAGACTGTTCCTTGGAAAGATACCAACTAGCAACCCAACCTAATTGATCGTTTGTTAACTTAATTTTTGCCCAATTATTTTCTTCAGCTAAAATTTCAAATGCTTGTCCTTTTGAAACGGTTCCTACGATTTTACCACTTAAGGAACCTGTACTTCTAACATTCAGAGAAGTTGCCGTAATCGTCCCAATCACCCCACTAGAAGAGGTTGTGCTGGGTTGATTGGGAACGGAAGGTTGAGAAGAATTAGAGCTAATTTCTACAAACTCTTTACTGATCCAAGCAGCTTGTCCATTATATTGTATTTTTACCCAATTGCTTTCCACGCTTAGAATCGAAACCGTGCTACCCTTTTGAAGTTTTCCAAGGATATTACCTGATGTGGAGGAAGTAGAACGAACATTTAGATTGTTTGTAGTTACCTTCCCGGTCTGTTGACTACTGCTTGAGCCACCTGTATCGGTTTTTATATCCTGGATAAATTCCGATGCCACCCAACCTGTTACAGTAGAGGTTTTAATTTGATGCCAGTTTGATTCTGTTTTAATAATTGTGACAGTAGCGCCTTGAGATAAAGTGGATACTACCTTGTAAGAGGTGCTAGGGCCTGATCGAACACGGAGTTGATTCGCTGTAACGATTCCACTCTTTGACGATGAAACTTCACTTGCAGAATGCTTTTTAACAAGCCAAGCGGCAACCCACCCCTTTTTTCCTGAGGAATTTAAGGATACTTGAATCCAATCCGATTTTTCCTCTATTACAGAAAAACGGTCCCCTCGTTTCACCAATTCAAGGATTTTATAACTAAGTCCAGGGCCTTCTCTAACATTTAGCGTGTCAGTTGTAATTTCAACGGTTGGTCCTTCAGCAAATGCTAAGTCAGGTTTAATGGGTGCTAGACTGCATAAAAGAAGAAACGTTAGAAAAAACAATATGTATTTATTTTTGTACAAGTGTGAATCTCCCTCCCTGATAAATGGTAAGTAAGGGTATTGATGTATAAGTTTTAAGTACCAACCTCTATAATAAAGGAAGAATTTACATATGTTAATACGATGCGAGTATTTTTTCCCTAAAAAAAATGAACAATGTTAATTAGCTGAAACTTTTTCTTAAAAAAGGGACAAACTAAAGGGGATATAATAGACGGGGTGATAACATATGAGATATAGTGATAAGGCGTTTTCTACACATGATGGAGATAACCAAATTTTTGGTGTTGACTTTCATGATTTTATCCAAAAAGAAAAAAACTCAAATATGGTAGAGTTAGCAAGTGAGTTTGGTCTATCGATTCGAGATGTGAAAAAGCTGAAAAAAAGATTAGAGAGATCGTAAGTTTTGTAATATATCTTGACATTCTGAATACTCGAACGTAATATATAAACTAATATTAAAAGACGAATAACCGTTTGATGGAGCAAAGTAATTAAACTCCCACGTGAAAAGAGAGGAAATGTCAAAAGGCTGAAAGCATTTCCACATTGTGGCTTAATGAAAGAACACTCCGTAGGCTTCGCTTCGAACAATCATATGATTTAGTAGGAGAGGAACGTTGACAGGCGTTAACTGTAAAAGTGGAAGTGGCTTCTTTCTGAGTTGCTTCAATTAGGGTGGCACCACGGGATTTTAACTCTCGTCCCTTGTATGTAATAGTACAAGGGACGGGAGTTTTTTGCATTCTTACGATTATATTTACATAAAAAATAGCTAGGAGGGGTTCCAAATGGCGTTAAAGCTACCAAGAGGAACACAAGATATTCTCCCAGGAGAAGTTGAAAAATGGCAATTTATTGAAAATGTTGCTAGAGATTTATGCGAGAGATTTCAATATAAAGAGATTCGTACACCGATCTTTGAACATACAGAAGTTTTTACGAAGGGTGTAGGCGATACAACGGATATTGTCCAGAAGGAAATGTATACGTTTGAGGACCGTGGTGGAAGAAGCTTAACGCTACGTCCAGAGGGAACAGCAGCTGCGGTACGCTCTTTTGTCGAACATAAAATGTTTGGTTACGCTAATCAACCAGTGAAGCTTTTTTACATGGGGCCGATGTTCCGTTATGAAAGACCACAGGCAGGGAGATACCGTCAATTTGTCCAGTTTGGTGTGGAAGCGCTTGGTAGTGCAGATCCTGCTATTGATGCAGAGGTAATTGCTCTTGCTATGAGTATTTATCAATCATTAGGCTTGAAAAGGCTAAAGCTAATTATCAATAGCCTTGGTGACAAAGAAAGTAGAAATGCTCACCGAGAGGCTTTAATCAATCATTTTTCACCAAGAATTGATGAGTTTTGTGGCGATTGTAAATCAAGACTAGAAAAAAATCCTCTTCGTATTCTTGATTGTAAGAAGGATCGTGACCATGAGCTTATGGCTACAGCACCATCCATCCTACAATATTTAAATGATGATTCTAAAAAGTATTTTGATAAAGTTCAACAATATTTAGCTGACCTTGGAATTGATTTTGAAGTCGATCCGAATCTTGTAAGAGGTCTCGATTACTACAATCAAACGGCTTTTGAAATTATGAGTGATGCTGAAGGGTTTGGAGCCATTACGACTCTGTGTGGCGGCGGACGATACAATGGGCTTGTAGAAGAAAGTGGTGGACCAGAAACTCCTGGTATTGGCTTTGCACTTAGCATTGAACGCTGTTTGGCAGCACTTCATGCGGAAGGTATTGATCTTCCAGTAACACAGGGAATTGATTGTTTTCTCGCTTCATTAGGGGAGGCAGCCAAGGACTATACCGTAAAGCTTTTACATGAACTGCGTAAAGCAGGTTTTTCTGCGGAACGAGATTATCTCGATCGAAAAATCAAAGCTCAGTTGAAGACAGCGGATCGCTTACAAGCCAAGTATGTAGCAGTCCTCGGAGATGATGAACTTCAAGCGAATAAAATCAGCGTGAAGGACATGGAAAGTGGAAATCAAATTGAAGTACCGTTAGATACATTTATGGAAGAATTTTCAGCAATTTATAAAAAAGGGAGATAGGAATATGTACGGTAGAACGTATTTTTGTGGAGAGGTAACAGAACAGCATATTGGTGAAAGTATTACGTTAAAGGGTTGGGTGCAAAGACGCCGCGATTTGGGTGGATTAATTTTTATCGACTTGCGTGACCGTACGGGAATGATCCAAGTGGTGTTTAATCCAGAGGTTTCACCAGAGGCTCTAGCTTTAGCAGAAAAAATTCGAAATGAATATGTATTGGATATAGTTGGGACAGTTATCGCTAGAGAAGCTGGTACAATCAATGAAAACCTGCAAACAGGTCGAATTGAAGTACAAGCAAAGCAGGTTACGATCATAAACGAGGCTAAAACGCCTCCATTTACAATTGCAGACCAAACGGATGTATCTGAGGATGTTCGCTTGAAATATCGTTACTTGGATCTTAGAAGACCTGCAATGTTTGAAACATTTAAAATGCGTCATCAAGTAACTCAAATTATTCGTAACTTCCTTGATCGTGAAGGGTTCCTAGATGTAGAAACTCCAATTCTAACAAAAAGTACGCCTGAGGGTGCACGTGATTATTTAGTACCTAGTCGTGTTCATCCAGGGGAGTTTTATGCTTTGCCACAATCACCGCAAATATTTAAACAACTTCTTATGGTGGGTGGTTTTGAAAGGTATTATCAAATTGCAAGATGTTTCCGTGACGAGGACCTTCGTGCAGATAGACAGCCTGAATTTACTCAAATAGATATTGAAACGAGCTTTATGAGCCAAGATGATATTATTTCCTTGATGGAAGATATGATGACTGAAATGATGTCAAAGGTAAAGGGATTGCAAGTGGAGACACCGTTTGAGCGTATGCCATACCAAGAGGCGATGGCACGTTTTGGATCCGATAAGCCAGACACTCGTTTTGAAATGGAGCTAGTGGATCTCTCAGAAATCGTGAAGGATTCTAGCTTTAAGGTCTTTGCAGGTGCGGTTTCATCTGGTGGCCAAGTAAAGGCTATTAATGTGAAGCAGGCTGCGACCAAGTATTCTCGTAAAGATATCGATGCATTAACTGAATTTGTAGCCGTCTATGGAGCAAAAGGGTTGGCTTGGTTAAAAGCAGAAGAGGACGGACTAAAAGGACCAATCTCTAAATTTATTACCGAAGAAGAACAATCGGCAATAAAGTCTGCGTTATCAATTGAATCGGGAGACTTACTTCTATTTGTAGCTGACAAAAAGAGTGTGGTGGTAGATGCATTAGGTGCTCTTCGATTAAAACTTGGAAAAGAGCTTGAATTAATCGATCAAAGCAAATTCAACTTCTTATGGATTACCGATTGGCCATTACTAGAGTATGATGAGGCAGATGGACGTTACTATGCGGCTCACCATCCATTTACAATGCCAGTAAGAGAAGACCTTCACTTATTAGACGAAAATCCAGGTCTTGTTCGAGCACAGGCGTATGATCTTGTACTGAATGGCTATGAGCTTGGGGGAGGATCTCTGCGTATTTTTGAAAGAGATGTTCAGGAAAAAATGTTCAGTATTTTAGGATTCTCTCCAGAGGAAGCTAGAGCTCAGTTCGGTTTCCTGCTTGAAGCCTTCGAATACGGAACGCCTCCTCATGGTGGTATTGCTCTTGGGCTAGACAGACTTATCATGCTTTTAGCAGGCAGAACCAATTTAAGAGATACGATTGCATTTCCAAAAACTGCTAGTGCAAGTTGTTTATTAACAGATGCTCCGGGTGAAGTGAGCGAGGCGCAGCTTTCTGACCTTCATCTGTCATTAAAACGTAATATTTCTGTCCAATAGAGTCATCTTGAAACTTATATAAAGGTATGATATAGTTTAATCAAACATAAGAATCCTGATGTGTTCGTGGTATTACCTAAAGTTTTGACCAACAGCTTTACTACGGGAGTTTGAGTTTCCGAGTGGCGTAAATGCCTTTGGCTTAGGACTTACAAAAGCTTGGAACAGAACACCCACCTGCTTATGCGGGATCAAAACGAAGGCATCGAGCGACGGCACGATTGGGATTCTTACTCTAATTAAATAACCATTACACCCTTATGCCACTATCCGCATGGGGGTTTTTTGATGTTCTTTATATATCTTTCTTAGACTTGTTTTTGTTTGTGAGTATGGTATAGTCATATCGAGAAAAATAAGTTTGAAACCTATTACATAAATATAGATGCTGGAGTGATGAAGATGTTGCACCAATTTTCCCGCAATGAACTTGCGATTGGAAAGGAAGGAATTGATACATTAAAAGGAAGTACAGTTGCGGTATTAGGAATCGGTGGAGTAGGCTCGTTTTCTGCTGAGGCACTTGCACGTTCTGGTGTGGGACGTCTCATTTTAATTGATAAAGATGATGTTGATATAACAAATGTGAATCGTCAAATCATTGCCTTACTTTCCACAGTGGGAAGACCCAAAGCCGACTTGATGAAGGAACGCATTATGGATATCAATCCTGAGTGTGAAGTCATTTCATTAAAAATGTTTTATACAGAGGAAACGTATGAAGAAATCTTTCAATACGGACTGGATTTTGTAGTGGATGCTTCAGATACTATTTCGTATAAAATTCATCTAATGAAAGAGTGTTTAAAGCGAAATATACCAATGATCTCAAGTATGGGAGCAGCTAATAAAATGGACCCGACTCGTTTTCAAATTGCGGATATTTCAAAAACTCATACGGATCCAATTGCAAAGGTCATTCGCACACGTTTACGTAAGGAAGGTATTAGAAAAGGAATACCGGTAGTTTTTTCAGATGAAAGTCCAATCGTCATTCGCGAGGACGTTCGAAAAGTAGTTGGGAAAGAGGATGCAGAGATAAGAAAGGCAAAGATGCCGCCTTCTTCGAATGCCTTCGTGCCATCTGTTGCCGGTCTTATAATGGCGAGCTATGTCATTCGGGAGCTATTAAAGGACATAAAAATTTCTACGGTCAAAGATAGTGAATAGATGAGTAAAAACGGACAAGCACACGCCTTGTCCGTTAATTTTTCATCAACTTTTCATAGATGGAAGCAAGTGCTTGCTCAAACTTTCCGGTCTTTTTCGGCTTATAATAAACCTTCTTTTTTATTTTGTCAGGTAAGTACTGCTGTTTAACCCACCCATTTTCAAAATCATGAGGATATAAGTAATCAATTCCTCTTCCAAGGGAGGCCGCTCCTTTATAATGAGCATCCTTTAAATGTAGGGGTACTTCACCGCTTAGACCTGCTTCAATATCAGCAATCGCAAGGTCCAACGCTTTATAGGCAGAATTAGACTTAGGAGAGAGGCATAGCTCAATAACAGCGTTAGCTAGCGGAATCCGAGCTTCAGGAAATCCTAGACGTTCAGCTGTTTCGATGGCGGCTAGTGTTCTCGCACCCGCTTGAGGATTGGCAAGGCCAACGTCTTCATAGGCAATAACGATTAATCTTCTACTTATGCTAACTAGGTCACCCGCGACAATGAGTCTCCCTAAATAATGAAGTGCTGCATTGACATCACTGCCTCGAATTGATTTTTGAAAAGCAGAAAGAACATCGTAATGAGCATCCCCATCGCGGTCATGGGAAAAGCTCTTCTTTTGTAAGCATTCCTCAGCTATTTCAAGAGTAATGGTAATGGTCCCAAACTCATCAGGTTCCGTAGAAATTATGGCTAGTTCAAGTGCATTAAGCGAACTCCTCACATCCCCATTAGAAGCACTCGCAAAATGTTCTATTGCTGCGTCCGATATGTGCACATTGTAATTTCCCAATCCTCGGTCATTATCGTGCAAGGCGTGGTGAATGGCTCTTTTTATTTCCTCAGCCGTTAATGGCTTTAGCTCAAAGATTTGGCATCGACTACGGATCGCTGGATTAATGGCATGATACGGATTGCTAGTCGTTGCTCCAATTAGGACAATGGCTCCATTTTCTAAATGTGGAAGAAGAAAATCTTGCTTTGCTTTATCGAGACGGTGGACCTCATCCAGTAAAAGAATTACTTTACCGGACATTTTTGCTTCTGCAGCCACCACCTCGAGGTCTTTTTTGTTATTTGTCACAGCATTTAAGGTACGAAAAGCATATTTTGTACTACCTGCAATCGCACTAGCAATGGATGTTTTTCCAACACCAGGTGGTCCATAAAGAATCATGGACGAGAGCTGTTTGGCTTTAACCATACGCTGAATAATCTTTCCTTCACCGACGAGGTGCTGCTGACCAATAATCTCATCAATCGTCCTTGGTCGCATTCGGAAGGCAAGTGGCTTCCCGTTCATATTCATCGCTCCGTTTATCGTTTTACCTAAAGGTAACATACGTTCGTGTTATTTGCATACTATTATGCTATAATGTCAAATGTCTATCAAATAAGTCAGGATTTTGTTAAGATTTACAAGTAACCATTTTTGTTTAGAGGAATTGATTGGTAATGGCTTTTAAAAAGACAGGACAAGTGGGTCCAAGATTTTTTATTTATATTTTAGGTTTATTAATTATGTCCCTTGGAATTGTATTATTAATAAAGGCTGATATTGGAGCTACACCATGGGATGTTCTTCATGTGGGCCTTCATTATCAATTTGGTCTAACGATTGGTACATGGTCCATTTTTGTTGGGGTGGTTATCTTAACTTTAGCGACAATCATTTCTAAAGAATTTCCGAAAATCGGTGCGTTTTTAAATATGTTATTAGTTGGCGTTTTTATTGATATGTATTTTCTGCTTCCGATCATTCAAACACCCGATGGCTGGGTTGGAAAAGCTTTGATGTTTGCCGTTGGTCTTTTATTAAATGGGTATGGTATGGGGTTATATATTTCTGCTTCTTTCGGTGCTGGCCCAAGAGACAGCCTAATGATTGCTTTAACCGATAGAACAGGGTGGAAGGTTACTTATGTCCGGGCTTGTATAGAAATTATTGTACTGATTATGGGGTGGCAACTCGGTGGACCAGTATTTGTTGGTACCGTTGTGTTCAGTTTTGTCATTGGACCTATCGTTGGCGTAGCGTTACCACAGTGCCAAAGGCTAACGGATTATTTCCTTAGTAAATTACACTCCGCTAAAAGAATGGCTAAACATACAAAAGAAGAAATTAGTAATCGAGGTGCTAGTTTATGAAAATATCAACAAAAGGTCGTTACGGATTAACAATTATGATCGAGCTTGCGAAAAAACACGGTGAAGGACCAACATCGCTTAAAACGATTGCTCAAGCAAATGATTTATCTGAGCATTATTTAGAGCAGTTAATTGCTCCTCTTAGAAACGCTGGATTTGTTAAGAGCATTCGTGGCGCATATGGTGGTTATGTGTTAGCGAAGGGACCAACAGAAATTAGTGCAGGCGATATTATTAGAGTGCTAGAAGGTCCTATCAGTCCTGTTGAAGGGATTGAAGATGAAGAGCCTGCAAAGCGTGCATTATGGATGAGAATCCGTGATGCTGTGAAAGGTGTTTTAGACAATACAACACTAGAAGAATTAGCGAACCACACAGATGACGGAGAGTCAGATTCCTATATGTTTTACATATAGGAGAAAAGGTAAAGCTAGTTTCAAGTGGATATTTTTAAGTAGGTGAACATGTTGAATCATATATATTTGGATCATGCAGCAACGGCTCCAGTTCATGCGGATGTCATTGAAACGATGGCCGTTGTGATGAAAGAGCAATTCGGGAATCCCTCTAGTATTCATTCTTTTGGAAGGTCGGCAAGATCTATAGTAGACGAGTCTCGTTCAAAAATTGCAAAGAGCATTGGAGCAAGAACGGAAGAGATTATTTTTACAAGTGGAGGCACTGAGAGTGATAACCTTGCTATTTTAGGAGTGGCGAAATCTTATCAGAAGAATGGTAACCATATTATTACGACTATGATTGAACATCATGCTGTTTTGCACGCTTGTAAAAGTCTTGAAAAGGAAGGCTTTGAAGTAACTTACTTACCAGTTGATGAATATGGGCAAATTTCGGTCGAAGATTTTAAGAAAGCACTAAGAGATGAAACGATTCTCGTGACCATCATGTTTGGAAATAACGAAGTGGGAGCGGTCCAACCGATTAAAGAAATTGCCAGGCTATTAGAGGATCATCAAGCGAAATTTCATACAGATGCCGTTCAAGCCTTTGGTTTAATGGATTTGAACGTAACTGAGCTTGGCGTGGACTTGTTATCCGTCTCAGCACATAAAATTAATGGACCTAAAGGGATTGGATTTCTATATGTAAAGCAAAATACAGCATTAACGCCACTTTCCTTCGGGGGAGAACAGGAACGAAAAAGGCGTGCGGGAACTGAGAACGTAGCGTCTATTGCTGGCTTTGCTAAAGCGGTTGAAATAGCTTCGATTGATCGAGCGGAAAAGGTCGAGCAATTTACCGAATTAAAAAAACTTCTGATTAAATCACTTCAATCGAGAGATATTACATTCTCAGTAAACGGATTGCTTGAAAATTCCCTCCCACATGTACTAAACTTAAGCTTTCCAGGCACAGATGTCGAATCAATGCTTGTAAATTTGGATATGGAGGGTGTGGCTGTATCGAGTGGGTCTGCTTGTACAGCTGGTTCGATTGATCCCTCTCATGTGTTAGTAGCAATGTTTGGTCAAGAATCAGAACGAGTGAGAAACTCTATCCGATTTAGCTTTGGCCTTTATAATACAAAAGGGCAGGTTGAACGTTCAGCTGAAGTTACGGCGAAAATAGTAAATAGGCTGACACGATAAAGCTTGCGAATGAGGTGAGGAAAGTGAAAAAAGACAACAAGGACATACGTGTTGTCGTAGGTATGTCTGGGGGAGTAGATTCATCAGTAGCCGCATTACTCTTAAAAGAACAAGGGTATGATGTGATCGGAATTTTCATGAAAAACTGGGATGACACCGATGAGTTTGGTGTTTGTACGGCTACTGAGGATTATGAGGATGTTATTCGAGTTTGTAATCAAATCGGTATCCCGTATTATGCCGTCAATTTTGAAAAGCAATATTGGGACAAAGTGTTTACTTACTTCCTAGAAGAATATAAAGCAGGAAGAACTCCCAATCCCGATGTGATGTGTAACAAGGAAATTAAGTTTAAAGCTTTTTTAGAGCATGCCATGAAGCTAGGTGCGGACTATTTAGCAACTGGGCATTACGCAAGAGTTGAATTCCGCGATGGGGAATACAAAATGCTACGTGGAATAGATGAAAACAAGGATCAAACGTATTTCTTAAACCAGCTTTCTCAAGATCAACTTGAAAAAGTGATGTTTCCAATAGGCGATATTGAAAAAGCAAAGGTAAGAGAGATTGCTAAAGAAGCAAACTTAGCAACTGCGACCAAAAAGGACAGTACAGGAATTTGCTTTATTGGCGAGCGTAATTTCAAAGAATTTCTAAGCAATTATTTGCCAGCTCAGCCTGGGAATATGGAAACACTTGAGGGAGAAGTTGTCGGTAAGCATGATGGGTTAATGTACTATACAATCGGTCAGAGACATGGTTTAGGAATCGGTGGTGCGGGCGACCCTTGGTTTGTCATCGGTAAAGACCTTAAGCGAAATGTACTGTTTGTAGGACAAGCATTTCATAATGATAAATTGTACTCTGATTCAATCATTGCTGTTGATGTTAGTTGGGTTACGGGCAGGGAAGTAATGCAGACTTTCGAGTGTACGGCTAAATTCCGCTACCGTCAACCTGATAACAAAGTAACTGTTCACAAATTAGAAGATGGGACAGTAAAGGTGATATTTGCTGAGCCAATCCGGGCCATTACACCTGGTCAATCGGTTGTCTTTTATCAAGGGGATGAATGCCTTGGCGGAGGAACCATTGATCAAGTATTCCGTGATGAAAAGCAATTAACTTATGTAGGGTAAGGAGGAAACCTCGATTCAAATGGTCGAGGTTTTCGTATGTATAAAAAGGACAAAACTAGATGAAAAGAAGTTATAATAATAAAAGACAATAAATAATGGAGCGTGTACTATGGATAAAAATGAAAAAGGAATTCAATTGATGAAGGAGGGAAAGTGGGAGGAAGCTGCTGGATTGTTTATGAAGGCAATAGAGGAAAATCCGAATGATGCGGTATCCTATATAAATTTCGGAAACGTATTATCTGCAGTTGGAGAAAATGATAAGGCACTCAAATTTTTTCAAAAAGCCATAGAAATCGATGAAAATGCGGCAACAGCTTATTATAATGCTGGAAACCTATACTTCGAAAATGAACAATTAGAAGAAGCAAAAAATATGTTTGAACTGGCAATGAGAAAGGGACTGCATTCTAGTGATAATTATTTTATGCTTGGACTTACGCTTATTCAGTTAGAGCAGTCTAAGCTTGCTTTACCTTATTTGCAAAGAAGTGTGGAGCTAAATGGGGATGATGCTGAAGCTCGTTTTCAATTTGGATTATGTCTAGCAAATCAAGAATTACTTGACGAGGCATTGGAGCAGTTTAATGCATGTGTAGAGTTAGATCCATCACATGCTGATGCTTATTATAATCTTGGTGTTGCTTATGGCTTTAAAGAGGATGGAAAAAAAGCTCTTGATATGTTTGATAAAGCATTGGAATTACAACCTGATCATCTACTAGCAGGTTACGGGAAGAAATTAATCGAAAAGAAGTAATCTTCATTCGTAGCGAATTTTTTGTAAGGAGGGGAGTTCTTTGGAGGGACAAGAAACGCTCGATTTGTTTAAGGATCAAGGAAGATTTATAAAAGGAAAGCATCTTGTCACAATCTTTCATAATGAACAAAATTTGTACACCGTTCTAAGAATTCGCGTGGAAGAAACGAATGAGAATTATGAAGACAAAGAAGCTGTTATTACCGGCTATTTTCCAAAAGTTCATGAACAGGAAACGTACATATTTTATGGAGAGTTAAAGGACCATCCGAAATTCGGTCAACAATTTCATGCAACGCATTTTCGAAAAGATATACCCCAAACGAAGCAAGGGGTAGTGAGCTATTTATCAAGTGAGCTTTTTAAAGGAGTCGGAAAGAAAACCGCTGAAAAAATCGTTGAAGTTTTAGGGGAGAATGCCATTTCTAAAATTATGCAACAACCTTCTTTACTTGATCAAATACCGAAGCTTCCCCCTGATAAGGCAAAGGAAATTTTTGATACCCTTATGGAGCATCAAGGATTAGAACAGGCGATGGTTGCTTTAAATCAATATGGATTTGGTCCGCAAATCTCTATGCGGATTTATCAGGCGTATAAGGATCAGACAGTAGAAGTGGTTCAGTCGAATCCTTATAAGCTTGTTGAAGATATTCAAGGTATTGGGTTTACCAGAGCAGATGACCTTGGGTTTCAACTTGGCATTTCCGGTCATCACCCTGACCGAATAAAAGCGGCCTGCTTATATACGCTTGAGGTTGAGTGTATGCAAAATGGTCATGTGTATATGGAAACAGGATTATTACTCGATAAGGTAAAGACATTATTAGAAGAAAATAAACGTGATGAAATTGATTTTTCACCTATTGGAGCTGAGGTAGTCAAGCTTGAAGAAGAAGGGAAAATCATCGTTGAAGAAATGAGGGTGTATTTGCCTTCCCTTTTTTTCTCCGAAAAAGGACTTGTTACAAGCATTAAAAAAATAGTCTCTCAAACGCAGTATGAAAATCAGTTTCCTGATTCTGAATTTTTACTCGCCCTTGGAAATCTAGAGGAACGATTAGGAGTTCAGTATGCCCCGACTCAAAAGGATGCGATTCAGACGGCTTTGATGTCACCGATGCTGATCTTAACAGGTGGTCCGGGTACAGGGAAAACAACGGTTATTAAAGGAATTGTTGAGCTATATGCAGAATTGCATGGCTGCTCTTTAGATCCAAATGATTATAAAGGAGACGAACCCTTTCCATTTATATTAGCTGCGCCAACTGGCCGTGCAGCAAAACGAATGACGGAATCTACAGGACTTCCTGCGGTTACCATTCACAGGCTATTAGGATGGAATGGGGTTGAAGGGTTCAGCAAAAATGAAGACAACCCATTAGAAGGGAAAATTTTAATTGTAGATGAGACGAGCATGCTTGACATATGGCTTGCTAATCAGCTATTTAAAGCTTTGCCTGAATCCATACAAGTCATATTAGTTGGAGACGAAGATCAATTACCTTCTGTAGGTCCTGGGCAAGTACTAAAGGATCTTCTAGAATGCGGCGTTCTTTCTGTCGTTAGACTAACTGATATTTATCGTCAAGCGGAAGGATCTTCTATTATTGAACTTGCTCATGAAATTAAATCGGGACGGTTACCTGCCAATATAAGTTTGCAACAAAAGGACCGATCCTTCTTTAGATGTAGCGCAAACCAAATTGCGGATGTAGTTGAAAAGGTCGTCCGAAATGCGAAAAGTAAAGGTTACACAGCAAAAGATATTCAGGTTCTTGCACCCATGTATAAAGGGCCTGCTGGAATTGATCGCTTGAACACGCTAATGCAAAGCATATTTAATCCTAACCCTGATGGCACGAGAAAAGAAATAAAGTACGGCGATGTGGTTTATCGTGTCGGTGATAAGGTGTTACAGCTTGTGAATCAGCCGGAAAATAATGTATTTAATGGAGATATAGGCGAAATTGTATCTATCTTCTATGCAAAAGAAAATACGGAAAAAGAGGATATGATCGTTGTATCCTTTGAGGGTGCAGAAGCTACATATACCAGACAAGACCTTCAACAAATCACCCATTCCTATTGCTGCTCTGTTCACAAATCGCAAGGAAGTGAATTTCCTATTGTAATCCTCCCTGTAGTAAGGAGCTATTATCGAATGCTGCGAAGAAATCTGTTGTATACAGCGATTACGAGAAGTAAGCAGTTTTTAATCCTTTGTGGAGAAGAAGAGGCTTTAAGGGTCGGTATTTCAAGATCGGATGAACAGGAGAGATTGACGACGTTACGGATGAAATTGGAAAAAAACATAGAAAACAATAGCGAGGGCAACGTAAAGGGTATGTTTCAAAATGCGGAGGAGCATTTGCTGTCTATTGACCCGATGATTGGCATGGAAGGAATCACCCCATATAGTTTTATGGAGAGTTGATCACCCATTACATTTGGAAATCGTTTCTCGTTATGATTTTACGCTTCGTCGTGAACAATAGTAATGTTCGAAAGAGGTGGTATCTTGCGGACATTTACATTGCTAAAGGGAGTTAGTGTGTACGAGAAAGAAAGCGGATCAAAGGTTGGTGAAGTCAATGACCTCATCATTTCTGCGACTAGTGACTCGGTCCAATCACTGCTTGTGAAGCAAGGAATGCTTGTTAAAAGGACCGCACTGCTTGATATTCAAGACGTCACTTCCTTTGGCTCGGATGGAGTAATGATTGAAAACCGAACTTTGCTAAGACCAATTAATAGGGGCAATCATTCTTCCATTGCATTTTGTCGAGGTCTATCCGGGAACATGCTGTTATCAAGTGACGGTGAGCAGCTCGGGTTGATTGAGGATGTATATTTTAAGGAAGAATTGGGCACAATCGTAGGGTATCAATGTTCGGATGGCTTTTTTTCAGACATCAAAGAAGGAAAGCGTGTCATCAAAACGGATGAACCCCTCCAGTATGGAAAAGACGCCATCATCGTGAACGTAAAAAAATCTTAAGCGCACATGACTTAAGATATTACCTATACGTGAGGTGTCTACGATGTTGAAATGCCCTAATTGTCAAAGCAAAGATATCGGGAAAATTGGAATTAACCAATACTATTGCTGGAACTGCTTCATTGAACTAACTTTAGCAAAAGGAATCATTAATACTCACCAAGTTGAGGAAGACGGTACATTAAGCTCATTAGACGATCTTTTTGGAGAAGATGAACGCCGATATAGCTCATAAATCTATTAAGAGGTGAGATAAATGAATCGAATGGTAACTTCTGCAGTAGCAATTGGAGCAGGTGTTGTTGCATATAATTACGCTCGCAAAAACAAAATGATGTCAGGGCGTGGAATGAAAAAAATGCAGCGTAGAATTTCGAGAATGTTTTAATACGAAGAAAGGCCCCTGTAAAAAAGGGGCTTTTCTTTTTGTATATTTCTTACTGTTCCACTTTAAACTATAGACAAGGAGTGGATACAATGGACATTCGTTTGAAATGGTATTACCGGCTTGGTTTTTTGCTTTTGTTATTCATTGTCTTATTTGTTTTTCTGAAATTACAGCCCATCTGGTTGCCCATTTTTAAAATCACAATGATCGTCGTGCTCCCATTTATCATCGCAGCATTTATTTCATATTTATTACATCCCGTGGTGGAAACACTTCATGAAAATTATTTACCCAGATGGTTGGCCGTTTTAATTATATATATACTGTTTTTTGGAAGTGTAAGTGTGGCACTTTATAATGGTGTTCCTGCAGTTATACACCAGCTAAGAGATCTGACTGAAAACGCACCAAGCTTTGCCGATCAATACAGAGCGTGGATCCATGAAATTCAGGATAAAACCTCTACTTGGCCTGAAGCCTTTCAAGATAGGGTAGATAGCAGTATTGTGGCCGTTGAAAGAATGCTTGATAACGCTCTAACAAGAGCCGTTAATTTAGGAATGGGAATTATCAATTCAGCCTTGCTCTTTGCTATCATCCCATTTATTGCATTTTACATGTTAAAGGATTATGAAAAAATCAAGAAGGCGGTATGGTATATTACACCGAAAAAATGGCGGAGTGGGGGAACTCTATTTTTAAGAGATGTGGACAAATCGCTTGGCAGTTATATTAGGGGACAGCTTTTAGTTTGCGTGATGATTGGTACGATTTCAGCATTATCTTTCTGGTTCATTGACTTACGGTATCCACTGTTGCTTGGATTAATTGTTGGGATTACAAATATTATTCCATATTTTGGTCCTGTTATAGGTGCCGTGCCAGCTATTATCATCGCTGCTACGATAAGTGTAAAAATGGTTCTCTTTGTTGTGATTATCATCGCTCTACTGCAATTTTTAGAGGGGAATATTTTATCTCCTTTTATTGTTGGAAAGAGCCTGCATATGCATCCTTTAGTGATTATGTTTGCGCTTTTGGCAGGTGGAGAAATTGGCGGAATACTAGGACTAATCTTAGCTGTACCAATTATGGCTATTCTCAAGGTGAGCCTTCTTCATGCAAAACAGCACTTTTCAAAAGACGTATCCGATAATCAATTGATGTGACAACGTTGACAAACATAAAAGCATATCAGTATAATTCGTACTATAAAGTTCAAAAACACGAAAACATGTTGAAGGAACAAGTATGTGATAGCCCGTCTATAGAGAGGAATTTCCTTGGCTGAAAGAAATTCTAGACGAAGGATGACAGAAAGCTATTCCGGAGTGCAGCTAATTCCTGCCGTTAACCTGCGTTAAAGGTCTTTGAGAGATGAGTGCTTTTGGGGCATTCATAATCAGGGTGGTACCGCGAGCAAGCTCCTCGTCCCTGTTTTGGGATGAAGGGCTTTTTTTGTTGAAAAAAATGTTGGAGGGTAAATAAATGAAGAAGCTTACAGGCTCAGAAATTCGTAAAATGTATTTAGACTTTTTTAAAGAAAAAGGACATTCGGTGGAACCAAGTGCTCCCCTTGTTCCTCATGATGATCCATCTTTGCTTTGGATTAACAGTGGGGTTGCGACATTAAAAAAATATTTTGATGGACGAGTTATTCCTGATAATCCAAGAATCACAAATGCACAGAAATCTATTCGTACGAACGATATCGAAAATGTTGGGAAAACTGCAAGACATCATACGTTTTTTGAAATGCTAGGGAACTTCTCTATCGGAGAATACTTTAAAGTGGAAGCTATCCATTGGGCTTGGGAATTTTTGACGGATGAAAAATGGGTAGGATTTGAAAAGGAAAAGCTTTCTGTTACGATTCACCCAGAAGATGATGAAGCGTTTGAAATTTGGAGCAAAGAAATTGGGGTGCCCGAAGAGAGAATTATTCGCTTAGAGGGGAACTTCTGGGATATCGGCGAGGGACCTAGTGGACCAAATACAGAAATTTTCTATGATCGTGGACCTGAATATGGAAATGATGAAAGTGATCCAGAGTTATATCCTGGAGGAGAAAATGATAGATATTTAGAGGTTTGGAACTTAGTTTTCTCAGAATTTAATCATAATCCGGATGGTACATATACTCCGCTACCAAAGAAAAATATTGATACAGGGATGGGACTTGAAAGAATGGCTTCGGTTGTTCAAAATGTTCCTACAAATTTTGATACAGATTTATTTATGCCGATTATTCGTGCAACAGAAGAGATTTCTGGGGCAAAGTATGGTAATGGTAAAGAGTCAGATGTGGCATTTAAAGTCATTGCTGACCATATTCGTACCGTTGCATTTGCTATTGGTGACGGCGCTCTTCCTTCCAATGAGGGACGAGGATATGTGTTAAGAAGATTGCTTCGTAGAGCGGTACGTTTTGCTAAGCAAATTAACATCAATCGTCCATTTATGTTTGAGTTGGTTCCTGTTGTAGGGGAAATCATGGTTGATTTTTACCCAGAAGTAAAAAATAAAACCGACTTTATCCAAAAGGTTATAAAGAATGAAGAAGAAAGATTCCATGAGACTCTGAATGAGGGGCTTCAAATTCTCGCAGCGGTGATCAAGAAAGAAAAGGAAGCTGGAAGTGATACGATTCAAGGCGCAGACGTTTTCCGTCTTTATGACACATACGGTTTCCCTGTCGAACTAACAGAGGAGTATGGTGAAGAAGAGGGAATGAAGGTTGACCACGCTGGTTTTGAGAGCGAAATGGAGCTTCAGCGTGAGCGTGCACGTAAAGCAAGACAAGATGTAGACTCTATGCAGGTTCAAGGTGGAGAACTTGGTGAGATTAAAGTAGAAAGCAAGTTTGTTGGTTACGATCAGTTAAAGGTTGAATCAAAGGTTCTTGCTATCGTACAAAATGGTGTGAAGATTGACAAGGCAAGTGAAGGAGAAGAAATTCAATTAATCCTTGATGTTACTCCATTCTATGCTGAGAGCGGTGGGCAAATTGCTGACCTTGGTACACTATTTAGCGAAGGTGTAAAAGCAGCGGTAAAAGATGTACAAAAGGCACCAAATGGCCAAAACCTTCACCGTGTATTGATTGAATCTGGTGAATTGCAGGTTAATGACCAGATACTAGCGATTGTTGATGAGAACAATAGAGGGAAAATTATTAAGAACCATACGGCAACCCATTTATTACATCAAGCCTTAAAAGATGTTCTTGGAACACATGTAAACCAAGCAGGTTCACTAGTAGAACAAGATAGACTTCGTTTTGACTTCTCTCATTTTGGACAGGTGAAACCTGAGGAATTAGAAGAAATAGAAAAGATTGTAAACGAAAAAATTTGGCAATCTTTATCTGTTCAAACAGACTTTAAGGCCATTGCTGAAGCAAAAGCAATGGGAGCTATGGCACTATTTGGTGAAAAATATGGTGATATCGTACGTGTGGTTCAAGTAGGAGATTATAGTTTAGAACTTTGCGGTGGCTGCCATGTGCCAAATACATCCGTTATTGGTCTCTTTAAAATCGTATCGGAAAGTGGAATTGGAGCAGGAACTCGTCGTATAGAAGCGGTGACGGGGGAAGGTGCATTTAAGCAAATGCATGGTCAAATCCAAATCTTAAAAGATACGGCTGGAAAGTTAAAAACAAATCTAAAAGATGTACCATCTAGAATTGAAGCACTGTTAAGTGAACAAAGACAGCTTCAAAAAGAAAATGAGTCTTTAGCAGCTAAGCTAGGGAATATTGAAGCGGGTAATTTGGTTAATTCTGTAAAAGAAGTGAATGGTGTTCAAGTTCTAGCTGTACGAATTCAAGGTGCTGATATGAACGGACTAAGAAACATGGTCGATGATTTGAAGCAAAAGTTAGGATCTGCAGTAATCGTACTTGGAAGTGTAAACGAAGAGAAAGTAAACCTAATTGCCGGTGTAACAAAAGACTTAATTGAAAAGGGCTATCATGCCGGGAAAATTATTAAAGAAGTTGCTACTATTTGCGGTGGTAGTGGTGGTGGACGTCCAGATATGGCCCAAGCAGGCGGAAAAGATGCTGGGAAGCTGGATTCTGCACTAAGTTTTGTAGAGGAATGGGTCAAATCCGTTTGATATTCAGGAAAAGTAGTGTAAAATGAAGGAGATTAGACTACTAAATATTTCTTCCATTGGATAGATTTGATGATAGATACTTCTACCTGAGATCAGTTAATAGCTAGCGATTACTAGAAAAAGCGAGGTGCAAGAGAATGAGTACATTTGATAAAACAATGAGGTTTAATTTTCCAGAAGAGCCAATCGAACATGACGTGAAGGAAGTCCTATTTCAAGTACATGAAGCTCTTCAAGAAAAAGGATATCATCCGATTAATCAAATTGTAGGTTACCTGCTTTCTGGAGATCCTGCTTATATTCCTCGTCATCGTGATGCTCGTAACATTATTCGAAAGCTTGAACGAGATGAAATTATTGAGGAGCTTGTCAAAAGCTATTTAAAAACACAACGAGAGGGCTCTTAACTTATGCGAATTCTCGGTCTTGACGTCGGTAGTAAAACGGTCGGCGTTGCGCTCAGCGATGAATTTGGCTGGACAGCGCAAGGTTTAGAAACAATAAAAATTAATGAAGATGAAAGAATGTTTGGTTTTGACCATATTGGTCAAATAATAGAAAAGTATGAAGTAGGAAAAATAGTAGTAGGGCTGCCTAAAAACATGAATGGAACCATTGGACCTAGAGGTGAAGCGAGTCAATTTTACGCTAGTGAGCTAGAAAAGAGATTTTCCTTGCCTGTATCCCTATGGGACGAGCGTTTAACTACGGTTGCAGCGGAACGTGTCTTACTAGAAGCGGATGTTAGTAGGAAAAAACGTAAAAAAGTAATCGACAAAATGGCAGCAGCTATGATCTTACAAGGCTTTTTAGATAGTCAAAAATAACTTGAGGTGATTTTTCAATGCAACATGGAGAAAACAATATTACAGTAATTGATGAGGATGGTAACGAGCAACTTTGTGAGGTGCTTTTTACATTCGATTCTGATGAATTTGGCAAATCTTATGTTCTTTATTATCCAATTGGGGCAGATGAAAACGATGATGAAGAAATTGAAATTCATGCGTCTGCTTTCGTTCCAACCGAAGATAATAATGATGGTGAGTTAATGCCCATCGAAACAGAAGAAGAGTGGGACTTAATTGAAGAAATGTTAAATACATTCCTAGAAGAGCAAGACGAAGAATAGAAAGAAAAAAGGCGGATAGCATAGGCTATTCGCCTTTTTTGCAATTTTCTACTTCTATTGTCGAAAAATATAGTATAATGATTCGAGAATAGTTATAAGGGAATAGTAAGTATGAGCCCTGTGAATTGGAGGGGAAACTTTGTCAACGGAAGAGAAGCAAAATAAAGAAAATACAAGTAATATGCCTAATAAAAAAGCAATAATTCGAGAAAAGATGATTGAGCGGGAAGGCGAGGCAAGAGTTGTAAGAAAAATTGTCTTTACCATTTCAATTATATTATTCCTGCTGGTGGCCATTACAGCTGGTGGAGGATATTTTTATATTAAATCAGCACTAAAACCCGTAGATCCTGAGAATAAAAAAGAAATGACCGTAGAAATTCCCATTGGTTCTTCAGTTACTGGAATTGCAAACATATTAGAGGAACATGGGATTATTAAAGATGCACGTGTATTCAAATACTTTGTTAAGTTTAAGAACGAGTCAGGGTTTATGGCCGGTGACTATAAACTATCACCTTCTATGACCTTGCCAAGTATCATTGAAAGCTTAAAAACAGGTAAAGTGGAGCAAGAAGTGGTGTTTCAAATTACCATCCCTGAAGGTAAACAGCTTAAAGAAATTGCAAAAATCATCGCAGAAAAAACAGGTCATAAAGAAGAAGATGTATTTGCCAAATTAAATGACCGTGAATTCATACAAGCACTTATGAATAAATACCCCGATGTATTAACAGAGGAAATTCTCGCGGAAAATGTCAAATACCCATTAGAAGGCTATTTGTTCCCTGCAACATATCCATTCTATAAAGAAGACACAAAAATCGAAGAAATTATTATGACCATGTTAGATCAGACGGAAAAGGTAATTAGTGAGTATGAAGGAGATATGGCTGAGAGGCAATATACAGCTCACCAACTATTAACATTTGCTTCATTGGTAGAAGAGGAAGCAACTGAGAAGCTTGAGCGAGACCAAATTGCTAGTGTCTTTTACAATCGTATAAACACGGGGATGCCTTTACAAACCGATCCTACCGTTTTATATGCTCATGGAGAACATAAGGACAAAGTGTTGTATAAAGATTTGGAAATTGATGATCCATACAATACTTACAAATACCCAGGCTTAACACCAGGACCAATAGCCAATGCAGGAACTGTATCAATTGAAGCTGTTTTACATCCTGCTGAAACGGACTTCCTATACTTTTTAGCAACGGCATCTGGTGATGTATTATTCTCGAAAACTCTTGAAGAGCATAATGCAAAAAAAGCCGAGCACATCAATTAATCTGATTCAAGGAGAAATGTTCGCATTTCTCCTTCTATTATGATAGAATAGTTCAAGTGTTTTTAAATAGCGTCAACCACAGAAGACCATATTTAGCTGTGCTGAATCCCTGTGAAATGCTGTGAACGCTATTTTTTCATGTCTAAACAAAAGAGGTGACGCAGCTTGGAAACGGAAAAGCTGCATTCTTATATAGAAGAGCTCATTCTAAATAGATCAGAACTGCTAGAAGAAATGGAGCAATACGCGAGAGCACATCATGTTCCCATAATGGAACTGTCAGGAATCGAAACGATCCTTCAAATACTGAGAATTGCTCAACCGAAAAAGATTCTAGAGGTTGGTACAGCAATTGGATATTCTGCCCTTCGAATGGCCACTGTTCTTCCTGAAACGAACATCGTCACAATCGAACGAGACAGTGAACGCTATACGGTTGCGGAGAAATTTATTAAACGCGCAAATAAAGAACATCAAATTTCGATCATCAAGGGTGATGCGCTAGAAGTAGAGTCACTTGTAGAAGAATTTGGTTCTTTTGATGCCATTTTTATAGATGCAGCCAAAGGGCAATACAAGAAGTTCTTTGAAATATATTCAAAGTATTTAGGAGACAAAGGGATCATCATAACCGACAACGTCCTGTTTAAAGGTCTAGTCTATGAGGATACAATTGAGAGTAAAAGAGTAAGAAGCATGGTTACAAAAATAAAAGATTTTAACAAATGGCTGATGGAACATGCAGAATATGATTCGATTATTATTCCCGTTGGCGATGGAGTAGCAATAAGTAAAAAGAGGTGAAGAGAAAATGAAAAAACCAGAACTATTAGTCACACCAAAAACGTTAGAAGATATAGAAGCATTATGTAAAGCTGGAGCGGACGCCTTTGTAATCGGAGAGGAACGCTTTGGTCTTCGTTTGGCTGGAGAATTTTCAAGAGAAGATGTAAAAAAGGCTGTTGAAATTGCCCATTCTTCTCAAAAAAAAGTGTATGTAGCAATGAATGCGATCTTCCACAATGAAAGCATTGAGGCTTTATATGACTATGTGAAATTTGTAAATGAAGCAAGTGTGGATGCAATTATTTTCGGTGATCCAGCGGTTTTAATGGTGGCGAAGGAGGCTGCACCTGATATGCCGCTTCATTGGAATACAGAAACAACTGCAACAAACTGGTATACATGTAACTATTGGGGTAGAAAAGGGGCTAAGCGTGCGGTCCTTGCTAGAGAAATCAATATGGATGCGATTGTCGAAATGAAAGAGCATGCTGAAGTGGAGATTGAGGTACAGGTTCACGGGATGACAGCGATGTTCCAATCCAAACGTTCATTATTAGGGAACTACTATGAGTATCAAGGTAAAGCATTAGTGGTTGAAAATCGCGCCCAAAATGCGAACATGTTCCTTCACGATAAAGAAAGAGAAAACAAATATCCGATCTTTGAGGATGCCAACGGAACACATATTATGAGCCCGAATGATATGTGTATTATTGATGAATTAACAGAGCTAATTGAAGCAGAAGTTGACTCTTTAAAAATTGATGGTGTGTTGCAAACATCTGAATATATTCTAAAAGTAACAGGATTATATCGAAAAGCAATTGATCTATCTGTTGAAGATCCTGATCAGTACGAAGAAATAAAGGACGAATTATTGCAGGAAGTTGAAAAGATACAGCCAAAGAATCGTCCATTAGATACTGGATTTTTCTTCAAAGAGACCGTTTATTAATAAAACCATGTGTTAAGGAGGGAATAAGATGTCTATCGTATTAAACGATAAAATTTCACAGATTGTGAATGGAAAGCGAGTAATTGTAAAAAAACCTGAATTACTTGCACCTGCTGGAAATCTAGAGAAATTAAAAATTGCTGTCCAATACGGGGCAGATGCTGTATTTATCGGTGGGCAAGAGTACGGACTTCGCTCAAACGCAGGAAACTTTACTTTTGATGAAATGAAAGAGGGAGTAGAGTTTGCTAAGAAATATGGTGCCAAGATTTATGTAACAACAAATATTTTTGCGCATAATGAGAATATAGATGGATTAGAAGATTATATTCTTGGTTTAAAAGGGGCTGGGGTTGCAGGTATTATTGTTGCTGATCCTCTTATTATAGAAACATGCCGTCGATTAGCGCCTGAAATTGAAGTGCATTTAAGTACACAACAGTCTTTATCCAATTGGAAAGCAGTCCAATTCTGGAAGGAAGAAGGATTAGAGCGTGTGGTACTTGCGCGTGAAACTAGTGCGGAAGAAATTAAAGAAATGAAAGAGAAAGTGGATATCGAAATTGAAACTTTCATCCATGGTGCAATGTGTATTGCCTACTCTGGACGCTGTACATTAAGTAATCATATGACAGCTCGAGATTCAAACCGTGGTGGTTGCTGCCAGTCTTGTCGATGGGATTATGACTTGTATACACTTGATCAACAAAATGAAGTAGCTCAATTTAGCGAGGGCGATGCACCGTTTGCGATGAGCCCTAAGGATCTTAAGTTAATTGAGTCGATTCCACAAATGATTGAGCTCGGTATCGATAGTTTGAAAATCGAAGGTCGTATGAAATCTATTCACTATGTGGCAACAGTTGTTAGTGTGTACCGTAAAGTGATTGATGCTTATTGTGCAGACCCTGAGAACTTTGTCATTCAGAAAGAATGGTTAGAAGAACTTGATAAATGTGCTAACCGAGATACGGCTCCAGCTTTCTTTGAAGGAGTTCCTGGGTATAAAGAGCAGATGTTTGGAAATCATAGCAAAAAGACAACTTTTGACTTTGCTGGATTGGTGTTAGACTATGATGCGGAAACTCAAATGGTAACACTTCAGCAACGTAACTACTTTAAACCTGGTCAAGAAGTAGAGTTTTTTGGACCTGAAATCGAGAACTTTACAACGGTCATTGAAAAAATTTGGGATGAGGATGGCAATGAGCTAGATACGGCAAGACATCCAATGCAAATCGTAAAGTTCAAGTTAGACAAGCCGGTTTACCCAAACAACATGATGCGGAAGGAGATTTAAACTAGCATGAATCGCAAACCCGTTGTTATTGGTGTAGCCGGTGGCTCCGGCTCCGGGAAAACGAGCGTAACAAAATCTATATACGAGTCGTTTAAAGGGCATTCAATTTTAATGCTCGAGCAAGATTTTTATTATAAAGACCAATCGCATTTACCTTTTGAAGAGCGTCTAAAGACGAATTATGACCATCCGCTAGCATTTGACAATGATTTACTAATTGAGCATATTGAGAGTCTTCTCCGCTATGAAGCGATTGAGAAGCCTGTGTATGACTACAGTGTTCATACCCGTTCAAATGATGTCATCCATGTGGAGCCTAAGGATGTCATTATCCTTGAAGGGATTCTCGTATTAGAAGACGAAAGACTTCGTAACTTAATGGATATTAAGTTATACGTAGATACAGATGCGGACCTTCGTATTATTAGAAGATTGGTAAGAGATATAAAAGAACGCGAGCGTTCAATGGATTCAGTCATTGAGCAGTATGTTAATGTGGTGAGGCCAATGCATAATCAGTTTATTGAACCAACGAAGCGTTATGCAGATATTATTATCCCTGAAGGTGGCCATAATTTTGTCGCAATTGATTTGATGGTGACAAAAATTCAAACAATTCTTGAACAAAAATCATTTTTATGAAACAATAAAAAGCAGTAATGCAAATGTTTCCCAAAATAAGTCCCGTTGGACGTTTCATGCGCGCCCTTTTCATAAGGACGCGCTCCTATGCATTTACCGTAAGATATAACTACATAAGAAGAATACACAATCTATTTGGGGGTTGTGAAACTAGAAGGAGTGAAGGGTCTTGGCAACAGAAAAGGTTTTCCCGATGACTTTAGCTGGTAAAGAAAAATTAGAGCAAGAATTAGAACATTTAAAATCAGTAAAACGTAAAGAAGTCGTAGAGCGTATTAAAATTGCTCGTAGCTTCGGAGACTTATCTGAGAACTCAGAGTATGACTCAGCAAAAGAAGAACAAGCATTTGTTGAAGGTCGTATTACAACGATTGAAAATATGATAAGAAATGCAAAGATTATTAAAGAGGATGAGTTGGCTACCGATGCGGTTGCATTAGGTCGTTCTGTTACGTTTGTTGAGCTTCCTGGAGGCGATGAGGAAACGTATTCAATCGTTGGAAGTGCAGAAGCAGATCCATTTGAAGGCAAAATCTCAAACGATTCTCCAATTGCCAAAAGCTTGATGGGTAAGAAGGTTGGAGATGAAGTAACGGTTCAAACGCCTGGTGGAGAAATGAATGTTCGTATTACAAATATTAAGTAAATTGGTTTGAAATAAGAAAACCTCGTCAACACTTTTGACGAGGTGTTTTTTATTATGTGGAGAAAACGGGCAGTGGTATGGTTAATTTTTTGTATAACAGCAATTAGTCTCTTAATAGGAAGGCTTGTCCAAGTGCAGCTCGTTTCAACAGAAAACTTTACCAAACATAACGTTAATCTTCTTGAGGCAAGTGTCGTTCAACGCTCACAGCAAATGGTGATTGACAATGGAAGAGGCGGGTTTCTTGATCGAAATGGGGAGTCACTTGTTCACCGAAAGATTCCGGTTCTCATCCTCTTTCCTTTTTTAAAGAATATGGAATGGGATAGTGAACAGATCGCTGAAATAATAAATGTTCCTGTGGAATCAATTGAATACAGAGTGAAACAAGCGGAAGATCCTTTCGCCTATGGTGATCCCAATCCATTGAAACTAACAGATGCACAAATGGAGCAAATTAATGCTTTGAAAATACCAGGTGTGTTTGCCGTTGAACGAAAGTACTCGCTAACTGAGTATCCAGCTGAGCAACTTATCGGTATTACGGGACAAAATACAGCTGAATTACAAAAACGATATCCTGATAAAGACTTACTAGAACAGACTGTGATCGGGTTAACCGGTTTAGAAAAAAGCTTTGATGAATTTTTGCTTCCTGATGGAAATTCCAAGCTTATCTACCATGTTGATGCTAAGGGTGGACCGCTGTTTGGAATTGATGTAAAATACGTCGAACCAGCCAATCCTTTTTATCCAGTCAATATTAAGACAACGATAGATAAAGATATTCAGGAAATGGCTGAAAATCTAGTTGATCAATATCAAATTAGTAAAGGGGGACTTGTCCTTCTAGACTTAGAAACAAACTCGGTCCTTGCTATGGTATCTAAACCTTCCATTAACAAGCAAAAACCGTTTGAGGAAGGATCAAATGGTCTGAAAAATATGATGATTTCTGAGCAAATTGTTGGTTCTGTTTTTAAAACGGTAGTGGCTGGAGCTGCCATTGATTATGAACTTGACGATCCCACTCGAATGTATGATTGTAGTAAAAAAATTAATGGTCAACCGGACTTAGTGTATGATCATGGAATGTTAAACTTTACGGATAGCTTTGCAAGAAGTTGTAACAATACTTTTGGAACGATTGCAAAGGAATTAAAGGAAATAGACCCTAACATACTCGAGGAGTACGCGAACAAATTATCTCTTGTAGGTTCTGTCGGGTGGAATGGTGATATCTATCATTTCTCTGATTTTAAGCAACTTCAAGAAGAACAACAAGGCCGTGTGTTTTTATCAGAGGATGCTAAAAATGATAAAAATTTTGTTGCTTTGACAGGAATCGGTCAGCATGAGGTACGTGCTACACCACTTGCCGTTGCCAATATGATGGGGACGATTGCAAAAGGTGGAGTAAGGGAGAGCGTCAGAGTTGTTTCAGAAGTGGAGTACAAAAACGGGAATTCGCTACTGCCATTCGAAAAGCAAGCTCTTTCTGGTGAATCCATTTCTCCTTATACAGCAATGAAGCTTCAAAAATTATTGCGTGAAGTGGTTGTAAATGAAAATGGAACGGGTAGATGGTTTCAAGAACTGCCATATGCCGTTGCTGGGAAATCAGGAACAGCTGAAACAGGAATTTTTAAAGATGAGAAACAATTGCATAATAAATGGTTTGCTGGTTATTTCCCATACGATAACCCCAAATACGCTTTAGTAACAGTAAATTTAGGTGTTTATGGAGATGAAGGAGGAGTAAACGGATTATTTGCTGATATGGTAAAAAATATATATAACATTGATCATAATGAGTCTCTGTCGAAACGTTAATGTATTTGTAACGTGATTGTCCTTTTCGATTTCCCGGTTAAATGGTAGAATGTATAGCGAGTTCGCTCTTAAAAGGATGATCAAAAGAGGTCTAGGAGGTTCGTATGATGCAAGATGATTTTCAACAATCAAGGTTTAATCAAAGGTCGAAGCGTCGTAAAACAAATCTGATTTTAAATGGTCTCATTGGAATAGTATTGGTTTTGATTATTGTTGTTTCCGGGGTTATTTTTTTGGGAAACGATGATAAAGCTACGACACAAAAAGAGCAGGAACAAAGCTTAGAAGCATCAAATGAAGTGAATGAAGGAGAAGAGTCTTCAAACGAAGAGACAGCAGGATCTGACTCAGAAACGAATGAGGACTCTTCATCTACTGACTCTTCGTCCTCAAATGAAGAGTCTAGTGAGGAAGCTAGCTCTAATGATAACGAAGAGGCAATTGTGACAGAAGGCGGGGCGGATTCTAACGTAGTTAAGACCATTGTTAACCCAAATTGGGAGCCAGTTGGAACAAGCCAAACAGGTGAACATACAAGCGTGTATAGCGGTGTGGATTGGGATGAAATGGTTTCTGCTATTGAATATGCCACTGGATTGTCAAAGGATAATATGACAATCAAGTTTCTTGGAAATGATGGTCATAATAAATCAAAAGGAACCGTCTTTTCAAAGGACAGAACCCAAATTTATCGCGTTTCCATTGAGTGGGTGGAAGGCAAAGGTTGGAAGCCTACTTTAGTGGAAGAACTAGCGTTGATAGAATAAAACAATAGAGAGAGGTCTTTATAAGTGAAAATCGCAATTATTGGTGCAATGGAAGAAGAAGTAGCTTTATTACGAGAGAAGATCAGCAATCGAGAACAACAAACAATTGCTGGTTGTGAGTTTACTACAGGTCATATGGATGGCGCTGAGGTAATCCTACTGCGCTCTGGAATAGGGAAAGTAAATGCAGCAATGTCCACAACGATTCTATTAGATAGATTTAAGCCTGATTATGTTATTAACACAGGCTCAGCAGGAGGCTTTCATCCTGATTTAAATGTAGGTGATGTTGTTATCTCTTCTGAGGTACGCCATCATGATGTAGACGTTACAGCATTTGGATATGAGTATGGTCAAGTCCCGCAGCTTCCTGCAGCGTTTGAGGCCAATTCCGGGCTTGTTGAGATTGCAGAAGCAGCTGCACAGGAAATTGGTAGTGTGCAAGTTGTGAAAGGATTAATCGCAACGGGCGATTCTTTTATGAATGATCCAAAGCGTGTGGATGCAATCCGTGATAAATTTCTTGATCTGCAGGCGGTTGAAATGGAAGCAGCTGCTATTGCCCAAGTTTCCTATCAATTTGGGATTCCATTTGTTATCATACGTTCACTTTCTGATATCGCTGGAAAAGAATCAGATGTTTCTTTTGAACAATATTTAGAAAAAGCAGCACTTCATTCAGCCTCTTTGGTTATGAAAATCGTTGAAAAGATCAAAGGCTGATTGAATAACCTTAGAAAAATTGCTATTAATTACATCCTCACTAACACAGCTTTCTATGATAAAGTAGTTTCATAGAACAAGAGAAGGTTGCAGGTGAGTGTAGTGAAAGATAGCAGCAAAGGAAAAATGCTTGAAGAGAAAATGATTGACTTTAAAAGATTTGCGGTTGTATTACTTGCCGTAGGAAGCTTTTTTTACCTAGGTGTTATCATTCCATCAGGTGAAAAGGTGCTAACCGATCTATATATTATGATGTGCTCATCTATGCTGTTTTTATCAGGTTCTATTTACTTTTTTACTTTATCGAAGCAAATAAAAACAAAGCTTGATGACATAAATGAATAGAAAAACAGCTCTCAGCTAGCCTGAGGGCTGTTTTTTTTGAAATTATTAAAAATAGGGGTTTACAGAAGTGGTAATAGTGGATATAATTACCACTGTAAGCAATAATTTCTAAAAAGGAGGTCGAGTGAAATGATTAAATTATTTGTAGCAACTGAAAAGAAAACAACTAAATGTTTCACGCATTCGACCATTAGGAATGGATTGCTTAAGTAAATGTGAACCTAACTTATGCCATTTCAAAGCCGCATGGAGAATGTACTCTTGCGGCTTTTTATATGCCTAAAAGTCGCAGGGGGATCTCTGCGGCTTTTTTGTGTGCAAAAATAAAGGAGGTGATAGATATGACACTGAATATATTATTCTTAACAGTGACGATTAAAAAACGTAACGTGTCAGCTGCTGAATTTGAACGAGCAGAACAGGCAAAAAAACATTATGAAGCTACTCGCGATCGTATGCTTTCCATTCAACGATTATTTTAAAGTATGGTTAATAACAAAACTAAAAAATAAAGAAAGGTGGGAATGAAGATGATTTATTTCATGCAAGATCGTAAGGCAGTTTTATGGGTGGAGAAAGATACCACCTAACGAGTTTGTGGTGAGGAGGGGAATTCGATGTTCCTCCGTGTATTGTTGCTGTCTCTAGAAATGTATCGCATAAGAAAACTAAAGTAGAGTTCTTCCCCCGGAGAAATCTCTTAGTATAAAAGTGACTTAGTGCATTTTGAAGGCTTCATAAGTAACAAAATGTTCACATCCATTCGCCATTTTGATCTGAATTATATGGTACATTCGAAGTAACAAAAGGGTGAGAAGGGGTGGTAACATGTTTGCAATTGTTATGGGTTTAATTATATGCGGATCTGTAGGTTGTATAATTGCTGCCGAAGTTTCCGTAGAATAGAAGCTTAAAACACCGACCAACGCTGTCGGTGTTTTTTTAAAATTAATTCTATTTAAATATAATTAAGTGGGACAGACAAATACGACCACCTCTCTTCATAGGTATTAACATGGGGAAAGTCCTGAAAGTGGGGTGGAATAAATGTCAGGTATATTGACTGCACTTAGTTATTTAGTAAAGGAAATTGTGTTTTTAGTTTCCTATGTTAAAAATAATGCATTTCCACAACCTTTATCATCGTCGGATGAGAAGAAATATTTACGATTGATGGCAGATGGTGATGCTCACGCTCGTAATATGCTTATTGAACATAATCTTCGTCTCGTCGCTCATATCGTCAAAAAATTTGAGAATACGGGGGAAGATTCAGAGGATTTAATCTCCATTGGAACAATTGGATTAATTAAAGCCATTGAAAGCTATTCAGAAGGGAAAGGAACAAAGCTAGCTACGTATGCGGCCCGCTGTATAGAAAATGAAATTCTTATGCATTTACGGGCTTTGAAAAAGACAAAAAAAGATGTGTCCCTACACGACCCAATTGGTCAGGATAAAGAAGGCAACGAGATATCATTAATTGATGTCTTGAAATCAGAATCTGAGGATGTCATAGAGACCATTCAACTAAATATGGAGCTTGAAAAGGTAAAAGAATTTATTGACGTGCTGGATGATAGGGAAAAGGAAGTAATCGTTGGTCGATTTGGTCTCGATTTAAAAAAGGAAAAAACGCAGAGAGAGATTGCGAAAGAATTAGGCATATCAAGAAGCTATGTTTCAAGAATTGAAAAAAGAGCATTGATGAAGATGTTTCATGAATTTTATCGAGCAGAGAAGGAAAAGCGAAAGCGTGATTCACAAAGTTAGAAGGTAACGGGCATAGAGAAAATCTATGCCTATATGTATGTAGGGAAAGTCCGCACCTGCCTACACCAATATGGACAATGAACATACATTGTTTAGTAGGATATAGTGTAAAGGAGGGTAAAAAATGCCATACGGTTATCCTTATCCATATGCTTATCAAGCACCATATTATGGTGGCGGTGGAATAGCTTTAGCACTGCTTATCGTTTTGTTCGTACTGTTGCTCATATTCGGGGGTTGGTGGTATTTTACTGGTTATCGATATTAATCTTTGGACCCATCATCTTGATGGGTCTTTCGTATTTCGAAACTTTTCGTGGAGTTTTCGGAAAAATAAATTTATAATGAAATAGACATTGATGAGGAGGGGTATGAATGACAAAAAGAAGTAATTATCATGATGTATGGGACCTTGACGTGTTTTTTTCAGGGGGAAGTTCCTCTCAAGCATTTGTTAATCACATACATAGCTCAATAGAAGAGGTTAAAAAGTTTAGAAGTAGGGTTACAGACTGGCAACCATCAAATAAAATAGAAGATCAAGAACAAATTGTAGAAATCGTTGAATTCTTTCAAAGAGTGGCGAAAAAGATCCGCCAGGCAGGGGCATTTGTTAGCTGTTTACATGCACAAAATACAAACGATAAAAATGTTGGCGGACTTCGTGGGCAAGTAACTGAACTAAGTGCGAGTTTACAAAATGCTCTCACCGTTTTTGATCAAAAATTAACTACATACGACGATCAAATTTGGAAAGAGCTGCTGCAGGGAGAGGCTCTACATCCATTGCAGTTTGTGTTACTTGAAAGACGGATCCATGCATTAGAGAGACTTTCTCAGGAAGAAGAAACAATCATTAATGCATTAAGCATTGACGGCTATCATGGATGGGGGCAATTATATGATACGATCGTTGGTACGATTAAAGTTCCGTTTAAAGATGGAAACGAAACAAAAGAGTTATCAGTTGGGCAGGCAGCTAATAAGTTCGCGCATCCTGATCATGAGGTAAGAAAATCCATCTTTGAAGGCTGGGAGCAATCATGGTCTGATAAAGCAGAGTTCTTGTCAAAAACTCTCAATCATCTTGCCGGATTTCGATTAAACACATACAAGCTTCGTGGATGGGAAGATGTGTTAAAGGAGCCTTTACAAATCAATCGTATGCAGAAGAAAACATTAGATATGATGTGGCAGGTTATTGCCGATGCCAAAGCCCCTTTTGTAACATTTTTAGAGAGAAAAGCAAAGTTACTAGGGAAGGATAAATTAAGTTGGTATGACTTAGATGCACCTATCGGTCAAGTAGAATCAAAGGTTTCTTATGAAGAGGGTGCCGAATTTATTATTGAGCATTTTTCACGCTTTGGAAAAGAAATGACTGAGTTTGCAAGAAAGGCATTTGAACAGAAATGGATTGAAGCTGAAGATCGCCCTGGAAAAGCACCTGGTGGTTTTCATACCTTTTTCCCTGAGAGCAATCAGTCAAGAATATTTATGACGTTTTCAGGTACCCCTTCCAATGTTTCAACTCTTGCACATGAATTAGGCCACGGCTTTCATACATATGCGATGAGAGGTCAGCATTATTTAAATAGAAATTATGCGATGAATGTTGCAGAAACAGCCTCGACCTTTGCTGAGATGATCGTAGCAGATGCTGCTGTCAAACAAGCGGAGAACCCAGAGGAAAAATTAGCGTTATTAGAGGATAAAATACAGCGTTCAGTAGCATTATTAATGAATATACACGCTCGCTTTCTATTTGAAACACGCTTCTATGAGGAAAGAAAAAATGGAGTCGTAGGAACAGATCGTTTAAATCAGTTAATGAAAGAAGCACAGGAAGAGGCGTATGGTGGGGCACTTGCTGAATATCATCCTTTGTTCTGGGCCTCTAAGCTCCATTTCTTTATCACAGGTGTTCCTTTTTATAATTTTCCTTACACATTTGGTTATTTATTCTCTTTAGGAATTTATGCAAAGGCAATAGAAGAAGGAGAAGGCTATGAGGAAAAGTACATTGCTCTATTAAAGGATACGGCATCTATGTCAGTAGAGGAATTAGCTTGGAAGCATTTGAATGTTGATTTAACAAAGCCTGATTTTTGGGAAAAAGCAGTACAACAATGTGTAGCTGATGTTGAGGAATTTTTATCGTTAACTAAATGAGACAATATAGACACGGCTATTATATGGCTGTGTCTATATTTTTTTTAATTTGAAAGGACTAACCATGAAAAAAGAAAGAATAATAATGAAAAAGAGGAACATCTCAGGAAGTAGGAACGGGAGCATAAGGTAGCTAAAAGTCAATAAGCAGCCGGCAGCTGTAATCGGTAAACCCGTAAAATAGCTTTGATTCTCACTGATATTAAAGCGTGCAAGCCGAAATGCCCCACAGGCGATATAAAAAATCGTAAAAAATGTTCCAGGAAAGTCAAACTCAAATAATATTCCTTGATAAATCAATAGTGCAGGTGCAACACCAAATGATATAATATCACTCATGGAATCTAATTGTTTGCCAAGCTCTGATTCAATATGAAGTTTTCGGGCAACCATTCCATCAAATCGGTCAACGAAAGCGGCAATGAAAATTAATAAAAGGCTCAATTCTAAATTACCTTTAAGGCTCTCAATCACTGCGAATCCACCAAGAAAGAGGTTGATGAAAGTTAAAAGATTGGCCGTTTGAATTCTTAATTTTTTAAGCGTTTGATCGAGTACGTTTAATAAAAACAAATACGCCTCACCCCTATATTAAAATGGATAAAAAACATCTTAATTATATGTAATGATTGGTTATCTTGTTTTATTCATTTATTATGTGAGAATTTTCCCATAACGGAGGTTAATCCATTGTTTCAGCCCATTTATCGTTTTATGATTGAATTAACCAATGGCAAATGGTCATCATTGCTGTTGAAGAGATTTGCTACATCAAATATCAGTCGTTATGTTGTTCCTCACTTCTCAAGAATCTATCGAATCAATACGGAGGAAATGGAAGGAGATCTTAAGGGATTTTCTACACTTCATGAATTCTTTATACGAAAGCTGAGGAAAGGGAGTAGACCGATAGATCAGGACGTGCAAGCTGTTTCTAGTCCAGTGGATGCGGTCCTTGAGGAAGTTGGCCCAATTTCAGAACAGAAATTAATTGAGGTGAAGGGGAAAACATACTCGATTTCAGAGATGCTAGGTAATGATGCACTTTTACAGAAATACATACATGGGACCTTTATGGTTTTGTACTTAAGCCCGAGTCATTACCATCGTATTCATAGTCCTGTAGCAGGAAGGATTACAGCTAGTTGGACTCTTGGAAAGAAATCATATCCAGTCAATTCACTTGGGTTAAAGTATGGAAAAAGTACACTTTCGAAAAATTATCGGACAGTGACCGAAATTCAGCATCATACCGGTCATATAGCAGTGGTGAAGGTGGGAGCCATGTTCGTGAATTCCATTGAAGTTACACATAAGAATGAACAGGTAGAAAAAGGGCAGGAACTCGCATATTTTACATTTGGATCAACAGTCGTTTTACTGTTTGAGAAAGACTCCCTTCAATCAACATTAGAAAAATCGCTTCCATTTCCTATTAAAGTGGGGGAAAGAATTGCGTTATTAAAAGAGACATGATATTGTTTTGTGAGCGCAAAGAAAAAAGCCCCACAAAGGGCTTATTAGACAATGATTTTGTGAGTTAATGAACGACGGTGAATTTCTGTCTCAATTAGATAAATAAAATCTTTGCTTAGTTGTAATTCTCTTGCTTTAAAATACGATTCAACAAGCAAGTCATCCGATAATTTACGCAATGGAAATCACACCTTTCTTTTCTTGAGAATGGTTCTAATGCATAGTGATTCATCATAAAATGTAGGCTATGTAGCTGTACTCCTACTCTATCAAAATAAACAAAACAGAACAACCGTTCTGTTATCCACAAGTTGTGGTGGATAACTTGTGATTAATTTGTTTATAAAAGAGTAATTCCTTTTTATGACAGTGTGAGTTTTGTGCATAAAGTTATCCACAGTGTTGAAGGAACGTGAAATTTGTCGAAAAATTTTCATCAATTTAATGAGGTGTAAGAAATGCTTAAAAAGTTTTTGCCAGATCAGCATGTCAAAAGTATATTTGATATTACTCCCGAAAGTCTAAAGGAAAAGGGAGCAAAGGCGATCATAACTGATTTAGATAACACTCTTGTCGAATGGGATCGACCAAATGCAACACCGAACCTTATCAAATGGTTTGAGGAAATGAAAAAACACAATATTCTAGTGACCATTGTGTCTAATAATAATGAAGGAAGAGTGAAAGCTTTTTCTGATCCGCTGAATATTCCTTTTATTTTTCAAGCTCGTAAGCCTATGGCAAGAGCCTTTAAAAAGGCTATGATGCAAATGGGAACATCTAAGGAAGAAACGGTGGTTATCGGAGACCAGCTGCTTACAGATGTTCTGGGTGGTAATCGCAGTGGATTACACACCATTCTTGTTGTACCTGTTGCCTCAACAGATGGATTTGTGACAAAGTTTAATCGACTGGTTGAGCGTAGAATATTGAATTGGTTCCGTAAAAAAGGAATGATTGTATGGGAGGATTAAGTTTGAGTGAACAGTTTTCGTGTATAGGCTGTGGAGTAAATATACAAACAGAGGATAAGGACGCTTTAGGCTATGCGCCTTCATCCGCACTGGAAAAGGAAGTTATTATTTGCCAACGCTGCTTTCGTTTAAAACACTACAATGAGATTCAGGACGTTAGTTTAACAGATGATGACTTCCTAAAAATTCTAAATGGATTATCTCAAACCGATGCACTTATTGTAAAAATTGTCGATATTTTTGACTTTAACGGTAGCTGGTTACCGGGGCTACATCGTTTTGTAGGGAAGAATAAAATACTGCTTGTTGGAAATAAGGTGGACCTTCTACCTCACTCTGTAAAGCCAAATAAAGTTATTCAATGGATGAAGCGAGAATCTAAAAAACTAGGTTTGCATCCAGAAGATGTGTTTTTAGTGAGTGCACATAAAGGTCATTTTGTTCGTGAAGTAGCGGAAGCAATTGACGAATATCGAAATGGCAAAGATGTATATGTAGTAGGTTGTACAAATGTTGGGAAATCCACATTTATTAATCGTATCCTTAAGGAAGTATCAGGAGAAGGGGATGTCATTACCACTTCTCATTTTCCAGGAACGACTCTTGATATTATTGAGATTCCACTTTCTGACGGTAAGCATCTTATCGATACGCCAGGAATCATTAATCATCACCAAATGGCTCATTTCGTGAGTAAACAGGATTTGAAAGTTATTACTCCCAAAAAGGAAATAAAGCCAAAAGTCTTTCAATTGAACGAAGGACAAACTTTATTTTTCGGAGGACTTGCACGATTTGATTTTATTAGTGGAGGAAGACAATCATTTGTTTGTCATTTTTCTAATGAAATTAATATTCATCGTACAAAACTTGATCATGCCGATGAATTATACCAAAAGCATGTGGGTGACATGCTCTCACCTCCAAGAACAGATGAATTGGAAGAATTTCCACCACTCGTTCGCCATGAATTTATGATTAAAGAAGAAAAAACAGATATCGTGTTTTCTGGTCTGGGCTGGATAACGGTAAACGAACCAGGAGTGAAGATTGCAGCGTATGTCCCTAAGGGTGTCCATGCAATGATTAGAAAATCACTTATATAATTTAGCTATTTGAGTAAATCAGCTTGATCAACCTCATGAAGTACTCTAGGCTACAACAAGGGAGAGGGAATTTTTTGAAAAAGCTGTATGCGGTAATAGGGGATCCAATCGCTCATTCTATGTCACCTGCCATGCACAATGATTTATTTGGCTACTATGATATAGATGCTCATTATCAGGCGCTTCATGTGAGAAAAGAAGACTTACAGAAAGCCGTCATAGGGTTAAAAGCGATTCAAATTAGTGGGTTTAATGTGACTGTTCCACATAAGGTCGATATCCTTCCGATGCTTGATCGCTTAGATCCATTAGCAAAAGCCATCGGTGCAGTTAATACAGTGGTAAATGAGGATGGCGAACTTGTTGGTTACAACACAGATGGGGAAGGATCAGTAAAAGGAATTATGAATATTATTCCAGATCTTTTTAACCACCGAATCCTTATCGTTGGAGCTGGTGGGGCTGCAAGAGCTATTTATTTTACTTTAGCTTCAATGGGGATTAAAAATATAGATGTTACCAATCGTACGAGTGAAAAAGCAGCAGAATTAATCGCTCAATGTCCATATACAGTTAACTCTAGCGTATTACTTCGTGAGGAAGCTGAGAAAGATTTGGGCGAGTACGATATTATCATTCAAACCACATCAATAGGTATGGCGCCGGATGTAGAATGCCAACCGCTTTCTTTACATAACTTAAAAGAAAATAGTTTTGTAAGTGATATTATATACAACCCACTTGAAACTCTATTTTTGCGTTCTGCAAAAGAAAATGGGGCTCATACGCAAAATGGAATTGATATGTTCGTTCTACAAGGAGCATTAGCATTTAAAAAATGGACTGGAATTTTTCCGGACCAAAAAAGAATGGAAAAATTGGTTTTAAACCGATTAGGAGGATAAGGATGTTAACTGGTAAGCAGAAAAGATTTTTACGTTCGAAAGCACATCATCTAAACCCTATTTTTCAAGTAGGTAAAGGTGGAGTGAATGATAATATGATTAAACAAATCAATGAGGCGTTAGAGGTTAGAGAGCTTCTGAAAGTAAGTGTGCTACAGAATTGTGATGAGGACAAAGATGAAGTAGCAGAAAAGTTATCGTCAGGCTGTAAGGCAGAGCTGGTTCAAGTAATTGGATCAACCATTGTTCTATATAAAGAGTCTGAGGAAAATAAACAATTACAGCTTCCTTAACTAGAGGAGGTCCTTATGAGGAAAATTGGAATTTTAGGGGGAACCTTTGATCCGCCCCACAATGGACATCTGCTTATTGCAAACGAGGTCTTAGAATTCATAGGGCTAAATGAAATATGGTTTTTACCCAATTCAAAGCCACCGCATAAATCAACAAGTGGGACGAGCACGATCGATCGAGTGAACATGCTTGAAAAGGCAGTATGTGATCATGCACAGTTTAAAGTGGAGAAGATAGAGTTGGAGCGAAGTGGTCCGTCCTATACGTATGACACAATGAAACTTCTGCAGGAAAAAAATGATGGTACAGAGTTTTATTTTATTATCGGGGCAGATATGGTTGAATATTTACCAAAATGGTACAAGATTGATGATTTAATTAAACTTGTTACTTTTGTCGGAGTTCAAAGACCAGAACACGTATTGCAGACAAGTTACCCGGTTCTCTATCTAGATATTCCGGAATTTGCCGTCTCTTCTAGTTTAATAAGAGAAAGAGTAAAGAATGGGAATACTATTCATTATCTTACCCCTGACTCCGTCATACAATATATAAAGGAGCATCAGTTATATGGATCGAGCGAAAGCGTTAGAGATTGTTAAAGAGCAATTAACCGACCATCGTTACCAGCATACACTAGGGGTAGAAGAAACCGCGGTAAAGCTAGCAAAAAAATATGGTGCAAATGAGAAACAAGCAGAGTTGGCAGCGATTTTTCATGATTATGCTAAGTTTCGTCCCAAGGAGGAGATGAAGCAAATCATCCTTCGTGAAAAAATGCCAGAGGAACTGCTTTCCTATAACAGCGAACTTTGGCATGCTCCAGTAGGCGCGTATTTAGTGGAGAATGAAGTCGGAATTCGTGATCATGAAGTGCTTGAGGCAATCCGTTACCACACCTCTGGTAGACCGCACATGTCATTACTTGAAAGAATCATTTATGTAGCTGATTACATTGAGCCAGGAAGGCAATTTCCAGGTGTCGATGAGGTCAGAGAAGTAGCAGATAGGAATTTGAATGAAGCATTGTTACTTTCTATTCAAAATTCAATTATATTCTTAATTAAAAAGAAACGAGCAGTTTTTCCATTAACGCTCCAAACGTATAACTATTTCATTCATTTAAAGGAGGACTGATTGGATGACCAATCGTCAATTATTAGAAACATCAGTAAAGGCTGCTGATGATAAGCGCGCAGAGGATATTGTTGTATTAAATATGCAGGGCATTTCACTAATTTCTGATTACTTTATTATTTGCCACGGAAACTCTGATAAGCAGGTTCAAGCGATTGCCAGAGAAATGAAGGAAAAGGCAATGGAAAATGGCTATATTGTAAAGAGAATGGAAGGCTTCGACGAGGCAAGATGGATCCTTCTTGATTTAGGGGATGTTGTGGCTCATATATTCCATAAAGACGAAAGAAGTTACTATAACCTTGAGCGTTTATGGGGTGATGCACCAATAGAAAATATGGAAAGTGTTCTCACTCAATGACGTATGGGAAATTTGCCTACCTTTATGATGAATTAATGAAGGATGTACCGTATGATGAATGGGTTTCTATCGTAACGGAAAAGTGGAGCAAGTACGAATGTAAGGGAAAAAAACTATTAGATTTAGCCTGTGGTACGGGTGAGTTATCTGTGCGCTTTGCAAAAGCTGGATTCGAAGTGACAGGTGTCGATTTATCAGCGGACATGCTAACGGTAGCGCAAATGAAAGCAGCAACTAACGGGCTTAAGCTTCCTTTTTATCAACAAAATATGGTTGAACTTGACTTATATGAACGTTTCGATGTAATCGGGATATTTTGTGATTCCTTAAATTATCTACAGACGGAAGAAGAAGTAATTGAAACGTTTGCGAAAATTTATGACTTACTTGATGAGGATGGATTTTTTATATTTGATGTACATTCCGTTCATAAAATCATGAATATATTTATGAATCAAACGTTTACTCATGATGAGGAGGATATTTGTTATATTTGGAATTGTTTTCAAGGAGACTATCCTCTTAGTATTGAACATGAACTTACATTTTTTGTCCAGGATGATGAAAGCGGGAAATATGACCGTTATGATGAGTTTCATAGTCAGAGAACATTTCCGGTAGAAGTGTATAAAAATTGGTTAGAAGCAAGCGGCTTGTATGTAACAGATATCTTCTCTGATTTTATGGACGATTTATCATCCGAGGGAGAAAGAATCTTTTTTATCGCTAAAAAACAGGCATGAGAAAAAGGCTGATTGAAAATAATCAGCCTTTTTTTAAATTGTTGCAGGAATCATTATTTCTTTAGAGAATTATTTAAAGGGAACTGTTTTTGTGATTCAATCAAATCTTCTTCGAACTTTGTATGAGTTGCTTGAAATAAGTGCTCAAACACATCTCCAAGCTCTGCATCCAACACTTTAATTCCTTCCCATGTGACTCCGCCCTTAACACAAACTTTTTGCTGTAGGGTTGGAAGTGTGTAAAATCCTTTTCGTAGCAATTCCCCAAGCCCAATTAACATTTCACTAGCAAGTGTCGTTGCGGTTTCTTTATCTATTTTAGTTTCTGCTACGGCTGCATCAATGAATTTTTGCGTTAAGTAACTGAAAAAGGCTGGTCCACAACTAACGATATCTGAGCCTACCCTTGTAATATCTTCGTTAATGGAGACCGGCGTGGAAATGGCTTCAAACAGTTGAAGTAACTTATCCTTCCATTCCCCCGTACAGCTATCACCAAACGTTAGTAGAGATACACCTGCTAATGCCCTGTTGGTAATACTTGGTATTGCTCTCGCCACTGAACAGTCGACCACCGATTCAATTTGATTAACACTAATAGGACTCGTGATGGAAACAACACATTTCTCTGGCAATAAAAATGGTTTGATTTCCATTAATACCTTATGGATGTCTTTTGGTTTTATGCATAAGAACAGGATATCTGATACTCTTGCTACGCTTTTAGCATCAGAAAGTACGGCGATGTCATTATACACTGCTTTTATATTCATTGCTTTACTTAGCGTTCGATTTGTCACATTCATAAAAGAAGGGGAAATGGCTTTTCCATCAATAAGTGCCTCAATTAAGATCCTCCCCATATTCCCTGTACCAATCACTCCGATTTTCAATGTACTTCCCTCCTTCACAAAGCAAGCATTCTCATATAAAAGTATGTAAATAAATTTGTGAATATGCCAAGAAAGGAGTAACAAGATGATTGACTCTGTAAAGAAGTATAAATGGTTTATTGTTGGGTCTTCTGTGATCACCATTGTAATACTAATTTATGCCCGTGGTCTTGTATATGACAAAGAGGAGGAAACTGAATGGACGATTCCGAGTGAAGAAGAACAAGCTCCGGAAGTGTCCGAAGAAAGGCTTGTTCCGGAACCAGATGTAAAGAATTTAGTAGATGTAAAAGGAGCGGTAGAGAATCCTGGTGTGTACGAAGTGATGCTAGATGAAAGGGTGATCGATGTTATTGAAAAGGCTGGAGGATTAAAGGAAGGAGCGGACGAGACAAAGATTAACTTTGCTGGGCGGGTAACAGATGAAATGGTATTGTATATACCTATAATAGGCGAGGAAGGAGGAAGTATGATTGTGTCTGCCGGTTCTAGTTCTACCTCTACTAGTCAAGGAGCTGACAAAATCAATATTAATAAGGCGACATCTGATGAATTGCAAACTCTCCCAGGGATTGGACCGTCTAAAGCGGAAGCGATTATATCCTATCGGGAAGATAGCGGATTATTTCAAACGATTGATGATTTGAAGCTTGTTACAGGGATTGGTGATAAGACATTTGAAAAACTGCAGGAACTGATCATTGTTAAATAACAGCATTGACTAAAATCGACAATTTCCCTTAGACTAGTAGAAAATGAGAAATGTGGAGTGGGGAATATGAGCAATCATCGTTTAACATGGGATCAATACTTTATGCTAAATGCACATCTGATAAGTATGAGAAGCACATGTAATCGACTAAATGTAGGGTCGGTATTAGTGAAGAATAATCGAATCATTTCAACTGGCTATAATGGGGGAATTAGTGGAGATGATCACTGCCTTGATGCGGGCTGTTACGTCGTTGATAATCACTGTCTTCGCTGTTTGCATGCCGAAGAAAATGCGATTCTTCAGTGTGCACTTGAAGGAGTTTCCACAAAGGGAAGTCAAATCTATGTGACTCATTTTCCTTGTATCCATTGTATGAAAAAGATATTACAAGCGGGTATTACAAAAATTTATTATACGCATGATTATAAAAATCATGAATATTGCTATCATCTTCTTCGCATAAGCAACGTGGAAGCGATAAAGCTAGAAATGGATATTGAAAATGAGCTTAACAATAAAAACGATAGTTCTGGGCGTTTAAGTTGGAATTTTCAAGAATAATATACCTTGATTCAAACACGATTCGGGGGTGATATCTTGCAAGAAAGATGGATCTATTTTGCATTAGCTTCTTTACTTGCTCTGGTTACTGCTTTTCAGACCCAAGTTGTTGTCAAGGTCTCACTCTTTTTATTTTTGATCTTATTTTTGTGTTATAAGCGCTTCTCCAAAAGAAATATTTTTATCATTTTTTTGATTGTCCTTGTTTTCTATACGAAGGCAAGGATTGATATAAACAGAAATGAATCTGTTTTTCAAGGGAGTGAGACCCAGTTTGTTGTTTCGTTTCAAGATGAAGTAAAGCTTAATGGAAGTCTACTAAGTGGTTATGGAAAAGACACAACCGGAGAAAGGCTATTAATTAAATACCGAATGAAATCCGAAAAGGAAAAATCCAGATTAAATGAGGAGAGACTTCTTGGGTATTCTTGTCAGCTAACAGGTAGCTTAAAAGCTGTGAATGGACAAACCAATCCAAATGCTTTTGATTACCAATCCTACTTAAATCATCAACACATTCATTGGCAGTTAGTCGTTGATCGATGGAGCGATTGTGAAGAACATAAGGGACCTATTCTAATTGTAAAAAAACAAAGGCAAAGAGCAATTGAATTATTGGAATCTTATTTTCCAGAATCCGTCGCTTCCTTGGCCAGTGCCCTATTGTTTGGGGAGAGACAGATAATTGATCCATCCTTAGAAAAAGCGTATCAAAAACTTGGTATTATCCATTTATTAGCTATTTCTGGAGCGAATGTTGCTCTTTACGTAAGCATCATCCATTATATTGGTGTGCGTTTAGGAGTGACAAGAGAACGCATGATTGTCGTCCTTCTTCTCTATCTACCAGTCTTTGTTTATTTGTCAGGAGCCTCTCCTCCTGTGTTTCGAGCAGCGATGATGATGTTTCTTTTTTTGTTCCTTCGACTTGTATCACAGTCAACCTTGTCCAGACTAGATATTTGCAGTATCATATTCATGGTTTATACATTTTTTTCACCTTACCTCCTTTTTGATGTTGGGTTTCAACTGTCCTTTAGTGTGACCTTCTCCTTACTTCTTTCCACCAAAGGATTATTAAAGCCTTCTAAATTCCTCTTAATAAAAGCGTCATTTATTTCCCAACTAAGTTCTCTCCCTATTGTCCTCTATCATTTTTATGAATTTTCTTTGTTGTCATTGTTAGCAAACCTCGTTTATATTCCCATTTTCTCTATAATCATAAACCCGGTTTTTATCACTCTGTTTTTTTTGTTATTCATTTTTGGGAAACCTATTTCATTTATGATTAAACCAATGGATTTTCTCATTACCTCAATGAACCAATTAACCGTTTGGCTAGCTTCGTTTCCATTCCAAACAGTCACAATTGGCCGCCCCTCTCAATGGATAATACTTGTCCTTATATGCACTATCATTTATTTATTCTACAAATGGGAGACAGGTAAGACTAGGAAAAGACAACTGATTTCAATCCTTCCTTTATTATTTACCCTTGCTTTCTCTTACTACTTGTCACATTATTCTTTCTCAGGGCAAATCACGTTTGTTGATGTTGGGCAAGGAGACAGTATCGTTATTCAAAATGGTTTTCATAAAAAAACGTATGTAATTGATACGGGAGGAACTGTGTCTTTTCATGAGGAAGAATGGGAAAAGCCAAGGAATCCTTTTGAAGTTGGAAATGATATTCTCGTCCCCTTTTTAAAAGGAAAAGGAGTTAGTACGATCGATAAGTTAATATTAACGCATGGTGATATGGATCATATTGGAGGAGCAAGGTCTGTGCTCGAAACAATGAGAGTGGAAGAATTAATCCTGCCTTATGTTACGAATCGTTCTAATTTGGAAAATGAAATCATTCAATTGGCTAAAGAAAAGAAAACTACCGTCATATTTGTAAAGGATGGAATGAGTTGGAAAGAAAATGGATCCTCTTTTAAAATCGTTAATCCAATCATTGAACAAGACGATAGGAACGATAATTCGGTGGTGATTCATGTAAAGATAGGAGGGTTATTTTGGTTGTTTACAGGAGATTTAGGTGAGGAAGGAGAAGAAAGGTTATTGAGGGAGTATCCTACCTTACGAGTGGATGTGTTAAAGATAGGACATCATGGCAGCAAAAGCTCGACCTCTGCTACGCTTCTTCAGGCCTATCAGCCGAAGGTGGCAGTAATATCTGTAGGGGAGACCAACCGATTTGGGCATCCGCATCAAGAAGTTTTGGATCGGTTAAAGGAAAGAAATATAAAAATTTTTCGTACGGATAAGGATGGTGCGATAAGTTACACTTTTCAAAATGGGATAGGAACCTTTTCTAAACATATCCCATATGATGTAACAAACCCATAAAAAAGAGACTGCAGTAGCAGTCTCCTTATGTTTTATGTAGCACAACATTATGCCCCTACGAGTTTAATGACAGTTGCAATGATAAATAAAGTTGCAAAAAAACCGAAGGAAACGATGAACCCTACACCAGAATCAACGGCGTCATTACGTTTACTTTGCACATTTTTCTCAAATTCGTTCACAACTACCCCTCCTAATCAATCTTAGTATAAGCGATTTCATAAAAAAAATCTACCGATCCTCTGTTTCTTTTCCTTGCTTGTCAGTCATTGTCACAAATACTTTTTTGATGTACGGTAACAATAATGTATACAACGGGGGTTATCGCTGTAAAAGGAGTATCCTAGGCCTCTTTCTTCAGCGTTTCTATAGATGGGAATTGGTCAGGAGATTGATCAATTCCCTTTAAAATGCTTGTCAAATCCTTGATCCTTCATTAGGATAAATAAGTAACCTATTTTCCTGAACGGAGCGAGGAAAAGTGATTTTTGATTTATGGAAGCAAATTAAGAGGAAAGAATTTTCTCCTATTTACGTATTGTATGGAACAGAATCGTTTCTAATAAATGAAACAAAGCAGCTTTTTATACAAAATGTTTTGGGTGAAGATGAAAGTGATTTTAATCTATCCACCTATGATTTAGAAGAGATATCGATTGAAGTGGCATTAGAGGATGCCGAAACAATCCCATTCTTAGGGGATAAAAGGCTGATATTTTTAAATAACCCAGGGTTCTTAACGGCTGAAAAAACGAAAGATAAAGTGGAACATCAGCTAGGAAGACTAGAACAATACATGAAGGAACCGTCTCCTTATTCAATTGTTGTGATGGTAGCGCCATATGAAAAGCTGGACGAACGAAAAAAGCTAACAAAAGAATTAAAGAGAACAGCTGTTGTGGCAGAGGCAAAGAAACTTGGAGAACACGAACTAAAGAATTGGATTGTTCAAAGAGCTAAGACAAATGGAACAAGTATAGATGATGAGGCAGTAGAGCGGATGCTCGCATTAGCTGGGACGAATCTATTTTTATTAACCTCAGAAGTAGACAAGCTTAGCTTATACTGTAATGAGACAAAACAAATTGATGCTGAAACAGTAGAGAAGCTCGTGTCACGCTCTCTTGAACAAAATATATTTGCACTTGTTGATAAAGTTGTGCATCGAAAAATAGACGAGGCATTACGTATTTATTATGATTTATTAAGGCAAAACGAAGAACCGCTCAAAATCTTAGCGATTATTGCAGGGCAGTTCCGTTTAATTTACCAGGTAAAGGAATTAGCAAGACGTGGATACGGTCAGCAGCAAATGGGAGGGTATTTAAAAGTACATCCATTCCGTGTGAAACTAGCTGCAGGACAAGCGATGCAATTTAGTGATGAAGAGCTAACAAAAATTATGAAAATGTTAGCAGATGCTGATTATCAAGCGAAAACAGGTGGTATGAAGAAGGAGCTTCTTATCGAAATGTTCTTATTTCATTTACATTCTGGTTCATAAATCAAAAAAAGCTAGATCCGATAAGGATCTAGCTTTTTATCTATGAGTAGCAAAAAATTAAGAGTTTAATGAGTTTAATTTCTTCATTAAACGAGACTTTTTGCGAGCAGCAGCATTTTTATGGATAAGACCTTTTGCTGCAGCTTTGTCAAGTTTACTTGCAGCAAGAGCAAAGCTCTCTTGTGCAGTAGTAGCGTCACCGTTTACGATAGCTGATTCTACTTTCTTAACAGCAGTACGTGTTGCAGATTTCACCATCGTGTTACGTGCATTACGCTCTTCGCTTGTTTTCACGCGCTTGATTGCAGATTTAATATTTGGCATTCTTTTCACCTCCTACAAAGCATCGAGTTTATATACTCGACAATCACCATTCATTAATTTACGTAAATTAAGAACAAAACACATTTTATCATTCGGTGAATACTATTGCAATACTTTTCAATGGAAATATATCCATCGATATCACTTGATTTGAATGGTTTTATTTAGAAAAGGAAATAATAGTTGCTAGTTTATGATCTAATTTGACGAAAGAGAGGGGCTTATGATGAAAGAATCAATAGATTTGAGTAAATATTCCATCCGCACCGATTTGGCAGTAGAGGCAAGGGAGATGGTGATTGCAAGCAGGGGGAACAATGTAACAGATGAACAAGATCTCTCTAATATACATGGTGTGGTTATTAAAGAAAAGGAAGAGAACGGAATCAAGCTATCGTTGGTAGAAGTGTCGAAGGAAGGAGAGAAAGAGCTAAATAAAAAAGCTGGAAAGTATTTAACCATCGAAGTACAAGGAATTAGACAGCAGGACACTGATTTACAAAAAAAGGTTGAAGAAACGTTTGCGAGAGAATTCTCTCATTTTATAAGTGGACTAGGAATAAATAAAGATGCATCTTGCCTTGTAGTTGGCTTAGGGAATTGGAATGTTACTCCTGATGCTCTGGGGCCCCAGGTGTGTGAAAATCTATTAGTTACGCGACATTTATATCAATTAAGTCCTGAGAGTGTGGACGAAGGATATCGCCCAGTAAGTGCGTTAGCTCCTGGTGTGATGGGCTTAACTGGTATAGAAACAAGTGACATTATTATGGGAGTGGTTGAAAAAACGAAGCCTGACTTTGTCATCGCTATTGACGCGTTAGCTTCACGATCCATTGAGAGGGTCAATTCCACGGTCCAAATATCTAATACAGGAATACATCCAGGATCTGGGGTTGGGAATAAGCGTAAAGAGCTTAGTGAAGAAACATTAGGAATACCAGTGATCGCAGTGGGTGTACCAACAGTGGTGGATGCGGTTTCTATTACAAGTGATACGATTGATTTTATTTTAAAGCATTTTGGACGGGAGCTTAAAGAAGGAAATCGACCTTCTAGGGCATTAGCACCAGCAGGAATGACTTTTGGTGAGAAGAAAAAATTGACTGACGAAGATATGCCTGAAGAGCATCACCGAAATACTTTTCTTGGAATGATTGGTACTTTAGAAGAAGAAGAAAAAAGAAGATTAATTCATGAAGTATTATCTCCGCTAGGACATAATTTGATGGTAACGCCAAAGGAAGTGGATGTATTTATTGAAGATATGTCCAATTTAATTGCAAATGGATTAAATGCAGCTTTGCATGATGCCGTAAACCAAGATAATGCAGGTTTCTATACTAGATAGAGATCGTCAAAATTTATTGTTCTACCTTCTCTAGTAAGTACATATCATTTACTAGACTAGGCTAAGAGGTGGAATAATGAAACTACAAAAAACGCCCTATGTTGTAACTATTCAAGGGACAAGCATATTAAAGCTCATTTTATCGTGTTTGTTGTTGATTTTCCTACTCTTTTCTGTGAGCGGACTGTTAACTTCTTTAAACCCACAATATCAACTTAGGTCATCGAGTGTGAACAAAGCGACAATGAATGTGAGCGGAAATGTACTCTATCAGTTGATGGCTAGAGAAAACCATTATTTTATGAGTGGTTTAGTAGAAAAAGATGATGTTCCGAGTATGTCGAGTGTCTTGTTTAAAGCCTCCACAAATGTGAATCTTGATGATCCACGGAGCTTATTAGGGAGAGAACTTCCGGGATTTTCCTTATTTGATGGAAAAATTCTTGTTGCTGGTGAAGGAACCAATTATACGAATATGCCAATTGAATCAGCTCCACCAGAGGAAGCGCTGAACACAGAAAATGAGGCAAGCTTGCAAAACACGGACGATATTACAAAGGAAGAACCAAATAAGGTAACTCCACCTTTAACAACAGGTGATCAAAAGGTAGCTTATATTTATTTCTCTCATACAAGAGAATCCTATCTGCCTTATCTAAAAGGAGTGACGGATCCAAATAGTGCACAACACTCGGAAATAAATGTAACGAAAATAGGTGATCGCTTGCAAGAGAGGTTAGAAGGGTATGGGGTTGGCACAATAGTGGATAAAACGGATATAACGAATCGCTTAAATTCAAATGGCTGGACGTATGGTCGGTCGTATGATGCTTCTAGGGCTCTTGTACAAGAAGCAATGACTGGCAATTCTAACTTATCGTATTTAATCGATATTCATCGTGATTCAAGAAGAAAAGAAGATACAACGAAAGTTATCAATGGAAAATCATATGCGAAGCTAGCCTTTGTGATTGGTGCAGAACATCCAAATTACGAAAAGAACTTAAAGTTAGCGACAGAAATCCACAAAAAACTCGAGGAGAAATATCCTGGTTTAAGCAGAGGAATCATCCAAAAAAGTGGAGCTAGTACAAATGGTCGTTTCAATCAGGACCTTTCTGGAAATGCTCTATTAGTTGAGTTTGGTGGGGTGGATAACAACTTTGATGAGCTTAATCTTTCTGCCGATGCATTTGCCGATGTATTTAGCGAGATATTCTGGGAAGCAGAAAAGGTGAATTACCCAGTAACCGTTCCTTCTGAGGAACAATAATGTTAATTTAGGTGATATTATGAAAATGTTTATGTTTAAAAGCATATTGCTAATGTCTCTCATGTTTGTATCAGTTTTATTTGGGATGCAAATTGCAAACGATGGGATCGTAAACATGAAGGGATTTGAAGATCCTAATTTTAAAGGCGCATTCACCATTAACGAACAAGAAGAAAATGTCCAAGTATCCGTACTTGGAAATAATGTAGATAGTCACGATATTAACAAAAAGAGAGAGCAGCTAGAAGAGATGGAAGCCTATAATTTCTTCTCAGACTTAGGAAAAACACTAGCAGACATCGTAACGGGTATAGTAGATATAACAATTGATCTTATTAGAAACAGCTAAAAATGCGGCAATCTCAGGATTGCTGTTTTTCTTTGATATGACAAGTTGCTTCCGCTTTTCTCTATTGAATCTTCGAAACCCTACTGCTATAATCAAAAATAGTGTATACGTGCGAAGTATAGTAGGAGTGAACCGAATGAACAGACAAGACAGACTAAATAGACAAGAAAAAATCAGGAATTTTTCTATCATTGCACATATTGACCATGGGAAATCCACATTAGCTGACCGCATTCTTGAAAAAACGAATGCGCTAACAGCTAGAGAAATGAAGGACCAGTTACTAGATTCGATGGACCTTGAAAGAGAACGTGGAATTACAATCAAATTAAATTCTGTGCAATTAAAATATCAAGCAAAGGATGGAGAGATATACACTTTCCATTTAATCGATACACCTGGGCACGTCGACTTCACGTATGAGGTATCTCGAAGCTTAGCGGCTTGTGAAGGAGCTGTCCTTGTGGTGGATGCAGCACAAGGAATTGAAGCTCAAACATTAGCAAATGTTTACTTAGCGTTAGATAATGACCTTGAAATTGTACCAGTTATTAATAAAATTGACTTACCAAGTGCAGATCCTGAACGTGTGCGTAATGAGATTGAAGAAGTAATTGGACTAGATGCATCTGAGGCGGTATTAGCAAGTGCAAAGGCCGGAATTGGAATTGAAGATATACTAGAGCAAGTAGTAGAAAAGGTACCTGCACCTACTGGTGATCCCGATGCACCTTTAAAAGCGCTCATCTTTGACTCTCTCTATGATGCTTATCGTGGAGTGGTTGCTTATATTCGTGTCGTTGATGGTACGGTAAAAGTGGGAGACAAAATCCGTATGATGGCAACCGGAAAAGAATTTGAAGTTACAGAAGTAGGGGTATTCACACCAAAGTCAACTCCTAGTCCAGAACTTACTGTTGGTGATGTTGGATTCTTAACAGCAGCTATTAAGAATGTTGGAGACACACGAGTGGGGGATACGATTACTAGTGTGAAAAATGGAGCAACAGAAGCTCTTCCAGGTTACCGCCGTTTAAATCCAATGGTATATTGTGGTTTGTATCCAATTGATAGTGCAAAGTTTAATGATTTGCGAGAAGCATTAGAAAAGTTAGAACTAAATGATTCTGCTCTTCAATTTGAGCCAGAAACTTCTCAGGCGCTCGGTTTCGGTTTCCGTTGTGGATTCCTAGGATTACTCCATATGGAAATTATTCAAGAGCGTATTGAAAGAGAGTTCAAAATTGACTTGATTACAACAGCACCAAGCGTTATTTATCACGTGATAATGACGGATGGTACGGAAATTAAAGTTGATAATCCTTCAAACATGCCAGATCCTCAAAAAATTGCCCGTGTTGAAGAGCCCTATGTAAAAGCTACCATGATGGCTCCTAATGACTATGTTGGTGCGATTATGGAACTTTGTCAGGAAAAACGAGGAATCTTTATCGATATGCAATATATGGATGAGACTCGTGTAAACATTGTGTATGAGATTCCGTTATCAGAAATCGTATATGATTTCTTCGATCAATTAAAGTCAAGTACAAAAGGTTACGCGTCATTTGATTACGAGTTAATTGGCTACAAAGAATCTAAACTTGTTAAGATGGATATTCTCCTTAATGCTGAAAAGGTTGATGCGTTAAGCTTTATTGTTCATAAAGACTTTGCTTACGAACGTGGAAAAGTCATTGTTGAAAAGCTGAAGGAATTAATACCAAGACAACAGTTCGAGGTTCCAATTCAAGCGGCTATTGGACAAAAAATTGTAGCGCGTTCGACGATTAAAGCGATGCGTAAAAACGTATTAGCCAAATGTTATGGTGGAGATATCTCGCGTAAGCGTAAGTTACTTGAAAAGCAAAAAGAAGGTAAAAAGCGGATGAAGCAGGTAGGTTCTGTAGAGGTGCCTCAAGAAGCATTCATGGCCGTGTTGAAAATGGATGATACAAACTCAAAGAAGTAGATGATTTGATTTTAAAGGAAAGGTTAGATAAGCTTGATAAATCAAGTGATCTAACCTTTTTTGATTGCAAAAAAGATATATTTTAAGGTTGTGTAAAAATGGTAAAAGCAGCATATATTCATATCCCGTTCTGTGAGCATATTTGTCACTATTGTGATTTTAATAAGGTCTTCTTAAAAGGCCAGCCTGTCGATGAGTATCTAGACGCTCTTGATGAGGAAATTCGATTAACTCTAGAAAAGCATCCTGCAGATCCTCTTCATTCTGTATTTGTAGGCGGTGGAACTCCAACCTCATTAACTGAAAAACAATTGCAACGATTATTATTATCCATAAAAAAATATCTACCATTAGAACATAATGCAGAGTTTACGTTTGAAGCCAATCCAGGGGACTTGTCTGATGAAAAGTTTCGTGTGCTATACGAGGGTGGAGTCAATCGATTAAGCTTTGGTGTGCAAACCTTTGATAATCAGTTGCTGAAGGCGATTGGAAGAACCCATCGAGCGGAGGATGTGTTCGCCTCTATTGAGAAAGCCAAGAAAGTTGGGTTTGATAATATTAGTGTAGATTTAATTTATAGTTTGCCGAATCAAACGCTAGATAGTTTTAAAGAAACACTACAAACGGCTCTCTCCCTGGATATTCAACACTACTCTGGGTACTCCCTCATTATTGAACCCAAAACGGTGTTTTATAACCAGATGAGAAAAGGAAAGCTGCCTGTTCCAGGTGAAGATGCTGAAGCGGAAATGTATTCATTACTGATGGAGCAGATGGAGTTAGCTGGATTTCAGCAATACGAGATTTCCAACTTCGCTCTTCCAGGATACGAAAGCAAGCATAATTTAACATATTGGAATAACGAGGAATACTATGGATTTGGTGCTGGGTCTCATAGCTATGTTTCTGGAGAGAGGATTGCCAACCATGGTCCTTTAAAAAAATATATGGATCCCATTTGGAATGGTGATCTACCTTCTCATAATATTCACAAAGTGGAGAACAATGAAAAGTGGGAGGAAGAAATGTTCCTCGGTTTAAGGAAAATGGAAGGAATCAGCGTAGACCACTTCCTTCAAAAATTCGGGGTCGATCCGCTTTCTCTATTTAAGAAAGAGATAGATTCTTTACAAGATCGTGATTTAATCTCAGTACAGGAGGGCAAAATTGCCTTAACAAAAAAAGGGCGGTTTTTAGGAAATGAAGTGTTTCAATCATTTATTGGCGTGATCTAAATGTTGACATATAGCCCTAACATTTGATAATTTATTATTAGATTTAGCACTCGTTAGAAGAGAGTGCTAACAGAGGTGATGAAACATGTTAACAGATCGTCAGTTGTTAATTTTTCAGGTGATTGTTGATGATTTCATTCGTTCTGCTCAGCCGATTGGATCTAGAAGTTTGTCGAAAAAAGAGGATATTAGTTTTAGCTCTGCTACGATTCGCAATGATATGGCTGATTTAGAGGAGCTAGGCTTTCTGGAGAAGACACATACTTCTTCTGGAAGAATTCCGTCCGAGAAAGGCTATCGTTTTTATGTAGATCATCTTCTTGCCCCACAGAAGCTTGATCAGCATGATATGCATTCGGTCAAATCGATTTTTGCTGAAAGGCTTTATGAACTTGAAAAAATCGTACAAAAATCTGCGAAGATTTTATCTGATCTGACCAATTATACTTCTATCGTTCTTGGACCTGCCGTAAGAGAGAATAAGCTTAAGAAGATTCAAATTGTTCCACTTAATAAGGAAACAGCTATCGCGATCATTGTGACTGATAAAGGACATGTAGACAATCGGATGTTTCATCTTCCTGAGGGGTTAGATGCAAGTGATATCGAAAAGATGGTCAATATCCTTAATGAACGTTTAACTGGTGTCCCACTTGAAGATTTAAATGATAAGATCTATAAAGAGGTAGCCACTTTACTCAGACAACATATCCGTAATTATGATTCCATGCTTCATGCATTCGCTGATACGTTGAAGATTCCATCAAATGAAAAGGTGTTTTTTGGTGGAAGAACCAATATTCTTAGTCAACCGGAATTCCATGATATCGAAAAGGTAAAAAGCCTTTTAAACATGATAGAGCATGAAAAAAGCATGTACGATTTGATTCGGAAAAATCCGACGGGGATTCATGTGAAAATTGGGAAAGAAAACAACAATTCAGCAATGGAGAATTGTAGTTTAATTACAGCTACGTATTCTGTAGGTGAAGAACAACTAGGTACTATTGCTATTTTAGGCCCTACTAGAATGGAGTACTCTCGAGTGATCAGCTTATTACAAACGATTAGCCAAGATTTAACTTCTGTACTAACCAAGCTGTATCAAAATAAATAACGGTGGTGATTATGTTAAGGAGAGTCTTCCTTAGCATATCCCCACTATTTATAAATGAAGAAGGAACACTTTAAGGGAGGTGAGTAATTTGGCAGAAGAGAAAAGTACATTAAATGAAGAATTACAATCTTCTACTGAAACAGAAGCAAGCTCAGAAGGTATTGAAGAAGTTTTTGCTGAAGCAGAAGTGGTAACTGAAGAAAAAGTTGAAACTAATTCTGAGGACACTCGTATACAAGAGCTAGAAACAAAACTTCAAGATGCTGAAAATCGTTACTTGCGCTTGCAGGCTGATTTTGACAACTCTCGTCGCAGGGCCAGAATTGACCTTGAAGCGGCGCAAAAATATAGAGCTCAAAGCTTAATTACAAATTTATTGCCAGCTCTAGATAATTTTGAAAGAGCTCTTCAGGTTGAACCTGATAATGAACAAACAAAATCGTTGTTACAAGGGATGGACATGGTATACCGCAATCTATCTGAAGCATTAAAAGGTGAAGGCCTTGAGGCAATTGAAGCTGTTGGTCATTCATTTGATCCGCATATGCACCAAGCGGTTATGCAAGTAGAGGATCCTAGTTTTGAATCAAATGTGGTTGTAGAGGAATTCCAAAAGGGGTACAAGTTAAAAGATAAAGTCATCCGACCATCGATGGTTAAGGTGAATCAGTAATCCCTACATAATAGAATTTTGGGAGGTTATTTTTATGAGTAAAATCATTGGTATTGACTTAGGGACAACAAACTCATGTGTGTCTGTACTTGAAGGTGGAGAGCCAAAGGTCATTCCTAATGCAGAAGGAAACCGCACAACACCATCTGTTGTAGCGTTTAAAAATGGTGAGCGTCAAGTTGGTGAAGTAGCAAAGCGTCAAGCTATTACAAATCCAAATACAATCATGTCCATCAAGCGTCATATGGGTACTAGCCATAAAGAAACGATTGAAGGAAAGGATTATACACCACAAGAGGTATCTGCGATTATTCTTCAACATCTTAAAGCGTACGCAGAAGACTATCTTGGTGAGCCTGTTTCAAAGGCTGTTATTACCGTACCAGCGTATTTTAACGATGCAGAGCGTCAAGCAACAAAAGATGCTGGGAAAATTGCTGGTCTAGAAGTAGAACGTATTATCAACGAGCCAACTGCAGCGGCACTTGCTTATGGTTTAGATAAAATGGACGACGATCAAACGATTCTTGTTTACGACCTTGGGGGCGGAACATTTGACGTGTCTATTTTGGAATTAGGCGATGGTGTTTTTGAAGTAAAATCAACTGCAGGTGATAATCGTCTTGGTGGAGATGACTTTGACCAAGTGATTATTGATTATCTAGTCGAGCAATTCAAAAAGGAAAATGGCATTGATCTTTCTAAAGATAAAATGGCACTTCAACGCTTAAAGGATGCGGCAGAAAAGGCGAAGAAGGACCTTTCTGGTGTTACGACAACGCAAATTTCACTTCCGTTTATCACGGCTGGGGAAGCTGGACCACTTCACTTAGAAGTAACATTATCTAGAGCGAAATTTGAAGAATTATCTGCAAGTCTTGTAGAAAGAACAATGGGGCCGACACGTCAAGCTTTAAGAGACGCTGGTTTAACACCTGCTGAACTTGATAAAGTTATACTAGTTGGTGGATCCACTCGTATTCCTGCGGTACAAGAAGCAATTAAACGTGAAACAGGAAAAGAGCCACATAAAGGCGTGAATCCAGATGAAGTAGTTGCAATGGGTGCTGCTATTCAAGGTGGAGTAATTTCTGGTGACGTAAAAGATGTTGTTCTTCTTGATGTAACACCATTATCACTTGGTATTGAAACAATGGGTGGCGTGTTTACGAAGTTAATTGATCGAAATACAACGATTCCAACTTCAAAGTCACAAGTATTCTCAACTGCGGCAGATAGCCAAACAGCTGTTGATATTCATGTTCTTCAAGGTGAGCGTCCAATGGCAGCAGATAACAAGACACTTGGTCGTTTCCAATTAACGGACATCCCACCAGCACCACGTGGTGTACCACAAATTGAAGTATCATTTGATATTGATAAAAATGGTATTGTAAACGTTCGTGCAAAGGATTTAGGAACAAACAAGGAACAAACAATCACGATCAAGTCTTCAACTGGTCTATCTGATGAAGAAATTCAAAAGATGGTTAGAGAAGCAGAAGAAAATGCAGAAGCTGATAAAAAGCGTAAAGAAGAAGTAGAACTACGCAATGAAGCAGATCAGCTTGTGTTTACAACTGAAAAAACTCTGAAAGATCTAGAAGGAAAAGTAGACGCGTCTGAAGTAGCTTCAGCAAATGAAGCGAAGGATGCACTAAAGGCTGCGATTGAGAAAAACGAATTAGAAGAAATTCGTGCGAAAAAGGATGCTCTTCAAGAAATCGTTCAAAACTTAACTGTGAAATTATATGAGGAAGCAGCTAAGCAAGCTCAAGCAGCTGGAGGTCAACCAGGCGAAAGTGGCAAGGATGACAATGTTGTGGATGCAGAATTTGAAGAAGTAAAAGACGATAAATAAGTTTAGGCTAACTAGCTTAGAAAAAGTCAAAGTCAAATCCAAGCGACTTTGGCTTTTTCATTGCTTTGGGTTGAATGATAATGTTAAAATAACCTTTATGTGAAATGATTCGGGGAGTGGGCAATCATGAGTAAAAGGGACTACTATGAGGTACTTGGAGTAAGTAAAAGTGCTTCAAAGGATGAGATAAAAAAGGCGTACCGAAAGTTATCGAAAAAGTATCATCCTGATATAAATAAGGAAGCAGATGCAGATGAGAAGTTCAAAGAGGTAAAAGAAGCATATGAGGTATTAAGTGACGACCAAAAGAAAGCACACTATGATCAATTTGGTCACACGGATCCTAACCAAGGTTTTGGTGGAGGAGACTTCGGTGGTTTTGGTGGTTTTGAGGATATATTTAGCACGTTCTTTGGCGGTGGTGGGTCAAGAAGAAGAGATCCTAATGCACCAAGACAAGGAGCTGACCTACAATATACAATGACCCTAAGCTTTGAGGAAGCGGTTTTCGGAAAAGAAACCGATTTGGAAATACCGAGAGAAGAAAATTGTGAAACATGTCACGGATCTGGAGCTAAACCAGGTACGAAGCCGGATACTTGTAGTCATTGTCATGGGTCTGGTCAGTTGAATGTGGAGCAAAATACACCATTTGGCCGGATTGTGAATCGTCGAGTTTGTCATTACTGTAGTGGAACTGGGAAACAGATTAAAGACAAGTGTTCAACATGTGGTGGAACAGGGAAAGTGAAGAAGCGTCGTAAGATTCATGTAAAGATTCCTGCAGGTATTGATGATGGTCAACAGCTTCGTGTTGCTGGTCAAGGGGAACCTGGAGTAAATGGTGGACCGGCAGGAGATCTATATGTTGTATTCCATGTCCGTTCACATGAATTCTTTGAACGTGATGGAGACGATATCTATTGTGAAATGCCGATTACTTTTGTTCAAGCCGCACTTGGTGATGAAGTGGAAGTACCAACATTACATGGGAAAGTAAAACTGAAAGTGCCTGCTGGTACTCAAACTGGAACCAAATTCCGATTGAAAGGAAAAGGTGTTCCAAACGTAAGAGGCTATGGTACAGGGGATCAACATATTATTATTCGAATCTTAACACCGACTAAGTTAACTGAAAAGCAAAAGCAATTGCTGCATGAGTTTGCAGAGGTAAGCGGAAGCGTACCTCAAGGTGAGCATGAAGAAGGTTTTTTTTCAAAAGTAAAAAGAGCATTTAAAGGCGAATAAAAGGAATAGGAGTTGGTAGTATGAAATGGTCAGAACTTTGCATTCATACAACAAATGAGGCAATAGAACCGATCTCAAATATATTGCATGAGGCAGGCGCAAGTGGAGTGGTAATTGAGGATCCATTAGAGCTTGTGAAAGAAAGGGAAGACCAATTCGGTGAAATCTACCAACTCAATCCTAAAGATTATCCGGATGAAGGTGTAATGGTTAAAGCATATTTACCGGTTACAAGCTTCTTGGGTGAAACGGTTGATGCAATAAAAGAATCTATTAACAACCTGAGCATTCATAATATTGATATTGGAAGAAATACCGTAACAGTCAGTGAAGTGAATGAAGAGGAATGGGCAACTGCATGGAAGAAGTATTATCATCCAGTGAAAATTTCTGAACGATTTACCATTGTACCGACGTGGGAAGAATATACTCCAGTTTCAAGTGATGAATTAATTATTGAATTGGATCCAGGTATGGCATTCGGTACAGGAACGCATCCGACAACAGTAATGTGCATACAGGCGTTAGAAAGAACGGTTAGAGAAGGTGACCGTGTTATTGACGTTGGAACGGGAACAGGAGTATTAAGTATTGCGTCAGCTATGTTAGGAGCAAGTTCAGTTTTTGCTCTTGATTTAGACGAAGTGGCTGTTAAATCAGCAAAGATAAATAGCAAGCTGAATAAAACACATGAAGTAGTAACTGTGGCTCAAAATAATTTACTTGACGGTGTGGACCAACAGGCAGATGTTGTTGTTGCAAATATTTTAGCCGAAGTGATTGTTCGCTTTACTGATGATGTAGCAAGAGTTGTTAAAAAAGACGGTTATTTTATTTCTTCAGGTATCATTTTACAGAAAAAAGAAGAAGTTAGGACAGCAATTGAGCGCTCTGGGTTTGAAATAATAGAGACGATCCAAATGGAAGATTGGATTGCGATGATTGCAAAGAGGCAATAATGTGAAGGGGGGATATCCCCCTTTATATATGAAATAAAGAAGGTGTAGCGTGTGCAACGATATTTTGTTGATCAGACAACGGAAGGACGATTTGTCATAAAGGGTGACGATTTCAGGCACATTGTGAAGGTGATGAGGTTAAAGATAAGCGATCAAATCATTTGTACAACTTCCAATGGAGAAGGGGCTATTTGCCAAATTGCAGAAATTACCGATGAACAAGTCGTTGCAGACGTTGTACAATGGGAAGTAGTGTCCTCAGAACTTCCAGTTCGAGTCACGATTGCAAGTGGTCTTCCTAAAGGTGATAAGTTAGAGTGGATCATACAAAAAGGCACTGAATTAGGTGCCTCTTCTTTCGTTCCGGTTTCAACTGCTAGATCAGTAGTAAAATGGGACGAAAAGAAGGCTGATAAAAAAGTAGATCGTTGGCAAAGGATTGCAAAAGAGGCAGCAGAGCAGTCGCACCGACGAATTGTGCCAACTGTTGCCAATCCTCATAATTTAACAAAGCTTATTAGTCTTTCAAAAGAATATACGTATAAATTAATTGCTTATGAGGAAGATGCAAAGCAAGGAGAAAGGTCAACTCTCGCTCGTACTCTTCAAGAGATGAAGAAAGATGACAGTGTCTTAATTGTGTTCGGTCCTGAAGGCGGACTAACGGAATCGGAAGTTGAGTTACTTTCTAAAGAGGGGTTCGAGTCGTGCGGGCTTGGTCCTAGAATCTTACGTACAGAGACAGCACCTTTATACGTGTTGTCAGTTATTTCTTATCAATTTGAACTATTGAGGTGAACGATATGCCATCAGTTGCATTTCATACATTAGGTTGTAAGGTAAATCATTATGAAACAGAAGCCATTTGGCAGCTATTTCAAGAACAGGGATATGAGAGAGTAGACTATGAATCAACTTCAGATGTTTATGTCATTAATACTTGTACCGTAACAAACACAGGCGATAAAAAGAGTCGCCAAGTAATCAGACGTGCGATTCGTAAAAATCCGGATGCTGTTATTTGTGTAACAGGCTGTTATGCACAAACATCTCCTGCTGAAATTATGGCTATTCCTGGTGTGGATATTGTGGTTGGAACACAGGACCGTGTGAAGATGCTAGAATATATCGAACGTTTTAAGGAAGAAAGACAACCAATTAATGCGGTTGGTAATATTATGAAAAATCGTGTTTACGAGGAGTTAGATGTTCCTGCCTTTACAGACCGTACTCGTGCGTCTTTAAAGATTCAGGAAGGCTGCAATAACTTCTGTACGTTTTGTATCATTCCTTGGGCTCGTGGATTAATGAGATCTCGTGATCCAAAGGAAGTGATAAAACAAGCACAGCAACTAGTGGATGCTGGTTATAAGGAAATTGTATTAACTGGTATTCATACAGGTGGATATGGTGAAGATATGAAGGATTATAATCTTGCCATGTTATTAAAAGATTTAGAAAAAGAAGTGATCGGGCTTGAGAGACTAAGAATCTCTTCCATAGAAGCAAGTCAAATTACTGATGAAGTAATTCAAGTAATGAATGACTCTAACGTAATCGTTAGACATCTTCATATTCCATTGCAATCTGGTTCTAACACGGTATTAAAAAGAATGCGTCGTAAGTATACGATGGAATTCTTTGGCGAGCGCTTAAGTCGACTGAAGGAGGCCCTGCCAGGTCTTGCGGTCACTTCAGATGTGATCGTTGGTTTCCCTGGGGAAACAGAAGAAGAATTTATGGAAACTTATAATTTTATCAAAGAGCATAAATTCTCTGAACTGCATGTATTCCCATATTCTAAACGTACGGGTACACCTGCTGCTAGAATGGAAGATCAAGTGGATGAAGAAATTAAGAATGAACGTGTGCATCGATTAATATCATTATCTGATCAATTAGCTAAAGAGTATGCTTCACAATTTGAAGGGGAAGTACTCGAAGTGATTCCTGAAGAACGTTCAAAAAGCGGTGAAGGATTGTATGAAGGATATACAGATAATTATTTAAAGGTTATATTTAAAGGGTCAGAAGAAATGATTGGACAAATTGTAAAGGTGAAAATTACAAAAGCTGGGTACCCTTACAATGAAGGCCAATTTGTCCGTGTGCTTGATGAGTATGTTAGATCAGCAGAACAAGCAGCGATATAATGTTTGAATTGGAGTGTATATGATGAAAGAAATCGCGAAAATGATTGATCACACTTTGCTAAAAGCTGAAGCAACAAAAGCCCAAATTGAACAATTATGTGCTGAAGCAAAGGAATATCAATTTGCTTCTGTGTGTGTGAACCCAACGTGGGTGGCTTATGCTAGTGAGTTATTAAAGGGAACGGGTGTGGATGTTTGTACGGTCATCGGGTTTCCATTGGGAGCCAATACACCAGAAACAAAAGCATTTGAAACAACGAACGCCATTGAAAATGGTGCGACCGAGGTAGATATGGTTATCAATATCGGTGCGCTAAAAAATGGAGATGACTCTTTGGTTGAAAAAGATATTCAAGCGGTTGTTAACGCGGCAAAAGGAAAAGCTTTAACAAAGGTTATTATTGAAACATCTCTTTTAACAGAAGAGGAAAAAGTTCGTGCATGTAAGCTAGCTGTCAGTGCAGGTACTGATTTTGTCAAAACCTCTACAGGCTTTTCAACTGGTGGAGCAACGGTTGAGGACATTGCACTAATGCGTAAGACGGTTGGTCCTACAATTGGTGTAAAAGCTTCAGGTGGAGTAAGAAGTGCAGAAGACGCAAAAAATATGATTGAAGCTGGGGCAACTCGTATTGGAGCTAGCTCAGGCATTGCTATTGTAAAAGGATTAGTTTCAAATAGTGATTATTAAAAAATAAGAACATGCCAATTGGCATGTTTTTATTTTTTAGCATGTAATTTCGTAACAAATGTTGCAAAATGGCTGGCAAATGGAAGGACAAGTAAAGAAGAGATGACGTTAAATAGGACACTAATATGAGCTAGTTGTACATCGGGCTCTTGAGCTAAGCTACCTGCTATGCTTGCAAGATATGCGATGAATGGAAAAAAGGCAATCACGCCGATGACATTTAACCATATATGTGAATACGCACATAGACGAGCCTCCTTTCCCCCTCCGATACTTGCCACATACCCAGTGACACAGGTTCCTATATTCGCTCCAAGCATGACGGCTATACCAGCACCAATTGTAAGTAACTGACTCGAAAGGAACCCCATAATAATACCCGTCGTAGCAGAGCTTGAGTGAATAAGAGCTGTTATAATAGCCCCCACACCAACACTAAGTAAGTTGCTTTCATTCATATCAATAATCAATTGTTGGATGATTGGTAGACTAGATAAGGGCTTTGCTAGATATTTAAAGCCACTCATTGCCGAAAAAACCGTTGCCATTCCCAATAGTATCAAGCCAAAGGCATTTGCATTTTTATTTTTCGTGAAAATAAGGCAGGCTCCTAAAATAGCCATTGGTACAAGAAAAGAGTCGATTTGAAATGTGATAAATTCAGTAGTAAAGGTTGTGCCAATATTGGTTCCAAGTATGATCCCAATAGATTGGCGAAATGTTAACAGCCCAGCAGAAATCAACCCGATTGTCATGACCATGACAGCTGAGCTGCTTTGTAGAGCTCCCGTTATGATAATGGATGCTAAAAGGCCTTTCCAGGTGCGATCTGTTAATTTTACAAGCCATTTTTTTAGTGAATCCGCAGATAAATTAAATAATCCCGTTCGTAAAATGGTCATACCAAAAATAAATAATACAATAAAGATACAAAATAAAAGAACACTTAACATGCTTTTCCCTCCTCTTACATCTTTATTGCAAAGAGATGTGGGACATGCTAAGTATAAGTAGGAAAATATGATATTTTTAAAGTTTTATTCATAAATGGACAATAGCTAGTCGAATTACAGTTGACCTTGTTTCACTGTTATATTATAATTGCAAAGTACATGGAATTCCATGTTGTTTGTTGTAAGTGTGTTGTGTTCGGAGGGAGGGAAAGAGAATGTCTAAAACCGTTGTTCGTAAAAACGAATCGCTTGAAGATGCTCTTCGTCGCTTCAAACGTACTGTATCTAAGTCAGGTACTATACAAGAAGCTAGAAAGCGCGAATTCTACGAAAAGCCTAGCGTTAAGCGTAAGAAAAAGTCTGAAGCTGCTAGAAAACGTAAGTGGTAAGAGAGGGTGTGTAAATGAGTCTTCTCGAGCGTTTAAATAATGATATGAAGCAAGCGATGAAAAACAAAGAAAAAGATAAACTTTCCGTTATTCGGATGGTCAAAGCTTCGTTGCAAAATGAAGCTATTAAAACTGGCCAGGAATTATCCGAGGACGAAGAGTTAACTGTCCTTTCTCGCGAAGTAAAGCAACGCAAGGATTCCCTCCATGAATTTGAAAAAGCAGGTCGTGATGACCTAGTTGAGAAACTACGTACTGAATTATCGTATATAGTCGAATATATGCCAAAACAACTAACGGAAGAGGAACTTTCCGATATAGTGAAAGCGGCGATATTAGAAACAGGTGCTTCTACAAAGGCTGAGATGGGAAAAGTGATGGCAGTACTAATGCCTAAAGTAAAAGGTAAGGCTGACGGATCACTTGTTAATAAACTTGTACAACAACACCTTTCATAATAAACATGCTTTAAAGACTGCAGGGCTTCTGCAGTCTTTTTACATATACTTTGTATAAAGAAAATGATTAAGTTTTGAAACCTTCTTGCAGGATCAACCGTATACATACTATGCGTCAAGTGAGGAAGGAGGGAAATGGGTGAAGCTTTGTCGATGGATCATGGTCATTTCTTTTTTAATGGTAGGCATATTGTCAATCCTTCCGCTTAAAGGAGGAGCACAAGGCGAAACAGTGTATGTTGTACCTGTGGAAGAAACCGTTGAGAAAGGCCTTTACGCCTTCTTATCTCGAGCTGTAAAAGAGGCTGAAGAAGTAAATGCAAAGGCCATCATTTTTACAATCAATACACCAGGAGGCGCTGTTGATGCGGCAGGGAAAATAGGCCAATTACTGTCGGCAACGAGTATAAAAACCATTGCGTTTGTTGACAATCAAGCGTTATCAGCAGGTGCGTATATTTCACTCAATATGGATGAGATTTATATGGTGCCAAGTGGAACCATTGGTTCGGCTGCTGTCATTGACCAAGCTGGAAATGCAGCAGATGAAAAAGCGCAATCCTACTGGTTAAGTGCCATGAAAGCGGCAGCAGAACAAAGTGGACGGGATCCCATCTATGCACTAGCGATGGCTGATCGTGAAGTAGACATACCAGAGTATGGGGCACCAACTGGAAAGTTGTTAACATTGACTGCAGATCAGGCGGAGGAAGTAGGATATTCAGAAGGGACAGTTACTAGCTTAGAGGACCTACTTTCCGTGCTTAATTTATCTGACGCCAAGCTCATAGAAGTAGAAGAGAGCTTTGCAGAAAAAATCGCGCGTTTCATCACACACCCTGTTGTTGTTCCTATTTTGCTATCGATTGGCAGTCTTGGATTAATCCTTGAGTTATACTCACCAGGGTTTGGAATCCCAGGATTTATGGGTCTTTCTTCGTTGCTACTATTCTTCTACGGACATTTAGTGGCGGGATTAGCTGGTTTTGAAACATTGATCCTATTTGTTATAGGAATTGGACTCATATTGTTAGAGTTGTTTTTACCAGGTGGTATTGCAGGTATTTTCGGTCTTGCGGCCATATTGGCGAGTTTGTTTCTAGCCACAGATAATGTTGTCCATATGGGAATCTCGATTCTCATTGCATTAAGTATTTCTGTATTAGCATCGATCTTAATGGTAAAGGTGTTTGGTAAAAAGATGAAATTCTTTAGAAGAATAATCCTAACTGACTCCACTAAAAGCGAAGCCGGTTACGTTTCAAATAAAAATCGACCGGAGATTGTAGGGAAAGAGGGAATGACTCTCACAGCATTACGTCCAGCAGGTACCATTGTTTTAGATGATGAGCGCATTGATGTCGTTAGTGAGGGTAGTTTTATTGGAAAAGATAAGAGAGTCAAGATTGTAAAATCTGAAGGAGCTAGAATTGTGGTCAGAGAGATAAATGAACCATTGTCTAAGGAGGAAGAAGAATGATTTTAGGATCTGGAACGATATTTGTTCTTGTTTTAGTTGTATTAGGAATTGTTTTATTATCTGTATTACTTACGTTTGTACCAGTGATGCTCTGGATTTCAGCCCTTGCTGCAGGAGTTAAAGTAAGCATTTTTACACTGATTGGAATGAGATTACGTCGGGTTATTCCAAGTAGAGTAATCAATCCATTAATTAAGGCACATAAAGCAGGTTTGGATGTTACAACCAATCAGCTAGAAAGCCATTACTTAGCGGGTGGTAATGTAGATAGAGTGGTTAATGCATTGATTGCTGCACATCGTGCGAATATTGAATTATCTTTCGAACGAGCGGCTGCTATTGATTTAGCGGGTCGTGATGTACTAGAGGCTGTACAGATGAGTGTAAACCCTAAGGTGATTGAAACTCCATTTATCGCTGGTGTTGCAATGGATGGAATTGAGGTAAAAGCAAAAGCGAGAATTACCGTGCGTGCAAATATTGACCGTTTAGTCGGTGGTGCGGGTGAAGAAACGATTGTCGCTCGTGTTGGGGAAGGGATTGTTTCCACCATTGGTTCGTCTGACAATCATAAAAAAGTGTTAGAAAATCCAGATATGATATCACAAACCGTCCTATCTAAAGGTTTAGATGCGGGTACGGCATTTGAAATTCTGTCGATTGATATTGCGGACGTTGATATCGGAAAGAATATTGGTGCTGAATTACAAACAGAACAAGCGGAAGCAGATAAAAAGATCGCTCAAGCAAAAGCAGAGGAACGTAGAGCAATGGCAGTAGCTCAGGAACAGGAAATGAAAGCACGCGTTGAAGAAATGAGAGCAAAAGTAGTAGAAGCGGAAGCAAAGGTACCTCTTGCAATGTCAGAGGCGTTAACTTCCGGAAAAATTGGTGTGATGGATTATTTAAATATCCAAAACATTTCAGCTGACACGAGTATGAGAGATTCTATTGGTAAACCAGACGGAAATACGGATAAAAAATAATACAGTAATTGACGTAAAGCAAGGAGGTGTCCATCTTTGCAATTTCTATTGGAAAATCCCTTTATCCTAGTTGTATTGATCGGGATTATTTCCTCCTTCTATAAACAAATGAAGGGTCAGGGGGAAGACGACCGTCAAAAGCGTAAACAGCCAAAGCCTTTTCTTCCTGGGCAAACAAAAGAGAAATCAAAACCTTTCATCGACTTTGATTTTGGAGAACTTCAACAAAAGTTTGAACGTCCACAAAAGGAAAAGAAAGAACCTGTAGTAACACAAAGTTTAAGCACCAATCGAGTCCAAGAAGTAAGAAACACTTATCGAGAACAACAGTCTACTCCGGTTATGAAGGTAGACCGTCAAACAACGGGTAGATTAAATCAGCAGCCGAGAGCGGAAGTGGCAGTTAAATCAGATCATGACCTCCGTGTCTCGAGTCAGACTTTAAGGGATGCTGTTATTTGGTCAGAAATTTTGGGCCCACCTAAAGCAAAACAGGGATATCATCGAAAAAGAACGAATTCACACTACTAAAACAAGGCAGATTTGCTTAAAAAGTAGTGCTAGAACCCCCATTCATTTCATAAATATGAGATGAAAGGGGGTTCTTTTTTTATGGCTAAAAGGTGGGGGCAACGTGTAAGAAGCTGGATGACCCAAACAATGGATCTTCCACAAGATGTCATGATGGATTTACCCCGCATCACAATGATTGGTCAAATCCACATCTATATTGAGAACCACCGTGGCTTACTCACTTTCTCAGAGAAAGAACTAAGACTGCTTTTAAAGCAAGGGCAGTTGTTAATAAAGGGCAAGGCATTTGTCATTAAGACGATACTTCCAGAGGAAATTCTACTTGAAGGAAAAATTGAACACGTTATTTATCTTGAAGAATAAAAGTTTTAATTGAACTCGTCTGAAAGGTAAGGAGGCAGAATATGAAGAACCAATGGATTTACTACTATACGGGAATGGTATCTGTAAAGGTGACAGGAAAAGGCCTAGAAAGATTTATTAACACGCTAACAAGAGAGCAGGTTTCAATCTGGAGAGTAAAGCGTCATGGCGTAAACGCCATGAGCTTTGAAATAAAAGTGGAGGATGCCCACAAAATTAGGAAAGTTGTTAGGAACTCAGACTGTAAAATTGAGTTCCAGAGACGGACAGGCCTTCCTTTTTTGATAAAAAGGGCCATTAAAAATATTGGTTTTTTTATTGGTGCCTTTCTTTTTTTAATCGTTATTACCTTGCTTTCAAACATGGTATGGGGAATCGAAATTAAAGGAGCAGACCCAGCAACCGAATATAAGATACGAAAAACCCTTGATGAAATAGGAGTGAAAAAGGGGAAATTTCAATGGTCCTTAGGTACCCCAGATGCAATTCAAAAGTCGATTACAGATCGTATGGATGAGTTAACATGGATAGGAGTGGAGTTACAAGGGACAACCTACCACTTACAAGTAGTCGAAAAAAATGAACCTGAAAAACAACAGGAATACGGCCCACAAAATTTAGTAGCAAAAAAGAAAGCAACGGTTGTTGACTATTTTGTTGAAGAAGGGAAAACACTCGTTTCTCTCAATGAAGTCGTCTCTCCAGGAAAGGTTTTAGTGTCAGGTACGATTGGAAGAGAAGGAGAGGAGCAGCTCGTACCGGCAAGGGGAGAGGTTTTAGGTGAAACATGGTATTGGACAGAGGTTGAACTTCCTTTGTCAACGAGTTTCCAAGTGTACACGGGAAATGAAGTAAGAAAGCATGCAATAACTATAGGTGGATTTAACATTCCTATTTGGGGATTCACGAAGGTTGAGTACAAACAATCGGTTACAGAAGAAAATACGAAGCCAATTAAATTCCTAAAATGGAATTTGCCGATTTCTTACCATCAATCCACCATTCGTGAAAGTGAAAATGAGACAAGGGTATATACGGAAAAACAAGCATATACTGTCGCAAGAGAAATGGCTAGAAAAGATATAAAAAGTCTCCTACCTGAAGATGCTAAAATAAAAGGGGAAAAAGTTTTGCGCCAATTGGTCAAGAATGGTAAAGTTAACTTAATTATTCATTTTCAAGTGATTGAAAATATTGCAGAACCTCAACCAATTACTCAAGGAGACTCGGAATGACAGAAGAACTAAAAACGATTAGTGTAAATCTCGAAAATCCAAATGAAGCCATCGCTCTATTAGGTAATGCTGATGCAAATATTAAAATGATTGAGCAGGAATTGGGTGTATCGATTGTAACTAGAGGCGGAACCGTAAGTGTGTCAGGTTCAACTGAAAATGTTGAAATGGTTACAAGCATAATCAGCAATTTAATGTACGTTATTAGAAAAGGCATTAATATTAGCGGACGAGATGTCATGTATGCTATTCAAATGTCTAAAAAAGGTACATTGGAGTACTTTAAGGACATATATGAAGAAGAAATTACGAAAAATGCGAAAGGTAAGTCAATAAGAGTTAAAACTCTAGGTCAACAACAGTATTTAACAGCGATGAAGAAGCATGATCTCGTCTTCGGTATTGGTCCAGCTGGTACGGGAAAAACGTATTTAGCCGTGGTTATGGCAGTGAATGCATTGAAAAATGGAAATGTAAAACGAATAATCTTAACGAGACCAGCAGTAGAAGCGGGAGAAAGTCTTGGATTTTTACCAGGGGACTTAAAGGAAAAGGTTGACCCGTATTTACGTCCATTATATGATGCACTTCATGATATCTTAGGAACGGAGCATACACAGCGTATGATCGAACGCGGAACGATAGAAATTGCTCCTCTAGCTTATATGAGGGGAAGAACCTTAGATGATGCCTTTGTTATTTTAGATGAAGCACAAAACACAACCCAGGCACAGATGAAAATGTTCTTAACCCGACTTGGTTTCGGCTCTAAAATGGTCATTACCGGTGATCAAACACAAATTGACTTACCGAAAGGTGTGAAATCAGGTTTGATTACGGCAGAGTCCATTCTATCTTCGGTCAAGGGAATTTCCATTATTCACTTAGAACAAAGTGATGTTGTTAGACACCCTCTAGTAGGACGAATCATTCAAGCGTACGATAAGCAATCTAATGAGTAACCGTTCGAGTAGAAATCGAACGGTTTTTTCTTGTTTTTTGAAAAAGATGCATCTTCCCTGAAAAACTGTTATCATTTTACATATGTGGCATTTATTTTGTTTAGAGATAAGAATTGGAGGAGAGTCATAGTGGAAAAGATTCAACAACAGTTGATGAAAATTAGAGGCTTACTGGATCTACGAATTTTTCGGGTCTTGTTGTTCCTCGTCCTTGGCTTAGTCCTTTATGCCTCCATGTTTACCAATGTTAAGCCAGAAAAAATGGATTTACGCTTGTTTTCCATAGCGAATCAAACTGTAAGATCCCCAGTAACGATCTCTGATAAAGAGAGTACCGAAAAGAAAAGAGAAGAAGCTGAAGACAGTGTTCAAGATGTCTATTATATGAAAAAGGAAACAAATGAGAATCGAGTCGATTTAATCACCTCAATCTTCGATGCAGCAACGGAAGTAAAAAAGGAGCTGCAAGACCAAGTAAACGCTTCAGAAGGAATCTCTCAAGGGCAAGAAAGTGGGGATTCTGGTGCTCCATCAGACAATGAAGTTATCGACAAGATGAAGGGCAAGCTAACAGAGGAGGTTACAAGAAGTATTTCTGATTCTGTCTTGCTAGCACTTGTTCAGTCCTCCAAGGAAGAGCTATCCGTTGCCAAGGATGTGGCTATAACCGCTATCAATACGGTTATGAATCGGAGAATTCCAGCAGATGAAGTGGAAAATAGTAAGAGGCTTGTAGAAGAAGAACTGAAACTAACTTCCATGAGCAGTCAATTAAAAGCAGCTGTAATTGAATTAGGGCGATATGCTGTTGTTCAAAATGAATTTTTTGATTTAGAGGCTACTCAGGAGTTAAGAGAACAGGCGAAGGAAAGTGTTGAGCCCGTAAAGATATTACAAGGTCAAATCATTGTTGAGGAGAATCAGCTGATTAGTAGAGAAGTCTTCCGTCAGCTAGAGCTTGTCGGCCTCACAGACAATCAGCAATCAACATTGCCTTTTATCGGATTAGCACTTCTTGTTATGGTCATGATAATTGCTTTGTATTATTATTTTCATGAACTCAAAGTAAATGGAGATATGAAGCAAAATTACTTGCTTTTGTTTAGCATTATCTTTATTCTTTCAATCGTAATGTTAAAAGGAATTAGTCTTCTACAACAATTTGAGTTTTCAGATTTAGGTTATTTATTTCCTGCTGCCATGGCAGCCATGTTAATTAAAATTTTGGTGGACGATAGACTCGCGATTTTAACAACCATTATTTTAGCTCTCTGTGGAACCATTTTATTTAGTGAAAACATAACAAGCTCCCTCAATGTAAATATTGGTATCTACATCATTTGTAGTGGGTTAGCGAGCATTATGTTTTTAAGTAAACAAAATCAAAGGATGAAAATTCTACAGGCGGGAATGTTTGTTTCTCTAATAAATATCATCATTATTTTTGCTTTGTTATTTATTAACAATGGTCACTATAATGCAAAGGAATATACATTTTACTTTGGTGGTGCTTTTACATCGGGTATCATGGGTGCGATTCTAACCATCGGGCTCCTTCCATTTTTCGAGGCCGGATTTGGAATTCTTTCAACGATGAGATTGATTGAATTATCAAATCCAAATCATCCGCTTCTTAGAAAAATCCTTACGGAGGCACCAGGAACATATCATCACTCCATTATGGTAGCAAATCTTGCCGAGTCAGCATGCGAGGCAATCGGTGCAAACGGCTTACTAGCAAGGGTAGGGTGTTATTATCACGATATCGGAAAGACAAAGAGACCACAATTTTTCATTGAAAATCAAATGAATATTGAAAATCCTCATGATCGCTTGCCACCACAAACAAGCAAAAATATTATCGTGGCACATGCCACGGATGGTGCTGAACTATTAAGACAGTACAAAATGCCTAAGGAAATTGTTGATATTGCTGAGCAGCATCATGGCACTACATTACTCAAGTTCTTTTACCACAAGGCTAAACAAAATGGCAATGAGGTCCGGGAAGAGGACTATCGTTATCCAGGTCCCAAAGCTCAAAATAAGGAAATTGCTATAATCGGAATAGCCGATAGTGTGGAGGCGGCCGTTCGGTCTATGCAGCATCCCAATCCTGATCAAATAGAAAGTTTGGTTAAAAGTATTATTGCAGATCGATTACAGGATGGGCAGCTGAATGAATGTGACTTAACACTCAAGGAAATGGAGATTATTTCTAATACACTATGTGAAACGTTAAAGGGGATCTTCCATTCTCGAATTGAGTATCCAGAAATTACGAAACAGAAGGTGAAACAAGCATGAACTTAAGTATCGATTTTTTAGATGAAACAAATGAAATGACAGAAAAAGTGATTGAGCAAATGGAAGGGTTATTAAAATTAGCTCAAAAAAAATTACAAATTACAGAACCTTGTGAGCTATCCGTTACATTTGTTGATAATGACCGAATACAAGAAATTAACCGTGAGTACAGAGGAAAGGATAAGCCAACAGATGTAATTTCTTTTGCCTTAGAGGAACTCGGAGAGGGTGAAATCCAAATTAGCGGTGCAAATATGCCAAGAGTACTCGGAGATATCATTATTTCAATTGATAAAGCTCGAGAGCAGGCTACGGACTACGGGCATTCTGTTGAGCGAGAGTTAGGATTTTTAGCTGTCCATGGATTTCTTCATTTATTAGGTTATGATCATGAGACAGAAGCAGAGGAAAAGGAAATGTTTGATCTTCAACGGAGTATATTGGATGAGTACGGGCTCGGACGATAAAAGGAAATATAAAACGAAACATGTCCTATATTCTTTCCGGCATGCCCTATCCGGGTTTGGTAAGGCAGTAAAAGAGGAAAGGAATATGAAAATTCATCTTTTCTTTACAATGTTAGTTGTCTTACTTGGCTTTTTGCTACAAGTTTCTAAAATAGAGTGGGTGTTTCTCCTCTTATCAATAGGAGGAGTGATCTCTTTAGAACTAATTAATTCGAGTATAGAAAACGTAGTGGATTTAGTGACAGAGGATTTTCATCCACTAGCAAAAAAAGCAAAGGATATGGCAGCGGCGGCAGTCTTTATGTTTTCCATTGTAAGTATTATCATTGGTTTGATTATTTTTATACCAAGGCTATGGTAATAAGGAACCGAACCTGCTATCGGTTCCGTTTTTATTTGAAATCGCATTCAAGAAAGAGTAAAATAGGGAAACAAATTGAAGGAATTGATTAATATTTAGAAAATTCAATCTTCTTCATTACAATTTTGCTACAATCGATGAAATGTAGAACAAAATAGGGTAAAATAGGAGTATGCAGTCTCCTTGAAAGGAAGTATTAATTTGAGCAAGGAAGAAACTTTAATTAAAGAAGCAAAAATTGCAAGAGAAAAAGCTTATGTACCATATTCGAAGTTCCAAGTGGGAGCTGCCCTCTTAACGACTGATGGAAAAGTATATCATGGGTGTAATGTAGAAAATGCTGCTTTTAGCATGACCAATTGTGCGGAGAGAACCGCGTTTTTCAGTGCCTATGCTGGGGGAGATCGTCAGTTTGAGATGCTTGCCGTAGTTGCAGATACAGAAGGTCCTGTCTCTCCATGTGGAGCATGTCGTCAAGTTATTTCAGAGTTATGTCCTAAAGATATGAAAGTCATTTTAACAAATTTAAAAGGCGATACACAAGAATTAACTGTCGCAGAATTACTACCAGGAGCATTTTCACCGGAGGATTTAAATGAGTAATAATCAAAAGCAAGAACACAAATCAGGGTTTATCTCCATCATCGGCCGCCCAAATGTTGGGAAATCAACGTTCCTTAATCGGGTAATCGGACAAAAAATTGCTATTATGAGTGATAAACCACAAACTACAAGAAATAAAGTACAAGGTGTATTAACAACCAATGATGCACAATTAGTATTTATTGATACACCAGGAATTCATAAGCCTAAGCATAAGCTTGGAGACTTTATGATGAAGGTTGCACAAAACACATTAAAAGAAGTCGATATTGTTCTTTTTATGGTGAATGCAGAGGAAGGTTTTGGTCGTGGTGAAGAGTTTATTCTAGATAAATTCCAATCAATTAAAACACCTGTATTCCTCGTGATTAACAAAATTGATCTTGTTCATCCTGACCAACTCATGGAAATTATCGTGTCGTATAAAGAAAGATATCCTTTTGCAGAAATCATTCCTATCTCTGCGCTTGAAGGAAACAACCTAGAAGTCTTGCTTGATGTGATTAAGAAATATATACCTGAAGGACCTCAATATTATCCAGCTGACCAAGTAACCGATCATCCAGAGAGATTTATCGTGTCAGAGCTAATACGTGAGAAGGCATTACATTTAACAAGAGAAGAAATTCCTCATTCATTAGCGGTTGTTATTGAGAAAATGGAACGACTAGAAGACAAAGATGTTGTACACGTTATGGCAACCATTATTGTAGAACGTGATTCCCAAAAAGGAATCATTATTGGTAAACAAGGAAGCATGTTAAAGGAAGTTGGAAAACGTGCAAGACAGGATATTGAGAACTTGTTGGGAACAAAAGTATTTTTAGAATTATGGGTTAAGGTTCAGAAGGATTGGCGCAACAAAATGTCCCAACTGAGAGATTTTGGGTTCCGCGAGGACGAATATTGATTTACCATTTTTAGATTATTATTCATCTTTCTAGTTTATGCACCTTTTTTATTAACAATATTTTCGACTCATTATTTTTGGTAGACAAGGCTATGATAATGGTAACGATTTGGATTTATTGCTAGTCAACTATTTGAAAGGTGGGGGTTTTTGATGATGGATTTTACCTGGAAAGTTTTTTCGCAAACAGGTAACATTGACACTTATCTGCTCTTTAAGGAGTTAGAGAAGGAGAATCAAGACATACCCGGGAATCAGGATGATGATCTAGCAGAGGTTGAATTTCCATATCTCTAGGTTTGTCTCGTACTAGGATGGTGTTCTAGATGTTTCAAAAATGCGAAGGCATCGTCATTCGAACAAATCATTATGGTGAAACAAATAAAATAGTCACTCTATTCACACGTGAATGGGGGAAAATAGGGGTGATGGCACGCGGTGCAAAAAAGCCTAACAGCCGCTTAGCTGCCATCACTCAGCTTTTTACATACGGTCAATTCTTAGTGCAAACAAGCAGCGGACTAGGTAGCTTGCAGCAAGGTGAAATGCTTTCCTCAATGCGCTCAATCAAGGAGGATATCTTCCTAACCGCTTATGCAAGTTATGTTATTGATCTTACGGATAAAAGCACTGACGAAAAAAAGGCAAATCCTTTTTTATTTGAGATGCTATATCAAACGCTAAATTATATTAACGAAGGCTATGACCCAGAAATTATTGTTCATATTTTTGAAGTGAAAATGTTGAATACATTAGGGTTGTATCCCATCCTTAATCAATGTGCCGTTTGTGGAAGTACAGACGGTCATTTTTCATTTTCAATCAGAGAGGGCGGATTTATCTGTCATCGCTGTTTAGAAAAGGATCCATATCATTATAAAATCTCTCAATCAACAGTAAAATTACTTCGGTTATTTTATTTCATTGATATGAGTAGGTTAGGGAATATATCTGTGAAGCAAGAAACAAAGAATGAGTTGAAAAAAATTATTAATGCTTATTATGATGAATACTCTGGTTTACACTTAAAAACGAAAAAATTCCTAAATCAGATTAGTCAATTAGGAAGTATTGATTTTAAGAGTTGACAACGACCTTTGTTTCAGCTAAGATTCAAATTAAATTTAATATTTGCGTTGAAGGAAAGGAGTACTTAACTTTCTCTACTAAGAAGCGATCCTAGGACGGTGAAAGCTAGGAATAGAGTGTTAAGGAAGGGCGTTCCCGAGCAATTTCGGATTAAGGTGGCTGACGTTTTATAATCGTCGGCAAATAGGGTGGAACCGCGGGTAACTCTCGTCCCTATGCTCAAAAGGCATAGGAGGCGGGAGTTTTTTTGTTTCCCAAAAAATGATTATCTCTTATGCGACAAATTTTGGAGGTGTACGATGAATATTCAAGACATGATTTTAACTTTGCAAAAGCATTGGTCTGATCAAGGGTGTATTTTAATGCAAGCGTACGATGTGGAAAAGGGTGCAGGAACTATGAGCCCTTATACGTTCTTACGTGCGATTGGCCCTGAACCATGGAATGTAGCGTATGTGGAGCCATCAAGACGACCAGCGGATGGAAGATACGGTGAAAACCCTAATCGCTTGTATCAACATCACCAATTCCAAGTGATTATGAAACCTTCTCCTGACAATATTCAGGAACTATATCTTGATTCGTTGAAGGCGCTGGGAATTGATCCTCTTCAGCACGATATTCGTTTTGTAGAAGATAATTGGGAAAACCCATCGCTTGGTTGTGCAGGGCTAGGTTGGGAAGTATGGTTAGATGGCATGGAGATCACGCAATTTACCTATTTCCAACAGGTAGGGGGACTTGAATGTAAGCCTGTTTCCGTTGAAATCACTTATGGAATCGAGCGCCTTGCTTCTTATATTCAAGAAAAGGAAAATGTTTTTGATTTAGAGTGGACGAATGGATTTACCGTTCGTGATATATTCTTACAGCCTGAATATGAGCACTCAAAATATACTTTTGAAACATCCGATCCTGAAATGCTTTTTAATTTGTTTAACATTTATGAAAAAGAAGCACATCGTCAAATGAACGAGGGGCTTGTTCATCCCGCTTATGACTATGTCTTAAAATGCTCTCATGTATTTAATCTTCTGGATGCTAGAGGCGCCATTTCGGTTACTGAACGAACTGGATTTATCGGTAGATGTAGAAATCTAGCAAGAAAGGTAGCTAAAACGTTCTATGAAGAGAGAGAAAAGTTAGGATTCCCAATTCTTCAGCAAAAGGGGGAAGATACACATGAATAAGCAAGATTTATTACTAGAGATCGGGCTTGAGGAGATGCCAGCTCGTTTCGTGACAGGATCAATTGAACAATTAACATCAAAAATAGAGAAATGGTTAAAAGAGAAAAAGATTTCCTTTGATTCCATCACTCATTTTTCTACTCCAAGACGTCTAGCTGTCATTGCTTACGGTGTAAGTACGAGCCAAGAGGATGTAGAGGAAGAGGCAAAAGGGCCTGCTAAAAAGATTGCCATTGACCACGAAGGGAATTGGTCAAAAGCTGCTGTAGGATTTACTAAAGGGCAAGGAATGTCTGTTGAGGATATCTATTTTAAAGAGATTAATGGGGTTGAGTATGCCCATGTACGTAAGTTTACAAAGGGGCAAGCAACAAAAGAGATACTCCCAGAGATAGTACATATTATTACGGGACTAACATTCCCTAAAAATATGCGTTGGGCAAATGAAACGCTAAAATATATTCGTCCGATCAAATGGTTACTTGCTATATATGGAACAGAGATTATCCCTTTTTCAATCACAAATGTATCAACAAGCAATCGTACAAACGGGCATCGATTCTTAGGAAAAGAAATAGAAATCGGTACGCCAGAAGAGTATGTAACTAAACTTTTAGGTGAATTTGTTATTGCAAATGCAGAGGAAAGAAAAAATGCCATTCTCTCGCAAATTTCTAAGTTAGAAGAAGAGCAAGGATGGACGATACCTGTCGATGAGGAATTATTAGAGGAAGTAACGAATCTCGTTGAATATCCGACAGCTTTATATGGAAGATTTGAGGAAGAATTTTTAGAGCTTCCGGAAGAAGTTCTTATTACATCCATGAAAGAGCATCAGCGCTATTTCCCTGTTAAGAAAAAGGACGGAACACTTTTGCCGTTCTTTGTAACAGTAAGGAATGGGGATCATATGCATCTTGAAACAGTAGCAAAGGGAAATGAGAAGGTGCTTAGAGCAAGACTATCAGATGCAGCCTTTTTCTATAGAGAAGATCAAAAAATGAATATTTCCGATGCGCTAGCTAAGCTTGGCTCTATTGTATATCATGAGGAAATTGGTACTCTTTCTGAAAAGGTTGCACGAGTTCGTTCGCTAACCAATCAGTTAGCAGAGTTATTAACCTTTAATGAGGAAGATAAAAAGACAGCAGATCGTGCTGCTGAAATCAGTAAGTTTGATCTAGTCACTCATATGGTATATGAATTCCCAGAGCTTCAAGGTTTTATGGGTGAGAAGTATGCTAGACAAAAAGGTGAATCTGAAGCGGTTGCTGTCGCTATTAATGAACACTACATGCCAAGAAACGCGGAAGACTCTACTCCTAACTCAAATAGTGGAGCAATTCTTGCCGTAGCAGAGAAATTAGATACGATAGTTTCATTTTTTGCAATTGGCAATATCCCAAGCGGCTCACAAGATCCTTACGCATTAAGAAGACAAGCTTCAGGGATTGTTCAAATCTTAATTAATAAAGAATGGAATGTTTCACTAACGGATCTTCTCCGTCTCTCTATTCTTTCCATTAAGGAAAAGGGAATTGGAGAAAAAGATGAAGAAGAGTTACTACTTGAGCTTATAGGTTTCTTTAAGCTCCGCTTAAAGCATTATTTACAAGAACAAAGCATTCGTTATGACATCATTGATGCTGTATTAGAAAAGAACATTACAGCTTTACCAACTTTGGTCAAAAAAGCAGTTGTTCTGCAAACGAAAAAAGATGGTAGTGGGTTTAAAGAGACAGTTGAAGCTCTTAGCCGTGTCCTTACCATTTCGAACAAAGCAGTGGAAAATGAGGAAATCAATGAATCCCTGTTTGAAAATGAGTTCGAGACCACACTATATAATCAATATCGTGATGTGAAAGCTGCATTAGAATCAAATGAAGCTAGTGAGGAAGAGTTTTTCGACAAACTTGCATTTTTACAAGGGGCAATTAACGATTTCTTTGACCATACAATGGTCATGGCAGAGAATCAAGCGTTGAAAAACAACCGTTTAGCATTAATGTCACAGTTGGCAGAATTGATTGTTAGCTTTGCGAACGTGAAGGAAATTGTAACAAAATAATCTTTTTTAAAGAGGGCCTTCTTAATGGTGAAGGCTCTTTTTATCCTTATGTCTTTTCATTTATGAGAGATAGTATATAATAATTCTATATAAGTATGACATACATATGAGCCTAAAGGGCAATTAGGTGGTGAGTACAATCGAGCTAAATAAACGGCAAGAGCATATTTTGCAAATTGTGAAGGAAAATGGGCCGATAACTGGAGAGCATATTGCCGAAAGACTCAATCTAACGAGAGCTACACTTCGACCAGATCTAGCTATTTTAACAATGGCTGGATATTTGGATGCACGGCCACGGGTAGGTTATTTTTACACTGGGAAATCAGGCACTCAATTATTAACTGAGAACTTAAAGAAACTGTATGTGAAGGATTATCAGTCTATTCCTGTAGTTGTGAACGAAAACGTTTCTGTTTACGATGCGATCTGTACTATGTTTCTCGAAGATGTTGGGACATTATTTGTTGTCGATCAATCTTCATTGCTCACGGGCGTATTGTCGAGAAAAGATCTTCTTAGAGCAAGTATTGGAAAGCAGGAACTAACCACGTTACCGGTGCATATCATCATGACAAGAATGCCTAATGTTACGATGTGCGGAAAAGACGATCTTCTCATTGATGTGGCACATAAATTAATTGATAAGCAAATTGATGCATTGCCTGTTGTTAGGGAATCGGAAAGAGGTTTCGAAGTACTTGGCAGAATTACCAAAACAAACTTAACAAAGGCATTTGTCGCATTAGCAGAAGGAAATTAACGATCGAAAATGGAATTACTCGATACGCATAAGATTATTACAAATGATGTAGGAGATGAAGAAGTATGGGGAAAATGCCAATCGTCTACGTGGTATCTGATTCTGTAGGAGAAACTGCAGAGCTCGTGACAAAAGCAGCGATAAGCCAATTTGATGGACAAGAAGTCACAATCAAAAGGTTTCCATATGTAGAGGATAAATCAAATATTGACGAAGTGATTTCACTTGTGAAATTAGACGGTGGGATGGTTGCCTATACACTTGTTAAGCCAGATATGCGCGAGTATATGAGGGATACAGCGAAGGCGGAAGGAATTTATGCTTGTGATATTATTGGGCCTTTAATTGATCAAATTCAAGATATTTGTGGTAAACAGCCTTTATTTGAACCGGGTTTAGTTAGGAAGCTTGATGAGGATTATTTTAAAAAGGTGGAAGCGATTGAATTTGCCGTAAAGTATGATGATGGTCGGGACCCACGTGGAATCTTAAAGGCGGATATCGTCTTAGTAGGTGTTTCGAGAACCTCAAAAACCCCATTATCACAGTACCTGGCTCATAAACGTATTAAAGTGGCAAATGTTCCACTTGTTCCAGAGGTTGACCCACCTGAGGAATTGTTTAAAGTACCTTCAGAGAAATGTTTCGGATTAAAAATAAGCCCGGAAAAACTTAATAATATTAGGCGTGAAAGACTTCTTTCTTTAGGTTTAAATGATCGAGCAAGCTATGCGAATATCGAACGGATTAAAGAAGAAATCGAGTATTTTGATAAAATTGTCTCAAAAATTGGGTGTCATGTAATCGATGTAACCAACAAAGCTGTTGAAGAAACAGCTAATGTTATTTTAAACCGTTACTTAAAAAGAGGATAAATAAAAGAAATAGCGCATAAAATGATGTGCTATTTCTTTTTATTGTTTGGAGGGTATGATAAAAAAAGTGATGGAAAAATAGACTTTTATATACTATAATAAAAAATTGTGATAAAAATGTATCAGATTAGGTTTAGACTTCACTATGAACGAATAAACTATTTATTGTCAGAAGTCAAGATTCTCGTCCGAAAAAAATTCGACAAACGCTTTTCCACTAAGTTATTCCTCGAAATAAGAAGGAATATATGGAGTGATGTAGAATTAATAGTACATTAGGTTTACCAAAGGTTCTTGTAGATGCAGATTCCTGTCCAGTGAAGCAGGAAATTGTCGAAATCGCGTCGAATTTTTCATTAGAAGTAATTTTTGTCGCATCTTATAATCATATGAGTACCACAGAAGCTGCAGGAACATGGAAATATGTCGATACGGGTAAGGAGGAAGTTGACTTATATATCATGAACCATGTGGATAAAGGCGACTTTGTAGTCACCCAAGACATCGGATTAGCTTCGACACTCGTGAATAAAGGTGTTTATGTACTTTCTCCAAGAGGGAATGTATACGAAGAGAAAGATATTAATCTTGCTCTTGATATGAGGTATCTTGCCGCAAAAGCTAGGCGACAAGGGGTACACTCTAAAGGACCCAAACGTTTTGGTCAAAATGACCGAGATGATTTTGCGAAAAATTTTTATTGCATTTTGTCGAAATTTGCAGGAAATCTATAATTTATCGCGAATTACTCACTAATACCTGGAGTTGTTTTCATGGCAGAACGTATCCCTGAGGATAAAATTAATGAAATTCGCCAGGCGGTTGATATAGTGGACGTGGTTAGCGACTATGTTCAGCTGAAAAAACAAGGTCGAAATTATTTTGGACTTTGTCCGTTTCATGGAGAAAACTCTCCTTCCTTCTCTGTTTCTCCGGATAAACAAATTTATCATTGTTTCGGATGTGGAGCAGGTGGGAATGCATTTTCTTTCTTAATGGAACAAGAAGGTGTCTCATTTATAGAAGCGGCTGTTAAATTAGCTGAAAAAGGAAATGTTGAGCTACATATCGAATCGTCATCTCACACTACATCTAGGACGATCCCGAATGATTTTCAGCAGATGATTGACGCTCACGATTTATTACGTAAATTCTATCATCATTTGCTTGTAAACACAAAAGACGGTCAACATGCACTTGAGTACCTTTTATCGAGAGGCTTTACTATTGAAGCGATTAATAAATTTCAAATAGGTTATTCATTAAATTCGTGGGATTTTGTATACAAATTTCTCTCGAAACGAAACTACCCCCCTGAAGTGATGGAAAGGGCCGGGCTGGTTATTAAACGTGAACGTGATGGAACTTATTTTGATCGCTTCAGAGACCGCATAATGTTTCCTATATTGGACCACAAAGGCAATACAATTGCGTTTTCAGGAAGATCATTAGGGGCTGATGAGCCAAAATATTTAAATAGTCCTGAAACAGCAATTTTTAACAAAAGTAAAATTTTATATAATTTTCACCAAGCAAGGGCAAGCATTAAAAAAACGAATCAAATCGTATTATTTGAGGGGTTTGCTGATGTGATAGCTGCCGATCGATCGGGTGTACTCAATGGAGTGGCAACCATGGGAACATCATTGACAGACGATCATATTGTGTCGATCAGGCGGAGTGCTGAAGCAGTAACGATTTGTTACGATGGAGACAATGCTGGTATTGAAGCCGCTCACCGTGCTAGTCAGCTTCTTCATTCAGCGGGTATTCAGGTCCGTGTGGCGATATTGCCAGATGGAATGGACCCAGATGATTATATTCGCCAAAATGGTGAAGAGAAATTTCAAAACGAAATTATCTCTTCTAGTGTTACATTAATGAATTTTAAACTTCGATATTTAAGAAGAGGAAAGGATTTAAATAATGAAGGAATTCGCCTCCAATATATCGAAGAAGTATTAAAGGAAATAAGCCAACTAGAGAAGGTAGTAGAACGAGATCACTATTTAAGACAGCTAGCAAGTGAATTCTCACTTTCACTCGATGCATTAAAGCAACAGCAAAAACAATTTTTCTTTGCGAACAAAAAAGGAAATCGTGAGCAATACGTTCAAAAAAGAAATCAAGATGTGGTTATTAAACAATCTTCTAATCTAAGACCGGCTTATGAAACTGCAGAAAGACGTTTAATCGCTTATATGTTGAAGGATTCTGACATAGCATATAAAGTGCAGGATTTGTTAAACGGTACTCCCTTTAATATTGATGAACATCAAGCAATCATAACATACTTGTATGGTTACTATGAAAAGGGATTCCAACCGAATCCAAGTGATTTCCTAACATATATCAAAGATGAAAAGCTTAGACGTACAGTAGCAGATATTGGAATGATGTCTATTGGTGAAGAAATAAGTGACCAGGAGCTTTCCGATTACATTAAGCAGGTGTTTAATTATCAAAAGATGTTAAAAATAAAAGAAAAAGAAGCAGAAGAGAAAGAAGCAGAGAGACAAAAGGATCATGGTAGGGCAGCTGTGATTGCAATGGAAATTATCCAATTGCGCAAAACATTAAAAGCTTGAGATTGTTGTTTGACTTTGGAAGGAGGGGTACATATGGCTGAAAAATCGGCCCGTTCAAAAGAGGTTGATTCAGATTTGACCCTAGAACAAGTAAAAGACCAGTTAACAGAGGTTGGAAAGAAAACAGGGGTTCTAGCCTATGACGATATTGCAGAGAAATTGTCTAATTTTGATGTAGACTCAGATCAAATGGATGAGTTTTATGAATTTTTAGGTGAGCAAGGTGTAGAACTAGTTGGTGAATCCGAAGATGGAGATCCTAATATACAGGAGCTTGCTAAAGGTGAAGAAGAATTTGATTTAAATGATTTAAGCGTACCACCAGGAGTGAAAATCAATGATCCTGTTCGGATGTATTTAAAAGAAATCGGTCGAGTAGACCTATTGTCTGCCGAAGAGGAAATTTCACTTGCTAATCGTATTGAACAAGGTGACGAAGAAGCAAAGCGCCGATTAGCAGAAGCGAACCTACGTCTTGTAGTTAGTATTGCAAAACGTTATGTTGGTCGCGGTATGTTGTTCCTTGATTTGATTCAAGAAGGTAATATGGGATTAATCAAAGCGGTTGAGAAGTTTGATTATCGCAAAGGGTTTAAATTTAGTACGTATGCTACTTGGTGGATACGACAAGCAATTACTCGTGCGATTGCTGACCAAGCCAGAACAATTCGTATCCCCGTTCATATGGTGGAAACCATCAATAAATTAATTCGTGTTCAACGTCAGCTACTTCAGGATCTTGGACGTGAACCAACTCCAGAAGAAATTGGAGAAGACATGGACTTAACTCCAGATAAGGTTCGTGAAATCCTAAAAATTGCACAAGAACCAGTTTCATTAGAAACACCAATTGGTGAAGAAGATGACTCACATTTAGGTGATTTCATTGAAGATCAGGATGCTACATCACCTTCAGAGCATGCGGCTTATGAGTTGTTAAAAGAACAATTGGAAGATGTTCTGGATACTCTAACCGACCGTGAAGAAAATGTATTACGACTACGTTTTGGACTTGATGATGGCCGCACGAGAACTTTAGAAGAAGTTGGAAAAGTGTTTGGTGTCACAAGAGAACGTATAAGACAAATTGAAGCAAAAGCGTTAAGGAAGTTAAGACACCCTAGCCGTAGCAAGCGTTTGAAGGATTTCTTAGAATAAAATGATTGTCTAAAAATAGTTTACTTCTTACAATAGAGGTAAACTATTTTTATGTTCAGCAAGAGAAAGGACAAGATATGAGTGATAATCGAAAAGAAATCATTGTTAAAGAAATTTATTATTGGAAAGAAACGAAGCTATTACCGGAACAATATTGCAATTTTTTATTAGCTTTATATACAGAAGGTGAACAAGTTAACGGAAAGAAAGCTGGAAAAAGAAGCATCAAGAGCAAGTTTTTCCTCGCTTACACTTCGTTGCTACTGATTCCGATTGGTATATTTATATATTTTACTGAATTATCTTTCTTTTTGCAAACGACTCTTTATGCTTTATTGCTATTATTTGGATTTGGAGCTAGTTTTTATTTTTTTAGAAAAGCGACAGAATTTATTGTTCCAATGATTTCTACAGCCCTCATTGCTTTGTTATGCTCAGTAGATTTTGTCACTTATGCTTTTCCTAATAGCGCTGTAAGCCTCTATGCAATTATTATTTTAAACTGTATAGCTTGGTTTATTATCGGAAGAAAAGCAAAGTTATTGAGTTTTATAATTTCTTCCATATTAGGACTGCTATTACTAAGTGGGTCTATATTTATATAATGATTATTTACTTTAAAATTTAAAATGTTGAGAAAATTATTCATCTCCTTATATAATAAATATGAAAGCGATTTCATATTTAGGCTTAAGGAGGAGAAAAACGTGAATTTTGATTTAACATCAGAACAAAGCATGATCCTTCGAACCATTAGAGAATTTGCTAATGAAGAGGTTGCACCAGGTGCGCTAGAAAGAGACCTTCATAAGCAGTTCCCACATGAGGTGTTTCAAAAGCTTACAGAATTAGGTTTAATGGGGCTTCCATTTCCAGAAGAATACGGTGGTGGTGGGGCAGATACAATAAGCTTTGCCATAGTCACAGAGGAGCTAAGTAGAGCTTGTGCCTCGACTGGAATTACGTATTCAGCCCATATATCGCTAGGGGGTGCTCCCCTTTATTTATTTGGTACAGAAGAACAAAAAAGAAAATATTTAATCCCGATTTGTACAGGTGAGTCTTTTGGAGCCTTTGGGCTAACCGAACCTAATGCTGGTTCCGATGCTGGAGGTACCAAGACGAAAGCGAATGAGAATGATGGGAAGTTTGTTATAAATGGAAATAAATGTTATATTACAAATGCAAGCTATGCAAAGCATTTAGCTATTACCGCAGTAACTGGGGAACAAAATGGGAAAAAAGAAATAAGTGCTATTATTGTTCCAACGAATTCTCCTGGCTTTCAGGTCATCAACAACTATGAAAAAATGGGGCTTCATGCCTCTAATACTACCGAATTAATATTAGAAGATGTTCAGGTACCAACTGAGAATTTACTAGGAAAGCGTGGAGAGGGCTTTAAACAGTTCTTAATCACTCTTGATGGAGGAAGGATTGGCATCGGTGCAATGGCAGTAGGTATTGCTCAGGCGGCATACGAAAAGGCATTGAGCTATGCAAAGCAAAGGCAGCAATTTGGAAGATCATTGTCCCATTTCCAGGCGATCCAATTTAAGCTTGCAGACATGGCTATGAAGATTGAACTTGCTAGAAATATGGTTTATAAAGCTGCTTGGTTAAAAGACCAAGGACGTTCCTTTACGAAGGAAGCTTCCATTTGTAAGCTTTACGCATCGGAAATTTGTATGGAGGTTACTGATCAAGCCGTACAAATACACGGGGGATATGGGTATATGAAGGATTATCATGTGGAACGATATATGCGTGATGGAAAGTTAACTGAAATTGGTGAAGGTACTTCAGAAATTCAACGAATGGTAATTGCACGAGAAATTGGTTGTTAGCTTCATTCGTTTATGACAGACCTCACAAAAACTAGTGAGGTTTTGTCTAAAATGAGAACATAATGTGACAAAGTTTACTTTAGTACTTTTCCTTCTGCCCATTTTCAAGTAAAATAGATATTGTTTGCATTCTATATTTAAATAGTTTTTGATGTACTTACATAAGGGAGGGAAAAGCATGAATCGCAATCCGATCATTCCATTTGTCTTAATCATGGTTCTTGGTATTGCTGCGATGTTCCTTTTTTCGTTTAAAGGCTTAGGTGACAGTAAGGAACTAGCTGCAGAACAAGAAGGCGGTGGAGAACAGGCAGAAGAGGTTTCAAACAATCCTGAAGATATTTATAAGTCTGCGGGCTGTATAGGATGTCACGGGGATTCATACCAAGGGGGCGTAGGTCCAGCTTTAACAGGTGTTGGTGACAAACTGTCGAAAGAAGAAATTGAAGACATTCTTGTAAACGGAAAAGGCTCAATGCCATCAGGACTCGTTACTGCTGAGAATGCAGGAGCAATGGCTGATTGGTTAATGGAGCTTAAATAAGTAAGCGTTTTAAGTCCTTTGCATATGTAAAGGACTTTTTTTATACTGTATGTAATCAAATAAAGAGTTGGTGTATGTAAATGAATGTGGAAAGATTATCGAAAAGACTTAGCGCCGTTTCCAATTTTATTCCAGAGGGTGCGAAACTAGCTGATATAGGTTCTGATCATGCCTATCTTCCTTGTCATGTTGTGAAAGCAGGAAAAGTACCTTATGCAATAGCAGGTGAAGTGGTTGAAGGACCCTTTCAATCTGCGAGAAAACAAGTAGAAATGGAAGGATTAACGAAACAAATTGATGTACGAAAAGGAAATGGCCTTGAAGTAATTGGTGTAGGGGAAGTAGATTGCATTACCATTGCTGGTATGGGTGGTGCCCTCATTGCTACTATTCTTGAAGAGGGAAAGGAAAAGCTTAAGGGTGTAAAGAGACTTGTGCTTCAACCGAATATTAGTGCTATTTCAATACGATTGTGGCTTCTAGGAAATGGATGGAGCCTTATAGATGAAGCTATTTTAGAAGAAGATGGAAAGATTTATGAGATCTTAGTTGCTGAAAAAGGAGATCCCAAATCTGTTTATACGGAGAAGATGGAAAATCAATTGCTTTTCGGACCGTATTTAAGTAAAGAAAAGAACGAGGCTTTTATTGATAAATGGACGGCTGAATGGAATAATTGGGACCGTATTTTAAAACAGATGAGTCAGTCTAGCCAAACAACAGAAAAAATAGAAAAGAAAATGGAAATACAGAAGAAAATTTCAATGGTAAAGGAGGTTCTAGGAGAATGAAAACCGTAAATGGGCATGAAATTATTAGTCTCTTTGAACAATTTTCACCAAAGAATCTAGCGTTAGAAGGAGATAAGATAGGTTTACAAATTGGAAGACTAAATAAGAAAATTTCAAATGTGATGATCGCACTAGATGTACTAGAAGAAGTAGTAGATGAAGCGATACATAATAATGTTCAATTAATCATTGCTCATCATCCACTCATTTATCGTCCTTTACAAAAGCTCGTGACAGATACAGCAACAGGTCGAATTATAGAAAAATTAATCAAGCATGATATCGCAGTATATGCAGCTCACACGAATTTGGACGTTGCTGAAGGCGGAGTCAATGATATGCTGGCAGACGCACTGAAATTATCAAACACTGAGGTCCTGGTACCAACCTTCGATTCTGAATTACTTAAACTCGTTGTCTATGTGCCAATTGGGTATGAGGAAGCGATAAAAAATGCATTAGGAAATGCGGGAGCAGGTTCAATAGGGCCATACTCTCACTGTTCCTTTACATCTGAAGGAAAAGGAGAGTTTATTCCTTTAGAAGGGGCCGAACCTTTTTATGGGGCGATAGGAAAAGTGGAGCAAGTGGAAGAAGCTAGAATTGAGACGGTGTTTCCTGCTCATCTAGAAAAAAAGGTCCTATCAGCGATGATGAAAGCACATCCATACGAAGAAGTAGCGTATGATGTGTACCGATTAAAGAATCAAGCAAAGTCACTTGGTTTGGGTAAGATAGGGAGCGTCCAAGAAACAACCCTCCGTGAATTCGCAAATTTTGTGAAAGTAGCCCTAGATGTGCCTGCCGTTCGAGTTGTTGGGGACTTAAATTCTAAGGTGAAAAAAGTTGCTGTACTTGGTGGAGATGGGAATAAATATATTCAATCGGCAAACTTCAAAGGTGCAGATGTATATGTAACGGGTGATATGTACTATCACGTTGCTCATGATGCCATGATGCTTGGGTTAAATATTATTGATCCAGGTCACAATGTCGAAAAGGTGATGAAACAGGGCGTGGCAAACAAGCTCACAGAAATGTGTAAGGAAAAAAAATATGAAGTAAATATTTTCGCTTCAACCATTCATACGGATCCTTTTCAATTTGTATAAGCAACAAAAAAGCCAAGACATCGGTTGGCGGTCAGGTTAAGGACCTGAGCTGATAAATAGATGGAGAAATTCCGGTTAATTAGTAATTCTTAATAAAAAAGGCTTAAATAGGCGGAGGGATTCCGCCTATTGGCTCGGAAAATTCGAAAATAAGCGATTTTGCTTTGCATAAGCGGAAAAACTCCCCTTATTCCCCCAATAAGAGGCTCCATTTTGCATATAACCGGAAATTCTCCGCTTATTTTGCGATTAAGGACAAAACATCTTATTTATTAAGGAGTGAGTTTCACTTGGAAAAATCAAAGAAAACCTCATTTTGATGCATTACAGTGAAGAATGTCACAGGTAAGTGAGGTTTTATATTTTTTTTGTATTAATAAATAAACTCGCCAATTTATACTATGGCGAGTTTTACTTTTTTATAGACTGTCATTTAGGTAAGTATTTTAAGAAAGCATTTCTTTTACATTTTTCCGTGGCTTTTTGGTAATATTAATTTTTTACTTTAGGTAATATTTTGTGAAGTGGCACTTTTTTCTCTCGGTTCCATGTGGATTCATCGAAAGGATTAAATTGTTCGATAAAGGCAATGACTTCTTTTGTAATAGGAGTAGGTGTTGATGCTCCAGAAGTTACCCCTACGGTTTGGGCATCTTTAATCCAATCAATATCTAATTCTGATATATCGCTAATCCGATAAGCTTTTGTCCCTGCGATTTCTTCGGAAACTTGCGCCAGACGATTGGAGTTATTACTTTTTGGATCACCAACAACAATCACCACATCCGCCTGACCTGCTTGTTCAGCAACCGCTTCTTGACGAACTTGTGTAGCCATACAGATTTCCTTATGAAATTCAGCATGTGGGTATTTCTTTTCAATTTTCTCCATAATATGGCCAACGTCCCATTGACTCATTGTGGTTTGATTCGTGACAAGTATTTTGTCGGCATGAATGGCTAATAAATCAACATCTGCTTCCGTCTCTACAAGGTGAACAATATCAGGAGCTACTCCAAGCGCACCTTCTGGTTCCGGATGTCCTTTTTTACCAATATAGATTACTTGGTAACCTTCATCTCTCTTTGCTTCAATCAGCTGATGGGTGCTTGTTACATCTGGACAAGTAGCATCGATTGTAACAAGACCTTTTTTCTTTGCTAACTCTCTGACTTCTGGTGATATACCGTGGGCAGTAAATATAACAGTCCCTTGTTCTACTTGTTCTAATATTTGTTTTCGGTTAGGGCCGTCTAGTGTAATAATCCCTTCTTCAGCAAAAGCATCGGTAACGTGCTTGTTGTGTACAATCATTCCTAATATATATATAGGCCGTGGCAGAGATTTATCAAGTGCTGCATTTCTTGCGATGACCATTGCATCAACAACACCGTAGCAATAGCCACGGGGTGATATTTTTATAACTTTCATTGAGTTGGCTCTCCCCTTTAAGCATGCTTATTCTATCATTATATAAGAAGTGTCATGATTATACAAAGAAGAGAAATAGGAATATGCTCTGGACATATTCCTTTATACATATATTTTAGGTACTGATTTTCCTTGTAATCTTGGTGATACCTGTTCTTCAATCTCTATGGAATGTGTATCATTTTCAGTACTGACTGAGCTCGGACGTTTTTGTCTTGTTTTTGTTTTCGTTTCCGATTTTGCCTCAGTGTTGGTGGACTCTACGCTTTCCTCATCCTTAGTTTCCTCATCCGAACTCGCAGCATTTAAACCACGGTAAAGTTTCCACATGGCTGGTAGGTTTTTAACAATTGGACCATATTGCTGTACCATCGGTCCGATTTGCTGAGCGGTTTGTAATACCCGTTGCGTATTATTCAAGAAACCCGTTATTGCTGTGGGGTCTGCTAGTGATTTTAACAGCCCGCCACCTGCAGCTGGGGCAGTAGAGCGAGAAGCATTGCCAAACATTTGCATTCCGGCTTGTGCGCCTTGAGATTTACCCTTACCAAGTAACTTAGACAGTAAACCTCCTCCGCTATTTCTTGTCGGACCTCTCATTCCTCTTGGAGCATTTCCCCCCATATGGGCTCTGTTCATCCCCATATTCCCCATTCTTACTGGGGGCATCATTGGTCTCATTTGGTTCCGTCCAAATCCGAGCATAGGTTGAGGCATTCCTCCACGCACAGGAAACGGTTGTCTTGGTGGCATACGAACACCCTCCTTTCATAATTTTCCCTCTTATACCCTATGCAAGAAAGAGATATTTGGTCTAGGTGAATGATGATAAGTTAGGAACTGGTTTGAAAATACTGTAATTCGTAAAACATAATCATATGGGAAATGAACTGTAGGTGGCACTTTATGAAGAACTTTATTATAATTACATGATGGGTATGGACATCCTTACCAAAACTGAAGGAGCTTTAATAATGACGAAAACAAAATTTTCAACGTATCAACTTAAACCATTTATAAACAAGGCGATTGAAGCCATTGGATTTTATGAACCAACTGAAATTCAGGAAAGATTGATTCCGACTGTACTTAAAGGTGAAAGTGCAATTGGTCAATCTCAAACAGGGACTGGGAAAACACATTCGTATGTATTACCGGTACTCCATAAAATCAATCCTAATAAACAAGAGGTACAAGCTGTAATCACTGCACCAACTAGAGAGCTTGCTTCACAAATATACCAAGAGGTTTTAAAGGTTACTGAGCATGCGGAAGAGGGCGAAGAGATCACAAGTCGTCTATTTATCGGAGGAACAGACAAAGTTCGTGCCATTGAAAAATTAAAAACTCAACCACATATCGTTGTAGGGACTCCAGGACGAATTAATGATTTAGTAAAGGAACAAGCCCTTTTTGTACATACAGCAAGCATGTATGTAGTCGATGAGGCTGATTTAATGCTTGATATGGGATTTTTAGAAGACGTTGACCAAATTGGAGCAAGAATGCCAGAAAAGCTTCAAATGCTTGTTTTTTCAGCCACCATTCCAGAAAAGCTAAAACCTTTTCTAAAGAAGTATATGGAAAATCCTAAGTATATTCATATTGAACCAAAGCAGTTAACTGCAGCGAAGATTGAACATATTCTTCTTCCATCAAGACATCGTGAAAAGTCAAATCTTGTGTATGAGGCGCTGAAGTTGTATAACCCTTATTTAGCGATTGTCTTTACGAATACAAAGAAAAAAGCCGAGGAAGTCGCTACAGCACTTACTCAAAGAGGGTTAAAAGTTGGTAGAATTCATGGAGATTTAAGTCCCCGTGAACGTAAGCGGATGATGAAGCAAATCACGGATTTGGAATTTCAATATATTGTAGCTACCGATTTAGCTGCAAGGGGAATTGACATTCCAGGGATTAGCCATGTGATTAACTATGAGCTTCCAACTGACTTAGATTTTTATGTACACCGTGTTGGTAGAACAGCTAGAGCGGGGAATTCGGGAATAGCTCTCACAGTTTATGAGCCATCTGATGAAGATGCATTAAATAGGCTTGAAAAACTGGGGATTGAATTTAAGCATATTGATATTAAAAAAGGTGAACTCTCCGAGCTTGAAGATCGTAACAGACGAAAAAAGAGAACAAAGCAGACTGATGAGGTAGATAAGTTAGCGAAGTCTTTTGTTAAAAAACCGTCAAAGGTGAAGCCGGGCTATAAGAAGAAGATGCAGTTTGAAATGGATAAAATTAAGAAAAGACAGAACCGATTGAAAAAGAAATAAGAGGTAGGAGAGTGGAGAAATGCTGAAATTAGGTTCACATGTTTCAATGAGTGGGAAAAGTATGTTGCTAGCATCTAGTGAAGAAGCAATCTCATACGGTGCGAATACTTTCATGATCTACACAGGTGCTCCTCAAAATACTCGAAGAAAGAAAATAGAAGATTTAAACATCGAAGCAGGTCAAAAACATATGGAGCAAAATGGAATCAATTTAGAAGATATTGTTGTGCATGCTCCATATATTATTAATATTGGAAATACTACCAACCCAGATACATTTGACCTTGGTGTCCGATTTTTAAAATCAGAAATCGAACGTACAGAGGCGATCGGTGCAAGGCAAATTGTTCTGCATCCAGGAGCTCATGTAGGAGCAGGGGAAGAGGCTGGAATCAAGAAGATCATTGAGGGTCTTAATGAGGTTCTAACTGGAAATGAGCAACTTCAGATTGCTTTAGAAACAATGGCTGGCAAAGGATCTGAATGCGGAAAAAGCTTCGAAGAATTAGCGATGATCATAGACGGTGTCAAACATAATGAAAAGCTTTCTATTTGCTTTGATACTTGTCATATTCATGATGCGGGCTATAACATTGTTGATGATTTTGACGGAGTTCTTAACGAGTTTGATAAAACCATTGGTATTGATCGCTTAAAGGTCCTTCATATTAATGATAGTAAGAATGATCGTGGTTCAAGAAAAGATAGACATGAGAATATTGGATATGGAAAGATTGGATTTGAAGCACTTTCTTATATTGTGCATCATCCGCAGCTAATAAGTATTCCAAAAATCCTTGAAACACCGTTTGTTGGGGAAGATAAGAATAATAAAAAAGCACCATACAAACAAGAAATTGACATGTTAACTTCAAAAGTATTTAACGAAAACCTACTCGAACATATAATGGCATAAAAAAGAGAAGGCTCATTGAAAAATGAGCCTCTGTTTAATTATTTCGTGAATTGTGTAACCAATTGACTGACGGCTTTTGCCGTTGCAGGACTCGTTAATCTTTCAATTTCCTTTAACAGTTTCGCTCTTTCTGAAGTATTAAAAATATCTACTTGTCTTCCCTTAAGATGGGAAGCAATTTTTTTGGCTTCATTAACGGTAATAGTAACTCCAAATTGTTTGGCGTATTTCAGTAATTCTTCTGTCGTAATTGTGTTTATTTTGTGATTAACAATGGATTGAAAGATACTCACGAATTCACCACTCCCTGATGTTAATCTATGTTGCTAGCTAATAAAAGGTGTAAACAAAGGGGGCACGAAGTACTTCCTTTACATCGTTTCATTTCTCATGTATACTACTTTTTGTAAATCGGAATGATTCTGATAATATTAGGTGGTTAAAATGGAAAATATTATAAATGTAAATAAACTGACTTATAAGTACGAAAAGGAAAATGTACTTGAAGATATTCATTTTTCAGTTCCTCGTGGAGCATTTTTGGGACTTGTTGGCCCTAATGGTTCAGGAAAGTCAACTTTATTAAAAATAATCTTAGGCTTATTAAAGCTTCAAAAGGGAGAAGTCGAATTATTTGGAACAGCCATTGAGCAGTTTAAAGATTGGCATCGAATCGGCTTTGTTTCACAAAAAGCAAATTCCTTTAATTCGGGATTCCCCGCAACAGTATACGAAGTGGTTTCAAGTGGGTTAACCAAAAAAGTAGGATTGTTTAAAAGGCATAAGGAAGAGGATAAAGAAAAGATACGAGCTGCGATTGATTCTGTGGGGCTAACGGAAAAAATAGGAAGCAATATCGGTGAGTTGTCAGGAGGACAACAGCAAAGAGTTTTTATCGCTCGTGCCTTAGTAAGTGACCCAGACTTACTTATCTTAGATGAGCCCACAGTTGGTGTTGATGCAAAAAATGTCCAATCCTTTTACGAAATGCTTACAGAGCTTAATCAAGATCGAGGGATAACATTAATTTTAGTCACTCATGATATCGGTACGATTACAGATAAAGTGACCCATGTTGCTTGCTTAAATAAGCATATGCACTTTCATGGTGATACAGAGGAGTTTGAAAAACAAAATATGTCTGACCTATATGGACATGATGTTCAAGTTCTTATGCATGAACATGACCAACACCATCACCATCACCATGTTCATCATCACGGAGGGGAAAATCGGTGATTGAAGCGATATTTAAATATGAATTTTTACAAAATGCATTTCTCACAGGTGCAATCATTGGAATAATTGCGCCTTTACTTGGTGTCTATATTGTAGTTAGAAGACTTTCTCTAATAGCCGATGCTTTAAGCCATGTTACATTAGCTGGTATAGCGGCAAGCTTGCTTCTTGAAAAAAGGCTTTTGTTCACTACGGGATTAAATCCGATCTATTTAGGAATGACCTTTTCTGTAATTGGTTCTTTGTTTATCGAAAAGCTTAGAACTGTATATAAACATTATCAAGAGCTCGCTATCCCCATTATTTTGTCTAGTGGTATTGGCTTAGGTGTTATTTTCATTTCATTAGCCGATGGATTCAATACAGATTTATATAGTTATTTATTCGGTAGCGTGAGTGCAGTCAGTCGAACAGACTTAGTCATTATCATTATCATCAGTGTGATTGTGGTAGCTTTCATTACGCTTTTATATAAGGAATTATTTCTTCTTTCATTTGACGAAGAACACGCAAAAGCTTCAGGTATAGCCGTGAAGTCCCTTCATTTCTTTTTCATTGTTTTAGTTGCACTAGTCATTGCAGCTTCGATGAGAATTGTTGGAATTTTACTAGTATCTTCGCTCATGACTCTCCCTGTAGCTGCAAGTATTCGGATTGCAAAAGGATTTAAACAAACCATCCTACTTTCTATGGTTTTCGGAGAAGTTTCTGTACTTGGTGGGCTGACCATTTCTTATTATCTTGATTTGGCACCGGGTGGAACGATTGTAGTTATTGCTGTATTGATTCTCATTCTTGTTATATTATTAAAGAAAATGTACCAATGGAAACATGAGGTGAGAGAATGAATGTAACGGAAGCTCTTGATTTATTAAAAAATAAAGGCTACAAGCATACAGGAAAAAGAGAAGATATGCTTGGTCTTTTTGCTAACAGTAATAAATATTTAACGGCTAAGGATGTACTTGATCGGATGAAGGATCATTACCCTGGGTTGAGCTTTGATACGATTTATCGTAATCTTTCTTTATTTGTGGATCTGGGTATTTTTGAAATGACGGAATTATCAGGAGAAAAACATTTTCGTTATTCTTGTGAAAGTAAACACCATCACCATCATTTTATTTGCTTGGACTGTGGAAAAACGAAGGAAATTGATACTTGCCCTATGAATAGTTTGCAGGAAAGCTTGAAGGACTATGATATATCTGGCCATAAATTTGAAATTTATGGCCGATGCCCAGAATGTACGGTGAATTGAGTACTTAACAATTGAACCATTTCTCAACCCAATTATTGGCTTCCTTCCAATTAAAAACTCTTTTTACTTCATTTGGAAGGGAGCCTTGATTATAGGGCGTATCAAATAGAAGTACCGGTATATGGCAGTTCTTTGCAATTTCAATGGCATTTTCATATTTATCCTCAAAAAAGATTTCTACTCCGTACTTTTTTGCTGCATCAACTTTTTCATGTGATCCGATAAGTTCTAAATGATCGTAGTTGATTCCATGGTTAATAAACCACTCTTTAGTCACCTCCAACACGTTTTCCCCACGAGCACTAATGAATATTAATTCGTGGTGTTTGCCCCATTCTAATAATACTTCTTTTGCTCCCGTAGCTAATGGAGACAAAGTAAAGATGTCTGCCTCTTTTTTATCATACCAATTGGTAAATACTTTATCTGGAATATCCACTACTTTTAGTAAATCATAATCAGTTAAATCTGAGAGTGTTAATTGTAATTGAAAGGCTTCATTAATAAAAGGAACAATGGCTGCAGGGCAGGTGATTGTTCCATCAATATCAAATCCTAATTTTCTTTTTTTCATGTAGTACTTCCCCATTTCGTTATATTCCATCATTGAAAATAGCCGAATTAGAAATGATTAACAACATAATTGTTGTGTAAAAGCAAATAATAATACTGCTCCTATCAAAGGAAAGCGAGGGATCAATATGGCAGATCAAGAACGCAACAACGAAGGATCATTCGATTACCTTCGTACGAGCGACAATGTTGGTGAAACAAATAAATACCAACCTGCAGATTATTTAGAAGAAACCTCAGCTGAAATTGCTGCACCAACTACTTTTAACAGGGAAAGAACAACAAATAATGTTGGTGAGACGATGAAAAGCGGTACAGGCATAGGGTTTGCTGCTTTAATCATTTCTATCCTTTCATTGTTTGTTGCACCCATTTTGTTTGGAGCAGTTGGAATTGTATTAGGGTTTATCGCCCGAAGACGTGGAGCAACCGGCCTTGGTAGCTGGGCTATCGGGATTGGAGCGATTTCCATCATTGTGGGTATGTTTATACTACCATTTTTTTAACCGCTACAGATAAAAGAAGAGGCTCCGGCGATTACGCCAGAGCCTCTTTCCTTTTATGATTGCAGTGCTTCCTGATCACGTTTTGCTTGAAATTCTGCAGCAATTTGATCGATTTCCTTTTTAAGCTCTTCAACCATTGTCGCTTCAGGAACTTTACGGACAATTTCTCCTTTACGGAATAAAAGGCCTTCTCCTCGAGCTCCTGCTATGCCAATATCGGCTTCTCTTGCTTCACCAGGACCATTTACCGCACAGCCCAATACTGCCACTTTAATGGGTACTTTAATCTGCTGAATGTACTCCTCTACCTCGTTTGCGATCGAAATTAAGTCAATTTCAATTCTTCCACATGTTGGACAAGAAATAAGTGTTGCCGCATTTGAAGATAATCCAAATGATTTTAATAATTCACGGGCAACCTTAACCTCTTCTACTGGGTCAGCACTTAGTGAAATTCGAACCGTGTTACCAATTCCTTTGCTTAAGATCGCTCCCAAACCTGCTGCGCTTTTTACAGTACCTGCAAACAAAGTACCTGATTCAGTAATTCCAAGATGTAAAGGATAATCGAACGCTCTTGCTGCTTTATCATAGGCTTCAATAGCTAGATTCACATCGGATGCCTTCATGCTGACGATGATATCGTGAAAGTCAAGATCTTCTAAAATTTTGATATGGTGCAAGGCACTTTCTACCATACCGTCAGCTGTTGGATATCCATATTTCTCTAATATTCTTTTCTCTAACGAACCAGCATTGACACCAATTCTAATTGGAATTCCTTTTTCTTTAGCTGCTTTAACAACTGCCTCCACTTTTTCGCGACGGCCAATATTACCGGGATTAATACGAATTTTATCCGCTCCTCCCTCAATAGCTTTTAGAGCGAGTTTGTAATCAAAGTGGATATCAACCACTAGAGGAATATTAATTCTTTTTTTAATTTCAGAAATGGCGTTAGCGGCTCTTTCATCAGGGCAAGCGACACGCACAATTTGACAACCGGCTTCTTCTAGCCTCTTTATTTCAGCAACCGTGGCGTCAACATCATGTGTTTTTGTGGTAGTCATACTTTGAATGACAACTTCATTATTTCCACCAATGGTTAAAGGTCCGACTTTTATGGGACGAGTTTTTGTACGATGTATAATTTCACTCAACAGTGATTCTCTCCTTTTGAAAAAAAGATCTAAATTAATCTTAGTACTTTCCTATTGAACATTGTAACAATGAACGTGAAAGGTGACAAGAATCTTGATGCCGTGAAAAAGTCTCCATTATTGTTAGTTGCTATCGGACTTGCTGTAATCAGGAAATAGGTATGACTTTCCGGCTTGAATTTCCTCAGGTTTTTTTCCTTTATTTAATATAATAAAATCATTTACTACTTTTTCAATTGGAACTGGTATCGATCCTTTTAGTTGAGACTCTATAATTGAAAGAACTGTATCTCCCTGTTCTACAGTTTTACTAAAAGTTACAAGAACAGTTTCATCTATTTGATTTACTTTAGAATCTACTTCAATGGATTCTATCGTTTCATTGGTTGTGTTTGGTATCGTACCTATGCTTAAGTCAACATATATGATATACAAAATAAGAGTAACTAGTAGAGAAACGAAGAGACGTTTCATGGACGATTCTCCTTATTAGTAGAGTTACTCTATTTATATGCAGTAGATAGATTAGTAGTACAAATAAAAAAAGAAAAACGCGTAATATCGCGTTTTTCTCTTTTATTGCTTAACTTTCTGAGGAATTTCTCGTACTGTTAGATACAACATAATGATAGAAACGAACCAATTAATGAGGAAACCGTTAGGAACGGTTGTTTGAAAAGCTTCCATTATCGTAAAGAAAATAGTAGGGAGAGTTACACTATAAGCTGATAGTCTCCATAATTGTCGATATGGTAGATTACGACTAGTTACATTCTTAATAAATAGACCGAACAATGCAAGAATGGTAATTTCAATAAATTTAATGCCGCTTGAAAAAATATAAATGGTCAATGCAAGGACAGGAATAATAACTGCCAATAAACCGTCCACGGAATGGATCACTTCCAAGGTACTGTCCTTCGTAATATTTAAGTCGGATAAAGTTGAATAGTCGTAAGTATCGAGCGTTCCTCCTGCAATGAGAACAAACTCATTTTGAAGAAGCGCAAAGGCATTCTCATAGCCCTCTAAATCATTCTCACTAACTTCACCAGTAGAATCAAAAATGATGGTAAAATCTGTATCTTCAATATAGATCGGTTCTTCTTGGTCTGCTATGAGTTCACCATTTTCTATTGAAAAATCCGGAAGTTCATTATCTACTGTGTGGGCGGCTGTCTCAATTCCATTATTTATAGCTGAGCTTACATAGCTAATAGTTGGGATAACAGAAATTAGAGTTAGTAGAAAAACAAAAAGAATGGTTTTTCCAATACCTTGGAATCTTGTTTTAGCAATGTCTTTAGGAGAGTAGAGACTTTTAAATAACTGCTGAAATATGTTCATGACACATGACACACACCTTTCTATGTAATCCTTCATTATTTTATCGTGATATGGCTTTCTTGTCCAAGTAAACACGATTGGTGAAAAAATAGGGTTGTGTTTTGTAACATAATTGTAACATTACTATCCTTTTGTTAAGGCATTGTAAATTTAAAGATAATAATATTTACTTTTCTCTTTACGTTACACATAATGATTAAGGGGTTTTTAAGAATAATGTCGAAAAAATGTAGTAGGGGTTGAAATACTTGGAATTGAATATCCAGCAAATGATTTTTGAGTTTTTAGGTGGCCTTGGAATTTTCTTATTTGGTATCAAGTTTATGGGGGATGGCTTGCAAAAGTCGGCAGGAGATAAATTAAGAGATATTCTTGATCGATTTACAACCAATCCTTTTATGGGTGTGTTAGCAGGTATTATTGTTACAGTGCTCATCCAAAGTAGTTCTGGTACTACAGTCATTACCGTTGGATTAGTTAGTGCCGGTTTTATGACATTGCGACAAGCAATTGGTGTCATCATGGGGGCAAATATTGGTACCACTGTTACCGCATTTATCATTGGTATTGATATTGGTGAATATGCGCTTCCAATTATTGCTCTTGGTTCAATCCTTATATTCTTCTTTAAAAGCAATAAAACAACAAGCATTGGACAGATTGTTTTTGGTTTCGGTGCATTATTTTATGGATTAGAGTTAATGAGTGGTGGGATGAAGCCGCTTAGGAGCTTAGAGGCCTTTCACGAATTAACCGTTAATATGAGTTCTAATCCTATTTTAGGTGTTGTGATTGGAACAGTATTTACCGTTATTGTACAAAGTTCTAGTGCAACGATTGGAATTTTACAAGGTCTATATGCTGAAAATCTGATTAATATTGATGCAGCACTTCCTGTTTTGTTTGGAGATAATATTGGAACAACGATAACAGCTGTTTTAGCATCCATCGGGGCCTCCGTTGCAGCAAGACGAGCGGCTGCCACTCATGTACTATTTAATCTCATCGGTACAGCCATCTTTATGATTTTATTGATTCCTTTTACAAAAATTATTACATCTTTACAAGGTGCTTTAAATTTAAATGAAGAAATGACCATTGCTTTTGCTCATGGTATCTTCAATACAACAAATACAATTATTCAATTTCCGTTTATTGGATTACTTGCGCTTATTGTAATTAAACTAATACCCGGTGATGACTCTCTGATTGATTATAAATCGAAGCATCTAGACCCTAACTTCATTAAGCAGTCTCCTTCTATTGCTTTAGGACAAGCAAAGGAAGAAGTGTTAAGAATGGGCCAATTCGCCATTAAAGGGTTAGAGGAAACAAGTAATTTTGTTAATACGAAGCAAAACAAGCATGCAGAATCAGCGTATCAGTTAGAAAGTGCAATAAATAATCTCGACCGAAAAATTACCGATTATCTAGTGCAACTAGCTACCAGCCCACTCTCAACAAATGATTCAGAAGAGCATACAACGTTAATGGATACGGTTCGTGATATTGAGAGAATAGGCGACCATTTCGAAAATATTGTTGAGCTTGTTGAATATCAAAATTCAAATAAAGTAAAAATTACAGAGAGTGCAATGAAAGATTTAGAAGATATGTTTGCTTTAACCATCTCGACTGTTCAAGAAGCGCTTCAATCACTTGACCATAAAGATTTGGATGCAGCTCGTCATGTAGTTGAAAAAGAAAATCAAATTGATAAAATGGAAAGAACTCTTCGTAAGCAGCATATCCTTCGTTTGAATGAAGGAAAGTGCTCCGGTTCTGCAGGGATTGTGTTTGTTGATATTATTAGCAATCTAGAGCGAATTGGTGATCATGCTGTAAATATTGCAGAAGCAGTTCTTGGAGTAAGACATTCTTAAAAAACAAGGGATCCTCCCTTGTTTTTTTGTACAGAGGTGACAAGGTGGAACTCGTGTATTGGCTTATCATTGTGTTGTTTTTTCTAGTTTCTTTCGTAGGTTTGATTTATCCGATCATTCCAGGTGTGTTATTTCTGGTGGGCGGTTTTATCGTTTATGGCTTATTATTCTCCTTTGAACCTTTTAATTGGTTATTTTGGAGTATTCAAAGCTTATTTGTCCTCTTATTATTTGGTGCAGATTATTTAGCGAATATGGTTGGTGTGAAAAAATTTGGTGGCTCTAAAGCAGGAATATGGGGAAGTACAATTGGCTTATTAGTAGTTCCGTTTATTATCCCGATACTAGGTATTATTTTGGGGCCCTTTATTGGTGCGGTTATTGCAGAGCTTCTTATAAATAAAAGGGGCTTGAGTGAGTCACTAAGGGTTGGTGTTGGGTCAGTCGTTGGGTTTATTAGTAGCGTGATTACAAAAGGGATTATTCAACTATTTATGATCCTATATTTTATCTTAGTAGTACTTTAAGAAAGAAGAGAAAAGAGCTTATGAGCCCTTTTCTCTTTTAGTTTAAGCCACAGATTTCATGTGGACAGTTTTGACAATCAACTTCTTGTTTTAAATAGGCTAAATTCTTCACAGTAAATTTCTGTTGATCATACGAAATAACTTCTAGTTCCCTGAGTTCCTTTAACATGCGCTGAATAACTTCTCTTGTTCCATACGTAAGACTTGCGAGTTCCTGGTGGGTGAGTGGTAAGTCAATTAAAATTCCCTTTTCAGTCATGACTCCGTAACTATTACAAAGTCGAATTAAGATACTATAAAGTCCACCTTTTTTCCCATTCATAATAAGGTCCTGGCACTTCATCTGAGCTTTTAAATATCTTGTGCTAAGCCAAGAAGTCAATGCACTCATGACACGAGGAGAACTCATAGCAAACTTTTCGAATTCTTCTCTTTTGATGATAAGGAACTCGCAATCTGAAATGGTTTTTGCAAAAAAGTGATAAATCGGATTTGTTTTAAATAATTGGTATTCTATGATTAATTCTTCTCCATTAAGAATTTTTATAATAAATTCTTTCCCTCTCATATGAACTCTTCCAAGAGATACACTTCCCTGTAAAAGAATATAAATATGACTGACTGAATCTCTTTCATTAAATATGGTTGAACCTGATTTTATTTTCTGAATATCTTCTTTATCTATAAATTCTTGTATGAGTAAGCTATATAATGAAACATTTATTTCATTCATGTAATACCCGCCCTTTCCTCTCCTCTCTTTGATTTAATAAAAATACATAAAGAGTGTCAATAACGTAGTGTCCTTTAAAAAGAACAATCCACAACAGCTATGACTTAAATCATTGACATGACGCTAATTTATACAATTTTGACAAATTATCGAAACATCAGAAATGGTATGATGAAAAGGAAGAGATACCACCTAGTTTTGCGAATATTTCTCTCCAAAAAGGGTAATGTAAATCTGTTGGCTTAAGCTTAATATTTGAACAAAGTTGCCAAGTTTGGTAATCTTAAGTTAATAACTTTAGGAATATCCAAATGTTAAAAATGAAAGGGTTTTTCTAAAGAAAAAATCATTATACATATTTAGGAGGAGTTATTCATGGCATTCGAATTACCGCAATTACCTTATGCTTACGACGCTCTAGAACCACATATCGACAAGGAAACAATGAACATTCACCACTCAAAGCATCACAACACATACGTAACGAACTTGAATAATGCTTTAGCTGGAAATGAAGAATTGCTTTCAAAATCTGTTGAAGAAGTAATTGCTAATCTTGATGCAGTACCAGAAGCTGCTCGCACTGCAGTTCGTAACAACGGTGGTGGTCACGCTAACCACACATTATTCTGGCAAATTCTATCTCCAAATGGGGGAGGAGAACCTACGGGTGATCTTCTAGCTGCAATCAATGCAAAGTTTGGAAATCTAGAAAGCTTGAAAGAGGAATTCGCAAAAGCTGCTACAACTCGTTTTGGTTCTGGTTGGGCATGGCTTGCAGTAAATAACGGAGAACTAGAAGTGACAAGCACACCAAATCAAGACTCTCCATTAATGGAAGGGAAAACGCCAATCCTTGGTCTTGATGTGTGGGAGCACGCTTACTACTTAAAATTCCAGAACCGTCGTCCAGACTATATCAATACTTTCTGGAACGTTGTAAATTGGGATGAAGTTGCAAAGAGATACGCTGAAGCAAAATAAATAAACAAGTAACGACGTGGATAATTCCACGTCGTTTTTGTTTATTTTGTACATAATTAAGGTGAGCTTGATGAAAACTACCCTTAGATACGAAGGGGAGTTTCTATTCATGAGTAAAGTGAAAAAATTAATTGGTGACATCGATCTGACAAAGGATTTGCTTTTACTTTTGTTAATCGGAGGTCTGTATTCCTTAAGTGTTGCTTTATCCAATACTTTTGTAAATATTTATTTATGGAAACAATCCGGTGATTTTAAAGATTTAGCTATTTATAACCTCTCAGTTGTTGTTCTCCAACCTCTAACTTTTATCCTAGCAGGCAGATGGGCTAAAAAGATTGACCGAGTAATCGTTTTGCGTATAGGTGTCATTTTTTTAGCTGTTTTCTACCTAACGGTTTTAACAATAGGAACCAATGCTTCACAATTTTTAATTGTGTTAGGAGGATTACTAGGGATTGGTTATGGTTTTTACTGGCTTGCTTTTAATGTATTAACCTTTGAAGTTACGGAACCAGAAACAAGAGATTTCTTTAATGGCTTTTTGGGAATTCTGTCTTCTGTTGGAGGAATGATTGGCCCTATTGCCGCAGGAACTGTGATTTCTAAACTAGAGAAATTTACAGGGTATTCCGTTATTTTTGCTACTTCCTTAGGATTGTTTTCCGTTGCGGTTATTCTAAGTTTTTTCTTGAAGAGAAGGCCTGCAAATGGAAGATACATGTTTTTAAGGATTTTAAAAGAGAGAAAAAACAACTTTAATTGGAGGCAAATTACAAACGCACATTTTGTTCAGGGAGTTAGAGAAGGAACGTTTGTTTTTGTAATTTCAGTATTTGTTTTTATAACTACTGGAAGTGAAATGGCACTCGGGACCTTTGGATTAGTGAATTCAGGAATTGCTTTTGTTGGATACTATTTTGCTTCACGTTGGATTAAAAAACAACATCGAAAAAAGGCCATTCTTTTTGGTGGCATACTATTGTATTTAGCTATTTTGTTATTAGTATTTAACCTCACTTATACAAAGCTTTTAATTTATGCTTCGATTATCGCCATTGCTTATCCGATGCTATTGGTACCTTATTTATCAATGACCTACGATGTAATCGGTAAGGGCTGGAATGCTGCAGAAATGAGAATTGAATATATTGTGGTCAGAGAAATTTTTCTGAATTCGGGAAGAATTGTCTCTATCCTTATTTTTTTAATGGCTGTATCATTTTTTGACCCAAAGGAAAGTATACCAATCCTATTATTATTGATCGGATCGGGACATAGTCTAATCTATTTTTTTGTTAGGAAAATTGAATTTAATTGATCAAGAGCCGCCTCTCCTATTAAATTTGGGAGGGGCACTGAAATGAGGTGGAGACATGCATCAGGAAAAGAAGAAAAGAAAGAAGAGAAAGCAGCTACCTGTCCGGTTAAATATGCTGTTTTTTTTCGTGTTTTTGCTCTTTTCCATTCTTGTACTTCGTCTTGGCTTTATTCAAATTGTCTATGGAGAAGATTATCGTAGGGAGATAGAAAGAACAGAGGATGTTACCGTTAATCATCCGGTTCCAAGAGGTCGCATGTACGATAGAAATTTTAGAATGATTGTTGATAATTCTCCTCAAAAAGCAATCGCTTATATAAATCAAGGACATGGACCAAAAGAGATGTTACTGGTTGCAGAGAGATTAGCTTCAATTATCACAATGGATTTCAGCAGAATTTCCGATCGCGACAAAAAAGAATATTGGATGATGCGTTTTCCTGATGAAGCAGAAACCAAGGTACAGGAAAATGAAAGGAAAGTATTAAAAAAAGGACTAACCACCCAGGAGTGGAATAAAAAGATTTACCAATTAACGTTAGAACGAATAACGCAAAGTGATATCGAACAATTCAAAGATCATGATTTGGAGATCATATCCATATGGAAGGAATTAAGAAACAGTACGGAATTTACTCCGCAAGTGATTAAAAATAAAGATGTTTCAGATAAAGAGTTTGCAGAAGTTAGTGAAAGCTTGCAATCTTTACCTGGTATAGAAACGATTACGGATTGGGAAAGAGTGTATAAATTTAACAATACGTTAAAAACAGTCCTTGGAAAAGTAACTGACACAAAGGAAGGAATACCGAGAGATCATCTGGATTATTACGTTGCAAGAGAGTATAACCGCAATGACCGGGTAGGAAAAAGTTATATTGAATATCAGTACGAGGACGTCCTTAGTGGGCAAAAATCAAAAATTAAGAAGGTAACTAATAAATCTGGAGAGATAATTGAGTCAGAGACTATATCTGAAGGTGAACAAGGCAATGACCTTATATTAAGTATTGATATGGAGTTGCAACTAGCTGTCGAAAAAATAATTGAAGACGTGCTTATGAAAACAAAGGCAAACAAGGATACCGAGTTTTTAGACCGAGCATTTGTTGTCTTAATGGATCCTCGTACAGGTGAAGTTTTAACAATGGCTGGAAAGTTATTGGTCGAGAATGATGAGGGGAAATATGAAGCAGAAGATTTTTCATTAGGAAATATTACTACTTCCTACAATGTTGGTTCAACTGTAAAAGGGGCAACGATTTTGACAGGTTATCAACGGGGGGTGATAAAGCCGAGAACCGTACTGGTTGATGCCCCAATGAAAATAAAAGGAACACCTGTGAAAAAATCTTGGCAGAACTTTGGTCCGATAGATGATGTATACGCGCTCAGAAGATCTTCCAATGTGTATATGTTCCATACGGCAATAAAAATTGGAAAAGGTCATTATGCATACGATAAACCTTTAATTCTAGAACCGAATACCTTTCATATTGTTCGCGATTCTTTCGGGCAATTTGGTCTCGGTACTAGAACGGGAATTGATCTTCCCAATGAAACAATCGGATATAAAGGGACAAGCACAAAGCCTGGGTTTTTATTGGATTTAGTGATTGGGCAATATGATACATACACACCTATGCAGCTTGCCCAATACGTAAGTACAATCGCAAATGGGGGGAATCGGCTACAGCCAAGAATGGTGAAGGAGATACGGCAAACGAATTTTCAAAATATACAGGCTCCTGGGACACTCGTCAGGGAAATAAAACCCAAAATATTAAATCGAATTGATGTTAATGAGGCGAATATTAAGAGGGTTCAAGAGGGCTTTCGCCAAGTCATGCAGCATCCATTAGGAACGGCTTATAAAGAATTTAAGGATGCTGCTTATTCGCCAGCTGGAAAAACCGGAACCGCACAGGCGTTTTATGACGGGCCTTCAAGACATTTATATAAAGAGCCGCCAGCGGTGATGAATTTAAGCTTAGTGGCGTATGCACCTTCCAATAATCCAGAGATTTCGATGGCAGTTGTTGTCCCGTGGGTATATACAGGGGAAAAAGGACCCTCTCCTAATTTGGAAATAGGGAGAAAAGTATTAGATGCGTACTTTCGATTAAAGAAAGCAAAGTAGTTCTATGCCCAAATTCCGACAGGTTTACACACATTTCTACTTAATTTACAAAACCTTTACAATCGATTAAAACCCCTTTAACAGTTCAGTATTATTGTATTACTTGTAGGACAGAATAAAACAACCTTTAATTCTTAGGAGGAATTACCGAATGAAAAATCTCAAGAAACTCAGCTTACTTCTAATGCTTGCAGCTGTTATGTCCATTATTGCTGCTTGTGGTGGCGGAGAAGAAGCTACTGAAGGTACAGAAGGTACTAGCGAAACAGCTGAATTAGAAGGATCTGTAGTAATTGATGGTTCAGGTACAGTTTACCCTTTCATGGTTGAAATGGCTGAACAATATATGACAAATGCTCAAGAGAATGTTTCAGTTGAAGTTGGACGTGCAGGTACTTCTGCTGGTTTCAAGAAATTTTTAGTTGAGAATGGTACAGACTTTAATGATGCTTCTCGTCAAATCAAGGAAGAAGAAGCTACAACTGCTGAAGACTTAGGAATTGAAGTTCAAGAAATGAAAGTTGCTTTAGATGGATTAACATTTGTAATCAATCCAGATAACGATTGGGCAACTGAACTTACTCAAGATGAAGTGAAACAAATTTTCTTAGGCGAAAAGAAAAACTGGTCTGACATTCGCCCTGAATTCCCGAATGAGCCAATTGTAACAATGGGTCCTAATGAAAATCACGGAACATATGAATACTTCTGGGAAAAGATTCTTGAAGAGCAAGACCTAGTAGAAGGTGTGAACCTTCAACAAGACTATTCAACGCTTGTAGACTTAGTTTCTAAAGAAAAGAACGCGATTGCTTTCTTCGGTTACGGATACTATGAGAACAACAAAGATAAAATTAAAGCTGTTAAGGTTGATTTTGGTAACGGTGCGGTTGAGCCAACATTAGAAACTATCGGTGAAGGTGAAGAGTTTGGATATTCTGCATTCACTCGTCCGGTATTCACATACTTAAATGTAAACTTGGCAAAAGAAAAGCCACAAGTATTGGATTATGCAATCTACACAATGGAAAATGCTCAAGAGGTTGCTAAAAACACTGGATTTGCTCCATTACCAGACGAAGAAGTGGAAGCAACAATCAGTACTCTTGAAGGATTAAAATAATAAACAAGGTATTCAGATTCCAATCTGAGGTACTAAGAAGATGAGATGGGTTCATTCTCATCTTCTTAGCTGTTTAAAATTAGAATAAAATGAGTCATTCTTTACATGATAAGGATGATAGGGTTTGGATGAAAGGGGTTTTATCCTTGGAAAAAGATGTATCAAGGGAAACAAATACTTTAAGTGTTCGAGAGATGATTGCCAAAAACAAGCGAACTGTTAGTTCAGCTAGTATTTTAGAGGGGTTAATGCCTAAAATACTTCTTACAATTGCTATTATTTCTATTTTAACAACTATAGGTATTGTACTAACTTTATTAACAGAGACCATCGCCTTCTTTAGAGAGGTGTCTTTCGTTCAGTTTTTTACAAGTACTGTCCTAAAGCCATTAGGGGAAAGTGCACAGTTCGGGGTTTTGCCATTATTAACTGCAACGGTTATTTCTTCGACTATAGCCATGCTAGTAGCGATTCCGATTGGATTAATGACAGCTGTCTATTTAAGTGAGTATGCGTCGGATAGAGTTAGAAAATTACTAAAACCAATGTTAGAAATTCTTGCGGGTATTCCGACGATTGTATATGGTTTCTTTGCTTTTACATTTGTTACTCCCCTATTAACAAAATTAATACCGACACTTCAGCCTACTAATATCCTCAGTCCTGGTATAGTTATGGGGATCATGATTATCCCGATGGTTGCCTCTTTGTCAGAAGATGCGATGAGCTCCGTGCCTAATGCAATGAGGGAAGGAGCCTTAGGATTAGGGTCGACAAAATTCGAAGTAACCTGGAAGGTAGTCGTTCCTGCTGCTATATCTGGAATTGTTGCTTCATTTGTTCTCGGAATTTCCCGTGCAATTGGTGAAACGATGATCGTAACGATAGCAAGTGGAAGTAACAAAGTCTTCACTTTTGATATTACTCAATCTATGCAAACAATGACTGCATATATAGTAGAAGTTACAGGAGGAGATGCTCCTGCAGGTTCTACCCTTTATTACAGTCTTTACGCAGTGGCAATGACTTTATTTGTTTTTACACTAGTTATGAATTTAATTGCCCAATATATCTCTCGTAAATTTAGGGAGGAATATTAAGATGAAATACGTTGATACAACTCAAGTTCAAAAAAAAATGTCATCTCGTCTACTTACCAATCGGATAGCAAAAACTTTGTTTCTTTTAGCTACCCTATTTGGACTACTTGTTTTGGTGGTATTAATTTATCGAGTAGTTGCACAGAGCCTTGGATGGATTGATTTTGATTTCTTAAATAACAGACTTTCTACAAACCCAGAGAGAGCCGGAATTAAAGGTGCGATAATGGGTACCTTGTGGCTAATGCTAGTGGTTGCACCAGTGACATTAATCTTAGGTGTAGGGACTGCCATTTATCTAGAAGAGTATGCAAAAAAAGGGCGTTTACAAGCATTTATCCAAATGAATATATCTAATCTAGCTGGTGTTCCGTCAATCGTTTTTGGAATTTTGGGATTAACGATCTTTGTTAGAGGATTAAATTTAGGGGCGGTTGTTTTAGCCGGAGGATTTACAATGGCTCTATTAGTACTTCCTGTAGTAGTCGTTGCGAGTCAAGAAGCTATCCGTGCGGTTCCACAGTTCTTAAGGGAAGCGTCTTATGGAATGGGAGCGACGAAATGGCAAACGATTAAGAACGTAGTTTTACCTGCAGCGCTACCTGGGATATTAACCGGTGTTATTTTAGCCTTATCCCGTGCAATTGGTGAAACAGCACCACTTGTAGTAATTGGTATTCCAGCATTTATTATTCCACTTCCTGAAGGTCTGTTAGATAAATTTACCGTCATGCCGCTACAAATTTATTACTGGACCATTGATTCAGCTTTAGTGGATGAATATGCAAACCTAGCTGCTGCAACGATTGTTGTTCTATTATTGGTTTTATTCATAATGAACTCTATAGCGGTGTTAATAAGAAACAAATTTCAAAGAAGATTTTAATTGGGTGGAGGGGTTTTACGATGGTCGTTTCAACATACAGTGAAAATAAAACAGCAGAAGAGTCTAGTGGTAATAAGAGTGTAAACAAAGAGAGTAAAAAGAATCATGCATATCAAACGAAGGATTTAAATCTTTGGTACGGTACAGACCATGCATTAAAGAACATTAACCTTGATATAAATGAGAGGGAAGTAACAGCTATCATTGGTCCTTCAGGATGTGGGAAGTCAACGTTTATTAAAACGTTAAATCGAATGGTGGAACTCATTCCAGTGGTGAAGATTTCAGGAGATATTTTGTATCGAGAAAGAAGTATACTAGACAAATCATATAAAGTGGAAGATTTACGAACAAATGTGGGAATGGTATTCCAAAAGCCAAATCCTTTCCCAAAATCGATTTATGAAAATATAGCATATGGACCAAAAATTCATGGAATTCGCAATAAAAAAGTACTTGATGAGATCGTTGAAAAGAGTTTGCGCGGTGCTGCAATATGGGATGAAGTAAAGGATCGTTTGAATGAAAATGCGTATGGTCTATCAGGTGGTCAGCAACAACGTCTTTGTATTGCACGCTGTTTAGCAATCGAGCCAGATGTTATTTTAATGGATGAACCTACGTCAGCCCTTGACCCTATATCGACTCTTAAAGTAGAACAATTAGTTCAAGAGCTTAAAAAGGATTATAGTATCATTATTGTTACTCATAACATGCAGCAAGCTGCTCGTATTTCGGATAAAACGGCATTTTTCTTAAATGGAGAAGTTGTTGAATTTGACGATACGAATAAAATATTCTCAACTCCTTCTGATCAACGTACAGAAGACTATATTACTGGTCGCTTCGGATAATATTCACACAAAACAAACGATTTAATTGTTAACAATACCAATCGGAGATGAAAGGAAGACAAATATGGTTGTACGTGAAAAATTTCATTTTGATCTTAAGGAACTTCAGAATAAGCTGATTGAGCTCGGTGAGTTTGCCGATCAAGCATTAAGCGAATCAATTAAAGCATTAGAAACAAAAAACGTGGAACTTGCAATTGAGATTATGGAGAATGATACGAGAGCGGATGTCTTGTATGAAGAAATTAACGACTTTGCTATTCTTTTAATCGCAAAGCAACAGCCTGTGGCGATTGACTTGCGTCGAATTATTGTTGCCATTAAAATCGCAACAGACATCGAGCGGATTGCCGATTTTGCTGTAAACGTAGCTAAATCAGCTATTCGAATTGGTAGTGAGGAACATGTAAAGCCGATTGTCCGAATTAGAGAAATGTACGAAGCAACATCTAAAATGTTAAAGCTTTCGTTAGAATCTTTCATCGAAGAAGATGTGCAAAAAGCAAAACAAGTGGCGGATATGGATGATGAGGTTGATCATTTATACGGTCAAACGATTCAGGAACTATTAAGAATCAATCAGGAAAAGCCGGAATTTTTAGCGCAAATTACACAACTATCGTTTACTTGCCGTTATCTAGAAAGAGCGGCAGATCATGTGACCAATATAGCTGAACACACGTTTTACCTTGTTAAAGGTAGACACTATGACTTAAATGAATAAAATAAAAAGCTGAAGAGAATTCATCTTCAGCTTTTTGTTATGATTTTTGCAAGTTGTTCGTAAGTCATATCGCTTTTTACGACAAACTCACCTAGTTGAACCTTTGTATGATAACCAGATTTGATTAAGTATTGCTCGAAATCAAAAGCATCCGTGATTATTCCTGCGTCCTTTAAAAGTGTGGCAATTTCACTTGATTGCATTCCACTAATAATAGTAAGCTTGTACTCCTTAACAGCTTCTGCAGGCTGTTCCTCTTCTTTTGCTGCCTCTTCTTTTGTTGTATTCGTTTGTTCGGTCTCTTTTGTTTCTTCCTTAGTTGGTGTTGCTTCAGCGTCTTTTGCCTTTGCTTCTAACTCTTCATAGGCTTTTTGCTCAACCACTTTATATCCTTTATCTTCTACTTGAGCAATTAACTCTTTATTGCTTAATTTTGAAGCTGCTCCATGGTCTCCAGAAAGATAATAATACGACCCAAATATACAAGTTGATAAGAGGAGACCAAAAGCGAATGCTCTTAGGTGAATCTTATTCATAGGTTTCTCCCCTCATAGAAAATTCATTTAAGATCATCTCAACATCCTCTATAGGAAGAGAAGATTGCTTTGCGATTTGTTCAATCGAGAGACCTTGTTGGGAAAGTGACCAAACTTGATTCTTTAATATTGCATGAACTTCTCTTTTTTGAGAAGCCGTACTAGAGAAGTCTGAATCGGGTACTAGAAGTTCCTCTTCAAGAATCTTTATTTTTCTCTTCATCTGGTATAGCTCTTGAATTTGGTTTAGGGATAACTGATCAATTTCACTCTTAAGCTCTTTCATCGGATCCTTAACAAAAAAGGATAGGACAAAGAGTAGGATTGATACAACCAATAAACTTAGTAAAACATATTCCATTTCTTTCACCTCTTAAAAATCAATAAAAACATTGTATCACTATATACGACAATTTTCGAATCAAAGTAAGAAGATAAGTGGGTTTTGTCGAGGAAAATGAGAAAAAAAGGTCGAAATGACTAGTTTTACTTACAAGACTTGTAAATTTAAAAAATAATTCTTCCTATAAAGTCGGTGGGACGTGGATAAGCAGATTACGACAAAATGTGTTTATTGTGAGAGAAACGTATCAATGCTACGATGAAACTAACAAATAGGTATTTTTAAATAAAGAGAACATATACTGTTAATTTCTAATTTCTTGAGGTGCATAATGACGATTGTTTCTAATACATTGGCTAAAATAAAAGAAAAGGATGGGATATACACTCAATTTATTGCTAAAGACAAGCTTTTCGTATGTTGGTATACATCACCGCTAAAATTGGATGTTATACAGCGTTTTTTTAAACAGTCTATAGAAGGTCAGGTTGTAAGAGTGTATGACGTGACCAAACAATTACGAAATAATAAGTCAACTTGTCCTTACCTAGATATTAGAGTGCCCTTACAACGAAACGATTGGACCTTAAAAGGATTAAAGGAAAACAAGGTATATTTACTGGAATTAGGGTTTTTTTTGGAAGATCAATACTTCCCAGTTCAAAGGTCTGAGTTGATTCAAATTGAACAAACGGACTTCATTGGAGAACAAAAATCACTGCGTTTGGTATTAAGAAATTCACGTGGCTGGAATGAATATGTAAGTACATACAGCTACTATGAAAATGTGAAGGAAAGTGAGTGGGAGCGTGAACAATAAGAAAATTCTTATGCTTTCTTGGGAGTACCCTCCTAATGTGGTTGGAGGCTTGTCCAGACATGTGGAAGGATTAGCTAAAGCATTAACATCCATTGGCTTTCAGATCCATATCCTAACGACTTGGATTGAGGAACTTCCTATGTATGAAAGAATAGGAAATATAGAAATTTTTAGAGTAGTTCCTTTAAATGAGGGAGACTCCAGTTTTATTCGTTGGGTGGGAGGTTTAAATTTATCCATAATACATCAAGCTATGGAACTTATGGAGGAACATGAATATTCTTTAATTCATGCGCATGATTGGCTCGTAGGCGCTGCTGCAGTGACATTAAAAGAGAACCGACAATTACCTCTAGTTACTACAATTCATGCTACTGAACATGGTAGGAACGAAGGCATATATACTGAGATGCAAAAGAAGATTTATGAACAAGAGAAAGAGCTCATCCTTCATTCAGATAAAGTCATTATTTGTAGCACATCTATGAAAGAAGAAGTACTTCACATTTTTGATATAGAGCCCCATAAAATTGTCATGATTCCCAATGGAATAGATACAAGCATTGCCAACATTACTTATAGTAAGGAAGTATTGGATAAATTTCCTATCCATCCAGAGAAAAAAATGGTGTTTTCAATTGGTAGAATGGTAAAGGAAAAAGGGTTCCATACCCTCATTGAAGCAGCCAAAGAAATGGAAATAAGTCGGCCTGATGTTTACTTTGTGATTGCAGGGAAAGGTCCAATGCTCCAAGAGTTCAGACATCGAGTGGAAATACTCGGGCTGAAAAATATTTATTTTATTGGTTTTGTTACAGATGCTGAGAGAGAAGCTCTTTTTAAGCAATGTTATTTTGCTGTTTTTCCAAGTTTGTATGAGCCGTTTGGGATCGTCGCGCTAGAAGCTATGGCCTATTCGAAACCAACGATTGTATCGAATGTTGGAGGTCTAAAGAGCATTATCCATCATCTAAACACGGGTTTATTAATGAGTAGCAATAATACAAAGAGTTTTATTGAGCAGGCAACGATTCTTTTAGACAATGAAGAACTTGCAGTTCAATTAGGTGAGAGTGGGAAAAGAATGGTTGAGGCTATGTATAGCTGGAAAAGAATTGCGGAGGAAACACATCGAGTTTTTGAAGAAACAGTTTTGCAGATAAGGTTATAGATAAGTTCGTTCAAACAAAGGATGTAGGGGAGAGATAAGAATGAAGGGCGTGATTTTGGCTGGCGGGAAAGGGTCCCGGATGTCGCCACTTACATTGTTAACTCCAAAACCTCTCGTACCCATAATGAATATTCCTGTAATTGATCTTTGTATTTCATGGTTAAAATCACAGGGAGTTACTGAAATAGCCATAACTATCCATCATCTAGCGACGAAAATACAAAAACATTGTGGTGACGGGAGCAAATATGGAGTAAAACTTGTTTATTTTTATGAGACAAACCCAATGGGTACTGCAGGTGGTCTTAAAGCTTTAAAGAAGTTTATTGATGGAACATTTATTGTCATATCTTCAGATGTGGTTAATCAATTTGATCTTCATAAGGCTGTTACATTCCATTATGAGTCAAGAAGTGACCTTACGGTAGTCACAACCACGATGTCACACCCAGAGCATTATGGGATCGTTATTAAGGATAACAAAGGAAAAGTTCGTTGCTTTTTAGAAAAGCCACCTCAGCATTTAATCTTCAGTGATCAAATTAATACAGGAATTTATATTATTGAACCAACCATACTAAACTATATTCCATGCGACCGTCCATTTGATTTTAGCCATGATTTATTTCCTCTGTTACTACAGAAGAATGTTTCTCTATACAGCTTTAGTTTGGAGGGCTATTGGATTGATATTGGTCAAATTCATACATACCACCAAGTTCATCGAGATTACTTGTCACCATTCTTGGGATGGGAAGTAAAAAGAGGATACAAGCAGATTAAAAAGGGTGTGTGGGTTGGCCCGAACTGTGAGATTGATCCATTATGTAGAATGGAAGGACCGGTTCTTATTGGTGAAGGTTCTAAACTTGGTCCAAACACAATCATCGGTACGAACACAGTCATCGGTAATAATTGTGTTATTGAAAGTGACTGTTTCTTAGAAGATTGTATTCTATGGGACGGAGTTCAAATTAAAAAGGATTCTCACATTGTAAATTGTGTCATTGCTTCATATGTTGTGGTTGAAGAGGGAGCAAGTATGGTTGATAATATGTTGGTTTTTGGAAAGAAAGAGATACAGAGTAAAGCAAGTAGAAGTGTCACTTCCCAACCTGTAGATTTCTTTGAAAGTGGGCCCAACTATGAGCATGAAGATCTTCCGGGTAGTGAATACAGCATGGAGAAACTTGAAACCAAAATTCCATTTGATGCAATAGTGACCGTAACGAAAATTCACTGTCCATCAAATTTAAAGAGTAAAATGGTAAGAATACTTATTGAGAGTATGCTTGAAAATACGAAGGAAATAGACATTAAAGAAGGAATCAAGCTCCACTTGAGTGATAATCGTTGGGTATATATTTTTCCGTTCGAAATGGAAGAGTATATTACCATCTATACACATGCGGAGAGTATCGAAGTTGCTAGAGCGATGGCCTATGAATGCCGTAACCAAATAACGATCTATCAAGGGGTGTAAAATGATAACAAATACGTATTTGTCAATGGAAAAGGATTCAGTTGAACACACTCCTAATATGAGAAAACAGTTTTCAACTATTCCAGGTGTTTGGATAGGTGGTAATATGCATTGGATTTCAAATGGCCATGAAAAATTAATTTCTTCAGAGTCGATTTCCATTCATGTTAAAGAAGAAAGTATCCATTCAAAAGTTCGTTTGTTCCAAGTATATGTCAGAAATCATAATGAAGTGGAAAAGAACATGAAGCTAGTCTTTATGAGCCGTCATCACGAGGTAGCGACCGAGCACCTCTCATTTGTATCGCCCCTTGAAAAAGTAATATTTCATCTTTCAGGTGAAAAAATGTTCCTAGTAAATGGGCAGTCTGAAGAAGGAACCATTCAGCAAACCGTTCAGCCTCTTTGGAATATTCCTACTGAACAAATATGGGCTGATCAAAAAAAAGGAATCTTGAAATATCAACCGTTGGGAAAGGGAGCTGCTGCAAGTATCTTTACACTCGATCTATCCATCCCTGCTCAAACTTTAAGAAAAGGTACCGCATGGGTGATTCAAGGAACGGAGAAGAATTTGCTTCTACATCTTAATGATACAATTTTAAAAAAACACACTAGCATTTCAAAATAAATAATGGTATTATAGAAAAGTCGTATGAACAAATAACGAACAAGTCTGAACAGATAGAGTTTGGAGGGATAAATATGCGTGTGAACATTACATTAGCTTGCACTGAAACTGGTGATCGTAACTATATCACTACAAAAAATAAGCGCAATAACCCAGATCGTATCGAGCTGAAAAAATATTGCCCAAGATTAAAGCGAGTTACTTTACACCGTGAAACAAAATAAGCAGTAGGGTCATTCCCACTGCTTTTTTTTGTGTTTACATACAAATATTCAGATACCAGGGGGAATTTCATTGACTAGTAAAAGGTTCCTTCGCTCTAGCCTTCAACAAGATCTTCAGCAAAAGCCGCAACAACAATATGAAATCCAATCCGCTCAGATTGCTACCCGTTTATTCAAAACAGAGGAGTGGAAGGATGCTACTACTATTGCAATTACCATTTCGAGAACACCTGAAGTAGATACATACCCCATCATCCGTGAAGCCTGGCAAACAGGGAAAACGATTGTTGTTCCAAAATGTCACAAAGAGACGAGTACAATGACTTTTCATGGTATTCAATCTTTTGAACAACTAGAATCTGTCTTTTTTGGTCTACTAGAACCGATTGTCAGTCAAACGGTTGAAGTTCATAAAAGTAAAATAAATTTAGTGATTGTTCCTGGCTTAGGATATACAACAAATGGCTACCGTATAGGTTTCGGTGGTGGTTATTATGATCGATTTCTAAGTGATTATGAAGGTAAGACCATCTCTTTGGCTTTTCCAGAACAAATCAAACCTACCCTTCCGTTAGAACCACATGATGTTCCAGTAAAAAAGCTAATTACCCCAGAGGAGGTTATTAGTATTGATTGAATATATCCTAATGCCTTCCTTTATCATTTTGGCATCTCTTCTTGGGTATGCCTTACGATTTTTGACAAAGTCAGGAAGTGTTACAGCCGTATTTGTCGGTCTACTTATTTGCTTTGGCTTAGGGATAGAAGGATTGATTTTATTAGGGATATTTTTTGCTTCATCAAGTCTTTGGTCTGTATACAAAAGAAAAGACAAGATACTAGTAGAAGAGAAGCACGAGAAGGGTTCTAGGCGGGATTATCAACAAGTGTTGGCCAATGGTGGCATGGCGGCACTAATAAGCGTTTTGTATGGATTCTTTCAAACCAATAGTTTACTTTTAGCATTTTGTGTTTTTATTGCTACTTCTAACTCTGATACTTGGGCATCGGAAATTGGGACGTTAAGTAAAAAACGCCCTTACTCTGTTCGAACATTTACAGTTGTCGAAAGAGGTACGTCGGGAGCAGTCAGTCTGTTAGGGACAATAGCAGCAATCGTAGGAGCCGTAGTGATTGCGTTTTCATCTTACGTCCTATTCCACTTACAAATATCTGAATTTTGGGTGATTTTCCTTTTTGGGTTTCTCGGCAATGTTATAGATACTTTCCTCGGTGCATATGTACAAGCATTGTATAAGTGTTCACGCTGTGGAGTGGAAACCGAGAAAATGGTTCATTGCCAAAGAAAAACTACCTTAATTAGAGGAAGAAAATTCTTTAATAATGACGTTGTTAACTTTATATCTGGCTTTGCTCCTGCCATTGCGATATTGTTAATGTATTAGGTCATGAAAATAATCAATTGTGGAAACCATAAGTAATGAACTAAGGAGGGAATGGAATGAAAAATCATGTTAATCGTGTAGCTCTAATTGGAACAGGTGCTGTAGGCTCGAGCTATGCATTTGCATTGTTAAACCAAGGGGTAACGGAAGAGCTAGTGCTAATCGATTTAAATAAAGAAAAATCTGAAGGTGATGCTATGGATTTAAACCATGGGATGCCTTTTGCTCCAAGCCCAACAAAGATATGGTTTGGTGATTATAGTGATTGTAAAGATGCTGATTTAGTTGTCATTTGTGCTGGGGCAAATCAAAAGCCTGGTGAAACAAGATTAGACCTAGTTGAAAAAAATACCCGTATTTTCAAAGGGATTGTTGAGCAAGTTATGGCAAACTCCTTTGACGGTATTTTTCTAGTAGCAACAAATCCGGTAGATATTTTAACCTATGCTGTCTGGAAATTTTCTGGCCTGCCTAAGGAGAGAGTCATTGGATCTGGTACCATTCTCGATACAGCAAGGTTTCGCTACCTGTTAGGAGATTATTTTAATGTAGATACAAGAAATGTTCATGCCTACATTATCGGTGAGCATGGAGATACAGAGCTTCCCGTTTGGAGTCATGCGGACATTGCCGGTAGTGCAATCTCACAATGGATCAAGAAAAGTAGCGAGTATAAGCAAGAGGATTTAGAAGAACTTTTTCTTAATGTAAGAGATGCTGCTTATCATATTATTGAAAGAAAAGGTGCAACTTATTACGGAATTGCGATGGGGTTAGTTCGAGTAACAAAGGCGATTCTTCAAAATGAAAATTCCGTTCTTACTGTTTCGGCTTACCTTGACGGTGAATATGATCAAAAAGATGTTTACATAGGTGTACCTGCAGTAGTGAACAGAAATGGAATTAGAGAAGTCATCCATTTGGAACTAGATGAAACAGAGAAGGTAAAGTTTGCTCACTCTGTTAAAGTGTTGAAAAAGACTATGGAACCTGTCATGAATATTGAAAAATGATTTTCATTTGTCATGGATAAAAATGAATTTGACGTTTCAAACTATAGGTAGGAGGGATGAAAATGTCACGTTTATTTTCCATGGTATTAGTTGGTATTGGTGGATATTATGCCTATAAGAATCGTTTTCGATTGGTTAATATCGTACTAGGTAGTCCTATGATAAGAAAACTTGTTATAAGTTCTTTAATGAATGTACCGTATGTAAGAAATCTAATGACAAAAACGGTATTCTCAGGACGTCCTGCCTATTAATAAAAAAGACCAAAGTTTTGTACTTTGGTCTTTTTTATGTTCATTTTTCGTTTGTGTAAGCACTAAACTCAAAACTTTTTTATTAGGAACTAATCTCGTATATAATGTGAGTAAATGTTTGTAAAGGAAAGAGGGGGAAGCTTGAATCAATTAGAAGATTATTTATTTTGGAAGCTTGCACATTTTCTTATTCATAAAAAGGAGTATCGACTGTTAAGAACCTCTCCTTCGCAAGAGGAATTGTGGTTTGAAAGAGTAGAAAACAAACAAGTACCAATAATTCGTCTTAGAAGGATCGACTTAGACTGGAGCAATTGGCTTGCTCGGGATATAGAAAGTAGTGGAAACAATGGTGAAGCAATGCGACGTCAATTGATTCGTGGTGAGGCAAACATATTAAATTTATATGTGTCAGCCTATCCACCGGTCGATGACTATGAGTTTCTACTTTCAGGAAAAAAGATACTCAAAACAAATGTCACGACAAAGGTGATTACCCGGGACACATATAACAAGGAAATATCTGAATTGGAACATATATTCAGTGAGGAAATACCACTTGAGAGCAAGGCGGTGTACTCTCTAAATGAAATTGAGCTCTTAAAGAATGATACGTTAGAAACAGCAATTGAACGTATAAAAATTGAGAAGAGGATGTTTGAAAATGGAAAACCCTTTTTTACATATCTCTTCATGGGCCTTCAAATCATCGCTTTCCTTTTTCTTGAGTGGAAAGGTGGAAGCACAAATACGGCCACACTCATTAAGTATGGTGCGAAGTTTAATCCGCTTATTCTAGAGGGAGAGTGGTGGAGGTTTTTAACACCCATCCTCCTTCATATCGGATTTTTCCATTTATTTATGAATACATTGGCGTTGTATTATCTTGGCCCTACAATAGAAAGAATCTATGGACGAATGAGATTTCTTTTTATATATTTGGTCGCTGGATTTAGTGGCTCACTGGCAAGTTTTCTATTCACTACAAGTCTTTCCGCTGGTGCAAGTGGTGCAATCTTTGGATGCTTTGGTGCTCTTCTATACTTTGGGCTTAACTATCGTTCCCTTTTCTTTCGGACAATGGGCTACAATGTTCTTGTTGTCATTGCTATCAACCTGTCTCTTGGTTTTACGATCCCGGGAATTGATAACGCTGGTCATCTTGGCGGGCTTGTTGGAGGATTTCTAGCTGCATCGATTGTCCATTTTCCAAAACATAAAAAATGGGTCCAGCAACTATTGTTTTTATTCCTTACTTTAGCAGGAATGGGTAGTATTTTGTGGTATGGGTATACAAATCCAGAAAAAATTACAGATACACAATCAGTGATGGTCTTGTCTCAGGTGTATATTCAAGACGAGGACTATGATAAAGCCTATCGTTTATTGTCCAACGCCATTCAAACTCATCAATCCTCTGCGGAATTATTTTTTCAGCTTTCTTATGTTGAGATTAAACGAAACGATCTATCTTCTGCGGCAAACCATTTACAAAGAGCAATTAAACATGATCCATACTTTCATGAGGCATACTACAATCTTTCCCTCATTTACTATGAATTAGGAAACAGTGAAGAGTCACTAACATATGCGCAAAAAGCAGTAGAACTTGCTCCTGATCGAGAGGAATATCAAAGTTTTATAGACAAATTACAACAGTAAATTCAATTTTCTTAAGGTGATGTTTTTAAGCATCACCTTTTTCCATTGGTAGAGTATGTTTTTTTGGGGGGATGTCTATGATGTTGAAGTATACATGGAAATGTTTGGAGTAAGCTCTTCAATTGAACGAGGTGAAGCTATGGAAGCAACTAAACATAAAGTGAGTTCAAAACTACATACTAATACAAGTTATTTAAGGGATGCTCTTGGTGTTGATAAAAGCTTTGATGTTATTCAATTAGATGTAGAGTATGCTGAGAAAGGAATGGCGTTTTATTTTGTTGATGGCTTTGTAAAAGATGATATTCTTCACTATTTAATGAAGCTATTAGCAGATTTAAAGAAGGAGCAGCTTGAGCCTGACGCACTGAGTGCGTTGCTAAAAACATATATTCCTTATGTCGAAGTGGAAACTACTGACGATTTGGATAAGGTTGTTGATACCGTATTAGCAGGTCCTACAGCCCTTCTTGTAGATGGAATACCAACAGCCATTCTAATTGACGCGAGAACCTACCCCGTTCGTGGTCCTCAAGAGCCGGATATTGAAAGGGTGGTTAGAGGAGCAAGAGATGGCTTTGTCGAGACATTAGTTTTTAATACAGCCTTGACACGAAGAAGAGTAAGAGACCGAACATTACGGATGGAATATTTACAGGTCGGAAGAAGATCGAAGACTGATATCGTCATTAGTTATATAGAAGATATTGCCGATCCCCATATGGTTAAACAGTTAAAAGAATCTTTATCAAAAATTGATACAGATGGCTTACCGATGGCAGACAAAACAATCGAAGAGTATCTGTCAGGTAGACATTGGAACCCCTTCCCTGTTATTCGATATACCGAAAGACCGGATACAGCGGCTACCCATTTATATGAGGGACATGTATGTATTATCGTCGATGGGTCACCGAGTGTAATCATTGCCCCGGTCACCTTTTGGCATCATCTGCAGCATGCAGAGGAGTATCGAAACAAACCTATTGTTGGTGCATATCTTAGATTAGTACGTTTTATTGCGGTTTGGGCTTCTATCTTTTTGTTACCAATGTGGTATTTATTAGCGACGAATAAAGAATTATTGCCAGATGCTCTTGCTTTTATAGGGCCAAATGAGATGGGGCAGATACCGCTCTTTTTACAGTTTTTGCTGATTGAAATTGGGCTTGACGTGCTAAGGATGGCAGCTATTCATACTCCATCAGCTTTAGCAACTGCACTTGGTCTTGTAGCAGCCCTAATGATTGGACAAGTTGCTGTCGAAGTAGGATTATTGAGTAATGAAGTTATATTATACTTCTCTATTGCAGCCCTAGGAACGTTTGCAACACCAAGTTATGAGTTAAGCTTAGCATCAAGATTAGTAAGGCTGTGCTTACTCATTTTTACAGCGCTATTCCACACGATCGGATTTGTCGTGGGGACCGTATTACTCATTCTATTACTCGCAAATATGAAATCTTTTGGTGTCCCATATCTTTGGCCATTCATCCCATTTGATATAAAAGCACTAAAAGATGTTCTCATTCGATCACCAATTCCTTTAAAGAGTAAGAGACCAGAAATTTTACACCCACAAGATCCTGATAGATAACACATGTCTTTCTTTTAGAAAGGCATATTTTTTTTGCAGTATTGAGTATAGCGCGGTTTTCGATTATACTTTTTATGAAAGCGTTTGTATAAGCTTTCACAATTTAGTGCTTGAGGTAAATACATGAAGAATACATATGATATTCAACAATTTTTAAAGAAGTTTGGAACCATTATTTACGTGGGTGATCGCCTTGCTGATTTAGAATTGATGGAGGAAGAACTGAAAGAATTGCATCAATCACAGTTGATTGAAGAGCAAGACTTTCAAACGGCATTGTTTATTGTCCGTCATGAAATTCAACAATTAAAAAACAAAGAATAGTAGGTGTTAATATGACAGATAAGTGGTTGGTTGGGGTAGATTTAGGGGGAACAACAACAAAGCTTGCTTTTATTAATCAATACGGTGAAATCTTAAAGAAATGGGAAATTCCAACAGATAATAGCAATAAGGGGAAAAATATTACGATAAATATAGCTAAATCAATTGATCAGGCACTTGAAGAATTAGATCAACCTAAAAGTAAGCTATTAGGGATTGGAATGGGTGCACCTGGTCCAGTGGATTATGCTACAGGCATTATCTACAACGTTGTAAATTTAGGTTGGGATGATAACTATCCTTTAAAGGATTTATTAGAAGTAGAAACCTCTTTACCTGCTATCATTGACAATGATGCTAACTGTGCGGCTCTTGGTGAAATGTGGAAGGGTGCTGGAAATGGTGGGAAGGATATCGTTGCTGTCACATTAGGAACAGGCGTTGGAGGCGGTGTGATCGCTAACGGGCATATAGTTCAAGGTGTAAGTGGGGCAGCTGGTGAAATTGGTCATATTACATCCATCCCTGTTGGTGGGGCACCTTGTAACTGTGGAAAAACAGGCTGCTTGGAAACCATCGCTTCAGCAACAGGTATCGTTCGTATTGGAAAAGAAAAGCTTCAGGCGGTACAGGATTCAAGTGGAGAACTCGCATCTATTTATCGTGAAGAGGGTACCATTACAGCCAAAAATATATTCGATAGTGCGAGAAATGGGGATGTTCTTGCAAAAGAAGTAATTGAAGAAGTAAGTTTCCATCTTGGATTAGCATTAGCAAATATTGCAAACACACTTAACCCTGAGAAAATTGTTCTTGGTGGTGGAGTTTCAAAAGCGGGAGATATCTTACTAGACAGCGTTTGTCAAAACTTTGAGAAATACGCCTTCTCAAGAGTTAAGGAATCAACAAAAATCGCTGTTGCGACACTCGGAAATGACGCAGGTGTGATTGGAGCAGCTTGGTTAATAAGGGATTATGTAAGTAAGTAATAAGGACGAACCTCTACATCTAAAGTGGAGGTTCTTTTTTATTTTTAAAAAAATAGGACAAAGTTGAAACTATTTTAGGTTTCAAACGTCTATTATTAGGGTAATATGGAGGTCAGTAATTTAACATTCTATAAAATAATTATAATGATGAGTTTGATTTTTTGTTAAAAAAGTATTAAGATTATTTTTGGTTAACTATAATTCTACCAAAATATACCATTGACCAAAGAAACAGGAGGTACCATCTGCATGAACAAGTTGAACTGGTCAAAATTCCCTTTAATTGCAATTGCAATTGTATTGCTCTGGATAAAAACGTATATCGTTTATAAAACTAGCTTTGATATTAAAATTGAAAACTGGAGACAAGAGTTTATTTTATTTATAAATCCACTAAGTTTCCTAATGCTGATCATTGGTATTGGCTTATTTTTAAAGGGAAAAGGCCAAAGCCGATTCATTATTACGACAAGTTTTCTTATGTCAGCCGTTTTGTTTGGAAATGTTGTTTTTTATCGTTTCTTTAATGATTTCTTAACGATACCGGTTTTGTTTCAAACAAGTAATATGGCGGACTTAGGAAGTAGTGTGAATGAACTATTAGAATGGAAGGATCTTTTATATTTCACTGATTTCTTTCTAATTGTTGCATTTGTCTTACGCAGACCAAACTTAAACGAACAGAAAAATCGAAATAAAGTAGTGATAAGCGCGTATTATTTACTTACGGCTGCTATTGCATTTTTTAATTTAGGCATGGCAGAAGCAGAAAGACCACAGCTCCTTACCCGAACATTTGATAGGGAAATGCTTGTCAAAAACATTGGAACATACAATTACCATATTTACGATGCGTTCTTACAGTCCAAATCATCCGCTCAAAGGGCATTGGCAGACGGCAGTGAATTGGTGGATATTGAAAACTATGTTCGAGCAAATTACAAGCGTCCTAGTGATGATATGTTTGGAATTGCAAAAGGAAAAAATGTGATTTTAATTTCAATGGAGTCAACCCAAAGCTTTGTTATTAATCAGGAAGTAAATGGCCAAGAAATTACTCCTTTCCTAAATCAATTTATTAAGGAAAGTTATTATTTTGATAACTTCTATCACCAAACCGCACAAGGCAAAACGTCAGATTCTGAGTTTATCGTTGAAAATTCGCTATATGGATTAAGCCGCGGGGCAGTATTTTTTACTCATTCAGAAAATGAGTATCGAGCAACACCAGAAATTCTAAATGAAAATGGATATTACACCGCTTCACTTCATGCCAATAACAAGAGCTTCTGGAATCGTGATTTAATGTATGATTCATTAGGCTATACAAGATTCTATGCCTTGGGTGATTATGACGTAGATGAGACAAATTCGATTGGTTGGGGACTTAAAGATATTCCTTTCTTCGAACAATCAGTTGATCATTTACTAGATATGCCAAAACCGTTTTACTCGAAATTTATTACTCTAACGAATCACTTCCCATTTGAACTTGGAGAAGAAGATTTGTATATTCAACCTTATGATTCTACAAATAAAACCGTAAATAATTATTTTCCTACGGTCCGATACCAAGATGAAGCATTAAAACTCTTTATTGAGGATTTAAAGGAAACTGGATTGTACGAGGACTCCATTATTATCCTTTATGGTGATCATTACGGTATATCGGAAAATCATAATAAGACAATGGGTGAGTTTTTAGGAAAAGAAATTACACCTTTAGAGAGTACACAGCTTCAAAGAGTACCATTAATCATTCATATTCCAGGGCAAGAAGGAAAGGTTATTCACAATGTTTCAGGTCAGGTTGATTTAAAGCCTACCATTCTTCACTTACTTGGAATTGATACAAAGCAAAATATTGATTTTGGTTCCGATCTGTTTTCTGAAGACTATACAGAGTTTACCGTGCTTCGTGATGGAAGCTTTATCACGAAGGAATATGTATACACGAAAGGCACATGTTATAACAAATCAACAGGGGAAGCAATTGATTCTGTTGAAGCATGTGAGCCATACATGGAAAAAGCGAAAAATGAGCTTGAGTACTCTGATAAAATTGTTTACGGAGATTTGCTTCGATTTTACGAAAAATCTGGGAAAATCAAAAAAGAGACGAATGAGTGATCAAATAAAGGCCTACTTTTTGTAGGCTCTTTTTTATCGCTCAGATTTGTCTCTTCTTTCTAGGAATTTTTTTTCATCTTCATCATATGAATCGATAAAGGAAGGAGATGATGGCCTTGAAAGTTAAGGTTCGGACCGGAGACTCATTGGACTATTATAGTCAACTATTTATGTTGCCAATTCATTTGTTGTTAGACGCTAACAAACGGACAAATGATACGATCCTTGAAAAAGGGCAAACGATACAGATTCCAGGATTTGAGCTAGAAACTCGTTATATCGGCCAGAATGAAGCTTTCTGGAAATTAGCTCTTCACTATAACCTTTCCATTGATGCTTTATTGTTAGTCAATCAGAAGCGCAATCCAAACAGCTTGGAGCAAGGTGAAACGATTAATATTCCAAAGCGAATAATTAAACCGATCATACATGGACAGACCTTTTATGATTCAGCTCAGCTTAATACAGATATTAAAAAGCTTGTTGAAGTGTATCCTTTTGTCTCAACAAGTACCATTGGTCAAAGTGTGCGTGGAAATCCGATTCATGAGCTGCGGTTCGGCAAGGGAGATTTAAAAATACACTATAATGCTTCTTTCCATGCAAACGAATGGATTACTACACCGATTCTCCTCCAGTTAGTGAATACCTTTCTGTTAGCATTAACCAATCATAGACCAATCAGAGGAATAGATATTCAGGCACTTTATAACCGTGTGGATGTTTCTATCGTACCCATGGTGAATCCAGATGGTGTGGATCTAGTTTTACATGGTCCGTTAGAAAATGAATGGGATAGTTTAAAGTCATTTAACGGTGGCAGTAGTGATTTTGTAGGTTGGAAAGCAAATATTCGCGGAGTTGATCTAAATAATCAATATCCTGCTAAATGGGAAATTGAAAAAGAGAGGAAAATACCAAAGGCACCGTCGGCAAGAGATTTCCCTGGTAATGAACCTTTAACAGAACCTGAGGCAATTGCAATGGCTCAACTAGCTAAAGAGAGAAATTTTCATCGGCTTTTGGCCTTTCACACACAGGGAGAAGAGTTTTATTGGGGTTATGAAGGGTTGGAACCTTCGGAGGCATCTTCACTTGCAAACGAGTTTGAACGTGTCAGTGGATACCGTTCAGTACAGTATATTGACAGCCATGCAGGCTACAAGGATTGGTTTATACAAGAGTTCAAACAGGCTGGCTTTACGTTTGAACTTGGGAAAGGAATCAATCCACTCCCATTATCACAGTATAGAAAGATATACCATGAGATGCTAGGGATATTTTTAGCTGCTATGTATGTTTAGGAAGGATTTTACTTGTTCACCGCAATAGAGAAAGGTAAAATAAATTTAATTGTTTTTAAGGAGGAAAAGAATAGTGTTTTCAATAAAAATTAAACAGGCACTTTATCTTATTCTTTTCCTTCTATTTGTTGTTCTATTATTTGGGTGTAGTAAGGAAAATGTACCAAATAACTTACCTCAATCATTACATAATAATGAGTTAAAAAAGAAGGAAATACCTCTTTCCTTTATTGGTGGCGAGGTCATGCTACCCATTAAAGAAATCAAGGGAAGTTTTTCTTCGGCTAGTGGCTGGTTAGACAATCAAACCATACTATATGTAACCGATACTAGTGAGGGCTCCGCCTTGTATTCTTATGACATAGTGGTAGGTCAGTCCACACTGTTGTATTCGAGCGTCTATTCTATTGTTTCGGTAACTGTTAGTCCTTCTAGAAACAGTATACTTATTCATTCATCACCTAATTCAAGTACGGGATTGGTGACGATTATTTCATCTACTGGAAAAATCATTCTGTCGTCAGAGATACCTTCGAATGAATTGGCGATTGAGTGGAATGAGTATAATGAAAATCTTTTGCTAATAACGAGCTTTACTGAAGATTGGCAGTATCACACATATACATTAGATATAAGTAATAATACACTTGCTCAAATAACCATCCCACAACCATTTGCATATTGGAGTAATGTAAATGAACTTCTATATCTCGATTGGCGTACGGATAGTCCATCGCTTTCTGCGCCGTTAAAAAAATATAATATTAATAGTAAAGTAAGTAAGGATGTCTTGAAGGATGTCTATCAGGTAGATGTTTTTCCGAAACATACACTTAGCATAACGATTGACTCCAATGAGGAATCATCTGTGGGAAACTACACATTTTATGACCAAGACTTTCAAGTTAAGTCACAGTTGTTGTTGCCACAGCTGTCGAACTTTTCAGGATGGTCCGTTCCTTTTTATGATTATAACCAGGATTCTCACGCATTCTATATATTTAAACCAGAATATAGTTCGGAGATTGACACATACGAAGGGACGTTCGACCTTATCAAGTTTTCAGTCGAGTCTAATGAGGAGCAAGTTGTTATCGAAGACTTAGGAAATCAGCCTATCAGCTGCTCTCCTAACGGATCATTATGTTTGTACGGGTATAATCTGGAGAACGTCCTCCTCCTTAGTGAGAAAAAGGAAATAGGGTTGATAGAAAAATAAAAAAGGACTGCGAAAATTTCTTTTCACAGTCCTTTTTTAGTACATCGCTATTGTATTAATGCGTTGCTGGATATCCATGGTGAATTACAGTCATAACTGTAAAGAAACCGAAAATAGCTAAAGTTCCTACAGCAAAAAATAGTCCTAGGAAATTTTTGTTTTTTAGTGAACTAAATGCTCCGTATGCTGCTAGCAATGTAACTAAAGCAAATATAATGACCAATCCCACTTTGACAGCCCCCTTTATCAAATGGTAAAGACAAATGCCTTTTATCATTTCGTGCATATTCAGTATTCTATGTAACGTAAGTGTTTACATTCGTATTTTATTGTATCGGTTTTTATGCCATTTGTCGAGGTCTAAAAATGACACTTTCTTGACGTCAATTCTGTAGAGCAATATTTCTCCTTTCCATAAAACTAGTGTAAAATATTCTTAAGATTAAATGATATGGAGGAAAATCTTATGAAATGGGAACAGGTTCCCCTCGGTCCGTTACAAACCAATAGCTATATTGTAACCGAAGGAAATCATTGCCTTGTTATTGACCCCGGTGATGAAGGGAAAAAACTGATTCAATTGCTAGAAAAGAGAAAAGTGGTACCACAAGCAATCCTGTTGACACACGCTCATTTTGACCATATTGGAGCAGTAGACATCATTAGAGACCACTATCGTGTACCCGTATACATACATAAGAAAGAAGAAAACTGGTTAGGAGATCCTTCTTTAAACGGTTCTAAATTCTTTATGATGCCAGTCTCTACATCAGTAAAGCCAGCAAACAGTTTCTTTGAAAAGGAAGAAACCTTAACGATTGGAGACTTTACTTTTTCCGTATTTGAGACGCCTGGACACTCTCCGGGTAGTGTGTCGTTTTACTTTGAGGAAGCAGAAATTGTTATTTCAGGAGATGCGTTGTTTCATCAGAGCATCGGGAGAACAGACCTTCCTGGGGGAAATCATGATCAGCTTCTTAAGAGTATTCATAGTAAATTATTAGTACTTCCCGAGCAAACGTTAGTATTGCCTGGACATGGATTCACAACTACTATTGGTGACGAGATGGATTCCAATCCGTTTTTAAATGGTTTTTAACAAATGAAAAGACCCTTCTCATGTGAGTAGGGTCTTTTATAGGGATACTACCATACCTTCTTTGGGAGGGATGGTTAATTACTAATACGATATTACAAAATAAATACTGTGTCAATAGAGGATAGTGGGGATATCTAGTGAAGGAAAAAATAATTGAAATGATCACTTCATCCAAACATCAGCAAATCTCTTATGCTGAATATATGTCAGCAGCCTTATATGATAGGGAAAGTGGCTATTATATGAAAGCTGGGGAGAAGGTTGGTCGTCAAGGAGATTTTATTACAACAAGTAACATCGGAAATATTTATGGACAGTTAATTGCAAGGTGGTATTTTAAGCAAGTATCTGCGGGGGTTATCCCTGCTTATGTTTGTGAAATCGGAGCTGGATCAGGAAGATTTGCAAAAGCATTTCTGGAAGAATGGAGCATATTAACTACAGAACCTATTACGTATTTCGTATTAGAGGCCAGTCCTTTTCATCAGGAACTTATACAAAAAGGGATAAATGATGGGAAAATAAAAATAATTGATACGTTGAGTAAGCTTAAAGGCTTTCGTGGAATGATTTTTTCAAATGAGTTATATGATGCTCTCCCGGTACATGTTATCGAGGAGAGAAAGGGGATCCTTCATGAAGTGATGATTACGTTAGAGAACGAGGACTTAAAGGAGTTATTAGTACCGCTTGTAAACACTAATGTTCAATCTTATGTGGCAGAATATATGCGAAACTTGAGAGAACACGAGCGAGCGGAAGTACCTGTAGCAATGGTTGAATTCATTAAAGAGCTATCTAATATAATTGACTCAGGAATCTTACTAACTGTTGATTACGGTTATACTGACTCAGAATGGGAAGAACCAGGTCGCTCACAAGGTAGCTTAAGGGGATATTCGAAACACACAATGAAAACAAACCTGCTTTCACATCCAGGGGAAATCGATATTACCTCACATGTACAGTGGGATCCTTTCATTCTGATTGGGAAAAAGTATGGACTAAACTTAGAACGATTTATGAGGCAGGATGAATTCTTCTTACAAATTGGTATTTTGGATTTATTGAAAGACCATTATGATCCTAATCCTTTTTCGGAACAAAGTAAACGAAACCGAGCGATTCGGAGTTTAATCACACCGGGTGGAATGAGTAGCCATTTTCAAGTAGTTGTTCAATCGAAAAATGTTTCAAAGGAATTCTCTATATAATAAAAAGCGATGGAACAATTCCATCGCTTTTTCCCCTTTTTCATGGGGCTTCGTTCCTATTAATGCCCGCCAGCACCTGGTGTCATCATAAATGTTGTCCAGTATGTAAAGCCAACGAAGAACACTGTTAAATAGGCACCGAAAATATAAATATACATACGTTCAGAAAGCTTTAGGTAGCTTAACAGAATGAAAAACCCCGTTTGACCAAAGAATAGCAATGATGTTTGTGGCATATGCCCTAGGTAGAACATAACGGCAAAAATACCTGTCCAAAACCCCATTACTCTAAACATACGATCCATATGATCCCTCCTTTTCACCCTACAAGTCCCTTACCTTACAATATTATAATGTAAACGCTATGAAAAAGTAAACAGGAGTTTGCTTTTTAATTGGTGATTAATGCTTGATATGCACAAGCATCGCAGCCATTGATTAGGTTTTGCTTCTCTATAAGTTCAACTTCATTAAAAAGTGACTCAAACATCCCTTTTAAAAATTCGTGATGTGTTTCACAAACAGCATCTGGATGTTCAGTCGCAATTTCTTTAAATGGACAGTTGAAAATTTGGAAGTATATACGAGACTGATCTTCACTCACTTCGAATTCTGGATAAAAGCCAGCCATTGTTGCAGCATTTTTCAACGTGTTTAACTTTTGTTCAAATGTTGGGAATTCTCCATTATGAGATCTGGCCATTTCTTGTTCAATCATTTCCTTACCAAATCTTTTCCCGGTCATTCGTAATACTTTATGGCCTTCTTCTCCAAGAGAGAGCATGGATTCCATGGTAATTTTAGCTAACAATTGATAGTCACGGAACGGAAAATTTAACTGAATGACGTCATCGGACAATCGGTATAACCTACTTGGTCTACCACCTTTGCCTGTTTTCTTTGTTTCCGAGATCAGCATATTCACATCTTCTAGCTTAGAAAGATGTAATCTTGCTACGTTCGGATGAATATTAAAATTGTCTGCAATTTCTTGAACGGTAACTTCCTGATGTCTTTTTGTAATGTACTGATAAATGTAATAACGAGTTGGGTCCGATAATACATTTGTTATTTTCAATGTTTGTTCCATCTTAGCCACACCTCTCGGATCTCCTTAAATTTATTCCATTATAATACAGGCGACCGTAGTAAAAACTGTATTCACTATAAGTTTATAAAATGTTCACAACTTGTTGGCGAAATATTGAACAATTAACTATACAAAGGTTATACAAAAGGTTAAAATATATTTAACAAATTAATGAAAACAACTTAAAAGGCGGGGAAAAGGATGAATGATTTGATATTTTTCACTTATCCAAGTTGTACATCTTGTCGTAAAACGAAAAAGTGGCTAACGGCCAATGCAGTTGCATATGAGGAGAGGCATTTATTTAAGGAGACACCGACAAGTGAGGAGCTGAAAGAAATACTTTCTCTTACCACTGAGGGATTGGACGAATTGCTTGCCACAAGAAGTCGAATATTTAAAAGTCTTAATCAAGATGTGAGTGATCTTACTCTTTCACAGGCAATCAATATGCTCGTTGAAGAACCTAGATTGCTAAAACGACCTATTGTTACTGATGGCAAAAAGTTAATAGTCGGTTACAACCCCGACGCATTAAAGAGCATCGCGAACAAAAAAATGATTAAAAAAAGTAGCTAGACAAATAAAAACAGGAAGACCACAGTCTTCCTGTTTTTATTACTGGGCTAGCTGGATTCGAACCAACGCATGACGGAGTCAAAGTCCGTTGCCTTACCGCTTGGCTATAGCCCATCTTTGTAATGTTTAAATGATGAAACTACCGTGTTTGTAGTAATTATTATGGTTGCTTTGTTGAAAATTATACACACTTTTTCTCCCATCATTTACTATTGAAGTGGTATGATAGGATTATCCAAATGAAAAGGTGGTGTCTTATTGGTGACTTCGATTGAAGAATTAGCCGATCGAATGTTGAAGGATGCTGTTACAAAGCAAGCAACCGATATCCACATTATCCCCCGAAAGCATGATACTCTTGTTCAATTCAGAGTGGCACATCGTCTCGTCACTCGCTATTCGTTTCCTATCGAAGAATGCGAAAGGTTAATCTCCCATTTTAAATTTAGTGCATCCATGGATATTGGGGAAAAAAGACGTCCCCAAAACGGGTCCTATTCGATAGTGGTCGATCATCAGCAAATTGGTTTGCGCCTCTCCACGCTTCCTGGCAACAAAAAAGAAAGTTTAGTCATACGACTGCTCCCTGAGCACCAATCAATTCCTTCCTACCAAGTTTCCTTATTCCCTTATATGACAAATAAGCTTCTAGCCTTACTTAAACATGCCCATGGATTAATTATCTTGACTGGTCCAACCGGAAGTGGGAAAACCACAACCCTATACACTTTGCTCGAAAAGAGCACGAATTTATTTGACCGAAATGTGATAGCTTTAGAAGACCCAATTGAAAAGGAAAGTGACGCAGTTTTACAGGTTCAAGTGAATGAAAAAGCTGGAATATCATATTCGACTGGATTAAAGGCCATCCTTCGTCATGATCCAGATATTATTATGGTAGGGGAAATTCGTGACAGTGAGACAGCCAAAACGGCTGTGAGAGCAGCGTTGACAGGCCATTTGGTGTTATCAACCATGCATACTCGAGATGCAAAGGGGGCCATTTATCGACTCCTTGAGTTTGGAGTAGATTGGATTGAAATTGAACAAACTCTTGTTGCTGTAACAGCTCAAAGATTAGTAGAACTTAGTTGTACACTCTGTACAACTGAATGTACAAATGCTTGTTTTGTTTGTAATCGTTCAAAGAAAGCATGTGTTTTTGAGATATTAGCTGGTCAACCTTTACATCATGTTATTAATGAAGCAAGAGGAGAGAAAAGAGCGTATGACTATACGACCCTAAGAAAGATCATATCAAAGGGGATCGCACTGGGGTTTATTAAAGAAACAGAATATGATCGATGGGTGTTAGACAATGAAATCAAATAAGTGGTTAGTAACGGAACAATCTAACTTGCTAAAGCATGTGGGAGAATTACTGGATAGGGGGTACTCTCTTGCCGAAGCAATGGAATCCACTTCCTTGCAGATGGCAGAAGGGAAGAAAATCCAGCTTAATAACAGCATCAAATTACTAAAAGAGGGCTTCGCTTTTTCGTTAGTGATTCAAAAATTAGGATTTCACCAAACCTTAGTTAGCTATGTGTATTTTGCAGAGCAACATGGTGGCCAAGCACACGCATATATAGAAGCAAGTAAATATATGTTGAAGCAGCAAAAAGATAAGAAAGAACTAATTAAAGTATTAACTTATCCTCTAATTCTTGTTTTCACCACTATACTCCTTTTTGTATTTGTTGATCAATTTCTTTTACCAAAGTTTGTTTCTCTCTTTCAATCCATGGACTTGCCTTCAAACCTCTTCACAAGGGTTATTCTCCTTATTGGTTCTACCATCCCCTACGTTAGCACTCTCTTAGTCATAACTCTACTTCTATTTGCTAGTTACTTTCTTTTTGTGTTCAAAAACTATTCCGCTATAAGACAAAAGAAGATTTTAGTATCCATTCCGTGGTGTGGTTCGTTTTTTCAATTATTAATCACTCACTATTTTTCTGTGCAAATGAGTTATTTGTTAGGAGGGGGACTTTCGATTTATGAGGCGGTTACTCTCTTCGAAGGAAATAAGGAAAATAAGTTTGATCAAGAACTAGGAGCTTATTTAAGGAAACATCTATTAAAAGGGACTAGTCTTGAAGAAATCATTAAAAAGCAGAGACTATTTGAATGTGATTTATCAATGGTCATCCAGCACGGGCAAAAAAATGGTCGGCTTGATCAAGAACTTTATTTCTTTAGCGGCCATTGTATAAATAGATTCCAAGAAAAAGTGAATGATATTATGAAATTTATTCAACCGACTGTTTTTCTACTTGTAGGATTATTGGTTATTTCAATGTATTTATCCATCCTATTGCCAATGTTTCATTTAATGGATGGTATATAAATATTAAGGAGAGAAAAAAATGAAAAAATTCATCCAAAATGAAAAGGCTTTTACACTAATTGAAATGATGATTGTTTTGCTTGTGATTTCAGTATTATTAATCATTGCAGTACCAAATATCAGCAAGCATAACAGCAATATTAAGGAAAAAGGATGTGAAGCTTTTATAAAAATGGTAGAAGCACAGGTTCAGTCCTTTGAAATGGAAAAAAATCGTATGCCAACTGGTTTGGCAGAATTGCAAACAGAAGGATATTTAAAAGAAAACCAATCATCCTGTCCCAATGGAGATGTCGTGACGATCTCATCTTCAGGAACTGTCACTGCTAATAATGAATAACAATAATGGGTTTACATTAATAGAATCTATTTTTGTGTTAAGTATGTTTGTTTTAATTGTCTCTATTTCTTTTCTTTTTGTTCGTCCTCAAATGTTTTTCCTCGATAAACAGCTCTTTTTTTCTCAATTCAAGGATGACCTTTATTATATGCAACAATATGCTATCACAAATCATACAGTTGTTTCTGTAAATATCCTCCCGCTATCTCATCGATATTACGCAAAGGATCAGAATGGAAATTATATTGTCGATCGAATCTACTCAAACAAGGTGAATATTAGAGAGGGTTCACAAAAATTGTATTTTCGATATAACACCTCTGGAAATATAAATACCTTTGGTACATTGTATATCGATATACAAAAAGAACGTTATAAATTTACGTTTAACATAGGGAAAGGGAGATTTTATGTTATTCAAAACTAACGGCTTTTTCCTTGTAGAACTTTTGCTATCTCTGTCAGTTTGGTTGGTACTTACTTTATTTTTACTTCCCATGTTTATTCAGGTGAGCAAGCAGTCGCTTAATACCCAATATAGTCGTGAGGCATCAAAGATCTTATATGACTCCTTGCAGGAAGTAATGTTTACCGGAAGTATCAAAGACCAATTAACAATACAAAGAAAAGGGAAGTCATATACAGTGACAAAGGAAGTGACTAAAAATGAGGTGTGTGTAAGTTATGATAATTCCTTCAAAAAGGAAGTTCTTATATGTGACAATTTTTAATCATCAGGGCTTTACTATGGTAGAGATGTTGGTCTCTTTCTCGATTTATTGTATGCTTGCTTCTTTTTTACCCTATATTTTTTCTATTATTTTAAACATGACCCATGTTGCGAACCGCACACAACAATTAGAATTCGAGATCTTTATTAGTCAATTAAATACTGAGCTTCAAGGTTGTGATTATGTTGAGGTGAAAAACGGGAAGCTATATATGCAGAGTGTTGGGGATTTAGTCACCTATGAGAAATATGGGCCATATATCCGTCGATTGGTACAATTTCAAGGTCATGAAATCGTTTTGCAAAATATTAGTAGTGTTGAGTTCAAACAAAATCAACATAGTATATCAATTTATGTTATTGGTAACAATCATGTTATTTATGAGGACCAGCTGTTTCCTTTTCTTCAGGTGGTGGAAGGTCCATGAATGAAAAGGGGTTTATGTATCCTGTTAGTTTATGTATTTTTCTACTAGTCTCTCTTTTTCTAACGATTGAGTTTAATCAATACGTATCCGAAAAAGGGATCGTAGCATCAGTCAATCAACAAGAAAGACGACAGTATTTATTCTTGCTCACATCAAAGAAGATTTCTGAGGAAATGGCTGGAGGGTTGATTCCTGGAGATGGAATGGCAACCTACTCTGACACCAAAGTGACGTACACAGTGAAACAGATTTCTACCCAATATGTAGAAGTTACTTATATTATGATTCAAGGTACACTTTCTGTTAAAGCGATAGCGCAGTATGAGGTAGGAAGCGGAAAATTAATAAGATGGTTGTTGCCAGTGTAGCTTATCTCCCTATGGGTTTAGTTAACTAGTATTTGGTCATACTGTTAATGACAATAAGGGAGGCAAGTAACATGAGCGCCATTAATGATTATGTGAAATACATTACACAAACGGTCGTGAAATATATTGATCAACCGAAGGAAGAAAGAAAAAAGCTTAGGAAGGAGAAGAAAGAAACGAGAGAAGCATTTGCTTACCGTTGGTTTGGTATTCTTCCATATGTCATTATGATGAGCAAAGGAAAGAGAGAGAAATCACTTAAAGGGAATGACAAATGAGTCGTTCCCTTTAAATTGCATTTTCAGATAAGTAAAAAATACCACCGTTTATAATCGAAATTTGGACTTTTGGTTCGTATTGCTCCTTTAAGGCTCGTTTTTCATTTTCATAGCTTTCCCCTTTTTCTTCCACATCTTCATAAAAATGCTCCAGCAACCTCAAGTCTTTTGACCAGCGTTCTCTAGCCTCATTTGCCCATGTATGATCTTCTTCAAGAACGTTTGAACGAATCATATTCTGAATTCGTGTTACTCCACTATTCGGCATAATAAGTGGTGATAAGGTAAAGGAGTAATCAGGTATTTTGCGAGCTAATTGTAATTTTATCAGCTCCTCGTGGAAGTTCTCGATTATTTGTCCATTAATTAATTGTAGACCTATTGACCGAAAGACGTCTCTTTTGCGGTCACATTGATAAGAGATTTTTACATTCATACCTAACCAAGGACGCAAGGGTACTTGTTGACCCATGGAAGCTTGGTGATCTTCATAAAGTCGAATATATCCAGCAAGGTTTTTAGATGAGTTGAATATTTGATGAAGTCTTGGTGAACCGAAGTGTATAACCTCGCCTTTAATATCGTCAGGTGTCTTTTTTGGATCCGAAATAAGCGTAAGTTTCATAGGGTTTGGGACTCCACCTGTTTTTTCTAAGTAATGCCAATAAAACGGGCGATTCATTAATTCCTTATCAAGTTCAATCGTTAATTGAACAGTTAAATAAGAACCGGTATTCTCGAGTATGTCACATTGGTTAGCAGTAAAGTACTTGACCAAAAAATTATGAATTTCCTGTTGCTGCATGATAATCACCTTCCCTTACTTCTTCAGCAAATTGAATCATGGAAGCTAGGTTGTCCATTTTTATTCGCATTTCCCCTTCTGAGGTAGAGTTTCCAAATATATCTGAAAGATGATCCTCAAAGCTACCAAACTCTAAACGAGTAAGAATATCATCAAGATCCCCAATAACTTTTTCAAATAAATTAATTTTTTCATGTAATAGCTTAAGCACATGTTCTTCAACTGTCCCTTTAGTTGCGAAGTTATAAATCATCACGTCTTTTTCTTGTCCTAGGCGATGAATTCTCCCGATACGTTGCTCAAGTCTCATAGGATTCCAAGGTAAATCAAAATTGATGATATGATTACAGAATTGAAGATTGATTCCTTCTCCTCCTGCTTCGGTTGCAATAAGAACCTGTACATTATTTTCAAAAAGCTGTCTCATCCAATCCTTTTTACCTCTTTTAAATCCTCCGCGGAAGGGAACGGAGCTGATTCCATTTTGCTTTAAAAACCATTGTAGATAAAGTTGAGTGGCACGATATTCCGTAAAGATTATGACTTTATCATTTACTTTTTGAATCAGTTCAAGAGCTTTGACGGCCTTGGAATTCGTATGAACGGCGTTTACCTTCTCGATTAAATATGTGATTTGATCTTGGTATTCCTTTGATGGGTTTTCTTTCTTTTCAAGCATATTTTTTAATGTGAAAAAGACAGCTTCTCTGCTACTGCATGCTTCTCTTTGCAAAGTCATAACTGAAAAAGCAGATGTGGTTGTCCAATCTCCCTCTGACCGTAGTTCAGTAACAGAATCATATAAGTCCTGCTCTTCCTTAGTAAGCTCAATAGGAATGGTTTCAACTTGTCTCTTCGTCCATTCAATACCTGTGTCTGCTCGACGATTTCGGATCATGACTTTATTCACAAGCTCTTTTAAATGTTCATTATCGTTAATATCTCGAGAATCCTTCTTATATTTTTCATTAAACACCGATTCATTTCCTAAATGGCCTGGTTTTAAGAGAGAGACAAGGTTGAAAATCTCGCCAATTCGATTTTGAATCGGGGTTGCTGTGAGAAGTAAGCAGAATTTTTTCTTTAAGCTTTGTACAAATTCATAGTTTTTTGTTTTATTGTTTTTTAATTTATGCGCTTCATCAATAATAATAAGATCATAATCTTGAGAGAGAATGATTTCTCTATGAGGAGCCCGTTTTGCTGTATCAATAGAAGATACAACCACATCACACTGTTCCCACACATAGCTTTTACGTTGTGAAACTGCCGGAATATAAAACTTGCTTGTTAACTCATATGACCATTGGGTAACGAGGGAGGCGGGAACCAGGATGAGGACTTTTTTTACAAGACCTCTGATCATGTATTCCTTTAAAATAAGTCCTGCTTCAATCGTTTTCCCAAGACCTACTTCATCAGCCAGGATTGCTTTTCCGTTCATGTTTTCAACTACTTGCTTGGCGACTTCTAACTGATGGGGAAGCGGTGTTAATTGAGGGAGATGTTTGGGAGCTTGTAATCCCTCAAAGTTATCAATAACTGTATGTTTCTCTACCTCTACCGCTAGCTTATATAATTCAAAGTTCCCCCAAGGACCATCATTTGAAATTTTCTCTACCAGCCCTTCCTGCCAAGTGGAATCAAACTCAATCTCTACCGTCATAAAAACAACTCCCTTTTTGATCGATAAATATATTGCCCTATGGGTTTCGAAATGGTAGGATGATAATATCTTAAAAGTTTTGAAATTTGTCACATTATAGTTTATTTTGACGAATACTCTATAAGTACAGTTTAGTATTATCCAAATTGGGAATTTTTATAATGCGAATGAGAACAAGGGGAGAGACTACTTCAAAGTAGCGCCGAAGGAGCAAACAAAAATTTGTGAATCTCTCAGGCAAAAGAACTCTTGTTTGACGCAGCTCTGGAGAGCGCTTCATTCATTTGAAGCCACCAAAGGGGACAGCCAAACGGTAAACTTTCAGGTGCCAGGACAGAGACCTTTCTTAAGTAAAGAGGGGGGTCTCTGTCCTTTTTTTATGATTTTATAAGGGGGAAATGAAAGTGTCGCAACTAAAAAGAACACCGCTTTTTGACGTGTATCAACAGTATGGTGGGAAAACCATTGACTTTGGAGGATGGGAACTGCCAGTTCAATTTTCAAGCATTAAGGAAGAACATGAAGCTGTAAGAACAAAGGCAGGATTGTTCGACGTTTCTCATATGGGAGAAGTTGAAGTGAAAGGGACCGACAGTTTGGCCTTCCTTCAAAAAATGATGACCAATGATGTATCAAAGCTGCAAATTGGTGGTGCACAATATACGGCAATGTGCTACGAAAATGGTGGTACGGTCGATGATCTTCTAATCTATAAACTGAATGACGACCATTATTTGCTTGTTGTAAATGCTTCAAATATTGAAAAGGACTTTACATGGCTAAACGATCATGTGGAGGGAGATGTAAGGCTGCTGAACCTTTCCGAACACATGGGCCAGTTAGCTCTTCAAGGGCCGCTCGCCGAACAGGTTCTTCAGAAGCTAGTTGAAACCGTTGACCTTTCGACAATTGGATATTTTAAATTTCAAGAGAATGTTTCCATCGGAGGAAAACAGGTACTTGTTTCTAGAACTGGGTACACCGGAGAAGATGGCTTTGAGGTGTACTGTAATAGTGAGGATGCGACTGAGCTATGGGGAAAAATACTCGAGGCAGGTAAAGAAGAGGGCGTTCTTCCTTGTGGCTTAGGCGCTCGTGATACCCTGCGCTTCGAGGCTAATTTAGCTCTTTATGGCCAAGAACTTTCTTCCTCGATTTCTCCGCTAGAAGCTGGTATTGGTTTCGCTGTGAAAGTAAATAAGGAAGAAGATTTTATTGGGAAGCAAGCGTTAAAGCAGCAAAAGGAAGCTGGAGTTCCTCGGAAATTAGTAGGAATTGAAATGATTGACCGAGGCATCCCAAGACATGGATATCCGGTGTATGTGGGTGAACAACTAGTAGGAGAAGTAACAACTGGAACACAATCACCAACATTGAAAAGAAACATTGGCTTAGCATTAGTGGATTCAGCAGTCATATCTAGTGAGTCGGAGCTAACCATTGAGATTCGTGGGAAACGCTTGAAGGTGAAAGTGGTACCAACACCATTTTATAAAAGGGAAAAGAAATAAGGGAGGCACAACAGTCATGAAGCATCGCTACTTACCAATGACAGAAACCGATAAAAAAGCCATGCTAGAAGAAATCGGAATTTCCGATGTACAGGAGCTTTTTAACGATATTCCAGAAAGTGTTCAGTTTAAGGGAGAATATAATATAAAAAAAGCTAAATCGGAGACAGCCTTATTAAAAGAATTAACTACTTTGGCTGCTAAAAATGCCGACTTACGCTCACATACTTCCTTTTTAGGAGCGGGTGTGTATGATCATTACATGCCGGTCATTGTGGATCATGTTCTTTCCCGTTCAGAATTTTACACAGCATATACACCATATCAACCAGAAATTTCACAAGGTGAGTTACAGGCGATCTTTGAATTTCAAACAATGATTTGTGAATTAACAGGTATGGACGTAGCAAACTCTTCGATGTACGACGGGGGGACCGCTTTGGCAGAAGCAGCGATGCTAAGTTCTGGTCATACGAAGCGTAAAAAGGTGCTTCTCTCTAGTACGGTACATCCAGAAACAAAGGATGTAGTAAAGACGTATGCCAAAGGACAATACGTAGAGGTTGTAGAGATTCCATACAAAGATGGTGTCACTGATTTAGATGCTTTAAAGAACGAAATAGGTGATGATATTGCAGCCGTTATCGTTCAGTATCCAAACTTCTTTGGAAGAATCGAACCGATGAAGGAGCTTGAAGAAATCATTCACGCGAACAAAGCAATGTTTGTAGTATCGAGCAATCCTTTGTCCCTTGGTGCATTGACACCTCCGGGAGCGTTTGGTGCTGATATTGTAGCGGGAGATGCACAGCCGTTTGGAATTCCAACTTCATTCGGTGGACCACATTGCGGTTATTTTGCGGTTACGAATAAATTGGTTCGTAAAATTCCTGGTCGCCTCGTTGGTCAAACAAAGGATGATCAAGGAAGAAGAGGGTTTGTATTAACGCTTCAAGCAAGAGAACAACATATCCGACGTGACAAGGCAACATCTAATATTTGTTCAAACCAAGCGTTGAATGCTTTAGCTGCCTCTGTCGCTATGACTGCCTTAGGAAAAAAAGGAGTCAAGGAAATGGCTGTTAGTAACATCCAAAGAGCTCACTATGCAAAGAAAGCATTCGAAAATAAAGGATTCACAATTGCCTTTAATGGACCGAGTTTTAACGAATTTGTTGTTGTATTAAATAAGCCTGTGAAAGAAGTAAACCAACAGCTTTTACAGGAAGGAATTATTGGAGGTTACGATCTCGGTCGTGATTATCCAGAATTGAAGAATCACATGCTTGTAGCAGTAACCGAACTACGTACAAAAGAAGAAATAGATCTATTTGTTGATAGAATGGGGGATTATCATGCATAAGGAAGACCAAGCGCTCATTTTTGAATTAAGTACCTCTGGACGAGTAGGGTATAGTCTCCCGGAGATGGATATCCCTGAGGTAAACTTAGATGATTTAATTCCAGCAGATTATTTGCGAGCTGTTGAACCAAATCTACCCGAGGTTTCTGAGCTTGATATCATGCGTCATTACACAGCTCTTTCAAAAAGAAATCATGGCGTGGATTCCGGTTTTTACCCTCTTGGATCTTGTACGATGAAATACAACCCTAAGATCAACGAAAACGTTGCTCGTATCCCTGGTTTTGCTCATTTACATCCTCTTCAAGATGAAAGCTCTGTTCAAGGTGCATTGGAGCTTATGTATGATCTTCAAGAGCATCTGATTGAGATTACGGGTATGGATGAAGTAACATTACAGCCTGCAGCGGGAGCACATGGTGAGTGGACGGGACTTATGCTTATTCGTGCCTTCCATGAAGCAAATGGCGACACAAAAAGAACAAAGGTAATTGTACCTGACTCCGCTCACGGAACAAATCCAGCTTCAGCAACGGTAGCAGGGTTTGAAACAATCACTGTTAAATCCGATGAAAATGGATTAGTCGATTTAAATGACTTAAGAAGTGTTGTTGGAGAAGACACGGCTGCCTTAATGCTAACCAATCCAAATACTCTTGGTTTATTCGAAGAAAATATTCTAGAAATGGCGCAAATCGTTCATGACGCTGGTGGTAAGCTTTATTACGATGGAGCAAACCTAAATGCTGTTCTTTCCAAAGCTAGACCAGGAGATATGGGCTTTGATGTTGTCCATTTAAACCTTCATAAAACGTTCACTGGTCCGCATGGTGGCGGAGGCCCTGGATCTGGTCCTGTTGGGGTGAAGAAAGATTTAATTCCATACTTACCAAAGCCAATCGTTACGAAGAAGGACGGAATATTTGTATTGGATTACGATCGTCCACAGTCCATTGGACGTGTAAAACCGTACTACGGTAATTTTGGGATAAACGTAAGAGCGTATACGTATATTCGTACAATGGGTCCTGATGGATTAAAAGCAGTGACAGAATACGCGGTTTTAAATGCGAATTATATGATGAGACGTCTTGAGCCATATTTTGATTTACCGTTTGACAGACATTGTAAACATGAGTTCGTGCTGAGTGGAAAGAGACAAAAGAAGCTTGGTGTTCGTACACTAGATATTGCAAAGCGCCTGTTGGATTTCGGTTATCACCCACCAACTATCTACTTCCCTCTAAATGTAGAGGAATGCATCATGATTGAGCCAACAGAGACAGAGTCGAAGGAAACTCTAGATGCATTTATCGAGGCAATGATTCAAATTGCAAAGGAAGCAGAAGAGAATCCTGAAATCGTTCAAGAAGCCCCTCACACAACGGTTATTGGAAGATTGGATGAAACAACAGCAGCAAGAAAGCCGATTTTAAGGTATCAAGCATAAAGATGTAAAAGAAACAAGCACGGCAGATGTCGTGCTTGTTTCTTTAGGAAAAACAAAAAGGATTCCGCTCTAAAGAGCTAGGAATCCTTTCTTCTTACTTCACTTTAATTTTACCAGACCACTTTTTGAATCCGCCTTCAAGGTGAGAAAGATCTTTGTAACCTTTACGGTAAAGTGTTTGTGCAGCACGGCCACTTCTCATCCCACTTTGGCAATATAGATAAACCGGTTTGTCAGGACGTATTTCTTTCATGCGCATTTTAAATTGCGATAAAGGAATGTTTCTAGCTCCTAAAATATGTCCTGCTTCATACTCGTTCGGTTCACGCACATCAATTAGTTGAGCTTTTCGATAGCCTTCACGGAATTGTTGTTCATTCAGTGTTTTTACAATTTTTCGTTGGTAGAGCCAAGTAATCACAGAGTAAGCGATAATGGCAACTACTAGTATAAGGATAAAATAAAGAGTATCCATAAAGTTACATGTCTCCTTTCGAACAAGCATCACGCCAAGTTATATTATATCGGTGTTGTGACTTGGGGTAAAGAGGAACAACTTAATTTTTGAGTACATGTTACTTTCTTTCAATCGTTTCATTTGTTAAGCTAATAGAGCTAGATTTCAACATTAGAAAAAGAGGTTTCATTATGAACAAAGAAATATGGGGTTTCATTGATTCAGGAGAAGGATCTCCTTCTTTTAATATGGCATTGGATGAAGCATTACTTGATTGGCATAGTAAGGGAGAGATTCCTCCAATAATCCGTTTTTATGGCTGGAATCCTGCTACTCTTTCTATTGGATATTTCCAAAAGGTTGATAAGGAAATTGATCTTGATAAGGTGAAAGAACATCACCTCGGTTTCGTACGTAGACCAACCGGCGGGAGAGGGGTACTTCACGACCAAGAGTTAACCTATAGTGTGATCGTGACAGAAGAACATCCTGATATGCCAAAAACGGTAACAGAAGCATATCGTGTCATTTCTGAAGGAATATTAAAAGGTTTTCAGCTACTCGGGTTAGATGCTTACTTTGCGGTTCCTAAAACAGCAGAGGAAAGAGACTCTCTTAAAAACCCTCGTTCAGCTGTTTGCTTTGATGCTCCTAGCTGGTATGAGCTCGTTGTAGAGGGAAGAAAAGTAGCAGGAAGTGCGCAAACAAGACAAAAAGGTGTTATTTTGCAACATGGTTCGATCCTACTAGATATAGATGAGGATAAGCTGTTTAGTCTTTTTAAATACCCGAACGAAAGAGTAAAAGAAAGAATGCAAAAAGCCTTTAAAAACAAGGCTGTGGCCATTAATGAGATTAGTTCAAGAAAAATAGAGGTAGAAGAAGCCAAACATGCCTTTAAAGATGGGTTCGAACAAGGGCTAAATATAGAATTGCAACCATTTAAACTTTCAGAAGAGCAGTTAGAATATGTTCATAAACTTGCGCGCGAACGTTATGAAAGTGACGATTGGAATTTCAAAAGATAAGCGTCGAAATATGTCGCTTTTCTTTTTTTTGTAAAGTTATAGGAAAAAAGCTATAGTACGTAGGTTTTGTCTTGTTATCAGAAAAAGCAAGGAGCGAAATTTGTTAAAATTTATCGCTTTCGCTCGAAAATCTACAAAAATCATCTCTTTTCGCTAGATTCTTAATTTTTTTGAGTTTGACAAATTTGCTGGCGTTTGACCTAAACACAATATATAGTAGGTGTTTTTTGAAAATATATACTATATGTAGACAATATAGTTGATTTCACCATTGGACTGTGGTAATTTAAGAATATTCCTAGCTGCGCTAGATTCTGGATTTCTATTAGTAGTTTTTTACAGAGTAGATTAAAAGAAGCATTTGTATATTTTAAAGGAGTTGTGTGTATGTCTGTTGCGTTTAGAAAAAAAATGAATATTGATGTCGAGAGTTTAAACAAGGACATTAGCTTGTTTCCTCAGGTGCATCCAGTAACCCCAGATATGAAGATTACTCATAAAGGGGTATCAAGACTTGTTATGCTTGACCGTTATACATTTAAAGATACGGAAAAGATAACATTATCGAACGGAGATTTTGTTGTTCTTACAATTAAAGAAGATCCAAAGTTTCCTGCTAGAGGTCTTGGATTTATTCTTGAAATTGATTGGGACCAAAAGATGGCTAAAGTGCTTGTTGATGAGGAGTTTAGAGGTGTTCTAGATGACCCGGAAGAAGCTAGTACAGGAGTTATTAATCGTTCGCTTGATGTCATTGAAAAGCCATTGGAAGTGTTTTATGAGCAAATTGCGAAACGCAACGCAACAGGCTTGGCTTCAGTAGAGAGAACAGAAGAAAAGAAGGCTGAATGGTTCCAGAAGTTTTATCAGGAACTTGTTAACTTAAATTTCATTCCAGCAGGACGAGTTCTTTATGGAGCAGGCGCTGGAACAGAAGTAACATTCTTTAATTGTTATGTTATGCCATTTGTTCAAGATTCTCGTGAAGGAATCTCCGAGCATCGTAAGCAAGTAATGGAAATCATGAGCCGTGGTGGCGGAGTTGGAACAAACGGATCAACTTTAAGACCTAGAAATACACTTGCTCGTGGAGTAAACGGTAAATCTTCTGGCTCGGTATCATGGTTGGATGATATTGCAAAGTTAACTCACTTGGTTGAGCAAGGTGGATCAAGACGTGGAGCTCAAATGATCATGTTAGCGGACTGGCATCCTGACATTATTGAATTTATTATTTCAAAAATGCAAAACCCAAGAATTCTTCGTTTCTTACTTGAGACAACAAAAGATGAAACGATTAAAAAATATGCGAAAGAAAAACTAAAGTTTTCTCCTCTTACTGAGAGTGAGCGTTCTATGTATCAAGGAATTGCTAATTATAAAACGATTCCAGGTCATGGTGGTTTTTCTGAGAAAAACATTGCAGACGCGGAAGAAAAGCTTGCTACTGGAGGGAATTTCTCTGTTCATAACTCAGAATTCTTAACAGGTGCGAATATTTCTATCTGTTTAACGAAAGAGTTTATGACAGCGGTTGAAAATGATACTGCGTACGAACTTCGATTCCCAGATGTGGAAAGCTATGATGCTGAGGAAATGAAGATTTACAATGAAGAGTGGCATAAAGTCGGGGACGTTCGTGAGTGGGAAAAGCAAGGCCATAAAGTACGAGTGTACAGAAAGATCCAAGCAAAAGAATTATGGAATCTGATCAATATTTGTGCGACATACTCAGCTGAGCCTGGAATTTTCTTCATCGACAACGCAAACGACATGACAAATGCAAAAGCATATGGTCAACAAGTAGTAGCTACAAATCCATGTGGAGAACAACCACTAGCACCATATTCCGTGTGTAACCTTGCTGCCGTTAATTTAGCGGAGATGGCAGATAAAGAGACAAAAACGGTTAATTTCGAAAAGCTAAGACAAACGGTCGCTGTCGGCGTTCGTATGCAAGATAACGTTATTGATGCAACTCCATACTTCCTTGAGGACAATAAGAACCAAGCATTAGGAGAAAGACGTGTAGGACTTGGTGTAATGGGCTTACATGATCTTCTAATCTATTGTGAGACAGAATACGGTTCTGAAGAAGGAAACGTTCTTATTGATAAAGTGTTTGAAACGATTGCAACAACAGCGTATGAAACATCTGTTGAACTAGCGAAGGAAAAAGGAAGCTTCCCGTTCCTTGTAGGGCATACAGATGTGGAAACGAATCGCCTTCGTCAAGCATTTACGCAAACGGGCTTTATGCAAAAGATGCCTGAGCATGTGAGAGAAGCCATTCTTGAAAATGGAATTCGTAACTCTCACTTGCTAACAGTAGCTCCTACAGGGTCTACTGGAACAATGGTTGGTGTTTCAACGGGTCTTGAGCCTTACTTCTCGTTCTCATATTTCCGTAGTGGACGTCTTGGGAAGTTTATTGAAGTAAAGGCAGATATTGTACAAGATTATCTTGACCGCCATCCAGAAGCGGATCCTGATCAGTTACCTAGCTGGTTCGTATCTGCGATGGAGCTTTCACCTGAAGCGCATGCGGACGTACAATGTGTTATCCAAAGATGGATTGATAGTTCAATCAGTAAAACGGTAAATGCACCAAAAGGATATAGCGTTGAGCAGGTAGAAAAAGTGTATGAGCGTCTATACCGAGGTGGAGCAAAGGGTGGTACGGTTTATGTGGATGGATCACGTGATAGCCAGGTTCTAACACTGAAAGCAGAAGAAAATACGGTTGATGATTTTGAGACCAATGTAGAAAAAGCACATGTAGTATTAGTTGATACCATCTCGGATCTTCGCTCAACAGATGTGACCATTGGTTCAGAAGTTGGAAATACTTGTCCTGTTTGTCGTAAAGGAAAAGTAAAAGAAATTGGTGGCTGTAACACTTGTACAAACTGTAACGCACAATTAAAGTGTGGTCTATAATTTAAAGGGAAAGAGGATGGAAATAATTGTTCCATCCTCTTTTTTCGTTTCTTTCTTTTTTTGTTCATACTACCTGTATAACTAGGTTGATGAAATGAGGGAAAAAAATGAAGCCGTTTGTTCCACAGCTTGTATATATAGAGCCAGGTGCATTAGAGTATGAACTCGGTAAAGAATTGAAAAAAAAGTTTGAAGATATGGGCCTTGAAATAAGAGAAACTACTTCACATAATCAAATCCGTGGGATTCCTGGAGACAATGAGCTTCAGCAATACCGTAATGCCAAGTCCACTTTAGTCGTGGGTGTAAGAAGAACATTAAAATTTGATACATCTAAGCCGTCAGCAGAATATGCCATTCCTTTAGCAACGGGTTGCATGGGGCATTGTCACTACTGTTATTTACAAACCACATTAGGAAGTAAGCCGTATATTCGGACATACGTAAATCTAGAAGATATTTTTAATCAAGCTCAAAAATATATGGATGAACGAGCACCAGAGATCACTCGATTCGAAGCCGCTTGTACATCAGACATTGTTGGTTTAGATCATTTGACACATTCCCTAAAGAAAACGATCGAGTTCATCGGTCAAACAGAATATGGTCAGCTTCGTTTTGTAACGAAATATCACCATGTAGACCATCTGCTTGATGCGAAACATAATGGGAAAACACGATTTCGTTTTAGTGTGAATTCGCGATATGTTATTAAAAATTTCGAACCAGGAACATCAACATTTGATGAACGTCTTGAAGCTGCTAAAAAGGTCGCCAATGCAGGATATCCACTAGGTTTTATTGTGGCTCCTATCTATCTTCATGACGACTGGAAGGAAGGGTATCGAGAGTTATTTGAGCGTCTTAGTGACTCGTTACAAGGAATTGAGTTACCTAACTTAACCTTTGAATTAATTCAACATCGTTTTACCAAGCCAGCGAAAAAGGTCATAGAAAAGCGCTACCCAAAAACAAAGCTTGAAATGGATGAGGAAAAAAGAAAATACAAATGGGGGCGTTACGGAATAGGAAAGTATGTGTATCAAACGGATGAAGCAGCCGAAATGGAGCAAACGATTCGAGGGTATGTTAAAGAGTATTTTCCTACTGCAGAGGTAAGTTACTTTACGTAAAAGTCCAATTCGATAAAAAAATTAAATGATTTAGATTGTCCGCCGTACTATTTCAGGAAGCAACTGCTTAAAGATGTATCATATACGTGCATCTAAGGAGTGACTTCCATGTATATTGACGGCGTTTTTTCTGGGGGAGGCATTAAGGGGATTGCCTTAGTTGGTGCCTATGAAGCAATTGAAAATAGAGGCTTTCGTTTTAAAAGAGTGGCAGGAACAAGTGCAGGCTCAATTATTGCTTCGTTAATTGCTGCAGGCTATACAAGCAAAGAGGTTTATGAGCTTATCAATGAGTTGGATTTAAAAACGTTTTTGGATACTCGGCCTTCTTATCTACCCTTTCGTGTGGCTAAATGGATTCTTCTTTATTGGAGACTGGGTATCTATAAGGGCCAGAAACTTGAAGAGTGGCTTGCTGAAAAGCTTTCACAAAAAGGTGTTCGAACCTTTGCAGACCTCGAACCTCAAGCTTTAAGAGTTGTCGCATCGGATTTATCAAATGGCCGATTAATTGTTCTCCCAGATGATTTGCCGTATTATGGAATTAATCCAAATTCATTTTCAGTTGCAAAAGCGATTCGAATGAGTTGCAGCTTACCATATTTCTTTGAACCTGTGAAAATCAAGCATGACCATACGACAAGTACAGTTGTTGATGGTGGAGTTCTTAGTAATTTCCCTATGTGGCTATTCGATAGTGAGAATGTAAAAAAGGTCCGACCTGTATTAGGAATCAAACTGTCTCATAGTATTCAAGATCGACCAAATAAACAAATTACCAATGCAATTAAGCTATACGAGGCTCTGTTTGAGACTATGAAGGATGCACATGACTCGCGGTATATTTCAAGAAAGCATGAAAAAAATATCATCTTTATCCCAACAGAAGGGGTATTAACAACGGAATTTGAATTGACCGAGGAGAAAAAGCAAATCCTTTTCGATCTAGGAAAGGAAAGAGCTTCCCAATTCTTTTCTAAGTGGAGCTATTAAAAAGAAAACCGAGCGTCTAAAACGATGCTCGGTTTTTCTTTTTGCCTTTTCGCCCTTCAATGACCGTTAAATGTGTGGCTGATTTGGATTTATTCGCATGCTTTTTTAACGAAGTAATGGAGCCACTTTTAGCTGAAGGCTTCCGACCCTCTTTTTGAAAATACTTCTTTTTCGAACGCTTAGCAGCTTTGCGGAACGCATGCTGTTCTTTTTTGTCGGGACTTCCCTTATAAAAATGTCGAACCAAAAAGTACAGAATGACTCCGACAATTGCAAACACAAAAATACTTTTAAAAAATTCACTAGGATTGACCATAAGTCTAGAAACTACTCCAATAGCAGCTAAAGTAACTAAACAAACGATAAAAATAAGCGAAGTTCGATTTTTCATGAAAGCCACCTCCCTAAAAGCATGATTAGCATTTTTTTCCGCTTTTAAACTAGCTGTTCTGACAATTACACAATTTCTACCCATTGTTCGTTAATGATGGTGAGGATATTGGGCTTGAACATTTTAATGGTGAGGTTGTTATTGTATAAAACGTTTTAAAGGTATTAATTAATTTATGCAACTTTCCACGATATTGGAACTCCGTTTTTACATTTGTTTAATAAAATCTTATCTTAATATTTATTCTACTAGAAAAGGAAAAAAACCTCTATCATGTAAACTTAAATTGACAGAAATCAAATTATTTTTATTTATAAGTAAGGAAAGAAATGCCGTGGGACATAATACAAATGGAGGTGATTTTAATGGCAGAAAACAAGGGGAAATATGAGCAAGAACAGCATGAAAAACCATTATCATTTATGGCTATGGTCATTATTACAGGGTTTGTAGGAGGAATGCTATGGAGTTTTCTTGCATTTATTGCCTGGTATTTTAACTTCACTGAGATTCATCCAAGGGTTATCTTAGAGCCATGGGCGATCGGCGCATGGAAGAAACAATGGCTTGGTACAGTCATTTCCATTTTTCTTCTCGGAGTTATTTCAATCGGAGTTGCCATTATGTATTACATAGCGCTCAGACGTTTTAGGAGTATATTCATTAGCATGGGCTTTGGACTTGTGTTACTTGGATTAGTATTGTTCGTACTTAACCCGATCTTCCCTGGAATTCCTCCATTTAGAAAGATGGAGTTAAATACATTAATTACTACAGCATGTTTTTATGTTTTATATGGGACGTTTATCGGTTATTCGATTTCCTATGAGGAACATGAAATGAAGAAAATAAAAAAGGCAAACCATGAGCCTCCCTTCTCTCCAGACTAGTGTAACGAAAAAAGGATGTGTTAGAATGTTCTTATTGAGCATTCTTTTTTCGTTTAACAGAATAAGATTACGAAAGGGAGAGAATGATGGAAAAATTAAATAAATTAAGAGCTGAGATAGAAAAGTTAAAGGTGGATGGAATTCTTATTACAAGTAGTTTTAATCGTCGCTATATGTCTAACTTCACAGGCTCAGCAGGTGTTGTCCTCATAAGTAAAGATCGTGCACAATTTATTACAGATTTTCGTTACGTCGAACAAGCGGAAAAGCAATGTGTCGGCTTTGAAATCGTAAAGCATAACGGTACCGTAGCTGAAGAAGTAGCCGCGCAAGTTAAAGAGCTTGGAATCACTAGACTAGGATTTGAACAAGAACATGTTACATATTCATCTTATCAATCATATAAAGAAGCTTTGCAGTCAGAACTAGTCCCATTATCAGGCGTTATTGAAAAGTTGCGCTTGATAAAGACTGACGCAGAGATTAAGATATTAAAGGAAGCAGCAAAGATTGCAGATGCTGCGTTTACACATATTTTAGGCTTTATTCGTCCCGGTATAACAGAGTTAGAGGTTTCGAATGAGCTTGAGTTCTTTATGAGAAAAAGAGGTGCAACTTCATCATCTTTTGATATAATTGTTGCTTCGGGAATTCGATCTGCACTTCCTCATGGAGTGGCTAGTGAAAAAGTAATTGAAGCAGGTGATTTTGTAACACTTGACTTTGGGGCATATTATAAAGGCTATGTATCCGACATTACAAGAACTGTATCAGTTGGAGAACCTGATGATAAGCTAAAGGAAATTTACAATATTGTTTTACAAGCGCAATTACTCGGGATGGAAGGAATCAAACCAGGAATGACGGGAAAAGAAGCCGACGCATTAACAAGAAATCATATTTCTTCACATGGGTATGGTGAATATTTTGGTCATTCAACGGGACATGGTATTGGTCTAGAAGTGCATGAAGGACCTGCACTTTCGGTAAGATCAAATCTTGTTCTTGAAGAAGGAATGATTGTAACTGTCGAACCTGGTATATATATTCCAGGGCTTGGCGGTGTTCGTATTGAAGATGATACGATTATTACGAAGGATGGAAATGAATCCCTCACTTACTCTACAAAAGAGCTTATTATTCTTTAATGCATCATATTAGGAGGATTTATTAATGATTTCAGTAAACGATTTTCGTACAGGTTTAACAATTGAAGTAGATGGCGGCTTATGGCGCGTAATGGATTTCCAACACGTTAAGCCTGGTAAAGGTGCGGCATTTGTTCGTTCAAAGCTTCGTAACCTGCGTACAGGAGCGGTTCAAGAGAAGACATTCCGTGCGGGTGAGAAAGTAGCGAAAGCGCAAATCGACAACCGCAAAATGCAGTATTTATATGCAAACGGTGAGCAACATGTATTCATGGACGTTGAGTCATATGATCAAATCGAGCTTCCAGCAACTTCTATTGAATATGAACTAAAGTTTTTGAAAGAAAACATGGAAGTTCATATCATGATGTATCAAGGTGAAACACTAGGAGTTGAACTTCCTAATACTGTAGTGCTTGAAGTAGCTGAAACAGAGCCAGGAATTAAAGGTGACACAGCTTCAGGTGGAACAAAACCTGCTATTCTAGAAACGGGTCTATCTGTTCAAGTGCCTTTCTTTATTAACCAAGGTGATCGTTTAATCATTAACACAACAGAATCTTCATACGTTTCAAGAGCTTAATCATATACTTTCAATAGCGAATGAAAAAGACACTCGAGTGAGTGTCTTTTTTTGTTATGAAGTAAATTGGAAGACAGCCGTAATGGTTGCCTTTACTTGTAGTAATCCTGGTTCTATCGTTGTACTTACTCCTTTTACCATAGGCATCGTAGTATAAAGTGGCTCAGGGATGGTTATAGCACTGCCACCTTCAATAATGAGTATGGGAGGATGATTAAGTTGAACACGTAGGGCTTGAGCAATTGCTGCCGCCTTCTGTGTGGCATCATTAACGGCAAGTGTGAGTGCTTGTTGTTCTTGAATTAAATTATTCTTTGCAGAAAAATTTATCGCTAGTATACTGTTTGCTCCACTTTCTACTGCTTTATCAACAACCATGCCAATTTGCTCCATATTGGATAAAGTAACAGTTAAACGATGTTCTACTTTATAATTTCTAAACGTTTGTACGCCATCGACAAAGTCGTATTGAGGGAAAATGGAATAATCAGATGTTCTAATTTTTTCTCTCGGAATTTGTAGTGAAAGCAAAGCATCCACAACAGCAGAACTCACTTGTGCATTTTCTCGCTGTGCAGGCACGAGGTCCTTATTCTCCGTAATGATTCCAATAATAACATCGGCCTGGTCAGGCTGAATATCCACCGTTCCTTCTCCTATCACTCTAATTTCATTTGTACTTGTTGCTCTGGAAGGATAATGGTTCCATACACGCGTGTAATCTTGATACATATCAACTCCTCCTTATTTTTAGTACTTCTCTTTGTAAAATGTATGCAGTCTAAGGAATAAGATTCTACTCTTAATTATAGAATTCAGGAGTCATAAAGTGGCCAAGCAGGCATACAAATGAATTAATGAGAAAGGTTCTGATGACAGGAGGTAAAGGTTATGGAAGAGGTTATTGGTATGTTACCTAAAGCAATTGCCAATCAAATGAATCAACTGTCTCCCTTTCAATTAAATGATATGGAAGAAATTCGAATTAGAATTGGTCGCCCATTGGAAATCACCTGTGGGGGAAATCCAATCTTTTTATCTTATACGGTAAAAGCAGAAGATGCGATCCAACTGCTGAATAAGATCAGTCATTTTTCTATCTATACGTTAGAAGAAGAATTAAAAAGAGGATATGTTACGGTGGCAGGCGGTCATCGGGTAGGACTTGCTGGGAAAGTTATTTTGGAGGCGGGCAAGGTGAAAGCAATTACAGATGTTTCCTCTTTTAACTTTCGTATAGCAAGAGAGAAAATTGGGATTTGTCATAGTCTCCTCCCGTTTCTATATGAAGGAGATTGGTTGCATACCATGATCATTGGTCCGCCACAGACAGGAAAGACCACGTTAATAAGAGACTTAGCGAGAGTGATTTCAACAGGTACAAAAACGATCCCGGCAGCTAAGGTAGGAATTGTTGATGAGCGATCCGAGATTGCTGGAAGTATAAATGGTGTTCCTCAGCTGACATTTGGACCGAGAGTAGATGTATTAGATTCTTGTCCAAAAGCGGAAGGAATGATGATGATGATTCGCTCTATGAGCCCTGATGTACTAGTTGTAGATGAAATTGGTAGGGAAGAGGATGGAGAGGCAATTTTAGAAGCCGTTCATGCAGGGATCTCTCTTTTAACAACGACACATGGTCATTCGTACGCGGATATTTTAAAAAGACCCACATTAACACCAATCATCAAGAGTGGAATATTTCAAAGATTTATTGAATTAAGCCGTTTAGAAGGGCCAGGCACGATACTTTCTGTGAAGGATCAACAGGGTAGGGAAATTGTCAGAAAAGTGAGTGTGACATAAATGATAAAGTTAATCGGAGCCGTTTTTATTATCATTGCTACTACTTGGACGGGCTTTGAAGCCTCTAGGCATTTAACAGAAAGGCCTCGTCAGCTAAGACAATTAAAGTCAGCTTTACAATCACTCGAGGCTGAAATTATGTATGGTCATACCCCTCTTCATGAAGCAGCTAGAAGATTAGCTTCACAGCTTTCCAAGCCTCTTTCTTGGTTTTTTGAATCTTTTTCTAAGAAACTAACCAACTCTGAAACTACGGTAAAAGATGCGTGGGAGGAAAGCCTTCAAGAGGTTTGGAAGCTCACAGCATTAAAACAAGGAGAATATGAGATTATGAAGCAATTTGGGGAGACGCTTGGTAGACATGATCGTTTCTCGCAACAAAAACAAATTCGTTTGGCCTTAACTCATCTAGAGCGTGAAGAAGCGGATGCGTTTGATAAGCAATCGAGATATGAAAAGATGATGAAAAGCTTAGGATTTCTATCAGGTTTACTACTAGTTATTCTACTGATGTAAAAAATTGAATGTGGTCTTAGGAGGAAAAGCGAATGGGTCTAGAAGTAGATATTATTTTTAAAATAGCTGGAGTAGGTATTGTAGTTGCGTTTTTACACACAATTCTCGATCAAGTTGGAAAGAAAGAGTACGCTCAGTGGGTAACTTTATTTGGCTTTATTTATATATTGTTTATGGTTGCTTCAATTGTAGATGACTTATTTCAAAAGATCAAATCAGTGTTCCTATTCCAAGGGTAAAGGAGGGTTTGACGATTGAAATTTTAAAAATAGTTGGGTTTGCACTCATTGCTACTTTTTTAGCTCTTGTAGTCAAAGAGCAGAAACCAAATTTCGCCTTTTTGCTAATCGTATTTGTGGGATGTTCTATCTTTCTCTATCTAATCGATCAAATCTACGCGATTATTCATATGCTTGAAAAAATAGCGATAAATGCAAATGTAAATATCATTTATGTAGAAACCATTCTGAAAATCATCGGAATTGCTTATATTGCGGAGTTTGCTTCTCAAATTACAAAGGATGCGGGACAAGCTGCAATCGCCTCGAAAATTGAGATGGCTGGGAAAATACTAATCCTTGCCATGGCGATTCCCATTTTGACTGTGTTGATAGAAACAATTATTGCATTAATCCCAAATTAGTTGAGCTACTGAACAGAATAAAAGAAGGTGAAAAAGTTGAAGCAACTGATCTTCAAAACAATCTCTCTCTTATTTCTCATCCTATTTGTATCTGTCCCAATAAGTAAGGCGGAGACAAACGAAGAAACGCAATCTTCTTCACAGTCAGTCCTAAATCCTGAACAAATGATGGAAGAACAGCTTGAAGCGTTGGATATCGATGAAATGAAGGTGTTTTGGGAAAAGATTACGACAGAATATGGTGGGTTTCTCCCGGAAAGTCAAAAGGGAAGCTTGTACGACTTTATCAAAGGGGACAAGCAATTTTCCTTAAAAGAGTGGACGAATGGAATAATTAAATTTATATTTCACGAATTTGTTGTGAATGGAAAGCTTCTTGGCACGCTAATATTACTTACCGTGTTCTCGATGTTTTTGCAAACACTACAAAATTCATTTGAAAAGAGCACAGTTAGTAAAGTAGCCTATGCGATTGTATTCATGGTGTTAATTATTATTGCGCTAAATAGTTTTCATATAGCTATCCAATATACAAATGATACGATAACAACTATGATTTCCTTCATCTTAGCGCTAATACCGCTTCTCCTTGCATTAATCGCCTCGTCGGGGGGGCTTGTATCTGCAGCCTTTTTCCATCCAGTGATTTTATTCCTTATGAATAGCAGTGGAATGTTTATACAATATGTTGTTTTACCACTTCTATTTTTAGGAGCAGTACTTAGCATCGTGAGTATTTTATCAGAGCATCACAAAGTGACTCAATTAGGGAACCTGTTAAGAAATTGGAGCATTGGATTATTAGGGATTTTCCTGACCGTCTTCCTTGGTGTTCTAAGTGTACAAGGAGCTTCAGCGGCTGTGACAGATGGAATTACAATTCGAACAGCGAAATTCATTACCGGTAATTTTATCCCTGTTATTGGACGAATGTTTACAGATGCCACAGACACGGTAATTAGTGCTTCTCTTTTACTGAAAAATACCGTTGGAATTGCAGGAGTAGCCATATTACTACTAATTGTCGCTTTTCCAGCGATTAAGATATTAATGATTGCCTTTATTTATAAGTTTGCAGCTGCCGTTTTACAGCCTCTAGGTGGAGGACCCGTTATCGCGTGTTTAGAAATCATTAGTAAAAGTATTGTTTTCGTATTTGCTGCTTTAGCGATCGTATCTATGATGTTTTTTCTAAGTTTAACCGTTGTCATTGCAGCAGGAAACCTTACGATGATGGTTCGTTAGGAGGAGTGGAATGGATTTTCTAAAAGATTGGATCACAAATATTATCCTTTTCGTCTTGCTGGCAACAGTTGTTGATATGCTGCTTCCAAATTCGAATATGCAAAAGTACACCAGGATGGTTACTGGATTATTGCTAATAGCCATTATTCTTTCACCGGTTCTGAAAATATTATCTAGTGATTTCGAGGCGAGCCTCTCCTCCATCACAGAAGTAGACTCCATTTCAGAAAAAAATATAGAAAATTCAATAGAATTAAAGAAAAAAGAAATACAAGCCTCTTTTGATGCATATGCTTTAGAAGAAGTGGCTGTCCAATTGAAAAAGGACGTTGAAGAGGAGTTGATGGAACAGTACGGTTTAGAGATTGCTAGTATCGATCTATCAGTGGATGAAACGAGCAGCGCAACCTTCCCAGACAATCTTCAAGAGATATCTGTTACATTACGTGAATCAACAAAAGAGGATGTGGTAGAAGTCGTACAAATGGTTGATATTAATACGAACTCACCTCTACCATCTAATTCCGAAAGTGAACAAAACGAAGAACTGTCTTCACTTCTCTCTGAAAAATGGGATGTAAACAAAGGCGCTGTTGAAATCTTCATAGAAGGGGGGAACAAATAAGTGGAAAATGATACAGAAAAAGATAAAGAACCTAACAAAGATAAAGGGCCAATTACATTCCTAAAAAAACTATTTAGTAAAGATAGCCCTCCTGAGAAAAAATCTAGTAAATATCAATACTTTTTAATCGTCTTATTAATTGGAGCCGCCATTATGTTAGCAAGCAATTTGCTCATAAATCCAAATCCAAGTTCTTCCGCTATTGAAACGGGAGGAAAGGCTGAGGATTCAAGCGAGGATGTAGAAACATTTGGACAGAAAAAAATTGATGGGAATGAAATCATTGCCGCCTATGAAGATCATTATGAAAATCAATTAAAGGAAACACTTGAGGGAATTGTCGGCGTTGGAGAAGTCATTGTAGCAGTAAATGTTGACGCGACTGAGAAAAAAATACTAGAAAAAAATGTGGTTGTTCAGTCCCAAAAAACCGAAGAGGTTGACCGTGAGGGTGGGCAAAGAACAGTCGAAGACCAATCAAAGGATGAACAGTTAGTGATTATCCGAGATGGGGAAAAAGAGGTTCCTATTGTGATAGAAACGAAGAAGCCAGCCATACGCGGTGTCATCGTAATTGCAAAGGGAGCTGATAATATACAAGTAAAAAAATGGATACTTGAGTCCGTTACGAAACTATTAGATGTACCGGTTCACCGAGTATCTGTAATGCCTAAAAAATAAAAGGGGGATTTATAGATGTTATTGAAAAAACAAACGGTTTGGTTATTAACAATGCTTAGCTTAGTTGTTGTATTATCGGTATATTACATTACTTCTCCAGAACAGCAAATGAATAATATGGCTACAGTAGACAAAGAAACAGAGGAAGATTCAACAGTAAGTGGAGAAAATAAATCTGAATCTGGTGAATCAGTCATTTCTAGCACGGCTAGCGATGAAATGTTTGAAGCACTACGCCTAGAGCTAGATGAAGAGAGAAGTAAATTAAAAGAAGAGCTAGAAACGACAGTTGCTTCTACAGATCTACCAACTGAAGACATTAATGCGGCTCTTGATAAAATTAAAGAATTAAATGATGTTACTCAAAAAGAAGCGTATCTTGAAACAATGATTGTAGCTATGGACTATGAAGATGCTTTAGTAAGAGTAAACGATGACGAAGTACGTGTCACTGTAAAAGCAAAAAGCCATTCTCCAGCTGCTGCTAATGAAATTTTAAAGTTAGTTCGCTCTGAATTAGGTGGCTTGAAGCCAGTAGTACAATTCCAAATAAGTAAATAATAGAAAAACGGAAAGCCCGAGTGCTTTCCGTTTTCTTATTCAACTAGCCGATTTTTAACAGCATAAAGGGCTGCTTGGGTACGATCGGCTAAACCAAGCTTTGAGAGAAGGTTAGAAACATGGGTTTTGACTGTCTTTTCAGTAATATATAAGCTTGTTGCAATCTCTTTGTTGCTTTTACCTTTGGCAATTTCTTTTAATACATCCATTTCTCGTTTGGTTAACTCATAAATTGAATGCCGAGATTGGTTTCGATCGATTGATAACTTTGCTAATAAATGACTTGTGGCCTTGGGATGTATCTGGTTTGTTCCTAGCATCACATTTCGGATCGACTGAACAAGTTCGTCTGGTTGAATATCCTTTAATTGACATCCAGAAGCACCCGCCTCGAGTGCAGGAATTACATGGTCCTGTTCAGAAAAGCTTGTCAAAATAATGACTTTTATCGTAGGGTACAAGGTTTTTATAATTTTCGTGGCTTCGATTCCATCCATTTCCGGCATGGAAAGGTCCATTAATATAAGGTCGGGCTCATATCTTTTCGTAAGCTCAATGGCTTCTATTCCGTTAGCTGCTTCGGCCACAATTTCAATCTCTTTTTGCGTGCGTAGAAAAAAGACGAGTCCCCGACGAACGACGTGATGATCATCGACAACAAGAATCTTCGTTGTCATTTAGCACCCCTCCTTAATGAGGTATTTTGATTTGAATAATTGTACCATTTCCTAGATTACTTTCTAATGAAAATTCTCCCTTAATGGCTTCAGCTCGAAATTGCATACTTTGTAAACCTAGAGAAGGTGTTTGGATTCCCTTTTGATATTGAAAGCCAATGCCAAGGTCTTTAATGATGAAAGTGGTTTCCTTTTTGGTTTTTTCCAAATCAATATACACAATCGTTGTACCTGCGTGTTTTTTACAATTTGCAAGTGCTTCTTGCCCAATTCTCCACAGTGCTTCTTCGACCTGATTTGAAAAGTGAGGAACACCCTTCATATTTATATGAACAGTTAGCCCTAGTAGTTGGCCGTATTTTTGAAAGGCGCTCAGCAGCCCATCCTCTAACCCTTGGGGACGTAACTGCCAAATCAAGGATCTCATTTCCCCAAGTGCATCTTGAGCGAGCTCTTGTATATAGGTGAAGGTATTTTTCATTTCCTCTGTTTTTGTCATTTCTCTTCCTGCTCTTGCCGTGAGACTTAAAGAAAATAATAATTGATTTACCGAATCATGAAGATCTCGAGCAAGTCGATTTCTCTCGTCATTGAGGGCGGTTTTTTGCTCATGTTCCACAAGCTTCATCCTCTTAATGGCAGTACCAATTTGAAAAGCAACGGCTTCAAGTAGGGCTAACTCATCATCCTTGAAAAAGGTTTTAAAGGGAGCGCCCACATTTAATAAACCATATCGTTCCTCTCCCGCACGGAGCGGAACAGTAGCGTGATGGGTTAAACCGTTATGATCTCCCATTTTTGCTTCTATTGCTTCCTCAATTCTTTGGCACTCAATAATATTGGTTGCTTTTGTTAATTTCTGATGATGATAACGATTAACACACCAGCACGAACCCTTGCACATTCTCAGGTTCTGTTCATACGAAAGAGCAGGAGGGAGGGCTTCATGTGCGACAAGTTGATGGGAGCCTTTTTCATCAATAAAAAAGATCCAACCGGTTTGAAGTCCTGTTATATCCAATAGCTTTTTTAGGACTTGAGATAGAACATGATACAATTCAGTCCCCTCGTTTAACATTTCAGCAATTTCTTTAAGTATCTTCATTTCTCTATATCTAGAACTCTCTCCCATCAGGACCACCCTCAAACAATAGAAATTTAGTATGTTGATACTATCTCAAACTCATTTGTAAAAATTCAATCGTTTCATTAGAGGGTCCTGTCACAAATGCAGTTTTCCAACCGATTTCCAACTCGTATGGACCCTCCACTATACAGTAATCGTATTCTTTACAACGAAGAAGGACCTCAGTTATACAAGGAACTTCGAAGCAAATATGCGTATGTGAAACTTTATTTACATGATCACCGAGAAAAAGTTCCAAGCGAACATCTTCTAACCGTAAAAAAACAATCTCTTCTTCCATAAATTTTACCTTTTTTTCTATCTGAAAATGAAGTGCCTTTTTATAAAAAGATATGGATTTCTCCATATCTTTTACTTCAATCCCATAATGATGGACTCGCAAGCAGACTACCTCCTAAAGGATGACATTAATATCTCCAAATTCATGCCATAAATATTGTTTATTAAGTGCTTCCTCATACGCCGGAAATAGTTTTTCTTTTGGTACAAAAGCTAAAAGCATATCCAAATGACTCGCTTTTGGTTCATGAAAGCCAGTAATAATGCCATCTATCAACTGCAACTTTGACTCTTCAGTAATATACAAATTTGTCCAACCAGAGAGACAGCTGGTCTTCGCGGCGGTTTCTAAGGCACGAACAACTGTCGTACCAACCGCAATGACCTTTGATCCGCTTTTCTTTGTATCTAGCACCTTATTCATTGTCTTCTCTGGAATGATATATTTCTCACAATTTTCTTCAGGACTTGGAAGCAAATTGTCGTCCAAAAAATAACTAAGCCCAGTGTGTAATTGAAGAAAAGCAATCTGAATCCCTTTTTTTTGTAATCGAAATAGCAGTTCCCAGCTTATGGCTCTTCCAGCTGAAGGCATTTCCAACGATCCGGGTGTTGACGCAAAAACGGTTTGATAATATTCAAGACTCCAAGGTTCATGAATATATTCATAACGGATAGGTTCTCCTATCATATAGATCTCTTCTAGTAGCTCTGTACCTCCTTTTGAAAATTGAATTCGTGAGAGGGGAGTAGGGCTTTTCAGATTTAATACAGTAGCTGACAAAGTGGGGGAAAAGTATAAAACTTCTCCAGCCGATACCTTTTTACTTAAAATTAATGCTTCCCATTCGAACTCATTTAGTTTACGAGCAAGTTTCACCTCTATAGTTGATGGTTCCTTCAGACTATTTTGATGAAACCTAGCTCTTAATAGTGCGGGGATTGTTCTACTATTGTTAAGAACTAGGAGGTCACCTGCTTGAAGATAATGTTCAAGATGACTGAATTCATCGTGGTCTACTTGCCCACTTTGTTTATTAAGTACCATCATTTTTACCTGATCACGTCTAATCCCTCTTCGCTCAGGAGGGATTGACGCATTTAACTGTCTCGGAAGATGAAAATCAAAAGCTTGTGAAGTCATTTTCTTTCCTCCTTGTATACTTGGGCTTCAAACCGTTTCCCGGTAATATTATTTGCGTCTTCGGAAGCTAAATAAAGAAAAATATCAACCACATCGTTCGGGTCTGCTAGAGGATAATCACAATCAGGGACGGCTAGTGCGTGCATTTCGGTATTCATTTCCCCAGGATCGACCATGTTGATGCGGATATTTGTGTCACGTAGTTCATCAGCCCAAGTTTCTGTTAATCCTTCAAGTGCAAACTTTGACACCCCATAGGCACCCCATCCGGCATACCCAGTTGAACCGGCTTCAGAGGTAATATTAATGACTGCCCCCTTATTTTGTAAAAGCATGTGAATCAGCACTCTTTTTGTTATCAAAAAAGGACCTAGAACATTTACGTGAAATGTAGTAGAAAAGTCATACTCAGGATAATCTAGTAATAGAGGTATTGGACTCGGCCCAAGAGTTGAGGCATTATTGATTAACACATCGATTTGTCCATACCGTTCTACTGTTAAAGCTACAAATCTTTCTACGTCTCTTGGAAGAGAAATATCTGCCTTTATTGCAAACACCTCTGCTCCTAATTGTTCAGCTTCTTCCTTCACTTGAAATAAGGCTTCCGTATTTCTGGCGCAAATAGACAATCGTTTCCTTTGTTTGGCAAATGCTAATGTTAAAGCCTTTCCTAATCCTTTTGATGCTCCTGTAATCATGACTACATCGTTACTATTCATTACAAATCTCCTCCTGTATAAATGGTTTCTTGTAATTACAGAATAGAAAATATTTTTATTATTTCCCTCGTGAAAAAGCTCTATATTTTCTACAACTTTAGTCGTAGAAGAAAAATGAATAGGAAAAATTTAAAAAAATCTTATATTTCAAAAATGAAAACGTGTTCTTTTGTCGAATATGTATATAGAGGAATAAAGGTTGAACTTCTATGAGGTCTTATCGTATGATATTAGTATCTAGTGCTAAAAAGTAAATTAGAGGTGAGTATGATGTTAAAGGTTCAAGAAATTAGAGAATTAATAAAACTTGTAGATCAATCAAGTCTAGATGAATTTGTATATGAATACGAAGGTGCAAAAATTAAAATGAAAAAAAATGTGGCTGAGGGTACTGTAACTGTAAAGGAACAAGTTACACCAGCACCTGTAGTCGTTGCTGACAGAACACCAGCACCAGTGGCTGCTGTAGAGGTAAAGAAAGAGGAGCCAATTGCACCTCAAGCACAACCAGCACAAACACCTGCTGCTGATACTTCAAACTTACATAAAATCACTTCACCGATGGTGGGGACTTTCTACCAATCGCCTTCTCCTGATGCTGATGTGTATGTTAAGGTTGGATCAAAGGTTTCTAGCGATTCAGTTGTTTGTATTGTCGAAGCAATGAAGTTATTTAATGAAATAGAAGCTGAAGTTAACGGAGAAATTGTAGAAATACTTGTAAAAGACGGACAGTTAGTGGAGTATGGTCAACCGTTATTTTTAGTGAAGCCAGAGTAAGGAGCTGTCTGCTATGATAAAAAAGTTATTAATTGCGAATCGAGGAGAAATAGCTGTTCGAATTATAAGAGCTTGTCGTGAGCTTGGGATTGAATCTGTTGCAGTATATTCTGAAGCGGACCGTGAATCTTTACATGTTCAGCTTGCTGATGAAGCATACTGTATTGGACCAACAGCTTCAAAAGATAGTTACTTGAATTTTACTAATATTATTAGTGTAGCTAAGCTGACGAGCTGTGACGCGATTCATCCTGGTTATGGATTTTTAGCTGAAAATGCTGACTTTGCTGATCTTTGTAGAGATGTGAATATCACATTTGTAGGACCATCTCCTGAAGCCATCTCTAAGATGGGGACAAAGGATGTAGCTCGTGAAACGATGAAACAAGCAGGAGTTCCTATTGTTCCAGGATCCCAAGGAATCATTAAAGACGATGAAGAAGCAATCGAATTGGCTAATAAAATCGGGTACCCTGTTATAATAAAAGCGACTGCTGGTGGGGGCGGAAAAGGGATTCGTGTGGCCCGAACGGAGACTGAGCTAATCAAAGGGATTAACATTACTCAACAAGAAGCATTAACTGCTTTTGGTAACCCTGGTGTATATATCGAAAAGTTTATTGAAGAGTTCCGACATGTGGAGATACAAGTTCTTGCAGATAATCATGGTCATGCCATCCATTTAGGGGAAAGAGATTGCTCCATCCAAAGAAGACTTCAAAAGCTTCTCGAGGAAACGCCATCTCCAGCCTTAGACGGAGAAGTAAGACATGAGATGGGAACAGCAGCCGTAAAGGCAGCACTAGCGGTTGATTATTCCGGTGCAGGGACAGTAGAATTTATATATGATTATCAAAACCGTAAGTTTTACTTTATGGAAATGAATACTCGTATCCAAGTAGAACATCCTGTCACAGAGATGGTAACTGGCGTTGACCTGATTAAGGAACAAATAAAAGTGGCATCTGGTGAAAAGCTTAGTTTAACTCAAGAAGAAGTTAGTTTTAATGGGTGGGCAATTGAATGCAGAATTAACGCAGAAAATCCAATGAAGAAATTCATGCCTTCACCTGGTAAAATAGAGATGTATCTTCCTCCTGGAGGTTTAGGAGTTCGTGTGGATTCAGCTGCATATCCTGGTTATACGATTCCGCCATATTATGACAGCATGATTGCGAAGCTGATTACTTACGGAAGTACTAGGGAAGAAGCAATCGCACGCATGAAAAGAGCGCTTAGTGAATTTGTCATAGAAGGAATTCATACAACCATTCCTTTCCACTTAAAACTTTTAAATCACGAAAAGTTTGTTGAAGGTGACTTTAACACGAAATTTCTTGAAATGTATGATTTAATGGAAACAGGAAAATAAAGTTGGAGGTGCTTTGTATGAGCGAAAATAATATCTTGGAAATGAATCCAGGAAATTCTGGTCTTGGGAAAGTTGAGATTGCACCTGAAGTGATTGAAGTAATTGCTGGTATTGCTGCTTCTGAAGTAGAAGGAGTTTCTCAAATGAGAGGAAACTTCGCATTAGGGGTCGTTGAGCGATTAGGTAAGAAAAATCATGGTAAGGGCGTTAAGGTGGAGCTTGGAGAAGACGGAATTAAAGTTGATGTGTATTGCTTAATGAAGTTTGGTGTTTCCATTCCAACTGTTGCTCAAAAGGTTCAAGATAATATTCGACAAGCACTTTTGAATATGACTGCACTTGATGCTAAGGAAGTAAACGTGCATATCGTTGGCATTCAGTTTGAAAGTACGAAGCAAGAGGTTGAACAAGAACAAGAGCTGTAAATTTACTCACTCTAAAGAGTCAAGGACAACAAAAAAGTCTTTGGCTCTTTTTTCTTTCGAGTATTTCATGTATGATGAGTTATTATGCTATGATCATATTATGATTAGGTATCTCAACCAATAAAGGAGTTTAGGATAGATGAAAAGAAGAACGGCAAGAGAAAAAGCGTTACAAGCATTGTTTCAAATTGACATGAGTGAAGCAGATCCAAAGGAAGCGATTCTTCATGTATTAGAAGAAGAACGTGGAGATGACTACCTCTCTAATCTAGTTAGTGGGGTTGTAGAACACAAAAGTCAAATTGATGAAATGATTAAAGAGCATTTAGAAAAATGGACAATTGAGCGAATTGCACCAGTAGATCGGAACCTGTTAAGACTGGCTGTTTACGAACTTGTATACTTGAAGGAAGAGGTTCCTTCAAACGTTGTCATCGACGAAGCGATTGAGATTGCGAAAATTTTCGGAGATGAGCATGCTAGTCGATTCGTAAATGGAGTTCTCTCGAAAATAAAGCAACAAACAGAAAAGCAGTAATTCCGCTTTTGCTGATAAGGGGGAATGATTGTGACAGCTCAAACAATTGATGGGAAAGAAGTTAGTATAAAAAAGAGAATAGAAATCCAGTCAAACGTTCAGAACCTCAAAAAAGAGGGAGTGGTACCAGGCTTAGCGGTTATTTTAGTCGGGAATGATGATGCATCACGTACATATGTAGCTAACAAGCAGAAAGCCTGTAAGGAACTTGGAATTTACTCAGAACTTATTACATTCGACTCAACTGTAAGCCAAGACATATTGCTATCTAAAATTTATGAGCTTAATGAGTGTAAAGAAATACATGGGATATTGGTACAGCTTCCACTTCCAGAACACTTGGATGAAGACGAAATTATTAATGCTATTTCACCGATGAAAGACGTTGATGGTTTTCATCCAATTAATGTGGGAAAGATGGTTATCGGACAAGATGCATTGATGCCATGCACCCCCTCGGGTGTGATCGTAATGCTCGAAGAAAATGGTATTTCTCTATCTGGAAAGCATGTTGTGATTGTGGGACGAAGTAATATCGTAGGAAAGCCACTAGGGCAAATGCTATTAAATCGTGATGCAACGGTTACTTACTGCCATTCAAAGACTCGCGATCTACGATCATACACGAATCAAGCAGATATTTTAATTGCCGCTGTAGGGCGAGCTAATTTCATAACTGCCGACTATGTAAGACAAGGGGCAGTAGTCATTGATGTTGGAATCAATAGAAATGAACAAGGGAAGCTCTGCGGTGATGTTGCTTACCATCAAGTAAAAGAAAAGACCTCCTACATAACCCCGGTACCAGGTGGAGTCGGTCCCATGACCATTACCATGCTCATGTATAACACAGTCAAAGCCGCACGAAAAGCTATTCAAGGATAGATTTTCACAAAAAACAGCCCTTTTTTTATAGGTAATCCCTTTTCTAAATCATCAAGACGTGACTGAAAAGAGATTTATCCTTATAATTAGATAGGACTGTTTTTTTGCGTGATCCATACCTTTGGTTAAAAGGAGTACTAAATGGAAGAAAAGCAATATGTAACAATAACTGCCTTAACTAAATATATAAAAAGAAAGTTTGACGCTGATCCACATTTACAGGATATTTACGTAAAAGGGGAAATTTCAAACTTTAAACAGCACTCTAGTGGACATATGTACTTTACCTTAAAAGACGAAAAAGCAAGAATCCTCGCCGTCATGTTTTCAAGCTTTAATAAATCCATTAAATTCAGACCGGAAAATGGAATGAAAGTGTTAGTGAAAGGCGATATCACCTTATACGAACAAAGTGGTCAGTATCAAATGTACATAAAAGAGATGCAGCCCGATGGAATCGGCGATCTTTATCTAGCTTTTGAACAGCTTAAAGAAAAACTTTTAAAACAAGGTTTATTTTCAAAGGAATATAAAAAACCATTGCCAAAATATCCCCACACAGTTGGGGTCATTACCTCTCCTACGGGTGCAGCGATACGAGATATTTTAACGACCCTTAAAAGGAGATACCCGATTGCTAATATAATGGTCATTCCCGCCCTTGTTCAAGGAGAGCAAGGAGCTGCATCCATTGTAAAGGCAATTGAACAAGCGAATCAACTACATGAAATTGACGTTCTGATTGTTGGCCGCGGTGGGGGATCAATTGAGGAATTATGGTCGTTCAATGAGGAAATAGTCGCAAGGGCTATATTTGCATCTAGGATTCCAATTATCTCTGCTGTTGGTCATGAAACAGACACGACCATTGCTGATTATGTGGCGGATCTTCGAGCACCGACTCCTACGGGAGCGGCAGAGCTCGCTGTCCCGCATATTGATGAATTAATTGAAAGAGTGTTAACAAGACAAACAAGGATTATTCGAAAGATAAAAGAGAAGATAAATGTACAAGCACAGCGATATGATCGTTTAAGTAAATCATATGCTTTCAAGTACCCTCAAAGATTGTATGAGCAAAAGTTAGAGCAAATTGATAAGTCGACAGAATTATTACAGAGGGCAGCACAAGGCTTATTTTTGAATAGAAATGAAGGATATATTCGTACGAAACGGAGACTTGAAAGAAATAATTTGAATACACTTCTTCAAACAGCTGTTCTGCAGCAAACAAAGACGGAAAAGGTATTAAATCGTGCTTTTGCTAGCCTTCTTTTAGCTAAGAAGAAAGAACATCAAAGAGTGAATATGGCATTGGATGCGTTAAGTCCTTTGAAAATTATGGACCGAGGATATAGTCTCGTCTACGATGAAGACGATCACTTAGTAAAAAGCACAGAACAAATTCAACTTAATGATAATATTAAAATAAAACTTGTAGATGGTTCTATCACTTGTGAAGTGTTAGAGATCGAGGGGAAGGATCAAACAAATGAGTAACGAAACGAAAATAAGTTTTGAAGAAGCGATGCAGCAACTTGAAGATATTGTTGAACAATTAGAAGAAGGAGATGTACCTTTAGAAGAGGCGATTTCTATTTATAAAAAAGGAATGGAGCTCTCAAAGCTTTGTCACGATAAGCTCCGCAATGTAGAAGAGCAACTAACAGAAATTCTTACGGAGAATGGGAAGAAGGAAACCTTCTCTATTCAAGAGGAGGAATAATAGTGAAGAAAGTGGGACTTACCACCTTTTCTAAAAAGTATAAAGAGCTAGTGGAAGCTTATTTAAATGAATCTGTTAGTAAATTAACTGCACCTTCACTAATTAAAGAAGCGATGCTCTACTCGTTAGAAGCAGGCGGCAAACGTATTCGTCCGTTATTATTATTCGCTACATTAGAAGCGTTTGGGAAGAAGGGGGAAATAGGTTTAGAAGCGGCTGCAGCGATAGAAATGATTCATACGTATTCTTTAATTCATGACGATCTTCCTAGCATGGATAACGATGACCTAAGAAGAGGAAAACCAACTAATCATAAGGTGTTCGGAGAAGCATACGCTATCCTGGCTGGCGACGCCCTTTTAACGTACAGCTTTCAAGTAATTTCAAGTTTATCCTCCGAACATATACCGGCCGAAGTGAAAATTCAACTTATTACAGAGCTAGCGAAAGCTTCAGGGGCCGAAGGGATGGTAGGTGGACAAGTAGCCGATATGGATGGGGAAGGGAAAGACTTAAGTCTTGATGAACTTGAATACATTCACATCCATAAGACAGGGAAGTTACTAGCGTACAGTGTGGTTGCTGGAGCAATGATTGCCGGAGCAAATACTCACCAATTAGAAAAGTTTTCTGCATTTGCTCATCATTTAGGTTTAGCCTTTCAAATTAGGGATGATATTTTAGATCTTGAAGGCGATGAGGAAATCATTGGGAAAAAAGTGGGCAGTGACGAACAGAATAATAAGAGTACATATCCATCATTATTGACAATCGAGGGGGCAAGGCAATCGTTACTAGAGCATATTTCGCTTGCAAAGGATGCCCTAAATAGCACGGAACTTGAAACGGATATTCTTAAAGAAATCACGGATTTAGTTGCTAACCGAAATCATTAATAAGAGTGTAAACGGAAAACATTTGGAAAAATGTCAGTAATACGGTACTCTTAATGTATACAGCTAACGAAACACATGAACAACTAAGAAAAAGATCGGCAACAATTAAGAGATGAAAGTGAGTGGTCCAACTAGTGGATCTATTATCAATTAAAGACCCTTCCTTTTTAAAAGGGCTTTCTCAACAACAACTAAAAGAATTAAGTAACGACATCAGACAATTTTTAATAGAAAAATTATCAGTTACGGGTGGGCATATTGGACCGAACTTAGGAGTAGTAGAGCTGACCATTGCTCTTCATACTTGTTTTTCAAGCCCAAAAGATAAAATTTTATGGGATGTTGGTCACCAATCATATGTTCATAAAATTTTAACAGGTAGAGCCAGTGAATTTGATACGCTAAGACAATATAAAGGCTTATGTGGATTTCCAAAGATGATTGAAAGTGAACACGATGTATGGGAAACCGGCCATAGTTCTACCTCTTTATCCGCTGCTATGGGAATGGCGATCGCTAGGGATTTAAAAAAGGAAAAATCTTTTGTTGTCCCTGTAATTGGTGATGGCGCATTAACTGGTGGAATGGCATTAGAGGCATTAAATCACATTGGTCATGAAAAGAAGAACCTCATCGTTGTCTTAAATGACAATGAGATGAGCATTGCACCAAATGTTGGAGCTCTTCACAGTATCTTAGGGCGATTACGAACGGCTGGGAAATATCACTGGGCGAAAGATGAACTGGAGTATTTGTTAAAGAAAATTCCAGCTGTTGGAGGAAAATTAGCGACAACTGCTGAGCGGATAAAAGATAGCCTGAAGTATTTATTGGTTTCAGGTATGTTTTTTGAAGAGATGGGATTTACATATTTAGGACCAGTAGATGGTCATAATTATGATGAACTATTTGAAAATTTAGCATACGCAAAAAAGACAGAAGGACCGGTTCTTTTACACGTAATCACTAAAAAAGGGAAGGGATATCACCCTGCGGAAAGTGATGTAGTGGGTACTTGGCACGGAACTGGACCGTATAAAATAGAAACGGGAGCTTTTCCAAAACCAGCTGAAACACCTCCGCCTGCTTGGAGTAAACTGGTTAGTGAAACGGTTCGAAGACTAGCACGTGAGGATGAGAGAATCGTTGCCATTACCCCTGCGATGCCTGTTGGATCGAAGCTTGAAGGATTTGCAAGTGAATTCCCTGATCGTATGTTTGATGTGGGAATTGCTGAACAGCATGCTGCAACTGTAGCTGCAGGACTTGCAACCCAGAAGATGAAGCCGTTTTTAGCGATTTATTCGACTTTCCTGCAACGAGCTTATGACCAAGTGGTTCATGATATTTGCCGTCAAAACTTAAATGTGTTTATTGGTATTGATCGTGCAGGGCTTGTAGGTGCTGATGGAGAAACGCATCAAGGAGTATTTGATATTGCCTTTATGAGACATGTACCAAATATGGTGTTGATGATGCCTAAAGATGAAAACGAAGGGCAACACATGGTCAATACAGCCTTAAAATATGATGATGGACCGATTGCTATGAGATTTCCTCGAGGAAATGGAGTGGGTGTTCCATTGGATGAGGATCTAAAAACGATTCCAATCGGTACTTGGGAAGTATTAAAAGAAGGCGAGGATATAGCTATTTTAACTTTTGGGACAACGATTCCAATGGCGTTAGAAGCAGCAAATCATCTTGAACAGCAGGGGATTCATGTGAAGGTCATCAATGCACGATTTATTAAACCGTTAGACCGTCAGATGCTCTCAGAGCTATTTGAAAATAAAATGCCTATATTAACGATTGAAGAAGCGGTTCTTCAAGGTGGATTTGGAAGTTCTATTTTAGAGTTTGCGGCTGAAAATCGTTACTTTGATGCTGTGATTGATCGTATGGGTATTCCAGATCAATTTATTGAGCATGGAAATGTTGATGAGTTATTGAAAGAAATTGATTTAACAGTGGATTCAACCATTCAGAAAGTAATCGAACTTACACAGGTTAGAGGGAAAAAGGGTTCACTACTATGAAAAGTAAAAAGGAAAGAATTGACGTTCTGCTAGTTGAACGCGGGTTAATAGAAACTAGAGAAAAAGCGAAACGTGCGATTATGGCGGGACTCGTATATAGCAATGAAAACCGATTGGATAAACCAGGTGAGAAAATAAGTAGCGATCTTCCGTTAACGATAAAAGGTAATGTCATGCCCTATGTGAGTAGGGGGGGCTTAAAGTTAGAAAAAGCTCTGAATGAATTTGACGTACAAGTCGAAGGAAAGGTCTTGTTAGATATTGGTGCTTCCACCGGCGGATTTACGGACTGTGCACTACAAAATGGAGCTAAACAATCGTATGCCTTAGATGTCGGCTATAATCAGTTAGCATGGAAGCTAAGGCAAGATGAACGAGTCATCGTTATGGAACGGACAAATTTTCGTTATGTAACACCTGCTGATTTGACTGGTGATATGCCGAATTTTGCTTCCATAGATGTTTCGTTTATATCATTAAAGCTAATTCTCCCTGTTTTAAAAACTCTTCTAGTGCCTAACAGCGACATTATTGCTCTGGTCAAGCCACAATTTGAGGCTGGTAGAGAAGAGGTAGGGAAAAAGGGAATCGTAAGGGATCCCAAGGTACATGAAGCGGTTATTAATAAAATCATTGACCTTTCTTTGTCTCTTGGTTACGATGTCAAAAATCTATCGTTCTCACCAATCACCGGTGGCGATGGCAATATTGAGTTTTTACTCCATTTAGTCTGGGAAGGTGAAAAGGAACAAGGGCTGAACCATCTTTCTAAGATGCCAAGTCAAATTGTTTCAGAAGCTCATGAAGTATTAAAATCTAAGGGGAATGTAGAAGGATAAGCGTCATGCTTGTTCTTCTTTTTATTGTAGGTATACTTTGACGAGATAAGCAAAAGGATGTATATTTATACATATATACTACAAAAGTTGAAAATATATTACAAAATATTACAGAGTTCTTGAAAGCAATCAGGGGTGAAAACATGAATAAAGGTCAACGTCATATTAAAATTAGAGAAATTATTACGAGCAATGATATTGAGACACAAGATGAATTAGTGGATGAACTAAAGTTTGCTGGATTTAATGTAACACAAGCAACCATTTCGAGAGATATTAAAGAACTACACTTAGTAAAAGTGCCTCTAATGGATGGAAGATACAAATATAGTCTTCCTGCCGATCAACGATTTAATCCTCTCCAAAAATTAAAGAGAAATTTAATGGATGCCTTCGTTCGAATTGATAGCGCAGGTCACTTACTTGTTATGAAAACATTACCAGGTAATGCGATGGCCATTGGTGCACTGATAGATAACTTAGATTGGGAAGAGATTTTAGGAACGATTTGTGGAGATGATACGATCCTTATTATTTGTAGAAAAGAAGAAGAAACGATTACGATTTCCAATCGATTCCTTGAAATGCTCTAAATAGAGGTGAAACCAGTTGTTAACCGAGTTGTCGATTAAAAACTTTGCAATTATTGAAAACCTAACTGTGTCTTTTACAAAAGGATTGACAGTTTTAACAGGTGAAACAGGAGCAGGTAAATCGATTATAATCGATGCTGTTCATCTTCTTGTCGGGGGAAGAGGTTCATCAGAATTTGTGCGACATGGAGAAGAAAAAGCTGAAATTGAAGGGCTTTTCCAATTAGAGAGCTTGACACATCCTAGCTATCAAAAAGCCGAAGAGTTTGGTATAGAGATTGAAGAGGGAATGCTTATCTTAAGAAGAGATATATCACAATCGGGTAAAAGTGTTTGTCGCATAAACGGCAAACTAGTGACGATATCTACCTTGCGTGAAATTGGGTCCACGTTAATTGATATTCATGGACAACATGAGCACCAAGAATTAATGGAGGAATCCAAGCACCAAAAGCTTTTAGACCAATTCGGTGCAAAAATAATATCAAGGCAACTAGAAGAATATTCGAAATTATATCGAAGCTATGAGCAGACCTCCAAAAGGCTAAAAAGTTTGAGTGAAAATGAACAGAAAATGGCACATCGATTAGATTTGATTCAATTCCAATTTGATGAAATTCAAAAAGCACAGTTAGTGATTAATGAAGATGATCAATTACTTGAAGAAAAGAAACAATTGTCTAATTTTGAGAAGGTTTATGAAGGCCTTTCTAATAGTTATTCTGTACTTCAGGGAGATCAAAAGGGATTGGATTGGATTGGGCTTTTAATGAGTCATTTAGAAGATGTTTCAAGTGTCGATCAACAATATCAAGAACTAGCTGATACGGTTTCGACTAGTTACTACGCCTTAGAGGATGTTGCTAGAGAGCTTAGAAGTAAAATGGATAGTCTTGAATTCAACCCAGAACGTTTGCACGATATTGAAAGCAGACTAAACGAAATAAATCAGCTAAAGAGAAAATATGGGAAAACGATTGAAGAGATTATAGAATACTCAGCTAAAATTGAAGAAGAGATAGAAACACTACAAAATAAAGAAACACATATCAATGCCTTAAGTAAGGAACTAGTAGCGATCAAGAAAGATTTAGTTCTCGAAGCGAAAGAGTTGACCTCTGCACGGTTACAGTTTGCGGAGAAGCTAACAAAATCCATACACCGTGAATTAAAAGAGCTTTATATGGATAAAACAGTATTTGAAGTACGTTTTCATTCGGATTATGATGTGTTCACTCCTACAGGGTGTGATCAAATCGAATTTTTTATCTCGACAAATCCAGGAGAACCATTAAAGCCACTATCCAAGGTAGCTTCTGGTGGAGAGTTATCGAGAATGATGCTTGCCTTAAAAAGTATTTTTTCAAAACATCAAGGTGTTACTTCCATTATTTTCGACGAAGTCGATACAGGAGTGTCAGGACGTGTTGCACAAGCCATTGCAGAAAAGATTTATAAAGTAGCTGTTTCATCACAGGTACTTTGTATTTCCCATTTGCCTCAAGTCGCAGCTATGGCTGATACCCATCTTTATATTTCAAAGGTTACCCAAAAGGGAAGAACAAAAACCTCAGTGCAATCATTATCAGAGCCAGATAAGGTAAAAGAAATTGGACGAATGATATCTGGAGTAGAAATCACCGATTTGACCCGTGAACATGCGAAAGAATTACTCCATTTAGCTAAAGAAATGAAGGTAACTTGAAAAGCTATCCATAACGGGTAGCTTTTTTATATCGGAAAAGGTTATAAATGCGACTCAAGCAGGCAAAATTAAAGATGTAGCCATAAAGAAGAAAAAAGTGTGTGTGGACTAGAAGCGAGGAGAGTGAAAGATGTTGAGGCATGAACTTCTTAGAAAAATAATTGGTGGAATTCTCCTTGTTTCATTAGTTGCCATAGGATTTTCGAAACCGTTTCAAGATTACCTTAGTATCCCCAAAAGCGTTACCCTGTTTGAAGGTGAAAACCTTATTTTACAAAAATCTACTCCTGTATCTGCTGCCGTCACAGCAAATTCAACTCTTTCTATTCAACAAGATGATCAAACCGTGTCATTACAAGCAAAGAAATACGGGAAAGATGAAATGCTGCTTGAACTAGCAGGTTTCCCAATTAAAAAGGTCGATGTAGATGTATTAAAGGATTTTAAAGTCATTCCAGGTGGACAATCTATCGGTGTAAAGCTGAATACGGTAGGAGTCCTTGTCGTTGGTCACCATCAAGTAAATACAGCAGAAGGCAAGAAATCTCCAGGTGAAATTGCAGGAATTAAAGTAGGCGACATTATTACAAAAATTAACGGGCAAAAAATTGAAAAAATGTCGGATGTAGCACCATTTGTTCAAACCGCAGGTCAAAAGGGTGAACCATTAAATATTGAAGTAAGCAGAGAAGATGGCAAAATCGAAACAAAGCTTATGCCATTAAAGGAAACAGGAGAAGAGAATTTTAAACTCGGCTTATATATTCGTGATTCGGCGGCTGGTATTGGAACAATGACTTTTTATCATCCTGAATCCAAAAAGTATGGTGCTTTAGGACATGTTATTTCGGACATGGACACGAAAAAGCCAATCGTAGTTGAGGATGGTCAAATTGTTCGCTCAACAGTCACGTCTATTGAAAAAGGAAGCAATGGAGATCCAGGTGAAAAACTTGCCCGTTTCTCTTCCGATAAAGAAGTAATTGGTGACATTCAAAGAAATAGCCCTTTTGGAATATTTGGTAAGCTTTCAAAAGAAATTACCAATGGAGTAATGGATAAAGCCCTTCCTATTGCCCTCTCACATCAGGTTAAAGAGGGTCCAGCTAAGATATTAACGGTTGTAGATAATGATCAAGTTAAATTATTTGATATCGAAATTGTAAGCACCATTCCTCAAAAATTTCCGGCTACCAAAGGAATGGTCATTAAGGTAACTGACCCCGAGTTACTTGAAAAAACAGGTGGGATTGTTCAAGGGATGAGCGGAAGTCCGATCATTCAGGATAATAAGGTCGTTGGAGCAGTAACGCATGTGTTCGTCAATGACCCTACTTCAGGCTATGGTGTTCATATCGAATGGATGCTAAATGAAGCAGGTATCGATATTTACGAAAAACCACGAGAAAAGGCAAGTTAAGGTGGAGGCTTTACGCCTCTCCCTTTTTTCATTCAATATAAAGATTTTTCGACAAAAGCACAGAAATAGTCGAATACGGGCGAAAACCGAAGAAAAATAGAGATTTATACCATTTTTTTAGATTTTTTCAAAAAAGAAAAGGATTTACTGTTGCATTGTCGAATTGGTTAGTAGATTATATATATAGATAATTGTTCAGGTGAGAATACTTTCGAGGAGGAAATATGTAGTGAAAAAGATAAAAGTATGTGTAGTTGATGATAATAGAGAGCTAGTTGGCTTACTTAAGGACTATTTAGTGTCCCAAGAAGATATGGAAGTCGTTGGAGCAGCTCATAATGGTCAAGAATGTCTGGATTTATTAGATAAAGTGTCTCCTGATGTTCTTGTGTTAGATATCATTATGCCACACTTAGATGGACTTGCGGTTCTTGAAAAGTTGCGTGAAACTCGAAAGTCTCCGATGCCGAACGTTATTATGCTTACAGCATTCGGCCAAGAGGACGTTACTAAGAAAGCGGTAGAACTGGGAGCTTCTTACTTTATTTTAAAACCATTCGATTTAGAGAATTTAGGAAACCATATTCGTCAAGTGAGTGGAAAAACAAGTGCAGTCATGAGAACGACCTCGCCATTAACAACTAGTCCAATGTATCGTCAACAAATGGAATCAAAGCCGAAAAATTTGGATGCCAGTATTACTAGCATCATCCATGAAATTGGTGTACCGGCTCATATTAAGGGGTATTTATATTTACGTGAAGCTATTTCTATGGTTTACAACGATATCGAACTGCTGGGATCAATTACGAAGGTGTTGTATCCTGATATTGCAAAGAAATATAATACTACGGCTAGCCGTGTAGAACGTGCCATTCGTCATGCTATTGAGGTAGCTTGGAGTCGTGGAAATATCGACAGCATTTCGAGTCTTTTCGGTTATACAGTGAGCATGTCAAAAGCAAAACCGACAAATTCCGAATTTATCGCGATGGTTGCTGATAAGCTTCGTTTAGAGCACAAGGCTTCTTGAAAGAGTTAGAAGAAAAGTAAAGCCATCATTCAGTAATTTTATTTATAAGGAAAGTAAAAACCCAATGACATTTGTGTTCATTGGGTTTTGTGTGGTTATAGGGATTAATAATGGTGGTGGTTATCTTTATCCTCGTCGTGCTTACATACATGTTTCTGCATTTTTACCTGTTGGTTTTGTAAAACTTTTAAAGTCAGTTCAACAACCATTTTTTCTTCGATTTTTGTGAAGGTACCTTCTTCGAATGGCGCACAAATTTCTCCCTCTGGTCCAAAGACCGTCCCCATTTTTCTATTAAGAGCTTCATCCATTTCAATAAAATGACTTGAGATTAATTCGCAATAAGGGAGCTCGTTGAAAACCTCACCACTAATTTGGTTGAACTCGGAGAGGTCAGCTGAAAGCAATTTTTCTTTGGAAGCAAATCCGTGCGGTAGTGGGGAAGACTTAAAATACTCGAACTCAGTCGTTTTAGGACCAACTTTAAAAGCAGGTTTGCTTAAAAAGTCAATTTGAGTGACTGCTTGGAATGGGACATCGACCGTTAAGGAGTGAATGCTTGAAGAGACAAAATCCTTCCCTCCTGCTTTAGGGGTTGCGTATTGGATGTTTTTTCTAACAAATCCCTTTAAGAATAGCTTATTTGTCGGCAGCAATAGACGACATTGTACTAGTTTAAGGTTTTTCTTAATTTTTTTGATTTCTAATACTGGCTCAGGAAACTCAATAATAGTATCAAGATCGAGTTGTACAGTTGTTTCCCCTAATACTACAGGAACTTTCATAAAAGGAAACGAATTTACTACCTCTGGTTTTACGGGTGTGTTACTTACCTCATGTTGAACAGATGATGATTTGACAACTTTCTTTTTTTCGTTAGAATCATAATGCTCAAAAAATGACATGTAAACTTTCCCCTTTCGAATGCTTGATTTACATGATTAGTGTATGAATCCCTTGTCCCGATGTATGGACGAATGGACAGGTGTTTTAGCCTGTTTATGTTTGGTGCATAACAAAGAAGGAACTATAAAAACAGTTCCTTCTGGACTAAAGTTTAATTATTTGGTTTTGCCATATCCTGAACTGTTTTTCACAATAAAGATCCAATAATAGAATGGAGGTAGTACCCTCTTCTTTTATATTCTTTGTTGTAATAATTTTTGTGGATATGATTTCAAATTTAGGTGCTTCATTTTGATAAATCGTTTGTTCAAAGTGAGTGGAAGATTCTGTTTGTTGGTCTTGGTTAATGAATTCATACTGTGATTTTTCATTGCTCAAAGGAATCATCGGAGGGTATGTATATTCTAATTGACATGTTTTTTTCCACGGAATAAGAAGATTTTCCATGTGAATATTAGAGTTGTTATGTTTGGTGTAGGTGATTTCAGCATGAAGTTTACCGGAAATCCAAAGTCGGTTTGCTACTAGATTTATTTGATACTCAGGGTAAGTGGTAGTCCAGTTGATATCTAATATTTTGTTTGTTCTTTCGCTAATTTTAATGTTTTTATTAATGGTAAAGTCAAACTTTGAATGTACAATTTCGACTGGTACTCTTATATAACGGGGGACGCCTGAATTAGAATTTGAAAGTTGCTCATAAGAGTGATGATTATTTTCATTCATAGAAATCCCTACTAACCTTAATTTATTTACTTAAAAATATGATATTGGTCTCATAGTTATCACTTGTTGGGACAAAGTTTTGTTTTTATATGAAGATAATTGAACACGTATATTCAAGAAAGTATCTTTCATATATACTTAAAGTACTATTATGATTAGGGTGACGGCATTCATGGACCTAATAAACAATGAATATTTTCGAATGGAAGAGGAGAACGGATCTATCTTTATTACTGTTGTACAAAAGGGATTTTCACTTAATCAATTGGATCAGCTTGTTCGAGATCATCCGAGAATATCGATCACAAAGTTTGTAGAGTTGAAAGCTAGTTTAGAACAGGCAATAAGTGAGAAGATACATATCGGTGAATGGAAGCCTCTTATTTCTATCTCTATAAGTGAAAATAAGATGCAGGCAAAAATGCGCATTCACGTAACAGAAACCCAATTAGACAGCGAGCGTGAAAAACTTACTGCTGACATAATGGAAGCACTAGGTGTTCATGGAATTAAAGCTGGGATATTGGAAAAGGCAGTAAAGCAACCGCTTGCTAATAAGGAATTTGTCGTAGCAAAAGGTGAACCAGCCATTACTGGTGCGGATGCAGTTGTGCGGTACTTTCAATTATCTGTCCGAAAACCGACAATTCGTGAAGATGGAAAAGCGGATTACTTTGATTTGCATTTTATTGATGAAGTGAAAGCTGGAGATTGGCTTGGTGAAAAGATACCATGTACCGAAGGTGTTTCTGGGAGAAATATACTTGGAGAGGTTTTGCTTCCGATAAAAGGCAAGGACAAACCCTTGTTTTATGACCATAAAACAGTTGAAAAGATAGAAAAGGAAGGCGTAACCACTTTAAAAGCGATTGTAGATGGAGTGGTCCAATACAAAGATGGGAAAATTTCGGTTGGGAATCATCTCCTCATTAATGGAGATGTTGGAACGGGTACTGGGAACATTCAATTTGATGGAAGTGTCACAATTAACGGTATGGTTTCAGCAGGCTTTAGTGTCAAAGCTACTCAGGATATTTCAATCCTAGGGGAGCTAGGAATAAGTGGGGTCAAAGAAGTGGAATCCGAAAGCGGTGACATTTTTATTAAAGGTGGCGTATTCGGGAATAACATAACCATTATTAAAGCAGCAAAAAATATATTCTTAAAGCATGCGAATGAATGTACTCTAGAAGCTGGTGAAGATATTCATATTGGTTATTATGCGTTAGGTGCAAAGATTAAGGGAAGAAATATTATCGCTAACGAACAAAAGGGTAAAATTATCGGAGGAACCATTGAGGCGAAGGGGAAGGTAAGTGCTGCTGTTTTTGGTAATAGGTTAGAAAGGAAGACGTTCGTTCAAGTTGAAGGATTTAATCGTTTCGAATTAGAACATGAGCTTTCAGAGTTATTGATGAGGTATAAAGAAAAAGTGGTCTATGTGGAAGGGCTTAAAAGGCAACTCGAATCGTTTGAAGAATTACAATCGCATCTGAATGAAACACAATTCAAGCAATTTCAACGGTTAAAGACCGTATATGAGGACGAAATGATGGAAGTGTCCTTTTTAGAGGCGCGAAGAAAAAACGTTATGAAGCTTCTTGAAACAAAGGGAGAAGGTCAAGTAAGTATACAAGTTGCAGCGTATCCAGAAACAACACTACAAATCAAAAATCAGAAAAAACATGTTCGAACTTTAATAAAAGGTACGATTTACTGCGAGAAGAATACACTTTACTCTGAATAATGGGGGTAGGAGCATTATGACTGAAGTAATTGCGCATCGGGGCTATTCAGCTAAGTTTCCTGAGAATACGATGATTGCATTTCAAGAAGCACAATATGCAAATGCAGATGGAATAGAGCTAGATGTCCAGCTTTCGAAAGATGGTGAAGTAGTAGTCATTCATGATGAAAAGCTAAATCGAACGACAAGTGGAAAAGGGTATGTAAAGGACGAGACACTTCAAGAATTAAAAAAATTGGATGCAGGAGTATTGTTCCCTAAGTTAAAAGAAAAACAAATGATACCTACATTAGAAGAAGTATTTGTTTGGCTAAAAACAAATACATTAACTTGCAATGTTGAATTAAAAAATAGTGTATTTCGTTATGAAGGAATGGAAGAAAAAGTGATACAATTAATTCGTCAATACGATCTCTCGGAACGTATCGTAATTTCTTCATTTAACCATTACAGTATTGTTCATTGCTATAGACTTGCTCCAGAAATTGAGATTGCCCCTTTATTATCAGAAGGTCTATATATGCCATGGGTATATGCGGCTTCCATTCAAGCGAAAGGGTTTCATCCCCATTATAAAGCAGCGCCTAATGAGGTGATCGGTCCTTCTCTAAACTCAGGGATTGCTGTGAGGCCATATACAGTCAATAAAGAAGTTGAGATGGAAAGATTATTTCAAATTAACTGTACAGCGTTTATAACAGATGACCCAACTATAGCGGTTAAACTTCGTGATCAATATAAAAAAGACAAAGCGTAAAATTTTTACGCTTTGTCTTTTTTTTGTGTCCGAAATCGAGCTTGTACTTTATTTTTTTTGCGATCTCTGTGAAAGATAAATCCAGCCACAAAAGAAAGCCCAGCCACAAACAGAAATAGACCAATCAGAAATTGAAGCCAAAGATATGGAAAGGGTGAAAGTAGTATGCCGAACAGCATATCTCGCATGAGCTTAATACCGTATGCAGCTAGAAATCCAGGTATTAATAAGATAAGTAATGCAAATATTCTAATCATAGGCAATCCCTTCAAAACGAAAGTGTGGTCTCCTCTGCCATCATAAATTATTCTCCCAATTTGTCAAGATGGAATAATCACTTTAAAATAGAGACATGCAATATTTTTCATTATACATAAAGAGTAGGTGATTTTTTGCAGACAGTCATGATTGTAGGGGCCGGTAAGGGTGGAACTTCTATATTAAAAATATTAAAAGAAACCGCTATGCTTGATGTTAAAGTGGTGATTGACCGTGACTTAGGGGCGGAAGGAATAAAGCACGCTAAAATGGAAGGAATCATTACAGATATTGATTGGCGTAAATATATAGAAACAGTTGATATTATTATTGAGGTAACTGGTGATGAAAAGGTTTTTCGGGAATTAAGAGATGCTCGTTCTAAGAATACAGTGCTTATTCCTGGAAGTGTAGCCTTCCTTGTTACCATGTTAATTGAAGAAAAAGAAAAGTTGTTAGATAAAGTTCAAAATGATGCATACAAACATGACCTAATTTTTAATTCTACTGACGATGGGATGATCGTTGTAAATAAAGACGGGGTAGTTACTCTTTTTAATAGCAGTGCCGAGAGAATGACAGGAATTAGCCAAAAAGAGGCGATTGGAAAACCAATCATTGAGGTTATTCCTTCAAGTCAGTTGCCACGCATTTTAAAAACCAGGAAAATTGAAGCGAATCATGAATTGGTATTAACAAATGGAATCCATGTGATAACCACCCGAATCCCGATGATTGATGAAAATAATCAATTAATTGGGGCGTTTTCTGTCTTTAAAGATAAAACGGAGCTAATGGACTTGGCGCTGGAAATAACCAATTTAAATGAAATAAAGACTATGCTTCAAGCGATTATTCAGTCAAGTGATGAAGCCATTTCTGTTGTCGACGAAAATGGAAATGGGATAATGATTAATCCGGCTTATACTAGGCTTACAGGATTGACGGAGGAACAAGTTATTGGACAACCAGCCAATGCAGATATATCAGAAGGCGAAAGTATGCATATGAAAGTACTCCAAACAAGAAGGCCGGTAAGAGGAGTAACGATGAGGGTTGGACCGAATAAAAAAGATGTTATTGTCAATGTGGCTCCGATAATCGTTGATGGAAAACTAAAAGGAAGTGTCGGAGTCATTCATGATATGTCCGAAATTCAAAGCTTAAATAAAGAGTTGAGTAGAGCGAGGCAGATAATTCGTACTCTTGAAGCGAAATACTCCTTTGATGATATTATTGGACGTTCGGAGGAAATTCAGCTTTCGATTGAACAAGCAAGACTTGGAGCAAAAACTCCTGCCACGGTGTTGCTTCGCGGTGAATCAGGAACGGGAAAGGAACTTTTTGCACACGCGATCCATAATGGAAGTGATCGTAAATATAACAAGTTCATCCGTGTAAATTGTGCGGCATTATCTGAAAGTCTGCTTGAGAGCGAACTATTTGGCTATGAGGAAGGAGCGTTCTCAGGTGCAAAACGTGGCGGCAAAAGAGGGTTCTTTGAAGAAGCGAATAATGGAAGTATATTTCTTGATGAGATTGGTGAGTTGACGGCTAATACACAAGCAAAGCTGTTAAGAGTTCTTCAGGAAAATGAAATTACAAGAGTAGGTGGGACCAAATCGATTCCGATTAATGTTCGAGTGATCGCTGCCACGAATGTAAATATTGAGAAGGGCATTGCAAACGGTACTTTTCGGGAAGACTTATATTATCGTCTCAATCGAATGCCCATTCATATTCCTGCTTTGAGATTTAGAAAAGAGGATATTCCGTTGCTTTGCGAAAGGCTTATTCAGAAAATTAATCAAGATTACGGCCGAAATGTGGAGGGAATCACTCCGCTCGCAATGAAGCAACTGATGCGTTACGATTGGCCAGGCAATGTTCGAGAATTAGAGAACATTCTTGGACGGGCAATCATTTTTATGACCAACCACGAAACAGAAATTGATATTATGCACGTTCCTGCTTTAATTAAGGAGCAAGATCAGTTGCCAAAGGTGACTGCTGAGGATGAAAAAAAGGAATCGCTCGCAGAACTGGTGGAAGAGTTTGAAGCGAAAATAATCGCTCAAACCTTAGCGGAGTTAAAAGGAAATAAAACAGCAGCAGCCAAGAAATTGGGATTATCCGTTCGGAATTTATATTATAAGCTGGATAAATACAATCTTGCTAGAAGTGGCATGCAATAAATTTCATACAGTGAAATAATTTGCAGGATAATTCATGCAAAATAAAACGTTTTCATATTTTATTTTTTGGCATGCTTCTTGCATAATGTTATACAGGAGTATTGCAAGTTTGGGTAAAAAGGGGTTGAACATACATGACATTGGATTTGCTAATCGAAAGAGCAACCCAATTTGAAGAAAAGACCGTAGCAGTAGCGGCCGCAGATGATGTAGAGGTTATTGAAGCAGTAATAGAGGCTTTAAGGCTTAGAATAGCTAATTTCTTTCTATACGGAGATAAAGAGCAAATTTTGTCTATACTGAGGGAAAAAGCCCCAGAACTAGTGAGAAGTGAAAGAATAAAGATTTTTCATACCAACTCAAGTGCCTCTGCTGCTGAACATGCAGTAAAAGCAATTAAATTAAATGAAGCTAATGTACTTATGAAGGGAAATGTTCCAACAGCCACCATCTTAAAGGCAGTACTTAATAAAGACTACGGTTTACGAACAGGGAATGTGCTGTCGCATATCTCCGTTTTTGAAGTTGCTGGCTATGACCGTTTTACGATCGTAACCGATGCAGCCATGAACATAAATCCTGATTTAGATACAAAAATACAAATCATTAATAATTCGGTGAAACTTGCGAAATCGATCGGAATTGAAACTCCACGTGTGGCTGTTATTGCAGCTGTAGAGGTCGTAAACCCCTCCATGCCAGCAACCATGGATGCAGCGATCTTAACTCAAATGAACCGAAGAGGTCAAATAAAGGATTGCATCATAGACGGTCCATTTGGTCTTGATAATGCCATTTCTCTCGAAGCTGCTAAGCAGAAAAAGATTAACAGTGAGGTGGCTGGACGAGCTGATATTTTATTAGTGCCAACTATCGAAGTAGGAAATACACTATATAAATCACTCGTATATTTTGCTGGTGCTAGAGTTGGAGCGATCATTGCCGGAGCAAAAGTACCAATTGTTTTAACATCTAGAGCAGATTCAGCAGAAAGTAAAGTGTATTCACTTGCTCTAGCAATTTGTTCTGTTTGTAAATAAAGAAAACACTGTTGGTTGAGGAGGAAGAAGTTAATGGAAATTTTTAAGTATATGGAAACTTATGATTACGAGCAATTGGTGTTTTGCCAAGATAAACAATCTGGATTAAAGGCGATTATCGCTATACATGATACAACATTAGGTCCCGCCTTAGGTGGAACACGGATGTGGACATACGAATCAGAAGAAGCTGCGATTGAAGATGCCTTGCGGCTAGCAAAGGGGATGACCTACAAAAATGCAGCAGCAGGGTTAAATCTTGGCGGTGGAAAGACAGTTATTATTGGTGATCCGCGTAAAGATAAAAATGAAGAAATGTTCCGTGCGTTCGGTCGTTATATTCAAGGGTTAAATGGACGCTACATTACAGCAGAAGATGTGGGAACAACAGTTGCAGATATGGATTTAATTCACGAAGAAACAGATTACGTAACGGGTATATCACCAGCGTTTGGTTCCTCTGGAAATCCATCACCTGTTACTGCATATGGTGTTTATCGTGGGATGAAAGCTGCTGCAAAGGAAGCGTTCGGCACGGATTCACTTGAAGGAAAAGTGGTTGCCATACAAGGTGTAGGAAATGTAGCATATAATTTGTGCCGTCATCTTCATGAAGAAGGTGCACAATTAATTGTTACGGATATTAATAAAGAAGCTGTACAAAAGGCTGTTGAAGATTTTGGAGCCAAAGCGGTAGAACCAAATGAAATTTATAGTGTGGATTGTGATATTTATGCACCATGTGCTCTTGGGGCAGTCATTAATGACCAGACGATTCCGCAAATTAAAGCGAAAGTCATTGCAGGAGCGGCAAACAACCAACTGCGTGACCCACGCCACGGTGATATCATTCATGAAATGGGAATTGTTTATGCGCCAGACTACGTAATTAATGCAGGTGGAGTAATAAACGTAGCAGATGAGTTATACGGCTATAACCATGAGAGAGCAATGAAAAAAGTGGAGACGATCTACTCGAATATTGAGAAAGTCATTGAGATTGCAAAACGTGATAGAATTCCGACATATAAAGCAGCTGATCGAATGGCAGAAGAGAGAATCGAGAGAATGCGAAATTCTAGAAGTCAATTCCTACAGAACGGACATCATATTTTAAGTCGACGCTAATGCACGGACAAGGGAAAGGCTGAGGATTTCAGCCTCTTGTCTTTTACATAGTATTATAAAGCTTGGATACAATGGAGGTTTACACGTTGCACGAATTAATGAATCGAATTCTTGTAATCAACCCTGGTTCTACATCAACGAAAATCGGAGTTTTCGATAATGACCTTTCAATTTTTGAAAAGACCATTCGACATGAATCAGACCAAATCAATTCGTTTGACAATATCATTGATCAATATGAATTCAGAAAACAGACGATACTTGAGACGCTTGATATCGAAGGGATAAATATATCAAAGCTGAGTGCTGTTTGTGGACGTGGGGGCTTACTTCGCCCTATTGAAGGTGGTACGTATGAAGTAAATGATATGATGCTTTCAGACTTAAAGGCTGGTTATTCGGGTCAACACGCATCAAACCTGGGAGGAATCATTGCCTTTGAAATTGCATCGGGTTTAAATATTCCAGCTTTTATTGTCGATCCAGTTGTCGTAGATGAACTTGATCCTATTGCACGTATTTCTGGTTTTCCATTAATTGAACGGAAAAGTATTTTCCATGCTCTTAATCAAAAAGCGGTTGCTAGGAGGGTTTCGAAGTCACTCGGGAAAAGGTATGAGGACCTGAACCTAATTGTGACTCATATGGGTGGAGGAATCACCGTAGGGGTTCATAAAAATGGTAGAGTGATTGAGGTGAATAATGGATTGCATGGTGATGGGCCATTTAGTCCCGAGCGTGCGGGAACCGTACCAGCTGGTGATTTAATTTCCTTATGTTATTCAGGTGATTTTTATAGAGAAGAAGTGATGAAGAAACTAGTAGGTCAAGGCGGGCTTGTTGGGTATCTTGGTACGAATGATGCGCTAAAAGTTGAAGAAATGATTAGTAAGGGAGATAAGCAAGCAACACTTATTTACTCAGCGATGGCATACCAAGTTGCGAAAGAAATTGGAGCGGCTAGTAGTGTATTAGCTGGAAAAGTGGATGCTATTATCCTTACTGGCGGATTAGCGTACGGGAAAGGATTTGTTAAAGAAATTACTGATCGTGTCAATTGGATAGCAGACGTCATGATTGAACCTGGTGAAAATGAGTTACAGGCTCTTGCAGAAGGTGCGTTAAGAGTGTTAAAAGGAGAAGAAGAGGCGAAACAATATCCAAATGGTATAAAAGATACTGTTCATAGCAAGTAATGAGGAGGGCTTTGGTTTGGCAGAAGAATATGATTTAGTCATTTTAGGTGGAGGTATGGGTGGATATGTGGCAGCCATACGTGCGTCACAGTTCGGCTTAAAGACGGCGATTGTGGAGAAGACAAAGTTAGGCGGAACTTGTTTACATAAAGGGTGTATTCCTAGTAAAGCATTACTTCGAAGTGCAGAGGTATATCGTACGACAATGAAAGCCCAAGATTTTGGTGTAATTGCCTCAAATATTTCATTAGATTTCAGCAAGGTACAAGAAAGAAAGAATAAAATAGTAGATGGGCTCCATAAAGGGGTTCAACACCTTATGAAACAAGGCAAAATTAGCGTATACGAAGGAACTGGAAGGATCTTAGGTCCCTCTATCTTTTCACCAATGCCAGGTACTATATCGGTAGAGATGAATAGCGGAGAAGACAACATGATGTTAATACCGAAAAATGTCATTGTCGCAACTGGGTCTCGTCCTCGTACGTTAGAAGGTCTCGAAATCGATGGTTCACAGGTACTCACCTCTGATGAAGCATTGCAACTGACATCTGTTCCTAAATCAATCATTATTGTTGGTGGCGGTGTAATTGGAATTGAGTGGGCATCGATGCTTTCGGATTTTGGAACAGATGTAACTGTAATAGAGTATAGTGACCGCATTATCCCAACAGAAGACCGTGAAATTTCAAAGGAAATGCAGCGCTTAATGAAGAAAAAAGGGATTAAATTGGTTACCAGTGCAAAAGTCTTATCAGAAACTTTAAAAAAGGATAACGACGTTTCGATTTCTGCTGATGTAAAAGGTACGATTAAGGAATTTTCAGCTGAGAAGATATTAGTTTCTGTAGGTCGCCAAGCAAATGTGGAAGGAATTGGGCTTGAGAATACGGATATTGAAATAGAAAAAGGAGTTATTAAAACAAACTCTTTCTATCAAACAAAGGAATCCCATATATATGCCATTGGTGATGTCATTGGTGGACTTCAGTTGGCTCATGTAGCTTCACATGAAGGAATTGTGGCGGTTGAGCATATTGTTGGGGAGAAGCCGTCTCCAATTGATTATAGTCTTATTTCTAAGTGTATTTACTCTAATCCTGAGGTAGCAAGTGTAGGATACACGGAGGAAGAAGCGAGAGAAAAAGGATTTGAAGTAAAAGTAGGGAAGTTCTCCTTCCGAGCCATTGGTAAAGCTCTTGTATATGGTGAATCTGATGGTTTTGTGAAAATCATTGCTGATAAGAACACGGATGATCTTTTAGGTGTCCATATGATCGGCCCGCACGTAACAGATATGATTTCAGAGGCAGGGTTGGCTAGAGTGCTGGATGCAACTCCATGGGAAATCGCTCATACGATTCACCCTCATCCTTCATTGTCTGAAGCAATCGGAGAAGCAGCCCTTGCTGTAGATGGGAAAGCATTACACGGGTAAAGGAGTGTGCACTCCAGAAATACAAATGTACACAAAGGGTGTCTGTCACCGTTAAATAGGAGGTTATGATAATGGGTGAAAATCGTCATCTTGCGTTAGGTTTGAGTGATGAAACAGTTTTAGAAATGTATGAAATGATGCTGCTTGCTCGTCGAATTGATGAGCGGATGTGGCTGTTAAATCGCGCGGGGAAAATTCCGTTCGTTATTTCGTGTCAAGGTCAAGAGGCAGCTCAAGTCGGTGCTGCATTTGCACTAGATCGTGAGAAGGATTATGTTCTTCCATATTACCGAGATATGGGTGTGGTTTTGACGTTTGGTATGACAGCCAAAGATCTCATGTTGTCTGGCTTTGCTAAGGAAGAGGATCCAAACTCGGGTGGGCGTCAAATGCCTGGGCATTTTGGACAAAAGAAAAACCGGATTGTCACAGGCTCATCTCCAGTAACTACGCAGGTTCCTCATGCAGTGGGGATTGCTCTTGCTGGTAAAATGGAAAACAAAGATCTAGTGACATTCGTTACGTTTGGGGAAGGCTCATCGAATCAGGGAGACTTTCATGAAGGTGCAAATTTTGCTGGAGTTCATAAACTTCCAGTCATCTTTATGTGTGAAAACAACAAGTATGCGATTTCTGTCCCGATCGAAAAACAACTTGCGTGTGAGAATGTTTCCGATCGAGCCATTGGTTATGGGATGCCAGGTGTAACGGTAGATGGAAACGATCCACTGGAAGTATACAAGGCTGTTAAAGATGCAGCAGACCGTGGGCGAAGTGGAGAAGGACCAACGTTGGTAGAGACCGTTTCTTACCGATTAACTCCCCACTCTTCTGATGATGATGACAGAAGCTATCGCGGTCAAGAAGAGGTAGCGGAAGCTAAAGCGAAGGATCCAATTTTTACATTCGCTTCTTATCTAACAGAAGTTGGGGTCCTAAATGATGATTTAGCAAAGGAAATTAATGAACGAATAATGAAACAAGTAAATGAAGCAACCGACTATGCAGAAAATGCACCATATGCAGCACCTGAAAGTGCATTAAAGCATGTGTATGCTGAGAAGTAAGGGGGAAGAAATCAATGCCTGTAATCTCATATATTGATGCGGTAACTATGGCGATCCGTGAGGAGATGGAGCGCGATTCGAAAGTATTTGTCTTAGGTGAAGACGTTGGTAAAAAGGGCGGTGTGTTTAAAGCGACGCAAGGCTTATATGAGCAATTTGGTGAGGCTCGAGTAATTGATACTCCACTAGCTGAATCCGCTATTGCGGGAGTCGGAATTGGTGCAGCGATGTATGGCATGAGACCAATTGCTGAAATGCAGTTTGCTGATTTTATTATGCCCGCAGTGAACCAAATTATTTCCGAAGCTGCAAGAATCCGTTATCGCTCTAACAATGATTGGAATTGCCCTATTGTAGTACGTGCTCCTTACGGTGGAGGCGTTCACGGTGCGCTGTACCATTCTCAATCCGTTGAGGCGGTATTTGCCAATCAGCCAGGTCTAAAAATTGTTATGCCTTCGACTCCTTATGATGTAAAAGGTCTGTTAAAGGCTGCTATTCGTGATGACGATCCTGTTCTATTTTTTGAGCATAAGCGTGCTTATCGCTTAATCAAAGGGGAGGTTCCAGCTGATGATTATGTTCTTCCTATTGGAAAGGCAGATGTAAAACGTGAGGGAGAAGACATTACTGTCATAACTTATGGTTTATGTGTTCACTTTGCTCTACAAGCCGCAGAAAAATTAGCTAGTGACGGAATTTCAGCCCATATCCTTGACTTGCGTACCGTATATCCTTTAGATAAAGAGGCGATTATTGAAGCAGCTTCAAAAACAGGAAAGGTCCTGTTAGTGACGGAGGATAATAAGGAAGGCAGCATTATGAGCGAAGTAGCAGCCATCATTGCTGAGAACTGCTTGTTTGATTTAGATGCACCGATTAAGCGTTTAGCGGGCCCTGACGTACCAGCTATGCCATACGCACCAACGATGGAAAAATACTTTATGGTAAATCCAGATAAGGTTGAAAAAGCGATGCGTGAGCTTGCTGAATTTTAATAGGGATTAAAGGTTAACAAGGAGGTAATCAATTGGCTATCGAACAAATCAAAATGCCTCAGCTTGGGGAGAGTGTAACAGAAGGAACGATTAGCAAATGGCTCGTTTCTGTTGGGGACACGGTAAACAAATATGACCCTCTAGCAGAAGTAATGACTGATAAAGTAAACGCAGAAGTACCTTCATCCTTCTCAGGAAAGATTGTCGAACTTATTGCTAGTGAAGGTGAAACATTAGAGGTGGGTGCGATTATCTGTACCATCGAAATGGAAGGGCAAGATCATACACCACAGGAAACGAAAACAAAGAATCAAACAGTGGAAAATGTTCAAAAGCCTGAAGTGAGTGATGCGCCTAATAAAGCACGCTATTCACCAGCAGTCTTAAAGCTTTCTGGAGAACATGGAATTGACTTAACTCAGGTAACAGGTTCAGGAACGGGTGGTCGAATTACTCGAAAAGATCTTCTGGCAATCATAGAGTCCGGTTCCATTCCTACACCTCAACCAAAAGCGGAAGCTGTCCCAACCGCTCCAGCTCGAAAAGAGGTAGAAAAAGCAGCACCTGCTCCAATGGATGTTCCTGTAACAGCGGGGGATATAGAAATTCCGGTTTCAGGTGTGAGAAAAGCAATCGCAGCTAATATGCTACGCTCCAAGCATGAGGCACCACATGCCTGGACGATGGTTGAAGTTGATGTCACGAATTTAGTTGCATACAGAAACTCCATTAAATCGGAGTTTAAGGCAAAAGAAGGATTTAACTTAACATTCTTCGCTTTCTTTGTAAAAGCAGTCGCTCAAAGCCTAAAGGAATTCCCGCAAATGAACTCTATGTGGGCAGGAGATAAAATCATCCAGAAGAAGGATATTAATATCTCCATAGCAGTTGCAACAGAGGATGCTTTATATGTTCCAGTTATTAAGCATGCGGATGAAAAGACCATTAAAGGGATTGCGAGAGAAATTACTGAATTAGCGTCTAAAGTAAGAGCTGGAAAGTTATCAAGTGCTGATATGCAAGGTGGTACCTTCACTGTTAACAACACCGGTTCATTTGGATCCGTTCAATCCATGGGTATTATTAATTACCCTCAAGCAGCAATTCTACAAGTAGAATCCATCGTTAAACGTCCGGTTGTTATGGATGGCGGTATGATTGCTGTAAGAGACATGGTTAATCTTTGTCTATCTCTTGATCACCGCGTTCTTGATGGACTTGTGTGCGGAAGATTTTTAAAGCGAGTGAAAGATATCCTTGAGGCTACTACAAAGGAAAATACATCTATCTACTAATACAAAAAGCCGTTGTCAGGTAGACAGCGGTTTTTCTTCTTTGCAATTATTCCCATGTGTACTACAATAAGGGTAAGATCAATAATTTTGAATTTTACCTCAATTTTATCTTTCGGAGGGAGGGGAGCCGTGGCAAACTTGGCACGGCATACAATGCAAATAAAAGACATGAAACGCGCGTCATTCCCACTTTGGCAAGAAGAAGACTGGACCGAAAAAAGTGAACAGTCACTGAAAGGAAAAAAGGTAGAACATTTAATAAATCATACATACGAACAGATAAAATTGAAACCGCTTTATTTTAAAAAAGAACAACACTGTTCTCAATTTCCTGGTGTCCCAGATTATCGAAGAGGAATCGATTCGTGTCCGGGCGAGAAGCAGCCATGGAGAATAGCTCAGACCATTCACGCATCTACGGTAAATGAACTAAAAGACAAGATGGAAGCTGCCATCAAAGTTGGACAGTCCGCCGTTTCTTTCTCTGTTCAAAAGGATACTTCCTATCAATCGATATTTGAAGCGTTTGCTGGTCGTTTTCCAGTTTGCGTACAAGCGAAGAACGGACATCAATCCAAACTCCTCTCAGAGCTGTGTAGCGTCAAAGATAGTAGTGATATACAAGGCTTTATTGCTACGGATCCGTTAGCCCAATTGGCTTCAGATGGCTATTTAGAAGAGCCAGTGAACGATGTGTATGATGAATTAGCAAAAAATATTCAAATGGCCTCACAAAAATTCCCAGAATTAAAAACTATTCTTGTTGACACAACTCCCTATCATAATGGGGGGGCTAACGCCGTCCAAGAGATTGCGATTTCTCTTGCAACGGCTGTATTCCACCTAGAAGAACTTTCAAACCGAAATATTCCAATCGAAACCATACTCTCTAAATATATTTTTCGCTTCTCAGTAGGAGCTAATTTCTTTATGGAAATTGCTAAGTTAAGAGCAGCACGCATGCTTTGGAGTGAAATCGTAAAAGCGTACGGAGGAAATACCGAAAATCAAAAAATGGAAATATCAGTACGAACATCAAGCTTTACAAAAACGGTTTATGATCCGTATGTAAATCTTCTCCGTTCTAGTAATGAAGCGTTTGCTGCAGTCATTGGAGGAATTCAATATTTACATGTAAGTCCATTTAATGAGCTCGAAGGGGTTGGAACAGAGTTCTCCGAGAGAATTGCTCGAAATACTCAACTTATTCTAAGTGAAGAAGCACTTATTTGTAAAACACATGATCCAGCTGGAGGTTCCTGGTATATAGAAGAACTAACGGACGAGATTGCCAGAAAAGGATGGGACTTATTTTTACAAATCGATGATAATGGCGGGATGCTATCCTCTCTTGTTGATGGTGAGATTCAATCTCAAATCTCAAAAGTATTGGATAGTAGAAAGAATGATAGTTTCACAAGAAAACAATCAATCGTCGGTACCAATATGTACGCAAATCTAGAAGATCAACCATTGAAAATATGCATGCAGCAAAAAACTACACCTGAAGCAGTAGCCATCAAGATACCCGAATTGAAGCAAACTAGACTTTCAGAACCCTATGAAACTCTTAGAAGGATTTCTGAAAAACTAGAAAAGCAACCAGTGGTAGGGGTCATTTGTATTGGTGGGTTAAAACAGTTTAAGCCACAAGCAGATTTTATTGAGGGCTTTCTTGCGCCAGGTGGAATAGCTATAGAAAAAAACGAGGGAACTGACAGTTGGGAACAAATTCAGAAGTATATTGAAAGTAGTAACCATTCAACTTATTGCTTGTGTGGAGCGTATGGGGAATTTGAAGAATTGGGGCTTTCCATCGTGAAAGAATTTCATACGAATTATCCAGAGAAACGACTATATTTGGCAGGGCTACCTGAGGCAAAGAATGAATGGCTTCAATCTGGTGTAACGGACTTTTTTCATCGACAAAGTAACTGCTATGATTCTCTATCGAGTCTCTTGACTGAAATGGAGGAAACCACTCATGCTTAACAAACCCAATTTTCGTCAAATAAAGATACCATCTATTAAGGCTGAAAAGAGCAATCGAAAAAAAGCAGAAATATTAACCTCCATAGAGGAGTTATTTTACGAAACCAATGAACAAATCAAAGTAAAGTCATTGTATACGAAAGATGACCGTGATCATTTAGATCATCTTGAAGATTTACCTGGTTTGCCCCCCTTTACTAGAGGACCATATCCTACGATGTATGTAAATAGACCTTGGACGGTAAGACAGTATGCGGGATTTTCTACTGCAGAGGAAAGTAATGCATTTTATCGTAGAAATTTAGCAATGGGACAAAAGGGACTGTCAGTTGCTTTTGATTTAGCCACCCATAGAGGCTACGACTCTGATCATCCACGTGTCGAAGGTGATGTAGGGAAAGCGGGTGTTGCTATAGACTCTGTACTCGATATGAAAACCTTATTTGATGGTATTCCTCTTGACCAGATGTCTGTCTCGATGACAATGAATGGAGCCGTTTTGCCGATCATGGCCTTTTACATCGTAACGGCTGAGGAGCAGGGGGTGAGTAAGGAACAATTATCTGGGACGATTCAAAATGATATTTTAAAAGAGTATATGGTTCGTAATACATATATTTATCCTCCAGAAATGTCGATGAAGATTATTGCTGATATTTTTTCGTATACTTCTAAGTATATGCCGAAATTCAATAGCATTAGTATTTCAGGATATCATATGCAGGAGGCGGGAGCACCAGCAGATATTGAACTTGCTTACACACTGGCAGACGGACTCGAATATGTTCGAACAGGTCTAAAAGCGGGTATTGATATCGATTCCTTTGCCCCAAGATTATCATTTTTTTGGGCGATTGGTATGAATTATTTCATGGAAGTAGCTAAAATGAGGGCAGGGCGTTATATTTGGGCAAAGATGATGAATTCGTTTTCCCCTCAAAGTGAAAAGTCTATGGTTTTACGTACCCATTCCCAAACATCTGGATGGAGCTTAACGGAACAGGATCCATTTAATAATGTGACTCGTACACTTATTGAAGCGCACGCTGCTGCGATGGGGCATACTCAATCTCTTCACACAAATGCTTTAGATGAAGCAATTGCCCTTCCAACAGATTTCTCTGCTAGAATTGCTCGCAATACGCAGTTATTTCTTCAGGAAGAAACCGGAATCACGAACGTGATTGACCCTTGGGGTGGATCGTATTATGTTGAAGCCCTAACAGATGAGTTGATTAAACGTGCATGGGAGCATATTCAAGAGGTTGAAGAGCTAGGTGGGATGGCAAAAGCAATTGAAACGGGCTTGCCAAAAATGAAGATAGAAGAAGCGGCAGCTAAGCGCCAAGCTAAAATTGACTCAGGTGAGGAAACGATCATTGGTGTCAATCGTTACCGCGTGGATAAAGATGATGAAATTGAGATTTTAGACATAGATAATACGGCTGTAAGATTAAAACAAATTGAAAAACTGGCCTTCTTAAAAGCAAATAGAGACGAGCAAGAAGTAAAGCAAACTCTAGAAGCATTAACAAAAGGGGCACAAACTGGCGAAGGAAACCTCCTTGAACTTGCGGTAAACGCTGCTAGGGCTCGCGCAACAATTGGGGAAATTTCAAATGCGGTGGAAGCTGTTGCAGGAAGACACAAAGCGATTATCCGCTCAATTAGTGGAGTATATAGCTCTGCGTACTCGAATGAAGAGGAAATGAAACAAGTTCAGCGTATGACAGAGGAATTTCTAGAAAATGAAGGACGTCGGCCGAGAATTCTTATAGCCAAGATGGGACAGGATGGTCACGACAGGGGAGCAAAAGTGATATCAACAGCTTTTGCTGATTTAGGATTTGATGTGGATATTGGACCGTTATTCCAAACACCAAAGGAGACCGCATTACAAGCAATCGAGAATGATGTACACGTGATCGGAATAAGCTCACTTGCTGCGGGCCATAAAACACTGCTTCCACAATTAATGAAAGAATTAAAGGACTTAGGCAGGGATGATATTTTAGTGGTGATCGGTGGCGTCATTCCTGCTCAAGATTATGAGTATTTATATGGCCAAGGGGCTGCCGCTATTTTTGGACCAGGGACCGTCATTCCAGTAGCCGCTCAAAAGGTGGTAAGAGCCATCTACGAGCGATTGGGCTATGAGGAAGTGGAAAAGTAATGAAAGAAAATCATATAGAGAAAAGCTTTTCTTCTGCAAAACGATTTCACAAAAAAGTAAATCATGCACCAACGGTCGAGGAGCTTTGCTCAGGGCTAAGGAATGGAAACCGTTCTATGCTTGCTCAAGCGATTACATTAATTGAAAGCAATGCTGACCACCACTTTAAAAAGGGGCAGGAACTTCTTCAACAAATTCTTCCCTTTTCAGGTAACTCGGTTCGAATTGGTATTACCGGTGTACCAGGAGCGGGAAAAAGCACCTTTATTGACTCTTTTGGGATGTACTTATGTGACCAAGGCATGAAGGTAGCTGTTTTAGCTGTTGACCCAAGCTCTAAACGGAGTGGTGGAAGTATTTTAGGGGACAAAACGAGAATGGAACAACTATCTAGGACAGAGTTAGCTTTTATTCGACCGTCCCCTACAGGAGGAAAGCTAGGTGGTGTTCATCGAAAAACGAAGGAGTCTATTGCTCTTTGTGAAGCGGCAGGTTATGAAGTGATAATTGTAGAGACTGTTGGTGTGGGACAAAGCGAAGTTCTAGTAAGAGACATGGTAGACTTCTTTATGCTCCTTGTTTTAACTGGCGCTGGTGACGAGTTGCAAGGAATGAAAAAGGGAATCATGGAGCTTGCCGACGGCATTGTCGTAAATAAAGCAGATGGTGAAAATGAAGCTGCCGCACGAAAAACTAGGGATGAATATAATCAAATTCTGCATTTTCTTCAACCCTCAACTGCTAATTGGGAAACGAGAGCGCATGTATGTTCAAGTTTATATAATAAAGGAATTGAGGAAATCTGGCGGACAATTGACCAATTTATTCATGAAACGAGACAATCAGGAGTGTTTGAGGAGCGAAGAAGAAAACAAACAAAGGATTGGATGCACGCTCTAATCACAGATCAACTTCAGCTACAATTCTATGCTCACGAAAAAATAAAAGAATTGCTTCCTCAGCTTGAAAGAGCTGTAGTTGATGGTGATCAGACAGTTACCTCTGCAGTAGACCTTCTATTTAAATATTTTTATGAAAAAAAATAAAAAAAGGAAGGTCACACATACGGTGACCTTCATCTAAGGAGTAGGGGTATGATCTAGCTGTGCTTATATCATACCCTTTTTTCATTACCTTAAACCTTTCTGATTGTATATTTGTATCTCATATTGGTATATTGAATATATATTAATGAAATAATGGAGGGAACTTTTCGTGAATATGGATTTTAATTTATTTATGAACGATGTGGTTCGACAAGCGCGACAAGAAATTGTTGCTGCTGGATATACAGAATTAAAGACGTCAGAAGATGTGGAAGCTGCACTATCTAAGTCAGGTACAACACTTGTAATGGTTAACTCAGTATGTGGCTGTGCAGGTGGGATTGCTCGTCCGGCAGCGATGTATTCTGTTCACTACGATAAAAAGCCTGATCAATTAGTAACGGTTTTTGCTGGTCAAGATAAAGAAGCAACAGCAACAGCACGATCTTATTTTACTGATTATCCACCATCTTCTCCTTCTTTTGCTCTATTAAAAGACGGAAAAATCTTAACAATGGTTGAACGCCATGAAATTGAAGGGCATGAACCAATGGCAGTTGTACAAAAGTTACAAGAAGCATTCGATAAATATTGTGAAGAAGTGTAACCTCAGGTCTCTGAGGTTTTTCTTTTTACTCTTCATTGGTTAACAGTTGAATTGAAAGCGTCATCAAGGGTAAGGTAACTAATGGGAAATTATTATATAGGAGTAAAATATAAAATGGAATTTAAAATTGGTTACCGAACGGTAAAGACAGCGTTGGGAGCAGCAGCTTCCATTATGATGGCTCAGGCTTTTGGTCTTTCGAGTTTTACATCTGCGGGAATCCTTACCATCCTTTGCATTCAAGTAACAAAGAAGAAAAGTGTACGTGCTTCCTGGGAACGGTTTTTAGCTTGCATGGTGGCAATGGTTTTTTCAATCATTATTTTTGAAGGTATTGCTTTCCATCCCGTCATGATTGGACTTTTATTATTATTATTCATTCCTACAGCGGTAATGGTGGGAGCAAGCGATGGGATTGTGTCGAGCACGGTTATTATTTTGCATTTGTACTCAGCTGGACATATCACAAAGAGTTTATTATTGAATGAATTGGGCTTAATTATTATTGGAATTGGTGTGGCCTTAATTATGAACCTGTATATGCCAAGTTTAGAAAACAAGCTGATAGATTATCAAAGAAAAATAGAGGAGAACTTCAAAGCCATCTTTGATGAAATTATCTTATATTTGAAAAATAATAAAACGGATTGGGATGGTTATGAAATCCCAAAAACAGCAGCACTTATTGATGAGGCCAAGACTCTAGCTTTTCGTGATGTAGAAAACCATTTCCTCCGAAACGAGAACTTATATTATCACTATTTTAAGATGAGAGAGAAGCAATTTGAAATTATTGAAAGAGTGTTGCCTCTTGTTAGTTCCATTTCTCTTACCGTCGAACAGGGAGAGATGATTGCAGAATTCATTGAAGATCTCTCAAATAATATTCATCCGGGAAACACAGCGGATATTTATATCGAAAAGTTAGAGAGAATGAGAATAGAATTTCAAAAAATGGAGCTTCCTCGAACACGTGAGGAATTTGAGACACGGGCGGCTCTTTTGCACTTCACAAAGGAAATGGAGCAATATTTAACGATTAAAAAGGACTTTGTTGGAATGAAAAAACCTAAAGCGAATAAAAGGAGCAAAATGCTTCAAACTACTAAGGAGAAATAATACGGTAGGTGAACATATGGTATCCTTTCTTTTAGCCTTACTTATTGCATTTACTTCAAATCCTATTTGGCCATTAGGAGAAAATCCTCTTCCAGGAGATCCTTTCTTAATTGTGAATAAAGCTTCCAATGAAGTAGCTTTAATTAATGAGAATCGAGTTCAGACAGTGGTAAAAGCTGCAACAGGCAAAACAGAAGAGTTAACTCCTGAAGGATTATTCACGATAACAGTTAAGGCCAAAAATCCATATTACCGAAAAAACAATATTAATGGTGGAGATCCCGAAAATCCTTTAGGAACAAGATGGATTGGATTTGATGCAAATGAAACCGATGGAAGAATCTATGGTCTTCATGGAACCAACACTCCTAGCTCTATCGGAAAGTATGTGTCACAGGGATGTGTGAGACTTCAAAATGAAGCGATCGAATCTCTCTATGATTTCATTCCAATAGGTACAAAGGTATTAATTACAACAACAAATGAAAACTATACAGAAATAGCAAAAGAATACGGTGCGATTTCAAAATAAAAAGTCACTTAAGGCCAAACCCTTAAGTGACTTTTTGCTTTTTATAAGAATGCAACAACTCCAGCAAGTATGGTAGATGCTAGCATCGCAAATAGCATGACATAAACAACAATCTTTTGTGTTTTCTTATTTCCCATTTTCTATCTCCTCTCAATCAGAACTTTTCTAAGTTTATTTTACTAGGAAAAGATAAATTGAACAACCGCTCAAGGCTTGGAAGGGATTTTTGTCCAAAAAGCGAATATTTATATTATATTACTTTGGGGGAGATGGAAAAAGTGATAAATAATGTCGATCACATTGGGATCGCTGTAAAATCAATTGATGCAAGCTTGCCTTTTTACACAGAGGTTCTTGGATTAAAGCTTGTAGGAATCGAAGAAATCCCATCAGAACAAGTAAAAGTTGCCTTTATAGACACGGGAAACGTCATGTTAGAGTTATTAGAATCGACAAGTTTTGAAAGCGCTATCTATAAATTTGTCGAAAAACGCGGAGAAGGAATCCACCACATAGCTCTAGGGGTAACTTCCATAGAATCTAGAATTCAGGAATTAAAAGAGAAGGGTGTACAAATGATTCATGATAATCCAAAGAAAGGAGCACATCATGCAAGAGTGGCCTTTATGCATCCAAAATCAACTCATCATGTGCTTTTAGAATTGTGTCAAAGAGATGGGGGGAGTCAAAAATGATCGACATCTATGAGAAAATTAATGATTTATATGATCGGAAAAGAGAAGTAGAGTTAGGTGGGGGAGATCAAAAAATTGAAAAACAGCATGAAAAAGGAAAGCTGACAGCAAGGGAGAGAATTGAGCTTCTTGTTGACAAGGGAACCTTTATTGAGCTGAACCCTTTTATTGAACATAGATGTAAGGATTTTGGTTTGGAAAATCAAAAGGGTCCAGGCGACGGTGTCGTCACTGGCTATGGAAAGGTGAATGGCCGTCCAATCTACTTGTTCTCTCAAGATTTTACGGTTTTTGGTGGAGCTTTAGGGGAAATGCATGCGAACAAAATAGCGAATGTAATGGATTTGGCTGCGAAAAATGGAGCACCCTTTATTGGGCTGAATGATTCGGGTGGAGCTAGAATTCAAGAGGGAGTCGTTTCACTCGATGGCTATGGAAAGATCTTTTATCGAAATGCCATCTACTCAGGAGTCATTCCGCAAATATCTGTGATTATGGGTCCGTGTGCAGGTGGGGCGGTATATTCCCCAGCCATCACTGATTTCGTGTTTATGGTCGATCAAACGAGCCAAATGTTTATTACGGGTCCAAAGGTGATTGAAACGGTTACGGGAGAGAAAATAAGTCCCGAGGATTTAGGAGGGGCGAAGGTACATAACTCCATAAGTGGAAATGCGCATTTCCATGCATCAACGGAGGAAGAAGTACTTGCAGGAGTCCGACAATTATTAAGCTATCTTCCACAAAATAATGAGGAAAAAGCCCCGATTAATCAGTATGAAGATGATTGGGATTATCGACCTGATTTAACCGATGTGGTCCCATTTGACGCGGTTCGTCCGTACGATGTGAGAAAGGTAATCGATCAAGTAGTAGATGAAGATTCTTTCATGGAGGTTCAAAAGGATTTCGCCAAAAATATCGTTGTCGGGTACGCTCGAGTAAAGGGAGAAGTGATTGGATTAGTATGTAACCAACCGAAGTTTATGGCCGGTGGGTTGGACATAGACTCATCTGATAAAGCAGCCAGATTTATTCGTTTCTGCGACTCGTTTAACATACCTATTATTACATTCGAGGATGTAACAGGCTTTTTTCCTGGTGTAAAGCAGGAACATGGTGGAATCATCCGACACGGTGCGAAAATATTGTATGCCTATTCAGAATCAACGGTTCCAAAATTAACGATAATACTTCGAAAAGCTTATGGCGGGGCCTATGTGGCATTAAACTCAAAGTCTATCGGTGCTGATCTTGTATTTGCTTGGCCCAATGCTGAAATAGCCGTGATGGGACCGCAGGGGGCTGCGAATATTATTTTTGCAAGAGAAATAAACCAAAGTGAAGATCCAGAAGCAACAAGAGCACAAAAAATCGAGGAATACCGAGAAAAATTTGCCAATCCATATGTGGCCGCAAGTATGGGGATGGTAGATGACGTCATTGACCCGCGTGAAACAAGAATTAAAATTATCCAATCATTAGAGATGCTTCGTAATAAAAAGGATACTCGTCCTAATAAAAAGCACGGAAATATTCCCCTATAATCCCATTCATTTGCTGATTATGATATGTAAAAGTTATACTACAAGAGTGAGTGAATGATTGATGGAGGGTATAGGATGATTAATGAAGAAAGATTGTTAAAGGAATTTCTAGAGCTCGTTCAAGTGGACTCAGAAACGAAGAATGAAGCAGAAATAGCAAAGGTATTAAAACAGAAGTTTTCGGAGCTAGGCGTTGAAGTAGTTGAAGACGATACAACTGCAACGACTGGGCATGGAGCAGGAAACTTAATTTGTACACTTAATGGCTCAAAGGAGCAGGTAGACACCATCTACTTCACTTCCCATATGGATACGGTTGTACCTGGTAAAGGCATTAAACCAAGTATTAAGGATGGTTATGTAGTAACAGATGGTACAACGATTCTCGGGGCGGATGATAAAGCAGGACTTGCCGTAATGATTGAAGTGGTGCGTGTGTTAAAGGAACAATCCATTTCACACGGAACGATTCAATTTATCATTACTGTTGGAGAAGAGTCTGGATTAGTTGGTGCCAAAGCATTAGATCCATCCTTACTTGTAGCAAAATACGGCTATGCTCTAGATAGTGATGGTAAAGTTGGGAATATTATTGTTGCTGCACCTACGCAGGCAAAAGTAAAGGCAACGATTTTTGGAAAGACAGCACATGCTGGCGTGGCACCTGAAAAAGGAGTATCGGCGATTACGATTGCAGCAAAAGCTATTTCGAGAATGCCTCTTGGTCGCATTGATGAGGAAACAACTGCAAATATCGGTCGTTTTGAAGGTGGAACGCAAACCAATATCGTTTGTGACCACGTTGAAATCTTAGCTGAGGCACGGTCATTGGTCAATGAGAAGATGGAAGAGCAAGTGCAAAAAATGAAAACAGCATTCGAAGAAGCGGCCTCAGAAATGGGTGGCAGAGCAGAGGTTGATATTCAAGTAATGTACCCTGGCTTTAAATTTGGAGAAGGAGATCATGTGGTTGAAGTAGCAAGAAAAGCGGCAACCAAAATTGGTCGATCCTCCGAGCTGTTAAGAAGCGGCGGAGGCAGTGATGCGAATGTAATAGCTGGATTTGGAATTCCTACCGTCAACTTGGCAGTGGGTTATGAAGAGATTCACACAACGAATGAAAGAATGCCAATTGCAGAACTCAATAAGTTGGCAGAGTATGTGATTGCGATCATTGAAGAAGTTTCTGCCTAATAGACAGAGAGTGAGGAGAGATCCTTCACTCTTTTTTTGTTACTTTCGATAGACAAATTAGCCGGAATGTTAGTATGATACAGGTATAAAGTATGATGCATTTGTGCAAGATTGGAGCGAGTACCCATGCTTATAACAACAAAAGTAGTCGTTTTTCAAGTAGGGTCTGAAGAATACGGGATTCCTATCGAACATGTGATTTCAATAGAGAAGGTGGAAGGAATTACACCAATCCCTCATTTACCTGTGTACGTGAAAGGAATCGTGAAAGTTAGAGGAGAATTACTGCCTGTTATTGATTTTGAAGAGATTTTATATCACCGAAATATTCAGTACAATGATCAAACAAGGATGATTGTCGTAAAGACTGATGAATTAACCATTGGAGTCTTTGTTAACGACGCAAAAGAGATTATTGATATTGAAAAGGAAAATTTAAAGCAATTGGGGTTAGTAGCATTTAATAAAACAAGTTACTTCTCTTCCATTGCTAACTTGGATTCTCGTTTGATTACATTGATTGATCCGTTAAAACTTGTTCAATCGCTAGAAGGAATAAATGAAATCCAACAATATATGAAATCACATCAAGAAGAGTAGCCTGTGGCTCTCTTTTTTTTCGTCATCCAATTCTTCTGGTAAAATATAAGGACAATGGTGAGGAGGTGGGCTATGCGAGAAATGTACCCGAAAAACGGCCGTGTCATCCTTCATGTGGATATGAACAGCTTTTATGCATCCGTGGAAATGGCTTACGACCAAAGTTTAAAGGGGAAGCCACTTGCAATTGCGGGCAATGTTGAGGAAAGACGTGGCATCATTGTTACCTGCAGCTATGAAGCAAGGCGTGTTGGGGTGCGAACGACAATGCCGTTATGGGAAGCTAGAAAACTATGCCCTGAGTTAATTGTGATGAAACCCAATTTTGAGCGCTATCGTTCTGCCTCTGTTGCTATCTTTGATTTGTTAAGGCAGTTTTCGGACCTTGTTGAGCCGGTTTCCATTGATGAAGGATATGTAGATATTACAGAAAGCTACGAGTTTGGATCACCTCTTGAAATTGCGAAAACGATTCAAGCTAGGATGTTAGAACAGTTTGACCTTCCTTGCAGCATCGGAATTGCTCCCAATAAGTTTTTAGCAAAAACAGCATCTGATATGAAAAAGCCATTAGGAATAACGGTCCTTAGAAAAAGAGATATTAAACAAGTTCTGTGGCCAATGAATGTGGGGGAAATGCACGGTGTGGGACAAAAGACAGCTGAGAAATTTAATACAATAGGAATACATACGATTGGTGACTTAGCAAAAGGAAATGAGATTCAATTAAAAGCACTTTTAGGAATCAATGGAGTACGTCTTAAGGAACGAGCGAATGGTATTGATCACCGTGAAGTGGACCCCAATTCTGTTTCTGACTTTAAAAGCGTTGGAAACTCAACTACTCTTCCGAAGGATGTTACAAATGTTAGAGAGTTAAACGAAGTGTTGGAGAAGCTGGCAGAGAAAGTTTCTGCAAGACTAAAAGCAAAACAAGTGTTGGCAACGGGACTAAGTGTAACGATACGGTATAAAGATCGAAAAACGTTTACTAGAAGTAAAAAACTAAATAATCCAGTAGATAAACAAGACGAGATTTCTCAACTTGCCAAAGTATTGTTTCATTCCAACTGGAATGGGAATGCCATCCGTCTTCTTGGAATCACAGGTACAGATTTAATACATGTGAATGAAGCAGTGAAACAGCTTGATCTCTTCTCTTATGAACGTGATGCAAAAAAAGAGCCGCTATTAAATGCGGTTTCAAAATTAAAAGAAAAGTATGGAACGGCCATAATAAATCGGGCAGGAATGGCTCGGAAGAAAAAGCAAACGCCATCAATTGGGACGGATACAAGCTTTAATAAAGATTTTTTACATGAGGTGAGAGATAGGAAAGAAGAGTAACATAGTTAAAGAAATTCAGGAAAAAATATATTTGAATATTTAATTAATCACCTTACTTGCGCTTTTTGCTTAATCTTGCTAAAGTAAAGTGGATTCTTATGTATATAAGTATTTAGCTAGAAGGGAAGTAAAAAAATGACAAAACAACAATTTGGAGTAATTGGGTTAGCGGTAATGGGGAAAAACCTTGCTTGGAACATCGAGAGCCGAGGCTATACAGTCTCAGTTTACAATCGTTCAAGCCAAAAAACAGATGAAATGCTTGCGGAATCAAATGGAAAAAATATATTTGGTACATATAGCATGGAAGAATTTGTTGAATCATTAGAAAAGCCACGTAAAATTATGCTTATGGTTAAAGCTGGTGGCCCAACTGATGCAACAATTGATCAATTAAAGCCATTACTTGATAAAGGTGATATCGTTATTGACGGTGGAAACACGTATTTTGTTGATACACAGCGCCGTAATAAAGAACTTAGTGAATTAGGTATCCACTTTGTTGGAACAGGCGTTTCAGGCGGAGAAGAGGGTGCGCTTAAAGGGCCTTCTATTATGCCAGGTGGTCAAAAAGAAGCGTATGAGTTAATTGCACCTATCTTTAAGGATATTTCAGCGAAGGTTGACGGTGAGCCTTGTACAACGTATATCGGTCCAGATGGAGCAGGTCATTATGTGAAAATGGTTCATAATGGAATTGAATACGGAGATATGCAGTTAATCTCTGAGTCATACTTCCTATTAAAGCATGTACTTGGTCTAAGTGCAGACGAGCTTCATGAAGTATTCGCTGAGTGGAACAAAGGCGAGCTTGATAGCTACTTAATCGAAATTACAGCTGATATTTTCACGAAAAAAGACGAAGAAACAGGTAAGCCACTTGTTGACGTTATCCTTGATACAGCAGGACAAAAGGGAACTGGTAAGTGGACAAGCCAAAGCTCTCTTGACCTTGGAGTACCACTTCCAATCATTACGGAGTCGGTATTTGCTCGTTTCCTTTCAGCAATGAAGGAAGAACGTGTACATGCTAGCAAAGTATTAGGTGGACCAACTGCGAAGGAATTCACTGGTGATAAGAAGGCATTTATCGAATCAGTTCGTAAAGCTCTTTATATGAGCAAGATTTGTTCTTACGCACAAGGCTTCGCACAAATGCGTGCAGCTTCAGAAGAATATAATTGGGATTTACAATACGGAGAAATTGCGATGATCTTCCGTGGAGGATGTATTATTCGCGCTCAATTCCTTCAAAAGATTAAAGAAGCATATGATCGTGACGGACAGCTTAAAAATCTATTACTTGATCCATATTTCAAGGAAATTGTTGAAAGCTACCAGCATGCTCTTCGTGACATCATGGTTGTTGCTGTTCAAAACGGTATTCCTGTACCATGTTTCTCTGCTGCGCTATCATACTACGACAGCTACCGTACAGAAACACTGCCTGCGAATCTGTTACAAGCTCAACGTGACTATTTCGGTGCACATACGTACCAACGTACTGATAAAGAAGGAACATTCCATACAAACTGGTTCTAAGCCTTCTATAAGTGAAAATAGCCTGCCCAATAGGGTAGGCTATTTTGCATATCAAGGACAAGCGGTTGGGGAGCAGTTTTGAAAGTGCTTTACTTAAAATGCGTGCCGAAATGATAGTTGTATTGGCATCGTTATTGGATTTTAAAAGTCCTTAATCGAGTAACTGGCGAAAGTAAAATAAGGGGAGAATTTCCGGTTAGATGCAAAATGGAGCCTCGTTTCCGGGTGAATAAGGGGATGTTTTCCGCTTATACAAAGAAAAATCGTTCCTTTTTGACTTTTTCGAGCCAATAGGCGGAATCTCTCCGTCTATTTCCGCTTTATTTAATAATAATTAATAATTAAGCGGAATTTCTCCGTCTATTTATCAGTTCTGATGCCTATCATGATTCCCCAACCGAAAGTGCGGATCCTTTTGAACCTAGATGAGGGAATCGGCCGTTTTTTTATTAAAAATGGTACTCAAAACTAAATAAAGAAACGACGTATGCCAAACCATACGTCGTTTCTTGTGTCTATAATTTAAGAAAGTACTAGCACTTATCAACGTCAAAATTAGAGATTGGCCACCAATGGAATCCATCTTTCTCAAGAAGCTCATCCGCTTCACGAGGACCCACAGTACCTGCGTTGTAGTTAGGGTAATTCTCAGCCTTTTGATTTTCCCAAACATCAGAAATCTTATCAACAAAGCTCCAAGATAGTGCAACTTCATCCCAATGTGTAAAGTTGGTTGCATCACCGCGCATGCAATCGAATAGAAGCTTCTCGTATGCCTCTGGTGTGTTTAATCCATCGATTCCGCGGTTTGCATAGTTTAACTTAACAGGAGTTGCTGCGATATTTTGACCTGCTTTTTTCGCATTCAGATGCAGCGTAATGCCTTCTTCTGGTTGAATATGAATCACAAGTAGGTTCGGATTCAATGTTTCCTCAGGGCTATAATATAGGTTCATAGGAATGTCTTTAAACTGAATAACAATTTTTGTAGATTTGGAATCCATTCTCTTTCCTGTACGTATATAAATAGGAACCCCTGCCCAGCGGAAATTATCAATCATTAGTTTTCCAGCTACATATGTTTCCGTGTTAGATTCAGGGTTAACCATTTGCTCTTCACGGTATCCTAAAACTTCTGTGCCTTCTACCGTCCCTTTGTCATATTGACCGCGAACAAAGTATTCTTTTACTTCTTCACCTTCAATCGGACGAAGAGCACGAAGGACTCTTACCTTCTCAGAGCGAATTTCTTCAGTTGTTAGCTTAATTGGTGGTTCCATCGCAAGTAATGCGACCATTTGCAGCATATGGTTTTGAACCATATCTCTTAACGCACCGCTTTTCTCATAGTAGCGTCCGCGCTCTTCAACTCCAAGAACCTCACTAGAAGTTACTTGAATATTCGAAATATAACGGTTGTTCCAAAGCGGTTCGAAAATCGCATTCGCGAATCGAATAACTTCTATATTTTGAACCATTTCTTTTCCTAGGTAATGGTCAATTCTGTACACTTCATCTTCAGAGAAGGCAGTTCTGATTTGATCATTTAGTTCTTGTGCTGATGGAAGGTCATGACCAAATGGTTTTTCAATGACTAAGCGTTTAAACCCACTCACATTGGTCAAACCATCTTCTTTTAAATGGAGTGCAATGGTTCCGAAGAATTCAGGTGCCATTGCTAAATAGAAGATGCGGTTGCCTTGTAATTCATAATTTGAGTCAAGTTGATTTGCTAGGTTATTAAGCACTGCGTATGAATTTGAATCAGTTACATCATGTGAATGATAGTAAAAATGCGAAGCAAATTCATCAATTCGATTTTCTTTTTGAATAGAAGACTTTACCGATTTTTTGATGTTCTCTTGGAATTCCTCATTTGTTAATGGTCTTCTGGCAACTCCGATTACAGCAAATTTGTCTGAAAGCTTTCCTTTTTCAAACAGTTTATAGAGCGAAGGATACAGTTTTCTATTTGCTAAATCACCAGTTGCTCCAAATATCATGATTAATGCAGTCGGTTTCTCGTTTTGTGTCACGTTAAGAACCTCTCTTCCAGGGTATTTCCATGTTATATATGTATTTTTATAAAAAAAAATTGACCTATACAAGTACAGAATTTTATCGGTTTCTAGCGAAATAAGCAAATAATTCTTCACAAAATTACGTATTTATTTTTAACCAAATCGCTTGAACTATCCTTAATGAAAATGAAAGCGTTATTTATTTATTTTATGAAATGTTTCGATAAAAATATTTCATAAAATGATTGTTGCCTTATTTTTCATGTAGTATGATGGTGTTAGATAGATCAACTGTCTAAAAAGGAGGCTTTCTTTATGAATGTGATTGAAAGCAATCAGTTAACGAAAATGTATGGAAAAGCAAGAGGAATCTCCAATGTCAGTTTCTCAGTAAAAGAAGGGGAGATTTTTGGATTCATTGGACCAAATGGAGCTGGAAAATCGACGACCATTCGAACCCTCCTTGCACTTATTTATCCAACAAGTGGAAGTGCTACGATTTTTGGGAAGGATTGTATAAAATATGCTCCTGAAATTAAAAAGGAGATTGGTTATCTTCCATCGGAGGTTTTTTATTATGATAATATGAAGGTAAATGACTTGCTTAAATATTCTGCAAGTTTTTATAAAAAGGATTGTACAAAGAGAATACGTGAGCTTGCTGAAGCACTAAATCTAGATCTCTCTAAGAAGATTGACGATCTTTCGCTTGGTAATAAAAAGAAGGTTGGAATCGTTCAAGGATTATTACATGAACCGAAGCTTATTATTCTTGATGAGCCGACAAGTGGCTTGGATCCATTAATGCAACAGAAATTTTTTGAATTATTAAGAGAAGAAAATAAGAAGGGGGCAACCATTCTTTTCTCCTCTCATATTTTAGGTGAGGTTCAAAAGCTTTGTGATCGTGTAGCCATTATTAAAGAAGGAGAAATCGTGAAAGTCGAGACGATGAGCGCGTTAACAGAGAATAGCTATAAGAAATTTAGACTAGAAGCGGTTCATCATGTAACTACTGAAGATTTCCAGCTAGACGGTGTCACAGATATGAAGGTGAAAGAAAAGACGGTGTCCTTTATTTACAAAGGGAACATGAATGCAATTATAAGCAAAATAGCAGAAATACCACTTAAAAATTTGTGGGTAGAAGAACCAACCCTTGAAGAGATTTTCATGCACTACTACGAAAAGGAGGAGTAGAAGGTGAATATCTTTCTTCATGAAATAAGAGCTTATCGAAAGTCCACGCTGGTCTGGACGGTTTCCCTTATTGCCCTTGTACTCTTTTTTATGTCACTTTTTCCTTCCTTTGCGAAGGATGCGGAACAAGTGAACGAGCTTTTAAAAACGCTTCCGGAAGCATTGCGTAAAGCGGTTGGGATTGAAATTGGGAGCTTTACTAGCATTCTTGGTTTTTACTCGTATGTTTTTATGTATATTGCGTTATGTGGTGCGATACAGGCGATGATGATAGGCACTTCTATTTTATCCAAGGAAGTTCGTGAAAAGACAGTTGATTTTCTTCTTACCAAGCCGGTTTCAAGGTCAACGATCATTGTTTCAAAGCTATCTGCGGCAGTTGTGTCTATTGCCATTACTAGCCTATCCTTTATTCTCTGCGCTTACTTTATTGCTTCATACGTAAAGACGGAGAATTTTAATGAACAAGCGTTTTTTCTTCTTTCATCTACACTCTTTTTTGTTCAGGTTATGTTTTTAACCATTGGAGTTATTGCATCTATGCTATTGCCTAGGTTGAAATCGGTTCTTTCTTTATCACTAGGTGTCGTCTTTGCTTTCTTTTTTATTGGAATGTTTGGTTCTACAGTGGGGGAAGCTTCTGTTCGATACATCACCCCATTCAAGTATTTTGACTCGATGTTTATTATAAAAAACAGTCAGTATGAGTGGTCGTATTTGATAGTCGGTTTGGTGTGGATTGCAGTAGCTCTTAGTGCTAGCTTTTATATCTATACCAAAAGGGATATGAATGCGCTGTAAGGAAGGAGGGGTTAAGGTGAATGTATTTATGAGAGAGTTAAAAGCACTAAGAAAGTCACTCGTTATTTGGTGTTTAGGAATTTTTGCTATGGTGGCTGGTGGAATGAGTAAGTACGGAGCAACAGAAAATTCCGGTCAGTCTATAAATGAACTCATGGCAAGTATGCCAAAAGCCATGCAGGCCATAATGGGAACAGGCTCGTTGGATTTAACGACCGTAAGTGGCTACTACGGAATTTTGTTTTTATATTTGATTGTTATGACCACGATTCATGCTGTGATGTTAGGTGCAAACATCATCTCGAAAGAGGAAAGAGATAAAACAGCCGAATTCTTATTAGTGAAACCAATCTCAAGAAAACAGGTGATTCTTTCAAAATGGATGGCATCCTTGGTAGCTATTATTGTATTAAATTCCGTCACCTTTTTGATTTCTCACTTCATGGTGGATTATTATAATAAGACAGATGAGTCATATCTCATAGAGATTGCTAAATTGATGGGTGGTATGTTTATCCTGCAACTGCTGTTTTTATCATTGGGAACATCCATTGCTGCTAGCATAGAGTATCCTAAGAGGGCTGCAAGCATTTCTACAGCCGTGTTATTAATTACTTTTTTCTTATCAATGGCTATTGACCTTAACGAAAATCTGGAGATTCTTACGGTCTTCACTCCTTTTAAATATTATGAGGCGAAGGACATCATAGGTGGAACCGGGTATGATGTATTATATATAACGGTTAGTGTCCTATTAGTTGTGGCCATGACAATTTATACCTTTATCGCTTATGAAAAGAGAGATCTGCATATATAGTAAGAATCTCGTTATAAATATGGTATAGTGATAGTAAGAATAAACGTATTCCGATGTCTTTGTTGACGTCGGTTTTTTTACATAAAGGAGCGTTTCATATGGATATTTTATTTCTTGGTACGGGGGCGGGGGTTCCAGCAAAACTTAGGAACGTAAGCTCTCTTGTTCTGAAGCTGTTGGATGAGAGAGGGACACTTTGGATGTTTGATTGCGGTGAGGCGACTCAGCATCAAATTTTACACACGTCTATTAAGCCACGCCGCATTGAAAAGATTTTTATAACTCATCTTCATGGCGATCACATATATGGTTTACCTGGCTTATTGTCCAGTCGATCCTTCCAAGGAGGAGAATCACTTGTGACAGTTTATGGCCCTAAGGGGATAAAAGATTATGTGGACATTTCTTTGCAAGTAAGCGGAACGTATTTAAAGTATCCTCTAAAGATTGTAGAGATTGAAGAGGGGATTGTTTTTGAAGACGAGCAGTTCAAGGTTGAAGCTCGTAAATTGGAGCATGGAATTCCATCATACGGTTATCGAGTCGTGGAGAAGGATCGTCCGGGCTCTTTATTAGTAGAAAAGCTGCGGGAAGCCAATATCCCACCGGGTCCTTTATACAAAAAAATTAAGGCTGGGGAAAACGTTGTTCTAGAAGATGGAACCATCATTGATTCTTCCAAGTTTCGCGACGAAGATATAAAAGGAAGGATCGTAACGATCTTAGGTGATACAAGAATATGTGACAACGCCTATTTACTTGCTTCAAATGCGGATCTTCTCATCCATGAGGCAACGTTTTCTAGGGGAGAGGAACAGCTTGCGTATGATTATTTTCATTCAACGACTACACAAGCAGCACAGGTCGCACGAGAGGCTGGTGTGAAACAACTGTGTCTTACCCATATCAGCTCTAGATATGATAAAAAAGCTTCACAATTACATGTAGAGGAAGCGAGAGAAGTGTTTCCGAATACCGAAATCGCTGATGATTTTAAAGAAATTTCAATTCCTGTACACAAATAAATCGGGTACCAATAGGGTCCCGATTTTTTCTATGTTTTACTTATTGTGGTTGCGTAAATCTTTTAAGCGATATTTCGTCCCTCTCCAAATAATACCGCCTCTTCTAAAGGTTAAGAAGCTTGCCCGTATGATGGAGTAAATAAACAACATAGCTGTAAAAGGAAAGAGGAGAAACATCCATGGCGAATAGGTTGTCATTCTTTTAATAATCATGGAGTAAATCAGTGCAAGTAAAAAAATATTGCCGATACTTAAAAAGATTAATATAGGTTCAAAGGAGAATAGGGTAAAAAAGGGGAGTACTTGAGACACAAACACTCCAAAGATCGCAAACATCACCATGCTAATTCGGTAATGAAGTCCCGCAAACGTATTTTTCTCTAAGCCAATCAGTGCCTCCTTTAAAGTCGAGTACCATTCAACCTCAAGAAGTGTCAAAGCCGTTACCATTCGATGTCTAAATCCTAGTTCCTTCATCTTTTTCCCGAGCATTAAATCATCATCCGGACGCATTTTAATCACTTCATGTGTTCCTAACTTCTCATAAGCTTCTTTCCTCACTAGATTAAATGCTCCAATTCCTATTCCTACCTTAGAACGAGGATGATTCGCAAGCCAAGGACGTTTAAAATAAGAAAATCCAAACATAAAAAAAGCAATAAAGCTATTTAACCATAATCGCTGTCCTCGTAAATTAGGGGCAGCAGTTAAGTGATCTAGTTTATGTTTCATAGTATAATGAACGGCTTTTGCGATTGCATCTTTGTGAAATATCACGTCTGCATCTGTGAATAAGAGAAGTTCTCCTCTCGCTTGCTTTGCGCCAACATACATCGCATGATTTTTCCCTAACCATCCTAGTGGAAGGGAAGTAATGTGAATAACGCTTACATTTTCGTGTTCAGATTTCATCTCATTCATAATGATGGGAGTGTTGTCGGTGGATCGGTCGTTTACTAAAACCCACTCCAGATGGCCATAACTCTGCAAAAACTGACTTTGTAAGCTTTCCTTTATCCCTTTTTCCTCATTACGTGCCGCAACAATGATGGACACTAAAGGACCCTCCTGAGACGCAGGTTCGTTTTCGAGAAAATCGATTCTATGAAGCCCGATCTTTGCATCAATAAAGATCAGAATCCAAACCACAATGCTGATAGCTAATAAAGAAGAAACTATTAGAAATAAGGACATCTAAACACCCTTTTATTTATTTTTAAGTAGGTTTATATTACAGTTCTAATCTAATTATACTTGTTCTTAAATAATGAACAAATGTGGACTCTCTAATGGTATCCCCTAAATGATATATGAAAAAGGAGTTCCGCAAATACAGAACTCCTACTAAGAGCAATTGCCCCCTATAACGCTTTTAGCATGATTCCGCAAGAAACTAGATAGGCCATACCACTAACAAGAAGTACGATTCCAGATATAGCAAAAGCCACTTCACTATTCATCCGTTCTACTAAAACAGTATGAAGCACATTTAGAATTATCAAGCCCACACAGAAGGCTAATGTAACCCACAGTACATTTACTCCCACAAAGCTCCCACCTTTACTAATACTTACTAAAATTAGTTTTCTCTCTTACCAATGGTCTATACATGGCGTTGGTAAAACATGACAACAGGGAGTTAGACACTGATCTTACAATTATCTTACTTATACTTGTACTGGTCTAAAGCATAAAAAGAACCTTCATCCAAAATGGAGAAGGTTTTAGTTTAAAATGATTTCAGGAAGTCTTCTGCACACTCTCCATCTGCTCCGCAATAGCTTTCCCCATTCGTTTAGATTGAGCAGTTGCTTCTTTTATACATTCCACAAACGCTTCCTGAACTCCGTGAGCAGCAAGAATTTTTAATCCTGCTTCGGTTGTTCCGCCAGGACTTGTTACCGCATGGCGAAGCTCCTGTGGGGTTTTTGTCGTTTTAGCTACCATATGTGCTGCCCCTATTAAGGTTTGAACAATTAATTGCTGTGCCATTTCTCGCTCTAAGCCAATTTCGACTGCGCTTTTTTCCATCGCTTCGATCAAATAATAGATATAAGCAGGACCACTTCCGGATAAGCCTGTGACCGCATCTAATTGGTGTTCCTCTACAAAAGCGGTCATCCCCACTGTGCCAAATAGCAATTGCACATTTCTTTTTTGATCGTCATCTACTTTGCCATTGACAGCAATCGCTGTGGCAGATAGACCTACTGTTGCCGATGTATTAGGCATTGCGCGAACGATGGCAAGCTCCTTTTGTGAGAGTAATTCAATTGAATCCATTGAGACACCTGCTAAAACAGAGACAATCAGCATGTTAGTCTTTAATAAATGCCGTACTTGTTCAATGGAGCCTGCAGCATCCTTTGGCTTCATTGCTAGTAGAACGAAGTCTGCTCCTTCTAATAGTTCACGATGATCATACGTGGAGCTTACGCCGTATTGCTCGTGAAGTGTTGCCAGTCGATCTGCATTGCTGCGATTGGTCACCCATATTTTTTCTGGGTTGATTAATTGATTTTCCACAATCCCCGCAATTAATGCCTCTGACATTGATCCTGCTCCGATAATCGCTATTTTCTCCACGTTTCTTCCTCCTAAAATCCATTTATAAAAACAAAAAGACCCTTCATCCTAACAAGGACGAAAGGTCTAAGCTTCCGTGGTACCACCTTCATTTTCATTTTTGCACATGTCTCGCATAAATGAAACTCGAATCCGTTAACGCCGGAGAACACGGTTAGGTTTGCCTAACAGCTCATAAGGTAGGTTCGGTGGGTAAGGGACGGTAAAGCCTCTCAGCCGGTGAGCTTTACTCTCTTTCGTCTTTTGCCACGTACTGGTCTTATTCATTGCCACTTTAACGCTCTAAATGATTTACTAGTGATTATGCAAGAAAACAAGCCCTTCTGTCAAGTGGGAATGTCTCCTGACTTTTCGCATTTTTCAAAAAACGATATATGAAAATAATGACATTCTTGATAACATTGGGTAAAATATACGTATGTACTATTGTTATATAACAATTATAATCAAGGAGTTCAAATATGACAGAATGGCGTGATGGAATTGCAAAGCTGGTGTTGCCTACTCCTTTTCCAGTCGGTGATGTGAACGTGTATGTAATAAGGGGGGAACGTTTGACTTTAGTAGATGTTGGCCCGAATACGGAGCAAGCATTTGTATCGCTTCAAAATCAACTAGCTACACTGGGTTTAAAGGTAACAGATATTGAACAAGTCATCCTAACCCATGATCATCCAGATCATGCAGGATTGCTCGATCGGTTTTCTCTTGATTTAGAGGTTTACGGGCATGCTAACAATGAACGCTGGCTGAATCGAACCGAAGAGTTTTATCATGACTACGATTCTTTTTATCGGCAGTTATTTGTGGAATGTGGCATTCCAGACAAGTATTATGATCCTTTTATCGGTGGAATGAAACAAATGCTTTTGTTTTCCTGCAACCGATCGTTAACAGGTACGCTTTCTGAGGGGGAAGTTCCAATCGGATTATCTGAATGGACAGTGATTGAAACACCTGGTCATGCCCAAAGTCAGATCGGTCTATTTCGGAAAAAGGATGGCGTGCTAATAGGAGGAGATCTCTTATTGGCGCATATTTCAGCAAATCCGCTTCTCGAGCCTCCACTCCCAGGAGAGAGAGAACGTCCAAAACCACAGCTGCAAGTTAATGATTCCTTGCAGAAGCTTCTTATCCTTCCTATTCGCCTTACTTATACGGGGCATGGAGAAGAGGTAACAGATGTTCATGGCCTGGTTGAAAAGCGACTATCTCATCAAGTTTTGCGTGCTGAGCAAGTGAAGGAGTGGCTGGAACAGGAATCTTTGACCGCTTTTCAAATATGTCAACGCTTATTTCCTTCCGTCTACAAGAAACAGCTAGGGTTGACCATTTCAGAATCCATCGCACAGTTAGATTCTTTATTAGATGGTGAAAAAATTCAAGCCACTAAGGTAAATGGCACCTTTATTTACCGTGCGGATATATAAATAAATGACGTCCTTCCTACGCATGATTTTTTAGCGTTTTTTAACTGGCTGTGGTAAGGTATGAGTGACAAGCTACATAGATAAGATGGTGAGTGTATTGAAACAATTAAAAGGAAAACATATTGTTATAACAGGAGCTTCATCAGGGATTGGAGAAAAGGTGGCTCTTATGGCCGCTGAGCGCGGAGCAAGGCCTATTCTTGTAGCTCGCTCTATTGACAAGCTGCAAACAATCGGTGAGGAAATCAGCCGAAAAACGGGTATGAATGCCTTGTTTTTTCAATTGGATATAGGTGATATCGATCAGGTTCAACAGGTGTTTTCACAAATTAAACAAGAGGTTGGCCATATTGATATTCTCGTAAACAATGCTGGGTTTGGCGTGTTTGATTCCTTCCATGAGGCCGATTTTGCTGATATTGAAAAAATGTTTCAAGTGAACGTCCTCGGTTTAATGGCTTGTACGAAAGAGGTTCTTCCTGTAATGATGGCTCAACATTCAGGTCATATCATTAATATTGCCTCACAGGCAGGAAAGCTCGCCACGCCTAAGTCCAGTGGATATTCGGCTACGAAGCATGCAGTATTAGGTTTTACGAATAGCTTACGATTAGAGCTTGCGAAATCGAATATACGTGTATCGGCGGTAAACCCTGGTCCGATAGAAACTAATTTCTTTTCAATTGCTGATAAATCAGGAAACTACGTAAAAAACGTAAATCGATTCATGCTGAAATCGGATTATGTTGCCGAAAGAATTATTCAACTAATGCTTAACCCTAAGCGTGAGCTGAACCTTCCAGGCTGGATGAATATGGGTAGTACCATCTATAATCTTATTCCAGGATTAGCTGAACGCTTTGTTGGCGGCTTTTTCGATAAAAAATAAAAATCACCTTGTGGGTGATTTTTTTAATTGGTCAAATATTCATAAACAGCATCGTTGATTAGTTCAAATAAGGGAACTTGCTCCTCTTGTGCTTGTTCTTCTACTATCCGTTCGTACAACTTCTCATAGTCCGCTTCACATGCCTCATGCTCGTACTGCTGAAAGCATTGCCTAATCATTTTATAAATAAGTTTCTTCTCCATTCCCGTACACCTCTTCTTTAGCCATTATAACGTATCCCCATTCATAAAAGGAAATAGAGATTAAAATTTCCATTGAAACCGAACGTATATTCGCTTAATATAAGAATATACTAAAAAGAGAACGAATGTTCCTATTTGATGTTTGGGAGAGAGAGAACACGATGATTAATTACAGTGAGTTGCCCCATCAAACCATTTTATGTGTGGACATGAAGAGCTTTTATGCAAGCTGTTCAGCTGTCATGGAAGGACTGGATCCACTTGAGTGTTATTTGGCAGTGATTGGAGATAAAGAGCGGGAGGGGAGCATTGTGCTAGCAGCCTCCCCAAAGATGAAGAAAGAGTTTGGCATTAAAACAGGATCAAGGAAGTTTGAAATTCCAAAGGATCCGAAGATTAAAGTGGTTGAGCCGAAAATGGCGACTTATTTACGTATTTCCACTGAAATTACGAAGGTGTTTCATCGTTACGTTCCAAAAGAAGCTATTCATACGTATAGCGTCGATGAGAGCTTTCTGAAAATTGATGGAGCCCTTCATTTATGGGGAGATGCCTGGACGGTTGCACAAAAGATTCGTGATGATATTGAGCGAGAATTTCAGCTGCCCTGTGCGATTGGAATTGGTCCGAACATGCTATTATCAAAGCTTTGTCTTGATTTGGAAGCAAAAAAGAAGGGGATTGCTGAATGGACGTACGAGGATGTAAAAACAAAGCTTTGGAATGTTTCTCCTTTACGTGAAATGTGGGGAATTGGAAGACGGGTAGAGAAAACATTAAATGGAATGGGAATTTTTACTGTCGGCCAGCTTGCTCGCTTCGATTTGCAGAAGCTTGAGAAAAAGTTTGGGATTATGGGAAATCAACTGTACCATCACGCATGGGGAGTGGATTTATCCGAAATTGGAGCACCTATTATGGAGGGGCAAATTAGCTTTGGGAAGAGTCAAATTTTGCTTCGTGATTATAAAGAAGAAGTAGAAATCAAACGCGTAATTCTAGAAATGTGTGAAGAGGTGGCGAGAAGAGCAAGAACGCATAAGAAGGCAGGTCGAACAATCAGCTTCGGCATTGGTTATAGTCAGGACGAGTTCGGTGGAGGCTTTTATCGTTCGCGGTCGATTGAGGTACCGACGAACGTCACGATGGAGCTGTATGATGTTTGTCTACGTCTATTTGCTGAGCACTACGAAGGAAAAACGGTACGAAAAATCTCCATCGCCCTTAGCAATATTTGTGATGATACAGACTATCAGTTAAATATTTTTGAACCGAATGGCTGGAAGGAACGAGAGATCGGCTATGTTGTGGACCGTATCCGCAATCGGTATGGACATGGTGCACTATTGCGTGCGGTATCGTATACAGCAGCGGGAACGGCGAAGCATCGTGCGAAGCTAGTTGGCGGTCATAAGAGGTAAGGAGGAACAAGGATGATTCGAGATAGAGGAAGAATCAAGTGGACATCAATGATGCTTCCTGAGCATGTTAAGCTATTGCGCGATTGGGCGGAAGCGGATTCTTACGAGAAAGAAAAGGAGATGGATGAACAAAAGCTAGAGGAGATGAACCATTTGTTATTAGCGGCGATGGAGGATCATCAAGCGGTGATGGTCACTCATTATCGTTACCGAAAGCACGAATTGATTATCGGGCAAATCCATTATTGGGATGAGCTTCAGCAAAGGCTTCATATTGTTGACCATTTTGGGGAGGTTCACCGAGTCCTCCTTTCAAGCATTGTAGATGTACAAATGAAGGAATAAGAGCAGTCTCCGAGAAGGAAACCGCTGCTTAAAGATTATTCAGGAGTTTTAACTGCGCGATCACGAGCCTGAAACTTTCCTTTATGCGATCCATCGCAAAAGGGACGTTTGGATGAGAGACCACAACGGCATAGAGAGAACGTGGGTTTCGTTTCAAATACATTTCCATCCATATCAATTAATTCAACCTCACCAGTGACACGTAAAGAACCATTGTCCATCACTTTAATCTGAACCTTCGACAAACTGACCACTCCTACCAAAAAAATGTAATAATATCATAAAGAATTCATTGCCGAAAAGCAAATCATGGGGCAATAAAAAAACGCTATGTTACAATGATTATATGAAGTGGTGTAGGAAACATGATGAAATGCTGGAGGAACAGACAATGAATATTACGATAACAGAAACAGCAGCAAAAAAAATTAGCGAAAAAATCAATGGAAAGCAAGGCTTTTTGAAGCTAAAGTACGATATAGAAGGCTGTGGGTGTGTAGTAAGTGGCGTACCAACTCTATGGTTAGTGAATGAGCTGGATGAGGATGATGATACAGCCATTGAAACGAACGAGCAAACGGTGTATATCGAAAAATCAAAGGCAGTATTTCTTGATGAAGAACTAAAAATTGATTTCTCTAAAGACTCAAATACATTCCAATTAAAAAGTGTAGGACAATACCTAAACCCAAGAATGGCCTTTGTCGATAAAACAAAATAGAACCATGGCACGAGCAGATCTACTACAAAAAAGTGGATCTGTTTTTCTTTTTAAAGAAAATTAGCATTTTTTGGGTGTTTCTTACATTCACTGATAGTGGGGGGATGATATGCGACATTGGCGAGGAATACTGCTAGTGGGTATTGCTATTCTACTCACATCATGTCGGGCAGCAACTATAGAAGTGGCAGTGCCTTTTGAAGTAAAAGAAACGATTGTAAAAGAAAAGCTTACGGATGGAGCCATCATCATGTATACCACAGCCCAAGAGCATGAAGGAGAAGAGTTTGATGCGATAAGCATTGCATACCTGGAGGGAGATGAAGAGAAAGGCTGGACAAATGAAGGTGGTAACCATTGGGAATATAAAGGATCTAACACACTAACCGTTTATTACCGAGACATATATGATTATAGCAGTCAGGGGAAGATTTTGAGTAGATTTCAGCTTACATATGGACAGGTAGAAAGTACAGATATTGTCTCTATTGAAGGATCGGAAACGGGAAATCAATACACCAATCTAAACATCATTGAAAAAGAAGGGAAAAGATATTTTTTTGAAATGAAAAAATATCCATACATTCGGGCGCTAGATAAGGAGAAGAAAGTGATTGCAGAAGAGAAGCCGAGACGTTAAAAATGTCTCGGCTTTTTTTATTGATCGCTTAAAAGTGGGGAGAAGACAAAATCATGCAGAAACTCGTCAATGACTTGTTCGTAGTCTTCCTTATTCTCGTTTAACGATTGGGCATGAACACCATTTTCAGCAAGATATATTTTTTTTGGTCCTTTCTTCTTTTTATACAACGCTTGTGTCATCGTTGGAAGAATAAAATCATCCTTTTTGCTGTGAATAAAAAGAATCGGTTTTTTTATCGAGTCAATGACGGTAATCGGAGCGATGCTTTGTAAGGAGTAGCGATCGCGCATTCGCAGGAACAAATCTGCGACAGGGAGAAACACCTTTCCAGGAAGCTTAAATTCACGCTTTAAACGATAAGCAAGCTGCTCCTTAAAGTCAGAGAAGGGACAATCAGCGATGTAAAAATCTGCTCCATCCTCAAGCATTCCTGCATACAATAGCATGGTTGCTGCACCCATTGATTCTCCGTGAATACCAAGAAGGAGATGTGGACCTTGGTCCGCTTTTAACCAGTCAACAATCGCTTTTAAATCAAATTTTTCGTAGTGACCGTAGCTGGTGGTTTTTCCTCCAGATTCTCCGTGGCGACGATGGTCATAAATAACCGCGTTAAAACCTCTTTCGATAAACAGATTCATGTATTTAATGGAATTGATTTTGTTTTCGGTAACTCCATGACAAATAATGACGTACTTCTTTGTATGATGTGGCTCCAACACAATGGCTTTTAATTGGTATCCAAATGGTGAGGTAATGAGTACTTCGCGTTTAGGAATTCGATCAAAATCATCAGGGTTATAACGACCTGCTGTTTGTTCACGATCAACAACGAAAAGAGGATCCTTTGTTCTCATATACATAAGCCGATTGGTAAAGTACAAACCGAACGTGATAAAAAAAAGAAAAAAGCCTAAAAGGAAACGGAGTGTTTTCCTCAACAAACTTCCCTCCGATACATAATGTTTTACTTAATTTTACCATTCAACAGGAATTTAAAACAAAAAAAAGCTTAGAAGTGTATCTAAGCTTTTGACTGAAGAGTATACAAGGAGCTTGTAATGGGTTTTGGAAGAAGAGGAGCGATCACATCAATAGCCTGAACAAGGAGGGGGATGTTTATGCCCGTTTGAATCCCCATTCTTTCAAGCATGAACACAACATCCTCAGTCGCAACATTTCCAGAGGCCCCTGGGGCAAACGGACACCCACCAATCCCCCCGGCAGAAGTATCAAAGCGGGAAACGCCTGCTTGTAGGGCCGCAAATATATTGGCAAGGGCCATTCCTCGGGTGTCGTGAAAATGGGCTGTAATAAGTGTAGTAGAAAAGAGATTAGTAAGCTTTGAAAACAAAGAATACGATTCGTGCGGAGCAGCCATCCCGATGGTGTCTGCAACACTTAATTCATCCACCCCTGCTTGAACAAATTGCTCGCATAATTGAATCGTTTCTTTTTCTTCGACTCGGCCTTCAAACGGGCAGTAAAAAGCGGTTGAAATGCATGCTCGCACAAAAACACCTTGATCTTTTAGCTCTTTTATAAGTGGGAGAAGCTCTTCCATCGCCTGAGCCGTTGTTCGATTAATATTCTTTTGGTTAAACGTGTTGCTTACTCCGACGAACAGAGCAATTTCTTGGCAATTGGACAAGCGAGCACGCTGAATACCCGAACGATTAGGAGTTAGGACAATGGTGCGGGTGTTAGGATCTAGGGAATGCCAGACAATATCCTCGGCATCTTGCATTTGTGGAACCCACTTTGGTGAAACAAAGGAGGTGATCTCCATTTCTTTAATACCCGATTTCTTTAATTGGTCAATAAACTGAAGTTTTGCCTCAGTTGGTATAAAAACGCTTACATTTTGAAGCCCATCACGAGGGCCAACTTCAATAATTGTTACTTTGTTAGGTAAATCAATCGTCATGTTTTATTCACCCCTTCATACGTTAATTGTAGAGTGATTGATTTTGAATATGCAAGAATAATAGAAATTTTCATGAAATAAAAGGGTTTTTCTATTTCCGCTAGAAATATAAAGTCGGTAGCGCTTACATAAAGAGAAGGGGTGAATGATATGAAACCAATTTATACGTCTTATTTGGATGCGGTAAAGGATATTCATGATGGTGCAACTCTTATGGTGGGGGGCTTTGGGCTTTGTGGCATTCCCGAAAATTTAATTTTAGCACTCGTTGAAAAGAAAGTCACAGACTTGACGGTCATATCAAATAATTGTGGAGTAGATGAATGGGGCCTAGGGCTATTATTAAAAAATAAGCAGATTAAAAAAATGATTGGGTCCTATGTGGGTGAAAATAAAGAGTTTGAAAGGCAAGTTTTGTCAGCAGAGCTTGAAGTGGAATTAACCCCACAAGGGACGCTAGCTGAAAAGATTCGAGCCGGTGGAGCAGGTATTCCTGCCTTTTATACACCTGCTGGAGTGGGCACTCCCGTTGCGGATGGGAAAGAGACAAGAAAGTTTAATGGAAAAGAGTATTTACTAGAGGAGGCCCTGCAAGCCGATTTTAGTCTCATTCGAGCTTGGAAGGGAGATAAAATGGGAAATCTCATTTACCATAAGACGGCTCGAAACTTTAATCCAATGATGGCAGCTGCAGGGAAAGTAACTATTGTAGAGGTAGAACATTTATATGAAACAGGAGAACTAGACCCGAATGAAATCCATACACCAAGCATATATGTTCAGCGACTCATTGTTGGAAAACAGGAAAAAAGGATTGAAAGACTGACCGTACAGGGCTAGAAAGGGAGTGGGGATATGACAAATATTCGTGAAAGAATTGCCAAAAGAGCAGAAAAGGAAATTCAAAGTGGATATTACGTAAATTTAGGTATAGGAATGCCAACACTTGTTGCAAATTTTATATCAAAGGATAAAGAGGTCGTTCTACAATCTGAAAACGGATTACTTGGGATAGGACCTTTTCCTAAAGAAGAGGAAGTAGACGCGGACTTGATTAATGCGGGGAAAGAAACCGTTACGGCTATTCCTGGAGCTGCTTATTTTGATAGTGCAGAGTCATTTGCGATGATTCGTGGTGGACACGTAGACATTGCTATCCTCGGAGGAATGGAAGTGTCCGAAAATGGAGATTTGGCGAACTGGATGATTCCAGGAAAAATGATTAAAGGCATGGGTGGAGCGATGGACCTTGTTCATGGGGCGAGAAAAATCATCGTCATCATGGAGCATACGAATAAAAAAGGTGACGCAAAGATCCTAAAAAAATGTAGTTTGCCCTTAACGGGTCAAGGTGTAGTGGACCGAATCATTACTGACAGAGCTGTCATTGAGGTAACTTCTAATGGCTTAAAGCTTATAGAAGTGGCAAAGGGCTATACGGTAGAGGATGTGGTTGCGTCCACTGAACCTGAGTTGTTAATTGAGGAGAATGTCCGATTAGATGCATTTGAGTGAGGATAGTACGATGATCGAACATTTGGTATAATATTCGTCATCAACATGTAGAGAGGGATTTTGAATGAAGAAGAAAAAACAAACTCGCCCGGCTCAAAAGAAAGTCGAAGACAAACCAGTCACTCTTGGTGACCTTTTAAATGTGGACCTAGTCAAACAATTAAAGAATGCAAAAAATGAACTAGAGGAAGAAGCTCAAGCTAAAAAGGAAGCGGAAGAGGAAAGAAAACGAGAAGAACGCCGCCTAAAAGAAAAAAACAAAACGTTTGAAGAGCTTCTGAATGAAAGTGTATTTGATTGGAAGAAATTTAAGTGATTGTACGTGTGGGTCCTTCATTTTTGTGATGAAGGACCTTTCATTGTTAGACGGGCATTTTCGAATTACCGATGCTGGTCATACACATTCGCTTTTGAAACGTCCTTAATAAAAGCAACCTCTTCTACTGATAAGGGTTGAGAGCGAACAGCATTTGCATTGTTCTTCACTTGTTCCACTGAGCTTGCCCCAGCAACCACACTAGCAACGGTCGGGTTATGAAGAACGTATCGTAAAGAAACTTCAGTTAAAGATCGATCCCCAAAGTGATTTTTTAACTGTTTTACTAGCGAGCGTAACTCTTCCTCTGAATAATCCATAAAGCCCTTTTCTGTAATTTTATTCACACCAGCATCGCTTAATAAACCCTTTGCGACAGGTCCACGTGCTACAACTGAAATATCATTCTCACGAAGAACATGTAAAGCTTCCTCTTCCGGACGGCGATCAAGGATACTGTACTGCATCATCACGGACGAGATATTCGATTTACTAGCATATTCACGAATGACATTTGGTCGGATCGAGGATATACCGTAATATTTAATAAGACCCTCACTAACTAGATCTTCAAATGCCTCAATCGTTTCATCAATTGGATCATCCAAAGTACCGCCATGAAGTTGATATAAATCAATATAATCAGTTCCAAGTCTAGTAAGGCTGTCTTTAACGGCTTCCTTAATATACGCTTTGCTTGGATCCCAGCTCCAACCATCTTGTTTATTGTTCCAGCGGTTTCCGACCTTTGTTGCCATAATTATCTGCTCTCGTACAGGCTTTAAAGCTCGTCCGACGATTGATTCATTCACTCCAAAATCGTATAGGTCTGTCGTATCAAAATAATTGACTCCTTCTTCAAGAGCGGCGTTGATGATTCGTTCTGCTGCAAGTGCATCTGTTCCAAGCGTCATGCATCCAAGTCCTAGCTCTGTTACATACAAATCCGACTTACCGAGACGTCTCTTTTCCATGGGTTAAGCACCTTCTTCTATAAAATAGATTACCTTCTGCTCATTATTTTACAGAAAATTCCCCATTGATGCGAAGAACAAGCCTTACTTTTTCTTTCTCTCGTCCTCGACCCAGTCTTTTACGAGAGTATAGTCTTTAGAATATTGGAGAAGTTTGTGTCGAATTTCCCATGCTTTCCCGACAAGAACGATTCCTTTTCCGTGTAAGTATATTTTCATCACTTTCCTCCAAATTAAGGTATGATAAAATGTATGAAGAAACTAGCTGACTATAGAACAGGAGTGGAGACAAATGAGTTCATCCTTTGAAGAAAAAACAATCAAATCAGAAAAGATCTTCTCTGGGAAAATCATTTCATTACAGGTAGACGATGTGGAGTTACCAAATGGAAAGCATTCGAAACGCGAGCTGATAAAACATCCAGGCGCAGTTGCTGTTATTGCGATAACGGATGAAGGAAAATTGGTAATGGTTGAGCAATACAGAAAAGCTTTGGAAAGAGATGTAGTGGAAATCCCTGCAGGAAAGCTTGAAAAGGGAGAAGAACCATCCCTTTGTGCGAAGCGTGAGCTAGAAGAAGAGACCGGTTATGTATGCAAAAGCCTAGATTGGTTGATTTCTTTCTACACATCACCTGGATTCGCGGATGAAATTGTTCATTTATATGTGGCACGTGGATTAGAGAAAAAAGAAGACGCTGCACCACCTGACGAGGATGAGTTTGTTACATTAGTAGAGCTAACGCTTGAAGAAGCACTAGAATACATAGAAGAGAGAAAAATATATGATGCAAAAACAGCCTACGCTGTTCAATACTTACAACTACAAGAGGCATTAAAGAAATGAACTCATACTTCGCCGACCTTCACATCCATATTGGGAGAACATGGAATGGGAAGGCAGTGAAAATAACGGGGTCAAAATCATTAACGTTTACGAATATTATTCAGCATGCGAGAACGATTAAAGGATTGGATATCATAGGAATCATCGATTGCCATTCACCTGAGGTCATTCAAGAGATGGAAGCATTGATAAGTGAAGGGGAAATAATAGAGGCTACAAGAGGTGGTTTGCTGTATGGAGACATGCTTATCCTTATGGGTTCTGAACTTGAAATCTACGACGATCACAGCAAGGGCCCCATTCATATACTAGCCTTTTTGCCTAACATGGCTCGTTTAAAGGAATTTTCCCAATGGCTTTCCAATCATTTGAAAAATATCAACCTAAGCTCACAGCGTGTGTATGTGACGGGACTTGAGTTGCAGAAAAAGGTGAAGGAACTAGGGGGATTATTTATTCCAGCCCATGTATTTACTCCATTTAAAAGCTTGTTTGGAAAAGGAGTAAAACAGACACTCACTGAGGTGTTTGATCCAGACTTAATAGATGGCATAGAGCTTGGATTAAGTGCTAATACGCAAATGGCAGATCAAATAGGTGAGCTTCATCGGTATTCATATGTGACGAATTCAGATGCACACTCATTAGGGAAAATTGCAAGAGAATATCAGCAAATCAGAATGAATGAGCTGTCTTTTACTAGCTTTCAGGAGGCTTTATACAACCAAGATGATCAGTATGTAGAAGCTAATTATGGACTTGATCCATTGCTCGGAAAGTATCACGAAACCGTATGTGCTCACTGCAATGAGAAAGTTCAGTTGTCCGACTATTCATGTGAAACATGTGGACAGACCAAATTCATTAAAGGAGTGGCAACAAGAATACGAGAGCTTCAAACCTCTAAAGAGGGAAAGAAGGGACGTCCTCCATATATTCATCAAGTTCCTTTAGACTTCATTCCAGGACTCGGACCAAAGCTTTTTCAAAAATTACTAGATCATTTTGGCACGGAAATGGCCATTCTCCATCACGTGCCCGAAGAAGCTCTACAAGAGGTTGTTCCAAAACGCGTGGCAGAATTAATTGTTTCAGCTAGAAATGGAGACCTTCATTTCCATGCAGGTGGTGGTGGAAGGTACGGGAAGATTATTGAATAGAAGAGACAGTAGATACTGTCTCTTCTATTATTTTAGCTTTGAAAAAACACAGGTATCCCTAAGCGTTTTCCCATCCGCACTTTTACTATTATTTTTTAAGGTGGCTTCTAGGGTAAATCCGAGTTTTTCAGGAATGCTTCGACTAGCGATATTAGCCGGATCACAGCGGATTTCCACGCGATTCGCTTGCAAATCTTCAAAGGCAGTTTTTATTAAAGCAGTTGTGGATTCCGTTATATACCCCTTTTTTGTCAAGCGACTGTCACACCAATATCCAATCTCAAAGCAACCTGCCTCCCAATTGATTCGGTGCAGTCCTGTAGAACCTATAAATTGATGATCCTCTTTTCTAAAAATATGAAGTCGAATATCCTCTTTTAAAATAAATTGGGCGTAGGATTTTCTCACTCCTTCTTCCACATCCTCTACTGTTTGATGTAGATGAGCGAAGGGAAGCCATTCTTGTAAATCGTTTAATGATGCTTGTATGGCTTCGTAGACAAGATGACCGTCCCCAGGCATACAAGGTCGAATATAAAGACGCTCTGATTCTATTTTTTCAGGAAAATCTATTAATATAGGTTTCATTATCTTTCCCTCCAAAAAAATGAGATTTCGAGTATTATAACTGGAAAGTTATGGTTAAGACAAGAGATTTTTTAGAATCTATCTAGTCATACCTTTACTAGAGTTCGCATACATTTTACTAACTGAGTTGTAAGGGGAGGAAAAGCAATTGAAGAAAAGAAAATACCAGAACGTCGTAGCAATGCATTTCCGCGAGCACTCCTCGATTTATTTATTTGTCGTGGTGTTATTTCTAATGGGAGTCATCTTTGGAGCAATAATCGTCAATAGTTTAAGCTTTACCCAGAAGGAAGACCTATTTTATTATTTATCACAATTTTTCGGACAAGTATCAGACGGAAAAGTAGCAGCATCAAAAGATTTGTTTTATCAAAGTTTTTTTCATAACAGTAAGTTTGTGGGGCTTATGTGGGTATTAGGTGTGTCAATTATCGGCTTACCAATTACACTTATACTTTTGTTTATGAAAGGAATGGTTGTTGGGTTTACGGTCGGTTTTTTAGTGAATCAAATGGGCTGGGAAGGTTTTGTGTTATCCTTTGTATCTGTACTTCCGCAAAATCTATTAATTATCCCAGTATTTATTATTGGTGCAACCCTGTCAGTAGCATTCTCACTAAAGATGATTCGAAGACAGTTTATGAAAAAACAGGGCCAACCCATCATGCCGATGCTAGGCGGATACGTTGCAGCCTTTTTAGCCGCTCTTATATTCATTGCCATAGCTGCTGCCATTGAGGCATATATATCACCATTATTAATGAAATCAATTGTTGAATCGATTCACTCTTAATAATAATTATTTTTATATGATAATTGTTATTTTCGCTTATTTGTAATTATTTTATTTTGAAAGTCTATTCTCATCTGTTATAATGAGTATTGACAGTGGCGAGGGAGGACTTTCGTGATGGAAAATCGAATTGATAGAATTAAAAAACAGTTACATTCGTCCAGTTACAAGTTAACACCTCAGCGCGAAGCAACCGTTCGAGTGTTATTAGAGCATGAAGAGGATCATTTAAGTGCGGAAGATGTATACCTCCTTGTAAAAGAAAAATCGCCTGAGATTGGATTGGCAACTGTTTATCGAACTCTGGAATTACTTACAGAACTGAAAATTGTTGATAAAATAAACTTTGGAGATGGCGTCTCAAGGTACGACCTAAGACAGGAAGGTGCAGCACACTTCCATCACCACTTAGTATGTATTGAATGTGGAGCAGTTGATGAAATACAAGAAGATCTACTTGAAGATGTGGAAGAGACGGTAGAGCGCCGCTGGAACTTTAAAATTAAGGACCACCGTTTAACCTTTCATGGTATATGCCACCGCTGTCATGACAAAGTAGAGGCAGAAGAAGAATAAACCAGCAAAACCTTTTCAAATGGAAAGGTTTTTTATTTTGGTTCTTTTTATAACAGTTAAAGCCCTTTAGGTATAATTCTTGTCCAAACTGGCATACCCTTTACTAGTAGGTTCTTTAAGAATAAGAGCCAATACTTTATTTTGGATTTGGAGGACATCAAAAATGAAAGCGTGGTTCCAGCTCGTTTTTCAAACCTTGAAGGTATTTATCCTTTTTACCGGATGCACAATCCTCTTTTATTATGGTATTATGTGGGTAAATGAAGAGTATCAAGATTATCATCGATACGATGAACCAAATGGGACAGCGGTAAAAGTGTCTGCTAATGTAGATACAGAAAAATCTACTTGGTTTGATCGTATTGTTCTTTTTTACTTAAATGGGGAGTAATGTTAGATGGAAGATGAGTTAAAGGACTTTATGCATTTTCTAATAGTTGAAAAAGCATTAGCTAAAAATACGATTGTATCATACGAAAGAGATTTAAAAGCGTACTTAAAATATATAAAGACAGTAGAAAATGTTCAATCCATTAACGATATCGGCCGGATCCAGATTGTACATTTTTTAGGTCATTTAAAAGAACAAGGAAAATCGTCAAGAACGATTGCAAGGAATATAGCCTCTATACGCGCTTTTCATCAGTTCTTGTTACGTGAAAAAGTAGCAGAGCAGGATCCTTCTGTACATATTGAAACACCTCAGCTTGAACGAACACTTCCAAAGGTGTTAAATCTGCAAGAGGTTGAAAGATTGTTAGAGGTACCAAAGCTTCACACCCATTACGGATTGCGTGATAAAGCGATGCTTGAGCTTTTATATGCAACAGGAATTCGTGTAAGTGAACTAATTGGTTTGAATCTCGATGATGCCCATTTAACGATGGGATTTGTTCGGTGTATCGGAAAGGGAAATAAAGAGCGGATTATTCCATTAGGCCGAACAGCCGCAGCAGCCATTCAAGAGTATATAGACAAGGGGCGCCCGCAATTCATTAAAAATCAACGAGAAGAATCATTGTTCGTCAACCATCATGGAAGAAGATTAACAAGACAGGGATTCTGGAAGATTTTAAAGGGATTAACGAAGGAAGCCGGCATTGAGAAGGAACTAACTCCTCATACACTTAGACATTCCTTTGCTACCCATCTTCTCGAGAATGGAGCAGATTTAAGAGCGGTTCAGGAAATGCTAGGACATTCAGATATATCGACAACGCAAATATACACACATGTAACGAAAACGCGTTTAAAGGACGTGTACAGTCAATTCCACCCAAGAGCCTAATAGTTTAAGAGAAAGTAATTAATGTTCAAAAAGCTGCCATGAAAAGATAGCAGCTTTTCGTTGTGTTTTATATGAAACTTCTTGTACAATGGAGATGTCAGACTTCTGACGTTATTAGATATTGATCCGTCAAATTAATATTTGGGAAAGCTATTTGATGAGAGTTGTAAACGGTTAATTTTAAGGAGGAGAATGAATGCCTTATCAATATAAACGGATTTTTTTAATTGTGATGGATTCTGTTGGGATCGGTGAAGCAAAGGATGCCGAGAGATTTGGAGATAAAGGTTCGAATACCTTACGCCATATTGCAGAAAGAATGAATGGTTTAAATATGCCGAATATGGCGAAGCTTGGCCTTAGTAATATTGAACCAGTAGGTGGAATTGAAAAAGCGGATTCCCCGCTTGCTTACTATACAAAAATGCAAGAAGCCTCTAATGGAAAAGATACGATGACAGGTCATTGGGAGATCATGGGACTTAATATTAAAACCCCGTTTAAAGTATTCCCAGATGGTTTTCCAGATGAATTGTTAGCAGAATTAGAAGAAAAAACGGGTAGAAAAATTATTGGAAATAAGCCAGCCAGTGGAACGGAAATTCTAGATGAACTGGGTGAAGAGCATATGAAGACAGGTGCATTAATTGTCTATACATCTGCTGATTCCGTTTTGCAAATTGCGGCACATGAAGACATTGTTCCGATTGAAGAGCAATATAAAATCTGTAAAATAGCTAGAGAGTTGACCTTGGATGAAAAATACATGGTTGGAAGAATTATTGCCAGACCATTTGTAGGAGAACCAGGGAACTTTAAAAGAACAGCGAACCGTCATGATTATGCACTAAAACCATTTGATAGAACAGTGATGAATGAATTAAAGGATAGTAAGTTTGATGTGATCGCGATAGGAAAGATATCAGATATTTACGACGGCGAAGGAGTAACTGAGTCTTTACGTACAGTGTCTAATATGGATGGAATGGATAAGCTTGTTCAAACGCTTGATATGGATTTTACAGGATTGAGCTTTTTAAATTTAGTTGATTTTGATGCATTATTTGGACATCGTAGAGATCCTATTGGTTACGGAAAAGCTTTAGAAGAGTATGACGCTCGCTTACCTGAAGTATTGGAGAAACTAAAAGATGATGATTTGTTAATCATTACGGCTGATCACGGAAATGATCCGGTTCACCCTGGAACAGACCATACTCGTGAATACGTTCCTCTATTAGTGTATTCACCTGTCATGAAGGGTGGAAAAAAACTTCCGATTCGTGAGACATTTGCAGATATTGGAGCAACAGTAGCAGAGAATTTCCAAGTAAAACTGCCAAAGTACGGAAAAAGCTTTTTAAACGAATTAAATTAAATTCATAAAGGAGTTTTGTAAGATGGACGTGTTAAACATAAATAATTCAGCTTCTTTTTTAAAGGAAAAATACAAAAAAACACCAAAAATTGGACTGATCCTTGGTTCCGGGCTAGGAGTGCTTGCAGATGAGATTCTTGAGCCAACAAAAATTCCATACAATGAAATACCTGATTTCCCTGTTTCAACAGTAGAAGGCCATGCTGGACAGCTTGTATTTGGGACGTTAGAAGGTGTTGAGGTCGTTGCTATGCAAGGGAGATTTCATTACTACGAGGGATATAGCTTTGATAAAGTAACATTTCCTGTTCGCGTAATGAAAGAGCTTGGTGTAGAGATACTAATTGTCACAAATGCAGCAGGTGGCGTAAATGAGTCCTTTAATCCAGGTGATTTAATGTTAATTACCGATCATATTAATAATATGGGATCAAATCCGTTAATCGGGCCAAATGATTCAAGATTAGGCGTACGCTTCCCTGATATGTCTGAAGCTTATTCAAGAGAATTACGTGAAAAAGCAAAGCAGGTAGCTAATGGATTAGGTCTTACTCTTCAAGAGGGAGTGTATGTTGGAAACACTGGGCCTACATATGAGACGCCAGCAGAAGTTCGTATGTTACGTGTGTTGGGTGGCGACGCAGTTGGAATGTCAACGGTTCCGGAGGTTATTGTAGCAAGACATGCGAACTTAAAAATTCTAGGCATTTCTTGCATTTCTAATATGGCAGCAGGAATTTTAGACCAGCCGTTAAATCACGAGGAAGTAATAGAAACAACTGAAAAAGTAAAACATGACTTTTTAAGATTAGTTAAAGCAGTGGTTAAGGAAATAGGAGCATAAAAGAAAACAATATTCCTTATAAAGCGGTGAGAAAAATGAGAATGGTTGATATTATTGAGAAAAAGCGTGATGGCAAAGAGTTAACAACAGAAGAAATTCAATTTTGTATAAAAGGATACACGGATGGAAGCATTCCTGATTATCAAATGAGTGCTCTTACAATGGCCATCGTGTTTCAAGGGATGTCCGAGGCTGAAAGAGCGACTCTAACTATGGCTATGGTTGAGTCAGGGGACCAAATCGATCTATCGGCAATACATGGAACTAAGGTGGATAAACACTCGACAGGTGGAGTGGGAGATACAACCACTCTTGTATTAGGCCCATTGGTAGCCTCTGTAGGAGTGCCTGTTGCTAAAATGTCTGGGAGAGGGCTAGGACATACAGGTGGAACCATTGATAAGCTTGAATCGGTTGAAGGTTTTCATGTGGAGTTGGAAAATGAAGAGTTTGTCCGACTAGTGAACCAAAATAAAATAGCGGTTATTGGCCAAAGTGGGAACTTAACACCAGCTGATAAAAAGCTTTACGCCCTTAGAGACGTAACAGGTACGGTAGAAAGTATTCCATTAATCGCTAGCTCTATTATGAGTAAAAAAATTGCGGCTGGCGCCGATGCGATTGTGTTAGATGTAAAAACCGGTGCTGGAGCTTTTATGAAAACACTTGAGGATTCTCGTGAACTTGCAAAAGCAATGGTTCGAATCGGAAACAATGTTGGGCGAAGAACGATGGCCGTCATCTCTGACATGAGTCAGCCATTAGGATTTGCTATTGGAAATGCTTTAGAAGTAAAAGAAGCCATTGATACGTTAAAAGGAGAAGGACCAGAGGACTTAACAGAACTTTGTTTAACCCTTGGTAGCCATATGGTCTTGTTGGCTGAAAAAGCTACGAATGTAGAAGAGGCACGAGAAATGCTAAAGAATGCCATAAAGGATGGTTCAGCACTTGAAACATTGAAAGTCTTCCTTCGTTCCCAAGGAGGAGATGATTCTGTTGTTGACGATCCATCTAGACTGCCCCAAGCCACTTTTAAGATAGAAGTAGAAGCAAAGGAAGAGGGCTATATCGCAGAAATTATTGCAGATGAAATGGGAACAGCTGCCATGCTTTTAGGAGCTGGTAGAGCGACAAAGGAATCAGAAATCGATTTAGCTGTTGGGCTTCTATTAAAGAAGAAAATTGGAGATCAAGTTCAAGTAGGAGAATCGATTGTTACCATTTATAGTAATTTTGAGAATGTTCAAGAGGTAATAGAAAAGATTTATAATAGCATCACAATCACGAAAGAAAAAGTCTCAGCCCCTATACTCGTCCACGAAGAAATAACAGAATAGTAAGTGTAAACCTTCCTAATATTAGGAAGGTTTTTATTTTTTTCTTTGATTGGATCTTTTTGTATATTTTCTCTTTTCTTGGTGAAAAATGGATGTATAAAGAATGGAGGGCTATGTGCTATGAAGAAGATTCTATCATTATTAATGGCTTTTACTTTTTTAACATCTATTGCAACCCCAACTTTTGCTGAAGAGAAAACAACGGGTGTTGAGCTTGTTGATAATGCAAAGTCAGCCGTATTAATTGAAAGAGATACTGGAACAATTCTTTATAACAAAAACAGTGATGAAATGCTTCCGCCTGCTAGTATGACAAAAATCATGACGATGCTGCTAATTATGGAGGCTATCGACTTAGGAAAAATAAAATGGGATGACAAAATTCGAACAAGTGAATACGCAGCTTCCATGGGAGGTTCTCAAATTTTCCTAGAGCCTGGCGAAGAAATGACCACTGAAGAAATGCTTAAGGGGATAGCGATCGGTTCTGCAAATGACGCTTCCGTTGCGATGGCGGAAAGAATTGCAGGTTCCGAGGAAGCTTTTGTCGAGATGATGAATGCGAAGGTTAAAGAGCTTGGCTTGAAAAATACGGTTTTTAAAAATGTGACCGGTTTACCGGAGGATGGACATTATAGTACAGCTCATGACATGGCAGTTATGGCAAAAGAACTATTAAAATATGAGGGAATTACAAAATTTACAGGTACATACGAAGCCTACTTACGTGAACAAAGCGATAAGAAGTTTTGGCTTGTTAATACAAATCGTCTTGTTCGTTTTTATCCTGGAGTAGATGGGCTAAAAACCGGTTTTACTAACGAGGCAAAATACTGCTTAACGGCAACCGCAGAGAAAGATGGCATGCGTGTGATTGCAGTTGTTTTTGGTGCCCCAACCTCTAAAGAACGAAATGCTCAAATTTCGAAGATGCTGGACTATGCTTTTGCACAGTATCAAACTCATCCGATGTATGAAAGAAGCTTTTCAGTAGGTGAAGTAAAGGTGAGTAAGGGAAGTGAAAGCAAGGTTGAGGCCCTTACGAGTGAACCAATTTCCTTGTTAACGAAAAAAGGTGAAAAAGTCGATGATGTAAAGAAGGAAATCACTTACGAAAAAAATTTAAAAGCTCCAATTGAGAAAGGACAGACCATTGGTACATTAAAGCTCGTAAAAAATGGAGAAACTCTTGTGTCTAGTCCACTGGTAGCTAATGTATCCGTTAAAGAAGCAAATTGGTGGACGCTCTATAAACGTGCATTTGGTATGTTCACAAAAACGTCCAAATAAATATGTCGAATGACTTTTTATTCATGCTTTTTTTAGCGAATGAACACTAGTTTTGTCTGTAAGAAGGAAATCATCATTCCAATATCGAAAAAGACTCACTATACCACATAAGGAGGCTATGGATAGTGAGTCTACACATTGATATGGAAACAAAGAACGATGTCCTATTGTTACGACTTAGCGGCGAATTGGACCACCATTCTGCAGATGTACTTCGTGCAGAAGCAACCAAAGCCATTGAAACACATGATATACGTCATATTATTCTTAACCTAGAGCAGTTAGATTTTATGGATAGTTCAGGTTTAGGTGTGATTCTTGGGAGATACAAGCAAATTAAGCAGCAGCATGGTGAAATGGTTGTTTGTGCAATTTCACCTCCTATTCAAAGACTTTTTGATATGTCAGGCTTATTTAAAATTATCCGTTTGGAGCCGACAGAAGAATTTGCTCTTCGAGTATTGGGGGTAGCGTAAACAATGAAAAATGAAATGCAGCTTCAATTTACTGCTTTAAGTCAAAATGAATCTTTTGCACGTGTCACGGTAGCAGCCTTTGTGGCTCAGCTAGATCCAACGATGGATGAATTGACGGAGATTAAAACCGTCGTTTCTGAGGCGGTGACAAATGCCATTATTCACGGGTACAATAACGATCCTTCAGGTACGGTCTTTATCTCAGTAAAGATTGAGGATAGTTTTATTGAGTTGGAGATAAGAGACGAGGGCTCTGGAATTTTGGATATTGAGGAAGCTAGACAACCTTTATTTACAACCAAGCCAGAGTTAGAAAGATCAGGAATGGGCTTTACGATTATGGAAAATTTTATGGATGAAATCGACGTTCATTCAGAGCTAGGAATAGGTACCACAATTCGATTAAGAAAGCATTTAGCAAAGAGCGAAATGCTATGCAATTAAGGGAGTATTGCTTATGGATGTGGAGGTAAAGACTGATAGCAAACAAACGTATTTAAAGGATCATGAAGTGAAGGATCTAATCAAGAGAAGTCAAGATGGAGATCAAGAAGCTCGAGATACAATAGTGCAAAAAAATATGCGTCTTGTTTGGTCAGTTGTTCAACGCTTTCTCAATCGAGGCTATGAACCAGATGACTTATTCCAAATTGGATGCATAGGGTTACTGAAATCTGTCGATAAATTCGACTTATCTTATGATGTAAAATTTTCAACCTACGCAGTACCGATGATCATTGGAGAAATTCAACGTTTCATCCGAGATGACGGATCCGTTAAAGTGAGCCGTTCCTTAAAAGAAATGGGCAATAAAATAAGAAGAGCGAAGGACGAACTGTCCAAAAACCTAGGTAGAATACCAACTGTTTCTGAAATAGCCGAACATTTGAATCTGACTCCAGAAGATATCATTTTAGCTCAAGAAGCAAGCCGTCAACCATCTTCTATTCACGAAACGGTGTACGAAAATGATGGGGATCCAATTACCTTACTCGACCAAATCGATGATGGGAATGAAGGGAAATGGTTTGATAAAATTGCGTTAAAAGAAGCGATTCGAGAGCTAGATGAACGTGAGAGGCTGATTGTATATCTACGTTATTATAAGGATCAAACACAATCAGAAGTGGCAGAACGGCTAGGGATATCGCAAGTTCAAGTATCTAGACTGGAAAAAAAGATATTACAACAAATGAAAGATCGAATGGATTTATAATCCGTTCGATCTTTTTTTTTTTTTTGGATATTTACCCCATTCAACCCACTTATTGGTGAACATGAAGGAAAACAATCCAAAGCATACTATTTATACGAGGAAATCACTGTGTGGGAGTGAACGTTGTGGAAAATACGATTTACATCCGAATGCGACATCGCCTCCAAGTTCGACCTCACGATTCCATAAAACTTCAGGATGTTGCGCAAATAATCGCTGAAGATTCACTGTTAGAAAAGGTAAAAGATTGCATTGTTTATACAGTGTCAGAGAAAGACCAAAATATTATTATTCTGGATGTGATGAAAGTAATACCAATCTTAACAAATGTGATTGAACAAATTAATATTGAAATTATTGGTCAAACACAAACAATTGTTGAGGTAGTATACAAAAAAATCGGCGTATCTATTCCACTTTTTATTCTCATTTGGCTTCTGTTGTTTTTTGGTGCAGCACTCGCCATTATGAATTTCCATGAGGATGTTAGTATGCAAGCGGTCCATCAGAGGATATATAAAATTATTACAGGCAAGGAAAATGTAAAACCACTTTTACTGCAAATCCCCTATTCTATTGGCTTAGGTGTTGGTATGATTTTATTTTTTAACCATGTGTTTAAAAAGCGGTTAAATGAAGAACCTAGTCCGCTTGAGGTAGAAATGTTCAATTACCAGCAAGATCTCGATCGTTATGTGATCATTAATGAAAACGAAGAAAGTATGAAGAAACTTCATGATCATTAATATCGTATTCATCATTTTTATTGGTCTTGCAGGAGGGATTGCAGTTGGTTCGGGGTTTGTCGCTTTCCTCACCGTATTAGGGATTATTCCAAGGCTTACTCAATTATCAAAAACCATGAAGATGATTCATTGGTATGAATGGTCTGTCGTTTTCGGTGCAATTGCCGGTACAATTGCCTCTTTAAGAGAACCTGCTCTCTTTTTACCTTCGCTCATACTAATTCCGTTAGGCCTTGCTGGAGGGGTATTTGTTGGTTTACTTGCAGCTGCCTTAACCGAGGTACTAAACGTTTTTCCAATTCTCGCAAAAAGAGTAAGAATAGAGGACAAAATTATGATCTTGATGATGGCCTTTGTGTTCGGTAAAATTTTCGGTTCCCTGTTTCATTGGATGTACTTCGTAAACGAGTAAATAAGTAAAGAAAGGAACATTTCCTATGGAGAGACGGCGCCGCGTGATTCTTGTAACAGACGGAGATGAATACGCTAGAAAAGCAGTCGAACATGTTGCGAAGGAAATTGGTGGAAGATGTATTTCGATGTCGTATGGAAACCCGACGAGAATATCAGGCGATGAAATGGTCAAGCTCATCAAAAAGGCACCAAATGATCCAGTGCTTGTCATGTTTGATGATAGTGGATACGTAGGAGAAGGGGCTGGAGAACAGGCAATGAGGTATGTGGCAACACATAAAGATATTGAAGTTCTTGGTGTATTAGCAGTTGCTGCAAAAACAAGAAAAGCCGAGTGGACGAAAATTGATGTTTGTGTGGACCGCTACGGTGAGCTCACACCTTATGGGGTAGATAAATTTGGAGAACCAGATTTAGAACTTGGAAGAATGAATGGAGACACCGTATATTGTGTAGATGAGCTTCATGCACCTGTAGTAGTTGGGATAGGTGATATAGGAAAAATGGCTAGGAATGACGATGTTAAAATAGGAGCACCCATTACACATAAAGCGGTACAAATCATCCTAGAAAGGAGTGGATTCTATGACTAAAACACCAATTAATCCACTACCAATTCCTTCTCTTGACGAACTTGAAAATTATATGAAGGAGCATGTTGGGTTAGAGGAAACATTTGATATTGGAGTTAGAAAGTTTAAGGTATTGAAAAAGGATGTGCATTTGTATTATTTAAATGGTCTGGTTGACACAAATGTGGTTATTCAAAATACGGAGGAAATTGTAAGAATCAATGACCATGAGAAAACCACTTCTGATTATTTAGCCTTAATAGAAAATCGATTAGTTCATCAATCTGTATCTAAAATTAAGACAATAGGTGAAATCGTTGACCAAGTTTTAACAGGAACTCTCGTTATTGTTGTTGAGGGATATGCTGAAGCATTAGTTGTGGATGTAAGGGCGTACCCTGGTAGGACTCCTCAAGAACCTGATACAGAGAAGGTCATAAGAGGATCTCGAGATGGCTTTGTAGAGAACTTTATCGTCAATACTGCGCTAACAAGAAGAAGAATAAAAGACGGAAGATTGCGTTTTGAAAAGCTAACGGTTGGTGAAAGATCTAAGACAGACATTGTAATTGGTTACCTAAAGGATGTTGCTAATCCTGACCTTGTGAACATTATTAGAAAAGAACTCGAATCTATTGAGATAGATGGATTAACCATGGCAGATAAAGCAGTGGAAGAATTCCTCGTAAAGCAAGGGTATAACCCGTATCCTTTAGTAAGGTATACGGAGAGAGCCGATATTGCAGCAACACATATTTTAGAAGGACATGTCTTAATTTACGTAGATACATCACCAAGTGTAATTATCACGCCTACTACATATTTCCATCATTTACACCATGCAGAAGAGTATCGTGAATCCGCACTCGTTGGTACTGTCGTACGTTGGACACGCTTAGTTGGTGTATTAGCATCATTGTTTTTACTTCCGTTATGGTTTTTATTTGTATTGGAGCCTGAGTTATTACCAAAAGCAATCAAGTTCATCGGTCCTAATAAATCAACAAATATTCCAACAGTAGTGCAATTATTTTTGGCCGATTTCGGAATCTTGTTTTTACGACTGGCGGCTATTCATACGCCAACTCCATTGGCTACCTCAATGGGCTTAGTTGCCGCTGTACTTATTGGTCAAATTGCCATTGATGTGGGCTTATTTGTACCAGAAGTGATTCTGTACGTGGCGGTTTCAGCAGTTGGAACTTTTACCACTCCAAGTTATGAACTTGGAATTGCGAATAATCTTATGAAGCTTTTCTTATTAATTGTTGTAGCGATATTTAAACTACCAGGTTTTGTGATAGGGGTAACGGCCTATATTTTATACTTAACAAGTATACGATCCTTGAACAGTCCATATATGTGGCCGTTCATGCCGTTTCATCCTAAAGCCTTTCTTGAAGTACTTTTCCGCAGGTCGGTTCCAGGAACAAAGCTTAGACCAAGCATTGTTCAACCTAGAGATCGTTACAGACAAAAAACAAACGGGAACTAAATGGGAATATTGCGAATTTACTATATCTATGGTAAAGTAATGTTTAATTTCAAACTGGTTTAATCAACAAATAGACAGCCTAGCTGTCTATTTGTGTATCCATAGAAGTGAGGGGAAGAAATGTTTTTTCATGGTTCATCAAAGATAAATGAAAGAGGACACCTAGAAATTGGTGGTGTCGATACCACAGACCTTGTAAAAGAGTTCGGAACACCTGTATATGTTTATGATGTGTCATTGATTCGTGAGCGGGCAAGGGGTTTCAAACAAACCTTTGACCAACTTGGTATAAAAGCTCAAGTTGCTTACGCTAGCAAAGCATTTTCCACGATTGCAATGATTCAACTGGCTGAGGAAGAGGGGCTTTCATTGGACGTTGTTTCCGGAGGAGAGCTATATACGGCAATAGCAGCTGAATTCCCTGTGGAGCGAATTCATTTTCATGGAAACAACAAAAGTCGTGAAGAACTTGAAATGGCATTAAACTATCAAATCGGTTGTATTGTGGTTGATAACTTTTATGAATTAGAACTATTAGATACGATCTGTACGGAGAGAAAGCAATCTGTTTCTATTTTGCTTCGAGTCACACCTGGGATTGAGGCTCATACACATGACTATATTCTAACGGGCCAGGAAGACTCGAAATTTGGTTTTGATCTACAAAATGGACAAGCGGCTGAGGCGCTGCAAAAGGCTGTGAAGTCTGAGTACTTAGACCTACTCGGGGTGCATTGTCATATCGGTTCACAAATATTTGAAACAACTGGATTTTTGTTAGCAGCAAGAAAAATATTTGCTAAGCTTCATGAGTGGAAAGAAATGTATTCTTTTGAATCAAAGGTACTAAATTTGGGTGGTGGCTTCGGTATTCGATATACAAGTGAAGACGAGCCAATTCCTGCTTCTCAATACGTAAAAGAAATTATTAAAGAAGTAAAGCTGCAAGCCGAGGAGTTCTCAATGGCTATGCCAGAAATTTGGATTGAGCCAGGTCGGTCCCTTGTTGGTGATGCGGGCACGACACTTTATAAAATTGGTTCAAAAAAGGATGTTCCTAATGTTCGTAAATATTTGGCTGTAGATGGTGGGATGAGTGATAACATTCGTCCAGCATTGTATGAGGCAAAATATGAAGCGATCCTAGCGAATAAACCACTTCAGCCAGTCGAAGAGACGGTTTCGATTGCAGGGAAATGCTGTGAATCGGGAGATATGCTGATTTGGGATTTGCCATTACCGAAGACGGACAGTGACGATATTCTAGCGGTTTTCTGTACTGGAGCTTATGGTTATTCAATGGCAAATAACTATAATCGTATTCCAAGGCCACCAGTGGTCTTTGTTGAAAATGGAAAAGCGGTTTTAGTTGTACGTAGGGAGACGTTTGAAGATATTGTTAAACAAGATTTGCCATTTGTCCAGCGAGTAAAAAGCTAATTTAGAGGAGCTGTCGCGAATGTGACAGCTTTTTACAGTACATAGATCTTTTGGAGGTATTTGTGAAAAAAAATAATGCGCTTTTATTTATTTTCATTTTACTTATTTCGCTCATTTGGGGCGGGTATTATTGGTTATTCTTATCACCAGGGCTGTAAAGAAAAAAGACTCACTTTATGATACAAAAGTTGTTGAATCTGAAAATACATTGAAGAAATGTAGAGAATCTTGTATGATAATATCGTATTGAGGAATATACATTGAAACAAAAAGAAATAATTGACATATAATACAAATGTATTTAAAGGAAATTTAACTCCTTAAAAGCTCAGGATATGATGAGGGATCACTTATGTTAATTCGCTACAAAAAAGCTTTTGAAAAGATTGCGATGGGCTTACTGTCATTTATGCCTAATGAAAAAGACCTGAAAAAGCTACAGCAAACAATGAAGCAGTATGACCAATCAGAAGATTGGCAATTGTTTCTTTGGAAAGAAGAAGATATTATTGGATTAATTGGGGTAACGACAGTGTCAGAGGACATGCTAGAAATTCAACATATTTCAGTGAATCCTTCGCATCGGCACCAAGGAATTGGAAAAACGATGATAAAGGCATTAAAAGAGTTTTTCCCTGGGAAAGAGATACGAGCAAATGAAGAAACTTCTGCTTTCTTTGAAAAATGCGACTCTCTTTTATCATAAATAGAAGAAGGAAACAGTGTTAATCACTGCTTCCTTTTTTTTGGTTTAATGCATTCAATCTGCTTTGGATGACCTCTGAACGATCTCTCATCGAGTGCCGATGAATAATGTCCCTGTTTGCTAAATTGCTATCAACACCCCATATTAGACCAGCTTTTTTGGCTTGACACTCGCAAGCACTTAATAATGAGGCATCGGTAATAGGAAGATTCATGCTTTTATAAGGAAGTGTAAGTTCAATCTCTTCTTTTTTCCTTAAAATAGCCTCAAGTAGCTTTTCCTCATCAATGCCGTATTCTTTGATTGATTGTTTATGGATGGTTAGTATCGATAATGCTTTTTGTATCGTACGCAAAGCCCCAACAAAATTTCCTCGACGGTGATGATATTGACTGACTGCCAGTTGAATCCATCCAACTAAAATAGATTCCTTGTTACGCGCATCTACATCCTTCCAGTGTTCTTCTAGAATCTCATGACATTCAAAATAATCTCTGTCACTATGAAAATGAACCAAGTAACTAATGAAATCTGTTGTAAACATAGATACGCTCCTTTCGTTACTTCATTTTACCATGTTTTCTACCTATAGGCTTTTCACGTTGCTTATATTATGAAGAAATAGGAACAAACTTTCAGAAAGAAATCTTGGATTAACACAATCTTTCCTCTATACTAAGTATAGTTATTTTAAGAAATTAAGAAAGAAATTTTGGTGGGATTATGCACTATAATGTGAAGATTGATGCATTTGAGGGGCCGTTAGATTTATTACTTCACCTCATTAATCGGTTAGAAATTGATATTTATGATATACCCGTTGCACAAATTACAGAGCAATATTTACTATATATCCACACGATGAAAGAGCTACAGCTAGATGTAGCAAGTGAGTATTTGGTTATGGCTGCCACTTTGCTAGCTATCAAAAGTAAGATGCTACTTCCAAAGCATGAAGAAGAGCTTGAAGATGATATGGAGTTTGGGTACGAAGAAGACCCGAGAGAAGAATTAATTGAAAAACTAATGGAATACAAGAAATATAAAGAAGCAGCTGACGATTTAAAGGTTTTAGAGCAGGAGCGAGGTCTAATGTTCACGAAGCCCCCTAGCGATCTTTCGGATTATTCGAAAGAGGAGGAAATAGACAGACGTCATCTCGATGTATCGTTGTACGATATGCTGGGTGCTTTTCAAAAACTCATGCGGAGAAAAAGGCTTCAAAAACCGTTATCTACTAAGATTGCAAGACAAGAAATTCCTATTGAAAAACGAATGGATGAAATCATGGGGAAGCTGCGGTCAGTGAAGGGAAGAGTTAGCTTTTATGATTTATTCCCAATCCAGGAAAAGGATCATATTGTCGTAACTTTTCTTTCTATCCTAGAGTTAATGAAAAGAAAAGAAATATTTGTAGAGCAAGAAAGTAATTTTTCGGAGATTTATGTGATTGCGAAGGGAGTATAAGATTGTCATTGGATATTATTAATTGGAATGGAATAGTGGAAAGTCTCTTGTTTGCAGCAGGGGATGAAGGTTTAACAATTAAGCAAATTTCGACGGTCCTTGAAATCGAACAAGTCGAAGCGGAACGAATTGTCAGGGATTTAATGGACGAGCTTTCTAAAAATGAAAATCGAGGAATAGCAGTTGTTCAATTGGCTGGTACCTATCAGCTAGCAACAAAGAAGGAGAATTCCATTTACTTAAAGAAACTGGTTGAATCACCAAGTACTTCGACTCTCTCACAGGCTGCATTAGAGACGTTGGCTATTATTGCATATAAACAGCCAATCACTAGAGCAGAAATAGAAGAAATACGAGGAGTGAAGACCGAGCGACCATTACAAACACTGGTCGGTAAAGTGCTTGTCAAGGAAGTTGGAAGAGCGGAAGGAACGGGACGAGCAATCCTTTATGGTACAACAAAAGAATTCTTAGATTATTTTGGTTTAAGGAGTTTAGAGGAACTGCCTCCATTGCCAGAGAAAGTGGATGATGAGTTTGTGCAAGAAGAAGCAGACTTATTTTTTGAGAAATTCCAAGAAAATCTGGAATCATAAGTTTTCTTAAGCATATATTCATTATTTGTGATAAAATATAATTAATTTTCAGAGAAATGCTTCTATTTGGGGGCATTTTTAACACAATTTGCACCTGCCTCATGACGAGGTAAGAAAGGGATGTATGAACGTGTTAATTAAAAGCTGTGTAGGGTATGAGCTGGAAAAAGAAAAATCTAACACTTCAGAGGATTTTTTCAACCGAAGCGAAGTAACTTTTGAAGAAGAGAATACGGAGAAAACGCTCGCCGTTCTTTATGTTCGGTTTTTTGAGGAGAAATTGAATGAGTTCACTCCATATTCAGCGAATCCGATCTTTCAAGAGGATGGACAAGAAATTTATTTAATGGATATAGTTGCTCTCGTATTATTAATTAAAAATCCTGGTTTTAGACATCGAAAAAGAGTGTATATCAATAATCAGAAGGAATTCGCTGCTTATTTTCAGGACATTGATTTTGATAAGATTATTGAAGTTGTTAAAAAGGTAAAAAGTAATCAGGCTTGCCAGCTTTCTTCTCTGTTGGAATATACGGTGCAAGCATAAATTAGTTATCCAATAAACCAAACATTCAGAGTTATTACAAAGGGCAGGGGTGTAGACAGTGGGTAATTCAATGGTGAAGGTTCAAGTAATGGACGTAAAGTCTTTTTTAACAAATACAGTTACTGGTTTAGAGTCTTTCTTAAACAGTACAACGATTGATGGACTATTGTCAGAAAAACAAGGCGACAAAGAATACTATAAACGAATCTTAGGTAATTTAAGAAAGCTGCTTGTATATTGTGAAGAAGGATTAGATGCTTGTGCAGTAATTTTACAGTCAGAGTCTTTTCCAAAAGGAGCAGCTGAAAAGACGCTTTATAGTATTTATCATAAATGTATTGAAGAATTTTTCTCTCCTAAAAATGATGTATGGTATGAAGATAGCCGATCTGCTTATACGGGTAAGAACTCAATTAAATTCCAAGAAGACGTTCCTGATCGTGTTCTTCAGCTGCTAAAAGGGTTTGAAGGGGAATTCCAGAAGATACGTGAAGAGCTAGAGTACTACGAAACAGATTATCGAACAAAAATGACACAATCGAAATAACGACCTATTGGTCGTTATTTTTTTGTACTTTCATTCTTAATGGTGTCAAGTGGGCAATTCCCTCATATGCTTTAAGGTAAACCCAATTGTTCTGAGGTGATGATATTGAATCGGTTTGAACAGTATGTTAAGGACGTTATAAGCTACAACGAAGAACTTAAGCGATTTCTAGAGCAAGAGCATGTCCCGGAAGAAGATGGATTATGGAGTAAACTCGATCATTTTGGTGAAATTATGAATCATGTTACACGAAGCGGAGATTTAACACAGGAAGAATTTACGACTGTTCAAGAAAAGGTCGAAGAATTACATGATGAAATGGAAGCATATTTTGCAAAAAGACAGCAGATAGGATCGATATATTTGCAGGAACCTTCTTTAAAAGCAGGAGAGCATGTTTTGCCAAAACTACCTTACAGGTATGATGCATTGGAACCTTATATTTCTGAAAAGATTATGGAACTACATCATAGTAAGCATCATCAATCCTATGTTGATGGGTTAAATAAAGCGGAGGTCAAGCTTAAGGAAGCTCGAGAAAAAAGTGATTATTCATTAGTAAAGCATTGGTCGAGAGAGCTAGCCTTTCATGGATCTGGACATTACTTACACAGTCTCTTTTGGGAAACAATGAAACCGAATGGTGGGGGACAGCCGACAGGCAAGCTGTTAGAGGAGATTAACAAATATTTTGGCAATTTTAATGCTTTTAAAAAGCATTTTACAGAAGCAGCAAAAGCTGTGGAAGGAAGTGGATGGGCCATTTTAGTTTGGTCACCAAGAGCACGGCATCTAGAAATCCTTCAATCAGAAAAACATATGAATTTGACGCAATGGGATACGATTCCACTTCTACCGTTAGATGTATGGGAACACGCATATTATTTGCAATATAACAATAATCGAGCCGATTACGTCTCCAATTGGTGGAACGTAGTGAATTGGAGAAAAGTGGAGGAGAGACTTTCACAAGCAACACAATTGAAATGGAAACTATTATAAATGGAAGAGTCCACCGCTTGTAAACTGGTGGACTCTTTTTGGCATATTCACTTTTATCAAGCATAGACTTGTACAAACATAACTAGGAGACGAGGGTTGAAGAATGCGTAAAAAGGTATTTGTGTTAATAATAATCACCTTTTTTATTCTTTTTCATATTCCAGTGAGTGCCAATACGAATATCAATGTTAGCTCACAATATGCTGTTCTGATGGAACAAAGCTCAGGAAGAGTATTATTCGAAAAGGGTGCACATGAAAAAAGGCGAATTGCCAGTATCACAAAAATAATGACAGCTGTCCTTGCCATCGAGTCAGGAAAACTAAATGAGATGGTAAAAGTCAGTAAAAATGCGACTAGAGCGGAAGGATCTTCCTTATATCTAAAGGAGAACGAAGAAGTCAAACTAGAAGATTTAGTGTACGGTTTAATGCTTCGCTCTGGCAATGATGCTGCTGTTGCAATTGCTGAGTATATCGGAGGCAGTGTGGAGGGCTTTGCGTTTTTAATGAATCAAAAAGCAGATGAGATCGGAATGTTACATTCTCACTTTACCAATCCTCATGGCTTAGATGATTCTAATGATCACTATTCAACAGCATATGATATGGCTATTTTAACAAGATATGCAATGATGAATGATACTTATAAATTGATAGCAGGAACGGAAGTACACAGAGCCCCTAATCCTACAGAAAGCTGGGACCGGGTATGGCGGAATAAGAATCGTTTGCTAACAGAGTTATATGACTATAGTACAGGTGGAAAAACGGGTTTTACCAAGCTAGCAAAACGCACATTAGTGTCCACTGCTACGAAAGATGGTATGGATTTAATCGCAGTTACATTGAACGGGCCAGACGATTGGAATGATCATATAAATATGTTCGAAACAGCTTTTAAGACGTATGAAATGGTACAAGTTGTTGAAAAGGGGTTCATTTCTGGCATTCAATCAGACAAGTATAAGAATAAGGCGGTAGTGAAACACGACTTTCTGTACCCTGTAATAGAAGCTGAAAAAGATGAATTTGAGCTTGAGTATAAATTAAAACAACTAAAGAGTGAAAGAAATATTCCTGAAGTAATAGGGGAACTAATCATTACCTTTGATGATCAGCCAATCAAAACGATGCCCATTTATTATAACAATGAAAAAGAAGAAACGAGCTTTTTCGAATCTTTTAAAAAAGTATTTACTACGATGATAGGCGTGAACGCTAATGGTTAATATTATATGGGTTTGCTTAACCTTAATTGGTATAGCATTTGCAATGGTTAATGGAACAATGCCTGAGGTAAACGAAGCTATATTTAATGGAGCAAAGGAAGCAGTTACACTATGTATTGGTCTTATTAGTATACTTGTATTTTGGTTAGGAATGATGAGGATAGCGGAAGATGCAGGATTACTTAAAAAATTATCAAATTTATTTAGGCCAATAGTTACGAGGTTGTTTCCAGAAATACCACATAATCATCCAGCAATGGGATATATCCTTTCAAATATGATGGCAAATATGTTTGGACTAGGAAATGCAGCAACTCCTCTTGGTATTAAAGCAATGGAAGAAATGAAAAAAATAAACGGAGGTAAGAATGAAGCGAGCCGATCCATGATAACATTTCTGGCCATTAATACTTCAAGTATCACGCTCATTCCAACGACGGTTATTGCTATTCGGATGAATTATAATTCAGCCTCACCTACGGATATAGTCGGTCCAACCTTGATTGCAACTATCTGTTCCTCTATAGGTGCAATTCTCATTGATCGTTTTTATTACTACCGAAGAAGCCGTAAAGGATGATGTAGAAAATGGGTATCGTTACAGCTATTTCATTATGGTTTATTCCCGTATTGATTGCTGTTATTCTCTTATATGGAACGTATAAACAAGTTCCTACATATGAAAGCTTTGTTGAAGGTGGGAAAGAAGGAATAAAGATAGCTGTCTCAATCATTCCCTTTTTAGTTGGAATGCTTGTAGCTATTTCCGTTTTTCGTGCATCAGGTGCGTTGGAGTATTTTATGAGTTTTCTAAAACCGGTTCTTGAAGCAATTGGTGTACCTCCAGAGATCGCGCCACTAGCCATTATTCGGCCAATCTCAGGAACAGCCGCATTAGGGATGACGAGTGATTTAATGGCACAGCATGGACCAGACTCGTATATTGGTAGACTTGCCGCCACTTTACAAGGAAGTACGGATACTACCTTCTATGTGTTAACCGTTTACTTTGGCGCAGTTGGAATCAAAAAAATGGGGGATGCTCTAAAAGTGGGGCTTCTCGCTGATTTAGTAGGCATAATCGCTGCTATTGTGGTAGTTACTATTGTATTTGGTTATTAATTAATAGAGGATACTCTTCACATTATGTGGGGAGTATCTTTTTTTTACAATAGTTATTTCGTACAGGTTACTTTGAAATCATGAAAATATATGTCATAATGCTAGAGGAGTAAACACTACAGGAAACACACATTATGAGGTGACATAGATGGAAAGATTACAGAAAGTAATTGCACACGCAGGGATTGCGTCGAGAAGAAAAGCAGAACAATTAATTGAAGAAGGACATGTTCGAGTGAATGGGAAGGTTGTAAAGGAACTAGGAATAAAGGTTTCTTCTTCAGATAAAGTTGAAGTTGATGGAATTCCTCTAGAAAGAGAAGAGCCAATCTACTTTATGCTTTATAAACCTAGGGGAGTGATCTCAAGTGTTAACGATGATAAAGGGAGAAAAGTAGTAACAGATTTTTTCCCAATGATTGAACAACGAATTTATCCAGTTGGAAGGTTGGATTATGATACATCTGGTTTATTAATATTAACGAATGATGGCGAATTTGCAAACACACTTATGCATCCAAGTAACCAAATCGATAAAGTGTATGTGGCCAAGGTAAAAGGCATTCCTACAAAGGAAGCATTGAAGGCTCTTGAAAGAGGGGTTCGTCTAGAGGATGGAAAAACCGCTCCAGCAAAAGTGAAAATGCACACGGTAGACAAGAAAAAACAAACCGCCATCGTAGAGATTACCATCCATGAAGGAAGAAACAGACAGGTTAGAAGAATGTTTGAAGCTGTAGGGAATCCTGTTCTAAAACTTAAACGAGAGCGTTATGGTTTTCTGACCCTTCAAGGATTAAAAGTTGGCGATGCTCGAGAGCTTTCTCCTCATGAAGTAAAACAATTACGTGCACTTGCACTAAAAAAATAAAAAAATAAAAAAAGTTCATAGAAGTGTCACAGTCTTTTGATAGCGATAACAATATGAGTATGTTGAAAAATGATATAATAAAGCAAATTGTGCAATCTTGACTGTGAATGGGGGAGGAACCATATGAAAAAGCAGAGGCTGCTAATAAGAACGGTCATTTTACTGCTTCTTGGCGCTGCGGTTGCCTATACACTATACGCCAATTTTACTAAGGATGAGGTACAAAAGGTCGAGGTAGGGAAAAAAGCACCTGACTTTGTTCTTACCGATCTGAATGGGGAAAAACATCAGCTTTCCGATTATGAAGGAGAAGGTGTGCTGTTAAACTTTTGGGCAACTTGGTGTAAGCCTTGTGAGAAAGAAATGCCGTTTTTAAATAACCAATATCAAGCATATAAAGATCAAGGGGTACATGTTATTGCAGTAAACGTAGGGGAATCTAATGTTGCTGTTTCTGATTTTTCTAAACGATATGATTTGCAATTTCCAATTGTTACTGACAAGGACAGTCAAGTAATGACAGCTTATGGAGTAGACCCCCTTCCAATTACGTTTTTAATTGATAAACAAGGAAATGTGGTAGAAATTCATAAGGGTCAGATCGTTGCTGAGGCTGATGTTACAGAGATGATGGAGAAGATAAAACCATAGGGTATGAGGAGATTTTGCAATGAATCAAGTTAAATGCGATTGTGGTCATGTAAATCCACATGGCACAATCCTCTGTGAGGCGTGTGGGAAAATCATAGAGGATGGTACTCAAATTACAGCAGAACCCGTAATAGATATGCGGTATGAAGGAAGTGCAAGAAGGTCACAAACGTATAACAAGTCCATAATTGATAAGGTTTGGAACTTTTTCTCATCGGTAAAAGTAGGGGTATGGCTTATTATCGTGACACTTATTGCTTCTTCATTAGGAACCATTTTACCTCAAGAGATGTATATTCCAACCATTATGCCTGTCGCTGAATATTATGAGGATCAATACGGTTGGTTTGGTAGATTGTATTATGACCTTGGGTTTCATAATTTATATAGTTCATGGTGGTATCTATTATTAATTGCAGCGATCGGTGTTTCTCTTGTTATTTGTAGTCTAGATCGCGTGGTGCCCCTGTATAGAGCATTAAAGAAACAAAGAGTCATTCGACATGAGAGCTTTCTACAAAGACAAAGAATTTATGGAAGTACTAATGATCCGGTAAACGATCAATCTTTTGAATTAGTTAAAGAACAATTAAAAAAGAAACGCTATAACATCCGTGAAGATAATGGAAATATTTTAGCTGAAAAAGGTCGATTCTCTAGATGGGGCCCTTATGTTAATCACGTTGGCTTAATCATCTTTCTTATAGGTAGTATGCTCAGATTTGTCCCAGGAATGTACATAGATGAAATTCTTTGGGTACGAGAAGGGGAAACAAAAGTGATTCCCGAGACAGATGGGCAATATTACTTAAGGAATGTAGATTTCAAGTTAGAGGTGTATGACAAGGAAACCGATAATGAAGCATTTGGGGATGCATTAGATAGTGCAGGAATGGTTGCGAAAAACTATCAATCTGATGTCATTCTTTATAAGACAAAGGGGAATACAGTAGCAGGTGAGGAACCTGAGCTAGAGGAAGTAGATTCTACTAGCATTCGGGTGAATGAACCACTAAAGTTTGAAAAATTCGCTCTTTATCAAGTCAATTATAAACTTGATGAATTGTCAAAAATGTCTTTCTTACTAACAAATAAGAGCACCGGCAAAACATTTGGTGATATTACCGTTAACCTGAATGATCCTGAAAAATTGTATGAGCTTGATAACGGTTATTCTGTGCAACTGATGAGTTACTTTCCTGACTTTGAGTTTGGTGAGGATGGCAATCCCACTACGAAGTCCAGAGTTCCGAACAACCCTGCCTTTGTATTTAAGATGTTTTCACCAGAGAAACCCGAAGGAGAAGTTAGTTTTGTTGCTATTCAACAAACGATTGAACCTTTAGGTAATAATGAATATAAGATGGCCTTCAATGGAATTGAAACGAAGGATGTTACCGGACTTACTGTTCGTAAAGATTTAACTCTTTGGATCATTGGATTGGGTGGGTTGATCTTTATGATTGGTGTGGTTCAAGGCGCATATTGGAACCATCGTCGCATATGGATTCAGCGTAAAGGAGACGAGGTTTGGGTAGCCGCACATACGAACAAAAACTGGTTTGGACTGAAAAAAGAAATACAGCTGGTTCTTGAGGGGACAGAAATAAAAGAACCGTTGGACCAATTGAAGGAAAACCAGGTGGATGAGGGGGAAAAAGATTGATCACTCTTAGTGAAAATCTATTATATATTGCGTTTGTACTTTATTTGCTTTCTATTCCGTTCTTTGGAGGAGCCATTAAGCAAAAGAAAAACTTAGATCATCAGCAAAATAGTAGCAAGTGGGCGACCATTGGAATCGTTATATCGAGCCTAGGATTTGCTTCACAGCTTGGTTTCTTTTTTACACGATGGTCCATAGCTGGACATGCTCCAGTCAGTAATCTATTTGAGTTTACGACTTTTTTTGGAATGTGTTTAGTTGGTGCTTTTATCATTATCTATTTTATCTATAAGACACCTTTATTAGGATTGTTTACAATGCCAATTGCCTTATTGGTGATTGCATTTGCAAGTATGTTCCCTACAGATATTTCTCCATTAATTCCGGCTTTACAAAGTGATTGGCTTCATATACATGTAACAACTGTGGCTTTAGGTGAAGCTATTTTAGCTGTTAGCTTTGGGGCTGCATTAATTTATTTAGTAAAAGTGATTGATCAAACAAAAAATAGTAAAAGTACTACCTGGTTAGAGGTAGTTATGTATGGATTAATCGCTACATTGGGATTTGTCATCGTTGTATCAGCATTTTCTTTTGCTGATTATAAGGCAGAATTTAATTGGGTTGATAAAAATGAGAATGAGGCAAAAGTGGAGTATCATTTGCCAGCTCTAGTTGGTCCCAATCAAGGAGAGCTTCTAACAGAAGGGAAAATGGAACCCCTTGTATCAGTACCAGGGATCATCAATGCGAAAAAGCTAAATACGGTCATTTGGTCATTTGGTGCAGGTATCCTCCTATATGGACTTTTACGCTTAGTCTTAAGAAAAAGAATTGGGGCAGCATTGAAACCATTTACAAAAAATATTAATCTAGACTTAGTCGATGAAATCAGCTACCGTTCTGTGTTAATCGGTTTTCCAGTGTTTACATTAGGGGGACTTGTTTTTGCAATGATCTGGGCACAAATCGCTTGGACCCGTTTTTGGGGTTGGGATCCTAAAGAGGTTTGGGCACTTATTACTTGGCTTTTTTATGCCGCATTTTTACATCTTCGACTCTCTAAAGGATGGCATGGAGAAAAATCTGCATGGTTAGCGGTTATTGGATTTATTATTATTATGTTTAATTTAGTTGCTGTCAATCTTGTAATTGCAGGGCTTCATTCTTACGCAGGATCCTAAAAAGAAAGATTTCGAATAGCCCTTCACTTTTTCGTGAGGGCTGTTTTCTAAACACAGTTACGTAATTAAAAGCTAGGGGGATTGTCCAATGGAAAAGGAAGTTAAGATTCTAGTTGTAGATGACGAGGAAAGAATTCGCCGTTTATTGAAAATGTACTTAGAGCGTGAAAATTATATGATTGATGAAGCAGAAGATGGAAATGAAGCATTGACGAAGGCGGTAAGCAATGACTATGATGTGATTCTTCTTGACTTAATGATGCCTGGTAAAGATGGTATTGAGGTTTGTCGTGAACTACGTGAAAAAAAGGCAACTCCTGTTATTATGCTTACGGCGAAAGGTGAAGAAGTGAACCGTGTCCAAGGATTTGAAGTAGGTACAGACGACTATATTGTCAAACCCTTTAGCCCAAGAGAAGTCGTTCTACGAGTAAAAGCGCTTCTACGTCGTTCATCTAGCACAAGCTATCTACACACAGAAACAACAGCTAAAGATGTGATTGTTTTTCCTCATTTAACCATTGATAATGATGCACACCGTGTTTTGGCAGATGGAAAAGAAGTGAGCCTTACACCAAAAGAATATGAGTTATTATATTTCTTAGCTAAAGCTCCAGATAAGGTGTTTGATCGTGAACAATTACTTAAAGAGGTTTGGCATTACGAGTTTTTTGGAGACTTACGAACGGTTGATACCCATGTAAAACGTTTGCGAGAAAAATTAAATAAAGTTTCTGAGCAAGCGGCTAGAATGATTGTGACTGTATGGGGTGTTGGCTATAAGTTCGAAGTAGTCAATGAATAATGTTTTGGCGTAGTGTTGTAGGAAAACTATGGTTCACTATTCTCCTGCTCGTCTCATTTGTCCTCTTTATCTTAACTGTTTTGTTACTAGAGTTTTTTGAGAATTATCATATAAACGAAACAGAGGGGAATTTGACTAATCTCGCTTCGAATATGGCTCATTTTGTAGAGGATCAGGAATTAGAGATAGGATTACAAATTTCATGGGAGCTACTGGATGATGTTACTGGGGCCATGGTGATTAAAAATGAGGATGAATTGTTTTATTCACCAGATATCCCAAAATCCTTAGAACTGCCGGTAAGTTTCTTTCTAGAAGATACAGAGTTATCCAAAGTTTTGGAACACCAGGAAGTGGCAAAAAAAATAGTTGAGATTCCTTTTTCTGATAACCAAGGAGACTCAAGTGTATTAATTATTGGAGTACCGATTACAAATCTGGATGGAGATAACGGTGCTGTTTATATTTTTCAATCATTACAAGCACTTGAAGAAACAACTGAATCAACAACGAAGTTTATCCTCTTAGCTGCTGGAATTGCGATAATATTAACTACTATCTTTGCTTTCTTCTTATTAACTCGTATTACAGCCCCACTAAGAAAAATGAGGGAGGCTGTTGTAGAGGCGGCAAGAGGAAAGTTCGATACAAAGGTTCCAATTCTTACAAGAGATGAAATAGGAGAACTAGCAACAGCTTTCAATCAGATGGGAAGGCAGTTAAAGTTTAATATGAATGCCTTAAGTCAGGAAAAAGAACAATTATCCAGTATCTTAAGTAGTATGGCTGATGGAGTAATCACGTTTAATCGGGATGGAACTATATTAATTACAAACCCCCCTGCTGAACGCTTTTTACAGCATTGGTATTTTACACTTGAAGGAAAATCTGTCCAGGCGGAAGCGGTTCCGCAGGATGTCATGGAACTTTTTCAATGGGCAGTAGACATGGAACAGGAACAAGTAGGGGAATTCTCTGTTCAAGGTCGTCATTGGGTGGTCATAGTTAGTCCTCTTTATAACAATACATTCATACGTGGTGCAGTGGCTGTTGTTCGAGATATGACGGAAGAGAGACAGCTTGACAAGCTTAGAAAAGATTTTATTGCGAATGTATCACACGAGCTGCGCACGCCTATTTCTATGCTTCAAGGATATAGTGAGGCAATTGTGGATGATATTGCTGAAACAACAGAAGAAAAGAAAGAAATGGCACGAGTGATTTACGATGAATCATTAAGAATGGGTCGTCTAGTCAACGAACTGTTAGATCTTGCCCGCATGGAGGCTGGACATATCCAACTAACTCATGATCACGTGGATATCGACTCCTATATTCAAAGAATCATTCGTAAGTTTCAAGGGCTTGCAAAAGAAAAGGAAATTCAGCTGCTTTACGAGCATGATCTAAAATACTCGACCATTGTGATGGATCCAGACCGTATTGAGCAGGTTCTAACTAATCTTATTGATAATGCCATTCGACATACACCAGAAGGCGGAACAGTTAAGTTAACTGCAAAAATCGATGATCAAAATTTCCATGTGGAAGTAAGTGATTCTGGTTCTGGAATTTCTGAAGAAGATCTCCCGTTTGTGTTCGAGCGTTTCTATAAAGCAGATAAAGCAAGAACAAGAGGAAGATCTGGTACCGGATTAGGATTGGCGATTGCACGGAATATTATTCAAGCCCACAAAGGTGATATTACGGTGCAAAGTAAATTAGACCATGGAACGACATTCAGCTTTCAAATTCCTCGAATAAGTGGATAATTTGCTAAAGAATGCCGAAAATTCTTGATTCACGGGAAACATGCCTTAATGAATAATGTTGGAAGGGAAGGATTTAAGTAAATAAATCCTTCCTTTTTATTTAGATAGATAATATATTTAAAGTGTAACTTTCTATACATAAAGAACGACTAATTAGATGAACGGGGAGGGGAACCCGGTGAACTCGATTTTTGACGAGTTGTACGAAAAATATCATCAAGATGTATTTCAGTTTTTGTTTTATATGGTGAAGAATCGAGAGCAAGCTGAGGATCTTGCTCAAGAGGTATATATAAGAGTTTTGAAGGCGTATAAAAACTTTGAAGGAAAAAGTAGTGAAAAGACATGGCTTTTTTCAATCGCTAGAAATGTAGCAATTGATTCATTCAGGAAGCAAAAAGGATGGAAGCAAAGAATCATTGAGAAATTTGATTGGTCAACGCAGCAAGTAAAGGATATGCACCCAATTCCGGAAGAGATTGCGATGCAAAGGGAAGAATATCAGTATATTTATCAATGCTTAGATCATTGTACAATTGATCAGCGTATCGTAATTATTATGAGGTATATTCAAGAGCTTTCAATCGCCGAAACCGCAGAAGCTTTAAGCTGGACTGAAAGTAAAGTGAAAACTACTCAACACCGTGCGTTAAAGGTCTTGAAGAAGGAAATGCAACAACTATTAGAAAAGGAGGGGAATCGATGAAAAAGATAAGTGATGAACAACTAGAAGAATGGTTACGAGAAATGCCAAAGCTTAAAGATCATCGTGATCCTCATGACATATACGAAAATATTTCAAAAAAGCTAGAGGAACGACCGAGGAAAACGTGGATTATTCCCTCGTTTGCAACCGCAGCAGCTGTATTGTTAGTAGCTATTCTCTCCTTTAATTTATTTGATGGAGCAAGCGTCAACCACTCTGCAGATAAAAGCCTGAAAGAGGAAGCTGCAATTGAGCAAAAGACTTCTTTACAAAAAGAAGAATCTAGTGTCGAAAATGAAGCAAGGACGGATGTAGGTAACGAAGAAAACTCCACTGAAATGAATGATATTACATTTCAAGCGACCGAGGACTCAACAACTGCCGTATATGCTGAGGATTTAGGAGCAATGCAGGTATTTACATTAGCTATACCAGACAGCGAAGGACAAAATATAATTCCTGTAAGTTTATTAGTTGAAACTACAGATTTATCGGATAAACTAAGTCGATTGGAAGAAGCTATGGCAAGCATGGACGAGGAAGAATGGGGACTAGGTGATTATTATCCGTTAGAGGCTGACCTAGCAGTGGATGAAGCAAGTAGTACATTAAATGTCGATGTATTTGCCAATCATCCATATCAATTTGGAAGTACTACACAAGTTATATTTGAAAATGCTATTCAACAACTGCTGAATTCTCTACAATTAAATCAAGCAATATTTACAACGAATAAGATTGAAAAAGGGATAACCCTAAGCAATGACGTATTAACTTCTATTACCAAAACAGAACCAAGAAATCGTCCTTTTTATCTTTTTTACACCAATGATATACCATACCTTGTTCCATATTCAGAATCATATTCTACAATTGAAGAAGCTTTTGAAGCAATGAAAACAAATATAGATACACATAATCTAAGAGCGCCATTATTGGTTGATCAAATAAGTGAAGTTGCTATAGATGAAACCAATAAGAGTGTAGTCATTACATTTAATAAAGAGATAAACATAGAGGATACACCTGAAACCACACAATCGATTGAAGCCATTCTTTTAACCGTAAAGAGCTTTGGATATGAAAAAGTGAAATTTAATAATGCACCGATTGATTATGTCGGAAGATTTGCATTACAAGAAGAAATCCAAGTACCAATCGCAGCAAATAAAAAATCTATCGACTAAAAACAGAGGAGATCAGCATCATTTGCTGATCTTTTTCTATTTTTATGTATAAAAGAAAACACTTCGTCCAAATAATAACAAATGTGTTTTTATTAATCGCTCGCTTTTTAATAGTGACGATATATAAAAGGAGGCTGCTTCCTTAGTTGTACTTTTTAGATAGAGGTCTTTTTTTAGACATGCTGTCATAGAGTGAGAAAGGAGAGTACAATAACAAGGAGGAAAAAAATGCGAGACTACATAAAACGTTTTTTGATTGCGGGTTTAATGGCATTATGTGTCACATTGCTATTTCTCGGAGGAAAACACTCTCAAGCAAGTATGAATATTAGTCAGGAGACTGCTGACTGGATTTGGCCGGCTGATGGAATGATCACCGATACATACGGAACAAGAAAAGGAAGCCACAAAGGAATCGACATAGCATCTTCACTAGGTACACCCATTTTCTCCGTTGATGGCGGAGTCGTTACTAAATCTTACTATTCGGGTTCATATGGACATGTTATATTCGTAAAACATCAAAATAATATTGAAACAGTTTATGCTCATTTAAAAGCAAGATTCGTGAACGCTGGAGATACAGTAGCAGCAGGTCAACAGCTTGGCGAAATGGGAAGCACTGGTGACTCGTCAGGTGTCCACTTGCACTTTGAAGTTCATCTCAACGAATGGACGGTTGATAAAAGAAATGCTGTTAATCCAGTGTTAGCATTAGGTGAGGTGAAAGTGGGACAAGAAGTAGCGGTTCAAAAAAGGGAAGAAGACTCAAGTGTACTAGAGACAGTTGCCAAAACGAGACTATATGAAGGACACGGAAAAACTTATCAGGCAAATGAAGAATCGGAGAGCGTTGTGTTGTCTGCGGAAAAAGTAGAATCAAACATTACCCATACGGTTAAAACTGGGGAAACGCTATCGTCTATAGCAGAACAATATAATATAAGTATCACTGCCATACAGTCTGCCAACCATCTTACTAGCGATACGATAGTTGTCAATCAAACGCTAACAATTGACCCATCATATACAAATAAATATGTTGTCCAGGAAGGCGATACTCTTGAAGAGATTGCACATAAAACCGGTAAGTCTGTCCAGCAGTTAAAACAGGTGAATCAGTTACAAAATGATATGATCATACCAAGACAAGTATTGCAATTAGAATAATATGAATTGCCATTGCGACAGTCTATGAATCGGTATATAATAGAAAGAAAATTCAAAAAGAGGCTGGTTGGATGTTAACAGATTATCATAATCATTTGGAAACAGGGACATTAACGTTAGATTATTTAAAGAAATTTACGGATGAGGCAAAGGCGAAGGGAATCGGGCAATTTGGAATTTCTGAGCATGCTTATCATTTCTATCAAACAGCAGATATTCTTCAAAATCCATGGGTAAATGAACGTAGATACTATGATATGAAAGACTATGTGAATTTGTTTCATGAGGCATGGAGTCATGAGATCGACGTAAAAATGTCAATTGAAATGGATTACACTCCTGGAAAACATGCGGAAATGGAAGCTTTTATTAAAAGCTATGATTTCGATTATGTAATTGGTTCGATTCATTGGGTAGATGACTTTGGGATTGATTTAAAGGAATATATTCATGAATGGGAAAAGCGTGATTTGCACGAAGTCTATCGAAATTACTTTCAACAGGTCGTTACATTAGCAGAGTCAAATCTATTTGATATTGTAGGTCATTTGGATTTAGTAAAAATCTTTAAATACATACCAAAAGAAGAAGAGTTTTTACTAGAGCAATATGATAAGGCTACAACAGCACTAGCGAACTCAAAAACCTGCGTCGAAATTAGCACAGCTGGTTTACGTAAGCCCATTGGCGAATTGTATCCTGACAAACGATTATTGCAGATGTGCTACGATAAAAAGATACCAATCGTATTGTCATCAGATGCCCATTTTCCAGAGCACGTGGGTGCTGATTATGATCAGGCACTGGTGCTTGCAAAAGAGGTAGGGTATAAAGAAATTATGACGTTTTCCAAAGGAGAGCGTAAAATACATCCGCTAGGATAAGAAAAAGATCGGAGGGATAATCCTCCGATCTTTTTTATAGGTTGATTCGATTAATCGACACGATATCTTCAACCGCTGCTAGAGTAGTGATCTGTTGATCGTCTAATGGCTTATCAAATGATAGAACCATAATCGCTTCTCCACCAGCTTGCTTTCTTCCCACTTGCATGGTTGCAATATTGACCTCTTGATCACCTAGGATCTTACCAACTCTACCAACGACACCTGGTCGGTCCATATGCTGAATATATAGCATATTTCCTTCAGGTAGGAAGTCGATTACAAAGTCATTTAAATACACTATTCTTGGTCCATAATGCTCAATAAAGGTACCTCTTACCGTAAACTGATGGTTTTCTGTTTTGGCTGTGACAGTGATGCTATTTGCATATCCAAAAGTATTCGTTGATATTTTCTCACCGATGGTTATTCCTCTTTCTTTGGCAGCGAGTAACGCATTTACTTCATTGACGTTCACGTCTATTCTGTTTTTAAAAAATCCAGAAAGGACTGCTTTTGTTAAATAGGATGTTTCAAGATCAGTTACTGTGCCAGAGTAAGTAATAGAGATTTCATTTACTCCTTGTTTCATGCACTGTGATAAAATAGTTCCGATTTGTTTAGATAACTGGTGGAAGGGTTTGATCTTTTCAAAAATATCTTTAGACATTGCTGGTAGGTTAATAGAGTTTAACACCGGCTTGCCTTCAAAATACATACGAACTTCTTTAGCGACCTGTGTAGCAACATTAAGCTGAGCTTCCTTCGTAGACGCACCTAAATGTGGTGTGACGATCACATTATCAAACTTAAATAACGGATGTTCTCCAGGTGGTTCTACTTCAAATACATCGATAGCAGCTCCGGCTACATGACCATTGCCAACAAACTTCGCTAAAGCTTGTTCATCGATAATTCCCCCACGTGCACAATTAAGGAAGTAGACACCTTTCTTCGTTTTACTTAATGTTTCTTCGTTAATGAGTCCTTTAGTTTCTGGTGTTAATGGAGTGTGAACAGTAATAATATCTGCCTCTGCCAATACTTCATCTAAACTACCATGAGAAACACCTAGCTTTATTGCACGCTCTTTGGTTAAGAAAGGATCGTATACTTTTACATTCATACCGAACACTTTTGCTCTTTTAGCTAATTCAGACCCAATACGGCCCATACCAACGATACCAAGAGTCTTTCCAAATAGTTCAGTTCCGATAAATGCATTTCGTTTCCACTCAAGATTTTTAACCGATTGATGGGCTTGTGGGATTTTTCTCATTAAGGATGCCATCATGGCAAAAGTATGCTCAGCAGTAGAAATCGTATTTCCATCTGGAGCGTTTACGACGATGATTCCTCGTTTCGTAGCCGCATTCACGTCGATATTGTCAACACCAACACCAGCACGTGCAATAATTTTTAATTGAGGCATTTTCTCGAGCAGTTCTTCTGTAACAGTTGTAGCACTTCGAACTAGAAGCGCATCAATTTTTTCTAAATCTACTTCTGGATCATTAATTTTTTTCTGAATTAAAGTTACTTCATGAAAATCTAATAAGGGAGAAAGTCCTTCCTCATTTATTGCGTCGGCTACTAAAATTTGAAACATTCAAAACACCTGCCCAATTATCAATTTTCTGATTATTTTACAAAACGAACATTTATCTGTCAATGGACAAAAACGTTCAGATCGAATCATGTAAACGCTTTAATGCTTTAAAGTCACGATTTTGTTATATTTTTTAACAAAAAGCGCAAACTTTTAAGTTTGCGCTAAACATACTACATTTTTGAATTGAATAGATCGGTAAGAACAGGCACGATTTGTTTTTTACGTGATACAACACCTTTTAAAACGGCTTTGTTGTTTTCTAATGTTACTCCGTATGCTTCTTCAACAGCTGATCGAGCATTTCCTAATGCAAGAGCAGTTGAATCATTTGTTAAGATATCTGTTACAACAAATAAGAACAGGTCTAGACCTTTTTCTGAGATAATGGTTGATAACGCTTCTTCTAGTTCAGATTGTCTTGAGTATACGTCGTTAATATCAACTGCATTCACTTGAGCAATTTCTACTTTACTTGCTCCCATTTGGAATTCTTTTGCGTCAAGGGATACAAGCTGCTGAATGGATTTGTCGCTTAAATCTGCGCCAGCCTTAAGCATGTCCAAGCCATAGCTTTCAGCATCTACACCAGCAATTTCAGCTAATTCTTTTGCTGCGGCTACATCTTCAGCTGTACATGTAGGGGACTTGAATAATAGTGAATCAGAGATAATTGCAGAAAGCATAAGACCGGCAATCTCTGGGCGAATTTGAACATTATTTTCTTTATAAAGCTTGTTTAGAATAGTTGCCGTACAACCAACAGGCTCACAGCGGTAGTAAAGTGGGTCGCTCGTTTCGAAATTTGCAATTCGGTGATGGTCAATTACTTCTAGAACACGAACTTGGTCAATATCACTTACACTTTGTTGTCTTTCGTTGTGATCAACTAGAATAACGCTGTTCACTTCACCAGCAACTGTTTCAACTAGTCTAGGAGCTTCTGATTTGAACGTATCAAGAGCAAATTGTGTTTCACCACTTACTTCTCCTAATCGAACCGCCTCCACATCCATACCAAGAGCTTTTTTTAATTCTGCATAAGCGATAGCTGAACAAATTGTGTCAGTATCAGGATTTTTATGACCAAAAATAAGAACTTTTTCCATGATTATCTCCTTTTAAATTAATCAATATCGTATGTACATATACTTTAATAATTTAACACAAATACAAAAGAAGAACAAAAAATAATTCGCCGAGAATGCAAACTTCTTCACAAAAAATAATTTCTAAGCTATAATTATGTGGAAAATATAATATTGGTCTATCTTCGGGGCAGGGTGTAATTCCCGACCGGCGGTAATGAGTGTAAACTCTAAGCCCGCGAGCCTGATTTTTGGGCAGGATTTGGTGCGATTCCAAAGCCGACAGTAAAGTCTGGATGGGAGAAGATGGAGGTTCTGCAGACGTTTAAAAATGAGAGTTTTGAACGTTTATTAAGCGTGACTTCTATAACATCTCCCTCAAGCGACTCGCTTGGGGTTTATTTGTTAATGAGGTGCGTGATGCTGAACCTTTCTTCTTTAGGTGAGATGGATCCTAAAAAAGGAGAGAGGGAAATGAAAAGTTTTAACGTAAGAACACTTGTATTGATTGGAATGTTAAGTAGCATCTCGTATGTATTAATGCTTCTTAATTTTCCACTGCCACCTTTTCCACAGTTTTTAATGGTGGATTTTAGTGATGTGCCAGCTTTGATTGGTGCTCTAATACTCGGGCCAGTAGCTGGAATTTTGATTGAACTTCTTAAAAACGTACTTGATTACTTTTTAACAGGAAGTGCTACGGGAGTTCCTGTGGGGCATGTTGCTAATTTTGTAGCAGGAATACTGTTTATTTTGCCAACATACTACATTTATGAAAAAGTGAAATCTTCAAAAGGAATGACAGTTGGTTTAATAGTAGGTACCATATCTATGGCAGTTCTAATGAGTGTGCTTAACTATTTCATTATTTTGCCTGCGTATACATTTTTCTTGAATACGCCTGCTATGTCAGGGGAAGAAACGAGACAAATGATTGTTACGGCTATACTTCCATTTAACTTTGTTAAAGGGATTTTAATATCAGTTATTTTTATGCTTTTATTTGCAAGAATGGGAACATGGATGAACAAACAAAAAGTACAAAGCAGAGCAGCATAGTTACAAAAAAAAGCAACGGCGAAGCCGTTGCTTTTACTTATTTACTATTCGAATTTAAGTGCGTCTCCATCAAATGCCTCATCAGCCACTTTAATAGAATCTGTTGGGCAGCCTTCAAACGCATCCATCATATCGTCTAATAGGACGTCTGGAATTTCAACGATACCTTGGTTATCGTCAAGTGTAACGAATGCAATGCCTTCATCATCGTAATCGTAAATGTCAGGTGCAGCTGCTCCGCAAGCACCACATGCAATGCAAGTTTCTTTGTCTACAATTGTGTATTTTGCCATGTAAAATACCTCCCAAAAAATTAAACAAGTATATTTTATCATTCCCAAAAAGCATTAGGAATGCATCCCTCATATCTTATTGTAAAACTGAATGGTCAACATTTCAATAGAAAAAGTATTGAGAATGCTTATCATATAAGGGTTTGACTTTAATGGCATTTTTTATTCATTAAATGCGACTCATTTCATGCTACAATAATAGACATAAAAATACAAAAAAACCTACGTAGCGAAGGTGAAGTAAATTGATAAATATTCTTGAACAGGTCGTTCTATATTGTTTATCAAAACTAGGTAAAGAACGTAGCAGCTCAAGTGTGTTTCACTTATTAAATGGTAAAAAATCATCTCAAACCATACAGGACTCATATCTTTTTCAATTAGATTGTTTTTTTCATACAGCGCATCATTTAACAAGAGATCAATACGAGATCATTATAAGCAAACTAATAAAACATGAATTTATGTATATATCTAGCGACCAGCAGATTGTCATTAGCGAAAGTGGACAACTTTTGATTAAAAAAATGTATTCAATGTATCCATTCTTGAAAAACTTGCAAGGAGGAAAATATCACAATTGTATGCAATTTTGGGAAAGATTATCTTTACTCATTCAAGTATGCTCTAATCAAGTCAATAAACAAACAAGCTATATACCCGTTCAGAAAAGTAAAGATACTCAAAATTGGATTAAGCATTTGTTCTCAACATCTGTAGGAAACAGCAAAGACTTTCCTCATCAGTTGCTACAGGAATTACAGGCATTATTGGAGTCTTCAGAACTAGAGGTTGACCCAAGCGTATTAGTTGCCAGGTTTTCGGGATTTCAATCAATTGGGTTAACGGAAATGCAAACGATAGAAATGCTTGGGATTGAAGAGAACAGCTACCGATTTCAATTTCAAGCCTTGCTTCATTATTTAATGAGGACAATTGAGGAAAACCCAACAGCCTATCCTTTGTTAGCTAGAATGGCAGTTACAGATGAGCTTCATCAACTAACAGCTTCAGCCAAAAAAACATTCGAATTAATAAAGAAAGGAAAAGGAATTGTAGAAATCGGCCGAATCAGAAAACTAAAAGAAAGTACGATTCAAGATCATATAGTTGAGATTGCCCTTTTCGTTAACGGGTTTAATATTGACCGATTTGTTGAGGAGCCGCTTCAGGAAAGGATTAAAGAGGCGGTTCAAAAAGCATCGTCAAAGCAGTTAAGGAAAATACGAGAAATAATAGATGTAGATTATTTCCAAATTCGATTAGTGATTGCGAAATTTGGTGACCTACTATGATGCTAGAGCAGAAATTAAAAACACATTTTGGATATGAGCAATTTAAAATAGGGCAAAAAGAGATTATTGAAGCATTACTACAAGGAAAGAATGTCCTAGCAATGCTCCCAACCGGAACTGGTAAGTCACTTTGTTATCAACTTCCCGCTTATCTTATGGAAGGCGTAGTCGTAGTAGTTACCCCATTGCTCTCATTGATGCAGGACCAAGTTGAACAGATGATGGCTCGCGGTGAAAAACGAGTAGTAGCGATCAATTCTTTTCTAGAACGCGAGGAGAGAGGCAGTGTATTTGGTCGTTTGCATACGTATAAGTTTATTTATATCTCACCTGAAATGCTAATGAATGAATTTGTTGTTTCACAGCTAAATAAGTTAGTAATCAGCCTATTTGTGGTAGATGAGGCACATTGTATTTCACAGTGGGGGTATGATTTTAGACCTGATTACTTAAAGTTAGGTGACATTCGTGAAGCACTTGGAAGTCCTCAAACGATCGCTTTGACAGCCACAGCCGATCAAGAGGTTCGGTCAGATATTGTAAGAACATTAAAGCTAGAGGGGTGGGAGGAGTTTGTTTCCTCCGTTGACCGTCCCAACATTAAAATGGTCGTAGACTATATCCATGATACTAGGGAAAAGCTAGATAAGCTGTTAGAGTGGGTATCTTTTTTACAAGGTCCAGGGATTATCTATTTTTCTAGTAAAAAATTAGCCGAGGAAGTAGCGGTTATGCTACGAGACAGTGGCGTTCCAAGATCAATGGCGTATCACGGTGGGCTTGACCAGGAGAGTAGAATTCTTATTCAGCAGCAATTTATTAAAGGGCAGCTTGATGTAATTTGTGCAACTAGCGCTTTCGGAATGGGAATCAATAAAGAAAATGTTCGGTTTGTGATTCATTTCCATATGCCTTTACAGCTAGAGTCTTACTTACAGGAGATCGGCAGAGCGGGAAGGGATGGAGAGAATAGCATTTCCATTCTTTTGTACTCTCCTTATGATGAACAACTTCCCTACCAACTAGCTGAAGGAGAACTTCCCACAGAATTTCAAATTCGCTGGCTGTTTCAACATTTTGGAGACCAACTGCTTTGTGAGTGGGAAGAAATGGAGGAAACCATTCGACAAATTGGGGGATTTACGGATACTTCCTGGAGATTAACAAAGGATTTTCTCCGTAGTCTATCTAACAGTATGGATCTAAAGATAGAGGAAGAACGGTTTATAGAATATGTTGATAATAGAAAAAAGCTTAAAAGGAAAAAGATAGTGGAGATGTTGAACTGGATTCAGTCCAAGGAGTGTAAGCGCAAGAAAGTTCTTTCTTATTTTGGAGAAGTGACCCACGGGAACGTTGACGATTGTTGTTCTGTGTGTGGAATTGTTTACGATCACTACAAAATCAAGTGTACAGAGGTAGTAGAGTATACGCCTTTTCAGTGGAGGGATTACTTGAGGGGCTTGCTAACGAAGAGTGGGACAAGTTATGAATAATAAATATGCAGAGTTGATTGACGAACTATCAGATAAGGAATTGTTAAAACATCTATACATGACACAAGTCATACTTGTGGTCCTTTCTTTAGTTATAGGGTATTTTTTATTTGACAGCTGGAAGTCCTTTCTGGGACTCTTTGACTGGAACGACCCTTTCATCTGGTGGGTAGGTGTTCCTGCAGGATTCCTTATCGTTTGTGTTGATGCTATGTTTATGAAATTTCTCCCCTCCTCTTATTATGACGATGGAGGGCTAAATGAGAAATTGTTCTCTAACAGAAAAGGATGGGAAATTCTCTTTATTGCAGCAATTGTTGCCACAAGTGAAGAGATTCTATTTCGAGGGATTATACAAACTCATTTTGGATTAATTGTTTCTAGCATTATATTTGCTGTAATCCATTATCGCTATCTATTTAATTGGTTTCTCTTTTTAAATATCATTCTGCTCAGTTTTTTTATCGGAGTTATATACGAGTGGACTGGAAATCTCCTAGTGACAATTATGATGCATTTTGTTATTGATGCGTTATTGGGATTTATGATCAAAAGAAAAGAGAGGATAAGAGAGGAACGTGAAAGAAATGAATAAAGAAGAGCCTATAAGAGATCAAGCAGAAAAACTTCGGAAAAGAATGAAGGATGTTGATCTAAAAGTAGATTCGACACAAGACGGAGAGACTGCCGTTTCAAATGAAAAGCTTCCCCCAAGGAGTAGAGTTCATAAACAAAAACAATTGAAAAAAAAGACAAAAATAAAAGTGAAGTATCCTCTTTTACGCTTGCTAGGTATGTTTTTTATCTTACTACCAATCGTGATTTTTAGCATTTATACGTATAATGACTCACAAAAATCATCGGTTAGTACCACCGTTGAAGAAAGTAAGGGAGCAGAAGCTGTTTATTATACAGATGTTGAAGAGGAGGTAGCGGAAGAGGAGAAAGAAAAAGCGGAATCTGAAGAAATCGCAGTCGATAAGAATGTGGAAGCAGAATCAGGTACAGTTGAAGAATCAGCCAAAGCGGAGCAGGCAAAACCAAGCGAAACTGCTCAAGAAACAACAACTACTCCAGAAAGTACAACTAACTCAACTACAAAAGCAGAACCAGTTGATCAAACCGTTGTTTACCATAAAGTTCAACCAGGAGAAACCGTGTTTAGACTGGCCATGAAGTATTATAAATCACAATCTGGTATTGATATTATTAAGAAAGCAAATTCTTTGTCATCAAACGAAATAACGGTAGGGCAAACCTTAACTATACCGCTAAGTAAGTAATTGAGCTGGGCCAATTAAATGGCTGAGCTCTTTTTTTTGATTCATCATAAAACAACGGACATGTTCATATTTATTTGATAAGGGGAGGGTAAAATAATGGAATCTGAAATTTTATTATTGGACGATCGAACGGATCAGGCTACTAGGCAAATGTTACAGAAAGTAATAGATAAAAAAAGGAAATTTGATAAATTAAAGCTTCGTCATTTATTTGTGATGTGGACGACCATTTTTCTCTGCTTTATATATTTTTACTATCTTTATAAAGTAGTACTTACTCCTTACTCTTATTCTTTTGCAGCCATGTTTTCAGTATTTGTTGATCAATCAAGTAATCTCTATATGCTAGTCATTATTGTTGGATTATATGGGTTTATGAATTTACTTCGAGAAAAGCGTGAGAAAGCTGAAAAGGAATATCATGCACTACGCTGTGAAATCATTGATAAAAGTAAGGACCTTTGGAAAAAAGAAGATGAGTGGAAAAATCGTCACAAAGTATTTGAAATGATGAAGAAAAATTTTGACATAAACCTTTATCATGAAAGTAAGTAGGGCTTGATGAAAAAGGATTCTTTGCCCTTATTGTCGAATAAAATATGGAAGACATTTACTCTTTCCTGAGGTGATTGACATGTTCGTAAAAAGTATTATGATACCAAAGCATCATTGTCATGTTGTTTCTTATCAAGACTCTCTGCTAAGTGCGCTTACTAAGCTTGAGGAAGAACAAATTGATGGGTTGCCCGTGTTAGATGGACAAACTTATGTAGGAACGGTTACAAGATACAGCATTTATGAAAATTACTTTAAAAGTCAGCTAACAAAAGATGAGTATTTAACAAATACAACTGTCTCACAAATTGCCACACATCAAGATCGCTTTCTGGAAGGAAATGAAATCTTTGAGAATTTATTGTTAGATTTGAAGGATTACCCTTTATTGTCGGTAGTTGATGAAAATCGAAAATTCTTAGGGGTTGTCACTCGCTCCGATGTTTTAGAGCAATTCGGTTCAGCGTTTGGTGTACATCGCTCAGGAATTCGTATAGCATTTACCTCTGTAGAAACAGAGGGCAGGATTGCAAAACTAGCAGAAATTGCTCATCAATTTCATGAGCAAATTATTTCATTAGTAACTTTTGATGAAACGGATAAATTGGTTCGAAGAATTGTCTTGAAAATTGAAAAAAATAATAATGTTGATAAGTTTGTAAAAAAGCTAGAGGATTTTGGATTTCGTATTTTAAACATACATGAAGATTAATTGTAGGATAACTGTGTAACAAGATTGATTCCTCTCATACATTGTTTATGGGAGGGATTTTTATGTATGTGAAGAAACTCATGAAACTTTTGAGCGGATATATATGTGGATTGTTATTTATTGTATGGATACCCATCCATTTTCCAAATAATTTATCAGATATTATTGTAGAGGTTGTATTGAGTCCTGTTCCTTTTATTGCTTCTATTTTAGCGTTTTTTATTGGGTTTTTAATAAATGCTGACTTAATTAAGAACGGAATAGAAATGATGGTAGTTAGCAGGTGGAGGGGGAAGTTGTTAAAGCTTGAATGTCTTTTCCTTTTTTTTGTGTGTTTAAGTTTTTATTTCCTATCAATCGTCTCTCTTTGGCCAGCTGTTGCTTTTTTTTGTTTCTCATTGCTTTATGGTATGATTTCATTAGATTACGAGCTTCTTCGTGAAAGTAAAGAATAATATAATGTGGAGGATATATGGAGTTCCTATTTTATACGTTTGTTTTGGTAGTCATCTCTCTTCTTGTTTTTATGTACAAAGAGGCATTTCGAAATAAAGTTCAAACCCATCATTTTACTTTTTCAGAGTTTCCTAAGAGCTTTGGTGAACTAAAGCTTTTTTTTATATCGGATATTCATAAGCGTCTTATCTCCGACGAAATCATACAGGATGTGAAAGCGAAAGGACAGGTAGACCTAGTCATCATTGGTGGTGATCTTCTTGAAAAAGGAGTTGATTTTCAAAAGGTAAGAAAAAATCTTTCCCTTCTTAAACAGTTGGGACCATTGTATTTTGTTTGGGGTAATAATGATTACGAGGTTGACTACCATGAGCTTGATGCTTTGCTTCTTGATAACGGAGTGAAGATATTAGATAACACAGCGGTTTCCTTTGAATCAGAGGCAGGGGAAGTGATGGTCCTTCTAGGAGTGGATGACCTTCAATTAAAGAGGGATCGGTTGGACTTAGCACTACAGGATGCCCAGGAGGAAGGTTTTCGTATACTCGTAAGCCATAATCCTAGAATTACGGAAAAAATACAGGTACAAGACAGGATTGGGTTAGTGTTGAGTGGTCATACTCATGGAGGTCAAATCAGACTATTTGGGTTTGGACCTTATGAGTTAGGAGGATATCACCAATTAAAAAATACCTCCCTTCTTGTAAGTAATGGCTATGGAACGACAGCTGTGCCACTAAGGCTAGGAGCAAGAGCTGAAACGCATGTTATTTCTATTTCCAATAAAAATCAAGAGTGAGTGGCAGCCTATACAAAGTTTACACAATTTTTATATGAACTGTATAATGTGAGTAAGTTACGAGTTATACGGAGGAAAGACAATGGTGACAGAAGAAGGAAAATATAATATAAAAGCAGTCTCAAAAATGTTAGGAATTCAAGCAGGAACGCTACGTGCTTGGGAAAGGCGCTATCAGATGGTAGCGCCAAAAAGAAACGAGTCGGGTCATCGTCTATACACAGAGGAACATGTAAAGGTATTAAGATGGCTTCAAGACAAAGTGAATAAAGGCTTTACCATTAGTCAAGCTGTTACGTTACTTGAAAACAATGAGGTTGAAGAACATGAAGGTCACCTTCATGTTCAAACAGGTGGAGACCAATCAAGTGCCATGGCGGACAAGTTACTTCAATCACTACTTGCCTTTGATGAAAAAACGGCACATGATCTCATTAACCAAGCGTTTAGTTTGTTTACAGTAGATAAGGTAATGGTAGATATTTTGGGCACATTGCTAGTGAAAATTGGTGACTTATGGGAAAATTCTAAGATTACTACCGCACATGAACACTTTGCCTCATCTATACTCCGATCAAGAATTGGTATGATTCTGCACTCCTTTCCGCATAATCCGATGATGCCAAAGGCCATCGCAGTTTGTGGGCCAGGTGAGTGGCATGAACTTGGCCTACTTATCTATACATTATTTTTAAGACGTAAAGGATTTGAGGTCATTTATTTGGGAGCAAGTATAGCTGAGAAAGATATCGATGAGGTGATTAAAATTGTAAAGCCAAAATTTATCTTCTTTTCCTGTACCATGAAGGAAAATGTTAGCGGAACGCTACAACTCACAGAGAAATTAATAAAGAACTACGAAGACATACATATTGGATTAGGTGGGTTTGCATTTGATACCATTTCTGAAAAAGAAAAGGTCAAATATCATGAACACATTATTGGTGCGTCTCGTAATGAGTGGGAAAGTTGGTTAAAAAATAGAATGTAAGAAGGAATATCGATTAGACAATTCACCTTCCTGCAAGAATTTCATACACTAAACAAACAGTTGTTCACAGCAGGGGGCTTTATAATGCGCTTAGAACGATTAACATACAATAAAATTAAAATTTTTTTAACTACGGATGATTTATCAGAAAGAGGATTAACAAAAGAGGATATTTGGAAAGATTCGTTAAAGTGGCATCAATTGTTCCATGAAATGCTTGAAGAAGCAAGTGAACAATTTGATGTGGATATACAAGGAACGGTTGCGGTAGAAATCTTTACGATGCATACCCAGGGTATGGTCATGATTGTCACAATGGATGAGGAAGAAGAAGATAACTCTCTCATGGATTCCTATTATGATTTACAGGTAAGTGTAAAGGAAAAGCAGGACCTGATTTATGAATTTACCAATTTTGAGTTTGTAATTCAAGTATCCCATCAGCTTAAGGTACTCGGCTTTACTGGTGGTAGCTTATATGTAATGGATGACAGATATTATTTTTGTATAGAAAATGTAGAGGACTGTAACTTAATGTTAGTGGCAGTTGTTCTATCTGAGTACTCAAACCCTACTCTTGAAAGTATTCATCGGATAAAGGAGTATGGGAAAACAGTGATTGATCAGAAAGCGGTTGAGACAATTGTCCATTACTTTAAGTAATGGATTGTCTCTGCCGTTTTTTTTCTAAAAGAATATCTTGAGGCGAAAAACAGACACTAGTAAATAGTATTCAAGTAGAAGGTGGAACGCCCCATTTTAGGCTAATTAGGGACGGGTAAAAATACAGAAAATTCCCTAAATAACAACAATGGTAGCGTTTTCAAAAAATATTGTAAAAATGTCAAAAAATTTTCATTTATTATTGCATAAATTACCTAAAAGTGTATACTATGTCATGAATGGGACAACATTGTTAGTGATTTTAGGAGGGTAAAATAGTGGCCGAAAAAGGGACTACAAACATAAACCATGAAGAAAAGCTTGATGTGCTAAGATCAACTCAAACCGTTATTCACAGTGCATTAGAAAAGCTTGGCTACCCTGAAGAAGTATATGAACTATTAAAAGAACCAATGAGAATGTTAACAGTAAAAATCCCAGTAAGGATGGATGATGGGTCAGTAAAAATATTTACTGGGTATCGTGCACAACACAATGATGCTGTTGGACCTACAAAAGGCGGAATTCGTTTCCATCCAGGTGTAACAGAAAAGGAAGTAAAGGCACTTTCTATTTGGATGAGCTTAAAATGTGGAATCGTTGACTTACCATATGGTGGTGGTAAGGGAGGCATTGTATGTGACCCGCGCGATATGTCATTTCGTGAATTAGAACGCTTAAGTCGAGGCTACGTTAGAGCAATCAGTCAGATTGTTGGACCAACCAAAGATATCCCTGCACCAGATGTGTTTACAAATTCACAGATTATGGCTTGGATGATGGATGAGTATAGTCGAATAGATGAATTTAATTCTCCAGGATTTATTACTGGAAAACCACTCGTATTAGGTGGTTCACATGGTAGGGAATCGGCAACAGCAAAAGGTGTAACGATTTGTATAAGAGAAGCTGCTGCGAAGAAAGGTATTAATATTGAAGGTGCGCGCGTAGTTGTCCAGGGATTTGGAAACGCAGGTAGCTATCTATCAAAGTTTATGCATGATGCAGGTGCAAAAGTAGTGGGTATCTCCGATGCTTATGGAGCATTACATGATCCAAATGGATTGGATATCGATTATTTATTGGATAGACGTGATAGCTTTGGAACCGTTACAAAACTATTTAATAATACGATTACTAATAAAGAGTTGCTTGAATTAGAGTGTGACATTTTGGTTCCTGCAGCCATTGAGAATCAAATCACAGAAGAGAACGCCCATAATATCCGCGCGAAGATTGTTGTTGAAGCAGCTAATGGTCCAACGACACTCGAAGCGACTAAGATATTAACGGATAGAGGAATATTACTTGTACCAGATGTGCTTGCCTCTGCGGGTGGAGTTACTGTTTCTTATTTTGAGTGGGTACAAAATAATCAAGGGTATTACTGGACGGAAGAAGAAGTGGAAGAAAAATTAGAAAAGGTTATGTGTAAATCTTTTAATAATATATATGACACTGCACAAACAAGACGCGTTGATATGCGCTTGGCAGCATATATGGTTGGTGTAAGGAAAATGGCTGAAGCATCAAGATTTAGAGGATGGATTTAATGATTTATATTTGAAAAGCAATAAAAAATCTCCTATCATAAAATGATGGAGATTTTTTTGTTTAGGAGAGAGAGCGATGCAAATAGAAGATGCAATAATAATTGGTGGAGGACCGTGTGGTTTATCAGCGGCAATCGCATTGACAAAAGTAGGGAAGAATCCACTTATTATTGAAAAGGGAAATATAGTGAATGCGATTTATCATTATCCTACACACCAAACATTTTTCAGTACGAGTGAGAAGTTAGAGATTGGAGAAGTTCCTTTTTTAACAGAAGAATACAAACCAAGAAGAAATCAAGCGTTGGTCTATTATCGGGAAGTAGTAAAAAGGAAAGGTTTACGGGTTCATCCGTTTGAAAAAGTAACAAGTGTGAAAAAAGAAGCAAATGTGTTTATCGTACGTACCGATAAAAAGGAGTACGCTACAAGATATGTCATTGTAGCAACTGGTTATTATGATCATCCAAATTTAATGGGTATTCCAGGTGAGGGTTTACCAAAGGTTTCTCATTATTTCAAGGAGGCACACCCCTATTTTGATCAGGATATCGTTGTCGTTGGAGGAAAGAACTCAAGTGTTGACGCTACGATAGAGCTTGTAAAAGCAGGTGCAAGAGTTACCGTCATTTATCGTGGAAAAGAATATTCTCCTTCTATTAAACCATGGATTCTTCCTGAATTTGATTCACTCGTTCGAAATGGTGTTGTAAAGATGGAATTTGAAGCAGAATTAAAAGAAATTGAATTTGATCAAGTCACTTATCTCAAGCATGGCAAAGAATATGTCATAAAAAACGATTTTGTTTTTGCTATGACCGGTTATCATCCAGATCATAGTTTTCTTGCTCAAATGGGTATAGAAATTGATCAAGACACTGGAAGGCCAAGGTATAATGGAGAAACAATGGAAAGCAATATTGATGGCGTTTATATTGCAGGTGTATTGGCGGCGGGAAACAATGCGAATGAAATTTTTATTGAAAATGGTCGCTTCCACGGAGAGCAAATAGCTCGATCAATAGCTAATAAAGAATCGTAAGAAATACCGGGCAAATGGTTGCCCGGTATTTCTTATTGAAACATTTGATCCAGTTTGTTTATATCAGTAGTTGTTTCTAGAGCAATCATTAATTTAATTCTAGCCTTCTGCCCATTAAGACCTTTAGAGAAAATGACGCCTAAATCCTTAAATTGTTTTCCTCCGCCCTCATAGCTATAGACATCTTCCGCGAGTCCGTTAAAGCATCTTGAAACAAATACAACGGGTATTTTGTTTTCAAGCAGAAGCTTGATACCATGAATAGTAGCTGGAGGTAGATTTCCTTGTCCTAAGGCCTCGATGACAACTCCGTCAAAATGTAAATCGTTTATCGCATAAAGAAGGGAGGAATCCATTCCGGCATGAGCTTTAATTAATACCACACGTTTAGAAATGTTCTCCACATGATACATTTCTCTTTTCTTTGGTGAGTGGTGAAAGAAAACTCCTCTCTTTGTCACAGTCCCAATGGGTCCATATTGCGGACTTTGAAAGGTAGATACATTGCTTGTATGAGTCTTTGTTACATTTACTGCTGTGTGTATTTCGTCGTTTAACACCACTAGAACTCCATTGTCAACTGCTTCTTCACTATTTGCTACTTTTAATGCTGAAAGTAAATTATATAGACCGTCTGAACCTATTTCGTTACTTGACCTCATTGCCCCTGTCAAAACAATGGGTATGCTTGTCCGAATCGTTAAATCTAAGAAATAGGCGGTTTCCTCTAAAGTATCAGTGCCGTGTGTAATCACAACTCCGTTAATTTTATCTTCCTTTATATAAGATTCAATCATTGTTTTTAATTGCAACATTTCTTTTGCCGTAATATGGGGGGAGGGGAGCTGGAAAGGCTCCTCAATGATTAAATTCGCAACGGATAAAAGCTCTTTTGTTTTTTCAACAATTGGATTTTTTTCGCCCGGTTTTACAGCTCCTGTTTCCGTATCCTCACTCATTGCTATCGTCCCGCCTGTGTGGATAACTAGTAGATTTTTCATAAGAACCTCCTGTTCAATCTGCATGTTAAAATCATACCTATACGAAAGCCGCTTCGTCTACATGTAACATCAAAAATATAGATTTTCTTTCTTAAGAACTCATGATACGATGGAAGAAACGAATGGAAAAGAGGATAGCAAATGCTAGGGATTTTTTCTGCTGGGATAGCTCCTGGCTTAGCTCTTCTTAGTTATTTCTACTTAAGGGATGAGTACGGGTCGGAACCAATCTCAGTGGTATTACGTACATTTATATACGGTGCGCTGCTTGTATTTCCAATTATGTTTATTCAATATGTGATTGACGTAGAGCATTTAGTGGTTTCAGATTTTTTAAACGCCTTCTTTACTACAGGGTTTTTGGAAGAATTTTTCAAGTGGTTTATACTTTTTTATGCCATTTATCAACATATTGAATTTGACGAACCATACGATGGAATTGTATATGGTACCTCGGTAGCACTAGGATTCGCAACAAGTGAAAATATATTGTATTTGTTGGCAAATGGGGTCGAGCACGCTGTGGGCCGTGCATTATTACCTGTTTCAAGTCATGCACTTTTTGGTGTGTTAATGGGATACTATTTAGGAAAAGGGAAATTTACGAAAGAGAAAAAAGGGAAATGGCTCCTTTTTTCACTGTTTCTTCCTGTCTTTTTTCACGGTTTATATGATTATATTTTAATATCCTTTGAATACTGGCTCATCTTTATTTTGCCGTTTATGATTTTTTTATGGTGGCTTGCTCTCCGTAAAGTGAAGAGTGCGAGACACTTGAGCGGAATAAAGGCTACTAATGATGATATACACATTCAAAACCCCCTTCAATTATAAAATTGAGGGGGTTTTGTTTGTCTTTTGATTCTAATTAAAGAAGTTTCTAGTAGCTTTTTGCATAAAAAACCAACCTCTACAAAAAATAGGATTAATGTTAATAAGATTTACATCTGGGGGTTGCAAACGATGAACAAAAAAATTTTATTAATGAAAGTTGCTACAATCTTCTTTTTAACACAAGTTATTTTCCCCTTTACAACAAAGGTGGATCAGGTTGATGCCTTCACCAATCAAGTAATTCAACAAGGGGCAGTAGGTGAAGATGTTATTGAACTTCAATCACGTCTTCAGTACATCGGTTTTTATAATGGGAAAATTGACGGTGTATTTGGATGGAAGACGTATTGGGCTCTAAGAAACTTTCAGTACGAATTTGGAATGCCGATCGATGGACTTGCTGGACCATCAACAAAGCAAAAATTAGTAAAAGCCACAAAGTACAATGAACAATTTGTTAAGGAACAAATAAATAATGGAAATAAATTTACTCACTATGGTGGAGTAGATTTAGCAAAGCAAAAGAAGCCTAACCCGAAAGTAAATAAGACACAGACGAATAAGAATCAAGGAACGGCAACAGCAAAAAAACCAACAACAAAAACTCAAGCAAAAACTCCAGCTGCACAACAACCGCAACAAAATACAACTGCTAAACAAAGCAAACAAAATACAACAGCAGCTAAGAAGCCGCAAAATAATAATACGGCCGCAAAGAAACCTGCTGCACCACAAGCGAATACTGGAAATCAAGCTGGCCCGAAAGCAACTGCTGCAACTCCACCAAAAAAACCTACAGCAGCAAATGTACCAAGTGGGTTTTCACAGAATGATATTCAGTTAATGGCAAATGCTGTTTATGGAGAAGCAAGGGGAGAACCTTATATTGGTCAAGTAGCGGTGGCTGCTGTCATATTAAACAGGGTGCAAAGTGCTACATTTCCTAATACGGTTTCAGGTGTGATTTTTGAGCCAAGAGCGTTTACTGCTGTTGCAGATGGGCAGATTTGGCTAACTCCAAATGAGAACGCAAAAAAAGCGGTTCTAGACGCAATGAACGGTTGGGATCCGACTGGTAATGCCATCTATTATTTTAACCCTGACACGGCGACAAGTGGATGGATTTGGTCTAGGCCACAAATTAAGCGCATCGGAAAGCATATATTCTGTAAATAGGGGTGAGGTCGAATTGATTAGAACAATCTTAATAGGTGTTTTGGTGCTCGGGGTAGCAGGAACGGCTTTTTGGGGCTACCAAGAGCATCGTGAAAAAAATGCTGTACTCATTAATGCTGAGAACAACTATCAAAGAGCGTTTCATGATCTAAGCTATCAGGTAGATTTACTGAATAATAAAATAGGAACCACATTAGCTATGAATTCTAGGGAATCATTATCACCTTCTTTAGCAGAGGTTTGGAAAATAACATCTGATGCTCATAGTGATGTTGGTCAACTACCATTAACTCTACTACCTTTCAACAAGACGGAGGAGTTTCTTGCGAAAATAGGTGATTTTAGTTACCGGACTGCAATTAGAGATTTAGAAAAAGAGCCACTAACTGATAAAGAGTACCAATCATTGCAGGACCTGTATAAGCAGTCAGCAGAGATACAAGGTGAATTGCGAAAGGTACAGCATATGGTGTTAGAAAATAACTTACGCTGGATGGATGTTGAACTGGCTCTAGCAGCATCAGAAGAACCCTTAGATAATACGATTATTGATGGCTTTAAGACCGTTGAGAAAACGGTTGAAGGATATGGAGACACAGATTTTGGACCTGCATTTGTATCTTTAAGTCAAAAAGAAGACAACGAGTTTAAATACTTGCAAGGAAAACAAGTAAAAGAAGAAGAAGCCGTCCAAATAGCAAAAAAATATGCAGCCTTTGGAAATGATGTAGCTATAAAGGTTACGGAAAGCGGGAAAGGTGCAAATACTGGGTTTTATAGCATTTCTGTACAAAAGAAGGGTACGAATGAAGAAGCAAATATGGATGTCACGAAAAAAGGTGGTTTTCCAATTTGGTTTATCTATTCTCGTGATGTGAAAGAGCAAAAAATTAGTCTAAATGATGCAAGTACGAAAGCGATTCAATTCTTAAAGGATACAGGATTTGAAAACTTAGATCTGTTTGAAAGTACACAGTACGATAATATTGGAGTATTTACCTTTGTTACAAATGAAAAAAATGTTAGAGTATATCCTGATGCTATTAATGTAAAGGTAGCATTGGATAATGGAAATATTTTAGGCTTTTCTGCAGATGATTATTTACGCTCTCACCATGTAAGAGATATTCCTAAGCCAACTCTATCGGTGGAAGACGCACAAAAGAAAATAAACCCAAGTGTTAAGGTGATGGAAAATAGACAATCGATCATTATTAACGATATGAACGAAGAAGTACTGTGTTATGAATTCATGGGTACACTTGGTGATGACACGTATCGTATTTTCATTAACGCGGATAGCGGGATCGAAGAAAAGGTCGATAAGCTAGAGAATGCCGAGGAAGTATATGAGGATGTTGTCTAAGGAAAAGCGTACGCTTTTCCTTTTTTTTATATTCGTATTGCGTCAATGAAGGGGTTCATGTCATAATTTGTGGTGACAAGTTTTGACAGGATGTGTGATCGTATGTTGAAAATAGGCACTGTAATTATGCTTGAGTTAAAATATGGAGATAAACTAGATAAGTTTAAGTGTAAGGTTGTAGAACAAAAGGAAAATCAAATTTATATCGATTATCCAATCAATATGGCAACAGAGAGAACGGTTTTTCTAATTGATGGGACACAGTTAAAAGGTTCATTTGTCTCTCAGGACAATAACTCGGTCTTTTTATTTGAATCTGAGGTACTAGGTAGAACCAAGCAGAATATTCCTATGCTTATTCTTTCTTATCCTGGTGACGAGCACTTGGTAAAGATACAAAGACGTCAATACGTAAGGGTCGAAACGACTGCAGACGTGGCAGTACATGCTACAAATTCAGAGTTTAAGCCATTTACGACTGTTACAGATGATATAAGTGCAGGCGGTGCAGCGATCCTTATTAACGATAAACATGGAATCCTCGCTGGTCAAACCCTTCGATTATGGATGGTACTTTCTATGCAAAGCGGAGAAGTTCATTATTTACAAGTGAAGAGTAAAGTAGTAAGACTTATTCCTTTAGATGACAGCCGTATGAAGGCATCGTTACAATTTGTTGATATGAGTCCACAGGACCGTCAATTGTTGCTTCGTTTTAGCTTTGATCGTCAGTTGCTTATGAAGAAGAAGGGGCTTGAATCTTGAATAAAATGGCCATAAATTTCCTATAATAGTACTGATATTATGGGAGGAAGTGAAATCGTGAAGACGTTTGAGCGTATTATTGTTAAGATCATTGTCATTCAATTTCTTTTCCTTATCGGAACACAGTTTTTCTTTCATCAGTTAAGCATCTTTCCGGAGTTGAAAATCATTACAAAATACGAAGGAGTAAACAAAAATAATTTTGCGGATTTTCTAGAAACCTTTAATGGGAAATGAAAAGCAGGGGCTCCTGCTTTTTTTGTTTTTTACAATATTATTAACAAGCAACGAACAAGTATATGCTAAAATATATAAGGAATCATTCGTTTACGATTCAATTGAACAAACTAACAATATTAAAGTTCAAACAACTAGGAGGACATATGAGTAAAATATCTATCGCAATCGACGGTCCTGCTGCTGCAGGAAAAAGTACTGTTGCCAAAATAATAGCTGAGAAACTCTCATATATTTATATTGATACAGGTGCTATGTATCGTGCAATTACATATAAAGCTTTACAGTCTAATTGTGAACTTACCGATGAGAGCGCCCTTAATGAGCTTTTAGCAAATACAAAAATTGACTTGTTGCCAGGTGAAAAAGGACAACTTGTATTCCTTGACGGTCAAGAAGTTACAAACGAGATTCGATCTGCCGAGGTGACCAATCAAGTCTCTATCGTGGCAAAACACCGTTTGATACGAGAAGAAATGGTGAAAAGACAACAGCAATTCGGGGCGAATGGAGGAGTGGTCATGGATGGGCGAGATATTGGCACACATGTCCTTCCCTACGCAGAAATCAAAGTGTTTCTTCTGGCAAGTGTTCAGGAAAGAGCGGAAAGAAGATATCAAGAAAACCTTGAAAAAGGCTTTCCAGCGGACTTAGAAATGTTAAAACAAGAGATCGCGGCTAGAGATAAACTTGATTCTGAACGAGAGATCGCGCCTTTAAAAAAAGCGGAGGATGCAGTAGAGATTGATACCACTTCCTTATCTATTGAAGAAGTGGTTGGGAAAATCTTAGCATTAGCAGAGGAAAGGATAGGATCCTATTGACAATATACACATTTGCACGATCCGTTGTAAACATGATCTACAAGCCTTTGTATCGTATAGAGACAATTGGCCAAGAAAATATTCCTAAAATAGGATCAGTGTTACTTTGTTCCAATCATATTTCTAATCTGGATCCAATTGTCGTAGGAACAACAACTCCTCGCCCAGTCCATTTTATGGCTAAAGAGGAGTTGTTTCGTGTACCTGTGGTAGGGAAACTTTTTCCTCATTTGAATGCATTTCCAGTCAAAAGAGGGATGAGTGATCGTGAGGCTCTTAGAAAGGGCTTAGCTGTCCTTAAGGAGGGGGAAGTTCTTGGATTATTCCCTGAAGGTACTCGAAGTAAGACTGGAGAGCTAGGAGAAGGGCTAGCGGGTGCTGGATTTTTTGCTACAAGGTCTGAAGCCCTTATTGTTCCTTGTGCGGTTGTAGGTCCATATAAAGCTTTTAATAGGCTAAAGGTGGTTTATGGAAAGCCTGTTGATTTTACAGAATATCGAAAAAACAAGATATCTGCAGATGAAGCAACAAAAATTATTATGGAAGAAATCAGAAAACTGATAATTGCGAACAAATAGGATGTATCTCGCTTGACAAAAGAGGCCATTTATAAGAAGTTTAATTAAAGAGATTTTTTAGATTATTCTCTAAGTAAGGTTGTTTCAAATAGTGGTGGGAACACCACTTTTTATAAAAATGGAGCAGTCAAAGGATTAAGGAGGAGTACATATGTCTGAAGAAATGAATCAAGTGGAAGTTATGGATTTTCAAGTGGGTGACAAAGTAAGCGGACAAGTAACAAAGGTGGAAGAAAAACAGGTTATTATCTCAATTTCAAACAGCAAGCTGGATGGAATCATTCCAATTAGTGAGTTATCAAGTCTGCACATCGAAAAAGCAAGTGATGCGGTTAATGAAGGTGACCAGCTTGAGTTAGAAGTCCTAAAGGTAGAAGAAGATGCCCTGATCCTTTCAAAGCGAAAAGTAGATGCTGAAAATGCATGGCAAGAGCTTGAACAAAAGTTTGAATCTGGAGAAGTCTTTGATGCTGAAATTAAAGATGTTGTAAAAGGCGGACTTGTAGTTGATCTTGGAGTAAGAGGTTTTGTTCCTGCTTCATTAGTGGAAGCACACTTTGTTGAAGATTTCTCTGATTATAAAGGTCAAACGATGCTATTTAAAATTGTTGAACTAGATAAAGAGAAGAATCGCCTTATCCTTTCTCATCGTGCTGTTATTGAGCTTGAAAAAGGAAAACAAAAGAAAAATATTTTAGATTCATTAGCTCCTGGTCAGGTTCTTTCAGGTACCGTACAAAGAATTACTGATTTTGGTGCGTTTGTAGATATTGGTGGAATTGATGGATTGGTTCACATTTCTCAGCTCTCTCATGAGCATGTGGTTAAGCCAACGGATGTTGTTCAAGAGGGACAGCAAGTTCAAGTAAAAGTGCTAAGTGTTGACCGTGATAATGAGCGTATTTCTTTATCAATTAAAGAAACATTACCTGGACCATGGGCTAATATTACTGAAAAAGCTGCAAAAGGGACCACTTTAGAAGGGGTAGTAAAACGTCTTGTTTCTTATGGAGCTTTCGTTGAAGTATTCCCAGGTGTAGAAGGGTTAGTTCATATTTCACAAATTTCCCATAAGCATATTGCTACACCGCATGAAGTATTAAAGGAAAATGAAACAGTTAAAGTGAAGGTTCTTGAAGTAAATGAGCAAGAACAAAGGCTTTCACTAAGTATGAAAGAACTAGCTGAAAAGGAAGAAGAAGTGAAGGATTATGAACTTCCTGAAGAGTCAAAAGGCTTTCAGTTAGGTGAAATGATTGGAGATCAACTAAAGAATTTAAAGAGATAATGGTGATAATCATTGACTAGATCGAAACGAAAATGGGACCATATACAATTTGCTCTCTCCACAGGGCAATCTAGAGATACTGGTTTTGATGATATTACGTTTATTCACCAAAGCTTACCTGACTCCTCAACTGAGCAGGTGAGTCTTGATACCATGATTGGCGAACTTTCTTTGAGTTCGCCTCTTTTTATCAATGCTATGACCGGCGGTGGTGGAGAACGAACAGAAGAAATAAATGGACAGCTAGCCCTTGTCGCAAAGGAAACAAGAGTTGCAATGGCAGTTGGATCTCAAATGTCATCAATAAAAAACCCTATTGAGGTAGGTACTTATAAAATTGTTAGAAAAGAGAATCCGAATGGACTAATATTCGCAAATTTAGGTAGTGAAGCATCGGTAGATCAGGCTCTTCAAGCGATTGATATGCTAGAAGCCAATGCGCTACAAATCCACTTAAATCCAATTCAAGAACTAACAATGCCAGAGGGAGATCGTGATTTTACTGGTGCACTATGGCGCATTGAAGAAATAGTAAAAAAATCTCCTGTACCGGTCATTGTCAAAGAAGTAGGTTTTGGTATGAGTCGTGAAACAGTAAAGAAGCTCACTCAAGTTGGGATTTCTATTGTCGATGTTGGTGGTTTTGGTGGGACAAACTTTGCCAAAATCGAAAATGAAAGACGAAATCGATTGCTGTCGTTTTTTAACTCATGGGGAATTCCAACAGTTGCTTCCATTGCAGAGGTAAAATACAGTTTCCCCGACCTAACTGTATTAGGTTCAGGTGGCATACAGTCAAGCTTAGACATTGTTAAGGCGTTGTCTATAGGTGCGTCCGCAGCAGGGTTAGCAGGGTATTTGCTGAGAATCCTATTAGCTGAAGGAATAGAAGCAAGTATTTTTGAAATTGAAGAAATTAAGAAAGAAATTGGGTTTATGCTGACCGCTCTTGGTGCAAGAACGATAAAAGAACTTCAAGATGCACCTTTGGTAATCGAGGGGAAAACTCACCATTGGCTTAATGAACGAGGTATAAACACAAAAATCTATAGTAATCGATAAAGCTCCCGGATAAGGGAGCTTTTTTCATTAATACCTTTTATTATTATTTAGCTCTCTAGCCTCTTCTGGGCTGGATAGTTTGGTTGCCCCTTTTTTCTCCAACGCTTGATCTCGATCGGACTCGACACGACCACTTGCTTTTAATTTGCTTTGTTGACGATCTTTACCCATGATCCCACCTCCTCTTATTTAACATGAATCATTTTTGAAAGTTTATACATCTTACGGTTAAAGTACATAGTGAAAAGCCATAATGGAGATGATAGGAGGGGTGACATGGAAGGAATATTCTTTTATTGGACATTTTGGACTCTTTGGATTTGTACGACCTTTTTTATGAGTAAAACGAATCCGAAACGAGTGAAGTACACGGTCATCATATTATTTTCGATTATTTTGTCTTCTCAATCTATACACTTGTTTGGGCTAGAAATGTCTGTTGTTTCAATTTTCTTTTTAATTTTAGGCTATTTTGAGATTGGGAAAATGAAAGGAAAATCACTGGTCTACTTTTTGATTACATCATTTATTCTTATGCTTGCCTATGGCAGTTTTCAATTATTTGAGCTTTTTGATCCGGTGTGGTTAATCCTTGATAGAAATTGGATGTTTGCAGTCGTATTAACGTATATGACCATTATGGTGCATAATGAGGTTTTTAAAAGGGTAGTAGCGCTTCTTTTTGGGAGCATCCATGGTGAATTTGTTTATTCGCTCGTCTTAGATGCATATTCAATGGAAGTTCCAATCGGGTCATTTCAATTTTTGGATGTTATATCCATATCTGTATGTCTCATTTTGGCCTGGAGTGGTTTTGAAAAGCTAACAAGCTTATTTGAAGGACATGTTTATCAACTAGAAAAGGGGAGAGGAAGACAATCGTGAGTGAGTACACTTATCCTATATTATTTGGAGTGGTTGTTGGAACAGCAACAAGAATTTATATGTTACGAACAGATTATCGACAGTATCCTACATACCTCCACGGAAAAATCATTCATGTGGCTTTAGGGTTCATCGCTGCAGGACTAGGTACTGTCGCCATACCATCTATACTTGAGGAAGAGTTTACTGCCATCACCTTTTTAACTTTGGCTGCTTCACAATTTAGAGATGTTAGAAATATGGAAAGAAATACATTAAATGAACTGGATAACTATGAATTAGTACCACGAGGGAAAACGTATATTGAAGGTATTGCTATAGCTTTTGAGAGTAGAAATTATTTAGTGATTTTTACTTCCTTTCTATGTACGCTTGGATTTCTCCTTTTTAATATTTTAGGTGGAATCATTGCAGCAGTCATTGCTATTTTCATTTCTACCAAACTAATGTCTGGAGGCAGGCTTGGTGAAATTGTAGAAGTAGAATACTTTGAACCTCGTTTTGATGGTCCAGGCTTGTATGTCGACAATATTTATATAATGAACATCGGACTACCGGAAAGACAAAAGGAAGTACTAAGATATGGGATGGGATTTATTCTTAAACCGAAAAATTTTGACGCAAGAGCGACAATTGCGAATCTTGGGCAGCGCCAGGCCATCCTGCATGATGTATCCAACGCTTTAGGAGTGTATCGCGATTCTGGTACACCAGCTCTCGTTCCCTTGGCTAAAAGAGACCTAGATGATGGAAGAGTGGGGGTTTTTATTCTTCCGCAAGAAAATGATATTGAGAAGGCAAAGAAAATTATAGAAAAGGTTCCAACCTTAGAAAATGCCATCCGAATGCCTAAAGAGAGAGAGAAAAAATTAGAGGAGAGATAAAATGGATATTGAAAAATTTATCCTTGCTGCCATTACGACGAATCCGAAAAAAGTCCCATGTGGGGTGGCGGTCTTTCATTGTGATGATAAAGAGGAGATGGAAAAAATTACGACGAATCTTGAAGCGATTTTGGATGGAATTGCTCATTCTCTTACAGATGAATTGTACGTTATTGTAAAACATTAAAGTGGTTTCTTTTGATTTTGTTTGCTAGTCCATGACCACTTTGATAATATAATAAAGTTAGACCCTTCTGTTTGTAGAAGGGTTTCTTTACTAAATGCCGATTTACACCATAATTAAATGAGATGTTCGTAATTTCAACTGTTCTTGCACGGATACATAACTTTGCTTATAGATTGTCTGAATAATTGTTGATATCTCTTTTATTATTTTAGAAAGGATGAAAAAAATGGTAAAACCTGTAATAGCGATTGTGGGTCGTCCAAACGTTGGAAAGTCTACAATCTTTAATAGAATAGTTGGTGAGCGGATCTCGATTGTTGAGGATATACCTGGGGTTACTCGAGATCGAATTTATAGTTCTGCTGAATGGCTTAGTCATGATTTCAATATTATTGATACCGGTGGAATTGATATTGGAGACGAACCATTTCTAGAACAGATTCGTCAACAAGCAGAAATAGCGATTAGGGAAGCAGATGTAATTATTTTCTTAACAAATGGTAGAGAGGGAGTTACCTCTGCAGACGAAGAAGTAGCGAAAATACTTTATCGTGCGAAGAAACCAGTGGTTCTTGCAGTAAATAAAATTGATAATCCGGAAATGAGAGATTTAATTTACGACTTTTATGCCTTAGGGTTTGGAGAGCCTTATCCAATCTCTGGTTCACATGGACTAGGTCTTGGCGATCTTTTAGATGCAGCTGCTAAGCATTTTCCGAGCAAGGACGAGAAAGACTATGATGACGATGTGATTAAGTTTTCACTTATTGGACGACCGAATGTAGGGAAATCATCACTTGTCAATGCGATGCTTGGGGAAGAGCGAGTGATCGTAAGTGATATCGCGGGTACAACAAGAGATGCGATCGACTCAATGGTAACAGTAAATGGTGAACGCTACGTCATTATCGATACGGCAGGTATGAGAAAAAGAGGAAAAGTGTACGAAACAACAGAAAAGTATAGTGTGCTTCGTGCGCTACGTGCTATAGAACGTTCCGACGTCGTTTTAGTCGTTATAAATGCAGAAGAGGGAATCATAGAACAAGATAAAAAGATAGCTGGGTATGCCCATGAAGCAGGACGAGCTGTTGTGATTGTTGTGAATAAATGGGATGCAGTGGAAAAAGATGAAAAGACGATGAAAGAATTTGAGGAAAAAATTCGTGCACATTTCTTATTCCTTGACTATGCTCCAATTGTATTCTTATCTGCTAAAACAAAAAAGAGAATTCATACATTGATTCCAATGATCAACAAGGCAAGTGAAAACCATTCGATGCGTGTGGACACAAGTGTGTTAAATGATATTATTATGGACGCTGTAGCAATGAACCCAACACCAACAGACAATGGAAAGCGTCTGAAAATTTATTATACGACTCAAGTTTCAGTCAAGCCGCCTACTTTTGTTGTGTTTGTGAATGATCCAGAGCTTATGCATTTCTCATATCAGCGATTTATAGAAAATCGTATAAGAGAAGCTTTCGGGTTTGAAGGAACTCCTATCAAAATCTTTGCTAGAGAAAGAAAATAAGTAAAAGGTTGTGATGCTATGCAAATCCAAAAAGAAAAAATTGCTGTAATTGGAGCGGGAAGCTGGGGAACCGCGCTGTCGCTAGTGTTGGCTGACAACGATCATGAGGTAAGATTATGGGGACATAATCCCGACCAAATTAGAGAGTTAAATACCACTCACACAAATAAGAAGTATTTACCTGAAGTTATTCTTCCGGAAACAATTGTGGGTTACGACTCTCTTGAAGAGGTTTTAAAAGAAGTAAGAACCATCATATTGGCTGTACCAACTAAGGCCATTCGTGAAGTGATAAAAAAGATGGTTCCGTATGTTGAAAATCCGCTTACCATTGTCCATGTTAGTAAAGGAATTGAACCAGATACGCTAATGCGTATTTCAGAGATGATTGAAGACGAAATACCCGAGCATCTTTTACAGGATGTCGTTGTGTTATCTGGGCCGAGTCATGCTGAAGAGGTGAGCCTTCGTCAACCAACAACAGTGACTGTCTCATCCAAGAGCATGGAAGCAGCTGAACGTGTGCAGGATTTATTTATTAATCAACATTTCCGCGTTTACACAAATCCTGATATTATCGGAGTAGAAGTGGGTGGTGCATTAAAGAATATTATTGCGTTAGCTGCTGGTATTACTGACGGGTTAGGATATGGGGATAATGCGAAGGCAGCCTTAATAACTAGGGGGCTTGCTGAAATTGCTCGACTTGGTACAAAAATGGGTGCCAGCCCGCTAACATTTTCTGGATTAACAGGAATTGGTGATTTAATCGTAACATCTACAAGTGTTCACTCAAGAAACTGGAGAGCTGGAAACTTGCTCGGTAAAGGCCAAAATTTAGATGAAGTGTTGGAGAACATGGGAATGGTAGTAGAGGGTGTACGAACCACAAAAGCGGCTTATCAGTTAGCGGAAAAGTACAGTGTAAAGATGCCCATTACAACGGCTTTATACAACGTTCTATTTAACCAAGCAAGACCGAAGGATGAAGTTGATCTGCTCATGACACGTGTAAAAACTCATGAGATGGAAGATCTTGCGAATGTACTTGTTGAAAAGGGATTAGAATAAATAAATATTTTCAAAAATGGGCCTTTCAATGATGCGTTTACATAGAGAAATGCATACAATGCAACGAAGCAAACCTGGTAAATTGAACAGGGAGTATGTATATTTAGTCTTACGAGCTAAAGTAAAGTGACGCCCCTCCTTTACTTTAGCTTTTTTTTCGGTCTAAAAACGAATAAGGCAAGCATTGAGACAATTATGATATAATATTTTAGGCAAAGGGAGGGAGTTACAAATGTCACCGTCACTAATGAAAATGTGGATCTCCTTGGCGGGGATGGGCTTTATGTTTATTTCCATTATTTTAATTTATTTAAGCAGATTTAAGTTTTCTAACAAAGTTTTAAAAGCGATAACGGCTATTATTGCTTATGTTTTAATGATTCTTTCCGGAATAATCATTTTTTTTGTCGTACTATCAGGACCAACAAGTTAAGTGCAATGGAAAATACATAGGTTAAAAGGGTTGAGTGTATGAAAGGCCAAGTATTATTGTTATTGTCCATCGTTATAATGGTGTTGACGGGCTGCATGTATCCGCAGGATGAGTTAGCTCAAAATCAAATACCGTACGAAGATCAAGTTCAAGCGGTTCAATCTGCGGTTAAGCAATTTCAAGAGGACAATGGTGGTATATTACCAATAAAAACAAAGGAAATGGACACTCCTATTTATGAAAAGTATCCGATTGATTTTAACAGAATCAGTCCGAAGTATTTAGCAGAACCACCTGGAAACGCTTATGAATCCGGAGGTGTATTTCAATACGTACTTGTTGACGTAGAGGAGAATCCAACGGTAAAGATTTTTGACTTGCGAATGGCGGAAAAAATTAAAGATATAAATCTTTTAATTCGTTTACAAAAATACCCTCCATATAAAGAAGAAATAACAAAAGGCGTATACACAATGGATTTCAAGAAAATAGGTTATGAGGAAGAACCATTTGTTGTTAGCCCTTATACGAACCAAAACCTTTCTTTTGTTATAACTGGAAGTGGAGAAGTTTTTGTAGATTACAGAAGTGATTTATATCAAGCGATGCAAAATGGAAGTTGTAAGAAGACAGCGGGTGAGGATATTCGTGACTGCTTATTGGAGGATTCATTGTTTGTCCCTGCCTTTTCCCTGCCTTATACAATGGATGAAAAGACAAAAGAACCTATCTTTTTAGTGGATTAGTCATAACCTCTCTCCTATATAAATACAATGTAGGAGAGAGGTTTTTTTATATTTGTATGGACTATAACAGTTAGGCAAAAAAAAATTATAAAAACTGTCATAACGTTGTAGGACAACGTCATACACATATATTGTCTATACATTAGGGTTATTTTATCCCACTATCTCATTGATTTCAGGAGGGGATCACTTGGAAAAGGTAGATATTTTTAAAGATATTGCCGAAAGAACGGGCGGCGATATATATTTAGGAGTTGTAGGAGCAGTAAGAACAGGGAAATCAACCTTTATCAAGAAGTTTATGGAGCTAGTTGTTATACCAAACATGGCAAATGAATCAGATCGAGCTCGCACCCAAGATGAATTGCCTCAAAGTGCTGCTGGAAAAACGATTATGACAACTGAACCAAAATTTGTTCCAAATCAGGCTGCAAGCATACATGTTGACGATGGGTTGGATGTGAATATTCGCTTAGTTGACTGTGTAGGTTATACGGTTCCAGGTGCGAAGGGTTATGAAGACGAAAATGGACCTAGAATGATTAATACACCTTGGTATGAAGAGCCTATTCCATTCCATGAAGCAGCTGAAATTGGAACAAGGAAGGTTATTCAAGAGCACTCAACGATTGGTGTGGTCATTACTACAGATGGTACCATTGGAGAAATTCCACGTTCTGCATACTTAGAAGCTGAGGAAAGAGTAATTAATGAATTAAAAGAGGTTGGAAAACCATTCATTATGGTCATTAACAGCGTACAACCTTATCATCCGAATACGGAAAAATTACGTACAGAGCTTTCAGAGAAATACGATATTCCTGTATTGGCGATGAGCGTGGAAGGAATGCGCGAGGGTGACGTCATGAACGTAATGCGTGAAGCGCTTTATGAATTCCCTGTGCTTGAAGTAAACGTGAATCTACCTAGCTGGGTCATGGTACTTAGAGAGGATCACTGGCTAAGAGAAAGCTATCAGGAAGCAGTAAAAGATACAGTTAAAGATATTAAGAGATTAAGAGATGTTGACCGAGTCGTTAGTCAATTTAGTGATTATGAATTTATTGATCGTGCAGGCCTTGCTGGAATTGAGATGGGTCAAGGAATTGCCGAGATCGACCTGTATGCGCCAGACGATTTATACGATGACATTTTAAAAGAAATTGTCGGAGTAGAAATACGAGGAAAAGATCATTTGTTAGAGCTAATGCAAGACTTTGCTCATGCGAAGCAAGAATATGATCAAATTTCTGACGCACTTAAGATGGTAAAGCAAACAGGCTATGGAATTGCTGCTCCGTCACTTGCTGATATGAGCTTGGATGAGCCTGAAATCATTCGCCAAGGACCACGCTTTGGTGTACGCTTAAAAGCAGTAGCTCCATCCATTCACATGATTAAAGTGGATGTAGAGTCCGAGTTTGCTCCGATTATCGGTACAGAGAAGCAAAGTGAAGAATTGGTTCGATACTTGATGCAGGATTTTGAGGACGATCCACTGTCTATCTGGAACTCTGATATTTTCGGAAGAAGCTTAAGCTCCATCGTTCGTGAAGGTATTCAAGCAAAATTATCACTTATGCCTGAAAATGCAAGATATAAACTAAAAGAAACGCTAGAAAGAATCATCAACGAAGGTTCTGGTGGATTAATTGCTATAATCTTATAAATGCATGGACTCCTAAATAGGGGTCTTTTTTTTGCTTGATTTCATCAAAACCACGACAAAATTCATCAAAAACCCCTAAAATACTACCATAAATTAGCGAAAATTCTTGATAACCCCAATTTATTATGATAATCTTTTAACAGAATTAGTACGAAATGCCGTCAAAGCCTTGTAAATAAAGGTTTTTGTTAAAAAAAACGTTGAAAAATTAGTTTTCATCATTTAATATAAGGCATGTCAGAGAAAACAGCTTCAATTACGTATAGAATTCAACTAAATTGTTTACTAATGAAGATAAGAACGTTTTCACTAACTGAATATACCATTTTGGGAGGAGGTGAAAGGCATGAACAAGACAGAACTAATCAACGCAGTTGCTGAAGCGAGTGAACTTTCTAAAAAGGACGCTACTAAGGCAGTTGACGCAGTTTTCGATTCAATTCTTGAAGCCCTTAAAAACGGTGATAAAGTTCAATTAATCGGATTTGGGAACTTCGAAGTTCGTGAGCGTGCAGCTCGTAAAGGACGTAACCCACAAACTGGTGAAGAGATCGAAATCTCTGCTAGCAAGGTTCCTGCTTTCAAACCAGGAAAAGCACTTAAAGATGCTGTAAAATAATTACATAAATCGATATATGTTTATGTTATAGAAAAGGATCTCGTTTATACGTGATCCTTTTTCTATTTTTTCAGCACTTTTGTGGCACATTAAAAGAAACTTCTACTTTGCTAGAAAGAAATTGATTGTGCTAATATGTATAAGTATAGTTGGCATGATATGAAAAAACAGAGGGAACTCATTGCAGTAGGAGGAATTTAGTATGTCAGAAGTTAATCGTACCCAAATAGAGGAAGCGGTGCGTCTTATATTAGAAGCCGTAGGTGAAGATCCAAATCGTGAGGGTGTGTTAGATACGCCTAAACGAGTAGCGAAAATGTATGAGGAAGTATTCTCAGGATTGAATCAAGATCCAAAAGAATATTTCGAAACAGTATTTAGTGAGGACCATGAAGAGATTGTCCTTGTGAAAGATATTCCATTTTATTCTATGTGTGAACATCATCTTGTTCCGTTTTATGGTGTTGCACATGTAGCTTATATTCCAAGAAATGGCCGTGTGACAGGTTTGAGTAAGTTAGCTCGTGCTGTTGAAGCAGTTGCAAAACGTCCTCAGTTACAAGAAAGAATTACTTCTACAGTTGTTGACGCGATTATGGAGAAGCTAGAGCCTTATGGTGCAATGGTCGTTGTTGAAGCGGAGCATATGTGTATGACGATGCGTGGAGTGAAAAAGCCTGGTGCAAAAACCGTAACACAAGCAGTCCGAGGCACCCTAGCGGAGGACGCAACTGCAAGAGCTGAGGTACTTTCCCTAATTAAATACTAAAGCATTATAGAGGGGGCTAAGTAACGGTTAGCCCTTTCATACAAATGAAGGGAGCGAGAATGAATGGACCAAAAAAATTCTTTAACAAGTGATTACATCGTAATTAAAGCAATAGAAGATGGTGTAAATGTAATCGGTTTAACAAGAGGAACTGATACCAAATTTCATCACTCGGAGAAGTTAGATAAAGGCGAAGTGATGATTGCTCAGTTTACTGAACACACATCAGCAATTAAAATTCGAGGAAATGCAAAAATTATTACATCTTATGGAGAGATTGAGAGCGAAACAAAAGGGAAATAAATGCGAATCATGTTCATTTGGTAGGCATTTGTGTTATAATTGTCTCTGCCTTTAGTGAGTGGTAAATCGTACATATGCAGTAATCCTCATGCGAAGTAATGAGGCTAGTCACAATACATATACAGAATTTGGGGATACAAGGGTGATAATTGTGGGAGACTTTCAAAGAAAAATAGCCAATGTGAAGGAAAAAGTAGAGGAAAGGCTCCTTCACCCCTATATGTTCCAATATATAAATACACCAGTGATAGACGAGGATAAGCTCTTGTTGCTTATTTCGATCTTGGATCAATGTAAGTTATCTCATAAAGAGTTGGAGAGTTATTCGATAACGACCATGTTGCTTCAAGTAGCCCTTGATACTCATGAACAAGTAACCAACATTCAAGCGGAAAATGAGGAGTTAAAGCAGCGGCAATTAACAGTATTAGCTGGGGTTTATTATAGTGGATTATATTATAAACTTCTCGCAGATTGTAAAGATGTGCATGCCATTCGAATGCTGGCTCAAGGAATAAAAACAATAAATGATAAAAAAATAATTGTATATCAAAAAGACTTTTCAGAAATCGACACGTTGATGAATCATGTGAAGCTGATTGAATCGTCTCTCATTGATCAATTTACTGATTATTTTCATTTAGATGGATGGAATGACATTATTGATAATTTATTATTAATAAAGCGTCTTAGTAAGGAAAAGCAAAACTTTGTACAAAAGAAATCTTCGATTGTATTTGACGCTCTTCATACTCTTATTTTTCCAAAACATAACGGTTCGCTTAAAGATCTCTCTCTTGAGCAACAAAACTATTTAATATTAATTTGTGACCGTTATATAGAGTTTTCTAAGCAATTATTAGAAAAGGCAAAAAAAGGGCTTCCTCGAATAAATGAGCTGTTAGATTCGCGAATCGCATCCATTATAAACCAAAAAACGATGGCAAAAACATTTGTGGAAGAAGGGTAACAAGCATGCAACAGTCGAAAGAAGAACGAGTTCATAACGTTTTTGAAAAGATCTCAGATAACTACGATAAAATGAATTCTGTCATTAGTTTTAAACTCCATACTAAATGGAGAGAAGATACGATGAAAAGAATGAATGTGCAAAAAGGCAAAAAGGCATTAGATGTTTGTTGTGGAACGGCCGATTGGACCATTGCTCTTGCAGAGGCTGTAGGACCTACTGGAGAAGTGGTAGGACTAGATTTTAGTCAAAATATGCTTAATGTGGGAAAACAAAAAGTTTCTGAGGCTAATCTCAACCAAGTGACGCTTATCCACGGAAATGCCATGGAACTTCCGTTTCCTGACCATTCATTTGATTTTGTTACGATTGGGTTCGGGTTAAGAAATGTGCCAGATTATCTTCAAGTATTAAAAGAAATGAATCGTGTATTAAAGCCGGGTGGAATAGCAGTTTGTCTTGAAACATCACAACCAACATTGATAGGCTATCGACAGTTATACTATTTTTATTTCCGATTTATTATGCCATTGTTTGGTAGGGTGTTTGCAAAAAGCTACAGAGAATATTCCTGGTTACAAGAATCAGCTAGAGATTTTCCAGGTGTAAAGGAACTCGCTGGTTTATTCAAACAAGCTGGTTTTAAGGACGTCACATATAAGCCATACAGCGGCGGGGCTGCTGCTGTTCATATTGGTCATAAATAAAATAATCTTCATGTACAGGTTAGGCTAGGTGATTCACGAATGAAGCTGAAAATGATGTATTCATTTTTAAACTCAGATATTAATATAATTGAGAAAACACTAGAGGATACGGTGGAGGCTGAGTCACCTCTTCTTCGTCAAGCATCTCTACACTTGTTGCAGGCAGGGGGGAAGAGAATTCGCCCTGTTTTTGTTTTGCTGTCAGGAAAATTTGGCAATTATGATATTCATGAGATAAAAAACGTGGCAGTAGCGCTTGAGCTTATTCATATGGCTTCACTTGTTCATGATGATGTCATTGACGATGCAGAACTTAGACGTGGCCAGCCCACAATTAAAGCGAAATGGGATAACCGGATTGCGATGTATACAGGTGACTATATTTTTGCCAGATCGCTAGAATTAATGACAAATATTAAAAACCCCTTAGCACATCAAATTCTCTCTGAGACGATTGTGGAGCTATGTGTTGGAGAAATTGAGCAAATTAAATTTAAATATGACTACAATCAAACGCTTCGTGACTATCTGCTTCGAATTAAGCGGAAAACAGCTTTATTGATTGCAGCCAGCTGCCAATTAGGTGCGGTGGCAGCGGATGTAGATGAGGAGATTCACAAGAAGCTGTATCAGTTTGGATATTATGTGGGTATGTCCTTTCAAATAACAGATGACGTGCTAGATTTTACGGGTACGGAAGAGCAGTTAGGTAAACCAGCTGGTGGTGACTTATTGCAAGGAAATATCACACTACCTGTTCTGTTTGCGATGGAGGATGAATCTTTACGTAAAAAAATTACCGGGGTTCATGAACATACAACTTTAGTGGAAATAGAGGAGATTATTACTTCAATAAAGAATTCTGGTGCCATTGAGCGTTCGCTTTCTATAAGTGATCGATACCTTCATAAGGCAATTGATGTATTAAATCAATTACCGAATAACCGAGCTAAAAAGACACTTAGAGATATAGCTGTGTACATAGGTAAACGAAAATTTTAAATGTTGCGAAATCAGTTATAACTATGTTACGATTTTTGTGGATTGTCTTTTGGCAATTCATTACATATACGAAACAAAGAGGAGTGTAACTGATGGAGAAAACATTTTTAATGGTAAAACCAGATGGGGTCCAACGTAATTTGATCGGTGAAATAGTTGGACGTTTTGAAAGAAAGGGCTTTCAATTAGTTGGTGCAAAGTTAATGCTGATTACTAATGAGTTAGCTGAACAGCATTACGGTGAACATAAAGAACGCCCTTTCTTCGGTGAGTTGGTAGATTTTATCACTTCAGGTCCTGTTTTCGCAATGGTCTGGGAAGGAGAAAATGTAATTGCTGCCGCACGTCAAATGATGGGAGCAACAAATCCAAAGGATTCTCAACCAGGAACGATCCGTGGGGACTTTGCCGTGACTGTTGGAAAAAATATTATTCATGGATCAGATTCTGCTGCAAGTGCTGAAAGAGAAATCGCTCTATTCTTTAAAGAAGCTGAACTTCTTTCTTATAGCAAGCTTTTAAACAATTGGGCTTATTAATACTAAAAGAGACTTGTTTTACAAGTCTCTTTTTTTGTAACCGCATTCAAGTTATAAGAGTAAAAAATACCCAAGTCTTTTTTCACATAAATTTTCTCCTTTTTTATTGAATTTCGCTATAATAAAACATACAGATAGAAAAGTCCAAGTTCAGGGGAGAAAAGTATGATGGGTAATGATTATGAACTATTTATAATAAACATTAAGAAAAAGACCGGAATTGATTTGTCGTTATATAAAGAAGCACAAATGAAAAGACGTTTAATTTCTCTCTATGAAAAAAAGGGGTTTGGCTCATTTCAAGACTTTTATACAGCAATAAGTCAAGACAAGCTATTATTAAATGAGTTTCTTGATCGGATGACGATTAATGTGTCGGAATTTTATCGAAATGGGAAACGATGGGAAGTATTAGAAACGAAAATTCTTCCTAAACTATTAGAGAAGAATAAGCGTTTGAAAGTGTGGAGTGCTGCTTGTTCAACAGGTGAGGAACCTTATACCATTGCCATGATCCTTTCTAACTTTATGCCACTTTCGCAGATTCAAGTTTTAGCAACTGATATTGATGATAATGTAATAGAAAGAGCGAAGATTGGTATGTATCCGGAACGTTCATTGAATGAAGTGCCTCCCACAATGAAAAAGAAATTTTTCACACAGGATGGCAGCTTCTTTAAGATTTCTGACGAAATTAAAAAGACGGTTACATTCAAAAAGCAGAATTTACTCGCTGACCCTTTTGGTGGGTCTTTTGACTTGATTGTGTGTAGAAACGTTTTGATTTATTTTACTGAAGAAGCTAAAGATGTATTATACTATAAGTTCAGTGAGGCATTGAGACAGGATGGAATTTTCTTTGTTGGCAGTACCGAACAGATTTTTAATCCATCTTTATATGGACTGGAAACGGAAGACACGTTTTTTTATCGTAAAAGATAGGAGCCAAGAATTTGGCTTCTTTTTTTGTAAATTCACAAATTTCTGCTATGTTTATTGAAGGACATATGTTATATTGAGAAATAATCCTTTAATGAGTTGAAGGGGGAAAGAGAAATGAGATATTTAACAGCAGGAGAGTCACACGGTCCACAATTAACAACAATTATTGAAGGTTTACCAGCGGGGATGCCGCTTCTTGCAGAGGATATTGACAAAGAATTAGCAAGAAGACAAAAAGGGCATGGTCGCGGTAGAAGGATGCAAATCGAAAAGGATACTGTACATATTACAAGCGGTGTCAGACATGGATTAACACTTGCATCACCTGTAGCACTCGTTGTACAAAACGACGATTGGAAGCATTGGACAAAGATTATGGGTGCAGAACCTACAGATGATGAAGAAGTTAAGCGTGTTATAACTCGTCCACGTCCAGGACATGCCGATTTAAACGGCGCACTTAAATACGGACATAGAGATATGCGTAATGTTCTAGAAAGATCCTCTGCTAGAGAAACAACGGTAAGAGTGGCTGCTGGAGCAGTTGCAAAAAAACTTCTATCTTTACTAGGTATTAAGGTTGCATCTCATGTGGTTGAGATTGGTGGGATTAAATCAGAGGTACATGCATATGACTCCATCGAGAGTTTAGCGGAAATTACCGAGAATTCACCAGTAAGATGTCTAGACCCTGTGGCTGAAAAGAAAATGATGCAGGCAATCGATGATGCAAAAGCGAATGGTGACTCTATTGGAGGAATCGTCGAAGTAGTTGTTGAGGGGATGCCTCCTGGTGTAGGGAGCTATGTTCACTATGACAGAAAGCTCGATTCTAAACTAGCTGCAGCTATCGTGAGTATTAACGCCTTTAAGGGGGTTGAATTTGGGATTGGATTCGAAGCAGCTAGGAAGCCAGGTAGCGAAGTTCATGATGAGATTGAGTGGAGTGAAGGAGAAGGCTTCCATCGCAGCACAAATCGCCTTGGTGGCCTTGAAGGTGGAATGTCGACGGGAATGCCAATCGTGATTCGTGGGGTAATGAAGCCCATTCCAACACTTTATAAGCCATTACAAAGTGTTGATATTGATTCCAAAGAATCTTTTACTGCAAGTATTGAGAGATCAGATAGCTGTGCAGTACCTGCTGCCGCAGTCGTTGCTGAAAATGTAATTGCTTGGGAGCTTGCTACAGCAATAACTAATCAATTCTATGCAGATCGTCTAGATACATTAATTAAATCTATTGAAGATCAAAGAGCATATGCGAGGGAGTTTTAATGGAGACGATTCAAATCCATACCACTTCTAAGGATTATCCTGTAATTTTAGGGGCTGAGGCAGTAACAGCCATAGCCCCTTTTTTAAAGGAACATCTATCAAACGTTACCAAAATCATGATTATAACGGACAGTAATGTTGGCGATCGATACTTAAATCAAGTAAAACAGCAATTAGGTGAATATGAGGTGGTCACACATCTCGTGCCTAATGGGGAAAAAGCAAAGACTTTTGACGTTTTTTATGATTGTTTAACGGCTGCGTTGCAGGAGAAACTCGATCGTAAATCATTGTTTATCGCACTTGGTGGAGGGGCGATTGGTGATTTATGTGGGTTTGTTGCTGCTTCTTTTATGAGAGGTGTCCCTTTTATTCAGCTGCCTACTACCATTCTGGCACACGATAGTGCAGTTGGCGGAAAGGTTGCAATCAATCACCCCCTTGGAAAAAACATGATAGGTGCATTTTATCAACCTGAAGCTGTTATATACGATATTGATTTTCTACAAAGTCTCCCAGCGATGGAACGTCGTTCAGGCTTTGCGGAAGTAATGAAGCATGCTCTAATTGATAATCTTCATTTTTATGAGTGGCTGTTAACAGATGTAGAAAAACTTGAAACGATAACGACCGAGCAATTACAAGAGTGTTTATCAAAGGGAATAAAGGTAAAAGAATCTGTTGTTTCTAAAGATGAAAAAGAGCTTGGTATACGAGCATTTCTGAATTTTGGGCATACACTTGGCCATGCTATTGAAGCGGAAGCTGGGTACGGCTCTATATCACATGGTGAAGCAGTTGTAATCGGGATGGTATTCGCATTACGGTTAAGTAAAAAACTTTTACATTTACAGTTTGATCACCAAGAGTTTGTCGATTGGCTACATAAACTTGGATACTCAACAAAAGTTCCTTCTGGGCTAAATGTAGAAAAGTTAATCGATCGTATGAAGCAGGATAAGAAGTCCATTGGACAAGTGATACAATTTGTATTATTAGAGGATGTTGGGAAACCAGTCTTATATAAAATCGACGAAATGTTCCTATTGGAAGAACTAAAACAATTTATGAAGGAGGAGAGCTGATGATTAGAGGAGTTAGAGGTGCTATTACGGTCCAAGAAAATAATGAAGAAGAAATTTTAGCATCCACCAAGCGACTGCTCGATGAAATGATTCAAGCTAATCGAATCTCTCCAGAGTCAGTCGCGTCCGTATTTATTTCTGTAACTGATGATGTAACAGCTACATTTCCAGCTAAAGCTATGCGTCAACTAGAGGGATGGACATATGTTCCTGTTATGTGTATGAAGGAAATCTCTGTTCCAACTGGGATTAAATTATGTATCAGGATCATGATGCACGTAAATACTGAAGTAGCACAAATGGATATTGAACATGTTTATTTGGAGGAAGCAGTTCTTTTACGACCGGATTTAAAGAAATAGGGTTCTATTTATACGTAAGAGGTGATGGATGATGAGATGGAAGGATCAAATAAAGTCGTTAGCCCCTTATCAGCCGGGGAAATCAAAGGAAGAAGTAAAAAGGCAGTATGGGTTGGAAGAAATCATTAAATTAGCATCCAATGAAAATCCTTTTGGTTGTTCAAAAAAAGTGAGCGAAGTAATGTCTAAAGAAACAGGATATTTCGCTCTTTATCCAGATGGCTATGCTACTAACTTACGTGATGTATTAGCAGCGCATGTGGGAGTGACAAAAGATCAATTAATCTTTGGAAACGGTTCAGATGAGTTGATCCTAATTATTGCTCGTGCCCTTCTACGTTCTGGCTATAATACGGTAATGGCTACACCAACTTTCCCGCAGTATAAGCACAATGCCATTATTGAAGGTGCAGAAATTCGCGAGATTCCTTTGGTAAATGGTCACCATGATTTAGATCAAATGCTTACAGCGATTGATGAGAAAACAAATGTCGTTTGGGTGTGTAGTCCGAATAATCCAACAGGTACATATATTCCAAAAGAAAAGTTGGAAAGTTTTCTTGCCAGAGTTCCAAAAGAAACACTTGTTGTATTAGATGAAGCCTACTACGAGTATGTGGTAGCGGATGATTACTATAATTCTGTGGATCTGGTAGAGCAATATTCAAATCTGATTGTTCTTAGAACCTTCTCAAAAATATATGGACTAGCCAGCTTGCGTGTGGGATATGGATTTGCTTCAAAAGAAATCATTCGTGCGCTCGAACCTGTGAGAGAACCATTTAACGTGAATAGCTTTGCACAATTAGCGGCTATTGAAGCTTTAGGTGATCAAGCGTATGTGGAAAACTGTTGTACCTTAAATCATCAAGGATTAGAACAGTTTTACAAGTTCTGTGAGGAGCATAATCTTTCTTATATGCCTTCCCAAGGGAATTTTATCTTAATAGATTTTAAGACTGATGGCAATGAGGTATTTCAGTTCTTATTAGAGAGAGGATATATCGTTCGATCAGGAAATGCCCTAGGTTTTCCAACATCGGTCCGAGTTACGGTTGGCTCGAAGGAACAAAATGCCGGCATTATTGAAAAAATGTCACAATACATGCAAGTAAAAGCACATTAAGTAACTTTAGGCGGTGATTTCTTGAAAGGGCGTGTGCTAGTCATTGGACTAGGGCTAATTGGGGGGTCATTAGCTCTTTGCATAAAGAAAAGACACCCAGAAGCAACACTAATAGGTTTCGATATAAATGTAGAACAATGCCGTCTTGGTAAGATGCTTGGCGTAATAGACGAGATTTGTGTCAATCTGGAAGAAGAAGCAATGAACGCAGATGTCATTCTCATTTCAACTCCTGTTATAGAAACAGAAAAAATGATCGAGAAGCTTTGTGAACTTCCATTAAAACAAGATGTCATCATAAGTGATGCTGGGAGTACAAAAGAAGCAATTGTATTGAAAGCACGGTGTTTAAAGGAGAAAAACATTACATTTATTGGTGGGCATCCGATGGCTGGTTCGCACAAAAGTGGAGTTGCTGCAGCCAAGGAAATCCTATTTGAAAATGCTTTTTACTTATTCACACCAGAGCCACATATCTCACAGGAAAAGGTCGATTTATTAAAGAGTTGGCTTGAAGGAACTAAAGCGAAATTTATTACTATATCACCTGAAGAACATGATTACTTAACAGGTGTTATTAGTCATTTTCCACATGTGATTGCAGCCTCTCTCGTACATCAGGCTGAGCAAACAAGTAGAGACCATCAGCTTATTACAAGGTTGGCTGCTGGTGGTTTTAGAGATATTACTAGAATTGCATCAAGCAGTCCAGCCATGTGGAAGGATATCTCCCTTCATAACAAGAAGGTACTTCTTTCTCTGTTAGATCGTTGGAAGGATGAAATGGATAAGTTTTCAAAAATCTTAACAGATAACCATGAGGAACAGCTGTTTGATTATTTTGCCGAAGCCAAAAATTTTCGGGATGATCTTCCTAGTAAGGAAAAGGGAGCAATCCCTGCATTTTATGATCTATTTGTTGATGTTCCGGATTACCCAGGTGTTATCTCGGAAATTACTGGTTATTTAGCAAAAGAGCGTATTTCCATTACCAATATCCGTATTTTAGAAACAAGAGAAGATATAAACGGTGTACTTGTTATCAGTTTTCAAACTGAGGCCGATATGGCGAAGGCAGAGGAATGCATACAACGTTATACTAATTATGGCACCTCAACCGGCTTATAGGTTTTGTTACACGAAAGGAAGGATTCTATGACAACGGTGTTAACGTCACAAGTAAAGAGACTGGTAGGCGAACTTTCTATCCCAGGAGATAAGTCTATTTCTCATCGTTCTGTTATGTTTGGAGCAATTGCTCATGGTACGACGACCGTATCTAATTTTTTAACAGGTGAAGACTGTCTAAGTACAATTGCATGTTTTCGAAAATTAGGAGTAACGATTCACCAGCATGAAGATACGGTTGAAATCGTCGGGAAGGGCTTTGAAGGCCTAGTAGAACCTAATGAACGACTAGATGTGGGTAACTCGGGAACAACGATTCGATTGATGCTTGGTATTTTATCAGGCAGGCCTTTTTATGCTGTATTAGAAGGAGATTCTTCTATCGCTAAACGTCCTATGACAAGGGTTACGAATCCACTTCGTCAAATGGGGTCAATTATTGACGGAAGAGAAAATGGGAAGTTCACTCCTATTTCTATTAGAGGTGGAAATCTAGAAGGATTCACGTATGAGCTACCAATGGCAAGTGCTCAAGTAAAATCTGCAATTATACTTGCTGGTTTACAAGCAAATGGGACAACAACGGTCATTGAGCCATCGAAAACAAGAGATCATACAGAAAGAATGATACGCCAATTTGGCGGAGAAGTGTCTGTTGATGGTTTAAAGGTCTCTGTTACCGGTGGACAAACACTCCAGGCAACTCATGTTCATGTACCGGGTGATATCTCTTCAGCAGCATTCTTTTTAGTAGCAGGTGCGATTGTTCCTAATAGTGAAGTGACATTGCGCAATGTTGGGATTAACCCTTCTAGAACAGGAATTATTGACGTGATGCTTCAAATGGGAGCTTCTCTAAATGTTTCTGATGAAGGTAAGGATGCGGCAGAGCCTGTAGCAGACTTAACAATTACAACCTCAAGTCTAAAGGGAATAACAATTGAAGGGGATATGATTCCTCGCTTAATCGATGAAATCCCTATCATTGCCTTACTAGCTACACAGGCTAACGGAACAACGGTGATTAAGGATGCTGAGGAATTGAAGGTAAAAGAAACAAACCGAATTGACACAGTAGTGAATGAGTTGAAGAAATTAGGAGCATCGATAGAAGCAACGGACGATGGTATGATTATTCACGGTGGAAGCAAACTTCATGGCGGCCAAGTGAATAGCCATGGAGATCACCGAATCGGAATGATGCTAGCGATTGCAAGCTTAATCAGCACTGGGGAAGTAACCTTAGAAAATGAAGAAGCAATCTCTGTTTCTTACCCAATGTTCTTCTCTCACTTAAATAAATTAATTAATTAATTAGCAAAAGAAACTGGCGCGATTTGTTATTCGTGTTAGTCAAAGTGTTGACAAGAGGTATCGAGATCAAGTTCTCTCGATACCTTTTTTATTAATGATAAAAAAAGTAGAGTTGATTTCCGTTCCAGGCGCTTGCTTTCCGGGGGGCGTTCGTCGAGCCTCCTCATCGCTTCGCTCTTGCGGGGTCTCGACTGTAACGCTAATCCCCAGGAGTCAAGCGCCTTCCACTCCAATCAACTAGCGCACCGAAGAAAGTAGGACATAATTAATCTGCCTCTAAATTAGAGGATTACCGATAAACGAATGAGATTTTAATGATTTTTAACTACTATTTTAAGTTATTATTTAAACTTTGTTGATTGGAACGGAGGCGACTCCTGCGGGAAAAGCGGCTCGGCCCCGCCCGCGGAAAGCGCCACCCGCAGTGGAAATCACCATCTATACTGATTTAAAGGTTATACGTGTCAGTTTTATATTTTCTATAAATATGTATGAATGTCCATTTTGTCTCATAGTTTGTCATAAGACCCTAAAAAGAGGTGGTTTTATGGCGTATATTATAGAGAATATCAATCTTTTAAAGAAGGACAAGCTTGAGAAAGTATCTATTATTGTGAAAAATGAACGGATATCCTCCATCACTAGTGAAATAAAAAATTATTCTTATGTCAAAATGAATGCCAGCGGCTATATTACGACAAATCCCCATATTATCTTTGACTCGAAAGTCCCAGCCCTTACAACCTTTTCAGAAATGAAGTCATATATGACAGAAAGGTTTATTAAAAAGGGCTGTACCACATTTTTAACTTATGTGTCAGTATCTCAAGAAAAGAATTTAAAAACTAACTTGAAACAGGTGAAAATGGGGTTATTAAGCAGTCCAATTGACTATGTTATTGGAGTAAAGATTCCTATATCTGCCTTGACTCCATCTTTTATTCGAACAGCAAAACGAGAGAAAGTTCCAGCGGTTTTTATTGAGTTTTCTTCAGTAGATGAACTCGAAGAGAAGCCTTGGGGATGGATTAGGGAAGCCATGTTTCCATATAATAGTCCTTTAATTCCATGCTTTCTTATGGAAGGAGAACGCGAGAAGAAGCGTGCCAGACAAGTATGGAATGATATCATGGATAAACATAACATCGCTAGTATAAGAGAAGAGCTAATTGAAGGGAAACCTATTACAAAGGAATCCCTGCATAAGATGGGAATCTTACCTGTTAAATCTCATTTACATCCAGGAAGTGAAGTCAGCTATAATTTCTATTTGAAATCATCTGAAATCATAAATATTGATGAAAAGAGCCTATTTTTATATCATAGTGATAGACTACTAGTAACCGTTCATAAAGGCGAAGTGATTCGTGCAGGTGATAAGGTATGGTTTCGGTCTGGATATGGAGAACATGTCATAATAAAGACTCCTAGTTTTTTTGCAGGGGAATAGATTAGAGTAAGAAGGGATACAAGATGGATAAAGTGGAAAAGATCCTTTCACTATTAGAAAGTGGTCAGCATGAGGAAGCAATAAAAAGTTATAAAGATATTTTACTTAATGGATCAAATGAAGAAAGATTTGTACTTGGTGAGGAACTTCTTCAGCTAGGTTTTCTAGAAGAAGCAAAAGAACTTTTTGAAACGCTATTAATTGCGTATCCGGAAGAAGGGGAATTACTTGTGTTATTAGCGGAAGCTTGTATCGAGCTTGGGAATGAGGAGGAAGCCATGCTAGCACTTGAAAAAATTCACTCTTCTGACCAAAGCTACCCTCAGGCCTTGCTTCTTTCAGCTGATTTATACCAAATGCAAGGCTTATTCGAAGTGAGTGAACAGAAGCTTTTAACAGCTAAAAAAGTTCTCCCTGATGAAGTATTAATAGACTTTGCCTTGGCTGAGTTGTATATGGAACAAGGAAGATTTACAAACGCGATTCAATTGTATGAGGGTGTACTTAAAAAGGAGAAAGAACTTGCTGGGACAAGTATTCATCAACGGTTAGCAGAGGCTTACAGTGCGGGTGGAGCGTTTGAAGAGGCATTACCCCATTATGAGCAAGCTCTAGAGGACAGATTTGAAGTAAATACATTGTTCGGGTATGGTTTTACGGCACTTCATGCAGGATACTACCAAACGGCGATTGAGAAACTTACAGAATTGAAAAATATTGATCGTGAGTATAACTCTCTTTACTTATATCTAGCTAAGGCATATGAGCATGAAGAAGAGCTATCACAAAGTCTTGAGGTCATTAAAGAAGGCATTCAATATGACGAGTTTAATAAAGACCTTTTCTTCTACGGTGGAAAAATTGCATTAAAATTAAATCTTGAGGATGAAGCAGAGAGACTGATCAGGGAAGCGTTAGCACTTGATCCGGAGTTCGTTGAAGCTGCACTTACCTTAAATAAGCTGTTTTTTCACCAAGAAAAATATGATGATGTGTTAGAAATTATTGATATTATGAACGAGCATGGAGTAGAAGAACCGCAGTTATTGTGGGATGAAGCGAATGCTTTGGCGAATGTTGAAAGATATTCAGAGGCATTAAACAAATATCAACTTGCATATAATTTCTTTAAGAATCAACAAGAATTTTTAACAGACTACGGATATTTTTTAATTGAAGAAGGAAAAACGCATGACGCTGCAGAAATTTTTAGTATACTTCTTCAAATGGATCCAAGTAATGAAGAGTTTGCAGAATTGGTGCAAAGATTTTCTGAAGACGTGTAAGTGAAAAAAACAGGTGTTTAATCGAAATTAGTTGTATGCAGAGGAGGGAAGCAACGATGACGACCCCTGTATCTGTCAACGAGAAAAAAGATTTTATTCGCTGGTTTTTAAATCATTATCAACTAAAAAGACGTGAATGTGTATGGATTTTAAATTACTTAATGAGCCATGATCAATTAATGGAAAAAGTGCATTTTGTTGATCAAGCACAGTATTGCCCACGTGGTCTCGTTATGTCTACACATTGCGTTGATGAAGTACCGTTTCGTTTTTATAAGGAAAATGTGATGACAACGGATGCTGAAAAATCATTCCATGACATTCGCCTTAACCGAGATGAAGAGATTTATATTCAGTTGAATTTTCACGCATCAAATCAAGCGCATCAATATGTGATTGTGCTAGAGGATAATCCATTTATGCCAAACAGTCTGCAAATTAATGAAAAGGATCGTATCCTTGCTGAAAGATTTTTAACAACTAGTTTATCAAAATTCCAGCGTGATAAGCTTCTTACGTTGATTGACGATGCACTTGACAGACAGGATCAGGAAGCCTTTCAGGAACTAACAAGACAGCTAAAAATGCTTGGAAACAGTGAATAAAGAAGAAGCCTGCTAGTACATAGCAGGTTTTTTTTGTTTCTAAAAAATGGTATGATAAAAATGATTTAATAGATAATTGGAGTGGTTCTTTTGAAATGGGTTTCTCAGGATATGGACATGTTTTTAGGAGCGAAAGAGTATGTAGACACAGCTGTTTTACCATTGTTTCCGGTGTCGTTTGGAAATGATATTAAGCAGTCAGTTGCGATGACGGAATTTATCCAGCTGCTTACAATCCCTCTAGAAAGGCAGTTTAAGGGAAGGATGATAATGCTTCCGGGTCATAGTTATCTAAAGAATAAAAGCAAAGAAAAGCTTTTAGAAGAAGTCATTGTTTGGGAGAAAGAGCTTTTCGATAACGGATTTAAACATGTTTTCTTTGTCACATCAGATAGTATGTGGAAATCCATAGAAGGGGAACTAAAGGGAGGGCTAATTTGGCTTCCATCCATCCCGTTAGCAGCTATGGATGAGGGTGCTAGAAACAATATTTTAGAGGACCAAGTAAAACAGCTTTTACAATTGTTTATGCAAAAGTGGCAAGAAGATGTATAAAAAGAGATAATAGTCACACAGTTGACATCGTTTGGTCAAAGTATTATATTGACCTCGCTTACATCTTGATATATCATGGTTATGTCCTAGTTTTATAATGTGTTGAATTATGTCCGTTGGACTCAACTTCATAATAGAGGGGGGAAAAGTATGAGCAAACATCGTGTTTCAAGACGTCAATTCTTAAACTACACTCTCACTGGTGTAGGCGGTTTCATGGCTGCTGGAATGCTTATGCCAATGGTTCGCTTTGCTGTTGATCCAGTATTGAAAGCGAGTGCAAGTGGGGATTTTATTCCTACTCCGCAAAAAATCAGTGAAATTACTGAGGAACCAACTCGAGTTGACTTTTCATTTGAACAAAAAGATGCTTGGTACACTTCAGAAGTAACAAATACGGCATGGGTATACAAGGATGAAAATGGGGAGATCGTCGCTTTATCACCCGTGTGTAAGCATTTAGGCTGTGTGGTTGACTGGAACACTGACAAAGCAAATCAAAATCGTTTTTATTGCCCTTGTCATGGTGGACTGTATGAAAAGGACGGGACGAACGTACCTGGTACACCACCGATTGCAAAACTTGATGTATATCCAACTCAAGAAAAAGATGGCTTCCTACTTTTAGGAAAAGCCAAGCCAAGAGAGGAGGCGTAATAGATGTTAAACAAAATTTATGATTGGGTAGATGAACGTTTAGATATTACGCCTTTGTGGCGCGACATTGCTGACCATGAAGTTCCCGAGCATGTAAACCCTGCTCATCACTTTTCAGCGTTCGTGTACTGTTTTGGTGGTTTAACGTTCTTTGTTACTGTAATTCAAATTTTATCTGGTATGTTTCTAACAATGTATTATGTACCAGATATTAAAAATGCATGGGAATCTGTTTATTATCTTCAAAATGAAGTGGCATTTGGACAAATTGTTCGCGGCATGCACCACTGGGGTGCTAGTCTTGTTATCGTTATGATGTTCTTACATACATTGCGAGTATTTTTCCAAGGTGCGTATAAAAAGCCTCGTGAATTGAACTGGATTGTCGGAGTATTAATTTTCTTCGTAATGCTCGGTTTAGGATTCACTGGATATTTATTACCATGGGATATGAAAGCTCTTTTTGCTACTAAGGTAGGGATAAAAATTGCTGAGTCAACACCACTTATCGGAGAACAAGTAAAGATCTTACTTGCTGGACACTCTGATATCGTTGGTGCGCAAACATTAACTCGTTTCTTTGCAATTCATGTATTCTTCTTACCTGGTGCTCTATTAGGATTAATGGGAGCTCACTTCTTAATGATTCGTAAGCAAGGTATCTCTGGTCCATTGTAAAATCTAATGTAATCTATTGAAAGAGTTTGATAAAAAAGGAGGGGGATTGTTGTATGCATCGTGGAAAAGGTATGAAGTTCGTAGGTGATTCTCGTGTACCTGCAGAACGCAAACCGAATATTCCGAAAGACTATTCGGAATTTCCTGGCAAAACGGAAGCATTCTGGCCTAACTTCCTTCTCAAAGAATGGATGGTAGGGGCAGTTTTCCTTATTGGATATTTATGTTTAACTATTGCTCATCCATCTCCTTTAGAGAAAATGGCTGATCCAACAGATACGGCATATATTCCACTGCCAGACTGGTATTTCTTATTCTTATACCAATTGTTAAAGTATAGCTATGCTTCGGGACCATACAATGCTATTGGGGCATTTATTATTCCTGGACTAGCATTTGGTGGGTTATTGTTAGCACCTTTTATCGACCGTGGACCTGAGCGTCGTCCTTCTAAGCGTCCATTGGCAACTGGCTTTATGTTATTAGCTCTTGCAGCTATTACATTCTTAACTTGGGAATCTGTTGCAACACATGACTGGGAAGCTGCTAAAGCTCAAGGTCAAATTGTTGCTGAGGTTGAGTTTGATCAAGAGTCTGATGGCTATAAGCTTCTGGATCAAAATGGCTGCCTAGCATGTCATGGTGGTGATCTTGAAGGGGGAGGCCCAAACCCAGCTTTAGTTGGTAATGAATTAACTGCTGATGAAGTTAAGGATATTGCTAAAAATGGTAGAGGCTCCATGCCTGCTGGTATATTCAAAGGAACGGATGAAGAGTTAGAAGTTCTTGCAGAGTTTGTCTCTTCTCTTAAAAGTGAATAATAATTAGAGCTGGCATAGTGTATGCCAGCTTTTTTCAAATGATAGCGAGGTGTGAAGGGTGAAGTGGATTTACTTTTTTTTAACCAATCGAATGATTCTTTGGCTCTTACTCGTGATAAATGTTCTTGGAACCATCTATGCTTATTATTGGTATCGATATCAGCTAGCAGAAACACCACCGATTTTTTTAGTATTTGTTCCGGACAGTCCAACAGCATGTTTATTTTTTGTTTTTGTTTTAGTGGCCTTTATACTCGGTAGAAATTGGCCTTTATTTGAGGCGTTAGCTATGGTGACCTTGTTTAAGTATGGAATATGGGCTGTTGTAATGAACTATCTTGTTTTAGTTGTTTCAGGAGAGTTAGATATGATTGGTTATATGCTCATGCTTTCGCATGGGGCAATGGCTTTGCAGGGGTTATTATATGCGCCTTTTTACCGATTTAAAGCGTGGCATTTAATTGTAACTGGTATTTGGACATTACATAATGATGTGATTGATTATGTGTTTAAAATGTTACCGAGATATCATATGCTTGATGATTATATTTCTCAAATTGGTTATTTTACCTTTTGGTTAAGTATTGTATCTTTAATGCTTGCTTATTGGTTTGTAGTAAGAGCAAACAGTAAGAAGATGGAACTTACATTTTGATCCTGTGTATTAAATAATTTCTGGTCTAACCTTGTCCTCCCGTACATAACATTTAATAGTATAAAGAGGGGGGACAAGTATGAGGCCAAGAGTTGTTATATTTATATGTATTTTGATTCTACTATTTCCTATAACGATACATGCAGATGAAACGTCGCCTATCGATAAGCTAAACTCAATCTCTGATGAGGCCTTACAAATGGTGAGATCATCTCGATATGATGATGCACATAAGCTTCTTTTATATTTTTCTGAAGAATTCATTAGCATGGACCAAAGACCGTTTTCTATGGATGAATTACGAATTGTAACAGTCGCACATAATGAGGCGTTAGAGGCAACAGCCAATGATTCATTGGAACATTCGGAGGTCGTAAATAAAGTAACCAAGTTCCGCCTAGTGATGGACGCCATTAATACAAGTCATCAACCTCTTTGGACGGAGATGGAAGGACAGGTGCTCATGGTATTTGGTGGCGTAAAAGAAGCGGTCAAAAGTGGGCATACAGAGAGGTTTCATGAGCAATTAAACTCTTTCCTGTCTTTATATCAAATGATATACCCTAGTTTAAAACTTGATATTAGATCAGAGAAAGTCCAAAGACTTGATACAAAAATCAATTATATTGATCATTATCGACCAAAAATACTTTCAGAGGAAAGTAGCATGAAAGATTTAGATTCGATAGAAAGTGATTTAAAGAGTATCTTTGAGGGAATGACTGAAGATGAAGCGGATCCTTCTCTTTGGTGGGTTATTTTTACAACAGGCAGTATTATTGTTGCAACTTTATCATATGTAGGGTTTAGAAAATATGCCGGTGAAAAAAACCAGAGGCGGGAACAAAACCGCTCAAGAGAGCTAAAAGATTGACATCAATTGTTGTCAATAATAAAATTGGGGTAACAACTTGTTTTAAATTGGAGGAACATAATGACAACCCTTATTTACTTTGCTTTAATTATTTTGGTTCCACTCTGGGCTCAATTTAAAGTGAAGAGTGCTTACGCAAAATACTCTAAAGTAGCTTCTTCGTCCCATATCCGTGGAGCAGAGGTTGCTCGTAAAATCTTAGATGCCAATGGTTTATATCATGTAGGTGTAGAGGAAACTCGAGGACATTTAACCGATCATTATGATCCAAGAGTAAAAACAGTAAGACTTTCTTCAGAGAATTATCACGGTCACTCTGTTGCTGCTGCTGCGATTGCTGCACACGAAGTTGGACACGCGATTCAAGACGATCAGAATTATGCGTTCTTACGCTTTAGACATGCATTGGTTCCTGTTGCCAACTTAGGTTCAAATCTATCTTGGATATTGATTATGGTGGGTATTTTTGCTCAAATTAGTGGATTACTTTTACTAGGAATTGTCTTCATGGCTGCAGCTGTTGTTTTTCAAGTGGTTACTTTGCCAGTAGAATTCAATGCTTCGAACCGTGCAATGGACCAAGTGGTTTCAATGGGGATCATTCGTAATGATGAGGAAAGAGAGACAAAGCGCGTGCTAGATGCAGCGGCATTAACGTATGTTGCAGCAGCAGCAGTAGCTGTTCTTGAGCTAGTTCGTTTAGTCTTGATATATACAGGTATGGCAAGAAGTGAAGATTAAACAAAAAAACAGCCTATAGGCTGTTTTTTTAATGCTCGATGGGGCGTTTGTTTTCATCTAAAGTGAATCCCTCTCCCAGTACATCATGCACCACTGAAACGGAAACGAAAGCGTGAGGGTCTACTGAAGTAATGACTCGCTTTAATAAGACGATCTCGTTTCGACCAACAACACAATAGAGAACTTCTTTTTCTTGCTTAGAATAAGAACCATGGCCTTTAAGAACGGTAACACCACGCTCCATTTCAATCATTATCTTGTCTGCAATTTCTTGGTTTTTCTCAGAAATAATGATGGCCCCTCTAGCAGAATAAGCCCCTTCTTGCATGAAATCAATAACTCTAGCACCAACAAATACGGCAACAAGAGTATACATTGCTTCTTGGTAGGTTAAGTAGAAAATCAGGGATAGTGTAATAACCACCACATCAAATAAAAACATCGTCTTCCCCATGCTCCAGCCAATGTATTTATGGACAAGACGCGCAATAATATCCACGCCACCAGTCGTTCCACCGAAGCGAAAAATAATTCCTAGACCCACACCGATAAACACACCAGCAAACAGTGCAGCAAGAGTTAAGTCGTCTTTAAGTGGCATATTGATTTGGTATCGTTGAAATATCCATAAAAACACAGAGACTGCAAGTGTACCTATAAGTGTATAAAAAAACACATTTCTTCCTAATAATCGCCAACCAATAATAAATAAAGGAATATTTAAGAGGAGATTTGTATAGGAAGGATCTAAATTAAATAAAAAGTAAAGTAATAAGGTTATACCTGTAAAACCACCTTCAGCTAGATTGTTTTGCATATTAAAATGAACAATACCGAAAGAAAAGATTGCGGAACCAAGTAGAATAAAAAAGATATTCTTTAGCTTAAGCGTAAAAAGCATGCAGTTGACCTCACTTTATAAACGGAAATTTTTAGCTATTTCTATTAGTGCGTTTCTAATTATAAGGGAAATCAAAGTTTAAACGCAATATCATAGCTGTTCTTCATTAGAATCTGATGGAGAGAACCCTATCAAAATATTTGTAAATAGTGGTCCTTTTAGCTAACATTGTAATAATAGGTGTAGAGAAAAATGGCTGCACACGATATGATATGAGGTGAATACCTTTGGAAAACAGTAATAAGACAATGAAGCAATTGCAAGAAGAGGTAGATACATACATTGGCCAGTTTAAAGAAGGCTATTTTAGTCCACTTGCTATGCTTGCAAGAATGACTGAAGAGCTTGGTGAACTAGCTCGAGAAGTGAATCATTATTATGGTGAGAAACCAAAGAAGGCAACTGAGAAGGAAAATACCATTGAAGAAGAACTTGGAGACATGTTATTTGTTCTCATTTGCTTTGCTAATTCACTCAATATTGATTTAGAAGAAGCCCATAACCGTGTAATGGAAAAGTTTAATACACGAGATAAAAATCGATGGACAAGAATTGAAACGGAAGGGGAATAATTGTGGAAAAGATTAAAGTAGTAGTTGCAGGACCTCGTGGGAGAATGGGTTCAGAGGCAGTAAAGCTTGTTATGAATACTGAGGAATATGAGCTTGTTGGAGCACTTGACTATAAGAATAATGGATTGAAGCTTAGTGATATTGGTTTTCCCTCTGTGGATGCACCTATATTTACAGAAATTGAAGACTGTTTCAATACAGTTAAACCTGATGTTTTAATTGATTTAACAACACCTGAATTTGGAATGTACCATGCAAAAACGGCTCTTCTACATGGGGTTAGACCGGTTGTTGGTACGACCGGTTTCTCTGATGATAACTTAAAAGAACTAGAACGTCTTTGTGATGACCATAAAAGAGGATGCATTATAGCGCCAAACTTTGCGCTAGGGGCTGTATTAATGATGAAATTTGCCCGTCTAGCAGGTAGATACTTTCAAGATGTTGAGATTATCGAGTTACACCATGACCAAAAACTAGATGCACCATCGGGAACGGCTTTGAAAACGGCCCAAATGATCGCAGAAGTAAGGGATCATAAAGAGCAAGGGCATCCAACCGAAACAGAAACGTTGGCTGGTGCTAGAGGAGCAAATTTTGAAGGGATGCGTATTCATTCTGTTCGTCTACCTGGCTTAATTGCTCATCAAGAGGTCATGTTTGGGTCATCAGGTCAAACCCTTTCTATTCGCCATGACTCATATAATCGGGAGTCGTTTATGTCAGGTGTAAAGCTGGCAGTTGACTCAGTGATGAAGCTGAATGTGTTTGTTTATGGTTTAGAAAATATAATCGAATAACTAGGAGGGGAATTATCTTGAACATTGCCTTAATTGCTCATGATAATAAAAAGGATGAGTTAGTACGTTTTGCCATCGCCTATAAGGATATTTTCAAAGATCATGCCTTGTTTGCAACCGGTACAACTGGCCTAAGAATTATGGAAGCAACAGGATTGTCGATTCAGCGATTTCAGTCAGGACCACTTGGTGGAGACCAAGAGATCGGAGCAATGATCGCTAAAAATTCAATGGATATGGTGTTTTTCTTTAGAGATCCTCTTACGGCACAACCTCATGAACCGGATGTGACCGCGTTAGTACGCCTCTGTGATGTGTACGCGATTCCGTTAGCTACTAATATGGGGACGGCGGAAGTACTAATAAAAGGACTCGAGCGTGGTGATCTTGCCTGGAGAGACATCATTCATCAAAAGCAAGGTGAGGGCAATGACAAATAATATACATATCCTATCCTTTGGAGCACACGCTGATGATGTGGAAATTGGCATGGGTGGAACCATTGCGAAATACACCTCTGAAGGGAAAACGGTGGTAATTTGTGATTTAACAAAAGCTGAGCTATCAAGTAACGGAACAGTAGAACTTCGCCAAGAAGAAGCGATGAAAGCAGCTCATATTCTCGGTATAAAAGAACGAATTACATTAAATCTTCCTGATCGAGGATTATTATTAACAGAGAAAGCGATTCGTCAAGCCGCACATATCATTCGGAAGTATCGACCGGAGATCGTTTTTGTTCCTTATGAAAAAGATCGTCACCCTGATCATGGAAACTGCGCCAGAATTGTGGAAGAAGCCTTTTTTTCTGCCGGAATTCAAAAGTTTCAGACAGGGTTTGATGATAGGGCCTACCGTCCTAAGCAGCTTTACTACTATATGATTAACGGATTTTCTACTCCTGATTTCGTAATCGATGTGTCGAATATGTATGAAAGGAAAATAGAAAGTTTAGAGGCATATAAAAGTCAGTTTACAAAGCAAGCGGATAGTGTAGACACACCGCTTACGAATAATTATATTCCGGCTTTGGAGGCAAGGGAGCGTTTATTTGGTAAAGAAGTTGGAACTAATTACGCAGAAGGTTTTAAAGTAAGAGCTCCGATTCTACTCAATCGTGATTTACTAGGAGAATAACAATGAATAAAAAAATGAAAATAGGTATTACCTGTTATCCAACAGTAGGAGGCTCGGGTGTCATTGCTACCGAGCTTGGGAAAATGTTGGCTGAAAATGGGCATGAAATTCATTTCATATCTTCGAGCCTCCCATTTCGATTAAATAGGATGTACCATAATGTGTATTACCATCAGGTAGAGGTAAATCAATACTCAGTCTTTCAATATCCGCCCTATGATATTGCTCTAGCAAGTAAAATGGCGGAGGTTATCAACCGTGAAGAGTTGGACCTTCTTCATGTCCATTATGCGATACCGCATGCGGTTTGTGCTATTTTAGCAAAGCAAATGAGTGGAAGAGATGTAAAGATTGTAACCACACTACACGGTACCGATATTACTGTTTTGGGGTATGATCCTTCATTAACGGATGCTATTCGATTTGGAATTGAAAAGTCAGATATTGTTACCGCTGTGTCTAAATCCTTAATTAGTCAGACGTACGACCTGATAAATCCTGATAAGACAATCGAAACGGTTTATAACTTTATTGATGAACGAGTGTATAATAGGTCAGACTCCTCTCATTTAAAAGACGAGTATGGAATACTGCCGGAAGAAAAAGTAATCATTCATGTATCTAATTTTAGACCAGTAAAAAGGGTCCAGGATGTTGTTCGTACATTTGAGAAGATTACAAAAGGAATTCCAGCTAAGCTCTTGCTTGTTGGCGACGGACCAGAAATGACAGTCGTTTGTAAACTAGTTAAAAAGCTAAATATCGGAGATAAAGTGCTGTTTCTAGGAAAACAAGATAATGTAGAGGAGCTATATTCCATTAGTGACCTCATGCTGTTATTATCTGAAAAAGAAAGCTTTGGATTAGTTGCATTAGAAGCTATGGCTTGCGGTGTTCCATGTATCGGAACGAATGTAGGAGGCATCCCTGAAGTGATCGACCATGGTCAAAGTGGCTATATTTGTGAACTTGGAGACATTGAGGATATGTCTGATAAAGCAATTAATCTTTTACGAAATTCAGCGAAGCATCAGCAATTCTCAGAAGCTTCTGTTAAGCTGGTAAGAGAAAAATTTCAAGCGACGACAATCGTTAAGCAATACGAAGACTTATATAAAAGTTTATTGCAAAGCGGTGAACAAACATATGAAAGAACCATTTAAGTCAGCGATTCCAGTCCTTGAGTTAATTGAAAAAGCAGGATTTAAGGCCTACTTTGTGGGAGGCTCCGTAAGAGATTATTTACTTGGATTTCCAATCAATGATATTGATATTGCATCTTCTGCGACACCAAGTGAAATTAAAGAGATTTTTCCAAGAACAATTGACCTTGGGATTGAACATGGTACGGTCATGGTCCTATACAATACCCATTCATATGAAATCACCACCTTTCGTTCTGAGTCTGATTATATAGATTATCGAAGGCCGAGTTCTGTAACTTTTATTCGATCCATTGAAGAAGACCTTGCAAGGCGTGATTTTACGATGAATGCTGTGGCAATGAATCGTTTTGGGGAGATTTTAGATCCTTTTGGAGGAAAAATAGATATCGAAGCTAAAACGATACGTACCGTAGGAAAGGCAAGTGAGCGCTTTTCGGAAGATGCATTACGCATGCTACGAGGAATCAGGTTTGTAAGCAAGCTTTCTTTTGTATTAGATCCTGATACATACCAAGGAATAAAGGATCATAAACACTTACTTTCACATATTGCAGTTGAAAGAATTGCAGCCGAATTAGATAAACTGCTTAGTGGTGCTCATACGGCTCAAGGAATTCAATTGTTAATTGAAACAGACATACATAAATACATACCGGGTTTACTCGATAAAAAAGCAGCATTGTTGCAGCTATCCCAACTGCCGATTCAATCATTATCCATTGATGAAAAATGGGCTTTATTTTCTCTTTTCATACAAAAAGGTGAAAAAGAAGTTAAACAATTTTTTAGCGGATTAAGATTCTCAAATAAAAGGGTTCAACAGATTGTTTATTTGTCGAAATGGTTGAGTGAACGCTCAAAAAATAACTGGTCAATCGAGTCGGTATATGCTTCTGGAAAAGAGACAGCGCTTCAAGTGGAGAAGGTTTACCAAGCTTACCAAAGGAAGGTTGATTCTCTTGCATTTGACAGCCTCCAGAAAATTATTGAAGCTCTGCCTATTCATTCTCTAGCGGATGTAAAAGTTTCAGGGTCAGACCTAATTGAATGGAAACAGAAAAATGCAGGGCCATGGGTGAAGGATGTATTAAGGGAAATTGAAACAGAAATTCTACATGGTAGACTTGATAATAATAATGAGGTTATAAAAGAGTGGGTGACAAAATGCAGTCTGAATTAAGAAAAAAGCTTCTTGAAGCATTTACGAACTCCGAACAAGAGTATGTTTCTGGACAGTACTTAGCAGATGCAATGGGTTGTTCTAGAACAGCCGTATGGAAGCATATTGAGGAATTGAGAAAAGAAGGCTTTGAATTAGAGGCGATTAGGAAAAAGGGATATAAAATCTTAAACTTGCCAAAGAGTATTTCAGCTGACCGCGTACAATTGGGGTTAAAGACAGAGTTTATCGGGAAAGTCATTCATTATGAAGAAACGGTTGATTCTACTCAAAAGATTGCACATTTGTTATCGCATGAAGGAGCAGTAGAAGGGACCGTTGTAATTGCTGAGGAACAAAAAGGCGGAAGAGGAAGAATGGATCGTGTATGGCATTCACCAAAATCTACGGGGATTTGGATGAGCCTTATTTTAAGACCGAAAATACCCATTCAAAGAGCACCTCAGCTTACGTTACTTACGGCCGTTGCAATTGTTCAAGCAATTGAAGAATGCACTACATTAACTCCGCAAATTAAATGGCCGAATGATCTATTAATTGAGCAACAAAAAGTGACAGGGATATTAACTGAGCTTCAGGCAGATGCGGACCGTATTATTTCTGTTATCGTCGGTATGGGTTTGAACATTAATCAAACAGAAGAAGATTTCCCACCTGAACTTCGTGAAATTGCCACTTCCTTACGGGTGAAGGAAGGGAAGGAACTTGACAGAGCTGAATTAATAAAGGTTATTTTCCAGAAATTCGAAACACTTTACATGATTTTCTTAGATAAAGGATTCTATCCGATTAAGTTATTATGGGAAAGCTATGCCATAAGCATCGGAAAAGAAATCACAGCAAGAACCTTAAATGGTTCAATTAGTGGAAAAGCACTTGGAATCACCGATGAGGGTGTACTGAAGGTAGAAGATGATTTAGGTGAAATACATCATATTTATTCCGCAGACATAGAACTTCACTAATTTGTAAATAGATAATTTAAAAGGATTTTGCTATAATTTGAAGCGTCGGGCAGTATCCACTGTGAACTGCACCATTTGTGTATACTAAATTTTATAAGTAGTCTGCCTAGATCCAAAGATGGACCGGGACAGAGGGATTAAACAAAACATCAAATTTTTCAGGGATCCTTCTGTGTATTTTTAGGATTCCTTTTTATATTGTAATCAAATGTTTTGTTCCTCTCCGGGAAAGGAGAATGTATATGAAACAGTTGAATGATTTTAGAAGTATGAAAAAAAATGGTGAGAAAATCGTTATGTTAACCGCATACGATTATCCTTCAGCCAAGCAAGCAGAAGGTTGCGAAGTAGACATAATTCTTGTTGGTGATTCATTAGGGATGGTTGTGTTAGGGTATGATTCAACGATTCCAGTAACAACGGCTGATATGATTCATCACAGCAAAGCGGTAAAACGTGGAGCTTCCAATACTTTTACAGTTGTCGATATGCCTTTTATGAGCTATCATTTATCCGTCCGAGATACATTAATAACTGGGGCAAAAATGATTCAAGAAACAGGAGCGCAGGCTCTAAAGCTTGAAGGGGCAGATGGGGTACTTGAACATATTCAAGCCTTAACAAATGCAGGAATTCCTGTTTGTGCCCATTTGGGTCTTACTCCTCAGTCAGTAGCTGTGTTAGGCGGTTACAAGGTTCAAGGGAAGGATGCACAAGCGGCACAAAAATTAATTCAAGACGCGAAGCTTTGTGAAGAAGCAGGCGCATTTATGCTAGTTTTAGAATGTGTACCAAAGCAACTTGCAAGAGAAATCACGAAGCAATTATCTATTCCAGTCATTGGGATTGGGGCAGGTGTGGAGGTAGATGGTCAAGTTCTTGTCTATCATGATGTGGTCACTTATGGTGTGAATCGAGTTCCAAAATTTGTGAAGACATATGGAAATGTAGATGAGCTAGCTACTAAAGGAATTTCAGCTTATGTATCTGAGGTGAAGAATAGTCAATTTCCTTCAGATGATCAAAGCTTTTCGATGAAAGAAGAAGAGTTAAAGGGACTGTATGGAGGAGAAAGATGAAAGTAATCACTTCAATTTCACAAATGCAAAAAGAAGTTCAATCACTAAAAAACGACAAGCTTTCAATCGGCTATGTCCCAACCATGGGTTACCTTCACGAGGGTCATGTCCGATTAGTAAAGAAAGCAAGAGAAGATAATGATATTGTGATTATGAGTATATTTGTTAATCCATTACAGTTTGGACCGAATGAGGATCTTGATGCTTATCCGCGCGATTTTGAGCGCGATAGTGAAATAGCAAAAAATGAAAAGGTAGATTATATTTTTTATCCATCAGTTGAAGAAATGTATCCATCGAAGCCTTCAGTTACACTTGTGGTTCAAAAAAGGGTTGATGTCCTTTGTGGAAGCACAAGGCCTGGTCATTTTGATGGCGTTGCAACTGTATTAGCGAAGCTTTTCCATATTATACAGCCAGCTCGTGCTTATTTTGGTATGAAGGATGCGCAGCAGGTAGCGGTTGTTGATGGGTTAATTAGCGATTTGCATTTCCCGATTGAACTAATTTCTGTAGAAACGGTAAGGGAAGAGGACGGTCTTGCAAAAAGCTCTCGTAATGTAAGATTAACCTCCAAAGAGCGCGAGGAAGCATCTATCCTTTATAAAAGCTTAACAGAAGCGGAAATACAAATCCGTGCAGGGGAAAAAGATATAGAAGCAATTATTTCAAACATGAGAAAAATGATAAGTAACAATTCAACAGGAACGGTTGATTATATTGAGATCTACTCTTATCCAGAACTGGAAAACCTAGAGGTTCTTGAGGGGAAAGTTATCATTGCTCTTGCAGTGAAGTTTTCGAATGCTCGTTTAATAGATAATTTGGTGCTCACTATATAGATATCGAGAAGTAGAGAGGAGAAATAACTATGTTTCGTACAATGATGAACGGAAAGATCCATCGCGCAAGAGTTACGGAAGCGAATTTAAATTATGTAGGAAGCATCACCATTGATACAGATATTTTAGATGCTGTAGGTATGGTTGCTAATGAAAAAGTGCAAATTGTGAATAATAATAATGGAGCTAGATTTGAAACATATATTATTCCTGGGACAAGAGGTAGCGGTGTTGTTTGCTTAAATGGAGCAGCAGCACGATTAGTCCAAGAAGGGGATGTAGTTATCATCATCTCATACGCATTAGTTGCAGAAGATAAGGTTGCTTCTCACGAACCGAAAGTAGCTATTATGGATGAGCAAAATCAAATTGTAGAATTACTTCATGCGGAACCAGAAAGAACGATACGCTAATTCCCCCTTCCACAGGGGGTTTTTTCATAGCCATATTCAATTCAATCAATGGCTTCTACTTTTTCTTTTTGCCAATTTGTGTTACCGTTTGATTGAATGAATGTTCGAGGTGTGACGAATGACAAATCGTTTTGTAGTAGTAGATTTAGAAACCACAGGGAATTCACCGAAAAAAGGGGATAAAATTATTCAATTTGCCGCTGTAGTGATAGAAAACGGCGAAATTAAAGAAACGTTTTCTTCTTTGGTAAGTTCAGATAAACCCATACCCCTATTTATCGAGGAGTTGACGGGTCTTAATAATGACATGATAAAGGACGCGCCAACCTTCTCTGAGATTGCACCGAAAATTTTACAATTATTAGAAGGTGCTTTTTTTGTCGCTCATAATGTTTTATTTGATCTTTCTTTTCTTCAGGAAGAGTTAATACATTCGGGGTATGAAGGATTTTTTGGACCAGTTATTGATACAGTTGAGCTTTCGAGAATTGTCTTTCCTACAGCGGATAGCTTTAAATTAACTGACCTATCTATTCAAGAGGGATTAGCACATGATCGTCCTCATCAGGCTGATAGCGATGCATATGTAACAGCTGAGCTATTCCTTATTTTAATTAATTTGTTAAAGGATCTTCCTGAACTCACTTTAAGACAACTCTTAAAGCTTGCTGGGGGGCTAAAAAGTGATATCTCCTTGCTGCTAGATGAGTATGTACTAGGAAAGTCTAGTTCAAGAGATGTGATTCCTGAAGGACTGGAAATATTTCAAGGACTTGTTTTGAGGAAGAAAGAAGAGTTAGAAAAAAAAGAATATCCTATAAAGGGAATCTATCCGAGCACAATCGAAGAAAAGGAAGCAATGTTTCATAAGGCATTTAAGGATTATGAAAAGCGAGACGGACAGGTTCAAATGCTCGATCATGTGTATTCAGCTTTTCAAGAGGAGCGTCATGCCCTGATCGAAGCTGGAACTGGGGTCGGTAAATCATTGGCTTATTTGTTACCAGCAGCGATATTTTCCAACAACACAAATCATAAAATTATTGTAAGTACGTACACGACACAACTTCAAGAACAGTTGCTAACTAAGGATATCCCCTTGTTAAAAAAAATGGTAGACTTCCCTCTAGAAGTAGTTCTCTTAAAGGGGAGACACCATTATATAAGCCTAGATAAGTTTCACCAATCTTTATTCGAAGAAGAAGATAATTACGATACAAGCTTAACAAAGATGCAAATCTTAGTATGGCTCACACAAACACTAACGGGTGATTACGAGGAGCTAAACTTATCAAGTGGGGGTCTTCTTTACTGGAATCGTATTAAAAATGATAGTTCGTCCTTTGTGAAGGATCGTTCATGGCTATCTCACGATTTCTATTTTCTCACTAGACAACGGGTAAATGATGCAAAGATTATTATTACAAATCACTCATTGTTAATGGCTGACTTGAATGCAGAGAATAGTATCCTTCCTCCTTTTGAATTTGTTATTATCGATGAAGCTCATCATTTCGAAAAAGCTGTTGGCAAGAGTTTTAATCAATCCATTGATTATTTATCAATAAGAATGCTTATAAGTCAGTTTGGAAGTACCGATCAGAGGCAAACCTTCTATGAGTTAGAGCAAATCTTAACGAAATTGCCTATCGAAAAAAGCGATCAACTATTACACTCTTTTCAAATAAATGAAATGATCGTTGAACTACAGTTTGAATTAGATGACTTATTCAGAGCAATTGCGTTATTTGTAAAAAAGAACGCAAAAAAAGGGAACCAAAGATTGATTAAAAGATTGACCCATGATGAATCGGCTAAAGAGTGGCACTCGGCGGTTGCTTCTGCGGAGCGATGTCAATTTTTATTGAAGGATTTACATGAGACCGTATGTAAATGGGTGGATTTTGTAAAAAGCCAACAAAATACGCTTGATTATCATCAAAAAATCACCATGAATGAAGTAATTTCGTTCTTAGATGAAATTGAACAGATTCGAAATCAAATGAAGAATCTTATTATTCATCCTCTACCTTCACATGTTACCTGGATTGAAATGGATGGAAGAGCAACACAAAATTTAACGTCAATCTATTCTCAACCGGTAATTATCTCTGAATTTTTAAAGGAACAGTTTTTTGATAAGAAAAAAAGTGCGGTACTTACTTCTGCTACTATGACAGTAAATCACTCATTTGATTATGTTTTAGATTCATTAGGGCTAGGGAAAGAGAATTGTAGTACCCTTCATATTCCTTCTCCTTTTGCCTATAAGGAGCAAGTCCAAGTATTAATTCCGGAAGATTTACCAGAAATTAATAAGGTACCTTTATCAGATTATGTGGCAGCTATTACGGAACATATCATCTCAATTGCAGAAGCAACAAAGGGAAGAATGCTGATACTCTTTACTTCGTATGATATGTTAAAGAAAACATACGATCTAATAAAGGAAAGTGGTCTATTAGATGACTATGTACTATTTGCTCAAGGGATTACAAGCGGAAGTAGATCGAGACTGACGAGAAATTTTCAACGGTTTGAAAAATCAATTTTATTAGGAACAAGCAGTTTCTGGGAAGGAATTGATATACCAGGCGAAGCTCTAAGTTGCTTGATTATTGTTCGATTGCCATTCACACCTCCAGACGATCCTATTTCGGAAGCAAAAGGAGAATTAATGCAAGCAAAAGGTCAAAATCCTTTTTCAAAGCATTCATTACCTGAAGCAGTATTACGATTTAAACAAGGTTTTGGAAGGTTAATTAGAAAGAAAACGGATAGAGGGTTTGTGATTATTTTCGATCGAAGAATTGTGACAACCACATATGGAAAGGCCTTTTTAAAATCGATTCCTACTGTTCCAGTAAAAACTTTAGACATTAATGAAATGTTAACCGTAATAGAAGATTGGCTTTAACTAACATGTCCCCTCTAAATGGATAAATTTTCATAAACATCACAAACTAAAATTTAGAGTATTAGGGGGGACGAATATGAGTTTTATTTTTACGATCTGCATGATTGTAGCAAATTGGTATTACGTACCTGCGGATTCGCCGTTTGTACCTGCTGAAGTTGAAAGCATTGACTTAAACTTAAAAGATGATGAATTAGCCGTTACATTTTTACCTTTAACAAATGGGGAAGCAACACTGATCCAAAATGGGCAAGGAGAACATATCTTAGTTAATACAGGTCATCAAGATACAGAGGAAGAATTAAAAAGACTATTAAAGCTGTATAAAGTTAGTCATATTTCAACCATCATCTTAACGAGCCCGGAAGAAGGGTATGTTGGAAATTTAAATATGCTTGCTGAATTTTATGATGTAAAGCAGGTTATCACAAGCAAATCTATAGCAGAAAAAATAGAAACGATAAAAACGGGAAGTAACGAGATACAGGATATTGGAATCCATCTGTGGACTCAGGGTACAAAGCAAATGCTAGTCCAAAATCTTGAAGCAGAGGTTTTATACAACGGTGCTTCTAAGGAAGAAGGTTTGGACCTTTCTTTTACATATAAGAGTAGCCGATTTCTCATTCTTACATCAATGACAGAGGAATCAAATCGTACATTATTAAAGTCTGATCTTTCAAATGTAAATATCGTCAAAATTCCTCATTTTGCGATGGAGAATTCCATAAATGAAAAATTATTAAGACATATGGATCCACAATTGGCTGTTATATTTCAGTCTAAGAATATGGCTCCCCATCAGGATATCTTGAAGCTACTTCAAGATATATGGCTTGATGTTCATTACACAAAAATGCATGGAATTTTAACAATTAAATTCACTCCTACCAACTATGAAATCATTTCTATTTCCAAGTCAGAGGAATAAAAAAAGTCCGCGCTTATACAGCGCGGGAAAATTGTGTGTGAACTAGAAAAAAATTTAATATCAATCGCTCAAAAGCTGTTATAATGTTTGATAAGAAATAAGCAGTTGCTTAAATATATTGTAACCTTTTCTAAAAAAGCTATTGCTAACAAATATTAGAGAATGGAGTGAAAGTTGTAGTGGAAAGTAAAATAGAGGTATTGTCAACTGTAAAGGTTGAGTATACATCAGACTTTTATAAGGTGGTCGATGCCTTAAATCGGACGTTAAAGAGAGAGAACTTAATGTTCGGTCTAGCTCTAGATCAACAAGATAACACAAAAGCTGTATTTACTATTTATCGTACATAAAAGTGGTGCTAAATTCATGAAGAAGTGGTTTTGGATTGCAATAATTGGAGTAATGATCGTCATCGGAATTACGATTAAAATATATTTAAACGCAACTGCGCCAATTGCTGATGCGGAAAGTCGTGCTACAGCAATCGCTAAGGAAGAAACGGAAATAACTGATATTACGGAATTTTCGTTATATCATGGATCAGATGCGTATTATGTTGTTCAAGGCAGCAACAAAAAAGGGGAAAAGCTGATTGCTTGGATTCCTGAAAAAGGTGGAAAAATAGTGGTCTTACCGGCAGAAGATGGAATCACAAAGTCTGAAGCTATTAATACTTTATCTAATGAAGTATCTCCCGACCAAATTATAGATGTTCGTTTAGGGATGGAAAAAAATAACCCACTATGGGAAATTTACTATCGCTCAAACAACAATAAGATTAACTATTTCTACATTGACTTTGAAACTGGGGAAGAAGTTAGAGAAATAAAGAACTTATAAATTTTGGAGGCAAAGAAAATGGGATTTGTATTAGCGAAAAGAGTAAAGGCATTAACACCATCGACAACTTTAGCAATTACAGCAAAGGCAAAAGCATTAAAGGAAGAAGGCTATGATGTAATCGGATTAGGCGCTGGTGAGCCGGATTTTAATACGCCACAGCATATCATTGATGCAGCTGTTGCATCAATGAATGAGGGTCACACAAAGTATACACCTTCTGCAGGGTTACCAAAGCTTTTAGCTGCGATTGCAACAAAGTTTAAAGAAGATCAAGGCATTGACTATTCCGCAAAAGAAATCATCGTTACAAATGGAGCAAAACACGCTCTTTATACACTCTTTCAAGTAATTTTAGATGAGGGCGATGAAGTCATCATCCCAACTCCTTATTGGGTAAGCTACCCTGAACAAGTAAAATTAGCTGGGGGACAACCAGTTTATATCGATGGACTCGAAGAAAATGAGTTTAAAATTACACCTGCTCAATTATCTAACGCCATCACAGAAAAGACAAAGGCGGTAATTATCAATTCTCCAAGTAATCCAACGGGAATGTTGTATACAGAAGAGGAGCTTTTCGAACTAGGTCAAATTTGTCTACAAAAAAATGTTTTAATTGTTTCTGACGAAATTTATGAAAAGCTTGTTTATGGAGAAAATAAACATGTTTCTATTGCTCAATTATCTCCTGAATTAAAAGAACAAACGATCATCATTAATGGCGTGTCGAAGTCACATTCCATGACAGGATGGAGAATTGGATACGCAGCAGGAAATCGTGAAATTATTGCTGCTATGACCAATCTCGCTAGTCATAGTACTTCAAACCCAACGACAACTGCTCAATTTGGTGCAATTGCGGCATATAACGGTTCAGAGGAACCTGTGGCTGAAATGAAAAAGGCATTTGAAGAACGTTTAAATATTATTTTTGAACAGCTAATACAAATCCCAGGCTTTACATGTGTAAAGCCGCAAGGTGCATTTTATCTATATCCAAATGCAAGCAAAGCGGCTCAAGCCTGTGGGTATGATTCAGTAGATGGATTTGTGGAAGGTTTACTGGAGGAGGCAAAGGTTGCTGTTGTTCCAGGTTCTGGATTTGGAACCCCTGATAATATTCGCCTCTCTTATGCGACTTCATTAAACCAGTTAGAAGAAGCCATTAAACGTATGAAAACGTTCGTAGAAAGCAAAATGGTCTAATATGCTGAAAACAGAATGCCTTGGCATTCTGTTTTTTCTGTGGATATAAACTTGATAGTCTATATTTCGAATTGTATAATGAGATGGGACTTTACGCATTCAAACGAAGTTTAAACTGTTAAAGAGAAGTTGATACTTACTTATAGGTGTTATAAACAAAAATTTTATACATACTTTTAGCTTCTTTTTAGATTTTTGGAGGGAATTGTCGTGAATAAAACAACTATTTCACAAGTTCACAAATATGTTGGAGAAGATGTTAAAATCGGAGCTTGGATTGCTAACAAGCGTTCTAGTGGAAAAATAGCATTCCTTCAGCTTCGTGATGGGACAGGCTTTATACAAGGTGTTGTGGTAAAAGCAGAAGTAGCTGAAGAAGTATTTCAGCAAGCAAAAGGAATCACGCAAGAATCATCTGTGTATGTGACAGGAACGGTACAAAAAGATGAGCGTTCTCCATTTGGCTACGAGTTGCAAGTAAAAGGAATTGATTTGATTCACCAATCGGTTGACTATCCAATTACTCCAAAGGAACATGGAACGGAGTTCTTAATGGATAATAGACATCTTTGGTTACGTTCTAAACGTCAGCATGCGGTGATGAAGGTTCGTAATGAAATTATTCGAGCAACGTATGAGTTCTTTAATGAGCAAGGATTTACAAAGGTGGACCCTCCGATTCTAACAGGTAGTGCGCCTGAGGGAACAACGGAATTATTTGCAACAAAGTACTTTGACGAGGATGCATATCTTTCCCAAAGTGGACAGTTATACATGGAAGCAGCAGCCATGGCGCTAGGAAAGGTATTTTCGTTTGGACCTACTTTCCGTGCAGAAAAATCAAAGACTCGTCGCCATTTAATTGAGTTTTGGATGATAGAACCTGAAATGGCATTTGTAGAGTTTGAAGAAAACCTAGAAGTTCAAGAACAGTATGTGTCACATATTGTTCAATCTGTACTGAAAAACTGCCAATTAGAATTGAAAACATTAGGTAGAGACACGGAGAAGCTTGAGAAAATTCAAGCACCTTTCCCTAGAATTAGCTATGATGACGCCATTAAATTCTTACACGAGAAGGGCTTTACAGATATTTCTTGGGGTGATGATTTTGGTGCACCTCATGAGACGGCGATTGCAGAGAGCTATGATAAGCCTGTCTTTATTACTCATTACCCGACAACTTTAAAGCCATTTTATATGCAGCCGCATCCAGACCGCGATGATGTGGTGTTATGTGCAGATTTAATTGCTCCAGAAGGGTATGGAGAAATTATCGGTGGGTCAGAGCGTATTCATGATTATGAGCTTTTAAAGCAACGCTTAACGGATCATGGACTAGCGTTAGAAGCGTATGAATGGTACTTACAATTAAGAGAATTTGGCTCTGTTCCGCATTCAGGATTCGGACTTGGGTTAGAAAGAACGGTAGCGTGGATAAGTGGCGTCGAGCATGTTAGAGAAACCATTCCATTCCCACGTTTATTAAACCGCTTATATCCTTAATCAAAGAAGCTCGCTTATGCGAGCTTTCAGATTGTCAACCAATAGGCAGTGAGATGCTCTCGCTGCCTTTTTTTCATTTGTTTGATAGGGAATGGTGGAAAATGGCTGATTTCCGCTCCGGGTGCTTGCTTTCCGGGGGGCGGGCGGTAAGCCTCCTCGTTGCTGGCGCTCCTGTGGGGTCTTACCTGTCCCGCTGATCCCCCAGGAGTCAAGCTCCCTCCGCTCCAACGCCTCATGCACATTTTTTTAAGAGATGGTAGGGTTGTCCAACGCATACTATGCATTTTCTTCGCATCAGCAAAAACACTTTCTTATTTTCCGTACACTGAGATAAAAACGGAAATTTCTTGGTGTCAGTGAAATGACTTTCCACAATCAAGGTAGGTCATCTCTATTTTTAATAATTGATGAGCAATACTTTATTAGATTGGAGCGGAGGGTGGCGACTCCTGCGGGAAAAGCGGGATAGTCGAGACCCTGGACTGAGCGTAGCGAGGGAAGCGGCTCGGCCCCGCCCGCAGCGTAAATCACACCTTACTACTACCTATTTGTATTATGAACTAGTATATATTTGGCAATCACTGAAAGTTCCTTACTGATCATCATACTTCATGTTATACTAAAGGGGAGGTGTCTTGAATGAAAGAAAATATGCTTGATTGGGTGAAACTAGGGAATACTACGATCCCTAATGCACTATTAACTTCTTATAAACTTCTTAATATTGATGAACTGGAATTATTATTATTAATTCACGTATATAGTTTTACCGAAAGAGGCAATAGTTTTCCAACCCCGAATGAGATCTCTTCTCTAATGACAATTACCAGCACCCAGTGCTCTGATATGCTTCGTCGACTTATCCAAAAGGGACTAATTGAGATTCAAGATGGGCATTCAAGCGATGGAATTCGTTTTGAGAAATACTCACTCGACCCACTATGGGATAAGCTTTTGGATGTTTTTCTACAACAGAAAAAAGCCAAAGTTGTTATGGAGCAACAAACAATAGAAACGGACGTGTACACATGCTTTGAACAGGAATTTGGTAGACCATTATCGCCATTTGAGTGCGAGACCCTTGCTCTTTGGATGGATGATGATCGGCATGACCCTGTGATTATCAAGGCAGCATTAAAAGAAGCCGTTATTTCTGGTAAGCTGAATTTTAGATATATTGATCGCATACTGTTTGAATGGAAAAAGAACGGAATCAAAACGGTTGAGCAGGCAAAAAATTATGGAAAAAGATTTAGGCCACATCAATCACAAGTGAAAAATAAACAATCGGAGCGAACAGAAAATAAAACCGAGCCTATTCCATTTTATAATTGGCTTGAACAATAAATCGTGCAAGAGAGCATAGTCTCTCATTTTTTTTACATTTTTTTGAAAGTTGAGTGGAAGAGATGCTGAATAAAGAGCAAATTAGATTTTGTTTAGATTCAATGGGAGAAATGTTTCCTGAAGCACATTGTGAATTAAATCATTCAAATCCTTTTGAACTCGTGATAGCGGTGGCATTATCTGCCCAATGTACCGACGTACTTGTAAACAAAGTAACAAAAACACTATTTGAAAAATATAAAACTCCTGAAGATTATTTGAAAGTTTCACTTGAAGAGCTACAAAACGATATCCGGTCAATTGGTCTTTTTCGGAACAAGGCAAAAAATATCCAAAAGCTTTCTCAGATTCTCCTAGATGAATACAACGGGGAAGTACCTATGGATCGAGATGAGCTAACCAAGCTGCCTGGTGTAGGTAGAAAAACAGCCAATGTTGTTGTGTCTGTTGCTTTTGGTATTCCAGCCATTGCGGTTGATACTCATGTTGAGAGAGTGAGTAAAAGACTGGCCATATGTCGTTGGAAGGACTCCGTATTAGAAGTGGAGAAAACACTAATGAAAAAAGTACCGAGGGATGAGTGGTCAGTAACACACCATCGAATGATTTTCTTTGGCCGATATCATTGCAAAGCACAAAATCCTCAATGTCCAAGCTGTCCTTTATTAGACATATGCCGAGAAGGAAAAAAGAGAATGAAAGGTCAATTGGTTGTTCATGAGCAAAAATGATATTCAAAATGGATTTTTAGAGTGGAAAAGCATAGAGAGACAGCTTGAGGAGCTTATTAAAATTAGAGAAAAACAAGAAACCGCTTTGCTAATGGAGAAAGGATTATCTTTATTTCATAAAATGTTATTGTTAGTAAATAACCTGGAACACATACCTGAAAATGTTTCACTTAAAGAAATAAAAATAAAGCCCATTAATGTTGAGGAAAGATTGGATTTTATCGAGGGAAGACAGGGTTCTTTCCATTCCTTTAAGCAATTAGCAGAGCTCTTTAAAGAACTAGAAAAGCAATACGCAAAAAAGGCATCTTTAGAGAAATTCTAAAGATGCCTTTTTTGTTAATTATTTCCTGTTCCTTGTGTACCAGTATTACCGGATCCAGTACCAGAATTCCCAGTACCATTTCCGGTAGTGGTACCTGTGTTACCAGTTCCGGTACCTGAATTTCCGGTATTTGTATTACCACCTGTTTCTCCCGTTTCGGTAGTTTCACCGTCGGTCCCATCCTCATTTTCCGTTTCGTCCTCTTCCACCTCTTGTTCTTCTTGTGGAATCATTACTTCAATGGTTGTTGTTACTGCTTCACTTAGCTGAGAATCACGAACGGCAATTAGCTTAAAGGTATAGTAGCCTGGTGTTTCAGCTTTTAAGCGAACCTGTTTTTCTGAGGTGGTTTTTAGAAGTTGTTCTCCACCATCATTTAAGGATCCATATAACTGGAATTGAATGCCTTCCGCATTATCACCGTTGTATTCCCAAGATACAAGTAGTTCCTTCGTCGCTTCATCAAGAGTAACTTTTAAATTACTAGGTGCTGCAGGCTTATCGTATTTATTAGATACTTGCTTTGGTGCACTTCCTTTAACTGCATATTCAATGATTACTTGATCATTAGGAGTATATTCGCTTGCTAGCTTTGCTGGAAATGTACCTTTTTCAATTCTTACTTTTTCTACACTGTTAGGTACAGTAAAGTCAGCAGTTTCTTTCCCTTGAGATACATGGGTCATAAGGTTTTTAAAGATATATTGTGAGATTTTTTGCTCATCACTTGTAAGCCAATTTTGTGTACGATCATCATATCCTGTCCAGACGGCTGCTGTGTAGTTGGTTGTGTAACCAACAAACCAAGAATCAGGAACAGCACCCTTAGGGATTCCATATTTTTCTCGTTCGGCAGTAGGATAGTTCGTCGTTCCTGTTTTACCAGCGACAGCAAGACCGTCTACTCTTGCACGTGAACCCGTACCGTATGTTAAAACATCCTTTAACATATCAGTGATCATAAAGGCAGTAGAATCTTTCATAACCACTTCAGTTTCAGGTTTTAAATCAAGCTTAGTTCCATCACGAAGTTCAATCGTAACGACGGAATACGGTTCTGTGTAAAAGCCGTTATTTCCGAATGCGCTATATGCACCTGCCATTTGAAGGGAGGAAACACCTTTATCAGCTCCACCTAATCCACCAATGGAATAGGATTCCGTTAACTCACTCACAGGTATTCCAAGTTTCGCACCGAATTCTTTTGATTTATCAAGTCCAACCTCTTGCATCGCTTTTAAGGCAGGTATGTTACGTGAGAGAGCAAGAGCTGTTCTCATCGTCATTGAGCCCATATGCTTGTTATCCCAGTTATTAATTTCTTGACCACTTGAATATGTGTATGGTTCATCCACTAAGGTCTGATACGTTCCCCAACTCAAGTATTCAATCGCAGGACCGTAGTCTAAAACCGGTTTGATAGTCGAGCCAGGCTGACGTCTAGGGTCAGTGGCGTAGTTAAATCCGAATGTTTGTGTTTGGTTTCTTCCACCACCGAGTGCACGAATGGCGCCCGTTTTTGTATCTAATAAGGTGATCCCTGCTTGAAATTTCTCATCAGGGAATTCAACAATTTCATTGCCATCTAGAATTTGTTCTACATATTCTTGAGCAGTTGTATCTAATGTTGTGTAAATTTTTAATCCTTCAGAAAAAGGATCAAGATCTGGATACTTTTCTTCAATTTCTTTAATAACCTGTCCTACAAAGGAGTCATAGGCAATTTCCCCATTAATCTCACGTTTGTCTTCTGGTACAAGTGCAGCAGATACATCAACCGATTGTGCAGCTACCATTTCTTCTTCTGTAATATAGCCGTGTTGATTCATTAATGAGAGAACAATATCCCTACGTTTTTTTGCTTTTTCAGGATATTTGAAAGGGTCATAATTTGCTGGACTCTGTGGCAAACCAGCTAATAATGCTGCTTCATCTAAGGTAAGCTCATCCAAGCTCTTATCGTAATATGTTCTTGCAGCAGTGGCTACTCCGTGTCCACCACTACCCATCCAGTTTTTATTCACGTAAATCTCAAAGATTTCTTCTTTCGTATACTTTTGTTCTAGCTTGAAAGAAAGCCATGCCTCTTGTGCTTTACGTGAAAGAGTTTTTTCATGAGATAAGAATGAATTTTTTACAACCTGCTGTGTAATCGTACTAGCTCCTTCAGAACCGAAGCCGTCGGTGACGTTCGCGATAACCGCGCCACCTAAACGAATCAAGTCAATTCCGTTATGTTCAAAAAAGCGAGAGTCCTCCGTTGCAATAAAGGCATCTCTGACCGTTTCCGGAATATCTTCATAATTTACATAGTCTCTTTTTACGGACCCTATCTCTGTAAACATAGTCCCGCCCATATCATAGACTTGGGAGGAAATCGGATCTTTTAAAAGTGCTTCATCAAGTTCTGGAGTGTCTTTAATCATATATGCAAATGTAGCAGCACCGACAACAATCCCTGTAATTCCAAGTGCGACAAGGATAAGAAAAATCTTCATGAACAATCCTTTTGCTGGCTTTTTGCCTTTTTTCTTATTAGATTGTTTCTGTTTTTCTAACTGTTTGCGGCGCTCCTCTCTAGATTGGTATTGCTCTGCCATATTGTTTCCTTCCTTTCTTACTAAAAAGCTTACTTCCCATTAAGAAAAATTAGAGATTATATAAACAATCTATTTTCTTAATATAGTCAATTCTAGGGCGAAAGCCAAGTGAAATAAGATGTGCTGTCGAAAGTAACTCTTCTTTTGTTATAGACTTTCGACCTCCTTCTTTCATACGCTCCCAATACGATAACAATTGCTTTGCTTCTAACAGAAATACTTCTTCTGTACTCGAAAACCGAAGAATAACAAAGCAAATGCCATCTTGTTGAATGACTTTTTCCATGTGCTGAATTTGGTGCTCATGAAAATTTTGTAGGGGAAAAGAAGTTGAATTTTTTGTTTCCTTTGCTTCAAAATCAATGTATTTTCCCTTATATACGCCGTTATAATCAGTTGTAGAGGCTTGCTTGAAGTAGGCTTCTTTTATTACAGCAGCACTTCTTTTTGGATAATTTACCTCTACAATTTGAACCGGTGTCGGTTTTTTGTGAATAACGGCAATATTATTTAATAAGTAAAATTCATTTGTTTCGTTTAAATCCTCCTCTAACGTCATTCCTCGGTTGCTATAGGTTGGGTCCTTTCGTGCTTTAGCTGTTTGACTGGTGCTTAACTGATTCATAAACTTTCTTCCATTAGGATAATGAATATTCATTTTCTTACACCTCTTTAACTACACTATCATACCAAAATCAGCCCCAGAAAGGGTGAATAAAAACTACCGATTAACGAATTATAACGTAAGATAGCATTGGAAGGGAGTAAAAAGACATCAAAAATACCTTTAATCATTTAGATGAGCAGCAAATGGTTACAGAAATTATGCAAAAAGTTGAGTCGAGTAATATAGACAATATTTCAAGAACCGATGCGTATTTTACTTATTTTTTAAATCATTCGGATATTCTTTGGTCCTTTTTGGCAAGTATGGTGTCAAGAAATGCTGGCTGGAACATGTGTGACTTAGAAGGAAAGTGGTTTCCTCAGGTTTTAGAAGCAGAAACAAGAAAACAATTGTATTTAACCTATGAGCGAGCGAACTGGTTAATTTTTCAGGATGCCTACCCCCAATTGTTGCTGTATGAATATTCGACGAAACTAAATACTCCGATGTTTCACTTATTACGATATTTTCATGTTTCGTCTTTTATGAGTAATGAATGGGCGTATTATTGGAGGGAGAAAGATAAAAGAAGACTGATGACTGCACTCATCATCAATGAGCAAAATATCATTCAAAAACCAGTGATTGAGCATCCAATCTATTATAAAAAAGTGTTTCACTCACTTCTCTTTGCTTTTCAGGATTATCTTCATTTTAGTGCTGTTTTATTTCCTACTGTTCATGGAGAACTTTATGGAGCAAGTGTATATGGTTTTCAAGAGGTGGATAACCGAATTGATTTAGGGAAAAGATTGGCTGATATTCTGTTTGATCCCGAAATATTCATGAAGGTCTTTCATTTTGCGAAAACAACGGCACACACTGGGTCGAGGCATGATTACGAACAATTTATGAAAAACAAGGAAGAAACTACCCCCGTTTTAAGAGAAACCTACCCGGTTATTAAACACCATATCCATCTTCAGAATGAGTGGACAAATCACCCTCGAGTGAAAAATAAATGGTTCAATACGGCGATTGCTCACAGACACCCATGGGAAATGACTCATTGGTACTTGAATAAACAGAAACATATTCGTTTTTGTATTATGTGTTATAAGTTACTTCAAATGAAGAAACGTATATAAAAAGCAAGAATCTTCATAGATTCTTGCTTTTTATATCTTCACGTTGAAGGACGGTCGATACCTTCAAGCTTTTTATCTCCATACCCAGGTTTTGTTTCTTCCAGCTTTTTTGGTTGAGTATTTTCTTTTTCATTGTTTTGATTTCTCTTTTTCATTCTTTACCACCTCCGAGATTAGTTTGTTTCATCCTTCATTTTTTCATTCATGTCGAAACCTAGTTGGGCGAACAAAAATTTTACACTTCTTTTGGCGAATTGCTTCTAGTTTTGTCATAAGGGAAGGAGGTTAGAAGAAGACAAAGAATAAGTACAAAAGAGATTTACTTAGAGCTGAAAAATATTCTTGGAGGGATGTTCGATGATTCTAAAATCAGATATTTTACAAATGCTTTCTGAAATACACAATGATCTTGAGGAACTAGAAAAATCCATCGATTATAAACTGTCTGATGTGGAAGCAGAGATGTTAAAGCAACAACAAAAAAGCTTATGGAAAACAGAAAACCGCTATTATATACTAGAGGGGAAATTCAATTTAGCCCAAAATAAGTCTACAAATGATACACAACATAAGAGAACGACGGCTTAACCTTTTTAATTTCGTCGTTTATCCTTTATAGTAGGGGTATATATGTTAAAGGAGCATGACAACTTGGATAATCATTCAATGTTAGGACAATTAAATGAACGTTTGTACGAATATACAAAGGAAATAGAAGAAACCTTTCTTTCAGTGAAGATGAAAGGTGAAAAGGGTGACTTTTTTACGCGGGTTAAACCATTTGCTGACGAGGTAAAAGAGGTGGTTGACCGTTGGAAAAAGGAATCGGCGGCTTGGATTGAGGAAAATCGACCGAAAAATCTTCATGCTACTCAAATTGATTCAGCAGCCGAACAAATGGAAATGATTTCTGTACAAGCCTTTTTTCCTGAAACAAGTCGAACCAGATTCATAAACTACCTTCAGTCTGTTAGATATGTGTTAACCGTATTACGAGCAAATATAAATAAATATGAAACATAAAAAGTAGCACACTCGCCATTTAGGAGAGGTGCTACTTTTTTAATATCATACAATTGTATTTTACATAGATGATTCAAGTTCAGGGGTTTTTGCACCTAGTGATTCAAGTTCATAAACAAGATTACGGTATTCACAAGTAGTTATTTCACTGTAAATGTAACATTTCTTAACATAGTCTAATAACTCGTTTACATCTTGTGCTTCGTATTTTTTAACTAATTGGAAATGATTTTTTAATTCTTGAATATTCACCTAAATTCCCCCTTTATATAGGTTGTTTCTTCCTTATCATCGTATCATGTGGAGGCACAATCTGATGTTTTTTTAAATATTGAGACTTCCGACACCGTTAGACAAAAATGGTGATTTATAGCAGATATTTATTCTTTATTCACCATCTAGGCGGATGAAACATAAAGTATAGCAGTGAATATATGAAAGGAGGTTGTGTGCCCTTGTTCGGTCAAAGATATAAACGTTCAAGATATAATCGTCCATCACTACAACCGATGATGAATGAAGTATATCCATATCAATGGGGAAATGAAACGGTCCATACTCGGCCAGAGGCATACGCCAACTACTTTGAACAACCAATGAATGTTCCTATGTACAATATGAACTACGGTGGAGCGGTACAAAACGGTTATAATTATTATCCTAATGAATCCTATTATGGCCCAGCATATCCATACGGTGGGGGAGGATTTCAGGGACAGGGTTTTGATTATGCATATCAGGGAAATCAACCATATCCACAAGAAAAGAAGCATAAGCTTTCGGAAGCCGTTCTTCATAATCCTCTTCAACAACCTGAAATATCGTATCACAATCAATTTGCATATGGTCAATATAACCCACCATTTTCACACCCTTATCCAAAGCAATCTGCTATACCACGACCGCCAACTGGTGTGAAATCAATAATGAATTCATTTAAAACTCAGGATGGAACATTTGACGTTAACAAAATGGTAGATACAGCTGGACAGATGATGAATGCAGTCACACAAGTCTCTTCGATGGTAAAGGGTCTTGGAGGAATGTTTAAGGTATAGGGCAGCCCTATACCTTTTTTACACGGTAAAAAAATAAGCAGAAAAAAGTCTGCTTAATCATTAATAATATGAATTTTCTTTCCAGGCAGTTTCGGCACAATTATCGTTAGCAAGCCATCATTGTAAGAGGCCTTCACCTTTTTTTCGTTTATTGGCTGGGGAAGAGTAATTGTTCTACTCATTTGCTGCATTTTATTTTTTCTACTATAGACCTTATGAACATCATCTTCTTCTATAATCACTTCTCCATTTTTCACTGTAATCGTCAGAGAGTTATTAAGGACATCGATATTAATTTGTTCCTTTTTAACTCCAGGAAGTTCTGCAACAATATGGTGCTCCCTGTCATAACTTTTCACAGAAACGGGAAAGGTGGCGAACGGAAGGTTAAAGAACTCATCAATGCTTTGTAAAAAACCTCTGACTGGTTTTTCATGAAAAAAGTCATTCATCGCTTTGGCAATTTCTCCGAACCGTTCAGGACGATCGTTACGATTTGGTTTATTTGGCAAGTTATTAGACATGATTCTACCCCTCTCTATATGATTTCTCCCTTACAGATTATGCAACTTCGATATAGGCGGTTCATCGTTTTGTAACAGCTGAAAATATGAATATTTTTTGACAATGGATATAGATCTGATGATGTAATGAATGTGCTAACGGAAGCGGATTGGTACCGCTTCTGAAGATAGGCAAGAGATGCTACAGCTTTATGAGGTAAAAAGAAGGATAGAAAAAGGGAGCATACACTGATATGCTCCCTTTTTTATTATATTAATTCTTCGAGTAGTTCATCAAGGACAAAAGTCATCGTACCGTTGCTATCGACTTCAATGAGTTCCTCTTTTTTCATTTTGGTAAGAGTACGGCTGACGGTTTCGCGTGTCGTTCCAATCATATTGGCTAAATCTTTATTCGTAAATTCACCATTTAACGTGAAGGTTCCATTTGTTTCTTTGCCGTGTAATTTTGCTAATCGAATCAGTAGCTTGATTATTTGTTCATATGTATTATTTAGGATTTGTGCTTCTAACCGGTCTTGAAGGTCAACAATTTTCTCACTTAGTACGTTAAATACTTTAATACAAAGCGTAGGATTCTCAATAAGCACCTTTTCAAATGGTAGGATAGGAACCACAACTAAAGTTGTTGTCTCCAATACTTCGGCATAAGCAGGGTATCCCCCTTTTCGAAAGAAACCAACATGTGGGAACATTTCACCCTTTTTTAAAATCGCAACGATTTGTTCTTTTCCGTTAACATCACTTTTATATATCTTTACTTTTCCAGAGTGGATAAAATATACGTTTTCAAGGGGATCATCCTGCATAAAGACATGACTTCCGCGATTCCAATCTCTTGAAATAGATATATCAATAATTTTTTGAAGCTCATCTTCATCTAAGCTACGAAATAAAGAGAACTCAGATAATACTTTTTTAATTTCAGTACTTTTCATTCCAAACACCTCAATCTCTACAATAACCTAGTTTCTATTTTACCAAAAATATAATACTGAAAAAATAGATTGCTGAGAAACATTGTTATTTTTAAACAGTACTTTAATTACGAACGTTTATTCGGTATGATAGAGCTATAGAGGTGATCTGTACATGAAGGTTAGAAAAAGTTTACAAGACCTTATAGTAGAGCTGAAGAAAAATCAAGACTTTAAAGACCAAATTGTGCATTGGCATACAATAGAAGAAAGAGAAGCAAGAACATCAGAATTACCTAATGACCTCCACCCTAACTTAAAAAAGGCTTTGCAGGAGAGAGGAATTGGAAGGCTGTTTACTCATCAAAGATCATCTTATGAAGCGATTAGACGGCGAGAAAGTATTGTTGCAGTGACTCCAACGGCTTCTGGGAAGACGCTTTGTTACAATCTCCCTGTTATTCAAACGGTTATCGAATCAATGGATTCAAGAGCCTTATATATCTTTCCTACTAAGGCGCTAGCACAGGACCAAAAAAGTGAGCTTAATGAGCTAATACAAGCAACAGAGCTTCAAATTAATAGCTACACATATGATGGAGATACGCCTGCGAATATAAGAGAAAAAGTACGTAAGGCTGGACATGTTGTCATAACAAACCCAGATATGCTTCATTCGGCCATTCTCCCACATCATACAAAGTGGGTATCGTTATTCGAAAATTTAAAGTTTGTTGTTATTGATGAGCTACATATTTATCGTGGTGTATTTGGGAGTCATGTCGCAAATGTAATTAGGCGTTTGAAAAGAATCTGTGAATTTTATGGAAGTAATCCTATTTTTATCTGTACTTCTGCGACGATTGCTAATCCACTTGAGTTAGCCGAACATTTAACAGAAACAAACATGAGGTTAATTGATAATAATGGTGCACCAAGTGGGAGGAAACATTTTCTCTTTTATAATCCTCCCATTGTAAACAAGCCTTTAAATATTCGAAGGAGCGCAACTCTTGAGGTTAGAAATATCGCACGTACTTTATTAAAAAATAAGATTCAAACCATTGTTTTTGCGAAAAGCAGAGTGAGAGTCGAAATTTTACTAACGTATCTCCAAGAGCTTGTAAAGTATCAGCTTGGTCCAAAGGCAATAAGAGGATACAGGGGTGGCTATTTGCCAACAGAGCGAAGAGAAATTGAAAAAGGGCTTAGGAACGGGGACATCTATGGTGTCGTAAGTACAAACGCTTTAGAATTAGGGGTGGATATTGGTCAGCTGCAGGTGTGTATTATGACGGGGTATCCAGGTTCAATCGCAAGTTCATGGCAACAAGCAGGAAGAGCTGGGAGAAGACATGGAGAATCGTTAGTTATACTCGTGGCAAGCTCTAGTCCGCTAGATCAATACATTATACAGCATCCTGATTATTTTTTTACAAGCAGCCCAGAAACAGCAAGAATAAATAAAGATAACTTGATTATTCTTATCGATCATTTGAAGTGTGCAGCGTATGAGTTACCGTTTAAAAAAGGTGACTATTTTGGAGAAACCGAGATCGAAGAACTTCTAGAATACTTAGTAGAAGAACGGGTACTTTTTGAAAATGGTGAGAAATACTACTGGATGAATGATTCGTTCCCTGCTCACAATATTAGCTTACGTTCTGCCTCACAAGATAATGTTGTCATAATAGACCAATCAGATGTATCTAAAGCTCGTGTGATAGGTGAAATGGATCTTTTCTCAAGTATGACCTTACTACACGAAGAGGCTATTTATTTGCATCAAGGAACGCAATTTCAGGTGGAAAAGCTAGATTGGGAAGAAAAGAAGGCATTCGTTCGCGAGGTAGCCGTTGATTATTTTACGGACGCTAATTTAGCTGTCGAATTAAAAGTATTAGAGATTGATAAGAATAGGGAAAATTCTATGGTAGAAGTAGCTTTTGGGGATGTTAGCGTATTAGCTAAAGCTACGATCTTTAAAAAAATCAAATTCGAAACACATGAAAATATAGGGTCCGGACCGATTCACTTACCGGAAGTTGAGCTTCATACGAGTTCTGCATGGATTTCGATTGAAAAAGCCTCCACTGGATTACCAGAGGAACGTTTAGATCAAGGCTTAATTGGCATTTCTCATGCATTTAAACATATTGCTCCTTTATTTGTCATGTGTGACCCACAGGATATTCATGTCGTTCCACAAGTGAAAGCTGTCCACAATGAAAAGCCGACGTTATTTTTCTATGACCGCTATCCTGGTGGAATCGGACTTAGCGAAAAGATCTATGATGGAATGGAAATAATTATTAAAGAGGCGAAAGAGATGATTACCCGTTGTAATTGTCATTACGGTTGTCCATCTTGCATCGGCACAGATCCTACGGCAGAAACAGCAAAGGTGGACTGCTTGAACATATTAAAAATGTTTCAATATGAAGTGGGAAAGGGTAGAGTCAATTGAGTTTGAAAAATAAGCTAAATCGATTAAAACCTCATCTATCTATTCCAGAGAGCTCGAAACAAAGTTCGAGCTCTCTGCCAGTAAAGTCTAAGAAGGATATCCCTTTTTTAGATGAATGGAAGAAGAATGGAGTTACTCCGTACTTTTTAGAAGACGATTTTTGCCTTGTAAGAGAAGTAAAGTATCCGTTTGATTACCAACATGGCAGATATCAGCTAGGCGATTTTGTTGACGCTGTGAAAGCTTGGAATGAGTCAAATATTTCTCATCCGCTATCAGCAAAGGGGTTTCTACCAGAGCAGTTGTTTTTTTTCGATACAGAAACAACAGGACTGGGTGGGGGAGTAGGGAATACGATTTTTCTTCTTGGACATGCCACATTGGAAGACAATCATTTAGTTGTGAGACAGCATATTCTTCCACGACCTGGAAGTGAAATTCCTCTTTATACTAGTTTTCTTGAAAAGGTGGATTATACGACGCTAGTGACGTATAACGGAAAAGCCTTTGATTGGCCTCAAGTAAAAACAAGGCATACATTGCTGAAAGATCATGTTCCAAAGTTGCCTTCTTTTGGACATTTCGATTTGTTTCATGCCTCTCGTAGAATATGGAAGCATAAGATAGACCGTTTAAAGCTATCGGTCGTCGAGAAGGAAATTCTTGATATTCAAAGAGTCGATGACGTACCAGGATTTTTAGCTCCGATGATTTATTTTGATTACGTCGAAACACAAAAACCAGAAGGAATGCTAGGAATTATCAAACATAACGAGATAGATATTCTGTCCCTTATTAGTTTGTATACCCACTTAACATTTCAGATTTTACGAATAGATCAAAATCAAACGGTGAAAGAAGCTTTTGAGGTGGGCCGATGGTTTACTTATCTTGGGGAAGATACGGCTGCAGAGAATACTTTCATAGAATTAGCGTCAGGGGTAAGTAAGGAAGCCTATCATTCTCGCTGGCAACTATCTTTACAATTAAAAAAGAGGAAAGATTATGAAGCGGCAAGTGAAATTTGGGAGAATTTGTCGAAGGTATCTGATACTGTGATTGCATATGATTCCTCGCTGGAACTTTCCAAGTGGTATGAACATAAAAAAAAGGATTACGAGAAGGCACTATTTTTTGGTCAGAAAGCAAAATTATTACTTGAAAAACGTAGTGATTGGAAGATGGACCAGGCCATTGATCTTGAGAAACGTCTGGAAAGAATTACAAGAAAATCTTGTAACAAAAATGTAAAAAAATAATCGACAAAATCCGCCTTTTTGGTGTTGTCTCCCCTTAAAATTGAAGGTAAAATGTATCATTGAGTGATAGAAAGCTAGAATAAAAAGTGGAGATGGATGAATTCGATGTATAAAGCAATTTTGTTTATGTTTTTTCTTGTTGTCTGTTTAACTGCGATTATTTTCACGAACTTAAAAGAAAGTTTTTATACATTAATGTAATCTTTGGGTTAAATACAAAGAAATCAGCGAAAATAGGTATTTGCATTAGTACAAGATGGACTCCTTTATCATAGGCTGTTATTGTAAAGCACAAAAAACACTATTCGAAAGGAGAAGCTCAAATATGTTTAAAAAACATTGCGGACCTACTAATGTATTACCTGCTGTTGTTCACCCAACAAAATGCTGTGTAAATCATACTTTCTCAAATAATGTGGTGCCACATATTCACCCTCAGCATACAACAACTGTTAATCACATCAATTATGATCACCAACACTTCTTCCCACAAACACAGTCTGTTGTAAATGAAGTGACTCATACGCAAAGCTTTGCACCACCTCGTCCTGTACCAGGACCATTCCCAGCACCAGGATTCGGAGGAGCACCAGGCTTTGGAGCAGGCCCAGGCTTTGGAGCAGGCCCAGGATTCGGCCCAGGCCCAGGATTCGGTCCAGGCCCAGGCTTTGGAGGAGCACCAGGAGCGCCAGGCTTTGGAGCAGCACCAGGACCATCTTTTGGAAGATAATAGTACTTCTTACAAGGGCTTATTGATAAGCCCTTGTTTGTTCATATATATGTTCTTGAGAGGAAGCAAATCGATTGATAAAATTGGTATATATATCAGGATATAAGGCAAGTGAATTAGGGATATTCAAAGAAAATGACCCTGGCGTTGGGTACATAAAACTGGCTATAAAAAAAGCGCTTCTAGAGCTTCTTGACCAAGGGCTTGAATGGGTAATGATATCAGGTCAACTAGGAGTAGAGATGTGGGCGGCAGAAGTCGTGATGGAACTTCGGAAAAAGAACTATCCGGACTTAAAACTAGCAATTATAACCCCATTCTTAGAGCAAGAAGGTAACTGGAGCGATAAAAATAAGGAGTGGTATCACTCCATTATCCAAAGGGCTGACTATGTAGACTCAGTCACTAAAAGGAAGTACGATAGCCCAGCCCAATTTCGGCTTAAAAATCAATTTGCCATCCAAAAAACGGATGCATTGCTTCTTGTATATGACGAAGAAAGAGACGGAAGTCCGAAATACTTACTACAAACAGCCAAACAATATCAAGAGAATAATCCATATCTCATCACACAAATTACCTTTTATGATCTTCAATTATTAGTCGAAGAAGAACAGCAAAAGCAAAACGATTATTTTTAAAAGTTACCCATATAAAAGAAAAATTGACAAAAGTGCATATTTTTGAAAAAATATAGATAATGTTTCTTTGAGTGACCGAGGTGAAAAAATAAATGCAAATAGATAAAGTGAAGCTAACAGCGAAAGACATTTTGGAAAAAGAATTTAAAACAGCCATGAGAGGCTACAAGCCGGAGGATGTTGATAAGTTTCTTGATGTAGTAATTAAAGATTATGAGATCCTACAGCAAGAAATTGAAGAACTTCAACAGGAAAACGCACGTTTGAAAAAACAATTAGAAGAAGCTGTAAGAAGACCTTCCGTTCAACAACCTTCTGCTGGTACAACAAATTTTGATATCCTCAAAAGATTATCAAATCTTGAAAAGCATGTTTTCGGTAGCAAATTATACGATTAACAGAAAATACCATGTAAGAAGGCATTGATATTTCATTCACAATTACATATAATATGTATTGTTCGTTAATAACGTTCGGGTAATCGCTGCAAGGATCGTAAGTGAATTGTAGAGGAAAGTCCATGCTCGCACGGTCTGAGATGTCCGTAGTGTTCGTGCCTAGCCAATTCATAAGCTAGGGCAGCTAGGTTTCTACTTGGCTGACGGCAGGGAAAATGCCTAAGTCCATTAGGATATGGCATGAATACCTTGAAAGTGCCACAGTGACGGAGCCCATTTAGAAATGAATGGGGTGGAACGAGGTAAACCCCACGAGCGAGAAACCCAAATTATGGTAGGGGCACCTTCTCTTAGGAAATGAACGAGGAGAAGGACAGGTTCAGCTGAATCTGTAGATAGATGATTGCCACCTGAGTACGAGACGACCAGTCGATGGTAGTACAAAGGAACAAAACATGGCTTATAGAACGTTATTAATGGAATTGTATGAGTGTTTTCTAATGATAGCTCTCCTCTGTTGGAGAGCTTTTCTTGTATTATACATATAATAAACAAGGCAAGTTACATTCTGTCTGAGGTGAAACGATGACGAAATTTGAATTAATAGCTACCGCTGCGATGGGGCTTGAAGCAGTAGTTGCGAAGGAAGTAAGAGATTTAGGGTATGAGTGTACTGTTGAAAATGGTCGTGTTCGCTTTATAGGGGACGAGATGGCCATTTGTAAGAGCAATTTATGGTTACGTACAGCTGATCGAGTGAAAATTAAAGTAGGAGAATTTAAAGCCAAAACCTTTGATGAATTGTTTGAAAAAACAAAGGCATTACCTTGGGAAAAATACCTACCGGAAAATGCTGAGTTTCCTGTGTCAGGGAAGTCAGTAAAATCAACTTTATTCAGTGTTTCTGATTGCCAAGCAATCGTCAAAAAAGCGATTGTTAATCGTTTAAGCACCCATTATCGTAGAACAAGCTGGTTTGAAGAAAATGGTCCTCTGTTTAAAATCGAAGTATCTCTCTTGAAGGATACGGCCATCCTAACCATTGATACGAGTGGAGCAGGTCTACACAAAAGAGGATACCGAGCGGAACAAGGGGAAGCGCCTATTAAAGAAACATTAGCGGCGGCACTAGTGCTGTTAACAAATTGGACACCAGATCGCCCGTTTGTTGACCCTTTTTGTGGTTCAGGAACGATTCCGATAGAGGCTGCTTTGATAGGGCAAAATATTGCTCCAGGCTTTAACCGAGAGTTCGTTTCCGAAGGATGGAACTGGATTCCTGATAAGCTATGGGAAGATGCGAGAAATGAAGCTGAAGATCTTGCAAGGTATGATCAAGAAATAGATATCTTTGGTTCAGATGTTGACCATAAAATGGTGAATATCGCTAAAGCTAACGCATTCGAAGCTGGTTTAGGAGATTTAATTCAATTCAAACAAATGCAAGTAAAAGATTTTACGACGACAAAGGAATATGGTGTAATTGTTGGGAACCCCCCATACGGAGAGAGACTAGGGGATAAGCCAACGGTAGAAAAAATGTACACAGACATGGGACAAGCTTTCTCCTCCCACGAAACATGGTCGGTATACATGCTAACGTCAAATGAAAGATTTGAAGAATGTTACGGAAAACCAGCGACCAAAAAACGAAAATTATTTAATGGGTTTATACAAACGAATTATTATCAATACTGGGGTAAGAGACCACCTAGAGAAATAAAATGATTTAAAACTGACTCGCTTACGAGTCAGTTTTTTATCGCTTAGTTTTAATAAAGTACAGGAGGGGTTATTTTTGCAAAAACAGCTACCATTCACCCTATCTAAATCTGAATCCTTTTTTGAGAAATTAGGGGATTGGATTGGGGATGTGTTCTACGATTTACTGCCAGAAGAGGGCTTTGAAGTACGTGACGAACAAATCTATATGGCATTTCAACTAGAAAAAGCCTTTCAAGAAAATAAAGTGATGTTTGCAGAAGCGGGTGTAGGTACGGGAAAGACGATTGTTTACCTCTTATATGCGATCTGTTATGCTCGTTACAAAAACAGACCGGCAATTATTGCCTGTGCAGATGAAACACTGATCGAACAGCTTGTCAAAAAAGAAGGAGATATCGCCAAGCTTGAAAAAGCGTTACAGCTCAATATTGACGTTCGTTTAGCTAAATCAAGAGATCAGTATTTGTGCTTGAATAAACTAGATCAATCTGTTGCTTCTTCCGATGTACATATGGATGTGTTCCATCAATTACCTGATTTTGTACATACAGGAATATCGATGCAGTCCTTTGAACGATACGGAGATCGTAAGGACTTTCCACAGCTGTCTAACGAGCAGTGGAACGAAATAGCATGGGATAGTTTACAGGACTGCTTTTCTTGTGATCAGCGACATAGATGTGGACAAACATTGCACCGTGATTATTACAGAAGTTCACAGGACTTAATTATTTGTTCGCATGATTTTTATATGGAGCATATTTGGACTAAGGAAGCAAGAAAACGTGAAGGACAGCTTCCGCTTTTACCTGAAAGCTCATGCGTCGTATTTGATGAGGGTCATCTCTTAGAATATGCTAGTCAGAAGGCTTTAACGTATAAGTTAACAGAACAAACACTTGAAACATTACTGGAGCGTCTAACCGCTAATGATGTAAGGGATAAGACACTTAACCTAATAGATGAATCCATTATTGCTAGTGAACGATTTTTTGAAGTTTTACATGACGCATCGGAAAAGACTGTTGGCTCTAATAAGCAGATGATTAAAAAAACACCGGAAGTGTTAGCAAAGGGGAAACAACTTGCCTCTTTATTATCAGATCTGGAAGAAGAACTTGTCTTTGAAAGTGAATTATATGTGATTAACGAATATGATCTAAAGATTGTCGAAGGCTATCTCGAGCAGATAACGTATTCATTAAGTTTATTTTTAAAAGAACTTAAAGGTATCATTTGGTTTGAAGAACATGAAGGAAAACGAACGCTTGTGATTATGCCGAGAATGGTGGAAGATATCATGCGTGAAGAGGTATTTTCACAGAAAAAGCCATTCATTTTTTCTTCTGCAACACTTTCCGAAAATGGCTCATTTTCATACATTGCAAAAAGTCTTGGTATTGATGATTTTTTATCTTTCCGTGTAAATTCACCGTTTAATTATGAAGAAGCGATGGAAATACAGATGCCTAACTTTACCTCAGTTGATGAAAAATGTATGTATACTGTTACGCAATTGAAGGAAGCCGGAGGAAGAGGTCTAGTTCTGTTCTCCAATGAGGAAGAACAACAATTTTTCAAACGTCATCTCCAAGAAGAACTTGCTTTCTCTATCTATTTTGAGGGAGATGCCGAAATAAGTACGTTAGTTTCGAAATTTCAACAGGAAGAGAGTGCTGTACTTTGCTCCACCCATTTATGGGAAGGGCTTGATATTCCAGGATCTTCATTAGAGAATGTATTCATCTTTTCTCTGCCTTTTCCACCTCATGATCCCGTATTTACTGCGAAAAGGGAGAGTACAGAAAACTCCTTTGAAGAGGTCGATATCCCGTATATGCTTCTCCGACTTCGTCAAGGTATCGGTCGTTTAATACGTACACATGAAGACAAAGGAAAAGTGCATATTTTAATGAACCAAAACGAGTCTCAAAAAATAATTGATCTCGTACATTCCGTCCTGCCTGTATCGGTATCAAAGTAAGCTTGGAGCAGATCATACTCTGCTCCTTTCTTGTTTTTCCAAGATTTTTCCTGAAAATTATGATAAAATTTTTGCAAGAAGGTTTTCGAGGAGGGGACAGGATGATTACTGCCATAAAGCAGATGGAACGAGAGTTTTTGGATTATGTTAAAAAAATGGGTGCGTATAAAGAAGCGCTTGGACTTATATATTGGGATCTTCGAACGGGAGCACCGAAAAAAGGGATGGAGCAGCGTTCAGAAGTCATTGGTATGCTGTCTAGTGAAGTGTTTAAAATGTCAACATCTGAGGAAATGGCTGCATACATAGCAAATCTTACTAATATGGAACATGATAATGAACTGAGTGAGATAACTAAAAAAACGGTTGCTGAATGTAAAAAGGAATACGATCGAAACAAAAAAATTCCAGCTGAAGAATACAAAGAATTTGTGATCCTTCAGTCGAAATCAGAGGCAGTATGGGAAGAGGCAAAGGATGCTTCAAACTTTTCCATGTTCCAACCATACCTCGAGAAGATAGTTGATATGACAAAAAAATTTATAACCTATTGGGGTTACACGGAAAATAAATATAATACTCTGCTAGATATGTATGAGCCTGGTATTACAGTCGACATTCTTGATCAAGTATTTAGTGAGCTTCGAGAAAAAATCGTTCCTTTAGTTCAACAAATAAAGGAATCAGAAAACAAGCCAAATACACAATTTCTGTATAAACATTTTTCTAAGGAAAATCAGCGAGAATTTAGCTTGGAAATCCTAAAGAAAGTTGGCTATGATTTTAACTCGGGTAGATTAGATGAAACGGTACATCCATTTGCGACTGGATTAAATCCAGGGGATGTTCGTGTGACAACGAAGTATGATGAAAAAGACTTCCGTACAGCTATATTTGGTACGATACACGAAGCAGGACATGCATTATATGAACAGAATATTTCTCCCGCATTAATCGGAACTCCTTTATGTACAGGAACATCCATGGGGATTCATGAATCACAATCTTTATTTTATGAAAATTTTATTGGTAGAAGTCTATCTTTTTGGAAAGGTAATTTTGACTTGCTAAAAGAATACGCTCCTGCACAGTTTCAAGATGTTTCGATTGAACAATTTTACCGAGCGATCAATGAATCGAAGCCGTCGCTCATACGCATAGAAGCGGATGAACTAACTTATGCATTGCATATTATGATCAGGTACGAAATTGAAAAAGGGATTTTTAATGATGAAATTGAAGTAAAGGACTTGCCTAAAGTTTGGAATGAAAAATATGAACAATACCTAGGGATTACTCCAGATAATGATGCAAATGGTGTTCTTCAAGACGTTCATTGGTCGGATGGAAGCTTTGGGTACTTCCCGTCCTATGCGCTTGGTTATATTTATGCTGCTCAACTAAAACATGCCATGTTATGTGATATTCCCCACTATGAGCAACTACTTGAGGAGGGGAACCTTCTACCAATAAAAGAGTGGTTAACCAATAATATTCATCAGCATGGAAAAATGAAGCTACCTCTTGAATTGATTAAAGATATTACGGGAGAAGGCCTGAACGCTTCCTATTTAATTAACTATCTTTATAGTAAATACGAGAGAATTTATAAAATAAAAAAATAACTACGTAGGATGAAAATTAGTTCGCTTAAAGCAATATGAATTACCTGTTGAAACCACAAACAGCGCCCATTAATAGGCGCTGTTTGTTATTACCATAATTTATAACCTTTTGAACCAATTGGAGCATTCTGAATCATATCTATAAATGGTATGGTGTAAGCGAACAAGATTAATAAAGCAGTAATTCCTAGCCAAAGTTTCCAGTTTTCAAATACCATTGGTGATTTTTCAGCTTTATCACTAACTTCTCCAATTGGAAATTCTTCTTCTCCTTTTGGTGCAAAAAATGCTAAATTCACAAAAATGTAAAGCATTAGAATAATTGCAACGAAAAGGATTGTGCCACCTACAGCTTGAGCGATTTGATACGGTATCCATTCAGTCGCTTGCGCAGCTCCCCCATACTCTGAAAAAGAAGAACGTCGTGGTGCACCTAGTAATCCAGCTGCGTGCATCGCACCTGACATAAAGGTCATACCGATTGCCCAAAGAACACCTTGATAAATTGCAAGTTTATTCATTGCTTTTGTTAATACACGGCCTGTTACATGTGGAACCAGCCAGTAAGAAATACCGAAGAAAGTTAAAACAACGGCGGTTGCAAGTGTTAAATGGAAGTGTCCAGTAACCCAAATTGTATTATGAATTACTTGGTTCAATTGATGGGAAGCATTCACCAGTCCACCTGCACCTGCAGGTATAAATGAAAGCATTCCGATAAAAGGCACTGTAAATCTTGCATCTCCCCAAGGCAGCTTCTTAAACCATCCGAAGAGTCCGGTTGCTCCTTTCGAGCGACCATAGCTTTCGAAAGTGGCAAAGAGGGAGAAGGCGGTCATTAATGATGGAATGACAACTAAAAAGGTTAAGATAACCTGTAAAAACTTCCAAGCAGGATCAATACCAGGCTCCATTAACTGATGGTGAAAACCAACAGGGATAGAGAATAGTAAGAATAAGATAAAGGACAAACGAGCTAGTGAATCAGAGAAGATTTTTGCCCCAATTACTTTTGGAATGACTACATACCATGCCATATAGGCAGGCAATAACCAGAAATAAACAAGTGGATGTCCGAAATACCAGAATAGTGTACGGCTAACTAGAACGTCCACTCGATCAACAATCCCGAGTGACCAAGGAAGTAATTGGAATAAAACGGTTGCAGCAACACCGATTGTTGCGACAATCCATAACATGGTATTAACAACAGCCATAAACGTAATTAAAGGACTTGGCTGACCAGGGTTTTGCTTTCTCCAGCTAATATATTTACCTAGTACTGCAGCTCCATCTACCCAGCTACCTACCACAACAAGAGTTAGACCCAGGTAGTAAATAAAATGTGCTTGTAATGGCGCATAGAAGGTATATAATACAGAAGCTTTATTTAGTAGAATCATTGTGGCTGCCATTAGCGTGCCAGCAGTCATTAACCAAAAGCCGATCCAACCTAATTTTCTTTGAAGATTGGATAATGTACCTGATGTACGACTTGTGGCAGCAATTTGAAAGCCCATAATGAAAAATGTTGTTAAAACCAATCCGAGCACAACACCGTGAACTGTTAATATTTGATAATAGCCAATTCCTGCAGGTAATACAAATTTTCCAGAACGTACTAATGTTTGCAGAAGACCTGCCAGCCCACCCACAGCCAAAGCAATGAATGCCACATAAAAATGGGCCATAACTAATTTTCCATCACGAGGATCAATTTTCGCATTTAATGTATTCATTATTCCACCACCTTGATTTTAGACGTCATCATGTGGTGTCCAGAACCACAATATTCATTACATAAAATTAAGTATTCTCCAGCTTTGTCAAAGGTAGTGACATACTCGCTTATATAACCAGGCTCTAACATCATGTTAATATTTGTTCCAGCAACTTGAAATCCGTGAATGACGTCTTTTGTTGTTGCAATTACCTTTACTTTTGCTCCAAGTGGAACTTCAATCTCCCCTGGAGAATAAGCGAAAGCTTGAGCTACATATACTAATTCATAATCCCAGTCTTTGCCCTCAACTTTTTTAAGTCCTGGCTCGTTGAATGGTGCAGTTGTATCAACTTTTTCAGGATTTATTGTTGCTAAGCAGCTTGGTGGTTGATTTCCGAGATAAAAGGCACTAACACCTAAAACGGTTAGGAAAACTAGAAGTGTCCCAATCCCAAATATCAGCCAAATTTTTTCAAACTTATGCATGTGCATGGTAACTGTATCCCCTTTCTCTCTTAAAAACGATCTAAAAATAAGAAGTAAACGCTCACCCATGTTACTATTAGAAAGAATCCTAATAGGAAAACGGAAGCTAATGTGCCCTTTAAAGAAGAGCTATCCTCTATTTCCGTCTTTGTTTTTCGGTTGAGTTCCATTTTCGCCATAACCCTCACTCCCTCCCCAAGGTTTCACAATAAATAAATGATTACAATTTCATAATACAAGACAATTGTTCCAATTCCATTAGCTTTCATTGATTTCACAAATTGTTCAATTGTTATGTATTTACTATGATAGTAGTGAAAAGTTATTGTGACAGTGATTTAAATCACATTCAGCTTTCTTGAAATGTGAAACATTTGTGAAGAAGATAAATTTTAAAAATATATGATAACGGTTACGAATGTCGTTATAAAAGCATTTGTAGATGAGTGATATTTATTACACAATAAAACACACCCTAGAAACCTAGAGTGTGTTACACGATTGTACTATCCCACTTTGAATAAGATCCTGATCCTTCGCAGCCTTCACAATCAAAGATATGGTTATATGGGATGAATTCTCCTACTGGAGGATGCACATGATACCCTTTCCCGTGACATTGAGGGCACTTATCTTCCTCATACATGGCTTCCAGATGCTCCTGATACTTTCCTTCTCGCCAATTAAAGAAGGCTTGAATGATTCCCAAGATGATTCACCACCTAAAAAACTTTATTTGTTCCTATTATTTCTAATGGGGTTACCTCTATACATATTATTAAGGTAGAGGTGTTAAGGTGCTGTTGATAATTGGTATTTGGATATGGTTATGTTCACCATGGATTTTTCATATTTATTATTATTCTTGAAGCTTTTAGACTGCTTGTAGGAACCTCTTGTATGAAGAATAAATATACTGATAGTAATATTGGTCAGTAAGAAATAGTGAGGGATAATATATGGTGAAATACTATTGTGAACACTGCCGAACCCTTTATGATGGGAAGGTAGTTTGTCTGGTTTGCGGTGAATTGGTGTGTAAAGAGATTTATATAGAGGTGCAAAGACAACAAGACAAGAAGTAATATGATGAAAGGAAAAAGAAACCCTTTTTCCTTTTCTTTTTGCCTATCGTTTGATATGTTGATTCATATATGAATGTAAAGGGGGATCATTGTGTACTTACCATCATTTCAATTAGATAATAAACATGCGATAGTTACTGGTGCTGGAAGAGGAATTGGAAAAGCACTAGCCATTGGTCTTGCAGAAGCAGGGGCAGATGTTGCCTTACTTTCTCGTACCGAGAGCGATTTAAGGGAAACTGCTGAAATCATTCGTTCTCTTGGCAAGAGGGTCCTCGTTATACCAACAGATGTCACCTCAAAAGAGGAAGTGTTAAAAGCTGTTTCTACGGTGGAAAGTGAGTGGGGAGAAATACATATTCTTATCAATAATGCAGGAATGAATATTCGTTCTACAGCTTTTGAGGTTACAGAGGAAGAGTGGCAGACGATTATGGATACGAATTTAAAGTCAGCCTTTATGATGTCACAACAAGTTGGTAAAGTGATGCAGAAGTACGGAACAGCGGGGAGAATCATATCTATTTCATCTGTTGCTGGGCATGTTGCCTTACGAACAGGTGTCGTTTATGCGGCAACAAAAGCGGCCATGATTCAAATGACCAAGGTGCTTGCATTAGAATGGGGTCCTCATAATATTAATGTGAATAGCATAGGTCCATGGTATTTCAAAACACCTTTAACGGAAACCTTACTTTCTAACAAAGAGTATGTAGAAGATATTTTAGCCGTTACGCCTTTAAATCGTGTCGGAGAATTACCAGAACTAGTAGGTCCTGTCGTCATGCTAGCTTCTGAAGCAGGAAATTATATTAGTGGGCAAACCATTTTTGTTGATGGCGGTATGACCATTCACGGATTTTAAAAAAATGTAGAGAGGCAAATCCTCTCTACTTATTTTCTACCATAATAATTAGTTCAATCGTTCCTAAGTCTTGAATATTGATTGGTAAACGGAATGCCTTATCAAATCCGTAAACCTTTGTTTCTCCAACCAAAACTGTAGGTGGGGTAATATCCGTTTCATGACCTTTTTGTGAAATCGTTGTAGATAAATTCCCTGCAATCATATTTCCTAACTCTCCTGCAAAGGACTCTAGCATTTCTCCTTCTAAAGCCATACCGAACATTCCTTCTCCGATCTTACCAAACACCTGTTCATTTCCATCAATAATAATTCGACCTCTAACATCTCCGGTCATTCCAATCAAAACACCAATCGAATGCTGTGTAAAAGGCTGTGTAAAAAGAGATGGTTTTTCAACGGCTAGGTCAAATGGAAGAACGGATTTAACTGAATCGATAGTCCCGTTTAATATATCTGTTACTTGCTTTGATAAAGTCATTTATATTCCTCCAACTAGTCGAATATCTTTATATTATCATAGATACTAAAGAAAATAACATGGTTTTCTCATTTTCAATAGTAAAAAATAATGGGAATTAAAGTAGTTCTTTTGATTCATTTCTATGGTAAAAATTATCTAGTGATTTGAAGCGGAAATCAACTTATAATGAAAGAGCACAGCAACTCCTTCAAGACATGGATGGCTCTCTACTTACTCTAGTAGGGAGTTTTTTTCATGTATAAATCTCCTGTTTTTGGAAAAAGTATCCTTAATATGGTGATCATGGAAGGAGCAAAGCAATGCCAGCAATCCTATCAGTAGGTGAAGCACCCCCGCAATACGAAATAACACAAACTGAAGTGATGAATTTTTCTCGAAAACTTTTTACAGATGCATTTCACGATATTGAAAGATTGCTTCAGGCATTTCAGCACGGCCAAATTATAAAACGACATTTTGCTAGAAGTATTGAATGGTTTGCAAAAGAGAGGTCGTTTAAGGAAAAAAATGATGCATATATAGAAACAGCTATACAGTTAGGTACAAAAGCAATAGAAAATTGTCTGCAAAATAAAGATTATTTGAAGAAACCAATAGATTATGAAGACATAGACGCAATTTTTACTATATCAAGTACTGGTTTAGCAACCCCTAGTTTAGAAGCAAGGATTATGAATATCCTTCCATTTTCGATACATACGAAACGAATTCCTATCTGGGGTCTTGGCTGTGCAGGGGGAGCTTCTGGATTATCAAGAGCATACGAATACTGCCTCGCTTTTCCCACTGCCAAAGTACTTGTGCTTACAATTGAATTATGCAGTTTAACATTCCAAAAAAACGATCTGTCCAAAAGTAACTTGATTGGGTCATCCCTTTTTGCCGACGGAGTAGCATGTGCTCTTGTAGTAGGAGATCAAGTACAAAAGGAAAACATCAGTCAATTAACCGCCTATCCAACGATATTTGCAACAAGGTCAACAACCATGAAGGACTCGCTAGATGTAATGGGTTGGGAAGTAAAAGAAAATGGACTTTATGTTGTTTTTTCTAAGGATATTCCATCTATTATTGAAAAATGGTTAAAGCCCAATGTAAATAGCTTTCTTATGGAGAATGGCTGCCAACTTGAAGAGCTTCAGCATTTTATTGCACATCCAGGAGGAAAGAAGGTTCTAGACGCCTACGTAAAATCATTGCAGTTACCAGCAGAAATGTTAGAAATATCTGCAAATGTGTTAAAGAATTACGGGAATATGTCATCAGCAACCATTTTATATGTTTTGAATCGGACGATGAAAGTGGCAAAAAAACATGATTTGGGGCTTGCAACGGCATTAGGACCTGGTTTTAGCTCAGAATTACTTCTCTTACAATGGAGGGAAACATAATGTTCTTATTATTTCTTACATTCGTGATTTTTCAGCGAATTTGTGAATTAGCAGTCGCTAAAAGAAATGAGAAATGGATGAAAGAGCAGGGTGGGGTAGAATTCGGGAAAACACATTACGTATTTATTGTTCTTGTCCATGCATTATTTTTTATATCACTTTGTCTTGAGGTGTTAGTACAAGAACGTGTAATCTCTCCATATTGGCCAGCGCTGGTTAGCTTGTTTTTGGTCACACAAATAGGAAGAATTTGGGCGCTGTTGTCTTTAGGAAAGTATTGGAATACAAAAATAATCGTCGTACCACATGCTACAGTTATTAAAAAAGGTCCATATAAGTTTCTCAAGCACCCAAACTATTTAATTGTGACCGTAGAATTTTTCGTGATTCCACTTCTTTTTCAAGCATACGGAACACTTATAGCTTTTTCACTCCTTAATGCTCTTATCTTAATGATACGCATTCCAGCTGAGGAAAGGGCTCTTTGTGAACACACAAAATACAATGAGGTATTTCATAAAACAAACCGATTGCTCCCGTTACCGTTTATGAAAAAAATGTGAATGCTCAGAAAGTTTATTGATAGTGATTATCATTCGTGATATAGTGTTCATATGAAAATAATTATCACTCTCATTAAAGAGGACGGTGTTGGCAAATGGTAACGATTTTTATTGGCGGAACAGTTGTCGTTTATGGATTGTTAATGAAGCATGTGTTAAAGAATATAAGCAAACCGCAAGCTATTCAATTAAATAAATAATAAAAATCAGGTGATTGGTAACCTGATTTTTTTTTATTTGGGAAATGCGTGAAAAATCAGTTAAAATAAAGAGGAAAAAGTTTAAACAAGGGGTAGAACCATGTCAAATACAATCTTTCAACATGATACACAGAGTACACTATCACGTATTGCCAATCTACATACATATTTTCTTTCAAGGGGAAACGAAGAAACGGCACAAAAAGCAAAACAATTAGCTATTAAACTTCAAGAGAGAGAATATGCTATTGCATTTTGTGGTCACTTTTCAGCGGGAAAATCCACCATGATTAATACTTTAATTGGTGAAAATATTCTTCCTTCCAGCCCTATTCCAACGAGTGCGAATTTAGTAAAAGTGAAAGCAGGGGAGGACTACGCGAAGGTCTATTTCAACGAAGGAAGACCACTATACTATAAGGCACCTTACGACTATAGCATGGTTAAGACGTATTGCAAAAATGGAGACGAAATAACGTCAATTGAGATAAGCAAGAGTAACACGAAGCTAACATCTGGTACAGCGATATTGGATACACCAGGGATTGACTCAACAGATGATGCTCATCGAATCGCTACAGAGTCAGCTCTACATCTAGCGGATCTTGTGTTTTATTGCATGGACTATAATCATGTCCAATCTGAAGTTAACTTCATGTTCACAAAGGAACTAACCGAAGAAGGAAAGGAAGTTTTCTTAGTTGTTAATCAAATCGATAAACATCGTGAGGAAGAGCTGAGTTTTCTTCAGTTTCAACAAAGTGTAAAAGAATCTTTTGCTTCATGGGGAGTGAAACCAGGTCGTATATTTTATACGACGCTAAAGGAACCAACCCATCCCCACAATGAGTTAAAAGATCTACAATCGTTTATTGCTGAAAAAGTCCTTATGAAGGATCAGCTGTTGGAACTCTCAGTTACAAATTCTCTCAATAAGCTTATTCAAGAACAAATGGTATTCGAGTTCAATCAGAACAAAGATACAATGGAAAAGCTTGAACAAAAATTAAGTGCTGTACCAGAAGGGGAAAGAAATAATTTACAAGATAAAGTAGTAGAGCTACAACAGCAATTAGACATACAAGTGGAAGCACTGACTGAACAAAAGAGGAAGTTAGAGCTTATTATTATAGATATTTTAAAAAATGCTTATTTAATGCCGTTTCAAACGAGAGAACTGGCAGAAAAATTTCTTGAGTCGAGGCAGCGAGAATTTAAAGTTGGATTATTGTTTTCTAAGAATAAGACAGAACAAGAACGCCAGGAGAGATTACATGCATTTTTTTCTGATATGCAAGAGAAAGTAAAATCGCAACTTGAATGGCATTTGAAAGATGCGATTACTCGCTTTTTAAAGCAGGAAGACATCAATAGTGCTGATTTACTAACGAAAATCCAGGAATATTCTGTGCCGTTTACATCAGAGTTTCTATTAAAGGCGGAAAAGAAGGATGCACGACTGTCTGGAGAATACGTTTTGAACTATACAAACGATCTAGCAGAAAGCTTGAAAAACCTTGCCAGGAGAGAACTTGAACCATTTATGGAGGATTTCCTGAAAATTCAAGGTGATAAGATGAGCAGAAAGGCTTCAAAATGGGAGGAAGAGTTAAAAGTCATAAGAGATTTTAATCATACATGGTCAGAGTTAAAAACCATAATGAATGGCCAAAAAATGTCCAGAGATACAATGGAACAAATGGTAACTGAAAATATCAAGAGAGATGAAATAAGAGTTCATGAGATAGAAAAACTTCTTACTGTGAATGAAGAATTTGAAATCATGACTTCTACAGAAAAAGATGAAGCTGTAGATTCACCTAAAATGGTAGAAAAGACAATAGAAACACCTACAGAAGAGATTCAGACAACAGAGGCTGGACTCCAGGTGAGAGATGTCATAAGAAAGCTGAAGACAGCAGCGACCTTGTTAAACGATGTACCGGGATTTAAAACCACTTCAGAGGAACTGACATTAACATCCGATAGATTGGCTCATAGAGGATTTACAATTGCTCTTTTCGGTGCTTTTAGTGCAGGCAAATCTTCATTTGCGAATGCATTAATAGGCCAAAAGCTTTTACCGGTTTCTCCAAATCCAACTACTGCAGCAATAAATAAAATCATGCCTGTTACAGAAGAAAATAAGCACGGTTTAGTAAAAGTAAATTTTAAAAAGGCAGACAATTTACTTGAGGAAGTAAAAAGGTCTTTACACTTGTTTGAGCTTTCGGCGAGGTCATTAGACCATGCAGTTCAAGTAATCCAATCAATAGATCCTACAGATACGTTGTTAGATGTTCAAGGAAAGGTTCATTATTCTTTTCTAACGGCATTTTTACGGGGATACGAGTTTGCAAAAAATCACTTCGGAGAAACCCTTCAAACACAGTTAGAAGAATTTGCTGATTACGTTGCAAAGGAAGAAAAATCGTGTTTTGTAGAAAGCATTGAGTTGTATTATGATTGTGAACTAACTCGTAATGGAATTACACTGGTCGATACACCTGGAGCAGATTCTATAAATGCACGACATACAGGTGTCGCTTTTGACTATATTAAAAACTCAGATGCGATACTGTTTGTGACCTATTATAATCATGCCTTTTCAAAAGCTGACCGAGAGTTTTTAATACAGCTTGGTCGAGTGAAGGACACCTTTTCGATGGATAAGATGTTCTTTCTTGTAAATGCAATTGACTTGGCGCGTGATGAAGAAGAAGTCCAAGAAGTTCTTGGTTACGTAACAGAGCAATTAATTCAATATGGAATTCGTATGCCTCATGTGTATCCAGTCTCAAGCATGTTAGGCTTAAAAGAAAAAATAGAAGAGATACAAGAAGGTTCTCGTTTGGCGCAATTCGAAGAAAGATTCTATTCGTTTATTGAACACGATTTAACCGAGATTGCCCTAAACTCTGCCCTGTCAGATCTAAAACGAGTGAATACTGTACTTAATACTTTTATCCATAATGCGAAACTGAACCTGGAAGAAAAGGAATCTTACTTGTTAACTCTACAGGCTCAAGAGATAGCTATTGGAAATCTGCTTCGTAAAGATGATCAAGAAAAAAATTCTCAAAAAAGATTAAATTTAGAAACAGATGAGTTAGCCTTTTATATTAAGCAAAGAGTATTTTATCGATTTAATGATTTCTTTAAAGAGGCATTTAATCCATCTCTATTAAAGGATGATGGAAGAAGTATGAAACAGGCGCTACAAAGAGGACTTGAAGAATTTTTAACAAGTATTGGATATGATTTTGCTCAAGAATTACGAGCGACTTCATTAAGAATTGAGTCATTCATTGGAAAGCTAGTGGTAGAAGTTGAACAGCAACTAGAGGGCTCGATTGGTGAGATCAATAAAGATATATCCTTTCATTCTTATGAGAAACGTACGTGGAAGAGCATTGAGTTTCATAATGCTTTTGAGAATTTGGAGGCTTCCTTGTTTAAAAAGGCATTGAGCTATTTTAAAAATCCAAAATCATTTTTTGAGAGGAACGATAAACGACTAATGATGGAGGAACTAGAAGCCATTTTGTCTCCACTAGCGAACAGTTACGTGGAGGAAGGAAGTCAACGATTAAAGGAGCATTATCAAACAGTGATGAATTCTGAGATCGATCAACTAAAGGAACAAATTAGTAGAGAGTGCCTTGACTATTATAAAGGGTTACGGTCTGCACTTAACGATGAAACCTCTATTAATATGCTAGAGGAAACAGAAATTAAGCTAGAGGAACTATTAAGGAAATAACAACTGTCATAAATCCCTTTTTTGAAAAGGGATTTATTTTTTATTTTTTATCGCTATAATTAAAATTGTGAAAAAATTCTAATTTTTTGGGGGGTACATATGATTTCTAGTGGATATACTGTTACGAAAAAGAAAAAAACCGACTATACGCAAATGTTAGTTCCGATAGCTATTATTTTAATTCTTGGATCTATCTTTATTGCCTTGTTTTTTCTTCCTCCGATCCAATTTTTACTTTATAAACCAAGTGGGGAGTGGTTTTTTGAGCCTCCTAAAAATGCTTATTATGCCTTTATTGGGGGAATTCTTCTTGTAGCAACAATGTTAATAGGAACAGCAATTGCTATCTATAAAGATAAGATGACTAAAAGAATGAAGGGCTTAATAGCGGTGGGGTATATACTAAGTGTTTTGGTCTTTGTATTGAGTATCAATCAATATCATTATGCAAATCAATCAGGCATAGTCCTAAATCGCTTTTTGAGCTTTGATGATGAGAAATATTCATGGGAGGACATTACTTCCGCAGAAGAAAAAGCAATCGTCAAAAACGGAATGATGAGTAGCGGGACACTTACCCTTACTTTTTCAAACGATAAAAGTTATACTTTTTTGTTGAATGAAAATGTAAGGAAAGCAAAAATGGCTATGTACTATGAGTTAGAGAAACAAGGAATTGAAGTTAAGAGAACACAATAAAGAAAACAATACCATCTTTGATTATTAATTTTCATGATATAATGGGAATTATGCTCTAAGAGGAGGACCATGAATGACAAACCAGTCTACAGATCGTTCCCTTTTACTAGTTGATGGAATGGCACTATTATTTCGTGCATTTTTTGCAACAAGTGTATCGGGTCAATTTATGATAAATTCTAAAGGAATACCTACTAATGGTGTTCATGGTTTTGTAAAACATTTTTTAACTGCGATATCAACCTTTAAGCCAAGCCATGTAGCTGTTTGTTGGGATATGGGAAGCAAAACATTCCGAAACGAAATGTTTACAGATTATAAAGCAAATCGATCAGATGCACCAGTTGAATTGATCCCCCAGTTCGATTTAGTCAAGGAAGTAGTTAGTGCATTTGACATTCCTAATATCGGGTTAGAAGGATATGAAGCAGATGATTGTATTGGTACAATTGCCAAGTCTTCGATGAACGATTTTGAGGTTAGCATATTAACAGGAGATCGTGATATTCTGCAATTGTTAGATGAGCGAATTAAGGTCATATTGCTTCAAAAAGGGTATGGAAATTATGCCGTTCATACCCCTGACTCCTTCTATACAGAAAAGGGAATTCTCCCGAAGCAAATGATTGATGTAAAAGCATTAATGGGTGATCCTAGTGATAATTATCCAGGTGTAAAAGGAATTGGTGAAAAAACAGCCCTTAAGTTAGTTCAACAATTTGAGCATGTTGAGGGGATTGTCTCAAATTTACAATTGCTTACTAAAGGGCAAAAAACAAAAATAGAGCAGGATTTGGACATGCTTTATTTAAGTAGAAAGCTTGCTGAAATCAAATGTGACGTTCCGATTTCCTTCTCACACGAGGAAACTGTATTCCAATTCAACCAGGAAAAGGTTCTAACAAAGTTTAAAGAGGTTGAGTTTAGAGGGCTGGATCGTTTACTGCCAGACCAGCAAATATTAGCATAATCGAAAGCTGCCCGTTAATTAGGGCAGCTTTTTCAAATTAAATCTTAGTATTGCTTTTCTTTGCTCTATTTTCTAATTTACTTTTCGGATTCGGTGTAAATTCAGCATCCTGACCGTATCCTTGAGGATTCACACCAGGAGCTTTTGTACCACGGTTTGTATGTGAGTTTTTTCCTCCCATTTTCATTCCTCCTAATATAAAGTTGTTAAAGCTTTAACGATAATATTATTACCTAATTGCATAATCTCACTCTCCTTTCTTCACAATAAAAAGGAGGTGAGAAAATGTGAATAAAGGTGTCTATATAGCGCTTTCGAGTATAGCTTTAGCGCAGGGATTAAAAATTCCTATTCATTATTGGAGGAAGAAGGAGTTTAGACCGGATTTGTTTTTTCAAACGGGTGGGATGCCTAGCTCTCATTCCGCTGGTGTCGCTTCCTTAACAACATATATTGCCTTAAAGCGTGGCTTACCGACCATTGATTTTGCTTTGTCTCTTGTTTATGGATTAATTGTTATGTATGATGCACAGGGAATAAGAAGGCAAACGGGTGAGCTTACATTAAAAGTGAATGACTTGGATGATTTACTTGATAAAGTGAATCATGAACAACCCGTGCATTTTGAAGAAAAGGCCCCAGATAAATTGAAGGAAATGCTTGGTCATAAGCCAGAAGAAGTAGTGGGTGGAGCGCTTCTTGGGGTATTAACCGGGACTTTAGGCTATTTAATGGATAGAAAAAGATAGAAAAATGTCGATTGATGAGATAAAATCAAGAAGATGTGAAGCAATCATAGGGAGTGTAGAGAACCTTGAGTACGGAAGAGTACGTAAGTCATTTATTAGACAAAGGATTCCTTCTAAAGGATGATGCGATTGGCTTTATTTATTTTGGAAAAAATTATACCGGTGCTTCTGATGAACTAGCAAATGTGGCGATCGAAGTCACACTAAAGGCTCAAAAAAGCTTTGATGGTAGCTTTTATGTGTCTCTACTTGAATGGCTTATGTCAAATCAAATTAAAACGAAAAAAGAGGCTTATCAATTTATAAGAGAAGCCGAGCTGCTGACAATATAGAAAAAGCGTGTGAGATTCACACGCTTTTTCTATATCGCTTGCTTATTTTCGGTATATATGGAGTGCTTTTTTTCACTGGCAGTTCGGCAAAGATCATTCCAGCAAAGATACATATACAGCCAAATAACGCATTGGTTGTTAGTCTTTCATCAGCCCAAATATAAGCAGTAATGGCAGCGAACACAGGCTCCATGGCAAAAATTAAGGCAACTCTTGTTGGGGTCGTATATTTTTGAAAGCTTGTTTGAGCAAAAAAGGCTATAGCTGTTGCGAATATAGAAGTAATAAGTAAAGCAATTTGGACATCTTGTTGTCCAAGAATATCTAGACGAATTGCTAAAGAATAATCTTCAGTAAATAACGCTAATAAACCTGACAAAACAGACACTGTGAAAATTTGAATAACAGTCAGCAACAAAGTGGGGAATTTTTCACTGTACCTACCCGTGAAGATGATATGCATGGCAAAACCGATGGCACAAGCTAGGACAAATGCATCCCCCTTATTTAATGCTGTCATATCTGATAAAGTTAGAAGGTATAACCCAATCGTTGCAATTCCCACTCCGATTAAAGCATTTCTTGTTGGCTTTTGTTTCAGTAAAAATAAAGAAAAGAGCGGAACGAGTACAACGCTTAGTCCAGTGATGAAACCAGCTTTAGAGGATGATGTATAAAGCAACCCAACTGTTTGAAAAGCGTATCCCGCGAATAGGAATCCTCCGAGTAATATACCAGATGTAAGGATAAATCGATTTAGTTGTAGTAATTGTTTACGTTCAAATATCACTAGCCAACCGCCAAGGATAAGTGCAGCGATAAAAAAACGGATGGCATTAAATGCATTTGGTGGTAAGGATGCAATCGCATTTTGAACGAGCACAAAAGTTGAACCCCACACAAGGGCAACCAAAAGTAAACTAATGTCTGCAAATAACGACTTTTTCATATGTCCTCGTTCTCCTTGATGGTTTCATTTTTTCGAATAGCTGCTCGGGCGAGATCATCTGCTGATTTATTTTCTGAACTTGGAATCCATTTCATGAAAAATAAATCAAAATCTTTAGAAAGAGTTAAGGCTTCTTCAAGCAAAGGAGCAAATTGCTTGTTTTTCACAAATTCCTTTTCAACAGCTCGATTAACAAGTTCTGAGTCCGTCCGAAAGGAGACAACTTGATATCCATTCTTTTTACATATTTTTAATGCTTCAATAAAAGCATAATATTCAGCTTCATGGTTGCTCATTACACCCAATGGAATAGAATAGCGTTCTACTTTGCCATTCGCTTTAATGAAAATACCAGCCCCACTAGGACCTGGATTGCCAGCACTAGCGCCATCAATGTATACTTCAATCATTGATTTCCTCCAATAAACGTGATTTTTACATAGTATAAGCTAGTTTAACATATTTTTTGAATAAGCGTAGGAATTGTCAGATAAAGCGCTGTAATCAAAATACCAATCTTTTGTAACTTTTTCTTTAAAAAGGAAAAGATAAAAACATCGTATAAAGCAGCTATTTATAAAGAGAGGATGAAAAGTATGAAATATAAATTAGAGTATAAATATAAAATAAAAAATATTGATCCCCTAGCTTTAATTACTAATGATTTTTTGTCAGCTGAGGATGCAATAATTGCTGGTGAAGAACTTGAGAAAACGGGAAAAGTACTGGATTTAGAATTTCATGATGAAATGGGCTCAACGTGGACCTTTAAGGAATTGAAAAAGCTATCGGAAGAAATTGAGGAGGAACCCCATGATGTTATTGTCTACTTTGACGGGGGACATGACGTAACCAGCAATCGGGCAGGTATTGGTGCAGTCATTTATTATAAACAAGGAAAAAAGAAATTCCGCCTTCGTGCAAATGAAGTAATTGATGAGATGGAGACAAACAATGAAGCAGAATATGCAGCTTTGTACTTTGCTCTTGATCTGTTAGAAGAGCTCGGGGTAACAAAGCTCCCTTGTGATATTAAAGGAGATTCACAGGTGGTTCTGAAACAGCTAGAAGGAGAATGGCCGTGTTACGAGGAAAATTTAAATCGCTGGCTTGATCGGATAGAAGAAAAAATAAAAAAACTAGGCTTACTTCCTCGTTATGAAGCAATTTCAAGAAAAGATAATAAAGAAAGTGATAAATTGGCGACCCAAGCTTTAGAAGGTAAGTCTATTCATAGTAAGATGCAGGTGATTTAATAAAAGGTGGGGATTATGCTGAGTAGGCAACAAATATTACGAGAAGTAGAAGAATTAATGGGCCGTTATTGTAAGGAATGTTTCCTACATAAGCATCACAAAGATGAAAAGGGTAGAAGATACGCACATCGATTTTGTATTACTAGTTGTACCGTTGGGGAGAAAATAAAAGAGATGGGAAAAAGACTAACATAATTAATAAATAAAGGCTGGCAAAAAGCCAGCCTACTAATAGTATATTGGATTATAGCTTAACTACGTTAGAAGCTTGTGGTCCGCGGTTTCCTTCAACGATTTCAAAAGAAACTTCTTGACCTTCTTCTAATGACTTAAATCCTTCACCTTGGATTGCTGAGAAGTGTACGAATACGTCGTCTCCACCTTCAACTTCGATGAATCCAAAGCCTTTTTCATTGTTAAACCATTTTACTTTACCATTTTGCATATAAACTTTTCCTCCTAAGCCTTTCAAGACACATAAGGTCCCCAAGTATATATTACCATCAAGCCGAACATATTTAACTAAATGTAACAAGTAAGGAAATATATTCTGTTTAATGATGCTTCTAATATACACGAAATATATGTGAATAGTCAATAAATTATCGCTAGAAATTCTCTCATTTTGAAAGACTTTTCACCTATGAAAATCATCTTTGAAATGGAAAAAATACCTATTCTACTAAAAAGGAATTTGGTATGATTTAAATAGATACATATCCTTGATAGGAGAAGAGGGATAGCGATGGAGAAAGAGCATTTAACTGTGCAAGAGATAGATGATATACTTGAAAAATTCGGAAATGGTGAGGCAGAGAACCAGATACGATATGGCTACTCAAATAAAGCGGTAATAAAAAACATTACAGAAAAAATCAATCAAGCATCAAAGCAAGTGGAATTAATTTTTTCAAATATAATGCTAGGTGAAGAATTAAATATAAGTGCATTAGAAAAAGAAATCCTTCCTATAATTTCTCAAGCTTCAGAAATCCCTCATATATATCACTTATTTTATGAACTAAACAAATCGGAAGAATATACATACAAACATACCATTGGGGTAGGGATTATCTCCTTGATGATTGGTAAATGGTTAAAGCTCTCGGAAGGAGAACTAAGAGAGTTAGCAATGGGAGCAACATTGCACGATATAGGTAAAACGAGGATTAATCCATTTATTCTAAATAAAAAAGGAAAGCTTACAAAGGAAGAATACGAGGAAGTACAGCTTCATACTAGTTATGGATATGAAATTCTCCGTAAGATGGATCATTTAAGTGACCGAGTGGCTCTTGTGGCTCTTCATCATCATGAGCGTGAGGATGGAAGGGGATATCCTAAGGGACTTGAAGGTAATCAAATTGATCTGTATTCCAAAATTGTGGCGATAGCTGATATGTTTCATGCGATGTTATCTAGACGTGCATATCAAGAGCCGTTGACCTTTTATTCGGCGTTAAGACAACTTCAAGATCATGCATTCGGAAAGTTAGATGCTAAAATTACCCTTTTATTTCTGTATAAATTAATGGACAGTATTATTGGTCGATCCGTTATGTTAAGTGACGGAAGTATTGGGAAAATCCTGATGATTGATCGGTATGACCCTCTCCGGACTCTTGTGCAAATAAAAGATCAAATCATCGACCTCAAGTTGAATCGTGAGTTAAATATTGAGAAAGTAGTAAACGATGAATAAGGTGTAGGCTCTAGCATATATTTTTATAAGGAAAATTTGAAATGATAAGGGTGAGGACATGTACCGATTTTCCATTGATAAAGAGGATTGGATTTTACGATTCTCTCCCAATATCCAAGTTCCGAAAGACGTTCAGTTAACAATAGTGAATTGGATTATTCAGCTAGGAAATCTTCTCCCATCTTATGCGCATGGCCAGTCCTTTCTTATTAAAAGTGAAGAAGAAGGAATTATCGTTTTTAATGTAGAGAAAGTACCATCACTTATCCTTACCGTATCTAACATAATACCTAAAGAAAAATGTTTTCATCAAAAGGGAAAACTTATAAACCATTGGAAGTGGTAAACGGCCTCATATGGCCGTTTCTTTTTTTTCTCTGACATCTGTTTATTGGTTATTTTGACTAAAAGTGAATAAATATTTGGTTAAACTGCCAATGACTTGTTAGAATAATCAAATTATAATAAAAGGAAATGTGAAATGTGATGAAATCTGACATGGGAAGGAAAATCCTAAAGGAGGAAAGAGAAATGGATGACAAATGGAATGCGTTTATGAATGACCACCTAAATATCCAACAAACGGAGTCGGGACAATTAAAAGGGCTTTCCTTCGGTGTAAAGGATGTATTTGAGATTAAAGATTATCGAAATAGTGCGGGAAATCCTGATTGGTTACAGTCTCATCAAGCTTCTAAGCAATATGCACCTGTAATCAATCAACTATTAGAGCAAGGCGCTTGTCTTAAAGGTACGACCCATACGGATGAATTAATGTACAGTTTGAACGGCGAAAACTTTCATTATGGGACACCGGTTAATCCAAGAGCATCTGATCGAATACCTGGTGGATCTTCAAGTGGGTCAGCTGTGGCGGTTTCTGCTGGGATAGTGGATTTTGCACTTGGGACCGATACAGGAGGATCCATTCGTGTTCCTTCATCTTATTGTGGGATATATGGGTTTAGACCGACACATGGACTAGTAGATAGTAAGGGTGTAATCCCGCTAGCTAAAAGCTTTGATACGGTTGGTTGGATGACAAGAGATCCAAATGTATTGCTTGCAGTAGGAGAGGTTCTTATAAGTGAAGGGACGAATGATATGGAGGAGTTTTCCTCTCTGTTTTTTGTGAAGGAAGCATGGTCATATGTTGATAAATTAACAAAAAGTAGATATTTACAAAATATTGAAGTGTTAAAAGAAAATTATAATACTCAATATGTGAATGTTACAAAGGATGGACTTGTAAAGTGGGCAGAACTATTCAGGAATACCCAAGGCATTGAGATTTGGAATGAACATGGAGAGTGGATAAACCGTGTGAAGCCTGCCTTTGGTCCGGGAATTGCTGAACGCTTTCAATGGGCAAGTACACTGAATAAAGAGTACTTAAGTGAATATGAAGAGGAGAGGGAGGTAATCAAGGGTCAGCTGACTGCCTTATTAAAGAGTAATGGTCTATTAGTCATACCTACTACCCCAGGAGAAGCACCGCTGCTAAATTTAACGGTTGAAGAAATGGAACAATACCGTTCGAAGACGATGCAGCTAACATGTATTGCCGGGCTCTGTGGATTTCCACAAGTGACGATTCCTTTAATGAAAGAGAATGGAATACCGCTTGGATTATCTTTCATCGCCAATCATTATTCTGATTTGAAATTATTGCGGTGGGTCCAACAATTAACAAATCTGTATAGAGGGGTTTTCTAATGTATCAATCTTTACATTCGTCCTATCGTCCTACCACTATGGCACTGAATGGCATGATTACCACTCCTCACTATTTAGCCTCTCAAGCAGGTATGAAAGTGCTACAGGAGGGAGGAAATGCTATAGAAGCCGCCATTGCAGCTGCTTCCACCATTGGTGTTGTGTATCCGCATATGAATGGCATAGGTGGTGATAATTTTTGGTTAATATTTAATTCCCGTAACAAGGAACTGAGAGCGTTAAATAGCAGTGGTCGATCTGGTGAACTTGCAACGATTGAATTTTACAGGAAGCAAGGACTAGGAAAAATTCCACCTAGGGGTGCTCTAGCTGCCAATACAATTCCGGGGGCTATCGCGGGCTGGGAAAAGGCATTTCAGTATTCCGTCGAAAATATGAGCGGAAGTTTTCGGTGGAAAGAGTTGCTTCATTCTGCTATTGGCTATGCTAAAGACGGGTATCCAGTTACCCCTAGTCAGGAATATTGGACACGCGTAAATCTTGATGAAACCGATAATCAATTTAGGTGTTTGCAGAAATACTCTGAATTTAAAAAGATATTTACAAAATCAAGTGGCCTTTCCTATTGCACAGGAGATCAAATGAAGCAACCAGATTTAGCAGTTACATTAGAGGGAATAGCCGAAGAAGGTAGCGACTTGTTTTATAAAGGGATGTTGGCAAAGAATATCACCCAAGACCTTATCGCTAATGGGGGGATTTTAACTGCTAATGACTTTGCTTCACATCAATCCGATTGGGTTGAGCCTATTTCGGTAGATTATCGCGGACACACTGTTTATAATCTGCCTCCTAATACACAAGGTTTTGCTTCGTTGTCGATATTAAATATATTAAATCATTTTGATGTACCATCTTTGATAGAGGGTTCTGCCGATTATTATCACTTGCTAATTGAAGCTACTAAACTAGCTTTTGACGATCGTGATCGATATCTAACAGATCCTGACTTCTCCTATATCCCTCTAAAGGAGATTCTTTCCTCGAAAAGAGGAGAAGAACTAGCTCGTAAAATTAGCTTTAATAAATGTAACCAATTAGACAAAAGGTTGGATCCAAAGGGAGATACAGTTTGGCTTGGGGTGGTGGACCGCTACGGAAATTCTGTGTCACTTATACAGAGTATTTATCATGAGTACGGTTCTGGTTTTATCCCTAAAAATACAGGTATTGTCCTACAAAATCGAGGCAGCTTCTTTTCCTTAAATGAGAATGATGTTAATTGCCTTCAACCAAAAAAGCGAACCTATCATACTCTCAATCCTGCAATGCTGTTTAAAGGAGGGAAGCCTTACTTGGTGTATGGGACGATGGGAGGAGAAGGACAACCACAGACGCAGGCTGCATTAGTTACAAGGATCATTGATTATCGCTATCCTGTTCAAGCTGCCATTGAAGCTCCAAGATGGTTATACGGTCGTACGTGGGGAGCTGAATCCAACAGCGTAAAAGTAGAAGGAAGGATCTCTAGTGATATCTGTAGAGAGCTAAAAGAAAAAGGGCATGAGATTGAGAGGGTATCAGATTTTAGTGATAGTATGGGTCATGCTGGCGCGATATTAATCCACCCAGATACCAATATCAAGTATGGTGGTGCGGATCCACGTGGAGATGGTTCGGCACTTGGTTTCTAGCACACCAAAAGTGCGGTGTGATTACAGAAAGTTTTGGGGGATTTTATATGAGACTACAAAGGGATATTTTTGTCGCGTTCTTTAGGTCCGGAATGTTAGGGTTTGGTGGTGGCCCCTCTACAATCCCTCTTGTGCATAAAGAGGTGGTAGGTACATTTAAATGGATGAACGATCAGGAGTTTAGTGATGTATTGGCGTTAGGAAATACTCTACCGGGACCAATAGCAACGAAGATGGCTGGTTATATTGGTTACCGAGTGGGAGGAATCAGGGGTATGTTTAATGCTGTAATTGCTACTATACTACCGACCATTCTTTTAATGTTACTTTTATTAACTTCATTTTATAAAGTTAAAGATCATCCTAGAGTTGAAGGGATGACTAATGGAGTCGTCCCGATTGTTGGAGTTATGATGGCCACGCTAACTTGGGATTTTATCAAAAAAACAAAAGAAGGCTTTGGTTGGAAGAAGGGAGTTTTTCTTTTAATAGGCAGCTATATCGTGATGGAAATTCTAAATATTCATCCAGGTATTGTTATTGGAGGATTATTAGTTTTAGCAGCAACCATGTCTGATAGGAAGGGAAAAATAGATATACAAGTTAAAGGAAATAGTGAGAGCCTATGATCTATATACAAATTTTTATTGCATTTTTCATTCCTGGCATAATTGGATATGGAGGTGGACCGGCATCTATTCCCTTAATTGAACATGAAGTAGTTAGTCGTTATGGTTGGTTGACGACAAGTGAATTTAGTGAAGTATTAGCGTTGGGAAATGCGTTACCGGGACCGATCGCTACCAAAATGGCTGGTTATATTGGCTTTGAGGTAGGTGGAGTGCTTGGTGCGATCACTGGTGTGTTCGCTACAGTTGCCCCTTCATTAATGATTATGATTCTCCTATTAAGGTTACTATTCAAATACAAAGATTCACCGAAAGTGAAAAGATTATCAAAGATTGTCCTGCCAGCAGTTGCCGTTTTAATGGCTAGCCTTACGTTTGATTTTTTTCAAACCTCCTATTCTTCAAATGGTTTATGGTCAACTTTTGTAATATCTATTGTGAGTCTATTACTCATTGAAAGGTGGAAGATACACCCTGCATTTGTGATTGTTGAAGGTTAGCGGTCGGTGCGATTTTCTTAAGTTAATAGTTTGAACCAAGTATCTAAGCCCAGTGTGTATTCACTGGGCTTTATTATCGTCATTTAATCTCCCATAGCCTTTAATGATGATTTAAAACTTTGGTTAAAGTAACTAAAAAGAAATGATAAGTTTGTAAATGTTAGCTAATGTCAAATTAATCTGAAAATTATATAATGAGATTATGTTACATTAAGTGTTATATTTTATAACATTAATAGTTTTTAAGGAATGCAGATGAGTGATTTAAGAAAAATATTAAATATTGTTACATACCAAATAAGTTTTAGCTGTTGAAAGAAGAAGGAGGAGTTGTAATGGGGGCCATACAAAAAGAAGTAGTATCTTTTAAAGGTGTGGATAAGATCTACAACACAGGTACGGTTGCATTAAGTCAATTGGAATTGTCTATTAAAGAAGGAGAGTTTATTAGTTTCCTAGGTCCTTCCGGCTGTGGGAAGTCAACTGCTTTGAGAATGGTTGCGGGTTTAGGTGAAGCGACAAAAGGTAAGGTAGAGGTGTTCGGGCAAAAACCGAAGGACCTGATTCGTAATTCAAATGATATTGCGTACGTATTTCAGGATTCGAATTTATTACCATGGCGAACAGTCCTTGATAATGTGGTTCTTCCTCTTGAATTAAGGGGGTTTAATAAAAATACAAGAAAAGAAATAGCTTTGGGAGTTCTAGAAATGGTTGGTCTGAAAGATTATTTAACGTCCTACCCAAGACAGCTTTCAGGTGGAATGAAAACGAGAGTATCAATCGCACGTGCTCTAGCTGCTAAACCGAAGTTGCTTTTAATGGATGAACCATTTGCTGCGTTAGATGAAATGACAAGGCAATCTCTGCAAATGGATTTATTAGACATATGGAAAAAAGAACATACGACTATTTTGTTTGTTACTCATAATGTATACGAAGCGGTATATCTATCCTCTAAAATCGCTGTTATGTCAGCGCGTCCGGGAAGGTTGGCTTCCTTAATTGATGTAGGTCTGCCTTATCCAAGAGACAGGGTAAATAGTGAATTTACAGAGTATGTGGATTTAGCTTCTCAAAGTCTTGAACATAGCTTGAATCGAAAGGAGTTGGTGTAGGGATGACGAGTCAAACAGCAACAACGAATCGTAGTAAATTGGTAGTTGAATCAAGTATAACAGATAAAAAGAAGATTCGGGGGAAGGTCAAGGGAACGATACTTGGGCCAATTATTGCTTTAGTAATCTTCCTGTCTTTATGGCAGGCAATTCCAATCCTCTTTGATATTAAACCATTTATTCTACCGAAACCAACAGATGTTTTACAGGCGGCAATTGATGACTGGCATCTTCTCTGGCCGGCTATACAAATTACAGTTACAGAATCGATTATTGGATTTATCATTAGTGCAATCGTAGGAATCGGGATCTCGATTTTGTTAGCAAGTTCTAGAATATTAGAAGTAAGTCTTTATCCTTATGCGGTTATTTTGCAGACGATTCCGGTTGTAGCGATTGCTCCGATTATTGTTATTTGGTTTGGATCTGGATTTAACTCAATTGTGATTATTTCGTTCTTAATTGGATTTTTCCCGGTTGTATCAAACACATTGATGGGTTTGAATTCAGTTGATAAAAATATGGGAGATTTATTCACATTATATAATGCTTCGAAATGGCAGATGATGTGGAAACTTCGGATTCCAGCGGCTATGCCGTATATGATGTCTGGATTGAAAATCTCGTGTACGTTGGCGATTGTTGGTGCGATAACAGGTGAGTTTATCGCAGGAATTGGTGGAGGTAGAGGGGGGTTGGGATACGCCATCACTGTAGCGGCTGTACAATTAAAAACACCTTATCTATTTGCATGTGCCATTGCTGGTGCGATATTTGGAATTGGTTTTTACCTTCTAGTAAGCTCGATCTCGAGGTTCGTGCTTAAATCGTGGCACGAGTCAGCGATGAAGGTTGAAAAATAAAGAAAAAGAGAGAAGGGGAGAAGTCGAATGGGAGTGTTAATGAGAGTGAAGTATCTTTTAGTGGGGTTGTTGTTAGTGTTAGCTGCTTGTGGTAACACAGAGTCAAGTAGCTCTACGTCTGAGAATAGTGAGTCTTCTGAAGAGGGAGTAAAAGATGTTAAGGTGGTCCTCAACTGGTTTGCGAAAGCTCAGCACGGAGGAGTATATGCGGCTCGTGAGAATGGTTTGTTTGAAGAGACTGGTCTAAATGTGACCATTGAGCCGGGAGGACCTCAGGTTTCTTCTATTAATATGGTCGCTTCAGGAAAAGCTGAGTTTGGCTTAGCTCATGCAGATCAAATAGTAAATGCAAGAAATGAAGGAATTGAACTAATTGCTGTAGCATCTGCTATGCAAGGTAGCCCGCAAGCATTTATGTTTCATGAAGGAAAGGGAATTGAAGATTTTGATGAATTAAATGGAAGAAAGGTATTTGTACAGCCTGGGATTGTGTACTGGGAGTATTTAAAAACGCAATACGACTTGAGTAAAGTGGAAGAATTAGCACATACAGGTCAACATGGAAATTTTATAGCTGACGAGAATTCTGTAACTCAAGCATTTGTGACGTCTGAACCATATTTTATGAAATTAGATGGTATAGAAGTAGAAACGAAGCTAATTTCTGATGCTGGTTATGACCCTTACAATATAGTGTTATATGTAACGAAGGATTATTTAAAAGAAAATAAAGAAACGGTTAAAGCATTTACAACTGCGTTTGTTGAGGGTTGGAACCTTTATAAAGATTCATATGAAGATATTAACAAAGTCATTCAGGAAGATAATCCAGATATTGAGTTGGAATCATTGAAGTTTGAAGCAGAGGCTCAAGCTGAGTTTGTTTATGGTGGGGATGCAGCGGAACATGGAGTTGGTTATATGACAGAAGAGCGTTGGGCAACTTTGATTGACCAGTTAAACGAATTAAAAATTTTGGAAGAGACATTTGATGCAAAGGAAATTTTTACAACTGAGTTTTTAACTGAGTAAAAAATAAGGGAGTGAATATATTTGACGCTTGTTGTGGAAGGTAGATTACAAGATAAAGTGTTGGAAAATGAATGGCACCCGGTCTATATTTCTGGAGATTTAACTGATAAGCCAGTTGGTGTTATGGTCATGGGAGAAAGAGTATCAATCTATCGGTCACAAAAAGGTGTGCACGCCTTTAGGGATCTGTGTATTCATAGAGGGGCGATGCTTTCTGAGGGGTATGTGGTAGATGGTTGCCTTATATGTCCCTATCATGGTTGGAAATATGATGATGCAGGTAAGTGTGTAAGTATTCCTGCGCAAAGTAAGGATATGAAGATACCGGAGAGAGCAAAAGCGGAAGTGTATCATTGTCAAGAGAAATATGGGATTATATGGGTTTGTTTAGGTGAACCTACGATGGAATTACCTTACTTAGAAGAATTTGAAGACCCGTCACGTAAGCCGTTAGTTTGTGGTCCTTATGATGTTAAAGCAGCTGGGACGCGAGTGGTTGAAAACTTTACAGATTTTGCTCATTTGATGTATGTTCATGGTGGTTTATTAGGACATCCTGATTATGCGGAGTTACCTGATTTTACGATCACAAAAGAAAAAGATCGAATTTTCACTTCTGAAGTACCTATATTTCAGCCTGTAGCGCATTCAGGATCTGAGGCTCGAGAAGGAACAACTTATGTGTATGTAAAAGAAGTGTTTCGACCAATGTCTGCTCGGTTATCCAAACGAGATGCGGACACGGGACAAACTCTTTGGATTTTACTTACGGTACTACCGTTAAGTGAAAAAGAATGTAAGGTATATATGGTCGTATCCAGAAACTACGGTTTTGAAGTGTCAGATGAAGACTTTATTAATTTTCAGGACACTGTATTTCAACAGGATGCTTGGATCATCGAAACACAAAAACCAGAATTACTGCCGTTAGATTTACAAGCGGAACTGAACCACAAAGTTGACATCCTATCTGTGGCCTATCGGAGATGGTTGAAGGAACTCGGAGTTACGGTAGGTACGGTATAAAGTAAAAATGAGATACAAGTCCCTGAGTAGTGGAACTACTCGGGGATATTTGTTTGTGAAAGAAATAAGAAATCACCTACTATTATAGTAGATGATTAGTGGTGTTTAACTTCCTCTATAAACTTGGTAACCCCAAGGAGAGACTAGCAGTGGAACATGATAATGTACGGTTGTATCTACGATATTGAAGCGAACAGGTATCTTATCTAGGAAGGGTGGATCAGGTAAATCGATGTTTTTGCTACGAAAATAAGTACCGATGTGAAAAACTAACTCATAACAACCGGCTTTTATTTCTTTCTCAGATACGAGGGGAGAATCGAGTCTCCCGTCATCATTTGTTACATCGGTTTTTAGAAGGATCCATTCTGTTGAGTTTCCATCTTGGGAATACAATTCAATGGGTACATTACTGGCTGGCAGGCCGTGAGTTAAATCTAAAATATGTGTAGTTAAACCTGTCATTGTTTCTCCTTTTCTGTTTCTGTGTGTTTTGTTGTTGCAACTAATTCTTTTCCTTTGTTCCAGTTTCCTGTAAATTCTACTACTTTATAGTTAAAGAAATTTGTAAGTATTTCTTCCTGATCGTCTAAAAATAGTTGGTCGGCTACGGCTGAAACGAGTTTGGGGATCCCGTATTTCATACCAGAAAGTGCAGAGGCGGAAATTCCGCAACTAACTAATGCAGAGTAATTAAAGGCAAATAGTCCATGTAATAATTTTTTTCCATCCTCATCACGGCTTAAGAATGCGAAACCAGGACTTAAATAAGGATGTGCGTCGAGTATCGGGTTCGCTTCCTCCTCTGTAGGTTGATAGCGATCTTCCCATCTGGCAATATGCTTCTCAACAAGTTTTAATTCTGGACGAAAAGCTGGATCGGTTAGTAGACCTGTGCTGATAATTAAAAAATCAAAATGGAATATTCCTTCTGGTGTTGTGATTTTCGCTCTGTTGTTGCTTGGTTCGACATGAAGCCATGGAGAGCCGAGATGCAGATGAAAGCCTGGCCAGGATGATGCGCGAGCAAATGTATCATTCGTAGGTGGTTGGTTATGTTTAAAAAAGTGAGAGATGATTTTATATTTATTTGAGTCTGTTAAAGAGTGGAAGTGTTCAATTATGCCTGATGTTTCCATTTGTCGAATGGGATTGATTCTTGGAAGTTCCTTTCTCCGAACGAATACATGTGCTTCGGCTACACCTTCTGTAAGAGCAAAATTAGCATTATCAAAGGCTGAGGCGCCGCCACCTAAAATGGCAATTTTCTTCCCTTTTAATCCTTCGAAATCAATTGATTCTGATGTGTGCGCATAAAGATGCTTTGGTAAATTTTCTGAAATCATAGGTGGAACATGCCACTCTCCGCCGCCTTGTATCCCTGTGGCGAGTATGACTTTTCGAGTCAATATTTTTTTCGTTGATGCACCTTTTCCTTCTATATGAAGCTGGTGTATTCCTTCATGTGAAGGTTCGATTAAAGTTAGTTTGATTTCGTTAATAACAGGGAGTTGAAGTACTTGGCGGTACCATCGTAAATAATTCATCCAATCTCCTCTAGGGATTTTGTCGATGTTGTCCCAGCTTTTTGGTTCGAATTGTGCTTCCCACCAAGAGCGGAATGTGAGGGAGGGGATACCCAGGTCAACAGAGGTTAATTGCTTAGGTGTTCTCAATGTTATCATACGAGCATACGTTTCCCATGGGCCTTCGTAGCCTTCGGGATTTTCATCTAAAACAAGAATATTAGCTATCCGTTCTTTTAATAATGCAAAGGCGGCCCCTAAACCGCTTTGGCCACCCCCTACAATGACGACATCATAAACATGTCCATCGGGATGACTGAGAGGGTGGACCCAGTTAGTGCCGCCGAAATTGAGATAAGAGAGATCTCTTTTTACTTGAAGATTTAAAGCTTCCAAACTCATAAAATATCATCCTCTCATTTAATGATCTCTTCTAAGCGAAGAAGGGCAATTTTGAATATTTCAGTCAAAGCTGTTTCGAACTCCATCTCTTTATTAGAAGAAATTCGTATGTTCATAGCTTTGTATATTTCATGTTTGTTCTTTCCACGAACGGCTAAAATAAATGGAAAACCAAACTTCTCCATATACTCTTGATTGGTTTTAATGAATTGCTCGTACTCTTCGTTGGTGAGATTCTGTAACCCAGCACCTTTTTGTTCTTCGGTGGAATGATTTGTCATGGATATCCGTTCCCCTAAATTAGGGTGGGCTTTGATTAGTGCTAATTGCTGCTCCGTGGAAGCGCGTTTGACTATCTCTACCATACATTGGTGTAAATGATGTAAGGAAGAAAAAGGTTTTTCGCTGAAAGCTACCTGAGCAATCCATGGGGAATGTTCGAAAATTCCATGTGTTATGTTCATAAATTCATCCAGATTTGTATCGTTTATGTGGCTAATTGTGTGCATGAGGTTCTCTCCCTTTCTTTCTTGTGTAATATAAAATAACACTAAATGGTACGAATAGTTACATCTTAATCGATATTTTGTTCACTGTCATTGTTTAAAATAACTAAAAATTCAGTTTTAACCTATTCATTTTATATAAGAACAAAAAACTCAAGCCTAATCTTGAGTTTTATATAGAGTATTTAGTTTTGTAGTAAGGCTCTAATCCGTAAAGCTAGCCTTAATTGTAAGGTTGTTTCCGAATCCTTTAAACTTTTTCCTAGTATTTCTTCGCATTTTTCAATTCGGTAAACGACGGTATTTCTATGTATAAATAATCTTTTCGCGGTTTCAGAAATTTGGCAGTGTGTCTCAAGGTATACAGACAATGTATCTAGTAAAGTTTGTTCTTCTTCTATTTTAATATCTGTAAATTTACTAAATGCGAAAGAATAAAAATTTCTTAAGTCTTCTTGAGGTACCATACGTAGCAATTCGGTGATGTCTTTCGCCTGAAACGTTTGGATATAGCCAACCTGTTTTGAAAATTTTCCTTGTGATAATGCATCTAAAGCATCTTTGTAGGCGTTTTTAACATCCATAAATGTGTGGCACAAATTGCTGATTCCGAATGAAATGGTGTTTTCATAGTATTTGAATATTCTTTCCTGAAGCTGAACCAAAATAGACTCGCAGTACATACTAGGATGCAATACCTTTTCTTCAGATTCAAATAGAAGAATGCAAGACTCACCCTTTGTGAAAAAATGAACTTTTGGTGTCATTGTAGAGACTTCGCCTTCTATAAAATCATAAATGACATCTGCTTTTTCGTGACGCTCGGCATAGGAAGGTTGAAATTTATCTCCGTCGATTTTACCTACTACGCTTATATACTTTTGATCATTTTTTAATGAAAATTCAGCTGCTCTCCCGATGATTTCTTCTTGAGATGAAAAAGTACCGTCAATAAAGTGAAGAAAAAAATCGTTACGAATGCTTCGATCTTGTTGTCTTAGAGCACTTTCTTTCATAAGAGAAAAAGAAATCACATTTGTTGCTTGTTCAATAGTTAATGAAGTTAACTGATCTGTTTTTTTAACCTCTCCATAAATCATCAGAAACCCTTTTTTTCTTTCGCTAATATGTATAGGGAATAAAGTATACGTCTCTCTTGAGTCAGAAATAGAAAAAGAAATCGGTGATATTGGAGATTTAGGAAGTGTAATCTCATCTGGAAATATAGGGAATGTACCTTTTGATCCATGCTGGAAAATGGGCTTTAAATACTGATCAATTAAACGGACAGGTCGCTGGATCATTTGTGATAAATCTTGTAGTAACAGTCCAATTCCTTTGCCTTCCATAATGATTTTTGTGAACTGCTTATGTGTTTCGAGTGCAAATGTTAATTCTGATGCGCGTTGATCGAGAATGGCGCGAAGAGAATGATTTACGATTTCGCCTAAAGATAAATGTAAAGGAAGTTCAATCACAGGTAATGAAAGTTCGTTTGCTAGTTCAATTACTTCATCTGGAATTTTATCTAAAAATCGTTTGGTTTTTATTCCTAACCCGGCACAACCTTGTGTAGCCATGGCCTCGACTAATTTGGTTAGCATCTGAGGATGATCCTTAAAATGGTATGCTGTCGTCACAAGGAATTCATTTTTGTTTAAGAAGTGGATGATATCGGGAGCGTCCATCATATTAACAGACTTTACTTCACGTTCAATCCCAGATTGTCCGGCAATCATATTCATTCCTTCTAAATCTGGTACAGTTAAGAGTTGAATTACCTTCAATAGAAACATTCCTTTCGTTTATTATGCAGAAAATTTAGTATTTTTTGTTTAATATTATCATGATTTGGTCAATTTGCATAAAAATCTATCAAATATTTTACATTTGCGCTAATGAAGTACACGGGGAAAATAGGTAAACTAAAAATATAACGTGATGATGTTAAGAAAAATAACATGGTTTTAATTATAGGGAGTGAAGGGGATGGCCATTCAAGTTAATAAACAATTAATCAAAGAAGGACAAGTGGGAGCAGTGATTGAATGGCTTGCTTCTATAGGAGAAACAGAAAGTGGGGGTGTAACAAGACTTCTGTATTCACCTGCTTGGCTAGAGGCACAAGTTGCATTAAAAAATCTGATGGATCAATCGAAGTTATACACGTATTTTGATAGCGTGGGAAATTTATTTGGTAGATTACCAGGTACAGATGGAGATAAAAAAACGATTTTGACTGGTTCTCATATTGATACGGTAGTGGACGGTGGGAAGTACGATGGTTCATACGGTATTATTGCAAGCTTGTTAGCTACCGTAAGGCTGTTTCACAAATATGGATACCCGAAAAAAACGATAGAAGTGGTTTCACTATGTGAAGAAGAGGGAAGTCGCTTTCCATTAACCTTTTGGGGATCAAGGAATATAAGTGGTGCTTACAACCTTTCTAGAGTGGAGAATGTCATGGATGGAGAGGGTATTTCGTTTTTAGAAGCGATGAAGCAAGCGGGCTTTGATCCAAAGGCATATGTTTCACCGGTGCGTACAGATATAGAGAGATTTGTGGAAATTCATATAGAGCAAGGAATGATTCTTGAACGAAATCAAAACCAGATTGGTGTTGTTACTCATATCGTAGGTCAGCGTCGGTATACCATTCGTATTGAGGGTGAAAGTAATCATGCCGGAACAACTCCTATGCAGTTTCGGAAAGATGCCGTTAGCACTGCTTCGCATCTAATTTCCTTTTTAACAGAAAAAGCAAAGCTTACAGATCCTATGTTAGTTGCTACTGTTGGAAGATTATGCGTAAAGCCGAATGTACCTAACGTTGTAGCTGGCGAGGTAGAATTTACTTTAGATATACGGCATCATCAGGAAGAAATTATTGATCAATATTGTGAAAATATTTTTACAGAGTTTAAGCGGTTCTCTGATGTATTAAATACAGAAGTTGACATCGTGCAATGGATGGACGTGAAGCCTGTGAAAATGGATGAAGAAATGTGTGAGTGGGCAAGTGAGATTGCAGAAAGCAAACAATACCGTTATCAAAAAATAATCAGCGGGGCTGGGCATGACGCTCAAGTTTTTGGTGGAATTTGCCCGACTTCCCTGTTGTTTGTCCCTAGTCGAGGTGGAATTAGTCACTCACCACAGGAATTTACGAATTTGGAAGAATTGGAGACTGGTATAGAGTTATTAACGGATGTTTTATATAAATTAGCTTATTAAAGGAGGGAAACATGGTGGCTTTTTCAGAGTTGCATACGCCAATGCGTACCATTATGACGCCTGGACCGGTTGAAGTCGATCCTCGTGTGTTACGTGCAATGAGTACACCCATTTTAGGTCAGTTTGATCCTGCTTTTACAGCAATTATGAATGAAATCATGGTAATGCTTCGTCAAGTTTTTCAAACAAAGAACGCATGGGCTTTTCCAATTGATGGTACCTCAAGATCGGGAAATGAGGCCATTCTTTGTAGCATTATTGAACCTGGAGATCGAGTGTTAGTTCCGATATATGGGAGATTTGGACATTTGTTAGTTGAAATTTGTGAGCGGTACGGAGCAGATGTCTACTCAATAGAGTGCCCATTGGGTGAAGTATTTGATCCTAAAGTGGTCATTGAAGAAATTGAAAAGGTGTCACCTAAAATTGTAGCTATTGTTCATGGAGAAACATCAACTGGTAGACTGCAACCGCTTGAAGAGATTGGAAAGGCATGCCGAGAAAGAGAAGTGCTCCTCGTGGTGGATGCTGTTGCATCTATCGGAGGAGTTGAGGTAAAAACCGATGAATGGTGTATAGATGGAATTATTGGTGGTACTCAAAAATGCTTATCTGTTCCATCTGGGATGGCTCCTATCACGTATAACGACAGGATTGAAAGTATATTATACGCTCGGAAAAAGGTGGAGCGAGGAATTGCTACTGAGCAGGATTTGAATTTTAAGAGAAGCAGGATTTCTATTGCAAGTAATTATTTTGACTTAAGTATGCTTCAAGATTATTGGGGTCCGAGAAGACTCAATCATCATACAGAGGCAACCTCAATGATCTATGCTTTGCATGAGGGTTTAAGGCTTGTTTTGTTAGAAGGTTTAGAGGAACGCTTTACTCGCCATAAGTACCATGAAAGGGCATTAATAGCGGGGATAAAAGCGATGGGGTTGAAGCTTTTCGGTGATACAGCGAATAAACTGCCTTGTGTTACTTGTATAGAAATTCCAAATGGGATAGACGGCGAATCGGTTAGGAAAATGTTACTTGAAGCCTTTAGTATTGAAATTGCTTCCTCTTTTGGTTCTTTGCATGGGAAAATTTGGAGGATTGGAACGATGGGATACAGCTGTCGAAAAGAAAATGTTCTAGCTGTACTTGGCGCAATGGAGGCTGTTTTAATTCGCCATGGAGTAAATGTTCATCGAGGAGAGGCGATTCAGGCGTGCTTGGATGTTTATATGAGTGAGAATCAAAGTTTGCTAAAGTTATAGTAGAGGTGAGGACGGTATGGCTAAATATGATCTTTTAATACGTAATGGTTTGGTCGTATTTTCAGATGAAGTAACTCAAACAGATATAGCAGTAAAAGATGGTATCATTGTAAAACTGGAGGCCGGAATGGTCGCAACTGCACTAGATGAACGCGATGCAACCGGTATGTATATTTTTCCCGGTGTGATTGATGTACATGTTCATTTTAGTGAACCTGGAAGGGAACAGTGGGAAGGGTTTGAGACAGGCTCAAAAATGATGGCTGCCGGAGGATGTACGACCTTTTTTGACATGCCTTTAAATGGAATACCGTCAACTATTAATGATAGGGCCTTACTTGAAAAGGCGGAAATTGGAAAAAGGAAGTCTGTTGTTGATTTTGCCTTGTGGGGTGGGTTAGTCCCTAATCATGAAAAAGATATAAAAGGACTAGCGGAAAATGGAGCTATAGGCTTTAAAGCCTTTCTATCAGAAACGGGAAATGATGAATTCGATCGGGCCGATGATGATACATTATTAAATGGGATGAAGGAAATTGTTTCACTTGGTAAGATTTTGGCGTTACATGCTGAAAGTGCTCCGATTACTAACTGGCTGAAGAAGGAAAAACAGCAAAAAGGTTTAGTAAGCCCAGACGATTACCTGGAATCACGTCCAATCATCGCAGAAGCAGAGGCAGTTGATCGGGCCTTAGCCTATGCAAAGCTGACTGGATGTGCCTTACATTTTGTTCATATTAGTAGTGAAGCTGCGATCATAAAGATTGAAGCAGCTAAACTAGATGGGATGGATATAACGGTAGAGACATGTCCACACTATTTATTATTTTCACATCAGGATCTTGTGGAGAAGGGGCCAGTTGCTAAATGTGCTCCACCATTAAGGGAGAAGAAAGAACAAGAAAGACTCCTTCAATTGTTAATAGATGGAAAGTTTGATATGATCTCTTCTGACCATTCCCCATGTCCCTATTCTATGAAAGACCCATCTGTGTATAATTTGTTTGAAGCATGGGGTGGCATTAGCGGTGGGCAATTTACATTATTATCAATGATTGAGTTAGCACTCAATCATAATATTCCTTTTACACGGGTGGCAGAATGGACATCAGAAGCACCTGCCAAACGATTTCACCTTCAGTCAAAAGGCAGAATCCAAGTAGGAATGGATGCCGACTTTGCAATGGTATCAATGAAAGAATTTAAAGTAACAGAGGATAATTTCTTCGCCAAGCATAAACAAAGTCTTTACTTAGGTCATATCTTTCCGTGTCAAGTAACAGCAACATTCAATAGAGGGAAGTTAATTTATGATAATGGGGTTTTTATTGAGATTGGTAGCTTTGGAAAGTGGCTGCATGAAAGTGATATTAGTTAGTAAAATTATTTTACAAAAAAGCAAAGGAGAAAATCCTTTGCTTTTTTTGTTCACCAAATCTTAAGCCTTACGATCAAATATTGTGGTAAAATAGTATACTGTTCTAGTTTTAGAAAAGTGAAATCACATATGTATGAGGTTGATTTCTTTTTAATAAAGTAGGTGAATTTGTGAGTAAAGTGATTATTGCTGAAAAGCCATCTGTTGCTAAAAATATTGCAGATGCATTGAAAATTAAAGGCAGACAAGATGGATATTACGAAGGTAATGGATATATTATTACATGGGCGTTTGGACACCTTATGCAGCTTTACGATGCAAAGGATTATGATGAAAAAATGGCTAGATGGAATATGGAAAACTTCCCTTTTATTCCTCCTAATTTTCGGTACAAAGTAAAAAGTGATCCAAGAAATAAAGAGAAGGAAGATTTGGGTGCAAGAAAGCAACTAAAAATTATCTACAATCTAATCAAACGAAATGATGTAGAAATGGTTATATCTGCTTGCGACTATGACCGAGAAGGTCAAATTATCGGGGATACGATTATTTATAATCTAAAAACACAAAAGCAAGTGTACAGATTGTTACTAAATGAATGGACACCTGATGAAGTGTTAAAAGGGCTTCAACAAATGAAACCTAATACAGAGATGAAGCCTCTTCAAGATGCTGGGATCGGTCGTCAATGGGCTGATTGGGTAATCGGGATTAATTTGACTTCGGTTGCGACATTAAAGTTCCAAAAGGGGAAGGGAAAGGCACTTAATATTGGAAGAGTTCTTTTGCCAACCTTAAAAATTATTTATGATCGTGATCGAGCAATAGAAAATTTTAAACCGGAAGAATACTTCAAATTGGCTGCTACCTTTAAAACGCAAGCTGGGGAAGAGTATGAAGGTACTTATGTTGAAAACGAAGAAGATAAGTTTTCGAATAAAGAGGACTTAGATAAAGTTCAGCAAGCTTTGGAGGATCCGTCAGCAACCATTGCAGATAAACAAGTGGAGCGGAAGAGAGAGTATCCACCCTATTTATTCAATCTCTCTAATTTACAGGGGTTTATTACAAGTAAATTTAAAGGCTGGACATCAGATAAAGTCTTAAAAGTTGCCCAGTCATTGTATGAGAAAAAATATATTACGTACCCTAGAACCGCGAGTGTCGTGTTAGAGGAAAGCATTGTTGGAAAAACAGCAAAGGTTTTAGAAAATATAACAAAAGGTCTTCCATATGAGAATGAAGTCAAGTTTTCGAAGCTAAAGAGAGTGTTTGATAATTCAAAGGTTGAAAGCCATAGCGCGATTATTCCAACCTATTTACTCCCTAAATCGCTAACAAAAGATGAAGAAATTGTGTACCAGTCTATAAAAAATCGTTTAATCATGCAATTTATGCCGGTTGCTGAACATGAAGAAACCAAGATCATGACAAAAATGAATAACCCTGAAATCAAAGGTCTGTTTGTATCAAAAGGACGGGTCCAGCTGGTTGAAGGGTGGAGAAAGGTGGAAAAAATTGAATCGAAAGATAATCTTTTGCCACTTGTAAAAGTTTATGATCTGGTAGAGATGGTTGATCAAAAGCTTACTTCACATGCTACAAAACCACCAAAGCACCATACGGAAAAGACATTGCTTAAAGTAATGGAGACTTGTGGAAAAGGACAGGGCGATGAAGAAAGTGAAGAAATGATGGCTGCTATTTTAAGTGGTTATAGCATTGGTACTCCAGCTACAAGGGCTGAAACCATTAAGAAGCTTAAGGATATCGGATACATTGAGACGCAAAATAAGAGCCTGATTTGTTCCGAACTTGGTAAAAATCTAGTTGAGACTTTCCCAGTCAAAGAATTGTTTGACTTAGAATTTACAGGCCGTTTAGAAAAAACATTATCAGATATAGAAAAACAAAAGTTTACGAAAGAAAACTTCTTAAATTTAATATTTGATTTTACAACCAGTGCTGTTAACACCATTAAAAATGAAAAAGATATTATTATTAATGAAGTGACTTATGAAAAGAAATCAGTTGACGCATTAGGAAAATGCCCTGCTTGTAATCAGGGAAGTATTATAGAGGGACAAAAAGGTTTTGGTTGTAATAACTGGAAAAATGGCTGTAAATTTGTTATTTGGAAAAATGATAAATTCTTGGCTGCTCTAAAGAAAAAGCCGTCAAAAACGATGGTGAAAATGCTATTGAAGAATGGGACGGCAACGGTAAAAGGTTTAACGAGTAAAAAAGGAAATAAATTTGATGCAAATCTACGCTATGAAAAAAATCCTGACAATGAGTACTATAGTTGGAAGATGGAATTTTTGAAGTAAGAGTGGTTGATTGGAAGGGAATTCCCTTGTCTCCATTTTTTAACTATAGTAAACTTTTAATATTGATGATGCACGCGGGAGGGTCAATGGATGCCAACACCGAGTATGGAAGATTATATTGAACAGATATACAATTTAATTGAAGAAAAAGGCTATGCAAGAGTTTCGGACATTGCGGAAGGTTTATCTGTTCATCCCTCTTCAGTTACGAAAATGGTTCAAAAGCTAGATCGAGATGAGTACTTAGTGTACGAAAAATATAGAGGGCTTGTACTAACTCCAAAAGGTAAAAAAATAGGTAAAAGGCTCGTTTATCGTCATGAGCTACTGGAACAGCTTCTGCGAACAATTGGTGTAAAAGAAGAAAATATTTATGATGACGTGGAAGGAATTGAGCATCACTTAAGCTGGGATGCGATTGATCGGATAGGTGACCTTGTCCAATTTTTCGAAGAGGACGAAAGTCGAATGGAAGCATTAAGAGAAATTCAGAAGAAAAATGAAGAAGAAAACTAAGAAGGAGAGTGCAAAGGCACTCTCCTTCTTCTATTATTCCCATTCATATGGTGTCTGCTGATACACAAAGTAGTTAAGCCAATTTGAAAATAATAAATGGGCGTGGGAACGCCAACGATTTGCTGGATTTTTTTTTGGGTCATTGTTAGGAAAATAATTTTCCGGAACATGGATATCTAATCCCTTTTTTTGATCTCTAGAGTATTCTTCAGATAGGGTTGTCGATTCATATTCTAAATGTCCCGTAATCATGATTTGTTTGCCCTCATCAGCACTAATGATAAATGGGCCTGCTTCCTCTGAACTCGATAACAATCTGAGTGAAGGATGGTTCATGATTTCCTTAACTTCCACATCTGTGTATCTAGAGTGAGGAGCGAGATACTCATCATCAAATCCCCTTAATAATAAATCGACAGGATCATGCACGCGGTGAGTAAAAATGCCGTAACATTTTCTTGATAGTTCAAACTTTCCAATACCGAAATGGTGGTACAATGCCGCTTGTGCCCCCCAACAAATATGTAAGGTTGAAGTGACATTCGTTTTTGACCAGTCCATGATCATCTTTAACTCTTCCCAATAATCAACTTCTTCAAAGGATAATAGTTCTACTGGTGCTCCTGTGATAATCAGTCCATCATACTTGCGATGCTTAATCTCAGAGAATGATGTGTAAAATTGGTCAAGATGTAATTGGCTCGTATTTTTTGCTTGATGAGTAACAGTTTGTAAAAACGAAATATTAACTTGTAGAGGGGTATTCCCTAGAAGTCTAAGTAACTGAGCCTCTGTTTTTTGCTTTTCTGGCATTAAGTTCAGGATGAGAATATTTAACGGACGAATGTCCTGGTGGTTCGCTCTCTCGTCGTCCATAATAAAGATATTTTCAGATTCGAGTATTTCTCGAGCCGGTAAAAGCTTCGGAATTTTGATTGGCAATGAATTTCAACCCCTTTATTCAATATTCAGGCTATTTATATTATATACTGGATTTTTTTAGTATCAACAATAATGATCAAAGAAGTTAAAAAAAGAGTGGATACAGGAACATTCGCAAATGGTACAATATACATTGAAAAAATACGGGCATGGAGGTAACATCATTGAACATCAAGGTTAGCGTAAAAAGTGATATTGAAATTGCACAATCTGCAGAAATGAAACCGATCATTCAAATTGCTGAAAAAATTGGATTAACAGATGATGACCTCGAGTTATATGGGAAGTATAAGGCAAAACTTTCATCTGACACATTAAGTAAAATCCAAGGAAATCCAAATGGTAAAATCATTCTTGTAACAGCAATTAATCCGACTCCCGCAGGGGAAGGGAAGTCTACTGTAACTGTTGGATTAGGAGATGCTTTTTCTCAACTTGGAAAAAAGGTAATGATTGCTATGAGAGAACCATCCTTAGGGCCAACGATGGGAGTTAAGGGTGGAGCCGCTGGTGGTGGATATTCTCAAGTACTGCCGATGGACGAAATAAATTTACATTTTACAGGCGACCTACATGCCATTACGACGGCAAATAATGCATTAGCTGCATTAATTGACAATCATATCCAACAAGGAAACGAACTACAAATCGATCAACGTAGAATTGTTTGGAAGAGAGCACTCGATTTAAATGACCGTGCTTTAAGAAATGTAATTATTGGGTTAGGCGGGCCGATGCAGGGGGTACCTCGTGAGGATGGCTTTGATATTACAGTCGCCTCCGAAATAATGGCTGTACTTTGCTTAGCGAAAGACTTAAAGGATTTAAAGCGAAGACTATCTGAGATGGTAGTAGCTTACAATATAAACAAACAACCGGTAACTGTTTCGCATCTTGGTGTAGAGGGTGCTCTAGCGCTCATATTAAAAGATGCGGTCAAACCAAATCTTGTACAGACGATTGAGCATACTCCTGCGCTCGTCCATGGTGGACCATTCGCCAACATTGCCCATGGCTGTAACTCTGTCATTGCTACTACAGCAGCGTCTAAGCTTGCTGATTTCGTTATTACAGAGGCTGGATTTGGTGCTGATTTAGGAGCAGAAAAGTTTTTACATATTAAAGCAAGAAACGGGGATGTATTACCGGAGGCGGTTGTTGTTGTAGCTACGATTAGAGCCCTGAAGATGCATGGCGGTGTTGGAAAGCAGGATCTTAATAATGAAAATATTGAAGCTTTAATTGCTGGTCTTGATAACTTGAAAAAACATGTACAAACGATCAGAAGCTTCGGATTACCTGTCGTTGTTGCCATAAATAAATTTATTTCTGATACCAATCTTGAAGTGGACACCTTATTAGAATTGTGTGAAAAGGAAGGGGTACAAGTTGCCTTAACCGAAGTATGGGAAAAGGGTGGAAAAGGTGGTATTGCTCTTGCAGAAAAACTGTTAAAAGCCATTGAAGGTCATAATGAAGAATATGCTCCTTTATATAATGTAAGTGACTCAATTGAAGAGAAGATCCGTTCAATTGTTCAAAAGGTGTATGGGGGCAAGGATGTTGAGTTTTCATCAAAGGCGAAAAAGCAAATAAAGGACTTTGAGCAATATGGATGGGACGGCCTTCCAATTTGTATGGCCAAAACTCAATATTCCCTTTCAGATGACCCGAGTAAACTTGGTAGACCAACCGATTTTACTGTTGTAGTTAGAGAATTAAAACCTTCGATTGGTGCTGGTTTCCTTGTTGCTTTAACAGGGGATGTGATGACGATGCCAGGTTTACCGAAGCAACCTGCTGCTCTAAAAATGGATGTTGATGATAAAGGCAATGCAATAGGATTATTCTAATCGAATGATGATGGGTGAGGTATTTCTCCATGTTTGATCCTACGGCTTTTGATAATATAAAGTTTGTTTTAGAAGGTGCTCTTTATGATCTAGATTTAGATGGTCAAATATGCGTCATGGATCGGAACGACATGATAAATGTAGCAAAACTATCACGACAGTTAGAAATGACCATTAAGAAGAATAGGAATAGTAAGAGTAGCTGTACAGTTGTTTTACGGGCAGATATAACGAATTTAGCTGCAGAGTTACATCCAAAATTACAATCTGAAAAGGAAGCGGGCTGCCATATTAAAATGGTGTTCTTAATCCCAGAGCAACGTTCTTTTAATATGAAAATTTTAGAAGATCTTCAATCCATTTGGGGTAACGACAGAGAGTATCATTGTAAGATCATCTCTGACCCGCTTCAAGACCAGTCCCCCAATAAAATAGAGATAGAAGTTATTTTTAAAAGACTTATTTACGAGGAGCAAATAGAGGATCTAACGGTGCTTGCAGATGTTATATTACAATCCTTAGATAAACTTGAACTAGATGGGTAACAATAGGAGGAGTTAAGGGATGACGGTATATCAGTTTGAAGCGAAGAAAATTAATGGCCAAACAATTTCTCTTTCAGAATATAAGGGAGACGTTCTATTAATTGTAAACACAGCTAGTAATTGTGGGTTTACCTCACAATACAAAGAACTTCAAGAGCTTTATGAACAGTATAAAGAAAAAGGATTTACTGTGTTAGGCTTTCCGTGTAATCAATTTATGAATCAAGAGCCTGGTACCGAGTCTGATATCCAGTCTTTTTGTGAAATGAATTTTGGAGTAACGTTTCCATTGTTTTCGAAGGTGGATGTTAATGGGAAAAATGCTCACCCTCTTTTTCAATTTTTAACGGAAGAGGCACCAGGAGTACTAGGGATGAAGGCTGTTAAATGGAATTTCACTAAGTTTTTAGTTAACCGTTCGGGCGAGGTAGTGGAAAGATATGCCCCTAATACGAACCCAATAGAAATATCAGAAGATATTGAAAAGCTGATTTAATTTGAAACCCTTGCAAATAGCAAGGGTTCTTAATTAGATGTAATTTTCTGAATTATCTTTACATAATTAATAATTATTAATACTATAAAGTTTATAGGGGGGATTAAAATGAAGAAAATTGCATGGGTAACGGATAGTACCGCTTGCTTAGATGAAGAACTAACCAAACATCCTGACGTATACATTGTACCAATGACGATTGTTTTAGATGAAAAGGAATATAAGGATGGTATAGATTTAACAGCAGAAGAGCTCTATGAGAAATTGAAACATCTTCAAGTTCCGCCAAAAACATCACAACCATCTGTAGGTGAGTTTGTATCATTGTTTGAGAAGCTAGAAGGAGAGTATGATCACGTGTTCTCTGTTCTCGTATCAGCTAAATTAAGCGGTACGGTCTCTTCGAGTGTTCAGGCGGCCGAAATGGTGAAAATACCGGTTACAACCATCGATTCAAAGATACTTTCTTATCCTCTTTCTCGAATGATAAAGAAAGGAATGGAATGGACGGAAGCTGGTAATTCCGTTGAAGAGCTAAACCAAAAGTTATGTGAGCTTGCCAATACGAACGAGACATTTGTATTAATCGGAAGTTTGGAACAATTACACAGAAGTGGAAGGATGAACGGATTATCCTTTTTCCTAGGCAGCATGCTAAATATTAAACCGATCATTTCCATTGAAGACGGCGTATTACAGGCAAAAGAGAAAATTAGAAGTGAAAGCAAAGGAATGGAGAAAATCATCTCTTATCTTCAAGCTTCCATTGAGAATTATGATACAAAGGAAGCCTATATTTTATACGGACTTCATGATAAGGAAGCAAGAAAATGGCATGATGAATTGTGTGAACGTTTCCCTGATGTGACATTTGGGATATATCCTTTAGGTGCAACGATCGGTGTCCATGCAGGCGAAAATACTATCGGAATTAGCTGGTTTAATAGACTGTAAAGGGAGTGCGTCCTTTGTGCACTTCCTTTTCTTTTTCGAAAAAAAGAAGTTCATGGTAGAATATGAGTGGAAAGAATGAGGTGTTCTAATGAAGCAAGTAATAGCCAAGACAGAAGAGTTTGTCAAACGAGAAATGTACGCAGATTCAACTGGTCATGATTGGTTTCATATTGATAGAGTACGGAATATGGCTTTGCAAATTCATGAAAAGGAAAAGGTGGGAGATCCTTTCATTATTGAGTTAGCTGCTCTACTTCATGATATTTCTGACGAAAAACTACATATCTCGAAGGAAGAGGGAGAAAAGAAGCTTACTTCCTTTTTAAGTCAGTTACCTTTAGATGAATGGAAGAAAAACCATATTAAAGAAATCATTGAAACCATTTCATTTAAAGGTGGAAATAATCGAAACATCACTACCATTGAAGCTGCCATCGTCCAAGATGCTGATCGCTTAGATGCGATCGGTGCGATAGGGATAGCCAGGGCATTTGCTTATGGAGGGAAAAAAGGTCAACCCATTTATGATCCGACAATTACTGTCCGATCAAGCATGACAAACGAAGAGTACCGCAAAGGCCATTCTTCCTCTATTAATCATTTTTATGAAAAATTACTAAAGCTAAAAGAAAAAATGAATACAAAATCAGGAAGTGAAATAGCTGAGAGACGTCATGCATATATGGAAGATTTCTTACATGAATTTTACAATGATTGGAATGGAAAACGTCAATGATTAGTATCGAAAACGTGACAAAAACATATGGAGAAAAGGAATTATTCAATGAAATTTCTTTTACAATAAGTGCGAAAGAGAGAGTTGGACTTATTGGGGTAAATGGAACAGGAAAGTCCTCACTATTAAAAATAGTAGCAGGCGTTGATTTTCCAGATTCAGGAGAGGTAACGGCACCAAAAGATTATCGAGTTGCCTATTCTGAACAAAATCCGGATCTCAACCCAGATTTATCGGTCCTTGATCAAGTTTTTGCTGGCGAGGCACCTGTATTGAAGCTTCTAAAAGAGTACGAAGAAACTCTTCTAGTGCTTCATAGAGTCCCGGATGATAGTAAAGTTCAAGAGAAACTGTTTGACTTACAAAAGAAAATGGATGCTTTAGATGGATGGGATGCAAGTACGAACGCAAAAACGATTTTAAATAAGCTTGGAATTGAAGAGTATGAAAAAAAGATTGGAGAATTATCTGGTGGACAGAAAAAACGGGTAGCTCTTGCTCAAGTGTTAATTCAATCTCCAGATTTATTGATCCTAGATGAGCCTACCAATCATTTAGATTTCGAGTCGGTGAAATGGCTTGAAGATTATTTAAGTAGGTATACAGGTGCCTTATTGCTTGTGACGCATGATCGATATTTCTTAGACCGTGTGACGAACCGCGTGTTTGAACTGGATGGTGGCAGACTATACAGCTATAAAGGAAATTATGCAGATTTTCTGGAATCTAAGGCCATTCGTGAAGAGAATGAAGCGGCGACTCTTGAAAAACAAAAAAATCTTTTTAGACGAGAGTTAGAGTGGATTAGACGAGGGGCAAAGGCGCGAACAACAAAACAGAAAGCAAGAATACAACGTTTTGAAAAGCTGGATGAGAACTTAAGCTCTGTAAAAACCACGGAAAAGCTAGATTTATCTTTATCAGGTAGCCGTTTAGGTAAGCAAGTATTCGAATTAAAAGATGCAACAAAAACGTACGAATCAAAAGTGATCCTTAGGTCTTACGATTTACTAGTGAAACCTCATGACAGAATTGGAATTATTGGAAAAAATGGTACAGGTAAATCAACCTTATTAAATATTCTAGCTGGTAAAATCCCTCTAGATTCAGGTGAACGAATCATCGGCCAAACAGTGAAAGTTGCCTTTTATACTCAAGAAAATGAAGATATGGACGTTTCAAAACGGATGATTGAATACATCAAAGAAACGGCACAGGTAATTCATACATCTGATGGAAAAACCATTTCCGCGACACAAATGTTAGAAAGATTTCTTTTTCCTTCATACACACACGGTACCCCTATTAGAAAGTTATCGGGGGGAGAACGACGTCGCTTGTATTTATTAAAGCTTTTAATGACGGAACCGAATGTTTTGTTATTAGACGAACCAACGAATGATCTAGATACTCAAACATTAACGGTCTTAGAGGACTATTTAGAAGATTTTCCTGGAGTAGTGATTACAGTATCCCACGATCGTTATTTCTTAGACAAAGTGGTGGAACAATTGCTTGTGCTTGAAGGTAATGGAGCAATTGAATCTTATTATGGAAACTACAGTGAATTCCTTGAAAAGCAAGTAGAAAAGCCGGTGGTTCGAGCAAGTGTAGTAGAGAAACCAGTGGAAGAAGAAAAACCAAAGAAGAAACGAATGAGCTATAAGGAAAAGCTTGAATGGGAATCCATTGATTCTGACATTGAGAATGCGGAAAAAAGACTTGAAGAAATTGCTGTAGAGATGGGGAAAACAGGCAGTAATTTTGAAAGGGCTCAAGCTTTAATGGAAGAAGAAAATGCTTTAAATGAAAAGCTTGAATATTTGATTGAGCGTTGGAGCTATTTATCTGAAATTGCAGAGAATAGTTAAATATATGAACAAGGGAAGGATGAAGAGGTTTGAAAATACGATCCATTGAACCAACTCCTAGTCCGAATACGATGAAGGTTATTTTAAATGAAGAGCTTCCAATGGGAAAAAGTAATAACTATAAGAAAGAGACAAGTGCCGGTGCTCCAAAGGTTATTCAAGATATCTTGACCATTGAAGGAGTAAAGGGCGTGTATCATGTAGCTGATTTCCTAGCGGTGGAAAGAAATGCGAAATACGATTGGAAAGAAATTTTACCGAAAGTAAGGCTTGCATTCGGTGAAGAAACGGAAATAGTGGACCAAGAAGAAACGATTAATGAGCATTATGGAGAAATTCAGGTGCTTGTTCAGATGTATAAAGGCATTCCGATGCAAATTAAGCTAACGGATGGTACAGAAGAAAGACGATATGGATTACCAGAACAGTATAAAGAGGCGGTTTCAAAGGCTCAGGATCCAGAGGATAACGTTGTAATGGTTCGACGGTGGAAAGAGTTTGGTGTTCGATACGGAGATTTCGATCAAATTGGTCAGGAAGTATTAGAAGAACTTATGGCTGCTTATACATCAGACCGACTAGATGAACTCATTCAAGAGGCGACAAGTAAGGGAACATCCAAGGTTGTAAAAAGACAGAAACAAAAGCTAAATGTTCATTCTCTTAATGATCCAGATTGGAGAAAAAGATATCAGCTTCTAGAGCAAATGGACCATCCTGAAGTTGAAGATCTCCCAGTGCTAGAAACAGCATTGAACGACGAAAAGGCCTCCATTCGGAGATTAGCTACTGTTTATTTAGGGATGATTGAAGATAAAAAAGTATTACCTCTCCTCTATAAAGCATTAAAGGATAAAACAGTGACTGTTAGACGTACGGCAGGAGACTGCTTATCAGACCTAGGGTTTGAAGAGGCGATGGAAGAAATGATGAAGGCATTAAGTGATGGAAGTAAATTGGTGCGCTGGAGAGCGGCAATGTTTCTATATGAATTGGGAGATGACCGTGCACTTTCTGCCCTTAAGGCAGCAGAAGAAGATCCGGAATTTGAAGTAAGCTTACAAATTAAACTTGCTATCGAAAGAATTGAATTGGGTGAGGATGCAAAAGGATCAGTTTGGAAACAAATGACGGAAGCAAGAAAACAAAACTAAGAAAATTGCATCATTTGAAATAAATATAGTATGCTAACTATGGATATAGATAGTAGGAGGGATTTTTTATGTCAATGGCATATGAGGAATATATGAGACAAATGGTAAAGCCAATGCGTGAAGAACTGGTTCATGCGGGTTTTGAAGAGTTACAATCAGAAGTAGAAGTAGAAAATTTTATGGATCAAAACGATGACACTGCCTTAATTTTTGTTAACTCTGTATGTGGCTGCGCTGCAGGTTTAGCTCGTCCAGCTGCAACTCAAGCAGTTGTTAGAACGGACAAAAAACCTGCCAAGCTGGTTACTGTTTTTGCTGGTCAAGACAAAGAAGCAACGGCTAAAATGCGTGAGTATTTCGAAGGGTTCCCACCGTCATCTCCTTCCATGGTACTTGTAAAAGGGAAGCAAGTGGTTCACTTTATCCATCGCCACGATATCGAAGACCACACAATGGAAGAAATTATGGAGAATCTCCAATCAGCATTTGAACAAAATTGTTAAAGGAAAAGGGATGTCAGTTGACATTCCTTTTTTTCTGAAAGGAAAGAAACTATATGTTTGTCACAACAGCAGGACGAACTAATCCAGACATGATTGAAGAGGCAAAGACGATAGCGTTGGAACTCGAATGTCCCTATCAGGAAAGACGGAAAAAATCGGTTCAGACTCTGCAATCTTTGTATAAGGGAGATTGTATTGTCGTTGGAAAGGAAAGACTGGAGTTATTTTTAATGAATTCAGATGAGCCGTTTTTCTTCCATCCTAACTCCTCTATGTTCAGAATTAAAAGACTGCTAAAATACGAACACGATCCTTTTATTGATGCAACAGGTCTGGTGAAAGGAATGAGTCTCCTTGATTGTACATTAGGACTTGCCTCCGACAGTATTGTTGCTAGCTTTGTTGTTGGAGCATCAGGAAAAGTGGTTGGGACAGAAGAAAATAAATACCTTGCATATCTTGTAAGTCGAGGATTAAAGAGCTGGCAGTCTGGTTTAGCAGGAATGGATGAGGCTATGCGTGCCATTTCGGTACAACATTCAAGTGCATTATCATATATTAAGAAAATTCCTAGCAATGAGTTTGATTGCGTGTATATTGACCCAATGTTTGAAGAAACCATCTTGGAGTCGGACGGAATACGTGCATTAGCTGAGTTAGCGGTGTATTCAGAAGTAAGGGAAGAGTTCATTTCGGAGGCGAAAAGAGTGGCGAGGAGACGGCTCGTGTTAAAGGATCATTTTCGTAGCAAGCGCTTCGAGCAGTTTGGATTCTCAGTTATGAAAAGACCGTCAGCTAAATTTCATTTCGGGATTATTACAAAATGATGATATTTGTTATTTAATCTCCCACTTTCTACTGTAAAAAGAGTATAATATGAGAAAAGAGCCATTATTTTCTAAATATTCTTAAATGCTAGTAGAAAGGATTGGAGATCATGCCAAAATGGTTGCAAAAATCCTTCGTCGTGTTGGTTACAATATTAACTTTTGGTTTGGTAACACCATCCCAAACCTTTCTATATAATCAGGCTTCGGCGGATAAACCAACACGTGAAGATTCAGTTAAAGCGGAAACTACATATACTCAAATAGAAGAGATTACGGAAGAAGAGTTAGATAGTAGCGACCAGATCATACAAAGCTGGTTAAATGAAGCAGAAGAGTTATCATACCTGAAATTTGGAAGCAGAATCAAGCCTGTGATAGAAGACGAATTTAAACAGATTATTCTACCGAATATTCATAAAGCAATTGAAGAAGTTGCCGTACAGTACCCGGAAGAAAAACTATCATACCTAGAATTAAGCGAAGTCCCAACTGGAGGCAACGCTGAAAAAATATTTCACCTGTTTAGCAAAGAAAACAACAAAGACATCATCCGCTTCCACGTAAGAAAGGACCACCCACCCCAAAGTGGCTATTGGTTTAACTTTCACTACCACACAAGCGATGACAATTTCGAAGCCCACCACGACCTAGGATCAATCTATTGGGACACAAACACCCCACCTAAGTGGATGAGCTGACAAGAAATCCCCTTCGACTGGATGTCGGAGGGGATTTTTGTGTCTTGGCAGAAAGGAATATAGTTAGTTGCGCAATGGTAAGTGAACTCTATGACATAGGACAAGAGATTTCCAGAAACTAGTGAAATCGGAGGACCAAGTTGGGCTTTAGGACATGTAATTTCCAGAAACTAGTGGAATAGGTGTGGTAAGTTTGGCTTTAGGACATTTGATTTCCAGAACCTGCAACTCAAAAGAAATTTCACGCTCTTTTACAATCAAAATTTCACATCCCCTCTAGAAATAAAACAAATAGGAAAACCACCGACAATCACTTGAGCCAAAACTCAAATACCTCCAAAATTTTCACCTCCTAATTGACCTAGCCTCCAAAACATTATACCCTTGTAAAAGACTAGTATTTCGTAAAATTTGTGACAGTAGGTGGAAGAATGAAACAATATTTAGAGCTATGTAAGCATGTGTTAGAAAATGGTGTGAAAAAACAAGATCGTACAGGAACGGGCACCATAAGTACATTTGGTTATCAAATGCGTTTTGATTTACAAGAAGGTTTTCCTCTTGTGACAACAAAAAAATTACATTTGAAATCAATTATTCATGAACTACTTTGGTTCCTTCAAGGTGACACGAATATAAAGTATCTACAAGATAACGGCGTTCGCATTTGGAATGAATGGGCAGACGAAGAAGGAAATTTAGGTCCTGTGTACGGACACCAGTGGAGATCATGGACAACTTCGACAGGGGAAACAGTGGACCAAATTACTGAGCTGGTTAATCAAATTAAAACAAACCCTGATTCAAGGCGTTTAATTGTAAATGCATGGAATGTCGGTGATATTGATAAAATGGCACTTCCTCCTTGTCACTGTCTATTTCAATTTCATGTGGCAGACGGTAAGCTAAGCTGTCAGTTATATCAACGTTCGGCTGATGTGTTTTTAGGTGTTCCATTTAATATAGCGTCCTATGCGCTTTTAACAATGATGGTTGCACAAGTATGTGATCTTGAACCAGGTGAATTTATTCATACGTTTGGGGATGCGCATATTTACTTGAATCATATAGAGCAAGTAGAACTACAGCTTACTAGACAGCCACATCCATTACCTACTTTAAAAATAAACCCAGAGAAAAAAGACCTGTTTGGCTTTACGTATGACGATTTTGAGTTGGTTAACTACGAGGCACATCCTCATATTAAAGGGGCTGTTAGTGTATGATTTCCCTTCTTTGGGCAATGGACGAGAACCGGGCGATCGGTCGTAACAATCAACTTCCTTGGCATCTTCCTGAGGATTTAAAGTATTTTAAAAGAGTAACAATGGGAAAGCCCATTGCGATGGGCAGAAAAACATATGATTCTATTGGACGGCCACTACCTGGTCGAGAAAATATTGTTATAACACGTAGTCAAGGAATAACTATTGAAGGCTGTACAGTTATTCATGATGTAAAAGATTTATTAAAGCGTGACGATGAAGAGCTTTTTGTGATTGGTGGAGCTGAAATTTTTAGAGAGATTCTTCCTTTCGCAGATCGCCTTTATGTTACGGAAATTCGTGAAGAGTTCGAGGCAGATACGTTTTTCCCGGAATACAATTTATCCGACTGGGAGCTTATTGAATCCACTCCAGGTGTGAAAGACGAAAAAAACCCTTACGACTATGAATTTCTAGTGTACCAACGTAAGCAGTGAGTAATCACTGCTTATTTTTTATACATAAAATCTATTCAATCAAGTATAATTAGTGTGGTTACATAATGGAGGGATAACAGGATGATTAGGCTGATGGCCGTTTTTTTGTACATGAGTGGGTACTTGGTTTATAGCATACCTAAATTACAAAGAATGAAAAAATTAGACAAACGTTTATCAGTTTCAGAAAGAGATCAGTTAATTCATACGATTCCAAACAAATGGTCGAAAACAATTATGAAATTGACGGGTTCTAAGGTGAAGGTGGAGGGGATTGAGAATCTTCCTGAAGGTGCAGTTGTCATGATTAGCAATCACGAAGGAGACTTTGATATTCCTACATTGCTGGCTAGCATTGAAAAGCCCTTTGGGTTTATATCAAAAGTAGAAGTGAAAAAAGTCCCGATTCTTTCTACATGGATGGAAATCATGAATTGCGTGTTTATTGATCGAAGCGATCGTAGGAAATCGGTTCAATCGATACGGGAGGCTGTTAAGTTATTAAATGAGGGTCACTCCATTGCTATTTTTCCAGAAGGAACGAGAAGTAAAGGGGGACCGGTTGGTGAGTTTAAATCTGGCGGATTCCGACTTGCAAAGGATGCGAAGGTACCAATTGTGCCGATTAGTATTTCTGGTACATCTGACGTATTCGAAAAAAATGGCCGTTTGGTGAAACCAGCTTCCATTCAGGTGAGGATATTACCTAGTGTTCCTTCTACGATATTTGATCAAAAGGATATGAAGGAAGTTTCAGATTACGTCCGAGAGATCATTGTTAATTCTCAAAAGGATGAAAAAATCGCATCATGACATGCTAGGCTTTAGGAGTCTAGCTTTTTTTTCTTTTTCTGAGGATAGGCTAAACCAATTATAACCAGTTCTATAAATTGAAAAATACAAATTTTTTGATAATAAGCTTGAAATGATGGGTGAGAGTGGTATAATGTACTGATTATAACGGGAAAATGGAGGATGGTTATGGAACAGAAAGTGCTGAAAAAAAGATGGGTGCAGGTTGAAGATATTTTAATTGCGCACCACCAACTTAAAGACATCGTTGCCCATACACCGTTACAAAAAAACGAGCGTTTATCAGAAAAATATGATTGTAATGTGTATTTAAAAAGGGAAGATTTGCAGCACGTTCGCTCTTTTAAGTTAAGAGGTGCTTTTTATAAGATGAAAGCACTTGGTAAGGACAATCTCTCTAATGGGGTTGTTTGTGCAAGTGCGGGAAATCATGCTCAAGGTGTAGCATATGCTTGTCGTCATCTTGGTGTACAAGGGAAAATTTATATGCCAACGACTACACCGAAGCAAAAAGTTGGGCAAGTAGAGTTATTTGGTAGAGGGTTTATTGAAATTATTCTTGTTGGGGATACGTTCGATGATTCTTATGCTAAAGCGGTTGAGTGTGCGGAAAAAGAAGGAAGGACCTTCATTCATCCTTTTGATGATGAGCTTGTAATCGCAGGACAAGGAACGGTCGCTGTAGAAATACTGCAGGATTGTGAAGAATCCGTAGATTATGTGTTTGCTAGTATTGGTGGTGGAGGACTCATGGCGGGTGTGAGCACGTACGTAAAAAGCGTCTCTCCTCAAACAAAGCTAATAGGTGTGGAACCTTATGGTGCCCCAGCGATGAAGACCTCTTTTCATAACGAAGTGGTGACTCCTCTTGATGACATCGATAAGTTCGTTGATGGAGCTGCTGTAAAAAGTGTGGGTAGTAAAACATTTGATACTTGCTATGAATTGTTGGATGATATTCTACTGGTTCCAGAAGGGAAGGTTTGCACAAGTATTTTAGAATTATACAACGAGCATGCCATCGTGGCTGAGCCAGCTGGTGCATTACCAATTGCAGCTCTTGATCTTTATAAGGATGAAATTAAAGGGAAAAATATTGTTGTTATTATCAGCGGTGGAAATAACGATATTGGTCGTATGCAGGAAATTAAAGAGCGTTCATTGTTGTATGAAGGTCTACTTTATTATTTCATCGTTAACTTCCCTCAACGTGCGGGTGCACTTCGTGAGTTTTTAGATGAAGTATTGTCACCAACGGATGATATTACACAATTCGAATATACTAAGAAAAATAATAAAGAAAATGGACCAGCACTTGTAGGAATCGAAATACAGAAGAAGGAAGACTACAAAGGATTAATTGAAAGATTAAACAAAAAAGGTTTTGCTTTTACAGAGGTAAATAAAGATAGTAACTTATTTAATTTGCTCATTTAATGTATAATGATAAGAGGAAATGACATCTACTGAAATTGTGAACTTATTATGACAATGTGCTTCATATTGGCTCATTCTCTGTTAAAAGTACTATAATCGTAGTAGATTAGTTATTCTAATTAACCAAAGGGGATGTTCTACAGTGTTTTCAAACATCGGAGTTCCTGGATTGATCCTTATCCTTGTACTTGCTTTAATTATTTTCGGACCTAAAAAGCTCCCTGAGATTGGTCGTGCATTTGGTCAAACTCTTCGTGAATTTAAAAAATCTACTCGTGAGCTAACAAGTGATGTAATGGAAGAGCTCGATGAGGATAAAAAGAAGAATGCTACGAAATAAGGTGTAAGATATTTCTTACACTTTTTTTCTCGATTACATTTTGTTTATGGTAGGGGACTTACATGGAGGATAAAGAATTACAGCTTGTTGATCATCTTGACGAATTAAGAAAAAGACTTATTATCTCTATTGTAGCTTTTTTTGGCTTCTTTGTAGTTGGTTTTATTTATGTTGAAGAAATTTATCAATGGTTTGTACGGGACTTAGACGTTAAGTTGATTGCGTTAGGACCGAGCGATATCGTGTGGGTTTATTTCATGTTAGCTGGTCTAATTGCGATTGCAGGTACCATTCCAGTTCTTGCGTTGCAAATATGGTTGTTTGTCAGACCTGCATTAAAGCCTATGGAAAGAAAAATTACTTTGAGTTATATCCCAGCCTTGTTCATTTTATTTATTGTCGGCTTATGCTTTGGATATTTTGTTATTTTTCCGACCGTAATGGGATTTTTGATTGATCTAAGTGGAGATATGCTTGTTGCTAATTTTACAGCGGACAAGTACTTCCGTTTTATCATGAATATGTCGCTTCCATTTGGATTTTTGTTTGAACTACCTGTTGTCGTAATGTTTTTAACATCTATAGGAATTGTAAATCCGTATGTACTTCAAAAAATACGCAAATATGCATATTTTGTCTTAGTTGTAATATCTGTTGTCATCTCACCTCCTGATTTTATGAGTGATATTTTAGTAACCATTCCACTTCTTTTTTTATACGAAATAAGTATCAATCTTTCGAAAATTGTTTATAAAAGAAAGTTGAAAAAAGAGAAAGAATGGGGTATGGATGAGGATGAGAGAGTAGACTTAGGGTAAAAGATCAAACTCACTTTTTTATAAAAGTGGGTTTTTTGTTTTCAATTGGCCCTCATTTACATTAAAATTAGCTTAAATCGTTCTTGATTAAGAACTATAAAGGTGTAAATGAGGGTTAGTATGGATCAGAAATTATTAGGTTTTCTATTTATTTATCTCGCACTTCTGAACATATTTGACGCTATTGCGACCGCATATGGGTTATCCTTACATACAATAAGAGAAATGAACCCCTTTATGAATGGCATTTATCACATTCATCCGCTTTTATTTTTATCGGTAAAAATATCATTATCAGTACTTCTCATTAGTATGGGAGTTATTTGGGAAAGTTTGATACGAAAAAAAAGAATCATCTCGTTTCTTATTATTCTATCCTCTATCATTTATACACCGGTTTGTTTTACGCATATTTATTGGATGACTCAGTACTACTTATCATAATGATAAAATTTAAATTTTTTCACAACTAGTGTATATTCAGACACACTTCGACAAATAAATATTGTATAATATATACAAACGGGTGAAAAAGAGGATTGATATTTTGCTATTCAAAAGCCTAGAGTTCAAAAATGTTGTTGGACAGAAGGTAAAAGTCATGGAAATTCCAGTATTGGAGGAAGATAGCCCTTATTATTTTTTAATCCAAGTCCGTTTGCAATCATTTATTACGTCTCTATACCGGGACAAACAGCCGAAGAAATGCTATTCTTTTAGAGACTATTTGAAAAAAGCGTTGAAGTGGCCAGTGTACCAGGATGTATTCCAAGTGCCTGAGCTAAAGAATAACGCGTGATCGATGTGTTTGTTTTACTTTGACAGGAGTGTCTTTACATGAAGAGTATCGGTAAATGCCGATACTCTTTCTTTTTTCGACATTAACCTAGAATTCTGTATAATAGGTAGTGAGATTTTAGCATTAGGATGTGAAGGAATTTGAGTAAAATTAAAATAGTGACTGATTCAACGGTGGACATGTCCGATGAATTAATAAGAAAGTATGATATTGAGGTTGTTCCATTATCTATTCAAATTGAAGGTGAGACGTACCTTGATCGAATAGATTTAACTCCAAAGGATTTTTTGAATAAGATGAAGGCAGCAGAGGAGCTCCCTAAAAGTTCACAACCACCAGTTGGAGTATTTGCTGAACTGTATGATCGATTAGGTTCGGAAGGGTATGAAGTTCTTTCAATACATATGACTGGAGGAATGAGTGGTACGGTTCAGTCAGCTGAGACGGCAGCATCCATGTCAAAGGCAAATGTAAAGGTTGTTGACTCTCGCTTTATATCGAAAGCCCTTTCATTTCAGGTGATAGAAGCATCTAAAATGGCTAGAGAAGGGAAAAATATGGATGAGATCTTGGCTAGACTCGACGAAATTCGATCAAATACAAGATTGTTTGTAGTTGTTGATACTCTGGAGAATCTCGTAAAGGGTGGGAGAATCGGTAAGGGAAAGGCAATGATTGGATCCCTTCTTAATATCAAACCAATTGCCTCTCTAGAAGGTGGAGTATATACACCTGTATCGAAAGCTCGAAGCTACAGTCAAGTAGCTAACTATCTTGCAAAGCAATTTGCTGAAGACACCGCTGGTCATACGATCAAAGGTGTTGGACTCGTTCATGCAGAGGCTCCAGAGTTAAATCAAAAGTTGATCTCAGCCTTAAAAAATATAGCTGGTTTCGATTTAATAGATATTGAATATACCACTCCAATCGTTAGTACACATACTGGGCCAGGTGCCATCGGTTTTATGTACTATTTTGAGTAAGTTGCCTGAACAACACCTGTTCAGGTTTTTTTATTTGTTCGACAAATATGAAACGCTGTGTAAAGAATTTATAAAAATATGGAGGAAAGACAAGGATTTTGGATAGTGATGTCGAATAAAAAGGGAGTGAAACCCAATAAAAAGGGAACGGTGTATGTATGAAAAAATGGATCAGGCATCTTTCTTTATACAAGCAAGTTTTATTTTTTTCATTTTTTATTACGTTTGTAGTAATTTTCATGATTTCCAGTTTTAGTTATGCTCTACAGACAAAAAAGGAAATTAAACAATTGACGGATCGAGTTGAGGGTCTGTCAATGCTGTGGACAGCTGTTGTATCACCAGATGATGTAGAGAAAACCATTATGTTAAAGGACCCGAATGATCCTGCGGTAAAGAGATTGCAACAACAGGTTAACTTAATTAACGAGAGGAACTCGTCTTATTTTCATAGTGGAATCGTATCTACTTCTATAAACAAAGATAAAGAAATATATGCCACGGTTGTATCGAATAGTTACGACGGACTGAAGCCTTTTTCTTTTTATAAGTCGGTTGACATTCATATCAATGCTCTTAGGGAAGCTATTGAAGAAAAAAAAGTGGTTAGTACAAAGGTGTATACAGATGATCTTGGGACATGGTTATCTGCGTTTGCTCCAATACAGAACGAAGAAGGAAAAGTAGTCGGGGTATTAGTCATTGATGCAGAAGCATCTTTTATCAAGAATTCGCAGTTAGAAACAATATTATATTTAACGGTTGTCTTTGTCATTACGATTGTTATCGTATTTTTTACCCTTAAGTATGTGTTAAATAATGTGATGGAACCCGTTGATGAGATCCTGTATGGTTTACATGAGGTAAGTGTCGGAAACTTCAATATACATCTAAGTGGTAAGAAAAATTCAAATCTTGACCCATTATATGAACGGTTCAACTTTATGACCCAGCAATTATCCATATTGTTTGATCGATTATCCATTTCAAGTCCATTAAATGGCAAGCAAACTGTTTCGGAAGAACAATTACATACGTTTGAAGTGGCAATTGGGAAAATGGATACAATCATTAAAGAAACAAAATTACTTAAAGAGCTTCAACGAGCTGAGAAAATGAATGCCATTGGTCAATTAGCTGCTTCTGTAGCACACGAAATACGGAATCCAATGACGGTAGTAAAAGGGTTTTTGCAAATCTTTTTAGCAAAAGATGGATTGAGTGAAGAAGAGCATATGTACGTAAAATTAATGCTTGAAGAAATGAACCGTGCCGAGAAAATTATTAATGAATATTTATCTTTAGCGAAACCAGACCTGGAATTTTCAGAAAAGGTTAATGCCGGTGAACTTGCACACAAAGTGATGGATTTAATGAATTCGTATGCACTCATGTCAAAAAGCATTGGGATGCAAACAAAGGTGTCAGGCGATGTGTTTATTAAAGGAAATGTTAGTGAGTTAAAGCAGGTACTTATAAATATTTTAAAAAATGGGATAGAAGCAATGAAGGATGGGGGCACTCTCAGTTTATCTGTACGGGAAGAAGACCATTTTGGTATTTTTGAAATCTTTGATACAGGGATTGGGATGAGTGAGGATGAACTTCAAAGATTAGGAACGGCCTTTTATTCCTTGAAGGAAAAGGGCACGGGTATGGGATTAATGGTTTGTTATCAAATCATTGAAAGAATGAGAGGTTCTATAGAAGTAGAAAGTCAAAAAGGTGTAGGAACAACTTTTCGAATCATTCTTCCGTTATTTAAGGAATAGAGGAATTTTGGTTCTTTTCCCTTTCATCTTATTATTTCGTTTGCTAGAATAAACTTGAAAAGAATGATGAATGCAGGTGGCTAAATGAAGGTTAAGATGTTTAGGTGGGTAAGTATGCTGATGGTATTTATTCTTGCAGCATGTGGGAATAATGGAATACCAGATGCGAAAAATTGGCCAGTGGCTAATTTTACATATACAAATCAGGAAGGCAAGCCCTTTAGTCTAAAGGATCTGGAAGGGAAAATTTGGGTGGCTGATTTTATTTTTACTAATTGTGAGGACGTGTGTCTTCCAATGACGTATAATATGGAAAAGCTTCAACAGATGGTCAAAGATGAAGGAATCGAAAATGTTGAGTTTGTTTCCTTCTCCGTAGATCCTTATGTAGATACACCAGAAGTGTTAAAAGAATTTGGCGAGTATTTCAAGGTCGATTTTGCTAACTGGAATTTTCTAACTGGTTATGAACAAGCGCATATAGAAGAGTTTGCAATGGATTCATTTAAGACAATCGTTAAAAAACCAACAAATCAGGATCAAGTTATTCACGGAACTGACTTTTATCTTGTTAATCAAGATGGTAAAATTATGAAATACTATACTGGTCTTAATGAAATCCCATATGAGGAAATTATTAATGATATGAAAGCCCTTCAATAGACCTTTAAAAAGGTCTATTTTAGTTTATTTGACAAGCAGTTCACCATAGACTATACAAAAAACTATAAAGGCAGGTGTTTTTCTTGAGGTGGGCCTTTATTTTTGTTATTACTTTTGTACTTTCTTCTTGCAGTCAAATACAAAATCAAAAGATACATCAAATACAGCTAAGAGAGACCATGCTAGAAAACAAAGCTCCTATTCCTATCGATTTTATCTCCCAACCTTTTCAAATCGTTTCCATAGGAGATTCGTTAACACAGGGTGTGGGGGATAGTACAAACCGTGGAGGTTATGTGCCTTACCTTAAGGAGTATCTAGAAAAGGAGAAGGGGATAACAGAAGCAGAAATCATGAACTACGGTGTAAAAGGCAATCGAACATCCCAGCTGATTAGCAAACTAAAGACAGATGAAGTCAAGGATTCCTTAACAAAAGCTGATATGGTGCTTATCACCATTGGTGGAAATGATGTGATGAAAGTAGTAAGAGAAAATTTTTCTACTTTAGAGCTGAAGTTGTTTGAAACGGAGAAACAGCAATTCGAAAAAAATCTTCGTACCATAATAGAAATGATTCGTGAAGTGAATCCTTCAGGTACGATTGTCTTGATCGGATTGTATAATCCTTTTTACGAGTGGTTTCCCGATGTAGAAGAGATGGATATCATTATGAAAAATTGGAATTTGACGAGTCGGACGATATTAACCGACTATGAGCGGGCTTATTTTGTCGATATAGCTGATATATTTCAGGAAAGTGAAGAGAATCTTTTATATACAGATTATTTTCATCCTAATGATTTAGGTTACGAAAAAATTGCTGTGAGAATTTACGAAACTCTTGCATTAGGAATATTGACGGAACAATATGAGTTGAAATCGACTGCCAGAAATGAGGCAAACATTGATGAATAGTTGGAAAAAACTTTTTATTGCTTTGATCATGCTTAATATCATCGTTGTAGTTGGAGTGATTTTTTTAATCTTCCTACCTACAAAGGATGAAGAGATAGCTCTAAATGATATTAATCAAGATGATTATGTTCAATTTCATGTTCAATCAAACAAAGCCGATCTAAACAGATTGATCAATCATTATATTAAAGAACAAGGGCTTAATGAGAGAATTAAATACAACGTCACGTTGACTGATCAGGTAGAATTATATGGGACAATGAAGGTGTTTACTCAAGACGTGGAATTAAAACTTACCTTTGAACCAGAGTCTTTAGATAATGGTGATTTGATTCTCAGGCAGAAGACCATATCGATCGGGCATCTACAATTGCCCGTTCCAGTCGTCCTAAAATTCATTCGAGATAGTTATGATATACCTTCATGGATTACGATTCGACCGAATGATGAAGAGATGTACGTAAACCTTCATGATCTAAAACTGAAGAGCGATACAAAGGTAAGAGTAAATACTTTTGATTTAAAACGAGATAATATAGTGTTTACTCTTCTTGTTCCAATAAAATAGGTGGCGATATAGCCACCTATTTTATTCTCTCTCCGTTAAGATAATAGGTTCAATGGATGGTTCACCATTACTTAGCCCTACCGCTACAAGTGTGTACACTTGATTTCTTTGGAATGAAAGAGATGGTAACGGAAGAAGGACATCCTTTGTTCCTGTCGATCTTATTTCAAGATCGACGGTTAATGGAGACAGGGCTAGATAATCACTAGAGCGTCTGAACTCAATATTACGGAAAACTACATCACCGTTCTTTACGGCTACATCAACTGGTTGAGTATCAGGTGAGAGATGTACAAATCGGACTTTCGTTTCACCAGAAGGGATACTAGGGTTATCGTCAATCACTACAAGCTTAATCTTCTCAACCACATCAGCAGCGGCAAGTGTATATTGCTTCCCAGCCTCAACCGTTACCTTTCTACTTAGAACGGTTGATACCATGTCTCCTGCAGGGTATATGTCTACTTGATATTTTCCAGCAGGTAAAGATAAGTAATTACTAGTTTCTTTAAATGAAAAATCTCGTAAAATTCGATTTCCATTTATATATACATCTACCTTTGGTGCATCAGGTGAAGCATGTAGGACGCGAATTCTAGCGGGTGAATTGCTTTGATAATAATTTGCGACGGATTGGGCTCTTAGGGTACTCATTGCTTTAGTCATAGACCTGATGTGTTTTTGGTAATAGTGAATATGCATGGATGGATCTAAGTATTTATAATATTGTGCTAGTAAATCATACATAGCTGCTTTATGCATATAGTCATCATGGTTTCTATAATCTGACAAACCCCTCACTCCTTTAAGGATATTCAGTGTAACATATGCTTTGAAGATAGAAGAGGTGCCTATGTTTGTTTTATTGGTTTACAAATTCCTGAATATGGATTATAATACAAATATTATATAAAAGGTGGTGTTGTGTGATGATGAAATCAAGCATTGTTTATAGTGTTTCTTGTCAATTTCACACAGCCCAATCAGTGACTAGATAATGGTCGTTTATCTATTCCTATTCGTACGGTAAAAACCATGGGCTGTGTATGCCTATGGTTTTTTTAATATGTACTTTAGGAGGATAAAAGTTGAATTTACAAACAATCGGATATAATCAATTTTTTGAACAGGAATTTTCTGCTTTTGATACTAATCAAGTGATTGTAGGGAGAATTGCATTAGAACATAAGCATATGTATCGTGTGTTAACGGAGCATGGAGAATTGCTTTGTGAGATTTCAGGTAAATTTGTCTTTCAAGCTGAAAAAAGAGAGGATTTTCCTGCAGTTGGTGACTGGGTGGTTATTAAGCCTAGTGTTGATGAAGGAAAGGGAATAATCCAAGCCATTCTTCCGAGACAAAGCAAATTTTCACGAAAGACAGCAGGAAATGTAACGGAAGAACAAATTGTCGCTACGAATGTGGATACCGTTTTCTTGGTTAACTCTCTAAATGATGATTTAAACTTACGCAGAATGGAAAGATACTTGCTTTTAGCTTGGGAAAGTGGTGCAAGTCCGGTCATTGTTCTAACGAAAGCAGATTTATGCTCGGATGTTCAAGAGAAGGTAAAGCTAGTGGAAAGTGTTGCTCTAGGTGTACCAATTGTTGTGATAAGTGCGGTAACAGGTATCGGCTTTGAAAAACTAGAGATCCATTTGTTGCCAGGTAAAACGGTGGCTCTCTTAGGGTCGTCAGGAGTCGGTAAATCAACACTCACCAATTATTTATTTGGCGCAGAAAAGCAAAAAATTCAAAGTATAAGAGATGCTGATGATAAAGGACGTCATACAACAACCCATAGAGAACTTGTTGTTTTACCGAACGGATCATTATTAATAGATACACCGGGTATGAGAGAAATCCAGCTTTGGGAAGGAGAAGCTGGAATGGCTGAAAGCTTCTCTGATATTCATGAGCTTAGGAATCATTGCAAATTTAGAGACTGCAAGCATGAAGATGAGCCTGGTTGTGCAGTTGTCGCTTCTATCGAAGAAGGAGTAATGGATTTGGGGCGCTTACAAAGCTTTAAGAAGCTGGAAAAAGAACTGGCTTATCTGGATCGAAAGCTAGATAAAAGAGCTCAATCAGATGAAAAGAAAAAGTGGAAAAAGATTAATAAACAAATAAAACAAAAACGGTGATTCTTCCAAAAACCTCTTTTTATAAGGGGTTTTTTACTGTATGTAAGCTCCTTGTTTGCATTGAAAGTCTTAATGAAATACTCTATATATGTATGAGTTATTTGAAAAGAGGTGCCTTATGGAGAGACTTGCAACATTTGCTGGTGGATGCTTTTGGTGTATGGTAAAGCCGTTTGATGAACAGCCAGGGATTATTTCTGTCATCAGTGGCTATACAGGGGGACATAAGGAAAACCCTACTTATGAAGAAGTGTGCCGAGAAACAACGGGGCATTACGAGGCAGTACAAATTACGTATGATCCTGAAATATTTTCTTATGAAAAGCTTTTAAGCGTATACTGGCAACAAATTGATCCAACCGATCCTGGTGGCCAGTTTTATGACCGAGGGCAATCGTATGAAACGGCAATCTTTTATCATGACGAAGAACAAAGAGTATTAGCTGAACAATCTAAGTTAGAATTAGCGCAAAGTGGTCGTTTTTCAAGGCCTATCGCAACAAAAATTTTACCGGCAAAAGAGTTTTATGCCGCTGAAGATTATCATCAGCAATTTTATAAGAAGAACCCCGTACGATATGGAAGATATTCTGAGGGGTCTGGGCGTGCTGCCTTTATTAAGAAAGCTTGGGGGGATGACCAGTGACAAAGGATGGAGATTTGAAAGAAAGATTAACACCTATGCAATATGAAGTAACCCAAAGAAATGGGACGGAGCCGCCGTTTCGAAATGAATACTGGGATCAGTTTGGTGACGGTATTTATGTAGATATTGTTTCAGGTAAGCCACTCTTTAGTTCGAAGGATAAATATGACGCGGGATGTGGATGGCCGAGTTTTACAAAGCCTATCGACGAGGAAGAAATTATTGAAAAAACGGATCGCAGTCATTTTATGATTCGTACAGAAGTTCGTAGTAAATCTGCAGATTCTCATCTTGGGCATGTGTTTGATGATGGACCAGGGCCATCGAAGCTAAGGTACTGTATCAACTCAGCAGCACTTCAATTTATTCCCGTTGAGGAGCTAGATGAAAAGGGATACGGTAAGTACAAAGCTTTATTTTCATAAATCAAAAGGTAAAAGCCATATGCGGCTTTTACCTTTCTTTTTGAGCTTCTATTAATGTTGTTTTTTTCGAGGTCATGCCACCAGAAAGGATAAATTTCATCGCATCTTCCGGTTTCACATCGATAAATTCAACATCCTCTTTCTTGATTAAAAAGGTGAATCCAGCAACTTGAAAGGTTTGTGGGACATACACAGCGATAAAATCGCTTAACGGTTCGTAAAAAACTTGAAGATCCTCTGCTGTCACAAACCCAAGGCTCTTCATATTTGTACCAGGAACGGTTACAAGTGCCACCTTCGAGAAGGATTTTTTTTCACCTAAGAAGGAATGGACAGTATCTTTTATAACCGAATAAACAGTTTTCACGAAAGGAATTTTCTCTAATAACCTGTCAATGATTCGAAAGATAGTACCTGTTACAAACTTCGTAGACAAATAACCTAAAATGGTAATTAATACTAAGGTTGCCAAAATTCCGATACCTGGAACATATGACTCTTTAAAGTACTGCTTTAGGAATCCACCTAATAGTCCGTCTAAAAACATGAAGGTTTTATATGTTACATAAATCACGAGGATAATTGGTACGATTGTTAAAATACCATTCACAAAGCTCTTTAATATACTTTTCATTTTATTTAACTCCTAACCTCTTAATATAAAAACATTACAATGTTTAATCGCTTTTGACAAGAGATACACTGACCGCCTAAACTTTTTCGAGAAAAATGGGCATATACACATACGGGACAAGAACCTACTACATATCGTGGATAGTGTAAAAGGAAAGCTTAATTAGGAGGTATAAACTTATGCATTACGGACATGGATGTGACCCTTGTTACCCTGGTTACGGGTACCCTGCAGCAGTTGGACCAGTTGGATGTGGATATGGTGGCGGTTTTGCATTAATCGTTGTCCTTTTCATTCTACTCATCATCATCGGTGCGAGCTTCTACGGAAAAGGATGCTAATATAAACAAAAGCTCGAGCGATAGTTGCTCGAGCTTTTGTTTATATATCTATTAAAAATACGAACATTATTTTTATCCATTTTAAAAATGTTCGTATTTATTGTTGACTGAATAATCTATATTTGGTATATTTACACATGGTTAATGAAAATACGAATATAGATAGTAGCCTCGGAGGGAATACCTTGAAAACAAATTATGATGTTATCGTTGTTGGAGCAGGTCCAGCTGGGATTTTTACATGTTATGAACTTACATTGAAAATGCCGGAAGCATCCATTTTACTTATTGATAAAGGTCACGACATATATAAAAGAAACTGTCCGATTTTACAAAAAAAAATTGATAAATGTCCACCAGCTGCTGGTAGGAAGGAATTTGCTGGGTGTCTACCTGCCTGTTCCATTACCAATGGATTTGGAGGAGCTGGGGCATACTCAGATGGAAAGTTTAATATAACAAGTGAATTTGGTGGCTGGATGACGGATTATTTACCAGATTCACAGGTTGTTGATTTAATAAATTATGTGGACCGGATCAACCTCGACCATGGAGCAACAGAAAGTATCACTGACCCTTTAACTGATAAAGTTAGAGATATCGAGAGACGTGGATATGCTGCTGGTTTAAAGCTTCTACGTGCTCAAGTAAGACACTTAGGGACAGAACAAAATCTACAAATTCTTCAAAGCATTTACGAATACTTAAAAACAAAGATTGATATGGTCTACAAGGCAGAAGTTGAGGATTTAATTACTGAAAAAACGCCAGATGGTCATAAGGTAACTGGAATTAAATTAAAGTCTGGTGAGAGCTTATCTGCCGAAAAAGTAGTGGTTGCTCCAGGACGTGACGGTTCAGTATGGCTGGCTAAGTTGCTAAAATCAAGACGTTTAAAAATGATTAATAACCAAGTCGATATTGGTGTTCGTGTAGAAACATCAAATATTGTCATGGAAGAAATTAATGAGCATCTGTATGAAGGGAAATTTACGTTTAATACTTCGGTTGGTACGCGAGTAAGAACATTCTGTAGCAATCCTTCAGGACATGTTGTTGTTGAGAATCACTCTGGAATCATGTTAGCGAACGGTCATGCATACAAGGACCCGAAATTAGGTAGTCCAAATACGAACTTTGCTCTACTAGTATCTCATACATTCTCAGATCCTTTTGATAAGCCAAATGAGTACGCACACGAGATTTCTAGACTAGCCAATAGTTTATCTAACGGTGGATTAATTGTGCAAAAGTACGGAGATATTTTAAAAGGACGTCGTTCCACTGAAAAGCGTATTAAAGAGGGCTTTTTAGAGCCAACACTTAAAGAAGCGGTACCGGGAGATCTAGGGTTAGTGCTTCCATATAATACTCTGAAGAGTTTAATTGAAATGACAGAAGCGCTAAATCATGTATCGCCAGGACTTGCATCTGAGCACACATTATTCTACGGTGTGGAAGCGAAGTTTTACTCTGCACGTCCAAAGCTAAATGATCGTTTTGAAACGGAAATTAGCGGGCTTTATGTTGGTGGAGACGGAGCAGGGATCACTCGTGGACTGGCTCAAGCTAGTGCGTGTGGCGTTTGGATTGCTAGAGATATCGTTGCGAAATCAACTAAACAAACAAACACTGAACCAGTTTTGGTATAATAAGAAGAACCTGTCAATTCATGGCAGGTTCTATTTATCTATCAGAAAAGGGGAAGGATTCAATGGGGATTGTTCCACCACGTTTACAACCAGGTGATGAAGTTCGAGTCATTTCGCCTTCTAGAAGCATGGCAATTATTAAGGAAAAACAAGTTGAAATTGCTCGAAATCGACTAGAAGCATTAGGGTTTCATGTGACGTTTGGGAAACATGTACATACTCACGACGAGTTTTTTAGTACGTCAATTAAAGAGCGGATTGAAGATTTGCATGACGCATTTTTGGACCCTAATGTAAAAGGGGTATTTACAGCAATCGGCGGATATAACGCCAATCAACTGCTCAAATATATCGATTTTGATATCATTAAAAACAACCCTAAAGTATTTATTGGCTATAGTGATATTACCGCATTAAACCTTTCTATTTATCAAAAGACTGGATTGATCACTTACTCTGGTCCACATTTTTCTACTTTTGGGATGAAACATGGCTTGGAGTACACGATGACTTCCTTTATTGAAGCAATCACCAATGATGCACCATATGAAATTGTACCCTCCGAATTTTGGAGTGATGATCCTTGGTATTTAGACCAAGAAGATCGTACTTTCCATGAACAAAAGGATTATCTTATCCTTCAGGAAGGAAGGGCAGAGGGAACCATTATAGGGGGGAATCTGTGTACAATGAATCTTCTTCAAGGAACTGAGTTTATGCCGTCGCTAAAAGGGAGTGTCCTGTTTATTGAAGATGATGACGAATCACATGCACTCACCTTCGACAGGGACCTGCAATCTCTCCTTCACCTCCCAGATGCCTATGATATTCAAGCGATAGTGATTGGAAGATTTCAAAAGGATTCCCAAGTAACCGAAGAAGCTTTAAGGAAAATCATTTCATCTAAAAGAGAGCTTTCACATATACCGATTATAGCAAACGTGAACTTTGGACATGTTAGTCCAATTGCGACACTTCCCATCGGTGGAAAAGCAACCATTGAAGCGAAACAAGGTAGCTGCTTTATTCAGATTGAACAATCATAAGAATGGGCTAACGGTCTTCATATGCGCGATGAAGACCGTTAGTCTTTAAAAAATCAGAAGAAACGACCTTCATAAGACGGATGAAGACCGTTAGCCCTTAAAAAATCAGAGGAAACGTCCTTCATAAGTGCGATGAAGACCGTTAGCCCTTATGAAACCAGAAGAAACGTCCTTCATATGCCTCTTTTTTTGAAAAAGACATCTGTACCTTATCAGGGAAACTTTTTCAGCCCCCTACATTTTATTAGAACTCCATAAATAATTTTGAAAAGCAATAAATAGAAAGATTTCCCCTTCTTACTCATACAATCTTATAAAGCATTGCTTACGCTGGTATGAAACGGGGGAGTCAATTGGAGCATTCATATTTAATTAAACCGTTGCTTGATGCGGTCTATCCAACAATAGATTATGGGAAAGGCATTTATTTATATGACAAGGAAGGGAAGAAGTATATCGATGCTTCATCCGGTGCGGTAACAGCAAATATCGGTCACGGTGTAACTGATATTATCGATGCGATGGTTCAACAAGCAAAGCGGGTGTCCTTTGTCTACCGATCGCAGTTTACTAGTGAAGCAGCGGAAGCACTTGCTGAAAAAATAGCAGAACAATGTGTTGGGTCTTTGAACTGGAGTTTTTTTGTAAATAGTGGCTCAGAAGCTACAGAGACTGCTATGAAAATAGCGATACAGTATTGGCAGGAAAAAGGAGTTAAAACCAAAAATAAAGTCCTTTCTCGCTGGGTTAGCTATCATGGTATCACGCTTGGTGCGTTATCAATGTCAGGTCATACGTTAAGGAGAGCAAGGTTTGTGCCTCTACTTGAGGATTTTCCCTCTATACATCCTCCTTATTGTTACCGATGTCCATATAATTTAGAGCCCACCTCCTGTAAGTTTGCCTGTGCCACTGAACTGGAAAATGTGATTGAAAAAATAGGAGCAGACCAAATTGCTGCTTTTATTGCAGAGCCAGTGATTGGGGCAGCAGGTGGGGCCATCTCACCACCTGAAGGATATTACAAAGTAATAAAAGAAATATGTGAACATCATCAAATTCTGTTTATTGCAGATGAAGTCATGACTGGATTTGGACGGACAGGCAAAATGCTAGCTAGTGAGCATTGGGGAATCGAACCTGATATAGTGGCACTCGGTAAAGGAATGGGAGCAGGTTATGCACCAATTGCTGCTGCTTTGGTCAGTGACAAAGTGATGGAACCAATCTTAATTGGAACCAAAAGTATAATGAGTGGTCACACCCTAAGTGCTAATCCGCAGTCATGTGCGGTTGCGCTAGCGGTCATGGAATATTTACAAAATAATAGAATTATAGAGCAGGTTGAATTTAAGGGATTTTATCTGTTTCATCATCTGCAAGAACTAAAACGAGAATTCTCATTTATTGGAGATATTCGAGGAAAAGGATTGTTAATCGGGATTGAATTTGTTCAATCAGTTGAGGATAAAGAGCCTTTTCCAAGAGAAGATCAAGTTACAAATAAAATGATTCAGCTTGGGGCCAACAATGGCTTACTGCTTTACCCTTCAGCTGCTGGACTTGACGGAATTCATGGTGATGCCATCATCCTTGCTCCCCCACTAACGATTTCCAAGGGTGAGATTGACGAATTAATCATTCTTCTGCGTAAAACCTTCCTAGACTTTTCCAATGAAAGGTTAGAGGGGGGAGATAAATCATGAAAAATCAATTCAATAAAATTACGACGGTAGAAAAAGTATTAGATTTATTTCATGACGGTGGAACCATCATGTTTGGTGGTTTTGGAGGGGTTGGTTCTCCGCCATCTATTATTGAAGGAATGGTCAATAAAGGGATTAAGGATTTAACCCTTATTGGGAACGATACTGGATTTCCACATATAGGGATTGGGAGGCTTGTGGCAAACGGACGGGTAAAAAAAGTCATTGCTTCTCATATTGGATCCAATCCTGTTGCAGGACAACTAATGACTGAGGGAATTCTTGAAGTCGAATTTTCACCTCAAGGAACGTTAGTAGAGCGAATTAGAGCGGGTGGCGTAGGCATTCCAGCTTTTCTAACAGATATAGGAATGGACAGTGAATTTGTGTCAACCAATAAAGAGAAAGTTGTAATTAAGGGAAAAAGTTATTTATTAGAGACAGCATTAAGTGCGCCAATATCGATTGTCTATGCGAAAAAGGCAGATGAATACGGCAACCTTATTTATGATAAAAGTGCAAGAAATACCAATCCTTTGGTAGCGATGGCTGGAGATATTACCATCGCAGAGGTGGAAGAAATCGTTGAAGTGGGTGAACTTCATCCCGATGAAATCGTCACGCCTGGAGTGTTTGTCAATTATATTGTACCGACGGAAGGGGTGAACTGGAAATGGGTATGGGAATAAGTATCCGTGATCAAATGGCAAGAAGAGCTGCGGCAGAAATAAAAGAAGGCATGGTGGTCAACTTAGGGATTGGCATTCCCTCGCTTGTTCCGAATCACCTACCATCTGAAATAAATGTCATGTTTCATGCGGAGAATGGAATTGTAGGGATGGGACCTTCACCAGAACATGGGCAAGAGGATGAAAACCTTTGTAATGCTGGAGGATACCCTGTTAGCTTAGTTAGTGGTGGTTCTTACTGTGATAGTGTCATTGCATTTGGAATGATACGTAGGGGAATCGTGGATATCACCATTTTAGGAGCATTGCAGGTAAGTGAAAAAGGGGATTTAGCGAACTGGATTGTTCCGGGTAAAAAAATACCTGGTATGGGCGGTGCGATGGAGCTTGCACAGAAAGCGAAAAAAGTAATCGTATTAATGAACCATACGGATAAAGCGGGAAATAGCAAAATTGTAAAAGAATGCTCATTTCCATTAACCTCACGGGCATGTGTGGATATGATTATTACGGATATGGCCGTCTTTCATGTGACTGATAAAGGATTAGTTTTAAGTGAGGTTTTTAAACCATATACATTGGAACAAGTTCGAGAGTCTACCGATTGCACATTTTTATGTAAGTAACACAATAGATAAAGGGGCGAAGAGGGATGGATGAGGAGCTTCGCAAAGTTAGAAAGTGGATAAAACGAAATCGCGTACATGCAACTAGACTTCTTCAAAAGCTAGTACAAGAGGGAAGTGTAAGGGGGAAGGAAGCGGCTGCTCAAGCAATCATTATTGAAAAATGTAGAGAACTAGGTCTTCAGCTCGATATTTGGGAGATTGGTGATAAGAACCTTATGAACCATCCTACTTACTGCTCGGATCGAAAGGATTATACTGGGAATCCGAATGTGGTTGGCCTTTTGAAGGGTACAGGAAATGGCAAATCAATAATTCTAAACGGTCATATTGATGTGGTACCAGAAAATAACTTGGCTGAGTGGAAGAATGACCCTTTTAGCGGCTTTATTGAAGAGGGAAGATTATATGGTCGTGGTTCCACAGACATGAAGGGAGGAACGGTTGCCCTACTTCTTGCGATGGAATCGATTATTGCAGCGGACATTCAGTTGAAAGGTGATATTATCTTCCAGAGTGTGATAGAAGAAGAAAGTGGAGGTGCGGGAACCTTGGCTGCCGTGCTAAGGGGATATCGGGCGGATGGAGCGATTATTCCTGAGCCTACCAACCTAAAAATCTTTCCAAAGCAGCAAGGCTCAATGTGGTTTCGTGTGACAGTTAAAGGACGCTCAGCACATGGTGGTACTAGATACGAAGGAGTAAATGCAATTGAAAAAGGAATATTGGTAATCAATCAATTAAATGAGCTAGAAAGGGTTCGGAATAGTAGAATTGTAGATCCATTGTATAAAAATATACCGATTCCCATCCCGATAAATATTGGAAAAATTCATAGCGGGGATTGGCCATCCTCCGTTCCAGATATTTGTATAATTGAGGGGAGAATTGGTGTAGCACCCGACGAAAAAATGTCTTCCGTTCAGGCTGAACTAGAACATTCATTGCAGGAGCTCGAAACGAAGGACAGTTGGTTTAAAGACTATCCAACTACGGTGGAATGGTTTGGTGGAAGGTGGATCCCAGGTGATTTAGAAATAGAACATCCGTTACTTACAACTCTAGAGTCATCGTTTCGAGAAGTTATGGGATCCAATCCTGTTATTGAAGCTTCCCCATGGGGGACAGATGGAGGAGTTCTATCAAAAATTGGAGATATTCCAGTGGTAATTTTCGGTCCAGGTGTAACTGAAGTCGCTCATGACGCGAATGAATATATTATTTTAGAAGATTTATTTACCAGTGCGGATATCATTGCTACTACCATCCTGAATTGGTGTGAAGTAAGTAGACGTGATTAGATAACTTGTATGGAAAAAATGGAGAAAGTCTGACCAAGTATTTGGTTGGGCTTTCCCTTTAGGAGGAGATATGTTGAATCAATTGCCAGCTTTTCGTACCGTTGAGACAAGTGGGATTCGATTCGAAGTTTACATGGACGTTTTTAATAAGCGTGTACGAGTGGATCATTATGTTGGGGACCCCTATCTTGTCATCCAAACCTCCGAAGAAATTGCAAAACAGGAACAAAGTGAAAAAATCATAATTAAAGGGAAACTTGAGGACTACAAAATATTTTTAGAAAAAGGATATCGGAATGAAGCCATCATAGATGGGTATTTTTTAGGATCAGATGGATATTTTTTTTGTAAATATCTTCTGCAGGACAGAGCTTGTACCGCTCATCTCCAAGTAGAAGAAGATATCATTGCTTCTGTTCAGCATCTAAAAAGGTCATCACAAGTGATTATGCCGCCAGCAGATTACAAGATTATGAAAGTAGGTGAGAAGAAAGCGGAAATGCTTTCTGATTTGTATCGAGAGGTATTTCAAATTTATCCTACTCCCCTACATGATCCCGAATATGTGAAGAAGACAATGAAAGAAGGAACCATCTACTATGCCTTTATGTTTCAAAACGAAATAATTAGTGCCGCATCTGCAGAAGTGAATCACATGTTTCGAAACGCAGAATTAACGGATTGTGCGACTAAGAAGGAACACCGGAAATTTGGATTAATGAAAATCCTTTTGAAAAAGCTTGAAGAAGATTTATATCAACATCAAATCTATTGTTCTTACTCTATAGCAAGGTCGCTCTCCTTTGGAATGAATGCCGTTCTCCACCAATTAGGCTATCAATACCGAGGACGGTTAACGAACAATTGTTACATTTTTGATAAGCTGGAAGACATGAATGTTTGGGTGAAAAATTTATCCACCTACCAAGCTGCCGAAAATTAATTTATAGTGACAGTTTTTCGGCACTTAGGCATATATATGCTTTAGGTGGGTGATGATGATGTTTGAGACAAGCAGTATTTCCATCGAAGTAGTAACGGAAATCTTAAAGGGCGTTGATGAGGGTATTCACGTTGTAGATCTAAACGGCAAGACGATTTTTTATAACGAAGTGGCCGCGCAGCACGATGGATTAACCGTGGGTGAAGTAATAGGGAAGCCGTTATTGGAAGTGTTTCCATCGTTAACAGAAGAAACGAGCACGTTATTAAGAGTATTAAAGTCTCGAAAAGAAATTGTGAATGTGGCTCAATCATATTCCAATATTCATGGAAAAAAGATTGAAACGATTAATTCAACGATTCCTATTTGTGTACATGGCGATTTTTTTGGCGCGATGGAAATAGCAAAGGATTATTCCAGCATTAAAAGATTGTCTGAACAATTATTAGATTTACAAAAGGAAAAACAAGAGATACATCCGAAGAAAAAAAGCAAAAGCATTGTTAAGTATACTTTAGATGATTTACTTACAGAAAATAATGAGTTCCTTCAAATAAAAAGAGAAGCATATAAGCTAGCAAAATCGCAATCATCAATATTAGTTTATGGCGAAAGTGGAACGGGGAAAGAATTATTTGTTCAAGGGATACACGACGCCTCTGTTCGAAGAGATGCCCCTTTTATTGTTCAAAATTGCGCTGCCATTCCAGAAACTTTACTCGAGAGCATTCTCTTTGGCACAGCAAAAGGGAGTTATACGGGAGCAGTTGATCGACCTGGATTGTTTGAGCTTGCGGATGGGGGGACTCTGTTTTTGGATGAGCTTCATGCCATGCCGATTGATTTGCAGGCTAAGCTATTACGTGTTCTTGAAGACGGAATGATTCGGCGTATTGGCTCTTCGAAAAGTATCCAGGTAGACGTTCGGGTAATTGCTGCAATGAATGTGCATCCGAGTAAAGCACTGGAAGAAAAGCTGATAAGAACGGACATCTTTTACCGGTTAAATGTATTAACGTTTGAGCTATTGCCGCTTAGAAAAAGACCAGAAGACATTGCATTTTTATCAATTAAATTTCTCGATCATTATAATCACGTTCTTCATAAAAAAATACAAGGTGTGTCTACTGAAGTGATGAACATTTTTCAATCCTATGATTGGCCAGGGAATGTTCGTGAACTCAAGCATACCATCGAATATATGATGAATGTTTGTGAAGAAACAAGTTTGGGTATAGAACATCTACCTGCCATGATGAAAGGAAATACCTCTGCTAAAAGGAAAGTCCTCAGTGGGTATTCTCTAAAGGGGCAAATCGAGGAGTTTGAAAAGAATATGATTTGTGAAGCTCTCGAGCAAACGAGTGGAAACATTAAGCAAGCTGCCAAACTGCTGCAAATTCCAAGACAAACCCTTCAATACAAAATTCAAAAGTACGAGCTGCAAGGTGCCGAGTAATCGGCACCTTTTTGTATGTAGAAGTGCATTATTCTCTTCTGTTTCATTAATTTTAATCTTGGCACAAAACTTGCATGGTTTATGTAAAGCATGTTTGGGAGGAATGAAGAATGAAATATTCATTATATAAACCAGATCGTCATTGGTCTTCGATAGAGCTTTGGAAGGATGTTACGGAAGAGCAGTGGAATGATTGGATTTGGCAGCTGACAAACACGATTCGAACATTGGATGATTTACGCAAAGTGATTAACCTAACCCCTGAAGAAGAAGAAGGAGTAAAAATCTCAACAAAAACTATTCCACTTAATATTACTCCATATTATGCATCATTAATGAACCCGGATGATCCAAGATGTCCGATTAGAATGCAGTCTGTTCCTATTTCACAAGAGATTGTTAAAACAAGATACGATCTGGAGGATCCTCTCCACGAAGATGAAGATTCCCCAACACCAGGTTTGACACATCGTTATCCTGATCGAGTATTATTTCTCGTGACAAACCAATGCTCCATGTATTGTCGCTACTGTACGAGACGCCGCTTTTCCGGTCAAATCGGGATGGGAGTCCCGAAAAAGCAATTAGACGGTGCAATCAGTTATATAAGAAATACACCACAAATAAGAGATGTTCTCATTTCTGGTGGAGATGGACTTTTGATCAATGATAATGTACTTGAATATATCTTAAAGAATTTAAGAGAGATCGATCACGTTGAAATCATAAGAATAGGTACTAGAGCACCAGTTGTATTTCCACAGCGAATCACAGAAAATCTGTGTAATATTTTAAAAAAGTACCACCCAGTTTGGTTAAATACTCATTTTAATACGTCAATTGAAATTACAGAGGAATCTAAAAAGGCGTGCGAAATGCTTGCGAACGCAGGAGTACCTGTCGGAAACCAATCAGTGATCCTAGCAGGTATTAACGATTCAGTCCCAATCATGAAAAAGCTCATGCACGATTTAGTAAAGATAAGAGTTCGCCCCTATTATATATACCAATGTGACCTTTCAGAAGGCATCGGCCATTTCCGAGCACCTGTTTCAAAAGGGTTAGAAATCATTGAAGGGCTACGTGGCCACACATCTGGATACGCTGTACCGACCTTTGTGGTCGACGCTCCAGGTGGTGGAGGAAAGATTGCACTTCAACCGAATTATCTGATTTCACAAAGTGCGGATAAAGTGATCTTACGCAACTTTGAAGGGGTCATCACATCTTATCCGGAGCCTCAGAACTATGTTTCTGGTAGAGCAGAGGATTATTTCAAGAGTGTATATTCTGACTATGAAAAGTACAAATCAGAAGTAGGAATTTCTGCACTTATGAACGACAGCAAGTTCAACCTCGTCCCGGAAGATTTACAGCGGTTGGACAGAAGAGAAAAATATCAAGAAGACCAGAATCACTCTTCGTTAAAGGATAAACGTCAAAAGCGTGATGAATTGAAAGAGAAAAAATTCCAGGCACAGCAACAAAAATCTGGCGGACTCTCTACTCAAGAAACAGACAAAACGGTAAAGGAGTAGTGATTAGTGGATATGAAATGCGAGTGGTGTGAAGGGAAGGCAAAGGTCGGTGAAAGCTCTGTATATTGGGAACTACCAGATGGATCAAGGGCAATTGAAATTACTAAAACACCTGCCATTATCTGTATGGAATGTGAAATGGTCTATCAGGAAGAAAAGGTGATCAAGGAAATAGAGGATCAGTTGTTTTTAGTGGATACAAAAAATATTGGTAGTTCAATAAGTTTTAATGCACTATTTGAATTACCTAGATTGTTGAAGAGAAATTATTTTGATTTTTCTTCTTAGTTTTATTTATAAATGGCACTCAGAAGTGAGTGCCATTTATACTCTTAAAATAGGTCGGTAACATCCATTGAAGCGGTAACAGCCCCTATAATATCCTCCTTCTCATTTAAAAGTGGTTCACCGAAAACATAATAACAATGGGTACCATCGGACAATGGAAAGCAAATTTTCTTCTTTATTTTGATTCCTTCTTTTATCACGGTTCTTTTGAGATCCATTAATTCAAGAATACCTTGATTCATCGCAAGTTCATCATCTCTTTTTCCAATACTACTATTTGGGTTGAAATCTGGATGAGGATTAAATATCCATGTGTATTTTAGTTCTTTATTGCAGTGGGCAATAATCATAGGAGAATTTTTCATAGCTATTTGGAAAGGCTCACTAAACTCTTTTGTAAAGAAAGCTGAGGAACTAAAACCTAAAACTTTTCCAATACTTTTTGCAACTTCAAAGCTTGGATCACGATGTCCATTTTCAATTTGAGTATAAAAAGCTCTGTTAATAAAAGCTTTAGATGCAACTTCCTCTTGTGTAAAACCCCTTTCTTTTCTTATCTTCTTTAACCAATTTCTCATTTTAATATTCCTTTCTGAACTATAAAATGTGGCAATTAGCCACATTTTATAAAACCATAATATAGTAAGATTGTTTTATAAAAGGGAATTTATAGAAAAAATCTTCTTAAGTAGAAGGTATTGTCTCTTAATATCGTTAACATTTATTACAATCCTTTTATTGGGAGTGAGAGATTTTTGATTAGTAACTATTCTAAAGAAATTATAAACGATATTATATTTGCCTTAGATTCTACCACAATCATAGCCTTTATAGACAGCAGTGGGTATATTAAATATGCTAATCACAAATTTTGTGAGATATCCAAATATAACTATGGAGAATTAATTGGAGAAAAATATCAAATCTTTGACTCTACTTTTCTCTATGGAGATTTTTTTTATGGGTTAGAGGATTCTATTAGTAGTGGTAATGTATTGAAAGGTGATATAAAAACTAGAGCAAAAGATGGTACTTTTTATTGGGTTAATACAACTATCATCCCTTTATTTAATGAACAGAGAAAAGCTTATCAATATGTATTCGTTCAAACTGATATAACAGACCGAAAGAAAACGGAAGAAACGTTACAGGAAACTCTTAAAGAATTGGAAAATTCAAATAAAGAATTACAGGATATTAAAAATGCCTTAGATGATTCATCAATTATTGCTATTACAGATATTACAGGAAGTATCACTTATGTAAATGATACATTTTGTGAAATCTCAAAGTATGATCGGGATGAATTTATTGGTAAGGACCTTAGAAAAATAAACTCAAATCATCATTCAAAAGATTTTTTTAAATGTTTATGGAAAACAGTTAAACGTGGGGAAGTTTGGAAAGGTGAAATTAAAAACAAAGCAAAAGATGGTACCTTTTACTGGGTACAATCAACCATAGTTCCCTTTTTTAATAAACAGGGGAGTCCCTACCAATATGTTTCTATACAACATGATATAACTGACAAAAAAAAGGCCGAAGTTATGTTGCTAAGGTCTGAAAAGCTTTCAGCAATTGGTGAACTGGCAGCAGGTATTGCACATGAGATTAGAAATCCGTTAACTACACTAAAGGGATTTACTATATTCTTAAATAGTATGGAAAGTGATGTTAAGAAGAAGGAATATTACACTCTTTTACTAGAAGAAATTGAACGAATCAATTTTATCGTAGGAGAATTTATGGTTTTAGCAAAGCCGCAAACAATTCATTTGAAACGAACGTCTTTGATCCCTATCATTACAAAGGTATGTAAATTTCTTGAATCTGAACTTAATTTAAATAATGTAGTGATCGAGTTGGTTTGTGAAAATGAGGATGTATATGTAGAATGTGAAGAACACATGATTAAGCAAGTATTTCTTAATTTTATTAAAAATGCCATCGAGGCAATGCCTGATGGAGGTACCATAAAAATAAAGGTATTTATTAATAATAATAAAGTGCAAATCACCTTCATAGATGAGGGAAAAGGGATACCAGAAGATCAAGTCAAAAAGCTTGGAGAACCATTTTTTACAACAAAAGAAAAAGGAAATGGATTAGGGCTAATGGTCTGCTTTAAAATTATTCAAATGCATAACGGTAAAATATTTATTCAAAGTAAAGAAAATAAAGGTACTATGATTGATGTATCTTTACCATATAAAGGTCTTACCTGTAAGTAGATTTTGGTGTGCAATAGCTGTGGGACTCAGCTGAACATGTAAAAGACTTGCCTTTTCCAAAATACCTATAGTAAGGTTACAGGGAAACCATTTGTGAAAGGCGTGTCCTAAATTTTGAGAAAATCGTTCTATCACTTCCTAATGAAATATAGACATCCAGCACCAAAGGATGCCATTAGTCGATTTGCTAATGATGCCTATGTAGATCATAGCTTTCCGAAGACATCAACGGATTACAGTGAATTATCCTCCTATTTGGAGTTAAATGGCCCTTACTTAGAGAGCATGGCTGTATTTGATGATGCATGGGATTTATATATAAATGACTAGGTCATAAGCATATTAAAATAAAAAGGGTTGACACGTCTCTTCTATAAAGAGACGTTTTTTTATTGCTTGCATATACTATTGTAATCAAAACTTTAGACAAACATTTGAGGTGAACCATTGACATGAGTGAAAGAAAAAAACCAAAGTTTAAAATCGGTGATACTGTCGTGGTCACCATGTATGGTACGGTAGGCAAAGTAACAAATCTTAAGTGGCTTGATGGCATGTATGTATATGAAATAAATAAGAGTGAAGGTTTATACATGGAATCAAGTCTCCAAATGCTTTCCGATTATGAAGGTGATCCGATCGAAAGAGAAGAGATTGATATAGAATACAAGTTTTTTATTGGTGATCTTGTCCAGGTGAAAGGTTATGGGGCAGATTTGTTTAAGGTAGTTGGTTTTCGAACAGAAATCTGGCGTTATAAAGAGGATGCATGGGAGGACGTCATTTATGAGCTCTCACGTATCAGTGATGGGGAATGGCTAGAAGTGAATGAAGATGAGTTAACGCTGATTGCCGATGCCGATAGCGCAGATACGTTTATAAAAAAACTTGGACTATTGTATTCACTAGATAAGAAGAAAAAGACTCTTAAACTACCTGAACCAAAAAATGTCTATAGAAAAGCGGAAAGAGAAATATTAAATGAAAAAAAACAATCAAGTGAAATGATTGATGCTTTATTAGACTTGTATAATGACTATCGTATTTTGTATGAAATGTTTCATGACGACGAATATGTAAAAGTCATGAAACTAGTATTAAAAAAACTTCAACAATTAAAGACGAACGATGGAAAAAGCAATGTGTAATCATTTTGAAAAAAAGAAGAAGAAATAAATAAAAAGCGGAATTCCTGTCCAAATAGCTCCTTGATAAAAGAAAGACGTAATCTTCTCAAATGAATTCATTACAACACTTTCTTCACTATTAATATCCTCACTAAATGATTGAAGCAGCTTTGTAAAGTTTGTCATAAGAACTCCTCCTATAATCTTTGTTTGTATTTCATCTTTATGCTTGTCCAACGTAGAACATTCCAAACATAGGAAAAGAAAATTTGAACAAAGGTACCGTATTTTTAAGGGAATTAGCATGAAAAGACTTTATGCATCATACATTTTGAACAAAAGGGGGGCGAGTCAATGAAGGAGATTGAGGTATTCATCGACACAGATGAAATAGCAGAGTTTTTCTTTCAAGAGTTGATGAAGAGGGGCTATGTACCCTCAGAAGGCGAAGTGGAAGAACTCGCTGATATTACTTTCGAATACTTAATCGAAAAATGCATTATAGATGAAGAAATCGAAGATGAATAGCTTATGAAAATCATTGTATAACCCCAATAGAAAGGACGAAGTGATTAGCTTCGTCCTTTCACTATGATTCAGAAATATTGTCGAGGGCAGAATACAAAAGATAATGACGCAACGCGACTAACGTTAAATCATAGTTGGTCACCTCTGGAAGATCATTGAAAAACGATAAAACATCTACCTTTTGCTGAAACCAGTCAACTTTATTGGGATACTTATGTGCTACATCATCCCAAACACTTTCAAGGGTAGGACTAAACAGCTTTTCATTGGCATTCTTAAGCTTCGTAAAGAGGAAATCCCAATAGTCGCTTCTAGAACCTGTGTGCGGGTGATTGTGAGCAAATCTAATGGTTTCTGAAATATATCGTTCTTCGAATAATATTTGATAAAGCTCCTTCCCTAGTTCAACTCGCTTTTTCACAAGTTCAAAATCCTTTACCTTCTTTCCGCTTAGGCGATACCGGTATTTTTTTGAAAGTTTGTAAGGAATAAAGATCGTTGTAAATCCAAGATTTTCTTGTAATTTGTAGGGGAGCTCCTGAAGAAGAGAAGTTGAATCATAAATTCCTTTAATTACTCGTTCCTCTAACATAAATTGTTCATTAATAATCATGGCTACGGTTATTCCCTTTGAGTTCTTTTTTAGATAGAATTCGTTCCAAAAGGGTTGCATAAATGTTGATACATGAAATGCAGATAGAAGGTGAAAAAGTGGTTTTCCTATTCTCTTACTGTGTTCATAAAGAAGTAATTGTGGAAAGGCATCTTGAAAAATGAATGCATTTGATCGTTCGAGGAATAAAAAGTAGCGATTTAATTGAGACTCTGATAGGAAGTCCTTTAAATAATCACTCTTTAAGTCGGTCATGTAATATCCTCCATTACGGGACACGATATGTGCCAGAAAGGACCAGTGAACTTCTTGATTTCTGGTGAAAAACTCATAATATGCTTGGGTTCTCGTGATGTTATTTTTGTTGCACATAAGGGTTTCTTTTGTAATTTGTGCGACGATGTCTTTTTCTTTTTGATTTGTAAAAAGGATCGGCGAAGAGGAAAGCATGTTTAATTGTTCGATAATCTTTGTTTTTTCCTTTAAACTATATATCTCTTTACGTCTTATCAATGGAAGCGTCCAGTGGGAAATTTTTTCATGAAGAATTCCCAAAAAAGGAATAGAAGAAAAATTCATGTTTTGCCGCCTTTCTATGAAACCTTCCAGCTAAAGTAACGTATATATTTATATCAACCATTAGGGGGATTAAGTGATGTTAAAAAAAATTCTAAAGTCAATATTGGGAAGTTCTCATCATCGAAAGTATAGTTCAAGTGATTATTACAAGCGTCGGAATATGCATAAACAGAGCCATTACGGTCATGCACATTACAAAAGAAAACATAAAAGCAGCTTTTTTAGCTCGAAAAGCTTTTTTAGCAGTTAATATCATATATGAAAAAAGGTACTAAAACATGATGCTTTTTAAACCTGTTGTCTTGGCCTTCTCTTCGTTAATTGATAAGGAGCTAGCTGAGGGAGAGAAAATCAATGAGCGTTATGTAATAGAAAAATTTTTAGGCATGGGCAGCTATGGCCATAGTTATCTTGTTTATGATTCCTACTTAGAAAAAAAGGTTGTTTTAAAGCTAGTTCGATTTCATAAAAGGATTACGAAAAAGGGATTACGAATTCATCAGTATGAAATTGACCTATTGAAAAGCTTACAACATACCTCCTTTCCTACTGTTTTTGATGAAGGGATGTGGGGAAGGGTTCCTTTTTTTACAATGGAGTATATCCAAGGGAAAACATTTGAACAGCTTATTTTTACCGACGGACAAAAATTTACCGAAGCAGAGTCTTTGGCATATGGATTGAAGCTTCTTGAACGAATTGAGTATCTTCATCATAAAGGCATTGTCCATAGAGATTTAAGAATTCCAAATTTAATGCTTGAGGGAGAGGACTTAAAAGTAATAGATTTTGGATTGGCGAAATGGTTGTCACATGCTGACAATAAAAAGAGGGAACTTAAAAGCGAGATATCTCCTCAGGCTGATTACTTTCAGCTAGGCCATTTTCTTCTGTTTTTGCTTTATTCTAATTATGAAACAAATGGTAGTGAAAAGGAGCGACCATGGGACGAAGAGTTATCATTGTCATTAGAAACCAAACAGTTAATCAAAAGATTACTTCAAGTAGAGGAACCTTTTGAAACGTATAATGAACTTAAAACTTGTTTCTTACATGCAGTGAATAAAGGGAGGAAAAAACATGTCACTTTTTAATAAAGTATTTGCAAGTATTGGGATTGGCTCAGCAACGGTAGATACGAAGCTTGAAAAAGACGTCTTCGTACCAGGTGAGGAAATCAGAGGGATTGTACAAATAAAGGGTGGAAAGCTTGAACAGCTAATTGATGATATTTATCTGAATCTACATACAAACTATTTAAGAGAGTCAGATGATAAAAAGCATATCGTCAAAGGGGATATTGAGAGGTTCCGCCTTACTCAATCAGTTACAATTGGAGCAAATGAGACAAAAGAAATCCCATTTGTTATTAGGGTGCCGTTTGATACTCCAATTAGCATTGGGCGAACAAAAGTATGGGTAGAAACGGGATTAGATATTAAAAATGCTGTTGATCCTTCAGACAAGGATTATATTAATGTAGTCCCTAATCGACTAATGAAAGGTGTATTAGATACAATTGCTGAACTAGGTTTTCGTTTGAGAGAGGCAGATTGTGAAGAACTTCCATACCGAAAAAGAAGAAGATTACCCTTTGCGCAGGAATTTGAATTCGTCGCTGTTTCAGGATCTTTTAGAGGCAAACTAGATGAGCTAGAAGTGATATTCTTTCCGCAATCAGATGAGCAAATGGATCTTGCTTTACAAATAGACCGAAAAGCAAGAGGATTAGGTGGATTCTTAGCAGAGGCTCTTGAAATGGATGAAACAAATATTCATTTGAGTATCCATAGTAGCGATCTTCCGATTCTAAAATCAAAGCTTGAGTCCATTATTAGACAATATTCTTAACTTTACTACAACGCTTTTTTTGTCAAAGAAGTAACTCGACAAAAAAAGTGTTTTTTTGATGAAGGATTCGACAGTGTAAAAGTCTAATCAAAAAGGGAGTGGATTAAAAAGGGGGGCTTGAGGTTGTTAAAGGAACGGAGCAGGCTATTAAAGAAAACGTATGAAGTAATGATCTTTCAAACACCCAAATTCAGGCAGACTAAAGGGTATAAACAAGTGTACCGTATGAATATAACGGGCCATTCACATCTACATATTTTAGAAGATGTGTTTCGTATATTTAATGTAAAAGACAGCATTCCAAATGATTATCAAGGTCGCTATATGGGAACAGGGGATATTATTTATATTGACGAGGGGAGACAGGGGACTAGTTACTATCAGCTTCAGTCAGGTGGTTGGAAAAAAATAAGCCGAATTCATGTACTTTAACAAGACTGTGGAGACGCTCCGCAGTTTTTTATTTTTAGAGTAAATATGGTATAGTTTATTAGGTGAATATTATATCTGTAAATTAAAACGGGAGTGAATACCAGATGAGTGTACATATCGGCGCGAAAGAAAATGAAATAGCGGAAACAGTTCTTCTTCCAGGAGATCCTTTACGAGCAAAATATATCGCAGAAACCTTTCTCGAAGGTGCTACTTGTTATAATGAAGTTAGAGGAATGCTAGGATTTACAGGAACTTATAAAGGGAAACGAGTATCAGTACAAGGAACAGGAATGGGTGTTCCTTCAATCTCAATTTACATAAATGAATTAATGAATAGCTATAATGTTCAAAACCTCATTCGAGTGGGTACATGTGGGGCGATTCAGAAGGATGTTAAAGTAAGAGATGTGATTTTAGCAATGAGTGCTTCAACAGACTCTCAAATGAATCGATTAACTTTTGGTGGCGTAGACTATGCTCCTACTGCGAACTTTGATCTATTAAAGCGCGCATACGATGTAGGTGTAGAGAAAGGTTTGAACTTAAAGGTAGGAAACGTCTTTACTGCGGACATGTTCTATAACGATAACAGCGAACTTGAAAAATGGGCAAAATACCAAATTTTAGCGATTGAAATGGAAACAGCTGCACTGTATACATTAGCTGCCAAATTTGATCGTAATGCTTTATCGGTTCTAACGGTAAGCGATCATATTCTTACTGGAGAAGAAACGACAGCGGAAGAAAGACAAACCACTTTTAATGACATGATTGTTGTTGCATTGGATGCAGCCATTCAATAAAAAATAGAGCAGCTTCGAAAATTAGAAGCTGCTTTTTCTATTCTCTTTTTTCAAAAAGGATGCTGCATTTTTTTATTGATGATAAAATAGAAATATTGTATTAGAAAAAGAAGATAGGTGGAAATAATGCGTAAATATTTATTATCTATTGCAGGGATTACCCTTTTATTATCCGGGTGCGATTTTAGTAAAATCCCATACGTAAATAACAATCACAAGGAAGAAACAGCAGAGACGGACGAACAGAAGGATAACAAACCTATCGTTGAGCAGGAAAATAACGGTCAAAGTGATTCAACAACAGGTGATGCAGGAGAGTCTACTCAGGATCAGGAAATTCCTGAAGGACCTACTCTAGAGGCCATTTATTTTAACGATGTAAAAGAAGTTAATGGAAAACAAGTAATTCAAAACCCATTGAATGTCCTTGCTCTTGTAAATAAAATGTTTGCTTTACCGGAGAGCTATAATCCTACGGACCTTGTGAAACCGAATGTTTCGTTTTCCTTCGGAGATCAAACGATAGAAAAAAGTTTAATGAGGCAAGAGGCGGCAGTAGCACTTGAGAAAATGTTTGCAGAAGCAAAAGCGAGTGGAATAGAACTATTTGCAGTGTCCGGATATCGATCATACGATAGACAACAGCTTATATTTGATGCAGAAGTAAAAAAGAGCGGTGAAGAGAAGGCAGCGCAAGTGGTTGCCGTACCAGGAAATAGTGAGCATCAAAGTGGACTTGCAATGGATATATCAGCAAAAAGTGCAAACTTAGGTCTTACTGAAAGTTTCGGTGAGACCACTGAAGGAAAATGGTTGGCGTCAAACGCTCATAAGTACGGATTTATCCTTCGATACCCAAAGGGAAAGGAAACCATTACAGGATATCAATACGAGCCTTGGCATTTTCGTTATGTAGGTGTGGACGCTGCGCAAACAATCTTTGAAAAAAATATTACGCTAGAAGAGTACTTTGATATTGTCGAAAAAATTTAATTAACAACTTTAAAATAGTAAAATCTTTGTTAAAACAAATGCAAAGATGTTATTCTAAACAATAAGAACAAGCCTATGGAATGAAAGTGGTGAAGCATTTGGAAAACGAACAACGACCAGAGGAACAAACAGGTTCTAGTAAATCAGCCTATATACAAATAAAGAAATTTCATTTCGTTATGTTGTTGTTTTTAGTGGTCTTCTTAGCAGCTGGTATTACTACGTTTGCACTGGCATTTGGTGATGAAAAAGTAGTGACTGCCGGTACAGAGAGAAAAGAATTTGAAAAGCTATACAATGCTTTTGATACAATCCAAGATAATTACTTCAAAGAAGTTGATGAAAAAAAACTAGTAAACGGGGCAATTGATGGAATGCTTCAATCACTAGATGATCCTTATTCGGACTATATGAATGAAGAAGAAGCATCTAGCTTTCATGAGAGTATATCTTCTTCATTTGAAGGGATAGGGGCCGAAATTCAGGAGAAGGATGGTTATATTATCATCGTGTCTCCTTTAAAGGGATCACCTGCTGAAAAGGCTGGTTTAAAGCCGAACGATAAAGTAGTTTCTGTAGATGGAAAAAACATTCAAGGAATGGGATCCACAGAGGCAGTATTACTTATCCGTGGAGAAAAAGGGACAACGGTTAAGCTAGTCGTACAGCGACCTGGTGTGTCAGAACCGCTTAACTTTTCAATTGTAAGAGATACGATCCCAATTGAAACCGTCTACGGAGAAATGGTAACTGATACGATTGCGAAAGTTCAAATAACGACTTTCTCTGAGAATACTTCTACTGAATTAATTACGATTTTAAATGACCTACAATCCCAAGGGATGAAAGGCCTAGTTCTAGATTTAAGGCAAAATCCAGGGGGGCTTCTAAATCAAGCGGTGGCTATTTCAAGCTTGTTTGTCCCTGAAGGAAAAGTATTGTTTAAGGTTGAGGACCGTGACGGAAATATTGAAGAAGTTAAATCAGAACAAAAGGAAAACCCAGATATCCCATTAGTTGTACTAATTGATAAAGGAAGTGCTTCAGCTTCAGAAATACTAGCAGGAGCGGTGAGTGAATCAGCAAACGTTCCTTTGGTTGGAGAGAAATCATTCGGTAAAGGGACGGTACAAAGAGCTCAAGATTTTGCTGATGGTTCGAATATGAAGTATACAACAGAAAAATGGTTAACCCCAGAAGGAAATTGGATTCATGAAAAAGGAATTGTTCCTGATTATGAAGTAGCAATGCCGGAATACGCAAATATTTCTTATGTTGATCCAGAGCAGGAGCTAAAACTCTCCGTTGCTTCCACTCAAGTAAAAGCTGCCCAGCAAATGTTAAAAGCTCTAGGTTTTGACCCAGGTCGAGTTGATGGCTACTTTGATGAAGCCACTCAAAATGCTGTTATTGAATTTCAGAAACAGCAAAATATTGAGCAAACAGGTATTCTAAAAGGTGAGTCAACCATTTTATTAATGGAGAAACTAAGAGATCTCATTCAAGCAAACGATCCACAGGTTCAAAAAGCAGTAGAACTTCTACAACAAGAAGTAAAGTAATAAGTGAAAGCTTTCCCATTATTCGGGAAAGCTTTTCTTATGTAAAAATGTACAAAACGACAAACACTAATCTTTAAGTTGATAATAAAATTAAGTTCCAGCCGAGGTGAATACAATGAGACGTATGATGGCCGTTTTCCTGATTTTTTTATTAGCAGGCTGTGGTTATTACTCCTCGAAAGAGAACATTGAGAATAATCAACCCAATATGAAAAATAAAACCGTTGAAAACACAAGTGAAGAGATGCCAGTGAAACGGTTTCGTCCATTTCAATCCTATAAAAAGGATGTAAATGTCTTATTACTTGGAGTTGACAGTAGAGGGGAATCATCCTCAAGATCAGATACCATTATGCTTGCCAAATACGAGCCATTAAACAAAAAGGTGAAGCTAGTTTCCTTAATGAGAGATAGTTATGTAACGATTCCCGGACATGATAAAAGTAAGTTGAATCATGCTTATTTTTATGGTGGAGACAAGTTATTAAAAGAAACAATTGAAAAAAATTTCAATGTAAAAATTGATCACGTAGCATTGATTGATTTTCAAGGATTTATTGAAGTGGTAAACATACTTGCTCCACAAGGATTAAAAGTAAATGTATCAAAACCAATGATGAAGGACTTACGTATTTCAGGTGAACCGGGAATGCATGTGCTTAAAGGTCAACAGCTCTTAGATTATGTAAGATTTAGGCATGATGCAATGAGTGATTTTGGGAGAGTAAAGAGGCAGCAGGACGTCATTATTTCTTTAAAGGATCAAGCGGTTGAAACACTTGGTTCATTTGATGGAATTGTAAAATTGCCAGAAATTTTAACTGAGGTCGCTAACCATATGGACACCGACATTGCTCTTAAGGATTACTTAACACTTGGAGCCACTTTTATACTAAACCCTGTATCAAATGTCGAAACATTACGAGTACCAGTTGAAAATAGCTACACAAATAAATATACTAAGCATGCAGGTGAAGTATTAAATATGGATATGCAGAGAAATAAGGACACTATTTCTGAATTCTTATTAAAAGAGGTAAGTGAATAGGGAAGTTGATTATACATCTTCCCTATTTTCCTGAAAAATGTAATTATGGTTATGGGGGAAATTAAGATATGAAACAAACGGAAGTTTATATACTATCGGGGTTTTTAGGAAGTGGCAAGACCACTTTACTGAAGAAACTATTGCAAGCGGAGAAGGAGAGAGGCAGGAAGGTTGCCGTACTGATGAATGAACTTGGAAAAGTATCCATTGATTCTGACGTAGTAACTGACGACGTACCATTAAAAGAGTTACTAGGTGGATGCATTTGTTGTACGATCCAAGATAAACTTGAAGCTCAACTTCAGGAGCTATTAATTACTCATCAACCAGATTGTATATACATAGAAACAACAGGAGCTGCACATCCAGTCGAAACCTTAGATGCTGTGCTATCCCCATTATTTGCAACCCAACTTCATGTGAAAGGGATTCTTACCGTTGTCGACGGTAGACTCTGGTTAGAGCGCCGAACCTACTCTCCTCAAATTCAGCAGTTGATTAAAGAGCAAATCAGACATGCGGATTTAATTGTTATAAATAAAACAGATGAACTAAGTGAAGGTGAAAAGGTACTAATTACAACTGGCATTCAATCTCTTAATGAAAAGGCAAATGTTATTTTAACTACCTACTCTAGTGTGTCAATGAAGCAAATCCAGTCTCTGGCACATCAGAAGAAGCCTTTTTCGAACAAGAGTCATGTTGAAAATGATTTGAAATTGAGTACATTTGTTTATTCGTTTTCAAAGGCCGTTGATTTGGATGCGTTTGAGAGCTTTTTACAAGCTTTACCCGACACGATTTATCGAATCAAGGGGTATGTGAAATTTTCATCTACGTCCTTTCCTTACTTATTTCAGTTTTCGTATGGAATGCCGATCTACATAAAAGAAGAAATGAATATGCCGTTAAATCTGGTATTTATTGGAGAAAACATTCGTTGGAATGAAATTTCTAGAAAGCTTCAGGAGTTGGAAAAAAAGTAACTATAGCAAGGGGAATTGGAAAGCTTGAACAAGTGCCCAAGCTTTAATTGTTTTGATTTTGTCCAAATTTAACAAATGTTCTTTCATCTTCAATAAGTCCGCAAGCTGCACATTGAACTTTATAAGATGGACCCTTGTAAGCCATATGAAATGGAGAAAGCTGCTCTTGTGAGTATTCCTCCATCACGTCACCGGTTTGAGGATCTAGCTTTACTGATTGTGGTTCTTGCTTAATAAGATTAAAACGACTTCGATTCGTTTTACAATTTGGACAACGATAAGGCTCAGCCATTTGTGATTCTCCTTTTTCTTCTTTTATGATGTATATTCTTTCCTTTTTGATATCGAATATGTATTCGAATAATAACAAATAGAATGGTTGTGAAAATAAATGGAGAAAGTGTTAGAAGCATATCGATCTCTTTGGAATAATCGTCTACTTAATGAGGGAGATAGTGAGGACGTGCTTAGAGAGGCAATATCACGTGAACTTAAGGATGAGTTTTCCCATCCTCGAGTTCGAAAACAGCCCCATGAAAAATATTACTTTGCAACAAAAAGGGTGATTGATTCTGACATAGAATCTGAATTAAAAATCGCACTCCTTACCATCCATGTGGAAGAAATGGAGAAGATATTGTCCGTAACAAGGAAGCTTTAGCTTCTTTTGTTACGGAAGTAAGGTAAGTACTGAAAAGAAATGAAGAATGGTCCCAGCAATAACAAAAAGGTGCCAAATGGCATGGTGGAATTTAAACCCTCTCCATACATAAAAAATGGATCCAAAGGTATATAACAATCCTCCGATAACTAGTAAATACCAGCCAGTTGGCTGCATGCTAGTAGAGATCGGCTTATAGGCAAATACTATTAACCACCCCATCACTACGTATAGAGCGGTAGAGATGAATAGGAACTTCTTTACATAAAAGGTTTTAAAAACAGTTCCCCCAATCGCTAATCCCCAAACGATTCCAAACAAAGTCCAGCCTAATGCACCTTTGACTAGTATAAATAAAAAAGGAGTGTAGGTTCCAGCAATAAAAAAGTAGATGGATGAATGGTCGAAGATTTCAAATAAATCCTTTACCCGTCCTTGTGGAAAGCTATGAACCAATGTAGAAGAAATATATAAAAGAACCATTGTTGATCCATATAAAGTAAAGCTAACAATATGCCACACATTTCCGTATAGAGATGAAAAGACAATAAGAAGAACGAGAGCAGTGATGCTAAGTAGGGCTCCAATTCCATGGGTAATTGAATTTGCTATTTCTTCTCCTTTTGTAAAAACATGAGTTTCAGCCAAGATCATCACTCCATTTCGTTATACAACATTATGTTCTTACTTTACTAAAGTTTGACCAACAAATAAAACATTTTAAGATATTTTTGTATTTCACACTTATTTCACACACAAGTCGTATAATAAGCGGTATTCGAACTGTAATGAGGAGTATTATAAAAATGAAAGTAAATAAAGTAATGCTAATTACTATTTGGGCGCTTCTTTTTATCATTTCGGGCTGTTCTAACGATCAACCCGTCATTCCGGAAAATAAGTCGCTAGCTATTACAGTCAACATAAAAGATATGTCACTTTCTTTTGTTGATCTTGAAGAAGCAATAGTAATCGAAACTTGGACAATGGACAAGCCCTATACTGGGGGTGTTTTATTACCAGATAATGATTCTCTTCTTTTATACGGAAAGCAGGTCGAGACAGTTGATATTTACTCTTTACGAACAGGAAAGCTTATTAACAGTTGGGAAACAGGTAGAGGAATTGTCGAAGGTGTTTTGCTGTCTGATAGGGAAGAAATTGCTTTGTCTGATCAAGAAAGACAGTCTGTAAGGTTCTTTCGGTTTGATGGGAAGCCAATCAAAGAAGTAGTTAAAACGGGTAATCCACTAGCATTAATCCCTACTAACTCTCAACTATACGTAGTAAGTTATAATTCCAAAAAGCTTACAACAGTTGATCTTCAAAGTAAAGAAATAACGAGTCAATTTTCGATTCATTCTGCGGCTACTGGGGCGATTATTCAGGAAGATAAGAATGAAATATGGATTGGTGGCCATGGGCTAGGCTCGGAGCTCGAAAGTTATATCCATGTTTATAATAGTAAGACAGGTGAGTTAAAACGGAAAATTTCAGCACCTATTATGCCCATTAATTTATTACATAATAATGACGGGACATTTGCTCTAAGTCATGGTTCTAATAGTCTGTATAAAATATCAGATGAAGGAGTTATACAAGCCAAGATTACTGTGGGAGCAAATCCCTTTGAGATAACAGAGTACAAAGATCAGCTACTTGTAGCGGGCTATGATAGTAATGATATTCATTTCATCACGGAAAAAGATTTAAGCATAGGAAAGTCAGTCAAGGTTGGCAAAGGCCCCTTTCAAATAATCATTAGGGAGATTGACTAATGGATAAGCAAATTCGAGTTCTCATTGTGGATGATGAGGAGGATATGAGGCAGTTACTGAAAATGTATCTTGAGAATGCTGGTATGATTTGTACACTTGCCGCAAATGGCGATGAGACATATAAATATGTTAATGGCAACCTCTTTGACATTATCTTACTGGACATTATGATGCCAGGGGAAGATGGTTTTGTTGTTTGTGAAAAACTTCGTCATGTATCAAACACCCCTATTATTTTTCTATCGGCAAAGGGTGAAGAATGGGATAAAGTGAAGGGACTTAAGCTTGGAGCAGATGACTATATTGTGAAACCGTTTAGTCCAGGAGAACTGGTTGCTAGAATACAGGCGGTTCTTAGAAGAAGTCATACATTTAAGAATGAAAATGAAATGATTAAGTCCGGTATTATTTTCATAGATAAGAATGCTCGTAAGGTAATGGTTCAACATGAACCTATTGTTTTGACATTAAAGGAATATGAAGTACTTCTTTTCTTGATTGAGCACCACGGTCAAGCACTGAGTAGAGAACAACTTCTTGAACATGTGTGGGGCTTAGGTTATAGCGGAAGTCTTCGTACGGTTGATACACATATAAAAACATTACGTATGAAGCTTGGAAAGGCTGATTACATAGAAACAGTCTGGGGAATCGGATACAAGTTTGAGGTGCCTGCTCATGAAATTTCTTCCTAATACCCTGTCAAAGAAATTATGGTTTTTTGTTACAACAACAATAATTATTACCATTGGTTTATCGTTTTTATTATCAAATTATTTTTACGAGAAATTATATGTTGAAAATGTAAGAAGAGGGTTATTGGAAGAAGGAACAAGGCTCTCTGATGAATACGAAGGTGGATCTTTATCAAGTGAATTAATTGAAAAAGTAGAATGGTACAATACAAAGAACGAATCAGAGGTTTTTATTGTTAGTAATCCAAAAGAGTTAAGCGCTTGCTTACCATATGAAATCGATTACGATACAATTATTGGGCCGGAAGAAAGAGATCAGTTACTCGATGGTCAATCTGTAGAAAAAATGGGGTATGAAGAACGTTTTGACCGAGACGTTATGGCCGTGATTGTCCCTTTAACAGATTCGAATCGGCTTGAGGGGATCATATATTTATATGTTCCCTTAGCAAGAATCTCAGAGCTTACAAACGATTTTTCGAGCATTGGTCTGGTGGTCGGATTACTCTTTATTATTATGTCAGTATACATAGGAACAATTTTTGTGAAAAAAATGACAAAACCCTTAGAAATTATGAAAAAGGCCGCTGAAAAAGTAACAGCTGGGGACTATTCAGTTAGAGTGCCTGTCTTTTCTAAAGATGAAATCGGCCAATTAGGAACCGCCTTTAACCTCATGTCTGTATCCATACAAAAAGAAGATGAAAGAAAAAAAGAATTTCTAGAAGATGTATCTCATGAGCTACGAACCCCGATTAGTTATGTGAAGGGGTACAGTGAGGCACTAAAAGCTGGTCTTGTTAAGACGTCCCAAGATCAAGAGAGATACTTAGCAATCATACATAGAGAAGCATATCGAATGGAAAGGCTTGTTGGAGATTTACTTGATTTATCGAGATTTGACTCAGAAGATTTTCGATTAGAATTATGTCCAATACCATTAGCACAGCTTGTTGAGGATTGCCTGGAAAAATACATTCCGACACTTCAACAGAAGGGCTTACTCTTAAACTCCGAACTAGATCCTGATATTATCGTAAATGCTGATGAGGGCAGAATAGAACAGGTGATTCAGAATATCGTAGATAATGCAATTAATTATACGGAGCAAGGTTGTATTACTGTTCTACTTACAAAACATGAAAAAGGGTGTATCCTTTCCATAAAGGATACAGGAATTGGAATTCCTAAGGAAGATATTCAAAGAATCACTCAAAGATTTTTCCGTGTGAATAAAGCAAGAACTAGAAGTGATGGTGGTACGGGACTTGGGTTGGCTATATCCAACAAATTGATTTCACTACATGGTGGCGAACTTGAAATAGAGAGTGACCTTGGAGAAGGAACATGTATTGCCATCATTCTTCCCGTTATATAAAAAATGAGTTAGGTAATATGAAAGGAGTAAAAGTAAATGAAAAAAGGATTAATTTTTATGATGATCACATTTCTAATTATGAGCTTAGTGTCTTGTGCGCAAGAAGAGGATGAGACCCCACAGTTTTTAGATGTACAGCTGACGATTACTCCGGAACATGCTGAAAAAGGGCAGCAGGTTTTATTTGAAGCGAAAGTAACCTATGGGGAAGAAGAGGTAACCGATGCAGATGAAGTTGCCTTTGAAATATGGCGTGCAAACGACGACAATCATGAAAAAATAGAAGTAGAGCATAATGAAAACGGAGTGTACTCTCTAGAAAAGACGTTTGATAGGGATGGAACGTATTTTGTATACGCCCATGTTACTGCAAGAAGTATGCACAATATGCCAAAAAAAGAGTTTGTTGTGGGTACAGCAAGTGAAAAAGAAGAGGACACATCTTCCTCAATGATGGATGAAGAAGAGGACCATAGCGGTCATTAATCCTCTCTTTGTATAACTAAAACGACCTCTTCGTTTTCTTTGGGCAGTGTAATAGTTAATAGCCCATCTGTTAGAGAATAACGTATTCCTTCTTTGGTAATGTGAGAAGGAAGCGTTATTCTTTTTTCGAATGTAAGATGTGGTCTTTCCTTCAAATGATAACGTATGCCCGCTTTCATAGTTTGGCATGTGCCGCTTATGATACAAACATTGTTCTCTAATTTTACATGTATATCAGCTATTTCAATACCAGGTATCTCTGCTTCTAGAATAAAGCCTTCATCCTCTTCATATAAATCACAGCGAGGAAAAGTTTTTTGTTGCAGCTCCATCGTCCACTTCATGGCTGACTCAGCTTCTTTTCTCCAGGATGATTCTAAGTTACTGTCATAATTAAAAAACATCTCATGGTCACCCTTTAATAAATTTCTTTTACATCAATTTCTGAGTACTGAAAATCTGCACTTTTTGGGATTTTTACTTCAAGTACACCATCTTTATATGTTGCTAATCCACCTTTTTTCTTCACTGTTGCTGGTAAGGTGTATACTTGACGATCCGATTCAATTGGGTGATTTTCAATGATCAGCTGATTCGACGTATGACAGACCTTAATTTTCTTAAGACTGTCTTCGTCCTTAATGGGAATCATAGCAAAAACGAAGTCATGTGTTTCAAAAATATGTGCAGAATGAGTGTCCCTTTTTAAAGGGTTCGAATTCTGGTTACTGTGTGAATTTGTAGCAAACTCAGGAGAAAATCCGGCTCCATTCATTCCTTGGCTAAACACTTTACTCATAGTCTCCTGAACGTATTTCTCTACATCCTGAGGTTTCATTCCTTGAAAACTGCCCTTCATTTCCTTACCGAAAGGGAACATATTCCATGGAAACATTTGTACCACCCCTAATTATAAAAAGTCTCCACTACATCTTATGCAATAACATAGGTATGGTTAAATAAGATTTAGACACTTTATATTTGCATTCAAGCAGACTTCTTTTTAGTATATTTATTAGAGAAAACAAAATTTAGTTATTGTGAGGTTATTGATTTGAAATCAAAAACAGCTTTGATTACAGGGGGAGCGACGGGTATTGGGAAGAAAATTGCCGAGGAGCTTGCTCAAAGAGGAATAAATCTCGTTGTTAACTATCGAAGCAGTGAATATGAAGCGATTAACCTTGCAGAAGGATTAATCGCCGAATATGGAATCAGCATTGAACTCATTCAGGGTGATGTTTCTAGTCAGCAGGATTGTATAAAAATTTGTGAATATATCAAACAAAAAAATATAACGATAGATATACTTATACATAACGCGGGGCCTTATATTCATGAGAGAAAAAGACTAACAGATTACTCTGTTGATGAATGGAATTATTTAATCAATGGTAATTTAAACGCGGTGTTCTATTTAACAAAAGATTTACTTCCTAAGATGAGGGAGCAAAAGTGGGGAAGGGTCATCACCATTGGATTTGACCGGGTGGAAACAGCACCAGGCTGGGTTTATCGTTCAGCTTTCGCTGCTGCAAAAACGGGGCTAGCAAGTTTAACAAGAACCCTTTCTCTTGAGGAAGCTGAAAACGGTATTACAGCAAATATGGTGTGTCCGGGAGACATTACTGGTCTTTGGAAAGAGACGAATATACTTGAGGCAACCTCGCAAGTCTCAACAAGTATACCAGTTGGTAGGCCTGGGACGGGAGAAGATATCTCTAGGGTTGTTGCTTTTCTTGTTGATGACCAGTCTAGCTTTATAACCGGTAGTATTATCCCTGTAACAGGAGGGGTGGACGTTCTCGGGAAGGTTCATAATAAATGACTCTTTACAGAATGGTCGAAGAGGTATAGTATATTTTATTATTTACGATATCATTGGAATACTATTCCAATGATATTTTGCGTTTTATATTTTAATAAAAGAAGGGTATTTATGAACAAAACCATAAAATTAACGCCTGCTCAATTATTGATTTTTGTTTTTATCTTTTTTATCTTGTTAGGAACGTTTCTTCTGCTATTACCGTTTTCAACAAATCAACCAATTACCTTTATTGATGCGTTATTTACCACCGTTTCAGCCATGACAGTAACAGGATTAGGTGTAGTTGATACAGGGACACACTTCACATATGTAGGACAATTTATTATCGCATTGCTCATACAGCTTGGTGGATTAGGGATTATGACTTTTTCTGTGTTTATTTTTATTGTTCTAGGAAAGAAGATTGGTTTTAAACATCGACTAATCATGCAACATGCTCTGAACCAAGTAAATATTGGTGGGGTAATAAAGCTAGTCAAGAATTTGTTCTTTTTTTCTATCACCATTGAATTTATTGCCATGATTATTTTAGCGCTTCGTCTTGTTCCTGAATTTGGTTGGAAAAAAGGACTGTTTTCAAGCTTTTTTCATTCTATATCAGCATTTAACAATGCTGGTTTTGCCCTGTGGCCGGATAATCTTATTCAGTTTGTGGGAGATCCTATCATCAATATTATTATTAGTGCTCTTTTCATTATTGGTGGAATAGGATTCACCGTTTTAGTTGATCTAAAGGAAAAGAACTCTTTTTCAAAACTTAGCTTACACAGTAAGTTGATGATCGTAGGGACGTTAGTCATTAATATCGTGTCCATTTTGCTCATTTTTGCGTTAGAGTATAGAAACCCTCATACTCTTGGCGGTTTAACAACGGTTGAAAAGTTTTGGGCATCTTACTTTCAAGCGGTATCACCAAGAACAGCAGGATTTAATACCATTGATATTGGTTCAATGAATGATCCAACGATCTTTTTTATTACCATTTTAATGTTTATTGGTGCTGGTAGTGCTTCCACAGGTGGTGGGATTAAGTTAACTACCTTTATGGTTATTTTGTTTTCCACGTTTTTCTATTTAAAGGGACGAGATGATATCCAAATTTATCGGAGGAATATTCCTTCTGGATATATTGCACGTGTGACAGCAATTGCAATGACCAGTGTGCTTGTAGTGGTACTAGCTGTATTGCTTATTAACATAATAGAACCTATCCCTTTTTTACCATTGTTGTTTGAAGTAGTATCTGCATTTGGAACAGTCGGGTTGTCTATGGGTATAACAGCTAGCTTGACTGTTCTCGGAAAATTGATCATCATCATTGTCATGTTTATTGGAAAAATCGGACCGTTAACATTAATGTTTATGCTTGCAAGACCACAAAAATCGAATTATAAATATCCAGACGAAGAAATATTAACTGGGTGAGGAAAAAAGAAGGATCCTCGGATCCTTCTTTTTTCTTATCATTATTTATAGTAAAATAGTATGAGGTAGTGAAAAAATAGTGAAAGTACTAGGTGAAGGAAATGACAACGTACAAACAATTTATTAAACAACTAATCACCAATTATATCATTGGTTCCTTTTTAGCCGTCTTTGGAGTCGGGGGAACGCTTATGTTTTCAACTATTGATATCACTGTAAATGACCAGTTTTATTTATTATTAATCATGATTCTCTCGGTTATTTGTATGTTCATATGTGAAGCTATTACGTTTTATTATCATATAAAGCCTATTAAAGTTGTATTTACTTCCACTTATGTAAAAGACGAAGAAGTAAGAAAAGGTCTTAGACAGCTATATCAGTTTCCTATCCTTACGGTGAAACGAATTATGCTGCCCCATTTCTTAGGACTATCCATCCCCGCAACATCGTTAGCAGCTATTTTTATTTTGATGGGGAAACTTCACCTCCCCATGATCTATATCCTTTATTCAACTATCGCAGCCATATTTGTAGCGATTCTTCATGCATTAACGGAATTTTATCTCACTCTTCGAGCGATACAACCCATGTCGATAGCGATGAAAGAGATGCTCCAATTAGGTGAAAACTCTTTATTTTTGGAAAATGATATGGTTGTAGCTATTCAGAAGAAATTTCAGTACACCGTATTAATTATTGGGGTTCTCCCTGTCCTCCTTTTCCTTTTAGCAGCACAAATCAAATGGTCGCAACTAACGGGACTAGAAATGCAAGTCTATTGGCAATGGGCCGGACTAATTATTGTTTTTACCGTTATCTATTCCGTATTAGTGTCAAGGTTTATGACAAGAGATATTGAAAGTCCACTTCGTCAACTACAGGAATTAATGGAAAGTGTTAAAAATGAAAACTATAGCTTTATAAAAACAAATGTGTATACAGATGAATTTTCAAAGGTATTTATTGGATTTAATCATATGGTAAATGCTATTAATGAACGTGAATCAACTAATAAACAACTATTAGAAAGTTTTATGACATCTCTTTCAACCACTCTTGATGCGAGAGATCCATACACGTCAGGTCACTCTTCCCGTGTAGCAAAATTCTCCCTTGAGATTGGTCAAGCCCTTGGCTTAGATAAGGATAATTTAGAAATGCTGTATCAAACAGCATTATTACATGACATAGGAAAAATTGGTGTTCCTGACCATGTATTACTTAAAGAAGGGAAATTAACGGAAGAAGAGTTCGCTCATATTAAAGCTCATCCAGTGATTGGAGAGCACATATTAAAGCAAGTACAACCCGCAAGTAAAGTTGCTGGGATGCTACCAGGTATTAGACATCACCATGAACGAATGGATGGAAAAGGGTATCCAGACGGGTTAAAAGGACAAGAAATTCCTCTTTATGGCCGAATTATTGCAGTTGCGGATAGTTTTGATGCGATGACATCTGATCGTCCATATCGAAAAGGAATGATAGAAGAAAAAGCATTAAATATCCTTCTTTCAGGGAGAGGTACCCAGTGGGATAGTGAAGTGGTGGATATATTTATTTCTAATAGGAATCGTATAAAAGAAGAAAGAAGGCCAGCTCGTTAGTTAGAACTGGCCTTCTTTCTATATATTTTTCTTTGTACATAGATCAGACGACTTGATAAACATATAGCGCCAACGGCTAATCCTGAAATGAGGCCAATCCAGTAACCAAAAGCACCCCAATCAGTATAATTGCCTAAATAGTAGCCGAATGGAAGGCCCACTATCCAATAAGAAACAAGTGACATAATAAATGTGATATTAACATCCTTGTAGCCGCGTAGAGCACCTTGAACAGGTGCTTGAATGGCATCAGAAAGCTGGAAAAATAATGCATACAATAAGAAATGTGCCGTTAATTGTAATACTTCATGATCGCTTGTATAAATAGAGGCAATTTCTGTTCGTAATAGAGCTAAAATAATTCCGCATACAAGAGCCATACTAACAGCCATTATTAATCCAATCCAGCTATAGATTTGAGCATCACGGTACCGTTTTGCCCCCACTTCAAAGCCAACAACGATTGTTAGAGCCATGGATATGCTGAGAGGAATCATGTAAAGAAAAGACGCGAAGTTAAGAGCCGCTTGATGAGAAGCAATCGTAACGGTATTAAAGGTACTCATCAAAAGAGTAACAGCTGCAAAAATACTGGTCTCAAAAAATATCGCTAAGCCAATCGGAATGCCAATCATAAGTATTTCTTTCCAAGCTTTTAGTGCTAATGGATAAATCTTACTGAACACATGGAAGGTTGAGAAAGACTCTTTAGTAGTAATAATCCATATCGCAATCCCTGTTACCATCCAATATGTTATGGCCGTCGCATAGCCAGCACCAACTCCCCCGAGCTCAGGAAACCCTAATTTTCCATATATAAGTATATAGTTAAAAATAATATTAATAGGAAGGGAGGAAAGAGCAATAAACATGGTAACTCTAGTTTTTCCAAGTGCATCGATAAATGAACGCAGTACTTGATAGACAAATAGGGGGATAATCCCAAAACTAAGAGCTACTAAGTAGTCATGAGCAATAAGTTCAACAGCTGGTTCAAGACTCATAGATTGAAGAATATAGTCTAATGTAAACGCACCAATGATAAGAACAACTATTGCTAGGGTGATTGATAGATAAACGCCTTGAATGACCTGAAAAGGTATTTCCTTGCGTTTCTTTGCTCCAATTAGTTGGGATACAACTGGAGTTATTGCAAGCAAAATCCCACTTAAACCTGTAAATACAGGAGTCCAAATACTCGTACCAATGGCAACACCTGCTAGATCAATCGGACTGTAATGACCTGACATGGTGGTATCAAAAAAATTCATTGAAAATAAAGCAAGTTGAGTAACGAGAATGGGTAAAAGAATGTACAAAAGTTGGTTGATTTTTTCTTTCTTTGTTTGTGTTTGATTCATCATGTTTTTCCTCAGTTTCTTTTCAAGTAACGATTGAAATTATAACACATTTACTTCTGTTGCCGAACAAATTTTTGACACAAACCTGTCACTAACATGTCATAATATTTTTTAATTTTATGAACAGTTTGATAAGGGTGAATGAAATCTAATTCTATTGTGAAAAATGAAGACAACATCTTTTGAAAGGAAGCGACCTGCATGAATTTCAACTTAAACCGTATTAATCCCAATCAAACTCAGGTAATATACATGGATGGACGTTTTGAAACACTCACAAATGAAGAACTTGATGAGCTGCTTACGACCGACTTTTTGTATCAGGAGGAAATCCCTCAACAACCACAATAAAAGAAACGCTCCTATATTAAAGAGCGTTTCTTTGATGAATTTACGTTTATGCTTCTAATAGGTGTGTTGAATCTTGATGTAATGGTTGTTGCGATTGATGATGACTTTCACGCTTAACATGCAATGTGTATAAATCTTTTGGTATTTCGTATAAGTTATAAAGATCTTCATCTTTGTTTAATTGGTCAAGTAAAGCTTTTCTCGTTTCATTAGCGCAAATCACATAAGGTAATTTCTCTGCTGCTTTTTGCGAGCGTACGTTAACCTTTCTTATTCGCATATAAATGGTCTCTATCCCTAACTCATAAAATAGCTCTTCAAAAAAAGCTTCTTTAGCTATCTTATTGTATCCTTTTCCATGAAATGGTTTTCCTAGCCAGGTGCCAAGAAAGCCTGCATTGTCCTCGATATCAAACAAATTAATTGTTCCTATTGGAGATCCCCATTCATCAAGGATCGTACGAGAGATTATTTCTCCACGTTCTTCTGCTTCAATTGTTTGTTTTGTAATAAATAGATATTCGTCATAACAACGTGCTTTTTGACGCACAAAAGGAAAGACTTCTGGATGCGTCATTAAATCGTAAAGTGCATGGCAGTCGTGAAGCTCGCGCTTCTTGATCATGTGTATCCCTCCAATATGAGGACAGTCCGACTCCATGACAAATAGAGACTCCGATCCTACCCTCGAAATTTTTTGTAGTGCTAAAAAATTTCGGGGTGGGAATCGAACCCACTAGAACCAGATACCTGGTGGCGCACCATTTGCCTTCCCTAGTCTTGCCTATATTTTATTCTAATAAAATAAATTACATATTACTCACTAAAGTATCATACTAAAATTTATTCCCGATTGGAATAGGAAAATGCATAGAAATTGATCTATTTTTATCGTCAATTTTTGACAGACAAAATCCTACAAAAATCATGCTTGACTATATACAATAACGCCTTTTATCATTGTCCATTTTGGTTTTGATAAAAAATGGAATGGATGATGACTCCAAAGAACAAGGTCTGCTTCTTTACCAATTTCTATGCTTCCGATTTTATCATCGAGGCGTAAATTTCGTGCTGGTAATATAGTAATTCCTTCTAATGCCTTTTGCTCTGGTAATCCTTCTCGAGTAGCAATCGCTGCACAGATATTTAAGTACTGGATAGGGGTATATGGATGATCCGTAGTAATGGAGACTTCCACTCCGTGGTCCGTTAATTCTTGATACGTTTTCCAGCTTTTGTTTTTTAGTTCTACTTTTGAACGCCTTGTTAGGGTTGGGCCAACACTAACCTTAAGACCAATCCCTTGCAATTCTTCTGCAACAAGATGGCCTTCTGTACAATGTTCAATTCGTAAATCAAGGTTAAATTCTTCAGCAAATCGAACCGCCGAAATGATATCATCTGCCCGATGAGCATGTATACGAACTGGTATTTCCCGCTTTAATGCCATAACAATCGGGGCAATCCGTAACATATCTGGATTGTCACAATATTGAGCTTCTCTAAACTTTTCACGAAGCATTCCCATGATTCCCATTCTGGTGATCGAATCATTATTCCCTTGACTATGGATTCTCTTTGGATTTTCACCTAATGCAATTTTTAGTCCGGCTGTTTCTTGTGCAATCATCTTTTTAATGTTTTTTCCAAATGTCTTAATGACAGAGGTCGTCCCGCCTATAATGTTTGCGCTGCCTGGCATAACATGAGCCGTGGTGATTCCATGCTTGATTGCATCAGAAAAGGCAGGGTCAAGTGGGTACACACCATCTATGGCACGAACATGGGGACTCATCGGATCGATTGTTTCGTTTGCATCGTTTCCTGCCCAGCCTGTTCCTTCATCGTAAAGACCTAAGTGGGTATGAGTATCAATAAAACCCGGTAATAAAAAATAACCATTACAATCAATGATCTTTGTTGCACTATCTGAAGCAATTTTAGGATGTATTTTACTTATTTTACCATCTTCAATTAAAATATCCCCACAATAAATGGGTTTTGAAGTAATGGGATAAATATGAGCGTTTTTTAATAGTATTTTATTCATCTTTTCAACCTAACTTTCATTTATAATCTTTTACGAGTCAATCTCTCAAACTAAAAAGAATGGAAAAAACCCACCAGAAGGTGAGTGTATTAAAAAATTCTCATCAACTGTAGTATGATGATTAATAGTCCTAATATCCAAACATACACAGCAAAAAAACGTAAGGAGTGCTTCTTTAAGAAATTTATCATCCATACAACGGCAATATATCCAAATAAAGCAGAAGCAATGGTCGCAATAAGGAGACTGCTAAAGCTGATATTTTCAACCTGTCCCGATGCTAATTCTCCGAATTGTAAAACCACTCCACCAGCAATAGCAGGAATAGAAAGTAGAAATGAGAAGTAGGCAGCTGTTTCGCGATCAAGTTTTCTGAATAGACCCGCGGCAATAGTTAACCCTGAACGGGATACGGCAGGAAAGATAGCTGCAGCTTGGAAGGTTCCGATGAATAAAGCATCTCCGTATGTGATTGAATGTAGCGATTTTTCACCTCGACGTACACCCTCAGCAATCCATAAAATAATTCCAGTAATAATAAATTCCCAGCCAATGGTGATACCTGTCTTAGAGATAGAATCAAATAAATCACTTAATAAGAGCCCAACTATAACCGCTGGGATCGTACCAATGATAACAAGTTTAGAAAGCTTTCCAAAAGGATTCTTTATGATCGTAATGAGTTCATTTTTATAAATGACTAAAACCGCTAATAGCGTTCCGATATGTAGCATCGTATCTAAGAAAATACCCGCCTCATCAAGTCCAAATAAATGCCTTCCTAAATACAAGTGACCAGTACTAGAGATGGGAATAAATTCAGTTAATCCCTGTATAATACCGAGTACCAATGCTTCTATTTTAGACATCATTAGCTGCTTCACCTCTTTATAAGTTGACTACTATATATCTATGGCAGCATGTCCTGAACAAGAACTATCCAAGCCGGAATATTTGTACATAAATCTCCTGAAACCTTTCATAATTTCAACCGTAAATAATACTATAGGATAAAAAGGAGTGAATAGAATGCCAACAAATGAAGAAAGAACCTTGGCTGCTGCCATTTATGTGATTAGCTTTTTTACGGTGTTTATCGGGCCATTACTGATCTGGCTTATTAAAAAAGATTCTTCCCCATACATTGATTACCATGGAAAAGAGTACATGAACTTTTTTATCTCTTACACCGTCTACACGTTTGTTAGTGTTATTTTAATGATGATCTTAATTGGATTTTTAACCATTTGGGTAGTTGGACTGGCTGGATTTATCTTTACGATTATTGGGGCAATTAAAGCGTACGAGGGAACATCTTATCGAATACCGTTTATTTTCCGCCTCCTCCGATAATGTTCCACATATAAAGCCTAGAGGAATCTGGGCTTTTTTGTATGTAAGAAAAATAAAATTTGTTATAATATGTAAATGAAGGGTATGTAGAAAGGAAGTAATGATGTGTTTGTAGATGGAACAGGTCTTGTATTAGAAGGCGGCGGAATGCGCGGAGTATATACGGCAGGTGTGTTAGAAAGTTTTTTAGAAAATGGATTATCCTTTCCTTATGTTATAGGAGTGTCTGCAGGTGCTTGTAATGCTGCCTCGTATTTATCACAGCAAAAAGGGAGAAATAAAAGGGTGAATTTAGAGTATATATCCGATTCCCGTTATCTCTCTTTGCAAAATTATATAAAAAAACGGGAGTTATTTGGCATGGATTTCATCTTCAATGAAATTCCATCAAGGCTAATACCATTTGACTTCGAATCCTTTTATCAAAATAATACAGAATTTGTGATTGGAACAACCGACTGTGCATCGGGTGAACCTGTGTATTTTAATAAAAGTGATTATGGTCAAGAAATGCTGACCGTATTGAAGGCGTCGAGCTCTCTTCCATTTGTATCACAAGAAATATTTTATAAAGGTAAATACTTACTAGATGGAGGAATTAGTGATTCAATTCCATTAAAAAAGGCTAAGAGTGATGGTTATGAGAAGAATGTTGTTGTATTAACTAGAAACGATGGGTACACAAAAAAACCATCCCGATTTGGTTTTCTTGTAAAAAAGAGGTATCCTCACTATCCCGGTCTTCAACGAGCATTAACACGCCGGTATCAAATGTATAATGACACAATAAATGAAATTATTCGGGAAGAAAAGAAAGGAAATATAATGGTTATCCGACCATCAAGCCCAATAAAGGTTGGCCGATTAGAGAGAAATGCGACGAGACTAGAAGAATTATATCAACAAGGATACGAGGATGGCCTTGCTAGTATCCATGCTATTATGAAGCTTTAAGCAATTACAAAAAAATGAGTTTCATAGATTGGTTTTGTTTTGAATACACTGTAAAACATTAGCAGGGAGGAGATTAAAATGACGGTATGGGTCTTACTTGCACTTACACCTTTTATTACTCTCTTGTTTCTTGAAGAGGTTATTCAATTCTTTTATCAGCGTTATGTGTATGGGGCTGGAAAGGTAGAAAAGAAACTATCATTTTATATTGGGATATGTTTGAAAAAAGTGAAGAATGTAATTCAACGCACAAAAGTAAGGGTGCAAGGTTAATAAGAAGTATCATGAATAGAGAAACAGTTTCATAGAATGAATTAGGGAAATTTTTTCTAAGGAGACTGTTTTATGAAAATCCATAACTATTATCACTACGCAGCAATAACGAGTTTACATGCGAGCATTGTTGCACTAATACCACCATTTTTATTAGTTTGTATCGGAGTTACTCTAAAACAACATCAAAGTGTGCTCCTATTAACTCTGCCTTTTATTGTGTATAGTTTCATATCTTATCAAATATTTTTAGTCAATAAACATAGAATGGGAGATTCGGATGAGCCGGTTATTGAGACAACAGGAGAGTCAATTGTAGGTTCTTCCATGGCTATTCAGTTTCTTCCTGCCCCCTCTTTAAGGATGCTTCTATTTAACAAAAACGGTCAACTTAGTGCGGAAATAAAGGATCTTTATCAATACAAATTTAGATGGCTTCTCCCTTATTTTATAGATCAATTTTTCCCGAAAACGTATACCTTTTCAAAGTCTCATGGAGGAGAGTTATACACATTTATACTTAAAGGTAAGAATATATTAATAATGAATAATATGGATGATAAATGTATCGCGAGTATTCAAAGGAAGTCTATTAAAAGGTATGTTGTAGAAACAAATATTGCTAATAAGGAAGTAATCGTTCAATCCTCTTCCTTTTTTATGGACATCAAACTATACAATTCTCAAGGAGAAATATTGGCAAGAGTGAGACGAGGTTTTCTACCGCGTATATATGACAAGCATATTAAAGATGAAAATACACCCATTCTTACATTTAGTGAAGAAGTAACCGACCTCGATAAAGTGATACTCCTTTCTATTTTGACCAAGATTTATCGCTATAGAAATCATTGAGCAGTGAGATAGAATAATTCAAGTAGTTATAGTATGATGAAACCAACTTCAACCTGGGGTTGGTTTTTATTGTGGGGGATTTGCAATGAGAAAATTTATGATCATCATTACGTTGATTGTCTTAGTACTGTTTGTCGTTGACAAGTTTGTATTAAAAGAGAAGGGTTTAATTAACAAAGTAGAAGAAAATAAATACGAAGTAATTAAAGATGCTGACACCCTTCCAGTAGGAATAAAAGTGGAGAATCAAGCACCTAACTTTCGAGTGAAGGATTTAAGCGGGAACCAAGTGAGCCTGGCAGATTATCGAGGAAAAAAGGTTCTGTTGAACTTTTGGGCAAGTTGGTGTCCACCTTGTAAGGCTGAAATGCCACATATGGAAGAGTTGTATAAAGAACACAAGGAAGATGGATTTGTTATTCTTGCGTTGAACATGACAAACACGGAAGATAGCCTTGAGGACGTAACTACCTTCGTGGAGGAACAAAAGTTGACCTTTCCCATTTTATTAGATGAAAAAGGAGAAGTCTCTGCTGAATATGAAATCTTGGCCTATCCAACAAGTTATTTTATTGATTCTTCAGGAGTCATAAGAAATAAAGTGACCGGTGCTCTTGATAAAGAAAAAATGGATAAAGAATTGATGCGACTACCATAACTAGGAATTGGCAGTAAGGGCAAAATGTGATAAAATATCTGTTTGTGGCTGACTCATATTTACTGAGTGAAAGCGGGTAGGGAGAGGGCTAATTAAATAGATTGGAATCCATATGATAAGTGCATGGTTACACCGTTTTTTTAGGATTGAAGCGCATGAATCATCCATTCAAAAGGAGATAGCTGCAGGAACGATTGGCTTTTTCACGATTGTGTATATTGTTGCTGTTAATTCGCTTATCTTATCTGAAGCAGGTATTCCGCTTGAAGGAGCAATAATCGCGACTATTCTTACGTCAGTTGTCGGTTGTCTTCTCATGGGCTTGTGGGCGAATGCACCAATTATTCTTGTTCCAGGAATGGGAATTAACGCACTGTTTTCTTATACCCTCGTGCAAACAATGGGTCTTACCTGGCAGGAAGCTTTAGCGGTTGTATTTGTATCAGGAATTATGTTTATGATTGTTGCCTTTACTAGCTTATCTATTAAACTTAGTCAGGCAATCCCACAGTCATTGAAGGAAGCAATAACGGTAGGCTTAGGGCTATTCCTCATGTTTATTGGTCTAGAAAAAGCCGGCTTAGTTGTAAAGGGAACCAATAGTTTAATAGCACTTGGTGCGTTAAACGAACCTAGTGTATTGGCTTCTATTTTTACCTTTGTTATTGCCGTTATTTTGTTTTTAAGAGGAGTTCCGGGAAACTTCCTGATAACGGTAGCGTTTGGAACAATGATTGCTTGGGCTTTTGGAATCATTGATGTTTCTGGGGAAAATCAAGCAAGCTTCACCATCAGCGAATATCTAGCAGTTTTTGGGGCTATGTCGTTTGCTAAGATCCTTACTTTTTCTTTTTGGGTTGCAGTATTTTCATTATCGATGGTACTAATATTTGAAAATATCGGATTGGTTCATGGCCACGCTCAATTTATCAATCGTCCAGAAAAGTTTTCCAAAGGTTTACAAGCGAATTCTGTTTCTGCTTTTGTTTCAGCAATTTTCGGAACAAGTCCAACCGTTTCGACAGTGGAGAGTATATCGAGTATGGCTGCAGGTGGAAAAACAGGGTTAACTGCTGTAACAACAGGTCTTTTATTTGCTGCATCTGCATTTTTTATTCCGGTTTTTAAGTGGATACCAGATTCGGCAATCGCACCTATTCTCATTATTATTGGTGGACTAATGCTTCAAAATATCCGAAACCTTGACATGAAGGATTTAAGTGAGAGCTTTCCTGCGTTGATAATGATTGTGATGATCCCATTCACGTATAGCATTGCGGACGGAATAGCAATCGGATTTATTTTATATCCGCTCGTAAAAATTTCAATAGGAAAAGCAAAAGACGTGTCAGTTCCCCTTTATGTTATCGCCTTTTTATTCCTTGTAAATTTCTTTACACATTATATATGATTAATAAGGAGCATCTCTTTTTTTGAGATGCTCCTTATTTTTATTTTTAGGATAATAAATATTTTCTTTCCTACAAACTTCGACAGTATCTATGATTTACCTCCGATAAAATATAAATATTCGCCAAAGAGCAATGGTCGGAGGGAGTAAAGATGGAAGTTTTTGTTGCAAGGCAGCCGATATTTAATCAGCAAGAAGGGATATTTGCTTACGAGCTGCTTTATCGAAATAATCATGTTAATGAATTTCCAAATGTAGATGGTGACCAAGCTACCACTGAGTTAATTATTAATAGCTTTTTAAATATTGGGATAGATGCTCTTTCTGAAGGAAGGCCTTGTTTTATTAATTTTACAGAGAAGCTTTTAGATATGAAGTTACCTTCCTATGTAAGTTCAAAGAACATAGTCGTAGAGCTTGTTGAAACTACACGCCCCAGTAGAAATCTATTAGAAATTCTAAAAGAAATGAAGAAAAGTCATTATAAAATTGCGATTAATTCTAGCTTGCTTGATGAATTGAACCCCTATTCTAATATCATTTTAGAACAGGCGGATTTTATAAAAGTAGACTTCCAAAAAACAGATAAGAACTTACGCCAGTGCATAAATAAAAAGGCATTGAATACTGATACAACCTTAATCGCAGAGAAAATAGAAACCAATGAAGAATATTTGGAAGCGAAATCTAGTGGTTATAGTCTGTTTCAAGGCTATTACTTTGCAAAACCTGCAATTTTCTCAACTTTTGATATCCCTGCTTGTTTTACCTCTTATGTTGATATGAGAGCATTTATATCGAAGGAAAAGACTTCTGTTCATGATATAGTTGACTTTATTGAAAGAGATCCTTCACTATCATATAAAATATTAAAATTGATTAATTCACCGGCTAATAAATTAAAAGAAAAAATCTATCATATTCGTCAAGCGGTCGAACAGTTTGGACCTTTTGAAATAGAGAATTGGATCTATGTTTTGGCAGCAAGAGAAGAATTAACCCAAACCTCTAGCATCTCCTTAGACGTGGCAAAACTATGCTTAACAAGAGGGAGGCTGTGCGAAGAAATTGGGAGAATACGGAATGGTCAATCCGAAAAAATACCAGGGTACTTTATGACAGGTATTTTTTCTTTTATGAATGGGGTCAAGGCCATTCCAATAGAGAAAATGATTGATTCACTTCCGGTAAATGAGGAAATGGTCCAAGCGTTAATGGGAGTGCAAAACGAGTATAAAGATGTGTTGGACCTCGCTGTTGCCGTTGAAAAAGCACAATGGAAAATGATCGGAGATATATGTAAAAAGCTTGAAATCATGGAAACAGATTTATTCAAACTATATGCTGAAGCAATCAATTGGTCTAACCGCATGGTTGTAGAAGATATTTGTTATCTTTAAAATACAAACATAATGCTCTACACGAATACTTTATTGTACAATAGAGGAAATGTAGAATATTAATATGTATGTTTACGGAGGTTTGAATGTGATTTTAGAATTATTAAAATGTCATGGATCAAATAATGACTTCCTCATCATTGATGAAATGACAAATCCATTATTTACTGAGCAACAGCGTTCCGAGCTGGCACTACTTCTTTGTAATAGAGAAAAAGGAGTAGGAGCTGATGGGATCTTATTTGTACTGAGTAGTGAAGATTTTGATGCCAAAATGAGGGTATTTAATGCAGATGGCTCAGAGGCGTCTATGTGTGGAAATGGATTACGCTGTGTAGCCCGTTATGTTTGTGAAAAACTTTCCATCCAAAGTGCGGTCATAGAAACGATGAAAGCAAATTTGGAAGTGAATGAGCAAGAAAGCATACTTGGAGAAATCCCAACCTATCAGGTAGAAATCTCTCCGGTTTCTTTTGAACTTAAAGATCTTCCATTAAATTTGAATCAAAAAACATTAATAGATGAATCAATTCAAGATCTTTCAGAAATTAAGTTTACTGCTGTAGCTGTACCAAACCCTCATCTGATTGGAATTGTGACAAAAGATCAAATACAATCAAAAATACAAAAAGAGTTGAGTGAAAAGGTAAATGGCCCAAACGAGTTTTTTCCAGATGGAGTAAATGTGAGCTTCGTAAAGCCGCTTCAGGAAGGCAGTATCTTTGTCCGTACATTTGAAAGAGGAGTAGGGTTTACGAATGCTTGCGGAACAGCGATGTCTGCTTCTACGCTGGTTACTTGTTTACTTGGCCTAAATGAGTTTGAACAGCCGGTAGATGTGTTTAACCCAGGTGGCAAGGTGCGTTGTGTTGCACATAAAGTGGACGAATCTTTTAAAATTGACCTAATCGGAAATGCTACCTTTACACATCGCTTCCAAATAGAAGTTCAGTTGGAACAAAAAGTATTTTCTTATGTGAAAATGGAAGAAATCACAAAAGAAATCAGTCAATATAAGACCTTGGAAGAACATTCAAAACAAGTATTAAATGAATGGATGTAAGGTAAGCCGGGTATCCCGGCTATTTTTTTTGTTTTAAAAATTCAAGAATGGGTGAAAAGTTTTGCTTTTCTTTCGTCTCGAAATAGGATTGAAACGGGTCACCTTTTTCATTGATACGCTTCACCATGTTTAAAATCGTAAAATCCTCCATACGAAGTTCGTCGGTTACTTCATCCCAAAATAAGGGAGTTGCTAAAGCAGCAGTCTCATTTCCCCTAGCAGAATAAGGTGCCACAATGGTTTTCCCTTCGGCATGTTGAATATAATCAATATACAATTTGTTTTGCCTATTTTTCTTTAAGCGTTCAATAGTGAATGAATCAGGAGCTTTCGAGATTAAATATTCGGCGATGAATTCTGTAAACAGTCTTGTATCATCGTAAGAAAATTCATTTTCAGGAAGTGGGAGATAAATCTGTAGCCCTTTATTTCCTGACGTTTTTACAAAACCAGTAAGATTCAAATGGTCGAGAACTTCTTTTATCATTTGAGCAGCTTTAATAGCAAGTTTAAACTCCTTCCTAGAAGGTGGATCCAAATCTAACACAATTTCACTTGGTCCGTGACTAGATAGAGTTTGAAAAGGGATATGGAACTCAAATGCCAGCTGGTTACCTAACCATAATAACGTTTTTAAATTATTGCAAACGATATAATTGATTCCCTCGTGTAAGGTGGTTTGAACGAAATTAGGTGCATAGTCAGGGCAATTTTTTTGATAGAAAGCTTCACCGAACATCCCATGTGGATAACGAATAACGGTTAATAATCGATTATGTAAAAATGGCAATAAATATGGTGAAATTTCCTGTAAATAACGAATAAAATCAATCTTTTTTACCGATGGCTTCTCCCACAACGGCTTATCTGGATGTGTAACATCAATATCCTGAGGCATATTCTTTTGCTGATGAACAAATTTATCAAACGTACAATCCTCAGGTGAAAGATCAAATCGAAACCGTTCAAAATGTGGTTCGCGCATTTGTTCATCATAAAGTTCTAAATACTTGATCTCTAAGCAGATCGCGGGTTGAACGAAGATGAAACGGTCATCCTCATTTGTTTTATTTTCTTTAATAATTTGAAAAAGAGCTTGTTTTTCCTCAGGCTTAATCCCAAATAAAAATTGTCCGATTGGATATATATTGGTATCTTTGTATACTCCAACATAAAAATACCCATTTGACTTTTCATATGCCGTTACAAAGCAGGAAACGTATTTAAAGTTTTTAAACTTCAGCCAAAGAGTAGTTCGTTTGCCTTCCTCCCATTGATTTGTATCTTGCTTAGCCACAATACCTTCACCATCATGTAAAACGACTTGTTCCCATACGGCTTGATAATCTCTAGAAGCGGGAATTAGCTGAATTAAATTTGTACTTGCGGGGTTGGGAGTAGTGGGCAAGTGGCAATCTTCAAAAAGCTTAAGAAGTGCTTTTTTTCGATCAACATAATGCTTATCTCTGTATGATTTTCCGTTTAATGATAATAAGTCAAATACAAGGAACCGGCATGGGTGATGTAATGCTTTTTCAAGTATTTTTTTTTCGCTGCGCATTCTGCCACGAACTTGAATGCTGCTAAACTGTGCTTTATATTCATTTTCAAGATATACTAACTCCCCGTCGAGCACCAGGGGTAGAAATTCTTTAAACAATTCATTGTTTTTTTCTAAATAGAGTTTAATTTCTGGGAAAATTTCAAGTAAGGAGTTCCCGTTTCTGCTTATTAATTTTATTTCCTTATCCCAAAATAATAGGGCACGAAAACCATCGTATTTTACTTCGTAATTCCAATTATCACCCTGTGGTACATCGAATGTTAAAGTAGGTAGCATTGGTTTCACACGAATCACTCTCCTTACCTTTTAGTTTTCCTATATCATCATTTCCTTACTCTTTTTCCAAATAGTAAGTAGGATAATGTGTTAGTTAAAACAAAAAATAATAAAAATGGCTAATAGGAATGGAGAATGTACATGCATACAATTTGGAAAGGGAGTATTAGCTTTGGGCTTGTAAATATCCCCATCAAGCTTCATTCGGCAACAGAAGATAAGGACATCAAGCTTCGGACATTACACAAGAAATGTCACTCTCCAATTAAATATGAAAAAACTTGTCCTGTCTGCGATGAAGAAGTGAAGCAAGAGGAAATTGTTCGAGCTTTTGAGTATACAAAAGGGAAATTCGTCATTCTAGAAGATGAGGATTTCAATAAATTAAAAAAAGAGAATGAAGAAAAGGCTGTTGAAATTATTGATTTCGTAAAAATGGAGGAAATCGATCCAATCTATTATGATCGAAGCTATTATATGTCCCCTAGTGATGGTGGTGGAAAAGCATATTCCTTACTCAGAAAGGCGCTTCAAGAATCAGAAAAGGTGGGTCTAGCAAAAATTATCATTCGTTCAAAAGAACAAATGGCTGTCATACGAGTGTATGAAAACTCATTAGTAATGGAAACCATTCATTTTCCAGATGAGGTAAGATCCGCTGCTGATGTACCAAATGTACCCGCGGAAGACAAAGTAACAGAAAAGGAACTTGATACCGCAATTATGTTAATCGATCAGTTAACTACAACGTTTAATCCGGAAAAATACACGGATGATTATCGAACCGCATTAATGGAATTGATTGAATCCAAGCGTTCAGGTAAGGAAATTGTCACACCAGTTGAAAAAGAACAAAAGTCAAATGTCACAGATCTAATGGCTGCGCTACAAGCGTCAATTGATAAAACAAAACCGAAACAAGCGACCACCGAAGCTCCTAAGAAAAAACGAACAACAGTCAAAGTAAAAAAACAGGCATAAGAGAAAAAGTCAACCAGCTATAAGGTTGACTTTTTTATTTGCATAGTATTAACGTTTGAAAAAGTCCTTGAGAATTACGTTCATACAAAATAAGATAATAATTAAGGATGTGAGAAGATGAACCAAAAAATTTTGCCGGCATCATCAAATTTAAAGGATTTTGAGTTATTTTTAAAAAGCTCGTATCGAGTAGGAATATTCCTTGAAACGCATATCGCCCAGTTGAAAAATATTAATCAATTGGCAAAGGCACATGGAAAGGACATGATCTTCCATGTTGATATGATTCATGGTCTGAAAAATGATGATTATGGAACAGAATATATTTGTCAGGAAATTAAGCCGTATGGAATTATTTCTACCAAATCAAGTGTCATTTTAAAAGCAAAACAAAAAGGCGTAATTGCAGTTCAAAGAATTTTTTTGATTGATTCCCATGCACTAGAAAAAAGCTATAAACTAGTGAATAAAACGAAGCCAGATTATATTGAAGTACTCCCCGGAGCTATGCCCTGGATGATAAAAGAAGTGAAAAATAGACTAGATACTCCAATTTTTGCTGGTGGTCTTATTCGTACGTTCGATGAAGTAGATAATGCATTAAAGGCAGGTGCTACGTCTATTACCACTTCGAAAAAGGAACTTTGGGACTTATTTTAAACTATTAAACTATTTATAAATTTTAGCAAATTTTTCATATAGTTATTGACAGCGTTTTCAAAGGTTTGTATACTGTAAATACAAGTTAATCATTTGTGACGGAGAATAGGAGACTCACGCAGATACCTAAATGGTGTATTCTGTCGTGGGTCTTTTTTGATGTTTCAAAGTGGTGGCTTGAGATTTTCAAAAATAGAAAGGGGTATGTGTATGTCGCCGTTTTTAGGTGAAGTGATTGGAACAATGATCTTGATTGTATTTGGTGCGGGAATTGGAGCGGGTTCTTCTCTAAAGGGGAGTTACTCCAACAATCCTGGTTGGATTGTGATTACTCTAGCGTGGGGGCTAGCAGTAACAATGGCTGTTTTTGCAGTAGGCTCTATTAGTGGGGCGCATTTAAATCCTGCTGTAACGGTTGCACTTGCAGTGAATGGAAGTTTTCCTTGGGCAGATGTACCGAGTTACATAATTGCTCAATTGCTTGGTGCAATAATAGGTGCTGCTTTAGTATTTTTACATTATCTTCCTCATTGGAAAGGTACAGAAGACCCTGGAACGAAGTTAGGTGTATTTGCAACTGGTCCTGCTATTCCGCATACATTCTCAAACGTATTTAGTGAGATGTTTGGTACTTTTATATTAGTATTAGGATTATTATTTATCGGAGCTAATAATTTCACAGAAGGACTTAATCCGATTGCAGTGGGGATGTTAATTGTGGTAATTGGAATGTCACTTGGAGGAACCACTGGGTATGCAATAAACCCCGCTCGTGATCTAGGTCCAAGAATTGCGCATTTTCTACTTCCTATTCCAGGTAAGGGTGGATCGAACTGGACCTATTCCTGGATTCCAGTTGTTGGCCCAATTCTTGGTGGTGCATTAGGTGCAGTTTTTTATAAAACAGTCTTTCTAGGAGAAGCAGGTACCTACACTTGGCCGGTAGTAGGCGCTTCAATAGTGGTTCTTTCATTATCATATGTTTTTGGTAAAAAACAATCAAGTAATTCGACTGCCTCACAAGCAGCTTAAATTTTATCTATTATTAGGGGGAACTTTTAATGGAAAAGTACATCTTATCGTTGGACCAAGGTACAACAAGCTCGAGAGCAATTTTGTTTAACAAAGAGGGAGAAATTGTTCACGTAGCTCAGAAAGAATTTACTCAAATTTTTCCTAAGCCAGGTTGGGTTGAGCATAATGCAAGCGAAATTTGGGGGTCTATATTAGCTGTTATTGCGAGTGTTTTGTCAGAATCGAATGTGAAGCCAGAGCAAATTGCTGGATTGGGGATTACAAACCAACGTGAGACTGCTGTTGTTTGGGATAAGGAAACAGGACTTCCTGTCTACAATGCGATTGTTTGGCAATCAAGACAAACAAGTGGAATTTGTGATGAGTTAAGAGCGAAGGGATATAATGATTTATTCCGTGATAAAACGGGTCTTCTTATTGATGCTTATTTCTCCGGAACAAAGGTCAAATGGATTCTTGACAATGTAGAGGGTGCGCGTGAAAAGGCAGATCAAGGAAAACTCTTATTTGGTACTATTGATACGTGGCTCGTCTGGAAGCTGTCTGGTGGGAAAGCCCATGTTACCGATTACTCGAATGCTTCTCGTACATTAATGTATAATATATACGATTTAAAATGGGATGAGGAACTTCTTGAAATTTTATCGGTTCCAAAATCAATGCTACCTGAAGTCCGTCCTTCGTCAGAAGTGTATGCACATACGGTTGATTATCATTTCTTTGGACATGAGGTTCCGATTGCAGGGATTGCTGGAGACCAACAGGCTGCTTTGTTTGGTCAGGCTTGTTTTGGCGAGGGAATGGCTAAGAATACGTATGGAACTGGTTGCTTTATGCTTATGAACACGGGTGAAAAAGCAGTGAAATCCGACAATGGCTTATTGACAACGTTAGCATGGGGTGTTGACGGAAAAGTTGAGTATGCGCTTGAAGGTAGTATCTTCGTTGCAGGCTCTGCTATTCAATGGCTTCGTGATGGACTTAGAATGTTAAAAAATGCTGGTGATAGTGAAGGTTATGCGTCAAAAGTAGAATCAACGGAAGGCGTGTACGTAGTTCCAGCTTTTGTTGGATTGGGTACACCTTATTGGGATAGCGATGTTCGTGGTGCAGTGTTTGGGTTAACAAGAGGAACTTCGAAAGAGCATTTTGTCCGTGCTACGCTAGAATCATTAGCTTATCAAACAAGGGATGTTCTTTCTGCAATGGAAGCGGATTCCGGTATTGAACTTAAAGCGTTAAGAGTAGATGGTGGGGCTGTAAAGAATGACTTTTTGATGAGGTTCCAATCGGATATTTTAAACGTACCAGTGGAAAGGCCTAAAGTAAATGAAACAACCGCACTTGGTGCTGCTTACTTAGCTGGATTAGCGGTTGGGTATTGGGAAAGCAAAGATGATATCGCTAAGCAATGGGCGGTGGATCGTGCTTTTGAACCGGCAATGGATTCTGATAAGAGGGAAGAGCTTTATTCTGGATGGAAAAAAGCAGTTCATGCAACAATGGCATTTAAATAATAGTTTGAAGTGATAAATGTTTACCAATGACAGACAGTTTGGTATACTAAAGATAAGTTAATCATTCAGGTTGGAGAAATCGGAGAGACCACAAAATCATTATCTTTTGGATAGTGTATTTTGTGGTCTTTTTTATTCGTTCTAAGATAAAACTAGGAGGAAAAGGAATGAGATTTTCAAATAAAAATCGACAAGATTTAGTAAGTGACCTTTCAACAAAGCTTTATGATGTCTTAGTTATTGGCGGTGGAATCACAGGTGCTGGTATTGCGCTAGATGCCTCCCTTCGCGGAATGAAAACGGCGGTAGTTGATATGCAAGATTTTTCTGCTGGTACTTCCAGTCGATCAACAAAACTTGTTCATGGTGGATTGCGGTATTTGAAACAATTTCATGTAAAAATGGTGGCGGAGGTTGGTAAGGAAAGAGCCATTGTTTATGAGAATGGCCCCCATGTAACTACCCCTGAGTGGATGCTTCTTCCTTTTCACCAAGGAGGGACATTTGGGAAGTTTAGTACCTCTGTAGGGTTGCGTGTATATGACTTTTTAGCTGGAGTAAAAAAATCAGAGAGAAGAGTGATGTTTTCAGCAAATGAAACGCTAACAAAGGAACCGCTTGTGAAGAAGGAGGGATTAAAAGGTGGTGGTTATTATGTTGAATATCGTACGGATGATGCACGGCTAACAATAGAAGTTATGAAGGCGGCAGTAGACAAGGGTGCATGTACAGTCAATTATACAAAGGTAGAAAAACTAGTTTACGAGCATGGTAAAATTGTGGGCACAAAGGTAAATGATTTAATTACTGGTGAGTCATATGAAATTCGGGCAAAGAAAGTGATTAATGCTACTGGTCCTTGGGTAGATAGTATTCGAGAACTTGATCGATCCAAAGCTGGAAAAGTGCTTAAGCTCTCCAAAGGTGTGCATATTGTTATTGATCAAGAAAGATTTCCACTCAAACAAGCCATTTACTTTGATACACCGGACGGTAGAATGGTTTTCGCGATTCCTAGGGACGGAAAAACTTATGTGGGTACGACAGATACATTCTATGAAGAGTCCATTGCCCATCCTAGAATGACAAAAAGCGACCGAGACTATATTATTGCTAGTATCAACTATATGTTTCCAACGGTTTGTATTTCCGCTGATGATATTGAATCGAATTGGGCTGGAGTTAGACCATTAATTTGGGAGGAAGGAAAAAATCCTTCTGAAATTTCAAGAAAAGACGAGATATGGGAATCGAAATCAGGTTTGATTACAATTGCGGGTGGAAAGTTAACAGGATATAGAAAAATGGCAGAGACAGTTGTTGACTTATTAGCAAAAAAATATAATGAAGAATTAGGAGAGAAGTTCTCAAGTTGTCGCACCAAGGATTATCCTATTTCAGGAGGCGATGTTGGGGGAAGTAAAGGTTTTAATAAGTATATTTCAAATCAAGTCAAAAAGGGTGTTGGAGTAGGGTTATCAACAGAAGACGCAACGAAATTGATTAAAATGTATGGCTCCAATGTACCTATCCTACTGGAGATTATCCAAATAAATAAAGAAGAAGCAAGAAAATATCAAATTCCTGTAACATTATTTGCACAATTAAAATACGCGATCGATCACGAAATGGTGTATTCACCGATTGACTTCTTTAATCGGAGAACTGGGGCGCTTCTTTTTGACATAGATACTGTTAAAACATATAAAGACCAAGTAATGAATTTCATGGCCAATGAACTTGATTGGAATAAAGAAATCAAACAGAAGTATCTGAAGGAATTGGAAATTGAAGTGTTATATGCAACGGTTCCCATTGATGATCAAAATAATGAAAAGTTAGCATAGCTCTCCTTCTTGGGGAGCTTTTTTGACAAAAGTAAAAAAATGTTATATACTAAACTCTGTTGCTTTTTTGAGGTGGATTGTTATTTTATACGGATAATAATTTTATAACTTCAACAAGAAAAAAATGTTTGTAATACAATTGATACTCTTCAGAATGGTATTCCATGATACCATTAGAAAATTACATTAGACGGTTTCCCCAACAATCCTTCTTTTTTTTCGTATTTTCACTTTATTTACTCATTTCCAAAAAATGATTTAGAGTTAAGTTTACAAGAGTGTCATTCCCTGAAGAAATTACAGGGCCTGATTCACACTGGCGCGGTCTAGGAACCGTAAGGATGGAAGAGAGGTAGGGCTTTCATTGTTTTAGGTAAATTACTACAGCCAATCATATCTCAAAAGAGTTTTCATAACGGACAACATTAGTTGTCCGTTTTCCATATGTATAAAAAAGAAAAACCCGAACGTTAATATATTATTATGGTTGAAATATATGTGTTTTAAGAATATAATAAGCATGAAATAACAAAGTCTATTAAAAATCGCAGTAACTGACGACAAATGTGGAAGTAACCACAGGGGAGCTGCGTCGCTGTTAAGCCGGTCGTCTGGGCAGAGAGAAGGCGTAGGTCTGTCTCTTTTTCTAATATATGGAGGGGTTAACGTGACGAAACCTGTTATTTTGGATGGTCAGATGGTAGCAAACAAAGTCAAAAATTCTCTTAAGGTAAGAGTGGAAAAGCTCAAGGAAGCGGGAGTTACTCCTTGTTTGGCTACGATTCTAGTTGGTGACGATCCTTCTTCTGCCACATATGTGAAGATGAAGGGGAATGCATGTGAGAAATTAGGGATTGTATCGAAAAGAATTCATTTGCCTGCTACCACAACTACTGAGGAGCTTTTGGCCACAATTACTGAATTAAATAACGATGAGAATGTAAATGGAATTCTCCTTCAGCATCCAGTGCCAAAGCATGTTGATGAAAGAAAAGCGTTCGATACGATTAGCATTGAAAAGGATGTTGACGGTGTTACTAGTTATGGTTATGGACAAACAGCACTAGGGTTTGGTGTGTTTCCTTCTTGTACACCAGCTGCCATTTTAGCAATTATTAAAGAGTACGGAATTCCAGTTCAAGGAAAGCATGCAGTAGTTGTTGGGAGAAGTCCAATTCTTGGTAAACCAGTATCAGCTCTCCTATTAAATGAAAATGCAACCGTAACTACATGCCACTCATATACAAATAACTTACCAGACATTGTGAAACAAGCTGATATTGTCGTTGCTGCAGTAGGTAAGCCTAACTTTATTAAGGGTGAATGGGTGAAGGATGGATCAGTGATCTTAGATGCGGGCTATAATCCAGGAAACATTGGAGATGTGGAATACGATACTTGTTTTGAGAAAGCATCCGCAATTACTCCAGTTCCAGGTGGCGTTGGTCCAGTTACGATTGCTATGCTTTTAAAACATACAGTTGATTCAGCAGAACGTACGTTACAGTCAAAAGCAGAAAATGAAGTGGTTCAATCGATTTAATCTTCTTGACTTATTCTGCATATTGGATTAATATTAGTGTAACGCTATAAAGTTCGGTATATATTTTTGGTTAAGTGGTCGTAACTGCAGGATGTGGTCGATTTTCTTCCCTTCCTTGCTTGTTACGGCTTTTTACGTTTTTGATCTATATATTTAGTACTTATGGTGAACAATTTTTTGGAGGTTTTACACATGAACACAGGTAAAGTTAAATGGTTTAATGCAGAAAAAGGTTTCGGTTTCATCGAATCTGCTGAAGGTCAAGATGTATTCGTACACTTCTCAGCTATTCAATCAGAAGGTTTCAAGACTTTAGAAGAAGGTCAAGAAGTTACTTTTGAAATCGTTGAAGGAAACCGTGGACCACAAGCGGCTAACGTTCAAAAAGCATAATATATTGAGTCATTTAAGGTGATGCATTGATATAAGCATCACCTTTTTCTTTGGAATGAAACCATGATAATTTACTCCGTTTTATTCTCTCGCGATCATTCCTTCACTCAAAAAAAATTACAAAAACAAACTTTAAAATATAAATCTAAGTACAAAATAATGATATAGGTGTTTAAATTAAGGAGGAAAAATAACTTTGACAACATTTTCAGATTTTGGTCTAAGTAGCGAATTACAAAAAGCAGTTTCTAATATGGGATTTGAAGAACCAACACCAATACAGGCACAAGCGATTCCGATTGCACTTCAAGGAAGAGACATGATTGGTCAAGCGCAAACAGGAACTGGAAAAACGACAGCTTTTGGTGTTCCATTACTAGAAAAGATGGAATTACAAGAGGGGATTCAAGGGCTTGTGTTAGCTCCTACGCGCGAATTAGCCGTTCAGGTGGCTGAAGAATTAAACCGAATTGGACAAGTAAAAGGAATTCGTACACTTCCAATTTATGGAGGTCAAGATATTAATCGCCAAATTCGATCATTGAAAAACCGACCACAGATCATTGCTGCAACTCCTGGGCGACTAATTGACCATTTAGACAGAAGAACAATTCGTCTAAATAATATTAAAATGGTTGTTCTAGATGAAGCAGACGAAATGCTAAACATGGGATTCATTGAAGATATTGAAAGAATTTTAAGTGATATCCCTGAAGAACGCCAAACATTACTTTTCTCAGCGACGATGCCCAAGAGAATTCAATCTCTTGCAGAAAAGTTCATGAAAAATCCTGAGCTTGTAAAAGTAAAAGCAAAGGAAATGACAGTTACAAATATTGAACAATTCTATCTTGAGACACATGAAAAACAAAAGTTTGATGTATTAACAAGTTTACTCGACATTGAATCTCCAGAACTTGCGATTGTATTCGGTCGAACAAAGAAGCGTGTAGATGAAGTGGTTGAAGGGTTAATCAAGCGCGGGTATTCAGCTGAAGGAATCCATGGTGATATTCCACAGTCCAAGCGTGACCAAGTTATTCGTCGCTTTAAGGATGGAACAATTGAAATCATGGTAGCAACTGATGTAGCTGCTCGTGGTCTGGATATTAGTGGGGTTTCACACGTGTACAATTTTGATATTCCGCAGGATCCAGAAAGCTATGTGCACCGAATTGGACGTACAGGACGTGCTGGGAAGAAAGGTCTAGCTTATACATTTGTTTCCCCGCGCGAACTTGATCATTTGAAAATTATTGAGCAAGTAACAAAGAAGAAGATGGTTAAAAAACCAATTCCTTCTTACAAGGATGTAATCGCTGGTAACCAAGAAGCTACAATTAACAAAATTATGAAAGTAATTGAAAATAATGATTACTCTGATTACAAACGTGCTGCTGAGTCGTTATTAGAGGATATTGATTCTGTAACGGTACTAGCTGCAACATTAAAGCTTTTAACGAAAGAGCCTGATGTTACTCCAATAAAACTAACAGCGGTAGAGCCAATTCGTTCACGTAAACCGAAGTCAGGTTTTAGAGACCGTACACGTTCGAATGATCGTGGAAGAAGTAAGGATTTCCGTGGTAAAGACCGCAGAGATGATAGAGGATCTCGCAACAGAAAACCAGCAAAACAAAAATAATTTTAATTTTTATGATTGAAACTCAAAAAAATAGGCAATATATAAATGTGATACAAGGTATCATTAATAAGAGCTTTTGAATTTTAGGAGGATTTTTTACATGGCAACTGGTAAAGTAAAATGGTTTAACTCAGAAAAAGGTTTTGGATTTATTGAGGTTGAAGGTGGAGAGGATGTATTCGTACATTACTCAGCAATTCAAAGCGAAGGCTTCAAGTCTCTTGATGAAGGTCAAGAAGTTAGCTTTGATATCGAACAAGGACAGCGTGGACCACAAGCTGTTAATGTTAATAAAATCTAATGGATCCAATAGAGCTCTTTTTAGAGCTCTTTTTTGTGTCTGAAACAAACAGGAGGGTCAATATGAAATCATTCACAGTAAATTTTCATAGAGAAGATCAAGTAGATAAGATGGTAGTAAATAAACTGAATGAAGAAGATTTTCAAATGACAACAGAAGGTGGCACACGTCATTTATTCGAATTAGATACAAATATCGGTTTTTTTGTGTATTTTGATGCAGTTGATAAAGAAGGGAAAGAATCGTATCTAGTTCTTCACTATGAAGAAGAAAGTGAAGAACCAAGTGGTTGTTATTCATTTGAACTAAAGGATTTTTATCAATTTACTGCCCTTCATTTAAATGATTTAGAGTACAATGAAGAGGATGTTGAAGGGGAAGAGGCTGAAGAAGAATATGGGCCCATTCACCATTTAGCACATTTAATGTATCATATTGTTGAAGAAGGTAATAAAGTAGAGGAGGAGTAAAGAGAGCGGTTGCTCTTTTTACTCCTCTTCTGCTTCTAGGTAATGCTCTTTACAAAAAGATTGAAGCATTTCTACCTCTTCATCTTCTAAGTCAAATTCCAACACTTTTTCTGTGTCTGCTTCTAGTATATGATAATGTGAAATGCGTGGACCATTTTCATCAACAACATAAAGGGCCTTTAACTTTAGCCCTTCTTCTCGGAACAATTCATCCTCTTCGTCCACAGTAAAATCAATTAAGAACTCATAGCGATTTCCTGTTAATATGTTGAATGGATCTTCAACTCTTTCTACTGTATATTCTGTGAATTTCATCTTTTACCTCCTGATTGTAACTTGTATTAGTATACCCTTATTTTACAGGATGGAAAAGCAGTTTTCATTACTTGGAACTAAGCGTATAATAATAGGAAGAACTTTACATGCTAGGAGAGTTTCATTTGATCATTAATCATAACTTTAAAGAAATGGAACAATTGAAGCAAGAATTGTCTTTTTACAAAAGGTTTGTGTCTTTATTACCTTTTTCTTTTACATATACTGACCCGGATTTAAGAATGGAACTTATTAAAAATGAGGTTCAAACCGTTAATTTAATAAAAAATTCAACTGCAAAAAATAGAGAACTGAAGATTACCCCTACACCTATCATTCCTTTTGAAGAAATTGAGATTTTTCTGAATGAAATCTTAGATGTAGTTCCGCATCATATTGTATTTATTAATTCCAAAGGGATAGTAACTCTTTGCAATGCGCAGGCTGCAATCGATTTACATGTTGATCGTGAAAGTGTAATTGGCAAGCATGTGCGAGAACTACTCCAGATTCCAGATGAACAAATCAAAATGCTTGAAACGTTACGAACTGGTAAACCAATTGTCAATCAAGAAATATTAGATAAAAACTATGGAATTATTAATACCAGACTAATTAAAAACTCAGAAGGAAGGCTAGAACGTGTTGTAGGTGTGTTTCGCTTTTTAAATCATATTAAGGAGGCAGAAAAACAAACTTTAGCTAGTAGAATAGCAGCGGGAATTGCTCATGAAATTCGAAATCCTTTAACAACTGTAAGAGGATACTTACAATTACTACAGGGGAGAGTAGATGAGGAGACTGCGGAGATGTTTCAATCTCTTCTTATTCCCGAGATTGATCGAGCAAACAAGATTATCACTGATTTTCTGCGTGTTTCGAAGCCAGGTACTGTTAAGAGTGAAGTTCTTGAGGTAAAAGATTTTTTTATCCACTATCTCGGTCATTTTCTCAACAGTGATGCACTACTTCATAATGTTAATATTACATATAAAATTAGTGAGGCATCCGCAAATAGCTTCTTTATAGGTGATCGAGAAGAGTTATTCCAGGTTTTCTCTAATTTATATCGAAACTCTTTACAAGCCAGAGATGATAGTACAATGGATATCACGATTTCAACAGAGTTGATAGGGTCAACCATTTTTATTGAATTCTTTGATAATGGTGTTGGAATTGCTCCTAACCTACTTCAACATGTATTTGATCCTTTTTTTACGACAAAGGATGAGGGAACTGGATTAGGACTCTCTGTATCAAAGAAAATTATTGAAAACTATCATGGAACGATGAGTGTTGAAAGCAGTCCTTTAGGAACACGCTTTCTTATTTATTTACCTGTTTATACAGGTAAGGTTCCTCTCTAACCCTACTTAAAAACATTTTGTCTATAGATACATAACTCTTTCCTGTTCATCGAACAATAGGTAATGAAAGGGGAGAATTATGTGGATAAAAAGACAAAAGGAAACGAAGAAGGACTTTCCTGGTATGCACTATCCTTAATTGGAGTAGGGTGTATTATCGGTACGGGCTTCTTTTTAGGTTCGAGTATCGGAATTCAAATGGCTGGTCCAGCGGTCCTATTGGCTTTTCTAATTGCAGGGGTAGGGACTTATATAGTGTATGACTCACTTGGAAGAATGTCTGCTCAGGACCCTCAAAAAGGGTCATTTCGGGCTTACGCGAAAAAGGCATTTGGTCCATGGGCTGGGTTTACTAGTGGCTGGGTATATTGGATGTCAGAGATGCTCATTACCGGAAGTCAACTTACGGCTCTTTCAATCTTTACGAAATTTTGGTTTCCGGATATCCCTTTATGGGTATTTTCCGCTTTTTATGCTGGTCTAGGTATAATTGTTGTTCTTCTAGGTAATAAAGGGTTCGAGAAAATAGAAAATCTCCTCGGTGTAATTAAGATTTCCGCTATTTTAATGTTTATAATTATTGCAATTCTTGCATTAACTGGAGTGATTGACGGTCAAAAAGGATTCGATCATTTTCCTAATGCAAAAAATGAAATATTGCCAAATGGATTAAAAGGTTTATGGTCTGCACTGATTTTCGGTTTTTACGCTTTTGGCGGAATAGAAATTATGGGGATTATGGCCACCCGATTAAAAAACAAAGATGATGCTCCAAAAGCAGGGAAAATTATGCTCATTGTCTTAACGATCATTTACCTCATATCCATATTTTTAGCTGTGACAATGATTCCGTGGCAAGAACATTCCGATAAAAAAAGTCCATTTGTTAGCGCTCTTCACGAATATGCTAACTTAGGGTTCGTTCCTCATGTGTTTAATGGGGCTCTTATTATTGCTGGTTTCTCCACTATGTCCGCATCGTTATTCGCTATAACAACGATGTTAGTAACAATGGCAGACGACCATGATGCTCCAAAGGTATTAGCGAAGCAAGGGAAATTAAAAGTACCGCCAATTGCTTTAATGGTTACGATATCAGGTTTAATTGCTTCCATTGTCACTGCACGTTTGATGCCGGATTCCATTTATGAGTATATTACAACGGCTGCTGGATTAATGCTTTTATACAATTGGATACTGGTTTTGTTTTCAGCACCGCGTCTCATTACTTTTTCTCGTTGGGATCATATCAAAAGGTTTATTGGAATGGCGCTTATCCTTTTAGCAATTTCAGGTACGTTATTACATGCTTCCTCCCGACCTGGATTATTTGTCAGTCTTTTAATCGTGCTTATAATTGTTTGTGCTGACATCATTTCTCATTTTGTAAAAGGGCGTGCTAAAAAGAAAAAAATCAATACACATAATGGTAAGATAAAAAGTCATCGACACTATCGTAAACGGTAAAAGCCCCTCTTTATAAGGGGCTTTTATATTAGTTCATAAAGATTTTAAATGCTTCAAACCCGAAATATAAGCCAAAACCAATTAAAGATACAGAAGAGATGATTGTGATTATTGTTAGTAGTTTTGTTGTGAGTAACTTCCTAAAGCTGCTTGCAACTGCTGCCATACACACATCCCAGATGAGAAGTCCTAATATAATAGCACTGCTAAAGTATAATAGTTCCGTGTGTTCATACATCGTTGCCGTTTTAGCTAATACTGACCCATATATACCTAACCAAAATAAAATAGTTAGTGGGTTAGAAATGGACATGAAAAATCCAGTGAAAAAGGATTTGGATAAAGAAGCATCCCTGTTTCCGTTGGTAAGTACAATTTTTCCAGCACCTAATAACCCCTCCACACCTGTGTAGACCAATACAAAAAATCCGAATAACCATAAAAACATTTTTACTATAGGAATTTCAATGAACTGAGAAAATCCTAAAAAAACAAGCAGCATATAAAAAATGTCTGCTAACACAGACCCTAGGCCTAGCACCCAAGCGTTCAAAAATCCATGTTTAATGCCTTTATCCATTTGTGCAGCATTAATGGGGCCAATTGGAGCAGCAAGTGACAAACCTAATAGCACATAACTGAAAAATACACCCAAAGCAAATTCCCTCCAATCAAATACAACTGCTCGTACACATTGTATTCATGAAGGATTGCTTGTACGACAAAAAGATAAGATGAATTCAAAAAATTCCCTTCAACTGGATTACGTTGAAGGGAATAGGGGCTTAGTCGTTTTCTTGGTATTCTGAATCAATTCTTTCATTAAGGTAAGTATTAAGAGTTGTTGCAAATTGGATAGATTGAAGACTCATCTCTTCTTCAATCCCGTAACTAGTATTTTGCTTTTTATAAGGAATTTGGAAGTTGTTTGATTTTCTATAATCCATTTGTAGTCTCCTTTCATATACAATGTAATATTAGTATATACACTTTCGTAGTATTTGTTGGGAAAATGTTTTCTATACAAATTTTCACAACAGTGGTATAATCTAATTAAGGAAAAAAAGCGGAATAGAAAATCCAATTATTATAAAAAGGGTGATAGATTGGTCTTCTTTTTTATAATAGCTGGATTTTTTATTATTTAGCTACTTTTAGGAGGGGAAATATGGGATTCGGAAGAAAAAATCAAGAAGAAGTTGTGAAAGAAGAAACAAAGGTGTGGGTCTGCTCATCAGAAAGTTGTAAGTGTTGGATTCGTGACAATTTTAAAAGCACCGAAAGCCCAAGCTGCCCCTTATGTCATAGTGAAATGAAGCAATCTACGAAAATCATAGAAGTGTTAAACAACCCAAGTAAGTCTTACTAGTCATGCTAATATGAAAGAGAAAGGCTAGTCTTAGCCTTTCTCGAAGTTTTTCTTCTACTCAGTTGGAAGGATGAGTTGATAGAAGTGTACATCCTGCCAATCGTCAAATTTATATCCAACCTCTTTAAAATGTCCTGCCAATGTAAATCCAAACTTCTTATGTAGGGCAATACTTCCTTCGTTCCCTGCTGTTATCCCTCCGATCATTGTATGAAATCCGAGTGCTTTTGCTCTAGTAATTAACTCAGACATTAATGCGGTACCAATTCCAAAGCCCCTTGCAGCTGAAGAAATATAGATTGATAATTCAGTGGTTGAATTGTATGCAGGTTTTTCACGGAATGGACTTAAGCTCCCATAACCAACCACCTCACCGTCCCATTCAGAAACAATTAATGGATATTTACCACCGTATTTGGCAAACCAAGTTTTCCTCTTCTCTAATGTTTCAGGTTCCAAATCAAAGGTGGCAGTTGTGTTTACGATTGCATCATTATATATTGATAAAAGGACAGGTAAATCATTAATATGTGCTTCGCGAATCTTCAGCATGGTAAATCCTCCAATAAGATAAAATATGTACTATTTTACCTTTACAATGGGTAAATGAAAATAAAAATATTATGATTATTTATAAAAAGGAGTACATTATCTTGTGATTATGACTCAGCGATACTTTACTGTAACAAGAAAAATTGTAGATGGTTCCCAGTTAGTCCTCCACGAAGAGAAGTATTTAAGGTTGTATGAAGACAAAATAACCTCATGTGTTTCAACCTTTTCATTTTCGGATGTACATGATATTTCATATAGGAAGATGACGAAAGAATTAGGGATTTTATATTTACATACCAATCAAGGATTATTTCCCTTTAAGGTGAGAGAAGAACCATTCTGCTTTATTAAAGCGTTTTATAAGCTGAAAAATTAGTGAAAAAGTCATTGTTGTGGCTTTTTTATTTTGCCCTATATCTCAAAAAAATGAATACCTTATATTGGAGCATGTGTCAGAAAACGATAAGCGGATTATAGGTTAAAAATCCCCCGAAGAGAGCAAATTAAAGATGCTTCACCAAAAGAAATCAGGGGGGTAACACGAATGATAAAGAAAAAAGTACTTCTTACAGCGATGTCATCAGTTATGACACTTGGTTTATTGTCTGCTTGTGGAGTAGACGATAATAACTTAAACAATGACGATGACGTCAATTATAGACCGGTTAGATACAACCAAAATGATGATAACGGTATGTTAGACAACAATAACCGTAACCGAGGAAATGGGATTTTTAATAACGATAACGATGACCGTGATAATAATATTTTTGACAATGATCGTGACAACCGAAATAACAATATCCTGGATAATGATCGAAATGATCGGGATAACAACATCTTAAATAACGACAATGACGACAATGACTTGGATTTAGATCTAAATGATGACGATAACAATAATGATCGTAACGGTCTTGGTGGTAATAATGGGAATATGACAGGTAGAAATCGCTAAGAAGTCGGGTTGAGCATAGAAATATGCTCAACCTTTTTTAATATTTGAACTTTTTGTGACAGTTTGTTATAATTATTACAAAATTCAGTAAAGAACGTGGAGGTGTCACATGCTTCGTACAATTATTGCTGGGATCGGTGGTTTTTTTCTAGTCTTTATAGAGACATTTTTAGTGATGAAGTTAAAAGGTTGGCACTCAATTGAAATTGGAGGAATTGGACCATTCGTGAGTGTATGGTCAATGAACTTTTTTCTGTTATTCACAATATTCTCACATGTCCACTTATGGTATGAAAAGGTTCAAAATGAGCGTAATCACGCTCAACCTGAAGGGAAATAATTGGAGTATCCAACATTTTTGATGGATGCTTCTTTTTTTGACCTAATAAAAAACAGGAAAATAAAACAACCAAAAAGCTTCGTAAGGTGAAGTCCTTTTGGTTGCTTTTTTATTATACTTCTTCTAGTTCGGAAATATCGACTGTTGATCTTTCTTCCAATGGTCCGCGCAAATGAACGGTTGCTGTTTTCCCATCTTCATGGAGTTCATCAATCCACACAGATGCACCGTTATACTCCACGTGAATATCTGCTGATGATGATAATATTTGCTTTACTCTTCTAGAATCCATAATTATAGCCTCCTTATCTCATTCATTTACTACTTTCCCCAAACATTAATTAAATCATGTGAATGTTTTTAAACGAATTCCTTCATTTTCTCATAGGTTAATGGCAGATTTTTGTCGAAATTTTGATAGTTTTTGATAATTTGAGAAAGATTTTGATAGAAAGTGATTGATTTTCAAGAAGGGTTATAGTACTCTTGACTCAAGAAATAAAAAAAGAAAGCGTTTTAATGAGGTGATGCATTGTTAACACCAGAGCGCCATCGATTGATTTTGCAGCAATTAAAAGAAAAAGGTGTTGTGAAAATACAAGACCTTGTAGATTTAACAAATTCATCAGAGTCAACGATTAGAAGGGACTTAACACAACTAGAAGATGATAAGTTCTTAAAAAGGATACACGGTGGTGCTGCTCGATTGCAGGGGAAATTACAAGAACCGAGCATGGTTGAAAAAGCCACCAAAAACCTTCAACCAAAGAAGAGAATTGCCAAGTATGCCTCTAGCTTAGTGGAAGAAGGAGATTGTATTTTTCTTGATGCAGGATCAACAGTAATGGAAATGATTCCTTACTTACCAAAAAACATTGTAGTAGTTACAAACGGACTCATGCATGTAAAACCGTTACTAGATAGAGACATCCCCATGTATCTAATCGGTGGCTATGCAAAACCTAAAACGAATGCCATTATTGGTCGAGGAGCGCTAACGAGTTTAGAGCTATACCGTTTTGACAAATGTTTTATGGGAGTGAATGGAATTCACACCCAATTTGGGTATACAACACCTGATCAAGAAGAAGCAATGATTAAACAATCAGCCATTGCTCTCTCAAGAGAAGCATTTGTGTTAAGTGATGAATCGAAGTTTTCAGAAATAGCATTCGCTAAAATTGCTGACTTACATGAAGCGTCGATCATTACCGATGAACTGAGTAGTGAGTTTCAAGATCAATACATGAGCAAAACGACAATAAAGGTTGTGAAAGAATGATTTACACCGTAACACTTAATCCTTCCCTCGATTACATTGTGGAAGTCGAAGATTTAACACTTGGTGATTTGAATCGAACAAAAAATGAATCAAAATTTCCAGGGGGAAAAGGAATTAATGTATCAAGACTACTAAAAAGAATGGGTGTTCCAAGTAAAGCTTTAGGATTTGTTGGTGGTTTTACAGGACTTTACATTAAGAATTACTTGAAAAGGGAAGATATTGAAACAAAATTTGTTGACGTTCAAGAGGATACAAGAATTAATGTAAAGTTGAAATCCAATAGCGAAACAGAGGTCAATGCAAAAGGACCTACCATTACTGAGGCGGATTTTAAACAGCTTCAGGATCAGATATCTCAATTAACTTCAGAAGATACTTTGGTATTAGCAGGAAGCATTCCATCAAGTATGGAGTCAAGTACCTATGAGAAACTAGTCTCAATCTGTCAACTTAACCAAACAAAGTTTGTTGTAGATGCAGAAGGAGATTTATTAAAGAAAGTACTACCATTTAAACCTTTTCTTATAAAGCCAAACCACCACGAACTTGGTGAATTATTTAATACTAGTTTTTCAACTGCAGAAGAAGTGGTTCCTTATGCTCGTAAGCTTGTAGAAATGGGAGCAGAAAATGTTATTGTTTCCCTGGCAGGAGAAGGAGCCGTGTTAGTAAATCGTGAGGTTGCTTTCCTTTCGAATGTACCAAAAGGGGAAGTGAAAAGTTCAGTCGGAGCAGGAGATTCAATGGTAGCCGGTTTTCTAGCTAAATACGAAGAAACGAAACAGATTGAGGAAGCGTTTCGATACAGTGTTGCATCTGGAAGCGCAACTGCATTTTCAATTGGTTTAGCAACGAAAGAAATGATAGAAACACTATATACAAGCGTTTACATTACAAAGTTCTAAGGAGAAAAAGAGATGAAAATAACTGAAATTTTAACAAAAGAAACCATTCATCTAAACCTTTCAGGCTCAACAAAGCCTGAAGCGATTGATCAGCTCGTTGATGTATTAGGTCGTGCTGGGAAACTAGTGGATGCAAAAGAATTTAAGGCAGGGATTTTAAAGCGTGAAGAGCAAAGTACTACCGGAATTGGCGAAGGAATCGCCATTCCTCATGCAAAAACTAAGGCAGTTAAAACCGCTGCGATTGCATTTGGTAAGTCGGTAAATGGAATTGACTATGATTCACTGGACGGTCAACCAGCTCATTTATTCTTTATGATTGCAGCTCCAGAAGGGGCAAATAATACTCATTTGGAAGCGCTCGCAAGACTTTCATCCATCTTGATGAAAAATGAAGTAAGGGAAGCATTATTAAACGCAAATACAGAAAGAGATGTATTGAACATTATCGATCAGTATGACCAGGAAGAGAAAGGGGAAGAGGAAACGATGTCTGGGGAAAAGAAATTTATCGTTGCTGTTACTGCTTGTCCAACTGGAATTGCTCATACGTATATGGCTGCTGATTCTCTTAAAGCTAAGGCGGCTGAACTAGGTGTAGACATTAAAGTTGAAACAAGAGGTTCTGGCGGAGCGAAGAACGTCTTAACACCTGCGGAAATTGAAAGAGCAGTTGCTGTAATTGTTGCAGCTGATACAAATGTTGAAACCGATCGCTTTAGTGGTAAGCATGTTATTGAAACAAAAGTAGCAGATGGCATTCGTAAACCGAAGGAACTAATTGAAAGAGCCCTAAAACAAGATGCCCCAATTTTTAAAGGTAGTGGGAATGCATCGTCTACTTCTTCAGATCAAAAAGGTCAAGGTGTTGGTGCTACTATCTACAAACACTTAATGAGTGGTGTATCTAATATGCTTCCATTCGTTGTAGGTGGAGGGATATTAATCGCAATCTCATTCATGTTCGGTTACAACGCTTTTAATCCAGAAGATCCTTCTTATCACCCAATTGCTGAAGCTTTGATGACAATCGGTGGTGGTAGTGGTGCATTTGGGTTTATTGTTCCCATTTTAGCAGCTTTTATTGCAATGAGTATCGCAGATCGTCCAGGTTTTGCAGCTGGTGCAGTTGGTGGCATATTAGCTAATAGCGGTGGTGCAGGGTTCTTAGGTGGTATTATTGCCGGTTTCTTAGCAGGTTATATTGTTGTTGGTTTGAAAAAACTCTTAACAAGTTTACCATCATCTCTTGAAGGGATTAAAACGATTCTTTTATATCCTTTACTTGGTATTGCTCTTACAGGTTTTGCAATGATCTATATCGTAAATGGTCCAGTTGGTGCGCTTAATACAGGAATTACTAATTGGTTATCAGGTCTAGGTACCGGAAATGCAGTATTACTAGGGCTAGTACTTGGTTTAATGATGGCATTTGATATGGGTGGACCGATTAACAAGGCTGCGTATGTATTTGGAACTGGTTTATTAGCAAATGGGGTATATGAGCCAATGGCTGCAGTTATGGCAGCAGGTATGGTTCCTCCGCTTGGAATTGCGATTGCAACTACTTTCTTTGGCAAGAAGTTCACAAAACAAGAAAGAGAAGCAGGAAAAGTTAACTATATTATGGGATTATCTTTTATCACAGAAGGTGCGATTCCTTTTGCAGCGGCTGATCCACTGCGTGTTATTCCTTCACTAATGGCGGGTTCAGCGGTGGCTGGTGTATTATCAATGATGTTTGGAATTGGATTACGTGCACCACACGGTGGATTATTCGTAGTGCCTTTAGTTGAGGGTGGATGGTTTATGTATTTAATCGCTATCGTTGCTGGAGCGATTGTGTCTGGAGTACTCCTTGGGCTAGTAAAGAAACCAATTCAAGAATAAATCATCAAGATCAGTGGGTAGCCATTGGCTAAAATAAAAAAGAGAAGTCGTACTCTGAACTGAGCCCCATTTTACGGACAGTTTAAAAAAAGGTGCTTAAGCTGCTAATAGATGACTCCGGTATTGTACCGGGGTCATCTTCTTTAAGCCCCACTGATAACGATGATTGTTATATTCCTCAATAACCCGATTAACTTCTGCACTTACTTCCGCTAGATTCTCACAGGACTTATACTCGGCGAGATCTTTAAAATGCCCAAAGAACCCTTCCATTGGGGCGTTGTCCCAACA
>NZ_JAMBNS010000010.1 GCF_023715225.1 Robertmurraya korlensis
GCCGAAACCATCTTTCAGCTTTTCTACATGTGTAGAAAAGAATTATCCGGTATTAGCCCCGGTTTCCCGGAGTTATCCCAGTCTCATAGGCAGGTTGCCCACGTGTTACTCACCCGTCCGCCGCTAATCTTTGGGAGCAAGCTCCCAAAGATCCGCTCGACTTGCATGTATTAGGCACGCCGCCAGCGTTCGTCCTGAGCCAGGATCAAACTCTCCAATAAAGAGTAAGATTAGCTCTTAAAAGTTAAAACTTAGAATAAAACGTTGACGTTTGTTGTTCTCTTGTTCAGTTTTCAAGGTTCAATTAAGCACTTGATTATCATACTATATCATTTCACCGTTGTCAACTTCTGCGAAAAAACTTTTTTAATCGTTATTTTCAAGTCGTTGTTGTCGGCTACATGTATTACTATATCATCTTGATTCGCAGAAGTCAACTTCTGTTTTAAAATTATTTTTTCAATAGGCTTCAACATCTGAAGCCAAGGATTACATATTACATAATTCTTTTATAAAAAACAAGAGGTTTATAATATATTTGTACAACTAAAATAATAAACCGCGAGAGTTATCAAATATAAAAGCAAGGCACGAATGGCCTTGCTAGTTAATTAACTATAACTTTTCCAACCATACCTTCCTTGACATGGTACCTACATATTAGTTCGTATGTACCGGTGTTTTTTGGATTTACAGTAATTGTTTTTTCTTTTCCCGGCTGAACTTCTGCGTCAATTCCGAGCTTTTCCACTGTAAAGGTATGCTCTTTCTTACCTTTGTTTTTCAATATCAACGTTGTCGTTTTTCCATTGGGAATAGTAATGGCTTTCGGATTAAAGTAATCATCGTTTAACTCGACCTCAATCGCTTTCTCCATCTCCATAGGTTGCGTCACATCACCGACTTTGGCAAACACACCGAATGGTGTTGTCATAACCAGAATCATCGAAAGCAAAACGACTAATAAGGTTAACTGCTTTTTCACAGACAATCCCTCCTTTCCTAAGAACTATTTTCTTCAAATTCATAAAATATTATCACTTTAAATTTGTTTCGAACGTCCTTTTAATAAAGCTTTTTACAAAGATTATAGATTAACCTATGAAATCAACTTCACACTGCACTTATTTCTGTAATAAATTGTCCTTATTTCGTTAAGTCAAACATCTAACAATACTATAAAATAATAATACAAGAACATTTGTTCTAGGTGGGGAGGGAAACTAATTGAAGGAGTGGGAAGCTTCGTACATAGCTGGAATTATTGATGGTGAAGGTTCTATAACTTTAACAAGAATGCATAAAGGAGAATTTAGGAGACCTTGTATATCAATTTCCTCAACTGATAAAGAATTATTAATTTACATAAAAAGCTTAACAGATGGAGTAATAAACAATAAAAAAAATTATAATCCTGCAAGACATAAAGACTCCTACACATTAACTATTAAGAAAAAAGAAAAGGTGTTTAATGTATTAGAAAAAATACATCCTACATTATTAAAACAAAAACTTCAATTTGAAGAGGAATTTTTTCGATTATAGCTTTTTAGACAAAATAAAAACCACCAAATATGTATTTGGTGGAGACGGTGGGACGTGCTATTCCATTCTTTCGAGATGGCACTGACTATATCTTGAACCTGTTAGTTACAGGTTCTTCGGCGTATTATGCAGATCGTAGTTTTGCTTGCTTCACAAGCAGGATGCTGCATCCTAGTACTACCATGTTGGTAGCCTATAAGTCGATACACGGCTGTTGAATTGCTTCACATACCGCTCGGCATTGCCTTATCGCCACAAGTGCGACTTAGGTTTCACCGATAAAGCCGAATTTTCACTTGTATGTTACCACACAAGGCGACTATGAACTAATCGAACCCACGTCCAAAGATATCGCCACTTAAGCGTCTACGAGTGTAGTCGACATATTCGTATTTCGCTGAGCCATCTGCCTATCGACAGGCGCCCGGTCAGCTAGTCTGGTTGTTCTCTTCCTTCACCCTCAGACGGTGGGATCCGGCGTAGTCCACTTAAAGTGAGTCCCTTACCCTACCACATGGACGATGGAGGGAGGAACAGCTACGCGCTATTAAGCAGCGAAAGCTAAGTTGTTGTTTGTTTTGCCAGTTATAGGCTTTGACGTTTTAACGAGGCCGATCCCCTCGACTCGCAACCTAAGCTCGAACTACCCCTGTCGAATCCGTAACGTCCCCTCATTGAAAGGTGCGCTATTGGTATTTCACGCTAGCGTACGTTAGGAAAGTCTGAAGGTAAGCTTCAGAGCTAAGATTATGTTTGTCAGTTACCCGACATAAGTTATTATAGCATACTTCTTCATGATTTCAATTGTAAGTTTTTGTAAGTAACTTACTTTTGTCTTTCTCGGAAAGCACGTTCGATATCACGCTTTGCTTCCTTCTTCTTCAGGTCTTCACGCTTATCGTAGTTCTTCTTCCCTTTTCCAAGACCTATTAAAATCTTTGCATAACCATTTTTCAAGTATACCTTCAAAGGAACTAGCGCGTAACCCGCTTCCTTTGTTTCGCCTAATAGTTTATCAATTTCTCTTTTATGAAGCAATAACTTGCGTTGGCGAAGAGGGTCGTGGTTATAGCGATTTCCTTGCTCATATGGGCTAATATGGGCATTTAATAGATAGATTTCTCCGTTTTGAATTCTTGCATACGAATCTTTTAAGTTTATACGACCATTACGAATCGACTTAATTTCTGTTCCTTGGAGAACCATTCCTGCCTCATATGTTTCTTCAATAAAGTAGTCGTGATTTGCCTTTTTGTTTTGGGCAACGACCTTCCCCATTCCTTTTGGCACGATATTCTCCTCCTTTCGTGCTCGTCTGTTTCTCTATTGTAGCAAAATTCCCCAATAGAGGGAAGAAGAGAGCCATGCTGAATGGCTCTCTCTGTATGTTTACCTTTTTTTCTTACGCTTTGCTTTTGGTGCATTTTCAAAATGCTTCTTTTTCTTACGGGCAGAACCAGGGCCAGAACCTGATCCACCACGCGGCTTCGAGCCACCAGATCCGCCTCTTGAATCCCCAGCACCTGCTTTTCTGCGAGGCTTTTTCTCGGTACTGCCTGTTTTAAATACCCTCGGCGTACGATCTCGATCAACTGGACGAGCCCCCTTCATACCAACGACTTCAAAGTCAATGGAACGCTCGTCTTTATCAACCTTTACGACACGTACAGTAATTTCGTCTCCAATTCGGTAGACTTTCCCGGTACGTTCACCGATCATCGCATAGTGACGCTCATCAAAGCGATAATAATCATCCGTCATATAGCTAACATGAACCAAACCTTCAATCGTATTCGGCAGCTCAACAAACATTCCAAAGTTTGTCACCGAACTAATCATGCCATCATATTCCTCACCGATTTTATCCATCATATATTCCGCTTTTTTCAACTCATCCGTCTCACGTTCGGCATCAACCGCACGACGTTCCATCTTAGACGTATGCTCTGCAATGTCTGGTAAGCGTGCATCCCATTTTTCACGCGTTGCTTGATCCAGCTTGCCCTCTATGAGATACGTCCGAATGAGACGGTGAACGATTAAGTCTGGATAACGACGGATTGGTGACGTAAAGTGCGTATAGAACTCCGTTGATAGTCCAAAGTGACCAAGACTTTCTGGATCGTACTTCGCCTGTTGCATCGAGCGAAGCATGACGGTTGAAACAACCATCTCTTCCGGCTTCCCTTGTACTTCTTCAATGATTTCTTGAAGCGCACGAGGGTGAACCGAATTCGCTGTTCCTTTTACGATATAGCCGAAATTCGTGATAAACTCGAAAAACTTACGTAGCTTATCTTCCTTTGGATCTTCGTGGATACGATAGATAAACGGCACGTCTAGCCAATGGAAATGCTCAGCAATTGTTTCGTTTGCTGCAAGCATGAATTCTTCTATTAACCTTTCAGCAACGGAACGCTCACGAAGGACCACATCAGTTGGTTTGCCATCCTCTTCAACAAGAACCTTTGCTTCTTTAAAGTCAAAGTCAATGGCTCCTCTGGTCATCCTCTTATTACGAAGGATAGCTGCCAGCTCTTCCATCATCTCAAACATTGGGATGAGTGGCTCATAACGCTTCAAGAGCTCCTCGTCTTTGTCGGTTAAGATTTTATTCACGTCACTATAGGTCATACGTTCTTTTGTTTTGATCACACTTTGGAAAATTTCGTGATTAACGACTTCCCCTGTCGATGTAATCTCCATTTCACAAGAAAGCGTCAGACGGTTAACCTGCGGGTTCAACGAGCAAATCCCGTTGGACAGACGATGTGGGATCATCGGAATGACTCGGTCCACTAAGTATACACTCGTCCCTCTATCTGCTGCTTCACGATCAATGGGAGACTCCTCAGTTACATAATGTGATACGTCAGCGATATGTACACCCAGCTTGTAATTTCCATTAGGAAGCTTTGTAACTGTTACAGCATCATCCAGGTCTTTTGCATCAGCACCGTCAATGGTAACAATATCTTGGTCACGAAGATCGCGTCGACCTACGAGATCTTTTTCATCTATATCATCTGGTGTCTCATTTGCTTGCTTGATGGCTTCTTCCGGAAATGGCCCTGGAAGTCCATGCTTATGAATGACAGAAAGAATATCAACCCCTGGATCATTTTTATGTCCCAGAATTTCAATAACTTCCCCTTCTGCACTTTTTCTTCCTTCTGGATACATCGTTAGATGCACAACAACCTTATGCCCTTCCACAGCCCCTTTTGCAGCAGCTTTAGGAATAAAAATATCACTTGTAAACTTTTTATCATCTGGAATAACAAAGCCAAAATGCTTGCTTTCTGTATAGGTTCCAACCACTTGCTGAATCCCACGTTCAAGAATTCTTACGATCGTTCCTTCTCGTCTCTGGCCAGATGTTTCTGAGTTTACACGCGCTAAGACTATATCACCGTGCATCGCATTATTTGTTTCATTTGGCGGGATAAAAATATCATCCATTCCTGGTTCTTCAGGAATAACGAATGCAAATCCCTTCGAGTGACCGGTTAATTTTCCTCTTATCAGGTTCATCTTGTCAGGCAAGCCGTAACGATTGCTTCTTGTTCGGACGACAAGTCCCTTTTCTTCCATATGTACAAGTGCTTTAACAAAATCTTTAAAATCACCAGAGTCCTGGATCCCAAATGCTTCTTCCAGCTCCTGTACGGTTAGAGGCTTGTAGGCTTCATCCTTCATATAATGAAGAAGTTTATCGACGTGTTGTTTAATACTTTCGTCCATAGTAAACCCTCCTTTTCATTTATTCTTCCCAATTTAAACTTTCTAAAAACTGAAAAATGTCTTCGTGTAACTGTTCCTTCTCTTTGTCTAAAGTGATGACGTGTCCAGATTCTTCGTACCATTTAATAGACTTTTCATCAGATTCAATTCCGTTGTAAATAATATTGGCACTGTCTGTATTGATCATATGATCATGGCGTGCTTGAACGACAAAGGTTGGAGCGTAAATATGATCAACATGATCACGAACATCAGCAATTAGGTTTTGCAGTGCCTTCAACGTGTTCATTGGCGTCTTTTTAAAGTCATCCATCTCTGCTTCGACTTGTTCAGCTGATTTTCCTTCACGTTTTTTGAATTCACGAGCGTAATCAAGAATTCCCTCATACATGACTTCTTCACTTTTTATGTACATCGGGGCACACATTGGAACAATTCCCTTAATAGGTACAGTGTAACCTAATTTCAGTGAAAATACGCCACCTAGAGAAAGCCCAGCCACAGCTATTTCCTTGTGTCCCTTATTTTTCAGATACTCATACGCCTCTGTCACGTCCTGCCACCAGTCTTCAGGTCCCGTATGGACAAGCTCTTCCGGTGGAACTCCATGTCCTTTGTAGTGCGGTGCATGACAGGTGTAGCCTCTTTTTTCTAAAAAACGCCCTAGCATTCGCACATCTGCACTGTTTCCTGTAAATCCATGCAGGAGAAGAACCGCTCGTGGTCCCCCTTCAAATGTAAATGGCTTTGGCATAGCAATTTTCATATGTAAAACTCCTTTAAACTGTTCATATCTATTTAGTTATTGTAATCATAGTTTGCAACTACATTCCAATGATATGTTTGAACTTGTCACAACACCACAAAAAAACCTGACCCCGAAAGTGGCCAGGTTTGTAGACTCTTAAAAAACGTACGCTAGTAAAATCGTTAAGATAAAGAAGAATACCGATAGAACGATTGTCGCACGGTGGAGGTATAGGTCAAGTCCACGTGCCTTTTGCTTCCCGAATAACTGTTCCGCTCCACCCGAGATAGCACCAGAAAGACCTGTACTTTTTCCAGACTGAAGAAGCACAACCACAATCAAAGCGATCGAAACGACCACAAGTAATACAGTAACTAATGTTTCCATAAAAAGTCCACCTCCTAAAACGCACATTGCAGTAGTTTAAATGTACCATAACACGAGTGTATAAACAATAGTTTTCCTTTTTGGAGGAAATGAGAGGATGGTAACAGAATTGGTAGAGGAGAAATTTTTGAAGGAGTCGTCTGATGTAACTAAAAGACTATTATCCAAATTAGTAATAGGCTTTTACGGCTCAAACAAAGGCAGAATTTATTACCTAATAGGAAGTATAGAAGATATATCGGCGACTTTTCCTACTATATCATTGACTTTTTGCATATATCAGATATTTTACTGATTATCAACGAAATCCAAGCACCTCATTAAAAAACCGCAACCCTCTTCAGGCTGCGGCCTCCTCTATATTTGAGCATTCATTTCTAATAATAATTTTTTTTGAGTTTTCAAACCAGAAATATGAGCAAATACCAGCACAATAACAATAAGTCCAATCGTAAAGAAAAACTGAGGAATCATTTTGCCAAGAAAAACGGCTTGATAAAAAAATCCTCCACAGCACCCTCCTAGAAGCGGTCCTATGACTGGAACCCAAGCATATTTCCAATTCGATGTCCCTTTTCCCGGAATCGGCAACAGAAAATGGACAATTCTTGGCCCTAGATCACGGGCTGGATTCATGGCGGATCCAGTTGTTCCACCAAAAGCCAAACCTAATGTAATAATCAAAAAGCCCACCATGATCGGTTGAAGGCCCTTCGTAAATTCGGTAGCTCCTAGTGAGAACAAGCCAAGAACTAAAACGAAGGTGGCAAAAATCTCGCTTAATACATTGGCAAACGAATGTGGAATAGCTGGTCCCGTAACAAATACACTAAGCTTTACATTCGGGTCTTCCGTTTCTTGCCAATGAGGCAAATAATGCAAAAACACCGCTATCGCGCCAATCATCGCTCCGATAAACTGAGCAACTATATAAGCCGGCACAAGAGCCCAGGAAAATGCTCCTGTAAAAGCAAAAGCTAAGGTAACAGCAGGATTTAAGTGAGCTCCACTATATTTTCCAACCGTAAAAATCGCTAACGCTACAGCAAATCCCCAAGCAAATTGAATGGAAAACAACCCCGGATTATAACTATATGTTTTTTTCAGTGAAGCACCCGCGCACACACTGCATCCTATAAAAATTAAAATAGCCGTACCTACTATTTCCCCAATAAAAGCAGTCATTTCTAACACCTCTTCTAGTAAATAAAACCATGAGCTTGATAGTTTTAATTTACTACATTAACAATTGGGTCTACAGATGTTCTTTTTCCTTATAATAACGGAAAAAATATTCGGCTCCAAAAACAAAAAAAGGAGCGGCACAAGGCCGCCCCCTAAATCGAATTACTTCTTCAAGTTATAAAGTGATTTCATTCCATCGTATACAGCTAGTTCGCCAAGCTCGTCTTCGATGCGAAGAAGTTGGTTGTACTTAGCAATACGGTCTGTACGGCTCATAGAACCTGTTTTGATTTGACCAGCGTTTGTTGCAACTGCGATGTCAGCGATTGTAGCATCTTCAGTTTCACCAGAACGGTGAGAAACAACTGCTGTGTAACCAGCACGCTTCGCCATTTCGATTGCTTCGAAAGTTTCAGTAAGTGTACCGATTTGGTTCACTTTGATAAGAATTGAGTTAGCAATTCCTTTTTCAATACCTTCAGCAAGCTTCTTTGTGTTTGTAACGAATAGGTCGTCACCAACTAATTGAACGCGGTCACCGATGCGCTCAGTTAATAGCTTGTGGCCTTCCCAGTCGTTTTCGTCTAAACCATCTTCGATTGAGATGATTGGGAATTCGTTTACTAATTCTTCGTAGAAGTTAACCATTGCTTCAGAAGATAAACCAGTACGTCCTTCTCCAGCTAGGTCATATTGCTTTGTTTCTTTGTTAAAGAACTCAGAAGACGCAACGTCCATACCTAAGAAAATGTCTTTTCCAGGCTCGTAACCAGCGTTTTTGATTGCTTCCATGATTACTTGTAGAGCTTCACGGTTAGAACCAAGGTTAGGAGCGAATCCACCTTCGTCACCTACAGCTGTGTTAAGACCTTTGTCAGAAAGAACTTTCTTTAAAGAATGGAAAATTTCAGCACCCATACGGATTGCTTCTTTGAAAGTAGGAGCTCCTACTGGTAAGATCATGAACTCTTGGAAGTCAACGTTGTTGTCAGCATGTGATCCACCGTTGATGATGTTCATCATTGGAGTTGGAAGTTGCTTCGCGTTGAATCCGCCAAGGTAACGGTATAATGGAAGACCTACAAATTCAGCAGCAGCGTGAGCAACAGCCATAGAAACACCTAGGATTGCGTTAGCACCTAGCTTGCCTTTGTTGTCCGTTCCGTCTAATTGGATCATCGTACGGTCGATTCCAACTTGGTCAGTTACGTCCATACCGATGATTTCTTCAGCGATGATGTTGTTTACGTTATCTACGGCTTTTTGAACACCTTTTCCAAGGTAGCGTGACTTGTCGCCATCACGTAGTTCTACTGCTTCGTGCTCACCAGTTGATGCACCAGATGGAACGATAGCGCGTCCGAATGAACCAGACTCAGTAATTACTTCTACTTCTACAGTTGGGTTTCCACGAGAATCTAATACTTCACGAGCGTATACATGTTGAATATATGGCATGATAAAATCTCTCCTTAAAAGTTAATTTTATAATTTTTTTATGGTCAGTTTCGCCAAAGGCGTAAACTGCCTTTTTTACTATTGAAAAATGGTCAGTAACGCTTGCTTCCACCATGTGCTAGCAGGTCCGGCTTCTACATGCGAACGTTTTACTTCTTTAATAATGTTTTTCCAGTCATTTCAGCTGGTTGTGCTACGTTTAATAGTTCAAGCATCGTTGGTGCAAGGTCGCCAAGGATTCCGTCTTCACGAAGCTCTACGCCTTCCTTTGTAACGATAACAGGAACAGGGTTAGTGGTGTGAGCAGTCATAGGGTTACCTTCTAAAGTGACTACTTCATCAGCATTCCCATGATCCGCCGTGATTATCGCAGTTCCACCTTTTTTAATGATGAGATCAACGACACGGCCTAGGCACTCATCCACCGTTTCAATCGCTTTAATTGTTGGTTCTAACATTCCAGAGTGTCCAACCATATCAGGGTTCGCATAGTTCAAGATAATCGCATCGAAGTTATCTTCCTCGATTTCTTTTACTAATGCGTCTGTTACTTCGTACGCACTCATTTCTGGTTGTAAATCGTATGTTGCCACCTTTGGTGAGTTGATCAAGATACGCTTTTCACCAGGGAACTCCGCCTCACGTCCACCGCTCATGAAGAACGTAACGTGTGGGTATTTCTCTGTTTCAGCGATACGAAGCTGAGACAGATTGTTTTGAGATAACACTTCACCGAGTGTGTTATCAAGGTTTGTAGGTTCGAAAGCCACATATCCATCAACCGTTTCACTAAAATGTGTTAAACACACAAAGTTTAAGTGTTGTGGATGCTTATCGCCGCGGTCGAACGAACGGAAATCTTTATTTGTGAACGTGTTAGAAATTTGGATGGCACGGTCTGGACGGAAGTTATAGAAAATAACTGCGTCGTTATCAGAAATCGTTGCAACCGGCTCACCGTTTTCCTTTTTCAAAACAGAAGGAAGAACGAATTCGTCGAAAATTCCGTTGTTGTAAGAGTCTTCTACCACATCCATAGCGCTTGAGTAGGCAGGACCTTCTCCGTACACCATTGCACGGTAAGACTTTTCTACACGCTCCCAACGCTTGTCACGGTCCATTGAGTAGTAACGACCAGAGATCGTTGCAAACTGACCTACACCGTATTCTTTCATCTTCTCTTCTGTTTGCTTGATAAAGTCACCAGCAGACTGAGGTGCTACGTCGCGGCCGTCTAAGAATGCGTGAACGTATACGTTCTTCACACCTTCCTCAGCAGCTAGCTTAAGTAGCGCAAATAAGTGCTGAATATGACTGTGAACTCCACCATCGGATAATAATCCAAATAAGTGTAGATTTGTTCCGTTCTTTTTCACGTGGTTGATTGCATTTAAAAATGTTTCATTACGCTCGAATTCACCTTCACGAATCGATACGTTTACACGTGTTAAGCTTTGGTACACAATACGTCCTGCACCGATGTTTAAGTGGCCCACTTCAGAATTACCCATTTGACCCTCAGGTAACCCTACCGCTTCCCCAGAAGCAATTAGCTGTGCGTGTGGATAGCTGTTCCAAAATCGATCAAAATTTGGTTTGTTCGATTGTGCAACTGCATTTCCCATACGCTCGCCACGAAGTGCGAAGCCGTCAAGGATGATTAACGCAACAGGAGACTTACTCATTCTTACCTGCCTCCAATAATTGTACAAACGAATCCGCTTCTAAGCTTGCTCCACCAACTAAAGCGCCGTCGATATCTGGCTGTGCCATGTACTCAGCGATGTTACCTGGTTTTACACTTCCGCCGTATTGAATGCGAACAGCTGCTGCAACTTCGTTAGAGTAGTTATCAGCAACTACTTGGCGAATATGTGCACATACTTCGTTTGCATCTTCAGCAGTGGAAGATTTACCTGTTCCAATTGCCCAGATTGGCTCATAAGCAATAACTGTTTGCTTTACTTGCTCATCTGTTAAGCCAACAAGTGCTTTTTTCACTTGATCGCCCACAAGTGCATTTGTTTCACCAGCTTCACGTTGCTCTAACGTTTCCCCACAGCAAACGATTGGTGTGATACCATGCTTGAATGCAGCAAGAGTTTTCTTATTTACAGACTCGTCTGTTTCATTGAACATTTCACGACGCTCAGAGTGACCAATGATTACATATTGAACACCGAGGTCAGCAAGAGCTGGTGCAGAAACTTCACCTGTGAATGCTCCGCTTTCTTCAAAGTGCATGTTTTGAGCACCGATTTTCACTTCTGTTCCTTTCGCTCCATCAACTAAACGCTCTAAAAATAAAGCTGGAGCACAAATGACAGAATCCACTTTTTCAGAAGAAGGAACGATTGACTTTACTTCATTCAAAAAGCTCGTTGCTTCTGAAAGAGTTTTATGCATTTTCCAGTTACCTGCAATAATAGGTTTACGCATGGTATTCATCCTCTCTAAAAATATTACTTATCGTTTAACGCAACGACTCCAGGAAGAACTTTTCCTTCCATGAACTCAAGAGAAGCTCCGCCACCAGTAGAAATATGGCTCATCTTGTCAGCAAGGTTGAATTTTTCAACAGCTGCAGCTGAATCTCCACCACCGATAACAGAATATGTACCTTCTGATGATGCTAATGCTTCTGCTACTGCCTTCGTTCCGTTTGCAAATGATTCTAATTCGAAAACACCCATTGGTCCGTTCCAAATAACAAGCTTAGACTCTTTAATTACATTGCTGTAAAGTTCAGCTGTTTTTGGTCCGATATCAAGCGCTTCCCAATCAGCAGGGATTTCATCAATTCCTACTTCTTTTTTGTTTGCACTATCTGAGAAGTCGTCAGCAACGATTGCATCAACTGGCATATAGAACTTAACGCCTTTTTCTTCCGCTTTCTTAATGAAAGAAAGAGCTAAATCGATTTTATCAGCTTCTAAAAGTGACTTACCAATCTCGTGACCTTGCGCTTTAATGAATGTGTAAGCTAAGCCACCACCGATGATTAAGTTGTCTACTTTATCTAAAAGATTGTCAATAACACCAATCTTGTCTTTTACTTTTGCTCCACCAATGATTGCAGTGAATGGTCTTTCCGGATTAGAAAGAGCTTTTCCAAGAACATCAAGTTCTTTTTCCATTAATAGACCCGATACAGCTGGTAGGTGGTGAGCGATTCCTTCTGTTGAAGCATGAGCACGGTGTGCAGCTCCGAATGCATCATTCACGTATACGTCAGCTAACTCAGCAAATGCTTTTGCTAATTCTGGATCATTCTTTTCTTCTCCAGCATAGAAACGAACATTTTCTAATAAAAGAACATCGCCTTCAGCCATTTCAGAAACTAAAGCTTTTACGCTCTCTCCATAAGCTTCGTCCGCCTTCTTCACATCTTTACCAAGAAGCTCAGATAAACGACCAGCCACAGGAGTTAAACGCATTTCTTCTACTACTGCACCCTTTGGACGACCAAGGTGGCTAGCAAGGATTACTTTTGCGCCTTGCTCAGTTAGGTATTGGATTGTTGGAAGAGCTGCACGAATACGAGTTTCGTCAGTAATCTGTCCATCCTTCATAGGTACGTTGAAATCCACACGGCAAAATACTCTTTTACCTTTTAAATCAATGTCTTTTACGCTTTTCTTGTTCATCGGAAAATCCTCCTATTTAGCATAAGCTTGAACATTAGAAAAGGAGGGGGATTTGTTCCCCTCTCCCCTTTTTACACCTATTTTGCTTCAAAATGGAAAGAGTTAAACCCAAAAACCATTTCTTGTCGCAATTGAAGATTTTATTCCTTTAGATTAAAGACCTTTAGAAGCGATGTATTCAGCAAGGTCAACTACGCGGTTAGAGTAACCAGACTCGTTGTCATACCAAGAGATAACTTTCGCCATATTGCCTTCCATAACCATAGTAGAAAGAGCATCGATTGTAGAAGAAGCTGGGCTACCGTTGTAGTCAGTAGAAACTAGTGGCTCTTCAGAGTAATCAAGAATTCCTTTTAAGTCACCTTCAGATGCTGCTTTAAGAGCTGCATTGATTTCGTCAACTGTTACATCTTTGTCAAGTTCAACAACTAAGTCTACTAAAGAAACGTTAGGAGTTGGAACACGCATAGCTCCACCGTTTAACTTACCTTTAAGTTCAGGAAGAACTAAAGATACAGCTTTAGCAGCACCAGTAGATGTAGGGATGATGTTTTCAGCTGCTGCACGAGCACGACGTAAATCTTTGTGTGGTAAGTCTAAGATTTGTTGGTCGTTTGTGTAAGAGTGAACTGTTGTCATCATACCACGACGAACACCGAAGTTGTCGTTAAGAACTTTAGCAAATGGAGCTAAACAGTTTGTAGTACAAGATGCGTTAGAGATAACGTGGTGGTTAGCTGCATCGTACTTGTCGTCGTTAACACCCATTACGATTGTGATATCTTCATCAGTTGCAGGAGCAGAGATGATTACTTTCTTTGCACCAGCTTCTAAGTGTAATGCTGCGTCAGAACGCTTTGTGAAACGTCCAGTAGATTCTACAACGATATCTACACCAAGATCTCCCCATCCAAGTTGTGCTGGGTCGCGCTCAGCTAGAACTTTTACTTTCTTTCCGCCAACTACTAGGTAGTCACCGTCAACAGTTACGTCTTCGTTAAGCTTTCCGTGAACTGTGTCATATTTTAAAAGGTGAGCAAGTGTGTTTGCATCTGTTAAATCGTTTACTGCTACAACCTCTACGTTAGAGTTTTTTAGTGCTGCGCGGAAAACATTACGTCCAATTCTACCAAATCCGTTAATACCTAATTTTACTGCCATGATTTGTTTCCTCCTTTGATTCAATAAGGATTATTTTTTATTTAAGGGCGTTAACCCTGTAATAACTTTGTTGCGGCTCCTTCATCCGTTATTAATACGGTGTTTTTTGGAGCTTGCTTCATATAAGAGCGAATTGCTTTTTCCTTTGAAGCCCCTCCAGCAACAGCGAGCACATGCCCTGTCTTTGCTAGATCATCGAGCTGAAGTCCAACTGTTCTTACTTTGTGAACCACTTCTCCTGCTTCGTTAAAGTAATACCCGAATGCTTCACCAACCGCTTGCCTTTCTTCGATTTTACTCAAGTCCTCCACGCTAGTCCGCCGGCGTTGGGCCATTGTCATAGCGTCTCCTACTCCGTGTAAAACCATGCTTGCAGATTTGATTAAACCAAGAACTTCTTTAATATGAGGTTCCTTCAACATCATGTGGTACGTTTCACTGCTTACTTGATCAGGGACATAGAGCACCTTGTGGCTTGATTTGGTTCTTTCAGCCATTTTGGCACAAATGGTATTGGCTTGATTTTGAACATCTTCCCCAATTCCTCCGCGTCCTGGTACAAAAAGTATATCTTTGCCGAGGTCTGGAGTTAGCATCTCTGCTACAGTTGCCATTGTTGTACCACCAGTAACTGCGATGATATTTTTTCCCTGCAACGAATTTTTCATACAAAGAGCACAAGCTCTTCCTAATTCGCTTTTTACCCATGGTGACTCATCACTGTTACCCGCTACAATGATCACTTGCTGAATACCAAGTTTCCTTCGGAGTCTTTCTTCCATTATGTCGATACCTGATATCTCACGCATAACCGCTTCTAATCCCTCTAGTAAATCCCTTCCATCTTCAGTAAGACTCATTCCTACACTTGATATAGTAATTAAATCTTGTTCTTTTAAGAAGGAAACTTCACTTCTGAGGACTCGTTCTGTTACACCGAGACTGACAGATAAGCTTCGACGACCAACTGGCTCCATGGAACCTATGTACTGTAAAATATGAAAACGTTCCTGCATAACAGAGAGCAAATCAGGTAATAATCTTTTTTGGATATCAATGATCGACTGCATATTGATGTCTCCTTCATCCTATATGGACATTATATGTCCCTCATAGACATAATGTGTCCCGCTGAAGGTAAAAAAAATCACCCCTGCTACAAAACTTATTCTAACAGGTGCGATTTCCCTTTTCAACTCATATACGGTGTATTTTTTTTGTAAGCGCTTCGTTTATGAACATTTTGTCTAACTGTCCATATTGAACTTCCTCCCCGTCCAACACCACGACAGGAATCATTAATCCATACTGCTCGTTCCATTCATCATTCGTATCAATATCCTTCTCGATGATTTCAAACCGCAAGCTTTCCTGGAGTTCGGTGAGAATCGCTTTTCCTTTTTCGCATAAAGGACATCTTTTTCTAGTATAAAACTCAATAATCATTAGACAATCCCCTTTTAAAATCTCTTTCGCTTTGACGAAGATGGAATTCCGAGCTGATCCCGGTATTTGGCCACCGTCCGTCTGGATATTACAAATCCATCGTTTTCTTTTAGTATATCTAAAATTTCCTGATCGGAATAAGGCTTTGCTTTATCTTCCCCATCCACCAATTTCTTAATGGCATCCTTCACCTGGTTGGAAGAAGTGGCCTCTGAGTTGGTCGTAGAAACCATGTTTGTAAAGAACGATTTCAGCTCAAATGTTCCAAACGGGGTTTGCATATACTTTTCACGGACCGCTCTACTAACAGTGGATTCATGCACTTCAATTTCCTCCGCAATTTCTCTCATCGTCATCGGTTTTAAGTGCAACGGCCCTTTTTCAAAAAAGTCTTGCTGTCTTTGTACGATCGCAAGCGACACCTTTGTAATGGTTTCTTTTCGTTGCTCTAAGCTTCTGACAATCCACGAATAGTCCTGTTGCTTTTCTTGCAAGTATTTGTTGAGACTTGCATCTTTAACGGATGAAAATTGCTGATAATACTCCTGTTGGAACGTAAGCTTAGGGAGCACGTCATCGAACACACTGATTTCAAAATGTTTCCCGTCCCATTTGACCGATACATCTGGAATCACATAGGACGGTGCTTCTTCATGAAAGCCAGCCCCTGGGCGCGGGTTTAATGTTTGAATCAAATCAAAAGCCGCTTGAATATCAGAAAGACTGACGTTTAGTTGTTTGGATAGTGTTTTCCATTTCTTTTCCGCAAACTCCACAAAATGATCACTGACCAATTTTTCCGCTAAAGGATTTCGGTTCGGAATACGGATGAGCTGTAAGAATAAACACTCCCCTAATGACCGCGCACCTACACCTACTGGTTCAAGGTCTTGGATAATAGCAACTAATGAGTCTACTTTCTCGTGTGAAATGCCCAATGAAGTAGCAAGTGTTACGTTGCTCACTACGATGTAACCGTTTCCATCAATATATTCTAAAAAAGTCTTAAGTAGCTTCACTTCCGAGTGGTTCACTACTTGAGCGTATAAATGGTCATAAAGGCTCGTGGCAGTTTTTCCTATTTGCTCAATCCAGTTTTGCTGATCTTTATCTATGACTCTCGTTTTTTTCGGTCGATCTTTGCGAGGATCCATCGTTTTAACATGGGAGGTTTCAATCTGAATAAGGGGATTTTCCAATGCTTTGCTTTCTAAAAAAGCCGTAAGCTCCTGGGAAGAATACTGAAGTAGCGTAATCGCCTGAGATAGTTCTTGCGTCATCTTTAATTTTAACGTCTGCTGTTGCCACAAACCTGCTTTTAAATTCATCTTCTCACCCCCACTATCTATTTTACATGAAGATAAGAGGGAATTGAATGGGTAGGTAATAAAAAAACACCTGTCTATAGTGACAAGTGTTTCTTCATATAAAAGACGCCCTCGGAGGGAATCGAACCCCCATTTCAAGAACCGGAATCTTACGTGCTATCCGTTGCACCACGAGGGCAGAAAAGTGCTTATATGTAAAATAAGCGCTCTTACATCATACTAGATGATTCGCAATGCTGTCAACGACTAGTCGTCCCCTGTTTCCGCTCTACTTCCTATACTTCTCTATAAATTTCTCTTCTTCTTTCATACTTAACAGGCCGGTCGCTTTTCCAACATTTCCGTCCTGTAATTCCCATATCGTATTATGGTCACTGACTGCCTGGGAAAAATCCCCTTCAAGCCATCTTTCGAGAATCTTGATGTACGTGTTCGCATATTTATATTCCATTTGATTGGCAACCACCACATCATAGAGACGCTTGACTCGTTCTTCCGTTATAAGAATGGCTCCCCATTTCTTTTCGGCTTCCACCTTTTGATGTGACATATGATGAATAGCAGATTGTACTTCGAATTCTTTTAAGTCACTTGGAAAGACTTGCTCCACGTTTTCGTCAATTTGAATCTCAAGTCCTCCACCTTCAACGGATGCCTCTGCTTCCTCTGCCTGCTTGAGAACCCTGTCCGTTCCACCGCTTGATGGAGTGGCATTTGTCCAATACGAAAATACTCCAAAACCAGCCATGATCACTAGGCCTGTACTAATTGCTGCGATTTGTATTTTGTTAAGTTTGAAGGTCTTTTTCGTTTCCACGTTTCCCACTCCCTTTGCTAACTTTTTGGCATTTGTGATGTTGATTTGCTCGATTTTTTTGGGTTAAGGGTGCTTGGGGTGGCTTTTACGGATGTTTCTTGCAGATTCATAGAGTTTGTTTGTTGATTCTTTGAATTTATTTGCGATTTTGAGATTTTATTTGTGATTCTGGGATTTTATTTGCGATCCTCAAACTTCACCTGCGATTACCAACTCTCATTCGCGTTCAACCGATCCCACTACCTCAAACCCATCCACCACTATGTAAATCCCCCATTATTATTACCCTACATTTTACAACAGTTCCCATTTCCAGTATAGCGGAAAAGCTCAATTTCTTGTTTAAAAAACTGCCCAGTGGGTATGATGGAAAGTGGGTTTAAAAGTACATAGCAATTTGTGTCGAACAATTCTGCAGCTATTTGTTTGACCTTTATTGACCATGAGTGTATCATGAAAATACATACAGTTATACTTTAAACATACTTAATCAATTGTATGTTTGACTCTCAATTAAAGGAGGAAAAAGAAATGAATTTAATCCCTACAGTTATTGAGCAAACGAACCGTGGAGAGCGTGCATACGATATTTACTCACGCCTATTAAAAGACCGCATTATCATGCTTGGAAGTGGAATTGACGATAATGTGGCTAATTCAATCGTCGCTCAGTTATTATTCTTAGAAGCGGAAAATCCTGAAAAAGACATATCCATCTACATTAACTCACCAGGCGGAAGCATTACGGCTGGTATGGCAATTTACGACACCATGCAGTTCATTAAGCCTGACGTTCAAACCATTTGTATCGGTATGGCAGCATCAATGGGTGCATTCCTTCTTGCTGCTGGTACAAAAGGTAAGCGTTACGCTCTTCCAAACGCAGAAGTAATGATTCACCAACCACTAGGTGGAGCACAAGGTCAAGCAACGGAAATCGAAATCGCTGCGAAGCGTATCCTTTTCCTTCGTGAAAAGTTAAATGGCATTCTTGCTGAGCGTACTGGTCAGCCAATCGAAGTCATTTCTAAAGACACAGACCGCGACAACTTCATGACAGCTGAACGTGCAAAGGAATATGGCCTAGTTGACCATATCATTTCACGCAACACGCTTGAAACGAAGAAGGAAGAAAAATAATATTTCAACATTAAAAAACTCGCTCTCATACTGGAGCGAGTTTTCTTTATTATGCTTCTTTTTGAACGTATTTTTCTAATGCTTCAAGTGCTGCATCTTCATCCGTTCCATTAACGATTAAATTTACAGATGAACCTGAGCTAACAGCTAAACTCATAAGCCCCATGATGCTCTTTGCATTTACCTTCTTGCCGTCTTTTTCTAAAAACACTTCTGACGAAAAACGATTTGCTTCTTGTACAAACAACGCTGCAGGGCGTGCCTGTAAACCAGTCTTCAACTTTACTACCACTTGTTTCTCCACCATACTTGCTTTCCTCCCCTATCCATATCTTTTATCTATATCATTACATGGTTTTACTCACATTTTCCCCGACTCGGAGCTTTTCAGCAATTTCGTCAATTTTACGAAGACGATGATTGATACCTGATTTACTAATATTCCCTCCAGATACCATTTCCCCTAGTTCCTTTAACGTGACATCTTGGTAAGCAATACGAAGCTCTGCTATTTCTCTAAGCTTTTCAGGTAGAATATGAAGACCTACGGTATCTTGTATAAACCGGATATTTTCAACCTGTCGTAAAGACGCACCAATCGTCTTGTTTAAGTTCGCAGTTTCACAATTGACCAACCGGTTCACCGAGTTACGCATGTCACGTACAATCCGAATGTCTTCAAACCTTAGCAGTGCATTATGGGCACCGATAATATTTAGAAATTCGGTGATTTTTTCAGCTTCCTTTAAATACGTAATGAAGCCCTTTTTTCTTTCTAGCGTTTTGCTGTTTAAACCAAATGTATTCATCAATTCACATAAAGAGTCGTTATGCTCTTTATAAAGTGAAAAAATTTCGAGATGATAAGAGGAAGTTTCCGGATTATTCACCGAACCCCCTGCTAAAAATGCTCCACGTAAATAGGAGCGCTTACAGCATTTCTTTTTAATAAGTACCTCAGCAATATTGTGAGCAAACACAAATCCTTCTTCTAGGATAAATAAATCCTCTAAGATACTCTTTGCATCCTGTGAAAGTCTTACAATATACACATTGTTCTTTTTCAATCTCATTTTCTTTCGAACTAGGAGTTCTACTTGAACGTCGTAATATTTTTTTACCAACGTATAAATTCTTCGTGCAATCGCAGCATTTTCCGTTTGGATATCGACCACTAGTTTTCGATTAGAGAAGGACAATGAGCCATTCATTCGAATCAAAGCGGACAACTCCGCTTTCCCGCAGCATTCTTTTCCTTCAATGTTCGTTAACTCTTTTTTCGTTTCCGAAGCGAATGACACATCTTCACCTCCTACACAAACGGTTGCTTATGTTCTTCTACGCTTTAGACCGCTTGCGGGTTTCATTTATTAATAGAGAATATAAAATATTTGCTACTTCCCTTGTGTCATGGCGAATCACTCCATTTTCAAGGCTCATGATTTCTCCCTCTACCACTTCGAGTCCTAAATCATATAGAGTAGTTAAATCAAAGTGTACAGGTTTTGCTAGCTCTTCGCTATAGCGAGTAAGAACCTCTTCTGGGATATGTTCCCTATTTACTAAAATAGTGTTCATAAACTCGCTCTTCATATGTTCGTAAATCGCTTTCACATGGTCGCTTGCGGAATAATCAAGCGTCTCACCCGCTTGAGTCATTAAGTTGCAAATATATACCTTCTTTGCCTTTGCACGACACACTTCCTCGCCAAGCTTTGGTACAAGAAGATTAGGCAAGATACTAGTATATAAGCTTCCTGGTCCAATTACGATCAAGTCCGCTTTTCGAATAGCTTGAAGAGTCTCTGGAAGCGGAGTCGCATCACCAGGTGTTAAAAACACTCGCTTAATCCGTTTTCCGGAATAAGGAATTTTCGATTCCCCTGAAACGATTGTGCCGTCCTCCATTTCTGCATGCAACACCACACTTTGTGTAGCAGCAGGAAGCACCTTCCCACGCACGTTCAATACCTTGCTCATCTCTTGGATAGCATGAGTGAAATTCCCTGTAATGGATGTCATCGCTGCTAAAATCAAATTACCAAGCGAATGACCAGATAATTCATTAGCAGTCGCAAAACGGTGCTGAAACATTTCCTCAATTAACGGTTCTACATCTGATAATGCCGCTAGCACATTGCGCACATCTCCCGGAGGAGGAATGTCCATTTCATCTCGAAGGCGTCCAGAGCTACCGCCATCGTCAGCAACCGTAACGATGGCCGTAATATCAACGGGAAACTTCTTTAAACCGCGAAGCAACACCGGTAGCCCTGTTCCGCCCCCAATAATCACAATTCGAGGCTGTCGAATCTTCGTCATGTAGTTTGTTCCTTTCTCCTTTCGATGTCACGATGAGTGATTCGAGTTTCATAGTCTTTTTCAAAGTGGTGCGCAATGGTTTCAGTCAATGCGACCGAGCGATGCTGCCCACCAGTACATCCGATGGCTACCACAAGCTGAGCTTTCCCCTCACGTTTGTAATGTGGAAGCATAAACGCTAACAACTCTGTTACTTTTTCTAAGAACTTCGTCGTTTCATTCCACTTTAATACATACTTTGAAACGTCCTCATCAAGACCCGTCTTTGGTCTCATCGACTCAATATAGTGCGGGTTCGGTAAAAAGCGAACATCGAAAACTAAGTCTGCGTCAATCGGAATTCCGTACTTAAATCCAAAGCTCATCACATTGACTGTAAAGATCGTTTGCTTATTCGCTGAAAACTCCGTTAAGATTTTCTCGCGCAATTCTTTCGGTTTCATTTGTGAGCTATTGTAGATTAGCTGTGCTCTTCCCTTTAATTCTTCTAGCAGCTCTCGCTCCAGCTGAATGCCTTCTAATGGAAGTCCGGACGGAGCAAGCGGGTGAGTACGTCGAGTTTCCTTGTAGCGACGAACAAGCGTGGAATCATCCGCATCTAAGTATAGAATTTGCGGTGTCACCCATGATGTTTCTGCAAGATCATCGAGCGCTTTGAATAAGTGGTCGAAAAACTCTCTCCCCCTTAAATCCATTACAAGCGCTACCTTATTCATCTTATTTCCGGACTCTTTCATAAGTTCAAGAAATTTTGGCAATAAGGTTGGTGGCAGGTTATCCACACAGAAAAAACCTAGATCTTCAAAACTTTGAATGGCGACTGTTTTCCCTGCACCAGACATCCCTGTAATAATCACCATTTGTGTATCTTGTGTCGCTCCAGTACTCATAAAAATTCCTCCTTAGCTAGGATCAAGACGATATTGAATTAACTGAAAATCGGTTGTATATGTAAAAGTGCCATAGATGATTCCTTGACCGTGGATCATGTAGTCCAATATATGATAATCCCCTTCTGCCATCGGTAAATCTTTAATCTGATGAAAGTCATGCCAAGCAAGCTTTCCTTCCTCTGACTCATCCAGATTGATTCCATCAGCTTCTGTTCCGAAGAAGGTGAACATCATCCATTCTGAAACAACTTGGTCTCCATCTTTCATGATAAATGTAAATATGCCCTTAATATTGGGGTTTCTCAAGTAAATACCCGTCTCTTCACGGTACTCTCGAATACAGCAGTCTCTCACTGATTCACCGGGCTCCATTTTTCCACCGGGAGCCACCCACCAGCCACGTCTAGGCTTTTGGAGCAGCAAGACTTTATTATCCTTTACCAATACACAATTTGTCACTCGTTGCACGCTTCAATCACCTCAGGGACTAGAATTAACGACTTTTATTCTTACTATTATACTATTTTTACAAAGGGCTCACAATGAATAGGAAATGGACATATATAAAAAAAGAGCACAGGACATGTTCCTGTGCCAAAGATATATATCTTAAAAGGGGGTCAATTTCAATTCTTATTCTACACGAACAATGTTTCACTACTGTTACAGTATAATTAATTGCAGATTACGTTTTGTTAAGAATCGATGAAGTGATGCACTTATAAGAAAAAGCTAACCCAAACAGGCTAGCTTTTCCATTGTTATGCTTTTTGCTTTAATGATTCCATTAGTTCTTCTACATAGTGTTGCGCAGCTTGAGCAGCGATACTTCCGTCACCTGTTGCAGTAACAATTTGACGAAGTGTTTTTTCACGAATATCTCCAGCAGCAAAAATACCAGGAACTTTCGTTTCCATACGGTCATTGGTTTCAATGTATCCGTCGCTGTTAGTAATGCCAAGGTTTGCAAACGGTTTTGATAGAGGAACCATTCCAATATAGATGAATACGCCATCTGCTTGGAATTCCTGCTCAGCTCCATCTTGTGTTGACACAAGAGTAACACTTCCAACCTTGCCATCTTTGTCATTGATTTGCTTCACTGTGTGATTCCAGATGAAATCAATTTTCTCATTGTCAAACGCACGTTGTTGAAGAATTTTTTGGGCACGAAGCTCGTCACGACGGTGAACGATCGTTACTTTAGAAGCGAAGCGTGTTAAGTACACTCCTTCTTCCACCGCAGAGTCTCCTCCACCCACAACAACAAGTTCTTTTCCTTTGAAAAATGCGCCATCACAAACCGCACAGTAAGAAACTCCACGGCCACCAAGCTCTTTTTCACCAGGAACGCCAATTTTCTTATATTCAGCACCAGTTGTAATAATCACTGCACGAGCTTTGTACTGCTTCGAACCAGCTACAACCGTCTTATACTCTTCACCATCAATTACTTCTTTTATATCACCATACGCGTACTCAGCACCAAACTTTTTTGCGTGATCAAACATTTTTGTAGAAAGTTCAGGTCCTAAAATATGGTCAAAACCTGGATAGTTTTCAACCTCTTCTGTGTTCGCCATTTGTCCACCCGGCACACCGCGCTCAATCATTAATGTAGAAAGATTCGCACGTGATGTATACACAGCAGCCGTCATCCCAGCAGGACCAGCACCGGCAATAATGACATCGTAAATTTTTTCTTCAGACACGTTTTTTCACTCCTTTTAAAAAAGAAAACAATACTTGGATTTAGTATTTCCTTGTTACCCTTATCCTATAAAACAAAGTGAGTGGAGTCCAAATATATGCTCACTAAATGAGCCCTTTTACAATTTTGACATATTTCTGAAGGGTGGAGCTAGATAGACTGTACAGCTTAGCTACCTGCTGCTGTGATGTTCGTTCGCCTCGTTGCTTTCTCCACATATATTCGGTCGCAGCTGCCAACGCCTTTGAGTTGTTTGCTTGCACATTTTCTTTCATAAGACCTGGCAAAATGGTAAACCATAATAGAAACAAGCTCGATTGTGTCGTTCCAATTGGTTGATGTTGCTTGTAAAGTTCCATTGCTGTCTCATGCCCTGAACGCATGATAGGTTTTTCACAAGTTTCCATGCTTAAAAGATCGACGTATTCCTTTTCAATCGAGAACTTCGGCTTCATAGAAGTTAAAAGTTTATCTTTTTCTCCCGATAATGAAGCAAGGAATAACCCGAATAAACGCTCTTCTATAAAGCTGCTTTCTAGCTTTTGATGAATCGCTTTTGGAATATGCTCAAAGCCAGCTGCTTCTGGCTTATTTTTTTCCCATGGTTCATGCCCTTCTTTTTCAGGGCTAAATTCAAGAACTCTTTTCCAGGCTTGCTCAGCCATAGATTGACGATCTGTATGATACGCAGAGTAGGATAGCCAGTAATAAAACGGTCCATCTCCTTCAAAACCTACTCGTTGAAGCTTTCTTAGCCAACCGTAAGCGAGTTCATACTCTCCAACTAGCGCAAAGCTTGCACCAAGTTTGAATTGATGTTCGTGCAGCATTGGCTTAATCTTTTTCAACACTTCTTTCAAGCTGTTTACTTTCTCTTTATCCTTCAGATAAAAAGCAAACACAAGCTTGTTGCACAGCGCATGCAGGTTGCCTGGATTTTTCGAGAGTACATCCTCAAGAATGCTGTCCGCCTTGTCTGTTTCTCCTAGATAGAAATAAGCAAGGGCTAGATTGTTGTAAGCTGACCAATATTCAGGAAATTCCTCGATCACCTCTTCTAAAAGGTCAACCGCTCTTGGAAAATGTCCCGACTCTAATAAACGGCGCGCCTCATCCTGTTTTACGATTAAGTCATCCTCTTCGTACAGGTCCTCTTCAAGCTCCTCCGCTTCAAGAGTTAGTAAGTCGATTAATTCTTCCGTATCCTCGACAAACTCTCCGTCCTGATCCAACTTTAAATAGAGCGACGCGTGTGTGTATGCATCTTTAAAAAGACCGAGATGTGCGTAGTTGTTAGCCAAGAAATAATGGCACTCTAGCATATGCTCATCCAGTTCTTCTAAAATTTCGTGCAAATAGCGATTAGACTGCTGATAGTCACCCAGCTCTGTACAAACAATCGCCAGCTGACAATAAATCATCGGTTCGCCCGGCTCTAGCTGAATCGCACGCTCCAAATATTTTTTTGATTTATAAAAATCCCTCCGTTGATACGCCTTTAAGCCTTTCGCAAAGTAGTATTCACCAGTTGGATGAAAAGACAACAATTTACCTTTAGGTTGATATGCTTTAGAGTCTTTGCTCATGAAATCCTCCATTTAACGTGTTTACAAGCACTTCTTAGATGTAATGAAGTAAATTATAAAAAAATATGTTTAACCTAATTATTATATCATAAGTCCTATGTGGCTGAAACCATGAATGTGGAAAGGTTAACAGGGAAGCTTTGTCCAAAAACAAATAACCAGCCCCACGGCTGGTTATTTTGTTGCTGATTTTTCATGTCGCTTATTCAATACGGACAATACGTCTCGAGCTGGCAAGCCTTGCTCCACCAACAATACGTATAAGTGGTACAGTAGATCGGCTGCTTCCCACTTTAGCTCCTCGGCATCACGGTTTTTTGCAGCGATGATGACTTCAGATGCTTCTTCGCCGACCTTTTTCAAAATCTTATCGACGCCTTTTTCAAACAGGTACGTCGTGTAGGCACCTTCTGGACGTTCTTTTTCACGGTTGCGAATCAATTGCTCAAGTTCAAACAAAATTTGATAGTCTGCTAGGCTTTCCGCACCAGACACTGCATCCTCACCTGTGAACACACTCTCTGTAAAACAGCTTGTTGTTCCGTTGTGGCAGGCAGGACCAGCTGGTTCTACCAATACAACCACTGCATCTTGGTCACAATCGAACTTCATATCAACGATTTTCTGTGTATTCCCGCTTGTTGCCCCTTTATGCCAAAGCTCCTGACGCGAGCGGCTGTAAAACCATGTCTCTCGCGTTTCGATAGATTTATCTAAAGATTCCTTATTCATATACGCAAGTGTTAAAACTTCCTTCGTCACTGCATCCTGAACAATTGCCGGTAACAAACCGTTTTCATCAAATTTTACATTCATCGTACGTTCACCCCTTTTTCTTTTAAAAATGATTTCACTTCTTCAACAGATGTTTCCTTGTAGTGGAAAATCGACGCTGCTAAAGCTGCATCTGCCTTTGCTTCTAAAAAGGCTTCCGCAAAATGCTCGGAGTTTCCAGCACCACCAGACGCAATAACCGGTACCGATACCGCCTCACTTACGGCACGAGTTAACGCCACATCAAAGCCCTTCTTTTCTCCATCACTATCCATACTTGTTAACAGAATCTCCCCTGCCCCGCGGAGAACTGCTTCTTTTGCCCATTGGATAACTTCATATTCGGTCGCTTTTCGACCACCATGAGTGAATACTCGCCACGAACCAAGCTCTTCATCGTACTTTGCGTCAATAGCAACAACGATACATTGTGTCCCGAAGAAGTTCGCTCCTTCAGTAATAAGCTCCGGATTTAGCACAGCAGCTGTATTCAATGACACTTTATCCGCACCGGCACGTAAAATCCGCTTCATATCTTCAAGGGAATTGATCCCTCCACCTACTGTAAACGGAATCGCTAGCTCGGAGGCAACAGATTTCACCACATCCACCATTGTACCGCGCCCTTCATGTGAAGCCGAAATATCTAAAAAGACTAACTCATCCGCTCCCTGCTCATCGTAAAAACGAGCCAGTTCCACTGGGTCTCCTGCATCGCGCAGCTGTACGAATTGGATTCCTTTTACCACACGACCGTCCTTGACATCTAGGCATGGAATAATACGCTTTGTTAGCATGTTACTTCACCTCTTTCAATGCTTCAGGAACAGAGAATCGTCCTTCATAAATCGCTTTTCCGACAATTGCACCGCTCACGCCTTTTCCTACAAGCTCCTTCAAAGCTCGCAAATCAGCCAACTCACTTACTCCACCAGAAGCGATGACGCTTTTTCCTGTCTCAACCGCCAGTTTCTCTACAGCCAATAAGTTCGGGCCAGAAAGCATCCCATCTGTTGCGATGTCTGTAAAAATAAACGTCTCTGCTCCCGCCTCAGCAAGTCGCTTTCCAAGCTCAACCGCTTTAACAGAAGAAGTATCGAGCCAACCATGTGTTGCTACATAGCCATCCTTCGCATCGAGACCAATCGCGATCTTTTCTCCGTACTTTTGAATCATTTCAATGGCAAACTTAGGGTTAGACACGGCCACACTCCCGATAATGACACGTGATACACCATTATTTAAGTAATGAAGAATATCTTCCTCGGTACGAATACCTCCACCAATTTGCACTTTCGCATCAAGCTTTTGAGCAGCCTCGATCACAAAGCGGTCGTTCACACGCTTTCCATCCTTTGCTCCGTCAAGGTCGACCATATGTATCCACTCGGCTCCTGCGTCAGCAAAGCTTTTTGCCATATCAAATGGGGAATCTCCATATACGGTTTCTTGATTATAATCACCTTGTAAAAGGCGGACGCATTTGCCTCCGCGCATATCAATCGCTGGATAAATAGTAAAGCTCATCGTGCCACCCTTTCTTTCGTTAGCTCAGTAAAATTACGTAATAGCTCCATGCCTAGCTTGCTGCTTTTTTCCGGGTGAAACTGCATTCCGAATACATTTCCACGGCCTACTACAGCAGGGACTTCAACGTCATAATCGCAACTAGCGATCACAACCTCATGATCCGACGTATTCACATAGTACGAGTGAACAAAATACACAAAATCTTCATGGATATTTTCTAAAATTGGCGACGAGCGGAAGAAGTGAATATTGTTCCAGCCCATATGCGGAACCTTGTACGCCTCTCCCTCGGGAGTTTCTCCTGGAAAACGAACTACGTTTCCTGGTAGTAACGCCAACCCCTTTGTTAATCCGTTCTCTTCACTTTCCTCAAATAATAGCTGCATCCCAAGGCAAATACCTAGCAAAGGCTTTCCAGTATTCACGTATTCCTTGATCATTGCAGTGAGGCCTGATTCGTTCAGCTTCTCCATGGCATCTTTAAACGATCCAACCCCTGGTAAGATTAAGCTATCAGCTTCTAGCAGTTCGCTAGCATCTTCTGAAATGAAGTAAGGAGCTTCGAGCCGTTCGAGGGCCTTCGAAACGCTGAATAAATTCCCCATTCCGTAATCAATAATTCCGATCATTTACAACATTCCTTTCGTTGATGGAACGCCCTTTATCCTTGGGTCAATCGTTGTTGCCTCATCCAATGCTCTAGCCAATGCTTTAAAAATCGCTTCGATGATATGGTGCGTATTTTGACCATAGTGAACGATCACATGGAGGTTCATTCGTGCTTCAAGGGCAAGCTTCCAAAGAAATTCGTGAACTAACTCGGTATCAAAGGTTCCTACCTTTTGACTTGGAAAGTGTGCGCGCATTTCTAGATGCGGACGGTTGCTTAAGTCAACGACTACTTGTGCAAGTGTCTCATCCATTGGTACAAAGGCATTCCCATAGCGCTTGATTCCTTTTTTATCGCCTAAAGCTTCACGAAGGACTTGTCCTAAGCAGATGCCGATGTCTTCTGTTGTGTGGTGATCATCCACCTCTGTGTCACCTTTGGCGTTGATGGATAAATCAAATTGACCGTGCTTTGTAAATAAATCAAGCATATGCGTCATGAAAGGAACGCCCGTCTCTAGTTCTGATTTCCCTTCTCCATCAATCGTTAAAGCAAGTTCTATATTTGTTTCACCTGTTTTTCTTGTAATGCTTGCTGACCTTGTCATCCCGAATCCTCCTGTTCATAAAACTAGTTTCGTGGGTGGGGTGCATTTTCCCTTTCGTAAGCTGTTGTTGCTGCGCAACAAAGCTTCTTCGGGTGGAAACGCCCCATATTCCTTTTATTTAAATCGCGATTCCACCGCTCTTGCGTGGGCTTCTAGACCTTCGAGTCTTGCGAAGGCGGCAATTTTCTCGACATTTTGTTGTAATGCTTTTTCACTGTATGAGATAATGCTCGATTTTTTTTGGAAATCGTCTACGTTTAATGGGCTTGAGAAACGGGCCGTTCCGTTTGTTGGTAGCACGTGGTTGGGACCTGCGAAATAGTCTCCGACTGGTTCGGAACTATATCGACCGATAAAAATCGCACCCGCATGTTTGATTTGCCCTAAAAGCTCCATTGGATTAGCCGTCATTACTTCTAAATGCTCTGGTGCCAATGTATTAATGGTGGCAATCGCTTCTTCTAATGTGTCTGCCACATAGATCGCTCCGTAATCAGCGATGGATTGTTCGGCAATCGCCTTACGCGGAAGTGTTTCTAACTGACGAAGAACCTCCTCCGAAACCTGTTCCGCTAATTTTTGCGATGTGGTAACAAGCACACAGCACGCTCTTTCGTCATGTTCCGCCTGAGATAGAAGATCGGCTGCCACTTCACTTGCACGAGCCGTATCATCTGCTAAAATAGCAATTTCACTCGGACCTGCAATCATATCAATGTCGACGTCACCGAACACTTCACGCTTGGCTAAGGCCACATAGATGTTTCCCGGACCTACGATTTTATCAACCGGCTTAATCGCATCTGTTCCGTAAGCAAGAGCGGCGACTGCTTGTGCTCCCCCTACTTTGAAAATTTCCTTCACACCGGCTTCTTGGGCCGCAACAACAACGGCAGCTGGTAACCTTCCATTGGCACCTGGAGGAGACACCATGACAATGCGTTCAACCCCAGCCACTTTTGCCGGCATCACATTCATTAGAACAGAAGATGGGTATGCAGCCGTTCCACCTGGCACGTACACGCCAACGGAATCAAGCGGTGTTACCTTTTGACCAAGAATCGTTCCGTTCGCTTCAGTTGTCAGCCAAGAATTGCGAACCTGCTTTTCGTGAAACGAGCGAATATTCTCAGCTGCTTCCATGATAATCGCCACATATTCCGCACCTGTTGTGTCGTATGCTTCACGAATTTCTTCTTCCGAAACCTGCATCGATGTTAGCGTGGCTCGATCAAACTTTTCTGTATAAGCAAATAGTGCTGTATCTCCATTTTTTCGTACATCTTCAATAATCGCCTTCACCGTTTGGCGTTGCTCCTCGGTTCCTGCGTCCACTGAACGCTTAATGGAAACCGCCTCACTCACCTTTTGAATGTTCATCCTGTTCAGCTCCTTACACCGTGTATCACGTCTGTTAACTTATCAACGATCTCACTAATTCGCTCATCCTTTGTTCGATAGCTGACCGGATTTACAATCAGACGAGAGGTAATATCAGCAATGCGCTCATACTCTACAAGTCCATTTTCGACCAATGTTTTTCCAGTAGACACGATATCTACAATGCGATCAGATAATCCGATAATCGGTGCCAGTTCGATCGAACCATTCAGCTTGATGATCTCCACCTGTTCCCCTTGTTCACGGAAATAGGCTGCTGCCACATTCGGATACTTGCTCGCCACCTTTGGAGCCACATCGTTCATCTTTGTATTTGGTAAACCTGCAACCGCCAAGTAGCAGGCACTAATTTTCAAATCTAATAGTTCATACACGTCACGCTCTTCTTCAAGCATAACATCTTTCCCTGCAATTCCTAAATCAGCTACTCCGTGTTCTACATATGTGGGGACGTCCATCGGCTTCGCTAAAATAAAGCGAAATTGCTCTTGTTCCACATCAATAATGAGCTTGCGAGAGTCTTCAAACTCTGGTGGAAGATTGAAGCCCGCTTGACGCAGAAGCTCGACTGCTTCGTCAAAAATCCGCCCCTTCGGCATTGCAATTGTTAGCATTTCCTTCACTGTTAAGACCCCCTGCCTGCTTTTCCGATTAAAAAGACGATATCTGTATATTGATTCGTGCATGCATCAATATTTTTCACTCCATTGATATCTTGTAACACGACTTTTTCTCCGATGGCGCGTCTTTCTTTTGCCACCGTGTATGCTTCCTGTCTTCGTTCATCACTGAATAAAATACATGTCATTGGTGTTTCTTCTGATAGTCCACCAAGCGCTTCGATTAAACGGTCTAAGTATAGTGCAAATCCGGTCGCTCCCGTTGCCTTCCCGAACTTTTCTAAAAGAAGATCGTATCTGCCGCCATTTCCAATCGGTGTACCTACCGCATGAGAGTATACTTCAAATACAATTCCCGTGTAGTAGCTCATATGACTGATTAATGTGAGGTCAAACTTCAGCTTATCTTCCTCACCGAAGGCTACGACAATCTCCCACAATTGTTGAAGCTGAGAAAGTGCTTCACGACCACTTTCGTTTTCAATAATATCATTGGCAAAGCTTAAAACCTCTTCGCCTCCGCGAAGCTTTAGGAAATCTAATAATCTTTGCTTATCAATGGAAGATAACGCGAGGTTTTTCACATGTTCACGATATCCTACGTAATTTTTTTCATATAAAAATTTCGTTAAGGCTTGTGCACGCTCTTCCGTTCCAAGAATCTGCTGGAACAAGGTTTGTACAAAGCCGATATGACCTACGGAAATTTGGAACTTTGGTAGTCCAACCTCACGTAATGACGAGATTAATAGAGCGATGACCTCTCCGTCTGCGCTAATCGTATGGTCACCAATACACTCCACACCGATTTGCTCAAACTCTGCAGGTCTACCGCCTTCTCTTTGCTGTGCTCTGTATACATTTGCCGAGTAGGCTAAACGTAGTGGCAAGTCTTCCTTCAGCAATTTAGATGCTGCAACACGTGCAATTGGTGCCGTCATATCCGGTCTCAGGACAAGAGTATGTCCTTGTGAATCTAATAATTTAAACAATTGCTGGTCAAGAATAGCTGAAGCTGTTCCAACCGTTTCATAATATTCTAGTGCGGGTGTTTCAATAAACTGAAAACCCCAACGTTTCATTTCTGATTGTATCGCATTTCTAGCACTGCTTTTCATTTCATACAATCCTGGAAGGGTATCTCTCATTCCAAGCGGTTTTTCGAACATAAATAAACGACTCAAGACAATCACCTCTATATCTAAATGTTCCGAATCCTTTAGTTCGCTAATATGTTAGCAAATTGAAGTTATATGTAGTTTACTCCTTTCACAAGGAGGTCGTCAACTGAAAAATTGGTCAAAGTGTCGATTGGTGCCCATTCTCTTCGCTGTTATTGCTAGCGCAATAATGGCTCGATCATAGACCCCAAACGACCATTGAATATACAAAAAAGCCTCACTAACTTGCGTTAATGAAGCTTATTATTTCCGTAAATCGCATCCTCTTCCCATCTTTCTGCGAGTTCTTCCTTTGTGTAAATTACTCGCATGGGGTTGCCACCAACGAACGCTCCTGCTGGAACATCCTTATGAACGAGCGTTCCTGCTGACACAATGGCCCCATCCCCAATGGTGATGCCCGGTAAAATCGTCGTATTTGCTCCGATCATTACTTCGCTGCCGATTTGCACTTCTCCTAACCGATACTCTTTGATTAAGTATTCGTGTGCAAGAATCGTGGTGTTATAACCGATGACCGTGTTTTTACCCACACTGATTTTTTCCGGAAACATAATATCGAGCATCACCATAAGAGCAAACGAGGTTTGGTCACCAATATTCATTTTGAGAAATGTTCGATACAGCCAATTTTTCATTCCTAAAAACGGTGTATAACGTGCAAGTTGGATGACAATGAAGTTTTTAACCACTTTTACAAATGGGACGGTTTTGTATACATGCCAGAGAGAGTTCGCTCCTTCAACGGGGTAGCGAGTCGTCCTTCTCATTGACCTTCTGCCTCTAAAACGGCCAGTAAATCGGTCATGTTTTCAAGCATATAGTCTGGGTTGTACTTGGCTAAGTAGTCGCGGCCTTTAATTGACCAGGCAACCGCAGCCGTTCTGACTCCCGCATTTTTCCCTCCTAAAATATCATGGTGGTTATCTCCAACCATGATGGCTTCTTCTGGAGAAGAATGCAGTTTTTCTAAAGCCATACGTACTGGACCTGGGTCTGGCTTTGCTTTTTCGACATGATCAAGTGCAACGACAATTTCAAAATAAGGATCTAGCTTAGTTAGCTTCAACCCTTTCATCACGACGTCAGACATTTTCGACGTCACGATTCCAATCTTATACCCTTTTTCCTTTAAGGCCATAACCGTTTCTTTTACACCCTCGAACTCTTTCACGAGAGAATCATGATTGCTAATGTTAAAGGTACGATAGGTCTTAATCATTTCCTCGACATTTTCCGGATTCATCGCACCAAATGTTTCTACAAGCGTTGGTCCCATGAACGGGATCACATCTTCTCGCTTGTACTGGTCAGGATAGTAGTGTTGCAAGGTGTGTAGAAAGGATTGAATAATCAGTTCGTTTGTATCAATTAATGTTCCGTCTAAATCAAATAAGATGGTTGTCGTTTTAGTGGTCATAGACTGTTTCCTTTCGTTTTGAGAACTCAACTCGATTCCAGATTTTTACCACAATGGCGGTCAATATGATTGCCAACACCAAACGGATGAGTAGCAATGGAAGGACAGGAATTCCTAATGGTATAAAGATGAGGGTATCTTCCACAACTGCGTGGCAGGCTGCGAGGAAAATAAACGCAATCGTTACGTCCTTTTTACTCACTCCATCTTCTTTTACGGCCTGAATCATGACGCCTGCTCCATACGCAAGGCCAAAAATCAATCCTGCCGCAAGAGTAGTTGACGTATTTTCCTTCATTCCTAATGCTTTTGTCACTGGAGCCATCCATCGCGAAAACACTTGAAGCCATTGTAAGTCCTTTAATACTTGAATCACAATCATTAACGGCATGACAATCATGGCTAACTGAACAATTCCAAGTGCGGCTGTTTGCAAAGCTTCGAAAAGGATCGGAATGACTCCACTCACACTTTCTTCTTTCGCAGCCACTAGTCCATATTGGGCACGTTCACTTCCACCTTGCCATACTAGATTAATAATCATTCCTGAAAAAATCGCCAACCCAATTCTCACGGCTAGTGCTATCCAAAGCTTCACTCCTACTTTAATCGCAACACTCGATTCCACAAACATATTGTGTGAAAAAGAAAGCATGACTGCGATGATAAACACTTCTTTTATCGTTAAATCAATCGTTAGCATGGCACCGATTGCCGCGTACAGATTTAGAAAGTTTCCTAGTACGAGTGGAATCGCTGCATCACCAGATAGTCCAAAAATCCCCATCAAAGGGGTAATTAACTTAATCACCCATGGCAGAACAGGGGTGTGCTGCAGCAAAGCAACAATAAGGGCCACCGGAAATATAATCTTCCCCAATGCCCAAACGGTCTTCAAACCGACGAAAAACCCTGTTTTCGTAGATTGTAGCATCTTCTCTCCGTGCTCCCTTTTGTATAAGGATGGGGGTAGTTTCACCTGAAGTAAGCCTTTGTTGTGTGGCAACACCAGCTTTCGTAAGGAGAAATTGCACCCTTTATCTCTATGTTTTACACACTCTGGTCCAAATAGCGAACCTTTGCGTATCCTTTTATTCTTCGATAAACGATTAAGCCCACAGCTAAAAGTATTAACGCGATCGAAATCGTTTGAGCAATACGTAAAGATTCTGTCAGCATCAAGCTGTCCGTACGCATTCCTTCCACAAAGAAGCGACCGATCGAATACCAAATCACATACGAAAGGAAAATCTCTCCTTGTCGTAGATTCACCCTTCTTAATGACATTAATAAAACGAATCCTACAAGATTCCAGATCGATTCATATAAGAAAGTTGGATGGTAATAGGCCCCATCAATATACATCTGATTAATGATGAACTCTGGTAAGAATAATCCTTCTAAAAAGCTTCTTGTCACCTCGCCACCATGTGCCTCTTGGTTGATAAAATTCCCCCAACGTCCAATGGCTTGCCCAAGAATAATACTCGGTGCTGCGATATCTGCAAGCTTCCAAAATGAAATGTTTTTCTTCCTTGAAAACACAATCGCTGTAATAACCGATCCGATTAGTGCTCCATGAATCGCAATACCGCCGTTCCAAATCTTGATAATATCACCTGGATTTTGCGAGTAATAATCCCACTCAAATGCCACATAATAAATTCGTGCCGAAATGATCGCAATAGGTATCGCCCAAAGCATCAAATCAGGGAAAATATCTTTATGTAGACCCCTTCTTTCTCCTTCTCGCATTGCTAAAAATAAAGCAAGTGCAATACCCAACCCAATGATCACACCATACCAATGGATTTGGATTGGACCGAGTGATACCGCGATCGGGTCAATCGGTTGAATAGTTGATTCCATTACAGCTCATCCCCCTTAGGATTAATGTTCTTCGTCATGATCGCCTTCTTCAATCACATCAGCCAGGCGATTCGTAAACTGCTCTGCTGCGTTCACTCCCATTCGTTTTAGACGGAAGTTCATTGCAGCTACTTCTATAATAACGGCTAAGTTCCGACCAGGTCGAACGGGAACGGTTAATTTGGTTATATCTGTGTCAATAATACGCAATTTTTCTTCATCTAATCCTAAGCGGTCGTACTGCTTGTTTTGGTCCCATAACTCTAGGTTAATGACTAGGGTAATCCGTTTATGACTTCGAACCGCTCCTGCTCCGAACAGCGTCATCACGTTAATAATCCCTAACCCGCGAATTTCAAGTAAATGCTCAATCAATTCCGGAGAATTACCAATGAGTGTATCTTCATCCTCTTGACGAATCTCTACGCAATCGTCTGCGACCAATCGATGTCCACGTTTGACAAGTTCAAGAGCTGTTTCACTTTTTCCGACTCCACTTTTCCCCGTGATCAGAACCCCTACACCATAAATATCAATAAGAACACCATGAACAGCGGTTGTAGGCGCAAGCTTACTTTCTAAAAAGTTCGTCAAACGTCCAGAAAAACGAGTCGTCTTTTGTCTAGAACGCATAAGTGGCACAGCCTCACGTTCACACGCTTCGATCAGCTCTTCAGGTACCTCAAGCTCCCTTGTTACAATGATTCCAGGTGTGACATCCGTACAAAGCTTTTCCATACGAATGGCACGCTCAGTTGGCGACAATTTTTCCGCAAAGGTTAGCTCTGTTTTCCCAAGCAGTTGAATCCGCTCGGCTGGATAATAATCGAAAAAGCCCGCTATTTCAATACCCGGTCTAGAGATATCACTCATCGTGATCGGGCGATTTATTCCTTCTTCTCCACTAATTAACTCAAGGTCAAATTTTTCAATAATATCTTTTGTACGAACTTTCGCCATGGTCGTCTTCCTCCTCTATATGTAAAGAGACAATTCCTATCTATTTTACCATCTTTTTTTAAAGAACCAAATTTGATCCTCTTATTTTGTCAAAAAAATGACCCTCCTCAAAATTGAGAAGGGCTGAAATTAAGGGAGAAACTCTTTTACTTGTTCACTTACAAAAAAGTCTCTTCCATTGAAAATCGAAACCCCATCCAGCGAATGTGACTTTCCGTTCACCGTGATGATATTTTTATTAGCAGGAATTTCAATGGATGCTCCTTTTTTAGTTGCTACAAATACAGGATTATATTTTTTCGATTGATCAATTTTTGTGACGAAGCCTTGTTTCTCGAAGGTTTCCTTTGCATTAATAAATAATGACTGGCTTAACTTTTCTAAGTTAACTCCCATGAACTCTGCCATTTTTTCAGGTAACGCCGTGTTCTCCAGGTAGCCTGATGGATGTGAGGGACCGTAAGCGTATAGAAATACATCTTCTCCCGTATGCCCCCATGTTGTAAATCCAAGATTCGCTTCTTTCGCTAACATAGCAGCCAGAACCGCACCTACATGATCGGAGTTTATTAGCATTCTTACTTCGTTGTTTGATAAATCATCCAGACCATACTGCTTCGCCACTTGTTTGATATTGGAGCGATCTTGCTTTAGATCCTGTAATGCCCCCTCGACCGTTCGCTTGGCTTTTTTCAGTGGCTGAATGAAGTTTTCGACAGGAGTATGTGCATACGATCTTGATGTTTGCTGATTTCCTATCGAGATTCCACTATTTCCATGATCGGTCACGGCAATCACCATCGTATTTCCATCTCTTTCAGCAAACGTGACTGCTTCCTTTACCGCCTCGTCGAAAGCTAACACATCGCTAATCATGCCAACAATATCATTTTTGTGAGCAGCCCAGTCAATCTTGCTTCCTTCAACAAACAGGAAAAATCCATCTTCATCTTTCGAAAGGGTTTGAATTGCCTTGTTTGTCATTTCGGCAAGAGTGGGCTCAGAAGGTTGGGTTGCCGGACGATCAATATCATACGCAAGTGACTTCTCCGCAAAGCTCCCCCATATCTTTGAACCGTTCGCCTTTTGTAATTCACTTCTTGTGTTGACCATTTGATAGCCTTTTTCTTTAATCACCTTTTGTAGATCTTCCTGATCTTTACGATTTGTTAAATGAACGTTCCCACCGCCAAGGACAATATCGATTCCTTGATACACCTGTTGTTCAGCAATATCTTCTTCTTGCTTTCGGCTCATAACATGTGTGGAAAATCCAGCCGGTGTGGCGTGTTGAATTTCAGAGGTGGCAACGATCCCCGTCGCTTTTCCTACTTGTTTTGCTCCTTCTAGAACATTGGCTACCGGCATGAGCGCATGCTTCGGATTCTCGTCCTGCTTACCTGGTGTCGTAATTTTCGATGGAAGAAGACCAATATAATGCTCATCCGTTTTGTTTCCAGTCGCCAGAGCGGTTGCCGCAGCGGCAGAGTCTGTAATGGCAGATTCTGCCGAATACGTTCGCACGCCCCCCGTCAAGATCTGATCTAGCGCAAGATCTCTTCCTTTATACCAGCGGGCTAATGTGACCGCTCCCGAACTCGTTCCGTCCATCACCATCATAATGACATTCCTCGGGGACTCGGTATGGAGCTGCTGGGCTTTCATCTCTGTACAACCTACACTTCCAAGTGAAAAAATACAGGCTAAGGTTGTGATTAAAAGTTTCTTGCTCATAAACGCCTCCTTTCCCAATCGTTGTTTATTTTACTCATGTTGTTGGAAAGTAAACGGGAAAATGGAAATTCGTGTTGGAATAAGCCAATAAAAAACCCTCCTTTGCTTTAAAAAGGAGGGTTAAAATTAGTTATTTTCTTTCTTATCTCGAAACACGGTTTTCTGAAGGATGACATTTACGATCGACATGATGAGTGCGATGAAGAAAGCCATCCAGAATCCTTCGATTTCAAAGGAGGAACCGACCAATTCATCGGTGAGCAGGAGAGTCAATGCATTGATGACTAGCAAGAACGCACCAAGCGTCACAATCGTGATCGGCAAAGTTAATATAATTAAAATAGGCCTTACCAGCATATTTAGTATCGCTAATATGAAACTCGCGGCCAATGCAGCCCCAAAGCCTTCTATATAAAAGGAGTTTTCAAAATAGCCTGCCAGTGCGATAAATAAAATTGCATTAATTCCTATTCCTATTAGCCATCTCATCGCAATCATCCATTCTTATTTCACTTTTTTCAACGAAATTGAACCGGTCTTTGTATCTGCAAGAATCGTTGTAAAGGCATCTAATGGTCTTGTAGATTTAAAACTAAATATTTTTTGAACAACTTCACTTTTATTTTCTACAACTGAAATATCATCAACATCTACTTGAAAGCCACCCAGATTAGACTTAAGCTCTCCGCTTAATGCCCATGAAGAGGGTACCTTCACTTTGATGGAGCCTGTTGTTGCTTTGGCTACCACCACATCACTTTGGTCTCCAGCCAACTCACATTCAATATTACCGTTAAAGGACTGAAGGTCGAGCTTTTTATAGGTACCGTCCACTCTGATCGCTCCATTTATCGTTTCTGCTTCAAAGTCTAGGATTTGGCTTTGTTGCACGTTTATTTGCCCATTGGCTGTTTCCAGTTCTGCTTTTGACCCCTTAATGTTCGACACATCCACTTTTCCATTTGCTGTTTTTGCTTTAAACGACGCCACTACAAGGTTTTCACCTGTGATCGGTCCGTTAAACATGCGAATACGAATATGGTCGAAGTCCGTTGAAGGCACGTATACCTTTGCCTGAACCTTCATCCATTTTTGTTGTGCTCCGAAACGTAGTTTATCCCCTTCTACCGAAAATAACACATCTTTGATAAAAAGGCTTTTTGCTTCCTCAGGTGATTCCACACGATACACCTTTGCCTCACATTCGACGCGAACATCTGATTGGTCCCACGGAATAAGGGTCACTGATCCATTGGCCACGTCAATATCAATATCCTTTACTCTTGCGTGGGTTTGTTGATAAATATGTGATACATCTACCGATTGACCAAAATTCCAATCAAGATCAAAATCTTTAATCTTTTTAAATGCTACATCAACAAACTCTAGTATTTTTTCTTTAGCAGACTGAGCCTTTTGATATGAAAAACCTGACGACTTTTTCCCTTCCTCAAAATTCACGACCGTTGAAAGCTCACTGTATAATTTTTGTTGCTTTTCTTCCATAGAAGTATTGGATTTCTCCAACTCTTCTAACAGTAGCAATGCTTCATCTACCTTAAGCTTTCCTTCCTCTACCATCTGTAAAATTCGTTTTCTCTCTTCTTTCATATTAATACCCTCCCCAATGGACTAGTAATCTTCATTTGCAAAGACTTTAATCGCTTTTACAAGATTCCAAATCGTAACGATGATGGCGATTAATCCCGTTAAAAGCGCGCCAACAATAATCGCAATCGGTGCTGTGTCTGTTAATTGATTAGTCATATCTAGGTAAACCGCTGAACCGACTAGAAACGGAACGGGAACAATTGGGATTAAATGCGACAAAAAAGCTTTCTTCGCATGCTGTTTGACATAAGAACTAGATGAAACCAAAAATACGACCAATGGAAAAATAAACCCAGCGAAAAAGATACTCAAGTAGCTCATACCGGCCAAAACTTTATTCGTATTCATTTTTCTTCATCTCCTCTGCTCATATGTACGTACATAATAAATAAAAGTTTCATGAATTTTTCAGAGAGTGATACAAAAAGGAGCAATTCCCTATTGGGAACTGCTCCTACTATTTACGCATTAGTTACTTGCTCTTCCTTTTGCTGAATTTGCTTCTTCATTCGCTCACGGTCACGGTCGAGAATCGGCTTTAAGTATTTCCCTGTATACGATAGGGGTACTTCTGAAACTTGTTCCGGAGTTCCCATCGCAATAATGGTCCCACCCTTATCGCCACCCTCCGGTCCTAGGTCGATGATATAGTCAGCCGCTTTAATAACATCGAGATTATGCTCAATGACCAACACCGTATCTCCGTTTTCCACCAGGCGCTGTAGGACGACAAGCAATCTTGAAATATCATCCACGTGTAACCCTGTGGTCGGCTCATCGAGAATATAGAACGAGCGACCAGTTGAACGCCGATGAAGCTCAGACGCAAGTTTCACCCTTTGCGCTTCCCCACCAGATAAAGTCGTAGCAGGTTGACCGAGCGTAATATAACCGAGACCCACATCATAGATCGTCTGAAGCTTCCTCTTAATTTTCGGGATATTTTCGAAATAAACGAGTGCATCTTCTACCGTCATATCTAGTACATCCGAAATGTTCTTGCCTTTATATTTTACTTCAAGCGTTTCACGGTTGTAGCGTTTGCCATGACACACTTCACATGGGACATATACATCCGGTAAAAAGTGCATTTCGATTTTGATAATTCCGTCCCCACGGCATGCCTCACAACGACCACCTTTGACATTAAAGCTAAAGCGCCCTTTTTTATACCCTCGAACCTTCGCTTCATTGGTCGTTGCAAACACATCACGAACATCGTCGAAGACCCCAGTGTAAGTCGCTGGGTTTGATCTTGGAGTTCGACCAATTGGTGATTGATCAATATCAATAACTTTATCCAAGTGTTCAATCCCTTTGATTTCACGATGCTGTCCAGGCTTTGTTTTTGCATGATTTAGCTTTTGAGCTAATGATTTATGAAGTATTTCATTGATCAATGTACTTTTTCCCGAACCAGAAACACCGGTTACCGCAATGAACATGCCAAGTGGGAACTTTACGTTCACATTGTTCAAGTTATTTTCCTTAGCACCCTTAATCTCAACGTATCTACCATCACTTTTTCTCCGCTCAATAGGTAGCGGAATAAATTTCTTACCTGCTAAATACTGACCAGTTAGCGAGTTTGGATCGTCCATCACCTCTTGCGGTGTTCCAGCAGAAACAATTTGGCCACCATGAACTCCTGCTCCTGGACCAACATCAATTAAGTAATCAGCAGCAAGCATCGTATCTTCATCGTGCTCAACAACAATTAAAGTGTTTCCAATATCACGCATATTTTTTAACGTATCAATTAATCGGTCATTGTCTCGTTGGTGAAGACCAATCGAGGGCTCATCTAGAATGTAAAGCACACCCGTTAATCTCGAACCAATTTGTGTGGCTAACCGAATTCGTTGTGCCTCTCCACCAGATAGAGTTCCCGCCGCACGGTTCAAATTTAAATAATCAAGGCCGACATTGATTAAGAAACCTAGACGCTCTTTTATTTCACGAAGAATTAAGTTGGCAATTTTTGTTTCTTTTTCCGTTAAATCGAGATGGTCAAAGAAATGATAAGCTTCTTGAATCGAGAAGGACGTCACTTTCCCAATATGGTGGTTGTTGATTAGCACCGCTAATGTTTCCTTTTTCAGACGGTCGCCTTTACAAGTCGGACAGTGATGTTGAGCCATGTACTTTTCCATTTGCTCACGAATAAAATCAGAGCTTGTCTCCTTGTACCGGCGCTCCACATTTCGAATGACACCTTCGAATTGGATATAGCCTTCGCGGATTTGACCGAAGTCATTTTCGTAACGGAAATATATATCATCTTCTTTTGATCCATATAGCACTTTTTCAAACAAATGCTTTGGAATATCCTTCACAGGAATATTCATATCCACTCCAAAGTGGTTACACACCGCTTCTAATAGCTGTGGATAATACTGAGAGCTTGTTGGCTCCCACGGTGCAATGGCATGCTGTTTTAACGATAACTCTTTATTCGGAACAACAAGATCCACATCCACTTCCAGCTTAGATCCTAATCCATCACAGTCGGGACAAGCGCCGAACGGACTGTTGAAGGAGAACATACGAGGTTCAAGCTCCGTGATCGAAAAGCCACATAATGGACAGGCATGGTGTTCACTGAAAAGCAACTCCTCTTCACCGATGACATCAATAATCACTTTTCCTTCACCAAGGCCAAGAGCAGTTTCAAGGGAATCCGCGAGACGGGCAGTGACTCCCTCCTTAACGACAATTCGGTCGACAACCACTTCAATCGTATGCTTTTTGTTTTTCTCCAGCTCGATTTCGTCTGAAAGATCGAGCATTTCTCCGTCTACACGTACGCGAACAAAGCCTTGCTTTTTAATATCTTCAAACACTTTTACATGTGTCCCTTTGCGACCCGAAACAATGGGGGCAAGTACCTGGAGCTTGGTTCGTTCAGGATACTCCATAATTCGATCGACCATTTGCTCGATCGTTTGTGAGCTAATTTCAATTCCGTGGTTCGGACAGGTCGGTCGACCTACTCTCGCATATAATAATCGTAAATAATCATAAATTTCCGTAACCGTTCCGACGGTCGAACGAGGGTTACGACTCGTTGTTTTCTGATCAATTGAAATAGCAGGTGAAAGTCCTTCAATAGTGTCCACATCCGGCTTATCCATTTGCCCTAAAAACTGTCTTGCGTACGCAGATAATGATTCCACATACCGCCTTTGCCCCTCTGCATAAATGGTATCAAATGCAAGAGAGGATTTCCCCGAGCCTGAAAGTCCTGTTAGTACGACGAGCTTATCTCGCGGAATGGTCACGTCGATATTCTTTAAATTATGAGCTCTAGCCCCTTTAACTATGAGCTTTTCCATTGCCATTGATTCGTCATCCTTCCGCTTTCAACTCTAATATTAAATCGCGAAGCTCTGCCGCTCTTTCGAAGTTTAGCGCCTTTGCAGCTTCTTTCATTTCCTTCTCCATATCCTCAATCAGCTTATCTCGCTCTTTTTTCGTAAGCTTTGTAAGCTTTTCTGTAGTCTTGTACTCTGCCTCGTCCTCCGCCGCATGTGTTGCACGTATGACGTCACGAATATCTTTTTGAATGGTCATCGGTGTGATGCCATGCTTTTCGTTGTATTCTTCCTGAATAGCACGACGGCGTTTCGTTTCAGATATAGCGAGCTCCATTGAATTGGTCATTCGATCCGCATACATGACCACATGACCTCGTGAATTACGCGCAGCACGGCCAATGGTTTGGATCAACGAACGCTCTGAACGAAGGAACCCTTCCTTGTCTGCATCCAAAATCGCCACTAACGAAACCTCAGGAATATCGAGTCCTTCTCTTAACAGGTTAATCCCTATGAGAACATCATATTTTCCTAGTCGTAACTCTCGGATGATTTCAATTCTTTCAAGTGTCTTGACCTCTGAGTGTAGATATTGTACCTTGATACCGATTTCTTTCAAGTAATCTGTTAAATCCTCGGACATCTTTTTGGTTAACGTTGTGACTAGAACACGTTCATTCCTCTTAATCCGATCATGAATTTCGCCAATGAGGTCATCAATTTGCCCTTCAATCGGACGAACGTCTATCGTAGGATCAAGCAATCCTGTTGGACGAATGATTTGTTGAACCATTTCTGGTGTGTGTTCAAGCTCATATGGTCCCGGTGTTGCCGAAACAAACACAATTTGATTGATCTTTTCCTCAAATTCTGTAAACGTTAATGGTCGGTTATCCATCGCTGAAGGCAGACGAAACCCATGATCCACGAGAACCTGCTTACGCGCTTGGTCACCGTTAAACATTCCACGAATTTGCGGAAGCGTAACATGCGACTCGTCGATAACAATTAAGAAGTCTTCTGGAAAATAATCGATCAATGTATACGGTGTTGACCCAGGTGGTCTTAGAGTTAGATGACGGGAGTAGTTCTCAATTCCCGAACAGAAGCCCATCTCCCTCATCATTTCTAAATCGTAACGCGTTCGTTGCTCTAAACGTTGGGCCTCAAGAAGCTTTCCATTTTCGCGCATGTCCGCTAAACGTTCTTCGAGCTCCTTCTCGATATTTTCTATAGCAACAAGGAGCTTTTCTTCGCGTGTAACGAAGTGGGAAGCCGGGAAGATAGCAACATGCTCTCTTTCTCCGAGAATTTCCCCTGTTAACGCATCAACCTCTCGAATGCGATCAATTTCATCACCAAATAGCTCCACACGCAAGCAATGCTCATCACGTGAAGCCGGGAAAATCTCGACCACATCGCCACGAACACGGAATGTTCCGCGCTGAAAGTTAATATCGTTTCTTTCATATTGAATATCTACTAAGCGATGCAAGAGCTGATTTCGCTCAATTTCCATTCCCGTTCTTAGTGAAAGTACAAGATCTCGATATTCCTCAGGAGAACCGAGACCGTAAATGCAAGAAACACTCGCAATGATGATGACATCTTTTCTTTCAAACAAAGAGGATGTAGCTGAGTGACGAAGTTTATCAATTTCATCATTGATGCTAGCATCTTTTTCAATAAACGTATCCGTTGAAGGAACATACGCTTCTGGTTGATAGTAATCGTAATAGCTAACAAAATACTCAACCGCATTATTCGGAAAAAAATCCTTAAACTCACTATAAAGCTGGCCAGCAAGTGTTTTATTGTGAGCGATCACAAGTGTCGGTTTATTCACTTCTTTAATCACATTGGAGATCGTGAATGTTTTTCCAGTCCCTGTTGCTCCGAGCAACGTCTGACGTTTTTCACCGTTATGTATTCCATCAGCAATCCTTTGAATGGCTGCAGGCTGATCTCCTTGTGGTGAGTATTTTGAGACTAATTCAAATTGGTCCTTCACAAGTACTCCTCCTATTAAAAGTATCAATTAGAATTTCATCTATAGTAACTAGCTTCGACGGACCTAGCTGAGCAAATTTCCATAATTTCATATTAATCATTCTACCACAAATCAGGGAAAACAAACCAATAATATACGAACAAATATTCGATGTTTTTTCTTTTTAGCGTTGAAGTCTGTCAGTCTCAGTCGAAAAAAGGTCAATCAAACGTTTGATTGAATTGATCCAAACACCCTCCATAAGTAAAATACGCATAAAAAAACTTGTCGAAAATTTCATCGACAAGCTTCTACCTACGATCGTTTTTTTGCTCTCTCTCGAACCATCTTCGAGTACGCGAACCCAACCGTTAATGACAATGCATCTACAATAATGAGCGATAAGGAATCGGTATAACCCTTATAAACCGATGCAGCTATTAATGCAACTGTAAGCAATAAACCAATTACATGACTGTATGTAACTCTTGTGAAAAAAATAACGAGAGCACCAGGGATAAAAAGACCCAATACATACTTCATCTCGTTCAACCCCTCTTTGTTCCCACTTATATTATTAGAATATATCGTCAACTCCTGTTGCACAAGTATATCACTTAAGGAAAGTGCATACTAAGAAAAAAATGAAAGGGGTATGACGAAGATGGCAAGAAAAAGACGTCCATTAATCCCAGAGGCGAGAGAGGCATTAGATTCGTTAAAAGCAGATGTAATGAAACAGAGAGGTTATGTGGTGTCTAAGGATCACCCGGATCAAGTTAAATACGAAGTGGCAGCGGATATGCATATACCACTAAGTAGAGGCAATAACGGAAATCTCACCTCCCATCAAGCCGGGAAGATCGGTGGTCAGATTGGTGGAAGCATGGTCAAAGAAATGGTCCGACTTGCACAAGAAAGAATGAGAAATCAATCCTCAGAATAAAAACACGAACGAATAAAAAATGCCTCTATAATTAGAGGCATTTTTTAGCTAGCGGCACCGTATTTCGTTAAAATATCTTCATAGTTAGAACGCTCTACGGGAGGTGAGTAGAAATAACCTTGCACCTCAAAGCAGTTCATGTTTTGCAGGAAACCGATTTGATTTGACGTTTCCACACCTTCCGCAATTACCTTTAAATTTAGGTTATGAGACATTGAAATGATAGCAGAAATAATTTCTTTATTGCTTTCATAATCAGCGATAAAGGATTGGTCAATTTTCAAACGATCAACAGATAGCTTCTGCAAATAGCTTAAGGAGCTATACCCTGTACCAAAATCATCAACACTGATTTCAACCCCAACTTCTCTTAGGGCAAGCAGATTTCGATTGACTCGTTCCTCTCCACGCATAATAACACTTTCCGTAATTTCAATCTCAATATCACTACCGTCAATCTTATAGGAGGCTAAGTTTTTAATAATAAAATCGACAAAGTCTTCTTGGTAAAAATGAATGACGGAAATATTAATAGAAGTTCTCGGCACTGGCATCCCTTTCCGCTTCCACTCCCCAATCGTCTCAAAAACTTCCGTAATCACAAATCTCTCAAGATCAATAATTAAATTGCTTTCTTCAGCGATAGGAATAAACTTACTCGGAGGGATAAATCCGTTCTCTTCATGTTTCCAACGAATAAGTGCCTCTGACCCAACCAAGAGGTTTGAACCCGTATCAAATTTCGGTTGATAATACACCGTTAGCTTGCGATTCGCAATATCTCTGCGAAGATCACTTTCTATCTTTATTTTATTTAGTGATTGCTCCTTCATGGTCGCTTCATACACAACATATCGATTGGAGCCTTGATTTTTCGCTCGATACATCGCAAGATCTGCTGCCTTTAATAATTCCAAAATCGACTCTCCATCTTTTGGAAAGTAAGCCACACCGATACTCGCTGTAAGTAAAAAGTCAAAGCCATCTAGTACAATGGGCGTGCGAAACCCTTCAATAATTTTTTGAGCAATCTCATCATAATCTGCTGGATGAGGTAGTAAAGCTGCAAACTCATCTCCCCCAAGCCTTGCGATCGTACAATTTTCAGGCATGAGCTCCTCAAGTTTTTTCCCGGTTTCTTGAAGAATTTTATCACCGAAAAAATGACCAAATGTATCATTAATCCGTTTAAAACGATCAAAATCAATATAAAAAAGATAAAAAGGTTTATTTTCACCAATCGCCTCTGCTGCGACTTTTTCAAGCTTCCGTTTATTCGGTAAGTTGGTTAAATCATCGTGATAGGCAAGGTAGCGAATCGTCTCCTCGGCATGCGTCTTCTCCGTAATATCTCGGACAATTCCATATACCCCAATCAGTTCTTCTTTCACAATGATTCGAACAGGCGTAATTCTAACGTCAATAAAAAAGCCATCTCGATGTTGTAGTTTTACTTCTACCGATTGTATTTCTCCTTGAAGAACACTTTGTAAATAACGGTTAATTTCCTCTTCATCATAGATGAGTAGCTCTTTGAAATGCATACCCTTTATCGCTTCCTGATTATAGCCTGTAAGCATAAAAGCTTCTTTATTCGCATGCATGATGTTCCCTGACAAGTTTACGGCAAATACGGCATCTGGATTATGATTAAATAGCGATAAATACGATTGAATGTTACGCATCAATAAACGTTCGCCAAATAAGTCAGGAACAAGCATTAAGGCAAGGTTTGTAATAACACTATATGTAAACGGCAAAAGCATAACCAATGGTTCTGTATTACCCGCACCAATTTCTTCAAGGTTCAGCATGGATACAACGACCATAAAAGGTATACCCGCAAAAGCAGCTCCACCAAGAATACCTCCAACAAGCTTCCAACGAGACAGAAATTGATAAATATCTGAATTCGTTATTTGAATAAGGAATCGAAGCAAGGAAAACATCGTTGCTAATGTGAGAAAAGCAGTCATGATTGAAAGTATCGGCTTAATATCAAGATGGTCCGAGTAAAGAAGATAAAAACCAAGGCCCAGTGTACCTAAAATACAAAGCGTAATGAACAGTCCTGCAAATAGGTATTGAATCGAGCTATTTAGTCGCTGCTTCGTTACACCAAGAGCAATATAAGATCCGATAAAGCAGAAATAAAAGCTTAATTGAAAGTATAAATTGATATCCCCTGTTGAGTAAGGTAATTCTATTGAAAAACAAACCAATAACAATGCTAACCAAAAAGTAAAAGCTAGCATTAACGAGTATAATAATCTTCTAGTAAGCGCATAATTTTCTAGCTTCAACCGACGACAAAATTCTGCCCCTAATGTACAGCATATTATCGAAATGAAGATAGCAATCAACACATCGCTTAAATTGAACACATAAAATGTGGCAGACCCAAGCAAAGCAACCCCTCATCCCAGAGCAAAATTCAGTAGACTGCCTCTTTCTGAGCTACTGTGGACTCCATTTTACCATGATTCGACAGTAATATCCTACTATTTTCGCAGGGAAAAAGGATTATTTATTCATTCTACGAATAAAAGACCCACCTGATTAGAGGAGAGCCTTTTTCTTGTATTTATGATTCTTGAAATCGAGATAGTTTAAAAAATAAATGCGTCGATGGCGTATGCTCCAGGACCTGTCAATGCAACACCAATCGCTACAACTAATAATGTTAGGTTGTATTCATATCCATTTGCTGTTGACCATAACCCATTGGCACCGTGAACTTTTACAATGGCCATGACCATTGTTGCAGCAATAAGTAGACCTGCAAGTGGAGTTAAGAATCCAACAGCAAAGAATAATCCTCCTACCAACTCAGCTAACCCAGCAAGAAGAGCCATCGTTACACCTGGCTTTAATCCAAGTGACTCCATCCAGCCCCCTGTCCCTTTCAGTCCGTAACCGCCGAACCAACCAAACAATTTTTGTGCACCATGACCAATAAATAATAACCCGATAACGACACGAATCAATAATAAACCTAAATCTAACATCTTGTAATTCCTCCTAGTTGTTTGTCAATTTGATTGTTCTTCTACTTTCTTCTTCGTTTTTCTTAGCACATCTATTAAACTGTTTACCTCATGATGATCCAACGAAGCAAACATGGAATCAATCAGTACTTGATGCTCCGGAATAAGGGCATCCATTAATATTTTCCCTTTATCCGACAAAGAAATATGAATAGCTCGTCGATCTCCTGGACAAATATTTCGCTCTAAAAAACCCTTTTGTACTAGCTTATCAACTACATACGTCATCGAACCGCTAGCCACAAGGATTCTACTCCCCACTTGATGAATCGTCTGAGTCCCCTTATGGTAAAGAACTTCAAGAACCGAAAACTCTGTTATGCTTAGATCATGTTTTGTCACATTAGCCTTTATACATTCTTGAATTGCCTTTGTTGTTTGCATGAGGAGCAGAAAAGGTTCATTAGAACAAATCTTATCCATATGCTCACCCCCTTGTCTCTTTATCTTTGATTCAAATATCTTGAATATGAGATAATAATATTATGAATTCGAGATATTGTCAATGGTCGAGTATCAATTTTTTTTGTAGTGGTAATTTTATTTGATGAAATGAGGTTTGGATGGTTGGGTTTTGTTAAAAATGAGATTTTGATGCATCTTAGCATTTGTATACCGGCTCAAGGCTAACTGAGGGTATTTAAGTGTCGTTTTGGTTACCGTTCAGTTGTTTTTTGGGGGCTCACTGGCATCTATGCACCTGTTTGGTTACCGTTCCCTTGTTTTTCTTGGGCCCACGGGCATCTATGCACCTGTTTGGTTACCGTTCCCTTGTTTTTCTTGGGCCCACGGGCATCTAAGTACCCGTTTGGTTACCGTTCCCTTGTTTTTCTTGGGTCCGCGGGCATCTATGCACCTGTTTGGTTACCGTTCCCCTTTTTTTCTTGGGCCCACGGGCATCTAAGTACCCGTTTGGTTACCGTTCCCTTGTTTTTCTTGGGCTCACGGGCATCTATGCACCTGTTTGGTTACCGTTCCCTTGTTTTTTTGGGGCCCACGGGCACCTATGCACCTGTTTGGTTACGCTTCTCCAATTATTAAAGGGTCCGCGGCAACTATGCAATTGATTAATGTCAACAATTTTCCGAAGGCATACAAGGAAACTCCTTCAGCATGGGTCACTCCCCACTCCCAATTCCCTTAATCTGCATGATTCCTTCTTCCAATCGCTGATCAACAATGAGAGCATCGTCAATATGTTGTAAAATCGCTTCGTTTACCGTATTGAATACTTCTTTTGTCATGCTGATTTCCTCAATAACTTCACCACTAAACGCTTTTTGTTCATGAATGGTATAGAGAACCAATTTTACTTCGGTTTGTACAGTCTCCATAACTTTAAGGATATGATTAATTTTCCCCGTTGTTTCCGTGCTAAGCTGAATTCCTTCAGTAACAACTGAAAGACTGGTTTGGGTTTCGGTGAGTGCTTTGTTAATTTCTTGCTGAATGCTTCTCGTGAGTGCGTCAATGGCCATGGTACTTTTTGCTGTGCTTTCCGCCAGTTTTCTCACCTCACTTGCGACCACAGCAAAGCCTTTTCCATGCTCTCCTGCTCGCGCCGCCTCAATCGATGCATTCAAGGCAAGCAAATGGGTCTGTTCTGCAATGGCATGAATAACCTTCACAATGTCTTCGATTTCTTTTGAACGTATGTTTAATTGATTCATACTCTTTGCTGCTAGACTCGATTGCTCCCCAAGCTTTATGATCATCGTTTCCACTCTTCCAACAGACTCTCTTCCCTCCTTTGACTCTCTCACCATCTCATCCGTCGAATCAATCAGCTTCTGTCCCATCACAAGCATCTTGGTTGAAATTTGATTAGAGTGTTGACTGATTTCTTCCACCTTATCGAACCGATTTTTAATTTTTCCAACGAGTTATGCTAGGTCATGGTGCTGTCCATTTACGACCTCGTGCTGGTTCACTATTGACAGCAAGTCCCTGTACAGACTATGTAAAAAATCTTTCATTCGGTTCTCCATCTCCTGATTTTCCTGTTTTACTTTCATATATTTAGCTTTGAAAAAGTCTATTTCACTTTGTAATCTTTTGTTTTCACTTATTGACCTAAACATATAGAGATGCCCCTTTATAAAATGATAGTAAAATCATATCGCATTCAGATATCTCTTTTTGTGATATATGTCATAGGTACAAAAAAACACCAAGCATTTTACATGCTTGATGCTCATTTTACGATTAACACCGGACAGTTTGCTCTTTTGGCAACTTTATGACTCACACTTCCGAGAACAAATTCCTGTAAGCCGCTTAATCCTCTGCTGCCAATCACGATTATGTCAGCGTGATGATTGTTTGCATATTCAACAATCGCTGGGCCCGGATCACCTTGAAGAATCGTGACCTTGTAGGATACCTCATATGTTCTGGCCATTTTTTCGACTTCTCGTATTCGTTCCTTGCGCTTTCCGTCTAAGTCTGCTGAATTCCAATGGCTCAGCACTTCTGATTTCACCTTATCAGCATCAACAACAAAAACAATCTCTACTAATGATCCTGGAGTGCATTTCGCAATATGCATGGCGTTTTCTGACGCTCTTTTCGCATGATCCGATCCGTCCGTAGCTAAGATGATATTTTTATACAATCGATGACCTCCTCCTTTAAAAAAACAATCTAATATGTTAATTATGCGTGAAAAACCTCATTATCGCAGTGATGTTCCTCACCGCACCTTTTTCGTTATTCACATACAGGTCATTCAAAAAAGGGTGACATATTCCCATGTACAAGCCCATATAGTTTAAGGTAGAATATAAAACGTAATTGTTACGGTTTAACCAATACATAGGAGGGACATATGAATCGTATTGTTCGAACGAACCTGTTTGATATTACTGGATTAATTTTATTAGCTGCTGCTTTTCTTCTACTATCTTTAAAATTAGACGTTGGGGACGTTCTTCCCTCCTCATTTTTAAATCTTAATACCATTTTTCTAAGTATATTAATAGAAGCTTTTCCTTTTGTACTTATTGGTGTTCTGATTGCAGGTGTGATTCAAATATTTGTAACTGAAGAACATATTCAGCGGTGGATACCTCAAAGCAGGACAAAGGCGATTATCATGAGTTGTGTAGTCGGCGCATTGTTTCCTGCCTGCGAATGTGGAATTGTCCCGATTGTTAGACGACTTGTTTCTAAAGGGGTTCCTCTATATGCGGCCATTGGTTTCATGCTAACGGGACCACTGATTAACCCGATCGTAATTGCATCTACGTATATGGCGTTTGGAAATAACACGGCCATTGCGGGGTGGAGAATGGGACTTGGCTTTGCGGTTGCTCTCATTGTTGCGTTTCTAGTGAGCTTTTTCTTTAGAGGCCATCAATTCAAGGAGGCTTTAACAAACACAGAAACTCTAACAGCAAGTAGAAAAAAAGAACCTTTTACGAAGCGTTTCTTCTCGATGCTTACCCACTCCATCGATGAGTTTTTTGATATGGCAAAATTTTTAATTTTTGGAGCCTTTCTTGCTGCCGCTGTTCAAACCTATATGCCAGCAAAATCCCTTTTGGAAGCAGGAGATGGTCCTTTTTCCTCCATTGCTGTTATGATGGGTCTTGCTTATGTTTTATCTCTTTGCTCGGAAGCAGATGCTTTTATCGGCTCATCTTTTAATAGCATTTTTCCAACACCATCTGTTCTAGCTTTTCTAATTTTCGGACCGATGATTGATTTAAAAAACACGCTTATGATGCTAAGTGTGTTCCGTGCAAAATTTGTGTTTAGTGTTCTGTTCTTTGTTGCAACGACGGTGTTTCTATCCATTGTGCTCGTGCAGAGCTTTTTATAAGGAGGGATTATAGATGGTCTTCCAAGCGCAACAAGCTGTACGTGCAGCCATATTGCTTTTTTTCACCATATTAATTTTTAAATTTCACTATACAGGTGAGATTACTAAATTTATTAATCCAAAATACATCGGTCTCAGTCAGATTGCATCTGTTCTGTTCCTTGTTTTGTTCTTTATCCAAATTACACGAATTTGGGAGAAAAAGACTCATCACCATCATCATAACCATGAGTGCAGTCATAATCATGATTGTGATCACAATCATGACCATGGAAATACACCGATGACACTAAAAAAAGTCATCTCGTACGTGATCATAGCCTTTCCTCTCGTAACGGGTTTTACCATACCAGCTAAAGTACTCGATTCTTCTATCGCAGAGAAAAAAGGTGGTATGGCGGTGATTACAGGAAAAAGCGAAAAATCTTCAACTAATGAGTCAACAAATGAAGAAGTAGCTCAATCATCCGACACGGAGGTCCTTCCAAATCCGTATGGAGAAATCTCTCAAGATGAGATGAATTCTCTCGTGCAAAAACTAAAGCAAAGTGACCCGATTAACATGGATGATTATGTGTATTATCTAAACTATGAAGAAATTAGTAAGGACGTAGCAACTTTTAAAGGAAGAGAAATTACCTTAAAGGGCTTCGTTTATAAAGAGGATGGCTTCCAACAGGATCAGCTCGTTATCTCCCGTTTCTTGATCACTCACTGTGTAGCAGATGCTAGCATTATCGGGTTTTTAACACAATTTGAGGAAGCAGCTACACTTGAAAAAGACACATGGGTGGAAGCCACTGGTGTACTTGATGTGACGACCTACAACGGGACGGAGATGCCTTTTATCAAAATTACCGACTGGAAAACGATTGAGGAACCATCCGAACCATATCTATTTCCGTTAAATGTGAGAATTCTATAATAAACAAAAGGGGAGAATGGCATCGATTAGTCATTCTCCCCTCCTTTTATGTTATTCATCTTTTTCATCATAGGCGATTAACACGATATTTTCGTTGGTTTCCTTCCGTAATTCCTGTTCAAGTGAGGTAATTTTGTCCAATTGGCTTTTCTCTAGATTGGCTACAGGGAAATTTTCATACACGCTCATCTAAGTACCCCTTTCTATGGTGATAATTAGATTTTTTCCATGTAGAATCTCAATTATGCAATTAACGGTTCACCACTCGTTGTATATGAATAATCAGGTATAATTTCTCGTTATTCGTAAGGCTGTAATCAAATTGATTTTCGATATATTCATTAATTTTCTCCGTACATTCAAAAGCTGCTCGATGTTTCTCACGCACCGTTTCGAATAAAAACGGATCATCATCCTCGATATATGTTTTGCTGTATAATCGTTGTGCAAAGAACTTCAAATGCGTAATAAATCGAAAATAATTTAATGATTCCTCGTCAAAGTCAATTTTAAAATGATATTTAACAATATTTAAAATATCCTGCATGACTTTAGTGATATTAGCAACGTTCGGCATTTCTTGATTAAGCTCAGCATTAACGATATGCATGGCGATAAAGCTTGCTTCATCTTCTGGTAAAAGAACCCCAAGTTTCTCCTGAATGATCTTTAAGGCTTCCATCCCAATGACAAACTCTTGCTTATAAAATCTCTTAATTTCCCATAAAAGAGCATTTTTTATGTCGTAGCCATTTTGATTACGCTCGACCGCAAAGTGAATATGATCGGTTAAGGAAATATAGATACTATCGTTTAGGTTTCTTCCTAGTCTACTTTTAGCAATCTTGATAATATCCTCAGTTACTTCCATATATTCGATCGGAACTTCATATAAAAGCGTTTTAAATTTTTCTGACATATCATTATTTTTGAGAGCAAAAATCTTTTCAATCTTGTCTTCGTCTACAGAATCTCCTGGCTTTTTTTGAAAGGCCAGTCCTCTCCCCATAACCACTAACTCTTCCTTTTTTTCATTAAACGCACTAATGACGTTGTTATTGTACACTTTGGCTATTTTCATTTGACCACCTATAAGTTTATTATGGTTCTCTTACTTTTATTATAATGGAAATAGTACGCGTTATAAAATCTTTTAGGCATTCAAAAGAAGGAAAGCTAATTGAAGCTTTCCCACTTTTATCCAACTTATAGTTTTTCCCCGTTTGAAGCAATTACTTCTTTATACCAGTCAAAGCTCTTCTTCTTCGAACGGGTTAATGTACCATTGCCTTCATTGTCCTTGTCCACATAAATATAGCCATAGCGTTTTTTCATTTCACCCGTTGATGCACTCACAAGGTCGATTGGACCCCAGCTCGTATAACCAAGGATTTCCACACCGTCTTCAATGGCTTCTGACATTTCAGACACGTGCTTACGTAAGTATTCAATACGGTAATCGTCGTTCACTTCACCATTTTCATCTGGATTGTCAACTGCACCAAGACCATTTTCTACAACGAAAAGAGGTTTTTGATAACGATCGTATAATTGGTTCGCTGTAATACGGAAGCCCTTTGGATCAATCGTCCAGCCCCATTCAGACTTCTCTAAATATGGATTTTCAATCGAACCAAATACGTTTCCAGATGTTGTCTTGTTGATTTCTGGATCTTTACTTGTTGTACGACTTGCATAGTAACTAAAGCCAAGATAATCTACCGTATGATCTTTAAGAAGCTCTTCATCTCCTGCTTCCATCACAATGTTCAAGTTATGGTCTCTAAAGAATCTCTTCGCATAACCAGGATATTTACCTCGAGATTGAACATCGATAAAGAAGAACGAATCACGATCCTTTTCCATTGCATCAAACACATCATCTGGGTTACAAGAGTATGGATACGTCTGACCAGCCGCTAACATACAGCCAATTTTCATATCTGGATTGATTTCATGACCCGCTTTTACCGCCAAAGCACTGGCAACCAATTGATGGTGTGCTGCTTGGTACTTCACTTGCTTCTTATCTTCGCCTTCTTCAAAAACAAGTCCGGCTCCAACGAATGGCAAGTGCAGGAGCATATTAATTTCGTTAAATGTCATCCAGTACTTTACTTTTTCCTTATATCGTTTGAAAAGAGTCGTCGCATAGTTTTCAAAGAAAGTAACAAGCTTGCGGTTTCTCCAGCTGCCGTAATTTTTCACCAAGTTCACTGGTACGTCAAAGTGAGCAATCGTTACAACGGGCTCAATGCTATATTTTAATAATTCATCAAACACATTGTCGTAAAATTGTAGGCCATCTTCGTTTGGTTCTGCATCGTCACCATTTGGAAAAATTCTCGCCCAAGAGACTGATAAACGTAAGGCTTTAAAGCCCATTTCTGCAAATAGCGCGATATCCTCTTTGTAACGATTGTAAAAATCAATCGCTTCATGCGAAGGGTAAAATTCGCCTTCTAACGGCTCATATGAAGGAAGTTTTCCAAACATGATTTCCCAGCGTTTTTCCCCTGTTGGTAGTAAATCTACCGTTGTTAAACCCTTACCATCTGCTAAATAAGCACCTTCAGCTTGGTTAGCGGCGATTGCGCCACCCCATAAAAATCCTTGAGGAAAAGCCATAATATCCTCCCTTTCTTAAAACAGCAGGAGAGAAAGGAAACGTATTCCTTTCTCCTGACATGTTGATTACTTACTATCTAGTGTAAATAATGGTGCGCCAATTTTCACTTGTTTTGAATCAGCAAGTTGTAAATCGAACTCTTTATGGTTGGTTACAACGATTGGAGTTGTTAACGGCTTTCCTGCTTCTTTAATTTGCTCCATATCAAACTCGATTAGTAATTGACCTGCTTTCACGTAATCACCTTGAGACACATGAGCGGTGAAAAACTTTCCTTCTAATTGAACGGTATCCATACCGATGTGGATTAACAGATCAGCACCTGCATCCGTAGTAATACCAATCGCATGCTTTGTTGGGAAAAGTGCTGATACTGTTCCTGCTACTGGAGCAACTAATTTTCCTTCACTTGGCTCAATTGCTACACCATGACCTAATGCACCAGATGAAAATGCTGCGTCTTTTACTTCAGATAAGGCAATTACTTCACCATTTAATGGACTTACTACTTCTTCATTTTGAACCTTTGTTGCGGCTACTTCCTTAGAAGCTGTAGTTATATCATTTGTGTCTTTTGAAGATTTCTCTTGATTAATCCCGCCAAATAAATACGTTAACACAAATGCAACTGCAAAACCTGCGATCATTGCAATAATGGCTCCCCAGAAAGTCATATCAAGTCCTGAACCTGGTTGGATAAAAGCTGGAAGAACGAATACACCCATTCCACCAAACATCCATAATTTACCTGCAGTAGCACCGATGATCGCTCCACCGACTCCACCACCGATACAGCTCATGATAAATGGCTTTTTAAGCGGTAATGTAATACCGTAAATAGCTGGTTCTGTAACACCGAAAATACCTGAAATGAACGCTGGAACGCTTAGTGATTTTAATGATTTATTATTAGTTTTCAGCATAATGGCTAATACTGCACCGATTTGTGCAAAACATACCATAACAGTTGTTGCTAATACTGGGTCGTTACCCATCGTAGTTAAGTTGTTCATTGCGATTGGAACAAGACCCCAATGAAGTCCGAAGATAACAAACACTTGCCAGAATCCACCTAGAATTAAACCTGCTACAAGAGGACTTAACTCATAAATCCATATAGTCGCTGCACCTAGCAAACTACCAGCCCATGTTGAGATAGGTCCGATGACTAGGAATGTTAAAGGCACCATGATACCAATCGTACAGAATGGAACTAAGAATGTTTTTACAACATCTGGAATAACTTTCTTTAAACTCTTTTCTAATCTTGAAGCTACAAAGCTTGAAAGAATGATTGGAATAACGCTTGATGCATAACTCATCATGATTACTGGTATTCCTAAGAATGTAATGTGTATTGGCGATTCAAAGATTGTACCTTGGAAAAGTACCTTTGAAGTCTCTCCTGTAGTTAATGTTGCTAATGTAGGATGAACTAACGCTGCTGCGATCGCCATACCGACAAACGGCGTACCGCCAAACTTCTTCATCGCTGTATATCCTAAAAAGATTGGCAAGAAGTTAAATAACCCATCACCGGCAATATTCAATAGTTGGTAAGTTCCTGAAGTTGCTTCAACCCAACCTAATGCTAAGATTAAGGCAGCTAACCCTTTAATCATACCTGTTGCAGCCAAAACACCCAGGATTGGAGTGAAAACGCCTGAAATCATATCAATGAATTTTGCACCCATACTAAGCTTTTCATCACTGCTTGAATCACTGTTTTCGCTAACAGCACCGAGATTGCCTACTTGCAAAACAGTCGCATATACATCAGGGACATGGTTTCCAATAACAACCTGATATTGTCCTCCACTTTTCATGACGGTTACAACACCATCCATATTTTTTAACACTTCTGTATTTGCTTTGCTTTCATCCTTTAATTTAAAACGTAGACGTGTGACACAGTGAACAACACTGGAAACGTTTTCTTTTCCGCCTACATTGGCAAGAATATCTTTAGCTAATTGCTCGTATTTCATTTTTGACCCTTCCTTCTTTTATTTGATATTTATTTTTCCAAATAAAAAACCTGAGCCAGTTAGGAACACACACAGCTAGCGATAGCGTGTTTCTAATCGGATCAGGTTATGCCCACTTAAGGTAACATTCCTTCAAGGAATTTATTAAGTTTTATTTGATACGTGTAATTTATCACGGGGATTTAGTAGGTGTCAACGCTTTCTTTTAAATTTTTTTAATATTTTTATAGATTGCCGACTATTATCTTATATATATAAAAATGCAAAAAATGTCCATCCTGGATCCCATCCGACAAGTTTTTAAAATAACGTTTACAAAGTTATTGCTTCGACAAAATATTCATGTTATAGTTAACGCAATTAAACAAACAACCTTTTTAGGATTGTTACTGGTTATGCAGGCAAAACCTAAATCACGTAAACTATGAGACTAGTGTGTCTCTTACGTGGTTTAGGTTTTTTATTTTGCCTCAGTGAAAGCGTAGCCATAAAAACATAAATGGAGGTTTTTCAAATGACAAAATATCAATTTCCAGAAGGATTTTTATGGGGCGGTGCTACAGCTGCCAACCAATTAGAAGGTGCGTATCTTGAAGGCGGAAAAGGTATGAACTTGGCAGATGTAATGCCAGGTGGAAAAGTAAGATTAAAAGTTATTGCTGAGCCTGGATTCGACTTTAAAATTGATAAAGAAAAATATGTCTACCCAAATCATGATGGTATTGATTTCTATCATCGCTATAAAGAAGATATTGCCCTATTTGCTGAAATGGGATTCAAAACATACCGAATGAGTATTGCATGGAGCCGAATTTTCCCTCAAGGTAACGAGGTAGAGCCGAACGAAGAAGGTCTGGCTTTCTATGACCGTGTATTTGATGAATTGAAAAAATACAATATTGAACCAGTTGTTACAATCTCTCACTATGAGATTCCACTATATCTAATCACGGAGTATGGTGGTTGGCGTAACCGTGAAGTGATTGGTTTCTTTGAGCGATATGCAACAACATTGTTTAAACGATATAAAGACAAAGTGAAATACTGGTTAACTTTCAATGAAATTAATGGAGCAACACATTTGCCAATTCTTGGACTAGGTTTTTCTCCTGAAACAGAAGAAACAAAATTACAGGATAGCTTCCAAGGTCTACATCACCAATTCGTGGCAAGTGCGCTTGCCGTAAAAGCAGGACACGAAATAATTCCTGGAAGTCAAATTGGTTGTATGCTTGTTTATGCACCGACTTACTCTTTTGACTCAAATCCAGAAAATGTAATGCATGCTTTACAAGAACAGCGTTTATTTAACAACTACTGTGGGGATGTACAAGTTAGAGGAGAATACCCTGCTTTCGCAAAACGTTTCTGGAAAGAAAACGGTATTAATTTAGATATCCAAGAAGGCGACTTAGAAATCATTAAAGAGGGTCCTGTTGATTTCATTTCATTAAGCTATTACATGTCACGTACAGAAAAGAAAAATAAAACTCCAGAAGAAATTGGACAAGGTAACTTGATTGGTGGCGTTAAGAATCCATTCTTACGAGCAAGTGACTGGGGCTGGGAAATTGACCCAACTGGTCTACGAATTGGGTTAAACCAATTATATGATCGTTACCGTGTACCTTTATTTATCGTAGAAAACGGACTTGGTGCGTACGATAAAGTCGAAGAAGATGGAAGCATCAACGACGACTACCGCATCAATTACCTTCGTGAGCATGTTGAAGCAATGGGTGAAGCAATTGAAGATGGAGTAGAACTAATGGGTTACACTCCATGGGGCTGTATCGACCTAGTGAGTGCATCTACTGGTGAAATGTCCAAGCGTTACGGCTTCATCTATGTAGACAAGCATGACGATGGAAGCGGTACTCTTGAACGTAGTAAGAAGAAGTCATTCTACTGGTTCAAAAACGTAATTGCTACAAACGGGCAAGAGCTATAATAAATAAGAAAGCATTGGTCCATTTTGGTGGGCCAATGCTTTTTTGTTAGGGTCGAAAGGTTTTTATGGCTGGCTACTTTGCCAATTGTTGTGGGGAATGAAGGACGGTTCTTCTGAAATCTCCACAGTTATGTCCTTCATAAGCCCGATGAAAGACGTTTCCTCGTAAATCTCCCTTGGTTTCATCCTTCATTAACCCTATGAAAGACGTTTCCTCGGGCTTCTCCCCTGGTTTTATCCTTCATTAACCCTATGAAAGACGTTTCCTCAGGCTTCTCCCATGGTTTCATCCTTCATTAACCCTATGAAAGACGTTTCCTCGGGCTTCTCCCCTGGTTTCATCCTTCATTAACCCTATGAAAGACGTTTCCTCAGGCTTATCCCCTGGTTTCATCCTTCATTAACCGATGAAAGACGTTTCCACCGAATTCATCTCTAATTTTGCTCTTCATAATCTTTATGTAAACTGCGATAAAACCAACACCAACGGTCCGACAATAAAACAATAATAAGCGAAATACTTGAGATTTCCTCTCTCCATAATCCCCATAAACCACTTAAGCGAGAAATAGGATAATATGAGAGACATCACAAACGCCACGATATAAGGAATAACCATGTCTCCCAACTGCATGTCACCTACTTTTAACACTATTGCCCCTAAGCTAACAGGAATATATAGAAGGAATGAGAATCGTAAGGCTGTTTCTCTTTTCATCCCTATTCCCATCGCAGCTACAATCGTGGCACCCGAGCGGCTAATTCCAGGAATTAATGCCACTGCTTGAGCGAATCCAACAATAAGGGCATCTCTGACCGTTAACCCTCTATCGCCCTTTGTTCCTTTAAGATTTCTAATGAGCCAAAGTGCTATCCCTGTGACAATTAGAGCTCCACCAATCGGAGCAACTCCCCTGAAATAACCAGAAATCGTATCTTCTAGCAATATCCCGATCACACCAGCAGGAATAGTACCAATGATTAAATAAATGATAAAAAGAAAATCATTCTTATCACTCGGATCCTTTTTCACCATATAGTTGCTTCCGTTTTTCACTAATCTTATGAGATCGTCTCGATAAATAAGTAATACAGCCAAAAGAGAAGCGAAATTCATTAATACTTCGAAGCTAAAATCTCCTTCAGCCACATTAATACCTAAAAATTCCTGAACAAGCACCAAGTGTCCACTAGAGGAGACTGGAATGGGTTCTGTAAAACCTTGTAGCGCTCCTAAAAAGGCATATTTTATTATGATTAATACTTCTTCCACCGACTCACTCCTTCATAAAAATTGAAAAGGACTTGGAAAGATCCAAGCCCTACATTATTATACTATTAAGCTCTCTTAATTTCCAAATATTGAATATGGTGTCCATCCTTTTTCTGGACTTTAAACACAAATCCTTCTGCTTCTAGCTCAGTACCCACCTGTGCTTCCATATCTTGAGTCATAAACCATCCACCAATAGTATCAACATCTTCATTTGATAAGGTGGTTTCCAATAGATGGTTTACATCCTCTACCAGCAACTTAGAATCTACGATATAGTGATTTTCATTTAGTTTACGAATGTCAGGTAATTCATCTTCATCGAACTCATCGCGAATTTCCCCAACAATTTCTTCTAGAATGTCTTCAACAGTAACTAATCCGGATGTTCCACCATACTCATCTATTAATATTGCAATATGTGTACGTTCTTTTTGCATTTTTACGAGTAAGTCATGAATTGGAACGGTCTCAATCACGCGGATAACCGGGTTGATAAAGGACTCAATCGTAAAGACAGCCCGTTCTTCATCTGAAATATCAGCTGTCAACAACTCTTTTACGTTAATGAATCCAACAATATTATCTTTGTCACCATTCACAACTGGGTATCGCGTATAATTTTCAGATTTAACAGTTGCTAGAATATCAGCATACGACTCATTGATAGAGATGGATACCATCTCTGTTCGAGGAACCATAATCTCTTTTGCTATTCTTTCGTCAAATTCGAAAATATTGTTCATGTATTTCAGTTCGTTTTTGTTAATTTCTCCACTCTTATAACTTTCAGATAATAAAATCCTAAGTTCTTCTTCAGAGTGAGCTACTTCGTGTTCGGAGGCAGGTTTCAGACCAAATGCGCCAACCAATAAACGAGCAGAACCATTTAAGAACCAAATAAATGGATACATGATACGGTAAAACCAGATAATTGGTACCGCGAACATCAATGTAACTGCTTCAGCTTTTTGAATTGCCACCGTCTTAGGTGCAAGCTCACCAACAACCACATGCAGGAATGTAACTAAAGCAAAGGCAATCCCGAATGATAAAATTCCAATCAACGATTCATTAAAATGAAAATGTTCAAATACTGGATGTAATATTTTTTCAACAGTCGGTTCACCTAACCACCCTAAGCCTAACGCGGTAATCGTAATCCCTAACTGACAGGCTGATAAGTATTCATCCAAATGGGTCACCACTCGCTTAGCTGATACAGCACCCTTTTTTCCTTCCGCAATCAATTGGTCAATTCTCGACACACGAACCTTTACAATAGCAAACTCTGTAGCTACGAAAAAAGCGGTTAAAGCAATTAATAAAGCAATTAAAAGTAAATTTATAGTTGTCAACGATCGGTCTTACAAAGTAAGACCTACACCTCCCAATATAGTAAAACAAAAGTTTAATTAATCAATAACAAAAGTGTCTGTATTAATGAAAGACTCTCATTGGATACATTCTTTTTTACATTCTTTAAATTCTTTTGATCCAGATGTGCCAACACATCTGTGACCTCTTTTTCCAAACCTTGAATCTTCAGTCTCAGTTCAAGAACATCGATTTCTTCTGCATCTTTTTCTACGACTATTTCTTTTATTTCTTCCAGTGACATTCCGTCTTTTTTACATTTTTCAATATAATGCAGTCGTTCGATCGCCGACTTATCATAATAGCGATAATTCGAAGTGGAACGTTCTACTTTTAACAGTCCTAGATTCGTATAATAATCAATGGTCCTCTTAGTAACATTTGCTATTTCAGCTAATTCGCCAATTTTCAATTTCTCAGTCCCAATGGAGTCCCTCCAAACCGTCACGTGATAGTTATGAAATGTATTATACATTGAGTCTAGCCTTATAACAACTAATACGCACAATATGGAATAAAGTTTCATAGAAAAACCCCCTACTAGAGGGGGCAATTCCTTATGATTGTGTAACGGAAACCTTTCGAGCACTTGCTATCGCCTTTTTCTTTTTCATACGATAAATCATGTAAAAAGTTGAGCACAATACGACCAGGAAGCTTGTAAAATAAAGCCATATCGCCCAACTCGTACTTGAATCTGAACCAAGGAATAGTCCATGAGCAAGTGAAAGGAACCAAACAAGAAACACTAAATAGTGCGTTTTCTTCCAAAGAGATCTTCCTATTACCTTCATAAAATTCGAGGTTACTATAACGATCACTAATAAATATGCGGCTATTGTGCCCATTGCACTTAAAATAGGATGATATGATGCCATAAACGGAATAAGAATTTCTTCTATAGTATAAGGCTCGTATTGGTCAAAAATGAGCAATGCCGCATGAATTCCGATGGTTACTAACGCAACTTGTCCAATCGCCTGGTGAAATTCTAATATTCTCCACTTCTTCCCTGGTATATGCTTAATAATTCCTGCCAGTATTGAAAGGGTCAACAACACATAAGCGGTTAGCCCAGTAACACGTATTAAGATCCAAATCCAAATCCAACTCATGATGATACCTCCAATTTTTCAAAAAGGGTCGTGTCTCCTCCGACCGTAACTTGGTGATTATGAAAATAAACAATATACGCCGTATAAGGAAACTTCTTAAAAACTATCTTCTTTGCCTGCTCAAAAGGTACGATACAAAATAGCTTAGAAATCGTTTCTGCTTCCATCGTTGTTCGAGCAATGGCTGTTGCTTGTAACACGTTATTAGTGGCGACCTGTCCATTTTGTCCGTTCACAATATGATGAATGGTTTGATTGCCATTCGACCATTTCCGGTAGTTTTTGCCCGACGTGGCCATCGACAAATCTGTCAGAAAAAACCGCATCATATCTTTTCCAGTAATAACCGGATGTTCAATTCCGACTTGTTGTGTACCGATGACCGCTAGATCTCCACCTGCATTCACGATAGCTTCCGTTAGTCCTTCTTTCAGCAAATACTCTTTAGCACGATCCACCGTATAGCCTTTTCCAAAGCCACCAAAATCAAGGAAGAAATCTTCATTTTTTATCATCCATTGCTTAGCTAAGAGTTCATATGGTTCATTCACAAATCCTCTTGAGGTAGAATCTTTGAAAACAGGTGAATAATCGGTAGTGTAAGAGGCAGTATAGCCAATGGACTTCATCGCATCTCCTAAAAAAGGGTTCACATAGTAATCTACCTTTCTTGACAGCTGCATGGATCTTTCAAATAAATCAGCGATTGTTTCTTCGAGGAACACTGGCACATGTAGAGGACTGTTGTTGATAAAATCGAGTTCATTTTCTGAGATGAAACGACTCGCTTTGCGTTCAAAGGTAGTAAAATCATTCATTAAGTAGTTCTGTAAAGCTTGATTCATGCCCTTCAATTTGATCGTAGAGTTCATGGCTGTAAATGTGGCTTCCATTATCTTGACGACCCCGAGCTACCTGAACCTTGTTCGTACCCACTCGAAGGAGCACTAAAGGATCGATCCTCTCGTGGTGACTGACTCCAACTTGATTCTTCCGTCGTTTCTTCGACGGTTTCACTGTCCTCTGAGGGAGAACTTGAATTTTCGTTATTTATGGCGACAGATTCTTCTGATGTAGAAGTTCCATTTGCGTTTCCAGTGACAAGGCCAACAAACGTTAAAAATGTAAGGGAAGTAGCTGAGATCACAGACCATTTAGCTTTTTTCTTCTTCATCTTTCATTCTCCTTTTCTTCGTTCTTACTATACTGTACTTGGAAATAATGAAAATTTAATGACAAAAAGAAGAAGAAAAGCGTAAGTCCTTTAGATGGACTTACGCTTTATTCACTCAAAATAGCTCTTCAATGAAATCGAGGGCGTTCTTCAACCGATTCTCATAGCTACCATGTAACGTTTTATAGTTAATTTGATGCTTCTCTAACAGCCTTTTGAGATGATGATTGTTTTCATTTCGTGCTGTGTGGTCTCCATGTATCCGCAACCCATCATCCACCCATGAGATATCTGGCTCTAAAAATAACCATAAATCATAGTCTTGTAGCTTGGCTATTTCGTCTAACACTGGCTGGTACACCTCGTTATATAGATGAGAATAAAATTGAGTCACGATTGCTTCCGTATCAATAAACACCAACTTATTTGCCACATTAATCGCTTCTATTTCTCTCATTTTATGTCCATATGCGATCTTCAAATAATCTTCCTCTATTATAATACCGTCACAGCCGCCAATCTCTTCACATACGGTCCGACCATATTCTTCTACATAGCTAGTATTATAGATTTTGGCAAGATTTTTCGTTAATGTCGACTTCCCGCAGCTCTCCGTTCCGACAATCACTACCTTTTTGACAAAGTATGGCTTCACTAAGTCTGGTAAGAAGGCCCAGTGGTGAAAAACTCCTTCTTCTCTAATTTTTGTCGCAGAGATTCCAACTTGTCTGCGAGTAGGATCGATCAGAATATGCTTAGAAGTAGGATATAACTTATCAAAAATCTTGCTGTACTCAAGTTCTGAACTAAACACAAAGTCAATCGGCTTTCCTATCTCTTCCTTGATTATCTCCGCTCCTTGAACCCAATTGTAGTCTGCATTCCCTTGATTATCTTCAATAGAAATGACTTTTACATGGGGCATATCCTTCGTTAATTGAGAAAGCCACCGCAAACGAATACGTGCGGGAATATAGCTCATTTGTGTGCCTTCACATAATTCCAGGTCCCGCTTTTCACTGTGAGATAAAACCACGTACAGTTCATCCACCATTGAGGATGCATGAATAATCGCATACACATGACCAAGATGTAAAGGAAGAAATTTGCCTCCAATGAAACCAGTTGTCAAGATTTACACCCCACTTTGCTTTCTGTAAAGCTTTCGCCAATTGATATATCCATATATGCTATTCACTAGGAACGCCGACCACATAACGAGCATCGAAAAATCATTTCCTCCTTGAGAAATAAGGGCACTTAACCAAAGGAAAATTGATAATACATTTACAGCAATCCATAACAACCATTGTTCTGCAAACCGTTTTAACATTAAAATTTGCGCTGTCACAGACAGGACATTGGTTGCTGAGTCAGTCCATACATTGTTTCCACCTAAATATTTTAAGAAAAACCCATACGCAATCGTGAATATCGTAACGGTTAGAACCGTAGTTGCCCAGCCTGACTTGGTAAGACTTTTAACCGTAACGTCTTCCCCTTTTACTCCATGCCGGGTCTTGTTTTTACTCCATAAATATATCCCGATGAATTGAACGGGAAAATAAAACAACCCATTCAACATGGCTTCCCCGTAAAGACCATAGCCGTAAGCAATATACGCGTAAGTAGCTGTCTGAACGATCCCAAAATAATAATTCGAGATCTTCCCTTTGGCAACTAACACGACACACAGCATACCACTAATCGAGGATATCAGTCCTATAAGGGAATCCTCCCAAGCAAAGAAAAGGTAAATATTGATCATCGTAAATATAGCCAACCATCCCAACTCAAAACGAGTCCAATCTTTCATTTTACTCTCCCCTTAGCCTTTTAATTTTGGGTTGTACACCGACACCATCGGTTGGAAATCTGTAAATCGATACAGCTGCGCAGGTGTTTTCGAATAACGATTTGATTTCTTAGGTTTCCCATCCTCCATCACTGCCTCAAGAAAAGGAAGGGTAGGAGCTTTTCTAAAAAAGGCAGCATCTGATGAGATTGCTGGGTCATCTAGCACCGTCAGCAACACCCCTTGCAATTCTGACAAAACAAACTCCTCTGGTAAAAAATGCTTTGCCAATATGGTCAAAGCCATATCTTTTTTAATAAACCAAAGGGCATCATCGATAATGTTTCGGTGATCAAAAGCAAGATCTAAAGCTAATGCCTCTTCTATTGAAAACAGTTGAATATCAGATGCATCCTTTGATACTTTCCTTTTTTCTAAAGATTTTTCACTCGCTATTACATAATGTGCATTTGATATAATCCAACCCCTATTGTCGCGTTCGGGGTCATCATATATTCCAAAATGCTTCATCTTTAACCCATCGATTCCTGTTTCTTCATACAGTTTTCGTTCGGCAGCTGTCATTGCTGTTTCCTTTGGTTGAACAAATCCACCCGGTAAAGCCCATTTTCCTGCCTCGATATTGTGATTACCTTCATGATTATGTTCGCTTCTTTTTATTAGTAGAATTTTTAATGTTTTTTTCGGTGGTTTATACTCTCCATTGCTTTCAGATGTGATTGTGAAAACAGCAATATCACTTGTGTATCCATCTGGGGATCTAAAGGCCATGTCTCTTCACTCCTTTTAATTAACAATTTATTAATTGTTAATTAAAATATAAACTGCATCCACTCGATAGTCAAGAACTAAAATGGAAAAAAATAGCGTAACCATCAATATGATGATTACGCCTAAAGGTAATTATATAATTTGTGCATTCATGCTTCCTCTAAAATGTCCTAAAGCCCAATCATGTCCGGCTTGATTAAAGCTAGCTACCGCTTTTTCATGTATGACGATTTTAAAGCCTTTGTTATAGGCATCCACTGCCGTATGTAGCACGCAAATATCGGTGCAAACACCAACTAAGTGAACCTCTGTAATGCCGCGCTCTCTTAGCTTAATTTCTAAATCCGTTCCAGCGAAAGCACTGTAGCGTGTTTTATCCATCCAATACACATGTTCCTTCTCCAGGTTTTGAAGATACAGTGTATTTAGCTTCCCATACAAATGCCTGCCATCCGTTCCTTCAATATTGTGAGGAGGATACAGCTCTGTTTCTGGATGATAATGATCTCCCTCTTTATGCAGGTCAATCGCGAACACCACATACTCGCCATTGTTGATAAATTCCTCAGTAATCTTGGTGATTTCTCCTTCGATGGCAATACCAGGCTCTCCACATGGCAACGCACCCACAACAAAATCATTTGTATAATCGATATTAATCAAAGCTCTTTTCGTCATCGTTTACACTCCTCAAGAATCCGTCGTACCTTCATTGTAAGGTTATTCCTCTTGTTTTGAAAGTTTGAAACCAGTTATTCCAAATATCATGGTAATGACTGGACTTAACAAACAGAAAAACGTAAAAGGAAGATAAGATAGTGTCTCTACTCCTAATACTCCCGTTAAAAAGACTCCACACACACTCCATGGAACGAGTGGATTGACTACCGTTCCCGCATCCTCTAGGATTCTAGAAAGATTTTTCCCATGTAACCCCATCTTTTTATATCTTTCTTTAAAAGAACTTCCTGTTAGAAGGATCGAGAGGTATTGTTCCCCTACTAAGAAATTAATGGTAATGGCTGTTCCTGCCGTCCAAACCACCAGACTCCATACTTTATTCAACATTCCACTAATTCCTGCAAGTAAAGCTGGAAGAATTCCAAGCTTAAAAAATAACCCACCCATAGCTAATGCTAAAAGAATAAGTGAAACAGAAAACATCATGCTGTCCATCCCACCTCTAGAAAGCATAGAATCGATTTCCTCCACTCCTGTATTGGAGGAATATCCAGAAAATAGAGTGTTCATTAGTCCCTGAAGATTGATTTCCTTTTGTACAAATAACGTAACAATAAGTGAAGTAGCAATTCCTGATGCTAAAGTGATAATCGCTGGCACTTTTTTGATCGCTAACAGTGCTAACACTACAAATGGCAATAAAGAGTACCAATGTACAAGGTCATGGTCTTTCAAACTTGCTTTCAAAAGATCTAAATTGGCAAAGTTCGCCGCCGATTCCGCCGGTGACAACAGAACAAATAATAGAAAGGACAGGATGAACGCTGGGACGGTTGTCCAAGCCATGTTTCTAATGTGGTCAAACAAGTCTACGTGAACAGTAGAAGATGCCAAAATCGTTGTATCTGATAGAGGGGACATTTTATCTCCGAAAAACGCACCAGAAATCACGGCCCCTGCTGTTATAGCATCTGAAAGTCCAAGCGCAGTGGATACACTCATGAAGGCAACGCCGATGGTTGCTGCAGTCGTTAATGAACTTCCAATACTCATGCCAATAATAGCGGTCACGGCAAACACAATCGCATAGAACCATCTGTCACTCACAACTTCAAGCGCTAAGTAGATAAAAGTAGGAATCGTTCCACTTTCCATCCAACTACTAATCAGCATCCCGATAAAGAGAAAAATAAATACAGCTCCAGCTCCAGATTTCGCTCCATTAATGATCGCCTCTTCCAATTCTTTAACAGATACCTTCTTACAAATACCGTAAACAAACAATCCCATGATCGCTAAAACAATTGGAATATGAGGAACGGCACCAGCAAATATAAGAGAATAGCTGATTCCCCCAATAACGATCAAGGAGATAATAAAAGCTTCAATTGGTTTTAATGTAAGAACGCTGTCTTGATTCATGATGTTTTCCTCCAATAAGGGTTTTGAGCAAAGAAAAAAGCCCTCACGCCAATAGGGACAAAGGAGCTCCGCATTACCACCCTAATTTATATAAGAATAGTAGATTTTCCGCCTTTCAATCATACGGAAATGCTATTTCACTTAAACGCTTTTTAGCATTAAAGTATGTTTCTAATATAATAATTTACTAGGTTTCTGTCAAGAGAAATAAATGTTGGCTTGATTTCTGTCGCTCGCTCTTTCTGTTACCGGAGAGGGCGGAATTTTTCGCCCGCGGGCACTCAACTCTCCTTTCAGTTCCCATTGAACTCAAAAACTAGGCCATAAGGTAACTAAAAACAACCACAAAAAAGCAGTGAGTCCTAAAAAAGAACCTCACTGCTTTTTACCCCATTAAACCTCTAATCGAATTCGATTTCCTGAAGGATCTGCCGTAATATATACACCGTTCTCCTTCGTAACTGCTACGCCCATTCCTTGTAACTGAGAGATAATCTGCTCTCTCTTTTCTTCACTAGGAAGCACCATTGTATAAGATTCCATGCCAACGCTGTTTTCAGCAGCAGGTGGGGCACCGACACCATTCCATGTGTTCAATCCAACATGATGATGGTATTTCCCAGTAGAAATAAATAATGCCTGGCCTCCGTATCGAGTAACAACCTCGAATCCGAGTCCCTTTGTATAAAACTCCTCTGTTTTCTGTAACTCTGATACATGAAGATGAATATGCCCCATAATCGTACCAGCTGGCATTCCGTTCCATGCCTCTCCTTCTCCCTCTGCAAGAAGGCTTTCCGCATCTAACGCAACCGTTGCCATTTCCACTTCTCCATTATTCCAGCTCCAACCAGAAGCAGGTCTGTCCGCATACACTTCTATTCCATTCCCATCTGGGTCAGCTAAATAGATCGCTTCACTTACCAAATGGTCGGATGCGCCTTGTAATGGATAACGCACCTGTAGAAAATGCTTTAGTAATCTTCCTAAATCGGCACGAGTTGGTAAAAGTAAAGCGAAGTGATACAAGCCAGTCGTTCGTCCTTGCTTAGAAACGACATCATCCGGTTGTTGCACAGAAACAAGCACGGTTTTACCATCAGCTGTTAGTTCGGCGGTACTGTTTGTTTGGTTTAACACCTGTAGTCCAATGACCTCTTGGTAAAATGTAATTGAACGTTCTAGGTTTGCTACTTTTAAGTTTACTTGGCTAACAAATGTATTTGGTTCACGATGAAATCCCATTTGTGATCTCTCCTTTGGTATGTTTCTTCATGTATACTTATCATTTACTTTTTTTCTATTAAATACCTGATCATCAAAATTGTTAGTAACTTACTTTATGTAAGTAATTATATTTTCATAACATACAAACGTCAAGTAAGTATTTTATAAAAAATAATTTAATTATGAAAAAAAGGGGTTATAATAGAAGGAGGGAGTGATTGTTATGGATAAATCCATTTGTCCTAGATTTGAAAAAGCGATGAGTATTTTAAGCCAAAGATGGACGGGTTTAATTATTTACCAGTTACTAGGTGGTCCACAGCGCTTTTGTAGCCTAGAATCATCGATTGGTGTAAGTGGTCGTGTGCTTTCAGAGAGGTTAAAAGATCTGGAGAATGAAGGCATTGTGAAGCGCGAAGTATTCCCAGAAACTCCTGTTCGAATTGAATATTCACTAACTGATAAGGGAGTAGCCTTGGAGCCTCTTATGAGAGATATAGAAAAATGGTCACAATCTTGGCTGCAAGCATAACAAAAAGGGTTGCAATTCAATGATTGCAACCCTTTTTCATTAGTTCATCACGGTTTTACTGTCTTTGCCTTTGTTTGTTAACTTACGTAAATAAGGTAATGCGTAACGATCTAGTCCGAATACACCAGCATTTGCACCAGCAGTGATAATCAGGAAGCCCATTAAAATATCTGTTGGATTATGAGAAACCGTACCTGCTAATAAGAATGAAAAGTTCATTACCATTCCGAAGAAAGAAGCAGCTGTTGTTAAGCATCCTAAAATTAAACCTAAGCCTACTAGAAATTCACCCCATGGAACCATAAAGTTAAACAGCTCCACATTCGGTAGAGCGACACTTTCTAGGAATGAAGTATAAGCACCAAACACGGTACTACCATCTGGACCTACCACCGGATTTTTAATGGCATTTCCAATAAAGCCACTTGCATCAAATGCCCCTCCGCTAATTTTCCCCCAGCCTGCTGTTAGAAAGCCGTATCCTAAATACAATCGAATCACTGTAACAATCCCTGCTGCAATTCTGTTATTTCTCCACCACTTGTTTATCATATGAATCTTCCTTTCAAGAATAAATGTATTATTTCTATGCACTTAGATTAACATTCTCAATTTCAAATATCATTGCTTCAAGGGATTGTTCAAATAATTGCTACAAAGTTATGGACTTTTTGTGAATGAATTCACAATATATGATGAAAAAGTACAGCCAACTATACGTAGCTGTACTTTTAAATTAAGCGTTCGGGTAAATCCTTTTCAGTGCTGCCTTCATCTCTGGCTTCACCTTAATTTTCGGACGAATCCCTTGCGCCATTTCTTCCGCCTTGTCGATTTCCTCAGCATGCCCTAATCCTAACAAAGTACCAATCGCTACTGTACCTGTTCGATTGCTGCCACCACCACAATGGAAATACACTTTCTTGCCTTCGTTATAGGAAGAAATCACTTCATCAATGGCCTTTTTCACAGACTCTTCTTGGTGCTCCTCATCATCAACAATTGGCTGATGAATTCGGTTATATTTAGACTCTTCTGTTGGAGCCTCTGCGCGCAAATCATAGATCACGTCAACTTTCTCATTTTCCATGACCTCTTCGACTTGATCCGCTCCACCGATAAAAATTCGATCCTTAATTAAAGCATGATAGTTTTTTTCGCTCATCTGGGGTATCCTCCTATTAGCAACAATCGCTTTCGTTTCCAACAAGCACAAAAGCGGTTCGCTCTTCGTTAAGTCCTAAAATCAGCTCTCCGATGTGATCCTCAATATGCGGATCGATTGCTACTTGTATCTCATTAATGGTAACCACTTTATCATCTTCTTCCGGCTCATCCAGAGCCAGTCCTACTTGTGGTCGTCCTCAGCCAAAGCCCGCAAAATATACGCGGAGACCATTGGCCGCTTGTTCTGCAAATACTTGCTTTAATTGATCACGTGCTTCATTCGTGATTTGCATCGTATTCATCCTCTCATATGTTTTTACTTTACCAATGCTTTTAAGTGTTCGTAACCAGATCGTTCTTCATTCATCAGTGGAACAATGGCACATTTTGCTGAAATATCTTCTACCTTCTGAATCCACTGCTCCTCTGCTATGGCTCGTCCCTTTAGCACCGGATCCTTTGTATCTGTTGCATAAAGACTTTGGTTAATCACCCACCACTGCGGAAGAATCTCTGCTCTTTTCAAATCCTCCTGCAAACGCTGTGCTTCCAAAACGGGAGTTGCTTCCGCTAACGTCACGATAACCACCGCTGTTTCTTGATTATTTCTTAGGCGTGGCAAAAGCTTTTGAACACTCTCTGGTACTTCTCTCGTTGATCGAGAAAGCTCTTTATGATACGACTGTGCCGCATCTAATAATAGCAAAGTATGTCCAGTTGGGGCTGTATCAATCACTACGATTTCATCCTTCGATCGGTCCACCACTTCAGCAAACGCTCGAAAGACGGCAATTTCCTCTGTACACGGTGAATTTAGGTCTTCTTCTAAATAAGCAAGACCCTCATCATCCAAGTTCTGACCCGCAGTTGAAAGCACTTCTTTTTTATACATCTCCACCTCATGCTTCGGATCAATTCGGCTAATAGATAAATCGGGATATTCTTGATTTTCAAACATTAGCTCCAAATGGGCGGCCGGGTCTGTTGTGGTTATATGCACTTTATGACCTTTTTCCACTAAGCCCACCGCGATGGCCGATGCAATCGTCGTTTTCCCTACTCCCCCTTTTCCCATCGTTAAAATAACCCGGGTTTGTTGAGTAGAAAAATGGGTCACTAGTTGTTCTAAGTCAGGAAGTGTGTGTCCTTTTTCAAGTTCTCCCGCCAATTGAACAGGTGGAATCGAATAATGCTTCAACAGATATCGTAAATGCTCTAACCCTGTTAAAGAATACGAAACATATGGCAAGGAGTAGATGACCGCTTGCTTTAATTCATCTGGCAACTGACTCACCGCGTTTCGTTGCTTTTTATAAAAAGCGGTAGAAATCTTATCATCTGGGAAATGCGTTTGAAGGATTCCGTTAATGATTAACGCTTGATTTTGTATGCCAATTTCCTTTAGTTCCTTTGCTGCTCGGTTGGCCTCATATAGTGATGATTCATCCGGTCGAGCGACAAGAACGAGCATTGTTTGAGCAGAATCGGATAATACCTGAACCGTTTTTGCATATAAATCCTTTTTCTCTCCTAATCCTGACAGTGGTCCTAAACAAGAGGCCCCATGAGTACTTTCCTCTAAAAAACCACTCCATGCGGATGGCAATTGAAGCAACCGAAGGGTATGTCCCGTTGGAGCCGTATCAAAAATGATGTGGTCAAAGGCATTTACTAGCGCTGGATCGGCTAAAAGACTCGTAAATTCATCGAATGCCGCTATTTCTACCGTACATGCTCCGGATAATTGCTCTTCCATCGTTGCTACGACGGAATCGGGCAGTACCCCTCGATACGGTCCAACAACCTTTTCACGGTAGGCCTTCGCTGCTTGCTCCGGGTCTAAATTACAAGCAAATAAATTTTTCACCTGTGGTATTTCTGCTGGAATATTTGTGAGTTCAAGTTCTAAAACATCTTGAAGATTAGAAGCTGGATCGGTGCTTACAAGCAGAACCTTCTTTCCTTCATCTGCAAGCGCGACAGCCGTTGCACAGGCAGTCGATGTTTTCCCTACTCCACCTTTTCCTGTGAAAAAAAGAAACGGGGTATGAATAGCAGTTTTGGGCTCAAATGGTTGGAACATCACCTTTCACCTTCCATCGGTTAAATTAGGTTGATTTTATTTGTAACCTTCTTCTTCTCTAATTCGGACATATTGATACCAAACCACTGAGCAAGTGTTTCATTTGATGGATAGCTTCCTGATTGAATGATTTCCCCATTGACTAACGTAATTGGAAGCGAATCTGGACCTTTTTCATGTAAAAATTGATTCACCTTCGAATTTTCAGCAAACTTCCCAGGGTCACTCGCCAAGTTATGCCTTGTAATATCGAAGCCCTTTTTTTCTAAAATAAAGACTGAAGTAGCCATTCTTGTTAATTCAGGATCAACACTCGGTCCACACACACCCGTTGGACAGCAAAGAGCAGGATCAAAGATTTCAACTTTGGTCATTCTGAAACACTCCCTTTTAATTTTATAAGCATATACTTATATACAAGGTAGAAAACACCCCAGAGATGGATTCATCCCCGGGTTTTATGCTTATTTTCCTGTTTCAGCAAATGTTTTGATTCGATCGCCAATTTCATCACGAACACGTTGGAAAAATGCCCATTTCTCTTCGTCTGTTCCTTCTGCTTTCGCTGGATCATCAAAGCCCCAATGCTCACGCTTCACATGTGGAGGAGTCACTGGGCAATGGTCTGCCGCGTGCCCACAAAGAGTGACCACTAAGTCCGCATTATTTAGGATTTCAGGGTCAATGGTGTCAGATGTTTGATTGGAAATATCGATTCCCGCTTCTTTCATTGCCTTCACTGCATTCGGGTTCAAACCGTGTGCCTCAAGTCCAGCACTTTTCACATCCCACTCTTCTCCTAAGTGTTTTTTCGCCCAACCTTCTGCCATTTGGCTTCTGCAAGAATTTCCAGTACATAAAAAGTAGATTGTATTTTTCGTCATGTTTTTCTTCTCCTTTTAGTGGATGATTAGTAACCAAATATATAGCCCAACCAACGTAATAAATAATGTTGGGATGGTTAGAATGATACCTGTTTTAAAATAAGTCCCCCATGAAATTTTGACTCCCTTTTGCGATAAAACATGGAGCCATAAAAGAGTCGCAAGCGATCCAATCGGAGTAATTTTCGGTCCAAGGTCTGAACCAATGACATTCGCATAAACGAGTGCTTCTCGAATAACTCCTGAAGTATTTGTATCAGCGATCGCTAACGCATCAATCATCACGGTCGGCATATTGTTCATCACAGATGATAAAATCGCAGCAATAAAGCCCATTCCTATAGTGGCTGCGAACAATCCTTGATCAGCCGTTACCTGAATTAAATCTGCTAATAGATTGGTTAAGCCTACATTTCGCAAACCATAAACGACCACATACATCCCAATCGAGAAAAACACAATCGCCCATGGTGCTCCTTTTACAACGGAGCGAGTGTTGACAGCCGGACTTCTTCGGCCCATAAATAGGAAGAAGATCGCAACCATTCCAGCGATAATGGAAACCGGAATTCCAGTAAACTCACTCGCAAAATAACCAATGAGAAGAACCGCTAAAACCAACCAAGAAAGACGGAACATCTTCTGATCTCGTATCGCATCCACCGGTTGTTTCAGCTGCCTAAAGTCATAGGTTTTTGGAATACTTACTCTAAAATAAAGATAAAGAACCAGAATGCTCGCTGCTAACGAAAAGAAGTTTGGAACAATCATCCTTGAGGCAAATTCAGCAAATCCAATGCCAAAAAAGTCAGCAGAAACAATATTCACCAGGTTACTAACGACAAGTGGTAATGAAGTAGTGTCAGCGATAAATCCACTCGCGATAATAAATGGAAACACCATACCCTCGTTGAATTGTAGGTTTCGAACCATCGCTAGGACAATAGGTGTGAGAATCAATGCTGCTCCGTCATTCGCAAAGAATGCGGCAACGATCGCACCTAAAATGGAAACATACACAAACATGAGCACACCGTTTCCCTTTGCAGCTCGTGCCATATGAAGAGCCGACCACTCAAAGAAACCAATTTCATCAAGAATCAAAGAAATGATAATAATGGCGATAAACGCTAAGGTCGCATTCCAAACGATGCTCGTTACATCAAGAACATCCTTAAAATCCACCACACCAACAAGCAGTGCCAGGATTGCTCCACCACATGCGGACCATCCAATCGACAATCCTTTAGGCTGCCAAATAACTAATACTAGTGTCAGCAAAAAAATCACTGATGCAAAAACAATAGATGTCACAAATGAACCTCCTTATTCACAACAAGAGATACGTAACCCTTGTTTTTCTAACTCATCCAGTCTGTAGCCTTGATCGGGTAAATGTTTGAGTACATCCTGCAAGAATGGATAGTATTCACTTTCCTTATTTAAGGAATAAATAATCCACTGTCCTCTTCTTGATTCCTTTACAATTCCCTTATCCTTTAGCTTCCTTACATGCTGGCTAATCGCAGGCTGACTGGTTTTAAACATTTCAACAAACTCACACACACAGCAGTCGTGTGAATCTAATATCTTCACGATCGTTAATCGTGTTTTGTCTCCTAGCAGCTTTAAGATATTAGCAACTTCTTCAATCTCAATAACAGATTCTTCTTGCATGGAAACACCTCCTAATTGGCCATTAGAATACGTTTATCTTTCCCAAATGTATGTTGCTAATAAGTATATAATCGATTACTTATATAATAATACACTTATATATCTAGCTCAACCGGTTTTTTGTAAAGCTTTTGTAAAATGTAAAATCAATTTTTTTTGATTAAACGGTTGCCAATACCTACCACTGGAAGTATAATACAGTATATCAAGTATTTTTGATTAAAGGAGAACGAAAAGTGAAACAGTTCATTCCCTTAACGGACGTCACTCGTACAAAAAATGCAACTAATGAAGAGATCCCACTGCAAAGCAAGCTTGAAACATACGAAGCAAAATTTAAAGCCCTTGCAGATCAAAAACGCCTATACATCTTACACCTTTTGGTTCAACAAAACTCGAGCTGTGTTTGTGATTTGAGTGAGTTGATTGACATGCCTCAATCCAAGCTTTCGTATCACTTAAAGATTTTGCTTGATGCCGGTTTAATCACGAAAGAAACAAAAGGTACGTGGAGCTATTACCAAGTAAACACCGAAGAAATCAATCACCTATTGTCCCCTGAGCTTTGCTGCCTATTTCGACCTAGCTGCGGTTAGGTTTTCTCTTAAACGGTTAAATCAATTTTTTTTGATTAATAAATCAATATATTTTGATTAAAGGAGACGATCACATGTTTTATCAAGACTATCATGCAATCGCAAAGCTAAAGCAACAGGAAGTAGAAAGAAATGCTAGACACGCTTGGAAGTTTTTCGAAAGAGAGGCAGCGAAAAAAATCTCCATGCCCCCTCCCCGAAAAGACCCAAATTGCTGCGTCACGCCAACTAACGCTTAAGATTAAAAGGAGGTGAATCCAATATGAGCTTTTTGAAGAACCTAATAAGAAACAATAAGAATTCAGATTGCTGTGGTGTAGAAATCAAAGAAGTCAGTGAGAAAGAAGAGAAGAATAGCGCATGCTGCGGTGGTGGTGCCGATCAGACGAAGTGTTGTTAATATAGATATATAGGGAATGGCACGAATGTTATGTTCGTGCTATTTTTTTAGATGCTGGTATTTGAACTTTTCCCTACAGATTTCCACTCCCCTTGTCCAAATCTTCACCGCATTTGGACTCACTCCTCCGTTTTCCTGCGCCTTCTGTCCAAACTTCCTTACCCCACCAATCCTTCAGTAAGTTAACAACACCCACGACTTATTAATTGACATTCTCTAAAATTCTAACTATATTTATATAGACCGATCTCTATAATTTCTAAAAGGATGACTTCATACGATGAAAAACAAAAAAGAACATACAAAAGAGATTATTTTACAGACAGCTTCTCGTTTGTTTCAACGTCAAGGATATAGCGCGACCGGAGTTAATCAAATTATTGAGGAGAGTGGTACACCCAAAGGGTCATTGTACTACCATTTTCCAAAAGGGAAAGAAGAAATTGCGTTAGAAGCGATTAACCTGATGAAGCAGCATGTTCTAGAACAAACGGCAAAAGATCTTGCTTCCACAGATAATTTGATTCAAGCCTTTCAACAGCATGTGAACAATATTGCTTTGGTTTTTGATTCACCATGCAGCTTAGATGGATTAAAAATTGGTCTACTAGCTGCAGAAACAGCGAATACACATGAAACGCTTCGACTTGCTTGTGAAAAAACCTTCAAAGAATGGCAGGATCTTTACGCAGAAAAGCTTGAACAATATGGCTACGAAACCACTAAGGCTCGAGAGCTCGCCGTAACCATTAACGCTATGCTAGAGGGTGCAACAACACTTTCATTAACTAGTAAAAATGGGGATACCTTAAGGTTGATTGCTAACCAAATTCCCACTTTACTCAGCAATAAGAACAACTAGGAGGATAAAAATATGAATATGGATACCCAAATGGGCCAAACAAAGGAAGTGGAAGCGGGAGAATACAAAGTACTTCCCATTCTTGTCTCCTTCCTGATCGCTGGCTTTATTGGTCTGTTTAGTGAAACAGCTTTAAACATGGCACTTGGTAGTTTAATAGAAGACTTTGCAATCAAGGAAACGACCGTTCAATGGTTAACGACCGGTTACCTCCTTACACTTGGAATTCTCGTTCCCGTATCTGGTCTGATCTTACAGTGGTTCACGACCCGACAATTGTTCATTGCTTCACTTACCCTCTCTATTATCGGAACGTTTATCGCAGCGATTTCCCCTACCTTCGCTTTCTTAATGTTAGCACGTGTGGTGCAAGCGATGGGAACGGCGTTAATGCTGCCTTTAATGTTTAACACGATTTTATTAATCGTTCCACCGTATAAACGTGGAAAAATCATGGGGCTGATGGGCCTTGTTATCATGTTTGCCCCTGCAGTTGGACCAACACTTTCTGGTCTTATTTTAAAAAATCTTACATGGCACTGGATTTTCTGGATCTGCCTTCCGTTATTAATCGTTGCACTTGTTTTTGGATACTTTTATATGCAAAATGTATCCACACCAACGAAGCCAAAGATTGATGTGTTATCGATTGTTTTATCAACAATTGGATTTGGCGGAGTGGTGTACGGATTTAGTCATGCAGGTGAAGGTGGCGGCTGGGGAGATCCAACCGTGATTACTGCCATTTCAGTTGGTTTAATCGGACTTCTTTTATTCTGTATCCGCCAAACAAAAATGAATCAGCCAATGCTCAATCTTCGTGCGTTTAAATACCCGATGTTTGTGGTTGGATTATTATTAGTTCTGATTTGTATGATGGTTATTTTATCGTCTATGATTCTATTGCCACTTTACTTACAAACATCCCTTGCGTTAAGTACGTTTGCTGCTGGACTTCTTCTCTTACCAGGTGGAATTGTGAATGGCTTACTCTCACCTGTCATGGGTAGCTTATTTGATAAATTTGGACCAAAGTGGTTAGTCATCCCTGGTCTTGTGATTGTCACTGGATCCCTATTCGGTTTCTCAACGATCGACTTAGAAACATCTTCTGCCTTTCTGATTGCGATGCATATTTTGATGATGGTAGGCGTTTCAATGATTATGATGCCAGCTCAAACGAATGGGTTAAACCAATTGCCACGTGAATTATATCCAGATGGAACCGCCATTATGAACACTCTACAACAGGTAGCTGGTGCGATTGGAACAGCTATCGCGATTTCGATTTTATCATCTGGAATGGAAGATTATTTGAAGAACGTGACAGATGCAACGAATCCGCTCAATCCATTACTAGCCTTCACTTCAGGAGTACAGGATGCCTTTATTTTTGCGATTATTATCGCTGTAGTTGGGGTTATCGTTAGTATGTTCATCAAAAGAGTTCATGTGGAGCATCAAGCTTCATAACCAAAGAAACAGAGCTAATTTTTCCATTAGCTCTGTTTCTTTTTCTATTCTTACAAAAATTTTGAAATTCTCTTAGCTCAAGAGTAGAATAACGAAATAGAATCCAAAAAGTAAAACGGGGAATAAGTATGAAGTTACAGCAGTTAAAATATGTGATAGAAGTGGTGGCGTGTGGTTCGATTAATGAAGCTGCGCGTCGGCTATATATCTCGCAACCTAGTTTATCAAAGGCGATAAAAGAACTTGAAAGAGAAATAGGAATTACCATTTTCACTCGTACATCTACAGGAATTACGCTGTCTACCGATGGAGCCGAGTTTCTTGGGTATGCTAGGCAGGTGGTGGAACAAGCGGAATTGCTAGAGCGCCGTTATTTTAACACGGCCCCTTCTGAACAGCTCTTTTCCGTTTCCACCCAGCATTATGCATTTGCTGTGAACGCTTTTGTTGAAATGATCAAGAAACATGGCGAGGAAAAATACCAATTTACACTAAGAGAAACGAGAACCTATGAAATCATCGAAGACGTCAAAAACCTACGAAGCGAAATTGGCATTTTGTATGTAAGTTCCTTTAATGAAAAAGTCATGATGCCATTATTAAAAGAACGAGGGTTGGATTTTGAAGTTCTTTTTCAAGCAAAGCCTCATATATTCGTCAGTACTCAAAATCCTTTAGCTAAGAAATCAATGGTCACATTAGAGGAGTTAGAAGAATTTCCACGTCTTACGTTTGAACAAGGAGAGTATAACTCGTTTTATTATTCAGAAGAGCTTTTCAGCACCATTCCTTGTAAAAAAAGCATTCAGGTGAGTGATCGCGCGACCCTATTTAATCTGTTAATTGGGTTGAATGGGTATACGATTTCTACTGGAATTTTAAGTGAAGATTTGAACGGATCCAATATTGTATCTGTTCCCTTAGAAGAAGGTGAACTGATTACGGTCGGCTGCGTCGTTAATAAAAAAACACAACTTAGCCGGATCGCTAAATTGTATTTAGAGGAACTCAAGCAAATCATTGATCTTTATTTGAAGTAACCTAGAAAAGGGGAATGATCATATTCCCCTAGCGGTTTAATCTATATTTTTCAATCAAATACTGGACGGCATACAATAGATACGCTTTATAGTGTAAGTAGAAAAAGAATTGGACACGATTTAGCCCATTTAAACTGATAATTTTAAACTTTTTCAGGACATCCATCCAAACAAATGCGAAGAGCCCATCTGCAATGACATTAAGTAAAACAAATTTCTTAAAGTTTCCGTACGAAAATTTAAGTATCCACATAGTAAGAGGCATATAAGGACCCACACTAAAAGGAAGTTCATCCTTAAAAAATGATTTATAACCATCGTAAAACTTCCACCAATTCCTTCTATGACCGTAAATATGATTAATGATTTCAAATACCACAATAAATATACCGGTGAAAGAATAGCGCTTGAAACTTTTCTTCCCGATAAACAATAATGATAACCACGGAATGACTATGATAGTTAGATTAAAAAGCAAGTGCCTCCTCTTAATCATGCAACGATTTCACCTCAACCAGTTTTAGCTATTTTTATTAAATTGTCCATATCCCTCAAAAAAATCCATCATTTAGGGAATTAAAAAAAGACAACCCATAAGGCTGCCTTCAATCGCTATTTAGAAAGGATGTTTGTGATCACCCGCAATAATAAAACAAACAATATACTACCGATTAATGCTGGTAAAATGGCAATGCCTGCAACTGCTGGTCCCCATGTTCCTAGGAGCAGCCCACCAATCCAAGCACCTATAATTCCGCAAATAATATTCCCAATGATTCCATAGGGGAGATTGTTTCCTGCAATTAAACTTGCCAACCACCCGATGATACCGCCTACGATCAAGTAAAGAAGTAATCCCATATGTATGTCCTCCTTTGTGATGGTAGTAGACTAGTACCCGGAAGATCAAAGAGTTAAACTTAAATCATTTCTAATACTCTTCCCTTAAAGCTCTCATACACGTATGACCAAAGGGTTTGGTCTTCAACATAGCTTTTTCTTAATTGGCCAAAGAGTTCTTTTTGTTTTTCAGCGAAAGACGGATCTTCTTTGTCCGGCAGGGTGGCACGAAGCTCGTCAACCATTTGTTGAACTTCAGGTGCGCGTGGTCCCCATTTTCCTACTAACTCACCTTGCTCATTTAAAATCAAAATGATTGGGATCGCACGACCGCCGTTTGTTAGGTGTCGGTCAATCAAATCGGTGTCAGCGTCACGTAAAGTCACACGCATCTCTATGTTTGCCGCTTCGGCTAATTTGCGAATGACTGGGTTGATCATCATGGCATCTCCACACCAATCTTCTGTAATGGTTAAGAAGTGAAGTGCATGTTGCTTTAATGTGTCTACCAAGCCGTCTTCAGGTAATTGAAATTGCTCATACACCGCAAAGCTTTCCTCTTTTAATGTACTCATTTCGTCCATATATGCTTGAATTGACTTACCTTCTTCGAAATATTGCTGTTCTGATTTCATTGTGGCACCTCTCTTCTATGTTATGTCCTTACTATACCAAAAAAAAGCAGTGTGATTCTTGTTAGAAGCACACTGCTTTTCGGATATTATTTAGACTGACTTGCTAGCCATTCCATAAGAGTGATTTCTTTTCCATCAATTGTTGTTTTTACGTCATTGTTGTACACGTAAATCCAAGACCAGTGGCCGTTGTACTCGTATGGAGTGCCGTCAGTATTTTTGTATAAGCCTGAAGTATCTACCACGTTATTGAATAGAGATAAATGTACATTCGGTGCACCTGCAGCCACTAAACGCTCATACGTTGGAACCGTATAATTGTTCACATTTACAACTGGATCGTTCTTAGCAGTAACAAACCAAGTTGGTACGTTTTTCATATCTTCAATTTGCTTATCTGTAATTAATGTGTCAGCTAGCGCTTCACAAGTTGGAATAGCCGCTGCGAAATATTCTGGATAGTCACGAATCATGAGCATCGTCATGTATCCACCGTTTGAGTCCCCACCGATATAAATACGGTCCGTATCAATGTCTTTATTGTTAGACACATAGTCTTCAATCAAGCTCATTAATGCATCTTCATATTTTGACGTTCCATCGCCAAAGCCCGTGAGACCGTCCATCCAGAATGTTGGTGTTTGAGGAGCTAACACATACGCTCCACCAAAGTAGGATTGAATGTCTTCAGAAGCCCAGTTCACAGCCTTGTTTCCTGAAATTGGAATCGTTGGATCTGTTCCACCTTCACCTGCACCGTGCAGCCAGATGACGAGAGGATTTTTCTTGTTATCCTTCTTCGGCTCAAAATCTGCATACGTTAGGGTTACATCGTCATATGTAGCTTCACCTGTAGAGAACTCATCCACTAGCTCTCTTACACCGCCTGAGAAATGATCAACCACAAGGTCTGAGATCGTTCCTGCTTTTGTAACAATATCTTCTTTCTGTGTGATTGTATATTCGTTTTCTGTCCAATCATTAAAACCAGTTTTCTGCCAGTCATAATTCATAGCATTGCCTAGCGGTTCATTAGGTCCAATTTTCATTTCTAGCACTACGTATTTTCCTGTGGCCACGGCTGGATTGCCATCTTTATCAGAAACATACGCTTTTGTAATTGTACGTTTATCTTCATTTAACACTGGTTGTGCTAAACGAGGATCACTGATTTTTACATTGACTTCAAAAGTATCCGTTGTTACAGAATTAACCGGAACAGGTCTTCCTAAATCAACAATCACCTTCGTAATCGCTGGTCCCCAGTCTTCAATTTCTGTGACGGTTTGATAAGAGGTTGGTTGCGTCTTCATTTCCTTTGCCATCACTCCACTACTAAAAGAAAAAGTTGTACATGCTACTAGTGATAATAGAAATGCCTTTCGTGCTTGTTTCTTCATTCTTTTTAACAATGACAATTCCTCCTACAAAATCAATTATTTAAGCGTTTACATTTTTGATTTTAGTAGGAATGAGAGTTTTCGTCTTGTCCTTTTCTAGCTAAAAAAACGTCAATTCTTGATTAGGTACTTTCGACTCCCTGCGATATTGACTAGGTGCGAGCTTATAAACCGACTTGAATACTCTATTAAATGACTTCTCATTCGGAAAGCCATTTTTTAAAGCAATCTCTAGTATAGAAAGGTCGGTATTCACAAGATCGCGGTGCGCATATTCGAGCCGAACCGCATTGATATAATGCAGAAGGGTCACACCAATATGCTTTGTAAAAAAGCGAGATAAATATTCTGTCGTAATCCCAAATTCATCGGCAATCATCGTTAAAGATAGTTTTTGATGATGGTTTTCCTTAATAAATTCAAAAATCTGCGCCAACCGGTCTAGATGCTTTTTTGAGTGAATGTTCGGCTGACTTTCCTTAGGTACTTGAAAATACTTTAATAACACGTACAGTAACTCATACGATAAAGCAGTAATTTTCACATAAGAAAAATGTTCTTTCTCCCTGTTCAAGTACGCGTCTGTCAATTGATCTAAAATCATCCGTAACTCATGAAGCTGTTGAAGTCGGTCTTCGTCTCGTTCTCCGACAGATACACAGTTAAAAGCCACTTCATCTATTTTTACACCCTTTTCTTTCAACAACTCAGGAGGGATAAAGACCGATATAGCTTTTCGCCCCGCACCTCTATCAACCGCAAAGGAATGAATGGAATTTGAATTAATAACCACAATATCTCCTTCACGGGAAGTATAGGTCCTCCCATCAACATAAATCTCCTCAATCTTTCCGGAAAGAACATAGGAGATTTCAATACTTTCATGCCAATGGTTTGGGATAAACCCTGCTTCGTCCAATGCGTGATAAATGATTTTGATTGGGAAGAGCCCTTCTGTTTCCACCCATTCATATGCGTATTCCATCTAATCCCCCCTCGATAAATACAAATAAATCTAAAAAACTTTCTTATTTAGGTTTCGCTCGAGAGCTAGGAAAACCCTTTTTTAGGAGTGTGAATTTTTACTAGTATGATAGGGAAATCTCTTTGTTAATGCCTGATGAGCGAGTTTGAGCGAAAAAAGGAATACCAGCTTCTTTCCTAGCTTATTCGTACCTCCCTCCCTTCCACCTATACAAAATAATATGATGATAGACAGGGTCAAACAATGAGTTTGAGGAAAACTCTTCTACTACTTCCACCTTACCTGTTAGATCTATTCCTTGTGATATAAATCCTTCAAGAACACTATTGGTCAACAAGATATCCTTATTTTTATAATACGATTGATCATGTAAGAACTTAGAGTATGTGTTAATTTCCTTATGAGGAAACGATGTATCTAAATACGTAAAAACCCTCGATTCCTCCCAAGCATAAAGAACAAAAGGTTCTTTATAATTCTCTAAATAAGCCCCCAATTGATAGGTTGCTGGAAGTACACTAGCCTGCTCTTTTAATAAAAGCGTTGTTTGGTATGCTTGAACAGACAATAGTAATAATGAAAAGACGATCATAAAGGTGGTTTTCCATTTCGAAAAAACCATTGAAAATAAACTGAATGTCCCAAGAGTAATCAGGGGAATAATATGCCTTGGCTTTTCTACATTCTGTGCAAATAACACCCATAAAAAATAAACAACGATCAGTAGGGTGAGAAGTTGGAATAAATCGTTTGTCTTGATTCTTTTCCAACTGATTGCCCGAAAAAAGTAAAGAAGCATGATTGCAAACATACTTAGTAGAAAAAAGGACTTTATCCCAATCCCTATCCAGCCTATATTTACGATAATTAGTTGATACACACGACTAAAAAATGATTGGTCGCCCCTGGTAGCTGTACCACCCCACTCATTGAAATGACCGCTCGTAAAAGACAGAGCGAGTTTCATAAAATCGACGAAGCCCCCCTCCGTAAATGCGACTCCACTAACCCAAAGCAACTGAAATAGAATAGCTAGAAGTCCTAGGGACAACATGTCCTTCAGAGGCAATTGTTTCTTTTTCCATAGCTTATAGAAAAGAAAGAGTACACCAATGGCAAACGGAAGGTAGGATAATCGAATCCCTAATAATATACTTAACAAGAATAACGGTATAATCTGTGACAAAAAGCTTTGTTTTTTCCAAGCAACATGGATACTCCAAACATACCACCACAATACCGCTATCGCTGCTCCTTCCGACATCGGCTGATTAACCATAAGAACAACAAACCCTGAACAATAAGTTAAGGATGCAACTAAAACACTTATCGCCCCAGAAAAATGGGTTCGCGATAGTTTATACATCGGGATAATCGCACTCGTGTATAGAAGAATATTAAATACCGTTAAGGATGCCGCTTTATCTTGTACCCAAAGGTGAACGAGATAGCCCCCTAGAATAAAATATGGATATCCAGGAAAATGAGGCTGCATAGCTAAAAGATCATAGCGCTCAAGTGCTAAAGCAAAGTCAACTTGATCATAGGAAGAAGCAAATGAATTTAGATTTGTCACCTGTGATAGAAACATCCATATGAGGAACACAAGACTCAGAGAAATAATGATACTTGGTTTCAAATTTTCCAACATTAATCACACCTTTATTTCAAGCAACTTCTAAAGAAAAAGTACAAGACATGTGCCTTGTACCCTTACCAAATTATTTTACCTGTGCATTGAAAGTAGTTACTTCCGCAGCACTTTTTGTCTTCCCTTTAGGTTGATATCCTGTTAATAGATAGATCACTACAAAGTAACCAATATAAGCAATCACTTCTTCTATTGAAGGCATGGATGAATATCCGAATAATGCTTTAAGGAAGATTCCGATATCTCCAGATAAAAGTGGTTCAGTCCCATGATCTCTAATATAATGGGCATGATCAATGGAGTGCTCCGGCAACAACCACGTAATATCGTATACATGGGGAATGACACTTCCGATCATTCCAACATCCTGCATCATAGAAATTGCTTGAACGAGTAATCCTGCCGCAATTAAAATAATAAACGCTCCCGTGACTTTAAAGAAGGTTTTTAATGAAATGTGCATCGTACCTTTAAAGAAGAAGTACGATACAATAGCCGCGATAATGACTCCTGTAAGAGCACCCCATCCTTGGAGGGCTGCTCCAATATTACCACCTGTAATAGCCGCAAAAAAGAATACTGTTTCTACTCCTTCACGGAGGACAACTAAGAAAGAATGAATCACCATCCCAACAATATTACCAGTTGAAATAAATTTGTTCATTTTTCCTTCCATGTTTCCTTTGATATCCTTACTATGTTCTGCCATCCAAAAAACCATCTGGGTCAAGAGAATGGTGGATATGAGCATAATACCTATTTTTAAATAGATTTCGTTCCCCATCGCTGCAAAACCTGTAAACACCACTTGAAATAGCATAGCAACCCCAACACTCGCTAGAACTGCTAGACCTGCACCGAGCCAAACATACTTATTGTATTGTGCGTGATCCATTCGTTTCAGATATGTTGTGATGATTCCGATAATGAGAAGTGCTTCAAGTACTTCACGAAATGTAATCAATAATGCTTGAATTTCCACAGTCTTTCACCTTCCCCAGGATGACTTTTACTTACGGTTTCTTTTTCGAATCGTAAAGACAATAACCCCTACAATCGCTGCAGATATCAGAATTAACGGAATCCAATTTCGGATATTAGAGATGTCCGTCCATTCTTTCTTTCCAGTAGACTCTGTTTCTGTTGCACTGTCAGAAAAATGTCCTACCTCCAAGCTTTTTAACTGAAATTCCTTTTGCAAATGGGATAAGATTTTTTCCTTATTTGTCTTAAAAGCCTCTAGATCTGATTCCTTCTTCCCAACCCCGAACAGCCCGGGATTACCAAGTGCATTTAACGCTTCATCAAAGCTCGCCTTTAATTCTTTGTCTATTTCAGGATTTTCCGCTTCTACTCTAGGTGACAATGCTTCATATGTAGCAAAGGCCTTCGCTAATAACTTTTTACTTGTATCATACTCGGTAAAATTGCCCTCGATACTTTCCATTCTTCTTGCAATGTTCAGTACTAAAAGTTTTTCCATATTTTCAATGGTAGCTTCTTTGTCTTTGGAATCCATTCCAGCAAGAATAATCTCCGACGGCTCAGCTCCCATATGCATATCTACTTCTTTCTTTACTGATTCATAAATCTCTCTCGCCTCAACAAAATTTGGTGGATCTTGATCCAACTTTAGGAGAATTTCTTTATAAGCTTCTGCCACCTCTTCTTTGTTTGGATCTCCGTACGTATAGGCACTAGCTGATGTTGTAAACATACTAGTAAAAGTAAGGACTACTAACAAGCTAAAAAACAAAAGCTTCTTAAACATATACCTGCCTCCTATCCTCAATGATAATGATAATCATTCTGAGTGTCAATTTGAACTTTATGTCTCTTTGTGTATAGTTTCAATGGATAAATCCCATGAACGAACTTGATTTCTAGCCTCTGATGATTGACTGATTATGTGAGCTGAGGAATTGAGCTCTACTTTTTGAACGGGTCTACTCATTTCCTTTATAATTGCTGGAAGTACCGTTGAAAGATACCCTCTGAAGGTGATGAATGACTCTCCTGTCGTTCGTACTTGATATTGAATAGGTACTTCTTGGACACGAAATCCCTTTCTCACTAAATTCAATGTAATCACTTGCGCATAATTATAATCATGAATGATCTCCGCATGCTCAAGAGCTTGTCGGGAGAAGGCTCTCATTCCGGACTGGCCATCGTATATCCACTTTTTCAATAACAGACTTTGAATGAAGGTGAAACAATAATTGCCCAATCGACGATGGATTTTCATCCCTTTAATCGAGCCTAAAAATCTTGAGCCCATCGTGTAATCCGCTTCTCCTGAAAAAATAGGTTGTAACAATTCAGGTATTTGCTTGGCAGGATATTCCCCATCTGCGTCAATCATGACTCCAATATCCGCACCGTGCTTATAGCATGCCTTGATCCCTGCTCGAACCGCGGCTCCAAGACCCTGATTTTTCTCAAAGCTTACGATATAATCAGCACCTGCTTCTTTCGCTACTTGTACAGTATCATCTGTCGAACCATCGTCTATCACTAGGACACGAACCTCGACCGCATGATGGAAGTCACGGGGAATGCCTTTTATGACTTCCCCAACCGATTCTTCCTCATTATAGGCGGGTAAAAATACGATTACCTTCTGTCTATTCATTTTTACTCTCTACTTTCCTTAATCGCTTCGTTTAGTACTTTTCCACGGCTGTGGCTAGGAAATGGTGCCCCTAAAAGATGTGCTAATGTTGGAGCCATAGAAACAAGACTATGCTTTTGCTCTACTTTCTTGCCTCTCTCAATATGTGGGCCGTGCATAAAAAATGGAACGAAGCGCTCCCCTTCATCGAGGTGACCGTGTCCGCCAATTCCATCTGCCTGCCCATGGTCCGCGCAAATAAATAATGTCGTATTCTCCATTTTCCCTTCTGAATCAAGCCACTCAACAAAGTCCTTAACCAAAGCGTCTGCTTCTTCAATTTTTTGAATGTACTCATCATACAGGACCCCTCTTGAATGACCTGTTTGATCCGTTGCAATCATTTGTACTATGAATAAGTCCGGATCCTGTTCTTTCATGATTTTTTTTGCTCTTTTCATAATGTTCGGATCTGCTTCATCATTATGCATAACAGCTGTAACGGTTTCGACATCGTCTCCCATCGAATCAACCAAATGGGCAATTCCTAATAGTCTGCCTTTTTTCCCTACCTTACGTAATGAGTCAAAAATGCTCTCTACCTTGATCCCCAGTTTCCAAACCATGTTGGACGTAATACCATGCTCAAATGGATACGTTCCTGTAAACATCGATGTAAAACAAACGACCGTTCTTGCCGGATACACTGTCTCCATATTCGTATACTCCGTCCCGTTTTCCTTCAGATAGTCGAGGAAAGGCGTATTTGCCTCATAAAACCGTTCTTTTCTCATCCCATCAATAACAATAACAACGACTTTATCAGAAAGAGCTTTCTTGGGTGGCTCCGTAGAATCCTTTGTATAGTCCGCATACATCGCCGGCTTCCAATCAAACAAGTAACGGTGTAAAACCCAAGCAAAAATAAAAATAAAACCATAGAACATGAAGATGGAAAGATACTCAACAGGCTCGCCTGAACGATGATTTTCATAAACTAGCTGCCAAATAGATAACACGAGTAAAAACTTTGGCAATTGTTCCTGCGCATTTCCACTTGTTGAATCACTATTTTTCATAACTAGCTTCCAAAAACGAGTGAAATTCAACCACGATGTTCCAATTCTTAAATGATAATAAAGAGTACCCCAGAAAAAGACGGTAAAAAAGAAATAAAGACCAATCGCAAACAGTAATAATGGAAGATGAACATTATTCCATACAATTAAATAGGCAATAAAAGGAATCCACAAATAATTTCTTAAAAATAAAGGGAAATCAAAGATAAAATACAGTGCTAATATCGGGATAATTACCAGTAATGATAGAAAGATGGAAGATAGATTCGCGGCCGAAGCCATATCCCTAAAATGAAACAAAAGAAACGTTCCTAATACAAATATCGGGGTAAAGGGCTTGCCTTCGTTAAGCAAGTTCCAACATCGGGCGGCCACTTTTTCAAATTTTGAAGCACTTTTCACTTTCTACTAACTCCTCTCGATTTTGCCAAGCTCTTAATGGTGTCTAATTTGATTGGATGTATCCATAAACAAAATGCTCCAACGATATAGGAAAAAAAGAACTTAATGGCATGATTAAATACAGCAATTGTATATCCCACTTTCAACGAAATTCCTATGAAACCTAAACCAAAGGTCATAACACTTTCGTAGTTCGCGATTCCTCCTGGGGTCACTTGAAATATTTGCCCAGCAATCGTCAAGCTGTTTACAAATGCTAACTCTAGTAAGCTCCTTTTTTCAGTAAGAATATTCACCGTACCGTATAATACCCCTGCTTCTAATATCCAACTAATCAATGTGGCAATAATAATAACGAATCCGTTCCATCCTAATAAAGCACTCTTCATTAAAACAAATTGCCTCTGTAAAAACTTACGGAAAAATTGTCTACTAATAATTAGAGCTAGCAAAACAAGCAAGATCCCACCGAGAATCAGCCATGTTGGGATACGGTAGATGATGTCTAAAGCAAGTAACCCAACAAGAGTGATACTGATTAAACAGACCATGTCCATCGCCCTTAGGACGATTACAGAATGATACGCTTCTTCTCTATTAACTAGCTTTTCTCTGTTGATCAATACTTCCGCTCGAACCAAATCTCCGACCTTAATTGGAAGGAGGTGATTAATAAATAAGCTATAAAGAATTCCTAGTAAGCAAGTGAAAATGCTTGATTTCCCTTTTAGGTAAAGCTTCCAAGCTACCGCTTTTAAACAAAAGGAAAGAAAATATAAACCAAACATGAAAAGAAGCCAAAATGGATGTTGAGCAAGTAGTTTACCTGCATTCCATACATGGCTACCATCAAAAAACATGATGGTTAGCACACCAAAGATCAAAATGCTGATCAACGAGATGCCAGTCTTAACGAATTTTTTAGAGAGAAGCTTCATACTCTTTCGCCCATTTCACCGTTTCCTCTATACCTAAAGAAAACTCGACCTTTGGTTGATAGCCTAACTGATTTGCAGCTTTTGAGATGTCTGCCCATGTTTGATGTACATCTCCTACTCGATTGCCTTCCCTTTTCACAACCATGTTCGGAAAATGGATGCGTAACTCAGATAATAAATGTTCCATCGTAATCGGTCTTCCTGAGCCAATATTAAACGTTTCACTTTCTTTGCTTTTGATCATCGTCAAGTTGATTCCTTCAACAATATCTTCAATATACGTATAGTCACGTGCACTCCCTGAACCAAACACATGAATGCTTTCACCGTTCATAAGCTTTTTAATAAAATGTCCAATCGCCATATCTGGTCTTCCCCATGGGCCATATACCGTAAAGAACCTCAGAATATTCATTTGGAATCCATATAAATGTTCGTACACATGACAGAAGGATTCAGCAGAGTATTTGGCAGCCGCATATGGAGATATAACTTTTCCGATCGCCATTTCTTCAAGGAACCGCCCTTCTTGATTTCCATAAACCGAGGAAGAGGAAGCAAAAATCACTTGTCTTGTTCCCGCTTTTCCTGCTCCTTCTAACACATTAATCGTTGCTTTGATATCATAATCCACGTATTCGAGTGGTTGATCTATGGAGTATGCAACACCAGGTAGAGCCGCAAGATGAATCACGACATCAGGAGAGATTTCCTTGAAAAGCCGAATGGTCCCCTCTCGATCAAGCAGGTCTAAATGATAAAAATGAAAGGCACCCAGTTTTTTTATTTCATTCAGATGCGTTCTTTTTCTATCTGGAGAATAATAGGAATGAAGACAATCAATGATAAACACTTCATGTTGCTCTAATAATAATCTTCTAGAAAGATGACTTCCGATAAATCCTGCTCCACCCGTTACAATAATCTTCATAACACAACACCTCTAGTTTTACACTTTACTAATCATTATATCTTAAGTAAGAATGCAAAGCAGTTTTGCTAGGAGAGGATGAATGAAAAGGAGAAAACCTTGATCATGACAAGGTTTTCTCCCTACTATTTGTTTGCATTATTTCGCGTTGTTAATGACTGAATTTAGAGTCGCTTGAATTTCAGCTAGCGTAGCATCTGCAGTCGCTTTATCTTGTGCTTTTGCTGCTTCTAAATATTTTTGTGCCTTTTCAGTTAAAGCAGTAAACTCCGCTTCACCGATCATTGTCTTAATATCTTCACCAATAACATCAATGAATAGAGCACCTTCTAATGCAGTGATAACTGATTTGTCTTCACCCCAAGTTTCCACACTCTCTTCATATTCATGTAATGCAATTTTTGAGAAACCACGTACAAACGCTTTGTTTACAGCTGTAGGATCAAGTGTTGTTACGTCTGTTTGCAGATCGAATTGGCTTAGAATGAATGCAGCATCTTCTTGAGCGTGCTTATCTAGATAAGTGAAAATTGATTGATAAAATGCCCAACCTTCAGCTTGCTCAATTTTTGCTTCTTCCGCATTTTCTTTCGCTGCAGCAGCAGCTTTTGTTGCATATCCGTTCGGAACTGCCCCAGTTGCAAAGTAGAAAGTCTTCATCAATGTTTTGTCCACTACTTGCTTTCCAAGGTTGAAGCCTAATTGATCGTCCGCTTCTACTGCTTTCTCAATCTCATCAAATCCACCTGCGATCGCATCTACCATGTTTGTACCGTAAGCAGCATCACGCTTTTCAACAGTCGATTGAATAATGGAGTAAAATTCTTTTGCTTCTTCAACTTCTTCTTTTACGGCTTCCTTATCAGCCCAGTTTTCCGTTACTTCTGTAAATTCATGCTTAATCGTTGTATAGAAAACCTTTTGCATTAATTTATCAAAAAGTTGTTTTACAACTACTTTGTCCATGGAGCCATCTTTACCAGCCGCTAATGCCGTTGTAATATGTTGGTCAATCGTATCTTCAAATTCAGCATCTCTTTCTTTTACAAGACCTTGAAGGTTTGCCGTATAAAGTTCAGTTACTTTATCGAAATCTACTTCTTTATCTTCTTTCGCTTTTTCTAATTCTGTAACTGCTTCTTGAAATGCCTGTCCATAGCTTACTTCTTCCGTTTGTACTTCTTCCTCTTTCACTTCTTCTTGTTTCTTTTCTTCTGTCTTTTCTGTAGAAGTAGTTGAGCTACATGCTGTTAAAACTGAACTAGCTAGTAAGAAACCTGCAAAAATTTTCTTTAACTCTCTCTTTTTCATGAAATAATCCCCCATTAATCATTTTTATGTTTAGTTTATTGATAATGATTTTCATTCACAATTGTGATTATAATAGAGAATGATTCTCATCGTCAATACTATATATTAGATAATTTTTAAAATTAGGTCATCGTTCATAGTTTCGACCTACTTTAAGGGGAAAAAGGCATAAAAAAACAGTAGATCCTTCCCGAATCTACTGCTACCTATTAGCAAAAAATGTTTTTCTCTATATAATTATTTTTCTCTCAAATACCAACTATAACTCTGAAAATCTCCCTTAAGCTCCACTGGAATACTCAAGCCTACATACATAAGTTCATCTCCACCAAACACTTGATCCGATCCAACCAACTGATATTGCTTGTTTGGATCGATTCCTGTTACCTTTAAAAATTTCAGCGGTGCCGCAGGTTCTGCTAAAACCGAGAAATAGAAAACGAGAGCTTCCGATTGGTCATCATTTGTAAATAACCATGCAGTTTCGTTTCCTTCGAACGGACTTAATAGGCGGTAAAACTGTCCGAATTGAACCAGTCCTCGGATCTCTTTGTATGTTTCCACCTGCTTTTTAACCACCTCTTTTTCACTTGCCGGCAGCTTGGTTAGGTCGAGTTCATATCCCAAGTTTCCTGACATCGCCACATCCCCTCTAATATCTAGCGAGGTGATTCGGTCTACTTGATGGTTCGGAACAGCCGATACATGGGACCCCATTGATACGATTGGATATACAAGACTCGTTCCATACTGAATTTTCAAGCGAGAAATGGCGTCTGTGTTGTCACTCGTCCATGTTTGTGGCATATAGTACAAGATACCAGGGTCATATCTGCCACCCCCACCGGAACAGCTCTCAAATAGCACCTCTGGGAAGGAAGAAGTAATCTTCTCCATCACCTGATACAACCCAAGCATGTATCGGTGGGCAGTCTCTCTTTGACGGTCCGGTGGAAGAAGTGCGGAGCCGATTTCGGTCATATGACGGTTCATATCCCATTTCACATAAGAGATAGGGGCGCTTGCTAGAATATCACATACCCTTTTCGTAATTTCCTCGCACACATCCTCCCTTGAAAAATCAAGGATTAATTGATTTCTGCTTTCTGAATTCGGACGATTGGGTACATGCAGGCACCAATCTGGATGTTCGCGGTACAGGTCGCTATCCACAGAAATCATTTCAGGCTCGAACCATACTCCGAACTGCATACCTAATGAATTTACTTCATTAGCTAGATGCCCTAATCCTTCAGGGAGCTTATTTTGATCAACAAACCAATCGCCTAATGACGTTTTGTCATTGTCTCTTTTTCCAAACCAACCATCATCCAATACAAAAAGCTCGATTCCTAACTCACTTCCTGCTTTGGCAATATCTATAATCTTTTCTGCATTAAAGTCAAAATAGGTTGCTTCCCAGTTGTTTACTAAAATCGGACGTTCCTTATCTCTAAATGTTCCTCTTACTAGGCGTGTGCGATAAAGGTCATGGAAAGTTCTAGACATCTCTCCTAAGCCTGAAGAGGAATACACCATAACAACTTCAGGCGCTTGAAACTCTTCCCCACCTTCAAGCTTCCAGTTGAAGTCGAATGGATTGATACCCATCGTTACTCGGGTGGTGCTAAACTGATCCACTTCTGCCTGAGCCAGGAAATTCCCACTGTATACGAAATTAAACGCGTACACTTCGCCTACATCTTCCGTTGTCCCTTTTCGTAACAAAGCGATAAACGGATTATGCTGATGAGAGCTTGCTCCTCTTGCACTTTCGATTGATTGAATGCCATGACGAAGAGGTTGTCTGGCAATATGTCTTTCCTTCACATGGGCACCGTGGAGATGTAAGAAGTCAAAGTCTGCATCCATAAAATCAACGCTCATACTTAGTGCACTCAAGAGATTCATATGTTCTGAGCTCTCATTTTTAAACCTGACCGACCTTGTAATCACATTCAGCTGTTCAAAAACCGTATAACTCAGGATAACAGTCAGTCCTGCTACTCCATCCTTCATGGTGATTTCTAGAGTTTCCGCTTCATTTTCGTCCTCCACATAGGTAGCTGGCAGACCATCAAGCTTCTTTTTCCCTTTAAATATCTCATGCGAATCATAACGCAAATCCGAGACCGTCGACCCGTTTGGCAATTGAATTTGATAAGCAGGCTTTCTAAAATCTGTATTTCCGTATTGCGGGTATTCTTGTGGCAGAGTATCTAATGAAAACGTACGATCCTCCTTTTGTTCATAGGGATTGCCTGAGAAACCACGGTCAACCTGTTGGATATAGTTCGAATAACGGTATGTCTTAATTCTCGTACCCCAGTACAAATGCAGCAAATAGCCACCTTTTGCGATTTGTATGACATAACTTGTATCTTTTGCCTGCAAATGAAAGAGGCTATCTTCCGAACGATATTGAATTCCCATGTTGAGTACAACTCCTAACTGAATAGTTTACTTGATCGCACCTTTTACCACTCCGCCAATAATCCATCTTTGTGCAAATAAATATACGAGAACCATTGGAGCTAATGCTAATAAATAGGAAGCAAATGCCAAATTATAATCCGTTCCAAATTCCGTTTGGAACACGTACTGCACGAGTGGAAGTGTCGCGTCAGCTGAATCACTTAAAATAATTAATGGGAGCAAGAAATCATTCCAAGCCCATAGGCAGGTTAAAATTCCTACTGTTGCATTAATTGGTGTCAGTAATGGGAAAATTACCTTCCAGAACACTCCCCACGTACTGCATCCATCAACAATGGCCGCCTCTTCAAGCTCTTGTGGAATGGAACGAATATAGCCTACATAAATGAAGATATTCATGGCCATTCCGTATACGACATAAAGAAGAATCAAACCAGCCGGATTATTCAAACCTAATGCAGATGTTTGTTTCACAACTGGCAGCATGATAATGGGAAACGGAATAAACAAAGCACTAACGAAATAGAAATAAAGAGTTTTAAACAGCTTACGATGCATATTTCTAGCAATCGCATATGCAACCATGGAGTTTGATAGGATCGTGAACACTAATGTAAAAATCGTAATGACCGCACTATTTTTCAAGGCACTAAAGAAGTTCGTCGCTTCGATTGCTCTCGTGAAATTTTCCCAGTGCAAGTTAAATGGGAAAGACAAGGCTGACTGTGCCAGCTCTTGAGGATTTTTCAGCGCAATGGAAATAGCCATGTACAACGGAAAAAGGATGAGTATGGAACCTAAGGCGATGAGAATCGTAACCGGCCAATTTGTTCTTTTTTCCATCACATATCCATCTCCCTTTTTTGTAGTATCTTTAACTGAAACACTGAGATTAGCATAATCACAATAAAGTAAATCACCGCATTCGCAGACTGGAAGGCAAACTCTCCTCCACTAAACCCACCTGTGTAGATTAATAAAGAGATCGACGTAGTCGAGTTCCCCGGACCTCCTCCGGTCATCGCTACAATCTGATCGAATACCATTAAGGAATTCTTCATCGATAACACCATGTTAATCGTGAAAAACGGAGCAATCATGGGGAAGGTCACCTTCCAGAATTGTTGCCATTTATTTGCTCCATCCAGACTAGAAGCTTCATAAAGCTCGGAAGGAACCGTTTGTAATCCTGATAGGTATAAAATGATATTAAATGCACAAGCCTGCCATACAAACACAAGTAAAATTCCAATCCAGGCAAAGTCTGCGCTACCAAGAATATTGGTTGTTAAAAACTCAATTTTGTATTCTTCACCTAGATCAGGAAGGATATTGGTGAAAAAGAAGTTAAAGATAAAGCCGACGATCAATACACTTAATACATTCGGTAAAAAATAAACGGCTCTAAAAAAGTTTCGTCCCTTAATTTTCGAGTTTAATCCGATGGCAACTGCCAAACTAATGATATTGACAAGAATGGCAGCAAAAATAGCGAACTTAAAGGTGAAAAGATAGGAATCAAGTACGGTTACATCTTTAAATAGATTGATATAGTTCTTCAATCCAACAAAATCATAATCTAAGCTGATTCCATTCCAATTTGTAAAAGAATAATAAATTCCTTGTAGAGCCGGGAATGTGTGAAATGCTGCAAATAGAATAACGGCTGGTAATACCATGAAGTAATAGGCCATTTCTCTAGACTTCATTTTTCGCTTTGTTTTACTAGCAACCTTAGGAGAAATATTCTGCGCTTGAATAGCAGGGTTGTCTTCTTTCATCAGTTTTTCACTCCCTATGTAAGGAAAAAGAAATTGGGAATCCCAATTTCTCCTCCTAAAAATTTATTTACGATCCTGTACTTTTTCCCAGTCTTTCTGCAGTTTTTCAAGGAACGCGTCCACATCTTTCTCAAGTACTAACGTTTGTAGCGTTTTCTCTGGGGCCACTCCTGTAGGAATATAGTGGTCAGGGAAATCCGTTAGAGCACCCTTCTCAAAGCTAGCTTTTAGATCTGCAACAGATGGGTCATCCTGTGTAATCCCGTTTAGAGCAGAAAACGAGTTTTGTTCTTGAATATACTGCTTCGCATTTTCTTCTTCTAATAGGAATTCAATGAACTTTTTCGCTTCTTCAGGATGTTTAGATGATGCCGCTAAGCCTAAGATTAAGTCCACACCAGAAATTACTTTCACTTCGTCCGCATGGTTGGTCGCAGGGAAAGGAAATACTCCTAGCTCAAGATCAGGGTTGGCTTTTTTGATTTCAGGAATCGCCCACACCCCTTGTAAGTACATGGCTGCCTCTCCGTTAGCAAAGGCGGTGTTTCCATCATTGTAGCCAACACCCTGTTGATTTTTATGACCATATTCCGTTAATTGAACCATCTTTTCTGCCGCTTCTTTGTATCTTTTTCCCGCAAGAATATTGCCCTTATTTAATTCTGAGTAGAAATCATCACCCTGAGTATTCGCAACTAGTGCATTAAATGAAGGCAAGGTTGTCCATGCATCCTTATATGTATGGAAGAAAGGAGTTTTTCCTGCTGCTTTAATACTTTCAGAAACCTCAATGAACTCATCCCATGTTTTCGGAATCTCTAGACCAAGCTCTGTGAAAACAGCTTTATTGTAAATAACGCCTACCGCATTCGTGGCAAATGGAATGGCATACACTTCCTCAAGGCCAGACACATCTTTTAGCATCTGTACGTACGCAGGCTGAACCTTTTCCAGACTTTTATCATCAGAGATATCGGCAAAAACTCCAGCTTCGGAAAGATCCTTATAAGTCATATCCCCACCAACGCCGATAATATCCGGTATATCACTCTTTGAAACTCTTGTTCTTAAAACAGTGGATGGCTCAGGCGGGCTCGCTTGCTCCACATCGATATTTGGATTTTCTTTTTCAAATTTAGCTATCAGCTTATCAATGGTTTCCATACCTTCTCGCTTATGATGGAAAAACTCAATCTTTACTTTGCCGTCAGAAGAATCCTCTTCCCCTCCACCACAACCAGCTAGAAGAGATAGTGATAATACACCAGCAGAAAGAATGGCAATTGTCTTTTTCATGAAAAAAATCCCCCTATAATCAATTTTTATTAGGAACCAACATCATGTTCATGCTTTTTTCATTCCTGTGCTTTCCCTTAGGATGAGTTCAGTCGGAAGAATCACTTTCATCGGAAGCTCTCTTCCTTTTATTCGATCTTGTAGAAGTTTCACTGCTGTTTTCCCCATTTCAAACGAATGGATCTTCACCGTTGAAAGGGCTGGTTGAAGATAAGCTGCTGCATCAATATCGTCGAAACTGATGATGGATATGTCTTCAGGCACCTTGATCCCCGCTTCATGCAAAGCTCTAAAAGCCCCTAGAGCCATAGGATCAGAAGCACAAACCACCGCGCTTGGTAACTGGCCTGACTGAATGAGTTGATTCATCAGAACATAGCCCCCATTGGGACTCCAATCTCCTACTAGCACACGTTCTTCTTGATAGAAACCTTTTTCTTTCATGATTTTTTCATACGCTAGCTTCCGAACATCCTCATCACCAACAAACTCTTGATTGTATAAGCCCTTAAAGTACACGCCTCCACCCATATAGGCAATATCTCTATGTCCCAATTCAAATAGATGTGTGAGCACTTCATCAGTTGCATTTTCTAAATCAGAAATTAGAACGTCATAGCCCTTTTGTTCTGGAACAGAGTCAACAAAAACAATTTTCTTGTTATCGAAGTAAACATCTTGCAGTTCTTCTACGTTTACTCTACCGATTACGATTAACCCGCTTAATCCAGCCAAGACCGCTGGGTTTATGTCACTTAACCCAACAGTAAACACAGAAGTAATATTTAACCCGTATTCTTCACTAGCCATTTCAACCCCATTACGGATTGACATAAAATACGGATCTCGCGCCTCCTCCTCCTTTGTTGTAGTGAGTAAAAGCCCAATATTGTGTGTTTCCGTACCCTTTTCCGCTTTCACACTTTTTTTTCTTGCAGGCTTATAATTTAATTCATGAACAACTTCCTGAACTCTTTTACGTGTGATATCAGAAACAGAAAGCGTAGGGTCATTATTTAAAATTCGTGAAACCGTTGCCGTTGAGACATTTGCTTGCACGGCAATGTCTTTGATTGTCGTCATTTTGATCACAGCCTTTTATTAAGTAAACTTTACTAAACTTCTTGTTATGAATATATCAATAAAAGCGGTTACAATCAATAGTTTTTTATAAAAAAGTTGGGTATTTATCATAAAATGTAGTAAACAGCTAGTAATTTAACCTGTTATTTTAGTTACGTTAACTAGTTATACACATAAAAATAAGATCTCCCAATGGAAGATCTCTTTTTGTTTACTAAAAACCTACCTTTTGATTAAGCTGTTTCTCCACAACAGGCTTCTTTAGCGACCACATCACCACTGGTATAAGTAGTAATGAAAGAACTCCTCCCGCAATAGAAAGTGCGGCGTAGCTTGAATACGCAACGACTACCCCAGAAAGCACTCCACCTGATGCACCTGATAATGCAACAAGAACATCGATGGTTCCTTGTGTCTTCGCACGGGTGGCAAGACTTGTTGCATCCACTAAAATCGTCGTCCCACTAATCAAACCGATATTCCAACCGAGTCCCAAAAGAATAAGAGCGACCGTTAGAACCACCATGCTATCCGTCGGAGCGAACGCCGCCGTAAACCCTGCAGCAAGTAAAATGCTCCCGGCTGCAATTGCCATGGAGGTCCGCCCTACCTTATCAACAAGCATACCCGTTAGAAGAGATGGAAGGTACATGGCACCGATATGAAAGCCGATAACCATCCCTACTTCTTGTAAGCCATGGCCATGATGCCCCATATGAATGGGAGTCATCGTCATAATCGCTACCATGACTATTTGAGTGAGCACCATGATGGTTGCAGCGGCAATAATTCCTTTTTTATTAATGGCTGTTGTGGCAGTCTCACTCTTAAGGTGATGGTTTTGACTCTCTCTCTTAGCAATCGCTTTTGCTACAATAAGAGGATCGTGACGTAGAAACATAAGAATCATGAGCCCTGCTAAGATGAAGGCCGCCGCACCTAATAGGAAGGGACCAGCTAGTGTTGGTACACCGATGGATGCAGCAAACTCTCCCATAGGACCAACCAAGTTCGGTCCCGCAACCGCTCCAAAGGTCGTGGACACTAGCGCAATACTAATAGCTGTTGCTCGCTGTTTCGCATTGGCTAAATCCGTACCCGCATAGCGGGCCTGTAAATTCGTTGCCGTTCCTGCCCCATAGATTAATAGGGAAGCAAAAAGGAGGAGAATATTGCTAGTAACCGCTGCCAGGACCACACCGATTGCTCCAAGTCCTCCCGCTAAAAATCCGGCTGCTAAACCAAAGCGGCGTCCATATTGGTCAGAAAGATAACCAACTATCAAGGCCGAACCCGCAGACCCTAATGTCAGCAATGCGACCGGCAGACCCGAGAAACTATCCGTCCCAAGCATATCCTTGGCAAGAAGCGCCCCCACGGTGATGCCCGACGCAAGCCCTGCCCCTCCAAAAATTTGAGATAACACAACGATAAGAAGCGTTCGTTTATATAACGCTTGTTGCTTTTCTGTGGAGTCGAGGTATGGCTGCACCCAGGATGGATGGTTTTCAGTTTTAGTTGACATATTTTCTAATCCCCTTTCTCCCAATGTTCTGGTTCCATTATTATACCACTGTGGGTATACACGGTCATAGTACCACTATTATATAAGACTACCATAACATACAAAATATGTATTTTTAGAGAAAGGAATTTCTTTTCACATTAAAAAACGGCTGTTTACGAAACAGCCGTTACTCCGATAACATTTACTTTATTAATAATAAGGATAAGGATAAGGCGGATAATATGGGTAAGGGTATGGATAAGGATAAGGGTATGGATAGGCATATCCATAGCCAGGACCTGGAGTTAGTAATGCACCAGCAGCTAAACCTCCTAAGAACCCTAGACCAAAACCTCCAAATCCAGGACGACCGAAACCTGGTCTACCAAATCCAAACCCTGGTCTGCCGAAACCAAATCCAGGACGAATTCTTACATCATTATTCAAGGTAATTCCTCCTCTATTGTAATGTAAATACAATAAAAGGATATGCGACGCCAGCCTATTCGGTATGGGTGAACGCCTTTATGAAGAAGATTTTGTTAGATCTGGATCTACAACAGAAAAGCTGACTCATCATAATTTAGGTGATTACGTTTTGAATGGTATTAAAGAAATAAGCGGAGATTTTCCGGCTATTCAGAGCAAAACCACGTATTTTTACGTTTTTCGAGCCAATAGGCGGAATTTCTCCGTCTATTTAAGCATTTTTTAATGATAATTTCTAATTAAGCGGAATTTCTCCGTCTATTTTCAGATAGGGTGCTTAACCTGATCTCCCACCCGATAAGAGCGAACCCTCTTAGTCCCAGATGCGGGAATCAGCATTTTTTTATCGACCAGTTGAGAAAGTATTCTTTTTACCGTCTTGTCACTTAGCTTTAAGTATTCCCCAACTTCTTTAGGGGAAATGAGTTCTCCTTTTCGAATCGCTAGCCGAAGTACTTCCTTTTCGAGAAAGGACAGAGATGACTGGTCTAGTTCATCACCCAGCAATCGGCCAATTACTTGCTGAACAATCTGTTGGCATCGACGGGGCTGCTCATTTACTTGGTCATAGGAAAAGCGGATGACAGTCCATCCATCAATCACCAGCTGGTTTTGACGTTCCAGGTTGTCAGAAAATTGCCATCTACTTATGCTCTTTAGGTGAGGGCCATACCCGTCGACTTCCAGGCAAATCCGGATGGCGGGACGAATATAAGCAAAATCCAAATACCTTTTGCCATCCTTGAAATCATCCACTTCATATTCTGGATGAAGATACTTGAAATGGTGATATAAAGGCCACCACACTTGCTTCAAAAACAACATTTCAGCCTGATTGTGACCTTCTTGTAAGCGCCGCAACCGTTCACCGTTTCTTGCTTGCAAGTGAACATTCAAAAAGGCCTGGTATTCTTCTTCAAATCCCATAGCTTCCCTCCTCCTATCTAATGGTCATATCTTTTTAAACTGATGTAGAACATCCACAACATGGGCATTTAATAATCGGTGCTACGAAAGAATTATTCAATTGAACTTCAGACAGTTATTAACAATAATGCTTGTTAATGCAAGTGAAAAAGAGATTTAATGTGACTTGAATGGGAGAATTGTAAACAACAAATAAAGACTTGCGGAGTAGCTAAGAAAGAATAACTTGGGGATAGAACTATTTTTAGATTAATAGAATTCTTACATTTGTCAATCCTTTTTTTACTTCCTACAATACGAGAGGCATTCAGCATGCAATAAAATGAGGTTATCTTGGATTTTTGTAGATTTTAAATAAATTTCTTGTCCTTAATCGAGTGACCAGCAAAAATAAGCGGAGAATTTCCGGTTAGATGCAGAATGGAGCCTCGTTTTGGGGTAAATAAGCGGAGGTTTTCCCATTAATTAAAGCAAAATCGCCTATTTTCGAAGTTTTCAAGACAATAGACGGAATCTTTCCGTTTATTTAAGCGTTTTTTCATAATAATTTCTAATTAAGCGGAATTTCTCCGTCTATTTATCAGCGCGGGTGCCGCCAACCCGATAAGTTTAGAAACGTTAATAAATAAAGAAAAGACGTATGACAAATCCCATACATCTTTTCTGAAGAAAGCACCCGAAAATACTTACGCAGTTATTTCCTTTTTATTCACCTGAGCCTCAACCTCGTGAACAGGGTTAAACTCCCCTTCTGTCTTTGAAACAACAACCGTTGCCACTCCGTTACCGATTAGATTTGTGATGGCACGCGCTTCAGACATAAAACGGTCAACCCCAAGGATGAGAGCCATTCCTTCTACTGGAATTGATGGGAATACGGCTAGTGTGGCAGCTAGCGTGACAAAACCTGAACCGGTAACACCAGCGGCCCCTTTAGATGTAAGCATCAATACCCCTAAAAGGGTCAGCTGTTCCCAAATGCTTAGGTCTACCCCATAGGCCTGAGCAATGAATAATGCAGCCATCGATAGGTAAATGGATGTTCCATCTAAATTAAAGGAGTACCCCGTTGGAAGAACGAGTCCTACTACTGGCTTGGAGCAACCATACTTCTCAAGCTTTTCCATCATTTTTGGAAGAGCCGCTTCAGAAGAGGAAGTCCCAATAACAAGAAGAATTTCTTCTTTAATGTAAGCAATAAACTTAAAGATGCTAAAACCGAACATTTTGGCAATTCCACCAAGAACAAGAACAATAAAGAGAGCCATAGTGATATAAACGGATCCCATCAGCTTTCCAAGATAAACAAGGGAGCCAATTCCGAATTCACCAATCGTATACGCCATCGCTCCAAACGCTGCGAACGGTGACACCTTCATGATGATATTAACAATTCCGAAGAACACTTCTGTAATCTTTTCAAAAAACTCAATAACCGGTTTCCCTTTCTTTCCTAAATGAGCAAGAGAAATTCCAAATAAACAAGCCAATAAAAGAACAGGTAGCAGTTCACCATTCGCAAACGCACCGATAAAGCTATCAGGAATAATAGAAACCACAAAGTCCATAAATCCGTGACTCGTTTCTTCAGCCGCCTTCGTAAATTGAGTGATATCACCGGTTCCTGCCTTCGCATCAATTCCCTTACCTGCTTTAATCACATTCGCAACGATAATTCCAATCGCTAACGCAATCGTGGAGACAATTTCAAAATACAGCAAGGCTTTTCCACCAATTTTACCAACCTTCTTTAAATCTCCCATCCCTGCAATTCCGATGACAATCGTTAGGAAAATAATTGGTGCGATGACCATCTTTACTAGCTTAATAAATATATCAGCGATTACCTTTAACTGCGATCCTATCTCTGGAAACACAAACCCGACAGTGATCCCCAAGATAATACCTAGTATTACTTGAGTAGTAAGACTCTTAAAATTAATTCTCATGTGGTCTCCTCCTAAAATAAAATTATTTTGAAAACGATTTCATTCACTTTGTTAACCACATGTTACAATTTTGCGAAAAATAAGAATAGTTAATAAAACTTATAAAACCTTTTTGTAATTAATGTAAGTAACATATTAATGAGGTTATTGAACTGAACACTCCCCTTTCCAAAACAAATTCTTTCTTTTAAAGCGATTTCATTTTATAGTGGAAAAATAACAATTTGTCCTTGTGTTGGGAGGTTATGTAGTGCGTTTACGGCAAGTTCGTTTTAAGCTTAGTACGGTGATCATTTTCTTTGTCTGTCTGGTCGTTCTCATTTCACTGATGATTACTGACCTATTAATCAGCCATTCGGTTAGTAAAAACATACAAGCCCATTCAGAAGAAAAAGCAAGGATCGTCGCGAGGACCGTATCAAAATCTCATATAGTTATAGACGCGTTAGAAAACAGAACGTACTCCAACTCCGTTCAAGACTATACAAATGATATTCAAACAGCCACAGCTATGCTGTTCATTGTGGTTATGGATATGAAGGGAATACGGAGAACACATCCAAACCCTGACGAAATTGGGAAGCCCTTTGTGGGAGGAGATGAAAAGCAGGCTCTAAAAGGAGAAGAGTATGTTTCTATCTCAAAAGGTACGTTAGGTGAATCAGTACGAGCATTTACGCCCATTTACAATAAAAATAATGAACAAATCGGAGTCGTGGCCGTGGGAATATCGCTAAAAAGCGTAGAGACTGCACTCGGACGAAGCCATCGGAGCATATTGATCGTTACGTTTTTCGGCCTATTCGTCGGTGTGATAGGAGCTATTTTACTAGCGAGATATATTAAAAGAACCCTACTTGGGCTTGAACCCTTTGCTATTGCAAAGATCACAGAGGAAAGAAGCACGATGCTTCAGTCCGTCCACGAAGGAATTATTGCCGTGGACCATCAATCAACAATCACACTCGTGAACAAGTCGGCTCTTCAAATTTTTCAAAAAGCTGGACTAGACTCCAATCCAGTCGGGAGGAACATTCACGACTATATGCCGTCTACCGGATTGGACAGAGTGTTACAGACGGGTGAGCCCGAACTAGATGAGGAACAGAACATAAACGGCGTCTCCATTCTCGTCAATCGTGTTCCACTGTTGGTTAATGGACAAGTGGTCGGAGCTATTTCCACCTTCCGCGATAAAACGGAAGTCAATCAGCTCGCCGAACAATTAACAGGCGTTCGAGCTTATGCAGATGCCCTACGTGCCCAATCACATGAATTTATGAACCGCCTTCATGTGATTCGAGGAATGATCGAGTTAAAATCTTACAAAGAACTCGCAGACTTTATTCGTACCTTGGTTAATTACCGAAACCAGGAATTCGGAAACATTACTGAACATTTCAAGGACCCTGCTCTCGGAGGCTTTATTCTAGGAAAACTGAGTTATGCTAGGGAACAAAACGTGGATCTCACGATTGAAACGGGGGCAGTCATTCCTGAACCAGCTGATCAAAAAACCACACATGAGTTGATTACGATTCTTGGCAATGTGATCGATAATGCCATCGAGGCAATGGCTGATAGCGCGGAAAAAACGCTTGAAGTGAGTTTTACTTATGATGGTGAGTGGCTAGACATGGAAGTGATGGACTCCGGACCGGGAATACTTGAAGAAACGCAGGAACGAATCTTTGAAAAAGGCTATTCCACAAAAGGAGACAATCGGGGCTACGGACTACATTTAGTAGAAAAAAGCGTCCAAGCTCTCAGTGGCGAACTCCAAATCGACTCGAAATGGATGTTAGGAACCAATGTTTATATAAAAATACCTTATAAAAGCAAAGAGGTGGAATCGTGATTAAGGTTCTAATTGTTGAAGATGACCCGATGGTTGCTGAAATTAACAAACGTTATCTCCATGATATGAAAGGATTTCGTCTTTCAGGCATGGTCCATACGGTAAAGGATGCGATTGAATTTTTGCAAAAGGAATCCGTTGAGCTTATTTTACTAGATGTATATATGCCAGGTGAGAATGGACTACTCTTGTTAAAATATATTAGAGAACATCAGCTAGAAATAGATGTAATCCTCATTACAGCAGCTGGAGAAAAGGATAAAATCCAAGCAGCTCTTAGGCTCGGTGCCGTTGATTATTTAATCAAACCATTTGAGTTTGACCGATTTCAACAAGCACTGCTGAAGTTCCAAGATAAATATCTTTTCTTTGCAAGTCATGCCGTGCTTAAACAAGAAGATCTTGATGATCGAATTTTGAGTACAGAGCAAACCCAATTCGATGAGCCGATTATTGATCTGCCTAAGGGCTTAACGAGCAGTACTCTACAAGTTGTAGTAGAAGTGATGAAAACCAAAGGAACGAACCCGTTCTCTACCGATGATATTTCTGAAAGTACGTATATCTCACGCGTATCGGTAAGGAAATACTTAAAGTTCTTAACCCAGCTTGGAGTACTGAAGGAATCGTTAACCTACGGAATTGGTAGACCGGTATATCTATATACTCTACAAATAGAAAAACTAAACCAAGTGGATATGTATCTTTAAAAAGTGCATTTCCACTTTTTTTAATTTAATAAAGTTGTATAGTTACAAAATCTATCAAACCTTGGTCATTTTCTTTACGATGTAGAAAGAATGAAAGCGATTACCAAAGGGGTAGATATCATTGATAAAAAGCAATCTTAAAGAGGAAGCAATCAAACTTCATAAAGAACATTTAGGAAAAATTGAGATTGTCAGCAAAATTGATGTAACATCTGAGGAACAACTGAGTCTCGTATACACACCTGGAGTTGCTGACGTATGTAAAGCGATTGTAGAAAATCCTGAACAAGTCGACGTGTTAACGTCCAGAGGACATATGGTTGCTATCGTGACAGACGGAACAGCCGTTTTAGGCTTAGGAGATATCGGACCAAAGGCAGCCCTTCCTGTCATGGAAGGAAAAGCTCTTCTTTTTAAAAAATTTGCCAATGTGGATGCTTTTCCACTTTGCTTAGATACGAAAAATGTGGATGAGATCGTTGGAATCGTTAAGGCACTGTCACCTAGCTTCGGAGGAATAAATCTTGAAGACATCTCTGCTCCTCGTTGCTTCGAAATTGAAGAACGATTAAAGCAAGAACTGGATATCCCCGTTTTTCATGATGATCAGCACGGCACAGCCATTGTCGTTCTTGCTGCGTTAATCAATGCGGTAAAAGTAGTTAATAAACAGCATCGATCTCTTAATATTGTAATTAACGGTGCAGGAGCAGCTGGAATTGCGATTGCCAAACTGCTGATGCAAGCAGGTTTTAAAGACATCACCCTTGTAAGCCTTGAAGGCGTAGTTAGCAAAGGTGAGAAATGGATGAATTCAGCCCAAAAAGAGATGGCAGAAGTGACCAATCTAAAAAGAGTCCGCGGAACACTAGCTGATGCGATTCATGGTGCAGATGTGTTTATTGGAGTATCTGGGCCAGCTGCTATGAAGCCAGAACACATCCAATCGATGGCGAAGAATCCGATCGTGTTTGCCATGGCAAACCCAATCCCAGAGATTTACCCAGAAGAAGCGCTTGCTGCAGGCGCCGCTGTAGTTGGAACAGGCCGCTCCGATTACCCGAACCAAGTAAATAATTTACTTGCCTTCCCTGGCATTTTCCGAGGTGCCATGGATGCTAAAGCAAAAGATATTACAACAGAAATGAAATTAGCTGCCGCTTATGCGATTGCAGAGGCTGTTTCTGATAAAGATTTAAAAGCCAACCATGTCATTCCAAGCGCACTGGATGAAAGAGTGGCAAAAATGGTGGCCAAAGCCGTTTCGCTCGCTGCTATACAGCAGAAAAAAAGCAAAGGTTCGGTATCAGTATCGTAAAACACCCTTTCTGGGTCACAGATTCCGTTACCTGTTGCAAAATCAAAAATGTAGCCCCATTTGTACTGCATGGCTCAGTATTGTGAACTGAGCCATTTTTGGTTGCCTGTTGAACTAAGCTCCCTTCCCAACCATAAAAGAGCGGATATCAAGGAGGGAATCAGCAGGGTTTGATAATTAAGCGGAGAAATTCCTCCTAATTATCTAATAGCAATGAAAATAGCATAAATAGACGGAGAGATTCCGGTTATTTGCTCAAAAAACGTAAAAATGGGTAAATTTACTTCGCTTAATCGGAAAATCTCCGCTTATATACCCTGAACAGAGCTCTACTCTGCAGTTTAACCGGAAAACCTCCGCTTATTTTTATATTTTTTGTAAGATAAATTGTATATGTTATTCCCACAATATTTTTCATATAAATGTATATTTTTTAAAAAGGTGCAAAATATATAGCTACACCAACGAAAAGGAGAGATTGAAATGGACAGAAATAACCGTGGAAATAACTCTAACCAATTATTAGTACCTGGGGCAGAACAAGCTCTTGAACAAATGAAGTACGAAATTGCTAGTGAATTTGGTGTAAATTTAGGACCTGAAACATCTGCACGTGCAAACGGATCAGTAGGTGGAGAAATCACAAAACGCCTGGTAAGAATGGCCGAACAGTCAATGGGCGGCAGCTTCCGCTAATTTTGTAATAATTTATCCTTAGAAATATGTAACGGGAGAGGTAATCTAACTTACCTCTCCCATTTATTATGTTGAGTTTCCTATTATCGTGTAAATAATTGAGGAAATAAGTCGTAATTTCCTTGGAAATATTCGACACGTTTCTTAATACAGAAAATTAGTGATGAAGTTCATTCTTTTCTCCTTTTTATTTTGTTATACAAAGCTATGATACCTGCACAAATAATAGAAACCACTAGCAATGAAATGAGGTAAAAATAGGGGGAAATCACCATACCATAAGCTACTTCATTTTGGAGCAGGTATACCTCCCCTTGCCTGCTCGGTTTATAAAACATGGTTTTTAGATAACCTATTCCAATCGTGCAAAATATATAAATGATATGTAGAATGATTGAAGCTATAACAGCTTGTAGAATTGTTTTCATAGATACCTCCTAAGTCCCAAAAAAAGTCCTTTAAGAATATTTTCTTAAAGGACTCCGGATTAGACAATATTTCCCACTAGGTTTTCAAAAAGTTTTTAAGTGCTCCTCTTATAATTTAAACTTCCCTGTCAATTCCTTCATCGTGGAAGCCATCTTAACAAGCTCTTCAATAGACTCCGTCATATGTAACACTAATTGTTCTTGTTCTAATGTAAAATCAACGGTTTTCCTTACTTCAGTTGATGCTTGCTCGGCTATATTTGCTGTCTCTTTAGCTGATGCTGTGATTTCTTCTGTTGCTGCAGACATTTCTTCAGAAGTTGCTGTCACTTCTTGGATTTTTACGTTCACTTCCTGAATAGCACCAAGGATGTTTTTAAAAACCATTCCCGTTTCTCCAACGGAACTGATTCCCTGTTTTACATCCTCTAAAACAACCTTCATTTTCTCTGCTGTTACATTCGTATCATTATTAATTTTTTCGATAATGTTTCGTATATTAACGGTTGAAATTTCGGATTGTTCAGCTAGTTTACGCACTTCATCAGCAACGACCGCAAAACCTTTACCCGCTTCACCTGCACGCGCTGCTTCAATCGCTGCATTTAATGCAAGTAAATTCGTTTGAGATGCTATACCTTGTATAATTTCTACAATTGACTCAATATCCTTTGAATGTGCTTGTAATGCCATAATTGAACTGGATGATTCATTAACTGAACGACTTATGGTATTCATTTGCTCTACTAAATCATTCACTTTTGAATTCCCTATCTCTATTTCTTCCTGTGTATGGGAAGATAGTTCAGTAACACCTGATGAATTAATGGCAATTTCGTTAATACTCTCTGACATTTCTTCTATAATTTTTGCACTTTCATCAAGACTCTTATATTGGGTGTCTACAGAAGAAGCCATTTGTTCCATAATTACCGAAATTTCATTACTAGCCCCTTTTGTTTTGTTAGCACTTACTAACAATTGAGACGTTGTTCCACTCATTCTTACCGAGCTTTGATTTATTACCCCAATCATCCTCTTTAATTCTTGAAGCATTTGATTAAATGAATCTGTTAAACTTCCAATCTCATCTTTCCTATTGGATTCAATCGTAACCGTTAAATCGCCTTTTCCAATTAATTCGACCTTCTTGGCTAAATGTTTTAGTGGATTTACAAGTGACATTGTGGCGATGAAAATTAATAATATACTCAATAATACAATTCCAACTGTCATCCATATTAACTTTATTTTGCTCGCCTGTAGAGACGAATACACCATACTAGCATCTAAATCTGCACCCAATATCCCGACTAATTCTCCAGATTCCGATTTGATAGGTATGTAGGCTGAAACTAAGGCACCGTACTCTTCCGAATAAGTCAATTCCCCAACTTGTGACTCTCCCGTTTCAAAAGCCTTAACGAGTAATGGGTAATCCTCAACTCCATCCTCAACTTCTCCTATTGATGAAGCATCATCTGTATCTAATGGCATTCCATCGACCATATAGATATATTCATACTTGTTATCCTTTTCCTTCCTACTCATTGTATATAAATAGACTAACCCATTGGTTTCTCGTATTTCATTTAGACGTTCTCTCAATTCCAAATAGTAATCAGTTTCTCCTGACTCTAGTGAGATTTCCTCATATTGATCCAAATCAATCACTTGAACCGCATTTTCAGTAATGGATAGCGCTTGGTCTCCTAATGAACTAGTAATGACATTTTCTGATGTTTGAAAAGATACATAACTAGTTACGATTCCAGATAGCAATATTAAACTTGAGAAAATAACGATCATTTTCAACTTTATACTTTTACTCATAGACGTCTCCCTCTTCGATATAAATAATAGGGCTATTATACTAGAAAAGGAAAGTAATCTAATTCTTTATTGTTCGACAAATAACGACTTTAATATCATATAAGATATCTACAATTATATTGAACAGAACCATAAAGTAAAAAAGACTACAACAAACTTTTAGTTTGTTTGTAGTCTGACACCTCTATTAAAATAGAGGTTTGAAAATTAATTTAGTTAATCTTTTCTGAAAGAGCTTTAAATCTTTCTGCAACATTCTTGGCAGTAAATCCATATTCTTCAAGCAACTGGTTTGCTGGTGCTGATTCGCCAAAGTGGTCAATAGATAAGACCTCACCATATTCTCCGATATATTCTCTCCAACCAAAGGAAGATGCTGTTTCTATTGCAAATTTTGCTAAAAGTCCTTTAGGAAGGATGCTTTCCCTATATTCCTTCGTCTGCTTCTCAAAACGATCCCAGCTTGGCATGCTCACAACGGAAACATAGATGCCTTCTTGATCGAGAAGCTTTTGTGCATCGATTGCGAGGGCTACTTCTGAACCACTAGCTAATAGTAAGCCCTCTGCTTCTTTAGCTGCCTTAGATACCACATAGGCACCTTTTTGAACACCTTTATATACTTCATCTTCAGACATTTCAAGTGTTGGTAAATCCTGACGAGTTAGTACTAGAGCAGTTGGGTTGCTCTCACTTTCCACAGCTAATCTCCAGGCTGCTGCAGTTTCCTTTGCATCAGCAGGGCGAATTAATGACAATCCTGGCATAGCACGTAATGATACTAGATGCTCAATCGGTTGATGTGTGGGCCCATCTTCACCAACTGCAATACTATCATGAGTAAATACATAGATAACAGGTAACTTCATTAATGCAGACAGACGCATTGCTGGTCTTAAGTAGTCAGAGAAGACAAAGAATGTTGCCCCAAATACTTTAACTCCTCCATGTAAAGCCATTCCGTTTAACGCCGCACCCATTCCAAATTCTCGAACTCCAAACCAAATGTTTCGTGCTTGATATCCGTCCACACCAAAGTTTCCTTCAAAGGTTAATGTTGTTTTATTTGAGCACGCGAGATCAGCCGAGCCTCCAATTAGTTGAGGGACTTTTTTTGCGATTGCATTTAGCATTTTCCCTGAAGAGGCACGAGATGCCATTTTTTCACCTTTTGAAAACTGTGGTAGATCTTGTTCCCAGCCTTCAGGCAATTCACCATTGATTGCACGCTCAAGCTGCTGTGAAAGCTCAGGGTATTGTTGTTTGTAGCTCTCGAAAAGGGAGTTCCATTGATCTTCAAATTGCTTACCAATGCTTGCAAATTGTTGGAAGTGCTCTCTCACTTCATTTGGTACATGGAATGGCTCTTTTTCTTCCCATTCATAGGCTGCTTTCGTCAGTTCCGTCTCCTTCGGACCAAGCGGAGAACCGTGAGAATCGGATTTCCCTCCTTTATTAGGAGAACCAAAGCCAATGGTTGTTTTCACTTCAATAAGTGTTGGTCTTTGATCATCAAGCTTTGCACGTTCCACAGCATTTTGGACGGCAGTTACATCATTTCCATCCTCTACTCTGAGCACTTGCCAGCCATATGCTTCAAAGCGTTGTTGGACACTCTCGGAGAATGTCAGGCTCAAGTCGCCGTCTAAAGAAATGTTATTTGAATCATAAAGTACTACTAAGCGTCCAAGCTTTAAATGACCTGCTAATGACGCAGCTTCTGCTGATACTCCTTCCATCAGATCGCCATCCCCACAGATGCAATAAGTAAAATGATCGACAATGGGATAGCCTTCACGATTGTAGGTTTCTGCCAAATGACGCTCGGCCATAGCCATCCCTGCTGCCATCGCAATCCCTTGACCAAGTGGACCCGTTGTTGCATCTACACCAGGTGTATGCCCGAATTCAGGATGACCCGGTGTTTTACTCTTATATTGGCGGAAATTTTTCAAATCATCTAGCGTGACATTATAACCAAACAAGTGCAATAAGCTGTATAAAAGCATGGATCCATGACCCGCTGATAAAACGAAGCGATCTCGGTTGAACCAATTAGGATTTTTGGGGTTATGAATCATTTCCTTTGCCCAAAGTGCGTAAGCCATTGGAGCAGCACCCATTGGCATTCCCGGATGTCCTGAATTTGCCTTTTCAATAGCGTCGATGGATAATGTGCGAATGGTGTTAATTGCTAATTCATCTACTGTTTTTTTCATTTCTATTGAACTCATAATGACACTCCTTTTGTTAGCGGTCCGTCGTAATATTTATATAGTTTTATATTTTAAAGATCTTTCTAGCTGTTCAACTAAATCGAGTCGCTCTTGGTGTCGACCACCCTGAAATTCTGCTTCGAGCCAGGTGTCAACAATTACAAGTGCAAGTGATTCCCCTACTACTCGCTCACCTAGGCAGAGCACATTGCTGTTATTGTGCTCTCTGGTTGCTCTCGCGGAAAATGTATCACTTACAACTGCTGCGCGAACACCTTGCATTTTATTAGCAGCTATGGACATTCCGATACCTGTTCCACAGCAAAGAATTCCTAATTCACATTCCAGATTAGCAACTGAATATCCCACTTTTTTGGCATATAAGGGATAATTAACACTTTCTGTAAAGTGAGTTCCGTAATCTAGGCATTCGAATCCTTTTTTCTCTAAGTGATTCTTAATAGACTCTTTTAACAAATATCCACCATGGTCACAGCCTAATGCAATTTTCATGCGGTTGCCCCCTGTTTGTTTATTACTCTAGTTAGCTGCTCTAAATTCTCTTTAACATCACCATGAAACGTGTATGAACCTGCAACGATTACATTGGCACCTGATTCTACACATAGCTGTGCTGTTTCGAGGTTAATTCCCCCATCTACCTCGATGTCTATATTCCTACCTTCTACAAGCTTTTTTGCTTCCTGAATTTTCGGTAGCACACTTGAAATGAAGCTCTGACCACCATAACCTGGATTAACGGTCATAAGTAAAATCATATCAATTTCATCTAGAACATGCTTAATCGTTTCAATGGGGGTAGCAGGATTTAGGACTACACCGGCTCTTGTATTGTTTTTCTTTATTAATTGCAGACTTCGGTGGAGATGCGTTGTTGCTTCTTGATGAATGGTAATGATATCAGCCCCTGCCTCAGCCACAATCGGAATAATCCAATCAGGATTTTGTACCATTAAATGAACATCAAAAATGAGCTTTGAACGTTGCCGAAGCATTTTGATTTGATCTGGTCCAAAGGTAATATTGGGAACAAAGTTTCCGTCCATTACATCAATATGAAGCATGCTAATATTGCTTTGTTCTAAAAGCTTCATTTGGTCCTCTAGATGGCAAAAATCTGCTGCCAGTATTGAAGGCGCTATTTTCATTTGAACCTTCTCCTTTTCTCTTTGTTCATTACTTCACAAAGAAATGTTTAGTCAACTAATACTTAAATCGTCTCTTCTTGATCAATGGCTTCTTGCCCATTAGGTAAAATTAATACCTTATTAAATGATTCTTCTCGATTTATGATCATATTGAATGCTTTTTGAGTTTCCTCTAAATTAAACCGGTGAGATATAAGATCACGTATTTGAAATCTTTTCTGTAAAAGAAACTCAATACTTTTCGTCCATTCCTCACCAGGAAATGGTGCAGAATATGAATTCCAAAAGCCCTTTAAAGTAAGTTCTCTTCGAAAAATATTCTCGAATGCTTTTTCGGAAAGTAAAACATCGGAATAAGCAATTCCTAGATAACCAACTTTCCCCTGTTTCCTTATCACAAGTAAGCATTGTTCCTGCGTAATTTTTGATCCGGCACATTCTAAGGCGATGTCCACACCAAGACCCTTTGTGTATTCTTTGATTTTTATAGCTAAATCCTCTTTTAATGGATTGATGGTACGGTTACATCCGATTGACTTTGCGTAATCTAGTTTCTCTTCCGAAATATCGATGGCAATGATTTCTTGTACACCAGATACTTTAAGCCATTCAATTACGAGTATTCCAATCGTCCCTACACCAAATACCGCCACCACATCACCTATACGTGGAGAAATATGCAAAACACCATGCAAGGCTACTGCTAAAGGCTCTATCATGGCTGCCTCTTCAAATCTCATATTTCCTACTGGAAGAACATTGGTTGCTTTTATATTGACATATTCGGCAAATGCACCTGGAGACTTAGAACCAATCATTCCGTAATTATCACATAATGAAAATTGCCCTCTTTTGCAATATTCACAAGAATGACATGGTAGAAAAGGGATACCAACTACTCTCTCCCCAAGATTTAAATGGCTAACGGCACTACCTTTTTCTACAATTACACCAGAGAATTCATGACCCATGATAGCTGGAAGATCATACTTCCATTTGCTTGTCATTTTATGTGTATCTGACCCACAAATGCCCGCAGCCATTACTTTTATTTTCACTTCATCTTCTTGACAAGGCGAAATTTCAACTTCTTCGTATACAAAATGATTTTCAGAATAAAGAACTGCTGCTTTCATCTTCGGCCTCCCAATCAGTCAACTTTTATGTCTTCGAGGCCCGTAGCACGTGTGGCATTCTGGAGCTTTCTTTTTTTCAATTTGGATACAGTTAACCGATAGACTGCAATAGCAAAAACCGCACTGTTGATAGGAAATTGATATTGCATATAATACTCACTTAAAAATCTGCCATGTGGTCCTAATGCGTAATCGATCATACTCTCTACCATACTATTCACCTTACTCCTTCAATTTTTCACACGTAAACTACGAGCTAGTCCACGGACTCGAAGACTAGCCTGTATTCCTTAATAGTTTCCCTGTGCGTATATTCATTCAACAGGTGTTAACACTACTTTAATTGCTTCGCCACTTTTGATCGTTTCATACGCTTTTTGCCATTCCGAAATCGTGAATTGATGGGTCACTAGTGCATCCGCTTTTACGCATGATTCGTTCATTAATCGGAGGGAAGGCTCCCAGTCAAATGGGTTTTGGCTTCTACAACCAATGACTTCAATTTCTTTCTGAATGATTTTTTCGAAGTCAACTACTATTTCAGGGGTAGCAAAGATACCTACTTGGACGTAACGCCCTTTCTTTCGTAGCAAATCTAATCCCATGGAAAGGGCAGGTGGTGCACCGGTACACTCTAGAACCACATCAGCACCATAGCCCTCTGTTATTTCATTTACAATTTGCTTTACATCTTTTGCTTGGATATTAATAATGTGGTCGATACCAAGCTCAGCGGCTTTTACTAAGCGGTGTTCATCTTTTTCTAGACCTGTAATTACCACTGTTGCTCCTTTGTGCTTTGCAATTTGTGCTGTAAGAAGTCCGATTGGTCCAGGACCTAACACGACAACAACTTCACCTGGTTGGATACGACCTTTTTCAATCGCATGATGCGAACATGCTAAGGGCTCAGTTAATGAGGCTGATAAATAACTAACATTTTCAGGAAGTTTATGAACACTTTCCTTCCTAGCAATTACGTATTTTGCAAATCCACCATCTTGCTGTGTACCTAATCCCTTTCGATCACTGCATAGATTATAATTCTTTGATTGACAATACTTACATTTTCCACAAATAGTAAAGGTCGTCTCTGAAGTCACACGATCTCCAACTTGAATGTCTTTAACATTCAAACCAACCTCTACTACTTCACCAGAAAACTCATGTCCTAGAGTGACTGGTGCATTCACTTTATATTTACCCTCATAGGTATGAAGGTCCGTTCCACAAACTCCAGCATATTTTACAAGTATTTTCACCTGATTTTCGCCAACTGTTGGCTCCTCAACTTCAATTAATTCAAGGTGTCCGAAGCCTTGTTCTAATTTTACAAGTGATTTCATTTCGTTTCCTCCTAAAAGGATTTCTTTTAAAAGGCTTTTTTCTAATGACTACTCTTTGTCAATAGCCAATCCTTGTCTATACGGCATACAACTGTCCGTATTACATAAAAAACTAAGGTTGAAAATAGCCAATTTTGACAAAAGGTATTAATTATAGTATTGTTAAATCAAATTATATTTTTTAGAGATTCCCGTCTCTAAGCCTCTCGAATTAAACGCCAATTTAAGTCGAGATTGTAAGAGCTAATGCTGCATTTTTGCATGTATTAGCTCTTGCTATTTATAGCCCTAATTGAATAGCGCAAAGAGCTTATAAACAACATAGTTTACTAGGTTACCACCTTGGTCAATACTAGAGATCATGTTGGTTCCTTCAGGCATATCAAAGTGTGCATCAATTGCCATTTGGGTGTGAAGCGGAGCAAGATCTGTTGCCATGTAAAGTGATAGGGCGATAACTACAGTACCTGCGATAACTGAGTGGATAATATTCCCTCTTGCAGCACCGACGATAAATGCAACGATAAATGGAATGGTCGCCAAGTCACCGAATGGTAATAGATTGTTACCAGGTAAAATAACTGCTAATGCAACGGTAATAGGCACAAGAATAAGAGCTGTTGCTATAACTGATGGATGTCCGATGGCTACAGCTGCGTCTAATCCGATGTAAATATTATCTGCACCAAACTTTTTACTTAAGAAATTACGAGCAGCTTCTGATACTGGCAGTAAACCTTCCATGAGAATTTTAACCATTCTAGGCATAAGGAACATTACCCCACCCATTGCCATTCCGACCTTTATGATGTCTCCAGCGCCATAACCAGCCAGTGCGCCAAGTCCTATACCTAAGATAAGACCCATAAAAATTGGTTCACCGAAAACACCAAATCTTTTTTGAATGGTTTCTGGATCAGCGTGAAGATTTTTTATACCAGGAATTTTCTGAATTAACCAAACTAACGGAATACCAATTGGTGCATATGATGCTGTACTTCCTGTTGGAATCGAAATTCCTGGTAGTTGAAAGTAGTTTTCTAGCATAGGCGCTGTCCAGTCAGCAATTTTAAGAATGATAATTTGGAAAATAACTGCAGCAATTAAAGCTTGAACGATACTACCTGATAATGCATAAACTACTGCTCCGGCAAATGTGAAGTGCCAGAAGTTCCAAATATCTACCATCATCGTTTTTGTCGTTTTTGTTACAAGCATGATGATATTAATGACTAACCCTAAAGGAATAATAAATGCTGCGATTGGTGATGCCCATGATATAGTTGCTGCACCTGGCCAACCAACGTCAATCACGTTTAATTCTATTCCAAACCTCTCTACCATCCCATTAGCGGCAGGTCCAAGATTATTAACTAGCAAATCTACGACCATGAAAATACCGATAAATCCAACCCCGATCGTTAAACCTGAACGAAACGCTTTCCCTGGCTTTTGACCAAAAAGCATACCTAGAAGAAAGATGGCTACTGGTAAAATAACCGTTGGTCCTAGTCCTAAAAATGCCTGTAAAGCTTCAACCATGTCCTTCATATTTCTTCCTCCTCAAACTAAGTACAATACTTATCTACTACTCTGTTTTCGGATAAGTCGTTTCACATGAGCCTATCTTTTACCCATAGTTAAGAAAGTCGCGTTTTCAAAACCTTGATTTTCGTTAAGGAAACAACTGCTTTCGAAAACAGTTATAAAAAATGACTAAATCATTTTTTAATTTCCTCTAGAATCTGCTGCTTCACATCATCTAATCCAATTCCTGTTAAGAAAGCTCTTGCGTTGATGACTGGGAATGGGTAATCCTTACCAGTTATAGTTGTTGTCACAAGTAAGTCAGCAGAATCTAAATATCCTGATACCTCAGTTATTTTGCACTGAATTAAGTTAGCCTGAATGTTATTCGCACTACACATATCTAGAATTGCCTCATTTACCACTGTAGAAGTTGCAATACCTGCACCACATGCTACTAAAATCGTCTTTTTCTTCATATTTAACCCCTGCCCCTCTAATGATTTAATTTACTTTCAAGTAAATCAATGATTATATCTTTACGATGTTCCCTTGATATTTCATTTAATGTTTCTTCATTTTGAAAGATTTGCATTAAGCTTTGAAGTAATTTTAATTGCGCATGCTGTTGATCCATTGCTAGCATAAAGACAAGCTTCACTGGAGTAACGGTTCCGATTTCCCCCATAATTCCAAAATCCACTTCATTTTTTAAAACAGCCACACTAATAGCCTTTCTATTCACATGCTCAATATCCGTATGTGGAATTGCGACAGAACATCCTAGTGTTGGTAGGCCTGTTGGAAAAGTCTTCTCTCTTTCGATCACTGCATCGATATAGCTTTCTTTGACGACACCTTGTTCGTATAAATTTCTAGCCATGTTTTGAAGAACTTCTTCGTTTGTTGTACCAGCCAAGTCTACCATTATGAGTGATTCTTCTAGACAAACGGTGTCCATTTTCATTCTTCTCCTTACTTTCGTTTATAGTGTTACTAGGTTGTATTTTTAAGCATCCCCCCTTTCAAGAAATACACTATTAGACAGCTGAGTATTTCGAAATCACCTGGAGAAGTTCATCTGACGTCTTTGATTCTATCAGCCTCTTAGTATCTTCCTGATTACTAGCCAGCTTCATGAGCTGCATCAATGCTCTTAAATGTTGGTGCTTGTCTAAAGCAGCAATTGTAATAATGATTTGGACTGAATATTCATTATATTGAACAGGTTCTTCTAACCTAAGAAGACTCATACTAACCTCGTTTACACCACTTTCAGGATCGGCATGCGGTATGGCTATATTGTTCCCGATAATAATGTATGGGTCTTCGTTGTCATACAATCGAAGCATTTCCTCTACATAAGAGGGTGTAACACTGCCACTCTCAACTAAAGGTCTTGAGCAAATTTGAAGTGCTTCCTGCCACGAATTCATTCTTTTTTCTAAGGTGATCGTTTCAGGTACAATTAGCTCATTTAATTTTCTCTTCGGTAGCTCCATAGGGTTCGCCATATGCAGTGAATGATCTTGGCGAAAATGTGATTCAAGCTCCTTTTGTAGCTGCTCTCGATTTTCAATGATCGCATGTTTTTCAATAATATCGATAACGTGATACATGTTCATAATCGATGGTGTGTAGCCGTTTAGCTCCTGCATCACCTGTTTTCGTAACCGATATTTTTCTTCTCTTTCTAAAAACGTTTTAACTAGGATTTGCTTCCTATTCGTTTGTAGAAAAGTGGTAGTAAAGACAAGATCATAATCAAGTGGATAAACTTGAAATTCTCGGACTGACAAAGCATCAATAAATACAAACTCTGGGAACAATTCTCGCAAGGTGCTTTCGAGTAATCTTGATACGCAGATACCCTTCGGACAAACAACGAGAGCTTTTATTTTCTTCTGGAGGCTATCCCCTTGCCTAGAAAGCCAACCACCGATAAGCATCGTAAAATAAGTGGATTCACTCTCCGGAATACTTCCTCCAATAAGCTGTTCTAATGGTCTCATAGATTTTCTTACAAGATGATGCAGCTCCTTAAATTCACTACTTACTGTATTTTCTAAGGGATTTGTAATCGATAGCTTATATTTAATTCTGTAATACGCTGGTTTAACATGTAGAAGGATTTTATTTAAGAGCTGATCTTTCTCTTGTAATCGTACACATGCATTTTTCTCAAATAAAGAGAGCATTAGACTAATAGAGTGATATAATTCAGGAAATGTTTTGTCTGCATTGCGTTCGGAAGAGGATACATTTGTTGTTAAAAGGTGCAATGTGATAAATAGTCTTTCTTCCATCGGGATTTCAGCTAAATCCTGTAAAAGCTCTTCTGCTGCTTGAAATTCCTTCGTATCAGACAGTTCATAATAATGAATGTGAAATGGTTCGATTAATTTCCCTTGAGTAATGCGTCTTAGAAGTAGTATGAGTATGTAGGGCATTGATTCGATTTTTTCATCAGTAAACTTCAGATTTAATTTTCTCTCAACCTCTTCCACTCGTTCATGAAAGATATCAATCTCTGATAGTGGAATAGAAGCTAACTCCTCAATCCACTTTTTCCCATTTGTCATTTCAATCGTTTTAAAAATGATGTTAATCAATAATTGTCTCTTATTAAACTCCTTACCTTCGATAAGGTAGCCATACTGCCTATAGTACTTAATAGTTAACTCAAAGATATCAAGCTGGAGTTGAGCATTTTTCAGATCGTTAATTACAGTATTACGACTTACACCAAGGCTCGAAGTAAAATGGTAAAGTGAAAGTTCTTCACTTCTGCTTAATAGCATGAGTATCAATAGATTTACTCTTTCGTTTTCAGAAAGAATGTATGCATCTGTTTCATTTAAGGTACTTTCATTCATGAGAGTTGTATAAAGCACCTTATTTAGAAGAAATAATCCAGACTTTGTTCTTTTGATCACAGGTAGACCTGACGCCGTTAACCAATCATTAATTTTGTTAATGCTATACCCAACCTGTCTTCTGCTAAGAGAAAACTGATCTTCCAGATCCTTGTTTTTTATACTCGGATTAATAAGAATTTCATGAAGTATTTGACTGCTTCTCTCGTCTAAATCCATTGTCATGTCCTCCTTGGTTACATAGTATCATTCATAAAAATAAAAATGTACACGTTTTCATTCCAATTTATTACCGCGATGATGTACATCAATGGGATGTACAATGTGTATTGTCTCACATTGTACATTCTGCCGATAGGTATCGTTAATTGGGTTTTGGCAATAGGTTGCTGACAACATAAAAAGAACGCAATGATTAATTGCGTTCTTTTTATAGGTAGTATTCTTTTGAATTTAAACTGCTAACTTATTTGTTCAAGGTATATTTTCAATTTGGCATATTCCATTTATGAACAATTACAAATCAAACCGCTTCCGTTCCCCACTTCTTCTCATCCTGAACAAACAGGATACCCAACTCATGATGATCGCCTTCGTAGAGAGCTCGCTGGACAAAACGAACCTGTCCATTGACGTCTAATACCTCAAGCTTACAGTGAGCACGGTTCCGTTGCAGTGCCTCATAGACCTCTGCTTCGTTATGCACGATTGTTCCATTTACCTTAGAAACAATCTCCCCAACGGATAGCAGCATTTTTTGTGCAGGAGAATGAGGAAGAACTCCTAAAATCATGACCCCTTGATTGCGCTTGGAAAAATAGAATGGACCGCTCTCTTCCTTCGTTTTTTGACTAAAATAGATTACCTCTCGACCAAGGATTCCGATGGCAACAACGGCTAATGATAGAATCGGCAGCCAATACGACGCGATCGCGATGGCTGTTAGAACGAAGCCATGAGCCATGATTTGCTTTCCTACATGTGTGACTGCTTGGGTTGGCAGTGCTCCTTGGATGTGCTGATAATGCCCGAGGGCAAACGGAACAAGCAATAGTCCGTAACCTTCTCCACCCACATCAAACAATGGCCACCATCCAAACGGCATCTGCTGGAGGGCATCTCCAGGGATCAACAGAAGAAGCGGCAACATCCATACTCGTTTGAGTTCGTGCACGCCTACTCGTTGGCCGCGCTTGCTCGTCATGAGCTTTGGCGAGGTCCCCTTCTTTCCATTTTTCAAAATAAGAGTGCCTTCTGCTATGACTAGTAGAGCTAGAAGGACCGTGATGGACGGATAGAGCTTGTCTTCTAGACTTCTGAAGAGCTCTGGAAAAAGCGGGATGCTCCAGTCTTTGCCCGCTGTGAAAAAAATGGCGAAGAAGGTGAGACCCACTGTGTATACCGATGATAGCAGGCGTACACGAATGCTCAGGATGATCGTGATTGCTGCGATAAACAGGATGGCCGCTAGTGGAATGACCACTCCTGCGGTGATCATGATGATCGACAGTATGGATCCGAGCATTAGTCCGAGCGGTAGTAATTGACGAAGCTCATAATAAGCATTTTCGGCGCGAACGTGAAAATGACTTCGCTCCCTCTTTACTCGAGAAACTCCTAAAAATGCCGCGAGTAGGAATGTGAAGTAGAACACTGGATGAATTAATAGTTTTGCGAATCCCCAAGCCATTTCTAATAGCCACTCTAGAACCAATCTAGCCACCAACCTTATCAATCTATTTCCGAACTTTCCTATTAATCTTTATTTTACCAAATGAAAGGAGAATTCGATATTAGAAATATTTTGGATAATACTGGAGATGAGGTTTTTAGAGGAGAATCGGTCTTGGAATGTACAGAAAATACCCCCTCACCTACCAGGCAAGGGGGCACTCTTCCATTATTTCGCCAGCAACCGGAGTCCAGTCTGCAACTGCGTGTCATTGCTATCCTTCTTCATTTCTTCAACCACCGCACTCTGGAGAGCACTGGCTGTTTTGCTGTCAATTTTCCCCGTCATCTCTAGATCGTGTTGACGTTGGAAAGCCATGACGGAGGTCTCGGTACGGTCGTTGAAATAGCCGTCCTCTCGACCCGGATCAAGTCCAAGTGCCTTCAGCATTTGCTGGGCATTTTTAATTTGCTCGTTGTTCATATCCTTCTCTAGCGCTTCGGTGATCTGAAGCGGATGCGTGTGATACAAGTCTGATTGGGCAATCTTCACATCAGGTTCAATCCCCTTTTTGTGAATCCAGTTTCCATCAGGAGTTAACCACTTAAACAGTGTGAGCTTAATATTGCTGCCATCCCCCATCGGCACGGCTTGCTGAACGGTTCCTTTTCCGAACGTGGTCTCACCGATAAGTTGGAATCCTTCCGCTTCCTGCAAAGCACCAGCAAGAATTTCTGAAGCTGAGGCGCTACCTTTATCAATCAGTACCGCAACAGGATAGTCTTTGTCCTTCGTTAGGTTTGAAAAATAACGCATCTTTTCGCCATTTCGTTTCTCGATCTGAACGAACGGCTTTTCCTTTGACACGAATTCTTTCAAGATTTCCTCTACACTCGATAAAAGTCCACCCGGATTGCCACGCACATCAATCAATAATCCGTCAATGCCCTTATCTTCAAGGGCCTTTAACTCCTTCTTAAACTCTTTAGCCGTTTCTTCTGAGAAAGAGGTGATCTCAAGATACCCGATTTCCTTCCCATTCTGTTTTTTCACATCACTATGCACCGTGATCTGAGGAATCTCATCACGCTTAACATTGACAACAAGCGGCTTGGTTAGGCCACTACGAGCGATTTCCAACTTCACCTTTGTTCCTTTTTTTCCACGGATTTTGAGGGTTGCTTCATATAGGTCCACCCCGTCCAAGCGTTCTCCATCCACCGATAGTATTTGGTCATTTGGACGCAAGCCCGCTTTTTCCGCTGGAGAATCTTTAAATGGAGACACGATGACAATTTTGCCATCGACTAAACCTACTTCTGCACCGATCCCTTCAAACGAGGATTCTAACGTGCTGCTAAATTGCTTGGCTGTCTCTTTATCCATGTACACCGAATACGGATCGTCAAGTGTGGTGAGCATGCCTTGAATCGCACCCTCAATAAGCTTTTCTTGATCCACACTTTCTACATAACTATTCAAAATTAATTCGTAGGCTTTTTCGACTTTGTCCAATTCTTCTAGATTAATAGTCTGAGGCGTTCCCTCGTCGTTGCTTTCGGTATGTAACTCTACCTTGGACTCCGCCGCTAATGCACCAGCAAAATGCAAATACCCATATGTTCCTCCAGCACCTGTTAGCAATGACCCCGTCATTAGCAAGGCGACCCATTTTCGTCTCATGAAAAAAATCCTCCTCTGAAGTAGCTTGCGTGTATGTATAGGGTGCTATCTCTCCTTCCGAGAGCTGGGATCACTTTGCGACAAAGGCTCACTCCAGAAGAAATAACCCCTATATTTTACTAGATTTATACAAAAAACACCCCACAAAGGTGTGAGATGTCTTTGTATAATCACTATATGTGTGTGATGGACGAGTTATGAATTATTTCCGGACAACGAGTGTGGCGAGCTGTTCGGTTAAGTTTTCTAATTCTTTGAATGACTCGACTACTTGGGTGATTTGGTGGGATTGCTCTTCAACGCTTGCTAGTACTTCTTCGACTGCCGCACTGGACTGCTCGGACACACTAGATAGCGACGAAATTTCGTCGATCACTGCTTCTGAGTTTTTAGAGAAATGAACGAGACTTTTTTCCACTTCTTCTGCTTGCTGTAGTCCTTGCTTTGAAGAGGTGAGCATCGACTGGAACGTTTGGCTTGTTTGCTGGGTCATTTCTAATCCTTTTTCAACCGCAAGCTGGCCACCTTGTACTTGGCCCGTGACTTGCATCGTCTTTCTTTGGATTCCGTCTAGAATGGCTTCGATTTCATGGGTTGAAGCCTGAGAGGTTTCTGCCAGCTTACGAACTTCCCCTGCTACCACTGCAAAGCCTTTACCTGCCTCCCCCGCACGCGCTGCTTCAATCGCTGCGTTTAATGCAAGTAAATTCGTTTGGTCGGTTACTTCTCTAATCTTTAAAACAATCGCCCCGATTTGCTGAGTTTGGTCGTTTAATTCTTTCATTAATTGACTGGTATTTTCGACCGATTCATATACATCCTTCATTTCCGTTTCAAGCGTGTGAATCTTTTCTGTGCCTACCTGAGATGTGTGCTCTGTTTCTAGCGAGATTTGGTGAAGCGTTTGGGCAGATGTGACGACCCTACGAATCATATCTCCTGACAATTGCATCGTCTCATTCATCCCGGTCACGGAGCTTGCTTGTGTCTCTATTCCTTTTGATATTTCGGAAAAAGCAGAGGTCAACTCAACAGAAATTTGATTGGTTTTCTCGATATTTCTTTTAAAAGAATGACTAAAGTTCTGCAGCACACCTACAGATTCCTTTACTTTTTCTAGCAACTCATCCACCTGATCTTTTCCTTGCTTTAACTGTACTCCGTCATCTTCCATCATTTGAGTTAGCTTTGAAGTGAGTCGTGCCTGAGTGAGGAACATCATTAGCGTCACAATATTAATGACATTCAGTGAGATTAAGATCGAAACGTCCGCTCCGTAAAACATTTGCTCATTAAATTTAAAAAAGAAATAATTGCTCAGAGCTAATCCGATCACTCCCGTAATAGCCATAGATCCTACTTGGTTATAAATCATAACAACCGCTAAAGCAAAATAGATCATTAAATAACTTGATAGCTTCGGAGAACTTGAGACCATAAAGAAAATAAGAATCGCGATCCCAACAGCCACTATGTAATGAATATGTAGCGTAAATTTTTTCGTTACAGTTAATGTCGTAATTATCGCAACAAGTATAAATCCAACAATCGCAAACGTAAGAATTCCCTGTGTGCTAACGTTTGCAGCAAAGTTACTAGCAAGACCTAAGGCGAAGCAAATCCATAGTAAAATCGTAACTAGCTTGTTTCTATCCTGCATGTACTGAATTCTGTCCATATCATTTTCCCCCCATAGTTAATATGAAACAACATCCTGTAATGAACGAGTGACGTCATAGCGTAAATCCACATAATGATTATTCCCAAGATACACAAGTGGACAATGTGGCATATCCTCATAGACCGTAATGATTGTCCCTTGCTCCCCTGTATTTAACACGACTTTTTTCCCAATAAACTGATCCATTAGGTATTTGGTAAAAGGTATCGTAATTGTAGGGTTGAACTTTCCCTTTTCTGTTTCCTCCATTAAAATCATGACAGCAACAATCGGTGACTGCTCCCCCTTATAAGGACGGACAGCTGTGATGGCGTCATACGTATCAGCAACTGAGATGATTTGGGCATGCAAAGGGATCACATCCTCTCGAACACCATAAGGATAACCAGATCCGTCTAATCTTTCATGATGCATAAGCGTTCCCATAATCACCTTTGAGCGAATTTCACCCATACTTTTTAAAATCTGTACCCCTTCAACCGTATGGTTTCGGATCAGCTCCCATTCTTCTGGATTTAGTTTTCCCTTCTTTTTTAAAACCGAAAGTGGGATGGCTAGCTTTCCGATATCATGCAGTATCCCAGTTTCGCCAAGAAGGAGGATTTCTGCTTTATCCATCGCTAATAGCTTTCCGATAATTGAAGAGATGACGGCTACATTTAAGGAATGAACATAGGTGAATTCATCATCTTTCCTAAGGAGCTTAAGTAACTCAAAATGCTCATCTTCCGCTACAATCGTATTCAGCATGGGTGTGTACATATGCTCGAGCTTTTGTAGCGGCTGTTTGGAAGCGTTACCATTAATTGTTGCTTCCAAATCTTCGAAAATCGTTTTTAACTGCCCAAGAGATTCCTTGTAATTCTGTTCTAGTTTTTCAACACTAATAGACGGTTGGTTAATTGAACAAGTTTCCAATCGTAAATTGTCCTGATTCATGTGACTTTGTAAAACAAAGATATGTCTTTCATTTAATACCGTACCTTTTCGTAGTAGCGGAATGGATTTGTTCTTTGCATATACATCTTCCGCTAGCACCGATCCTACTAATTGTAAGGAAAGACTCCCCTCTGTTAACATTTCAACACCCCTGTAGTCCGAATTACCTGTGCAATTATTACTATTATAATGCCAAATATTAGTTTTGAGTATAGGAATAGAGGAGGATTTATTTCGTAATGCTCAAAATATTTCTACAAATTTCTACATTAAGATTTTAGAAAAGGATATGATGTTCCAAAACATAAAAAAAACCAAAGGGAGCATGCATATCATGTCATATCCTTTGGTTTTTTTATTCTGTTATTATATAAGCGCTTTTTAACTACTTCTTAAATAATGATTTTCTATTTGGTGAACGAATTTCACCCCGACTGTCAAGAGCTTCCCGCTTTTATATGTTTGAATAATCTTTCCTGTTACATTTAGCTGTAAATTAGGTATATTTATTACCAAATCATTATTATAAGGAATTTCCTTCATGTTCTTAAGTACCAATTTACAGCCATTCATGCTAAGATCGATAATTTCTCCTTCACAATAAGGGATGTCTTTTGATAAGACTACACCTTTATTATAATTTGTAGTAGCTGCGGTTTCTTCCATTACTTCTTTACCAACTGAGTAGATTTTACAATCGAGTTTTACGTTGACTCTTGGTGATGTTCTTTTTCTTTCCATAGGTTTTATTCGATATGATCTAATATACTTAACAATTACACTGAAAAAACCTGTTTTTTTATCATATTGAAATTCCTCTTCATGAGTTTCAACGCCATAAATCTCGAGCACCCATTTTTGCATCTGTTCTAATGATGTCTCGTTAAACTGGAAACTTGCTCTAAAACGATTAAGTATTTTATCATAATCATAATAAACTAATTTAGCCTTAAATTTATGTCTCTCATTGCCGTAAATAATCAATTCAACTTCTGAATTAAGATTCTCTAAACTTTCAAATCCAATACTACAACCATTATCTGATATATCAATGGATTTTGCTTTAATTTGGCTCAAACCTGATTTTACGTTGACATTATATTCTCGTTTAAAACGCTCGGAAGTCCTATAACGAGGGCGTTCATATGCAATCATTAAAGAACTCAGTAACATAATTAAGTTGAAAATTGACCAAAATAAATTAATTAATAGTCCAGATGTATTTTCTGATGAATTATATAAATCCCAACCACCTTTTATGGTTGCTAACACTGATAATATAGTTAGGATTAACACCGGTTTTATAAGACCTATACTTAATGATGCTTTATTGGACTGTACACCTTTTGGGGTAACATTAAACTTAATTGGTTTCTTTAAGAATGTTTCAACAAGAGCTCCCCATGCTAAAGAGGGTGCCATTAGAGTTTCATGGAGATTATTCCAAAAGAATGACTGTTTCTTGTTGCTTATTAAGCTACTAGTCAAGTTTGTTAGCAGAAAGTAGGGCAACCAAAACGCTAGTATACCTTCTAAGGATGCATTTAAAAAGGGGACTCCTAGTAATAAATAGATGATAGGGGCAAGCATAAATACCATTTTAAAAACACCAAAATACCAATAAACTGCAGAACTTGTATACAGTATGCGTTGCATAATAGATAATCCTTTAATTGATAAAGGATTCCATATCCTCATAGTTTGAATAGTTCCTCTCGCCCACCTGACCCGCTGTTTAATAAGGTCAGATAATGATTCAGAAGCTAAACCTTGAGCTAGTACTTCACTGTAAGCAATTGTCCTATAGCCTTTTGCCTGCATCAACATACCTGTTGCCATATCTTCTGTAATCGTTCCAGTAGCAAACCCACCAATTGCCTCCAAAGCTTTTCGATTAAAAATAGTATTACTCCCTACATATATAGCTGCGTTATACCGGTCTCTACCCGATTGTATTTCTTGCATAAACATATCTTGCTCATTTGGAATTTTTTTACTTTGATAACTGTTATACTGAAATAAATCCTCATTATAGAATGACTGAGGAGTTTGTATAAAGCCCACATTTACATCTGTAAAGAAACCTACCGTTTTTTGAAGAAACGTTGGTTTTGGAAGCATATCAGCATCCAATGTGACAATTAGCTCACCTTTTGTTTTTTTCAACGCATTGTTTAAATTTCCAGCCTTGGCATGACTATTGTCCGTACGATCCAAATAATTAATGCCAAGGTGACTAGCTAATCTCTGTACTTCCTTTCTCCGGCCATCATCACATAACCAAATTTCTACTCTGTTCTCATCATATATGACATTTTTACACGCTAGTATTGTTCTCTGTAAAATATCTGTTGACTCATTATAAGTTGCAATTAGTATATCTACAGTTGGTAAATCCTTAGGAAGTTCAGGAACTTTATACTTAACTGGTTTATACAAGATAATATAGTAAATCGTATTTTGTATAATTTGAACTAACTCTACTAAAAATAAAATAATACCAGCAAAATAAGCAAAACCACTTGGAATAGTATATACAACTCTCCAACTTAAATAAGTCCACATGGCTATAAGTGACAAAAAAATACAAGTTTTCCTTAAAACATTCTTTATAGTCATACTAATTTCCTTTCTAGGGCTCTTTTTAACTATAGTTAAAAAATATAATATCTAGTATTATAATAGGAATTTATGACTATATCTATACTTTTTAAGAATATATCTCTAGTACATATTTACTTTTAAATTTATTGTATATATAATTTTAAAAAACAGAAAAGGCAAACCATGAGAAATTATGGGACGCAAAGCTAGAGGGGCTTCCTTTATTGCTAAAGAAGCTAGCCAGTTGCCGATAAGATACGTCATGTGAACCAAGACGCTACTTTTCGGGTAGGGTCTTTTTTATTTCACCAAAGAGGGAGATAGGTTTATATGAAAATCAGTATTAATTTAATCACATTTTTACTAATTCTTGTCTTACCATTTTCATTTGTAAGTACTGCCTTCGCAAATGAAATTCAAACTGGGGCTTGGTTAGGAGAGTGGCCTTCTGTTACTAAAAAAAATATAGAATCATTTGATTCGCTAACAAATACTAATCACAAATATGTCCATACTTTTGTAAATTCAAATCAAAACCTTACCCAATGGCAAGGATTTCTAGATTATGTAGATAGTACAGGAAAGATAAATATCTTAACATTAGAGCTTAAAAATAAAAATGGGGTTGAGTATACTACTGCAGACATTAATAAAGGGACACTTGACAAACAACTTGCTCTAATAGCAACCCAGTTAAAATCATGGAAAAACGGTAAAGAAGTCTGGATACAAATGATGCATGAAGTAAATGGAAATTGGTATGGTTGGAGTGTAGGTAAAAATAAAGTCAATACAAATCAATCCTATATAAATGCTTACCAACGTATAGTAACAATTTTTAGACAAGCTGGAGCAACAAATATTAAGTTTTTGTATAACGTTAATGCTGAAAATGTTGGCCCAAACACATCCTTTATGGGTGCTTATCCAGGAGATACTTACGTAGATTATGTGTCTATGAACGGTTATAACTGGGGCAATACAAGATTAGGTAGTTCATGGATGTCCTTTCGATCTATATTTGATAAACCCTACTCTGAACTAACAAAGTTCTCTAGTCGGCCGGTAATTATAACTGAGTTTTCATCTGCGGAAAGTGGTGGAAATAAAGCGAATTGGATACTAGATGCATCTCAACAGATAAAGTCAGGTGCTTACCCTAGATTAGAAGCTGCAATTTGGTTTAATGAGAACAAAGAAACGGATTGGAGAGTAAATTCATCTGTATCTTCTTTAAACGCATATACATTGTTCAGATAATATTTATTAAAAGTAAAACATTAATAAAAGGTAAACTAATTAAATAAATAGGAAAATTGAAAGCATGAGACTGAAGCCTACAGTTTCATGCTTTTTTACTTAATATTTACTTCAATTATCTTAACACCAGTTCCTTCGCTACTAATTGTTGAATAAACTGATGTCCACTTTTCACAATTAAGTCTTTGTCATAATCCATGGATGCCACATGGAAGGAATTTGGCAATACAAGCCTCTCCTTAATAGTAGAGTGTACAGTTTGAAGAATATGAGTGGTATTTTCAGGTGGAACCACATGGTCCACATTTGAGTGCACTCCTAAAACTGGATTCTCAATCTCTGGTAGGATGTTTAACGTGTTCTCCATGACCTTTTGTAATTCATGAACCGCTTTTAACGGTACCTTTGGATAAGTGATTTCATGAACACCTTTTGCATGGATATCTGGATCTGACTCATGTAGAAACCTCGGCTCAACCTGATTTCTTAAATATTCATAGGAAGGTACTTCTAAAGCGGCATTTATTAAAATAAGCCCGTTTATTTCTTTGTGACGATGAGCTAAACGAAGAGATAGTGTTCCACCCATTGACTGACCGATAACATATATATGAGAACAATGTTGTTTTAGTTGTAAATATGCTTTTTCTAATGAAGAGAACCAGTCTTGATAAGAGCATGCTTCCATATCTTTATAGTGAGTTCCGTGTCCCTTTAATCTAGGAGCTAACACCGAATACCCTAATCTCGCAAACTCTTCCCCAATATACCGTACACTCTGAGGTGTCCCAAGAAACCCATGAGAAATAAGAACTCCTACTTCACTTCCCTTGAAGAAAAATTCTTCCGCTCCCTCGATAACCGGATATGTTTCTACCATCTGTTTCGCCTCCATTAGTAAGCTTTTTATCTGTTACTCTACTATAAATCATATTATACCCATCTGTAAACTAGGAATTAAAAAATATATAAAAAAGTGCAACTTGTATCTACTTATAGAGTAGGCACAAGCTGCGCTTAGCTTTTTCTTATAGTGGAACAATTCCAACTGGATTAATCGCATTGGACTTAGAGGCGTTCCATCCACCACGATGAAGCTCAAAGTGTAAATGTTGGCCATAGGAATCACCTGTGTTACCCATGTTTCCAATGAACTGACCTTTTGATACAACTTGTCCTTCACCCACGGAACGGCTGCTTAAGTGAGCATATACCGTTGTATAGGTTTGTCCGTTAATGGAGTGTGCAATAAAAATCGCGTTTCCGTAGCTTGAAGAATAGTACGAACGAATAACTACCCCATCAGCTGCTGATACAACAGGAACTGTCCCTTTTGCTGCAAGATCGACCCCTGCATGTAATTTACCCCAACGAACACCAAATCCTGAAGAGAGGTAACCCGCTGACGGTCTTGTGAAAGATCCCCCGGATACAGCTGGTGCTGAAACGGTACTGCCGCCGCCACTTTCTGTACTACCGCCACCTGACGAATTGTTTGCTGCGGCCGCTGCGGCCGCCGCTGCAGCTTCAGCAGCAGCTTTTGCCTGACGTTCTTGCTCCATTTGAATAGCTTTTTGCATGGCAGCTGCCTGATTAGCTAGAATCGACTGCTCTTCTGCTAGCGCCATTTTATGTTCATGAAGTTCCGTCTCTTCTCTCTGAAGAGTAGCCATTAACTTGTCCTTTTCAGCCTTTTGTGATTCAAGGCTCTGCTTCATTCCTTCAAGGTCAGCAAGCATTTTTTCTAATCCAGCAAGCTTGTCCTCTACTTCTTTTTTCTTCGCTTCAAGTTCTTCTTTATCTGCTTGATGCTCTCTTAAAATATCTTGATCGGCTTCTACAATGGTAGCCACCGCACTCATGCGATCGATAAAGTCTGAAAAGCTTTTTGCCCCCATCAATACATCAATATAGCTAACCATACTTCCGTTCTCCTGGAAGTTACGAGCACGGTCCTTTAGTAATTCATTTCGCTTTGCAATACGCTCTTCTAGAACAACGATTTCTGCTTTTAGGGTTTCAATTTCAGCCTTTGTGTTCTCGATTTCCACATTTTTTTCAGCAATCTTATTTTCCGTATCTGTTACCTTCATATCAATCTCTTTAATTTGAGCTTGGATACTAGACTGTTGGGCTTGATTTTCAGAAAGCTTTTGTTCTGCTTCATCAATCTTCGTTTCTACTTCTGATTTTTCCTCTTGAATTTGACTCTTTTCTTCTTTAAGGTCCTGAAGTGTGTTCGCCTTTACTGGAGGTACAAGAACACTTCCGAAACCTATTGCAGCAGCAAGTGTGACATATGTTATCTGTTTTTTCACTCCGATTTCTCCTTCCAAATGCTAAGTTAGTCGTTCGATAGACAGATAGATTCTAGTCTATTAATCTAGTCATTTTTTATGTAGAAAAGGAACCTCGTGCATTCCTTTTCCTTATATTTTCAAGAATTTACGTACGGACATTAAGCTTCCCCAGATTCCAATGAAGGCTCCCATAATCACAAGGATTCCAGCCACTTGGAAAATAAATGGATTGACATCTAATATTTGAATAAAATTCCCCTCTAATCGCGGTGCAATATACTCATGTGCTTTTGTATATAACACGGAAATCATCGCGATTGGAATAATTGAACCCAGTATTCCTAGCATTAGTCCTTCTAGGAAAAACGGCCAACGAATAAACGAATTTGTCGCTCCCACTAGGCGCATAATTTCAATTTCACGTCTACGAGCAATAATCGTGATTTTAATCGTATTTGAAATAAGGAACATCGCTGTAAAAAGCAAACCAACGATGAGTACAAGACCCACGTTGCGGCTGACAGATAAAAAGCTAAATAGCTTTTCAACAGAGCCTTGTCCATATTTCACCTTTGTGGTGTATTCAAATTTATCAATTTGTTTCGCTACATTCATCGTATCAGTCGGATTCTTTGCTTTTACGATAAAGACATCATTTAAAGGATTGTCTTGCTCAAAAAGGTTAAATACTTCTCCTTCTTCCCCAAGACTCGAAATCAAGTTATCCAGTTCTTCCTCTTTGGCTGAGAAGGTGACACTTTCTACTTTAGAGAGACTCTTAATCTGCTCTTCTAGTACTGCTTGGTCTTCTTTCGTTGCTGCAATATCTATATGAACGCGGATTTCCACGTCTTCTTCAATCGAATCGGCTACCTTATTCAGGTTCATCATAATTACTAAAAACACGCCAACAAGAATCAATGTGACCGTTACGGCACTTACAGAAGCAAATGTCATCCAACCGTTACGACCAAGATTTTTGACGCTTTCTTTCATGTGACGACGGATTGTTCTAGCTTTCATAGCCGTAGTCACCTCTCAATTCATCTCTAACAATTTTTCCACTCTCAATCGCAATTACGCGATGCTTGATGGTGTTAACAATATCCCTATTGTGTGTCGCCATGATGATCGTTGTTCCTCTTGTGTTAATTTCTTCAAAAATATTCATAATTTCCCATGAAGTCTCAGGGTCAAGGTTCCCTGTCGGCTCATCAGCAATCACTAGCTTGGGTGCATTAACGATCGAACGGGCAATAGAAATACGCTGTTGCTCTCCACCAGATAGCTCAGTTGGTAGCATTCTCGCTTTATGCTTTAAGCCAACGAGATCCAATGTCTCCATGACTCGCTTCTTAATATATTTCGGCTGTTCTTCGATAACTTCAAGTGCAAATGCAACATTTTCATAAACATTTAACGTCGGAAGCAACTTAAAATCTTGGAAAACCACGCCAATATTTCTTCGTAACAGTGGAACTTTTGAGGGTCTGAGAGTGGCAAGATTGATTCCATTAATCATAATCGAACCTTTTGTGGGCTTTTCCTCGCGGTACATCATTTTAATAAAAGTGGATTTCCCCGCACCACTCGGCCCAACCACGTACACAAACTCACCTTGCTGAATTTCTACATCTATACCATTAGCGGCTGTTACACCGTTTGGATACTTTTTATATACTTCTTTCATTTCTATCATTTAACTATCACCTAAATTGTTTTTGTCATATCTATCAATTGTCCATTGGATGTTGGTTACATTACATGGATGGTGCACAAATGAATTATCGTCGAAATTCGACAAAAGTTGACCGCTACATTAGACAGTATTCATCATAAATCACATACAATAAACATTATAGCACTATCCTAATACAAAAAGCCTTATAAAAATATTACATTTTCTTTTCAAGTATTGTCATATTATGGTGAGAGTTGGTAATAGTCATTTAAATGATTCGACAGGATTGGTGAAATTCCTCTAATTGATGAGGGGGATTTGTTGTGGAATGTATTTTTGTGGTGGTTTTTGATAAGCAATATGATAATCAGGCATATATCGGCGACATTTCAAATATATCGGCAACTTTCTCTACTTTATCAGGCCTCCCCATTCTACACTTTAAAACAAAAAACGCCCACCAGGACGTTTTTCATATTCCATTATTTCTTTCCAGCTAACCATTCTGCAACAGTGGAAGCATCTTCGCCTTGTAGAAGTCCCTTCGGCATGGCGCCCTGGCCATTTGCGATTACATGTTCAATATCTTCTTTTGATAGACTAGCACCGATAGCATCAAGCTTTGGCCCTACTCCACCTTCGAGGTTTCCACCATGACAGCTTGAGCATTTTTGCCCGTAAAGCTTTTCAGCATCTCCGCCACTAGCTGTTGCGCTTTCATCGCTAGCTTGCTCTCCGCCGCCACATGCAGCTAATACAAATAATGATCCCATCAATAGTGCAAGAAGCTTCTTTTTCATCCAAACTCCCCCCTAAGGAAAAAAATACATAGTCGGTAATATTATACCAAGACTAGGCTCGTTTGAAACCCTCACCAAGCACCTCGGAAGCATCCATAACGATGACAAATGCAGACGGGTCAATGGTTTTCACTAGTTGTTTCAATTTCGTGAACTCTGTTTGGTCCACCACACACATAAGAATCGGCCGCTCGTGGTCTGTATAACCACCGTATGCTGATAGTTTTGTCACACCGCGGTCGATTTTATTCAGAATGCATTCGCGCACTTCCACCTGCTTGTTGGTAATAATCATCGCCATCTTCGAACGACCAAGACCAATTTGCACCAAGTCAATCGTTTTCGTTGTGACATATAAAGCAATCAATGCATACAAGCCGCGTTCAATATCAAACACAATCGCAGCAGACAAAACAATTAGTCCATCGATAATCGCCACACAGGTTCCCAGTGTAAGACCCGTGTATTTGTTAATAATCTGAGCCGCCAAATCCGTTCCACCTGTTGACGCCTTTCCGCGGAACACGATTCCTAAACCAAGACCCACTCCAATTCCTCCGAATAATGCTCCGAGAAGTGGATCATTCGTCCAAGGCTCATAATCATTCGTGAAAAATACAACTAATGGAAGGAAAATCGTTCCTACCAACGTTTTTACACCAAAATTCTTCCCAAGTAAAACAACACCAGCAATAAATAAAGGAATATTAAAAGTCCACTGAACAATAGCTGGTTCAAATCCAAATAGAGAATAGAGAATGGTGGAAATCCCACTTACCCCACCAGAAGCAATTTGATTGGGTAATAAAAATAAGTTAAAGGCAACCGCCACAATAGCTGATCCGATTAGTACATATATGTATTCTAAAAATACTTCTACCTTCGGAGGAACGCCAGATGTCTTTTTTCGATTCATAAAAAGTGTCTCCTTTACCAACCTCTTTTTCAAAGGCTCTTTTCTAAAACATTGTTGCTATATACACACTTTTCAGGAAATTAACTATTTGTTTCAAAAGCCAATCAGAATATTTTCTTCCTTAGAAAAGAGCTACTTTACAAATAGATTAATAACCCCAGCATTATGCGGGGAAAAATCCAGCATTTAGGGTTTTTCCAAAACAACAAACTTTACGAAATCAACCTTATAAATAACTAGGCGAGTATAGCATGGAGGAAAAATGTTGTAAATGCCACTGTACCACCGTGTTAAAGGGCTAAAAAACCTTCTTTTTAATATACACAAAATAAGACCGGGCATTCACCATGCTCGGTCTTATTACTGTTTATTCACGATTCCAACCGCGATCGTTTCAAGAAACGGACGAACGCTCGTCGATCGAATTTTTGCATATCGGATCATCATAATGACATCATGTAGCTCTTGTGGGGTTAAAAGCTCAATTGCCCAATCCACAAATTCCTCGTTAGAGATAGTGTAATTTTCGGTAGGTACTTTAATTTGTTTATATGTACGGAGTTCATCACGTAAAAGTCGTTTATAATATTCATATTTTAGCTCCACCAGTTCATCCTCTTTGCGGAGTTTCTCGGTTAAATAGAGCATTGATTGCTCACTAATCATAACTATTTTTTCACCTCTGTCCAGCACGTTCGCATTCCCAACATAATGATAAACAAAAAACTTGCGTTGTGCACGAAATTCTTGATACTTTATCTATTATTTTTGAAAACCCTTTATCCTTCAAGGGCATTTCGTATTAATTTCACCGCTTTTTTTCCATCCATTCCTAATTCCTTGACAAACGCATGATTTAATAGAAAGATTGTATACTAACTGTGAATGAACCCTAGGAAGGATGATTATGTGAAGGAGAAAAAACTAGGTTCGGTTTTTTACATATCTGTTGTCATTATAAGTTTATTTGTATTATGGGGATTACTTGCACCAGAAAACTTGGCAACGTCTGCAAATGCAGCACTCGCCTTTACAACAGGGACGTTTGGATGGTTTTATCTTGTGGCAGCCTTTATCTTTTTAGTATTTGCAGCGTACTTGGCATTTGGACCATATGGAAAAATTAAGCTCGGGAAAGATGATGATGAGCCCGAATACTCGTACTTTTCATGGTTTGCAATGCTATTTTCTGCAGGTATGGGGATTGGATTGGTCTTTTGGGGAGTTGCTGAACCTATCACTCATTATATCGATCCCCCGCTTGATTTGGCAGAAGGTCAATCACCAGAAGCCGCTCGTTATTCGTTACGATACTCCTTTTTCCATTGGGGGCTGCATCCTTGGGCGATTTATTGCATCATTGCCCTTGGACTTGGTTATTCTCAGTTTAGAAAAGGGGAATCTGGACTGATTAGTTCCACCTTTCGTCCTTTGCTTGGAAAAAGGGTCGAGGGACCGATTGGAAAAGGAATTGATACATTTTCTACGATCGCAACTACGTTTGGTGTTGCAACTTCACTAGGATTAGGAACACTTCAAATTAACAGTGGTCTTTCCCATGTTATTGGAATTCCAAACAACACGACGATACAAATGATTATCATCTTTATAGTCACCATCCTTTATATGATATCCGCTACCACAGGACTTGATAAAGGAATTCGATACTTAAGTAATTTGAACTTAGGACTGGCTGTCGGACTCTTACTATTTGTAATCATCGTTGGACCGACCTCCTTTATTTTTGATGCCCTCACTACTACAATTGGGGGCTATTTAGGAAACATCATTCAGATGAGCTTCCGTTTATCTCCTTTTACTCAAGGAACATGGGTTGGCGCATGGACCTTGTTTTACTGGGCATGGTGGATTTCATGGGCACCATTTGTTGGAACGTTTATCGCTCGTGTGTCTAAAGGGAGAACCATCAAGGAATTTGTACTAGGAGTCTTGCTTGTCCCAACTTTGTTCGGTACCATTTGGTTTTCAGCTTTTGGAGGCTCTGCGCTTTTCCTCGAGCTTTTTGAAAACAAAGGAATTGTCGATGCGGTGAGCAACGACGTGACAACTGCCCTTTTTATCACCTTAGAGCAATTCCCTCTAGGAACCATTTTAGCAGGATTAGCGACCTTGTTAATTATTACGTTCTTCATTACCTCTGCTGACTCCGCTACATTAGTGCTTGGAATGCTCACATCCAAAGGAGTGTTAAATCCCGCAGTTTCTACTAAAATCATTTGGGGAATCTTGCAATCAAGCATCGCTGCGGTGTTATTGTGGAGTGGCGGGTTGAACGGACTTCAAACTGCCTCGATTGTCGCTGCCTTACCATTTGCGGTGATTATGGTATTGATGGTTGTCTCTTTGAGTAAGTCATTAAATGAGGAAGTACGAGAGCAGAAAAAAATAGAAAAACGTCGGAATAAAAAGTTAGATCAGCTTTTACGAGAAAGTGATTTATAGAAAAAAGCCTTCTAAGCTTAGGTGCTTAGAAGGCTTTTCTATTTTATAAGCTTAGTTTTGAACGCAAGTAGGCGTTGATGAAGATATCAAGATCTCCATCCATAACCGCTTGCACATTTCCTGTTTCCGTGCTGGTACGGTGGTCTTTTACCATTGAGTACGGATGGAACACGTAGGATCGAATTTGTGATCCCCAGCCAATTTCCTTCTGCTCGCCACGAATTTCCAAAAGCTCTGCTTCTTGCTCTTCAATCTTTTTCTGATAAAGCTTGGCTTGAAGCATTTTCATCGCACGCTCACGGTTTTTAATTTGCGAACGCTCAGTTTGACACGTTACCACAACATTCGTTGGTAAGTGAGTGATACGGACGGCAGAGTCAGTCGTGTTAATATGCTGTCCACCGGCTCCACTCGCACGGTACGTATCGATTTTCAGATCTTCTGTACGAATGTCGATTTCGATTTCATCGTTGAATTCCGGCATGACTTCACATGAAACGAAAGAAGTATGACGACGACCTGATGAATCAAACGGAGAAATACGAACGAGACGATGAACCCCTTTTTCTGCCTTTAGGTAGCCGTAGGCATTATGGCCTTTGATGGCTAGTGTAACACTTTTAATTCCAGCCTCGTCACCTGGTAGGTAATCAAGCGTCTCCACCTTGAAGCCCTTCTTCTCTGCCCAGCGTGTGTACATACGAAGAAGCATCGAACCCCAGTCCTGTGACTCGGTTCCACCTGCACCTGGATGAAGTTCAAGGATCGCATTGTTTTTATCATATTCTTCACTTAATAGAAGCTGTAGTTCGAATTGAGCCAGACGCTCGGAAAATTCCTTCAGCTCAGTTGCCAGATCGTTTTGCATTTCTTCATCTGCTTCTTCACGAACAAGTTCATAGGTTAGATCTAAGTTTTCGTACACTTCGTACAGGTCATGAAATTCATGCACCTGGTCCTTTAATGCATTGGATTCTGAAATCACCGCTTGCGCTGCTTGCTGGTCATTCCAAAATTCGGGTTGAAGCATGACATCGTCAAGCTCCGCAATACGTGCCTCTTTGTTTTCTAAGTCAAAGAGACCCCCTAAAGTCCGCTAATTTCTTAGCTGTTTTTTCAAGCTCATTACGAATATCTGCTAATTCCATGATTGTGCCACCTCTATAAGAATTTTAAATGAATCGTTTTCCATAAAAAGAGGACGGTAGATTCTGTTGCTACCGACCCTCTATTTTATTATATTTGTGTAGATTTGGAACTTGAGTTGGGTATTCACCCAAATGCCAAACATCCAGCCACTTTTATTGCCTCTAGTCTAAGCTTCCGCAGCAGTTTTTATACTTTTTGCCGCTTCCGCAAATACATGGGTCGTTACGGCCAACATCCATTGCTTTGGTTACTGGCTTTTTCTTGACTGCCTTTTCTCCGTCTTCCTTCGGGTTCACCGCTTGGCCCTTTGCTACTTCTTGGCGCTCTAGGTTGTTACGGATCTCCGCCTTCATGACGTATTTCGCTACATCCTCTTCAATGGCTCCGATCATGCTCTCGAACATTGCAAAGCCTTCGTGGTTGTATTCGCGAAGCGGGTCGATTTGACCATATGCACGTAGGTGAATTCCTTGACGAAGCTGATCCATTGCATCAATGTGGTCAATCCACTTCGAGTCAACGGCACGAAGCACGACAACCTTTTCGAATTCACGCATTTGCTCGAATGAAAGCTGCTCTTCTTTTTCGTCGTAGCGCTCCTTCACTTTGGCAAGAATCAATTCTGTCATGGCCTCTGGCTCTTTATTTTTCAAGTCTTCAACCGTTACGTCACCTTCGTGAAGAAGATTTCCGTTCACGTAGTCAATGATTCCTTGTAGGTTCCATTTGTCACGGTCCTCAAAGCTTGGTGTGTGAACTTCAACGCTACGGCTTATGACTGTTTCAATCATTTTCTCTACGATTTCACGCAGGTTCTCAGACTCAAGAACTTCATTTCTTTGAGTATATAAAATTTCACGTTGCTGACGAAGAACATCGTCGTAAGAAAGAAGCTGCTTACGCGCATCGAAGTTGTTTCCTTCTACACGTTTTTGTGCCGATTCTACCGCTCTTGATACCATTTTACTTTGGATCGGCTGAGAATCATCCATTCCAAGACGTGTCATCATCGCCTTCATATTATCAGAACCGAAGCGGCGCATCAGCTCATCTTCCATAGAAAGATAGAACTGAGTGACCCCTGGATCTCCTTGACGACCCGAACGTCCACGAAGCTGGTTATCAATACGACGGCTCTCATGGCGCTCCGTACCAATAACGGCTAACCCGCCAACCTCTTTTACACCTTCGCCAAGTTTAATATCTGTACCACGACCAGCCATGTTCGTAGCGATAGTTACCGCTCCTCTATGACCCGCTTCCGCAATGATCTCTGCCTCGCGCTCGTGATTTTTTGCGTTTAATACATTATGACGAATACCCTTTTTCGTTAGGTATCTAGAAATTAATTCTGATGTTTCGATCGCAACAGTACCAACAAGTACCGGTTGACCCTTACTGTTTCGCTCTGCAATATCCTCCACAACCGCACGGAATTTCCCGTCCATCGTTGCGTAGATTAAATCGGCACGATCATCACGAGCGATCGGACGATTCGTTGGAATCACAACCACATTCATATTGTAAATATTGCGGAATTCCTCTTCCTCTGTTTTCGCTGTACCCGTCATTCCTGACAATTTTTCATACATACGGAAGTAGTTCTGGAATGTAATCGTTGCAAGCGTCATGCTCTCGTTTTGAACCTCAAGACCTTCCTTCGCTTCAATCGCTTGGTGAAGTCCATCGCTATAGCGACGCCCTTTCATCAGACGACCCGTAAATTGGTCAACGATCACAATTTCGCCGTCCTGCACCACATAGTCCACATCTAAATGCATGCTTGCGTGTGCCTTCAGCGCTTGTCCGATATGATGATTCAACGCGACGTGACGAATGTCGAATAAGTTTTCAATCCCAAACGCACGCTCCGCTTTGTTGATTCCATCTTCCGTTAGCTGAACACCCTTTGTCTTTTCATCGTACGTATAGTCTTCCTCTTTTTTCAGCGTACGAACAAACGCATTTGCTTGAATATAAAGAGCTGTCGACTTTTGAGCCGAACCAGAAATGATCAATGGTGTACGCGCTTCGTCAATTAGGATGGAGTCCACTTCGTCAATGACCGCGTAATAAAGCGGACGCTGTACTTTTTGCTCTTTGTACAGAACCATGTTATCGCGAAGATAATCGAATCCAAGTTCGTTATTCGTGGAATACGTAATATCACAAGCATATGCGGCTTGCTTTTCTTCTTTTGAAAGGCCGTTTGTATTTAAACCAACCGTTAAGCCTAAGAACGTATAAAGCTGACCCATTTCAGTCGCGTCACGGCTTGCTAAGTATTCGTTCACCGTTACGACGTGAACGCCTCTTCCAGACAAAGCATTTAAGTATACAGGCATGGTAGACGTTAACGTTTTCCCTTCCCCCGTCTTCATCTCGGAAATATTCCCTTCATGAAGAGACGCGCCCCCCATGAGCTGAACAGGATATGGGTATAATCCAAGAACACGTTTCGCCCCTTCGCGAACAACAGCAAACGCTTCAACAAGCAAATCATCAAGCGACTCGCCATCTTGATAACGAGACTTGAATTCTTCTGTCTTTGCACGAAGCTCATCATCGCTCAACGCTTCCATTCTTGGTGCCAATTTTTCAATTTCTTCACTCAGTTTGGTTAGGCGTTTTAATTCTCTTTTATTCGGATCAAACACTTTATTTAACATTCCAAGCATTTAGAACGCTCCTTTTTGGTAATGGCTATTATGAAAAAAATTCGCCAAGTTGCACGGCGAAACTTCGTTATTTGAATGTTTACCTATTATTTTATCACTTTTGGGACATTAGTGCCAATAAGAGCCAGAAAGTGTTTACTTTAAATACTCGTCCTCTTCTAGTTCAATCTGGAGGTCTTCTAAAATCAACGATCGTAGCTCCCGTAACTCCGGAGCTAGCGTGGTCTTTAAATCCTTGACGGTTCTTCCAAGACTAGTAGCCGATACGCCCGTTTCTAAGGCAAACTCATTAATCGTCAGGTCCACTAACGGGTGAACCTCCATCGCCACATACTGAACAGCAGCCACATACACAGACTTATTTTTCACCTGCTTTGGCTTGATTTGACAATAACGATTCCAGAGCGCGATTCCCGTTCCTGTTAATTCTGGTGGAGAACCATAGCTCTTAAACTCTTGTACTAACAGGTCCGCTATCACCTTGTGTACAGGAAGTGGCCAGCTGAAGTTGTCGATGTTCACTTCAGCAGATAAAAACTGAATTTCGTTCATCACATAGAGTAGCTGATTTTTCAAAAACTCGATTGGATCATCGTACTTACTTTCAGCAAACTCCTGCTTGATAAACTCCTCATCCCTTTGATCGGACTCCCCTTCAAGATCAAAGAAGGTCGGGAAAAAGATCCACTCCTTACGGTAAGGAACAATAAATCCGAAGATGAAGGAATTTGGCTCGGCCGCTGATGGCTGAAGAAGCTTAATATGAAGCTGCTCATCGGTCAGCGTGTCCTTCATCTTTACACTTGTTGGGGTAAGCTCCAGCATTCTCCCTGCTACCGGGCGTGGATTGTGCCAGGAAGCGACGATGTCTCGTAAACTCGCTCTTGTGACCGTTTTATCACGATGATGGATAAAGTCTTGTAAAAACGTCTGGTTTTGGTCCACTAGTTTGAAAAGAGCAAACCACACCGTGTGGATAAAACCAAAAAATTCAATTTCCTTTTCGTCGTCCACTAGCGCAGGAAGGACATATGTATCAAAATCCTCGTCAATTTCATCACCGTACATATAATCCACATCGCTGATGATCTTTGCCTGAATTTGCTCAATCTCACGTTCAATGAGTGAGTTAATAGAAATGGCTTCCTTTAAGCCACAACATTTTTTATATTTTTTCCCGCTCCCACATGTACATGGTGCATTTCGGTTAAATGATGCTGCCATTCGGTTCTCCTTCTTTATCAAGGCTCTTTTCTTAAACTTTGTTGTTTGGAGATAAAAAACCTTAACCTGAGCTACAATACATAGCAAAATAGACTCCAATTGTAAGAAAAGAGCTTGCATTCTTAATTTCAAGCACAAAATAGCTTGTTTCCACGTTAAAATCGGCTTTTAGATTTTAACAACAATCTATGTGAACATAGCCTTTAGCTCAATCTCTTACCCTTTAGTGTAAACGATTCTGCTAGAATACAAAAGCGGTTCGGTAGAAAATGGTTCGCGTTTTTCCAAATAAAAAGCACTTCTTCGTTTTGAAGAAGTGCTGGGCTATTACTTTACTAGTTCTAACTCAATTGGGATAAACTCCTCTACAGTCTCACCATTTGCTACTTTAATAGCAGTAGTGATTCCGTTCTGACCAATAAGAGCTGGTTTTTGTGCAACAGTTGCTGTCATTCTTCCGTCTTCTACAGCCTTAACTGCATCATCCGTTGCATCAAATCCAACAACAACTACATCTGTTAGACCTGCTGCTTCAATTGCTTGAAGAGCACCGAGTGCCATTTCATCATTATGAGCAAATACTGCTTGAATGTCTTTGTTTCCTTGAAGAATATTCTCCATAACAGATAATCCTTTTGCCCGATCAAAATCTGCTGTTTGTTTAGCTGCAACTTCTAACGTACTAACTGCGTCAACTGCTTCATGGAAGCCAGCACCTCGTTCACGTGCAGCTGATGAACCTGGTATTCCCTCAATTTCTACCACTTTTCCTTCATTTCCGATTTGCTCAAGAATAAATTCACCAGCCATCTTTCCTCCAGCAGCATTGTCAGAAGCAATGTGTGAAATGACTTCCCCACCTTCAGCACTTCGATCTAACGTAATTACTGGGACACCTGCACTATTTGCAGATTCAATGGCTGCCACTACAGCTGCTGAATCTGTTGGGTTAACAAGCAATACGTCTACCCCTTGTTGCAGTAAATCTTCGATGTCATTTACTTGCTTTGCTGAATCATTTTGTGCATCTACCACTACGATCTCAATTCCTTGTGCCTTCGCTTCTTTTTCAGCACCTTCTTTTAATGTCACAAAGAACGGATTGTTTAAGGTTGAGATAGAAAGACCGACTTTAACGGTTTCACTTTTCGTTCCACTTGCTTCTTTTGCCTCTTTAGTTGAACCTGGAGGCTCTGTTGAACAGCCAGCTAACAATATCATAAACATCGCAAGAAATACGAAACCTTTAAACATATTCTTCATATAAAAGACCCCCTAATAATAGTTGAATGGTTTATGCTGCTTTTTTTCGATCTAGTAAAACGGCAAGTAAAATGACACCTCCTTTAACCACTTGTTGATAAAAGGAGCTCACATTCATGATGTTTAATCCATTATTTAATACTCCAATAATTAGAGCACCTATTAACGTTCCAAAAATCCAACCTCTTCCGCCTGAAAGACTTGTTCCTCCTAGTACAACTGCTGCAATGGCATCTAATTCATAGGAAGCCCCTGCTGTCGGTTGAGAAGAATTCAATCGTGAAGCTAGAATAATCCCTGCTAATGCGGATAAAAAGCCAGTGATTGAGTAAATCCAGATCTTCACTCGATCGACACGAATACCAGAAAGTATTGTTGCTTCTTCATTCCCACCAATCGCATACACTCTACGTCCAAATGTCGTTTTCTTTAAAATAAAGTATAAAATGAAGTATGCCGCCATCATATAAATCACAGGTACAGGAATCCAAGACACATACCCTTTTCCCATCATTTCAAATAATGCATTATCAGATAGTCCTGTAATCGGACGTCCATCTGAATACACCAACGTTAAACCTCTATAAATAGTCATGGTTGCAAGTGTTGCAATAAATGGAGCAACCTTCCCTTTTGTAATGATGAATCCATTAATCGCACCCATGATTGCTCCTGCCAATAACCCAATTAATATGGCTAAGATTGGATCCATTCCTCCAGCTAGTAAACTAGCAGTTATCGCAGAAGATAAGGCCAAGATCGAACCAACGGAAAGGTCAATTCCACCAGTTAAAATAACAAAGGTCATACCAAACGCAATAAGTGCATTAATCGATACCTGTCGCATAACATTTAGGATATTATCAACCGTCATAAAATTATCGCTAACTATAGCTAAAACAAACGTGATGATAAATAAACCGATTAACGGTCCCAATTTTTGAAGATTTGATATCTTTAATGAGGACGCTTTCATTTTACTTCCCTCCAGTTGCTGCTTGCATGATTTTTTCCTGATCTGCTTCGTTTCTCGATAAGGTTGCTGATACCTTTCCTTCATGAATAACTAGAATTCGGTCACTCATCCCTAATATTTCAGGCAACTCCGAAGAAACCATAATAATCGCAACACCTTGTTTTGTAAGTTCGTTCATTAATTGATAAATCTCTTTCTTCGCCCCAACGTCAACTCCTCGCGTTGGTTCATCTAAAATTAAGATCTTCGGTTGAATTCCTAACCATTTTCCAATTACGATTTTCTGTTGATTTCCACCGCTTAGTGATTTAACAGATAAATGCTGGCTTGCTGTTTTTACGTGCAGCTTTTGGATGAGGTCCTCCACAAAGTCTTCTTCTTTTTTGGCAGAAATGACACCCTTATTAGATACCCTCGAGAAGTTGGTTAGCGTAAAGTTTTCTCGAACAGAAAGCCCAAGAACAAGTCCCTCATTCTTCCGGTCCTCTGTTATAAAGCCAATTCCATGCTGTATGGCCTCGTAAGGAGATTTGATATTTGTTTCCTTTCCATCAATGAACACTTTCCCACTTGAAAGAGAGCGGTATCCGAAAATGGCCTCCATAATTTCTGTTCTGCCTGCTCCCATCAGACCTGCTACACCAAGAATTTCCCCTTGTTTAACAGAAAAGCTAATTCCTTCAAAACTTCCTTTGCTCGTTAAATTCTCGACTTGCAATCTAGTAGAACCCAGCTCCGAAACCCTTTCTGGGAAACGTTCACCTAACTGTCGCCCTACCATCATTTTGACAATCTCATCAAAGTTGGTTTCTGGAATCGCCTTCGTTCCTATAAACTGACCATCCCGGAGAACAGAAATACGATCACAAATTTCAAAGATTTCATCCATCCGGTGAGAGATATAAACAATCCCGACACCTTGCTCTCTTAAGGAATTAATTACTTGAAAAAGAGCGTGTATCTCTCTGTCTGTCAAGGCAGCGGTTGGCTCATCCATAATTAGTACCTCTGTGTGAGCTGCAACAGCTCTAGCAATCTCGATCATTTGCTGTTGACCGACTGAAAGAGTACCTGCTTCCACATCTGGATCGATATCAATTCCAAGGCGATTTAAGTATTCCTTCGTTTTTGTCTTCATTTCTTTATACTTTATAATCCCAGTCTTCCCGATCGTTAATTCTTTTCCTAGAAACATATTTTCTGTAACAGATAGATAAGGGATAATATTTAGCTCCTGATGAATAACAGCAATTCCTGTATGTTCAGCTTCTTTCGTATTTTTAAATTGGACCTCTTTTCCTCTAACCAAAACCGTTCCAGCATCTCTTTCGTAAATCCCTGTTAAAATTTTCATTAACGTTGATTTACCCGCTCCGTTCTCACCCATTAACGCGTGAACTTCCCCTGGTAAAATCTCAAATTCGACATTTTCTAACACCCTATTACCCGAAAACGCTTTACTAATTCCGCGCATCTGAACTAAAGGTTGTTGTGTCATTTAGAAAGTCACTCCTGCATGTAGAATAATGTTGGCATAAGGTGTGATTTCCCCTGTACGAATCACGGCTTTTGCTTGTTTCGTTTGTTTTTTAAATTCTTCATGGGACACATATGTAATTGTTTGATGTTGGAGTAAATCAACAAGATTTTGTTTCACACTAGGGTTTTTTTCGTGTATTTCTTCAGCTAATGTGATTTTTTCAACCACCATATCCTCCAAAATAACCTTTAATGTATCAATAAAAGTAGGAGTACCTTGTTTTAATGAAAGATCGATACGAATCGTTTCATCAGGGATTGGTAATCCACAATCGGCGATCACAATCGTATCTGTATGACCCAATCTAGATAAAACCTCTGAAATATGGCTGTTTAACATTCCTTGTTTTTTCATTTGTCTCCACCCTTTCTTACGTTAAGAAACTCCTCTACCTCTGCTTTTGTAGGCATTCCACCTTGAGCTCCAAGCTTTGTGACAGATAATGCCCCTACAGCATTAGCAAATGTACAAGCTTCCTCTAGTGACATTCCTTCACTTAGTGACAATGCAAGTGCCCCATTAAAGGAATCTCCTGCTCCCGTTGTATCTACCACATCTACTTTGAAACTAGGAATCTCTTTTTCTACTCCATCTTGAAATAGCATGATTCCTTTGGACCCCTTTGTAACGATACACTTTGCTTTAATCGCTTTCAGTTCTTCCTCCGTCAATTCCGGTGAGCTCAACAATAACTCTTGCTCATGCTCATTTGGGGTTATGTAATCGATCTGTTCTAATAGCTCCTTCGGTAAGGCCTGAATCGGTGCTGGATTTAAAATGACTTTTACCTGATGCTTTTTGGCAATTTTTACTGCCTTAACGACACTTTCTAATGGTATTTCTAGTTGGAGAAGCAGGATATCACTTTCGGCTATTACCTGCTCAAAGCTTTGAACATACTCAGGGGTGACAGCGAAATTCGCTCCTGGTACAACAATGATACTATTATCACCGTTTGATAATGTGATGGATGCCGTTCCAGTTGTCGTATGTGTAACCGGTTTCACATACGACGTAATGACTCCTTCAGTTGTTAAACCTTCCTTCAGTTGGCTTCCAAAAGCATCTTCACCTACACAACCTATCAACGTAACCTCTGCTCCAAGTCTCGTTGCAGCAACCGCTTGATTGGCTCCTTTTCCACCTGGAATGGTGAAAAAGGATTCCCCCATTAACGTCTCGCCTAGTTTTGGTACTTGGCTTGTTTTCGTGACAAGATCCATATTAATACTACCTATAACTAGTACCTTCTTTTTCAATTCACTCACCTCTTGTTTTAGTTGATTGACCTTTATTTATAGTCACTTCTAACTGATGATGCTTCTTCTCAATGACCCTACCCTCAATTAAATCTAGTAGCGTTTGAGCAGCTACCGAGCCAATTTCATAGATCGGTTGAGCAATTGTTGTAATTTCTGGATTGGTCATCTTACAGAGACTGATTCCATCAAAACCTATAACTGAGAGATCTTCAGGAATCTTTTTCCCTAGCTGCATGGCCGCTTTAATGACTCCAACAGCCATTAGATCATTTCCGGCAAAAATTCCATCAATATCTGGGTTCTCGTTTAACAACTTTCTCGTCTCCTCAGTCGTTTGTTCAATATTAAAGTTTCCACATCGGACGTAGTCTGTTTCAAACCATGACTCACTTTCTACTTCATTCAGGTAACCAAGGTAACGATCTTCCGCACTTGTGATATTTTTAGGTCCGCGAATATGGGCAATTTTCTTACATCCAGTTGATTTTAAGTATTGAACAGCTCTCTTGGCACCCTCTATATTATTTACCGATACACAAGGGATGGCAGGATCAATAAATCGGTCGACCGCAACAATGGGTATACCCTTTTCTTCTATGTATTGAGGAGTTAATGTTGAAGTCACGACGATTACGCCATCCACATACTTTTGCTTCATGACCTCAAAGTATTTCTTTTCTTTCTCTGAGTTATCATCAGAGTTACACAAGATTAATGTGTAATCTTTACTACTCAGAACATCCTCTATCGCTCTTGCCACCTCTGGAAAGAAAGGATTCGTTATATTTGGGACAATTAAAGCAATTGTCATCGATTGTTTTTTAAAAAGGCTGCGGGCAACCGAATTTGGTTTATAATCTAATTCCTTTATGACCTTTAAAACTTTTTTTCTTGTTTCTTCGTTTACATAGCCCGTACTATTTAACACTCTTGATACAGTTGCAACTGAGACCTTCGCTTCTTCTGCAACCTTCTTAATTGTACTCAATTACTTCACCTCAAGTTTCCAACTGTGTAATAGATGTGTAACCGGTTACACATTAGGTAAAAAAATAATTTATTGTTGATTAGATTTGTATGTAACCCGTTACACATATTGTAAACGCTTACTGTTTGAGTTGTCAATCATAAATATAATACTTTTTACACTTAAGCAAACCAATTAAAAAATCACTTAGGAACTTATTGCTAATTAGACTTTCTTATCTTTATAAAAAGGACTTCTCTCACAAGAAGTCCTTTCCGCAACACTTTATTTCTTCACAATAGCTGTCGCTTTTCCAACCACTAAATACGTTCCTACATATCCTCGTAATTCTAGCTGTACTTCTCCTGGAGTCCAAGTAAAGTCTGAACGTTCGAACTTGAAATGTCCTTTTTCAGCTTGCTTATATAAACCGTTATTATCTGTAACAGGAGATACACCATCTAATGTTACCGATGAGACATCAAATGTGGAGGCTTGAAATTCTTTTGGTAGCGTTGCTTTTACTGTAAAGATTCCTTTGTTTCCGTTAATCACTCGAGGTAATACCTCAAGAGAAACGGGAATATAGACAACCATTGTTTTCTGTACGACTGTTGACCAACCAGCAGCATCTGTTACTTTTACACTTAACTTGTATTCACCTGGCTGATTTAACGTCACTTGGTCTCCTTTTTTATACGTTTGACCGTTAAACGTTACCTCTTCTACTGCAATTCCAGATAGCTCATCTTTAGCTAGGTAGTCTAATGTAATTGTTTCCCCTAACTCGTACTGCCCTTGTACACCAAGTAATAGAGTTGGAGCTGTTTGATCAATCTTTACTTCAACTGATTTCACATCTTCTACATTACCTACAGAGTCAACAGAGTAGTAAGAAATGGAGTTAGCCCCTTCTTTATCTACAGTAAATGTAGTTCCCTCTACATAATCAGAGCCATTAACAGAATAATAGGTTGTTTTTACTCCACTATTCTCATCAGAAGCTACTAATTTAACATTTACCGCTTCCTTCACCCAAGTAGTCGGCAGGTCTGCTGTAGTAGTTGGAGCTGTTTGATCAATATTCACTGTGACCGTTTTTACTGCTTCTTTATTACCTGCAGCATCAACTGAGTAATAAGAGATCTTGTTTATCCCTTCTTCAGTCACTTCAATAGAAGTACCTTCTACATATTCTGAACCATTAAGTGAATAATAGATTTTTGACACACCACTTAATTCATCACTTGCCGTTAACTCTAGTGTAAATGATTGTGCTACTGTAGGGATTTCATTTACTTGCGTTGCTGGTGCTGTTTTATCCATTTTCACTAGTGCTGTTTTTACTTCCTCCATGTTGCCCACTTTATCAATAGAGTTGTAAACAATCTTGTTAATGCCTTCTTGAGTAACTAATACCACTGTTCCTTCAACGATAGGTCCATCATTTAATGAATAATACGTATGAGCTACACCCACTTCGTTATCCGTTGCGGTGAATTCTACTAACTCATCTTGGTTGACCCATTCAGTTGGAGCATTCACGGTTGTGACAGGTGCCTCTTCATCGATGATCAGCTTGGCTAACACGGTTTCAGAAGGCTTAGATTCTCCAAAAGAGTTACTGTAAGATGTTACATAATATAAATGATTAGCGTACGTTAGATTATTAATAGTGTAAGATAGATTATTAATTTTCTCAGCAACTAATACAGGCTCTCCATTAATCACTTCATAGATGTTATAGCCATTTGCGTAAGTAACGAAATCCCAAGTGATTCTTGCACTCGTATCGCTTAGAAGCTTTAAGCTTGCGGTAGGAACTCCCATTACAGGAAACACTACCTTCTCCGTAATCATATTTGACGGTACTGATTCTCCAAAGCGAGTACTGAAAGCAGTTACCTCATATGAATGAACACCTTCTGCTAAGTTATATATCTTATGGTTTAGTGCAGTTCCTTTATAAACCAATTCTTTTTCTGAACCCTTTACTTTGTACAAGCGGTATTCATTTGCCCAAGTAACAGCTGGCCAAGAGAACGTAAAATTATTTACAGTTTCCACCCTGTTGTTCACAACTGGAGCTTGTACAACTGGCCAAGTAAGATTAAAAGTAAGATTTCTTCCTTCAGGTGAGTCTCCAAAACGAGTGCTATAGGAATGTACGACGTATACATAGTCACCCTCTGGCATATTCGTAAACGTAGTTGATGTAGATGTAAGTGTTTTAATAAATTCTAATTTCCCATCAACTTTTTGATAGAGTTTGTAACTTGTCGCATACGTTGAAGCATCCCAGCTTAACTTAATATCATTTCCGTTCTCTATCGTTTTCGTTAATTTCGCTGGGGCTTGCATGATTGGATGTACCAGTGTGAAATCAAGCTCGCTTCCCTCGGGTGACTCTCCGAAACGATTACTGTAAGAACGAACAACATACTCATATTCACCCTCTGGCATATCTACAAATGTCGTGGTTGTTCCTGTTAATGTCTTTTGTAAAGTTCGTTCTCCATCTTTCACTAGGTAGACACGATATTCTGTTGCAAACGCCGAAACTGACCAAGTTAACTTAATATCATTTCCATTCAAAATTGTTTTTGCGAGGTTCGCTGGGGCCTGCATGATTGGATGAACCAAGTCTAAAGAGAGTTCGCTTCCCTCAGTTGATTCGCCAAAACGATTGCTATTTGAATGAACAACATATTCATAATTACCTTCTGGCATATTAAAAAATGTGGTTGATGTTCCTGTTACGGTTCTTTGGAAAACGAGTTTTTCATTTACCACCTGATACACCTTGTAATCTGTTGCAAACGTAGAAGCTGACCAAGTTAATTTTATGTCATTTCCATTCAAAATCGTTTTAGTGAGATTTGCTGGAGCTTGCATGATCGGGTAAACCAATTCAAAAGAAAGTTGACCAGACTGTACAGATTCACCAAAACGGTCACTATAGGAATGAATTTCGTATACATAATTACCTTCTGGCATGGTCGAAAATGCGGCTGATGTACCATTTACTTTACGAACAAACTGCTTTTCTCCATCTACCACTTGGTAGATTTGGTATGCAGTTGCGTACTGAACAGCATTCCATTTCAAAGTAATATCATTACCATTCATGATCGTGTAGCTAGCATTTTCAGGCTTAGCCATATCAGGATGTACTAACGTCCCCTCAACTGATGCTCCTTCAGGCGACTCACCGAATAAAGTAGAGTTAGCCTTAATACTGTAACTGAATTCTCCTTCTGCCACATTGGTTAAAGTTGTACTAGTCCCCGTAACCGTTCGTAGTAACACTTCTTCACCATCAACCAACTGATAGATCTTATAGTTATTTGCGTACTGAACAGTATTCCATTTCAGGTTAATATCGTTTCCATTGCTAATGGTATAGCCTGGATTTCCAGGAGTCGCTAGTGTTTGTCCACTTAACGTGAATTTGATAGCAGTTCCTACTTTTGATTCCCCGAAACGAGAGGAATAGGAATAGACCTCATATTGATAGTCACCTGGTGTCATATTTGTGTAGTTCAGACTTGTTCCAGTGATAGTATTCTTTAACGTTTTCTGGCCATTAATCACTTGATAAATCTTATAGCTAGTTGCATAATCGACCGTATCCCATTTTAGTGTGTATGAAGCTGCTCCAGTGATGGTATAACTTCCGTTTGCAGGTGATTTCATCTCTGGATGTACTAATGTTAGCTCGACAACAGCTCCTAAAGGAGATTCGCCAAATCTATTACTCAAAGCATGGATTTCGTATCTATAATCTCCAGCAGGAAGATTAGGAAGAGTTGCAGACAAAGAAGATGCCGTTGCTTTTAAAACTTTCTTCCCATCAATAATTTGATAAACTTTATAACTGTTAGCAAATTCAACTGAATCCCATTGAAAGCTAAGGTCATTACCATTCTTTATCTCATATTTCGCATTCTCTGGTGCCGCTAACACTACTTGATCTAAATTGAAGGAAATAACAGCACTTTCCCCTGATTCACCAAATCGAGTGCTATTGGTGTGAACTTCATACTTGTAATTTCCAGCTGGCATATTCGTATAGGTAACTGAAGTTCCTGTCACCGTGCTCTTTAATACTTTTTGGTCTCCAACTACTTGATAGACTTTATAATTCGTCGCATTTTCAGCCGCTTTCCAGCTTAATACGATATCATTACCATTTAATACTTTATACGCAAGTTCAGTAGGCGGGTTTACTTTTACTGTCTCGATAGTAAAAGTAACTTGTGTGCCCTTTTCAGATTCTCCAAATCGATCACTTGTTGAATGAACCTCATACCTATATTCTCCACTAGGTAGCATAGTAGCTGAAAAAGAAGTTCCAGTTACTGTTCCCTTTAATACTTTCTCACCATCCACCACCTGATACACTTTATACCCTGTTGCATAGGGTGCTGCGTTCCAACTAACCACTACATCATTTGTGTTTTGGATTTTCGCACTTACATTTTCCGGAGGAGCCATCTCGATAGATTGAACGGAGAAAGTAACCTCGCTACCTTCTACAGAACTTCCAAAACGTGAACTATTTGAATACACCTGATAGATGTAGTCCCCTGCAGGTAAATTCTTTAGTGTAATATTTGTGCTCGTTACTGTATCTACTAATTCTAACTGTCCATTTTTTACTGAATATACACTATAACTATTTGCAAACTCTGCTGCCTGCCACTTCAACGTAACATCGGTTACATTTGAAATCGTAAAAGATAGATTTGTTGGAGCTTTCATTTCTGGCTTTATCACTTCAACACTTATTGGGGATGAAGTCACTGATTCCCCGTAAAGTGGGTGGGATGAAGAAATCATGTAAGAGTAAGTACCTTCATCTACATTAGAAAAACTATACATTCTTGTATTAGTTGAGACAACAAGTGACTTTTCACCGTTATCTAATACCTTATATATGTTATATGACTCTGCATATTGGGAAGCTCCCCAGCTTAATACAACATCATTTCCATTTTGAATCGTTGCTGCAAAGGTTACTGGTGTTTGCATCTCAGGATATCTAATTTCTGTGCTTACCGGTGCTGATGGACCAGACTCCCCTTGACTAGATAATGTAGAAACTACGTATCTATAAGAGCCTTCTGGCAAATCTTTTAGATCATATGATGTGCCCGTTGTTGTTCCAAGCACCGTAAGCTGTCCGTCTTTAATTTCATAAACTTGATATCCACTTGCTCCAAATACGGGACTCCAAGTTAGCTTTCCATCGTCTGGAGTAACTGACTGATAAGCTAGATTACTAGGAGGAAGCATGGTTCCGGTATTGGCAGAAGCTCTTATACTAGCGATTGGGACAATCAATTGATAGATAAGCATAAGAACGACTAGAAGAACCGGAAGATTAAATATTCTTTTCAACATAAATTTACCCTACCTTTCATGTTAAAAAAGGCAAATAAAAAAGAACCCCATAAGAAAGGTTCATAGAAAAGACAATCTATGACTTCTTGTGGTAACTGGCTGCCATTCGCATTTCTGCGGGTAAGGCCCTCTTAGTTTTGCGTCTCACAGTTTCCCGTGATTTGCCCTTTTCACTTCATTAAGTACACTCATTTTTGTAACCGTACTATTACTATTATTTCACCTCCATTCATTTACGTTATAAATCTATTATCGGCAGTTAATGGGAGTTATTTAGGATTAACTACCTAAATTTAGTTCGATTATACCATTTTATTTTCACAAATAGATAGGTATTTGTATACAAACCTTTGGTATTTTGCATTGTTCAGCTTTATCTCAAAGAGAATCACTTAAGCTTTACATACCTATAACAGTATAAACTTCCCCACTAAAAAACCCCCATTACTGGGGGCTATACACAACTATTTCTTTTTCATATAATCAAGCACGTCCAAATCCATTTTTCCACGCTCTAACTCGCGCGCTTCAAAGTTCTCGGTATGTATATAACGAGTCAGTGCCTTGTGAACACTCTCCTCATCCACGTACAAATCCAAATATCCATGGCGTCTTAAGCATGCAATCAACTCTTCCTTCACATGCCCTTCAATCACTGCAATACGTTCTTCCTTAGGGGGAGCAAAGTATAGCTGTCGCAAACCAAATACGCGAATTAGTTCTTTTATCGGCTCCGGATGGTCGTCAACACGAAGATCAATGAATCGATCATTGTATCCACCATAACCTCCCGCTTCCTTCACCACCAATAGGGCCGCTGATTGCTGACCACGACTATCTCCACCAGCCTCTTGCCCTGCGTTCAAAGCAGCAAGTAAGCGCTCAGCAAGTGTTCCGCCTGTCTCTTGAAACATTTTAGCCATCGCTTGTACCGTCTGTTCGTCGACTAAAATATTCCCCTGTGCAGCAAAATTCTCTCCAGTAATTCCACCCGCCCATTCATAGCATTTTTCACCGGTAAAAGTAGCAGCATTTCCGTTTGCATCGATCACTCCAACCTGGCGAAGATCTCTGTCCTCATCCCGTGAGGTAATGATTTCGACCACCTCTTCGGCTGACTTTCCTTCTGAAAACAGCTGCAATGCCTCTGGACCATAAGATGTATTCGCGTAAGACTGTGTCGCAACAGCACCTACTCCAGCCTTCGCGAACGGCACCACGGCTCCCACTCCAAGAAACTTCGACTGTACCGCAATTCCCCATTCTTTTTCCTTTGGATCATAGCCTACGATTGAAAACGTCATGTTTCTTCCTCCCTCATCCTAAGTAGGTATAGTTTCACCTGAAGGAAGCCTTTGTTGCGCCAGCAACACCAGCTTCCGGAAGGAGAAACTATAACTTTACCCTAGGAAAATTCCCCCATAAACAAGCGCACCCGCTATCACATAGGCAGGGTGAACCTTTAGTCTTTCCATCAAAACAAAGGCAATGACACCAATTCCAATCGTCTGCCAAATACCCAATCCTTCGTATGAAGAGAAAAAGAAATCATACGTCATGACTCCTAATAAAACTGCAATGACCGGTCGCACCAATACGGTGAGTCGCTTAACCTTTGGTGATTCTTTATATTTCATCAACAAACCGAGTAAAGTGACCATTAAAATTAACGAAGGTGCCACCGTAGCAAATACGGCAACCACCGCTCCGAAAACCCCACCCACTTCATAGCCAATATAACCAGCCATTTTTGTTGCGATAGGGCCCGGCAAGGCATTCCCTAACGCGAGTACTTCACTAAATTCATTAACAGACAACCATTCATAACGATCCACCACTTCATTTTCAACCAGTGGAATCGAAGCTGGTCCTCCACCATAACCGAGAATTCCCGGAATAAAAAACGCCAAAAACAATTGCCAATAGATCATGCCGACGTCTTCTCCTTTTCCTTTGAATTCCCTTGATCTTTTTTCAATAATGCACTTAGTAATAAAGCGAAAATTATGATTGCAGGATGCACGTTTAAAAATTGGAGCAAAACAAGGCTAGCTACGACAAATATGAGTGTCCAGATCCAACCGAGACTAGAGCTAGATGATTTTTTCAAAAAATCCCAAGTTAATGTAGCAAGCATAACCGCAACGACCGGCACCACCGCCATGGACATGCCTCGCACCCATGCTTGATCCTTGTATGTATTCAATACATTTAGCAGGATAATCATTAAAAAAATACTTGGTAAGATTGATGCAAAAAGTGCATTTAGAAGTCCTAATACCCCGCCTACTCGATACCCAATATAACCGGCCATCTTCGTATTAATGGGCCCTGGCAAGGCATTGGCAAGTGCTAGAATATCTCCAAATTCATCCGAATCCATCCATTTGAACGTATCGACAACTTCCTTTTTCACAAGAGGAATTGATGATGGCCCCCCACCGTAGCCCAGAATCCCTGAGCGGAAGAAGGCGATAAATAACTGTCTGTGCTTCATAACATTCCTCCTAAATTATAAAAATTCAGATAGCTTTATCATACCAAATTTATGTGTTTTCGTTAACCGTTTATTTCGGGATTCGAGATATTTACAAAATCGAAACAAACACTAAACACTGTCGTTTTTTGTCCGATACATATGAGGTATGTACAACTATGGGGAGGACAGCAACATGCTAAAAAGAATATTTTTATTGTTCCTAGTCGTAAACGTTTTAAGCGCTTGTTCACTCGGAGCACAGCAAACAAAGACAGAAAAAGAATACAAAATTGGGATTCTTTTATCAGATAGTGGTCTTGGAGATGAATCCTTTAACGATTCCGCCTTCCGTGGCCTAGAACGCGCTCGTGACGAGTTTGGAATCTTATTTGATTATAAAGAAGCTCCAGATGGGAACTTCGAAGAAAAATTAAAAGAGCTTGTCGAGGAAGAAAATGACCTAATTATCGGTCTTGGTTTTTCTGTCAAAGAAGCCGTTGAAGCAGTAGCCAAAGAGAATCCAAAACAGCAATTCATGCTGATTGATGAAGTATCCGAGCTGGATAATGTTGTTTCTCTTACGTTTAAAGAATACGAAGGTAGCTTCCTCGTAGGAATGGTTGCCGCGATGAAGAGCACCACTGGAAAAATAGGATTTATTGGTGGCTTTGATGTGCCTGTCGTGAATCACTTTAAAGCAGGCTATATACAAGGCGCAAAATACGTGAATCCGAATGTAGAAGTAATAGTTGAGTACGCCAATTCCTTTGGTGATGCAACACTTGGTGGAAGTATTGCAGAAAAACAAATCGCTGCGGGTGCAGACTTTATCTATCCGGCTGCTGGATTCACTGGGTTCGGAGCACTACAGACCGCTCAAAAGCTAGGTAAATTGGCTGCGGGCGTGGATTCTGACCAATTTTTCGTAGCAGAAAAAGCCGTTACCACTTCCATGCTAAAAAATATTGATGTTGCCGTATACGATATTGCCAAAGAATTAAAGGAAACCGGGAAAATCGGTTCTTCCACATATGTACTTGGTCTTAGTGAGAACGGCGTTGGCCTAGCAGACATCCGTGTTGTTGAACTTTCTGAAGCAGAAAATCGTCAACTCGAGGAAGCAAAAGAGAAAATCATTTCGGGTGACATCACCGTCGAGATGGAATAAGGAGGGAATGACATGAAACTTAGATCTCGCTTACTCATCATCGCTATCATTCCACTTTTATTATCAACATTGATTATTGGATTTATGATTTCTCAGCTAGTTAGCATGCAAAGCTCAGCTAAAGATGATGTAGAAGTTTTACTACTAGTAGAAGATATTCAAGGTGAACTGGTTGTAGCGAAACAAGCACTCTCTAACTACACTTTTAATCAAAGTGAAGCAAACAAATCAGAAGCACTCTCGCAATTACAAAACATCGATGAGCAAATGGCAGCACTAACAAAAGTTATTAGAGTCGCTGAGCAGAAAGAGACTCTAGGGAAGGTGCAAGAGAAGTTTGATGCCCTAACTTCTGAGGTCGATGCGGGGTTTGGAAATCAGGATCCCTCTGCGATTAAAAGACAATCGATTCGTATTTCGGGTGTCTTAAATGATATGTACTTATTGGATAAGCTTACTGGAGAATGGTATGACGAAATGCTTCAGCAAACAGAGAAGAAAATTCAGTTTGTAGTCGTGTTTTCTATCATTGCAATTGTGATATTAATTGTATTATCTAGCCTTTCGACTTGGTTCTTGGCTAGACGGATAGCAAAACCGTTACGTGAAGTAGTAAACCATGCGATTAAAGTGGCAGACGGAGACCTCACGGTTGAAGTGGATGAGGTGAAGGAAGATAGTTCATATGAGTTGGACCAATTAAAATCTGCTTTTGCCCTTATGATTTCGAATGTCAGACAAACCGTTCAATCGATCGAGCAGGTTGGTGAACGTGTGACCGGCTTTACCTCTGAAGTGTCTGGTCATATGGTAAGCTTGCGTGAAATCAGCAACCAGGTGGCGGTTTCAACCGAAGAGCTCGCTCGCGGTAGCCAATCGGTTTCAGAAGATATTCAATCAACAGCTGGTTCTATGAGTGCAATGAACGAAGAGTTCTCTCGTGTTCAGAATAAAACCGAGCAATCATCACAGGCTGGTTCAGCTGCGTTGGATTCTGTTCAAACCGGCAGAGTGTCTTTAGAAAAGCAAGTCGAACTAGCCTCACAGCTCTCACAATCAACCGATCATATTAAAACATCCGTCGAAGGCTTCACACAGTTTGCAGGACAAATTGAGGAAGCAGCACGTTCGGTACGTGAAATCGCTGATCAAACGAATTTGTTGGCATTAAATGCAGCGATCGAAGCAGCACGAGCAGGAGAAGCTGGAAAAGGCTTTGCTGTTGTAGCAGACGAAGTTCGTAAGCTTGCAGATGATTCGACTAAGGCAACCGAACACATCACAACGATGGTGAGCCATATGAAAAAAGGAATTGCTACGATTGTGGAAGCAACGGAGCTTGGGTATGAGTTATCCAATCAACAGCAATCTTCTATGAAGGAAACAGAATCTTCATTTGAAGTGATTTCTATGAATGTGATGGCAATCAATGAGCAATTAGATGCGTTAGTTGAGGGAATGAAAACATCTAGCAGCATGAGTGCTTCGGTTATTTCTGCGATTGAGAATATTTCTGCGGTAACCGAGGAAACAGCGGCTGGAACGGAAGAGATTAGTGCTTCCACGGATGCGCAGCTTCAGGCGTTTGAGCAGGTGAATGAGAAGATGGAGCAGCTGCAGGAGTTGACGGTTGAGATGAAGAAGGAATTGGCGAAGTTTCGGTTGTAATGGGTAAAGAAAAGCTAACTCACGAGTCACCTTTCAATGACCTTTTGAGTTAGCTTTTTAATTTTTAGATGCTTGTTCATAATCGTTTGACTATCTAGTCCTCTACCTAACATGATTGGGAAGTATCTATTAATTAGATAGATAACAGGTAATAAAATGATGACAGTAAAAATCGTTACAGCAAATCCAAAAGTATTTAAATTTTCGATCGTGACACCAAGTTTGCCTCTTATCCACATATGATAAAGGTTAAATCCTAACGGAATATGCAATGCCATTAGAATTAAAGAATTTCTCCCTATATAATTAAGTAAGGAAATGAAAGACAAAAACTGTGATACAAAGATAACAAACGAAATACCGAATAAAGCAAACAGAAACTGGTGTAAGTACATTGCTATAGAAGGAATACCGATAAGTCCTATAACCTTCAGAAAAACAGATGGGTAAAATACAAAAATAACAAAAGCTAATGATAAAGATAAAATAACAGGAGATTTTTTTAAGTCTTTATCTAACATTCCAACAGTACGAAGTAGGTGTCCAATGCCAAAGAAAACTAGGTAAAATAGTGATTGGTCAATACTCCAAGGAAAAATCACACCAGAGGAAAGTGCTCCAAATTTCTGAACAACCAAAATGGAGCTGACCAAAGTCACAATCAGGATGAAATAATTGTTTCTCAACAATTTCGAAAGCCCAAAGTAAATCATTTCTATCACAAAAAGACTGGTCAGAAACCATAGTGGTTGATTAAAAAAGATATGATTTCGAGATGATAGAATCATGTCTTTACCTGCTCTAACAAGATCTACAGGCTGATTAAAAATGAATATTAAAAGAAAAAGACTTACGAAAGAAAAAAACAAATATGGTATGAGCAATGATCTTATCTTAGTAATTGTAAAAGATAAAAAGTCACCTTTTTTCATGGAGAAAAAATATCCTGATAAAAGGAAAAACAACGGCATATGAAAGCCATATATAATTCCCCGTATGGAAGGATCAAGGGGGGTGTGCCCCGCTATTACTAAAATAATTCCGATACCCTTACAGGCATCTAGCCACTTAATTCTTGTGTTGTTTGACATGATTCGACCTCTTTTGACAATTTTCAACACAAGAATTATACAATACAAAAGGGTTTTCGTAACTAGTTTAACTATATTGAAATAATTTACCAAAACTAAGAAATAAAAAAGACTCAACAGTAAGTAAGCTGTTGAGTCTTTATACTTGAAATTATTGAGCTTCAATCAAGCCATAACGGCCGTCTTTACGCTTGTAAACAACATTTGTACGATTTGTTTCAGCATTGGTAAACACGTAGAAGCTGTGACCAAGTAGGTTCATTTGAAGGATCGCTTCTTCGCTGTCCATTGGCTTTAAATCAAAGCTCTTTTGACGAACAAGCTCTAAATCAGTCTCATCCTCTTCTACTGCTACACCGCCACCTTGATTTTCGACTGGAGAAGCAAACAATTCATTTAGGTTCCCTTTTTCACGGAATTTGCGGTTCACTTTTGTTTTATGCTTACGGATTTGACGCTCTAATTTATCAGTAATCAGATCAATCGCCGCATACATATCATCATGAACTTCCTCTGCACGAAGTACCAAATTCGCCATCGGAATCGTTACCTCTACTTTGGAGCGCTTGTCATTGTACAGCTTCAAATTCACATGAACATTTGCATTAGGAGTCTCAGTAAAATATCTTTCCAACTTGGCAATCTTCTTTTCCACGTACTCTCTAATTGCTGGAGTTACCTCAATGTTTTCACCACGAACGTTGTAATTCATAAGTGAACTCCTCCTTCATCATTATACATTTTCAGTTATCTTTACTGATATGCTCAGTTCAGCTTGTCCTAAGACACTTTTTCCAAGCATGTCATAAAAATAACCACCGTCTTAATATGAGAATTAAGACTATGTATTTATACTTCTATTTTACCCTCGGAAACTCCTGCTAAAACTTCAAAAAGGTTTGAAAAATGTGTCGAATTGGTGACGTTAACCAGTTTGACACATTTCTTCCAAAAGAAAAGAGACTAGCCTTTTGGCTGATCCCTATTTCTTACGGTCGTAAAACATACCATCCGGATTGAAGTTCTCGTATGGGTTTACGTATTTATTGGTGGATTCTTTTTTAACCTTAAGATCTTTCATATCCTTTTGTATATTTTGCTTTTCCTGTAACATTAACCCATTCAAATGATCATTTAACTTCTTGGATTTTCGCAATAGTTCACGCTCCACATCAGAAGAAGGAGGAACTGCGTTTTTCATTGCCTCATCACGAAGTGCAAGCAACCTCTCTGTTTCTTGTATTCGCTCATCACGGTCACCATCAGTCTGATAGAGCTTAATTAATTGCACAGTGAGGTCAAGAAACAGCTGTAGTCCATTCACTACGCTTGGCCACCTTGAGCGAATTGTTTTTGACGGTTTATTTGAATGACTTGTTTCCATGTATCACGATACTCCGTGACAAATCCAGATACCTCATCTAGAATTTTTACATCGTTTTTAATATTAGCTTCTACTAAACGGCGATATATATAATCATACATTGCCATTAAGTCCTTGGATAAAGGGACATCCATATTTAAAGTAATCATAAACTCTTGAATAATTTTTTGAGCTTTAATTAGATTTGTATTCTTTTCTTGCATATCATTGGTCTGTAACGCAACTTTTGCTTGATTTATAAATTTAAGACACCCATTGTACAACATTAGAGTTAGTTCCCCTGGTGATGCTGTATTTAATGAGTTTTGTTGATACGCCTGGTACGGATTATTAATTGCCATTTTCTTATCACTCCTCTTTTATTCAATTAATTAACCGGAGAAATTTAATAACTGATTCATTTGTTCATTCGAACGTTGTATTGCTTTTTCCATTGCAGTGAATTGGGTCCAATAACGGTCTTCTACCTTAATCAAACGTGCTTCAAACTTACTAATTCGAGTATTAACATCATCAATTTGCTTCCCGATGGCAAATTGCTTATTTGTGGTAAAGGAATTTCCTGCCTTAGTTCTCAATTTATTTAACGCATCATTTACCGTGTCAGTTAAGCGATTTAGAATCCCTTTTTGGCCATCTGTTCCACCGGTTGCATTAAATAACTTTTCTACAGAAATAGGGTCTTGCTCAAGCGCTTTTGTTAATTTCGCCTCATCAATCTCTAATTTCCCACCCTCAAGATAATTAGCAGTTGTCTTAATTCCAATACTCGCCAACTGATTATACATGGAACTAATTTCTTGACTCGCAACTGGGTTTGAAAAGTTAAACCTCATTTTTGTTAAAACTGAGGAAAGTATTGGATCCCTTCTTAGCATTCCACTTTTCGCCTTTTCTTCCCATTGTTCCTGTTGAGTATCTGATAAAGATTCACGCTGTTCATCTGTTAACGGAGTGTAAGATTTATATCGATCTTCTTGAACTTCCCCTTGGATTTTTCCAATTAACTCATTATATTTTGCAATAAACCCTTTAATATTTTCTAGGGTTTTAGATGTATTATTATTAATGTTTACTGAAACCCCGCCTTCAGCTACAGTAAATTGTTTTTTTAGAGTGAACGTAACTCCACTAATTTCAAATGTATTCGATGGTCTTTCTGTCCTTAAACCGTTAATAGTAAATACTGCATTCTCTCCACCAGTCTCAGAAGCAGTCTCAAATCTCAATACTTTATTAATTAAATCACCTGATGTGACTATTTCGTCACCACCCGTATTGAAATCTCCTGTTGTTTTACTTGTTAAGGTCATACGATCTGCTACCGAATCATAGAACATGGTTACTCCAACACTTGACGTATTCACTTTGTTTATAACTGAACTTAATGATTCTGTTGCAGAAATATTAAAGTTCTCAGAGATTGTAGTATTATTTGCTCCATATGTCTGCAAACTAAAGGAAGTATACTGCTCTTTGTAACTAATGTTTATCTCAGTTCCAGCAGCGAGCTTAGTATCATTAAGAAGTGTGACTTTACCGTTGGAGTCCATACTTCCCACCACTTCTCCTGCCTTTAGCAACTGATTCCCATCTAGTGTGTATGCTTCCCCGCCAATGGTTATACCTGTTATGTTACTGCTCGAGGCTATCGCATTTTTGGTAATAGTAAAGCTATCTGTTTCTGCTGAGGTTTTGATTTCTTGAACAGAATTTGATGCAATATAGTCTACCTTGATAGAACTACCTTTTGCGATTGAATTACTAAATGTAAAATTACCTTCATCATCAATGAATACTTGTTTTTTAGATGAATCTAATGATTCAGAGTCCCCAACTACCTCATATGAAACTCCATTTACTTTAATATTTATAGGTGCTGTAGTATCAACCGACACACCTTCCTTTAGACTGATCTTAATTGGCGTACCACTTTCAGGTGCCACAATGGTTTGTGATGTAACACTCCCCGTCTTCCAACTAAATGTTTGGTTTGAAAACTTAGTAGTTTCATCGTATAAAGAGGCATTTACATTAACTTTTGATCCAGAAGTAGATATTTTTCCTGTTGAAGCATCTGTTACCTTTACTGCTGCAGAAGCCAATTTTTCCACACTTGAAATAGAATAAGAAGCTAATGAGGCAGTACTAGTCGCTGTTGCCGTTACTTTAGTATCATCAGTAGATGTCGTACTCCTAGCACGGTAATTAGAAGTTAACTTGATGTTTGTAAGATCACTTCTGAAGTTTAACAACAATGTATTAATGGCACGAAAATCATCTCTTTGCCACTCAAGTAACTGTTTCTTTTGTTTTAATTTATCTAGTGGAATTCTTTCAGCTTTCATAAGATCCTTGACCATAGTGTCAATATCCATTCCACTCGCTAATCCACCTATTCTCATAGTTTCACCTCACGTTTATTAAATCTTCTTATCTATCATTAACCCAATAAATTCAGTCATAGCAGCATAGAAGTCTAGCATTTTTTTTGAAGGAATTTCTCGAATTGTTTGCTGTGTTTTATCATCAATAAGGGTTACATAATATTCATTTAGTTTTTCGTGAAATTCAAATTTCAAAGATGTTTGTGTTGGAGTTAAAAAGTCATTCAGACTTTTAACAATCTCTTCTACCCGTTCCTTTTTTAAAGAAATCTCTTGCTTTGGTTCTTCAACAGTTTCTAATGGATTCACTATTTCAACCTTTTCAACCCTATTTTGATTGGAGTGTATAATAGGAGAAGATATACGATCAATCATTTAAATGCCTCCAAAGTCTTTATTTTTATATCGGATGGTTTTAATTAATATTAAGCTTTCTCGCAATAAAAAAGCGATCATCGCTATTTACGATTGACCGCTTTATTCTAGCTATTATAAAAATCACGTAATAAATCACAAATTCCAATAACCTGATTTACTTCAATATCACCATAAAAAGGTAAAGATAATACTTGTTTTATAATTTTATTAGCAACTGGAAGGTTCTCCTTTTGCGCTGATGGATACTCTTTATACCAATCAAACTCACTACATAGAGGGTAAAAATACCTTCTTGAAAAAACATTATACTTTTCAAGTTCTTTATGTACCCAATCTCTTGTTTTTCCATATACTTCTTCATTAATTTCAATAACAAAATATTGATAACTACTCTCCTCATTGTTATGGTTAGTAACAATTCTTATACCAGGAATATCGTTAAGATACTTTTGATACAAATCCTTTATATATTTTCGATTTTCCCTTTCTCTTTCTATAAGCTTAAAAACTTCTAAACCAATGCCGGCTTGTATCTCATTCATTTTCGCATTTATTCCTGGTAACTGAACAGTAACAGGGTCTGACAATCCAAAGTTTTTAAGAAGTGATAACTGATCACCAATGCGCCTATCAGTAAACGTAATTGCTCCCCCTTCAATTGTATTAAATAGTTTTGTCGCATGAAAGGAAAACATTGTAATGTCCCCGAAGTGAGTTATAGGAGTACCGTTTATTTTTGCACCAAATGCATGTGCCCCATCATAGATAACCCTCAAGTTATACTTTTTTGCAATTTGTTCAATTTTTTCCACGTTACAAGGATTGCCGAAAACATGTACTCCTAAGATAGCGGAGGTTTTCTCTGTAATTAAATCCTCAATTTTGTCAGGGTTTATATTTAAGTCTTCCGAGTTAATATCGCAGAATACTGGATCTAAATTATTCCAATGTAGTGCATGTGTAGTTGCAGGGAAAGTAAAAGGAGTGGTAATTACTTCTCCCGATAAGTTCAATGCCTTCAATCCAAGTATTAAAGCTAGTGTTCCATTGCTAAACAAAGAAACTTCTGTTTGAAGATAATCATTAAGAATTTTTTCTAGTTCCGAATGTTGCGGTCCATTATTTGTAACCCACCTTTTTTCCCAAACCTCTTCAAGCCTACCCTGAACATCTTTAATACTCGGGAGGAGTGGCCTTGTTACATATATAGGTTCCTTGAATATTCTTTCCATTTGCGTCACTCCATAATTACATCTCGACTTGTAATGATTCCATTATAAATAGAGGTCTGTTCAGAAACTCCCCTAAAGAATCTTGTCTAACTATGTTATCTTTATTGAGATCCTGATATTCAATGTTATCAAGAAAGTTTTTTATAGGAATTCCAATATGTTTGATATCCCAATATCCATCTGTACCTTCTTTTATAAAGTCAATTAACTCCTGCTTTGTGCCATTCTCAAACAAACCCAAATGTCTATCACCCTTCCAGTTAAAACCTAATTGAAACACAATTACTTTTGTTATCGATGCCATATTATTTAACTGTTTAAGGATTGTTAGTTTAGCTTTTTCAATTGCAATCCCTTCATCTCCATAATCATCACCAATATGGTGTAATACATTTAAAAGCAACACTACATCATATTTATCCCTTAATTGTTCTGTTTCAAATGAGAAATATAGATCATTTACCCTAATAAGATTTCCTAGACCGACAACTTCTGCTGCCATTTTTACAAACTCAGCATGATTGCTATTGCCTTCATAATAATCGACACTTTTAGCCCCATTATCTAACATTTCAAATGAAAAATATCCAGAGTTACCACCTATGTCCAGCAAAGCTTTTCCCTTAACATCAATTTTTTCTAATATGTATTTCATTCGTTCATCTTCATATCTCGTATTAACTTTAAGCTCTTTATTATTTAATATACCCCTAAGTTTTGTAGGTAATATTTGGTAGTTAGAATGTTTACTCGTTACTGAATAAAGTTCTATTAATTTATCTCTACTCATGCATTCCGGTCTCCTTCAAAAAAATAGCCATTGTATCTTCTCTCCTATAAACATCATTCTCAATCCAAGCATCTAAATCCTGCGCTAAACTGGAAGCTGTATAATTATGGAATGTTAATTGTTGATTTTTCCTTAATGTTTCGTACATTCCTCCATACCAGAAATATGATGCTTCCCTGTTATTATTTTGGGCAGAATTCCCAGAGGTAATATATCCAAAATCGTCCAGGAGGGCCTCAAAAAAGTTAATCCCAGCATCAACAAATAATTGAGAAGGCCCCCAAAACCTTGGGTTAGCTTCAATCATATAATGTTCTCCTTGAGACTCTTTTATTTCCAGCATAATAAGTCCGTAATAATTCAATTGAAGTAAAAGTTCTTCATATTTATTCGATTCACTGCCGTTATGAAAAGAAGAAGTTCTAGCGGCTATCATTGATTTCCCCATAGGTTGTTGAATAAAATTCTCTTGAGAAAGTTTAACGACTCTGCCATCCCTGTAGAAATAATACAGCAAATAGTAACTTTTCCCATGAATAAACTGTTGGAAATAAAATTCTCCGGATTTATGTGTGGACTCAAAAAAGTTTAAATCCTTCGAATTATTAATTATAACTGGAGAGAATACTTCATGAGTGTCTGCTGTATAGTATTGCTTTGGCTTAGCAACGATTGGGTAGGCAATCTCACCGAAAATATCTAATTCCTTTGGTGTTAGAATACCATGGGTCTTACATAACTCACCAAAACTATATTTATTAGAGATCATTTCATATAGTTCAATATCCACCAACGGGATAGTACATTTTAAGTGATTAAAGTTTTGTTGATTAGTAAGTAAGAAACGATTTAACGCCTCAGATGTTGGTGCAATTAAATACTCACTAGAATGCATCTTTTTTTGTACTTCTTTAATAGAGTAATTAATATCCTTAAGGTTTAAAGCTAGTGACTTGCGAGTCGAATATACCTTCTTATTGTATTTAGTAAGAAAAATTGGATCCTCTTTTGATTTCGCAATAATTCCGTATTCTATCGTATTTTTTTCCAGTGTTCTTATAAAAGAAATAACTGCTCTCTGATTATAGCCAGAGAAAATAATAATTCCTTTGCAATTATCTCTTTTTGAAGAAATGTTCTTTTTTATTTGCACATTTACCCAACTTTCCTCAAAGTCAAAAAATTCTATTTGATTTGGAAGTAATTGTTTAACTCTGGATATCTTATCGTTACATCTTTTAATAATTTGATTGCTACAGGTTTCTGATCTAATTTAATCAATGTTGAAATTCTCCAACCAAAATAGAAGTACAATCTTGTGAGTAACCATTTATTTAATTCAAAGGTTTTATAGCTTTTAAAAACAGCTAAATTCCTTAACTTTTCTAACTCATCTACTGTTGTATAGTCATACTCAACAGGCATATTATAGCTAATACTATTTTGATGCTCTCTGTAAACTGCCACTTTATCCTTAACAAAAGCAACATCTCCTATTAACATTAGCTTTAACGAAAGAAACAGATCTTTAGACTTTGTTTCTTCTGTCATACAATTTAATGCCAATGCCTTATCTCTATCAAAGACAGAAGTTAGCACTCCAGTAATGTGTTTAAAATCCCCTGTTTCATAATTAATAAAATATTCCCGTCCGTCTGTTATTTCTGGGAGTTGGTAATTAGTTTCTCTAAACTCACCAGTAATTTCATTTTTTATATAGCAATTAGCCCATACAAGAGAAACTGACTTGTTTCTTTTAAAAATGTCTATCACCATTGAGATATAATCACTTTTAACCAAATAATCATCATGGTTTAGAATCATTACATATTTTGCCTGACAATGATTATATAATGCATCTTGAGAATTGATACCAGGGCCCATATTCTCTTCTCTTCTAATATATCTAAGTTTAGAATGTTGCGAGTATGCCTTCATCATTTCGTCTGTTCCGTCTGTCGAATTGTCATCAGTAACAATTATTTCCAAATTGGAGTAATCTTGACATAGTACACTATCTATCGTTTCTTTTAAATAGTCCTTTTGATTATAAGTTGGAATAATTATGCTCACTAGAGGGTTATCATCTAGAAAGCCATTATTTGCAGAGTGAAAAATTCTGTTATAAACATCCAGAGTTTTATATTTAGCACTAATTTCACCCCTGAACTCCTCATCTCTTGAATAGGAAAAAGCATATCCATCATTTAAAGCTTCATCTATTTTATTCCCGAGTTTTCCAAAACAATAGGCCAAGTTATAGTAATAATCTGCATTTTCCTTGTCTCTATCCAAAGCTTGTTCAAAACATCCTTTTGCAGCAGAGAACTCTCCAATCTTCGAACAAAGTATTCCCCTCAAATTCCAAAATTCAGCAAAATCAATAAGGTCTTCTTCATTTGAAACTATTAGGTTATACGCCTCTTCTATGTTTTCCTCTAATATATAGCCTTCAATTTGTTTAAGAACATACATGCTAGAAATTCCCTCTCTCTACTCTTTGGTGATTATATAAAATACTATTTAAATAACTGAGATAATCTATACGTTGCAGGAGCATATCCATCATGCTCAGCTATTTGATAATAATACGATGCTTTTTCTGTTTCACCTATAACCTCATAAAAAACTCCCAGATTAAATGCAGCAAGAAAGCTACTGGTACCCTGTAAGTATTCAATATGATCCCTAGACCCTATTGTTAGACATGTTTGAAAGCATCTTTCAATTTCACGAATATACTGAGGAAGGATTTGTGGATTTTTCAAACAGAAGTCAAGGTAAAACAATCCTTTAGCAAAATGGAAATCACTTACATTCTGAAGAAGCAAGTCATTTTCTCCAATGATTTTTAGAACCGTATCACCCATGACTTCCTTACCACTGTAAAGTAATTCAACAACCAACTCGCCATAATAAGGACTGCTTGAGTTAACAAACTTGTAAGCTTTTAATAGACATACGTAAGATGCCTTGAAGTCCTTTTTAATACGATACTCTTTCCCGAGTTGATATAAATAATAAGAATCAGAAGGATTATATTCTAACTGTCTAATCAACATTGGAATGTTTCTATTCCCCTTATTTGTATCAAGGTATCCGATATGTTTAACAACAATTCCAGTATCCTCTTTAGTTAAACTTCCATTTAACTGTTCATGAATAATCCCACTATATCGACATTCTCTTGGAAAAAACCGAGTAACGTAATTTTTAGACTGGAGGACTTGGTTTTCTTGTCTAAAGTCACTTATAACTTGTATTGTCCCTAATTTCCTTTGTCCAACAATGGTCTCAAGATAATCTCGGTTTCCATGAATAATGAATTCATCTGCATCTAATGTTAAGCAATAATCCCCACTAGTTTTTTCAATAGCAAAATTTCGGGCTTCTGAGAAATCATCTCTCCATTCTAAATGGTATAAAGAAACTTTCGGATATTCTTGTATTAACTCTACTGTGCGGTCGGTCGAGCCCGTATCTACAATAACCATTTCATCCACTATGTCTCTAACGCTATCAAGGCAACGAATAATGTTTTTTTCCTCATTCTTCACAATCATCGCTAAGGATATCATACCTACAACCCCGTTCTAACATTAGAAATATAAACTTTCATTAAATACTGTTTTTGCTTGGAGCAAAATTCCCCTCAATAAATCTTCATTATCTGTAGTTTCTATAATTAACTTATAAAACCTAAAATCTTCAGGGTAAATGGACATAGCATATTTACTTACATTAATAGCGTTGTCTATTAAGTTTGTTTCAACTAAACTATTTGCAATATTTAAAAAGTCTTCCTTCTCAAGTAAGTTCCAATCAACCTGTTCATATAAGTGTAAAGCCTCTGCTTTATACCCAAAACTAAATAATACAGCCCCTGTCTTTGCCTTACACATCTGGCTTAATTTCGAAACATGACCTAGTAGAATATCAATAAGACCAAGTTTTTTGTAGTTGAGAAGAATAGTCAAGACACTTACGAATAGTTCTTCATTAATTTCTTCTACCTCCGCACTTTTCATTAAACAATTAAATTCTCCCACCTCTTTATCATTGTGCAAGTAATTTTGTATGCCTTCACTATATTTAAAAGGAGGTTTATTTCTAATTAAGTCTAAGTCAACAATATTAATCCAATTTATCCTTCTTAATTCAGCAATTATCTCAATGTTTAGTAGATGCAAGTTAGTTGTTTCACTTCCAACTTCATCACTAAGAGCAATCATTTTGTATTCACAAGCGGTGTAAAAGTTACCATACTCCTGTTTATAATTTTCCAATAACATCAGCGCGAGTTCTGCATTACCTACATAAATTGCCCCTTTTGCATATGCTAAAGTGGTACTCTTATTAATTAACTCTTTAGTTTCTAGAAAATCTTTAATTTCCTGATTATTATGGAATTTTGTAAGTATATATATTATTTTTGTAATACTTTCATCACAGTACTTATTTATATTTAAGACACTTACGAAGTGAAAGATAGACTTTTGATAGTTCTCTTCATATAAATAGATAGCTCCAAGCCTTCTGTGAGGAAGCTGATCTTTTAAATCAGGTCTTAAAACGATGTGGGTCAATGCATCATTATTAATAACTTCTTGAAAAGCCTTCTTTGCATCATCTAATTGACCTCTTAAGTAGAAGATTTCACCTCGTAGAAAAGGAAACTCCGGTGAAGTTTGATATATAGATTCTGCATCTCTAATAACATTTAAAGCTTCGTTATACCTTTTTAATTGCATCAGACAAATAACTATTTGAACTAGTGTTGTTGACACCCAAGATAGTCTAAAATCTCTCTTCTGTTTATACGCCTTCAGATAGCAATCAAGTGCTTTTGAAAACTCTCCTATAGAATAGTACTCGTTACCAAAATTAAAATAATCGAATGCATTAGTAACGCCCATCTCCATTTCTTGCTCAAGAAGTTCTTTATTTCGCTTATTTTTGTCCTTTTCTTGTACAGTGTGTTTTATGTATCCAGAATGGAAGATGAGTAAATTAGATATACCTATATTTAGCTCCTTACCGTGTAGATGCATAAATTGCTCATGAATCTTGCGATAGTACTTGATATCACCATTATTTTTATAAATACGATCATGAAAATTCTGAACGAGATTCTCACCAAAACTACCAGTGAAATTTAAAATTTTCGCTGTATACGCATCATAGGTTTCTCCATTTGTACGAAGTTGTTCAACAAATAGATTAAAGTTATCTTCATCTACGTATTCATCTGCATCCAATACTAAAATCCATTCTCCACTTGCTTTTGATGATGCAAAATTTCTTGCCTCGGAAAAATCATCTACCCATTTAAAATCATAAATATTAGAAGTATAATTACTAACTATCTCCTTTGTACGGTCTGTTGATCCAGTATCAACTACAATGACTTCATCTACTAGATGCGAGACAGTCGATAAACACCGCTCAATAACTTTTTCTTCATTTTTTACTATCATACAAAGCGAAAGAAATTTATCCACACTTATCCCCCTATTTTTTAACTTTTAACAAAAAATCGTGCTTATTCTAAATAAGCACGATATATTTTTTCATTTAGTTATATTATTGCTTATCGAAGTAATTGTAATACACCTTGAGGTTGTTGATTAGCTTGAGCAAGCATTGCTTGAGCAGCTTGTGAAAGAATTGAATTCTTAGTTTGTGACATCATTTCTTTCGCCATATCAACGTCACGTACACGTGATTCAGCAGCAGTCAAGTTTTCTTGAGATGTGCTAAGGTTGTTGATTGTGTGCTCTAAACGGTTTTGGTATGCACCAAGCTTTGAACGTTCACTTGAAACTGCAGCGATAGCTGTGTCTAGAGCTGCAATAGAAGAACTCGCTGCTGAGTTGCTTCCTACTGAAATTGTAGTACCACCAATTGATAATCCAGTAGTATTCATGGAACTAATAGAAAGATTTATTGTTTGGTTTGCATTCGCACCGATTTGGAATGTACCCGAGAAGTTTCCACCTAAAAGATTTTGTGTGTTGAACTCAGTTGTCGTTGCAATACGGTCGATTTCAGACATTAATTGGTTTAACTCGTCTTGGATCGCTGTACGGTCAGCAGTTACGTTGGTATCATTTCCGCCTTGTACTGCTAGTTCACGCATACGTTGTAAGATAGCGTGTGTTTCGTTTAACGCACCTTCAGCTGTTTGAATTAGAGAAATACCATCTTGTGAGTTCTTTCCAGCCATTTCTAATCCACGGATTTGTCCACGCATTTTTTCAGAGATTGCTAGACCTGCTGCATCGTCTCCAGCACGGTTGATACGTTGACCTGAAGATAACTTCTCCATTGACTTAGATTGTGCGTTTGTTGCAGAGTTTAACTTGTTGTATGTGTTAAGAGCTGCGATATTGTGGTTAATTCTCATTTTTCCTTCCTCCTTGAATTTTGTAGTCCTCTTCCTTGAGAACATTTTTTTGAAATACTTTACCTTACAATATTATTATCGGAAAACAGACCTGAAATTTAATAGTTTATGAGAAAAAAATAATATTCTTTACTAATTTATAGAGAATCTATTCTTACAGGGTGAAAGAGATACTTATTAAACAAGTAACGTACTATAAATATATATAAAAGCCGCGTCAGTACTTGAGACGCGACTTTTTTTAAAATATTAACGAAGTAATTGTAAAACACCCTGTGGCTGTTGGTTAGCTTGAGCAAGCATTGCTTGAGCAGCTTGTGAAAGAATTGAATTCTTAGTTTGTGACATCATTTCTTTCGCCATATCAACGTCACGTACACGTGATTCAGCAGCAGTCAAGTTTTCTTGAGACGTGCTAAGGTTGTTGATTGTGTGCTCTAAACGGTTTTGGTATGCACCAAGCTTTGAACGCTCGCTTGAAACTGCTGCGATAGCTGTATCAAGAGCTGCGATTGAAGAGCTTGCTGATGCGTTACTTCCAACAGAGATAGCTGTTCCTCCGATTGATAATCCAGAAGTATTCATAGAGTTAATTGAAAGATTAATCGTTTGGTTTGCATTCGCACCAATTTGGAATGTACCCGAGAAGTTTCCACCTAAAAGGTTCTGTGTATTAAACTCAGTTGTAGTTGCAATACGATCGATTTCAGACATTAATTGGTTTAACTCATCTTGGATCGCTGTACGATCAGCAGTTACGTTTGTGTCGTTTCCACCTTGTACTGCTAGTTCACGCATACGTTGTAGGATAGCGTGAGTTTCGTTTAAAGCACCTTCAGCTGTTTGAATTAGAGAGATTCCGTCTTGTGAATTCTTTCCGGCCATTTCTAATCCACGGATTTGTCCACGCATTTTTTCAGAGATTGCTAGACCTGCTGCATCGTCTCCAGCACGGTTAATACGTTGACCTGAAGATAACTTCTCCATTGATTTAGATTGTGCGTTTGTTGCAGAATTTAACTTGTTGTAAGTGTTAAGAGCTGCAATATTGTGATTAATTCTCATTGTTTTTTCCTCCTTGAGTTGTCAGTCCTCTTCCTTGAGAACAAAAATATTGAAAGAGCATCATTGGTTCTGATTCTCTCTGATTGTTACACTATAATTATCGGAAGGTTTTATTGATATTTAATAGTTTTTTATATATTTTTATATTTTTTTTTTTTATTTTTACAATAAAAAAGCACCTACTATGTAGATGCTTTTTCGAGATAGAAGTATGTGTAATTAACGAAGTAATTGTAACACACCTTGTGGCTGTTGGTTAGCTTGAGCAAGCATTGCTTGAGCAGCTTGTGAAAGAATTGAATTCTTAGTTTGTGACATCATTTCTTTCGCCATATCAACGTCACGTACACGTGATTCAGCAGCAGTCAAGTTTTCTTGAGACGTGCTAAGGTTGTTGATTGTGTGCTCTAAACGGTTTTGGTATGCACCAAGCTTTGAACGCTCGCTTGAAACTGCTGCGATAGCTGTATCAAGAGCTGCGATTGAAGAGCTTGCTGATGCGTTACTTCCAACAGAGATAGCTGTTCCTCCGATTGATAATCCAGAAGTATTCATAGAGTTGATTGAAAGATTAATCGTTTGGTTTGCGTTAGCACCAATCTGGAATGTTCCAGAGAAGCTTCCACCTAATAGGTTTTGTGTATTGAACTCAGTTGTAGTAGCAATACGATCGATTTCAGACATTAATTGGTTTAACTCGTCTTGGATCGCTGTACGGTCAGCTGTTACGTTTGTATCGTTTCCGCCTTGTACTGCTAGTTCACGCATACGTTGTAGGATTGCATGTGTTTCGTTTAATGCACCTTCAGCTGTTTGAATTAGAGAGATTCCATCTTGCGAGTTCTTTCCAGCCATTTCTAATCCACGGATTTGTCCACGCATTTTTTCAGAGATTGCTAGACCTGCTGCATCGTCTCCAGCACGGTTAATACGTTGACCTGAAGATAACTTCTCCATTGATTTAGATTGTGCATTTGTTGCAGAATTTAACTTGTTGTATGTGTTAAGAGCTGCGATATTGTGATTAATTCTCATTTTTAATTTCCTCCTTGAATGTTGAGTTCACTTCCTTGTGAACTATTATTTTTTAATAGAAAAAGCATCAAGGTCGGCCGCCCTTTTTCTTTTTCACCCTTACACTAGTATTATCGGAACATAAGAAATAAGTTTAATAGTTTTTTAAAATTTTTTTAAAAAAATAAAAACCCCTAAAGCTTTAGGAGTTTCATTTCTTTTTTAAGATGTTAATTAGATCTCCTTGAACAGCAGATGCCTGAACATTCTCATTTGTGATCTGGAGAAGTAATTCTTTCCTTAGGATTTCTAGATTTTTCGGTGCATTGATGCCTATCTTAATATGATCATTCTTAACTGAAAGAATGGTGATTTCAATATCGTCGCCAATCTTAATTGATTCGCCTGATTTCCTTGTCAAAACAAGCATCTATTTCACCTCTTGTTCATAATATTATGCCGAGTAGTGTAGGTATCAATATTAAGAATAACTTGTTTACCTCTCTTATTCTTTAAATTAATTATTACCGGTGCTTGAAGGTTCGCGGTTGTCTTCTCAAAAGGGTCATGAACAGTTAATATACTATAAACAGCAATATCCTCTGGAGAGTGAATAGCTAATTTTTCAATAGTTGTCTCATCTAATGTGAAATCATAGTTAGGAAAATACTGAAAGGGATTGATCAATACAAATGCTAATTCAAAAGTCTTTACTGATTGAAGAATCATAAATGTATCATCTGCCTCTAAGGGAATGATGACAAACTGCTTTTCATCCGGGAATCCAGGTATTCCCTTTGGAAAATGCAATACCTCTCCATCAGAGGTTTCATATTCTCCATGATACTTCGTATTTATAATCATCTAATCATTCCTTTATTCAAAGTCAATTTTAATATCCGCATACTGTCTTAAACCTACTATAACCTCACTAGGAGTGTATGTTAAATTGGGTTTGTTCATTACGTAGTTTATAATTGGTTTATTTGATTTAGCGTCTACTTCAAGTTTCCCAGGATCATATTCAATTTTCACCGAACCAGCCCTAGGAATCCATCCTATATTGAATTCTTTTTTAGGACCATCACTAGAACGTCTAGAAATAGAAGAGATTGCTCCAAATCCATTTTCAATTTTCATAAGCTCTTCTCCTTCTTGAGCTCTCCTGGCAATTCCTGCTAATAAGTCTTGCTTTCCCATTTGAGCTGCTTCTTCAATTCTTTTCCTAATTGATTTTAAATCTACATCTGCCCTAGCCTGTGTTTGGTCTATTGTTAGTTTACCCGGAATTCTCGTAATATTCACTGTCGCCTGTGGTTGCTCAATTTGTAATTCTCCCGGCGGTTGCTCAATCAGCATCTGCCCTTTTTGTGTTGTTATCTCGATTTGAGCAGGCGTTGTTTGAATTCGAATTTGAGGAATTCTCAATTTTCCTCCCCCTTTAGTAAAAAAGGGCTACCTACTTTACGCAGGTCAGCCCTAGAAATTCTTCGGTCGTTCTCTGACCATTATCTTAAAAAGTCCATCAATGTTGGTTGAATAATACGCGCACCCACACTTAGCGCAGCTCGATGTACACTCTCTTGATTAGTCAGATCCATAATTACACGTTCTAGATCCGCATCTTCATTATCTGATAATATTCGAGTTGAAATAACTTCTTGTTGATCGATTCGTGCCTCAATCATTTCTAAACGGTTATAACGAGCTCCTAGTTCAGATCGTTCTGCAGAAATTGTATCCATCTGAGTATCTAAATCACTCAGTAAGTTATTTAAATCAGCAGTACCTGTTCCACTAAGTGTTTCCTGAATCCCTTGTATAATATCAAACATTTTTTGTCCAAATACATTATCTGGATTGATATTTGATTTTAAGGATACTCCTCTAGATACCTCTATTGAGTAGTCGCTTGTATTCAAAGATACTTGTGGCGCACCACTCCCACCATCTTGAACAGGTGGTTTGGATGTATTGGTACCATTAAAGATATACCTACCAGCTACTTGTGTATTAGCAACATTCATAATTTCCTTTTTAATTTGTTCTATTTCTCTCGCAATTGCCTCTTTATCAGAATCTGACAGCGTACCGTTAGAACCTTGTACAGTTAATTCACGCACACGTTGAAGGGCTTCATTTACATGTTCCACTCCAGCTTCTGAGTTCTCCATCCAAAGGTAAGCTTCAGATAAATTTCGCTTGTATTGTTCAACCTCAGATAGATTTGATCGATAGTACATCCCTTTCATTGCAACTACAGGATCATCAGAAGGCTTTGTAATCTTTTTCCCTGTTGCTAACTGATCCTGATATTTTCCCATCTGTGTATAGCTATTACTCAAGTTCCTTAATGAGTTAGATGCTAGCATACCTTGTGTTACACGCATAATTTATCCACCTACCTTCCGCCTGTTCCCATACCATTTATAATTTTATCTAATAGTTCATCCTGTAAAGAAATCATCCTCGCAGATGCATTGTAAGCATGCTGGAATTGAATCATATTTGTCATTTCTTCATCCAAAGAAACAGAGCTTACTGACATACGTCTTTCTTCAACCGATTGACGAAGTGTACCACTGTTTGTTGAAAGTCTTGCAGCTTCTTGTGAATCTACAGCCATCCCACCAACTAATACCTCGTAATAGTTTCGAAAGCTAGATTCCGTATCATTACCATATTTAAAAGGCTTATTAATAATATCGGCTAATGCTTTAATATTTGTTGCATCGCCTAGTGTAGGATTATCCTTACTTGCTGTTGCAATATTGTCTAGACTTGCCATAATTTCATCTGATACTTGCAAACGAGAGGCCATGCCTTTTTTATTGGCAAGATCAACGGCTCCATTTTCTGTATCTGAAAAAAATGCAGGGGTATCATCAGTAGTTGAACCGTTAATCTGGTTTGGTGTAGCACCAGCCTCATGCTGAAGGTTGAACTGATAGGCAAACATGTATGCCATATTATCTAATTCAGCTAACATATCTGGATAAACTCCGCTTACCTCACCTGAAGCATTTTGATATCCATATGACTCAACAAGCGCTTTTAGTTTTCCACTTGTACTGAATTGTTGGAAGTCTACTTGCGTAGAACCAATTTGAACAGTTTTCACTGATTCATCGGTACCGTTAAAATTAACTGTAAGCTTATTATAGCCTGTCCCATTTACTAACTGGCCTAAGCTAGCACCATTTGCATCAAGTAAAGTGATATTCACTTTTCCTTCTGCAAGAGTGGATGCATTTCCACCACTTGAAGTATAATCCACTTTAATATTTACAAGTGATGATAATTGATCAATGAGTCGATCACGCTCATCGTATAGATCGTTAGGCAGTAGGCCATGTGGTTCAACACTAGCAATCTGGTTATTTATATTATTAATCTGTTCAGAAAGAGAATTAATTTCTTTTTCAGTAACCGTAATTTCATTTTTTAAGTCTGCACGAATGCTATTTAAAGAGCTAGCAAGATAGTTAAACGTTTCTGTTACAGCGACTGCACGTTGCCTTACAACTGAACGTGCTCCAGGATTACTCGGATTAACAGCTAAGTCCTGTAAAGATTGCCAAAATTGATCCATTGTTGCTGAAAGTCCGCTATCAGAAGGTTCATTCATTATCTCTTCCATCTTCGTGTATGACTCAGCACGCGCTTCCCAATACCCAAGCTTATTATTCTCCCCACGGTATTGTACATCTAAAAAACTTTCTCTGATTCTTTGCACTGACCCAGCAGCAACACCTGTCCCCATTTGTCCTGGCAGCTGCGGCTTATTTAGACCAACACTTGGGTACGGCTCCGTTTGAGTAAAATTAATTCGCTGTCTCGTATATCCCGGAGTACTCGCATTCGCAATATTATGGCCTGTTGTATTAAGTGCACTTTGTTGTGTAAACATCCCTCTACGGGCTGTTTCCAATCCCATAAATGTTGATCTCATATTTTCACGCCTCCACTTTTAGGCTTTTCGATTGAATAGTGAATTCGATGTGGACGGTCCGGACTGTTTAGGTGGTCCATAATTGAATTCAGGTGTTTTTGGGTAAAACATGTCTAATGACATTTGGACAAATTGAAGTGATTGCTTAACTAGCTGAGAGTTCAGCTCATTTTGCTTTTGAAGAGTCTGTGCAACTTCTAATAGCTCCTCACGCAAATCAGCAAGCTTGCCCTTATTTAAATCATCTATAAATGATAAACAAGTAGAAATGGTAAAGTTCTCTTCCTCGACATGAAAAGGAGTGAGAAAATTTCTCACAACCTGCTGTCTTACTTGTTCGAATTTATTAATGGTTGGTAGAAGCTTTTGCTCTTCTTTAATGACAGTGTTAAGGGCCTCAATGTCCCCTTTTTCAATAACCGTCGTTTTCTGATAGGCTTTTTCGAGTAAGCTTTTATGCAAATCGAGAAGCCTTTCCATGACTGTTACTAATTGATCAGCGGACATCTAAGCCCCTCCTCTCGTGTTTATATTTTGAAGTAGTTAATGATGCTAGAAGCAGTTGCTGCTGCATCTGATTTGTAGGTTCCATTTTGAACGCGTTGTTTTAATTCTTCAACCTTTTTTTGACGAGCAGAATCAAGCTGATTAATTTGCTGCATTTCTTTCGCAGCGGAAGAAATCTCAACCTTATCCGCTTTAGCAGTTGTTGTGTTACTGACTTTATCAAGTTTGTTGATTGCTTTTTTATATGGATTAATTCCTGTTGGTCCAAGGTTGTTAATTTTCATGTATATCCATCTCCTTCAAAGTCCGTTCCAACTTCTACTAGTATTATCGGACAGATAGGAGGTTTATTTAACACTTTTATCAAAAATGTATCAAAATAACTAAAATATATAGGTAGTTATTCCTATTATCATTTTGAGTTTTTTGATGTAAAGTAAGTACCCTTTTCTCGTTTTAGCTGTTCTGCTTTAAATTCTTCATCCTTTATGTGCTGCTCTAGGTCCTTTTTAATTTCTAGTGCGCATGGCTCACATAGCTTACCCGCACGTATAATAGTCCCACATTTGTCACACGGATATCCAAGATTAGGAAATTGAGTGACCTTAAGACGACCGGAACGAATGAATTTTAACAAAAGCTCTTCTTCAATCCCTACAGCTTCTACAACTTGTAATATCGTTGCCGCTCTATTTTCACGTTTTCTCATAAATCGAGACACTTGATCATAAGCTTGCTCTTCTTCTTTCCAGCACTTTTGACAAACGTCACGAAATTGATTTTTTACATATATATCGCCACAACTCGGGCATGTTTCTATTTGAGCCATTACTTTATCCCCTTTATTAAATATGTCGATAGACTCATTATAGCTTGTCGATTTGTGGAAGGGTATGAAAATTATTTGGAAGTAAATGTATTCAATCGGTCGTTTGATTGAAGTGGGTATACGCCTTGAGGCTCTATACGTGGAGTAAATTCAATCAAACGTTTGATTGAACTTTTTTGAGGGTTTGTAAAAATAAGTATTTGTCGAATGTGCAATAATTAGTAAATAATCTTGGAAGGTAACCCGAGTCGGAAAAATTTTAGGATAGGCGACCTTCCTCTAGTGATTTATGAAGTTATCCTAGTTCCATAAGTTCGATCATAGCCTCTGTTTTTCAATTCAATGACAAGATTCCTTGCATTTTCATAATCAGTAAATAATACAAACGAATAGGGATCATTTTCGGCTGGTTGCTCGTTTGGTCCATATGTTTTTAGCGCGACTCCCTGAGCTCGATATCCCCTTCCTTGGAATTCCCTAACAAGGTATCTCGCTTGCCAAAACGCTGTATTCGGGATAATAACTTTATACTCATCATTTTCTGTAGTCCTTTGTAATCCAAAGGCATTTGCTATTCCTTGCGCATGCCCTCTTGCTACATTTTCGATCCAGCTAGGATCCTTCATTTTCGCAGCATCTTCGGCATTATCTATAAAACCATTTTCAGTTAAAACGGCATCCATATTACTTTCTCTTAATACGTGAAAATCAGCCTGTTTGGAACCTCGATCAAACAAGTTATTTTTAGTTATGATCTCTAGGTGGATAGCTCTTTGAATTTGTGCAGTTCTTGAGGCAGAAGATAAATTGCTAAGAATAAAATCCTCATATCCTCTTCCTCCCCCCGAGTTAATATGAATAGAAAGGAAAAAATCTGCTCCCCACTGATTAGCTGTATTCGTACGTTGATTAAGGGATACGGTTTGATCTCCTGTTCGACTCATTCTCACTGATACATTGTTATATTCTCTTTCTAAAATTTCTCTAACTTTTTGAGCAATTTGAAGCGTGATATTCTTTTCTTGGATTCCATTTCCAACTGCTCCAGAATCCGTTCCACCATGACCTGGGTCAATAAATATTTTCACCATTGCACTCACCCCGTCTTTATTATTGTTTTACCTTTTCCCTTTTCTATATATAAGGCAAACTGGGCAATGGCGGATTTTTTTATATTGTTCATAAAACTGTCATCTTGCAAACGTAATAGATGAAATGGAGTAAGCTCCATGGTCCTTTAACACCCTTGCTGCATGCATAATTGTTGAGCCTGTCGTATAGACATCATCCACAAGCACCACTTTCTTTCCCAAAACTTGTTCAATATTACTGAATATAAACACATTGTCACTTCCAATTCGTTCTTTACGAGTCTTCTTAGATTGCTTTTTCGAATGATTCCGGTTTAATACATTTGCATGATTAAGTCCTGCCTCAACAATTAACGCTTCTGCCTGATTAAATCCACGTTCATATAAACGAGTCTCACTTAATGGGATAGGCACTAGAAAGTCATACTCGAGGTTTTTTATCACCCTTTTTAGCTCATTCCCAAAAAACTTTGAAATTTCATAATCCCCTCGGAACTTATAACGGCTAATCACCTCTTTTAGAAAATCATTATAGATATAAAGTGATATATTGCGTTCAAGAACTCCATTCCACTCTGCGTGTTCCTCCCAACGAACACAGTCGTAACATAACTCACCTTTTTGAAATTCCTCTGCCAAGCCTTCAAAAGGTCGACTACAGCGAGCACAAACTTCTCCCTCTATAGGTACAAGCTGTTTTGTACATTGGTCACATAACAAAACCTCGTCCTCCCTAGAAAGCAAATTGGTCCAACCAATTGCCAAGATGATCATTTCTCCACAGTAAAGGCATTTCACTCGTCAATCAGCCCCTTAACTTTAGCTTCTTTATTCATTGAAACGATCTGATGTTTAGCCTTTACCATCGACTCTGTCTTCCCATTATGAAAATAGGTCACATTGCCAGACGGTTTTATTACACTTCGACCAACCCTTCCTGCAATCTGAACAAGTGCCGCCTCTGTAAAAATCGGATCTTCAGCACCAAGTACAGCAACTTCCAGACCAGGAAATGTCACTCCCCTTTCAAGAATGGTTGTCGTTATAAGTAACGGAATCTCCCTCTTTCTCATCCTCAATACCTTCTCTTTTCTTTCAGGATCTTCCGCATGCACTGATTCAATTTTGTTATCAAACATTTGTAACAATGGCAATAACTTAAGCATCCATTCAACAGTCGGAACAAATACTAACATTGGCGTTCCAGCTAATAATCGCTGTTCAACCCACCTTTGTAACCTCACAGGTAATTGTCCTTTCTTAACCACCTTCCCCCAGTTGCCACACCAAACAAACTCAGGTTCTGGCAACGCACGCCTATGAAAACGAGCAGGAATCGTAACAAACTTCCGCTTCCCGCCCCGGCATTCCCTCTGCCATTTCTGGATAGGAGTAGCCGTTAAATAAATCAAACTCGAAGATTCCTTCCTAGCATTCTTCACAGCAAACTTGAGCATCGGATCTACAGAATAAGGAAAAGCATCCACTTCATCAACAATCATCACATCAAATGCTTCATAAAATCGTAGTAACTGGTGGGTAGTTGTAATCGTTAAAGGGGAAAACTGATGGCGGTCATCTGAGCCACCATATAAAGAAGCAACTTCTATAGAGGGAAAAACAGATTGTAATCTTGGAGTTAGTTCTAGCACAACGTCTGTACGCGGGGTAGCAATACACACTCGCTTGCAATTAGCAAAAGCCATTTCAATCCCTTTAAAAAGTAACTCTGTCTTTCCCGCACCACATACCGCCCAAACAAGCAACTCTTCATTATGAGAAATAGCCTCCACCACTCGATCAGAAGCGACCTGCTGACCATCCGACAACGTACCTTTCCACTGAAGAGGAGCAGCATCTATCTCAGGCATCTCCCCACTCCATCCATACAAAGGCGTACACTCACTTACACGCCCCATCATGATACAAGTGCGACAATACAAGCACTTTTTCCCACACCGTGCACATGGAAACTCAGCAAGCAACTCCATATCACTATTACCACATCGATTACAGTATGCACGACCTTTCTTTTCAACCACAATTCCAGGTCTCTGAGAAATACTTGGAGAATCAACTAACTCAAAGGGGATTTCTTCACGAAGAAGCTGCTTTCCAGCGAGGACATTTCGAAGGGGATTGACTAAATTCAAATTATCACCTCATAATCCAATTTTCAAAAAACATCTGAAAACTACAAACACCATTCCAGCAATCGCTGAAATGGTGCCTAATAATAAAAAAGATATAAGTTCAGTAATCAAAAATTATTTCTTTACCCAGCCAAGGCCCATAGAACCTTCACCCAAATGTGTACCGATAACCGGTCCGAAGTAACTAATCACAAATTCTACGTTTGGAAGCTCAGCTTCAAGTTCTTTCTTCCATTCATTTGCTTCCTGCTCGCGATTGGCATGAATAATCACTGCACGGTATTCCTCACCAGCAGAAGCTTCTGCCAACAAGTCTACCATACGACGCATCGCTTTTTTTCGTGTACGAATCTTTTCATACGGTACAATCTTTTTATCCTGAAAATGAAGAAGTGGCTTCACCTGCAACAAGCTTCCAATTAACGCCTGTGCACTTGATAATCTTCCGCCACGCTGTAAATGAGATAAATCATCCACCATAAAGTAAGCGTACAACGTTTTCTTCATTTCTTCTAGCCTTGCCATGATTTCCTCTGGCTCCTTACCTTCTTGAGCCATTTGTGCTGCTTCTAGTACATAAAACCCTTGTACCATGCAGCTAATTTCCGAGTCAAAGGCAAATACATTAATATTCTCTACCATTTCTCCAGCTGATACTGCCCCTTGAAAGGTGCCGCTAATCCCGCTTGATAGGTGGATGCTAACCACTGAATCATAGTCTTTCGATAGTTGTTCAAATAGCTGAACAAACTCACCAACGGGTGGCTGTGACGTGGTTGGAAGCTCGCGATTCTTTACCTCTTCAAAAAACTCTGAGGAGGTAATCTCTACTTCTTCTCGATACGTCTCAGTACCAAATATCACACTTAAAGGAATCATATGAATATTAAGCTTGTCACGCAGGTCTTTCGGGATGTACGCGGTACTATCCGTTACAACTGCCGTTTTCATATAAAAGTAACCACCTTTGTTTTTCTCTACTATATGTCTCAAACATATTTTATATGAAAACTATACAAATTGCATTACCTACACGCACATAAGGGAAATCTCAACTCGCTTCCTTTAAGCCCCTACGGTTCAACTCTTCCAAAATCAGTTCGACAAATTTGTTATCCAATTGATAATTTAATGCCTTGCTATAAACGGTAACTAAATCCTCATCTGATAAAATACCCAAAGATGTATTAATGGAAAGCACCCCCATTTATACTAGTATGAGTAGTATTATAAGCAAAAACTCCTATTTGTAAAATGTTTTTCACTACATTGTCAAAATTAAAAATGCTTACAAATATAAAAGAGGCACCCATCCAGATTTTCTAGATAGATACCTCTTTTCTTATATATTATCGAACCTCAACCCAACCTTTTTTAATCGCTTCTACTACCGCTTGAGTACGGTCATTTACATTCATTTTTTGAAGAATATTACTCACATGGTTCTTAACTGTTTTTTCACTAATAAATAAAGCTTCACCAATACCACGGTTACTCTTTCCGTCCGTTAACAACTGAAGAACTTCACACTCACGGCGAGTTAATAAGTGAAGTGGGCGACGAATTTCAGCCGCTCCCACATAGCCTCCACCGCCTTCGCCAGCTAATCGACGGTATTCTCTTACCAGGTTATGTGTTACTTTCGGATGTAAGTAGGATCCTCCATCAGCCACTACTTTTACCGCTTCAACTAGCGCATCTGCGTCCATTTCTTTCAATAGATACCCACTTGCACCTGTTTGAAGCGCATGTGTTACGTAGTTTTCGTCATCATGAATGGAAAGTATGATTACTTTTGATTCAGGGAAATTCTCAATCAGTTGACGAGTGGCTTCCACGCCATTCACATCTGGCATATTAATATCCATAATAATTACGTCCGGTTGAAACTCTTCAACAATCGCAACTGCTTGGTTGCCGTCTTCCCCTTCTGCAACAACCTCAAACGTTTTTTCAAAATCTAATATTCTTTTGACACCTTCTCTAAATAACTGGTGGTCATCAATAATGGCAATCTTTGTAGTCATTTCTCTCAGCCTCCCTAAGCCTATTCAATAAATTAACTCTCTAATGGAACTTGTATAATGACAATCGTTCCTCGACCAACTTTTGAGTCGATGGAAAGCTGCCCTTGTAGAAGCTCCACTCTCTCTTTCATACCTAATATTCCAAACGACTCTGGCTTGTCCATATTCATATCAAAGCCTTTGCCGTCATCTTTTACTACTACTGAAATACTATTTCTTGTCAGTTCGAGTTTAACTTTTATTTCATGTGCTTCTGCGTGTTTGATGGCATTTTGAACGGATTCCTGTATCAATCGAAATAATGCGACCTCAAACTTGGCTGGTAACCTTTTTTCATTGCCCATACTTACAAAATTTATTTTTGTATCACTATGATACTCTTCTATCGTTTGCAAGTACTTTTTGAGGGTAGGCACTAAGCCCAGGTCATCCAGTGCCATTGGGCGAAGGTCATAGATAATTCTACGTACCTCATACAACGCATTTCGCACCATCTTTTTTAAATTTTTAATCTCACCCATACCTGCTTGTTCCCCATGCTCACGGAAAACGCGTTCAATTAAATCCGAGCGCATCATCACGTTTGCCATCATTTGAGCAGGACCATCGTGGATTTCTCGAGACACTCGTTTTCTTTCTTCTTCCTGCGCCTCTATTATTCGCAAGCCAAATTCCTGCTTCTGCTTTGCGTCCTCTAATACTTCTCCAACTTGCTTAAGGTCACTCATGAGATAGTTCATAACAACAGAAATCTGAGAAACAAGATGTTCCGCACGGTCAATGGTTTCAGTCAGACCATGTAATCGGCGTTCAATATCGTCACGGCGATCACGAAGCTGCTTCTCCATTTGTCGCTTCATGTTCAGTTCCATTTGGAGCTGATGAGCTTTTTCGTAAGCATCGCGAACCTCTGCTTCGGTATAGTCCTTGAAGTGCATGCTTACTTCCGATAATCTTTTCCTAGCAAAGCGTGATTGAGTTTCAAGCTTATCACCATCATCAATCACTTCGATGACCATTCGTTTCACATCTTTTAGTTCATCTGCGAGCGATTCATAGTCCTTCCGACACTGCTCACCAATACGGAAAATTTCGTCCTTACTCGTACCGACCGTCTCTATCATTTTTTCAAGGATAAAATCAAGCATCTTAATATCAAACTTTTTCTTCAACATAATAATTCCTCCAAGGGTCCCATTTTCCCTTTCGGCTTTGATATTATTTTAGCTTGATTTAGATAAATATACTATCAGTTGGTGGTGAAAAAACTGTCGAAACATAAGAAAATCGTTAAAAAGAACGAGATTTCTTTCACGAAACATGCTATTTATCCTATATATTAAATTTAACATTCGTTACTTTTATAATACCTAAGAACTAAAAATATTATGTTGATATAGTAGGTATTGTGAGTTTATATCACTTTTTAATTATAACACGATAAAAAATTACATAGATTAAAGTTTGTTTACAAACAGTTTGAAGTTTGATGAAATATGTCGATAAGTTTTATACTATTACTAAGAAATTATTCATTGAAAATCTTTACATAGAAAGGAGCTAATATAATGCTCCCGTCCTATCAAACCATTAAAGGCTACGGCGAACATGAAATTGTAATAGAAAAATCTCGATTTATCGCTCATATATCCAGAGCAGAAACAGAGGAAGAAGCAATAGAATTCATTCAGAGCATAAAAAAGAAGCACTGGAATGCAACGCACAATTGCTCAGCCTATTTAATCGGTGAACATGATCTCATTCAAAAAGCAAATGACGATGGTGAACCATCTGGTACAGCCGGTGTCCCAATTCTCGAGGTATTAAAGAAAAGAAAGCTAAAGGATACGGTCGTTGTCATTACCCGCTACTTTGGTGGAATTAAGCTAGGAGCTGGCGGGCTCATCCGTGCATATGGAAAAGCAACGTCAGAGGGCTTGAATGCAACTGGAATCGTCGAGCGTAAGCTCATGCAAGTTGTTCACGTTAAAGTTGACTATACTTGGCTTGGTAAGCTGGAAAATGAACTTCGCGCGTCCATATATGAAATCAAAGAAATACATTACCTGGATGCAGTTGAATTTGAAGTGTTTGTAGAAGAGGCACAAGTAGGTCAATTCAACGATTGGATGATAGAAATGACTAATGGACAGGGGAAAATATCTACTGGAGAAACCCTATATCAAGAAACACTTATATAATATAGAAAAGACCTCTCGGTTTAATCCAATGAGGTCTTTTCTATATTAGGCTTTATCTTTAACGTTTATCGGTTTAAGTCCCTTAATAAAATTTAACAGTGGTCGATAATCTTCGCCAACTAAACCAATCTTTTCAACAAATAGTTCAACTGCAATAAGAATGGTTAATATAATAACCGTTGAACCCCATAGAGTGGCTTGAGAGAAGATAAATGCTGCTAAGCCAAAAATGCCACTCATTGCGTATATTAAAACAACGGTTTGTCTGTGTGAATAACCTAGCCTTAATAAACAGTGATGTAAATGTGATTTATCTGGTGCTGACAAAGGCTGTTTGTTGACTAAGCGTCTAACGATAGCAAAAAGCGTATCCGAAATTGGTACTCCCAAAATAATGACCGGGATAATTAACGATACAAACGTAACTCCTTTAAAGCCTAACAGAGATAGAACAGCAATCATATACCCTAAAAATAATGCTCCCGTATCTCCCATAAAAATCTTTGCAGGATGGAAATTATAAAGCAAAAATCCAAGTGTTGACACTGCTAAAATGAGAGCCATGATCATGACGTATGGATTCCCCATCGTATAGGCCATTCCAGCAATTGTGAACAAGGCGATGGTTGAAACCCCTGCTGCAAGTCCATCTAAACCATCAATCAAGTTGATCGCATTTGTAATCCCTATGATCCATACCATCGTGATTGGAATACTAAAGTAACCAAAGTCCAACTGACCACCAAAAGGTAAGTTGATGAATTCTACTCTCAAATCTCCTACCACCACTACTACTAATGCAGCAGCAATTTGGCCGAGTAACTTTATTCGTGGTGAAATTTCCTTCACATCATCAAATGCACCTGTCAAAATGATAATCAAACTTCCAATAAGGATTGGTAAGTGAATGCTACCATCAAGGTTCAAGACTGAAATAAGGTAAGTATCATTTGGCTGAAGGATAAATACCCCAATGAGAAAACTAATATAAATAGCCAAACCACCTAGGCGAGGCATGATTTTTTGATGAACTTTTCTTTGATTAGGCTGATCTGTAGCGCCAATGATGAAGGCAAGCTTTTTGACAACCGGTGTGAGAAGTATTGCTGCAAAGAAACAAATAATTAGAGTCAAATACACAGTATGCCCCTCCATATTTATATCATTATCTATTTAGTGAAAAAAAATGTAGATTTTTTTTCTTTATTGTCTAATATTCAGAGTAATTATTGGAAAAACTAATTCCTTGTGAATTATATCATACAGGTCTTTCTAATTGAAATGATATTTTATTACCCTTTATATATTTAATAAAAACGTAATATTTTTAATCTCCACCTAATTTGACGAACTGATGTAGAAAAAGTTTCTATAAAAAATAAAGTTAAAATTTTCAGATTACATATAAAAAAAGCCTGTAGAGCCAAATATACTCTACAAGCTTTCATTTATGACAATTCTTTTAGATAATCTTTTAAAGCTTCCTTCCAATCACGCATTGGAGTAAAGCCATTCTCCACTATTTTCTTTTTACTTAAAACTGAATATTTTGGTCTGGCTGCTGGACGAGGAAATTCCTCCGAAGTCAAAGGATTCACTTTTATATCCAATTTCGCTTGCTTAAAAATCTCAACAGCAAACTCATGCCATGAGCATATACCCTCGTTAGAAGCATGGTATAATCCATATTTTTCGGAAACTACTAACTCTACCAAAAACTTTGCTAAATCAACCGTATAAGTAGGAGAACCAACCTGATCATATACAACTCCTAACTCGTTACGATCCTGAGCTAGCTTTAGCATCGTTTTTACAAAGTTGTTTCCGTTGATTCCATATACCCATGCAGTTCTTACTATAAAATACTTTTCCAATGTGTCTTGAAGGATTATCTCTCCATCAAGCTTTGTTTCTCCATAGACACCAAGTGGACTAGTTGGATGATCTACTTCGTACGGCTCTGTTCCATTGCCGTCAAATACATAGTCGGTACTTACATACACCATTTTCGCATCTTCAACCTTAGCTGCTTCTGCAAGGTATTTTGTACCTAGGGCATTTACCTTATAGGCACCCTCTTTATCTGTTTCTGCAGCATCTACATTTGTATAAGCTGCACAGTGGATAATTGCTTCGGGCTTTAGATTTTGTACATAAGAAGAAACAGCAGCTTCATCTGTTATATCCAGTTGAGCACGATCAACACCAACCGCTTCATGCCCTTTTGCTGTTAGCTCCTTTACTACATCATACCCAAGTTGTCCATTAATGCCAGTGACTAAAACTAACATTATTCAACCTCTAAGCGATCAGAATACTGTGCTTTGAAGTAGTCTTGATAGTCACCAGAGATAATGTTTTCCCACCACTCTTGATTTTCTAGGTACCACTTAATTGTTTGTTCAATTCCTGTATCAAAGTTATACTTCGGTGACCAACCTAGCTCTGTACGAAGCTTAGTTGCATCGATTGCATAACGACGGTCGTGACCAGGACGATCCTTAACAAACTTCATTAATGACTCTGGCTTACCTAAATGCTTAAGGATGGTTTTAACGATCTCTATATTCGTACGTTCATTGTTTCCACCAACATTGTACACTTCTCCATCACGACCTTTATGAAGGACAAGGTCAATCGCTTGGCAGTGATCTTCTACGTGTAGCCAGTCACGAATGTTTAATCCGTCTCCGTAGATTGGAAGCTCCTTATCATTTAAAGCATTAATGATCATTAGCGGGATTAACTTCTCAGGGAAGTGGAATGGACCATAGTTATTTGAACAACGCGTGATGTTCACTGGTAATCCGAATGTTTCGTTATAAGCACGAACTAGTAAGTCTGCTCCTGCTTTACTCGCACTGTATGGGCTGTTAGCAGCAAGTGGCGTTTCCTCTGTGAAGTAACCTGTTTCCCCTAAAGTTCCGTATACTTCATCCGTTGAAACTTGAAGATATTTCGTTACTTTATACGTCTTAGCAGCATCTAACAAAGCTAAAGTTCCTTGAATATTCGTTTGTACGAAAATCCCTGGATCTGTAATACTACGGTCAACGTGAGATTCAGCTGCAAAGTTTAATACATAATCAAACTTTTCTTCTTTAAAAAGGCCGTCAACAAAGTCACGATCTGCAATATCACCACGAACGAATTTGTAGTTAGAAGCATTTTCAATGTCCTTTAAGTTTTCTAGGTTCCCTGCATATGTTAATAAATCAAGGTTTACAATTGTATATTCTGGATACTTGTTTACCATGTAGCGGACAAAATTACTTCCAATAAAGCCCGCTCCACCAGTTACTAATAATTTCATATCTTGTTTTTCCTCCTATTCCTCAAACACAAAGTTCAGATGTGTTGCTTCTGCTAAAGTGGGATGCTTTGTATCTTTATCAGACAAGATTGGGTTGGTAGTAGGCCAATCTATAGCTAGTGCTGGATCGTCCCAAGCAATTCCCCCATCATGCTCCGGTGAATAATACTCATCCACTTTATAAGCAACTGTAGAATCTGGTACTAATGTACAGAATCCATGTGCAAAGCCCTTCGGTACAAGTAGTTGACGCTTATTATGCTCAGAAAGCACCACTCCTACCCATTGTCCATATGTAGGAGATCCTTTACGGATATCGACTGCTACATCATAAATCGCTCCTGTCACACAGCGAACCAATTTCGTTTGTGCTTTCGGGTTTAACTGAAAGTGTAAACCGCGAAGTGTGTGTACTGGAGCAGACAATGACTGATTGTCTTGAATGAAGTCAAATTTCAAACCAAGCTCATCATAAAGATGCTTATTATAGCTCTCCATAAAATAGCCACGGTGGTCACCGAACACCTTCGGCTCTAAAATTTTGACACCAGATAGTTTTGTTTCAATAACATTCATTTTTTTACCCTCACTTAATGGATTACTTACCTTGGCTAGCGATTTTAACTAAATACTGTCCATACTGATTCTTCTTTAATGGTTCAGCAAGTTCAAGTAGCTTCTCTTTTGTGATATAACCCATTTTATAAGCAATCTCCTCTAGACAAGCAATTTTTAGAGACTGTCTTTTCTCAACCGTTTCAATAAATTGCGAAGCCTCTAATAGAGATGCGTGCGTCCCCGTATCTAACCATGCATATCCACGACCAAGAAGCTCAACATTCAGTTCACCCATTTCAAGGTAAGCTTTGTTCACGTCTGTGATTTCTAGCTCTCCACGTGGTGAAGGTTGGATGTTCTTTGCGATTTCTACTACACGGTTATCATAGAAGTATAATCCGGTTACAGCATAGTTTGATTTTGGTGTTTCTGGCTTTTCTTCAATAGAAACAGCTTTTCCACTTTCATCAAACTCCACGACACCAAATCTCTCAGGGTCATTTACGTAGTAACCAAACACCGTTGCACCTGATTCACGAGAAGCAGCTCTTCTTAATTGCTCCGTTAAGCCATGACCGTAGAAAATATTATCTCCAAGCACAAGAGCGACGCTATCGTCTCCGATAAACTCATCTCCTAAAATAAACGCTTGAGCTAGTCCACCTGGATCAGGCTGAATTTTGTATGTAAAGTTCATTCCAAGGTCAGATCCATCACCTAAAATTTGTTCAAAACGTGCCGTATCTTCTGGTGTAGAAATGATTAAAATATCTTTGATTCCAGCTAACATCAAAACAGAAAGTGGATAATAGATCATTGGTTTATCATAGACAGGTAATAACTGCTTAGAAACTACTTTTGTTAATGGATAAAGGCGTGTACCGCTTCCACCAGCAAGTATGATTCCTTTCAAACAAAACAACTCCTCAGTTTTCGATTATATAGTCAAAATAGACAAATTCCGCCAATCTTCCTCAATTATTATAAAGAAAAGAACAAAAAAAGACAAACACTGTAAAAACTCTTACTTTCTATATCTTAAAATGGCTGTGACCGTTCCTAGTCGACCTTCTATTTGTTCAAATAATGAGCGCTTTTTCATCCCTGTTACATTCCCACCATGACGAACATACTTCATTAAGGGCTCTTGAATAGTAACGATTTTTTTTTTATTTAGCATAGCGGCTATAGCAATCCATTGGTCATGCATTTCTATCGTCCCTGGTAGAGGAAGAAATAATGGCACTAATTCCTTTCTAAAAGCCATCATCGCACCTGTAAAAGCATTTTTCATTATATTACCCATTATTCCTTGGTTCACTTGATTATTATTGTATTGATTCCAAGAAGAATGGATAGTCTGTAAATTCCCATCAACCACATAAGCATCATGTATAACAAGATCAGCCTCTTGATTCTGGAAGGCATCCAAAACTCTTTCGACCTTCTCATCTTCCCAAATATCATCCTGATCACATAGAAATACAATGTCGCCTTTTGCCAAGGATATTGCTTTTTCAAAGCTTTTAACCGGACCAGAGTTGCTAGCATTCACGAAAACCTCAACACGGCCTCCAAATGTTTCTTTAATCAAAGAAACCGTTTGATCCTTTGAACAATCATCTACAACTACGACCTGATCCGAATCATTGAGTTGCTTAAGGACCGATTCAAGCTGCCGGACCACAAAGTCTTCTCCGTTATAAGTTGCTAAGCAAACCGAAAGCATAATCAAAATCCTTTCTATATAGAAAAAATACGCCGTAAAGTATACGCGGCAATTTTCTTGTTCTTCACTACCACTACTTGTTTAAGCAGACGCTTCATTAGTTGAATTTTATAAGCTGGCAATAATTCGTTTTTATAATTTTTAAAATAGTAGATTTCAGTATCCAATATGCTTCGGTAACGTTCTAGTGAAACTCTACTATAATCCAGTACGGATAATTCATGGTTTAAAGAAGCTTCTAATACAAGAACTTTATAACCTCTAGCGTAGATTTCATGGAACAACCAATGGTCTAGATAGTCTAATGGAAAGCTCTTATTAAATCCATCAATCTCCTTTAAGAAAGAGACTTGAATCAGCGATCCAGAATTAATGGCCATAGTCGGCTTTTCCTGAAGACCCGCTTGTAACTTTTCTGTCTTTAGCGGTCGAAGAGCATCAGCCACTACTGGTGAAATCATGGTTTCTTCAGAAAAAATTCTAGGTACAACTGCAGCAACAGTGGTGTCTACATCTAAACTAGATGCAATCTGTTCTACATACTCCTCAGTAAGCTCCGTATCATGATCAAGCAACAAGAGCCATTTGCTACCATTTTCCTTTGCAGCTTGAAAAGCATAATTATAAGCTGTTACTAACCCAAGATTTCGGTGGTCGTGAATATATTGAACCTTTCCCCATAGATTTTCTTCAACCGTACACTTTTGACTATCAGGGCTATTATCATATATCACTAATTCGGTTTCAGCTGACATATTTGGTCGAGTAACAAATGCTTTGTTTAACGTCTGAAAGGTCTTCGATTCTTCTATTTTTTGTTTATAAAGAACTGCTACAATGGTAAGTTTCATAATCTGCCCTCTCTATTATAGAGATCGTACAACATCGTTCCTTTTATTTAGGGAAAAAACTAGCATAATTAAGAAAAACGTAATCCCAATTGGGTTATTCAAAAATGGATTAATATTGGTAAGCATTAACACTCCCATAAAGGCTGCCATTAAAGAAATATCTATACAATTTAATTTTTGCCCTTTTTTATAAGCCACGTAATAATTGTAGAATACATGTAAGCTCAAATAGATCCAAATAGCTAATCCGATTATCCCCTGTTCAACTAATACGTCAAGGAAGGTCATCTCAATCCCATTAACCCTTCCTGCAATCTCCATACCATATCCTGTTCCTACTATTAAATATGTGAAATTACCAAGTAAGATATCCTTTGAATCCACAATAAACTCTAACCGAGCATTTACACTAACATCATTTACTTCTCCATCACCTTCCAACTCTTCTTGTTCGGTCTGAGCAGGGTCGCTTGACACACCCGTTTCAAATCTCTCTAAAGTCATATGTTTATACATAAACGGTAGAGAGACTACAATAAGAAGAAGGATCAATGATTTTACAAAGATTTGCTTTGTCTGGTAGAACGTTCGAAGTTTATTAATAAACCCTTTTATAGGATCAGCAACCACTTTAACATCTAAAATAATAATCACTAGCGCACTTAACATAAACGCTAATAAGAATCCTCTTGTTTCAGACCAGAAGATCGACGTTGAGCAGAGAATAATATTGGCTATATCAAGCTTTGAGTATTTTTTATTTAAGACAGCATTTAACGAAATAATTAAGCCGATTAAGACATATAGATGACTTTTATAAAAAACACCATTACTCGGTCTGAAAAATAAATCATCATTCATAATCGTGTTCATAAAACGATAAAAAGGTACAAAGTTGGCACTAAATACCGTCTTTCCTAATAAACCAATGACTAATGTAAGTATTGCCACTGCTAGAGCACTGTATTTTAATATTTTGATAACTCTTTCCTTTGTAAATCTTGTCTCTGAGATGTAATAGGCTAAGGGAAAATAAGCCACAAAAAAGATGACTCTAAATAGGTCCATAACAATAATTGATAGAGGATGACCATTTAGAAACCCTATCAAAGCACTTACGAAAAACCAAAAAAGCAACAAATACAAACCAATTGACACAGAATTAAACTTGATAAATGTATTTACTTCCTTGTTAACAATGGCCTTTTCTCTAATAATTCTTAAAGAAAAAGTAACAAGGAGTAAGATAAACAGCACTTGTCGAATAGATAAGAACCCAAAATCTATGAGTCTTCCCCCACCTCCGACAAAGAGCTCGACAAAGAATACCGTAAGTAATATTTTTTCAAACCGATTCATAAAAAATCCTCTCCCATTATGTATGAATAGGACTAGATTAATTTCCAGCCCCACTTATTAAAGAATTTCATCATAGATTTCATGAAGATCTGAAATAGTTTTTTATTCTTATGTGCACCTCTCTCATAATAATGAATGACCTCTGAAAAAGGTGTATAAACCACTCTTTTATTTTTCTTCCCTAATTCCAGACATAGATCGTAATCCTCGAAGTACATGAAATAGCGATCGTCAAATCCGTTAATTTCTTTAAAGTCTGAACCTTTTATAAGCATGAAACAACCGGAGCCAATACGGATATCTACTAAACGGTCGTTCGGAAGGTTTCTACACTCGTAGGAGGCTAATCTTCCAGAAAACATCTTCTTTACGAAGGAAAACGGAATGAATCGTAACGCATAATCAAAGACAGTCACACGATCTCTAATCAAATGCTGTACCGAACCATCTGGATTCAATACTTTAGGAACTAATAAAGAGATAGATGGGTCTTGATCCATCGTATCAATCATTGCTAATAAATCTTCTCTTTTTAGAATGATATCAGGATTAAAAATAAGGAAATACTCTTCATTAGAGTGTAATAAATTATAGTTGTGACCAAAACCAAATCCATTATTCTCTTTATAAAAGATAATATCAGCAAAATCGGAATAACGAGTTAATTGTTCTTTATAATCATCATTCGAATTATTATCAAAGATAACAAATCGAAACTGATTGTCTCCTCCAAATTCAGATTTTGCATGATCTAAAACTTGGAATATATGTTTACTATTATAAGTTACTATGCTTATGGCTACTTTTGCATTTACCATCAATGTAACACTTCTTTCCATTGATAAATTTAAGAATTAATTTTTCTAAACCTACAAAAAAATATTATAACATCAACTATTTTTAAAGAGAACAATATATAGTTAATTTTTTTCAGTTGCCAGCTATATCAAGTAAAAGTTATAATTTAATTTATGGTTACTACAAAAAGAGCCAAAAAACGACGTAAAATTAGAAAGGAATTTTCTAATGAATTCAAGATTGTCAAATAAAAGAAAAAAACAAAGAAGACCTAGATGGCTTCGTATTATATTACTAACAATGACCCTTTTTATTATTGGCGGCGGATTCTATCTTTATAATGTGTATTCAAATGTAGTAAATGCCGTTGATAATATGAATAACCCTCTAGAAAGAAAAGTATCGGAAAAACGACCAGAAGAGGTCTTATTTAAAGACAAAGATCCACTTTCTATTCTTTTGGTTGGTGTTGATGAACGTGAAGGGGACAATGGGCGTACGGATTCTATGTTAGTGATGACACTTAACCCAGACCTAAAGTCTTCAAAAATCGTCAGTATTCCTCGTGATACAAGAGCTGAGCTTATTGACCCGGATGATCCTGAAGAAAATACAGTAAGTAAAATGAACCATGCCTATGCATTTGGCGGTATTGAGATGACAATCAATTCCATTGAGCATTTCTTAAATGTTCCAATAGACTATTATGTTGAGATTAATATGGAAGGTTTTAAGGATATCGTGGACGCAGTCGGGGGAATTAATGTATATAACGAGTATGAGTTTGAATTAGATGGTGTTTTTCTGACTGAAGGTCAACATCACTTAGATGGGGAAGAAGCACTACAATATGCTAGAATGAGAAAGCAAGATCCACTTGGTGATTTTGGTAGACAAGAACGACAAAAAGAAGTAATCTCAAAAGTTATCGACAAAGGACTATCACTAAAAACATTAACAAGTTACGATGATATCTTATCCGCATTAGAGAAAAATGTGAAAACAAATTTAACTTTAGATGAAATTCTTGCCATACAAAAACAATATAAAGACGCAGCTGAAACGATCGAAAAAGTTGAAATTCCTGGTGAAAACGAAACAATTAACGATGTTTACTATTACAGCGTTGACGATGAGACAAGACAAGCATTGTCGGATGAAATACGCACTCACTTAGGTTTACCAACTGATACAGTTGAGGCTTCAAATATTTATTAACAAAAAAAGGTTCAGGAACTTCCTGAACCTTTTTCAATTAAGCTCTCCCTCGTAATACCTTCCCTTTTAATGCTTCTACGAACTTGAAGACCATGCTATCTTTAATTAATACCAACCCTAAGAGATATAGCAGAGCCCCAACTGCAACCTGCAAAAGCGTAAGTAGAACCGGAGCTAAAGTGACATAGTAGCCAATCAAACTTGCTGAAAGATAAACTAGAGTACTTAACAATAAATATTTTGTAAATAGTTTGAAAAAGTCTCTAAAAACAAAGTACTTCCTTGCAAAATACATTTGTATGATGGCTCCCACACCTTCTGCAACTAATAAAGCAATCGTAGTTGCAAGGCTTGCTAATGACGAAACAAAGAAGAAGTTAATGATTAAACTTAGTATGGCACCTACTGTTATAGCAATGGAATACTTCTTTTGCTGATTGGTTGCCACCAATATTTGAATCCCAAACACATTTGCAAGCCCTACAAAGAAAATAACCGGGCTCATAAGTATTAGTACGGTTGATACATCCAAAAACTCATCACCTAAAAACCAAACGACAAAATTCGGAGCAATCGCCATTAGGCCAAGAGTCATTGGGAGTGTCACCATAAGTACAAATTGCATAGTGTAATTCGTATATTTCCTTATCTCTTCCATATTACCCTTAGAAAATTCAGATGCCATTCTAGGAAGTAGGACAGTACCAAGAGATGCAATCACACCAATCGCAATTTTGACGACTTTATTGGCTTGGTTATAAAAACCAACCTCTACTTCTCCAGATATATTTCCTAAGACAATACGGTTCACCAGTACGTATACCTGAATCATAAGTTGTGGTAAAAAAAGTGAAAGGATCGGTGTCACATGGGATTTTATATCCTGAAAGGTTACTTTGACAAACGACAACTCTTTTAAAAGTGGCCTCCACATAATAATCTGCCCGATCAACAAGGTCCCACCATTAATAGCAACATAAAGAGGCAAATCATTCATATCCTTGATTACCATAAAGATTAAAATAATCCCACTAACTTTAACGAGCATATTTCGAATAGCGATCTTCTTCATCTCTTCCTTACCAATGAAATACCAGGATATATCAATACTGTAAGCAGCAAGAGTCAGAAGATGAATATAATATAGCTGTTTATATTCAGAAACGGTTCCTATAAAGAAAAGGAATACTACAACATTGATAATGGCAATAACGATCTGGAATGAAAAAATAGACCAAAATTCTTTTGATAACCCTTTTTGATCTTTCTGAACAGCTATTTGTCTACTTCCATACATAGGTAAGCTAAGGACAATAAATACGATAAAAAGCTGAACAATGGATACAACATAAGCATCAATCCCAACCCCTTCTGCTCTCAATACTCGAGAAACATAAGGAGTTGTGATAAACGGGGTTAGCATCAACAACACTTGATATAAAACTGTAAAAACATAATTCGTAATTAATTTACTCATTCAGTATTTAAGCCCTCTTTTAACGTTCCTACTCAAGAGTTACAACGTATTGTTTATATAGTGCTTGATCATTTTTAGCTTATTTTTGAAGCTAGCCGGCTTACTAAAGTAGGAAAGCTCCCGTAGCATACCTTTTCTAATATCCTTAAAATGATTCTTTAAAACATAAGATTCAAGTTCTTTATCAATCTCTGGGTATCGTTGTAGCAGAATTTCTTTTGATTGACGTCTAAGCTTCTCCTTCTCTTCTCCAAAGGAAACTCCTCCAATATGATGGACGTATGTGTCCTTTGCCACTACAAGCTTTAAGCCCCTTTGTCTAGCTCTCATACACCAATCTGATTCCTCACCGTACCCTCTCTTAAAGGTCGCAGCGTCAAAAAGGCCAACTTCATTCAAGGCACTTCTTTTCATATACATGCAAAAACCAATAAGAAGAGGAGATTCAACAACCCCTGATTGCTTATTTTTTTCAAAAGCAGAAACTAGTTCTTCATAAGAAAATAAATCATTTATCTCATTATTCGTTACAGGCAGACCAGATATAATCCCATAATTACTCATCGGGTTAACGGCTACTATGGAATCATCACTAGTAGCTGACTCATATAAGCTTTTCAGCCAATTTTCCGTAACCAACGTATCACTATTAATTACTACCACATCATTCTCGCTAACCTGGAAGCCATTATTCACGTTACCAGGGAAGCCTAAGTTCACTTCATTTCTAACTGCTTTAATATGAGAATACTTATTAGCATAAAACGATGTCAGTTCCTGAATATTAGAATCCGGACTCTTATCATCTAGAAGGAATAGATTGTACATTTCTGAATCCGTGTGTTGAAGAATACTCTCAATACAATTCTTTGTTTCCTCGTAAGAATTATATATAGGTAATAAAATATCAATTTTAACCATATTACTTTCTTCCAATCGGTTCATATTTAAACATTTCTCTTACTCGCTTGTCTTTTACATGAATATTTCTTAGATCGAATACGTAGTCACCCTTCATTAAGTCCTTCATTTTATCGAGAGACATCCCACGGAATTGATGCCATTCTGTAACAAATACAGTTGCATCAGCATCTTCCACCGCTTCATACTCATTATTGACATAAGTAATATGATCCTCAATATCCTCTAAACGCCATTTGGCCTCTTTTATCCCTTGAGGACAGTAAGCTTGAATCTTTGCACCTTGTTTAACAAGTCCATTAATAATATCGATACTAGGGGCATCTCTCATATCATCTGTTTCCGGTTTAAATGAAAGACCCAGAATGGCAATGGTTTTCCCATGGATATCTCCCATACGAGTAACAATCTTCTCAACCATTTTCTGCTTTTGCTTCTCATTGGCTTCAATTGCGCCTTGAATAACCTTTAGCTCTTCCCCATACTTATTGGCAATATCAACAATCGCCTTAGTATCCTTCGGAAAACAAGAGCCACCGTAGCCAGGACCTGCATGAAGGAACTTTGGAGAAATTCTACCATCCATCCCCATGGCACGTGCGATTTCCTGAACATTTGCTCCAACCTTTTCCGACAATAGCGCCATTTCATTAATAAATGAAATTTTCACTGCCAAAAAGGCATTAGAAGCATATTTAATCATCTCTGCAGTTGCAACATCCGTAAAGACAAATGGAGTTTCATTAATATATAGGACATCGTAAACCTTCTTCATTACTTCCATTGCACGCTCACTATCGCAGCCAATTACCACGCGATCTGGTTTTAAGCAATCTCCAACAGCTTTCCCTTCTCTTAAGAACTCAGGGTTTGATACGACATCAAAGGAAAACTCTACATTTCTTTCATTTAATACCTTTTGTACCGTTTCACGAACCAGTTGCCCCGTACCTACTGGAACGGTTGATTTATTTACAACTACTTTATAATCGTTCAAGTAATTACCGATATTTTCTGCAACTTGTAATACATATTTCAAATCCGCACTACCGTCGTCCTTTGGAGGTGTACCAACAGCAATAAACATAACGTCTGTGTTTTCAACTGTATACTTCATATCAGTGGTAAACTCAAGTCTTCCTGAAGCCACATTTTTATCCATTAGCTCTTTTAATCCAGGTTCGTAAATAGGAACAATTCCTTTTTTTAACATTTCAATTTTCTCTTCGATTACATCCATACAAATGACATCAAGTCCAAATTCTGCAAGGATGACTCCTTGTACTAATCCAACATAACCTGTGCCAACGACACCTATTTTCACAAGCGATTCCTCCTGTTAAATATCTTATCAACAAGTTCGAATACTACTGCTTTTGTAGTGTAAAAATCCGCTTGAAAATTTCTTCCCTCTTCTTTTTCTGACGCAGCTAATATACGATTTCTAAAAGATTTTGAAATTAAATTTGATTCTTTTAACTCTGGGTACTTATGGAAGAACTGTTTTAAAGCTTCCATTTGATTAACCCTTTTACTAATACTATCATTTTGAACATCAGCAACAGCCAATACCTCATTTAAGTGATGAATTACATGATTTCTGGATATTCTAATGCAGAAATCCCAGTCCTGAAACCGCATCAGGTTTTCATCAAAGAGGTTCTTTTCAGCTATCTGTTTCTTCATAAATATAGTCTGGGTAGATATAAAGTTCCCTCGTTCTAGCAGTGGTTTTATCTCATCCGGAGTAACTTTCCTTTTAGGAACGACTCTATTTAAGTTTTCAATATTTAAACTACAAAAAAGCATGTCAACTCCAGGATGCTCCTTACAATAGGCAGCCTGCTTTTCGAGTTTCGTTGGTAGCCAAATATCATCACTATCCTGAAAAGCGATATAATCACCTTTTGCAAGCATAATCCCAGTATTTCTAGCACCGTTAGCTCCCTTTTTATGAGAATTAACTATATATTTAACTTTCTCATTATTAAATGACTCTACTACTTCTCTTGTATTGTCAGTAGAATGATCATCTACAATTAGTATCTCTAGTGGTTGTACTGTTTGGGCCAATACACTCTCCACTGCTTTTGGCAAGAGACTTGCCCGGTTATAGGTAGGTATTACGACTGAAATATCCAAACCATACACTTCCTTCTTACATAGCTAAATATTATCTATTGAATTAACCCCTTTACATAAGGGCTAAACCATAACTTTCAGTATAACCTAAAATTTCATTATTTCCATATATAAGTTATTTTAAATATGGATATGCTCTAACAAAACATTCAAATACAATTTACATTTCCCTTCATTTTAATGTGTTTTTATCCTTTTATTAGTAAATATTACTCACATCATTACCATTTATCATGTTTTTTGATATAATCAATCTGATTGTGAAATATTTTTCTTTAACATTAAATTACATAAATCTCCAAAGAGTGTAATCTTGGTTTGAAAGGAACGATTTTATGAAGAAAATCCGAAAGGCCATTATTCCAGCCGCAGGTCTTGGAACGAGATTTTTACCTGCCACAAAGGCAATGCCTAAAGAAATGCTCCCAATTGTAGATCGTCCAACCATTCAATATATTATAGAAGAAGCTATTGAATCTGGTATTGAGGATATCATCATTGTTACCGGTAAAGGAAAAAGAGCGATTGAAGACCATTTCGATTTTGCTTCTGAGCTAGAAGATAACCTTCGTTCAAAAGGAAAATTAGACTTACTCGAAAAGGTCCAAGCTCCCTCAAAGGTTGATATTCACTACATCCGTCAAAAAGAGCCTAAAGGTCTAGGGCATGCCGTTTGGTGCGCTAGAAAGTTCATTGGGGACGAGCCATTTGCCGTTCTTTTAGGTGATGATATTGTTGAGGCAAAAACGCCATGTGTGAAGCAATTGATGGATCAATATGAGGAAACTCATTCCTCAGTCATAGGAGTCCAACATGTACCTGACAAAGACACCTCTAGGTATGGAATTATCGACCCTATCGAAAACACAGACCGATTATATCGTGTAGGTAATTTTGTTGAAAAGCCACCTGCAGGGACAGCACCTTCCAATTTGGCGATTATGGGGAGATATGTATTAACCCCAGAAATATTCCCGATCCTAGAAGAAGGAAATGTTGGAGCAGGTGGAGAAATCCAGCTTACGGATGCTATTCAAAAGTTAAATGAAATCCAACAGGTTTATGCTTACGATTTTCAAGGAAAACGATATGATGTTGGTGAAAAAATTGGCTTCATTCAAACAACAGTAGAGTTTGCTTTGAAAGATCCAGAGTTAAGAGATGATGTCCTTGACTTTTTAACGAAACTTCTTAATGAAAATAAATAACTCCTAAGCTCCGAAATCTTATTTTTCGGAGCTTTTTCCTTTGTCATCTTCCAAACCATCTTATAAATTTACATTTAATAAGTCTTTTCGACAAATTTCCATAGAAATTGTCGAGATTAATTGTTTACTATATTAAATTTTGATACTATTTAACTTGTGAGAGAATTGTAAATTTTTAGAGGAGGGAATATGAAAGGTATAAAACTAATTAAATATGTTATTTTTGCTCTATTAACTTTAGTAGTTTTTAACTCTACAAGTTTAGAAGTTAATGGAACACTTGTCACTCAAGGTCGTATTGATTCTCCTATAAACGGTGCTTCTATTAAGGGGCAAATCAACGTACAAGGTTGGATCTTAGATAGCAGTGGTGTTTCTAAAGTTGAAGTTTTACTTGATGGCAAAATAATAGGAAATGCTCAGTATGGTGTAGCACGTCCGGATGTTCTGAAAGTGTTCCCAGAATATGAAAATCCAAATTCAGGATTTATATATTCACTAGACACGACTAGATATACTAACGGTTCTCATACATTAACTGTTAGAGAAACCGGGAATAACGGAGCCACAAAAGAACTCCAGAAACTAACGGTTAATATTCAGAACCCTTTGACAAGAGGGAACCTCGAGTCTCCTTCTAATGGTTCTACTATAAAAGGGGCAATCAATGTTAAAGGGTGGGTTTTAGACAGTAGTGGTGTTTCTAAAGTTGAAGTATTTCTTGACGGCAAAGCAATAGGAACTGCTCAATATGGAGTTGCACGTCCTGATGTCCATAAGGCATACCCTGAATTCCAAAATCCATATTCCGGATTTACCTATTCTTTAGATACTACAAGGTTTATCAATGGACAACATACCCTTACTGTTAAAGAAACAGGGAAAAATGGTACCACAAAGGAACTTCAGAAACTTACGGTTAATATTCAAAACCCTTTGACTATAGGTAACCTTGAATCCCCTTCTAATGGTTCTACTGTGAAAGGGGCAATTAATGTTAAAGGGTGGGTTTTAGATAGCAGTGGTGTTTCTAAAGTCGAAGTATTCCTTGACGGCAAAGCAGTAGGAACTGCTCAATATGGAGTTGCTCGTCCTGATGTCCATAAGGCATATCCTGAATACCAGAATCCTTATTCTGGATATACCTATTCGCTAGATACTACTAGGTTTACCAATGGGCTACATACCCTTACTGTTAAAGAAACAGGGAAAAATGGTACCACAAAGGAACTTCAGAAACTTACGGTTAATATTCAGAACCCTTTGACAAGAGGTAACCTCGAATCTCCTTCTAATGGTTCTACTGTGAAAGGGGCAATTAATGTTAAAGGTTGGGTTTTAGACAGCAGTGGTGTTTCTAAAGTCGAAGTATTCCTTGACGGTAAAGCAGTTGGAACTGCTCAATATGGAGTTGCTCGTCCTGATGTCCATAAGGCATATCCTGAATACCAAAATCCATATTCTGGATTTACCTATTCTTTAGATACTACTAGTTTTATCAATGGACAACATACCCTTACTGTTAAAGAAACAGGGAAAAATGGTACCACAAAGGAACTTCAAAAACTAATTGTTAATATTCAAAACGCACCTACTAAAGGTAACCTCGAGTCTCCTATTAACGGTTCAAGTGTTAAAGGAAATATTAATATCAAAGGTTGGGCATTAGATATTAGTGGTGTATCCAAAATTGAAGTTCTAGTCGATGGGAAAATTGTAGGAACTGCAGAATACGGGTTGTCTCGTTTAGATGTATATAATGCTTATCCAGAATATAAAAATCCTAATTCTGGATTCCAATATACATTAGATACTAAGAAATTCACTAATGGGCCCCACACTATCTCTGTTAGAGAAACTGGAAATAACGGTTCTATAACAAATTTCCGCCAAATGTCAGTTGATATTCAAAATCCGCCTCCTAAAGGGTATATTGATACCCCTGACACAGGTTCCACTATTAAAGGACTTAGCACTATTAAAGGTTGGTATCTAGATAGCAGTGGTATCTCGAAGATTGAGATTTTAGTAGATGGAAAATTGGTTGGAAATGCACAACATGGAATCTCACGTCCTGATGTGTATAGTTCATTCCCTGAATATCAAAATTCAAATTCAGGATATGAATATATCCTTGATACAAAGCAATTTATTGATGGAGAACATACAATTACCGTTAAAGCAACAGGTCAGAATGGTTCAATAAGTTCAGTTTCCAAGAAGGTTTTTATAGGAAATGGAAATCCTTATGTCATAACTAACTTAAAAAAGCCAGCTAACATAACAGCTAGTGAAATTGTGGATTTCTTTAATCGTAGATCACCTAATAGTCCTTTAAAAGACTATGCTCAAAGTTTTATTGATGCCCAGAACAAGTACGGTGTAAATGCTCAATACCTAGTTGCACATGCAATTTGGGAAACCGGTTGGGGAGGTTCTGATTTAAGAAATTATAAACACAATCTATTTGGTTACGGTGCTTATGATGTCTGTCCATTTACTTGTGGATATTATTTCCCTAACGGTCCTGAAAGTATTCTAAAAGTGGCTTATCAAATTAGATCCAATTATTTGGATGCTACTGGAAGTTACTATTATGCTGAACACGGACCAACGCTAACCGGGATGAATGTTAAGTATGCAACCGATCAAAATTGGAAAAACGGTATTGCCAACTTAATGCAAAGTATTAAACCGTATGATTACTCATACTACTCAAATGCAAAAGAGCTTCCAATAACAGCTCCTGCTCCAAAGGAATATGGTAGAGAAATACCAAGTGGGCAACCATACCCAGTTGATACCATTATTAATTTCCCAAGCGGAATAATTGCTAAGATTACTACTTCTTCTCTAACATTTAGGTCATTACCTTATGTATCAGAAGCTACTAATAATGGATCAGTAGGTCAAAATACTATTGTTCCAATATTAGGTTTTAATACTGATGTTAGATATGACACAAATAGTACTGGAAATTATAAATTCCGTTGGTATAGAGCAAATGTTAACGGTCAAAACGGTTGGTTATACGGGAATTATGTTGAGATTCTGAATTTACTTAAAATAAATTCAGGTGGTGGAACATTGAATATCCGAAGTTCAGCTTCTACAACTTCTAGCATATTAACTAGTGTAAGCGATGGTTCCTATCTCAAGATTGTCTTGAACAATAATACTCCAGTTACACAAAATGGCTGGTATCAAGTTTACTTGCCAAATTCAAATTCAACTGGATGGGTGTTCATGGAGTATACAAACAAAATAGATCGTTAATAAAAAGAAGCCCAAATCATACTCCAAAGAATGATTTGGGCTTCTTTTATTTTTTTTTACTTAGCGTTTTAATACCCATAAATATTCCTTTTAATATAAGGTGTTATTGCCATCCCAAAATGACCGATAGTTGACGGTGTTGCCTGTCCAGAATTTGACGGTTATAATGTCCATGTGTGCATAATTCGAAACATTTTGACATTTATAATTCTGGAGAAAGGAAAAGAC
>NZ_JAMBNS010000100.1 GCF_023715225.1 Robertmurraya korlensis
CAAATACAAGCATTTTAAACGGGCAGCAGAAGAATGCAATATCTCACAATCTGCTTTAAGCTTGGGGATTGCAGAGCTGGAAAAACAGCTTGATACCCAAATTTTTGAGCGTAACAACAAGCAAGTGCTAATCACCCCGATTGGGGAGGAAATTCTTGAGCGTGCCACGCGGATATTTGCCGAAGTCAATGATTTGGTGACCCGCGCCCAGACGCACCAAACCCCACTCGCCTATCCGATGACGATTGGTATCATCCCAACCATTGCGCCTTTTTTACTGCCCAAGGTATTGCCGCTACTGCGCCAACAATTCCCACAATTTCAGCTCAATGTAGTAGAAGAACAAACTGAGCGACTGCTTGAAAAAGTCCGTTATGGAGCGATTGATACCGCCATTATTGCGCTGCCTTACAACACTGACGGCTTGTTATCATTTGAGTTTTGGTCAGAGACGT
>NZ_JAMBNS010000101.1 GCF_023715225.1 Robertmurraya korlensis
GATCGTGGGTCACAATGATGACCGTGTGCCCCTGCGCTTTTAGCTGGTGCAGGATCGCCATTACCTCTTCGCCGGAATGGCTGTCCAGCGCGCCGGTCGGTTCATCAGCGAGGATCACCTCCCCGCCATTCATCAGGGCGCGGGCGATACTGACCCGCTGCTGCTGACCGCCAGACAACTGTGACGGTTGATAGTCGGCGCGCTCGCCCAGCCCCAGCCGCACCAGCAGCTCATGAGCGCGCGCCAGGCGCGCGCGCCGTTCACTGCCGGCATACACCGCCGGCACTTCGACATTCTGCGCGGCGGTCAGATGGGACAGCAGATGGTAGCGTTGAAAGATAAAGCCAAAGTGTTCCCGCCGCAGACGGGCCAGCGCATCGCCATCCAGCTGCGCGATATCGGTTCCCGCCACCCGATAGGTGCCGCTGGTGGGTTTGTCGAGGCAGCCAAGGAT
>NZ_JAMBNS010000102.1 GCF_023715225.1 Robertmurraya korlensis
TACCTGCACCGTGTCTGAGCTTGGACGTTGGGCAGGGCTTAGTCTAAACACCGCTTTAGCTGTGACCAATTTTTCCTTGATTAATTTATCAATCATGGCTTGGGCATTGGCAAATAAGTCTTTGGCTTCTTCCCCGACGATGCTATCATCAAAGATTTTGGGATATTTGCCGACCAATCCCCAAGAGATAAAGAAAGGCGTCCAGTCGATATAAGGCAATAAATTTTGTAACGGATAATCGTCCAAAATGAATTGTCCTAATTGGTTGGGCTTAGGCGGCGTGTAGTTCGCCCAGTCGTATTGGAAACCTTGCTCAATCGATTCCGCATATGATAGCTTGGCCGCTTTGGGTTGGCGATTGGCAAGACGTTCACGGACTTCGCCATATTCTTGACGCAGCTCACTGATAAAATCGACGCGTTTTTCTTTGGATAGTAAAGTCGTCGCTACAC
>NZ_JAMBNS010000103.1 GCF_023715225.1 Robertmurraya korlensis
GTTTCCGTGGTGCCAGCCGTTATGTGTCAGAAAATTTCCGTGACTGCTTTGAATTAGAATGTCGTGCATTAAAACGTGTTCGTGATGAAATGGGCTTAACCAACGTTGAGATTATGATTCCATTCGTACGTACGACGGAAGAAGCGCGTAAGGTATTAGAGCTACTTGAGAAAAATGGTCTTAAACGTGGTGAAAACGGTTTACGCGTCATCATGATGTGCGAGTTGCCAACCAATGCCTTATTGGCAGAAGAGTTTTTACAATACTTCGATGGTTTCTCAATCGGCTCAAACGATTTAACCCAGTTAACGCTTGGTCTTGACCGTGATTCGGGTATCGTATCTCAATCATTTGATGAACGTGACCCAGCGGTTAAAAAACTACTCAAAATGGCTATCGATGCCTGTAACGCCCAAGGCAAGTATATCGGTATCTGTGGACAAGGTCCTTC
>NZ_JAMBNS010000104.1 GCF_023715225.1 Robertmurraya korlensis
GTGATGATGGTCGCCAAGCGTTTATCCAGCGCAATGCTGTCGGTGCTTTGCAAAAAGGTTTGTTGTTGCTTGCCTTTTAACTGGTCGACATTGGCAAGGATATTGTCAATGCTGTCGTATTGCTCAAGCAGTTTTTGCGCGGTTTTTGCGCCGATGCCTGCGACACCCTTGATTCCATCCGATGCGTCTCCCATGAGGGTGAGATAGTCGATGATTTGACGCGGCTCGACGCCAAATTTTTCTTTCACCCCTGCGATGTCATAGCGTTTGTCATCAAAGCTGTTTTCCACGATGACGCAGGGATTGACCAATTGGCACATATCTTTGTCGCCTGTGGAGATGATGACATGATGACCTTCTAGGCAAGCACGGTGGGCGAGTGTGCCGATGATGTCGTCAGCTTCTACGCCTTCAATGGCGAGTAGCGGTATGCCCATCGCTTGTATCATCT
>NZ_JAMBNS010000105.1 GCF_023715225.1 Robertmurraya korlensis
TTGACAGCGTTTGCGTGGCTTTATAGCCATTTTGGCGGGTGCGGGTTTGTCCCTGCTCATCCACATAATCTTCATTATACGGCTCAACGCTTATGGGCGTGACATTTTGACTAGATACGCTAAAACCTTTACTTGCCACAAATTGCTGCAGCGCTTTATTTATATCCTATAGAGTATAGCAAACAAATATTGAATATTAATGGGATTTTTTTATCGCGATGGTTTTCGCCAAATTGTCTAATTGCCGTATGGGTTGTTTGTTATCCGTGGGCTGCTGATAGCGGATTTGTCGATATAGCGCGGCAAGTGCTTGAATGGCTGCCTTATCGGTGACTTTTGGCTCAAGTCGAGTAAGCCAAGCCAGCACCCCTTCACTATCCTGCCTGGCAAGCGTTTTGTCTTTTTTTGCCAAGCGATTGGATAACTGTATCATAATCCAATCATGTCTATC
>NZ_JAMBNS010000106.1 GCF_023715225.1 Robertmurraya korlensis
TTAGAATCCCCATCGCCCCACATCGTCACCCAAGCAAAAAGCATTGGGCTAGAAAGTGGGACGGCAACCCAAAAAGGAACATCAAAATGTCGTTTGGAATGATGAGAACCAATGTCGGTGCAAAAGGTAAAGCGCAACCGCATTTTAATTACATCATGGCATTGGGTAGATACGCCAAAAAATCAGACGAGATTGAGTACACCGAAAATGGCAATATGCCGAGCTGGGCAAAACATAACCCAGCCGAGCTATGGGAATGTGCCGACCTATTCGAGCGTAAAAACGGTTCGACTTATCGGGAACACGTTGTAGGATTACCCCGTGAGCTGAACAAAGAACAACGCCTTGCCCTGGTGAAAGAGTGGATAACCCAAGAAGTGGGGAATAAACCCTATTCTGTGGCACTGCACAACGTCATAGCGAGCGATGGCGGGCAACAGCCCCATATAC
>NZ_JAMBNS010000107.1 GCF_023715225.1 Robertmurraya korlensis
TTTAGGTGACTGGTTCGCCGCGCAAATTCAAGCACAAATTGATGATATGAATGCCAATGGCATCAAGTTTGCAGGCTTCTTAGCCGATTCCATTTTTTCATCAGACGGGGTAATGCCAAATCCTATTGGTTTCCTGAAAAAAGCAGTGGATGTAGTGCATGCCAATGGTGGTATTTTCATTGCTGATGAAGTACAGCCTGGTTTTGCTCGTACAGGCGATTCTTTTTGGGGTTTTGGGCGTCATGGTGTGGTGCCCGACATCATTACCACAGGCAAGCCGATGGGCAATGGTATTCCAGTATCAGGTTTACTCGCGAAAGATCATGTGTTGTCTGCCTTTAGTCAAAAAATCCCTTATTTCAATACCTTTGGGGGGAATCCTGTGGCGATGGCAGCGGCGCAGGCCGTGCTGAAAACTATTCAAGAAGAAGAGTTACAAGCCCATAGTC
>NZ_JAMBNS010000108.1 GCF_023715225.1 Robertmurraya korlensis
TCACTTCGTCAGATTCGGCAAGCCTTGTGATTGATATGCTCACGGCAGGCGGCGATACCAATCCGCCAAAAATCCAGCGGTTATTTTGGGCATTGAGCCAAGGGGTGATTGCTGCGGTGTTATTGGTGGCAGGTGGATTATCTGCGTTGCAAGCGGTGGCGATTATTGCAGGCTTTCCGTTTGCCATCGTGGTGTTTGTGATGATGTATTGTTTATGGCGAGGGCTAACACGCGATAGATTGACCTTGTACCGTAATCAACAATGGTATATCACGGCAGAGTCTGCTGAGCATAATTCTGCAAATGAGTTTATTGATGAGCATTTATTGCTGGGTCCGCCTGTCGTGGTTAAGGATGAGTAATATTGTTTTTCTTGATTAACATAAATGGACGGGTGCAAGCGTGCAAAGCTGATGCCTGTCTAGGCAGTCAACCAATGGGCGTTAATT
>NZ_JAMBNS010000109.1 GCF_023715225.1 Robertmurraya korlensis
GATTTGGTCGATGGCTTTTTCATCGTCACTAGTAAGCTGGTCGATGGCTGGGTCAAACTTCGCATAACGACGACCGAATAATTTATTTAACATGATGATTGTCCTTTGTTATTTTCATTATTTTATAAGATTAGCAGTACTAAAAACGCCTAACCTTTTTTTATTTAGTTTTACGCTAATATGAATTTTCGTTAAGCTCACTAATCCATATGAGTGCCGACAAGCTTGGTAAAAAAAGATATTCGCCGCCTTGTAGGGTATTAAATTGCAAAATATTGGTATGACGCTTACGAATTGGCTCATCGGGTACAGTGAACACATCGCTATCAGCGTCACTACCTGCGTGTACGCCTAGCATTGGGTCACGTTCTTCCCCAAGGTTCATAAAGTTACCGTCATTAATCCATTGGCTTTGCAAAAACTCAAGCGTGTCCATGGCATGCGCGTTG
>NZ_JAMBNS010000011.1 GCF_023715225.1 Robertmurraya korlensis
CTAGTTGTAAATGTTATTTTACTCATGACGTCCCCTAATTCCCCATATGTTGAAATTCTAGTATATAAAAAAATACCTGTAGATAAAACACTCTTTTTCAAGTGTCCTTACTACAGGTACCATATTATTAAGGAGGTTAATTTGACTCTGTTTTTACTTTGTCTTTAAATTTGGACGGCACTTCACCATAATACTTTTTAAATAACTTACTAAAATACTTCGTATCTGCGTACCCGACTTTTTCGGCGATATCATAGATTTTAAGATCCGTTGTTAGTAGGAGCTCTTTCGCCTTTTCGATCCTTGTTTTGGTGACATAATCAAGAATGGTTTCTCCGGTCTGACTTTTAAAATACTCGCAAAAATACGTAGGATTCATCGGGATCTCACGAGCGATTTTTTCGATGGTGAGATTCACACCTACATTCAATTGAATCCACTTCTTTGCGATATGAATCGGATCAATCTCATTTTGCTGAATCCTATTTTTTCTTAGTTGAAAAATTTTTGTCAGCCATCTCGACAGTTCATCTCGTAAACTTGAAAAGCTTGTGGCCTTCCTAGTGAATTGGATCGCTTCCTGGATAAGGCTAACATCTCCCTTATTACTCGAATCCTTTAAGAGAACGTTGACCAATTGAACGGAAAGAGATTGTATATATTTCTCTATATCCTGAGGAGACGAGAGACTTTTTAGTTCAAGTAAGTACTGCTGTAAATAGTCAAAGGCCTCCTCTTCCCTTTCTCTTTCCAAGGAATGAACCATTTTACTGATAACGGAATCCAAGCCCTTGATTTCTTTGCCCTTCACAGCTGTTAATTGCTGAAGTTGAGAAAACGTAAAGACTTTATTTCCACCATATAATAACCGTAGTTGCATCAGCGTTTGTAAATCGTTTTTCATGGAAGCGATAAGGGATACATCCTGACATTCATCACTTACGGCCAAGGTGTGCGTGGAGGATACAGAGTGCTTCAACTGAATTTGTAGTTCTCTTGCGACATCCTGTTCACCTTCCGTAAGAACCCAATACGTTGACTCTTCTCCCTTCCAAAACCAATACCTGCACTTCTTTTTGAATACGCGGTGAATCGTATACTCAACTCTATTCTTCCATTCCTCTATGGATCGATTTTCAAGCGATTGGTCTAAGGCTAGATAATAGAGTTTGTATGCTCCGTACGTAAATGTCTTGGTCCACTCAAGCTCCGATAAATCGATCTCCCTTTCTTTGGTCAGCTCACTGAGTTGCTGGCTTTGCTTTAGAAAGAGTAGTTCAGCATCAATTTCTTCATTTTTCTCTTCATCAAGCCATTTTTGTTTAATTTTGGCTTTTACCTTCCCTAATTGCTCTTTGAAATCTTCCCTAACAATCGGTTTAACCAAATAGTCAATGGCTCCGGCGCGGATTGCCGTTTGTAAGTATTTAAAATCATTGAATCCACTGATCACAACCGCTTCAAAGGAAGCCCGTTTTCTTAACGTCTCAATTAAATCCAGTCCATCCATTCCTGGCATCTTAATGTCTGTAATTAATAAATCAAAGGCAAACGCGTCTTTTTCGTAGGCATTTAATACATCTAGCGCACTTGAAAAGCTTCCAATCACTTGAAACTCATCTTCATTATTTTGAACTAATCGTTCGATTCCCCTGCGAATTCGATTTTCATCATCCACAACAAGTGTACGTATCTTTCTAATTTGCCCTCTCCCCCTCATGAAGCAAATCTATTGGAAGCAGAGGAATCCGGATCGTTACCTCCGTCCCAATCCCTCCCTTACTCTCTATACGAAGTCCATATTGTTCTCCAAACATCATCGTGATTCGACCATGAACATTGATCAGTCCAAACTTTGAATCTCTTCGACCCATTGGATCCATTTGTAAATATTTATTTAGTTCAGACATGACGTCTTCATTGATTCCAGGACCATTATCTTTAACGGTAAAATGAACCTCTTGGTCTTGTATTTCAATTAAGATTTTCACTTTAAAATGATGAGAATGATCGAGTCCATGCTTCATACAATTTTCAACGATTGGCTGAAGAATGAATTTCGGAGTTAAAAACCTCTTTGTATCCATAGGATCTGAAATAGTAAACTCAATTCTATCCTCAAAACGAATTTTCTGTATCGTCAAATAATCCTTCATATGCTGCACTTCTTGATCAATGGAAACCATTTTCTCTTTATTGCTTATGGAAAAACGAAGCATACGACCAAGAATCGATACCATGTCGACAACCGTGTCATTTTCCCCATCCTCTACCGCCATACCAATTGTCTCTAATGTGTTGTACATAAAGTGTGGATTGATTTGCGATTGTAGCGCATATAGCTCCGCTTCTTTCTGTTGAAGCTTGATTTGGTAATTCAACCGGATCAGGTCTTTAATTTTTGCTACCATGGAATGAAAGCTTTTTGCTAGCATCCCTACTTCATCGGAACTATTACTCGTGACGTCTACCTCGAAGTTTCCTTTTTCGACTTCCTTCATTTGGTGAGTTAATCGATGAATGGGACGTGAGACGGTCCATGCTAAAATAACAGAAATGAGTGTCCCAAGAAGGATAATGACTAGAAAGACAATGATGGTCGCATTTCGGACCAGGTCTGTTCGTTCGGTTAAGTTTTTCAATTTAACACTATGTAGTAGCACCCAACCATCTGGCCCCGCTCGGCTAATGCTGATCAGACGGTTTTCTTCTTCTCCGGTCGTTCGAAAGCTTCCATTAATCTCAGGATATTTTTGAAACTGTTCATCCATTGAACCAATCTTTTCCGAATCGGTATGATAGATCATTTGACCTTCTTCACTTAAAAGAGACAAATCAGCATTATTGACCGTCTCCAGATTTTCAACCACATTGCTCATAAAGCTTAAATCGACGGCAATAAACATCGTTCCAAGATTCATCCGATTCTCTGTATCTGTTATTTGCCTCATTAATAGAATATAAGGGGGATTTCCTTTAAATGATAATGGCACCTGACTTGGTAACAGAAAAGATTGCTTCCCTTTTAACTCCAGATCCTGACCAAACGGAAGCATATCCTCTCCAAAGCCTGAATAAGGAATCTTCGAACTTTCAAACAGGCGATTTTTTGATAAGATAAACGCACCTAACACATCCGCTTCTCCATTAATATAGGTGCGAGTTAAATAACTATTTACGATAAAGCGATCTTGCAGCAGTGATGATTTATTTTGATAGGAATCTTTTCTTAGCACTTCGATAACTTGATTGGAGTTGTAAAGAAGATCTGGAAGTTGTTTGACGTCAGCTAAATAGTAATCGATGCTCTCATTTGCTTGATCAAGGACCTTTGGGATATATTCTCCCACCTGCTCCTCAATGGACTTCGTATATTGAGAATAGGCAACATACCCAATGAGGCTCATGGGAAGAACCGTTAGCAGCATGTAAGTAAAAATGAGTTTGGTCATTAAACGATAGTTCTTAAAGCTTCTCCACTTAAAAGTCATATTGATCCACATTTTCCTTTGTAAAATCCATTGGTTCACCCATAATGACCGTATCTTCGATGACATGGATCCTCCCTACCTGAGGGACATCTTGTTGATTAGAGGGGTGGACCCCATCGACTAGATTCGTAGCGAGGGCGACGGTTAGATACCCTAATTTTTTCGGACTCCAAAGAGTCACCACTTGGGCGGCACCCACCTTTAAGTATTCGTTCATTGGGTTTGGTGATGATAAGCCTACAACAGCCACTTCTCCCATCTTTCCTTCTTCCTTCACTGCCTGAGCGGCTGCCGGTGGGCCAACGGAAGAATTCCCGATTATGCCCTTAAGATTCGGATATTTTGCTAGCAGATCTTTGGCTAGCATATACGCTTTATGTGGATCATCATCAGAGGCAACCACTTCAACCAGCTTCATGTTTGGGTAATACTCTCTTTGTTGAACCTTGATCCAGTTGAGCCAAACATTTAAATTGGCAGCCGATTTTGAACCCGTAATAATGGCAAATTCCCCTGTTTCATCCACATTCCACGCGAGCGTGTCCATCAGATGTCTGCCCAACGTTTCCGGGTTCACCATATTGATAAAAAATTCCCTAGAGTCAGAATGTGTATCCGAGTCCCATGTGATCACCTTTATGTCCTTCCTTTGGGCTCTTTTTAATACGGGGACTAGTTTGTCTGGATCATTGGCAGAAACGGCGATCACATCCACTTTTTGATCGATAAGCTCTTCAATTACTTTAATTTGCTGGGTAGAATCAGCTACTGTCGGACCTTTATAAATAACTTTTACACCCAGTTCTTCCCCTGCCTCTAACGCCCCTTCTTCCACCGCATTAAAATAAGGAATATTCACGAGCTTAGGTACAATCGCAATCGTATACTGCCGCTCCTCTATTTTCTCAGTCTCACCTTTTACATTCCCTTTGGAATAAACCACTTCAAATTCACCTTTGTTGCTGGTGGTGGTGTTGCAACCGCTTACAAAGACAAGAATAAACAAACCAACTAGTGTCACCGTCCTTCTTGCCATACTCCCTTCCCCCTTAGAGATTTATGTATTCATAATTTTCTATCTAATTTACTTCATTTTAGCACAGCCTATCCGTGTTTACACTACTAAGAAAAAGGTGTTCGCTATGTTGAACACCTTTTTCTTTGGTTTTTAAATCAAGCTGAGCATTTGGACTCTGAATTGATTATTGAGGTGTTTGCTACGTGAATCGGACCTTGTTTAGGACTCAGAACTTTATTGCAATTACTTTCCTGTCCGAATCGAACCCTCTTTCGGACTCAGATATTTCTCGCATCTACTCCAAATAAAACACCTCTCGCAATGGTTGTATCGGTTCCGCTTCATTAAAATCGAAAGATCCTTTTACCATTTTTGAAGTGATGGCATTCCAACGATTACACGCTTCACTCTTTGCGATATAAGCAAAGGCAGTTTCTACATCATCACATTCGAAGCAATAGAAAAATTGTGCTCCGTTTTGAAAAATGGAGTAATTCCTAATTCCTGCTTTGCTATGCTCCTCGAGAACCTCCTGCCATGGTTCTAAGTGCATGTTTACATACTCTTCTAAGCATTCTTCTTTGATTTCCCAGGTCCATGCAAATTTTTTACTAGCTTCCATGTTTCATATCCTCCTTTATAGTACGACTGTATGACAAGCCATTAACTCTCCGACTTTTTTAAATAAGGATGCATTATTACCAATCGACATCGCACAATGGTGTGTTGGCGCTTCTTGAAACCATCTCTCCAGGTAGACGTCTGGATGCTCTTTAAATTTGACTGGTGTTTGTGTGTTCCCAATTCGCATGATGGGACCATTTGTAGACATCCCTTCGCTAACAATCAGTTTTAACTTTCCGTCGCCGGTTTGCGTGACATTTAGTGTGGTAATCGCTCCCGTTTTGACCTTTGCTTCCACACTTACTCCCGATCCCTGCTTTCCATGGTACAGTCCCATTCCGCGGAGGATCGGTTTTCCCTCTGAAATAGCTAAATGGAATGGACCATCATGTCCGAGTAGAATCGTTTCATCCACATAATCCACTACAACAATTTCAGAAAAACTCCCCCCTGTTCCAAGAATGTCACATATTTTCATCGCTATCGCCGTCTTAAAGTCACCCTCCCCCGAACAAGGGATTCCTTTTGCGGTTAATAAGGAGTGACCGACGATGAAACCTGATTGAAGTTTCTCGTATTCACTGTTCGGTGCTCCATGATAATAGTACGTGAGCGCATCTAGGTCGAATTCTTTCACTAGCTTTTCTTGCGCCACCGCTACCTTACATGACCATTCCAGCTGTTCTTGAGTTGGTTTTTTCGCAATGGGATCGGACGGTGAATCGCCACTGATTTCAAAGAAAGTAGTTACCTCATGAACCTTCTGTTTAATTTCCTTCGCTGTTACCTCTTGAAGAATACGGTTCAAATCGCACATTTCTAACACTTCTACATGAAGACCGGTTTGAGCTTGAATCATCGTGAAATCACTATACATATCGAGCATCCCGCTATAGGTGTTTCCTAAAAAACCGAAACGACTATGCTTTAGCGTGCGAGGGACCGCTGCCGCTCGAACCCATTCACTAATATGCTTCCAAGCAGCCACCGCTTCTTTCCGTTCACTCGTGTTCTCATTCGTCATAGAAATTGCTGGTGTGTAATCAAGTCCAAGTAAACCATTCACGACTCGAAAAGGAATCCCACTACGGTTGAACGCATTGGCGATTTCAGGAGTCGGGCAGGCACCACAATGAGCCAGCCATTCTCCTGTCGTGGTTGATTCATAATTGATCCGCTCGGTTGGTTGTAAATTCAAAATTACGGCTGGCGCTTTACAAATTTGATGAACGGGAAGTATTGCCGAGCTTGTTGAGTATGTGCCAGAATGACAGAATACAATATCTACATTTTTCTCGTTGAACCACTCTCCGGCACGTCTTGCTGCTCCCTCTGAATCTACCAATCCAAAATTAAAAACTTCGCCGTACTCACTCATCTTTTTCTCAATAAAGCGGCCGTATTCAATCAATCGTTCTTTCAATCCTTCAAACTGTCCCCAATATGCTTTTAGACCAATTGTATATAGCCCGACTCTTGCTTTTTTTGTCGCTTTAATAGGTGATAAAAACTCCATACGAACTCCTCCTCTAACCTCTAAAATACTACTTATTCAAATGTATTCGCTTACAAACAATAAAAAACAAAAATCATAGATAGAATTTTGTCTTTGTTTGGGAACGTTTGTCGATTCTATTTAAAAATAAGTAAAGTCTAGTATAATTAAATTACAGAATTACTAAATTTCTTGACTAGGGGTTTACTTACCATGGACAAAATATCTCTTGAATTATTACTATTAAATCAAATAGATAAAAAGAAAAAGAAAATGGTTGAAGTAGCTTCTAACACAGGTATTGATAGCTACCAAACGCTTAAATGTAGCCAGGAGTTAGACGAGCTATTAAACCTGCATATGAAACACTTTTCTCAAAAGCGAAGTAATGCGTTCATCAGTGCTTCTTGACTCCCAGAACTTGATCAGGAGTATTCCTGACTTTAATCTGATTAAAATCGACAAATTTTTAGTAAAATTCCTTAATTAAAAAGATAGTAAGGAGATTCATTCCTTACTATCTTTTTCATATCCTTCGATTATCTTGTAAATGCAGCTGGTACACCACCATCTACAGTAATCATACATCCTGTTGTCTTGTCTGATTTTGAAGAAGCGAAGAAGCAAATAGATTCAGCAATATCTTTTGGATAAATATTAACTAATAACGTCGTACGCTTGCGGTAGTGTTCCTCTAATTGATCTGGCTCAATACCGTATGCAGCTGCACGCTCTTCACGCCATCTTGATCCCCAAATAGCAGATCCTTGTAACACCGCATCTGGAAGAACAGAGTTCACACGAATACCGTACTCTCCACCTTCCGCAGCGATACAACGAGCAAGATGTGTCTCAAGCGCTTTTACTGAGCTATAAGCTGCTGCGTTTTTCCCTGCGTACACTGAGTTTTTCGAACCAACGAACACCATGCTTCCACCTATTGCTTGCTCTTTCATTTGCTTGAACGCTTCACGAGCCACAAGGAAATAACCCGTTCCAAGGACATTCATATTTAAATTCCACTCTTGTAGAGTTGTTTCATCGATTGGGCTAGAAGTAGCCAATCCTGCATTGTTCACAATAATATCCACGCCACCAAATGCTAACGCTGTTTGATTGAAAGCCGCTTGAACCGCCTCTTCATTAGTTACATCCATTTTCACAGCAAGTGCGCGGTTTGCCCCATATGTCTCATTGATTTCGGCCGCTACCTTTTCTGCTCCTTCTAGGTTTAAGTCAGCAACCACCACATGAGCTCCTTCAGAAACAAAACGACGGCATGTTTCACTTCCGATTCCACCTGCTCCACCTGTTACAAATGCTACCTTTCTAGAAAACTCGGCTTCTGCTGGTGCAAGAGAAAGTTTGTATAATTCTAATGGCCAGTACTCAACATTGTACGATTCGTTCTCGCTTAATGAAACGAACTGCCCAAGTGTAGTTGCCCCTTTCATAACAGAAATCGCACGGTGGTATAATGCTCCGCTGACACGAGAGTTCGCCACATCTTTCCCTGTATTCACCATACCTACCCCAGGAATTAGAATTACACGTGGAGCTGGCTCAAACATTTTGTCGCCTTCATGCTTGTTACGCTCAAAATACTCTTTGTATTCAGCCTTAAAGCTTTCTACCCCTTCTTTAATGGCTGAAATTAGTGCTTCCACATTCCCAAATTGTGGATTCCAATCAATATAAAGAGGAACACGCTTCGTATGAACAAGGTGGTCAGGACAAGCTGCCCCAACTTGAGAAAGCTCCTTCGCATCACGGCTATTAACAAACTGTAATACATCCTGGCCACGATCATACGTTAAAAGCATCTTCTTTTCTTCACTTACTGCTCCGCGAATCACAGGCATCACTTTTGCTAGTAAACTAGTAGCTTCTTCTTCGCTAAGAGATTCATATTGTTGCCCGCCAAAAATCGTTTCTTCATTTAAACGTTCATTGATAAATTGCTCGGCTTCGTTAATGATTTGAATGGTCTTTGCATAAGCTTCTTCAGACGTTTCACCCCAAGTAACAAGACCGTGCTTTTCCATTAACACTAGCTCTGCATTTGGATTATTTCTTACGCCTTCTGCGATCATTTTTGAAAGTGTGAATCCTGGGCGGATATAAGGCACCCAAACAAAACGATTCCCAAAAATCTCTTCCGCTAACTCTTTCCCATTGTCCGCACAGCAAAGGCTGATGATCGAATCTGGATGCGTATGATCGACGTGATTATATGGTAAAAATGCGTGCAATAATGTTTCAATTGAAGCTCTTGGATGCTTGCTATCAATCATGCAATGTGAAAGATACGCAACCATCTCTTCATCTGGCATTTCCTCACGTTCGAATAATGGACGAATATCCTCAAGATTAAGCCCTGTAAAGTTATGCGCTTTCATCGTTGCTAAGTCTGAACCGCTTCCTTTTACCCACATCACTTCGATGTCACGTCCACGGAAATCCTTCTCCACTGTCTTCATAGATGTGTTGCCGCCACCCCAGTTACATACGGCACGATCTGACCCGATTAAATTTGAACGATATACTAACTCTTCTACCCCTTTTTGTACCTGACTAGCTGCTTCAACATCCCAATTGCTCTTAACCATCCGATTACCTCCGATTACTTTTTGTTATTTTCTGATTTAATTATAATACATGTTTGTTTGTTTTTGAATATAAAAATAGTAAATTTGTTTATTTTTGTTTTTTGCGAGGTTTTTCAACATCAAACAAAGGGGTAGCCATGTCGGTTAGAACGCATTCTCTTCGCTGTTATTCCTAGCGTAATAAAGGCTTGTTCATGCATTCCAACCGACAATTTAGTTTTTCCACAGAAAAAACACGCACCATTTGGGTACGTGTGGGTCAGCCTAAGCCTTCGGTTACTAATTTTACTAATAGTGGTCCTAGTATGACGATGAATAGGGATGGGAAGATGAACATTACCATTGGAATAAGCATTTTCACTGGTGCCTTCATGGCTTGCTCGCGAGCTGCTTCTCGTCTTTGCTCTCTTATTCTAGTGGTTAAATTTTTGATGACTCTTGCCATACCAACCCCTAGGTGATCTGCCTGAATGATGGACATGATTACACTTTGAAAACTGTCTGATGGCACTCTCAGCTTTAGCTCATGGAATGCTTCTCTTCTTGATTTTCCGCGTTTCATGTCTTCAAGAGTGTACTTGAACTCTTCTGTTAAAGGGCCTTTTGTTTTTGTGCATACATTGGATATTGCTCCTTCTAAACCAACACCTGCTTCTAACAGCAAATTCACCATATCAAAAAAGTCGGCCATGTCTTTGTTGATTTGTTTGACTCTCAGCGTTTTCTTCTTTGCTAGTTGGAAGAGGAGGATGCGGTAGCCTAGATAAGCAACCGTTAAAGACATCATCCACGAAAATAAAGGTTTATCAGACATTGGTGCAAAAAGAATGAATGTAGCAAACCCTAATCCCGTACTTAACAGCAATTGAAATAAACGAAATTCAGCTGGGGTAATCTTTGAATATCCTGCATCTCTTAGCATCATAGCTAATTTTCTTTGACTTTTACTGTTCGCCTTTTTATTCACTTGATTGATACCTAGGTTCCAATATCTTTTCATTGTTGGCGACTCAAGTTTCCACTGTTTCTTTATCCTCTTTTCAGGAACAGCCTGTCCACCTAGATACATATCAACTCTTTGGTCGATTGCAATTTGCCGGTGGAAAACCGTATGAAAAACCGCGGCAAATATAAGCATAAAAAAAGTAAAGGAACTAATGAGAAAAACAAATGAGATCAATGTCTACACCTCGATTTTTACGATCTTTTGGATTAAAAACCACCCGATAAACAGGGAAATGGCTCCGATACTCAGCAGGACAATACCTAATGGCTGGTGAAGCATGGGTCCAAAGTATTCTGGATTAACCATATACAGGTATACCCCCATCAAAACAGGAAGCACCGTGATAATAATGGAGGATAGCTTTCCTTGTGCGGTTAATGTTTTTACTTCATCATAAATTCTTAGTCTTCCCCGAACGGTATCTTCCATCGTATCAAGTAGATCCGCTAAGTTCCCCCCGCTTTTTCTTTGTGCCAGAATGGCTTGGACCACTACCTCAAGTTCCTTATTCGGTAGACGGGAGAGTAAATCTTCAAAGGCATCCTCCATAGAAATTCCCATCCCGATCTCTTTTACCACGCGATCAAATTCAGGGCCAATCGGATCCGGCATTTCCTTCCCAATTAGCTGCATCGTTTGTAAAAAACTAAACCCAGCACGTAAAGAGTTAGACATCGTTCCTAGAGCTTCAACCAACTGATTGGTTAATGATTTCAAGCGCTTTTTCGCTTTGTTTTTCATGTACATCTTAGGAATCATAAACCCTGGGTAGCCTAATAAAACACAGTAGATAATTGGAATGTCTGACACCACAAGAGCGAGTCCCATTCCACTTCCTACTAGTAATCGAATAAAGAAAAATTCTTCTAATTTCAACTCACTACCAGCCTGCTGCAGGATGGTAGCTGTTTTTTTACTAAAACGTATCCCATTAAATACCTTTGAAAAAGTGGAGAGAAAGGTTTTCGCTTGGTTTTCCTTTTCTTTTTCTATGTTTACTTCTCTTTTAGGAACGAACCTGCTTAAACGATTGTTTCTTCTTTTTTTCTTAGCAATCGATAAAGCAATGACAAAAAAGCTAAGGGTAAATAACACAAACAAGCTAAGGAGAATGAGTTGGTCATTCATATGACCACACTCCATCAAACCAACTCTGAGGAATCGTAAAACCATTTAGCTCTAGTTGTTCCGAGATTTTCGGTCGAACACCTGTTGAAACAAAGTGACCTGCAAGTTCTCCAGTTTCTTTACGCCCTGTTTCTTTAAAGACGAATAGATCCTGCATGACAATGGTGTCTCCCTCCATGCCTAAGATCTCCGTAATCTTGATAATTTTCCTAGAACCGTCCTTTAATCTAGACTGCTGAACAATGATATCAATGGCATTCGCAATTTGTTCACGAATGGCTCGTAAAGGCAAATCAAATCCAGCCATTAGCACCATCGTTTCAAGTCGAGATAACATATCTCTTGGCGAGTTGGCATGGCCCGTACTTAAGCTTCCATCATGACCGGTATTCATTGCTTGAAGCATGTCGAGAGCCTCTGCTCCACGAACCTCCCCAACCACAATTCGATCGGGACGCATACGAAGGGCATTCCGCACTAAATCACGAATCGTAATCTCCCCTTTTCCTTCAATATTAGAGGGACGTGACTCTAAAGAAATAACATGCTCTTGCGAAAGCTTTAATTCCGCCGCATCTTCAATTGTTACAATCCGCTCATCATTCGGAATAAAGGAAGAAAGGACGTTCAACGAAGAGGTTTTCCCTGATCCTGTACCACCACTAATGAAAATATTCAAACGAGACTTCACACACATTTCAATAAAATCAGCCATTTCTGGACTTAATGTACCAAAGGAAATTAAGTCATGAATTTGAAATGGTGTTTCCGAAAATTTACGAATCGTTAAAGTAGGTCCCTTCAATGATAGAGGGGGGATGATCGCATTCACACGAGATCCATCTGGCAATCTAGCATCTACCATTGGAGAGCTTTCATCTATTCTACGTCCAAGTGGAGAAACAATTCTTTCGATAACTCTACTCACATGTGCATCATCGTGGAATGCAGAATCACTTTTTTGAATCTTACCGTTTTGTTCATAATAAATTTGGTAAGGACCATTTACCATGACCTCGGAGACCGTTGGATCCTCAAGTAAAGGAGTGATCGGTCCATACCCTTGCAGTTCGTGTTGTACTCTCTCAAGGAGTTCGTTTTTATCCTCGAAGGTTAATCGTTCTCCCTCTTTTTCAAGAAAGTCTTTTCCTAACTCTTTTATTTTATGGTCTTCTTCCTCCCTACTAGTAAATTGTTGTTTTTTCAACTCTTCTAACAAGTAAGTATGAAGTCTTCCTTCTAGTTTAGTTGTTTCAATATTACGAACAACCTTAAAAGGTTTTCTTTCCTCTTTTTTCACAGGGGCAGGTTTTCCATCCATGTATCTTTCGAATAGCGACAATGTTTTTCCCTCCCTATTTGCTAAAAGCTAACCAGCTTTTTTGCTTCTTATATCCTTCTAAACGGTTGCCCGTTTCAGAGAATAACTTTTGTGCCATTTGAAAAATGACTTTTGATAGAACCACTCTTGAATTTTTTAACAAGAAAGGAATTCCTTCATTAATCGAAGCAGCTACTTGTTGACCTTGATCTGGTAGAGAAGCATACAACGGAATTTGTAGGATCTCTTCCACTTTTTTATCACTTATGGCTTTCTTTCTAGAATCACGATTAAGGACAAGCTTTACCTTCCCACTCAACTGCAATGACTGTAAGGTATCAAGGAATAGCCGATTACTTCTTAATACTGGAATGTCATTCGTTGTAATCAATAGGATTTCATCTGAAAGAACGAGACTCTTTAAATGAATCTCCGAAAGCGTTGAGGTATGGTCAATAAGAATGACATCATAATATTTTTTCAATTCATTGACTGCCGTTTCAATATGCTGCTCGGTGATAGCCTCAAAAAACTCTGGGCGCTGAGGAGCGGCTAGGATGGAAACTCCTGTACTATGTTTACTCATGTATTTTTCAGTAGAAAATAGACCCCGGTCATATCCTTCCTTCACCCAATCGTAAATCGTTAGCTTTGGCTTAATATCAAACAATAAGGCGACCTCTCCGAACTGTAGGTTTGCATCAATGATAGCAACCTTTTTCCCCTGCTTTGCTAAAGCCGTAGCTAGGTTAACGGTTAACATCGTACGCCCAATTCCACCCTTGGAGCTACTAATCGAAATGACCTTAGTATTTTTTTTCGTTAACTGAAGAACAGGAGTATTCTCTTGCTTTGCTCGTAAGCTCATAAATTTCTGCGCTTGAATGATCACTTCTGTAATTTCCTCTTCATGAGATGAAAAGGTTAATAGATTTGAAGCTCCTACATGCATCGCCTTTTTTACATTTTCATTATTATCTGGAGCGATCAGAATAATATAAGCATGAGGGTACAGAGCTGAAACTTCTTGGCAAAGATCATACACATTGTAGACCGTATTCGCTTTTAGAAAAAGAATGGCATGTGGTGTCTGTTCAAGCTTTACATAAATATCATCTAGTTTTTGAATAGAGGTAAGCGATTGCGATCTTTTTTGTAAAATCAACTCAATCTCATCAACACGAGAGTTTGTATCTGAATAAAAATACCATTTTATACTCATTCTGCTTTACCCTCCTTTATGACTTCTCTTATTTCTTGAATTGGTTCAGGTAACACTTCATGATCCTCTGTATTTCTCAGAGTAAAATAGAGACCACCTTGATCCTGTGTTGCTAGGGCGAGCTTTACCGCTTCCTGTGGCGTAACCTCTAGTGTGATTGTCTCGTAGTGCATCGCTTCTTCTTCTGTGTCAGGGGCTTTACCAGACGTTAAAACTTTTTTGTTTTGAAACATGACAAACGCGGATCGATACTCTTTTTTTGTTGCATCATCCTTTGATGATCCAAACGCTATAACATCAACATATGAACCCGGTTCCACATAGCCTGAAACCCCTTCCTCTAATGAAACCTTTAACGAGATGGCACGATTTCCCTCACTAATCTCTAACATCGGATTATTTTTTTCTCTTGGTTTTATCGTTTCTTCCTTCTCTTCTTCTGTAGCCGTTTCTTTTGTTTCCTCTTTTGTTTCTTCCTTTTTCTCTACTTTCTCCGTTTCAGAAGTACTTGCCTTCGTAATATCTGAGAAGACACCCACATACACAATCAAGGTTGTAAAAATACCAAAAATAAAAGACCACATCCAAATACGCTTCGTCTTCATCCTTCTCTCCCCCTACTCTACAAGAGCTACTCCGTATAGGTTTCCTTCACCACTTCCACCGATTTCACCAAAGGTAACCATATCCAAAAACTGACCAACAATTTGTTTATTCGCATCAATATGACTGATCCAATAAGCTGCTAACCCTTCTACTGTTACCTTCCCTTTCCCATCAATGTCATCCCATGTGTCAATGACAACCACATAAATAACACGATCACAGGAATTATCAGCTGTGTCAGGGCTTTGGCATTGCGTTTTACTGGCATCATTAGTAATTAATGTCTCAAAGGCATCTTTCACTGGCCCCCACTTTTGTCCTGGCTCCGTTTCTGCGTATTGTGTTCCTTCTTGAATGTCGCTTCCATTTAATATTCCATTTACTAATCCATCTGCTCCATTTCCATTTATATCGAGGTAACCGCAGTTTCCATGGTTATTTCCTGTGTTTGAGCATTTTAATTGAGTACCGGTTGGAATAGAATCCTTCTCAACTGCAATCGGAGTGACCCCTTTTGCCGACTTAAGTAGAGAAATTTTCGCTTTAGCAGTAGCCGAGATGGTTGCTGTATTATTCCCTAGTGCTTTCGCAAAGAACATGGGAACCGTAATCTCCTTTGTGACCCTAATGGAGTCACTTGTAAACGTAATATCACTATCTTCTAGTGAAATGGAATTTTTACTAGCTATTTCCTTTGCTATACTCGTAGCTTGGGATTCACTTGTAATTAATCCTTGTGCCCCTCCGAGCGCTGCTGCATCAACAGCATTTTGAAGAGTGCTTTTTTCATGATAGGCATATCCTATATCAACAACGAGTGCCGTTGCCCCTATAAGGGCGGTAATTGCAAAGGCAAAAATAACTAGCACATTTCCTTTTTCATTATTTAAGAGAGATTTTAACTTTTTCATTATTCCACCCTCATTACCGTTGAATTAGTAAGCGTAATAGGCCCAGTAATATTAGAGATGACTGGGGTTAGAAATGAGATTGGATAAGTAATCGTAATGGTCACCTGGCTGCCAGATGATTTTACTCCTCCAGGTGAAATAGCCACCTGACTCTCAGCTAAACTTATACTTGAAGCTTTTGAAACAGCAGTAGAACGAATCGTAGAATCATCCTTCCCTATACTTGCTGCTCTAGCTGCTTCCCTACCCGCATGATCAATGGCAAGATACGCATGAAAAACCCGACCAAAGTCTAAAATAGCGAACAATAGGAGTATAAGTATAGGAATGACCAAAGCAAATTCGACCATCGACTGACCTTTTTGTGACTTCAACGCTCTCCCCTCCTATACGATAAACGCACAGAGTGTTCCAAGAACGATTGGAACTCCGTATGGAAATGTAATTGGTTCTCTATTTTTAGGAGATCCAGCCTTCCGCCAAATCCCTCTATTTTTCAAAATTAAAATTGCTGATATAATGCCTCCGATAATTGCTGTGTAAAAAAATGACTGGAGTGTGAATGCTGCTCCGGTTAATGCGCCGATTGCTGCCATAAGTTTTACATCTCCTGCTCCCATGCCTCCCAATAAATAAGGGATAAGCAACATAAGAAAGCCAACAACAAATCCTGTTAAACTATACAATAACCCTTGTAGACCTAAATCAAATGAATAGAAGATAAAACCAGCTATTGTTGCGGGTAATGTAACTTTGTTTAGAATTCGTCTTTCACGTATGTCAGTATAGAGTGATATTGCTAATGTAATTAGTAGGACAGTATAAATCATTTAAAATACCTCTATTTATATAGATTATTACCCCACTTCAAGAAGTGGGGTAATTATTTAGATCGATTGATATTAATAGATTAAACTGTTAGGTCCCCAATAATAGATTCTAGTAAATCTACAATTTCATCACCTAGAAGCACGAAAGTTCCCGCGGCAACAACCGCTACACCAACTAGAATCAGCCCATACTCAGCCATCCCTTGCCCCTTCTCATCCTTCTTCAATCCCATCATCTTTACTGCTACTTTCGCTGCTAATTTGTTCATCATTTTAAATTCCTCCAATTTGGTTTTAAGTATTTTTTCACTAGATTGCTTGTACAATTTAGTGAACTTGTAGTTCTTTATAAAGAACTATTTCGTACTTTTATAATAGTTCGTTATAACGAATTTGTAAATACTTATATTCCAATTTTTTTATTTTTTATTACATCATTTTTCGACAATGTTCGGTATTGAGAAATTTTATAATAAAATCAGCTACCAAATTAACGTCGGTTCTTAGGGGGTTATGTAGGTGTATGTAGTGAAAAAGAGTAATATATATAGAACGATTCCTTATTCTATAAGGAAAGCTCAGTCATTTGGTACTAGGTTAAAAGGCTTGATGTTTCGAAAGCAGCCTTTGCATGAGGAAGGTTTGTGGATTGCACCTTGTAACTCCATTCATATGTGCTTTATGCATTTTTCGATCGACGCCGTTTTCCTCGATCAACATCATCGAGTGGTTCACTTAATAGAACATTTGAAACCATGGAAATTCGTGCTTCCGATTAAACAAGCATATTCTGTTCTCGAGCTCCCTCCTGGGACGATCTCAAAGTTTCATATAGAAGTAGGCCAATATGTGAATTGGACGTAAATATAAAAGGCTCACTCCTCATTCATAGGGAGTAAGCCTTTCTTGTATATCGAACAATCTTCCGGTAGGTTTCATCATCACATATAATAAACAGCTTGGAGCCCTCAGGTATATTCTCCTTATGACGCCTCGCCACATCAAGCGAGCTGCCGTCCGATAATAGAGTGGCTCCCTTATCGAACAGCTCCATGGCCGCATCCTTATACGTTTTCCATTCAGGTTTTGCCGAGATTTCATAAATATTTTCCCCGTCTGTATTGCTTAGCATCTGCTTGAACAGTCGGCTCGAGCCGTGATTGATGGCCGCCTGGGCGATTAGTCTAGAAACCGAATCATTTGAAAGAATAAATTCATCGACCTTGGCATGCTCGAACAAGGCAATATGATTATCCTTTTTTACTTCCACAATTGTATATATATTTCTATCGTATTTCTTTGACAAATGCTCCACACGAGAAGCCGTTAACAAGGTTTTTCCATCGGAGTATTCGGCATGATCATTTCGGTCATCTGAAAAAATTGCCACTGATTTCGCCTCTAAAATATTGGCCTTCATCAAGACCTCTTCTTCTGCAGGATTTCCACTTACAAAATGAAGCCGATCATCTTCCAACGGGAGCTTGTCGGCATGATCCACGACAACGATATCTCTTGAGCGTTCACTTGTGTAAATCTCACCCATCACCTTCTCCAGCTTTTCCTTGGAAGGACTAATTAATATGTAATGACCTTTCCCTGTGTAAGACATTTTCCCTTCCTCCTTCAGTTTCCGGTATTTGCTGAGGCTTTCAAAAATCTTTCCAATAATAATCCCCATGGCTCCAATTCCAAAGGTATAAATTAAGAGCATGGTAAAGATTCGTCCTGCATCGGTTACCGGAAAGAAATCACCATAGCCAACCGTGACAAGCGTGGTCATTGTCCACCAAAGAGCGTCAATAAGTCGGGGGAAGGTCTCCGGCTCAAGAATTCTCATCGTAACGCTACTTACAATAACAAGGAGAATGGCCAGTATTCCAGCATGTGTTAAGCTTAACTTAGACATTTTCGAATAAATTTGATGTAAAATCCACAATGGCTAGTGTCCTCCTTTCACCCCAACTGGCAGATAATACGAAAGATTATTTGTAATTTCCCCTCCTACACGGCAACCTAGTGCAGCAGACTTTCCATTCAGAAGAAAACTGCCAATCAATAACTTTCCTTTTTGTATGCCTTTTTCACTGTGGAAGCGAACCGTTTGGGACTCCACGTACTTCTGATAAACAGCCACATAATTCGTATAATTTCGTTCATTGTTCGCGTGAGCTAATTCGCCGCCACTTCGAAAAATCTCCACCGTATCCCCTTCTCTTCCGAATGAAGGCTTTTTTACATACGATTGCTTTGTTTGTAAAAATGGGACTTCTTCTAAATAAGTAGGAAGGAAATAGGCTTCAATCCATGCGTGTTCTTCCATTGTAAAAAAGGGATGCTCTTCCTCATGCAGCCCCCAAATAACGGCCTGTACCGCTTTATTTTGAAGTAAAAAGGCAGAGGGAGGGTTAATGAACACGAGTTTTCCCTGCTCCACAAGCTCCAACAGCCAGACACCAATCGGATTGTTCTCCTCATCATGATCAAATAGTAAATTTTCAATTGGAAAGGTTTGACGATACAGCACATCGATTCGTCTGCCTTCTTCGTCGAAAAGACCTGTTCCCTTTTGAATTTGAAGTTGATGAAGGGGGGTGAACTTGGAGGGAAGTCCTGATAATTGCATAAGATATTTGACCGTTTCACGATCTTCAATATTATCCTCGTGTGCGGTAAAAACAATATGAGGCGTAATGAGTCCTTTTCCTTCTAGCCCTTCCATAATACTGCTTCTAACAGCTTGCCGTAATCGCTCTTCCATTCCTTCATTTGGATTATCTAGCGGAAATTTGCTACAAACCACCCCATTCACCGCAAAAAGCTCTTTAATAAAAGTGGGAGTATCTGCATTGATTTCAATACATTTGTATCCATCACCCGTTGGAATGAGGTCAAGCCGAGCGATTACACTCTCGGCTTGATGAGTTTTTAATCGAAGAAAGGAAAGAGTTTCAATCGGAAAGCCCATTTCAATTAGGGTTTCATCAGGAACTTCACGCAACAGTTGGCACACCTTAAAGAACACATGCCCTACCCGGTTACTCACCTGTCGAATGGTACGAACTTCTTCCTCTTCTAGCATATGAACATCAAAAAGGGCATACTCTTCCCCATATAAATCCGCCCAAAAGTCGGCAATTCCTTCATAAAACTCTCTTCTTTTTTCACGATAACTCTTCATCACTCTAAATCCTCTCCAACCTCTTTCACGTACAACACATAAACCCCACGATCCTCATCAATCTCCGACGAGGTCACTTGCTTAAATCCTAGACCTGGTACATCAACAATGTCTTTCAACAAATAACGAATCACATCAAAATGGCTCTCACATGGAAGCGAGGTAAGGAGCTTGTAGTTTTCTTCCTCTCGAAATCTACGAATCTCTATATGTAGACCTTTTCCCTGGTAGCCTTTTTCATCAGCGACATGCGGATTTCTCCCCTTATCTCTGATGATTAACTGTTCTTCGTCCCCATCCATTTCCGTTGAGAAGAGCTCATACTGTCTTCCACGCATAATAAAGTACGTACAAAGCTGCCTAGCATATAACTCATCCACACCAACGGATGCCGTCGTATATTCATATAGCGGGGTATACTCATCGTTTCCTTTATCTAAGTAATATGTTAATCGCCTCATAGGAATCTCCTTTTAGTAGGATAGACACTTCGCAACTATAATCCCAATCGCCAACGATAGTGACAACAGCATCACACCGACTGCGCGATTATCATCTTCAATCGCTTTTGAAATGCTAAAACGAATAGTAATGACCTCGGCTAAAATAAACACCACAATTTGAGCAATGATTCCGATCGCACCCCAAATCACCATATCCACTAAAGAAATCGAATATTCAGCAGCCGCACCAAGTACAATTGCTAATCCGATTACTTTTCCTCCAAGCAAAAGGGCAGCTGATACGTTCTTTTCAGCGATTAGCTTGAACTCCCTAAGCTTTGGTGTACTAAACATAAATAAAATGATCCCCGCGATCATCAGAAGGACTGCCACTCCTAAGTAAGAGGCAAAATTTAAATATAAGTTCATGTATAATCTCCCTTTCTATATCGGGCTTGGCATTACCCTCCTGAGCTTGTTGTTCCTTTTCCAAATCCATTGCTATTTTTCACCGTTCCACTTGACGTACTTCCTTTAAAGGAAGAGCTGTTTTTGTATGAGAGGTAATCCTTACTTGCGTGAAGAGCACTTTTTCCTTTGTAATAGCGACCACCATAAAAATAATGCCCATAATAATTCGAATCATAATCATCACATTCCCATACACCATCTTCTGCATCCCATTCCCAATCTGAACAACTTGTGTCCTCTGGCGGATCAGGAATATCCTCTGTATACGTGTATTCCTCCGTAGCCGAGCTACAACCTGCCATTCCTAGAACAAGAGCTGTTGACGTAATACCTGTCATCATTCGTCTTGTTTTTGACATACACTCACCCCGCTTTCCTAATGATAGTATTACGTGAAAAACTGGAAAAAGATTCGATAAATTAAAAAAAGTCCACCCCTTAAAGAGTGGACACATTTTCAAATTTTATATTAAGCAAAAACCGGAATCTTTTCCTCTGCTTCCTCTGTTGGAAGGGCCCCCAATTTTTCAAGGGTGGTTAAGATATTTCTTCCTTCTCTTACTCCATCCATGATTTTTCGAACTCCCCAGCTATCGCCAATATTGAGAACTTCAATATGCGGGAAATACGATTGAAGGTCAGCAAAGATTGGATTTTCTGACTTCATTCCTAAACATACAAATCCGTAATCAAATTCAATATTCGACTCAACACCCTCGTATGAAACCTTGAAATGATCTTCTGTTACTTCCATCAGTGAAGTCTCTACTCTTACATCTACGTTTCTTTCTTTTAGCATCGTCATCATGGAAATGCGTGTGATATGGTCTAAATCTTTCCCAACGAGAGGCATTCTCTCAACCATTGTGACTTCTGCTCCTCTTTCAGCAAAGTATTCAACCACATCCAAACCAACAGCGCCTCCACCGATAACAGCTACTTTTTTACCAATGAACTCAAAGGAATCTACTTGTTTTAATAACCCGAAAATCGAAAACAGCTTTCCATTTGGCTTGTCGATATGTTCGTGCAGCCCTTTGATCGGAGGTAGAAGAGGCGTTGATCCCGTAGCGTTCACGATCACATCTGGCTTATAGCTTGCAATTAGCTGTATATCTGCCTTTGTGTTTGTAAAAGGAATCAAGTTCGGCAATCTTTCACTTCGCTTAACCAAGTAATTAGGGAAATCTTCAATTCTCTTCTTCTCTGGAAGTCTCGAAATTTCTCTCGCTAATCCACCTAAATAGGGCTTTTGTTCAAAAAGAATGGTCGTGCAGCCAACCTCTGCTGCGGTACAAGCTGCTTCAAGTCCCGCTGTTCCGCCACCAATAACAACGACATTCACTGGTCGAGTGATTTCTCTTTCCTTGTACTCATCACCATGGAATAAGTCCGGGTTGATGGTACAGCGAATCGGACGATTCAATGCAATACGATGTCCTGCACAGCCAATATTACAAGAAATACATTTTCTTAAAAATTCTTCTTCACCCGCTTGAACCTTCTTGACCCAGTTCGGCTCTGCAATCAAGCCACGTCCCATTCCAATTAAATCTGCCTCTTCATTTTGTAAAATCGCTTCAGCTATTTGTGGATTACGAACATTTCCTGTAGCGATTGTTGGCTTATGGAATTTCTCTCTTACTGCTTTTGCCATGTAAGAACGCCAGCCATCAAGAAGGTTCATCTGGTCAATTTGAAATTGAAGCGTATCGTTCAGTGCAGCAGACACATTAAAAATATCTACTCCTTCACTTAGGTACTCAAGGATATGAAGTGTATCTTCTAACGTGTTACCACCCTTTACAAATTCCTCCGCACTAAATCGTAAGCTGATTGGGAAAAATGGACCCACTTCTTCACGAATACGGTCAATCACCATTCGAACGATTCTTGCACGGTTTTCATAACTTCCACCAAATTCATCTGTGCGCTTGTTGTACACAGGAGATAAGAATTGGCAAAGTAGATACGAGTGTCCTGCATGAATTTCTACCGCATCAAAACCAGCTGCCACTACTCTCTTGGCTGCCTTTCCATACTGATTGACGATTTCTAAAATCTCATCTTTTTCAAGAGATCTCGGAATCGCTCCACCCGTCTTCGATGGAATATTAGAAGAGGACACCGGCTGACCACCAATTCGATCAGGAACAGCAGAAGCTCCAGCATGATTGATCTGAACCGCCACACATGCTCCATGCTTATGCAATCTTTCAGTTAATCGATATAAGCCTGGAATAAATCGGTCTTCATCAATTCGTAGCTGTGTCGTTCCGTTTGATCCGAGTGGAAACGCCAAGCAGGCATTTTCAAGAATTATTAATCCTGTGCCACCTTTTGCTCGTTGCTCGTAATACGATATATGTTCATCTGTGATTTCTCCGTTCGGTCCTGCAAAATTCGTTCCCATTGGAGGCATAACAACACGGTTTTTCAACGTCATTCTTTGAATCGTTATTGGTGAAAAAAGCTTTTCGTAATTTGACATTTTTTAGCCCTCCTATAATGTTTGCTCAATTATTCACATATTTTGACTCATGTTGCTCAATACTTCACATTTTCTATAAAGTAATTATAATCCCGTCAAAAGCATAAGACTAATTGATATTTAAGGAGGTATTGATAGGCTCTACCTATTAAAAAAGCCACTATGAATAGCGGCCTTCTAACCTACAATAAAACTCTACAAACATTTTCCACAGTTCTACAAAGGTTGGTTTCTCCAGAGGATAATGCTTCATCTAAGGAAGCGACTCCATTTACAATTCCAAAGATTGCAGTAAACCCGTTTTCGTACAATACTTCTACTCCATCCCCGACCCGTCCGGCAAAGGCAATGACTGGAATATCATAACGTTTGGCGACGGAAGCCACTCCAAAGGGTGTTTTTCCATAAAGGGTTTGATGATCAAGGCTTCCCTCACCAGTAAAAACAAAGTCTGCTCCCTCGACTTTTTTGTCGAGTCCCGTAAACTCGATCACCAAATCGATCCCTTTTAATAACCTTGCATCTAAAAAGGCAATGAGTCCGGTTCCAAGACCACCAGCTGCCCCCGCCCCAGACACCGTGGCTACATCCTTTCCAAGCTCTTTTTGAATAAGCGTGGCATAATGAGCGAGGTTTTCATCCAGTTGTCGAACCATATCGGGTGTGGCTCCTTTTTGCGGTCCAAAAATTGCAGAAGCTCCATTTTCTCCCGTTAAAGGATTGGTCACATCACAAGCTACATCTATTTGGACATCTTTGAGTCTTGGATCTAATCCACTAACATCAATCGAATGTAGCATACTTAAAGCACCACCGCCAAAGGGTAGCTCCGCACCGGTTTCGTCTTTAAATGAAACCCCAAGTGCCTGAAGCATGCCGACACCACCATCATTGGTAGCACTTCCACCGATTCCGATCAAAATCCGATCTGCTCCTTGATCTAAAGCATGTTTGATGAGTTGTCCCGTTCCGTAGCTAGTGGTCACTAAGGGATTTCGATCGGCAGGCTTAATCATTTGTAAGCCACTTGCACTTGCCATTTCGATAATAGCTGTCTTTTCTACCATTCCGTATTCCGCCAGAACTTTATCTCCTAATGGTCCGGCTACTTCTGTCTTGAGCAACCGACCTTTTTCCAAGCTAACCAGTGATTCCACGGTTCCCTCTCCACCATCAGCCATTGGGACAATGACACATTCGGCGTCAGGAAACACTTTTTTTATTCCTCTTTCCATTGTTAAGGCGGCTTGTTTTGCTGTCATACTTTCTTTAAAGGAATCCGGGGCTAAAACAAATTTCATCCTTGTTATCCTCTTTCTTTTTTTATCAACAATTAATACGTTTTTACCGGAGGTGATTCATAATTCTTAAATTTATCAAGTAGTCCTGCTGGTTCTTCGTCAATAAGTGCCATCGATCGGTATTGATCCTGTAGGAACTGTTCCTTATTCATATGATTTAGTAGAGCTATGAGCGGATCATAATATCTATTGGTATTTAGGAGACCAATAGGCTTTTTGTGTAGGCCTACCTGTGCCCAAGTATAAACCTCAAAGAATTCTTCCATCGTTCCCGCACCACCTGGCAAAGCAATAAATGCATCGGCTAACTCGACCATCTTTGCCTTTCTTTCGTGCATCGTCTCGACAACAAGAAGTTCTGACAAGCTTTTATGAGAGATTTCTCGATTATCTAAAAATCTGGGCATCACCCCTATTGCTTTTCCTCCCATTGCTAATACAGAGTCAGCCACCGCACCCATTAGTCCTATACTTGAACCACCATATATAAGTGTAATGTTTCTTCTAGCCAATTCCTTACCTAGCTTTTTTGCCTCTTCGATATACATACTTGAAGAACCTTTACTCGATCCGCAATATACAGCTACTGATTTCACCATTTTGCCCCCCTGTCTGTTCACCGATAACGGCAAAAAAAGAATCCTACTATACAATTTATTCTGTACTACTTAATTTTTTCCTCCTAGCAATCAAAAAGTAAAAAGACCCTCTAATGTAAGAGAGTCTTTAGATCGTACTATTAATGCATCCCATTCCATTCACCTTGATTTTTGGATGCTTTTTCTTTTTTTGCTTTCTCTTTGTGCGCTCGATTTGCAGCTGCACTTCCATGCTCTTTGCCAAACTCTGTATCGGTTTTACTTGATTCAAATCCTTGCTTGTTCTTTTGCTGAGCGTCTGTTTTTCCACTTCGTTTTGCCATAAGTATCACTCCTTCTTTTTTATTATGAAAAGTAAAAGAAGAAATATACCTAGGATTTTTTGCTCCCTTTTTTGTGAAGAAGCCGTGTTATTTTTGTAATAGTGCCCGACTATAGAACCTTTGTATATGCATACTAATATACATAAGTTCTGCCTCTGGATATTCTATACGGTATTTGATTTCGAGAAACTCGCCAACTTCTTGAGCACAGGAAAAGGCTTCTTTAAAATTCTCCTTGATGACGACAGCCATTTGTTGATCATACTCATGTTTGGATTCATGAGATAACAGGCTTTTAAGCGAAAAGCGCAAATGGGTGATTAATCGTTCATAAGACATCGAATCTTCGACAATATTTACATGTAAACGGTTCTCGATGATACGGGTAATTTCTTGAATGGTGGTCGTTATATCAATCGTTTCTTCCATGTTACCGATATTCATTCTTGCGGTATGCATGTGCATAGCAATATTGCCTACTTCATCTTCGGGAATTTCTATTCCGAGTTTCTTCATTATTAGTTTTCTTGCCCAGAGTCCTATTTCGTACTCTTTCACATAAAGAATTTTTATCTGGTCAAGCAGTGAATTTTTTATCGCTATTCCATTGGTTAATCGTTCAATGGCAAATGATAAATGATCTGAAAAAGCAACATGTACATGCTCGTTGATCGTGACGCCGAATTCCTTTTCCGCATAGCTAATGATTTCCTCAGCCAACTGAATATGTTCTTCCGGCAGCAACTGCAATATTTCCTCAAATTTTTGATGTTCATTTGGGTCTTCCATGACAAAAACTTTATCAATTTTCGACTCATTTACCCTATCATTCTTCCTCTTCTGAAACCCTATGCCCTCTCCCATGACAATCTTTTCACCGTCTCTGTCTTTCACGACAACCGCACTGTTATTCAAGACTTTTTTAATTTTCATCTTACTTTCACCTTCCTGTTTATCGAGCAATCGAGGTCATTTCTGTTCTTCTGGACTTTCTTTCACCCACAAAATCCAGGTAGCAATAAAAGCGGTAATAGCAGATAGGCCAAGGCCAATCAGATAATTCACTAGATTATAACTTCCCAATGGCGCTACAATCGCAATCATCGGGATTCCTGTAAGTCCATACGAATTAGCAACCACATGAGTAAATACAGCATACGCTCCCCCAATGGCACCACCGACGGCAGCACCAATGAATGGTCTCATAAGCCTGATATTCACACCGAACATCACAGGTTCAATAATGCCTAAGAATGCTGAAAAAGCAGAAGGAATTGCGATTTTCTTTATTCTCTTATTTTTCGTCCTGAAAAATACAGCAAGTCCTGCTGCTCCTTGAGCAATATTAGCCATTGACCAAATCGGCAACAGAAAATTAACGCCAATGTCCGGATTTGCAAGAAGTTCCATCTCAACCGCGTGCAACGTATGATGCAGACCCGTTACCACAATAAGTGAATAAAGACCGCCAAATAAAAATCCAGCAACGGTGCCTCCTGATTTATAGACGAGTTCCAGAGCCATAGTGATCCAATCACCAATCAATAATGAGACGGGCCCAATGACTAACAGCGAGACACTCCCAATACAGATCATTACAAGAAACGGGATAAAAAATAAATCCAACGATCCAGGTACCATTTTTCTCAGAGCCTGTTCCATCTTACTCATGAAGAATACGGAAATTAGGATCGGGATCACCGTTCCCTGATACCCTATAAGAGGGATATCAAGTCCTAAAACCTCCATATATTGCGGTACTTTATAACCAAGTAAAGAAGGATTCAGTAGCGAAGGGTGAGTCAAGATCCCTCCGATTACGGCACCTAATACTTGGCTTCCTCCAAACTCCTTGGCGGCACTGAACCCTATTAGAATGGGCAAGATGATGAAGGCTGCGCTCGAAAAAATATCTAGCATGATCATAATCGGGCTTTCTGGTTGTACCCACTCAAACACCTTGATCATACCTATAAGCCCCATTAACAGGCCGCTTGCAACGATGGCCGGGATGATTGGTACAAAGATATTGGACAAAGTCTTCGCTAGTTGCACAAGCGGGTTCATTCTTCTATTTCTATTATTAATATCCTTTATGCCAGGTTCAAAAGCAGGAGTGAGATCAATGATAGACCTGTAGACATGATTGATCGCTACGGATCCGATGATAACCTGGAAAAGTCCTAGCCGAGAAAAAGTGCCGTGTACATAAGGCAATGCCTCTAATTTCGATAGATCCACACGATGATTATCGTGAAGTTCGAACCGTAATCGAGTCGTACAATGAGTCACCTTTGCAATATTTTCTTTTCCACCTAGTAATAAGACCAGCTCCTGTGCAATCTCTATAGGTTGTTTCTGTCTATCTTGCATGTCCATCTTTTCTCACCCTACGAACTTTTTATTTAAAAACTCCTTGCTTCTTCTCATGAACGATCTTCGTCTGATCACGAGTAATGGCTAACTTTATGGATGGTGCAAGCATACCGCCAAAATGCTCGATTTGATACTCTGGGGATTGCTCACCAATTTCATGAATGTCCAGTCCATCTACATTCGTATAATTTACAAAACTAGCCACCGTGCCATTCGGCATGACGATCCAAGAATAAGCTTGATATGGCTGATTGATCGGATTGGCAATAACCAGTCCACTTTCATTAAGCGGCTCATAGTCTCCACGAAGTGAACTGGAAACAAATCCATATAAACCTTCAGGCGCGTTAAGACCCGGAGCGAATTTCTCACTGTGTGTCTTGGCAAAAAGATAATAGTCGTTGCCCTTTACTATTACACTTGGACGTTCAAGCTCTTCATTTACATAGTTAGCCTCGAGCAATGGAGGCAACAATTCAAAATTATTAAAATCTCCATCCACTGCTTTGGCGATACCAATGCTTCCATTGAAGGCTTTTGAGTCCTCTGAGATTTCATGGCTGCTGCCAAAGCCCGCTGAACCAATATATTCATCCTTTAAAAAACGGTCCTCTAATCTGCCAGCTGAGTTCGCTTCAAATAGTAGATATTCTTCCCCAGTCTTTGGATCCTCGAAAAAATACGGATCCCGGAATGCATAAGATTCCTCTCCTTGGCCCGTCTGCTCTATTGTCTGATAAAATTCTCCTTTAGGCTCAAGGATGATGTCATGTTCAGACCAGTCCTGAAAAATAACGCCACCTTTTGTGGTACTGATTTCTGCTGAAGCAGTAGCAATTCGTTGTTCGTAGCTTAATCGCTCTTCACCTTTTCTACCTGTGGCTGTGTAGAATATATGCAGTCTACCATCTTTATCGACAATCGACGAGCCTGCCCATTGTCTAGAACCCAAAGCGACGCCATCTTTGAACACCTTGCCACCTGGCTCCCAGCTCTTGCCATCCTTTGAATAGAAGTAAACAATTTCAGCCGTATCATGCCGCTTGCCCGGAAGTACATCATTAGGAACCGATAAAGCAAAAATGATTTTATATCCATTGACGACAGCAGGGTGTCCATTCTTATCCTGAAGTGGCCACGTATCCCAAATATATGAATCTGATGAGATTTCCACAAGATCTTGAGTATCGATTTCCGGCGCTGTATTGGTGTCATTCATTTCTAAATAGCTTACACTTTCACGAGTCCAGTTGAAAACTTCTCTATCTTCATCGGCAAAAACACTTGTGCTAATCATAGGTGCAAATAGAGAGGAAAGTCCAATGAAAGTCGCTATTAAAATTTTGCCAGTTTTCTCTTTTTTTCTCTTCATTTATGTAGTCCCCCATAGTCTAACCTGCTTTTTTATAACGCGAGAACGAACTTGCTTCTGCACAAGTTCGTCCACTTCCCATATATACAGATAGTCAGCCGATATCCTAGGAATCGGCTGACCAAAGAATTATTGTTTGATCCATCCCTGGCTGAATTCTTTTTCAATCTTGGTTGTCGATCCAGTAATGGATAGTTTAACTGTCGGAGCTAATGTACCGCCAAAATGGCTAAACTGGAATTCCGGATCCTGATTTCCCACATCGCCAATAGATAAGTTACCCAATTCTCCAAAATGTGCAAACCCAACGACATTTAAATTCGGAAGTACAAGCCAAGAATAAGCCTGGTAAGGATTTTCCGGAGGATTGGCCATCACTAGTCCACTGCCATTAAGTGGCTCATATCCGCCCGTCAAGGTGTCAGACACAAATCCATACAGCCCTTCTGGTCCTTGCAGTCCTTCCGCATATTTATTGATATGACTGTCGGTGAACAGATAATATTTTTTATCCTTCACAATGATATGTGGTCGCTCTAGCTCTTCATTTACATAATTCGCTTCCAAAAGCGGTGGAAGCATCTTCAGGTTTGAAGGATTTCCATCCACCACTTCTGCCATTCCAATATTGGCATTTGCGTGGACAGCACCTGCAGGTACCGGGTTCTCATCGGTGTAGTCCGTGCTTCCCGCGTATTCCTGTTTGAATGCACGTTCCCCTACTGCACCACCTGAGTTCCCTTCAAACAGAATGTATTCTTTTTCTGTCTTTGGATCCTTGAACCACATCGGATCACGGAAAGCATAGCCGCCTCCTTCACCTTGCTGTGCCTGCTCTTTTGTTTGATAGTACTCACCATCTGGCTCTAGGATGATCTTGTGATCGCCCCAGTTTTCAAATCGGACACCCTCACTGTCAGCTACGATATCACCTGTAGCCATCGCCAGACGCTGTTCAAATGTAAGAGGAGCTTCCCCTCTATGACCTGTTGCTGTATAGAAGGCATGAATTTTCCCCTCATCCATCATGGCAGATCCTGCCCATTCACGTGAACCTAGTGACGCTCCTTCTGGGAAAAGCGTTCCGCCTAGCGTCCAATCCTTTCCATTTTTGGAGTAAAAGTAACGAATGGTCGCAATATCATGCACTTTACCAGGCAGTACATCATCTGGAGCTGATAGAGCAAATAATACCTTCCAGCCTTTAACGGAAGCTATATTCCCATCGCGGTCGGTTAAAGGCCATGAATCCCATACATGATAACCAGGTGCGAATTTTTCCAATTTAGAGATATCCGTATATGGCAAGGTATTATCTTGATTCAGTTCAATTTTAGAAGCCTGTTCCCTTGTCCAATTGGTTGTCGTTACGGTCTCATCTGCCTTTGCTGATAAGCCGTTAAAACCAGATATAACGACACTTGCTGCCAATACTACTGCTGATAGTGCTTTTTTATTTTTTAGCATGTCAATCTCCTTTCAGTTTTAAATACATTAGCGATTTGCGCCAAATGGCTTAATTTCGCCAGTCTTTCCTTCTTTCATAATTTTTGAAGTATCTCCATCAAGCTTTAATTTCAAGGTAGCAGCGAATGTACCACCAAAATTCACTTGTCCATTCTCATCAAGCGGTTCATTAATGAAGCTAATGACCTGCTGGTTAGGAAGGACCATCCATGAATAAGCCTGGTATGGATTCTCTGCTGGGTTTGCTATAACGAGACCACTTTCATTCATTGGCTTTTTCTCACCGAACAGTCCATTGCTGACAAATCCATATACACCGTCAGGTCCTGTTAAACCAGGTGCGTATGTAAAGGTATGGCTGATGGTGAATAAATAATATTCATCACCGTTGATCACCACGTGCGGGCGTTCTAACTGATGATTGGTGCCAACTGATTCAAGCAATGGAGGAAGAAGCTTCAATTCACTTACCTCTTTATCTAGCACTTCGGCAATACCAATATTTCCATTGTATTTTTCTGCGCCTTCAGGAACAGAATGGGTGCTGCGGTACTCTTCGTCCCCAATATTCTCCGGCTTAATATAATCTCGGTCGCTTCCAGCTTGTCCTTCAAAAATGATATATTCTTTTCCAGTATTCGGATCCTGGAAGAAGAATGGGTCGCGGAATGCTGTGATGATTGGGCTATCTGCCTGTTCGATCGTTTCATAATGTTTGCCATCTGCTTCAAGAATGATTTCATGCTCGCCCTCATTTGTCAGCTTGACACCATCTTTATTGGTCTCAATATTAAAAGTCGTTTTAGCAAGACGCTGAACGGCTCTCTTATCCCATCCGTTATAATCCCATTTTTCTCTGTCACCAGTTGCGGTATAGAATAAATGCACTTTTTCATCTTCATCTAGCATCGCTGTACCCGCCCATTGCATATATCCTTTTGCATTTTCATATTCATAAGGGATTCCTGCATATGTCCAATCCTTGCCGTTCTTAGAATAAAACATGCCAATTCTTGCTTCCGTATGACGCTCACCCCACCCTAGGTTGCGAGGTGCGACTAGAGCAAAAGCCACTCGATAACCGTTCACGATTGCTAGAGAACCATCCCTGTTCTGAAGCGGCCATGTATCCCAAACCCATTGGTCGGGTGCGACAAGGTCAAACTCCATATCCACCTCTGGCGCTGTTGTTTCTTCTGTAAGCTTCACTTTTTCCGCTTGCTGACGTGACCAGACGGACGTTTGATTCTCTGCGGCCATTGTTGGTGCTACAAACAAGCTGTTTGCGGCAATCACTGTCGCCAAAATAAGGCCTTTTACTTTGCTGGACTTCTTCTTCATTCCTATTAACCTCCATTTTTTACAGCAGGATTACAGCTTTCAGACTTGTCACTTCTAAATTTTGACAACAAAAAAAGACCTAAAATGTGCAGGGAGAAGTCTACCAGAAAGGTACACTTTGCCCTTACACAATTTAGGTCTTGCCTGCTTAACCAGTCACAATCCTGCATAATTCTGTTTACAGTGAACATTCTATTCTGTTCAAATTCCTAAATCAATAGGATAATATTCCTTTCATCCATTTGTTTACAGTTAATATGGCATCGGTCTATTCTCATACGAATATGAATCTATTCATACATGAAAACGCATTCGTAATACTAAAAAAATTTTAATCACCCTAATATAAGGCTCTTTTTTTTCTCCTGTCCTCTTCTTCAATTTCTATTACTGTTGGTGTTTCATATGAAAAGCAAAAGAAGAAATATACCTAGCATTTGATTAAAAACCCGCAAGTGCAGCAGCATATTCAAATGGCGTGGTATGCAGTTTTATTTTTAAATCCTCATCTTTTGTTATCTTTAAACTCTTTTTTCCATATAGAGTGTTTACTTCTAATACCCATGGCTTATAGTGATGGTCGATGATTAAATCTAACGCAATGTCACCGAAATGGCCTAGCTCTTGGTCAATCATCTCACATACTTTCTTACACACTTCTATGGTTTCAATCATAATCCTTTTTGCCTTACTTTCATTAACCTTATAAATGATTTGTATTGTCTTTTCTCCGTTAGCTATATGTGCCACTTGTTTTAAATTTGTAATAATACTTCCCTCTTGTGCGACTCTTCCTACTGATCCTTGGCAAATCCATTTCTTCGTATAGTCTTTTTGAAAATACAATCGAAAGTCATACTTCTTATTTTTATAGATAGTCGGAACTCCTTGCTGAAGGATATACACTTGCTTGGGGAGCATCTTCTCCAAAGCATGTATAAGTTCATTCAGTGAGGTAAATTTCTTCTTATCTCTCATATTATTTATTAGATAGATTCCATCAGGTTCTTTTTGAATAACAAAAATTCCATTCCCTTGCATTCCTTTAGCAGGTTTTAAGTAGACCGTTTGATATCTAGTAAGCATGTTGTCTAAATCATGTACCGTTTGAAATCTTTTCGTCTCCGGTAAGTATTTCTTCACCTCAGCATCTTTTGAACAAGCATTCCAAAAGTCTAATTTACTTATAAAGCTGGTATTAAATAATTTTTCACCAGTCGCTTTCCTCAGTTCTAATTCTTTTTCAAAGGGCATTCTAGTTTTCTTAAAGATAGAGTCAGGATAGGGAAAAATCCCCTTTACCCACTTTCCTTGTGTAAAGTAAAAACCTGTTATCGTTTGGTTCACCGTATCAACCTTGTCACTAGAACAAATGAGAACGAAGCGTGGATTCTTTTCATATAAATAATAGAGTTTGCGATAATGCTCCAATGTATTTTGCGATAATTGAGCGAATGACTTTTTGACGATAAAAGCAATAAATGGACCGAGATGGATCACATTGTTCTTAACGATTATGTCGAAGCTAATATTTTCAGGAATGAGAAAGGATTCATTATTTCTCATGAATCCTATTTCGTTATCTGATAACATATTATTTTGTACAACACTAAATTCTTGTAACCAATTTCCAAACTTTATCATAGTGACGTTTGAATGAATTTGATGTTGTTGCAAAAATCCTTTTGATAAGTGTATGGGTGGGAGTTCACCTTCACTTAAGTTTGAATTCCGTTTTCCATCTACTTCGGAAAATGTGTATCTGACTTTTATCATTAAGTAAACACTCCAAGTCTAAGATTCTATAACCCCCTTTATATTATGAAGGAACAAGCAGTTATGCTCATACAAATGAGACTAGCTAAAAAAACATTACTGAGACAAAATACAGTAATGTTTTTTCATTTCCTTTTATTGAGTTAGTAGCATGATATCCGTTAGTATCTTTTCTTTTTCGACTGATTTTTTGGGACTTGCCATATCATATAAGGCACGGAGTTGATTGTCTTTGTCTATTAAATAAAGGGTGACAGAATGAGTAAGTAAATCTCCTTCGATTTTTTTATATTGCATCTGGAATTCATCGGCAATCCTTTTTGTCTGATCGGTTGGTCCCCTTAACCATTTCCATCCAACTGGATCGGTTTCAAATGCCTGCGCATATTCCCTGATCACCTGCTTCGTATCGTATTCAGGATCTAAGGTGATGGAAACTAACTCCACGGATGTTCCAAAAAGCCCCTCTTTTTTTAAATTTTCCTGTAAATCTTGAAAGTCCATCATGGTTAAAGGACAAACATCCGGACAATTCGTATAAAAAAACGAGACTATTTTTATCTTCTCATTAGAAGTGGTATACACCTCATTATAGACATCTTCCATTTGAAACGTTTCGATTGTATCTAAGACAGGAAGTTTTTCTGCTTTTGGCCAAAACCAATAGACGCTTAGAAATCCTACTATGCTAATTGTTAGAAAAATCAAAAGCACCTGTAGCTTCATCCCCGCTTCACACCCTATAGTTAGAAAATACTCACCTTACTTATTTGATTTCTTTTCGATTTTTTAAGGCCGGAAGATGTTTTTTCTTATTCTTATGCACACGAATAATTCCCCACATTCCTTGCTCAAGATCCCAGCGCATATTTCCTGAGCGATACATATAGTCACCTGGGAAGTTAAAAAAGCTCCCTGCGCCGTAATGTATATCTAAATCTCTGGCATGCCCTAACACAATATGGTCTTCGTGAGATTTAACCTGTGAAAAAATATCCTTATCATCTGTGTTCCAATAATGACCATGTAAATGAAAGCTGTGTGCACGTCTACGTTCGGAAGGATTAAGAAGCCTGATGGTAATCGGATCACCAGGATACGCCTCAAATACAGGTGTGGATGGATCTCCGTGCACTCTAGAGCTAAATAGATCCTTTAAGACAGGATGCTTTCTCAGTCGATTAATTAATCTTTCCGTCCGATAATTAAAGCCTCTAGATCCGTTATCGTAAGTATCTACTAAATCATCAAGCTCATCAGGATCGACTCCCGTTAATATCCCATCAACTGGATCAATGATGACACAGCCCTCTTTATCTTCTAATCTGGCTCCGTCAAACATGATAAGAACAAATTCCCTTCTCTCTGGTAAAAATGGATGTTGCAAAATAATATTCTCACTTGTATTCACAGCTGGTTTCCGTGTTTTTGGATCCAGAAACTTTGTTCCACGCCCCTCGGCAATGAATGTACCATATGTTCCTAAAGACCGATGATTTCGGATATCGGCCATATCCCATATTCCACAAGCTCCAACTTGCACATCGACATACCAACGATAGATGACGGTTTCACCTGGCCCTGCGGTTTGATCCGGATTAAAGCCAACTGTTTCCCCAGCAGACGACTTTACATCATACTGAATGAGCTGAGGATGCAAGGAAATTCTAACAGATGGTGGATAAAAGGCTTGTTCTTTGACAGGCGGATAAGGCCATATGCCATCCGGGAAAGGAAATTTATCAAACTCTAGGAAACTCGTTAAATGAACTTCAACCATTTCCCCTTGTGTAGCACGTAAAATTAAAGGTTGCGGACTTTTCCTTCCGCATAGAATGTCATCCATATCTTCTTTTAGAGCAAAGATGATTCCAAATGGATCATTCTCCCCCCACTTGCTATAAAGAATGGGGATTTGAAAGGCCACAATATGAAAGACTCTTACCGGTGCATCAAGTGGAGCATCCACCTCTACGCATTCTGCAGGAGCTGGCGGTTCACCTGTGCAAACAGGTAATGGATTCGTCCGCTGAGGTGGGCTAGGCTGGTCTGGCAAAGGAATCAGAAAATCGACTTCCTCATCAAAGGCACGTATTAACCCCCAACAGCCATTCCAAAGATCTTCTTCGGTTTCAAACGTCCAGAGATAGTCTCCTGATCGTGGAACCTCCATTTCAAAAGTAAACGATTCAGAAATACCAATATGTTCTTGTGCTTGAAACTCTGTCTCCACATCCGGGCGTTCCTTCTTCCATCTCAGTCCGTGAACATTAAAGCTATGCGACTCTTCTTGCGCTCCCTGTAATATTCGGATTCGAATCGGATCCCCTTCATAACAATACAAAATGGGAGTGAATGGATCACCATTAACAAAAGAACTAAAAGAATAAGCGGGATCGCAATCTTCTCCTAAGCGAAACTGCAAGGGTTCATTTCGATAATTGACAGCAAATAGTCCTGGGTCATCCTGCGACCCTGGAAATTCCGGTGGATTTAAGGGACATCCATTTTCATCAAACAATAAAGCAAAATCTTGCACCATTAGCACAAAATCTCGATAGTCCGGAATCAATGGATGGGTAACCGTTACTTGGGAACCGACTTCTACTTCTTCTCCAGTCCTAGGGTCAAGAACGGTGGAAAACCTACTATGCACAACTGTGGAGCCAAACACACCATGCTGCTGATGGTAGCTAGCAAATAAATGATCGTGGAAAAACCATGCCTTTAATTCCACATCTGCAAAGTACTCATAACGGATCGCTTCACCCGGAAGTACACTCGAATCATAATTCCACCCAACATTCGCTCCATCACTAACCAATACATCGAATTTGACAAAGTGAACATGAAAGGAGGTTTCATAAGCTCTTGTAACAAGCTGGAAGGCATCACCACCAGCAACTTCAGGAAGTCGATTTGTGAAATTCACAGCGAGACAAGTTCCCGCGTTCATATGAAGGATTAGGGGCTCTGGTTGTTTTCTCCCTGCTAAGACGTCTTCTAGATCTTCATCACGAACGTATATCCTACCTTTTGGGTCATTCCAGCCATGACTGTTATAAACGATTGGAATTTCTATCAGGGACACGTTTATTTCTTGAACCTCAGGATTATCTTCTATGATGCATGGATCGGTAAATACAGCTCCTGGTCTTGCGGTTGGTACAGCTGCATTTCTCTCTAGCTCAGTAAGTCCTCTGCCTCCAACAATCCCTAGCGGTGGACGAGGTGCTTTACAGCCGACTTTCCCTGGTATGAAATTAGGAAAACCAGGTTTCTCTTTTGTCGGTTTTGGAGGACACGGTCGATCCGGTAAAGGCCGTAACGCTTTAATCGGTACCCCATTTGGATAGCATTGACTCCCATCCTGAAGAGTATCAAACACACGATTGATCGCCCACATTCCTACTCCAAAGTGCGGATACAAATGACAATGAATAATAAAATCACCAAATGCGCCTACCAGTGATCCCAATCCATATAACGTATCAATTGTATACCAATTCTGAGGGCTAACAGATATCGCATCAAATACATCTGAATCCGTATTAAGAGGATCTCTAAAAAAACTATGAGCATGATAATGAAACACATGCGTTTCCTTGACACCTGCATGAACTAATCTAAATTTGGCCGGGTCCCCCTTATACCCTCTAAAGATAGGGGTGGCTGGATCACCAAATACCCATGAATCGTGATGAACTTCTTCCCCTTCACAATCTGCACAAACGACCCCTTCTTCAATTAACTTCTGACGATTCTGTACAGGTTCATAACGATAGTTAATGGCATGAGTAGATTCCCGTTCTTGATTGGTTACGGGATCAAGCGGTCTATTTCCTGTTATATCTTTCGTTGACATCTCATCGTGGAAGATAAAAGCGTATTCACGAAAGGACGGTGCAAAGGGATGGTGAACGTCTGCAAACATCCCGCTATTTAATGGGCCTCCAGTCTCGGGATCTGTCCACGACGATCCTCGTTTTTCAATAAACAAGGCTCCAAACAAACCATTAATGCTCGTGCCTTCATCACTGCTATCAGGATTTCCCAGATCTGAAAATATCGCAACCCCTTCATGATGAAATTGCAATCTGTAAAGAATCTTTTTCCCTGGATCTGCTAGTGAACTGGGATTAAACCCGACGTTAGCCCCATCTGAATCTAACACATCATAATCAGCTTCGTGAAAATGCATGCCAGTGGCGTATTGGATCTTGTTTTCGAATAGGATTTCAACCGTATCCCCTTGATTCGCACGAATACACAGTGGCTGCACTAAATCGACAGGGGAAAAGGGATTCCTTTTTACTGCTTCTTTAACCTTTTCCTCATTTTCTTTCAATACGTACATCATGCCTGTTTCATTGTAGTCACCAAAATTATTTAATACAATTCGAATAGGGATAGCAACCACATGATAAAATCGTTTCATACGCACTCTCCCCCTTCCCTAAATATCAACTTTAAGTTCCGGGATTTTAGGCATACCTTTTTCTTCAATATAAAAAACTTCAATTTGATGAATATGAATGGACCAATTTCGATTTTCTAGTTCTCCAATGGTCGTTACTTTTACATCTACCACCACATGGTCCCCTACCACGTCAATAATTCTTCCAATAAAAACAAATGGATAAGATGGTGTGAGGATGAATACGTTCTTCCCAACCCCATTTACAAATTCGTTAATAAGAGCTTCATCATGAATATCATTATTGGATGGAATATTAATCTCAGTTAACAGATTGTTTTCTTTCATTTATTAGGACCCTCCCTTTGATTCTCGATACTACGTTAGTGGAATCCTTTCATTACAATCAAAATTAGGTGTGAAATGGGCAATTTTCTCTAATGGGATACTTAATGGTGTAGGAAATTGAAAAAAAGGAGCATTAATCATTTTTATATTTACTGGAAATAAGGTAACATCCCCTTGTGTAACTCTGATGATGGTTCCACAAAAAATAGGTCGAAACGTTTGGCCAAATAAATTTAACTGATCGGATTGGGTGACAAATAATACACTATCTCCCTCTAGCCCTTGTAATTCTTCAAATAATTCATCTTCAATGTTTGCGATGTTGATTCTCAACATACCCTCAAATTCTCTATCTTCATCCTCTTTTCTTTTTTCAGGAAGATCCTGTTGTTGTTTAATATCCTTTTCTTTTTCATAAGACATGAAACAACCTCCTTTTCTTTTTAAAACACGTTTATCTCTTCATTCTTTTAAAAACATGAGTAAAAATAGTGAGCAACCTGATCGTTTCAATATATTTCAAATCAGCTAAATTTATATGTAAAAATTCTCCAAAGAATGAGAGAACTAATTTTCCATCCTTGCAACTCGAAATTTTACCCAGTTTTTTTTCTTCCTTATCTAAATAAACAACTACCCATGTATCCTTCCAAGCTTCTAGGTTGGTCTGGATCGATTCCTCAAAAAACTGTTGTTTTAAAAGGTCACGCTTTGCGACGGTTTCGCCAAATTGATGGACTAATTTGTTACGCAAATCATTATCATAAAGAAAATGTTGATGGGTATTGGAATAGTTAGGAATGCCATACGGAATATTAGCTGATTCGATAACCGAATAAGGAATCCACATTCTCTCCTTTAGGGTCGTAAGCATGACAAAGTCTCTGCCAATCGTACTTACCTTACCAACTTTGTAGATGGACTCAGTTCCACATTTTGCGTAAACCTCTACTTGCTGATTACGTTTCATTTTGAAGAATTTTCGTAGCTTTAAGACTTTCCCTCTCTTTTCATCGCGTTCAGAAAGATTAAACATATTGGCTCGATCAATATATTCCATTAATAATCGTGTTTCTTCTGTTGTAGAAGGGGTGGTTGGTGAGGTTATCCCTTGACCCTTTCGAACATTAAATTCATTAATGATATCTTCTTTTTGCTTCTCCTTATCCAGCCTTTCAAGCAGTTCCTTTCGATAATCATTTAAATAGAGCCTTTTCTTCTTCTCTGTCACACACGATCACTCCATTCTTGGCATCCATTAGACTCTTAGAGAGTAGTAGACTATGGAAATAGTAATCATAACGAGCAGAGTGCCAAATGCACTGAAAATAAGTATATTTTGATCAATCATTGAGAAATATTGAGCGGGCAGACTACAGATACTTGGATCTTTAACAACAATCCCAAGCATATTTCCCGTTAAGCTTCCTACAATGCCGTGTAGAAAACCAGCTAATAATGATTGGTATTTAACAAGTGCACCAAAAACAATTCCAACCGAGCCACCAAGAACAACGGTTCCGATCATGATGAAGAAAAGATAATCACTTATGATAAATTGAGAAAGCATGGAAATATTTAGGCTTAAAATTCCGCTACAACTCATGGCCAGAATCATCCCAAAACGATCATTGTATAATTGCCTCTTTTTATAAAAAACCTTATAAATGAGAAACCCTATAAGACTAGTCAAAAAAAATAAACACAACAGATACATGGTCATGGAAATTTCATCCCTTCTAGTCTATGTACGCTTTGCTGATAGGACTAGTAAGAAAAGAGAGACAATAAATATCCCCTCCAAGAAAGTTAAAAAAACATAACTATTTTTGGCTGCAGCACCGATCATCGGAGACATGATTCCCATCATTAACCCATTTCCATAACCAGTTAACAAGGTTTGATAATCAAATAAAGAGCCAAATACCCCCCCCACGATCATTCCAATCAAAGTGGTCACAATCGTAACAATCACAAATTTTAACGGAAATTGATAAATCAAAATGACTCCCGTGATGATCGCAGTAAATCCACCGGCCAAAGTGGAGATATTCATTCCCAACTGAAACCCGATTAGTTTCCGAATGCGAAACACGTACATAAACGTTAAGCTAAGAATTAATAGATTCCCATAGAAGAGATATCCGAGATAACTCGCAATCACCACCAACCACCTCTTTAATGTCCTATAGTTCATTCTTATTAGGACGTTGCTTGTCACTATTCTAGATATTATTTTTTGTGCTCCTTCTCGCCCATACAAAACACACGATCACCCATATATTAGCTATATATACAAGGAAGGAGGGTACCTACGATTACACATTATAGAGAGGAAAAGATATTCAAAGAAGGAAATGAATTTCGTTGTCCAGAATGTGTTTCTGGGGAACATGACCATGATTTCTTCTGCTCATTTCTAAAATGTCCTGAACAAATTCCTCAACCGAGGTTTCCATCTGCCAATAGTTCCTTTCCACCAGAAGAGTTGGCTGAAGTAGTGGAATGCATAGAACAAGCCAATGATATGTTACTCACGCTTGGACTTGAAAGAGATTCTCACAACCTAAGAGGCTTGCAGCAAGTTTTTAGAAGATTAAGGAATCACCATTTTACGGTTACCATCCATTGTGGGGACGACCAAGAAGAACAAACACTAAAAGGACATTTGGTCGATTCTGGTTTAGATTTTATTATCCTTCAAACCGATGTCGGAAATATTGTGATGATTCCCTTTGAACGAATCACGGTACTAAAACGCCGAATTAGAGAGGATGTACCACCTCTACCGGATCAAGAGTTATTAAAGATTGATCCATGCCTGAGAAGAGCCCTTACTTTCCACTTTGGTCAAGTAGTGTCTAAAAGCCCTTTTTTAGTGAACCTTTTTTTTGGACTGGAATTAAAACATTTTCTAGAAAGTTATGTGGGAAGTTTTATTTATGTGAAGTCGGAAAGAGACAAGAAGGAACACGATGGAAAATTAACGGATGTTAAAAAAAGCAGGATCGTAATTGAAGTGGATCATGAAAGGCAAGGAATTGACTTTGATGAATTATGCTATATTGAAATCGAAAAATTCCTTTTAGCCAGAGAATTTATAGAGTTCAATGAGACTCCTATCGTGTTATAAAAATCTTCGGAAAGAGCTAGTCCCTTATCTAGGATCAAAAGGGTCCGTACTTTTTTGTTGGGAGATCAGGTTAAGCACCCGAGCTGCTAAGTAGACGGAAAAATTCCGCCTATTTAGTAAATATGATAAAAAATAGCTTAAATAAACGGAGAAATTCCGCCTATAGACTCGAAAACGTGAAAATGGGGGGATTTTTCATTGCATAACCGGAAAATCTCCCCTTATTTACCTCGAAACAAGGCTCCGATCTGCATCTAACCGGAAAAACTCCCCTTATTTTACTTTTGCCGGTTACTAGATTACGGACATATTTAACTCAAAAATCAAATTCCTAATAAAGAAACTCGCCAGTGGCGAGTTTACTTTTTTATATACCAATACAACTGTCATTTAGACATGGTTCTTAAGAAAAGCACTTCAAAACAGTATTCTTTACTCTACAATCATCTCAACATGACGACCCCTATTTTGTAAAAATCTAGAGTTTAAATCATCAGTTAACCCTGCTAGTCGTAATGCGAAGCGATCATTGCAAAACGGTATGGCAAAGTCACTAAAGCACACGAAATTTCTATGACAACAGTCATGATGTTGCATATGTCCTTTATGATGCTCGTCCTGACAACAAGTACAATGATGGTGGTGGCCATGGTGGTTGTGACATCGGCATGAGCTGTGATCGTGGTGGCTGTGATGCTCGTGACATCGGCATGGCTTGTGTTCATGGTGGCTGTGACATCGGCATGAGCTGTGATCGTGGTGGCTGTGATGCTCGTGACATCTGTATGGACTGTAGGCGTGGTGGTCGTGATGCTCTTGACATCGGCATGGACTGTAGGCGTGGTGGTCGTGATGCTTGTTGCAACCGCACGGCCTATGATCATGGTGTCTGTGATTCTGTTTGCAACCGCATGGTCTGCCGTGGTTTGGACGCTTCTTTTTACAACGGCATGGATTCAATCTAGAATGGTAGTTTCCACAATGGGCGCAGTGATGTGGGTCTCCCTTTTTCCCCTTTTTACTGTGCTTCAAGTTTTTATTCATTTTGTCACCCCTTTTTTCCTCTTCAATAAAACGGTGCAATGTAACGCATCTACAGTTTCCATCGTGTTTACAGTGTGATACAGCTTCTCTTACTTCTTTGTCTGGCCATTTAACATGTGTAATTCTATCTGTTAATACAGTGACAATCTTATGATCCTTTTGAAGTACTTCAACAAAATCTAATCCAACAGCAAATATGATCCCTTCAACATATAACGGTGAATGTTTAACCATTTCATCATCTACATATTTAAACCTGATCGCGTCTGGACCTATCTTTATCCCCTTTTCGTTACTCGAGGAATTTGCCACGACTTCCTTATTTACATACATGTTCTCCCCTCCTATAGGTTGGACTATTATAGCTTATGAAAGAGAAAGAGGGTTTGTTCAAAAATACGGTGAAAGCCTATCGTTTAGAGGCTTTCACCACTTTCCGATAACAGAAAGCATAAAATTTACAAATTTATTCTATTTCTCTTACTAGTCGTTTTTCCCTGATAAAAATGATTCCCATTAAGCCAATGATAGAAAAAACAACGGGCGTGACGAATCCGTAATAATATCCATCCCCAACATTACCTAATCCAGACTGAAAATGATCCAACACGAATCCAAAAATGCATGGCAGCAGGACGGCGCTTAGAAAGCCTCCCGTATTGGCAACGCCAGAAACGATTCCTGCTTCGTTGATCGGAAACGTTTGCCGAACAAGTGCGAACGTTAAGGCACTTGCTCCAAAGCCAAAGCCAATGATAAAGAACAGGAGGTAAAGCATAAAAACTGGCGGAATTCCATGAAAGAAGAGAAAGCTAATCCACCCCAATAACGTAAGGATATGAACCAACACATAAGGCCGTTTAATCGTTCCTAACCGGCTTGAAATCCAGCTAGCTAGAGGCGCTCCAATCAACGCTCCCATCAAGCCAACCATGATAAACTGACTCGCATCGGATCTCGTCATATCGTACACCATCATTCCATACGGTACAGCCCAGGAACCAATAAATCCTACATACGCTCCGACTACCCCAAAATGGCAACAAAATAACGCCCATACCTGACGATTTGAAAAAATTCTCCGTACTAAGGTTAGTGTGTTTTCTCGTGAAATCTCGTTTTTTGCAGATACCGTATCAGTTAGAGAAAGTTGTTTGGTTTTTTTTAAAAGAACAAGATAAAGGAGCAGACCGCATAGACATAATAGCAGCCCTGCTGAAAAAAAGGCCGCCCGCCAGCCAAGAAAGCTAATCCAAGCAGAAAATGGGACCGTCGCCAAAAGGAAACCCAAGCTTCCGGTCATTCCCGCAAGACCAATTAAACGGACAAATTCCTTTCGATTAAACCATTGACCTAGTATTAACACCATATTGACCCAGATGGTTGCATCTCCCGTCCCCGTCAATATTCTCGCAAAAAACAGGACAAACTCATGCGTACCAAGACTATAAAGAATCGTTCCAATACCTGTAAGAATCGCACCGACAATCAGGAAAAAATTAGGTCCATACCGATCAGCTAACATCCCCATTGGAATTTGCAAACCCGTATAGACCAAAAATTGGATACTTGTCAGTAACCCAATGGTTGCAGCGTTTACTTGAAAGTCTCTCATCACTTGATCGGTAATCAATCCTGGGGCGGTTCGCTGGCTCGCCATTAATAAATAAGTAAACAGCACAGTAGCAAAGACAACCCATCTAAATCGGCTATTTTGTTTATCCAATGTTTTTTCTCCTGTTACCTTTTTATTCTTATATATATGGGTTTCCTGAATCAGTCGAACCCCTTTTGAAAAGTTTTTATAGGGCACGCTAAGGACAGGCAGAAGCACTTGTTTTTTACCCCTTGCGAAATTCATTTATGCTATACTGTAGAAAGTTTGCTTATGGAGGATCAGTAGATGGAATTACTTAAAACGAAGTCATATATACATTCAAATTATATTTATTTGTTGATCGCTGGTATTGTCCTTATTGCATTTAATCTACGCCCAGCTATTACATCATTAGGCCCTTTAGTTGGGATGATTCAAGAAGATGTTGGCCTGGCACATTGGAGTGCGGGTTTATTGATGAGTCTGCCGCTACTCGTATTTGCCGTCATGTCCCCTCTTGTTCCTAAGATAGCGGCTCGGCTGACAAATGAGCGGACCTTACTGATTGGGTTAACTACTCTTTTGATCGGCATTTCCATTCGCTCGATTCCCATCCCTTTTTTACTTTTTACTGGGACTCTTTTGGTCGGATTAGGCATCGCAATCGGAAATGTTCTTTTGCCCGCAGTCGTTAAGGAGCGTTTTCCTAAGAAATTTGGGTTGATGACGAGTGTGTACTCCACCTCCATGGGGTTGATTGCCTCTTTAGCATCCGGAATTAGCGTGCCTTTAGCCGTTGATTGGGATCTTGGTTGGCAGGGAGCCCAAATCGTCTGGGGATTACCAGTGATTATTGCTCTTATCTTGTGGGGATTCCTTTATAAATATAGGGAAGAAGGAAAGAGTGAAAGCCAACAGATGCAAAGAACATCTTCTAAGCAGATATGGCGTTCATCCCTCGCCTGGCAAATCGCAATATTTATGGGATTTCAGTCGTTCTCCTTTTATGTCACCATTTCGTGGTTAACGGAAATCTTACATAGCCATGGGATACAGTTGGAAACAGCAGGATGGCTGCTATCCTTTACACAGCTCGTTGGATTGCCTGCAAGCTTTGTTATACCGGTTCTTGCCGCTCGTTTTCAGTCACAGGTATGGCTCTCTTTTTTCCTCGGGGTATTTGCTGTCATAGGGTATAGTGGATTATTGTTCGGTTCAACCTATCCGGTTCTAATCGTAAGTATTATCTTTATTGGGATCGCATTAGGTGGAAGCTTTCCGTTAGCTCTTACTTATATTGGCCTTCGTACTCAAACTGGCCAACAGACGGCAGCTTTATCGGGGATGGCACAATCTACTGGATATGTTCTTGCAGCAGTCGGTCCTTTGATTATCGGTTATTTATATGATCTTACACACTCATGGACGGTTCCTCTAATTATGCTGATTGTCGTATCGGTGATTTTAACGATATTTGGGATGTTATCTGGACGGGATCGTTATGTGTAGGTGGTCGTGTTTAGAGATTTAGGTTACGGTCAAGACTTAGTGACCGTAATCGACTAAATTTTGGTATCCACAAGCACTAAATTGAAACTTAGTGCCCGCATTCTACTAACTTCTGGTATTCACGGGCACTAAATGGAGTTTTAGTTCCTTCATTCTACTAATTTATGGTATCTACAGGCACTAAATGGGGGTTTAGTTCCCGTATTCTACTAACTTCTGGTATTCACGGGCACTAAATGGAGATTTAGTTCCCGCATTCTACTAACTTCTGGTATTTACGGGCACTAAATGGGGGTTTAGTTCCCGCATTCTACTAACTTCTGGTATTCACGGGCACTAAATGGGGGTTTAGTTCCCGCATTCTACTAACTTCTGGTATTCACGGGCACTAAATGGGGGTTTAGTTCCCGCATTCTACTAACTTCTGGTATTCACGGGCACCATTTTATGACTTAGCGTCAACACTCTACCAAGTTTTCGTATCTACTAACACTAAATTACCTCAGTTCATCTTAACCTTACCTGACTTTTCTATTTTATCAATTTCATGATGCAATAGGTCGCTCACCTTGTTAACTAACTCTCTAGGGCTCATGATCCCATTGTAATAAAGTAACCCGTGGGTAAGTTAAGTTGGGCCCACTCCGAATTTCTGTCAATAATTTTTTGAAAATCCTGACTCTCTAACGCATGAAATTGTTTTATAATTTCAATAGGGACAGCTAATCCCTTTCCCTCTTCTAATATGGATGGGAAAGATTACTGCACAAGTCATCAAAGCCTCCACTTTTTTCACAGATACATTCCTAGGCAACGGGAGCTTCCCTGATTGTTTTACTATATTTTTTAATAGAACATACCTTTCTTTGTCAAATCTAGAAAGAATTCTCGGTAATTGGTTTGGAATGGCGATCACCAGTTCCTTTATTAGATCACCTTTATTCAATCCACTGATTCCTTTTAATTCTAGATTCTTACGTATAGTATCCAATTCCGTTTTTGATAGAGAGTTAAGCATACTTTCTAATTGAAAAGGCTCACTAACATGTTTCCACAACTTCTGCTCCCTTTTTCTTGTAACTCTCTCTCTTATTTAAATCCTTGAGCCATTCCTTTTCTGATCTTATTCAATGTTTTAGAATCCAATACAGCCACCTCTTATTTATCTTGCTAATCATTTTATTGTAACAAAAATAACTCTTTAGAAATGTCACATTTTCAGCTGTTAACATCAAACATTCATTCTCATCTAAAAATCCCTATATACTCTTATTCTCAATTATTATTTCTAATTTTCTTTAAGATTGGACTTCTTTTACTTCAATAAAAACATATATATTAACTAGATAATCCTACTAATTATGCTAGAAATTCATTTTTTTAAATTCTTCACAAGATATTTCTTTCAATTTAATGAGTATTATTTTATAATAACTATAAAGTAATAATTATATTTTCATAGATGTAATTATTCTAATACTAATTTTATAAAAGGAGAGATTGAGATAATGGAAGGTTTTAGCACTACAAACGGCGGCAAATGCCCGTTTAACCACGGCAGCACGACTACTCCTAAATCTAGTGGTACAACAAATAAAGACTTTTGGCCAAATCAGTTAAACTTAAATATACTACGTCAGCATGACAAAAAATCTAATCCTCTAGGAGAAGATTTTAATTATGCAGAAGAATTTCAAAAATTAGATTACGAGGCTCTAAAGCAAGATCTTCGCAACTTAATGACAGACAGCCAAGATTGGTGGCCTGCTGACTATGGTCATTATGGTCCAATGTTTATTCGTATGTCTTGGCACGCCGCTGGTACATACCGTAGTGGTGACGGCCGTGGTGGCGGTGGAACAGGTAATCAGCGTTTTGCTCCACTAAACAGCTGGGCGGATAACGTAAACGTGGATAAAGCACGTAGACTATTATGGCCAATTAAGCAGAAGTATGGGAACAAGATCTCTTGGGCTGACTTATTGCTTCTAACAGGCAATGTTGCACTTGAATCAATGGGCTTAAAAACATTTGGTTTTGGTGGCGGACGCGCAGACATTTGGCATCCAGAAGAAGACATCTACTGGGGTTCTGAAACGGAAATGTTAGGTGATAACCGTTATACAGGCGAGCGCGAGCTTGAAAATCCACTTGCTGCTGTTCAAATGGGACTTATCTATGTTAACCCAGAAGGTCCAAATGGCAAGCCAGATCCATTAAAAAGCGCTCTTGACATCCGCGAAACATTCGGTCGTATGGGAATGAATGACGAAGAAACCGTAGCATTAATTGCTGGTGGTCATACTTTTGGTAAGGCACACGGTGCAGCAGATGCAGCTCATGTGGGTCCAGATCCAGAAGCAGCTCCAATTGAAGCACAAGGTCTTGGTTGGCTAAGTTCACACGGTACCGGCAATGGCCGCGACACGATTTCTAGTGGACTTGAAGGTTCTTGGACGGCAAATCCAACACAGTGGGATAATGGTTTCTTCGATTTATTGTTTGGATATGAATGGTGGTTAACGAAGAGTCCTGCAGGCGCATATCAATGGATGGCTGTAGATCCAGCTGAAAAGGATCTTGCACCAGATGCAGCAGATTCATCGAAAAAAGTTCCGACTGTTATGTTCACATCAGATTTAGCCTTGCGTTTTGACCCTATCTATGAGAAGATTTCACGTCGTTTCCATGCAAATCCGGATGAGTTTGCTGATGCATTTGCTCGCGCATGGTTCAAACTTTTACACCGTGACATGGGTCCTAAATCAAGATACCTTGGCCCAGAAGTTCCAGAAGAAGATCTGATCTGGCAAGATCCAGTACCAGCGGTTGACTATGAACTAACGGAAGAAGAAGTAGCAAAAATCAAGGTAATGATTCTTGACTCTGGACTCACAATTGGAGAGCTAGTGACAACGGCTTGGGCTTCAGCAAGTACGTTCCGTGGCTCAGACAATCGTGGTGGCGCGAATGGAGCTCGTATTCGCCTTACTCCACAAAAGAATTGGGATGTAAACCAACCAGAACAACTAGAAAGAGTTCTTTCTGTGCTTGAAGAAGTGCAAAGCAATCTTGAGAAGAAAGTTAGCCTTGCAGACTTAATCGTACTAGGTGGTTCTGCAGCAGTAGAAAAAGCTGCACAAGAAGCCGGTTTTGATGTAACGGTTCCGTTCGCTCCAGGTCGTGGAGATGCTACACAAGAACAAACAGATGCAGAAAGCTTTGACGTACTTGAGCCTGTTGCTGATGGTTTCCGCAACTACCAGAAGAAAGAGTACAGCGTTACTTCTGAAGAGCTTCTTGTAGACAAGGCACAACTTCTAGGCCTTACAGCACCAGAAATGACAGTTCTTATTGGTGGTATGCGTGTATTAGGTACGAACCATGGTGGAACTGATCACGGTGTATTCACTGATCGTGTAGGAACACTTACGAACGACTTCTTCGTGAACTTACTCGACATGGGTGTAGAATGGAAAGCTGTAGACGGAAGCGTATATGAAGGACGTGACCGTAAGACAGGTGAAGTAGTAAGAACAGCAACTAGAGTGGATCTAGTATTCGGTTCAAACTCCATTTTACGTGCCATCGCCGAAGTGTACGCGCAAGAAGATAACAAAGAGAAATTTGTTAAAGACTTTATCGCTGCTTGGGTGAAGGTAATGAACGCTGATCGTTTTGATCTAAAGGTAACTAAAGCTAATGCTTTCGCTGAGCATAGCGCTTAATATATAAATAGAAGCACGCGAAACTCCTCTTCCATGGGGTTTTGCGTGCTTTTTTTATTCCAGTAAAGAAATGGCTCTTTACAGCGTTGCGCTAATGCCCCCATGGTATAATTTAATCACAAACTATGTATTTCTTCAGATAAAAAAGGTTGCACCAGCAACCCTCAAAACAGAATTTAGCTTTTCGATCCCTATCTTCATCTTCCTATCCCCCTCTACTTTAATTAAATAATTATTATATTTCAATAGAGATCTAAACCAAAACATTACATTATAACTACTCAGTAATTTTTTTGTAGTCCGTGCAAGTCCACTGAGTATGACGACGTTTTCAAAATAAGTTTCACTAAGGATAATAGTTGAATATCGTAGTAGAGAAAGGAATAAAAAATTTCGAACGTTTAAATCCCCTACGATAGTGATAAATAGATATAAATCTCTTATTTTACTAGTCAATGAATGGTAAAATGACTTGTTGGCTTATAAAAATGCAGCAGACACCGATATTAATATAAACTGGTGGTGGTGATTACTTGAAGAAAAAGAAGGTTTGGATCAGTACTTCTTTTGTTATTTTAGGATGTTTCCTTTTATATATATATCTTCCGTCTTTTAGTGAACTAAAGGAAGAATCTGTGAGTGTTGCATCTAATGTGAACGAACAAGATAGTCAGCCTGTTGAACCTACAATTGAGGAAGTGGAACAACAAGAAACAGCAACTGACATAGAAGATAAACCAGTAGCAAAGACGGTAAAAGAGAAAGTTAGAGAGATGATCGAAGGTGCCATTACTTTTTTTAGTCATGATAAAAAAATGGTTTCTATTGGGGATTCACTCACTGAGGGTGTTGGAGATGAAACAGAGAGTGGCGGTTATGTAGGAATTCTAAACCACACATTCGAAGATCATTCTATGAATATTTCGATTGAAAACTTCGGAAAAAGAGGAAATCGAACAGATCAATTGTTAAAAAGATTGGAAAATGAAGAGATTTCATCAGCCATTAAGGAGGCTGATATTGTTTTAATTACAATCGGTGCAAATGATATTATGAAAGTGGTTAGAAGTCATTATACCAACCTTAATATAGAGCCCTTTCAAGAAGAAAAAATTAGATATATTGAGAGATTAACGGCTATTTTTCATAAAATAATTGATTTAAATCCAGATACTCAAATCTTTTTGATTGGATTTTATAACCCTTTTGAGCGATACTTTGGTGATATTGAGCAGCTTGACATGATTCTTGATGATTGGAATCAAGCAAGCGAATTAGTTACAGAAGAGTTTGAGAATGTATACTATATACCAACTGAAGACTTATTCTCTACTTCTACCGTCAATCTATTAGCTGACGATAATTTCCACCCAAATACGAGTGGATATAAATTAATGGCAGAGCGCGTTCTTGAGTATTTAAGTAAATATGATGAAGAAACAGAGTTACCAGAGGACTTCGAATAGAAGGTGAAAGCGATGAACATACAATTAAAAACAAAACCATCATGGAAACAATTATTTATAGGTATAGTCGGATTGAATGTATGCTTTGTTTTGCTTTTCTTTACTTTTTTACTATGGCCCCTATCAGATACAGAAATACCTAGTAAAAAATTAAATGAAGGTGAACCCGGAGCTGAATTTACGATTACTTCAAGTAAGCAAAATTTGAATGAACTAGTCAATCAATATGTAGATCAATTCATGAAGGATAAAAATGATAAATTCACAGTCTTATTTGATGAAAACGTTCAATTGTTCGGTACCGTTAAAGCCTTTGAAACCGAAATTCCAATAACCATCACATTAGAACCCAAGGTACAAGAGAATGGAGATCTTGTATTGTATGCATCGGATATGTCCCTTGGATTATTGGCTTTGCCAGAAAAGAAGATTCTTGAATACGTAAAGAAAGAATTAAACACACCTGAATGGGTTCAAATTGATCCAAAAAATCAACTGATTTATATCGGTGTAACACAAATGGAAGTGAAAAGTAACTTTAAAGTCAAAGTACAAAGTTTTGATTTAACAAATGATCATATTACGTTTGAAATTAAGGTGCCGAATAAAACATTGGGTTTGTAGAAAGTTCATCTTGCCCCCCATTTCATCTGAAGGTTGCTATTGCAACCTTTTTTCGTGCAAAAAAAGCAAAAAGCACCATTTCTAATTAAAGGATTGACAGTAATGAATAACTCAATTATTATATGTTTAAACGTTTAAACATTTGAAAACTAAAACAGAAGGAGAAAAAAAATGACTAAAACAGTTTTAATAACAGGAGCATCTAGTGGAATAGGTTTAGAATTTGTAAAATTATTTGCTAATGATGGGTATAATCTAGTAGTAATTGCACGAAATGAAGAAAAGCTTTTAGAAATAAAGAAGAGTTATCCCCATAACAACATAACAGTTATTTCAAAAGACTTAAGCAGATCTAATGCTATTAAGGAAATAGTTGATGAAATGAAAGCACATGATATCGTTGTGGATGTTCTTATAAATAACGCTGGTTTTGGATTATTAGGTTCCTTTGAAGATCTAAGTATAGAAAAACAATTAGAAATGATCCAACTTAATATTTCTTCATTAACGGAATTAACCTATCAATTGCTACCCGATTTGAAGAAAAGTAAGTCCGGAAAAATACTAAATGTTGCAAGTACGGCCGCATTCCAACCAGGACCCAACATGGCCGTATATTATGCCACAAAAGCATTTGTTCTCTCCTTTTCCGAAGCTTTAGCAGAAGAATTAAGACCATATTCCATCACGGTAACCACTCTTTGTCCTGGAGCAACGAAGACAAACTTCAGCTCTGTCGCTAAAGTAGAAAACACCAAAATGTTTAGCAATGCTATGTCTTCGGAAGTAGTAGCAAAACAAGGGTTTGATTCATTGATGCAGGGAAAAAGAGTGGTTATAACTGGGGGACTAAATAAGATTGGAGCATTGGCAGCTAAATTTTTACCTAGACGAACGGCAGCTAAAGTTGCTAAACTCGTGATGAAAGAGAACTAGATTAATGTATAAATGAGGTCTGATAATGACACAACAAGCAATAGAGATTTTTCGTTCTTGTATTCCATTGTTTACAACACTAAGTGATCCAGCTAGACAAGATATTATCCTTCTATTGGCCAAAAATGAAAGTCTAAGTGTTAATGAAATTGCAGATGCATCCACACTTTCCCGACCAGCGATTTCTCACCATCTGAAAATATTAAGAGATAACCAACTGGTGAAGATTGAACAAAAAGGAACCATGCGCTACTACTCATTATCATTAGAAAACAGTGTGCTTCAATTAAAAGAATTAATAGACATTGTAGAGAAGGACTGTATCCTATAACAACATAATAAAGAGGCTGCCTCAAAAGGTTATAAAAAATGACCTTATCGAGGCAGCCTTCTTCTTTTAGGTTGCAAGCCCCTTATTTTTTTCTAAACCCACCCTATTTTTTATAAAAACCTGGCTTTTTTCATGTTTAACCCAAGTTCTTTCATATTGTATAAAATGTTGAACAAACTATAAACAATTATTGTGGCTTTTTTAGGTACTAGAAAGGAGGTTCATTCAATAAAAAAAGTTAGGAGTGCGGTTATGATAATTCTCATCTTTTATCTATTGTACGTTACCATATTCGCCGTTGTTATTTTTAAAGTTAATTATCCACAGGTTAGTAACACCTATAAACAAGAGCATAAAGTCGAAAGATTCTATGGAAATGAGATATCCCAGGATCGTGTCATTCTACTGGAAGAAAAAACGTATTCAGGGGTAGCCCGTGTAAATTTAATGGAAAATGCACAGGAGTCTATTGATATTGCCTACTATGCGATTCATAAAGGATATATTACCGATTTGATCTTCGGAATGATTTTGGATGCGGCTGATCGTGGCGTAAAGGTAAGGATTCTGTTAGATGGAATTTTCCATGGTCTTAGATTTGGTCTAAAAGATCTCCAATATGCCTTAGTCAATCATCCAAATATCGAAGTTAAATTTTACGAACCCTTTAATCCACTCTTGCCTTGGACGTGGAATAATCGACTTCATGATAAAATCCTTGTTATTGACAATAAATATGCATTGACTGGCGGCAGAAATATCGGGAATCGTTATTTTATTGAAGAAGGGGAAAAAAACCCAACGAATGACCGAGATGTTTTGATTATTAATACAAAACCTGAGACAAAGGAAGATAGTGTTCTGAATCAAATGGAAGGCTACTTTAATGAAGTATGGAATCATTCCATCGTAAAGTCCCCTATTCATAAGCTATCACCAAACCAACAGAAGAAAGCAAAAGAAGCCACTCATCAACTAAAACAGAAACTGGAGAATTTGAGGAAAACGGATAAAAAATTATTCAATACTTATTATGATTGGGTGAATATATCTCTTCCTACTAAAAAAGTCACCTTTATTCACAACCCTATACAAAGATTTAATAAAGAACCTTGGGCATGGTATGATTTAACGAATCTCATGAAGAATTCGAAACAGTCCTTAGTCATCCAAAGTCCGTATATTATTCCAACAAAACCTATGCTCCCTTATATGGATTCGTTACAAGTACCACCGGAAAAGACAACATATTTAACGAATTCAAAAGCATCCACAGCCAACGTGATGGCCTATTCAGGACATATTAAACATGTCAACGGAATGGTAAAAAAGGGTGTGAATGTATTGGAATATCAAGGACCTGACTCCATACATGCCAAAACATTTATCTTTGATGATCGATTGAGTGCCATTGGAGCATTCAATGTGGATGCCAGATCGGCGTATTTAAATACCGAGTCCATGGTCGTCATTGATAGCATCGAATTCACTGAACATCTCGAAAAAGAAATGGACCAATACTTTAAAAAGAGCTTAAAAGTAGCAAAGGATGAATCGTATATAGAAGACCCCAACTTAAAACCAGGTAAAGTAAGTTGGGTTAAATCATTCACGATAAAAGGACTATCCTATATCACGGGTTTATTTCAGCATTTACTATAAGACTCCGCTACAACCCTAACAATGACAAGTTCCCAACAAAAAAAGCTGACTTTCTACTTAAGAATGTCAGCTTTAAGTTTCAACATGAAACAAACTTTCTTTTGCTGAAGAACAAAAAACAGGCTAAAAAGTAACGGGTTCTGTTACCTGTCACCAAAATCCAACATAACCATCCATTTGTAAGTGAAATTGGATGGTCATTATTATTGATTCTTTTGACTTAGGCTCTGCAATGATTCATTGATGATTTTGTATAGGTAAGAGAATGAATAGGCGGAGAATTTCCGGCTAATGTATATAGAGGACGCTTAAGAAGCAGAAATAAGGGGAGGAATTCCGGTTAACTGCTCTAAATAAGCCAAAATTCAAAGATTTGGATCACATAAGCGGAAAAACTCCGCTTATTCTTAAGGAAATAGGGGTATTTCCCAATTTAAACGGAATTTTTCCGGTTATTTTTCAAACAATGACAATATTTAATGATAAATACTTAATAAAATTACCATAAGTTAATTTAAATACCCAAATAGTGTAATGAAAAACAAGCCCAACAAATAAGAAAAGAGACTGCCTCTGAGCAGCCAGATTAATTGCATTTATGAATAGTTGCCTCCACTTGGATCACTCAAACTCTTACTTGAATGAAACCCTCACGCAACACATTTCGTAAAAACGGGCTCGGTTCGCCTATGCTGTAAAGCTGCAAATAATGCATCGCTCTTGTGCATGCTGTGTAGAAAACTCGTCGAAGGCTCTCATCATCGTATACATGCTCTGATGCATCATAAATGATAACGGCCTCAAATTCGATTCCCTTGGACAAATACGACGGTACGACAACAACTCCTTGCTCATATTCAAGCGAGCTGCTCTTTAAGAGTTTAATATCATTGATGCTGGACAGGGATTCATAGGCGCTTTTACTTTCCTCAGCAGATTTGCATATGATTGCAATACTATTAAACCCTAGTTTTTGCAACTCTGTAACTTTGGAAGCAATACAGCTGTGAAGTTCTGCGTGATCGGCCAATTGTTTCAGAACTGGTCGTTCCCCGTCTCGTTCAAACGGAATTATTCTTTCACCATTAGGGACGAGTCTTCGTGTAAATTCGATGATGGGTTTAGTGGATCGGTAGCTTCTGGCTATATTAATTATTTCCGTTTCTTCCGGTCCGTACAGGCTAGTAAGAGTGTTGAAATTAACCATTTCACTAGCATGGGCGAAAATCGCCTGGTTAAAGTCGCCAAGCACGGTCATCCTTGCCGCAGGAAACAAGCGTCTCAAAAACTCAAATTGAAATGGGGAATAATCCTGCGCTTCATCGATAACGAGATGTTTAATTGAACTGTTGATGTGAAAGCCTTGAATCAGCTCTTTCAAAAGTAAAAATGGCGTAGCATCCTCATAATAAAGTTTATTTTCCTCTAGCATTTCTAGCGTTGATTGACAGATAGCCGCCCACCCCGCTGGTTCCCCTTCAATCCAATCATGGATCTGCAGCGGATCAGCAAAAAGCTGTTTGTACATCCCCATGAAGTCTAGGAATCGAAACGCTCGAACTCGTTTTCGTAACGGCTTCAATTTCTGGTGAACCATCAATCGAGCAAGTGCTTCCTGCTCCATCTCATAATCGGCAATCTCTTCTCTTTTAAAGCCTCGTTTTTCCGCTAAGTAGCGATGTGCCTTATGGTACTCTTCATTGCTTAGCAGCTCCATTTCCTCCTGAACCCATGGCTTTGTACACTCTTCCTTTTGGAGCTCACTTATTTTCTTCATGAGCCAATCCCTCAACCTTTCGAGTCTGTTATGGAAGCGAAGGGAGGTGTCATGACTGTAAAACCTTTCTGCTATTTGTTGGGCAGTAACGATTGGTTTCCCTCTGAAGGTAATGTCCTTAAATAGCATTCCTGAAACTTCAAGTGACTGTCTATATAATTGGATCACCTCAAAAAATTGGGTTGATGCCTTGAACTGGATACTCGCAACCCTGGACCTGTACGAAGGAGTATTCACCGCTGTTAAAACATATTCCAATTGCTCAAATGGATTTTCAACATAAAACTCTTTACTCAGACGATGATCTAAATATTCTTGGAAGGTGACCTGCTGCATATTCTCTTCACCAAGCTCCGGCAGCACATTCGACACATAACTATTAAACATGGAATTAGGCGAAAAAAGAATGATTTGATCCGCATTTAGACGATCTCGATATTTGTAGAGCAAATAAGCAATTCGTTGCATGGCCGCTGATGTCTTCCCACTCCCTGCTGCACCGTGAACAATAAGCAGCCTCCCTTTGTCATGACGGATGATCCGGTTTTGCTCCTGTTGTATGGTCGCTACGATATTGTGCATCTGCTTGTCGGTACCTTTACCGAGAACCTGCTGTAGAATCTCGTCTCCAATGGTGAGACTTGTATCAAACATAGATTGAAGAGCGCCACCGCGGATAAGATATTGCCACTTTTTCTCCAATATGCCTTGAATGGTGCCTCCAGGTGTTACATACTGAGCCGAACCGGGCTGATAATCGTAGTACACACTCGAAACAGGAGCCCTCCAGTCATAGATCAGGAAATCTTCTCCGCTAGCATCACTAAGCGAGGAAATCCCAATATAAATTTGATCCTGAGTGGAATTCCCTTCTTCGATAAAATCAATCCGACCAAAATAGGGAACCTCCTGCATTCGACGCAGCGTGGATAAACGCTTGGATGCATGTCTATGCGTACTTTGGCTAACGGATAGAGCTTGAGCCTCTTGCCGCAAACCGATAATGGTCTCAAGATAATCATCAAAGGTATCTGTACTCACCTTGACTTCATCCCAAAAGTGCCGGCGGATCTGAACCACTTCATTCTTACTCCTCGCGGCCTCTTCTTCCACTCTGTTAATTTCCTCTGTAATTCTCTCCATCACACGATCTACTCGTACTTGCTCCTGCTGAAGTTCCCAATTCATACCACCACTCCTTAAAAAATTTAATAAAAGAGTTGACTACGCATCGATTTCATCGTATAATTAAGATAGGGATAATATACTAAATTTTAATTTAACGATGTGTATCTATATAAATTTATCACAGAATTACATTTTTTTCAACGCTTTTTGAATACTATATTCAATAATAAAAAGAGTCGTATTTAACGTTTTCTACGTAAATACGACTCTTTTTATTTTTTATCCAACATCAAGAATATTAGTTTCTAGGATCTACATAATCCGGATAATCCGTAATGATGGCATCAACCTTCATTTTGAATAGAAAATCTGCTGCTTCTTGACTACGTACTGTCCATGATCCAATTTTCATACCAAGGGAGTGAACTTGATTTACTAATTCCTCTGTCACAATGCCATAACTTGGGTTAAACCAATCCGCATAGGTTGAAAACTCTTGTAGCGCTTCCGGTGTTGTATGGGCACGGCTAGAAGTCAATACACCAATTGGCACTTGCGGAAGAAGCTCGTTCGTCTTCTTCATTGATTCAAAGTTAAACGATTGAATAATGATTTTTTCATTTTGTGGTTTATCAAGATTACGTTCTTTTAATGCTTCTGCCACTTGTTTTTCAATCCCAGGGTAAAGCTCTGGAGCCTTTAATTCTATTAATATTCCAACCTTCCCACGGTAACGATCAAGAATCTCATCAAATGTCGGAATGGGTTCCCCTACATATTGTTCCCCTTTCCAGCTGCCCGCATCCAAACTTCTAAGCTGTTCTAACGTTAAATCCCCTACTTTTCCCGTTCCATCTGTTGTACGATCCACTGTTGTATCATGAATCAAGACTAATTCACCATCTTTACTTCTTTGAACATCGATTTCAATATAATCAGCTTTCATATCAACCGCTAGATCAAAAGCAGCAACCGTATTTTCAGGTGCATAAGCTGTTGCACCACGGTGCGCTACATTATCCACTTGTTTTCTTTCACCTACTGTTGGCTCTTCTGCAAACGCCTGACTGATCGGGCTGAATAACAGTGTAAAAGCTACCCCTGTACCTATTAATAATTTGTTTCTCATGTGCTCCATCCCCTATCTAAAATTGAATTCCACTATATTCTAGAAAAGAGATGTTGAACTAGTATGTAGATATATTTATAGCTTTATAAAGAATACGTTAACAAAATTCGATCCTTTTTCTTACGTTTTTTTACAAATTTACTAATGGATAATAGAATAGAAATACGTTAATCATTCATTTTACCTAGAAATTCAAATAGAAACCGCTCCATTGAGTGAGGCTTCTTCGCTTTAGCTTCCCTATTGAGTAAAATGATAACGAAGAATATATCATAAGTTAAAAGGAGTTTATTCATGAACAAAAAAATAAGACATTTCAAATGGTCCTATTAGGGATACTTTCTGCCATCATCATTATTCAAACGACTATCCCATTTTTATGAGACAGCAAGTAAGAACGTAAGAGAATATTATTAGTAGGCGATACCTACACGTGATTTTATATAATTGTTACTTTCAATCTGCTTATATGTAAATTCTGCTGTATCCGATACATTTATTTTAACTCCATCTACTGGCAAAAAATCACGTTCCACACGGTATTCACCTAATCTTTCTCCATCTGGTAAATACGTTGGACATACAATGGTCCATTCAAGTGTTGATTGTTTAAGCAGATCATACACCTTATGATGTTCTTTCGCTGCACGGGTTGACTTCCGCTTTGATTCACTTGATTGATAACGCAGAGAATTTGGCGTGGTTCTACTTTGCAGAATACCCGCAGTTCCTATTGTTATTATTCGTTTCATACCTTCATTTTCCATCGCTTCGATAATAAGTGGCATACTTTCTGATAGAGTGGTTGTGCCATCAGTATTCAGCGCACTAATAACTACATCAATCCCATGCATTGCACATACTAAATCATCTTTATTTAAAACATTCCCTTGAATAATGGTTAAATTTTCATTATTTATTTGAAACTTCTCTGGAGTGCGAACTAATATAGTAACATGATGTCTGTCATGAAGGGCATAAGTCACTATTTGACTTCCAACTCGTCCAGTTGCACCTAAAATTAAAATATTCAAAAGTAAAATCCTCCTTTTTACGAATACAAATATTACACTACACTACAAATGCTATTATTTCGTCTATTTTAACTTAGGCAAGATTACTTTAAGTATATAAATTCAAACTACTTAAATTTTGAATAGCGAACTAATTTTCTTTAATAATGTCGCACAACTAAACTGCTTCTTTTCTAAAAAATCCAACAAACAAGTGGCATCAATCATTCTTGTGGACGCCCCCCTTACAAAAATACCAAAACAATTTGAATGACAAACTAATAAGAATCTCTAAAATTCAAATGCAACGGTCATTCCTATTCCTCCGTAAACTACTTTTTCCCTTAATCATTACGTAAATCATTCGTATATACTTCTACATCATAATAACCTTTTAACCAAAAGACATCTTCTTTGTCTATATACGTGTAAGTCATATACGGTTTCTCAATACTCGGGTCCTCAAATACTTTCGCACGTATTTTAATAAATTCTCCTAGCCCATTAAAGAATAACTCTTTCTGTGGATTAATTAACTTATCCCCTCTGATATACACATACTCCCATATGTCTCTATCTTTTTCTTCTTTATAAAGTATATTTTCCATTGTTTGCTGGTTACTCGATCTTCTACCTACCACCGATACCGAATCAAAATACACCTTTTCTTTCCCATTCTCTATCCGCTCAGCCACTGACCCATCTTTATTCCATTCCTTTATAATTTCTTCTGCCCGATCATTATAATAAGGTACCAGTGTCACTTGTCTAATAATAATAAAAAGAACCAATGTGACTATCAACACATTAAATATATGAAAAATTCGTTTATTTACGGCCTTCCCCTTTTTGTCCTCTTCCTCTTTAATCTGCTTATCCAACAATTTTATGTATCGAGGCCATTTCTTTAATAAAAAAAAGAAACCTAGAAACAACAATATGACTACTAAAAAACTTTCAAACTCATACTCTCCAGTTACACTAAATAATTTACTAACTAAATCGTACATACATTCACTCCTTAGTCTATTTCAGAGAGCCATTCTCTAAGTTAATATATAAGTATATAACTACCCCCAAAAACATTGAAGTTACTATTGCTTCTTTCTTTGTATTTAGTATGACCCAGGTATATTAAAAGGTCCATTCACTCTAAGAAATCCTTCTTCCGTAACCCCCCCTTTGGTTCAATAAGCTCAACCAAAAAAAGCATTAATCCTTCTTGGATCAATGCCCCCCCTATTTTCAATTAGACTTTTCATCATCTAAACATCTTGTTTACTTACACATGGTTCTCTTTCAGTCGGTTAATATCTACTCGAGGCGAAAAGCCAAACATACGGGAATACTCACGACTAAATTGCGATTGACTTTCGTACCCCACTCTAAATGCAACATTAGCTACATCTTTCGGGTCAGCTAATAACAAGCGCCTAGCTTCTTGCAACCGCAATTGTTTTTGGAACTGAATAGGACTCATAGCTGTTACTTCTTTGAAATGTCGATGCAGAGACGACACGCTCATATTGGCGATTTCAGCGAGCTCTTCAATTCGAAAGGGTTCTTCAAAATTTTTGATAATATGGTCGATCACTTCTCTTATTCTAGCCGCATTGCTACCCTCTAGTGCTATTTGTTCAAGTGCCCCTCCATGTGGGCCTTGTAAAATCCAATAGATTATTTCTTTCTTAATTAAGGGAGCAAGGATAGGAATGTGCTTTGGATTTTCTAATAAACAAGCTAATCTTAACACCGCATCTAACAAAGATGGTTCTACTTCGCTAACAAACATAGCTCGTTTTGGATGTTTTCTCTGATTAAACGGAATATCTGTCTCATCAATAACTTCTAACACTTGTTCCGTTGTAAATTCAAGCTTGAGAGCTAAATAGGGAGCTTCTGTTGTGGCCTTTCTTACTTGCCCTGTTACCGGCAAATCAACGGAGGCCACGATATAATGACCCGGACCATACACATATCGTTCCTCCCCCAATAATACTTCCTTCTCCCCTTGGAGAATTATGCAAAAAGATGGCTCATTTACTCTAGAAATAGGTTCAGTAATAATGGATTCACGAATGAGGAATAAAGAGGGAATCGAGGTAGGATGGACACCATCCTGTTTGGATAATCGCTCAATAAGGGAGGAAAGCTCTAGTTTCTGTTTGTAAATTTTCTCTGACATGATTCATTCTCCTTTATCTTCACCTTCAGTCATTATAACTGATATTCATTTATTAGGTAAACAGGGTTAATAGAATTAGGCAAAAACTTGATAGGAATGTGCTAAGTGATTCCTAATTATTATGACATAATAAATTATTAACATAGGCAGCTCGAAAAAAAGACCGTTTATCTTTATATTTGAGGTGAAAAAATGATTAAACAGCAGTTAAATATTATTAAGGAAACTGGATTTGCAAGACCCGCAACCCTCTTAGTAAGTTTAGCTCATAAATATAAATCAGATATTTTTCTAGAGTACAAAGGAGAAACTATTAATCTAAAATACTCAGTCAAGTCTATCATGGATATTCTAGCATCAGGAATTAAACCTGGAAGTAAAATATATATAAAGGCTATTGGAACTGACGAAGTATGGGCCATACAATCCATAGAAGATTGCTTAATTAAAAAGGATATGATCAAAAGTTAAGGAGATTTTCAGCTTACCTATTCCATATTTTTTCATATAAAAAAAGGATCACCTTAGTGTAAGGCCTTCACTTAAAATGCATGATACATTCTGTTATAAAGCTGATGTTGATTTCACTGTGTTTGATAAATAAACGGATAAATTCCGTTTAAATTGGGAAATACCCATATTTCCTTAAGAATAAGCGGAGTTTTTCCGCTTATGTGATCCAAATCTTTGAATTTTAGCTTATTTAGAGCAGTTAACCGGAATTCCTCCGCTTATTTCTGCTTCTTAAGCTTCCTTTATATACATTAGCCGGAATTTCTCCGTCTATTCATTCTCTTACCTATACGAAATCATCAATGAATCATTACAGAGTCAAAGTCAAAAGAAAAACATGGTTTCTTGCAGTCCCATTTGCGTGGTAACAGAACTCTCTGTAACCTTACAAATTGGACTACAGTTTTACGCCTATTTTTATCATTATTCGCGTTATATCAATAAAAAATGACCATCAATTTCACATACAACTTGATGGTCATTTTAATATACATGTTGATTTTTTGTGACAGGGAACAGAACCCCATTTAACCGTAGCGATCCTTTTATAGCAATATCCTATTTAGCGATATACGAATGATTTACTTCCACTTCTATACGTTCCTTTTTAATCACTACTACAAAGAGACTCGCCAATAAACAAAACATTCCAGCTAAAGCAAATGCCCAGGTATAGGAGTTAAACATTTTGTATAGTATTCCTGCTCCTCCTGCAGCTACTGCTGAGCCTAATTGATGGGCTGCGAAAATCCATCCGTATACCACTACACTTTTCTCTATTCCAAAAATTTGCCTTGTAATATTAACCGTTGGTGGGACAGTAGCAATCCAATCTAAGCCGTAAAACACAGAGAAGATGATTAGAAAAATATAGGAACCATCAGAAAGCGCAAATGGGAGAAACAAAAGCGAAGCTCCTCTTAAACCGTAATACCAAAACAACAACCAACGATTATCAAAGCGATCGGAAAACCAACCAGAAAGAGTGGTTCCTATTAAATCAAACACCCCCATTAACGAGAGCATGGAAGCGGCCGTTACAGCAGTAAAACCAAAGCCTATACAGTAGGAAATAAAATGCGTTCCAATCAGCCCACTAGTCGAAAGACCACAGATAAAAAAACTCCCTGCTAGTAACCAAAATTCCTTTACTTTGATCGCTTCAAATAAGATTTGAAAGGCAATGGTTATAGGATTTTCCTTTTTCGCCACCTTTTTTAAAGCTGAAGCCTCTTCTTGCCCATATGGAAGAAGCCCCGCTTCCTGAGGTGAATTCTTCATAAATAATAAGATCATAGCCAGCATTATGAGGCTAAGGATCAGAATTAAACCCATCGCCCATTTCCAGGAATGTGTTTCAATCAGTATTGCAAGTAATGGGAGAAGAATTAATTGTCCTGTTGCTGTGCTTGCTGTTAAAATCCCGAGAGCAAGTCCTCTTCTCTTTTCAAACCATTGATTGGCAATATAGGGACTAAGTACGGTTAAGAACAAACCAGAGCCCAAACCAATAATGATTCCCCAAATTAAAACTAACTGCCATGGCTTCACCATAAAAAAGGTAAGTAAAATACCCACTAACAATGTGGTCATGGCTAAGATCATCATTTTCTTAAGGCCCATCACCTCTATTAATGCAGCCATAAATGGACCTGATATCCCGTATAGAAGAAGACTAATCGCAAAAGCAAATGAAATGGTTGACCGATCCCATCCAAATTCATTTTCAAAAGGTACGATGAACACTCCTGAGGAGGAACGTATGATACCCGCTGTTATGATAGAAAAAAACGCAATAAATAAAATCACCCAACTATAATGAATACGTTTCAAGCCTTCACCCCTCATGTATTAAAAGCTAAATCTAAATCCCAATATTAATTTCGGCTTCTGAATATAAAACGGCTCTTCCAGCCATCTTTACTCGTGTATCCTCATGTTTACAATAAAGTGTGCCACCTCTACTTGATACTTGTCTAGCCACCATTTCCTGCTTTCCTAGTCTATTTGCCCAAAACGGAATTAGGCTACAATGTAAGGAACCTGTTACGGGATCTTCATTTACTTTTAGCTTAGGAAAAAATCCTCTGGAGACAAAATCATATTCGCTTCCTTTGGCCGTAACACAAACACCCAATCCTTCTGGCAATGTTTCTAATGCGGCAAAATTAGGACTTACGTTTCTCACTTCTTCCTCAGATTCTAGGATAAATACAAGATCTCTATTTAAGTAAGCTTCTTTTGGCACAATTCCCAGAGCGCTGATCATTTGCTCCGTAACAGAAATTTCTTCTGAAGGAACAGAAGGAAAATCTAGTTCATATAAATCTTCTTGTTTATTTACGATTAACTCTCCACTGATTGTATTGAACTTCACACGATTCAATTGCTTCTCATAATAATTGAGGATGATAAATGCCGTTGCTAACGTGGCGTGACCACAAAGATTAATCTCTCCTCCAGGCGTAAACCATCTCAGTCGATAAGAACTTACTTCTTCTTTTACTGCAAAAGCCGTTTCCGATAGTTATTTTCAATGGCGATTTTCTGCATAAGTTCATCTGATATCCACTCATTCATGATACATACTCCTGCTGGATTTCCTTCAAAAACTTTTTCTGCAAAAGCATCAACTACGAAGTATTTCATCTCATTTCCCCCAGTGTTATAATCTGTTTAATTATTTATCGATAGTTTACATCTGTTTGTGTATAACACTCAACACCCGTGTATAACACTTAAAGGAGCTTAAGTCATGTACATTGAGATTCAACGTCATGCTGACATATCAATCACACAGCAAATATACGATGCAATCCTTAGATGAAGAACCTAGAGATAAATCTCTATCAATCTTAATAAACTAATAACACAAGAGTTCCCCATTATTTGTTATAATTTTCTAAAAAGTGAAATTCGACTAGAGGTGAATCAAAATGTATTGGACTCCGTTATTTGAAAATGATGTACCAGTCGTCCCTTGCTCTTAATGGAGTGAAGGTGACTACATCTCTCCGTTAGGGGCATTCTCGACCTAATTAAAAGACGGAGGGTACAGAAAATGAAAAATACCTTATTAGGTTCTTTATATTTGATATTAGCTTCAAGTATTTGGGGCGGAATGTACGTTGTGGTAAAAGTGGTAGTAGAGGTGATTCCTCCACTAGAACTTGTGTGGATGCGGTATTTAGTCGCTATTGTTGCACTTCTCATTATCGGCTTGATCACCAAACAGAAATGGCGAATTGAAAAACAGTATTTTTTAATAATCATAGCCATTGGAATCATTGGCAATGCTATTTCAATCGTAGCTCAGGAAACGGGAACGATGCTATCCACAGCACAAATGGGCGCGATTATCACTTCTTCAACACCAGCATTTATGGTTGTATTTGCTCGCTTAATCCTTAAAGAGCGATTAACGTTAAGAAAGGGAATCTCCGTTGGTTTGGCCACCATTGGAGTACTTCTCATCGTTGGAATTGGCGATGTAAATATGTCCAGTTCGCTTGGAGGCATCGCCCTATTTATTGCCGCTCTAACATGGGCGTTCATGTCTGTACTCATCAAGCGATTACCTAGTGATTATTCACAAATTGTGGTAACAACCTATTCCATTTCGGTCGCTCTGTTCGTGCTGACTCCTTTTGTTCTGCCACGGTTACATGAAATGAATATCGCTCAACTGACTGACCCGACCATTTGGGGAGGACTCTTGTATTTGGGGATTATTTCAACCGCATGTGGATTTCTACTTTGGAATCGTGGATTACAGATGCTCAACGCCTCAAGCGGGGGGATATTTTTCTTCTTTCAGCCTTTGGTGGGAACATTACTTGGATGGCTTATCCTTGGAGAGACACTAGGTATAACCTTTTGGATCGGCTCTATCCTAATTCTCACAGGTGTCTTATTTGTTATCATTGAGAAAAAATAGTATGAATAAAACCCCTTCAACTTTACTGAAGGGGTTCGATTTTGAAGTACAAAATTAGAACGAACCTTGCTATTCAAACGGTCATTCACACGCAAATGAACAGGCAATTTGATATGCAATGCTTGGAACATTGTGTCTCCAAGCATTTTTTATATTAATTTGCACTCTACAAAATAATAGAACATCGATTTCACTAAGTTTGAAAAATAAACGGAAAAATTCCGTTTATTTTGGGAAATACCAACATTTCCTGCAATATAAGCGGAGTTTTTCCGCTTATATGAACCTAATCTTTAGATTTAGTTATATATAGAGAAGTTAATCGGAATATATCCGCTTATATCCGCTTCTTGAGCCCCTACTATACACATTAACCGGAATTTCTCCGCCTATTAATTCCTATACCTCCGCGAAAATGCTAATTTGTTTGCTAATTAGATTTTTGTACTATAGTACCGAACCCGTTAAACTTTCTGAAAGGTTATTTTTTGTACAGCAATCAATGGATTTATGAAATCCCAACAATTCACCCGGGAGTTTTGAATAAACTAGTAAACATCTAATATTGATGAGATATTAAGCAACATGATTGATAAAATAGATAATTGTTCAGGTTAGTATTTTAATCAAAATATTGAAACGAGCTTAACATCCCATCCAAATGCGTTATCATACAGTGACATATACCCCTATTCAAAAGTTATAAACCTCTCTTAGTCACTATTTATTTATAACAATAGATAATTTGTAATTTGCATGTTTGTTCAAGCTTATTAAAAATTCGTCTAATTCCTTATTGGACGGAAATTTACATTCTAGAAGATAACAACTATCTCCACTAATTTTATAGTTATTTATTACATATTCTTCTTGTGAATTTATGAAGGTCAGGTATGGTTCATGAAAAGTGCTTTGAGTAAAAATACTTATCATTGCGTGAATAACGTACCCCATCTTTACTTGATTAATGTTAATCGTATACCCTTCAATAATTCCACTATCCTCTAACTTCGCCACTCTTGCTGAGGTGGCTTGACCAGTCAAATGGACTTTTTCACCCAACTGCTTCATAGTAATACGACTGTTTTTAGTTAACTCATCTAAAATAAGCAAATCAGTATGATCTAACACATGAACAACTCCTTTCATTAATCAAGTAAAACGACCAAAAGACTTGAATTCATCTATGTAACTGTTTATGGCACATAGTATAAACTATATCTAGATTTATGAAAAGGAGATAAAAACTATGAATATACAACAAATCCGCAATGCAACAATCGTTGTCCATTATGCAGGAAAGAAGTTTTTAATAGATCCATTTTTAGCCAAGAAAGGAACTTATCCTCCTTTCCCAAATTCATTAAGACAAGATCAAAACAATCCTTTAGTAGGCTTACCGGTTTCAATTGATCACCTCATCCATAATGTAGATGCGGTCATTCTCACCCATTTGCATTTGGATCACTGGGATGATGCTGCCAAAGAAATACTGCCAAAAGAAATGAAAATGTTTGTACAAAATGAGGAAGATGCGAAAGTAATTCACAGTGCTGGTTTTCAAAATACAGAAGTATTACAGGAAAATACACTATTTGAAGACATTCAATTGATCAAAACGAAAGGCGAGCACGGAAGAGGAGAAATCTTAAAGCTTGTTGGGCAAGTGTGCGGCGTTGTCTTTAAACATATTAATGAACAGACCCTATATGTAGCGGGTGATACCGTTTGGTATGAAGGTGTTCAAGAAGTCATTAACACACACAAACCAGATATTATTGTGGTAAATGGTGGAGATAATCAATTCCTAGAAGGCGGATCTCTTGTAATGGGAAAAGAAGATATTTTCGAAGTTTATAAGACAGCTCCTGACGCGAAAATAATCTCTGTTCATATGGAGGCTGTGAATCATTGGACATTATCTAGAGAAGAATTAAAATGCTTTACGAAGGAAAAAGGAATCTCCTCCAACGTTCTTGTGCCAGATGATGGAGAATCTTATACATTTTAAAGTCAGAACCAGTCACATCAACAGGGAAAAAATCCTTGATATGACTGGTTCTTTTTTATAGATTATGTGAAATCACTTTATATTACTAGATATAAACATGGAGGCATCTTGATTCATAAAAATACGGTTTCCATAATGAAAAGTCTTAATATTAATTGATTTAAATCCAGCTTCAGATAATTTTTCTTTCAGATCTTCATGCGAAAAACCGTTATGAACCTTCGGATGATTTATTATGTCATTTTTATCAAAATCAATAATAATTAGCTTCCCACCCTGATTTAATATGTTGAACAATTCTTGTAAAATTTTTTTAGTATCTGGAATATGCAGAAGAACTAGTGACAATAACACGATGTCTGCCTTAAGTTCAGGAGTGTCTTGAGTAAAATCTGAATAAAGGACTGTTGCGTTAGTTATTCCTTTGTGAGAAATCTTAGCTTTTGCAACGTCCAACATTTGTTTTGATGAATCAACCAACAAAATAGAATCTACTAAATCTGTTAGTTCTAGGCTCACCAGACCCGTACCACTTCCATAATCAATTAATGTCTTCGATTGACAATTTTGTAATTCGGGTCTTACTTCCTTAACAATTACTTTAGCCAATTCCATTCTGTCTTCTGTATCATATCTTTGGGCCATTTGTTCAAAAACGTTATTTTCCATATTCCACTCCCCTATCCAATCACATTTAATTTTATTTCTACTCCATAATGATCAGATACGACTGATTTATTTTTGTTATTAAATATGACATTGGAATAAATCACTGGAACTGGGTGACTGGTGAGAATTAAGTCAATTCTTTTTTTCAAAACATTGCCTTCCCATCCAGCAATTTCACCTTCTACCGTCACACCCTCATCTTTATTCTCTGCAAGATGATAGGTGTCAATTAGTCCATGACTGAGTAAATATTCATAGCCCTCCCCATCAACGAAGGCATCGTTATTAAAGTCACCCATAAAAAAAGCTATATTATCCATATTTGCATATTTAAGGAGGTTATCTGCCTGATCTTTGAAGGGTTCTTCTTCATCATGCCACCACCCCATATGACAAGAATAAAAAGAAAGTGGTTTATCGTCGTATTGAATGCTTGCACCAACAATCATTCTTGTCTTCCAATTAGCTGAATCCAAGCTATTTGAGGCATAGAAAGAGTGTTCTTCTATCACAGGATGTTTTGTAATGATGGCCAAACCTTCTTCAAAGTTTTTATACAAATGGGAAAATCCCCAAACAAGTGAGTATTGATCTTCCCCTAGTTTTTTCAGATCGTTTATTAAGACTAAAGCAAAATTATCTTTTCTTATATTTCCGTATACAATTTCTTCTTCCACGGTCTGGTTTACCTCTTGTAATGCTATCACATCATAAGAATGTTCTTTTATCGTTTCGACCAAAAGCGTTATTTTCTCGTATTGATTATCTTCCTGCCATGAATGACAGTTTAACGTTAGTAATTTCATAACTTCTTCCCTCAAAATTATGTATTTGCTGTTGAACTGATGTTTCAACTCTTTAGTAGGGTAACCAAGCTCTCTATTTTGGAAACGCCCCTTGTTTAGATACTCTGATCATCTCACTAGGAAAGTAACTTGTGAATAATAATATCTTTTCCTAAATTTACTATATCGAGGACTACGTATGTTCAATTAAACGATCCTTAAGCAAAGCCCTTCATCCATACTCCTTTTTCAATGATTAGAATATCTTTTGTGTAATGCTTTAACAGCTAGGTGCTCATCCTCTTTTTTTACATATATATCAAATTGTGTATGATCCTTAAACCGATCAACTCGATTATCAAAGCCTCTGTTTGGAATATGGGTTCTATATTTCAGCCCTTCTGCCTTTAATTTTGCAACGATACCGAAATACTCTTCATTACCATATGCAGAATAAATCAATGCCCAATTCTTGTAATATAGAACTCATCCTATGGAAATACCCATGAATATGAATACTAGAATACCGATGGCTATATACATTGATTTCCTCCTCGAGCTAATGTTAGAGATATTATATTCGGTAATCATTTTGTAATTCCTTATTTAACTAACCTTATTTGTTTTTAAAACTCACTAATATCAACAATTACACTTTTCAATATATCGATAGATTTTATTGGATCTACATCGAGCTCTAAACTGTGATTTCCGCCATCAACTATTTTGCATATAAGATTAGGATTATCTTTCAATCTTTCAAAACGTTCCGCAATAAAACAACTATCTTCATCTCCAATAATACAAAGTCCCTTATGATCACTATTAACCATTGCGTTAAATACAACATCTCTTTGCAGCAATGGGGTCAGCCATACTACTTTCGCGTCTTTAAACATCGTATCATTTAAGAGATGACTTAAAGCAATTGTTCCAATTGATTTAGCCACTATATAGTAATTACTATATTTTTTGCTCTTAATTGCATTCCTAATAACTAGCTGTACATCTCTAGCGAAAACCTCTTCACTTAGCTCAGATAACTCCTGCCTATTAAATGTATAGTTAATATGTAAGACATCAAAACCTTTATTGTAGAATACGCCCGTTGTAAATCGTAACAATGGAGCCTGTGTGGTGTAACCCGCCCCAGGTAAGACAATAACTAAATTATTTGTTACTTTCTTTTGCTCTATCAGACTGAATGGAATCATTTTAAAAAACACCTCACTTCTTCTACCTTTTAGGTGTGTATTCTCTACTATCAGATAATATTCCTTCTTCATGAAACTTTGAATATTTATGGCCGTCATCAATATTCATACTGAAGAAAATTTGCTAATATCAAAAGCAAGAGATCTTATTTGTAGAATGATAACAGAGAATATATTATCTAATAAAAAGGAGTTTATTTATGAACAAAAAAAATAAGACATTCCGAATGGTCCTATTAGGGATGCTTTCTGCTATCATCATTATTCAAACGACCATCCCTTTTTTAGGATATATTCCGATGGGACCTCTTAGCTTGACGTTTATTCAGGTTACGGTCATTATCGCAGCAATCGTCCTTGGAACGAAGGAAGGAGCTATTGTGGGAGGCATCTGGGGACTTATCACATTCATCAGAGCATTTGTCGCCCCTACAAGCGTAATTGCACCCATTGTTTTCACGAATCCGCTTGTATCAATTTTACCTCGAATTTTAATTGGTGTAGTTGCAGCATTTGTGTTCCATAGATTACTCAGCGGGAAGCTCAATGAAACAGTAAGAATGAGCATTGCCGGAGTGCTAGGGTCTTTAACAAATACTGTTTTAGTACTTGGACTCATTTATTTATTTTATAGGGAGCCATATGCGAACTTTTTGAAGTTAGACATAGAGCAGCTCTTGCCTGCCCTACTTACCATTGTAGCCACTAATGGAATTACTGAAGCGATTCTTTCAGGTGTGTTGACGCCGATTATTTCAAAACCGTTAGTTAGATGGAGAAAAAAATAGAAACCTCTACTGCTTAAGGCTGTCGACAAACTAATGTGTTTTAAGTTTGTTGGCAGTCTTTTTGTCCAAGTATCACTTTTTTTAAAAATAATGAACATTTTTTTCAGTTTTGTTCATTAATATACATATTCTTCTTAATTAACAATTGTAAGAAACACATATACTTTTATACTAATAATAAATGAATAACAAATATGGAAAGTGAGGAATTTTTCAAATGGAATATACCAAACTTGGTAACACGGGATTAGATGTATCTAGAATTTGCCTTGGTTGTATGGGTTTTGGCGTGAAGGAACGTTGGATGCATCCTTGGGTAATTGATGAAGAGAGCAGTCGCACAGTTATTAAAAAAGCTCTTGAGATGGGAATCAATTTTTTCGATACTGCAAACGTTTACTCAGATGGAACGAGTGAAGAATTTCTCGGACGTGCCCTTAAAGATTTTTCAAACCGAGATGAAGTTGTCATTGCAACAAAGGTTTATTTCCCGTTAGGCAAAGATTTAAACAGCAAAGGTCCGAACAGTAAAGGATTATCCCGAAAACATATTATGAGCGAAATTGATAAGAGCCTCAAACGACTTGGAACGGATTATGTAGATCTATACCAAATTCATCGATGGGATTACAACACCCCTATCGAAGAGACGATGGAAGCCCTCCATGATCTAGTGAAGGCTGGAAAGGTAAGATACATAGGTGCATCTGCCATGTATTCATGGCAGTTTTTGAAGGCGTTACATGTAGCCGAGAAAAATGGGTGGACTAGATTTGTATCCATGCAAAATCACCTTAACCTCATCTACCGTGAGGAGGAACGGGAGATGCTGCCACTATGTAAAGAAGAAAAAATTGGCGTAATTCCATATAGCCCTCTAGCATCAGGTAGATTAACTCGTGATTGGTCAGAAGACACTCTCCGTTCTGAAACGGATGCAACGCAAAAATCTAAGTACGGTTCAACAGAACATAACGACCGTTTTGTTGTCGAACGAGTTGCAGAATTAGCAGATAAACATGGTGTGCCAAGATCCCAAATCGCACTTGCTTGGCTGCTTCAGAAAGAACCAGTAACCGCTCCTATTATTGGTGCTACGAAAATTTCTCATCTTGAAGATTCGGTCGGTGCTTTAACGGTTAAGTTAACCACTGAAGAAGTTGGATATTTAGAAGAACCTTATGTTCCACATCCCGTGGTTGGTGCTTTAAGTTCGAAGTAATATTGTTTCAGCTAGCTTTTCAAAAGTAAAACCCTGATTTCCTACATAAAGCAGGAGATTAGGGTTTTATATGTTATTGGATTTTTAAAACCGTTGATAAGTTTTAACGTTAATTCTATTATTGTACGGGCTCCTTTATTTTTTGATTCCCTCTTCTTTCAATTAAGTTAATTCTTTACGAAACCAAAATACAAACTTTTTTAAAATCCATAACAAAATAAAGTTAGCGCATACAGCTATGAACCAATTCCATTTCTTAAATTCAATTAATGACGTGAAATGTTCCACTATTGAAGTATAGGATGGAAGTGCTGCTGAAAAAATCAGGTAATGTAAAATTCTTCTGTATAAACCCTTTTTCAAAGGATATAAGAGTATAAAAAATACCCCAAAAGAAGGTAACACTATATAGTGAAGAGAAAAACTCATTTTGGTTGCATTGTGAAATTCTCTAAAAGGAAACTCTACCAACTCAAAATGAACTTGAATAAATTCAAATATCCAAGCAAGAGTTTGACTCATTAATAAAGAGATGTGGGCTTCTCTTAGCCTTTCCCTTGGAACATATTTAAGTAAGCAATATATTGAAATGACCCATGAAACTATGATTACAATAATTTCTTTAGTCATGATGAGACCACTGTCAATCTCTTTTTAAACCATTCATAATATTTATGATTTAAAAATAACGTAATTATTAAAGTAATAAGTGTCCAATACCATTTCCATTCATCGTATTCCACGAGCCTAGTTGTCTTCTCTAAAATAACTTCCAATATGGTAAATATACTTGCAAATAGGAAGAAATATAGAAACTGACCAATTTTAGATACGACTTTTGAATAATATAAGCTAAATACAACAGAGGTCATAGGGAATAAAAAGAATTCATACGTAAAACTAGCCTTATTATAATCATTTGCTTTTGCAAGTAGTTGAACAGGATATTTAATCCAACCCATTTCCACTGCAAGCAAACCCGCTGGCCATGTAATCATTCCCATAGATAAAAAAAGTACCCAAGCTTCTCTTGCTTTTTTCTTTGGAACCATTCTCAAGATTATTATCGTACTAGTAGAAATAATTCCTACTAAAATCCATCTATCTAATATCATAAAGCATCACCATTGGAAGAGACTTAAAGATAATTTATCCCAAGTGAGCTCTTTATATTCTTAATATCACCCCTTCTCCTTTTTCAATAATATCCTCTCTTCTAAAAACTCCACTAAAATCACCAAATTTAAAAAGAAGGAGCCTCAGTCAGAACCTGAAACAAAGCCGATGGATTACTCCATCGGCTTGTCGCGAGACCTTTGCCCCATTAGATGGCAATGCCCTTCTATCATTTTATCAGCTTACAGGGAACATAATCATAGCACCTATGCATAGCGCAAGAATACGGAATAAGTACATAGGTACGGAGAATAACCAGAACTGTGGAAGCTTATATTTACCCATACCTAAAATCATAGCAGGCATACCATCGACTGGCATGTACCCTCCGTTCCATCCAGATATTACAACAGCAGTTGCAGCAGCAACAGGATTAAGTCCCAAACTCATGCTGGTAGCAATAGCAATTGGCGCAAAGATGAATACAGAACCCATATTGGAACCAGTAAAAGTAGCACAGGTACTAGTTAGAAGTGCAAAGATAAAGATAAGAATGAATGGGCTTACATTATTGCCCAATGAATTCGCCACAACATCACCGATCATCACTGTGAATCCTGAGTTAGCTAGAGCGTCAGCAACACCGATAACACCAGCCATCATAAGGATTACAGGTGCCCCCATATTATCTCGAACTTCTTTGAAATCAAGCACATTGATCATTAGTAAGAATGCACCTGCAAGGCCAGGGATTACATAGGCAGCATTGCCTATCACACTCATTAACATCATACCAACAACACTAATGATAAATACAGCGATGGTAGAGTATTCTTTCCACGCAGGCAAAATCTCAATCTCAGTCGTAGCCGCCACCTCATCATATTCAGAAGCTTCCGTAATTGGATGATCCGGTAGAAGACGATAAGCAATTAAACTCCATACCAAGAAACCAAGAGCCAGGATGAAATTGACTACAGCAAATTTCGACATTGACAGCCCACCGGTATAACCTGCCGTTTCCAGTACACTGACAGTAACACCATAGAAGAGTGCTACATTGAAAGGAAGTAAAGGGTGATTAGTAGCAAACCCCAAAGGCATCATCAATTTGGATGTAGGCATTTTTTTATTGTAAGGGATAGTAGATATTAAGGATAAAATCAGTACATAATAACCAGTGGAACCAGACCCTACTAAACTGGCACCAAGCATGACTACCACGAGCAAAAGAGCATAACTTTTATAACCGCCCTTATTTACCAAAGCGAGCATAGAGGACTGAACCTTTCCAATCAATCTAGTCTTCATTAGTCCCGCCATTACAACCATAAAGCCTGCGATCATGATAACGCTTGGGTTCACAAAGCCTGCGAAAGCCTCCTGAACAGTGGAAAGACCGACGACTACTAGCAAAAGGCAAGCAAGGATTGGTGGTGCGCCGAATGCCATTTTGTCTGACATAATCAATCCAATCATCAGGATTAAGATACCAAGGGCAAGAATCATTTCGATTGTCATTTTTTGTTTCTCCTCTCTCTTTCAAAACCAAGTTAACTAGATATTTAGTTAACTTGGTTTTATCCCAAAGTGGCTATCAAAATACAATTATGCGATAACTTGATATCTAACTTATTTCTCCAGATGTAGGATTGTAAACCCCTTCATTTTCACGCTTTTCACCATAGATATCTTCAACTGAAAAACTATTATATTTCACACATATTCTATTCTTATATGCGTATACTAAATGCAAATGTCCTTCCGTATCTTGATAAATAGTAGGATATTCAAATTGTGAATTATTCGTTTTATTCTCTGCTCCAATGAAACCTTCTGCATGTTCAATAATTCGGCCGATTGGCCAAGTATTTCCGCCATCTTCAGACACCGAAACCACTACCGGGTTTCTTAATCCTGGCCAAGCTACTTTCCCTTTTTCAGGATTATTAGCAGAGTTTGCATTATACGCTATAGCAATTGCACCGTTATCCAGTTTGATTGCACTTATACTTGAATTATTATTTGGTAAGACGGTTGGCTCAGGCACTGTCCAAGAATCTCCATTATCCGTTGACTCACTTCTATAAATATAATCCGCAAATCTACTTCTCATAAATGCCACTAAATGACCATCTTCTAATTCAATCACATTAGCATGAACTCGTCCGTTACTATCAGGCATGCGTACTTCTTTCCATGTTAGTCCTTCATCATCTGACACTTGAAATACTGTAGGATCATTTGTAAGACCTAGTTCTGAATCTTCACATACCCACGTGCTAAATATCCATCTACCATTACTTAATACTTGAATCGTTTGTCGAACAAATGTACCTGGCTTGCTAAATAATACTTCTGGTTCAGTCCAATTTTCACCGTTGTCGTATGTTTTCTGATATTTAATAATGGACGTAAACTGCATATTATCTTTATCCGGTCGTCGACCTTCCTGAGAAGTATATATTAACCATACTGATTGATCAGGAGCCTGGAAAAATGATGGGTTTTGCTCACTACGTGTATCATCCTGAGAGACAATCTTCGGTTCATTCCACTCCCCCGATTCATGACTAAATTTTGATAAAACAATTGAAATATCGGGACTGCCTTCAAATGAACCTGCAAACCATGCACATAATAAATCTCCATTGTCTAACTTAGTAATAGTTGGTGCATGTGCGGTTGGAAAAGGACCAGATGGAATTAAAGAAAAATCAATATTTGTATATTCATCATGATATAATTTTCCGTTTGGAATGGACTTGTTAATGACTAATTTATTATTACTCATACTAATCACCCTAATCACCTTAACTTTCTAATTAAATTTTTATCAAAATATATATCTCTGGGAACTTCTCAAAATAGCTCTCTACAATAAGTAAGGGGTTACATTTTTCGAATATACTTTCCCTTTTGAAAAGCTTGGACCTGAGATTTCAGGTCCTATCCTTATGGTCTGTGTTTTCTCGGGGAACTTAAAAATATTCCTGAGTGTTAACTGCCCGAATGACCCTTAATCCATTCACACTACACGAGGAATTTTTCTTTAAGCCCCCTTAAAACTCTTTTTACATCAGATTCTTAATTGAAAACTTCTTTTGGAGACAAATCAGCAGCAGATTGGATGGCTGCAAGCATACTTCTTTCATCAGCTATATTTTTACCGGCAATATCAAATGCAGTGCCATGGTCTACAGAGGTGCGAATCACACCACCATTTAAACCAACCGTGATATTAACCCCCTCTTCCAAACCTAATACCTTAATTGGCACATGGCCTTGATCATGATAACAGGCAACAACCAGATCAAAATCACCACGAACCGCTCGGAAAAAGACGGTATCTGCAGGGTGTGGACCGCTTACATTTATTGCTTCAGCCATGGCTTGCTCAATTCCTGGAACTAGTTTTTCTTCCTCTTCCCCTTCTCCAAACAAGCCATTTTCACCCGCATGTGGGTTAATTCCGCAAACCGCGATTCTTGGATTTGTATAGCCTGCACGTGTTAATGTTTCGTGGGCAAGCTTCACCACTTTATACGTCCGTTCTGGAGTAATAGACTGAACCGCTTTAATCAGGCCAACATGTGTGGTCAAATGAATGACCTTTAATTTGGGTGAAGATAACATCATCGAATAATCCACCGTTTCCGTTAATTCTGCAAGGATTTCGGTATGTCCTGGATATAGATGTCCTCCCTTGTGGAGGGCTTCTTTATTTAATGGCGCAGTACAGATCGATTGAATCTCCTTATTCTTCGCCAGTTCAACTGCCGTCTTTAAATATTGAAAGGCAGCATCTCCTGCTTGTGGTGATAATTCTCCAAAAGGCAGGTCAGCAGGTAGTAAATCCAGATCAATACAATCAATTCTACCAAATTCAAATTTGCTTTCAGTCACAGATGCAACCGCCGCAACGGTTAATGATGATTGAGTGATACGAATCGCTCTTTCGATCATTTTCGCATCACCAATCACAACTGGTCTACATATTTCGTAAACAGATGGATGGCTCAAGGCTTTCACGATGATCTCAGGACCCACTCCTGCGGCGTCGCCCATGGTAATCCCTATAATCGGTTTCATCATAATTCCTCCCATGAAGTTTATAAACGGCTTTCAACATGACTTCCTTTGAGCCAAAGTTCCCAGCCTTAGTGACAATAAATAACTCTTTGTCTGTGAATACCCGACCAAGCGGGATACCGGATTCTACTTCGTCCAGTAAAATAAATTCATACGCATTTAATTGAAGGAACACTTGCTGAGCGGTATCTCCTCCAGTTAAAAATAGATACTTTAAATCATGAACACAGATCATTTCTGCCGCAAATTCACCTAATACCATTGAAATGATATTACTGATTTTAACCGCATCGTATCCCAGTTGCTCTCCGATTTTACGAGTTTCAATCACATTATTCGAAGAGTATAACACTACATTTTTCCCTTGCAAAAAGGCCTCTTTAGCCCCAGACAGAATTCGCGTTAATTCCCTAGCTTTTACATCTTCATCCAGCAAAACTTTTGCCGAATCCATTTCCAGTCCAACCGTATCCGAATAGTTCAAAAGATGCTGCAACTGGGACCTCCCTGTTGCACTAACACTGCCAACAACCAAGAGAACAGGTTCATGATGAACAGGCAAAGGAATCGTTTTTGGGACTTGTCTCATCCCATAAGTCTCCGGTAAATAATTCATTAAACCGGCAGAACCCACCCAAACGACGGAGAAATTGGTCTGGTGAATCAACTCTACTAACTTTCTCAAATCAGACTCTTGAGCAGAATCAACCGTAATATAAGAGATCCTATTTTTCTTACATGAAGCTAGTTTATCCATGATCGTGTCATACCCTTGATGGATCTCTTGAAATGTAATATGCTCTACCTTCCGCTTCGATTGATTCTCTATTAATCTTTTAATCTCTGAATCCCTGACAGGTGTTTTTGGATCTTTTGCCACCTCTGTATTCTCCAATTTAACGGAGTTCAGATAATGAACCCCATTGATGACTTTACGCCCATTCACCGGAAAGGCAGGGGCAATAATCACGAAATCCGGGGAAAAAGAATCATAGATGGCATTGATTTCCTCACCAATATTTCCCCTCATGGTTGAATCAATCTTTTTATAGATCAGGTCAATTGGACCGGATTTTATCGTGTCACATACCTTTTTCACTCTTTCGTAAGCCTCAACCTCGCTTACAGAGCGACTATCTGTATTGTAGATAACTGCATCATAATCATTAACTTCCTTAGAATTTTCTTGTACCACAACGGAAACCTTTAAACCAAAACGGACTAATTGCCCCCCACAATCACTTGCCCCCGTTAAATCATCCGAAATGACTGATATTTTCATGATCTGGCGTTATAGCAGCTGGCGATAAATCGCTTCAATATCTGCTAAACTCAATTTCTTCGGATTATTATTTAATAAACGGGTGACTTGTGAGGCTGACACAGAAATTTCCGGTACTTCTCCTTCTTTAACACCATAGGTTTTAAGATCTTGAGGGATTTCTAACACATTGGTCCACTCAATGATTTTCTCCACCACTTTTTCTGCCAATTCGCTATTTGAAAGGCCCTGAACACTGATTCCCATAGGCTCAGCAACTAAAGCCAATCGGTCCGTTATTGCATCCATATTGTATTTCATGACATGTGGAAGGAGCATAGAATTTGCCACACCATGAGGAATTTTATATTTTCCTCCTAATGGATAGGCCAACGCATGTACGGCTGCAGTACCTGCACTCGTTAATGCCATCCCGCCATACATGGACCCGACTAGCATTTTTTCTCTTGCCTCGATCGATTCTCCATTTTGATACGCTTCCACAATGCTCGAAGAGATTAACCTGATCGACTCTAACGCAAACATATCACTGATCGGATTTGCCTTTATTGAAATAAAGGATTCTAAAGAATGGGTAAAAGCATCCATCCCGGTTGCCGCGGTGATTGGCTTCGGTAATTTCACTGTGAGAATAGGATCAAGAATAACAAGTGTTGGAAGTAAATATTTGCTTACAATACCTACCTTTAATTCTTGGTCCGGCAGGGTTACAATCGCATTTGGAGTGACCTCTGCACCTGTTCCGGAGGTTGTTGGAATCAAAATCGTTGGGATCCCTGGATTCGCCACAAGGTCAGTTCCCAATAATTGTTCCACCGAAGCATCATTGGTTTTTAACACGGAGAGAATTTTTGTCGTATCAAGCACACTGCCTCCGCCAATACCAATCAATACATCATAATTCTTACTCACCGTTGCTTCAAATACTTGTTCAATGTTTTCTAATGTCGGTTCTGGCAGAATGTTCGTATTCGTATCAACCGAAATCCCTTTTGCCTCCAATTGGCTAACTATTTGTTCGACAAAGCCCAAATCCACCATCGGCGGCTGTGTAATGATCAGTGCTGATTTAACCTCCACTCCCAGTAAATTCAACTTTTCTCCGAGCAATTGGAGTGAGTTTGGTCCTGCTACAATATTCTGTGCGGTTTGAAATTGATAAATCGTTTGCATTTCCATCCACCTTTCTAATTCTGTTATGTTGTGATTGACCGATCGTTATTGAAATATTGATACTTTTTGTTGTTTATAGAATTCCACCATTTCAGCGACCTTGACTAGCGCATCTCCTGATATCTCTGATACAGGCATCTTTGGTGGTCCTACTGGAACACTATAAAGTTCTACCGCTTTCTTTAGTACAGAAGGCAAGGTACCGTATTTAAAGGTGTCACGAAGAGGCTCTAATTTTTTCTGATTTTCCTCCGCGGCTTCTATATTTCCCTCTAACCAATTGTTGTAAATGGCAACAACCACATCTGGAACCATATTGGCTGTCGCAGCAACTGCTCCTGTTCCACCTGCTTGTAGGGTTTGGAGGATTAAAGAATCTGTACCGGCAATTACTGAAAAATCTTCATCCGTTGTTGCATGGATGTAATTTTCAATGTTGGCAAAGCTGCCGCTGCTATCTTTAATTCCCACAATGTTTGGCACTTTAGCTAGTCTTGCAACAGTTTCAGGTTCAAGATTAACCCCTGTTCTGGCTGGGATATTGTATAAAATAACAGGAAGAGAAGTGCTCTCAGCAACTTTTTCAAAATGAACCGCTATTTCTTCCTGTGTTGGTGCAATAAAGAACGGAGTAATCAAGGATAAAGCATCAGCGCCAAGCTGCTCCATTTTTTTTGATAAATCAATGGTTTCTTCTGTGTTATGTCCACCCGTACCAACAATTACAGGTACTCTTTTATTTGCTTCCTCGATGACAATCCTGGCAACTTCTAATTTTTCCTCTGTATTCAGTAGGTGAAATTCCCCGTTTGTTCCAAGAATGAAGAGTCCATGTACACCTGAATCAATCAAATGGTTTGTTAATTGTCTTGTAACAGATTCGTTAACCTTTTGTTCCATCGTTAATGGAGTTAACATAGCTGGAATGATTCCTTTTAGTTCCATATCCTTACACCTTTCTAAATTAAATTGTTTATTTTTTAAACAGTTTATATTTTAAACAGTTATAATATCGCTTACATTTAGAATTATAGATTAATATGTTTATTTTTACAACTATTGAACTCAACAAAATTATTAAAACACCAAAACTGTTTAATTTTGAAACAGTTTTGGTGTTTTATCTACAGTTCCTTTAATTTTCTCCATAAAGTGGTCCGGTTAATCCCCAGCCTTTCAGCCGTTTTGGTTTGATTCATACCTTCCTCCAGCCAAACCTGCCTGATGATTCTCTGTTCGATTTCCTCTAGAGTACCTGTAATTTCCAGCTGGGACATTTCCGCTTCCTTTAACTTTGTTTTTAAAATATAATGGATATCTTCTTTTTCAATAAAAGGTCCACTTGATAACACCACAGTTTCATTTATCACTTGTTTCAATTGGGTTATGTTTCCCGGCCAGCTATAATTCTCTAACTCCCCAATGGCTTCATTCCGAATCCCGGCAATTTGCTTCCCGTATTTTGTATTAAATTCATTAATAAAAATACGTGCAATATGATCAATATCTTCTTTTCGCTTAGATAATGGCGGAAGACTTAAGGTCAATTGGGCCAGCAGATAATACAAATCATTTAAAAAGGCACCGCTTTCAATCAAGTTCAAAATATTCTCACCTGATGATGCAATAATGCGGGACTTTGAATTATTCTTTATGAGATAGGACAACAATTCCTTCTGATTGGATAAAGCAAGGGAATCGATATTTTTGAGAAAAATCGTTCCATTATTATTAGAGGCAAGCAGGCCTTCTTCTTCACTCAGCAACAAGTTCCACTGTTCTGCCGCTAATAGAGAACAATTAATCGTCATTAGGGGAAAGGAGCGTTTGGAACTGCGATAATGGATATAATGAGCTAATTTTTCCTTCCCTGTCCCTTTTTCGCCGCTGATCCAGATCGATTCTTCTTTTTCACTATATCTTTCGGCTGACTCTATAACCATTTTCATCTGGTTACTTTTTATAAAAGAAGATTTAATCGGGCTGGAATTCATCAGTGAAGAAATAATGTTTATACCATCGGAAAGCGTTTTTTGATTGGACTCCACTCTTTGTAATCGAAACAAAACCAGCGGTATTTCAAATCCTTGTAATTTAGTCCCCTTTACCTTCCAAAAGACGTTGTTGTTTTCAATTAAAGATGTATATTCGCCTTTTGAAGTAACTTCTGTCACGGCCTCTTCAATGTTGATTGAAGCCTTAAATGTTTTATTTAATTGTTCAGTGAAACATGTATTGGAGTAGACACTATTAAATGTTTTATCAAACACCACAAAGCCTTCTTCTTCTTCTTGAAGAATTTGTTGCGCAATCGATAATTTTCTTCTAAGTATGGAAAAATAACTATGCATTTTCTTAGCATTTTGAAAAGCCTTTAGGATGCTTTCTTTTCCCGAAGTAATTAATACTCCATTTAATCCAAGATTTTCTGCTTCCTTCACGGTAATAACATCACCAATAATGACTTCATAGCCATTCTCAAGCAACTGTCTTAAAGTTGGTTTGACTTCCTCTTCTTTTGAAATAACAAAGGGGGAAATATCAATTTCAAGTAGTTGACAAACGGTTGCTGCCCCTTCTGATATTGGTGGAAAACCGACAATCGCGGCCTTACCCGGATAGTCTTTTACAAGGGTTAACACTCGGAGCATATCATATCCGGAAACTTCAATTTCAATCACAGGAATGGATACTTTCTTTTGGATGAGCTCTGCAGTTCCCCCACGGCTAATAATAATATCAAACCCCTGATCTGCTGCACGGCTGGCGAGTTCAACTCCTTTTTCTAAATCGCCAACCTCCACATGTAACTCAAAATCTTGATTACGTCCTAATTCTATGATTGATTCTTTTAACCCCTCATAGGGGGCAATCGCAAAAACCTTCACTTTTATTCACCTTCTGTTGCATTATTAAACAATCTATATCTTTACTATACCAAAAATAATTCAAACTGTTTATTTATTAAATCATTTTAGCAAATCACACGGTACGATCCAAGTTCCATAAAGTTCCATAGTGATGGTTTTCGTGGTTTTTCAAGACAGTCCCCTTGATCATCTATGCTCTTGCAAGGCTTGCTAGTTTACGTCCTCTTATAGTGCTTCTCTCCCCTAAATTTAAAAGCCAGGCAGATGCCTGACTTTTGTGTATTTGCTATATTAATCTCTTGTCTTTTCCCCTAGTTGCCACATGAGCCTTACTCTTATGCTATTTTACTTGTACTTCTTCAACAGTTTGTTCTACTTCCGCTCGTGTTATTTTTTCACGACCTTCTTTCAAAGCGGTTAGGGTTTTATGAGCTAAAGCAAGTGGTAGACGGCAGAATAATAAAATACTTCGCTTATGGAGAGACTTCATATATTCATCTGCCTTTGCTAGGTTTTCATCCGCATATTCGAAAAGCTCCATACGAGTCCAATTATCGGGTACAAAACTTACACCACGTTTGTCTAAATCTTCCTTCTCATTACGCAAAATGTTAACAGCTTGAAGCCCACGACCATAACCGATGGCCAATTCCCTATCAGTCTTTATACCAGCACAGTGCTCCCAAAGATTTGAAAGCATTACTCCAACCAGTCCAGCAACGTAGTATGTATAATCATCTAAATCTTCACGTGTATGGATTTGCCAGTTTGCTTTTGCCCATTTTGCCATACCAGAAGCCATTTCGCGGGCGGCGTTCATAACAATTGGTAGAGTATCCTTTGGACAAGTTTGTAGCCAATCTTCTAGACGAAGAGTAACCTCAGGCATTCTATCTTTTATTGGTCCAAGAATTCGCAAATAATTTTCGTTGTTAAATGGCTGTTTAAATAGTTCACTTACTTGCATTAAGATCATGTATTTTTCATTATTGTCTAATTCTTCATGATCTTCAATTTCATCAATGGCTCGGAAAACTAAATATGCAGATGCAACCGTACTTTTTAACTCCTTTTGTAAAAAGGTAATCGGAATATAAAATGTCCGGCTTGTTTCTTTTAGTACAGATATTGCATCTTTTGAAAAAGTCTTTTCGTTCATTTTAAAATTCCCTCCATCTTTGGTGCTGCCTTTTATAAGCAAAATGTTTTGTTAGAATTTTACCATAGTTAGATTATTCAAGAATGGAATAGAATTTACCTGCTAAAAACAAGTATATTCTACAAACCCGTCCCTTTTCTACAATAAAAGATTCCATAACAAAAGGCATTAATCCTTCTAGAATCAATGCCCCTTTTTTAAAGGATAACATCTGAAAAACTACCTCGCAGTACTTCTTTTCCTTGTAAAAAGACTTCAATCAAGACAATCGTTAAAAAATCTGATGAGCGATTGCCCATCAGATTTATTCAAAGATTACTTATAAAATTTAACTCTATCTTTCATCTATAAAATCAAATCAAACCTCTTCTGAGAATCTCTTTTTTTGGTTATCACTTTGCTAAGTCTTATTGTTTCACATTTTCCATTTATTCTTTGATCATTTCCTTTGTACTTCTCACTGTATCAATTGGACGAACTAGTTTTTCTATTTCTGTACGTTTTGGCTCCAGGAAAGGTGGCAGGGATAATTTTTCCCCAAGCGTTTCATATGGTTCATCACCCATAAAACCAGGGCCATCCGTAGCAAACTCAAATAAAATCTGTGGAGCAACTCTTGCGTATAATGACTCAAAAAAGTGGCGATTAACATAACCAGAATTATTTAACCCAAAACTATTTAACCGCTCAATCCACTCATCTAATACTGCGCGATCTTCTACTCGGAATGCCGCATGGTGCACTGTACCATAACCTTGTCGAGCTTGAGGAAGAATCGCATTATATTCAACAATGACTGAGGCACCATTCCCACCTTCCCCCACTTCAAATAAATGGAGAGATCCTTCCTGATTAGTCTCTTTAAATAATAGTACTTTTTCCATCATTTCTTTAAAGTATTCAAAGTTCGCTATACGAATAAAAACAGGTCCTAATCCAGTAATCGCATATTCCAGTGGTATTGGACCTTTTTGCCAAGGTGTACCAGACTCCACTCCTTTATTGAATTCATCTGAAATCAATTGATACTGTTGATCATCAAAATCAACAAAAGAGAGAGTTTTCTTGCCAAACTGTTCTTTGATCCCAGTATGCTTTACTTCTAGACGATCAAAACGTTTTACCCAATAATCTAATGCTGCATCACTTGGTACTCGGAAAGATGTTTTTGAAATCTCGTTTGTACCGTGTATACCTTTTGGAATACCCGGAAAGTCAAAGAAAGTCATATCTGTACCTGCACTACCTTTATCATCGGCAAAGAATAAGTGATAGGTTTGAATATCATCTTGATTTACCGTCTTTTTAACCAATCGCATCCCTAAAACATACGTGAAAAATTCATAGTTTTTTTCTGCACTACTTGTAATCGCTGTTACGTGGTGTATTCCTTTTAGATGGTTCATAATAATTCCCTCCAAGGTGCTAGATTTATTTTAAAATTAATATCTTTAATTAAAATATCTTGAATTCAAGATTTATAATAATACTTATGAAGTCTTATGTCAATCTCTTTTAAGTTTTTTTATCTACCCGAGCTGTTCGTTCAATCAGTCTTCAACGGTATTGTTATAAAACTGATGTTGATTGCACTGTGCTTGAAAAATAACCGGAGAAATTCCGTTTAAATTGGGAAATACCCCTATTTCCTTAAGAATAAGCGGAGATTTTCCGCTTATGTGATTCAAATCTTTGAATTTTGGCTTATTTAGAGCTGTTAACCGGAATTCCTCCGCTTATCTCTGCTTCTTAGGCTTCCTCTATCTACATTAGCCGGAAATTGTCCACTAAATAAAAAATGACCATCAAATTCACATACAAGTGGATGGTCATTTTAATATATATGTTGGATTTTTGTTCATTAGTAACGGGTGACATTATTGTATTATATTAAAATCATATTTCTAGTAAGCACTGGTCCCTGTCTTCCCTTGGACAATCGCCACACTAGAGCTTGCTCCAATACGGGTAGCACCTGCTTCTATCACGTTTTCTACTACTTCACGGTTACTAACACCACCTGAAGCCTTCACTCCAATTTCTGGACCAACCGTTTCACGCATGAGCTTAATATCCTCAACCGTAGCTCCACCTGTTGAGAAGCCTGTTGATGTTTTCACATAATCAGCTCCTGCTCTTACAGCAAGCTTACAAGCCCGGACCTTTTCCTCTTCAGTGAGCAAGCTTGTTTCGATGATCACTTTAACTAGCGCTTTACCATCTGCTGCCTCCACTACGGAACGGATATCTTGTTCAACAGCAACATCATCTCCATCTTTTAACTTGCCAATATTTATAACCATATCCACTTCATGAGCACCTTTTTGAATCGCATCTTTTGTTTCAAAACTCTTTGTCTCAGAAGTGGTTGCTCCTAATGGAAATCCTATTACTGTACATATTTTTACGTCAGAATCCTTTAAGTACTCGGCTGCCGTTTGGATCCAAGTAGGATTTACACAAACGGAGAAAAATCCATGTGTTTTCGCCTCTTGGCAGATCACTTCCACTTGATCCTTTGTGGCATCAGCTTTTAACAGTGTATGGTCGATCATGTTTGCAATATTTTTCGTCATTTGTCTCACCTTTCCTTTTGGAACCTATTTGTTTATGTTAAATCCTCCGGAGAAAACGCGCCTGGCAATAGTTCTTTAACCGTCAATTCCTCTACGTCTCCTTTTAAGTTCGTTAAAATCACCGTCATATCTGGATGACATAGCTCTGAAATCACTTGGCGACATGCCCCACAAGGTGGAACCGGACGATTGGTGTCTGCCACAACAACAAGTAGATCATATTCTCTGTCTCCATTTGCATAAGCACTAAAAAGGGCTGTACGCTCAGCACAATTACACATCGAATATGCTGCATTTTCGATATTGCAACCATGGTATAGCTTCCCATCTTTTGTTCGTAGGGCAGCCCCCACCTTAAACTTTGAATATGGAGCATATGCCTTCTCTCTTGCTTTCTTCGCTTCTTCAAACATGAATGAATTTTTCATCCTTCAACCACCTTCCATTGAAAATTCGTTGTTTATGAGTTTGAAAAAGTTTTTAAAATAAAATCAAAAGCCACCCCACCGATATACACACCGAATACCCCTAGCACACCTGAAAGCACAGGTGGAGCTGGTAAGGGAAGACGCATAAATTTAAAGACAACTCCTATCGCAATTCCTGCTAATATACTTAATAGTAACTCCTTCATTTTTCATTCTCCTTTTTCGTCAATTACCTACGTTAATGTTGTAGGATGTCTAACCTCTTAAATATAAAAGTTAGGCCCACTTATAGGACCTGTTTATTATTGATAAATAATGTCATAAACCAAAGGGTTCAACTCGACACTGTTTTGCGAAATATGATAAGCATCATAAATTCGATTGATAACTGTAGTAACATCTTGAGTATTGCTATGAATGGTTACAAGTGACTCCCCTTTTCTAACGGAATCACCAATCTTTTTATTTAATACAAGTCCAACAGCAAGATCAATTACTGAGTCTTTTGTTGCTCTTCCTGCTCCTAAAATACTTGAAGCAACCCCAATCTTATCAGCAATGATTTCTGCAATATACCCATGCTCTTTCGCTTCCACTTCGAAAGTAAAAGAAGCGGTTGGAAGCCTTGATGGATCATCGATAATAGAATCGTCTCCACCTTGAGCAGCAATAAAAGTTTTAAACGTTTCAATCGCTTTTCCTGTTTGGATGGATTGCTCTAACATTTTCCGTGCTTCTTCCACATTTTCTGCTTTATCTGCTAGATAGACCATTTTACTTCCAAGTGTTAAACATAGCTCATATAGATCTTCTGGTCCTTGACCCTTTAGTGTGTCAATCGCTTCCTTTACTTCTAGTGCATTGCCGATCGCAAAACCTAACGGCTGATTCATATCCGAAATCACCGCAATCGTTTTACGGCCAGCACCATTACCGATTTGCACCATTGCATGGGCAAGTTCCTTCGCACCTTCTAAATCTTTCATAAATGCGCCTGACCCTGTTTTGACATCTAACACGATCGCATCTGCACCAGAAGCTATTTTTTTACTCATAATCGAGCTTGCAATCAGCGGAATCGAATTAACCGTTGCTGTTACATCTCGTAAACCATACAGCTTTTTATCAGCAGGTGTTAAATTTCCACTCTGTCCAACAACAGCAATTTTATTTTTATTTACCAGCTGATTAAAGGTTTCCCCATCTATTTCAACTTGAAAGCCATTTATGGATTCCAACTTATCAATCGTTCCGCCTGTGTGCCCAAGTCCACGTCCTGACATTTTAGCAACAGGAACACCGACAGAGGCGACTAGTGGTGCAAGAATCAGTGTTGTTGTATCCCCCACTCCACCTGTACTGTGTTTATCGACTTTAATTCCTTCAATCGAAGAAAGGTCAATTTGGTCACCTGACTCCACCATAGCCATCGTTAAATGTACACGTTCTGAAATCGTCATGTCTTGAAAGAAAATTGCCATTGCCATGGCTGACATTTGATATTCGGGGATATCTCCATCTGTATACCCCTTAATCATAAAACCAATTTCTTCTTTAGTTAGCTCATGACCATCACGCTTTTTTTCTATTAAATCTACCATTCTCATGATCTCTCATCCTTAAACATTAGATTTTTAAAATAAGGGGAGGACTCCCCTTTCACCTAAATAAATATGCCTGCAATTGCTGCACTTAGTAAGGAAGCTAACATCCCAGCCACTACTGCACGAAGTCCAAGCTTTGCAATATCCGATCGACGGCTCGGAGCTAGTCCACCTAAACCACCTAAAAGAATCGCCATTGAACTGAGGTTTGCAAAGCCACAAAGGGCGAAACTTACTACAATAACCGTTTTTGGACTTAATTGGTCAATTTGTGGTGCAAATGAAGAATAAGCAACAAATTCATTTAAAACTAGCTTTTGACCAATAAAACTACCTGCCGCTACTGCTTCAGACCACGGTACACCCACAGCAAACGCGATTGGTGAAAACAAGATTCCTAAAATCGCTTGAAGTGATAATCCTTCAAAGCCAAATAATCCACCTAGACCAGCTAAGATCCCGTTGATTAATGCAATTAATGCAATAAAAGCAATTAACATGGCACCTACATTTAAAGCAAGCTTTAATCCGTCTCCAGCACCACGAGCAGCTGCATCGATCACATTAACGGATTCTGTATCTTTTTCCATTTTCAACTCATGAGATGTTGCTGATTCTTCCGTTTCAGGCATCATTAATTTAGCCAAAACCAATCCTGCTGGAGCTGCCATGAAACTCGCAGCTAATAAATATTCTAGCGGTACACCTAAAAGAGAGTAGCCTACAAGAACGGAACCCGCTACAGAAGCTAGTCCACCAGTCATAACAGCAAACAATTCTGATTGAGTCATTTTTTCAATAAATGGTCGAACAACTAGTGGAGCTTCTGTTTGCCCTACGAAAATATTAGCCGCTGCCGACATGGACTCCGCCTGACTTGTACCTAATAGCTTCGATAATCCTCCGCCAATAATTTTAATAAACCACTGCATAATCCCTAGATAATATAAAACCGAAATTAACGATGAAAAGAAGATAATAATAGTTAATACTTGGAAGGCAAAGATAAATCCAAATTGATCAGATCCTGCTAAAGGTCCAAAAACAAAGGAAAGTCCTTCGTTCGCATAATTAATGACATCTTGAATTCTCATTGTGAACCATTGTAAGGCCGAACGCCCGGCTTCCCATTTTAAAACAATAAACGCAAACGTAAGCTGTATCGCTAAACCTCCGAAAATCGTTCGATAATTAATCGCTTTCTTTTTATTGGATAAAAGAAAGGCTATTCCTAAAACAACAAAGATCCCAAAAATTCCCCATAATAAATTCATGTTGGTCACCTCTATAATGTAGTGTAAAACGTTAAATTCTAGAAAGCGCTTACTAGTTTCTATAAAAAATTTTCATTAATAGCTTATTTGAAGGACGTATGTTATCAGACGTCAGACAACTATAAGCAAAAATAGTATGATTAGATGAAAAAGTAACTGACTATTTTCGTCTTTTGTATCCCCTTTCATTTTGGTTAACGACTTCTCTCCCACATTATAAAGGTAAGAGGTCTAACAACTCAATACTTTTTTTTTGTAAAATAACAACCGGTTTGGAAACAGAGACCTATTGTTCACACAAAATTCCAAATTGAAACCCTACTACTAGATTAGAGTGGTCATTTTACTAGGTCAAGAAAAGCACGCAAAACTCCCGTTACATAGGGGTTTCGCGTGCTTTCTTCATGTTCGTGCGTGTTATTCCAACGAAATTTTCACTACATCGTTCAAATATTTCGTTGTATTATACCCAGATATATCAAGTCTTTTAGGGACCATGTTGTTGGCGTCTAACCTTAAGATTTGAACGGTTTCAAAATGACGTGGTTCCTCAATTTCATCATAGGAGAATGAAGTTGTATTCGAGTCGTATATGACTCCATTTTTGTCCACAAGTACTCCTTCTGTCTCCATCCCCATTGAACTAGGTGCATGCTCATCTTCTCCAACAACGTTGATATGAAGGGATTCATATGCTCGATTTTTAACTTCATGATTACTTATAACAATCGTCGTAGGCATTCCCACCTCTACTTTATCGATGCTAATCGTACTTCCTGCATATTCAAAGGTTTGAGGATATTCCTGAGTCACATCAAGTGGGATACGTTTATCGTCTTCATATGTTAAATAAGCAGATGTAAATTGAACACTTATATCTTTTGGAGTTTCCCCTATAAGAGTGTCAAATTGTGCTTGAAAGGTATACCAATTCATGTCTTGCTGTGTGTTCATCGGCACGCCACCAAACATATCCACTTTTAAGATCTTATCATTAACTCCTAGGTTGTCAAAATTAAGGAAATCTACCCGTTTCTCCGTCTGTTCTCTATTAATACTATATTGTAAGGAGGTTGCTGTTGGTGCAACGATTAATTTCTCAAATCGAACGGGGATCCCTTCGATTTCAGTTTGTCCACTTAATGCATATTCAGTGGAAGATTGTTTGGTAACAGGGATTTCGAAGTTCCATTCCCCCGTTTGATATTGATTGTTCCCGTAACCCCAGTATTGATCCGCCACAGAAGAGGCTCGATCGATCTTCAGAAGTTTATTGATCTTCAAATGGATGGTCTCGTTATCCGTATTGAGCGGCAGCAGACTAATTTTTCCCTGAAAAACGTTCTTTTGTCTCTTATTTACCTCCGATTCAAGATCAGGAGGAAAGTATTTCGGATACGTATCATGATTCATGATTTTATACCTGTTCTCCACAATAACCCCATCATCATAATTCATAAAATATTGATTATCTTCATTGGTATCTTCTATTTCATAAAAAACAAGCGTCTGAATATCATCAGCTACTACACCCTTAATCTTTACAATCACCCCGTCGCTTTCCGCTTCAAGATTGACCCTTTGACCTAAGTCACGCTGTAAAAAGGTACGCAGCTGCTCGTCTTCTTCTGTCCATGTATAGTAGAGATTAGGAAAAAACCCTGTTAAAAAGCCAATACCCATGAGTACGGTGAAGATACTCGCGAATACGACACCCACTTTTTTACGTTTTTTATTTTTTTGACGCCTTTGATTCTCTCTTTCTACTAGTCTCCCTTTGACATTCTCCATGAACCCTGGGGGCACATGAACATCTTCCATTCTATCGGTATGGTTTAAGAGGGATAACCTGACATCTTGAAAGGTAGCCAGATCTTCCTGGCATTTTTCGCAATGATAAATATGTATTTCAAAATCGACCCTCTTCGGCCGCTCCATCGTTCTTTCTAAATAATCAATATAATTCTTATGGTATTCTATACAGCCATTAAAGGATTCACCACTCTCCGTTTGTTCCCTAAGAGACCGAATTCCGGAAAACAGATGACCTTTTATTTGATCCTCTGAAATTTGGAGTATTTTTGCCGCTTCCTCCTGAGAAGATCCTTTTACATACCTAAGGATCATGGCTTCTTTTTCATCTTCTTTTAGTTGGTCAAATGCTTGTAGTAATTCCGGACGTGAATCATTTTCCTCTCCACCCTGTGGGCCATGATCCCGGGAAAGCTCTCGGCAGTTTTGTATGAAAAGGGATGTAACCCACATATCGAAGGATGTGTCATGTTTCAATCGCGGCCATTCCTTGTGAACGTTTAAAATAGTCTGGTAAAATAGCTCTTCTATTTGCTGCTGATGAGTAAGATAGAACCGCCCTAGAGCATAGAGTGAGTGTTTATGCTGCTCGAACCAATGGACGACGGATTCTATGCCTTTCTCATTTATCGTCATGATAAAAGTAGAATCTATCTTTGTCGGGATCATACAAGTCCCCCCTCTAACATTTTTTGGAATGCTATATACTTATTCTAATTCTTTAGAGGCTATTTATCTATTCGAAAAACGATAAACGAAAAAAAATTCAATCAAACGTTTGATTGAATTTTTCCCGAAACAGAATAACCTTCCCTATGTACTTGTATCCCTGCTCAATCTTCCTCAATTACCCTAGCTACATCATTCCCGCATTTTTTACATTTGCCTTTTAACACAATACCGAAATTATGCTCTTCTACTGTGAAACCAGTAATGGTTGTTACATCTGAGCAATTCCCACACCAAACATTACTTAGTAGACTCTTTCTCATCTCTTTTGGTATGGCAAGCCACTTTTTGTTTGCGATCATTGAAAAACCCTTTCTATCAAGTGATTGGAATCTTATCGATTTACTTTAAAACCCCTTTTAATACTTGTTCATTTAAGATATTGGCCGTAGATTTCATTACCCTAAACTTTTGATGACTAATCATGTTTCGTGTTTCAGCAGTTAAAGGGACCGTAACGCACACATAATTGGACACTTTCAATAGTTCACTAAGTTCCTTGCTATATTTGGCTCCATATTCTTGTTCTGCTTCTAAGTCCCTATTTTGCTTAGTATAATACACATTCATGTCAAATCTAAAGAGGCTCTTTTCGCAAGAGCTCGCCCGATCCGACCAAGTCCAACAATACCAATCGTACGATGATGCACATCGATACCAAATTGTTCCTCACCTATAGAATTGTCCCACTCCCCATATCGTACAAATGAGTCTAACTCAGTAATCCTTCTTGCATTTGCTAACAAGGAAGCAAAATATAAATCAGCTACAGTATCTGTTAAAGCATCTGGAGCATTCGTAGCGATGATTCCTCTACTCGTTAATTCTTCTAAATCAAAGTTAACATACCATAACTGTTCATAAATCCGTCACACCTATTCAAATATCACCCTGTCCTTTTTAACCACCTCTCTCTATATAAAAAATAAAAGGATGGTGCAAAGGAATGAGTTTTAAAAATGGTGGTATTGAACAATTTGAACAGTATTCTCAATTTTCTTCTTTAAAAGAATTTAATACTCATATGGAAATGTGGTTGGCTGTACATAAGGATGATTTTTCAAAAGGAGAGCTAGTCGGGTTGAAGCGACTCGTTCGTTTTGCTGCGAAGATTCCTGGCGTTTGCAATGCCAAAATTGGGACCGTGTTAAAAGCAATTTATGATGACCACAACGGATATGGCATCTCACGTTCTACGTTCAAACGGATGATTCAAAAGGCAATTAGTTTAGGTCTGTTGATCGTTCATGAAACCGAAAGAAGTAATGGATCTCAGTCTAGTAATCTGTATATATTTCAACCTTTTCCTACAAACGGACTACCCAAGGAAGATGATTTGAACCACCATAATAAAACTAGTAACCTTTCTAAAACTAACAATATAAAAATTAAAGAACGTAAAGAAACGGATTTACTCGAACCTACTGAGAATAAGCCTCTTGATTACACTTACACAAGCGATCGTGTTCCTTACTCCTTCTCTCAAGTTGTCAGATACTTCTTTCCAGAAGCGAAGCAAATTGAGGAATTCTGGAAAATGGCCAAAATTTCCGCCTATCGCAACAATTGCGAAAGTAAAACCAATCTCGTGGTAAATATGGCCGTTCACTGTTTTAAACAAATGATTAGTAAGCTTAAAGTAAGCAGCATACAAAAGCCTATTGCCTATTATTACGGAATCCTGAATAAAAAATTTGAAGAGCTGTATTTTGAAGGGTTATATGAAATGGGGTTTTGATGGAGTAGGGTTCTGATTTCCCTTGAGTGCTTGAAAAAGAGCTGAATGGTAATCAATGTAGGGGGTTAGTTTCCTTAAGCACTTGAAAAAGATCTTAACGGGAACCTAAGTAGGAGTTTAGTTCCCGTGAGCACTCGGAAAAGAGCTCAACGGGAACCTAAGTAGCAGTTTGGTTCCCTTAAGCACTTGAAAAAGAGCTCAACGGGAACCTAAGTAGGCCTTTGGTTCCCGTGAGCACTCGGAAATGATCTCAACGGGAACCTAAGTATGCCTTTGGTTCCCGTGAGCACTCGGAAATGAGCTCAACGGGAACCTAAGTATGCCTTTAGTTCCCGTGAGCACTCGGAAATGATCTCAACGGGAACCTAAGTAGGCCTTTGGTTCCCGTGAGCACTCGGAAATGAGCTCAATGGGAACCTAAGTAGGAGTTTAGTTCCCGTGAGCACTCGGAAATGATCTCAACGGGAACCTAAGTAGCAGTTTGGTTCCCGTGAGCACTCGGAAATGAGCTCAACGGGAACCTAAGTAGGAGTTTAGTTCCCGTGAGCACTCGGAAATGAGCTCAACGGGAACCAAAGTGGCATTTACGTTCCCATGAGCGCTTAAAAATAAATAAAAAACCTCCAATTGCTATTTCTCCCCTAACAATTGGAGGTCTAGTTCCACCTAAACCGGATTAATTTAACGTACGCTTCAAGAATTCTCTTGTACGCTCTTGGGTTGGATTAGAGAAGATTTGCTCTGGAGTGCCTTCTTCTGCAATTACTCCTTGGTTCATGAAAACCACTCGATCGGATACTTCTTTGGCAAATTCCATTTCATGCGTAACGATCAACATCGTCAGACCAGATTCTGCGAGTTCCTTCATGACTTTCAAAACTTCTCCTACCATTTCTGGGTCAAGAGCTGACGTTGGTTCATCAAATAACATTACATCTGGATCCATGGATAGAGCTCTAGCAATCGCCACACGTTGCTTTTGGCCACCCGACAGTTGCTTGGGCTTTGCGTTAATGTATTTATCCATTCCAACAACCTTTAAGTACTTCATCGCTACTTTCTCAGCTTCTTCCTTGGAGCGTTTGAGTACTTTTACTTGTCCTACCACACAGTTCATAAGGACGTTGTGATTGTTAAAAAGGTTAAATTGTTGGAACACCATACCTAAATGCTTGCGGTATGCCGCTACATCGTGCTTGTCATCTAGTATATTTTCACCATGATAAATAATTTTTCCGCCGCTTGGTTTTTCTAATAGATTCACACAACGAAGAAGAGTTGATTTACCAGAACCTGAGGAACCGATAATGGTGACTACTTCCCCTTTATTCACGGAAAAATTAATGTCTTTTAATACTTCATGAGTTCCAAAGGATTTGTTTAAATGCTGTATATCGATAATCTTTTCCATAGTCTCTCCTCCTTCTCTCATTATTTTTGAGCTACTTCTACTTGTGGGTCGTTCCCAATAACCGTATAGCTCTCAGAGCCATCTAATTTCTTTTCAATATAAAGCAAGATTCTTGTCACGATAAAGGTCATCACAAAATAAATCAAACACGCAACAAAGAACGATTCAAAATATCTAAAGTTATTACCTGAAATCGATTTGGTCACGAAAAATAATTCGGTCACGGAAATGACATTCAGGACGGATGTATCTTTAATATTAATGACAAATTGATTTCCTGTCGCAGGTAAAATATTTCGAATGACCTGTGGCAAGACCACATTCCACATCGTTTGTAGATGATTCATTCCGATTGCATGTGCGGCTTCAAACTGCCCTTTTTCAATTGAAACAATTCCACCACGAACAATTTCCGCCATATAGGCACCTGTATTAATCGATACGACAAAAATTGCAGCTACAAACACATTCATATCTATTCCAAAAGCTAATGCTGAGCCATAGAAAATAACCATTGCCTGTACAATCATCGGTGTTCCACGGAAGAATTCAATATATATGGAAAGAATTAGATTAATTAATTTTAATAGTATCTTTTTCGCACCACGTTCAGGTACGGGAATGGTTCGAATAACGCCTGCTAATAATCCAATCATTGCTCCAAAAATCGTTCCAATAAGAGAAATCAAAAGGGTTAAACCAGCACCACGTAGGAACATTGGCCAGTTTTCCGAGATGATTTTTATGATCCACTCAACACTCATCTTTTCTCCTCCTTACCGTATAAAACCGACTGTATGCATATATACAGCCGGTTTCTCTATCTTATTTTGCTGCTGGTTGATTCTTAATAGCGGCATCCATAATGCTTGTGCGATCTTCCTCTGAGATCCCTGCTAAAATTTCATTGATTTTTTCTGTTAAGTCACTGTCTTTTTTCAAACCAACAGCGATTGCTGTATCATCTTCTGATGTTTCGAAGCCATCTTCAAATTCAACCATCACATAGTTTTCATTTGCAGCTGAAGCACTAACTCCTTCTGGACGTTCTGAAACGTACCCATCAATGATCCCTGATTCAAGAGCAACTCTCATTGCTGGAAAGTTGTCCATCGCTGTTTTCTTGTTTACACCTTTGATTTGATCAATCACATTGTAATGGAATGTATTTAATTGCGCTGTAATCTTCGCACCTTTGAAATCTTGGATAGAAGTAGCACCTTCATACTTGCTTCCTTTTTTCACAACCATTACTAAATTTGATTTATAGTAATTAGCTGTAAAATCGATGGTTTCCTTTCTCTCAGCTGTTGGTGACATACCTGCGATGATCGCATCAATTTTACCTGATGTTAAAGCTGGTACTAAGCCATCCCACTCTGTTTTAACAATAACTAATTCTTTTCCTAAACCTTCAGCGACCTTTTTAGCGATTTCCACATCATATCCACCTGCATACTCTGCAGAACCATCAATTTTCACTCCACCGTTAGAATCGTCGTTTTGAGTCCAGTTAAAAGGAGCATAACCCGCTTCAAGACCAACCTTAAATGTATTATCCTCTGATGAGCCAGAATCAGAACCATTACTTGTCCCACATCCTGCTAATAAAAGAACCGATGAAACCAATAAAACTATGAAAAATGATAACTTGCTTTTCATGATGTCTCTCCTCCTGTTATATTATGGTACTAGAACAACAAAAAACGACCTGAGATAAACTCAGGTCGCAATATGCATAGTAGCCCAAAGTCCCCTCTTTTATCCCAAATGAGATAGCACAACTCAATAAACGAAACCGTTTATCGAGACAGTCCTGCAGCTCTTAACTACAGACCCAGCATGTAATACTGAGAGTATTACAAACTTCGGCGACATTTCCTTCTCCTTAGCATCATTGCTTCTCAAACTCCACTAAAGACTGTTAAATATCGCGCCTCTACCTCACCGTTAAAAGTGAGGTCCTATTCAATTATCTTCTTATACTACAATACTATCTCTGAATTCGTCAACCGGGTTTTTCTGGTAACAACGATTCACTAGCGAATGAACCCTTTCATTCTGTTTAATGTCAACTAAGTGCTCCTTTAATTTGCTACACTCTCGCATTTACTCCATATCTACCGTTCACAAAGGAAATTCACCTTATTCTACTTTGACTAACTAAATCCAATTTTCTTTGTAATCCTCAATATATTTTCTTATATTTGTAGGCTTTTTGCCTGTTACTTTTTCATAATCATGACGTATTCCTTTTGCTAGTCCAAGCTTTGTTGGCATATGTACACCAACTACAACATTTACAAATTCTTCATCTTCTCCAATTGTCCTCATATATTGCTTAAATTCTTTAACTGAAGGGTTTGTATATTCTATTTTAACTTTGAATACCTCAGTCATTATCTTTGCAACATCAAAAAAGTCAAGGGCTTCTCCACCTGTAAGGACATAGGTTTTGTTTATATGTTTCCCCTCATCAATTAAGGATAAAGCAGAGACTTCAGCTAAATCTCTTGTGTCAACAAAACTTGTTTTTCCTTTACCAGCCGGTATAAAGATACGGTGACTATCCCTAATTTCCTTGCAAAGAAAGTCGTTTAAATTTTGCATAAAATACCCTGCTCGAACGAATGTATAAGGGATCTTGGAGCTCTTTATGAGCTTTTCCATTTTGTAATGGTGAATAAATGGCATAAATTGCACGTCTTTTAAAGATAGATACGTAATGTGTTTAATCCCTTTTTCTTTTGCCTTGTATAGAAAGATATCAAACTGAAGATTTTGACCTGGTGGGTACATCAAAAAAATACGGTCTACATTTTCTAGTGCTCTATCAAATGTGTTTACATCCGAAAAATCTAGACTCACGTATTCATACGTATCGCCAAAATTAGCTTTACTTTTTTCGGGATTTCGAACCGCACATACTATCGGTATATTCGTTGCCTGTAAATAGCAAGCGACCTGATATCCAACTTTCCCTGTAAAACCAGTTACTAAAATCTTCATGATAGTCCCTCCCGATTTGTATAACTATCAATTCTATCTGAGATTTTATTTAACATATGTATTGTTTTTAGTAATTCATCTTCAGAAAAATCACTCAAAATGTACTTATACAATTCAACATGTTCTTTCTTCTTATCTTGCACCAGCTTTTTACCATTTTTAGAAAGACTTAAAGTGACAACTCTTCGGTCTGTTTCACTTCGATTTCTTTCAATTAACCCTAAACTCTGTAATTTATCGGCAATACCTGTAGCTGCACCTGAAGTCACACTAAAGTGCTCCGAGATATCACTTGTTTTAATTTCACCTTTGTTATGAATCATAAAAAGAAAGATCATTAAACCATGATTTATTTCCCCTTTGTCTCTAGGTTTCATAATAGATACACTCACATCACTTGCTCTATTTATTGACATCAACAATTCTTCAAAGATGTTCACTATCATAATCCCCCTAACGAAAAATACCTTAGTAACTAAGATAATTTATTACTAAGTATATTATTATATAAGGTAAACTTCAAGTGACTGATATGCGAACAACCCCTGCTCATAATGAAAATAAAATGTTAGAGGCATGACATCCATTATGTTCAGAAGCCTAGATATGCTATTATTGATAATGAATATCCACTGCAAAATTTGATAAAGGCGTGTTGTATTTTGAGTTTCGTAACTGGTAGTTTTGAAAGAATGAAGTCACAAAATCAATCTATTGTTTTGAATATGATTCGGTTAAAAGAGCCTATATCAAGAGCTGAGATTGCTAAGTTAACCAATTTAACACCGCCGACTGTCAGTTCTTTGGTAGGTGAATTAATCGAGAAAAATCTGATCACTGAAGAACAATCGACCAATTCGAAGATAGGTGGACGGAAGCCGATTTTACTTCGAATTAATTACACCGCTCATTACATTATTGGCGTATACGCTGCCGCAGAGGTAGTCCGTGTAATACTTACTACAATGGATGGCAAAATTGTTTCCGATTATGTTAAGGATATAACCGAACTTCCTTCTAAATCTGAATTCACAAAATTAATCATTGAGAGTATTCAGTCCATTTTTGATCAAACCGATGTTAAAAAAGATCTAATTCTTGAAATTGGTTTTGCGATGCACGGGTTAGTAGATCCAGAGCGGGGATTAGCCATGTTTTCTCCTCATTTACATCTTGAGAACATCCCTATAAAGGACATATTAGAAGAAGAATTTGATATTCCAGTTATCGTTGAGAATGATGTACGAGCTCTAGCCTTGGCTGAAAGTTGGTTTGGGCAAGGTCAAGGTGTCACTGATTTTATTTGTATAAGTGTTGGTAGAGGCATTGGCTCAGGGATCTTTATTAATGATGAAATCTATACCAGTTCCTTTAATACAGCTGGGGAAATAGGGCATACGATTATAGATATTAATGGACCCAAATGCCAATGTGGAAATAATGGTTGTCTAGAAGCTTACGCATCCGAGTCTGCAATTCTTAACAATGTAAAACAGGAACTCCCTAATCATCCGGATTCCCTTATACAGGAATGGATAAAGAATGGTCATGAACTTTCAATAAAAATGGTATTTAAAGCTAGCAAAGAACACGATCCCTTCGCTATATCTATATTGCAAAGAAGCGGTAACTCCCTTGGTCTAGCAGCAGCCAATATGGTAAATATCCTTAAACCCTCTAAAATCATACTTGAAGGAAGTATTTTCGAAGAAGGAGATATTGTATTATCTCAAGTTATAGAAATGATACAAAAATACACCTTTAAAAGTTCCAACGAGGAAATTAAAGTTGTCCGCTCTACATTAGGTAAAACAGGAATGGCCTTAGGCGCTGTTGCATTGGTACTACGCAAAATGTTTAAAACCCAAACTTAAAAACAGTATCATAAAGCAGGTCGGGGAGTTATTCCTGACCCTGCTTTGTCACCAAGATACGTCTCTTTTAACCTTTCCCTCACCTTTCACGGGAAAAGGCACCTTTTCGTGTGAAAGGTGCCTTCAATCAATATTATTCTGTTGGTAATCAACTTAAAGTTTAACTACATTAGGGTGCCACATATTGTTGATTTCCCTTATTTTTATCAAATCACATTTTGGTTCCCTGTTATACGTTAATAATCCGTTTATCTCTTGTTCCACGTCTGTTAACTGTGTATAACAATAGCCATGTAAAGCTTTTGAATTATATACAGCTTCCATTACCCTTTGGTAATCTTTCAGAAACTCTTCTTTGTCTTTAACGGATGTATATCCCCAACCGTTATCCTCCCCAACTTTAAACCCAATACCACCAAATTCTGTTAACAAAATGGGTTCACCTTTGTGCTCAAATCCGTCTGCATAAATACCTCGGTTGGCTGGCTTAGAACTTAAAAGAGCTTCTTTTGTAGCTAAAACTTCTTTAAAAGCTTCATACTTTGAGGTTTCTATTTCAGATCCGTGGTTATAGTTATGAATTGCACAAATATCCGTTTCCGTAAGCTCCCAACCATCATTTGAGATGACTAAACGAGTAGGATCCAGTGAATGAATAAGGTGATACATGGCTAATGAATGATGTTGCTGCTGTTTGTTTCCTTTGATGAATGGAACTCCCCAGCTTTCGTTTACCGGAACCCAAGCAACAATTGATGGATGATTATAATCGCGTTCAACAATATCAATCCATTCCTTCGTCAGCCGTGCAGCTGCCTCTTCACTATAAGATGGCGATGCCGCACATTCTCCCCATACAAGAAATCCCAATTTGTCTGCCCAGTAAAGGAAGCGGGGATCTTCTACCTTCTGATGCTTTCTACAGCCATTAAAGCCCATCTCTAAAGCCAATTCTATATCCTTCTTTAAATCATCATCAGTAGGAGCGGTTAATAACCCCTCTGGCCAATAGCCCTGGTCTAGTACTAGTTTTTGATAGTATGGCTTGTTATTTAGATATACCATTCCATTTTCAATATGGACCTTTCTCATTCCGAAGTATGAGTCTACTTCATCTAACTTCACCTGGTTTTCGTCATCTATTATACTCACTTGAATATCAAATAAATTAGGATTTTCAGGTGACCAATTCCATCCGTCATGATGGAAGGATGTTCTAAAAATCTGTCGGTTATAGAGATTAATAGAGCGTTTATTGTATGTTTCATATACTTCAATCGTATCCTTAGCAACCTTAGCACCATTAAAACTAATTTCAATGTCTACCTTTTTGTTTAGATAATCACCTAACACATCAAACTCCACAATTATATCCCCTCGGTCAATATCAGGGGTTAATCGTAATTTGGAGATACTAACATTGCTCACAGGCTCCAACCACACGGTCTGCCAAATTCCAGTTGTTCTTGTATACCAGATAGAATCGGAATCTTCCACCCAAAATTGCTTTCCCCTCGGAATTGTTTCATCTGTCGATGGGTCATTTACTCTTACCACAACATTTTCTTTTTCCCCGGTTAAATATTCCGTAATATCTAGTGAAAAGGATACATGTCCCCCTTCATGGAAACCAGCATACTGACCATTAACATATATCCAGGCACGATAGTCCACTGCGCCAAAATGCAAAATTACTTTCTGACCGTTCCACTCTTCAGGTACCGTAAAATCCCGAGAATACCAGACATAATCATGGAAAGATGTGTCATTAATACCACTTAACTTCGTTTGGTAGGCAAAAGGTACATGAATCTTCTCATTAAAAAACTGTCTATTTTGAAACCATTTCTCTTGTACTCCAGTATTTTTATCATCAAATGCAAAATCCCATTCACCGTTCAAATTTAACCATTGTTTTCTAACAAATTGAGGTCTAGGGTATTCATTACGAGGTATAAACATATACTCATTCCTTCCTAACTAATCCTATTTAATTCCAGTTTGGTTTACACCCTTAATAAAGGAGCGCTGCCCAATAATAAATAATAAAACAGCCGGGATCGTGGCAATTGAGGTTAAGGCCATCAATCTGCCTGGTGAAGAAACAAAACTACCTTGTTGCATAATAGCAATTCCGGTAGTAATCGTTCTCATCTCCGGTGAATTCGTTGTTACCAACGGCCATAAAAAGTCGTTATAGATACCCATAAATGTAAAGATAGCTAGCGTCCAAATCACAGGTCGTGCGGACGGTAGTACTACTCTAACAAATACCTGCCATTTGTTAGCACCATCAAGGAAAGCCGCTTCCTCCAATTCTTTAGGAAACCCTCTGAAATATTGATATAAAAGGAAAACCCCAAAGGCGTTTGCAGAATAAGGAAGTATTAAAACTGCATAGGTATCTAGTAAACCTAGTACATTAAATTCCATATATAAGGGTAGAAAAGTAATTACCCATGGAATCATCAAGGATCCAATGAAAATACTAATAAGTAATTTTTTAAAGGGCACATCTAGTCGGGCAAGTCCGTATGCTGCGAGTGTATCAACAATTAGAACAATGAGTGTTCCTGTTATACCAACAAATAGCGAGTTCGCCATCCACTTCATTACTGGTGTATCTGAGTTCCCAACTAACGTATACTGGTAATTCTCGAGAGTAAATACTTCAGGGATCCACTTTATTCCAGCTGTAAAGGCTTCTTGGTCTGTTTTAAAAGAAGTAGCAAGCATCCATAGGATTGGCACGATAAATAATAAACCAATTATTACGGCCACAATACTTATTGAAATTTTAAAACTTCTACTTTGCATGTCATTCTACTCCTTTCTATTTGATATACGAAATTGAACGATTGAAATAGTTATCATAATTAATGCCATCAATAAAGACATGGCTGCTGCATTTCCAAGTTGACGCTGTTTGAATGCTTCATCTACAATATTCATTAATAGCACCTTCGTCTCGGTACCTGGTCCACCACGTGTCATCAAGTATGGCTGGCCATAGATATTAAACGAGGCTATTGTAGAGGTAATTACTACAAATAACATTGTTGGTTTAATGCTAGGCAAGGTAATGTGTATAAAACGTTGCCAGCGTGACGCACCATCAAGTGAACCAGCTTCATAGAGTTCCTCTGATACATCATTTAAAGCATTAATAAAAATGACCATGTTAAATCCAATCGTCCACCATAATGTTGCTTTTACAAGTGAGATCCATGCCCATGGAAGATCTGTCAGCCAAGGAATTATAGGTACATTTAACTTTTGTAAATATTGATTAATCAAGCCACTATTTGTATCTAGTAACCATAACCAAATGATTGCTACAACAGAAACCGAGACTGCATAAGGAATAAAGTAAACTGTACGAAAAATCCCTCTAATTTTCCCCGGTAGTGTATTCACTAACAACGCTAACCCCAAGCCTACTGCCACTAATACTGGAACACTGTAAACAACAAATTGAGCTGTATTTTTTAAGCCTTCAAAAAATAGATCATTTAGATAAGAATTCGGGTCAAAAATCTTTTGGTAGTTTTTTAAACCAACAAATTCATGGACAGGGTTTAATAAATCCCAATTATGTAAACTCATCCATGCTCCATACCCAATTGGTATTAAAAGGAAAACGATGAACAATAACAAGTAAGGGATAACAAACAGACTAGAGGTCAACTTTGATTTCCAACTTGATTTAGTCATTCAATTTCCTCCTCTCGATATGATTTAATAAGTAAGGAAGGTGGCGGGTTCATATTCCACCCGACCACCTCCTTTTAATAATTACTTATTTAGTACTTGTTCCGCCTTCTTGTTTGCATCTTCTAACGCTTGTTTAGGGTCTTTTTTCCCTAGAAGGGCGAGATTTACTTCTGCCCATAAAGGTTCAGATAATTGACCCCAGTTTGCTACAACAGGAGCAAATTTTGCGTATTCAAACTCTGATGCTACGATCGGTTGTTGTTTCATAGCTTTAAATTCTTCATTTTGTTCATAAATAGCCTTTGATGCTGGAGCTTGACCGGATTTAGCCCACTCCATCGTATTTTCAGCAGCAAATTTTAAGAAATCAGTAATTCCATCTAGTTTCTTAGAGTCCGTAACAGAGGCAGGGATAACAAAGTTATGTCCATTTGCATATACTGCTTGTTGCTTTGTACCTAGCTGTGGAACTGGAGCTACGCCATAGTTAATTCCCGCTTTATCCCACTGCTCCATCATCCATGGACCATTTAAATGCATGGCATTCTTACCTTGCAAGAATAATGTGACTTCTCCATCCTGTTGAACATTTTCAGGGGATACTTTTTCCTTATGAATGAGGTCACTATAAAACGATAATGCTTCAACTGCTTCAGGACTGTTGTAATTTGGCTTACCATCCTTCATTAATTCTCCTCCATTTTGGAATAAAATAGTTGGGAAGATAAACTGGTTAGGCCAAAGAGTTGGAACAACAAATCCATATTGATTTTTACTAGAATCCGTTAGTTTATTAGCAGCTGCAAGGAACTCCTCACGGTTTGTTGGGGGTTGCTCTGGATCTAAACCTGCCGCTGTAAATAGGTCCTTATTATAGTACATAACTAATGGATGGATATCCAAAGGAATTGAATACTGTTTATCTCCAATATTCCCAGCACTCCAGGCTGTTTCAGAATAGTCCGATTCTTTCATTCCTGTATTTTCAATCGTATCATTTAGGTCTTTTAATAGGTTCTTATCTGCATAGTTTTTTAGTTGATCTGTATGCATTACCAATACATCTGGTGAGTTCCCTTGACCTGAGAAGGCAAGATCAACGGTCTTATAATAGTCTGACTGAGGAACGATTTGAAAATCCACTTCATATTTATCCTGCGATGTATTGTAGTCTTCAACAATCGCCTTCATCCTAGGACCATCTGCACCAGAGAAAGGTGCCCAATAGGTAATTTTCTCTCCTTTTCCTTCTACGGTTTTACTTGTTTCCTCACCGCTAGAACAAGCAGCCAAAGATCCAAGTGTAAGAGCAGCTGTTAATGCCATCTTAAGCCATTTTTTCTCCATTGTTACTCCCCCATTTTTCTATCATTTTTATAAAAAAACAATAATACATAAATTAATAGTTATTAAAAGTAAGAATTTAATTATCTACTGTTGATGATTTGTTCCTTTGATGTTGGTCCGTCAACCTTTAACTTACCTTTTTCAAAAAAGAGTCTGTCTATATTCATCTGTCGATTTCCACTTGGGACTCCTGGGAATGTATGTGTATGGTAGACTATGTAAAGAGTCTGACCATCTGGACCAACCGTAACACTATTATGTCCAGGACCAGATATGCCACCCTCTACATCCTTTGACAGAACAGGATTTTCTGATGCCTTCTTGAAAGGACCTAGTGGATTGTCGGCTATTGCATATCCAACTCCATAATCTGCACTAGCATAGTAGTTAGCAGAATACATAAGGTAGTATTTCCCATCCTGTTTCATTACAAAGGGGCCTTCATTCCACTGATAATCACCATTTAACCCTTCCCATTCCTGGTCTGGTTCTAACAGTAACTTTGGCTCTCCTATCAAACTTGTAAGCTCGTCATTCATTTCTTGGACATAAATTTGACTAACATGTCGTCCCTTTATAATATTTTCAGAACAGTCTTTAACATAGTAGAGGTAAGGTTTCCCATCATCAATAAAAATATGTCCATCAATATAGGAGCCTTCCTGGTTAATAATCTCCGTACTTATGTCCTTGAATGGACCGGTCGGATTTTTACTAACAGCAACTGAAATCTGTAGACTTCCTTTATGATTCCGGGCACTGTATGTCATATAAAATTGATTGTTATACTTGATCACTTCAGGAGCCCAAAAATCGCCTGTTGCCCATTGGTCAGTCTGTTTGTAAATATCATATACAATTTCTTTTTCTTCCCAATCAACCAAATTATTTGATTGCCATGCTCTAAAGCCATAGGTAGCCTCAGAAGTAGCGTACATGTAGTATTGATTCCCATCCTTTAGTACGAATGGATCTCCTATGTTTGTCATACCTCCGACAGGATTCGTGTAGGTGATTGTCGTTTTGCTATTCATTGAAACAAGCCAACCTCCTACCCCTATCAATACTAAAATCATAAACATAAGCGGTAAGAATTTTGGAATTTTCATTCTCATATCGTTCTGCCAATCCCTCATCTCCTTAAAATACTCACCTATTATCCTTTAAAATATTAGCGAATAGTTTGCTTCTACAACTTAGGTGTATACGCTTTCATGCACATTCAAAAAAAGAGTGAAGGATAAATAAGTTTTTCTATAGTCCCAATATAACCCCTAAAAAAGACCATGTCAACGATTATTAATTAATTTAATTAATAATCGTTTTATAAAAAATATTAAACTTTATACAGTATTAATGGATGCTTTACGAATGTTTAGGTGCAAGTAAAAAGGCTCCCCCTTTCGGAAGAGCCTTTTTACTTGTAGCCCAGAGCTATAGCCACCAATCACTTTACCTTAGCTAATTCTGAGCCATTCTGTTTTCTGTTTGAAAGTTCCCTTTTTGTTCAATCACATGGACTAGTTCCTCAATAATATCGTTTAATCTCATCTGACTAGTATCTTTACCTAATATAATCGTAGTTTGATAACACAATTTTTTCTCCTGTTCAGTCATTCAAATCCCTCATCTCTAACATGGTCTTACACTTATTATTCCCTCTTTTTTGATTTATAATCATAGTTTCGAATTTTCATATCTTCTGCTTTTATAATCGTCAGTCTATTTATAACATCTCTAGGATTAAATCATACATATCTAATTGGCACAAACCCTTTGTTACTTATTGAATCAGTAAGTGGTGACTGTAATCTCAATATAAAAAGATTATTCAGTCGATTTTCGTCATAATATTTTTAATTTTCAGCCCATTAACCGACAATCTTATCGCAAAGGTTGTATTAAACTTAGTTTGTTCGTGAGTCAAATTACTTTTACATAAAGGAGAAATGAGTATGAAAAAGAAACTAGCAATTCTATCGATTTGTTCTGCTCTATCATTTTCTTTATTGGTTGGTGTCGTACCAAACAAAACGAAGGCAACCGCGGAGAATGAACATTACGTAATTGCGTATAAAGGTAAGTTGCCAGGTAATTACTCTGAGACCATCTTGAAGGCCGGAGGGAAAGTGGAAAGAGTGATACCTGAAATCGGAATCATTGAGGTTGCTTCATCTGATCCAACATTTCTTTCAAATGTAAAAAAAGATACCAGCATTCAAGCTGCCGGCAGAGAACTGGAAGCCTACTTAGAAACCGATCCAGATAATAGAATACATTTTACTCCGGGTACCCCTGATGGTAACAAAGTGACATTGGATCCTAATGCAGGCAGCTATTGGGACAAACAATGGGATATGCACCGTTTAACAAATGATGGGGATTCTTATAAGCTAAATGAGGGGAACGCTGATACCGTTGTGGCCGTTATTGATACGGGAATTGACTTTAGCCATCCTGATTTGAAAGAGAATGCTGATCTTGAGGGATCTAGAACCTTTGTACCTGGAACAACAGATGCCTGGGATAAAAACGGTCATGGTACACATGTTGCTGGATCCATTGCTGCTAACGGAAAGGTTAAAGGAGTAGGTCCAAATTTAACCGTTCGAGCTTATCGTGTTTTTGGTGCAACAGGAGGAGCACAACAATCTTGGATTACTGACGCAATAGTAGCAGCAGCAAACGATGGTGTGGAAGTTATAAACATGTCGATTGGCGGCTGGCGCTGGATGGCTCATAACCTCGAGGATAAAGGTGACTCCGCTTCAATGGTTGCTTATCACCGTGCCGTACAATATGCGACTCAAAAAGGAGTTACTGTAGTAGTATCCTCTGGTAACGACTCAAGAGACCTAAACAATATACATGATATGCAAGCCTATTGGAAGGAAACTTACGGCTTAGACATTAAAGGTCCTTCCCGTGTAGTACCAGCGCAAATTCCTGGAGTGATCACCGTTTCATCATCTAGTCAGTGGACTACAGATAACATTGCCTTTTATTCTAATTATGGAAATCCAATTGATGTTGCTGGTCCTGGTGGGGATAACGGTCCACTATACGATAGCTTATATCGCAAAGATCCAAAAGGAGACTATTTAAATAAGCGCGACTTTACCTATCGTACCTTATCAACCTACCCTTCCTATCCTGTAGGAGCGAATGGTGGGACAAATGCAACAACTCAATTTAGTGACGGCAAATGGCATGGATATTCCTACTTACACGGAACTTCCATGGCAGCTCCTAAAGTTGCTGGTGTAGCTGGAGTCATCAAAGCCGCTCATCCTGAGTACTCCCCTGCTCAAGTAGCAGCAGCCATCAGACAAAGTGCTCTTGATTTTGGTAAAGTTGGAGTAGATCCACTTTATGGAGCTGGCGAAGCTAATATCTATAACTTCTTATCGAATGATAAATAGGAAAAGGAAAGGCCACTGAGATGATCTCAGTGGTCCTTCTTTTTGTTCTCTATCCGCCTGTCTATGTTTATTAATCATACTCCTCATAATCTTTCTTACGTAGCACTTCTTTCGGAATTTCTATCCCCCTGGATCCTCTAATATCCACTCCCTCTTCTTCTGCTGGATAATAAACGATAAAACTCTCAGGTTTTACTTTTGCTAATCTTTTTGGTAATTCCTCGAGTTCAGGATGCCAAGCAATCGTCCCTTTTCTTGCACTCATAATGACGACTATATCGTCCGGTGCTAACATAGATTCGTAATTTTCTTTTAAGGAGGACCAACCATTCAATTTTCTAATCTCAGTAGGAGGATCTGGTTTTATTTTCTTTATATACTTTTCATAGGTTTCTATTGAATCATTAATGACTAAAACTAATAAAGAAGCACTTAATCGACCGGTTAACATTTTTATTCGTTCTAATGCTTCAACAAACCCCGGCTTATGATCTTCACCATATGGAATGATCAAGATAATTCGTCTTGTAGTTTTTAATGGATGACCTAACTTTGTTACTAATACCGTTTGATTGGTTTGATTAACAAAACGATCAATAATATTTCCAAATAATTCGTTGGATTTTCTTTTAGCATTCCATCCAATAACAACCGTGTTAATCCTTTCTTCTGCGATAGCCCTAATAATTCCATTTGACACATTCTGGTCTACTCTTGTTATGGGACGTACAGGAATCTCGGCACCGGATGCATACATAACCACATGATCCAACATCTTTTCGGCATTTGCTACTTCATCATGCGCTGCTCTTATCTCCTTTTCAACTACCGTTAGAGGATATAAAGGCTGGTCATTTGTATTCGAATGTTTAATCAAGTTTGCTAGATCTATTAACGATTCCATTGTATGTGGATTGGCTAATGGTATAAGAATACGCTCAGGTCCTTGCTTTCTCTCAATAGGTTGTTGTTCTTCTTTTAATGCTAATTTCCTGCCGTATTTTTCAACAAAATAAGGTCCTGCAATACAAGTTAACAAAATCATGATAATTACTGCATTAACCGTTGCTTGGTCCAATAGCCCCACTTCAAATCCAACTAATGTAGATGCAAGTGTTGCTGCTGCTTGTGGGATGGTTAAACCAACCATTACATTACGCTCTGTCTTCGTATAGTTATAAACCTTACTAATAATTACAGGCGCAGATGCTTTCCCTATAAATACTGCCACAACAATAACTACTGAAATGATCCACGCTTTTGGATTGTTAAATAATACACTTAAATCCATTAACATCCCTACAGATAACAAAAAGAATGGGATGAATAAGGCATTTCCCAAAAATCGTATGCGATTCATTAAAGTTCCTTGATCAATCACGAAACGATTTAAAGCCAAACCTGCTAAAAATGCCCCAATGATTGGTTGCATGCCAGCAACGATTGCTAAGAAGCATGAAACAAAAAGAATAACCATTACATAAGTAAAATTAGTTACACCTTCATTTTCTGCATTTCTAAAAAACCACCTTGATAACCTTGGAGTTCCCCATAATATTAGAAAAACAAAAACAATCAATGAGATAATCATTTTTATCCAAAATTGAAGCGACAATTGACCTTCTGCAGCACCTGTGATTACGGCTAATACTAATAAAGCGAAAGTATCTGTTAGAAGAGTGCCTCCAACGGCAGTTGTTACTGCCTTGTTTTTAGAAATCCCCAATCTGCTCGCAATCGGATAAGCTAACAAAGTATGAGACCCAAGTATGGAGCCTAACAGGATAGAAGCTGTTAAACTGTAATCAAAGATAATACCGACAACTGTTCCTAAAACAAGTGGAATACAAAAGGATAATGAGCCAAATAGAATACTTCTTTTACGATATTTTTTAAAACCATCAATATCTAACTCTAAACCTGCAATAAAAATAATAAACACCAATCCAATTGTACCTAACAAAACAATGGTTTGATCTCTCTCTAATAGATGAAATCCATACGGTCCAATAATAACCCCTGCTAGAATGGGACCGATTATGCCCGGTATCTTTAATTTTTTCATTAGTAATGGGGTTAAAAAGAAAATAACCATTGCTAATGCAAAAATAATAATTGGTTCTTCAATTGGAAGTTTAATCAAAAAATCCCCTCCAAAATTTATTTTAAAATTTATGGGTCTTTCCAACATAAACAATTGTATGTATCTAATATCATATTATGCTTTGCATAGAAGATCTCGTGTTAACACTAATACATACCAGGCTGGGAACAAAAATAAGAGGTAGCCTTAGTCAGACTCCCTCCTATTCGTTTTATGTATTGAAATAACTATTCCCACATTTTAATGCATTCAAACCTTAGAAATTACTATTTAACCACTCTACAGTGTAATTGAACAATGAAATTCTAAACAGAAAAATCCTTACACTTCATAAAAAGAGAAAAGAAGCCTAATTAGGCTCCCTCTTATTCATTCAGTATTTTTTCTACCATCAATATTCTTTTTCAAAGTTATCAAGCAATGCACGCACTTCATCAGTTGATTTCGTGTTCATCAACTGATTTCTTAATTCACCAGCTCCACGGAATCCTTTGACGTAAATTTTGAAAAAGCGATGAAGCCCTGTGATTGAACGTGGCACTAATTCAGCATATTGATCTTGAAGATCAAGCTGCAGTCTTAAAAGATCTAGGTATTCTTTACTGCTATGCTCTTTTGGCTCTTTTTCAAAAGCAAAAGGATTTTTAAAAATCCCTCGTCCGATCATAATGCCATCAATACCATATTGTTCAGCAAGCTGGAGGCCCATTTGACGGTCAAGAATATCTCCATTGATCGTTAGTAGCGTATTTGGTGCAATACGATCACGTAATTTTTTGATTTCCGGAATGAGCTCCCAATGTGCATCCACTTGGCTCATTTCCTTTCTTGTACGTAAGTGAATAGAAAGATTCGCAATATCCTGTTTCAAAATATGGGTGAGCCACTCCTCCCACTCCTCAACCTTCTTATCGCCAAGTCGTGTTTTCACACTAACAGGCAGTCCGCCCGCTTTTGCAGCTTGTATTAGTTCTGCCGCCACGTCTGGACGCAGAATCAGACCACTACCTTTCCCTCTCGATGCCACATTCGGTACAGGGCAGCCCATATTAATATCAATGCCTTTAAACCCAAGCTCTGCCATGCCAATACTCATTTGACGGAAATATTCGGGATTATCTCCCCAAATATGTGCCACCATTGGCTGTTCATCTTCTGTAAAAGTCAAACGGCCACGCACACTTTTCATGCCCTCTGGATGACAATAGCTATCCGAGTTGGTAAACTCTGTGAAAAATACATCCGGTCGACCGGCTGCACTTACTACGTGACGAAACACAACATCTGTCACATCTTCCATCGGTGCAAGCACAAAAAATGGTCGTGGTAATTCACGCCAAAAATTATCTATCATTTCAAACTCAAATCCTCTCACTATAAATACATCATTAAACGCTCGTTTAAAAAATATTAAGCCAAATGTTCCGCTTCTTTTACACTTATATCATGCTTCATAACTTTTGATCAAACACAAGTATATTTGGACATTTGTCATTTGTGAAAATCGACCATGTTTATTTTAACGAAAATCGGTCCTGAATGGTATTTTTATATACAAAAAAGCAGCTGGTATAGTTTTCTATATCAACTGCTTTTCTGTTATATCAACTTTTCAAGCTTGCGACCGCTTCACCGTTTCCAGAGTGTATGTGGATGTTGGTGGGTTAACACAGTGTGTGTACTTCTTCTATATAATCTTTATCTATGAAATCTAACCTTTAGTTCAAGAAGGCACTTGTGCACTTTTATTTATTCATCTTCTCCTGCATCTATTTTCCAGCTATTTTGCATCTTCCGAATATAAATAATCTGACCAATGTGATATGCGTTATGAGTTGACACATTTCCGAGTACTGCCCACCATTTCACATGTTCCGGAAAACCATTAACTTCACTCTCAACTTTTTCTTCAGATAACAACTCTTGCCAACGTAAAAGCACCTCTAATAGTTGTTTTTTCAAATCAGCAAATGTATGATTTTCAGGAATTATAAAGCTTTTATTATTATTTCCTATGGAAGACACAGCATCAACGTGAGATTTTTGGTACCTTGTTTGCCATGTTTGATTCCAATATAGTAGATGCTGCACAATTTCAGCAATACTATTACTTTCTTCGTTTGGCTTCCAAAATGCTTGTTCCTCAGACAATCTTTCTACTGAATCTGAAAATGGTATGTACCAACTAGGGTCATTCGCATTTGCCAACAATTGATCTGATAAAACATCTTTTGCATGAACCATAACTAACACTCCTAATATTAACAAACTAGTTTTATAAATCTCTATACAATGTCATCTTATTATATTCTCCATTGTATATTAATTGTCCTGTTCTTATTGCTAACCTGCACTTGCATTGGGGTCCCCCCGTGCTACTTATTACCGCTGGAAGAATAGAGGAGTGCGTAAACCAAGTGAGTTAGAGCTGCAAATCAAAGAAATTTGTGAAAGGCATAAGTTCCGTATTGGTTATCGTACGGTAAGAGCTTGGCTTAAAAGAGATTATAATATGAAGGTTAATCGTAATACTGTACAAAAGATTATGCAGAAATACAATTGGCAATGTAGAGTTAAACCAAAGAGAAAAGGTGTTTTTTCTGTTGTCTCAAACCTGTGGGTCAGTTCATTTAGTCTTCCTATGTTTTTTCTTATTATTTATCTGTTTGTTCTTGCTTCTTTTTCAAATACTCCGCACGTATTTTTTCAAGTTGCTGCTTTTTATCAAATTTGGCAGGCTTGTGTTTTTCATGATACTTTGTCACAGCTACCTTACCTTTGGTATCCAATTGATATTTCCCCACTACGTTCACCTACTTCCTTATTGAATTATACTGCTTCCTTAGTTTAATATCTGAAAAAGCATCCTCTTCTATAGAGATGCCCCCGTACTATCTATAATAAATCCTTTTTAAACTAATTTCTTTTTAAACAAAATTCTATCTTTATTTGGACCGTCGTAATCCTTATGAATAGAAATTCCTTCTACTATTAAATCTCCCGGTTCAACATCAAATCCCATTTTAGTATGATAAGCAATAGAAACTTTATTAACAGGAGAAGTTACACAACGAACCACGCCTACACCTTTTTGTTTTACAGTATTAAAAAATTCATTATAAAGTTGTTTTCCAATCTTAAGATTTCTATATTCTGGATGTACTCCAACAAAATGAATATATGCAACTTCCGAATTGGTTTGAGATAAAAACCCAATTAGAAACCCAATTATTTGTTCATCTTTTTCTACTATAAAACTTGTATCTTGGAAATAGTCAAAAAAAAGCTTTGGTAACATATCAGCCATTTGTCTGCCACCCCACCAAGCGTTTAATAGCGGTGAGATTACGTAATAATCTGAACTTTTTACTGAACGAATCTTCATGTTATCCCCTTACCCCTAGTTTTTTTAGCACCCTTTTAATATTAACATAATCTGGATTTCCTTATTAAATAAACCTGCAACGTTTATACAATAAGGAAAAAGATCGCCGTAGCAATCCCCTATTTGTAACTCTAGCCCTCTAATGTTTATTTACAATTCTTTAAGCTTCATTTAATGTTTTTAACGACTTCTAAATCAGGTGGAAGTTCTTTAATTTTATTTTCGTCGAAGGCTGATTTCAGTTTTTTTGGGTTTTTCATATAGTGGTATTCAATTTTCAGCTCCTTAGGTATAGTGGTAGAGGCAATTCCATCTTTTAGAAAAATATAAAAATAAACAATACCGCCGGGGCTAGAAAACTTTCCACAAATCATATAAGATTCGATGTCTTCCCAGCCAATCTCAACGTTTTTTTTATCTTTCCCAACGATGATACCTGTTTCATTCACAGTTATAAGTAATGTTGGATTTATGAATTGTTTAAACGAATAAACAATAAAATATAAGAAAAACATCTCAAATAATGAGAAAATAAGCAGCCCTAGCAAATTAAGCCCATTAAACTCTTTTCCTAAAATAATATAAATCAATACCCCTGTCATAAGGAGCAATGGAACAAGAACAATCAAATTTACAAACATATAAATTCTTGAGTTATAAAACTTTTTATCTCCCAACTAATCACTTCCTTTTTTTAAAAAATACGAAACACTATGTAAGAAAGTTTCAAACTTTACCTTTTAGCTAACCCCCCTAAAAATAGGCATCAATCCTTCTTGGATCAATGCCCCCGTTTCTTTAAGTACATTTCTCACAATTTAAATAATAACCCACCCTTACTGGTGTATTTTAATTCAGTGAAAATTCTTGAAACCCCTTCCGTTTTCATTCGTAAATAACTGAAAAGGAGCGAGAACAATCATTAAAAATAAAAATTGGACTGTGCTATTTATTTTACTCTCAACATCCTTCTTCTTAGGTGGGGTATCATTAAGACCGCTATTTGAATATTCACCAATCTTTGGTTCAGCTCTAGGTTTTCTATTTTTAGTAATAGCATTATGTTTTTCATTAAAAAGGTACCAACAATAGTAAGTTTAACTTGATACAGATAGGTAAGGGTTTGAAGTTATCGCTCCCTTTTCCCCCTGTTCACACCGTACATGCGACTTTCACCGCATACGGCGTTCCAACTAAACCAATTTATTCTTTCTATGTATTAAAGCAGACGAGTGCTGTTTTTCCAGTTTTAGATAATTTCATTTTGACATTTTAATCGTAGTTTATTTACTTTTTCTTTCTGCTTATTATTAAGCTTTAAAGATTGTAAAAGATTATCTATTTTTACTTTGTCTTTTAGATGTATCAACTGATGAATTGCTTTATGAACAATAATCAAATTTGAATATTTATCATCTTTCGACAGGTAATAGGGGTTTATATGATGACATTGCCATTCATGAAGCCCTAACTCCTTACCTAAAATGGCACACTTTCCATATTGGGCAATAAACTTACTAATCCTGTTGTCATTATACTCAATTGATCTGTTTGGAATGTAGTTTCTCATGATGTAAGAAAGCATTGTTTTATCAATAGCTTTTAGACTATTGTGTATTTTAGCTCTACCTTCGGCAGTAAAGTTACAAATTGTTTGTGAGAAACACAGTGGAGTTTTCCACCGTTGGGCATGTATAGGGACAAATACCATTTGTTTTATCTTAAATAGTCTTGCCTTATAGCCCTTGTATCTTTTCTGTAAGGTTTTAGTCATATCATGAAAACTTGCCTCGGTTCTAAGATTCTTTAATTGATTATATAACGATTTTCGCAGATGAGCGTTTAACTCATTCAGATTGATAGTAATGTTAGTGGCGAAAGAGTAATAGTTTTGGATTCCCATGACGACAGTATTGAAATTCCAAACAGTTTGAATGCAAGGCTTTCTTTTGACTACTTTTATAGCTTCCTTAATCTTTTGGAAGGCATTTTCTTTAGCCTTCCTCGACATATCGGACCTTGCTACATAACCAAATCTTGTTTTTCCTTTCCTAACAGCCTTTATTGAGAATCCAAGAAACTCGGAAGAGTTTTTCTTTAAATTTTTTACCCTCGATTTCTCTTCGCTTGTTTCCAAATGAAGTCTTTTTCTCAATAAATCTCTCAATGCATAGTTCATTTTAATTGCCTGTGACCTAGTTCTGCACATTACCTTAAAATCGTCCGCATAACGGACGATGAAGCACTCTTTTAAAGCCGTTTTCTTTAAATGCTGATATTTACTTCCATTTGTTGAGTAAGTATATCTGCTTTCAAACGTTTCCCATTGGTTACTTATCCACCAATCCAATTCATTCAATACAATATTTGAAAGTAAAGGTGAAAGGATTCCTCCTTGCGGAGTACCTTTTGTAGGAATACCTTCTCCTTCAATCTCTGCTTTTAATAGCTTAGATATAATAGAAAGAAGTGATTTATCCCTTATTCCTAATGACCACATTTGTTTAAGAAGTTTGCCATGATTCACATTATCAAAGAAACCTTTAATATCCACATCAACACAATGATGGAGCCCAGTTTGATTGATAAGGAATTCCAGTCTAGCTTTAGCGTGATGAGTGCTGCGGTTCGGCCTAAATCCGTAACTATGTTTATGGAATTTGGCTTCACAAATTGGCTCTAAGATTTGAAGTATGCATTGTTGAAAGATTCTATCCCAAATCGTCGGAATTCCCAAAGGTCTGGTTTTCCCTTTTCCTTTTGGGATGAAGACACGCCTTACTGCTTGTGGTTCATACCTTTTGAACATGGATTGAACCTTTGCGATTACATCTTCAACTGTTAAATGTAAGATATCGTTAATAGTTAATTTATCTGTTCCCGCAGTTTTGCTACCTGTGTTTCTTTTGATGTTTCGGTAGGCAAGTCGTATATTATCTTTAGAACACATTAATTCTGTTAAGTCATAGAAATGATGACCACTGACACTTTGAGCGTATAGTGAATCCAAACAATCTTGCATACTATAATACTCACTGTGCCTCAGTTTCTTCCGTTTCAATAAGTTGGTTACCCCTTTCGGAGTTAAACCTCTATTAGTCTCACGAGAACCTTATTAATCGATAAAGAACTGCCTTACTTGGTTGAATAAATCTTTATTAGTCTAGTGGCTATCCCTCCATGTGGATTAGACATTTCATTGGTACTGTGCCACCACTTTCACTGATATAAAGGTAAGTTATACAACAACTAATCTCATTGTTGTTTTCCCTCCCGACGATTCATTGGAAGTAAGTCCTCCACGTTATCAGCTTACAACGTTGAATTATATCTATTATGGAATGAACTTAGGTGCTTCCTCTGAGCCTGTTAACATTCATACGCCTAAAACGTATCATGGATTTTCATATTAGTTATTTTTACTCATCCACATCTAACATCACAATTTGGTGATATACACATTTCTATGTATTGCAGGTATAGACCCGTACATTCAGAAGTTTGTCAGCTTAACCTTTTATTGTAGGTTTCTTCGCATACTCACCATATTCAATCAACTCAAGCATCATGATTTACACCACCCCCTCGGGTAGGCTTTCGACAGCTATATTACGCTGATACGGTAAATTCTTACGCCTTTTCACCGAGCTCTTAACACTATTATTCTTACTAATTCAAGTGCTAATCGGCTAAGAGAGAACCCTTCCGAGCGTTACCTCATCATTTGATTCTTCGATATAATCCTTCAGTTCCAAAAGGAACTGCCTAACCTTTACCAGAGAGATGTAACCATCCTCCATTTAAGCTAGGAACATTTCGCACAACTACCCTGCCACGTTAATCTGGTAATGAGGTGATTATCATGAACAGAACATTCCAGTTAGTTCAAAAAGTTACAGGGTTTGTTTTACTAATACTAATTATCTTCTCTTTACTAATGGGGAAATTTAGTGTCGGTTTAATCTTTTGTTATATAGGTATCTCTATTTATAATGGGATACGTGCATTTGAATACTTAAATGCAAACCAGTTAAAAAAAGCACTTCTTTACTCAATTCTTTCGATTGGATTCTTCTTAATTTTTATATTTAGTCTTTAAATAGTTCTAATAGCTTTGTGAACAATAAGCATGAACACAATAAATGAAGTATTTCATCTTCTACAAAACTTCTCCGTTTGTTATAGAAGGATGTTTACAAAGGGTCATTAGTGTAATATAAGTTTCACGTAGTACTTAAACGAAATGAAAAACGCCTCAACCCAATGATATCAATAGGTTGAGGCGTTTCTATTATATCAACAAGCAGTGTAAAATTTGCAACGTGCTTAAGGGCTTTCGGTAGATAGCCACCCAAACTCATCATATATGAATTCTTAAACGATAAATAATTTTTTACATTATTAGGAAAGATAAATATTAGGATTACTTTTCAATTAAAGGAGGAAGAATCCCTTATGCATAGTGACAATAACATTAAACTAACGTCTGCTGAAATTTCACAGTTATGGTCTGCTTACATGAGTGATAGCCTGGCAATTTGTGTACTTAAATACTTTCTAGAAAAAGCAGAGGACCCTGAGATTCGTCCTGTAGTTGAATATGCACTGAAGTTAGCACAAGCACACATAGAAAAACTTACACTAATCTTTAACGATGAGAAATTTCCCATTCCATACGGATTTAATGAAGAAGATGTTGACCTTACAGCTCCAAGATTATTTTCGGATGCTTACTTTCTTTATTATCTTCAACAATGGAGTTCATTAGGGTTAATTTCTTATAGTCTAGCGTTGAGTTTAGCATCACGTACTGATGTGTTTGATTATTTTTCCGAATGTACTGAGGATTCGAAGAAACTCCTCAAAAAAACAAGAAATATTTTACTAACTAAAGGTCTCTACATACGCGCACCATATGTCACGACACCTGAAAAAGTCGATTTTATTCAAAAGCAAAACTTTTTAACAGGTTGGTTTGGAGAACGTAGAGCACTTACTACGTTAGAAGTATCGAATCTTCATGCTAATCTACAAAGAAATGTCTTAGCTAAGACTACATTCATTGGCTTCAGTCAAGTGGCAAAATCAAAAGAAGTGGCTCGCTTTATTACAAGAGGAAAAGAAATTGCATCAAAGCATATTGAAATTTATAGTTCGATTTTAATTGAAAATGACATTCCTGCTTCAGTATCTTGGGATAACCAAGTTTTAAACTCAACCGTTTCCCCTTTTTCCGATAAACTAATGTTATTCCATGTAAATGCACTAGCCGTAGGCGCTATTGGATATTATGGAACAAGTTTGTCAACTAGTTCCAGACGTGATTTATCTACACATTACCTCCGAATTTTAGGTGAAGTCCTAAAATATATCGAAGACGCTGCAAATATAATGATTGAAAATGGATGGATGGAACAACCACCTAAAGTAATGGACCATGATAAATTAGCTAATAATTAGAAGGAATTATAATGACGAAAAAAGACCAACTTGAAAATGTCCTTTGGAGCATTGCATTAACAGGACTCCCCCAAATCTTAAACGGAAAGTACCTCAAAGGATCACTTTTCATTTCTATAGGATTTTTGATTAACATACAATCAAAATTTAACGAAATAATCCTGTTAAGCTTTTATGGTGATATTCAATCAGCTATTGATACAACGAATTATCAATGGCTGATGTTTTATCCCTGTCTATATATGTTTGCGATGTGGGATGCTTATAAAAGCGCTGGCGGTGGAAAAGAACCCTTTTCGTATTTGGATTTGGTTGCCATTAGTATTTTTATTTATAGGCTTAAGCATAGGTATACTATGTAAAACCATTCTTCAAAAAACCATCAAATTTCATAAAATCTAATGGTTTTAATGAAGAAAAAGTCCCTTTGGTAGTTCTTTTAATAACGCAGCCCTTCTTCAACTATCCTGCCCCTATAGTGAAATAAAAGAGCATCCCCACTGCTGACCTTCAGTAAACGACAGGCTTACATAAATTACTACTTTGCGGAAAAAATATAGTATAATATTTAAAACATAAAAAAATAATATGGTTATCTAATTAGTCTTTTTCTAATTCTTGGAAAAAGGTGACATAATCCTTATTACGATAACCTGACTAGTTAGCACATATAGGAGAATTTCAAGTTAAGGCGATGGCTCATTTTTGGTCCCTTGATGAAAAACCATTTTCCATACACCCTCAGTAAGCTCCCATATAGAACTAGGTAAGGAATGCTGGTTAGTATTTACATTGAACATACGGTATGTAGCTAACACAATATCATCTGATTAAATACTCCAATTCCTATAAAGCTAACCTGCAACTTTTGTTCATTAAGATCCCGACACCAAGAACGGTAGCGGGATCTTAAACTTGCACCCATTAGTTGAAGAGGACAATTAATATTAATTTGAGATAAAAGGTGCTTTTTGTATATACTTTAGATTTTCAATTTGGTTAATGATAAAGGTCGCTATATCTCGATTAGTTATTTTAGTACCTGGCATATCAGTAAGATTTTCTTTTATAAACACTTTTTCTGTGCCATCAACTATAAATGGAAGCCTAATTAGAGTCCATTTAATTTGTTTATTACGGTTAAGAATATTCCATTCTCTTTTCTTATCTATCATCATATTAGAGTAGATGATTTCAAACATCTTTGCCCCAACTCTATTTAAGAAGCTCTTTTTATCCCCCTTAATAGTTAGAGAACCACCCGTAACACCAATATAACGATCAATTTGTATATCAGCCATTACCTCAAGTATTTTTTCAGTTACACTGCTATAAATTGGTTTCTCTTTGAGTGGCTGACCAAAAGTATTAATAACTACTTGACAATCTTTTAGTAGTTTTTTAATATCCTCTAAATTTTGTACATTCCCTTCTACTATCTCAATCCTAGCGTCTCTGAAAGTTAACTTTTCTGGGTCTCTAACAAGCATACGAACTTGATACCCATTCTCTAACGCTCTAGAAGCAATATGACGCCCCACTTTCCCCGTCCCACCGATTATAGCTATCTTATAAGAATTAGCCATTATACACCTCCAAATAAACATAATATATGAATACGGTGAAATGCCCTTTTCGTTTCATAGTATTTCGTTATTTAGCTAACCTACACCTTTACTATATAAGAAAAAGAGACCTCCCTTATGGAAGAATCGGCCCCATTAATTTAAGTGCATTTGTTCACAAACTTCTTTCGGGAATGTTGCACGTATCTTCAATAAGGGGTAGTGTCAGGAAAATGCGGATTTACAACGCTAAGAAAATTCTAAATTAAAAAGCCCAACTTCTCTGCAAAACAAAATTGAGAAAGTGAGCTTTTCAGTTACTTCATTATTTTTATTTGAACTAATATAAAACTTCTAAGTTGATTTTTTAGCTCAGCTATTTATTGAATTCATTAACCGGAAGTAGTATTCAGGTTTTTGAGTCTTATTTAGGTTATACCAGGAATGTAATGTATCTGGTGCAAATACATCTAATTTTTTCAGAACTTCCATCGCAAATTCCAGAGGAGCTATTCCTGATGCAGTAACTAAATTCGCATCAGATATCGCTGATCCAACCTCATAGAACTTTTCTCCTTTATAGTTAGGACATACCATTTTAGTGTATTCTAAATTATTACTTGTATGCTTTCTAGTATCTAAGTATCCCATATTCGCAAGGGCCTCAGTTGCACCACAAATTGCAGCAACAATAGTGCCAAGCTTTAAAACTTGGCCAATTCTTTCCAAGATAGGTTGATGAATTTCTTCACTCCAAGTAGTCCCTCCTGGTAAAATTAAAAGATCTTTACTCTCAAGAGTACATTCATCAAGGGAAATATCTGGTTTTATGCTCAGTCCTCCCATAGTAGTAATCATTTCTTTATTAGCTCCTACTGTAATTAACTTTAAAGGTGCTAAATCTTTTTTGAAATATCTTCCTGAGTTTAGTTCAGCAATTAAATATCCATATTCCCAGTCCGACATTGTATCAAATACATATAGAAAAACTTTTTTTGTTTGCATCCAATAACACTCCAATCACAATTAATATAGCTATTATAATAAAACTTCCCTGACAGTTAACGTCAGGGAAGTTATCATACTTGATGAAATTTAATTAATTCCGACAGAACTTCAATAAGTCTTTTCTTAAGACTTATTGGCTCAATAACTTTAATAGATTTATTGTACGGTAAAAGTAAATAAGGTACATATGTATGTATCATATCTTTTTCAAGAAGAAAAACTGCTTGATTTGAAGTCCGTTCTTGTAAATAATGTCCTAAAAACCAATGTTGGCAAATATCAGCCAATACACTTTTATCCCCATTAATAACCAAAGAAATAATCCCTTTCTTATCTTCTATAGTTGGAAGAAGACTTTTTATAAAAAAGTCACGTGCTGAAAAATTTTCTGGCCTGTTAAACTTATTTTCGGTTAGCATTAGACTTTCAATTCGATCTACTCTAAAACTACGGATATCATTCCTAAGATGACAAAATCCAATCACATACCACTTATTATTCCAATAGATAATTCTGTACGGATCGACCAATCTATAATTTAATTGCTTTGCGCCACTTTTATGGTAAAGAATTTTTACTGAGTACCCGTCAGCTACGGCCTGCTCCAACTCCTTCAAAAAAGGTTCCATAGAAAGTGAACTTAATCGGCTTATTACTTCAAGACTAGTAAAATGTTGGTTTATCTTTGTTTCCTGCTCTTGATTTGAGTATTTACTTAGTTTTGAAATGGCCCTATTTAGTGCTTCACCTCCATAATATCCGGCTTCTTCTGCAAAAACAGCAGCGTGAAATAGTGAGGTTTGCTCCTCAAAATCAAAAAAAAGAGGAGCCTCAATAAAATTGTTCAATAAAGTGTATCCACCGTTATGTCCTGGTTCTGAAATTATAGGTACGCCACTTGTTGAAATTGTATCAATATAACGATATACAGTCCTTATATTCATCTCTAACTTTTCTGAAATTTGTTTTGCTGTAATTTTTTCACCTGAACGAAGCATCCATAGAATCGCTAACATATTGTCAATTTTAGGCATATAATTCCACCTCTATATGAAATTTATTTTCTATATATATATTTCCGATTTTTGATATAACTCATCAACTGTTCCTTTCCGATAGTTTCTATAAAAATAGGATCTCCAACTATATCATCTTGCCCGATAACGAACCAAGATTCCTTCCATTCTCCGTTATTAGAGCCAACTAGTGATTGCTCTTCTGTAACCTGATTGTTCATTCTCTAGTTGTGAATTTGCAAAGATGGTAAAACCATTTTATCCAATGGATATCTCTCTTTTTATTAATAAGTCTAACAACTTATACAATTTATTCATAAGGTCCTCCTACACAGTTTGCATCTATCCAGAAAAGAAAAACTTCTTTAACTATCCTGCTTCTTTAGTCGAATAAGAAAAAGGCTGCATTCTTATCAGCCTGATATTAATTATTATTTTTGGGTATTATTTTAAGTTTAGCTATTAGAAGTATAGTAATAAATAAAAAGACATAGATGCTGGTAAGAGTTAAGTTAAGTTCTTGATAATTAATATGATAGATGATATTAAACAAATTATTGCAGGTAAAATCATTACAATAGATTGATGCGCTCGATACATATGAGCATGAACTGCTCCTACCATGAGAAGTAATAACAATACACTTGACCCTACTGCTAAGTATCTGTTCCAAATACCACTTAAAATTCCTATAGCTACCATAACTTCAATTAGCCCAATTACAGACATAAACCATAAAGGATATTGATAATGCTGCCAATGTTCAACCTGAAATGGGATACGTAACAGTTTTATGAATCCACCGACTAAAATAAAAACTGCTAAAATTACTTGCATTACTATAAATATCACATTCTCACTCCTTTTAAAGACTTTATTTAAAGGTACTCTTATTTAATTATAATATGGATATTTATTCCATATTATAATTCTATCATTTATATTGCTTAAAATTTATCTTTCTAATTTAACTAACCTGCACCTATTGTTATATAAGCAAAAACATCCCTTATTTAAGGAATTCCCCCTTCAGTTTAATAAGTAATTCCTTCTTACGATTAGTTAAAGGCTGTTTTCGTAAAGTTTGTTGTTTTTGTTTAAAATAATTTGTTGATAAAAGTGTAAATTTACACTTAATGTTGTATAATAATGGTAAGAGAGGAGAGTGTGAAAATATGGAATTTATAGAATCAATAGACCCATTTATAATGCAGTTATTCATTGTTCCTTTAATAGTTATTGGGTTAGGTGTCTTAGTATCTGCCTTTACTAAGAAAGGAGTGATTGGACCCTTCATAACCTTATTTCTGAATCTTTTATATGAAACTTGGTATATGAAACACTATTACCCTGAACACGAAATCAGTTATACATCTTGGAATTTTATTTTCCCTGCAATCTCATTAGTGATTTCTTGGGCGGTAGTGTTCGTGATAAAGCAAGACAGCAAACAAAATTAGACTTCCTAAATGTAGGAGTCTTTTTTATGCACTTCTTACCTAACTAAACTCCCCTTTTCTACTATAAGGGAAAAGATCTTCGCAGCAATCCTTACTTTTAACTCTCGTCCCCATTGGCTGAAGAACGTTCTCTATTATATTTAAGTAATGAATACACATATGTATCATATGCCTCTCCATTTTGATACATATAATCCCTTAGAACACCTTCTTTTAAAAATCCCATTTTGGTTAACAACTTATTAGAAGCTTCATTATCTGTAAAGACAACTGCACCTATCCTAGTTAAACCGAATTCATCAAATCCGTGTTCAATTACTTTAGATATGGCTTCAAAGGTGTATCCCTTTCTCCAATGATTAGGATGTACCTCATAACCTATCTCTGCTCTTTTATGCTTTGGGGACCAAGCGTTAAATCCAATAGTACCAATTAATCCTTGAGTTCCTTTTAGTTCTATTCCCCAACGAATCCCTCTATTCTCCTTAAAACTATTAGCAAAGAAGTTAACAAATGCTTCTGCTTGTTCTATATTTTCTAACGTATCTTGCCCGTAATAACGTGTTACATTTACATTTGAAAAACAAGCAAATATCGCCTCTGCATCCTCCTTTGATATTTCTCTTAGCACTAATCTTTCTGTCTCTAATGTAGGAAACATTTATCCCTCTCCCTCTTCTTATTATCCCTTTATAGCAACAACTCTTTTTTAATTATCCTGCTCCTATTTTTCAATAATTCAAGTAGCAAAAAATAAAAGGACGTGACATAAGTTCACTTCCTTCTAAACAATATCTTTATAATTAGCTATAGTTTTTTCTACTGATAGTAGTTCTTTTAATTGTTCATCATAGTATGTATAAATTATTTTATCTTGATTGTTCAATTTATAATGTGAAATCAAGAAATTAATTCTAGAAATAACTTCAATTAAATTTAAAGGTTTTGCTGAAGTTATCTTGTTACCATCTTGGATTAAACAAACTTCAAAATAATTCATTGAACTATCTTTCGTATAGTCCTTTATTAAGATTTTCAATTCCAAGGGAACACCTCCACTTCTAGAATTCTACCTCTTATATATTAACATAAAATGGAATTTAAAGTTAGGATGCTTATTCCATAAACCTGTCCCGTTTGTACAAAAAGAGAAAAGAGTGCTACCTATTATAGATCGCACCCTAGTCCATATATCATTGCTAAAACTATCATATGCAGCCAAATATCTAAGGAATGCCCTCTATCCTAATCCCTCTAGGATCATCCCGTTAATTTAAGTTAATTGTTTCATATGTTGAGTGTTTGCAAAATTGTTTTTGCAGTATTTATGAACTCATTACTAAGCTTGATTGTTACTCTACACTAACCTACTTTAGGTTAAAAAAGTGAGTCACATTGAAAGATTTTATTCGATTAATAATTTAGTAAATTTCCTCCCAACATAAACAAAAGTGGAATCATAGCTAATAAAATTATTCCAATTACAACTGTTGATACAACTATTTCTTTAGAACTAACCAACTTTAAATCATGTAATTTAAAAAGTATAACGGTGTTGATTGGTACATTTAATAGTAGAGCTGTACTTAAACCAGGAGCGTATGTTTTCATTAATAATGTAGTTATTAGATGCGGAAAAATTGCATTAAAAATCATGGAGCCCATAAATCCAATGAATGCCCACTTAAATATATTTGATTCTAAAAAATTTAAATACAGAAAAGCCACTAAATATGCAAGTGCAGTAATGATTAACACTGCAAAATGAAATTCATTAGGTGTTACTGTTTTTTGAAAGGATGAATCAAACTGAGACCATTTTGGTAACCATAAGGCTTCTTCTAAATTATGTAATGTAATTGCTAAGCAAAAGAATATAGCATAATAGCTTTTCACATTAATCCCTCCTGTTTAATTATTTGTTTAATAATCCTGTTCCTTTACTTTAAGTACATCATTTCACAAACTAGAAAATCAAGCTTAATATAGTTGTCACATGAAGTCTTAGAGCGTGAGCCATTAAGTCATAACGTCGACATTCCCCTTTTCTACATCTCTACAAATTGGTGTGATACGTGGTGTTTACAAAGGCCGATTAGTGTTAATAGAAGTTTCACGTAGTATTCCATCAAATAAAAAAAACGTCTCGACCCAGTGATACCAACGGGTCGAGACATTTTAGATTGATTCACCAAGTAGCTTTAATAGTGAATTATGGAATATTATCTCTCAGCAACTGTAACGTACTATAAAAAGGCACGTTATGAAATCACAAAGGGTACGATCCATTATTTAAATGAGCAGAGTAAGTATATACGAGTAGTCAATTCATTTAATCAACGGGAAGAGACTGAGATAAAACACAATATCGATTAATTCACAATGTTTTAAAATTAGGAGCGACCTGCAATACAAATTGCTGAGTTAGTAACTTGGTTTGTCGTTAAACACTTCTATTCCTTAATGCTTCTCTGTCCACATTTTGTGGTGGTTGCTCAAGCCATCTGTTTTTAATCATTAATTTCACACCATCATTTGCATATTGAAGTATTTCAGCCATTAGTCTTGTGTAATGTCCGCCCAAATCTTTTCTAAGACTAGCTCCTATTGCAGCCCCATATCCCGCTACACTAATTGCGGTCAGGCTGTTTGAGTGAAACATCATTAACTTATCTGAAAATGGTGGATCGATTGATTCCGATATAGTTGAATCCCAAGAACTCGGTAAGGGAACACCGTCTTCAATTAATATTTCTCGAAACACGGTCTCATGCTTTGCAGCTATTTCTACGCCTCTCTCCATATATTTTCTCACTTCAGGCAATTGAGCAACTTGAGAAAACCCTGTAACATACGTTCTTCCAATTGAGTTCATCTCAGTGTTTTTAGAAATATGAGCTAATTCCACCACGGTAAGTGGGCGATGCTTCCCTAATAACCCTGATAAATAGGAATCATCTTGAAGATATTCCGCTTTTCTCATTGGTGGGATGGTTGGAGAACGAATAAATGCCCCTTTTTGAAGTAGCAAGTCACAGGAATTGTTATATAGTTGCATAAACCTTTGAGAAACAATTGAAAAAAGATCTCTGACATCATTTCTTGCTAATACTTCAAGTAATGCAGCGGCAGCGGCAGTTCCAGCGGCAGCCATATATTTTATATAGCGTAAGGTAAAAAGGTCTGAATAAAGCCTTCCCGCTTTTAAGTTTACATCTTCTTGAGTGAATCCTATCGGGAGCGCATGATTCTCCATTTCAAATATTTTTTTAACCTCGTATACAACAAAATTACAATCAGTTAAGGCAGTTTGGATTATGTTTGTGGAGTCTTGATCTTCATTTACACTTTGAAAATGCTGAATTATGCAAATAGCCATGGAATTTTGCATATAAGCCCCCCATAATGCCGCAACTTCTGAAGAAACAAGTTTTGGTTTATGCTCCATTTTTTCTCAATACTCCTTTAGTTTTTTACATAGTATGTACAAAAATGAATATATTATTTTCAAATTAATTTCCAAACGCCGATTTAGGGAGTCAGATAGTAGCGTAATACCAATGAAGTTGGGTAATGCCGATGGAGGAAAGGCTAGCTACCATTTATCACTCTTACTAGGGACACATTAACTACACACAGTGGTAGGAAAAAATAATAATGGATACAAGACTAGTTAGGATAGCAGAATTAGCAATATCTGAACCTAAAAGATTAGCAATATCTGTGAATGATAACTAGGAGGAGCCGTGTGCGTTAATAGCGCAAGCACGGTTTTGTGAGGGGGGAAACTCAATTCCTTCAACCATTTGGCTTTCGGCCAGCCACCTATCTGTCTACGCTTAAAGACTAGAGTTACCTCTAGTCCTCCAAAACTCGCTACGAGCGAATGGAAATTTCTTACTCGGCGGGAATCCCACCCGCTATATGATACGACCTAGGCTCGGCCGCACACCTGCCAAGTTAGTTCTATAGTAAAAAAAGCATCCCTTCTTAAAGGAATGCCCCGTTTATTGAACAAATTTAAGCTATTTTAATGCTATGTAAATCTCAATTTCACCATCGGGGTAATATTTCTCAAAATCATAGGAGTATGCCCTACCCAATGTGCCAGCATTTTCACGTTCCCATATTTTCCTCCAAGTGTTGACAACCCCCTGAACTTCTCCTGTATCTACTTTGAAGATTTCATATTTTGTGTGATTCGGTAATTCCAGTAAAGGTTCACTGTTATTGTCTTCAATAGCGATACTTAAAGAATAATCCCCTTTATAGTCACTCTCATAGTTATGATACACTCCGTATTTAGTGACTACTTGGTTAGTCAGATCATTTGATGCCTGCTCCCACAATTTTGTAATCTTATGGAGCAACAGGTCATCATTAAAATTATTAGTTCGCACACTGTTTATAATTTTTAATTTCATATGTTTCCCCTTTCAAACTAAATTGTATTTCAAGATAGATTCTAGAAAAGTAATGATAATTCCTTTTTATTGCCAATTATTATTCAACAAACATGCTTCGTTTGTTCAATAACAGATTTTGTAAAGTCAAAAATAAAAGGCCATAATCCTTTAGATCAAGACCCTTTTTGTAGAAGCTAAGTTTATGACTATCCCTTTTCTTCAATTTCTTTTTCACGAAATACGCAGTAAATTAATATAGCAGATAGAAACCAATAAGGCATATTAATCCTTCCTGGATCAATGCTCCCGTTACTTGAATAACTTATACCAATACAAAGTGGTTTCTATATTTGGATTATATGACTGTTTCAATGTGTCAACTCCACCTAGTATGAATCCTTGTTTCACATAAAACCTGCACGCTCCAAGATTATCATCTTGAGCCTCTAGAGACATTCCGATAAGTTTTCTTTGTTTTGCCCACTCTTCCGCTTTAGTTAAGAGCAACTTCCCGATTCCATACCCTCTAAATTCTTTTTTTGTAGCGATATTTTCAATATAACAGAAGCGATTCCAAGCCTTAATTATTCTAATTTGCCCAATGCAATTATGATTCTTATAAGCTAAAAATAGAGCTTTATCTTCACGGTTTATATATCGGCTCCAATCAAGTTTATCATCTGGGAAACGAATTTCTTTAGTTTCATCAAATAGTTCCTCTTCAAAAGACCATTTTCCTGATTGAAAACTGGGTACAACCTTACCAAACACCTTAAAATAATCACTTGTTTTATTGATGTCCTCAATTAATTCATCCTTTAATGGAGAAATTATGATTTCTTCTTCAATATTCATTTTGACACCTTCCCATTCTGAAAAAGAATTTTACTAGCACGAGCCTAAACCACAAACAACCAAACTCTTATTCAATAAAACTGTCTTTTATAAAATTAGAAACAGACAAAGGAGTGGGTATTCCTCCTTAATTAGATAGACCAATTTATGAAACTAAGTTTCTTTAACTTGAATCATTATTTTGGTGACATACTCTTCCTTATTATTTTTTACAATTGAATCGTAGATAAATTCTTCAAAAACATAATCTCCTAAGGATAAATCTAACCGTTCCATTTCTGAAAAAAGTCGCTTGTATGTATCATTAATGGTTGTCTCATCCCCGATATGATATCCAATGAGAAAGTCCCCTTTTACCGCTTGAAAATAAGGATAGCCTTCTTTCGGATTCGGTTGTTCAATATATAAATAACTATAATTAGAGAATTCTCCCTTTAGTACATTTTCCCGTTTGGTCATACTGCCAATTGGATATCCTGAATCGAGCTGAGAAGTGCTCAATTCATTAATAAAATCTGATACGACTTCTATAAATTCTTTATCAGTTACATCTTCAATGTTTCTACTTAGATAAAGAGTTGCTTCAGGTAATTGTTCAAACGTCACTTGGTGAAAATCAAGATGAAATGCTTGTTCCATTAACGCTATATTAGCATCGATCATTTTTTCCTTCATCTCAATATCTCTCCGCTTTTTTACAATTTCCTCCTTCTTTTGATACATCAATGACAGAAAGCTTTCAGGAGATTTATTTTGCATGTATGTTTGAATATCATTTAATGACATTCCAAGATCCTTTAATAAATCAATAACAAAAAACAACTCAATTTGATGAATGGAGTAAAAACGATACCCTTTTTCATTTTTTAATATGGGTGATAATAGTCCGATTTGATCGTAATAAAATAATGTTTGTTTATTTACTTTGCAAAGCTTTGCAAATTCACCTGTCGATAAATATTTACTGTCTTTTTTGCTCATTTATACATACACCGCCCTTGACTATATAGTTACTATATAGATTAGGATGAAAATTGTAAACAATAAGAGGATTTACCGTAATCACCCTTTTTAAGGAGAATGTATATGAAGGCCTATAAAGTCACCTTAGGATTATTGCTATTGAATTTATTTATTGCATTTTTGGGGATTGGTTTAGTCATCCCCGTTTTACCAACGCTAATGAATGAGCTAGGCATCACTGGAACAACTGTTGGATATTTAACAGCGGCTTTTGCCATTGCTCAATTAGTTGTTTCACCGATGGCAGGAAAAGCTGCAGATCAGTTTGGAAGAAAAAAAATGATTATCATAGGGTTATTTATCTTTGGTGCTTCAGAATTTTTGTTTGGAATGGGAAAAGAAATTGAAATTCTTTTTATATCTCGTATGCTTGGAGGGGTTAGTGCAGCATTTATTATGCCAGCAGTGACCGCATTTATTGCAGATATAACAAATTTAGAAACTCGTCCAAAAGCACTTGGTTATATGTCAGCCGCAATAAGTACAGGTTTTATTATTGGTCCGGGAATTGGTGGATTTTTAGCGGAGTTTGGTACACGTATTCCGTTCTTTTTTGCAGGCGGACTAGGTGCATTGGCTGCTGTTCTTTCGATTTTCTTATTATCTGAGCCAGACCGGTCAGAGGTACATAATGAGAAAGAAACAGAAGGTCAGGTTAGTGTCAAAAGAATTTTTGCACCGAAGTACTCTTATGCGTTTCTTTTAATATTTATTACATCCTTCGGTTTAGCTGCGTTTGAATCATTCTTTAGTTTATTTGTGGATCATAAATTTCATTTTCAACCATCAGATATAGCTATTGTTATTACAGGTGGAGCCATTTTTGGTGCTGTTTCACAAGTCATTTTGTTTGATAAGCTAACTCGTATTTGGGGAGAAATTAAGCTCATAAGATACAGTTTAATTTTGTCAGCACTGCTTGTTTTTTTAATGACGGTCGCACATTCGTATTTCACTATATTACTGGTAACATTTATTGTTTTTGTAGGGTTCGATTTATTTCGACCAGCAGTTACCTCTTATCTATCCAATAATGCCGGGAATGAACAAGGGTTTATTGGTGGAATGAACTCCATGTTTACCAGTTTAGCAAACATTAGTGGTCCAATTATTGGCGGAGTGTTATTTGATCTAGATATTAACTACCCTTACTACTTTTCTACTGTCATATTAGCGTTAGGAATCGTATTAACTTGGTTCTGGACCAAATCAACCAATGATTCTCCTAATGAAGTGAAGGCTAGTGTTGCTAACCAATAAGGAGACTAGATCTTTGGCATCCGAGGAAGCTCAATCTTTTTGAGCTTCTATTTTATGTAAAACCTAGCAGAAGTATAATAAGCGGAGATTTTCCGGTTAGATACAAAATGAAGCTCATTTCAGGGCAAATAAGGGGAGATTTTCCGGTTATGCAAAGGAAAACTACCCATTTTCACCTTTTTTGAGCCAATAGGCGGAATATCTCCGTTTATTAGGACCATTTTTTATTTTATTTACAGCTTAGTCGGAATTTTTCCGTCTATTTTCAGATAGGGTGCTTAACCTAATCTCCCAACCGATAAGAGCGTTCCCTCATGGTCCCAGATTCGGGAAACAGCATTTTTTATCGATCAACTGAGAAAAGATAAAAATTAAAAGAAGCCTTTTATTAGGCTCCTTCTACATTTAGAACGATCTGCGCAACCGCCTCACAATGTGTCGTATGTGGAAACATATCAACAGGCTGAACCTCAACCGTGCGATACCCACCATCCTCAAGCACTCTCAAATCCCTTGCCAAAGTAGCTGGATTACAAGACACATAAACAACCTTCTTCGGCTTCATCTCAATAATGGTTTGTAGCAATGCATCATCGCAGCCTTTACGTGGCGGATCCACGACAAGTACGTCCGCAACGATCCCTTCCTTATACCAATTAGGGATTACAACCTCTGCCTCACCTACCGCAAACTCTACATTATCAATCCCATTTAAATCAGCATTACGGTTCGCATCCGCAATAGCCTCAGGGACAATTTCAACCCCGTACACCTTCTTCGCCTTTTGTGCGAGAAACAGCGAAATCGTGCCTATTCCACAATAAGCATCAATCACGGTTTCCTCACCAGTCAATTCAGCATAAGAAAGGGCTTGGTCATAAAGTACCTTCGTTTGCTCTGGATTCACTTGGTAAAACGATCTTGAGCTAATCGCAAATTTGACATTGCCAATTAAGTCATAGATGACCTCTTCTCCCCATAACACACGGGTTTCGTCACCAAGGATGACATTGGTTTTCTTTGAGTTAACATTCTGGATGATCGACTTAACCCCTTCAACACTTTCGAGGATCTCTTTAACGATTTTTTCCTTGTTTGGGAGCTCCGAGGTACGTGTCACAAGTACCACCATGACTTCCTTCGTGACTTGTCCATGGCGAGCCATGATATGCCGTAATGTTCCTTTATGACGCTGCTCGTTATAGGCCGTGACTCCATATTTCGTACAGATTCTTTTTACTGCCTGAACGACCTCATCATTTTTTTCCTGCTGGATCATACAAGCTTCCATATTGATGATTTCATGGCTGCGCTGCTGATAAAAACCCGCAATCAAGCCACCTTCACGCTCACCTACAGGAACTTGTGCTTTATTTCGATATCTCCAAGGCTCACTCATGCCTAATACCGGATGAACCTTTACATTTTCTAGCTTGCCGATGCGGGTCAGGACGTCTCTTACTTGCTTTTCCTTCGCTAACAGCTGTCCTTCATAGCTCAAATGCTGAAGTTGACAGCCTCCACACTCTTTATAAATGGGGCATGGGGCGTCCACACGGTATGGGCTTTGTTCAAGGATTTGCTCTAAACGACCGAACCCATATCCCTTATTGACCTTAATCACCTTGATTTTTGCTTTTTCACCAGGCAGTGCATTTTTGACGAATAACGGATAGCCATCTACTTTCGCTACTCCTGCACCGTCATGGGTTAAATCTTCGAATACAACTTCTATATAATCATTTTTTTGGACGGGTATTGTTTTTGTCATTGGTTACTTCCTTTATCCTTTTTCGATATGAAAAATTGTATCATAACTCCCTCTCAGTTACGAAATCACAAAAAGAAACTAACCACCTGTGCAGTGATTAGTTTCCTGAAACATTCCAACCTTCCGCTGGTCGGTCCTGCTCACGTATTTGATCAATCGGAACAAACACTTCTAAATGACGGTATAGATTCACAAACTCCGCAGGTAGAAGACCTCCGAATTCTCCATCCAGATTGAGCTGAACTTTTTCCTCGGAGTGAACTTTGATACGGTTAGCCTTTGTATAAAGAACATGTGGGTCATTTACATGCTCCCCGCGTACAGCTAACGTGGCGATGCGGATAAATTCAGCAAGGTTTGTCTTCTTTAAAATTAATAAAGTAAACATACCATCGTTTATCGAAGCATCCGGAGCCAGTCGCTCAAAGCCACCTACTGAATTAGTTAGCCCGACAAGAAACAGCATGACCTCTCCTTCAAAAAGCTTGCCATCGTATTCAATACTTAAATCTGTTGCACGAATAGAAGGAAGCATTTCAATTCCTTTTAAGTAATAAGCCAGTTGCCCAAGCATCGTTTTTAGTTTGCTTGGTACCTCATACGTTAGCTCCGTTAAACGGCCACCACCAGCAATATTAATAAAATACTTGTCATTGATACGTCCAATATCAACAGGAATCGTATCTCCCTTAACGATAATATCAGCTGCTGCTTCAATGTCCCGTGGGATATGCAGAGCTCTTGCAAAATCATTAGTGGTTCCAACTGGAATGACCCCAAGCTTTGGACGATACTCTTGCTCAGCAAGTCCGTTCACCACTTCATTAATCGTCCCGTCTCCACCTGCTGCTACGACCAGATCGTACTTTCGAGCGACGGCAATTTTAGCCGCTTGGGTCGCGTCACCTGCACCTGTTGTTGCATGACAAGAAGTCTCATAACCGGCCATTTCTAGCTTTTGCAGTACCTCTGGCAATTGCTTTTTAAAGGCTTCTCTTCCCGAGGTAGGATTATAAATAATTCTTGCTCTTTTCATTTTCATCATCCTATTTCAAAAAATAAGGTTCTTTTTCTATTAGTATGTATACTCAGATGCCGATTCCATCATTTAACATTAATATCATATCTCACTGCTTACATTCCTGCAAATTTGTTGACAATCTATCATATCATGGAGATAGGTAAAAGTAAAAATCTCCACTCTAACCGCACCGATAAAAATATGGTAAAATTTAGACATAATAACAATTAAATGTAAGGAGGAATTCTATGGAGTATGAACTACTTATCATAGCCTATTTACTTGGCTCCATTCCAACCGCATTATTAGTGGGAAAATGGCTCTATCAAGTGGATATTCGAACGCTCGGTAGCAACAATCCAGGTGCTACTAATACCATTAGAGTTCTTGGAAAAAAGGCAGGAATCATTGTTCTCCTCGTGGATGTCGGGAAAGGGGCCCTTGCGACGTATTTACCAATTCTGCTTCATTCCGATTTCGATCCTTTGTATGCAGGATTACTGGCGGTAATCGGGCATTGTTTTCCAATCTTTGCAGGGTTTCGCGGAGGAAAAGCCATTGCGACCACTGCTGGTTTTTTAATCGTTTATAATCCTGTTTTATTTCTAGTCACATTTCTTACCTTTTTCATCGTTATTTTTGTATCAAAATATGTATTTTTTGGTTCGATATCCGTTGGGATCGCCATGCTGATATACTCTTTATTTGAGGAAGGCTATCATATTGATCTTATTTTTTTCTTATTTTTGCTTCTCCTATTCTTTTTGCACCGTACCAATATCCGTAATTATTTAAATTCTACGGAGTTAAAAATTAATGATAAAAAGCTTAAGGATGACCGAATCCCACCTAAACCTATAAAATGAAGTTCAGAAAAATTCAATCAAACGTTTGATTGAATTTTTTATAACTATTTCAAACTAATGAATTATTATACGAATGACCATTTTAAGGGATCCTTAGTATAACAATTTTGTTAACCCTTTCACGATTTATTTCGAACAAATAAATATCGTCACTTCTGCATAATAATGATAGAATATTTTATATATTTTAACCATTAGTTTTTCACTATAACAAAGGGGGAAAAATACATATGGAAAATGAAGTATATCAGGCTATATCCATTGCTATTTACATGGCTGGAATGCTATTGATCGGTTGGTATTCCTACCGAAAAACTAGTAATCTAACAGACTATATGCTTGGTGGAAGATCATTAGGCCCTGCCGTGACCGCACTCAGTGCTGGTGCTGCGGATATGAGTGGTTGGCTCCTCATGGGATTACCTGGTGCGATCTACGTCAATGGACTCGTAGATGCTTGGATTGCGATTGGTCTTACAATCGGCGCTTACCTAAACTGGGTCCTTGTTGCTCCAAGACTTCGCTCGTATACTCAGGTAGCAAATGATTCAATTACCATTCCAGGTTACTTAGAAAATCGTTTCAAAGATCAAACCAAACTTTTGCGTATCGTCTCAGGTGTTGTTATTCTCGTATTCTTTACATTCTACGTGTCTTCCGGAATGGTTTCTGGAGGCGTATTCTTTCAGAGTTCTTTCGGAGTTAGCTATCATACAGGATTATTCCTCGTATCTGCGGTTGTTATCGCTTATACATTATTCGGTGGTTTTTTAGCCGTTAGTTACACCGATTTTATCCAAGGTGTTATGATGCTACTCGCACTTATTTTTGTCCCTATTATAGGTGTATTTTCAACTGGTGGACCTGCTGAAACGTTCGAAACCGTTCGAATGGTCAATCCAAACTTTTTGGATTTATTAAAAGGTGCTACCTTCATTGGAGTCGTCTCTGCTATGGCGTGGGGATTAGGATACTTTGGACAGCCACATATTATCGTTCGCTTTATGGCCATCACAACGGTCAAGGAAATAAAAAGTGCTCGCCGTATCGGGATGACCTGGATGATTTTCTCTCTCATTGGAACCATTCTTACAGCAATGATTGGGATTGCTTATTTTAAGAAAAATCCTGAGTTAACCCTTTCTAACCCTGAAGCCGTCTTTATTGAACTTGGACAATATTTGTTTCATCCGATCATTGCCGGTTTCCTTTTAGCTGCTGTCTTAGCCGCGATCATGAGTACGATTTCATCTCAGCTCATTGTTACTTCCAGTGCTCTTATTGAAGATTTATACAAAGTACTATTAAAGAAAGAAGCGACCGACAAGCATTATGTCTTATTAGGAAGATTAGCAGTTTTAACAGTGGCTGTTATTGCCCTATTATTAGCCCTCGATCAAGACAATACGATTCTTTCACTTGTCGCATACGCTTGGGCAGGATTTGGTGCGTCCTTTGGTCCTGTCATTATCCTCAGTCTCTTCTGGAGAAAGATGACGAACTGGGGTGCCATTACAGGTATTATCACGGGTGCCATTACAGTGATTGTTTGGAAACAAGCTGAAGGTGGAATCTTTGATTTATACGAAATTGTTCCTGGCTTCATCCTCAATGCGATTGTGGTGATTATTGTCAGCATCCTGACATATAAACAAAACGATCAAATTGAAAAAGAATTTAATGAAAGTATTGCCTTGTTAAAAGAAGAGAAATAACGATTACTGAACAACTCATTCGACAGCGAATGGGTTGTTTTTTTGTCGGAAATACTCTTTTCCTGGGAAATACATACTTATTTCCACTAAACTTGTCTATTCATGTTGTTCATAAAAGTGACATAGTTCACACTTCGGTCAATAAGCTTTTAACAAACTGTGAACTTATGTGTATCCCTATGGTTATTACTATGGTCACATCGTATATTATGAGTGTAATGATTAATCAAAATCATTTTTGAAAGGCGGAATCATTTATGTTTAATCAATTTTTAAGAGAAAACAAGATTTCTGCAGCGCTTCTTACTCTATTACGTGTGTATCTCGGTTACGCTTGGATGTCAGCTGGCTGGGGCAAAATAACTGGTGGTTTTGATGCTGCTGGATTCTTAAAAGGTTCTATCGCTAACCCTGTCGCTGGTCCAGATGGAATTGTGTATAGCTGGTATGTTTCTTTCCTTGAAGGTGTGGCACTACCGAATGTGGATCTATTTAACTTCCTTGTACCTTGGGGTGAATTTTTAGTTGGTTTAGGATTAATCCTTGGTTGCTTTACAACTGCTGCTATGTTCTTTGGTCTAGTCATGAACTTCTCTTTCATGCTTGCTGGTACTGTATCTCATAACCCTACAGACATTTTAATGGGTGTGATTATTCTTACCGCCGGATTCAATGCAGGACGTTACGGTTTAGATTATTGGGTGGTTCCTTTCCTTCGCAAAACATTTATTAAAAAGAATGCAACGATTCTTCAGCAAAAGGCGTAATAATTGAAATCTAAAAAATGGGCATTGTTAACAATTCGTTCAAAAGATTTCAACCAATTTGTGAAATGTTTCACAAAATGATTCTTTTCACTATTACAAGATTGTATATTATGAGTGTAATCATTTATTAAATCCATTTTGAAAGGCGGAATCATTTATGTTTAATCAATTTTTAAGAGAAAACAAGATTTCTGCAGCGCTTCTTACTTTATTACGTGTGTATCTCGGTTACGCTTGGATGACAGCTGGCTGGGGCAAAATAACTGGTGGTGGTTTTGATGCTTCTGGATTTTTAAAAGGTTCTATTGCAAACCCTGTCGCTGGTCCAGATGGAATTGTGTATAGCTGGTATGTATCTTTCCTTGAAGGTGTCGCTCTACCGAACGTGGATCTATTTAACTTCCTTGTACCTTGGGGTGAATTTCTAGTTGGTTTAGGATTAATTCTTGGCTGCTTTACAACGGCTGCTATGTTCTTTGGTCTAGTGATGAACTTCTCTTTCATGCTAGCTGGTACTGTATCTCATAACCCTACAGATATTCTAATGGGTGTGATTATTCTTACTGCCGGATTCAATGCAGGACGTTACGGCTTAGATTACTGGGTGGTTCCTTTCCTTCGCAAAACAGTTTTCAAAAAAGGGGCAGACCTTCTCCAACAAAAAGCCTAACTAAAACTCATAAATTAAAAGACATAACCTATTTTATATGTTTAATAGGTTATGTCTTTTGTTATTGTTTTACTACCGCATTTTTTGCACTATTGTTTAAAATTAATTGTTCAATTGCATAGGCAACTCCATGCTCATTATTAGAATGTGTATGGAACTGTGCGATTTCTTTGACGGTGGGTACAGCGTTCGCCATCGCTACGCCACAACCTGCATACTCAATCATGGTTAAATCATTCTCGCCGTCTCCAATACAAATCACTTCTTCACGAGCAATTCCTAATTTTTCAACAAGGAGCTTTACGGCATTTCCTTTACTCACACTCGGATGTAAAATTTCATAAAAGTAAGGAGTACTTCTCACCATCGTATATTTTCCCTTAAGCTCTATAGGAATCGAAGCAATCGTTTCATCTAAGCGCTCAGGATCTCCAGCAAACATTACTTTAGGAATTAAAATATCTGATGGTACTTCTTCCATTTCACGATAATGTAATGGCACACTATTCACAAACGATTCTAAAACGGTATATGGACTAATATCCTTATTCGGAGTGTAAATGCTTTGAGAATCAGAAAAATGCATGGATGTCTCTAGCTCCTGACTGACTTTGTAGAGTGTCATTAAGTCTTCATGTGTCAATGATTTTTCTAACAACACTTCCTTTGTTTCTGAATGCTGAACAAGTGCCCCGTTAAATGTAATAACAAACTCGTTATGAAGATCCAGTTCTTCAATGAAACCATGCACCCCTCCGATAGGTCTTCCTGTGCAAATAACCACTTTGACCCCTTTTCGTTTAGCTGCTTGGATTGCTTCATTTACTTCCTTTGTTATCTCCTTTCGATCATTTAGTAAAGTTTTATCAATATTAATAGCAAGCAATTTATACATGTTAATCATTCACTCCAGTGCTATATATCTACAAAAATAGATTTCCAATCCCCTACAATAAAACAAAACTGATTAAAATCGTTAAATTTGATACTGTCCCAATCATTTTTTATCATATAAACTTGTTGAGATGATAAAACAAGGGATAGTTCCGTCCCAGAACTATCCCTTTAAAACCTATGCTTCAACTTTTGTGAAGAATTGTGGTAAATGCTCTTTGTGTGCTTCAAGCATTTCATCTAAGATTTCTTTAGCTACTTTATCTCCAGGTACAAGAGGGTTAATAGTCATCGCTAGTAAAGCCGTTTTGTAATCCCCAGTAACCGCAGCTTCAGCGCTCACTCTTTCAAAGGATTTGATTTGTTGAACCAATCCGTTAACAGCCACAGGAAGTTCTCCAACTGCAATTGGTTTAGGGCCATCTTTTGTGATGACACAGTTTACTTCAACAGCTGAATCATCAGGAATTCCTTGGATGGCTCCGTTGTTTCTAGTATTAACTGGTTGAATGTCGCCTTTGTCATTGTAAATAGAATTGATTAAACTACAAGCAGCATCACTATAATAAGCACCGCCACGCTTTTCTAATTGAGGTGGCTTGATGTCTAGATTTGTGTCTTTGTATAACTCAAACAGTTCTGTTTCTAAAGCTTTTACTACTTCTGCACGCGTTCCTTCGTTCTCCGCTGCACGTTTTTCATCTGCTAACATTTCATCTGTTTTGTAGTAATAACGGTGATACGGACAAGGGATCACGCCTAAACCACGAGCGAAATCAGCTTCCCAAGCAAGGTTACGAATGTTTTTCATTGTCATTTCGGCAGTTGGATTCGCTAACGCTTCAACGACTTCTTCTTTTACACTCTTTCCGTCTAAGAATACATCTAAGCCAAAGACCATATGATTTAAACCAGCAAAATTAACTTTAACTCGGTCTGAATCTACATCTAATATCTTAGCAATATTCATTTGAATACCGATTGGCACATTACATAACCCAACTACTTTTTTGATATTGGAATAACGAAGAACGGCTTCGGTCACCATTCCTGCTGGGTTTGTGAAGTTAACAAGCCATGCGTCTGGACATAGCTCTTCAATGTCCTTACAAATATCTAGAATAACAGGGATCGTACGAAGACCTTTGAACAGTCCACCTGGTCCATTTGTTTCTTGACCGATCACATCATATTTAAGTGGAATTCTTTCATCTTTAATACGAGCATCTAATAAACCTACTCGGAATTGAGTAGTAACGAAATCTGCATCTTTTAGTGCCTCACGTCTATCTAAAGTTAAGTGAACTTCAATTGGAAGTCCTGCTTTTTCTACCATTCTTTTTGCTAAATTTCCGACAATCTCTAACTTTTCTTTCCCAGCCTCGATATCAACAAGCCATAGTTCACGTATAGGAAGTTCATGATAGCGCTTAATAAAACCTTCAACTAATTCTGGAGTATAACTTGAACCTCCACCAATTGTAACAATTTTAATGCCTTTACTCATTTTACATCCTCCTAAAATAGTAAATGACTTACTAACTCCTATTCTAGTTGGAAAAGATTAGTTTGAATATACATCTTGATGAAAGAGATTTGTTTCCCGTTGAAAAATACTTGTTCCTTAAAAATTACACTGTGTTTTTTTCTTGCATAAATAGAAAAGAGGATCCCTGCTCGTATATGGAGCAAAAATCCTCTTCTTCGTTAGGGTCTATTTTTTTACCTTTTTTGAATCTCTTGTTGTAACAGCTTGTTTACTAATGGTGGATTCGCCTGACCCTTTGTTGCTTTCATGATTTGACCAACAAGGAAACCAATCGCCTTTTCCTTCCCATTTTTAAAATCATCAATGGATTGCGGATTGGCATCAAGAACTTCAGCAATGACTTTTAGGAGAGCACCTTCATCAGAAATTTGTACAAGACCTTGATCTTTGACAATTTTCTCAGCACTTCCGCCTTTTTCAACAAGCTCTTTAAATACCTTCTTCGCAATCTTAGAAGAAATGGTTCCATCGCTAATGAGCTTGATCATACCAGCTAGTCCTTCAGGAGTTAGGGCTACGTCAGCAAGCTCCTTTTGCTCTGCATTCAAGTAGGCCGATAACTCACCCATGATCCAGTTGGAAGCTTGTTTCGGATCGGCACCTGCTGCTACAGTCGCTTCAAAGAAATCTGCCGTTTCTTTTACCACCGTTAATACAGCCGCATCATACGCAGGTAATCCCCACTCTTCGGTATAACGCTTCTGTCTTGAATCTGGAAGCTCAGGAATTTCTGCAGAAATGCGAGCCTTCCAATCCTCATCAATATACAGATCCGTTAAATCTGGTTCAGGGAAGTAACGATAATCTTCCGAACCTTCTTTTACCCTCATTAATAAAGTGGTATTCGTTGCTTCGTCATAACGACGTGTTTCCTGCTGAATCTCTCCTCCAGCTCTGATCACTTCTTCCTGACGCTTCGCTTCATATTCGATTCCTTTGCGAACGAAGTTAAAAGAATTTAAATTCTTTAACTCGGTCTTTGTCCCAAACTCCTCTTGTCCCACTGGACGAATCGAAATATTCGCATCACAACGTAAGGAGCCTTCCTCCATCTTACAATCAGATACGCCTGTATACTGAATAATCGATTTTAATTTTTCTAAATAAGCATAAGCTTCATTTGCTGTACGAATATCCGGCTCAGATACGATTTCAATAAGAGGGGTTCCTTGACGATTGTAGTCACATAGGGAATACCCATTTCCGTGGTTTAGCTTTCCAGCATCCTCTTCTAAGTGGATTCTTGTAATGCCGATTTTCTTTTTATAACCATCTACTTCTATTTCGATAAACCCATGTTCACCGATCGGTTGGTCAAATTGAGAAATTTGATAGGCTTTCGGGTTGTCTGGATAAAAGTAGTTTTTACGATCAAACTTTGTATGGGTTGCGACCTGACAGTTCAGGGCCATACAAGCCTTCATTCCGTAGTCAACAACCTTCTTATTCAGTACAGGTAAAACCCCAGGATACCCAAGGTCGATTACCGTTGTATTCGTATTTGGTTCCGCACCAAAATGATTGGGACTTGCAGAGAAGATTTTTGATTCTGTTTTTAACTCTACATGGACTTCAAGTCCAATTACCGTTTCGAATTCCATTCTTATCCCCCTTACAGACCTGGCTTTTGCTTGTGGAAGTCTGTCGCCTGCTCAAATGCATGAGCTACACGGTAGACAGTTGCTTCGTCAAAGTGCTTACCGATAATTTGTAAACCTAATGGCAGTCCTTGATCAAAACCACATGGCACAGAAATTCCAGGTACCCCAGCAAGATTTACTGGAATGGTTAAAATATCATTAGCATACATCGTTAGTGGATCACTTGTTTTTTCACCAATTCTAAAAGCAGGTGTTGGTGTTGTTGGTCCAACGATTACATCATATTTCGCAAATACATCCTCAAAATCCTTTTTAATCAATGTACGTGCCTTTTGTGCCTTTTTATAATACGCATCATAATAGCCTGAGCTTAAAGCAAAGGTCCCAAGCATAATTCTGCGTTTCACTTCATCTCCAAAGCCCTCTGCTCTTGAGTTTTTGTACAGGTCCATTAAGTTGTTCGAATTTGGCGAACGATAGCCATATCTGACTCCGTCAAAGCGTGCTAGGTTTGCTGACGCTTCGGAAGAACTTAATAGGTAATATGTTGAAAGAGCATACTTCGAGTGAGGCAAAGAAACTTCCTCCCAAGTGGCTCCTAGCTTTTCAAGTGTTGCAAGAGCTTTAAGGACAGATTCACGAACCTCTGGGTTCACACCTTCTCCGATATATTCCTTTGGAACACCGATCTTCAGCCCTTTTACATCACCTGTTAAGGCGTTCACATACGAAGGAACCTCAACATCCGCAGACGTCGAATCCATTGGATCCACACCAGCAATGGCCTGTAAAACGTAGGCATTGTCTTCGACGGTTCTAGTAATTGGACCAATCTGGTCGAGTGAAGAAGCAAAAGCAATTAACCCAAAACGAGATACTCGTCCATAAGTAGGCTTTAAACCAACCACTCCACAAAAACTAGCAGGTTGACGAATCGATCCACCTGTATCGGAACCTAGTGAAAATGGAACCTCACCGGCTGCTACGGCTGCTGCTGACCCACCTGAAGATCCACCAGGAACGGTCTCAATATTCCATGGGTTTTTCGTCTTTTTAAAACTAGAGTTTTCCGTTGACGATCCCATGGCAAACTCGTCCATATTTAATTTCCCAATCGTAATCGTTTCTGCTTCCTGAAGCTTTTTCACAACGGTAGCATCATAGATTGGATTAAAATTATGTAGAATTTGGCTTGCGGCTGTTGTACGTAAATCCTTCGTTACAATATTGTCTTTAACTCCAATTGGCATACCAAACAGCAAACCTTTTGCTTCGTCCGTTCCTAGCTTTTCATCTAGTTTTTTGGCTTGGCTTCGTGCTCGCTCTTCATCTAATGTTAAAAAGGCAGCGACTTGGGTATCAACTTCTGCTATTCTTTTATACGACTCTTCTACAAGATCTGAAACACTAATTTCTTTTTTATGTAACTGTTCATGAAGATCAGATACTTTTTGATCGAATAAGCTCATATGGTCCCTCCTTACTCAATAATCGGCGGAACTTTGATTTGTCCGTCCTGTTGATCTGGTGCATTTTTTAAGACAAGCTCTTGTGGCAAGCCTTCTTTTGAAACATCTTCTCTTAATACATTCTTAATATCTAAAACATGGGATGTCGGTTCCACATTTTCTGTATCAAGCTCGTTCAATTGCTCCGAGAATGTAATGATGGCATCTAGCTGTTTTTGAAAATTCACAGCTTCTTCTTCAGTAATAGCAAGTCTCGCTAAATGCGCCACATGCTTTACCTCTTCAATGGATATTCTTGACATCCTCTCACCTCCATAAATTTTTTTGAACTTTTCACACAATAATACACTGATGATATCAAAGTTTTAGGCTTTGGGCAAAGGGATATTAAAAGCGGAAGCGCCTTGATTAGCTCCGACAGGCATAAGACGGAGACCGCAAGAGGTCCTGACCTCTGGAGGGCTTTGGCTTATGACCAAGGAATAATGGCATTAAATTATTCCACCGATGAGCTAGGCGCTGGAGCTAGACACTGTTCAAAGTTCAGTATTTTATCTTTCTTAATCTTTATTGAAAAAAGCAGTACACATTTCGCGACTGCCAAGTTAATTGCCAAATAGCTTTTCGAAGAATCCCTTTTTCTTTGGAGTAGATTCTATGATTATTTTCTTTTCAACATAAATGCTTTCCTTATCGATTGCGTAATCATAGGCAAGAACAAGCCCCAGTTCCGAGTCATATTCTTTATTTGTCACAAGCGTATACTCAACACCATACTGATCGGCTACCTTTTTATACTTAGACAAATACTCGTAGGTCATATTGCCATTTAAATAGAGATGCGCTTTTTTATTTTCTTTTAGAGCTGCCTCCACCTCTGGATAGATGCCTGGTTCAATCAGCTGTGATTGTTTTAGGGCAATAACAACACGTTCTCGTAAGCTTCCTAAATATCGGCGTCTTTCATCTGGATTGATTTCCTTTTTTCCGTGAATCCCTTGCTGAAGATATTCATCAATATCAGGTCGCATATATCATCCCTCCTCCTTAAATTTGTATGTAGATCCCCCAATAATGGTTCATATCTAAAGTATAACCCAATTGCAAGGACAAAAAAATTCCTCCCCTTTCATAAGAAAGAGAAGGACGAAATGGAGGTTTACAAATAAAGGTGTAAATCAAGTTTGAAGCCTCTTACTTTGTTGCAGTAAACTGCTCTTCTTCCGTTGACCCCTTTAAAGCCGTTGTGGAAGAAGTACCACCAGAAATCACCATTGAGACTTGGTCAAAGTAACCTGTACCCACTTCTCGTTGATGTCTTGTAGCCGTATAGCCATTTTCTTCGCTAGCAAATTCTGCTTGCTGAAGCTCTGAATACGCCGCCATTCCACGATCCTTATACCCACGAGCAAGTTCAAACATACTGTGGTTTAGGGCATGGAAACCAGCTAACGTAACAAACTGGAATTTGTAGCCCATCTTACCAAGCTCGATTTGGAACTTTGCAATCGTGTCATCATCGAGCTTCTTTTTCCAGTTAAACGATGGAGAACAATTATATGCTAAAAGCTTTCCAGGGAATTTCTCATGAATCGCTTCGGCAAATCTTCGTGCTTCTTCAATATTTGGCTCCGATGTTTCACACCAAATCAAATCTGCGTAAGGTGCGTATGCTAACCCTCTAGCAATGGCTTGGTCAAGTCCAGCCTTCGTACGGAAAAATCCTTCTGGCGTTCTTTCACCGGTAATAAACGGAGCGTCCACTGGATCCACATCACTCGTAATGAGATCCGCTGCATTGGCATCTGTTCTTGCGACTAGTACAGTTGGAACACCCATTACATCAGCAGCAAGACGTGCCGCAATAAGGTTACGTACAGCGGTTTGCGTTGGCAGGAGTACCTTTCCACCTAGATGACCACATTTTTTCTCAGAAGATAGTTGATCTTCGAAGTGAACACCCGCCGCTCCTGCTTCAATCATACCTTTCATCAATTCAAAACAGTTCAGTTGTCCACCAAACCCAGCCTCCGCATCCGCGACAATCGGTGCAAACCAATCGATCGAATCGTCCCCTTCCGAGTGAGTAATTTGGTCTGCCCTTTGTAACGCCTGATTAATTCTCTTTACCACACTTGGTACAGAGTTGGCTGGATACAAGCTTTGATCTGGATACATATGTCCAGAAAGATTGGCATCTGCTGCCACTTGCCAGCCGCTTAAGTATATGGCCTTCAAGCCCGCCTTCACCTGTTGAACCGCTTGATTACCCGTTAATGCACCTAGTGCATTGACGAAGTCTTCTTCTTTCACAAGCTTCCACAGCTTTTCTGCTCCCCTTCGTGCCAATGTATGTTCAATATCAATCGATCCTCTTAATTTAATAACTTCTTCGGCAGAATACGGTCTTTCAATCCCCTTCCAACGCGCATCCATTTCCCAGCTTTCCTGTAACTCTCTTACTCTTTCATTTGTCATTGTAAAAACCTCTCCCTTCGTTTATGTCCTCATTGTTATAATACAGTTATCTTTACATGTTGTATTATATAACAGAGTTTTGGAGATAGGAACCACTTTTTCTAAAATTTTCAGATTATTTTTTCGACAAAATCTCCAAAGCGGAAGCGGTTTGTTCAGGGGCGACACGATTCACTTTCTAATTGACCGGTTGTAGTTGGATTTTTGCGATTTCCAGGATATATTTGCGATTCTGAAAATATTTTTGCGATTCTGAATTTTTATTTGCTATTCCAGAAATTTATTTGCGATCGTCAAATTTTTTTGCGGTTTTCCCATGCGTTCATGTCATAACCTGCTTCTTATGACTTCTCACTCTCGTTCCCCCTTCACATGCACGTCATAACTACACTTACCCCTTGCCCCAGAGGTACCCAACACACCAAAAAGCACCACCCCAACTCTGGAGTCGTGCTAGCAAACTAATCAATACAATTCAGATGTTGTTTTCGCCTGTAAATGCAGCAACAAGTAATCAGGGCCGCCCGCTTTTGAGTCGGTTCCTGACATATTGAAGCCTCCGAATGGCTGATATCCGACAATGGCACCTGTACAGCCGCGGTTAAAGTATAGATTTCCGACGTGGAAGTCTTCGCGGGCTTGTTGGATATGCTCACGGTTGGTTGTTATAACCGCTCCCGTTAATCCATATTCCGTGTTATTGGCTATTTCAATCGCTTCGGTAAAGTCCTTCGCCTTTGTAAATCCAACAACTGGGCCAAAGATTTCTTCTTGCATTAATCGTGCATTCGGGGCTAAGTCAGCAAATACGGTAGGCTTAATGAAAAAGCCTTTAGAATTATCTCCCCCTCCTCCAGCGACTAGGCGACCTTCCTTTTTTCCAATATCAATATAACTCATGATTTTATTAAAAGCGCTTTGGTCTATCACAGGTCCCATATACGTGCTTTGCTCTTCCGGATTACCAAGAGTTAATTGATGGGTTAACTCCACCACACGCTTTAATACGGTATCGTACACATCCTCCACGATGACGGCTCGGGAGCAAGCAGAACATTTTTGACCAGAGAAGCCAAATGCTGAGGCAACAATGGATTGTGCCGCTAATTCAAGATCGGCTTCCTTATCAACGACGATCGTATCTTTTCCACCCATCTCAGCGATTACTCGCTTTAACCAGATCTGACCTTCATTCAATTTAGAGGCACGTTCGAAAATTCGAAGTCCCACATCTCTTGATCCAGTAAAGGAGATAAAACGGGTATCCTTGTGATCAACCAAGTAGTCACCCACTTCCGCTCCACTACCAGGTACAAAGTTGAGTACTCCCTTTGGTAATCCCGCTTCTTCCATGACTTCCACAAACTTCGCTGCCACCACAGGAGTAGTGGAAGCCGGTTTTAAAAGAACCGTATTCCCAGTAACGATCGCGGCTACAGTTGTTCCAGCCATGATGGCTAACGGAAAATTCCAAGGAGAGATAATGATTCCAACACCCAATGGAATATAGTCATACCGGTTAAATTCATTTGGACGGCTATTTACCGGTACACCGTCTTTCAGTAGCAGCATTTGACGCGCATAATATTCTAAGAAATCAATTGCTTCAGCTGTATCCGCATCTGCTTCTCTCCACGGTTTCCCCGCTTCCTTTGTTAACAAAGCCGAGAATTCGTGTTTACGACGGCGGATGATGGCAGCTGCTTTAAAGAGTACATCAGCACGTAGTTCTGGCTTTGCTTTTCTCCAGGTTTTAAAGGCCTCAACAGCCGCTTGCATCGCTTTTTCTGCTAGTTCACGATTGGCCTTAGCCACGCGTCCAATGACTTCGGTTTTATGTGAGGGATTATATGAAATAATTTTATCTTCTGTAGAGATTCGCTCGCCACCAATGATCAAGTCATAGTCTTGGCCAAGATATCCTTCCACTGTTTGTAAGCCTAATAAAAATCCTTCGCGTTCATGTTCATTAGAAAAGTCTGTGAATGGTTCATGTTTATACTGTTGTACCAATTCTTCCGCCTCCTTATGTATGAAAACGTTTCACAACCCATTTTAGCATGGAAACGAAAGCACCTACAAATGAACAGAAATAAAGACAAGGTCTTCACCTTGTCTTAAGAATTATTGATAAATATGAACAAATGGTTCTTTGTCTCCCGCCTCTTTCACGATCAGACCTTCTTGTCCGTTAACCGAAGTGATGTTCACCTCGACTGAATAGTAGTCAGGGAAATGTTCCATCACTAAGCCTGTTACGTATTGCGTGAAGCCAACTGCCTCTGCTTTTCCGTAAAACTGGATCGGGATATCGATTTTCAACTCTTGAAGTTGATCTCCTACATAAAACGCCTGACCAATGACACCGTTAAAGTTCGGAAAGTACGTTTCTACGTCCTGTTTAAAATTTAAGAAGAAGGTAACATCGTCACGATGCGCATTTGTCGCTTCCGTTGACGGAAACAGGAAATAATTTTCGTTTACACTTTGCCAAGCGCCCAATTTTGAACTTCCTTTATCTGCTGATGCGTAAGCGATAAAACTCCCTGGAACAACAGAGGATCGACTTTTCTGTTTAAAAAGGGCAATCGTAATGGGGACATTCGCTAAGCTCTTCATCCCACGAAGTCTAGTCAGTACTTCACCAGCAATTCTTTTTCCTTCTTCTTCAAGTTTGGCTTGAGAAATTTCGGATTCAAACGTAGCACCGTACGCTTCCTTTTGATAATAATGGACAGAGTTTAATGCCAACCCGATCACCACTCCTCCGAGACGAACCGTTCCGTCTTCATCCTTAAGAAGATAGTTGTGCTCTAATAGATGCGCTAAATAAATCGGGTTTTGTTCATTATTCGCTGTGATATCTCCACCTTCAGGAATTTGCGGATTCAAACCAATGTTTTCCTCTTCTTTTAAACCAGCATCTTGTAGCTGCGCCGCGGTCATTTTCCGGTTCAGCCATAAACCAACCGTCTCCCGGTCAAGATTTTGCCCTTCCTTAAAAAGGTACTTATCTGGCCCAAAGGACGTTTGCGCAAGCCTCATTAACCCTGTTTCAAACTCACTAATATCGTATCTTGTGTTTAAGTTATTGACGATTAACCCTCTTGCTTGTGAAGGCTCAAAAGGCAGGATCGTCCGATAGTATTGATCAGAAATCTGATACTTCGGTATAATGGCCTTTTCCTTTGTATCATCGTTTTCCTGTACCACCTCTTCTTGCTTCTGAAGGTTAGGAGCACAGGCCGTTAAACTCAAGAGAACGGTAAGAGCAACCATTAGAATCTTCCTCATGGTATCACCTCTTTTTCTTCAATTCTTCGACTAATCTCTCTTCATTCCATACTTCAATTCCAAGCTGTTCTGCTTTAGTTAATTTGGATCCAGCATCTTCCCCAGCGACTACTAAATCTGTTTTCTTACTTACGCTTCCTGCGACTTTCCCACCAAACGCTTCAATTCTTTCCTTCGCCTCATTACGAGAAAGCTGTTCGAGCTTTCCTGTTAGGACAATGGTTTTCCCAGCAAAGAAATGATCGATGTTTTCAACAGCCACCTTTTTCGGACCATGATAAACGGTGTTAACTCCGGCTTCTTTTAGCTCTTGAATTAACTCTTTCACTTCTTCAAGCTCAAAATAAGCGACCACCGATTCGGCCATTTTTTCACCGATTTCGTTGATGGCCGTTAACTCTTCAGCGGTTGCCAACGCCAGACGGTCAATCGTTTCAAATTCTTGAGCAAGAGTTTTTGCCGCCTTGGCTCCTACATGACGAATCCCTAACCCAAATAGCAGCTTTTCAAGAGAATTGGCTTTCGAAGCTTTAATCGCATCGATCAGATTGTTAACTGACTTTTCTCCCATTCTCTCCAATTGAATTAACTGATCATAGGTAAGTTTATATATATCCGCCACATCTTCAATCAATTTTTCGGCAAATAGCTGACTGATGACCTTTTCACCAAGACCATCAATATTCATCGCAGTTCTTGATACGAAGTGAATCAATCCTTCTCTGATTTGTGCCGGACATTTTGGATTAATACAACGTAGGGCAACTTCCTCTTCAAGCCTCACTAACTCACTTTCACATTCCGGACAATGAGTCGGCATACGGAACTCTTCCTCTGCTCCTGTTCGCTTCTCAACAAGAACATTTACGACCTCCGGAATAATATCTCCTGCTTTTTTGACAACTACCTGATCACCGATTTTGATATCTTTTTCACGAATCAAATCTTCATTATGTAAAGAGGCACGTTGTACGGTCGTTCCTGCCACACGAACAGGCTCTAAAATGGCGGTTGGCGTAACAACTCCTGTTCGACCAACACTCAATTCAATTGCCTTTAGTGTGGTTACAACCTCTTCGGCAGGGAATTTATAAGCAATGGCCCAACGTGGACTTTTTGCAGTAGTTCCTAGCTCCTCTTGCTGTGCGAGAGAATCGACCTTAATTACTATCCCATCAATATCATACGGAAGATTTGGTCGCTGCTCCGTCCACTCATTGACGTATGTAATTACTTCTTCTATCGAAGAGCATTTTCTTCTTTCCTTATTGGTTTTAAAGCCAAGGCTTTCTAATAAGTCTAGTCCTTCACTATGTGAGACGACACCGGTCTCCCCAACATCCGCGATATTGTAGAGGAAGATATCCAGGTTACGAGAAGCAGCAATCTTTGGGTCCAGCTGTCGCAGTGAACCAGCCGCTGCATTACGAGGGTTTGCTGCCAACTCTTCCCCACGTTCTGTCTTCAATACGTTTAATGCTTCAAATGATTTCCGCGGCATATATACTTCTCCACGAACCTCGATAGACACAGGATCCTTTATTCGAAGGGGAATGGATTTGATGGTACGTAGATTAGACGTAATATCCTCCCCAATGGTTCCATCTCCTCTTGTGGCTCCTTGAACAAATAATCCATTTTCGTAACGGAGCGATACCGCTAGACCATCAATTTTCAATTCACACACATAAGAAATTTGATCTCCAACCGCTTGGCGTACACGTCGGTCAAAATCCAGTAAATCCTGTTCTCCAAAGGCATTGCCAAGACTAAGCATAGGTGATTGATGCTGTACCTTTTCAAACATATCTAAGACGGCTCCACCTACACGTTGTGTAGGGGAGTCCGAACTTCTTAGTTGAGGAAAAGTGTCTTCCAGATTGATTAATTCTCTTAATAATTGATCATATTCAGCATCTGAAACGGTTGGTTGGTCTAATACGTGATATTCGTAATTTAACTGATTTAACTGGATATGCAGCTCTTGTACTCTTTTTTCCGCAGCTTGTTGATCCATGTACTCAACCCTTCCATCAGAACTATTTTAAAATAGAAAAATATTTTTCAATCAAACGTTTGATTGAATTGCCTTCGTTCCATTTGTATCAAGGCTTCAAGGAATTTCAATCAATCGTTTGATTGATTGAAATTCTTCAACCTTTTGTTATAGGAGCAAACTTCGCTAACAGTCGTTTGATCCCAACTGGTTTAGGAAATGCGATATCAAGCTCGATTCCTTCTCCTTCACCTTTTACGCTAACAACAGTACCTGTGCCCCATTTTCCATGTACAGCCTTGTCTCCCACTTTCCAACCAAGCTCTTCTCCACCTGTTGAGTTTGTCATTGGACGAAGTACTGGCTTACGTACAGCTGCTGCTTGTCTAGCGGCAAATGGACTTGCTGACTGTGATTGTAATGTCGGCTTTTTCGGCTCTAGGCCATCGATTAGATTAGCCGGAATTTCTCCGATAAATCGAGAAGGTGGGTTCATATTCGTACGCCCAAACAATGTCCTCATTTGCGCATTCGTTATAAACAATTCTTCCTCTGCTCTTGTAATTCCTACGTAAGCCAAGCGACGCTCTTCCTCCATCTCCGCTTCTTCCATAAGAGAGCGACTATGAGGGAACACCCCTTCCTCTAGCCCTAGAAGGAACACAACCGGAAATTCAAGACCTTTTGCTGAGTGCAAAGTCATTAACACGACGGTATCGACTTGCTTTCCGTCTTCATCCAACTTATCAATATCTGCAACAAGGGCAAGATCCGTTAAGAAGGCAATCAGACTTCTATCTTCATTTCCTTCTTCAAAGTTTTTCGTAACGGACAAGAATTCGTCTAAGTTTTCTAGTCGACTTTGTGCTTCAATCGATTTTTCCGCTTTTAACATCTCATAATAGCCTGTTTTCTCTAACACTTCTTCTACAAGCTCTGTCACCGATAAATACTCTTGCATATGCGTGTAGTTATTAATTAAATCGTAAAACTCTCGACAAGCCTTCGTAATTTTCGGGCTTAATCCAATCAACTCTATTGATCCAAGTGCTTGGAACATAGACATATCATGCATGTCCGCAAAGTTGGCAATCTTATCCACGGAGCTCGATCCGACCCCTCTTTTTGGAACATTAATCACACGTGTCAAGCTGATATCGTCATCTGGGTTTGCAATCAAGCGTAAGTAAGCAAGCGTATCTTTGATTTCTTTTCTGTCATAGAACTTCACCCCACCGACGATGGAGTATTCAATATTTGACTTGAGTAACACTTCCTCCATTACACGGGACTGGGCATTTGTTCTATACAGAATAGCGAAGTCGGAGTATTTTCGTTTTCCGCTTTGAATAGCTTCCTTAATTTTCCCTGCTACGAACTGTGCTTCACTTTGCTCACTGTCTGCACGATAATAGAAAATCTTATTTCCTTCTGGATTTTCCGTCCAAAGATTCTTGTCTCTTCGATTTAAATTGTTTTTAATCACTTCGTTCGCTGCAAAAAGAATTCGCTTGGTAGAGCGATAGTTTTGTTCTAGAAGAATAACCTCTGAACGCGGATAGTCCTTTTCAAACGAAAGGATATTGGCGATATCTGCCCCACGCCAGCGATAAATCGACTGATCCGAGTCACCGACCACACATAGATTTTGGAATCGTTGAGCCAAAAGTTTAACCAGCATATATTGAGCACGGTTTGTATCTTGATACTCATCCACATGAATATATTGGAACTTTCGTTGATAGAACGTTAGTACCTCTGGAACACGTTGAAAAAGCTGAATCGTCGTCATGATCAAATCATCAAAATCGAGGGCTTGATTTTTACGCAATCGCTTCTGATAAAGCTCGTACACATCAGCAACAATTTGATCCATATGACCGCTCGCATTTTTCGCAAATTCTTCTGGCCCAATCAGTTCGTTTTTCGCTGAGCTAATAGCCCCCAGAATCGCACGTGGATCATACTTTTTCGGATCAAGGTTTTTTTCTTTTAAAATGGTCTTAACGACGGATTGTTGGTCCGTTGTATCAAGAATTGTAAAATTACGATTGTATCCTAGTCGGTCAATATCTCTTCTTAAAATACGCACACACATCGAGTGAAAGGTAGATACCCAGATTTCATCGGCCACTCCGCCCATCATGGAATAAATACGTTCCTTCATTTCGCGCGCCGCTTTATTCGTAAACGTAATCGCCAAAATATTGTACGGATTCACTTGTTTTTCTACCATCAAATAGGCAATACGATGCGTAAGTACTCTCGTCTTTCCACTACCCGCACCAGCCATCAATAACAGAGGACCATCAGTCGTTTTCACCGCTCGCTGTTGTTCTGGATTTAATCCACTTAATAATTTATCTGTTAAGTATTGCACTATATTTTCACCACCATACAAACATATGTTCTTATTCTTATTTTACCTTTATACTACTTTTTAATCAATTTAATTTCGACCGTTTGAAGGGCTTCCTCTAAATTGTCATAAACAGCATTTCCCACAATAATAACATCCGCTAGTTCAGCCATTTCCTTCGCCTGATCTAATGTATGAATACCTCCACCGTAAAACACGGTTGTTTCCTGTGTTGCTTGGCTAACTGCCTTCACGATCTCAGGGTCGCCATAGGTTCCACTGTATTCTAAATAAAAAATAGGCAAATGAAACATCTTTTCCGCAATTTGCGCATAAGCCACCACATCTTCCTTGGTTAAGGAGGTTTGGGCGTGAGTTAATTTGGCTGCTTTACAATTTTCGTTCAAGATACAATATCCTGCAACAAGAATTTCATCCCAATTCATAATCTCCCCATATTCCTTAACCGCTTGATGATGTAATTCAACAATCCATTTGGAATCAGGACTATTTAGGACCGTAGGGATAAAATATAAATCAAATCCAGGTGTAATCGACTCAAGGTTTGAGATTTCTAACACACAAGGCACCGTGTATCTTCTAATTCTTGCCATTAAATCCAGTACCTTTTCATCCGTTACTCCATCAGTTCCACCAACAATGACGGCATCTGTACCTGACTCACATATTCTCTCTAGTGCTTCATCTGAGATGTCCTTATCAGGATCTAATTTAAAAGCATGACGCCATTCTCTTGCATCGTACATGCTGTAACCTCCCATCTAACTATCACATTACACCATTATAGCACTAGCGAAAGTTTCTAAAAAATAAAACCGAAGATTTCTTATTATGAAAAAGCACTTGAAGTCACGATCGTGGTTTTTTTAATGATTGATTGACCTTTTTGCAAACTTTAAAAGCTTATTTTGTCTTGCTGTCATCACAGGGGAAGGACGATTTCAGAATAAGCGGAGATTTTCCGGTTAGACTCCTGAATAGAGCTTGGTTTGGGGTAAATAAGCGGAGGTTTTCCGCCTAAGTAAAGAAAAATCACCCATTTTCATGTTTTTTGAGTCAATAAACGGAATATCTCCGTCTATTTTAGCTATTTCCCGTGCATTTTCCTGATTAAGGGGAATTTCTCCGCTTATTTTTTAAACTGCCTTTTGTAAAAGGGAAATTCAAAAAAGGATTAGAGATATTTGCATCTCTAATCCTTTTATTCTCCAACTATTTTTTATTCCGAAATGGTTCCTGCTTCTTCCTCCTTTACACGCTCTAGCGCCATTTCATACGCATCGTTTCCGTAATTCAAGCAACGCTTTACACGTGAAATGGTTGCTGTACTAGCACCTGTTTCTGTTTCGATTTTATGATACGTTTTCCCTTCACGTAGCATACGGGCTACTTCTAACCGTTGTGCTAATGATTGGATTTCGTTTACCGTACATAAGTCATCAAAAAACTTATAGCACTCTTCTAAGTCCTTTAGCGTTAATACCGCCTTAAATAACTGGTCAAGCTCTTTGCCTCTTAATTTATCAATTTGCATTATCTAGACTCCTTTATGATTGTATCGTAACGGTTTGTGCCAATCCTGGATTTGTTGGAACGATATTGATCCATGTTTTCCCTGGAACAAACTTGACTTCTTCACCATTTAAAAAAGGTAGAATTCTTCCATCCACGTTTTTCCACTCTACCTGAAGAAGCTTTCCTTGCTGTAATAAATACCCTTTTCCACCAGAGGTTAAATCAATCTCTCTTCTTCCAGAGTCATCGAGTACCGTGTGCTCCATCTCAGCAATAAACACATTGTCGAGAAGAACCGGCTCCTCTGAATCTAAATCTATCGTTTGTTCATCATTTGAATATCTCGCATATTTTTTGCTGCTGTTATCGTATTTGTAGTCGACCTTAAAAAGATTACTCTTTAAGTAGGCAACTGTCACATGCTCAGCAGCCTCACCAGTAATACTGGTTAACTCGTCTTCCTCATAAAAAGGTAGCGCCTCTGGAGCATCTGTCATGTCATAACCGACTTGTTCTGCTCCCTTTACAATATTTTCGTATGAAATATAACTGTTATGTGGTGCCTGCCTAAAGCTCGCACGTTTAAACAGCGTACCGTCATACTGCATTCCATTTAAATTGTCGATCACACCACTCGTAAGCATCTCCTGTGCCTCAGGGCTGTACCCATGGGCGACATATAATGCATCATAGCCACTCGCAAGGTCAATATAATAATCCCTTGCACTTCTTACTGGCCCAATATTTTCAGGATGTTCGCTTTGAAAAATGGCCAGAAATCTCGTTACATTGCCCTCAGCTAACACTTCGTAAACGATGTCTGCCTGGTTCAGTGCGGACTGCGGTCTTGCTTTTGGATCATTGTTGATCATCACACCAAACGCTCGACCAGAAGGTTCTTCAGATAGTTCCACACCAGATAAAGGAGCTTCAAAGGTTTGGACCGCTTCCTCGACAACTGTATCTCCCTCTTCGACTGGTTTTTCACTTTCCTGTTGAACCTCTTCTACTTTATTACAGCCAGTAAGTAAAAAGGCAGATGCCAACCCGACTGTTATCCATTTCCTTAGCATCATTACACCCCTAATAATCTTTTTCTATGCTCATTCTATGATGTCCTTTTATATTTTAACGCATTATCGTTGGAAAGAGTATCATTTTGTTCATCACATCGTACATCCCCTGCTGCGTGATTCGGATATACGGCAGATGAGTAGATGAGAAGAAAAGCAAGGTATAGAAAGGATCAGAGTACGCGTATCCTTTCGTTTTCAAATACGCAAGCAATTCTTTATCTTCCTCCACTAGTTTTTCTAGGGAGTGGTCACTCATTACTCCACTTAATGGCAGTGGAATTTCCAACACGATCCTTCTTTCTTCACTGATGACAATTCCTCCACCCAATTCAACCATGCGTTGGAAAGCGTTCATCATTTCGTACTTATTTTTTCCAATTAAAATAATGTCTCCAGTATTGGAGTACGAGCTAGCTAGCCCCTGCACCTTGTTAGAGAATCCTTTTAACATCGTGTTGATTCTCCATTTGCCATGTTTATCAATCAGCATGAAGAAACACTCATCATGGTCATACGAAAGCTCATCGTAATTGGCATCAATAGATACAGAATACGGCTTGGTAATCACCGCATTCTCCATCTTTATCCCAAATGGCATAGAGAACTGAAAATCATCCATGGATAGTTCCCAGTCCAATTTTAACGGTTCAAATCCCATCTCCACCCAATTAAGTGACTCATAAGCATTTGTATCCATTCCGTCTCTTTTCACCCACTGTCCTTTGGCAAGAACTGATACAGGAGTTGGATGATGCTCATCTGTTAAAAAATTAATATTTGCTACTCTTCCTGTCGCAATATTTCCATGTAAGTGTTCTACATTGTAGTAGCGTGCTACATTGATCGTCCCCATATTGTAGGCATCAATGACTGGTACTCCTTTTTCAATAGCGATACGAATCATTTCATCAATGATTCCTTTTTCGTAAAAGTGAGCAGACGCCCCGTCCGTAGTAAACATAAATTTATCGTACATCGTGATTCCCAGTTGATGAATTTCATCTAGTAGAACAGGTAAATCTGGACGGATCGATGAATGTCTTAAAGAAACCATATACCCCTGCATGAGACGATTATAAATTTCTTCTCCTGTCATCGCTTCATGATCACAGTCCGCACCAAACAGCATCATCTTTGCCAAAGTTTTTTCAGATGCTCCTGGAAAATGACCCTCCACTTTCTTTCTCATTCGTTTGGTTTCTTGCATCCAATGAAGCATCATATCATCACCATCAAGAAGCTTCGGCCAACCGGTAAGCTCTCCTCCTTGAATGACTGCATCGTGTTCAAGCCAGGATTTCACATTACTATGTGAAAATATTTGTTCCTCTTCTCGAATCTCTGTTTGGGCATCAAATCGGCACCACCAGTACATGGAGGTTGGAGATTTACGCATCTCCCTCATGAATGAGAACGCTTTATTTTTTTCCATTTGCAATGCAAGCACCATATTGTCATTGATTAGTGTGGTCGTTCCACACTGTGATGCATAGTGCGCAAGCGAATGGGGATTATATATTTGAAAGGGATGGGCATGTGGCTCAATATAGCCTGGCACCAATAATAGACCTGAGCAATCCACGATTTCACAGTGCTCTACATTGTCAGGATATTTGTCGCCCACGTAAATAATACGGTCGTCATATATCCATATATTCGCTGTCATCCACGTACGAAATGTTTGATTTAAGTACTTGGCATTAGTTAATAGAATAGTCGGAGAAACATTTCCATCTAGAACGGAAATATGTTCTCTAATATGTTTATTTTTCCATCGATATCGCTGATCCAGCATGTATGTCCCTCCTTACGCAGTGTTGTTATCTTAGAAAAATTTTGTCATATTACGGGTAACAATAGTTGAAATATCAAAAATCTACCATTGATTTGTAAGATTCTTTCACACAGTTTTTTAAAGATCTTGTTAGATATACAACCTAATCTACGCAAAATGAAAACCCTTACATTTTATAGGTTTGGTTTTTATAGTATCATATTTCACTGTTTAACGCAGTAAAGAAGTACTAAATTTTTTAAAAAATTGTAAAGGAGTGACAATTCCATGAATGTAAAGCCCAATATTGGAATCCTAAATGCTCTTATCCGTATTACCATTGGATTAAGTGTCTTAGCATGGAGTACAGCAAAACATACCAAAATGCCTTGGAGAGATTCCTATGTATTGCTAGGAATTTTAGGTGCTATGAAGGTAGCAGAGGGGATTGTTCGTTTTTGTCCAATCGTTGCGCTATATGAGAGAGAGCAAAATTTGAGAAGCAATCAAAATCAAGCTTCTAATGAAAAATCAATGACGGAACAGTTTTTACCATACAGCACCCAATAAAATATCCCCCTCTATTCCTTTAGAGGGGGAATCACACTATTGAAAGGAGTCATCACTGTATGTTTTGGGAATATGTTAGCGATATGTCCTTTGTTTTGGTCGCATTAATTGGAAGCATCGTTGCGCTTCTATTTGTTTATATCAAGAAGTCTGGCAAGCGGCAAACGTAATCGCTTTATGACCAATGTCTTTTCTGTAAAAAATGCCATCGCTCGATACATTTGATAATTCGGCATACACACGGTCTTGTGCTGCCTGAAGACTGTCTGCTTTAGCAGCTGCAAGCAATACACGTCCACCTGCCGTAATAATCTTTCCTGCTTCATTCTCGTCTGTTCCAGCGTGGAAAACCTGTGCGTTCTTCACTAGATCAAGACCTTCGATGACACTGCCCTTTGTAGGTTCTTCAGGGTAGCCTTTTGCCGCGCAAACGACACCAACCACTGCATCAGATGACCACTTGATCGTTGGCTGCTCTCCGTTTAACACTGCAAGTATCACTTCGACTAGATCCGATTCCATTCTTGGCAGAACTACTTGTGTTTCTGGATCACCGAATCGGGCATTAAACTCAATTACCTTAGGTCCCGCAGTCGTTTGAATCAGACCCGCATAAAGAATTCCACAGAAGCTTCTTCCTTCTGCTATCATGGCTTCCGCTGCAGGCTTTAGGACCGTTTCCACTGCTGTTTGAACATCTTCATTGCTGATTTGTGGAACGGGAGAATAAGCACCCATTCCACCCGTGTTTGGTCCTTGATCACCATCATAAGCACGCTTATGATCTTGAGCAATTTCCATTGGCACGACCACGTCACCATTCACAAATGCCATGAGAGAAAATTCTTCTCCCTCTAAAAACTCCTCAATCACTACTTTCGCAGAAGCGGCCCCAAACTTGCTGTTCACAAGCATTTCTTTCAGGCTGTCAACCGCTTCTTCCAATGTTAGAGCCACGGTCACTCCCTTGCCTGCTGCAAGACCATCTGCCTTGATCACAATAGGAGCTCCTTTTTCCTCCACATACGCTTTTGCCTCTTCAAAGTTTGTGAAGGATTGATAGGCAGCTGTTGGAATTTGGTACTTCTCCATCAGCTCTTTGGCAAATGATTTGCTGCCTTCAATCACAGCGGCTTTTTGATCTGGGCCAAAAACGGCTAGCCCTTCCGCGCGAATTCGATCGGCAAGTCCTGCTTGTAACGGTGCTTCAGGTCCAATGATAGTAAGACCGATTTCCTCTTTTTTTATAAAATCAATTAGCTTGTCTTGTTCGTCTTCAGAAATATCCACACGCACTGCTACGTCTGTCATTCCTACATTCCCTGGAGCGACGAACACCTTTTTCACAGAAGGACTTTGGCTTACCTTCCAGCAAATAGCGTGCTCACGCCCTCCACGACCTACTACTAGAACGTTCATGGTTTGTACCCCCACTCGAAAATTAGTGTTTAAAATGTCTAACTCCAGTGAATACCATCGCAATTCCGTACTCATCTGCTTTTTTCACTGAATCTTCATCACGAATGGATCCACCTGGTTGAATAATCGCTGTAATTCCAGCCTTTGCCGCTGCTTCAACGGTGTCATCCATTGGAAAGAATGCATCCGAAGCAAGTACCGCACCTGTTGCCTTTTCTCCAGCTTGTTCTAAAGCAATTTTCGCTGCACCTACACGGTTCATTTGTCCAGCACCAATTCCAAGTGTCATGTCAGCATCGTTTACCACGATCGCATTCGATTTCACATGCTTAACAACCTTCCAGCCAAGCTTTAGTGCTTTCCATTCCTCTTCACTAGGCTCGCGCTTGGTTGCTACCGTTACAGTCGCATTTTCTAGTGTAAAACGGTCTTGATCTTGAACAAGTAGTCCGCCTTCAATCGACACATGCTTGTTTTCTACCTTTGCTTTTTCATCAAACGGAATCGTTAGCAAGCGAAGATTCTTTTTGCTTGTTAATACTTCTAGGGCTTCCTCTGAATAAGAAGGAGCAATGATAATTTCTAAGAAAATTTCATGAAGCTTTTCAGCTGTTTGTTTATCTACTTCACGATTCAAAGCGATAATTCCACCAAAGATTGATACAGGGTCAGCAGCAAACGCCTTGGTGAATGCATCATAAACATCCGATCCTGTTCCTACACCACAAGGGTTCATATGCTTAACGGCAACTGCAGCAGGCTCCGTAAATTCCTTTACGATTTGAAGGGCTGCATCTGCATCATTAATATTGTTATATGATAACTCTTTGCCATGAAGCTGAGTGGCATTAGCAATCGAGAAAACAGAGCCAAGTGGCTTACGATAAAAAGCTGCCTTTTGATGCGGATTTTCTCCATAACGAAGACTTTGCTTTAATTCATAAGTAACCGTCATTTTTTCTGGGTTTTCTTCACCAGCAAGATCAGTCATATATTCAGCGATCATCGCATCGTACGCAGCTGTATGTCTAAATACCTTGGCAGCAAGCTTACGACGAGTGGCTTTCTCTACATCACCTGTAGATTTTAGCTCAGCTAGAACCACTTCGTAATCAGTAGGGTCTACTACCACGGTTACGAACTCATGGTTTTTCGCTGAAGCACGAAGCATCGTTGGTCCACCGATATCGATGTTTTCGATCGCATCTTCAACCGTCACATCAGGCTTCGCAATCGTTTGTTGAAATGGATAAAGATTCACACAAACGATTTGGATTGGATCAATTTTATGCTCAGCTAGTTGCTTTTGGTGGTTTTCATCTGAAAACTTGGCTAAAAGGCCTCCGTGAATGTATGGGTTAAGTGTTTTTACCCGGCCCTCAAGAATCTCTGGAAACCCTGTTACATCGCTTACGCTAATAACCGGAACACCGGCTGCCTGTAAAGCATTCTTAGTTCCCCCAGTAGAAATTAACTCATATCCTAATTCGCTTAAATGACGGGCAAACTCAACAACCCCAGTTTTATCAGATACACTAATTAATGCTCGTTTTTTCACTTTCCGTTCTCCTTTCGCCCTTTAAAAGCTCGCTGATTACTGCTGGATAGAGCTTGTGCTCCACCTCATGAATTTTTTTCTGTAAACTTTCCTTTGTTTCTCCCTCATCCACCACTACTGCTTGCTGTGCGATAATGGGACCCGTATCCATCCCTGCATCCACATAATGTACCGTAACTCCGCTTTCTTTCACATTGGCAGCTAACGCTTGACCGATCGCATCTTTACCTGGAAAAGCCGGCAGCATGGATGGGTGGATATTGATGATTTTTCCTTCAAAATCAGTTAACAAAGTTGGACCAATTAATCTCATATATCCTGCTAGTACGACAAGATCAATGTTTTTCTCTGTAAGAAGAGCACAAATCTCTTGCTCATACTCCGTTTTCGAAGGATAGTCCTTTGCCCGAAACACAAACGTCGGAACGCCTGCCTCTTCTGCTCTTTGAATGGCGTATGCACTTGGCTGGTCACAAACTAACAGCTGCACCTTGGCCTCAAGCTCGCCAACTTGAATCGCTTCTAAAATCGCACCAAAATTACTGCCCGAGCCTGATGCAAATACAGCAATATTTTTCATACTGTCCTCCACTTACCCGATGTGTATTCCCTCTTGGCTTGATACTGTTCCGATTGCATAAGCTTTTTCTCCACTTTCGTTAAAGAAGCGAATCACGTCATCTGCAATCTCCTTATTCACTGCTACAACCATACCCGTACCCATATTAAAGATATTATACATTTCCTTACGGTCAAGCTCACCATACTTTTCAAGCAAGTTAAAAATGGCTGGTACCGTCCAGTTTGACTCTTCTAAGTCTGCTCCTAATCCTTCTGGAAGCATACGTGGAATGTTCTCTACAAAACCTCCGCCAGTTATATGAGCCATTCCCTTGATGTCAAACTTTTTCAATGCTGCTAGTAGAGGCTTCACATAAATTTTTGTTGGCTGTAGCAATTCCTCACCAAGAGTGTGTCCAAGTTCATCCACGTACTGAGTAAGGTCAAGTCCTGCTTTTTCTAGCAATACTTTACGAACTAATGAAAAGCCATTGCTGTGTAGACCACTTGAGGCAAGTCCAATTAGCACGTCACCCGGTTGAATGAAAGCACCATTAACTAAAGCAGACTTTTCACAAGCACCAACTGAGAATCCAGCAAGATCATATTCTTCTTCGCTGTACATACCAGGCATTTCAGCTGTTTCTCCACCAACAAGCGCGCAACCCGCTTGTTCACAACCGTCCGCAATTCCTTTAACAATCGCTTCAATCTTGCTAGGCTCTGCTTTTCCGCAAGCAATATAATCTAAAAAGTAAAGCGGCTCTGCCCCTTGAACCACGATATCGTTCACACACATGGCCACTGCATCAATCCCAATGGTGTCATGCTTGTCGAGCATGAACGCAAGCATCAACTTTGTTCCAACGCCATCCGTTCCAGAGACGAGCACCGGCTCCTTCAGGTTTAGACTCGAAAGGTCGAACATCCCACCAAACCCACCTAAGCCTCCAAGCACGCCTGGACGAATGGTACGCTCTACATGCTTTTTCATACGGGAAACAGCTTCGTATCCAGCCTCAATATCTACCCCTGCTTGTTTATAAGCATTTGCCATTGTAAAAACCCTCCATAGAAAAGCGCAAGCGTCTTAAGTAGACGCCGGTGCTAGTCATTTTTCAAGTAAAAATAGATTTCCGTAGAAAAGGCAGCATGTGCTGCTGCCATTATTTAACCGTTTCTAGTGTTAGTTCCGTTGGATAAATTTCCGTTGGGTATTTACCGGTAAAGCAAGCTAAGCACTGTCCGCATTGATCCTCACGTGGATCCTTTCCGATTGCTTCAAGCATTCCCTCCACACTCAAGAATGTGAGCGAATCCGCACCAATCATCTCTCGAATTTCTTCAGGCGAAAGTTTAGAAGCAATTAACTCTTCTCTTGTCGATGTATCAATTCCATAGAAACATGGGTTTTGAATCGGAGGAGAACTAATCACGACATGTACTTCCTTCGCTCCCGCTTCCTTCAACATCGTGACGATTCTACGGCTTGTTGTCCCTCGAACAATCGAATCATCCACCATAATGACACGCTTGCCCTCAACCACTCCACGAACGGGAGAAAGCTTCAACTTCACTCCCTGCTCACGCAAAGTTTGAGATGGCTGAATAAACGTACGGCCCACATAACGGTTTTTAATTAAGCCCATTTCATAAGGAATGCCAGATTGTTCTGCATACCCAATTGCTGCTGAAATACTAGAATCAGGCACACCTGTTACGACATCCGCTTCAATCGGTACTTCCAAGGCAAGCTTTTTACCCATTGCCTTTCTTGCCGTATGAACATTAATTCCTTGGATATTACTATCCGGTCTTGAAAAATACACATATTCCATCGTACACATTGCTTGGTTCGATGCAATGGAATACATTTCTGAATGAATGCCATTTGCATTAATGGTAATTAACTCACCTGGCAATACATCACGAACGAACTCTGCGCCCACTACATCAAAGGCACAAGTTTCTGAGGCAACCACATATGCGTCACCCAATTTGGCAATGGATAATGGTCGCATGCCGTTCGGATCAAGGGCAACCATTAACTCATCTTCCGTCATAATTAAGAAGGCGTATGCCCCTTTTAACATCGTTAAAGCCGTTTTTACACGATCTTTAATCGATGAAAATCCACCGCGGCGAATTAAATGTGCTAGCACTTCTGTATCGGAACTCGTTTGAAAAATACTTCCTTGTCCCTCCAGTTGAAGCTTAAGCTGATTCGCATTCACTAGGTTTCCATTGTGCGCAAGAGCAAGACTGCCCGTCTGTGAGTTAAAGAGAAGCGGTTGAACATTCTCATAACCGCCTCCTCCAGCTGTTGCATAACGAACATGCCCAATCGCCGCACTTCCGGTCATTTCTTCCATCGCCTTAGCCGTAAAGATCTCGGCAACAAGACCTTCCCCTTTTAAGCCCTTCAATCTCTTTTGATCAGAAACGACCATTCCCGTTCCTTCCTGACCACGGTGTTGAAGGCTATGCAATCCGTAATACGTGAGTTGTGCAGCGTCCGGATGTCCCCAAATACCAAAGATACCACACTCTTCATTTAACCCCTTTAGCTCAGCAAGCATGGGATTGCCCCTTTCCAAGCCTTTTCTAGCGTAGAAACTGGTTGTGTAACGACCAATTCATCACCACAAGTTATTTTTAAATCAGAAGTATCTGTTACTGTACCGATATATTTTGCCTCTACTAAGCTTTCAAATTGTGCTTGGTTTTCTTTCTTCACCGTTAAAACGAAGCGAGATTGTGACTCACTAAATAGTGCCGTTGTTGCTTCGCCTTGAAGGGTTACTTCTGCTCCTAGTTCTGAGCTACCCATTAAGCTTTCAGCAAGTGCTACTGCTACTCCACCTTCAGACACGTCATGAGCAGATGCTACCACTCCTGCACGAATCGCTGAAAGAACTTGCTTTTGAGCTTTCTTTTCTACCTCTAGGTTAAGCTCAGGCGCTTTACCAAAGATGTTGTTGTTTGTCAGCTTTTGAAGCTCACTTCCACCAAATTCAGGCTTTGTTTCCCCGATTAGATAGATTAAGTCTCCCGCATCTTTAAAGCTTTGCGTAGTAATATGATCGATGTCCTCGATTAATCCAACCATTCCAACTACCGGTGTTGGATAAACAGCCGTTCCACTTCTTTCATTGTAAAGTGATACGTTCCCACCGATTACTGGTGTGCTTAAAACGTTACACGCTTCACTCATTCCATCCACCGATTTTTCAATCTGCCAGAAAATTTCTGGCTTCTCTGGATTTCCGAAGTTTAAGCAGTCCGTGATCGCAAGTGGTACCCCACCAGAAGCAACAATATTACGTGCCGCTTCAGCAACTGCGATTTTTCCGCCTGTTTCTGGATCCAAGTAAAGGTAGCGAGAGTTACAGTCCGTTGTCATCGCTAATGCTTTTCTCGTTCCACGAATACGAACCACCGCTGCATCGCTTCCTGGTGCTACCACCGTACTTGTACGAACCATATAATCGTATTGATCGTAAACCCACTCTTTGCTTGCAATCGTCGCTTGCTTAAGAAGGTTCACTAACGTTTCGTTATGATCTTTAACTTCTGGCACTGTGTTCTCCATCGCTTGGAACTCACGGAAGTACGCAGGTTCAGCAGATGGCTTGTGGTACACTGGCGCTTCCTCAGCAAGTGCATCTGCAGGAACATTGGCTACTACTTCACCGTTATGAATTAAGCGAAGCATTTTATCATCCGTCACCACACCGATCGCAACTGCATCTAAATCGTACTTACCGACGATATCAGCAATTTCTTGTTCACGGCCCTTTTCAACAACGATTAGCATACGCTCTTGAGACTCAGAAAGCATCATTTCGTAAGCCGTCATGCCTTTTTCACGCTGCGGTACAAGATCCATATTCATTTCAATCCCTGAGCCGGCTTTACTTGCCATCTCCGCTGATGAGCTAGTAAGACCCGCAGCTCCCATGTCTTGAATCCCAACAAGAGCATCACACTGAACAAGTTCAAGACAAGCTTCTAATAAAAGCTTCTCCATAAATGGATCACCTACTTGAACCGCTGGGCGTTTCTCATCTGATGTCTCCGTTAGTTCTTCTGATGCGAACGTTGCACCGTGGATTCCATCACGACCGGTTTTAGCTCCCACGTACATTACCGTGTTACCAACCCCATGCGCTTGACCTTTTTTAATATCCTTATGGTCAATTAAGCCGACACACATCGCGTTAACAAGTGGATTTCCTTCGTAGCAAGCATCAAACTGAATTTCTCCACCAACAGTAGGAATTCCGATACAGTTTCCGTAGCCTGCGATTCCAGCAACTACTTCTTTAAATAAATATTGAACACGGCTCGATGCATCTAACTCACCGAAACGTAGAGAATTTAACAATGCGATTGGTCTCGCACCCATAGAGAACACGTCACGGATAATTCCGCCAACCCCTGTTGCCGCTCCTTGGTAAGGCTCGATCGCTGATGGGTGGTTATGACTTTCAATCTTAAAAACGACCGCCTGCTCGTCACCGATATCCACGATCCCTGCGCCTTCTCCAGGACCTTGAAGAACACGAGCTCCTGATGTTGGGAACTTGCGAAGAACCGGCTTTGAGTTCTTGTAGCTACAATGCTCTGACCACATAACAGAGAATAACCCTGTTTCTGTGTAGTTCGGCGTGCGTCCAAGAATGTCTTCTACCATTTGAAATTCTTCGTCAGACAAGCCCATTTGTGAATAAATTTTCTCTTGTTTAATTTGCTCCGGACTTGGCTCAAGCTTTAACAACATGTGAGTCCCTCCATTGTTTAACGATCGATTGGAATAACTTTACTCCGTCTGCTCCACCTAATAGCTCATCAACAGCTCTTTCAGGGTGTGGCATCATTCCTAGTACATTTCCTTGTTCGTTCATAATTCCAGCGATATCCTCTAAGCTACCGTTAGGATTATTCGTATATGTGAAAACGATCTGCTTGTTTTCTTTTAATCTAGCTAATGTTTCTTCATCACAATAATAGTTTCCTTCACCATGAGCGACAGGAATTTGGATCGTTTCTCCTTGCTTATAGCTACCGGAGAACATCGTTTCATTGTTTTCCACACGAAGCGGGGCATTTTTACAAATGAACTTTAAGCTTTCGTTGCGGCGCATAGCCCCTGGTAAAAGACCTGCTTCTAGTAAAATTTGAAATCCGTTACATACACCGAGTACCGGCTTCCCAGCTTCAGCTGCCTTCACAACTTCCTGCATGACATTACTAAAGCGAGCAATAGCACCCGTTCTTAGGTAGTCACCGTACGAAAATCCACCTGGTAATAGAATGGCATCAAATCCGTCTAAGCTTGTAGCGTCATGCCATACGTATTCTACTTCTTCTCCTAGTTCATCTTTAATCGCATGATACATATCGATGTCACAGTTTGATCCAGGAAACACGATTACCGCAAATTTCACTGTGCAACACACTCCTCAATCTCATAGCGATAGTCTTCAATAACCGTGTTAGCAAGGATTTTTTCACATACTTCTTTTACTACTTCTTCTACATCACGATCTGATTTTTCTACTGTTAATTCCATATATTTTCCGATACGAACATCTGATACCGCCTGATAATTTAACGAATGTAGTGAATGAACAACAGCTGTTCCTTGTGGATCTAATACACTCTCTCTTAACGTTACAAACACTTTAACTTTATACATGTTGTGGTCCTCCTAATTTTTCAAGTATGGTTTCATATGCATCCGTTAAACTTCCTAAATCGCGGCGAAATACATCCTTATCAAACTTTTCATTTGTGACTGCATCCCACAGGCGGCATGTGTCAGGCGAGATTTCATCAGCAAGTAATAATTCTCCTGCAGCATTCTTCCCGAATTCTAGTTTGAAATCGATTAAGCGAATTCCTAGCTCTTTGAAAAAGCTTGATAAAGTCGCATTTACAGTCAGTGCTTTTTCCTTTAATTGCGCTACCTCTTCAGGAGTGGCAAGCTTTAATTCGTCTACATGATCATCTGTGATAAGCGGATCACCTAATGCATCATCCTTTAAGTAAAACTCCACTAATGGCTTTGACAGCTCCTTGCCTTCTTCTACTCCAAGGCGTTTTGAAAAGCTTCCAGCTGCCACATTACGAACGACTACTTCAAGGGGAACAATCTCCACCTTTTGAACAAGCTGCTCAGTCTCAGAAAGGCGCTTTACAAAATGAGAAGGAATACCCGCGTCATGAAGCTTTAAAAATAACAAACTAGTAATCTCGTTATTCAAGCGACCTTTCCCATCGATTGTTGCCTTCTTTTCACCATTAAAAGCAGTAGCTGAATCCTTGTACTCAATCCAAACAATTTGTTCATCATCCGTTTTGTACACCCGTTTCGCCTTGCCTTCGTATAATAAGGAACCTTTTTCCATTAGTAATCGTACCTCCTGAATCGGAATATTGGCAATTTTTTGAGTAGAAGCGCCGCTGGGACGCTTCTTTTTATAAACCTAATCTTTCAAAAATGGTATCTACGTACTTGATATGATAGTTGTAGTCGAAGCAATCATCGATTTCTGCTGGGCTTAACTTGCTAGTAATAAGTTCGTCACTTTCGATTAGTGAGCGGAAATGAACTTGCTTTTCCCAAGCTTCCATTGCTCTTGGTTGAACCGTATCGTATGCTTGTTCACGAGTTAATCCTTTGTCAATTAAAGCTAGAAGGACACGTTGTGAATAGATTAATCCAAGTGTACGATCCATGTTTCTCTTCATATTTTCAGGGAAAACCGTTAAGTTTTTCACAATGTTTCCAAAACGGTTCAACATGTAATTTAGTGCAATCGTTGCATCTGGAAGAATGACTCTTTCAGCAGATGAGTGTGAAATATCTCTTTCATGCCAAAGCGAAACATTTTCGTATGCTGTCATCATGTATCCACGAATTACACGAGCAAGTCCTGTCATATTTTCAGATCCAATTGGGTTTCTCTTATGCGGCATTGCCGAAGATCCCTTTTGACCTTTTGCGAAAAATTCTTCTACTTCACGCGTTTCACTTTTTTGTAATCCACGAACTTCAGTTGCAAATTTTTCAATCGAAGTAGCAATAAGAGCAATCGTGCTCATATAGTGTGCATGACGGTCACGCTGTAGTGTTTGAGTAGAAATTGGAGCTGGCTTAATTCCAAGCTTTTCACAAACATATTTTTCAACAAATGGATCAATGTTTGCGTACGTTCCAACTGCACCAGAAATTTTTCCGTACTCAATGCCTTCTGCTGCCTGTTTGAAACGGTCTAGGTTACGCTTCATTTCTTCGTACCAAAGAGCAAGCTTTAAACCAAATGTCGTAGGTTCTGCGTGTACGCCGTGTGTACGTCCCATCATTACCGTATGCTTATGCTCTTGAGCCTTATTTTTTAAGATCTCAACAAAGTTCTCTAAGTCTTTTAAAAGGATATCATTTGCTTGCTTAAGCATATAAGACAGTGCAGTATCAACCACATCTGTAGAAGTTAGTCCGTAATGTACCCACTTGCGCTCTTCTCCAAGTGTTTCAGAAACAGCTCTTGTAAAAGCAACGACATCATGACGTGTTTCTTGTTCAATTTCATTAATACGATCAATATTGAAAGAAGCATTTTGACGGATTTTTTCAACATCCTCTTTCGGAATTTCACCAAGCTCTACCCAAGCTTCACAAGCAAGGATTTCTACTTCCAACCAAGCCTTAAAGCGATTTTCCTCTGTCCAAATAGCTCCCATTTCCGGGCGTGTGTAACGATCAATCATGTTTTATCCTCCGATCAATTCTTCAGTTTTACTCCAGATCCCACTGTCTTCAATCTCTGCTAGTGCCTCTTCTACGTTTTCACGAAGCAAGGTAATATGCCCCATTTTCCGCTTAAACTTCGGTTCGAGCTTTCCGTAAAGATGAATTTTCCAACCCGTTACAGAAGGAATGGCTTGAATCACAGCTTCTTGATGCTCTCCTAAAATATTTACCATCACTGCTGGTTTTAAGAGAGTCGTACGTCCTAACGGCAAGTTACATACCGCACGCACATGCTGTTCAAACTGTGAGGTTTCACACGCTTCAATTGTGTAATGACCTGAATTATGTGGACGTGGTGCCAGCTCGTTGATATAAATATCGTCATCTTTTGTAAGAAACATCTCAACTGCTAGAGTACCGACCAACTGCAGAGCTGAGGCAAGCTTTTCAGCAAGCGCTAATCCTTTTTCAGCTGCTTCCACACTTATTCGAGCCGGAACAATTGTCTCATGTAAAATATTGTCTCGATGTATATTCTCTCCAATTGGGAACACTTCAGTCTGCCCACTTGCACTGCGAACAACGATTACTGAAATTTCCTTTTCAAAAGGAATCCACTTCTCTAACACACATGAACCATGTTCTAGTAACTTTTCAACCAATGGCAGATCCTTTTCTGTCTTGATGACCAGTTGACCTTTGCCATCGTATCCACCAGTAGCTGTCTTTAAAACAGCAGGAAATCCAAGCCTTTTTATATTATCATAAATGTCTTGTACAGAATGAATGACCGCATAAGGAGCGACCTTCACTCCCGCCTTTTCAATAGCCGCTTTTTCGGTGATTCGATTTTGAGTGATTTCTAGCAATTGAGTTCCCTGTGGTACATACGCATGCTCTGCCAGCCATTTTAAAGCTTCTGCATCGATATTTTCAAACTCATACGTGATCACGTCACTCACACTTGCCAGTTCTTTAATTGCCTCAAGATCGTTATACCCTGCCACGATGCTTAGATCAGATACTTGACCACAAGGAGAATCCTCCGCAGGATCAAGAACAGCCACTCGGTACCCTTGAGCTTTTGCCGATAAGGCCATCATTTTGCCTAACTGTCCACCACCGATAATCCCAATCGTTTGTCCTGGCAAAATCACTGGATTAGACAAGTTCATCACTACTTTCCAAAACGGCTTGTTTCGTTGCTTCTCTTTTCTCTTGAAGCTTTAAGGCAATCTCTTCGTTAAATGCTCCTAATATTTGAGCGGCAAGCAATCCCGCATTCGTCGCACCCGCCGTTCCAATCGCCACTGTTGCTACCGGAACACCTCCTGGCATTTGTACAATCGAGAGTAGGGAGTCTAAACCGTTCAACGCCCTTGATTGCACTGGAACACCAATCACCGGTAAAGTTGTTTTTGCTGCCACCATTCCAGGAAGATGGGCTGCTCCACCTGCTCCTGCAATAATTACCTTTATTCCGCGATCTCGAGCTGTTTCTGCATATTCAAACATCAAGTCTGGAGTTCGATGTGCAGATACCACCTTCTTTTCGTACGGTATATTTAAATCGTCTAGCACTGTACACGCTAGTTTCATAGTTTCCCAATCAGATTTGCTTCCCATAATAATTCCAACTAGTGCTTCCACTGTACCCCTCCTAGCTAAATAATATAAAAAGCCCACACAGATTCTTTCCATGTCGAGGAAAGGAATCTGTCCGGGCTTGTTCATACAAGATGGAAGAGACACAAAAGAAGCGCCTCTTACTCCGGGCATATCACATTTCCTCATAGTCCGATCATTTACGGTAATCGGGTAGAAACTTATGGGCCATATTCCCATTATTATACGAGGGCTATTTCTGAAATTAATCTCATGTATATATTACAATCTGTTATATAATCTGTCAATGAAATTGTCGAACGTTTGTAATTTATGTATAGTTAATGTTCGTGTTTTACTCTATTAAACGAGCTTCGAATACAATTTTCCTAGCAATAGGCTCATAAGTAACGTCTCCAGCCTCTTTTACCTCTTGAAAAACTGGCTTTTCTGTCCGCTTTACAGGAGTATACCCTTCTTTCGCCATTCGTTCAAGGCAATCACTCAATGTTTCATTTTCCTCAACTTCAAAAGTGGCTTTTTTTGGTTTTGTCATATTAAATAGTCCTTTCAATGTCCTTTAATAGTAACCTATTATACCCATTTATACGGGGGAATAGAAGTCTACTTTGTGCTTACTTAAGTTCAAAAATAGTTAACAAATTTTTCATTTACATTTTTTAATGGCGGGAGTATGATAATCAAAGTTTCATATTCTTAAATCGCTGAAACCATTGGTACGGGGGACCCAATATGTCCGGGGGTGAATCCTTTAATAGGTAGGGCTACTCATGAGGCCCGAATCCGACAGCTAACCTCGTAAGCGTTTTTTGAGAAGGAAGGTGGAGCTTGTGGAGCAAATTTGCTAATGTCTACAAGTCTTATTTTTTGATGACTTGTAGACTTTTTTTGTGAATTTTTTTCATTATATTTTACTAGACGGTGGTGTAAAACATGATCTCTTCTATTAAGAGATTACTTATTGGCAGACCTTTGAAGTCTGATCAGTTAGGTGAACAAAAGCTAAATAAAACGAAAGCTTTAGCGATTTTATCATCGGATGCCTTATCATCCGTAGCCTATGGACCAGAGCAAATCCTTATTGTTCTCGTTTCTATAGGGGCCATTGCTTTTTGGTACTCTATTCCCATTGCGATTGGAGTCCTCCTTTTATTAACGGCCCTAATATTATCTTACCGACAAATCATTTATGCCTACCCCCACGGTGGTGGTGCGTATGTGGTATCTAAAACCAATCTGGGTGTTAACCCTGGGCTAGTAGCCGGAGGGTCCTTATTGGTTGACTATATATTAACTGTGGCTGTAAGTGTGTCAGCAGGTACCGACGCGATTACGTCAGCCTTCCCAGCTTTACATGACTACAATGTGGAGATTGCTATTGTATTTGTTATCTTTTTAACGATTTTAAACTTAAGAGGCGTAACCGAATCTGCCTCCATTTTAGCTTATCCCGTTTACTTATTTGTTCTAGCTTTATTTATTTTAATTGGAGTGGGTTTGTTTAAAGTAATAACAGGTCAGGTACCTACTGAACTGCATACACCCATTGGAACACCGGTAGCTGGAATTAGCTTATTCCTTTTACTTAAGGCCTTCGCATCAGGTAGCTCTGCGTTAACAGGTGTCGAAGCGATATCAAATGCCATTCCAAACTTTAAAGACCCTGCTCCAAAAAATGCAGCAAGAACCCTGATGCTAATGGGTACACTGCTAGCGATTTTATTATCTGGAATTGTCGTTTTAGCTTATTACTACGGAATTACTCCAAGAGCAGAAGAAACTGTCGTCTCACAAATTGCTAGTCAAACCTTTGGTCGAACCTTTATGTATTTCTTCATTCAAGGGACAACCGCTCTAATTTTAATCCTAGCGGCAAATACAGGATACTCAGCGTTCCCATTATTAGCTGTAAACTTAGCTAATGATAAATTCATTCCTCGTATGTTTACACTACGAGGCGATCGGCTGGGTTATTCAAATGGAATTATGATTTTAGGTTTTGCTTCCATCTTGTTAATTATCACCTTTCATGGACATACAGAAAATTTAATTCCGTTGTATGCGGTTGGTGTCTTTATCCCATTTACCCTTTCTCAAACTGGAATGATGGTAAAATGGATTCGCGAAAAACCAACCGGCTGGGTATCAAAGCTCGCGATAAATACAACCGGTGCTCTGATCAGTTTCGTAGTGACTTTAATGTTTTTTATCACCAAGTTTAGCCAAGTATGGCCGGTTCTTGTGTTTATTCCTGTGATTGTCCTGATTTTTCATAAAATCCATAAGCATTATGAAGCCATTGCGGACCAGCTTCGTGTCACTACATGCGAAGCCGCACTACCCATCGAAGGAAATGTCATTATCGTACCTGTGGCTGGCATCACCCATGTAGTAGAGAATTCCATCACCTATGCTAAGTCACTATCCGCAAGCCAGGTCATAGCTGTGTATGTAGCCTTTGATCGGGAAGAAGAAAAACGCTTTGAGGAAAAATGGAAAAAGTGGCAGCCTGACGTACGATTGGTCACCTTACATTCTCACTATAGAAGCATTATTCATCCCCTCACCAAATTTGTCGACACAGTCGAGCATAAAGCGAGTGAATCTAATTATCGTGTAACAGTGTTAATCCCGCAGTTCATACCGAAAAAAGGCTGGCATAATATGCTTCACAATCAATCCAGCTTTCTGATCCGTTCCTTCTTGCTTTATCGAAAAAATGTTATTGTGTCAACACTGCCTTATCATTTGAAGCATTAGGTGGGGGTCGGAAAAAAGCACCTGTGCATAACGGGTTCAGATACCTGTCATGTTTTATAGATATACGTTTGAAAATCTCCTTATATTTGTTATACATTTTGCCCTGCACAATGCAGGGCTTTTTGTTGTGTAAGAATATTAAACAGTGTCATCATATTCATAATGCATTTGATGGTCAAGATACTGTTATAAAACGATGTTGATTTTACTGTGTTTGAAAATAAACGGAAAAATTCCGTTTAAATTGGGAAATACCCATATTTCCTTAAGAATAAGCGGAGTTTTTCCGCTTAAGTGATCCAAATCTTTGAATTTTGGCTTATTTAGAGCAGTTAACCGGAATTCCTCCGCTTATTTCTGCTTCTTTAGCATCCTCCATATACATTAGCCGGAAATTCTCCGCCTATTCATTCTCTTACTTATACGATATCTTCAATGAATAATAACAGAGCGAAAGTCAAAGGAAAAACGTCGTTTTGTAAATAAAAAAACAACAGTTTGCAATCCAAGATGCGAGGTAGCAGAACCCGTTAACCCGGGAGAGTGCTTTTCTGTTTTACGCGACAGTAGATTGAGCAGTGGGCATTGGGTATTGGGCATTTCTATTTGACCCGTTGCTAAGGAAGGAATTGTTTGCGGGCAGATAGAGTCCTTCTATTTGACCCATTGAAGCAAGTGGACTTGCTTACGGGTAAATAGAGCCTTTCTAATTAACCTACAAAGACAAAAAAGCGAGCATACAGTCAATTAAAAACACAGACAACAAAAAAAGCACCCACTCAGGTGCTTTTTCCTTTGCCTAGCGACGTCCTACTCTCACAGAGGGAAACCCTCAACTACCATCGGCGCTGAAAAGCTTAACTTCCGTGTTCGGTATGGGAACGGGTGTGACCTTTTCGCTATCGCCACTAGACCAGTATTCACTTGAAGGAATCATTCCTTCAAAACTAGATAATGAATGAAGAAGAAGAAATACGTTTCATCGTAATTTGGTTAAGTCCTCGATCGATTAGTATCAGTCAGCTCCACACGTCACCGCGCTTCCACCTCTGACCTAT
>NZ_JAMBNS010000110.1 GCF_023715225.1 Robertmurraya korlensis
GCTTTTGCTGATGATTATATTGATGGTTTGTGGAAAGCCGATGATTTAACAGCATTTTTACGCTTGATTGCCCGCAATTTGACCCTCATCAATACCATAGAAGCCAAATTTGCCAATTTGACCAAACGCTGGGAACACCGCCAACACCGCAATCGGCATAATGATAAAAACAATGCCAAATCCAATATTTTAGCCCATTATGATATTGGCAATGCGATGTATGCATTATTTTTGGATGAGCGCATGATGTATTCATCGGCAATTTATCCGACACCCTCATCAAGCTTGGCGGCAGCACAAACCCACAAGTTGGCAAAAATTTGTGAATTAGCTGAGTTAACAGCTGACGACCATGTCATTGAAATCGGCACGGGCTGGGGTGGGTTTGCTATTTATGCCGCCACCCAATATGGCTGCCGTGTCACCACCACAACTATCTCAGACGCGC
>NZ_JAMBNS010000111.1 GCF_023715225.1 Robertmurraya korlensis
CTGATTTTTCAGCAGTAAAGAACAGTTTTAGGCGTTGCCATAAACGCTTCGGATTTTTGGACATTGATTTCACTTACCCAACAAAAAATAGCTAAAAATAGAAAGAAAAACGAAAAGCAGAACAGTTAAAAAATAAAAAAAGTTAACAAACAGGTTGGTAAAACTTTGACGCTATCACCAAGCTTTATCCAAGCTTTATATAGATACTTTATATTGATAATAGCAAAGACCTGTCGCAAGTTAGTATATAATAAGCGTTCTACACAACTTTAGCCAATTATCTATACAATGGGTATAGGGCTATAGTTTATCAATTTTATCTGTTATCTATTTAATGACTTGCAAATTTTATCCAATGCTATGCCAAATCCAACACCCACTGCTATACCTATCTCGGCGACCAGTTCTCTGCTAAACTGTCAAAATGTCACAATACAACGTGGCGAGT
>NZ_JAMBNS010000112.1 GCF_023715225.1 Robertmurraya korlensis
CGCTGCCCCTGTCTCTGCTACGGAAACAGCGGGATTTGCCAAGCCGCCCGTCGTCGCAGTCGAAGCCACGCGCGTGGTGGCAGCTGTACCTTTTATCGTAGCCGCGGCGCCGCCGCCAGCCATGATCGCTAGCGCCCAAGTCATGGCAGGACTCATATCGGTCAATGTCGAAGCCATGACCAATGTTCCTGCAATCCCTGCAAGCGGTACAGCAACCGTATCCAAAACATGATCAACCAACGGAATTAAATAACTGATCGACTCTGCAATACTGGCTACACCCAAAATAATTAATGCAGGCGTAGAGCCTACCCACTGCCAACTATCATTAAGGGGAATGATATGAAAATACGCGGCACAGCTGAGCGCAAACAGCGGTACAAACACACGAAACCCGCTACTTGCCGCCAAGCCAATCCCAAGAAAAATACTTAAAATCATTTCAGTT
>NZ_JAMBNS010000113.1 GCF_023715225.1 Robertmurraya korlensis
CGCCAATTAGTTAGCCATCGTGCTATTCTAGTAAAAAAAGCGGGTCGTGATGAGTTTGTTCGTGTGAACATTCCTTCAATCCAATTGCAAGATGGTGATGTAATTGCCGTACACGAAAAAGCCAAAGAACAATTACGTATCAAAAACGCAATTGAATTGGCGGGTCAACGTGGTACACCCGTATGGTTGGAAGTGGATCATAGCAAATTGCAAGGTACTTTTAAACAAGCGCCAGAGCGTGCTGATTTACCAACCGAAATCAACGAAAGCTTAATCGTTGAGTTGTACTCTAAATAATTAATTTTACTATAAAGTCGAGGTGACAAATGATGCTAAATGCTACTGAGTTTCTTACACCGAATGCCATTCATGTGGACACGGTCAATGAAACACACGCCAAAGTCACGCTCGAACCGTTAGAACGAGGTTTTGGGCATACCTTAGGT
>NZ_JAMBNS010000114.1 GCF_023715225.1 Robertmurraya korlensis
TGAAAGATCAATCCGGGGTCTTGCAGTAGTGGATTCAAATCTTTGCCATCCACGGGGATGCTGGGTAGACTGCGATTAAAAGGTGACGACACAAAAATCACCATGCTTAGCATCATCATTTGCACAAAGGCTATAATCACCAACACGCGTGCGCGCATGGCAAGCGGCAGGCTTCGACTAAAAACGGCCACCGCCGCGCCCCAAGTGGCCAAAATGGTGACCCACAATAACAGTGAACCTTCATGCCCACCCCACGTGGCGGATAGGCGATAGTACCAAGGCAGCAAAGAATTTGACTGATTAGCGACATAAATCAACGTAAAATCATTGGCATAAAACCCATACATCAGGCACAAAAATGACGTACCGGTTGCCAAAAACTGCGCAATGGCAAAACTTCCCGCCAGTCGTTGCCAAGCAGGTTGGTGTTTAAACACCCCGACTG
>NZ_JAMBNS010000115.1 GCF_023715225.1 Robertmurraya korlensis
GTCATTGAGTGATGTGGCGTTTATTCCCCACCAAATTATCCAGCAACTTGATGCCTTTTATCATCAAAAACTCCCTGCCAGTGTGGTACTTACCGATAATATCGAACTTGTCACCCAATTTGATGGTGTTGTCATCAATCTTACCGATGAGGCAATTGTAGATACCCAAGCTAGCCGTCTGCTAGAAGTCATTGACGCCGCCCCCGAACAGGTTGAAAGTGGTCGTCACAAATACCGCGTTTATCAAGCACAATTACAAGCCCTAGCAACTAGCAGCCTACCTACCATCCAAGTTTTTCAAATCCGATAATTGTTCTACCCAATACTTTGATAGCTTTAAATTGACAAGTTGACGATTTTAAAAATAATTTATGCAAATTGTTAAAAAATGTTAATATATCAGCCATTTTTGCGGTGAAATATTAAGAGGTTATTATGTTAAAGC
>NZ_JAMBNS010000116.1 GCF_023715225.1 Robertmurraya korlensis
TCTGATTAAAAGTCAGATGCTCTACCGACTGAGCTAATGGCTCGGTATAAGTGGTGCCGGTGAGAGGACTTGAACCCCCAACCTACTGATTACAAGTCAGTTGCTCTACCAATTGAGCTACGCCGGCAAAAAAATAAATATTTTTAGTTTACAAAAAAGAACTTTTAATGGATAGTTATTTTCACTTTGTGAGTTTAAATGGAAAACTATTTTTCACTTCGCGAAAAAAGTTTTGGTGGAGGATGACGGGATCGAACCGCCGACCCCCTGCTTGTAAGGCAGGTGCTCTCCCAGCTGAGCTAATCCTCCATATATATGCCTAGCGACGTCCTACTCTCACAGAGGGAAACCCTCAACTACCATCGGCGCTGAAAAGCTTAACTTCCGTGTTCGGTATGGGAACGGGTGTGACCTTTTCGCTATCGCCACTAGACCTGTATTCA
>NZ_JAMBNS010000117.1 GCF_023715225.1 Robertmurraya korlensis
GGGCGGGTGTATGCCGCATATGGTGGCATCTATATCGCGACGGCTTTGGTATGGCTGAAATTTGTCGATGGCGTTTCTCTGACGCACTGGGACAGCATTGGCGGTTTGGTGATACTGTTGGGCGTAACTCTTATTATCCTTCAGCCCAAAAGTTTGTTATAAACTCCTCCAATCAACAAATTTGCTAATTTGAGTGAACTAATGTAAACTTAAAATTTTAGCCTAGTATCTTAATTTTACTATCTCAAAGAGTATATTCATGGATATTAACCAAACGCCAGTAGACCCTAGCCAATTTGGGTCTAACGTGCCGCGCCGTCATGACCCAAAAATCGCCAAACTTGCCGCAAAATACTTACAAATAACAGGTTGGCAAGTGGTCGGTGACGTACCTGATGTCAAACAACTGGTGATGCTCGCTGCCCCGCACACCTCCAATGAAG
>NZ_JAMBNS010000118.1 GCF_023715225.1 Robertmurraya korlensis
GTTCTTGCCCTGTAGATTATGATCTTCGATGTATTTTTTCATACCCGCGACTGCCAACGCGCCTGCAGGCTCGACGATGGTGCGGGTTTCATCATACACGTCTTTAATTGCCGCACACACTTCATCATTGCTACAAGTGACCACATCAGGCTCGACCACGGGACCTGAGTTATCGCTTTTTGGCATACGGCAGACGTCAAACGGTATTTCACCCAGCTGCGCGACTGCCACCCCATCGACAAACAACCCCACTTGGGGCAGACGTTTGCGTTCGTTAGTGGCTAAAGCAATTTTTAAACAGGCTGCTTCTTCTGGCTCGACCGCCACGACTTTGACATGCGGTGCGACTTCCCCCAAAAACGCCGCGACACCTGAAATTAAGCCACCGCCACCAACCGCAACAAACACATATTCCATTTTACGCCATTGTTGTACTAGCT
>NZ_JAMBNS010000119.1 GCF_023715225.1 Robertmurraya korlensis
CAGCAACACGGGCGCGTAAACGTGTCATTGGCACACGTTTGTCTGCACGTTGACCGACGGCATTGGCAACCACTTGACCGTTGTCTGCTTTAATCGCATTGTTGGCTTTTAAGGTTGGGTTTGCCATGTCTTCTTTGGTCACACGGCCGCCACGACCTGAACCTTCAACGTCTGCAGGATTGACGCCTGTGGTATTCGCTGCTTTACGAACTGCTGGGCTTTGGTCTTTATAATCTGCTTCAGAAGTCGCTTGAGCGGTAGGCGCTTGTTGTGCAGCTGCAGGCGCGGCTTCAGCTTGGGCAGTCGGTGCTAGGGTTTCAGCAGGTTGGCTTGCTGGTGCAGCCGCGGTTGCGCCTTCAGTCAGCTCACCGATGACTTCAGCAGAAAGCACTGTGTCATCAACTTGTTTGAGAATTTTGCTAAGCACACCGTCAGCTTG
>NZ_JAMBNS010000012.1 GCF_023715225.1 Robertmurraya korlensis
CAAACTCTCCAATAAAGAGTAAGATTAGCTCTTAAAAGTTTAAAACTTAAAATTAAAACGTTGACGTTTGTTGTTCTCTTGTTCAGTTTTCAAGGTTCAATTAAGCACTTGATTATCTTACAATATCATTTCACCATTGTCAACTTCTACGAAAAACTTTTTAAAAGTTTCGAGTCGTTGTTGTCGGCTACATGTATACTATATCATCTTAATTCGCAGAAGTCAACTTCTGTTTTCAAATTAATTTTTAAAGAGCTTCAAATTTCGAAGCAGAAGTATATCTTACATAATTCTAAGATAGAACACAATACCTTTTTAATATTTAATTTCCAAAGGAAAATGCGGACATCAAAGATATCCGCATCAAAATTTATCATTTATTTCGTTTCCTAATCTTAAAGATCGGATCCTTCATTGCCTCACCGCGAGTGTACTCATCCAAACTTTTAAAGGTATAACCTTTCTTTTTTAAATCCTTGATAATGGTTTCCAAAGCATCGGCATTGTCTTTAGATACCGTGTGCAACAAAAGTACCGCTCCCGGATGAATCTGCTTCATTACATTATTATAAGAATATTGCCAGCCCTTTTGGTCGTCACGGTACCAGTCAACAAAAGCGAGAGACCAGAAAACGTGCGTGTACCCCATTTCCTTTGCCTTCATCAGGGTACGTTCGCTAAATACCCCTCGAGGTGGGCGAAGGTACACCATATGTCTAACACCGGTTATTTCCTCCGTACCTGCACGAACTTTTTCAAGCTCTCTATAAAATCTTTCATCGCTTACGGTCGTCATATCTGGGTGATAATACGAATGATTACCAACAATATGACCTTCATCAGCCATCCGCTTCACAAGGTCAGAGGCACTTTCTAAGTAATGACCCGTAATGAAAAAGGCGGCTGGCACTTTTTCTTTCTTCAGCACATCAAGCACTTTGGCTGTGTACCCATTTTCATAGCCATTATCAAAGGTTAGGAATATGACCTTTTTCTTTGAATCACCTTTATAAAAGGCTCCGTACTTCTCTAAAAGCTCATCATACTCTTTTCCGGCTTCGACCGGTTCTTCATTTGAAGATTTTTTAAAGCCCCAGTGAATGGGAGCATTGGAGACACTTGCTGAGACGATGGTCGAAAAGCTAAGCAATAAGGAAAAAAGGATGGCTAACAGCTTTTTCATCTGTAGTCCCCTCTCACAGTACAAGTTTTCCTTATTGTCCGTAATTAGAGAGAAAATCATTCATGTAATTTGGAAAAACCGAGTGAAGCTTCGTTAGTTAATACAAATTCAGCAATTACCTGAGCACTCTTCTCTATGCCGTTTGTAAAAGTATTCACCTCTAAATCATAAGCTTCATTCTGTTGGTGAACAAATTGAAGTTGTAATCTTGCTTGTCCAATTCTTCGGTCGCCACGTGCTAATTCTCTCCTTTCCAGTTCCTCCATAGGACAATGAACACCAACAAAATAGATTGGATAGTCTCTCAATGTATGATAGGCATCTGATATCGTTTCACGATCGTGCAGCACATGGTCGATAACTAGATTAATGCCTTGATCGGAAAACATGGCAATCGACCGGTGGAAAAACGTTTCTGTTGGAACGGGGATTAGACGGTCCGTTCCGCGTTCTTCCATCCTCTCAATAATGTTATCGTAGTCGTCCAAACTAAAATGAAAATAGTTAGGAAGAAGCTTTACGATTTTCTTTGACAAAGTGCTTTTTCCCGCACTCGATACACCATTTAAAAAGATAATCTTCCCCTTCATTTTTCCCTCCGTTATGTAAAAAATCGAGTGCTCCTACAGCACTCGATCCAATATTAAAAGACTCGTTCTTTGAATTTAGCCAGCTTTTCTAAAGATGACTTTTCCACATCTTGATGCAAGCTGTTTCCATGGGAATCCATTGTCACAACAGCTGTAAAACCTTCTACTTTTAAATGCCACATCGCTTCTGGGATTCCAAATTGCATAAGGTCTACACCTTCAACCGATTTAATACAATCTGCATAGTATTGGGCTGCTCCCCCGATCGCATTCAAGTACACACCGCCGTGTTCTTTTAATGCGGCTAGAGTTTTTAAACCCATTCCGCCTTTTCCTATAACCGCACGGATACCAAATTTCTTCATGATATCTCCTTGGTAAGGCTCCTCACGAATACTGGTTGTTGGACCAGCAGCCTTTACATGCCATTTGCCTTCTTCATCCTTTAGCATAACCGGTCCACAGTGATAAATGATTTGTCCATCAAGGCTAAGGGGTGCATCATGGTCAGACAAGTATTTATGAATGGCATCGCGCCCTGTGTACATCATGCCATTAATTTTTACAACATCGCCCACTTGAAGTTCACGAATTTGCTCTTCCGTGATAGGAGCTTCAAGAGTAACCACGCGATTTTCTGTTTCTTGAGAAGCAGCTGTTTGTGCTTGTGCTTCTTGTTCTGCAGCAAAATCTACGTTCTCTCCTTCTTGATACATCCAGCTATTGATCTCACCTGTTTCTGGATTCACCTCTACTCCTAAACGGCGATATGCCCAACAATTATAAGCTACTGATACGAAGAAACTTGCAGGAATACGGTTAATAACACCTACTTTACAGCCAAGGAGAGTCGTTTCCCCTCCAAATCCCATCGTACCAATTCCCAATTCATTAGCATGATTCATCACGTATTCTTCCAATTTTCGAAGGTCTTCGTTAGGATTCACATCGTCTACCGAACGGAATAGCTGTTCTTTCGCTAATTCATAACCAGACGTTCGGTCTCCCCCGATACCGACACCGATGAAACCAGCGCTACAGCCTTGTCCTTGAGCTTGATATACGGAGTGCATGATACATTTTCGAATTCCATCTAGATCACGGCCGGCACGACCAAGTCCTTCTAGCTCTGCTGGAAGACTGTACTGAATATTTTTATTTTCACAACCGCCACCCTTTAAAATTAGGCGCACGTCGATATAATCCTTTTCCCATTGTTCGAACTTAATAACAGGGGTACCTTCTCCAAGATTGTCTCCACTGTTATCCCCTGTTAGTGAGTCCACTGAGTTCGGACGAAGTTTTCCGTCTTTCGTTGCCAGAGCAATCGCTTCTTTAATTGCTTTTTTCATTACGATTTGGTTGGCTCCAACAGGTGTTTTAATTTTAAACGTTGGAAGACCTGTATCCTGACAGATTGGCGACACATTGTCGTCTGCCATACTAATATTGTTTGTAATCGTGGCTAAGCTCATCGCTGAGCGTGTACCTGCGCTCTCTTTTTCCTTCGCCGCACGAATGGCACGACGAACATCTCTTGGTAACTTTGTTGATGTTTCTACGATGAGTTGATACATACTTTCCTGAAACTTCTCGATATTCATGACTGGTTCCCCTTCCCCATGTATCTAAAAAAATAAGTATGAATTTTTCAACATTTCCCCATCACATATTATACTCCTATCACGATTTGATGGAAAGGGTTTAGCTGGAATCGGTTACAGATAAGGAATGTATGATGTAGGTCAGTTTATCAGCGAGTTTTTTATTATATCGGCGACTTTGAGGATTATTTCGGCAATTTGTTCCATACGCTCCTTGGAATATAGAAAAAGGCCATGAAATTCACGGCCGCCCCACCCCATACTTCTTCACCAACAAATATCTCTGAAGCCCTTGTGTCAAGCGAATGGCTTCCTGCTGATGCTTGATTTCGAGATCGCGCTCCCCACGTTTGCCTGCCACGTCGGCTAATATTGCTTCTTTCATCCACGGTTTCTTCTGCTCACTAGCGAGTTGCGAAGCACGGTCTAATTCATCCTCCTCGATGGCCAACAGCCCCTCATAATACACTCTTAATGCTGGTTGCTTGATCTGAGCAATGGAGTCTCTTTCTTCTATTAACTTTCCTTTATATGCAGCATATGTAACAGAATAAATCGTATAATAATGACCTTTTTTATATTTTTCACGCACGTCACGAAGTGCTTTTTCTACCTGAAAATCATTTTCGTTTGCTAACGCATAATAAAAGTGAAAAATCGGCTGATTTAATCTAGCTTCTAAAAACTTCTCCACCTTTTTCATATCGTCAGTGATATAAAGGTTGATCATGATTGGCAAGTAGCTCACAGCCATAGTAATCAAGAGGATCACCACGATTAGTATCCAAAATGGGATGTCAACTAATGCCGCAATGATACCAAGAATAATGGCAAACCCTAATATAATCCCAAACTGACTTCTACTTAACATAGATTTTTATTCCCTCTTTCTCTCCTGTTCGAGCAATTCAATAATACGGTCAAGTTTCTCTTCAATTGCTGAAGATGAAGGTTTCTTCGAACGATTTAGATAGCTCACAAGTATGTAAATAAACACAGTAACAAATCCGACCATTAATAGCATGAATACTATCTGAAATAACAAATCTCCCATATTCAACATTTTCCACATCCTTTCTATATATATGTACGAGTACAACTAACATAAGTTTCATCATAGAAAAAAAGTGCAGCTACACTTAGCTACACTTTATCATTTATTCATCGCGGTTATTAAATTCTCGGCATTTTGATTCTAGATCATCAATCATTTCAATCAAACGATCGATATCTTCTAGCTCTGTGTTTTCTGGCTCAATCGCATCTAATACTTCAATAAACATATTTAGTCGTTGTTTTAAAAATGTAACCTGTGAATTTTTATCGCTAACTTTATTACCCAATTCGACTCGCTCCTTTCACTCGTTTTTCATCCTACAGAAATTCCTTCCAACTTTCAAGGCTGTTTGCTTCTATTTTTCCCATTTTTCGAAGAACTTGAACATGGATTGACAGATTCATCATACAAATTGATAATAGCAAAGGATGATCTTGAAAAAGGAGAGAATCGATGAAGACAATTAACAAACCAGCCATCACTCCCCAATATGATCCTTGGGAAGCCTATATGGATATGGAACAACACGGGAAAATGACCCTGTCAAATATAGAATTTACAACAACCACACTTTGCAATATGCGCTGTGAGCATTGTGCAGTTGGTTACACCTTGCAGCCAAAGGATCCTAAAGGTTTGCCCATTGACTTATTAATTCAAAGACTTGAAGAAATACCGCATCTTCGCTCGCTTAGTATTACAGGTGGTGAGCCTATGCTTTCACTAAAGTCTGTTGAGAACTATGTGCTTCCTTTGTTTGAGTATGCCCATTCACGTGGTGTTCGTACTCAAATAAATTCAAATCTCACATTAGATAGTGAACGCTATTATAAAATCAGTCCCTATCTAGATGTTCTTCATATTTCACATAATTGGGGAACGGTGGATGATTTTATTGACGGTGGGTTTGCAATGATGGAGAAGAAACCTACACGCGAGCAACGTGCCGCACTTTTCAATCGGATGATTGAAAACAGCCGTGCATTGGTCGAGGCTGGAGTGATGGTATCAGCCGAGACGATGCTGAATAAACGGACTCTTCCCTACTTAGAAAGTATTCATGAGCAGATCGTTGAGGAAATGAAGTGTCAACGTCATGAGATACACCCGATGTATCCATCTGACTTTGCATCAAATCTAGAAGTTCTCGGGCTAGACGAAATTCGCCAAGCCGTTCATCGATTACTAGACTTCCGTAACGAAAACGTATGGATGCTGTTTGGAACGTTACCATTTTATGCGTGTAACACAAGCGAAGAAGATCAAGCTCTATTACAAAAGCTTTATCGTGCAAAAAATGTAACGGTCCGCAATGATCCCGATGGACGCTCACGACTCAATATTAATATTTTCACAGGTGATGTGATCGTAACCGATTTTGGTGATACTCCACCACTCGGAAATATTCAAACGGATGAGTTACCTGGCATTTTTAATAAATGGCTTGAGACGGACTTGGCAAAAAGCTTAAGCTGCCACTGCCCCGCCGCTCGCTGTCTGGGACCGAATGTGTTAGTGAAAAACAGTTATTATAAAGACATGGATTTTTCTACACGTAAAGCTCTATTTTAAAATATAAAGGTCGATCACCAAGTTGAGTGATCGACCCTTTATTTTATCTCGGCTTATCTGGTGCGATGAATCCAAATGAAACATGGTCCTGAACCGGAATCCAAGCACCAATTCCTTGCGACGTTACATTTTTCACTACAATCATTTTTTTGCTGCCTTTAAGCATGATATACACTTCACCGTAAGTGACCTTTCCTTTCTCATTCACAGCCGGCGCGTAACCATACAGGTAACCAAGGCGTTTCGGTGGTACATTGTATACATGATCCTTCTTCGTTCCGCCGCCTACGACAGTCTCAAATGCGAGAGGAAGACCGGTTTTTTCAGCAGCCTTTAACAGCATCATTTTCTTTACATCCTCTGCATTAGCCACTTTGGATGTTAAGCCACCTCGTACAATTTTCTGCATTTCTTGCACATAATGCATTTGGTAGTTTGTGTTTCCACCACGATTGTCTACATAATTCGTATTAATTTTTTGATATTCCCAGTTCGGTGCCGTTTCGCTTGATTCGTAATTTAACGGCCACTGCCCTAAGTAAATGATTGCACGGTAACCGACAGCAAATGGTGTACTGTTCACAGTCGTTTCATTTAACATGCGAATCAATTCTGGGTTTTCAATTTTCACTTTAGAAGATTCAATTAAATCCTTCGTCAGTTCACTAGGTTGCAAGGTCGGCATATCCTGCGTTGGGTTTGGATATGTATTTTCTTTTGTAATGTTTAGTACTGAGTTTGGAACTTGAACCTGTTGTTGCTTTTCCTTTTTTGCTTCAGGTGCAGCTGGTTTTTCAGCGTGTATGGTGGAAAAAGATAAGAGCGAGAAAAGAAAGCCAACGACTAGCGCATACAATAACTTTCTCATGTAGTGGAACTCCTTTCAGCTAACTCATAGATTTGATATTAGTTTTTTCGGAGTTCCTTCAAATTATCCATTTGCCAAAAACTTCTACCATTTCTTAATCAAAACTCTTTCCCACATTAAACTAAAAAAAGCAATAAACGGCCCAAGACCAAGTGCCACAGCAAATGTGCCCAACCCAATTGGTCCATGAAGAAGAACGGCAAAGCATAGTGCTAGAACCTCCCCAATCGTTTTGGCAGTTCCAAGAGTAATCTTGTATCTCTCTTTCAAGGCAATCATAAAATCATCAATTGGGCTTAGTGGCCATCTGGCCTGTATATACGTGGCGATGCCTAAAGAAATCAGTAGGATTCCTACGGTAAGGCTTATGAACTTAGGATAGAATCCTACCGGGTGAAACGCATCAAACACAAATAACAGCCACCCATCAATAAAAATCCCACTAATAGCTACCGTGATGGCACAGGATACTTCAGGCATCTTCTTCTTAATCAGAGCATTTAAGAAAATTAATAGAAGACCAATAATGATGGACCAACCACCAACCGTTAGCCCTAGCAAATGAGTCAATCCAACATTCAGTGAGTCCCAAGGGCCTGCACCAAGATCCGCTTTTATGGTCAGAGAAGCACCTAAAGTCAAAACAGCAAGTCCACCAACATAGAACAATAAGCGATGTATAAACAACGAGTAAATAAGCCCCCTTTCGCCAAATTGTAACAATATTGTAATGTTCTGAATATTTACATAAAAAACTTTTTGAGCTATAATTAGCTTACATTCTTAACAAAGGAGGATAGCAGAGCATACGCTTATCACTTTTTAAAAGGAGGTTTGTAGTTTATCTTGTTATTCGTCTCTTCTTTAACGAAACCATCATCATAAAGAGGGAGTTGATAAACTAGAAAAGAAGCGTCTGTATCTTTTTATTCCGACCTTGTCCAACATATTCTTGGAAATGTAAATATTACTTAAAAAAAATAAAAAAAGACTCTGTACCGTTACTTGATACAGAGTCTTTTTTGGCGTTTATTAAAGAGCCTTTATAATAAATAAAATCCAATTCCCATAATAAAATAGGCAGCAAGTAAGGTAGCTCCTTCAAACCAGTTGGATTCTCCATCGTTTGCGATGATAATCGACAATAACACAGCTGATGCCATTGCAATCAGCTCCTGTATTGTAAACACTAATGGCATCGGTGTGGGGAAAAATAATGACACTAACACGAGCGCAGGGGCAACGAACATCGATATTTGTAGTGTTGAACCGACCGCAATTTCTACCGCAATATCCATCTTGTTTTTATAAGCCATAATTACCGCTGATGCGTGCTCGGCAGCATTCCCAACAATGGCCACAATAATAACCCCGATGAAAAGTTCCGTCCATCCAAAGGTTTCACCGACCACTTCAAAAGTATGAACAAGATTCTCTGAAACATAAGCGACAGCAAGTGTGGCAATAAATAAAACTCCAATCGCTTTGTTTCTTCCCCACTCTGGAACCTCATCTTCATGTTCTCCACCTTCTTGAGTGGTTTGATAGACCCCTCGGTGAGTAACCAGCTTAAAAAATAAAGCCGCTAAATATAAAAGAATTAAAATCACTGAGATACCCACGCTTAAGGACATTTTTTCTGTTGGTTCCATGGTCATCGAAAATACTTCGGGTATCACAAATGCAACAATCACGGCAAACATTAATAATCCGGAATTATGTCTTGCATCAAACACATTAAAGGTTTGTCTTTTATATTTTAGTCCCCCGACAAAAAACGAAAGTCCTGCCACCAACAAAAGATTACCAAGGACAGAACCGGTCAATGAGGCAAGCACAACACCCGTCAATCCTGCTTTTAACGCAAATACAGAAATAATTAACTCCACCGCATTGCCAAAGGTCGCATTCAATAATCCCCCTACTCGAGGTCCTGTAACTATAGCCAAGCTTTCGGTCGCTCTCCCCATAAAACTAGATAACGCAATAATCGTTAAACAGTAGATAATAAACATGATAATACTAGACCAGTGCATCACTGTACCGATCACAGATAATGGCACACCTACAAGGACCAATATCAAGAACACTTTATTTGCCATAATGTCTTCCTTCTTCCATGTAAAATTTATCAGTTATAAAAACTCGGTTACGAGACAGATTATAGGTAGCTTCTTAAAAGGAGAGATCGTCATGAATGTGAAAGATAAAGTACTACATATGTTTGATAAACACGCGATTGGAACGCTAGCTACGATTCAAGACGGAAAACCGTTTAGCCGATTTATGCTCTTTTTCCATGATGGGTTGACATTGTATGCAGCCACACACAAAGATACCCATAAACTCGATGACATGAATACCAATCCAAATGTTCATATTTTACTCGGTCTCGAAGCGGGAAGCTTCACCAGTCATTACTGCGAAATTGAAGCGACCTCCTCGGTTGAGGAATCACCGGACCTTCGTAAAAGATTTTGGGATGACTCGTTAGCTGAATGGATGTCAGGCTCGGATGATCCGAATTACGTATTATTAGCTTTTAAACCAGAAAGAATACTTTATTTTGAAAAAGCAGGCAGTGAGCCAGAAGAGCTAACCATGTAAAACGAGGGGCAGAAAAACTCTGCCCCTCCCTTTTATGATCACTTTGAAGCAATTTCAAACGTCTCAATAATATCAATTTTTCCAATCACAGATTGAACCATCGAACAGTTTTTCCGCGTTAATTCCATTGCCTTATGAATTTTCTTTTCGTCTAGGTTCACACCTTTAATCGTAAAGTGAACTTTAATCACTTCAACTCGATCAGCTTCCTCTTTGTTTCTTACTACGTCTGTAGCAATGTGTATATCTTCAATCGTCATGCGCATCTTCTCCAGCACTTTTCGGAGAACTCCCCCACTGCAGACGGCAACAGAAGCCACTAAAAGCTGATAAGGACGAAATCCGTAAGCTTCATCGCCTGCCACATCTAATCTTCCATATGGTGTTTCTGTGTAAAAGCCGACATCCTTCATATGAAATTCCATTTTCTCACCTCAATATGATTTTCCTACACATGAGATTACACTATTTTTCCATTTTTAAAAAGAACTTCATCTTAAAAATTTGTTTCAACCTCCGAAGTATTCTTGTATGATGGGAGAAGAAATATGAAGGAGAAACAAGATATGAAAAATAGTAAACACGCTTTCTGGATCCTTGTTAGCATTGTAGCGATTTCAGGCTTCAGCCAAGGAATGCTGCTGCCATTAGTCGCGGTTATTTTTGAAAAAAGCGGGATTAGTTCTGGGATGAACGGAATGAATGCTACAGCTTTATATATAGGAATTCTTCTAGCCTCTCCTTTTATGGAGCAGCCGCTTCGAAAGTTCGGATATAAGAACATTATTTTAATTGGGGGATTATTGGTCGTCGTTGCCCTTGCCCTGTTTCCTTTGTGGCAAAACTTTTGGTTTTGGCTTTTGCTCCGCTTTTTCATTGGTATAGGGGATCACGCCCTTCACTTTGCGACACAAACCTGGATTACTTCTTCTTCACCTAAAGCAACGAGAGGTAGAAATCTTTCTTTGTACGGACTGTTTTTTGGAATAGGGTTTGCGGTAGGACCACTCATGACACCGCTTGTTAACATTAGTCCCTCCCTTCCTTTTATCATCTCATCAGCCATGTGTCTTGTGGGATGGGTGTTTATTTTTGCTTTGAAAAATGAGTACCCGGAGAATGACGAGGGGGTCGGTGGACTAAAGGACACGGGAAAACGATTTGGGCAAGCTCTTAAGTACGGTTGGGTTGCCTTTTTACCGCCCCTTGCGTATGGCTTTTTGGAATCTTCCTTGAATGGAATTTTCCCGGTATATGCCCTTAGATCTGGTATTGACGTGTCAGAGGTGTCTATCTTACTTACTTCCTTCGCAGTTGGTGGGATTATTACACAGCTACCGCTTGGCATCCTTAGTGACCGCTTTGGTCGCCGAAAAGTGTTAACCGTTATTTTATTTCTTGGATTTACAAGCTTCTCGGCAGCAAGTTTTTTAGAAGAATCATTTCTTGGTTTATTTATTTGTTTCCTTTCTGCTGGTATGGTGGTAGGCTCAACATTCTCTCTTGGAATAGCGTTTATGACTGATATTATGCCGAAAAATCTTTTACCTACAGGAAATTTGCTTTGTGGGATCGCCTTTAGCCTGGGAAGCTTAACAGGACCTTCTATTGGAGGAGTCATCATTCAAGCCTTTAAACAAATCAGCTTTTTCCATATCGTCAGCACACTTCTTTTTTCTATCTTCCTGGTGATTGTTGTGTTTGGAAAACGGATGAAGGTAAACTTAGCCAGTGAAAAAAGTGCCTGATTCCTAACTTTTTACTCATTTTAAAATTAAAACTATTACAATGTATGTAAAGTGATTTATACCTATCGGTTCTAGGGAAGAAAAATATAATAAGCAAATCCCTTCTGAACTCATAAAATATATGGTATGATGAACTTAATAAAATGCAACCCAAGTAATTCTGCTGTCATCATTAGATGACAGCTTTCGTGTTTTTTAGGGGTAATGACTTTGATTATTTTTCTCAATTAGACGAATGGAGGAGAGAATATGAATACAGAATTAAAGGCTTTAGAGAGACCGATCACAGCAAATGAAAGCTTTTTAGAAAAAGTGAAGCCCCATGCTGAATTAATTGCAGCTATTACTAGTGGGGTTCTCATTGCGGTTGGTTGGATATTAGAAAAAATGGATTGGTCGACCGTTTCTATTGTTGCCTTTCTGTTCGCTTTTGTAATTGGTGGATTTGCTAAGGCCAAGGAAGGAATAGAAGATACGATTGCAGACAAGGAACTGAACGTAGAAATGTTGATGATCTTTGCTGCGATTGGTTCGGCGATTATCGGTTATTGGACAGAGGGTGCCATTCTTATCTTTATTTTTGCGATGAGTGGAGCACTTGAGACTTACACGATGAACAAGAGCCACAAGGAGATTTCCGCATTAATGGAGCTTCAGCCTGAAGAAGCACTCCTCATTCGTGGAAATCATGAGACAACGGTTCATGTAAGCGAGCTTCGTATTGGCGATCATATTTTAGTAAAGCCTGGTGAGCGCGTCCCTTCAGACGGGAAGATTATTAAAGGCCAATCCAACTTAGATGAAGCTGCTATTACAGGGGAATCGATTCCTGTAAGTAAAGGGATCGGCGAAGAAGTGTTTGCTGGTACGGTGAATGTCAATGGATCTCTTACCGTTGAAATCACGAAACCAAGCAGCGAAACCTTATTTCAAAAAATCATTCAGTTGGTTCAATCAGCACAAAGCGAAAAATCACCTTCTCAACTTTTCATTGAAAAATTTGAAGGAACTTATGTAAAAGTCGTTCTTGCGGTTGTTGTTCTTATGATGTTTGTTCCTCATTATGTTCTTGGCTGGAGTTGGACGGAAACCTTTTACCGGGCGATGATCTTACTTGTGGTTGCCTCCCCTTGTGCGTTAGTGGCGTCGATCATGCCGGCCACCTTATCTGCCATTTCGAATGGCGCGAAGCACGGCATTCTTTTTAAAGGCGGGGTTCACCTCGAAAACCTTAGCCACCTACAGGCCATTGCCTTTGATAAAACCGGGACACTGACAAAAGGAAAGCCTGAGGTAACAGATATTATTGTTGTTGATGACTTGGAAAGGCAGTCCCTTTTACAAGCCGTTGCATCCATTGAGAATCATTCGAACCATCCACTAGCTCAGGCAATTGTTTCTTTTGTAAAAAAAGAAACAGGTGCTATGCTCAATCATCCGGATAGCATTGAAGATGTATCGGGATATGGTGTGAGAGCAAGTCTTGATGGGATGGATTGGAAAATTGGGAAAGCTGACTTTGTTGGCAAGATGGAGGCAGAAAGCTTTTCTAATGGGATAGCCAAACAGCTTGCATCTGAAGGGAAAACGATTGTTTTTGTGAAGCAAAATGAAACACTTGTTGCTCTTATTGCATTAAAGGATGTGGTACGTGACGAAACAAAAGCGGCCATTGATTTGTTAAAAGCAAAAGGGATCTATACCATCATGCTAACAGGGGATAGTGAAAAAACGGCTGAAGCCATCGCTGGAGAAAGTCATGTGAATGAATACGTTGCTGAATGCCTGCCAGAAACAAAGGTGGAAAAATTAAAAGACATTCGAAAGCGTTTTGGTACGGTTGCAATGGTTGGGGATGGAATCAATGATGCACCTGCTCTAGCCACCGCCAATGTGGGGATTGCCATGGGTGAAGGCTCAGATGTGGCACTTGAAACAGCTGATATCGTGTTAATGAAAAACGACCTTCCTCGTATTGCTGAAGCGATTACCCTATCTGAAAGAATGAATCGAATTATTAAGCAAAACGTAATTTTTTCTATCACCGTCATCATGTTGTTAATTGCTTCAAACTTCCTCCAATTTTTAGACCTTCCTTTTGGGGTCATTGGACATGAAGGTAGTACGATTCTTGTTATTTTAAACAGCCTACGTTTATTGAAATCATAGAAAGAGCCGGGGATGATCCCCGGCTTTTTAACATGCTTCGTCCTTCATTTTGCTATAAAGTGCGTTTATCTCTCCACCAATAATTATTATAATTCCTGACATATAAAACCAAATCATCAATACGATGATGGCACCGATGCTTCCGTATGTTGCCGAGTAATTACCGAAATTACTTACATAGTACGAAAAAGCAAGCGAAACGAGCGCCCATCCGATGGTTGCAAAAATGGCACCAGGCACCGCACGGACACACTTAAATTTTTTATTTGGCGCGATCCAGTACAGACCAACAAATACGGTAAACAAAATAAGCGAACTAACCACCCATCGAAGCGCATTCCAAATCGACAAAAATTCATCTGATAAACCAAAAGAAGAGAATAAGAATATGCCGATTTGCTTCCCAAAAACAGGCAGCAACAAAGCGACAATAAAGACAAAAATCATCGCAAAGGTTAATAAAATAGACATGCCCCTTGCGACAATAAAGGAGCGGCTCTCTGTTACATCATACGCATGGTTAAATGCCCGAACAATGGCGTTAATGCCATTGGAGGCTGACCATATGGTGGCAATAATCCCGAAAGAGAGCAAGCCTCCGTTCCTTTTTTCCATCAGGTCGTTTAAGTTCGTTTCGATAAGTGTAAAGGTTTCTGTTGGAGCAAAATCTTTTACAAACCCTAAGAGCTCTGGTTGAGAAATGGGTAAAAACGAAATCAACGTCGCTAAAAATATTAGCAACGGAAATAAAGAAAGCAGAAAGAAGTAGGCTAGCTGTGCAGCCAGTCCAAATACATCATCCTGCAGTACTCTTTTTGTAAGTAAGGTAAGAAATCTCAGATTAATAACCATTCCATTCCCCCTTCTTTACTTTGAATTATTCTTCTACGTTTTGGAAAACCTCTTTTGTTTCCTTGACAATCCCCTTTACTGCTGGTGTCACTTCGCGAAGTTCCTCGACCTTGTCAGCGATAAAAGAAATATCTCCACTCACTTGTTCAACGGTTGAACGAATTTTGGTTGTTGCATCCTTCACCTGTTCGACCACTTCATCTGGGTGCTTGATATAATAGGATAGCTCTCCACTTGTCTTTTTACAACTTTGTACAACAGCCTGTCTGGTGTCACGATCAAGTAAACTGATTGCTCCTCCAGCAAGAGCTCCCCAAAGAACACCTGTCCAAAACTTCTTTGTTCCACTCATCTCATTTTCCCTCCCAGCTTGCATTCTCATTCGTTTGAATTTCTTTTAATAAACGTTCACAGCCGATTTTCAATAAATCAAACACTTCTTGAAAGTTCCCGGTAAAGTACGGGTCTGGAACATCCACTTTTTCTGCCTCTGGAACATAATCAAGAAGTTTTACAATTTTGGCACTCGACTGAAGAGATTTCAGCTTATGTATATTTTTTTCATTTTGAGAGTCCATGGCCACAATATAATCAAACTCGTTCAAGTCAGCCGCAGCGATTTGTCTCGCCACCTGACCTTCGAAACTTATTTGATGCTGACTTAATATATCCTGTGTTCCCTGATGGGGAGGCTTTCCAAGATGCCAATCTCCCGTACCCGCAGAGTCAACCGTTATTTTATGTTCTAATCCTTCCCTTTTCACTAAATCACGAAACATCGCCTCTGCCATTGGTGAACGACAAATATTCCCGAGGCACACAAATAAAACTTTAACCATAACTATTTCCCTCCTTTCTACATTTTGTAGGAAAAGGAAAAGCTTTTCAACCTTTCGTACAAGAAGTTGCCGAAATTCATTTGACTTTTATAGGGGAACATGGAAAGATAATTTTACAAGCTTGAAGAAAAAGGGGAGAACGAACAATGAACTTGTCTGAGAAATCAGTAGAAAACGTGGAATATATGATTGAAAAAATAAAAGAAAAGTTAAAGGTATTAAATTTAGGTGCCATTAAACCATCACATTTTGATGAGAATATGTATGAAGAGCTAAAAGAAATTTATGATTTAGTCATGAAAAGAGATTCGTTTAGCCCGAGTGAAACGCAAGCATTAGCGGAAGAGTTAGGGAATCTAAGAAAACAATAACAAAAAAGGAGCCGAATTTCGGCTCTTTTTTACTGGTTCAACACTTCTGTGATTAATAATGTGTGATTTTCCCCTAACGAAACTTCTTCATTTGAATCTAAGTATCGCACGAACGGTCTTTGAAGATTTCCTTTTACTTTCGTGACAATCGCTTTTCGGCCATTATTAAGAATGACCTTCGTCCCTGGAATAAAGTGTGGCACCTCTTGGACAAATAATTTAACAAGATCCGTACTAAAAAGCGTTCCACTTTTTGTCATTACGTACTCCATTACCTCATGGGGAGGAATTCCCTTTTTCGATAATGCATTCTCGTAGAGATTTGCAATGCTGCAAATTTGAGCAAATTCATGGATCTCTTTTTCCCGTAATCCCCTAGGTACTCCACTACCATCAAAGGCTTCATGATGCTGATAGGCCACATGAGCAGAAAGCAAACTCACTTCTCTTGTTTTTCGTAAATATTCGAACCCTACCCTTGGATGATCATCCTCTATAGGAGTTAGAACTTTTCCTATATCATGAAGTAATGTTCCCACTGCTAAATCACGTATTTGCATTTGAGATATTTGATGTTTTTTTGCCATTTGCAACGCAAGAAGGGTGACATTAACCGAGTGGGCATACTCTCGTAGATCTTCCGCTAAAGAAGAGGCAGGAATTAAAAGAATGGCCTTTCTTTTGTTTACTTCCTCAACCAGCTTAATCGCGAGCTGTTGAATAGGCCTTATCGGAAGTTCTTCCTTTTTCTCTACTGCTTTATAAACCGTTTGTAGTACATCTACGGCATCCACCCAGGTTGGAACATCGAGCATCTCCTCCATCGAAATTCCGAATGACTCCGCATCCTCTATAAATAAATATCGAATATCAAGATCGATTAACTTTTGCAAGTATGTTGGATGAATCGAGCGTCCTGCTGCTAGAAGCACCCTTTTCTGCCGATCAAAAATCGGTTTGGCCAACTGCATGGTGCGTGGCTCATATTCATCAATTCGAATTAATCTCATGGTTACTCCCTCTACACTCATTATTACCCTAAGTATACAAATTGTTCGACTCCATTTCTATTGCCCTTTACTCCTAAGTTTCGCTTCGACTATAGGATTGATAGGGGAATAGATTGGATAGGACCTCCAAATACTATGTTTGGGTTATCCATATTTTGAAAGGAGGGATGTTTGTATGATACGTAAACTTCTTATGATTTTACTGGCTGGTTTTCTAGTGACGTCTGTTGTTGCTTGTGACGACGAACCTGGAGAAGATGAGATTGGCGATGGCGAAGTACAAGATGAGGAATAAGGTTTGATAAAAACATTTAAGGGAACAGCACTAGTTATATGCTGTTCCCTGTTTTTAGTAACTGCGTATTATACACCCATTTTACGGCGTTGATTGCTCACCTTTTTGGTTTGTTGGCTTTTCATTTTCTTTGTGGTGGCCGGACCGTTGGCGCTAGCTTTTCCACCTGCTTGCTGATTTTTCTTTTTTTCTAGTTGTTGCTTAATCGCTTCTTGTAAGCTTATTTTCTTTTTTTCTGTTTCATGGTTTTCTGTCATGGGTCTTCCTCCATCATGTTTCATATAGTTTTTTGTTATTTGAATTAATTATTTACCTTGATCTGTTAGAATGATTGGGCCATTCTTCGTGATGGCAATAGTGTGCTCGAATTGAGCTGAGTTTTTCCCATCCACAGTACGAGCTGTCCAACCATTGGAATCCATCTTTGTTTCATAGCTTCCGACATTAACCATCGGTTCAATCGTAAATACCATTCCCTCTTTTATGCGAGGACCTTTTCCTGGTAGCCCGAAGTGCGGAACATCTGGCTTTTCATGGATGGAGGGGCCAATTCCGTGACCAATAAAGTTTCTTACGACTGAGAATCCCTCACCTTCCACGTAGGTTTGAATCGCATGCCCAATATCTCCGATTCGATTTCCTAGGACGGCTGCTTCAATACCTTTGTATAAGCTAGTTTTTGTTACCTCTACAAGGCGTTTTGTTTCTTCAGAAGCTTCTCCGACGATATATGTCCACGCAGAGTCTGCTAAGGCACTGTTCACATTGACAACCATATCTATAGTGACAATGTCCCCTGTATTTAGAGGTTCGTTTCTTGGAAAGCCGTGACAAATCTCATCATTAATACTAGCACATGTAGCGTACTCGTACCCTCTATAACCCTTTTGCTGAGCAATAGCACCATGCTTCTCTAAATATTTATCAACAAACTGGTCAATTTCCCAAGTTGTTATTCCTGGTTTGATCATTTTTTTAATTTCTTTATGACAAGCAGCCAGAAGCTCCCCTGCTTTTTTCATGGCCTCTATTTCACGAGGTGATTTTAAAACAATCATTTATCTCACTTCCCAAATCCCTATAATGTATAGTCTTTATTGTACTCTCTATCGGTCTATATTAGCAAAGCATTCCTATGTCTAATTTTGTTAGATAACCGCAAACAATAGTCAATCAAACGTTTGATTGAATTCCTTTCCCCCCTTTAAAATCAACAAACACAAAAAAAGAATTTGTCGAACAAAAAAAATAGGTTTCAACCACCCCCATCCCGGGTATAAAAGGGTGTCAGTCACCCTTCGTGGACAAAATGGGCCAATCTGTCCTTTGATGGTGTCTGTCACCGCTCGTGGACAGATTGGGTGGTTTTGTTCGTCTGGGGTGGACAGTGGAAATTTTTTAGTTACCCCCACAATTATCACTTACAATACGAATGGTATTGTGTATAATGCTACATAGAAGGTTAAAGTTAATCAGCTTTTAATCACTAGTACGGTAATAACCATTTATTTGTGACTAACTAAAGAATTTTTAAGAACGGAACCCACTATTTTCGTTCTGAATATGGAACTAACGAAATTTTTTTGCTATTATGAATTCATACAGAGAGATAGGTGAGTGATCTAGATGATTGGAGATCGTGTTAAGAAACTTCGTCTTGAAAAAAAAATGTCCATGTCTGAGCTAGCTGAACAAGCTGGTGTCGCTAAATCATACCTAAGTTCATTAGAGAGAAATTTACAAACGAATCCTTCTATCCAATTTCTCGAGAAAATTTCAGCTGTCCTTCATGTACCAGTTGACCATCTTATACACGAGCATCCAAATAAAGACGAACTAGATTCTGATTGGATGAAGCTTGTGAAAGAGGCTATGAACTCCGGGGTTTCAAAGGATCAGTTTAAAGAATTTCTTGAGTTTAATAAATGGAGAAGCAATCAATCAAATAATAACTAATGCAAAAAGACAAAATCTAGGTGATTTTGTCTTTTTTTTTCAAAATAAAAAGCATTCCCATATGGTCCGACCCTAATAGAAATACTTTCATTCTATGTATGAAACAACCTGCTAAGTAAGCTAGTATCTTTTTACCCTCTGATTTCATTCTCACCTAAAAATCTTCTAATCTCATCTTTTTCTAGGCCTAGCTTTTTTGCCTCAAGTATCAGCATCATCCACTCATAATCTAACTCTTCTACCGTAATTTCACTCGTTTCCAACATCCCTAAATCTCCCCCTAAAATACGATCGTATTCCAGGCAGTCCAGCCGTCTTAGCAAAAAACTTCTAACTACCTTAGACCTGCGACTTTGCGTCCCCCCTTTTCAGAAGGTTTGCCTTTTTCTGTTGTTCTCGTACCCTATGTGATTCACTTATCAATCATTTTACTACTCGAAATTAGTAATTTGTGTAAAAATTTGTCATACACTTTAAAAATTTCCCAACTTTTTAGTTACACTATTCGACACGGTCCTCCATAAAGAACAATTGAGCTCCAATGGATACATACAATTTTTTACATTTGTAAGTTCCAGTACAAAAATCATAAGTCTTCATGTCGCCCACTGTCGAATTTATTTTTTAAAATTTTCTGACTTCTACCAATTAAGTCTTTATTCCTAGTTTTTGATTTTCATATGCTTTTAATTTTCTTTGGATAGGAATGATATTTACATGTACCCTTTCCAGAGTTACTGCATCAAAAAAAGGTAACTTCGTTAGATTATGACCACATATTGGACAGATCCATTCCCCAGCTTCCGAACTGCTGTACGAAGGGCGATAACATTTGTCACAGTTTTTCCGGTACATTCCCGCCACCTACTATTCTAATAGTTTTCGTTTCTTATTCTATCAATTTTTGTTCTATATAAAGAATACCTTACTTTTATTTTAGACGGTAGTGCTTGTAAACTAAACACTCTAAAACGACCATTTTTTCGTTATAATGAACATTTCTCTTTGGTTTTCATCTCCATTCTCCTTCTATCTTACTTTCCTGATTTTTTAAAGAACATTTCGTTCGTTAGAGTGCACGCATCCGAAGTTTGTAAATCTAGTATTATTTTTATGCAAATAAAAAAGGAATCAGTCCTTATGAGACTGACTCCTCAAAAATAATTTTTAAGATAGAGTGTTAAGTTGAACAGCGATTTTTGATCCAACATCAGCATTATTTTTAACTAATGCAATATTTGCTTCCAAGCTTCTTCCTTCTGTAAGTTCTTTTACCTTTGCTAAAAGGAATGGAGTGACATTTTTACCCGCAATCTCTTTTTCCTTCGCTTCTTTTAATGCCGATTCAATGACACCGTTGATAAATTCTTCCTCGAGCGCATCTGTTTCTGGGATTGGGTTAGCAATAACCACTCCACCGTTCAATCCTAATTCCCACTTTGTACGAATCATGCTTGCTGCTTCTTTTTCATTTTCCACTTGAACGTTCACTTGGAAAGGACTTGTTCTTGTATAAAAAGCCGGAAGGACATCGGTACCAAAGCCAACAACTGGCACGCCATGCGTTTCTAAATACTCGAGTGTTAAACCAATATCAAGAATAGATTTCGCTCCTGCGCATACAACCGCCACATTCGTTTGAGCGAGCTCTTGAAGGTCAGCTGAAACATCCATCGTTACTTCAGCTTCACGGTGAACTCCACCAATCCCACCGGTTACGAACACTTCAATCCCTGCAAGCTCTGCACAGATCATTGTTGCCGCTACTGTTGTTGCTCCATTTTTCTTCGTCGCTACTAAGTAAGGTAAATCCCTACGGCTCGCCTTTTCAATGTCCTTTCGTGTAGCAAGCATTTCTAACTCTTCGTCTGATAAGCCTATTTTTATTTTTCCATCTAAAATTGCAATCGTCGCTGGTACCGCACCATTTTTACGAATAATGTCTTCTACTTCCTTTGCCGTTTGTACATTTTGAGGGTACGGCATTCCGTGAGAGATGATGGTTGACTCCAATGCCACGACTGGGACATTATTTTTTTTCGCTTCTAAAACTTCTTGTGAGTATTCTAAGTATTTTTCCATGTTTGTTTGCTCCTTAGTGGAAATTATGTTGAAAAGCTTCTTGTAGCTGTTGATGATTCAATGCCGGGTTAACTGTTTCCTCCGTACCTAAAGTTAACATCGAGCATGCCATTCCAATTTTACAGGCATCTTCTGTTTTTAACTCGCGTAAATAGGCATAGACAATTCCTGCAACCAGTGCATCTCCTGCACCAGTTACATCTACAACCTCGACCTTTGGCGGTAACAATACACCCGCTTCATTTGCCTTTGTAAAGTAAATAAGTCCTTTGTCTCCGCGAGAAATGACCACTCTTTCAACGCCTTTTTTCATAATTGCTTCTGCAGCTTTAAAAAAATCACCTTCGTCCTTGATTGGTGTCCCCGCTAACTCCTCTGCTTCGTCCTTATTAGCGATTAGCCAAGCCACACCATCAAGATTTTGTGGCAACTTTTTAATTTTGGGAGCTGAAACAGGAGTAATCACGAGGGGAATCGCTTCCTCTCTACAACGATCAATCACTTTTGCAAGTACGTCAGACGGAAAGTTTGTATCAATCATGACAAGCTCTGTAGATGCAAGAAAACCCCAGCGCTTTTCAACAAACTCTATATCGACAGAATCATAAATGCCCATATCTGCTAAAGCAACTGCCATTTCCCCATCCACATCTAAAACAGCCGTATACGTTCCTGTTGATTCATTAGGAAGAATTTTTGAAGGCTCTATATCAACGTAAGACCTTGTATAGTCTAGTAACCATTTTCCTTCATGGTCATCACCTACAACCGTCATAAGAGAAACATCTAATCCTAGTCTTCCCAGGTTCTCAGCAATGTTCCTTGCCACCCCTCCACAAGAATTACTAGTACTAGCAGGATTGGATGTTCCTAACTGAAGCTTATCGATCGCTTGCATTTTCCTATCCACATTGGCTCCGCCTATACAGATCACCTGTTTTTTATTAGGTAATACATAGGCCCGACCTAATAGTTTTCCTTGCTTTGTAAGAGAAGAAATATAACCAGCAACAGCCGAACGAGATAAGCCCGTCCTTTCCGCCAACTCATTTTGAGATATAAATGGATCTCTCTTAATCAATCCAAGTATGGTCGCTTCCTTATCACTCATAAGTTCACCTCTCAAGACTTTAGACATTTGTCTTTATTATAAACTTTTGTCTATTCTTTTTCCACCCTTATTATTCTCATTAACTGGAAAAAATATTTCATTCCTACACTGGATTGAAAAACTAGCCTTAATATTGATTGTTGTCAATTGTTAAATTTGTATATTTTTTGAATTTTATTTGCCAATTTTATGAATAAACACTATAATTAAAGTAGATTCAACCATGTGTGAAGGAGGTATTTCCATGACCGTTGTTCACATCTTGAATTTTACCATTCCAATTGCATGCATACTCTTTGCTGGCATTTTAATGGATCGAATGTGTAAGCCGGAAGTACCACAACCTGATAATAACAACGAATAGTTTTGTGTATTGCGTTTCTTGTAAGCGCTTCCTAATGAATAATCCCTTGTATCTCTTTTTGGCCACTCCTTGAGTGGCCCTTTTTTAATTTTAAAAATGGAAAAGACTGAACCTATCATAGGATCAGTCTGCTGTTCTTGGTAAAATTAAAATTTCTACACGACGATTTTTCGCTTTTCCAGCTGCATCTTCATTTGAAGCAATAGGTTGAAACTCTCCGTATCCCTTCGCACTAAACCAACTTGGATCAAGCTTGTCATTTTCAAGTAAGATTTTCATAAAGTTAATAGCACGCATGACGCTTAGCTCCCAGTTAGAGGAGAACCGTGCATTTTTAATCGGAACATTATCTGTATGTCCACTGATAATAACACTTCTCGCAGGATCCATAACAAGTAAATCTGAGATCTCTCTCACAATGGTTAAATCTTGAGTTCTCACGGAGTCACTGCCTGATTCAAATAACACATTGTCGCGTATCGTTACGTGTAATCCGTCATCTTCGAGAGTGGTTTCAAGTTTGTCCTCTAGCCCTTTGCTCGTAATATACTCGTTTACCTTTGCTTGAATGGCTTGGAGTTCAACCTGTTCTGCTTGTTCTGCTAGCTGCTGCTTTTGTTCTTCGGTCATCCCTTGAGATTGAGCTTTAGATTGTTCAGTGCTTTCAGAGTCATTTTGCTGCTCGTCTGGTGCAGTTGCGCCTTCTTCAGGAATCGGGCTTGGAAACTCAAATATTCCCGTTCCACTCGTAAATTGTGCATTAAAGACCTCTGCCATCGCTTGAAACTTTTTCGCATCCAATGAACTCATTGAAAATAATACGATAAACAACGCTAGTAGAAGTGTTAAAAGGTCAGCGTAAGGAATTAACCAAGATTCGTCAACATGCTCTTCATGATGATGCTTCTTATGGCGCTTACTCATTTGCCGGTTCTCCTGTCGCAGCTAAGAACTTCTTCTTTTCACTACCTGGTAAGTAAGAAGCTAGCTTTGTTTCAATTACTCGAGGTGCTTCCCCTTCTAATATCGATAGAATTCCCTCTACCATCATTTGCTTAATTTTTACTTCTTGCTTTGACTTTCGCTTCAACTTGTTTGCAAATGGATGCCATAGCACATAACCGGTAAAGATACCTAATAGAGTGGCAATGAAGGCAGCACTAATCGCGTGACCTAGCCCCTCGATATCATTCATGTATCCAAGGGCAGCAATCAAACCTACTACCGCTCCAAGTACCCCAAGGGTTGGAGCGTACGTACCTGCTTGTGTAAAAATCAGTGCACCCGATTGATGCCTTTCTTCCATCGCTTCAATTTCTTCTGATAACACGTCGCGAATATAGTCGGCACTTTGTCCGTCAACAGCAAGTGATAATCCATTTTTCAAGAAATCATCGTCGATTTCATTCGTTTTTGACTCTAGAGCTAAAAGCCCCTCTTTACGAGCTAGCTGTGCCCAATCAGAAAACATTTTTATTAAGTCAACTGTGTTTGGTAGCTTGTCTTCTTTAAAAAGCTTTCCGAAAAGCTTTGGCACTCTCTTAATTTCACTGGTTGGGAATGCGATTGTCACGGCCCCAGCCGTACCTAACAAGATAATTAAAATTGCCGCGGGATTCACTAGCTGCACTGGGCTAACGCCTTTAAAGAACATCCCCACTAATACCGCCACGACCCCGACGACAACACCTATTACCGACGTTTTATCCATACTACATTCTCCTGTCTATTCCTGAGTATCTTCGTGATAGAAGTCCTAATTCTATCAACCTATTACTATATATTTCGGCTATATAGGTCATTTTTTTAAGAGAATATGTAAAAAAAATATGTCGGAAGATGTAACAAAAAATGCCTAAGGGTATCTTAGGCATTAAAATAACTTCTTATTTATTTTTTGCTCATAATTTTTAAAAATAGAAGAGTTTGTATTCACGCGACGTTTGGATAGCATACTGTTATAACGCAGCATCTTTTCATTTAATTTTTTCTGAAGACCAAGTCTTTCATTATCGTCATCACAGGACTTTAACAGAGATTCTATAGACATCATTTCCTGCTTGAGTGTATGTTCTTCCGGAGAATTTCCCGCATTTTTTAATACGGTATATGCCATACGAAGTTCCTCTGGAATGGCAGATAAATCATCGAGCTTTAACGGTTTCCCATAGCCAGGCAATTGATCGAATTCTCCATTTTCAATCGCTTTACGAATGCGTTCCTCTGAAATACTTTGAGAAAAATCCATGAACATCCCTCCTTCCCTTATTATACCTTGTATAGTGGAAAGAGAGGGGGTTTCCATCTTTTGCTTTCTAACTTTGATCAGGCATCCAGTTTGCTGGGACACCTTTTCCAGTATCCTTTGCGTGCTGAAGGGCCTGCATAAGCCTTACATGTTCATAAAGGTTTCGTCCAACTTCCCTAGGATAGACGAGCTTAGCAACGATGATTTGTTCCGGGTCTATAAAAAATGAGGCTCTAAAAGCAGCTCCTGTTTTCTCATCCAATACTCGATACGATTTGGAGATCGCATGAGTTCTGTCACTCAACAAAGGGTAGTAGACATTTTGTAAAGAGGGAGTGGTTTCTCGAAACACTTTATGTGAATAGATGCTATCTGTGCTGATAGCCAAAATCTCAACATTCATTGCCTGAAAATAAGGATAAATAGCAGCGACCGCCGCTAGCTCTGTCTCTCAGACGGGTGTAAAGTCACTTGGGTAGAAAAATAAGAGTAGCCATTTTCCTTTATATTGCTCAAGTTCAAATGTTTTGATTTCTCCATTTAAAAATCCACTTGCCGAGAATGTTGGAGCTTGATCGTCTCGAGTTGCGTAAAAATGCTGTTGTTCATTTTGAGATTCATTAGTCACTTGGATCCCCCTCCCTTTCTAAAAATTTACAACCCATTACTTTCTATAAATATGCATGAACCTTCTGAACTGTCCTGTTTCTTTTCTACATAGAAGCGAAATTTTCCGGAAAAGCTAATTTTGAGGAAAGGAGTGTGGAAAAATGGGTCGCGGAAAAGATTTTGAACATAAGAAAAAGGGGCATCCTGGGAAGTTTCCTGAGGGAACTCTTGTTGAAAAACATACAAAGGACGCAATTGGCGATGAAGAATTTCTTGTCGTACGTGAAGCGTTTAAAAACCGAGTGGAAACTCGAGACGTCGAATAGACCTTGCAATTGCAAGGTCTTTCTTATTCCCTTTTTCTTTCGTTTTCCTGTATACTTATCCCGAGCAAATGGAAATTCGGAGGATAAATAATGAAATCACTTGTACTTGCTGAAAAGCCAAGCGTAGCTAGAGAAATTGCGCGCGTTCTTGGCTGTACGCAAACACATAAAAGCTATATTGAAGGGCCAAAGTATATTGTCACTTGGGCGCTTGGACATTTAATTGAATTAAAAATGCCTGAGCATTACGATACGAAATACAAGCAATGGAATTTAGAAGACCTGCCGATCATCCCTGATCAGATGGGGCTTAAGGTTATGAAACAAACTTCTCACCAGTATAAAGCGATTGAATCTCTTGCCAAGCGAAAAGACGTGAAGGAATGCATTATTGCCACCGACGCGGGACGTGAAGGAGAGCTTGTTGCGCGCTGGATTCTTGAAAAAATCCGTTGGAATAAACCAATTCAACGTTTGTGGATCTCCTCTCATACGGATCGTTCGATTAAAGATGGATTTGCTAAGCTTCGTCCTGGAAGCGAGTATGAAAATTTATATGCATCGGCGGTTTGTCGAGCGGAAGCGGATTGGTTGATTGGACTTAATGTAACTCGTGCTTTAACGACCAAATATAAGGACCCACTCTCTGCGGGTCGAGTGCAAACTCCCACGCTTGCGTTAGTGATGGAACGAGAAAAAGCCATTCAGACATTTAAACCACAGGAATACTGGACGATTTCCGCCCAAATTGGACCTTTAAAGGCCGATTGGGAGGAAAATGGTGAAAAGCGAATATTCTCCAAAGACAAAGTAGATCATGTTTTAGCAAAAGGTAAAGGACAAAAAGCGATTGTTCAGTCGATTAATCGTACAGCAAAGTCTGAGCAACAGCCTCTGCCCTATGATTTAACCGAGCTTCAACGTGATGCCAACAAGCGCTTTGGTTTTTCAGCGAAAAAGACATCGAGCGTTTTGCAAAAATTATATGAGCAGTACAAGCTCGTCACTTACCCGCGTACGGATTCTCGTTACCTAACGACTGATATGGAAGCGACGATGCTCGACCGTGTCGAAGCAATTGCGGGAGGCTATAAGGAAGAAGTTCGTAGCATTCTCGCTAACAAAGGGAAGGTCATTGCAAAACGGGTGTTTAATAATGAGAAAGTAACAGACCATCATGCCATTATCCCTACAGAAGAGCGATTATTCCTTCGTGATTTAGAGTCAGATGAACGAAAGCTCTACGATTTAATTGTGAAGCGATTCCTTGCTCTTTTTTACCCTGCGTATCAGTACGAAACACTTCGTGCCGTTTTTGATGTAAACGGGGAGTCCTTCTCTGTGAAGGAAACGGTCGTGGTTGATGCAGGTTTTAAAGCTATTACAGGAAAAGACGAGGAACTGAGTGGGCAAAAGCTCGGACAGATTACGAAAGGGCAGTCTTTCTCGTTAGGGCAGGTTCAAGCGGAGAAAAAACTAACCGAACCTCCGGCACGATTTTCGGAGTCTGATATCTTAGGTCAAATGGAGAAATACGGGCTCGGCACCCCTGCGACTCGTGCAGAGATTATCGAAAGAATCATTGAAACTGAAGTTGTTGAACGTAAAAATGGACGTTTACATCCGACTCCTAAAGGAAAGCAATTGATGGAACTCGTGAATGAGGAGCTTACCTCTCCAGAGCTTACCGCAAAATGGGAAAAAGAGCTTGAAGCCATCTCACGTGGCAAAGGAGATCCAAAGCAATTTTTAAAACGAATTCGCAAGCAAACCGAGCAATTGATTTCTGAAATTAAGACGAGTGATAAATCGTACCGTGCTCATAATTTAACCGGATCCAAATGCCCGGAGTGCCAATCTTTGTTGAAAGAGAGAAATACCAAAGAAGGCAAGATTCTCGTTTGCTCAAGCTCGGAATGTAACTACCGAAAGCGAAAGGATCCAAAGCTTTCTAACCGCCGCTGTCCTCAGTGTAAAAAGAAAATGGAAATGCACGAAGGAAAAGCTGGCTTGTACTTCCAATGCCGGAAGTGTAATGTTGTTGAAAAAGCAGAAGAGCGCAAGAAAGCTGTCAATAAACGTGAGGAACGAAAGCTTGTTCAAAAGTACTCGCAAAAGGACGACAACTTCGGAAACAGCCTCGGCGACTTATTAAAAGCAGCGCTAGAAAAGAAAGATTAAAAGGAACGCTTAGATGCCCTCAGGCACCTAAGCGTTTTTTCAGGAACAAAACTGTCCGCCCCACACGGACAAATCAAGGCAATCTGTCCACGAGCGGTGACAGACACCACAAAAAGACAGATCAGGGGGATTTGTCCACGGAGGGTGACAGACACCCTAGAAAGACAATTCATGTGGTTTTGTCCACGAGAGGTGTCTGTCACCAGAATTAGTCACCGGAATTAGGAGGGTTTCAGCATGAGAATACGCGATTGGGATTCCAATTTGAAGGTTCGTTTGTTTGGTGAGGCGTTGATGAACATTACCTTTTGGATGTTTTTTCCCTTTTTAACGATCTATTTTGCCGATGAGTTCGGCAAAAGCCTCGCTGGTTTGTTATTAATTCTCTCACAGGTTCTCTCAGTTTTTGCCAATCTTATAGGAGGTTATTGCGCGGATCGATACGGTCGTAAACGCATGATGGTTCTTTCTGCTTTTGGCCAAGGAATTTGCTTTATGTTGTTCGGACTCGCTGATTCACCATGGCTTCAGTCTCCATGGATTGGCTTCCTATGTTTCTCTTTTGTTGGTTTTTTCGGATCCATCTACTGGCCAGCTAGTCAGGCTATGGTCGCTGATGTGGTCGACGAGAAAAACCGAAGCAGTGTGTTTGCCGTCTTTTACACATCGATTAACATCGCAGTCGTCATCGGTCCTCTACTGGGAGCGATTTTCTATGTGAATCACCGCTTTGAGCTGCTCCTGATCGCTGGGATTGTTTGTATCGCTCTCGCAGCCGTCCTACAAAAATGGACTCGTGAAACAGCACCAACTTACGAGCACAAAGAAAGTACCACCACAAAATGGTATTCGTTCGTTGGTAATCAGCTTCGCGACTACAAAGTCATTATTAAAGATCGAACCTTCCTTTTATTTATTACCGCAGGGATACTAGCTGCACAAACCTTTATGCAGCTCGACTTGCTCATCCCAGTTTATACAAAGGAAGTTGTTCATAACCAATCTCTGCTGGCCATCGGTAATTGGTCCTTAACCGTCGGTGGAGAACAAGCCTTTGGTTTCATCCTTGCAGAAAATGGCTTGCTTGTTGCTCTATTAACCGTATCCATTACCAAATGGGTCAACGGATTTAAAGAAAAAAAAGTATTTATCGCGTCTTCCCTTCTTTATGCCATCGCAATTATCTTATTTGGTCAAACCGAATGGATTTGGGGACTTGTATTTGCAATGGCCATCTTCACTGTAGCAGAACTTCTAGTTGCGGGATTACAGCAAAGCTTTATTTCAAAAATAGCCCCTGAGCATATGAGAGGACAATACTTCGCTGCAGCAAGTTTACGATACACCATCGGACGGACCATTGCACCGATCTCCATTCCTTTGACTGTATGGATTGGCTATGAGTGGACCTTCTTTACCATTGCCGTTCTTGCTATTGGTAGTGCCGTTATCTATTGGATCATGTTTTCAAGGCTGAATCATCAGCAGCAACCTCTAACAGATGCAAAAGACTCTGCATAGGTACTTATCATCGCCACTCTTCATGGTAAAAAAAACCTTTCGGGTGGCGAATTTGTTTTCTTTTTCTAGAAAAAACGAATACAATAAGAAAGAAGAATCCATAAAAAAGGAGACTATACATATGAGCTTTCAAGCTAATTTAGAAAAATACGCAGAGCTGGCGGTTAAAGTGGGCGTGAACGTCCAGCCTAATCAGACACTCGTTATCAATACATCACTCGACTCAGCTGAGTTTGTTCGCCTAGTGGTACGCAAAGCTTATGAGGTGGGTGCTCATAACGTAATTGTAAACTGGGCAGATGACATGGTCACACGTGCAAAATATGAGTTAGCACCAGATGCAGCTTTTACAGAGTATCCTGAATGGCGTGCACGCGAACTCGAAGAGCTTGCTGATAAAGGTGCAGCCTTCATGTCCATTGTGTCATCAAGTCCGGACCTTCTTAAAGGGGTGAACCCTGAGCGTATTGCCAATTTCCAAAAGGCAGCAGGAACAGCTTTAAGTAACTACCGTAAAAAAATTCAGTCAGATAAAGTGAGCTGGACGGTTATTGCCACTCCTTCTTCCGATTGGGCTGCTAAAGTATTCCCAGACGCAGCACCTGAAGAACAAGTGAGCCTCCTTTGGGACGCTATTTTCAAAGCGACTCGTGCCGACCTAGACAATCCGGTTGAAGCATGGAAAAAGCATGACGAAACACTTCATGAGAAAGTGGCTTACTTAAACGAACGTCGCTACAAAAAACTACACTATACCGCTCCTGGAACAGACTTAACGATCACACTTCCAGAAAAGCATATTTGGGTTGGCGCTGGCAGTATTAACGAACAAGGAAACAGCTTTATGGCCAATATGCCTACAGAAGAAGTGTTTACTGTTCCACACCGAACAGGAGTGAACGGATATGTAGCTAGCACCAAACCGCTTAGCTACGGTGGAAATATCATTGATAACTTCACCATTACTTTTGAAAATGGGCGCATTGTCGATGTGAAGGCCGAGCAAGGCGAGGACATTCTAAAACGCCTTGTTGATACCGATGAAGGATCACATTATTTAGGAGAAGTTGCATTGGTGCCGTTCCAATCTCCTATCTCTCAATCCAATGTGCTTTTCTACAACACTCTCTTCGATGAAAATGCATCCAACCACTTAGCCATCGGAAGTGCCTATGCATTCTGTATCGAAGGTGGAAAAACGATGTCTGCTGAAGATCTTGAGAAGAATGGTCTCAACGAAAGCATCACACATGTTGATTTCATGATCGGCTCAGCTGAAATGAACATCGATGGAATTACGATTGATGATCAAACAGAACCCGTATTTCGAAACGGAAATTGGGCTTTCTAATAGAAATAGATCAAACAAGGCTTGGTTTTAAGAACCAAGCCTTAAATTTTTATAGTTGCTCTAGGTCTAAACCTTTCTCTCTTTCTATATGTATTAACATGGTGTTTTCAACCTGCAGAAAGGATAGGTGAGGATAACATGTTTGTAGTCACTTATTACGAAAACAGAAATGTTTTATTAACTCAGCTTCTTAAAAGTCTCCCTGAAGAAGGGCAAAATGTAAAAATTAAAGGACGCAAGGGGAAAATTACAAACATAGCACCGATTGATGAAAAAAATGTTCACGTTTACGTGGCCCTAGAAGCAGTTAATAAAAATAAGCTTGTTGCGTTAGATAACTCCAAAAAGAAAAAACGTTAAAAAAGCATGAGGAAAATCCTCATGCTTTACTTGTTATCGTTATTCTTCCCTTTAACCCCAGCACCTAGCTCTTCAAAACTTTTTACTTTTCCATGTGGGTGCTGATCTTCTTTTCTTACTCTCCACTGACGTTCTTGTTGACTCTTTGATTTTGTCATTTCAGATGCTCCTTTTCTCAGGATAACTACCTTTATATCATTTCAGGTACTCGCCAAACTTATGTAATCATCTTGTCTTTTACAACCAAACTCAGGGCGAAACATGAAAAATTAGCGAACCTCGACAAGTTGGCAATCCAAAAGAGGCTATTGCAAAGAAATTCGAATTATGGGAGGATGAAACTACATATATTAAGTTGTTAAGATGAATTTAGGAGTGAATAACGTGGACCAGTTACATATTGTCGTTTCTGGTAAAGTTCAAGGAGTGGGCTTTCGATACTATACGCAAATGAGAGCCGCACAATATGGAGTCACCGGCTGGGTAAAAAATATGGATGATGGCAGCGTCGAAATAATTGCTGTCGGTCAACCAGAGGACCTGCAGCTTTTTATAGAGTCCATACGAGAAGGAAATCCTTTCTCTAAGGTCAATAACATGGAAATACATACAAGGGAGAAAACCGATCCATATCCTTCCTTTAAGATTAAATACTAGTACTCAGTAAAATGACCTCATTCGAAGGTCTTTTTCTATTTCCAATAAAAAACCAGTTATTCTACTCCTTTTTAAGGACATATTAGTTTTGTACAATTATGAAAAATCTAACTGGAGGAAAAGAGTGTATGAGTTATTTAGATACTGCAGCCAGAGTAAGCATCACCTTTGTTGCCTTGTATGTCCTATGCCGTATTCTTGGAAAAAAATTGATTTCTCATTTAACACTCTTTGACTTCATAGCAGGGATTACCATTGGTTCCATGGGAGGTTCGTTTATTTTTGCTGATAAAATCCCCATTCCTATCGGTCTTTTTGGAATGGCGATCTTTACAGCTCTGGCTCTTTTCTCTGATATTTTCTCCATTAAGTCTCACCATGCTCGTAAACTTCTTAACAGTGAGCCTCTGCTTGTTATAAAAGATGGGAAAATTTTAGAAGATAGAATGTCCAAAGCAAGGCTAACGATGGACGATTTGTTATTATTATTAAGAAAAAAGGATATCTACTATTTAGATGAAGTGGAGTATGCTTTTTTAGAAACCGATGGATCGCTATCCGCACAGAAAAAAGTTGCCCAACAAACCGCTAAAAATCAGGATTTACAGATATCCCCACCTTTTCGCGGGATCCCAAGAACCTTTATTATTGATGGTAAGCTCGTGATGGAGCACTTAAAGGGTACTGGAAAGGATGAGCATTGGGTGAGTAGCATGTTACAAGCAAACGGAATCCAAAGCCCTTCCGACATCGCTGTTGCTCAAATAGATGAACTGGGCACCGTGTTTCTAGATAAAAAAACAAAAGACACCATCTAAGGTGTCTTCCATTATACTATCACGCTTTATTTAAGTGCTGCTTTTACTTCTTCTACCATCGATTTTGTTGATTGAACACCATTTCCTGCGATGTACCAGTTCACTGCATCTAGGTAAATAATCTTTCCATTTTTATATGCGCTTGTTTTCTTCACTAACTCATTTTCAATCGTTTCTTTTGCCCCCACTTCTCCACCAACAGCAGCAGAGCGATCGATAACAAAAATCACATCTGGATTTTTCTCTAGAATGTATTCAAATGTAATGCTTTGACCGTGTTGAGATACTTCAATATTTTCATCTACCGCTTTAAAGCCAAACACATCATGTACAAATCCATAGCGTGAGCTTGGTCCGTATGCACTTACTTTTCCTTCATTTGCTAATAAAATTAATGCTTTGCTTTCTGAAGCAGAAGCTTCCTTGTTAAGCTCTTCGATGCTTGCTTTTAACTCATCCATTTTCGAAGCAAGTACATCTTCCTTTTCAAAAATTTCAGCTAAAAGCTCAAAGTTCTTTTCAAGAGAAGACATATAGTTTGTATAGTCAACATCAATAAATACGGTTGGTGCGATCTCTGCAAATTGATCATATAGTTCTGCTTGTCTTGCAGAAATAAAGATCACGTCTGGCTCTAAGTGATGAATCGCTTCAAAGTCAGGCTCTTTTAAGCCTCCCACATTCGTATATTCAGAACCAGCATATTTTTCTAAGCTTTTTGGTACAACTGCTTGTGGAACTCCAGCCACTTCTACACCAAATGCATCTAACGTATCAAGAACACCAAAATCAAATACTACTACCTTCTTAGGGCTCTTCTCTACAGTCACTTCCCCATATTCGTGAGTAATCGTTACCTCTTTTGATTCTTCTTCTGTTTTTTCTCCTTCAGTGCTAGCAGTCGTGCTTGCTTCCTCTTTGCCACTACATGCAGCTAATAAGAAAAGCATTGTGAAAATAAGAGAAAATAAACCTAACTTTTTCATCTTTCTATCCCCTTTTTATGAATTAAAGTACACGCAGATTCGGCAATTGTTCATTTCTTGAATCGGAATATCCATATCATAAATTTCTTTCAACGCTTTTGATTGGATAATCTCATTTGTTGGTCCATCCTTTACGACCTTACCATCCTTTAGAGCAACGATACGGTCCGAATAGACAGAAGCAAAATTAATATCATGAAGAACGATCACGACCGTTTTTCCAAGTTCATCCACTAGACGGCGTAAAATTTTCATAATCTGAACCGAATGCTTCATATCCAGATTATTTAGTGGCTCATCCAGTAAGATATACTCGGTGTCTTGGGCAATAACCATCGCTATAAAAGCTCGTTGCTTTTGTCCTCCTGACAGCTCATCTAAATATCTGTCTTCCATCTCCTTTAACGCCATGTATTCAATGGCTTGATCAACCATTTTCTCATCCTCAGCCGTTAAGCGACCTTTTGAATAAGGGAAGCGACCGAATGAAACCAACTCACGAATCGTTAAACGCACATTCATATAGTTCGATTGCTTTAAGATCGATACAATTTTTGAAAAATCATTGGACTTCATCTTTTTTATATTCGATTGATCAATGAGTACCTCACCTGTATCTGCATCCAAAAGGCGACTAACCATTGATAACAGAGTGGACTTTCCTGCTCCGTTCGGGCCGATAAAAGAAGTAATCTTTCCTCTGTGAATCGAGACCGTTACATCTTCTACGACTTTCTTTTTTCCATAAAACTTCGAAAGTGCTTGAACTTGAATCAAGATGATCGACTCTCCTTTAGCAGTAAATAAATGAAGTACACGCCACCAATGAAGTTAATAATGACGCTAAGTGTCGTTGAAAATGTAAAGACTCTTTCTACCACCCATTGGCCACCAACAAGGGCAATGATACTAATCAAACCCGCTCCGCTGATCAGAATTTTGTGTTTATAGGTTCCAAACAACTGATAAGACAGGTTCGCTACAATCAATCCAAAAAACGTAATCGGACCGACAAGTGCCGTTGAGACGGAAATAAACACCGCCACAAGTATGAGCATTTTCTTTACTAATGAATCATAATTAACTCCTAAATTTACAGCGTTATCCCTACCTAGAGACAGTACATCTAAATACGTTGTATATCGCCAAGCATAAAGAATTAACAATCCTATAATCCCAATCGCAATCCACAAAATATCGGTATTAATATTATTAAAACTTGCAAACATTCGATCTTGTACAATTTGGAATTCATTCGGATCAATCAATACCTGTAAAAATGTCGAAATACTTGAGAAAAAGGTTCCTACAATAATTCCAATCAACAATAAGAAGTAGATTGGTTGATTCCCTTTCTTAAAAAGAAATCGATAGAGTAATAGCGCAAAGACAATCATCGCTACCACTGATATTCCGAAATTCACTTGCTTGTTCGTCACCGTGACATGAGTTGAACCCAGGAAGAAAATAATGACGGTTTGGATAAGCATATAAAGGGAGTCTAGCCCCATAATGCTCGGAGTTAAGATTCGGTTGTGGGTAATCGTTTGAAATACGACCGTGGAATAAGCGATCGCCACCCCAGTTACAATCATGGCTACTACCTTAGTTCCTCTTCTTGGAAGAGCATAATCATAGCTTCCATTCAAATCATGAAATAAATAAAGAGCACAAACGGCTATTGCAGCCACAGTCAGTAATATATTCTTGGTTGAGTTACGCATACGCCTTCCTCCGGAACAACAAGAATAGGAAGATTCCACTGCCGATCACACCGACCATTAAAGAGATTGAAATCTCATATGGATAAATAAGGACTCGGCCAAGAATATCAGTTACTAAAAGAAAGTTTGCTCCCAGTAACGCCGTATGTGGCAAGGTCTTTTGCAAATGATCCCCTTTGAAAATTGAAATAATATTCGGAATAATTAACCCTAAAAAAGGGATAACCCCGACTGTAAGAACCACTGTCACCGTAATAAGAGCCACTAATACCAACCCTATATTCACGATTCGCTTATAGGCAAGACCCAGGTTTTTGGAAAAATCCTCCCCCATCCCAGCAACCGTGAACCGATTAGCATACAAGTAAGCTACTAATAACACCGGTATACTTATGTACAACAGTTCGTAGCGGCCTTTCATAATCATTGAAAAATCTCCCTGTAGCCATGCTGACATATTCTGAATCACATCAGCCCGATACGCAAAGAACGTAGCAACCGATGATAAAATATTTCCGAACATGAGTCCGACCAACGGGATAAATATAGCATCCTTGAACTTGATTCTGTCCAGGATTTGCATAAATAAGAAAGTCCCTGCTAGAGCGAAAGCAAAGGCGATTCCCATCTTTTGAAGCATCGTTGCATTCGTAAAAAATAGCATCGATACGAGAATTCCTAGCCTTGTTGCATCTAATGTTCCAGCGGTTGTCGGAGAAACAAATTTGTTTCTACTTAATTGCTGCATAATCAAACCAGCAATACTCATCCCTGCTCCAGCTAGCAAAATAGAAATTAACCTTGGAACGCGACTAATTAAAAAGATCTCAGTTTCTTCTGATTGAAAGTCAAGTAACATCTTTGGAGAAATGCTGCTTACCCCTACAAAAAGAGATAGAACTGAAAGAATAAGTAACGCGAGTAGTAAATATCGTTTCTTCATCGGCTCTCCTCTTTTTCAAGTATCTAATAATGAGAATCATTATCACAAGATCTATCTTATATTTATAGAGAAATAGTGTCAACCTAAATGAGAATCTTTTTCATATAAAATTGAAAATTTACCCAAATCCACACCCAGCTCTGTAAAAATAAAGACAAGTAAGGTACCCTAAGCTTATAAGAAGATGATTAATTGCATAGGAGTATCTCAAATGACCAACATTCTAATTGTTGATGATGACATCAATATTTTAAAGCTTCTCGATGTTCAGCTATCGGAGGCTGGGTACCAAGTATTCGAAGCTCAGGATGGTATACAAGCTTTAAGGATCTTAAGTCAGATAACATGTGATTTAGCCGTTGTTGATGTGATGATGCCATATATGGACGGTTATGCCTTAACGAAAGAGATTCGAAATAAGCATGATATTCCTATCATCCTTTTAACAGCTAAAAATCAAATTGAGGATAAGGAACAAGGTTTTCATTCTGGGACCGATGATTATCTTGTTAAGCCTTTTGAACCGAGAGAACTACTCTTCCGTATTAAGGCTTTGCTTCGGCGTTATGACAAACAATCGGATGGATCGATTATTCGTGTAGGAGATACGATCATAAATAAAAAAAGCTATGAAGTTCAAATTGGTAGTCGCACGATCCTACTACCCTTAAAGGAGTTCGAGCTATTGTATTTTTTAATTTCAAGTCCTAAGCAAGTATTTTCCCGAGATCATCTCATAGAACATATTTGGGGTTTGGATTATGAAGGAGATGAACGAACGGTAGATGTTCATATAAAAAGGTTAAGGGAACGTTTTTCAAAATTGACTGAGGATTTTCAAATTAAGACTGTGCGTGGAATTGGATATTTATTGGAGACAAAACGGTGATGAAATCTCTTTATGTGAAATTTGTTGTGATTACCATTGGTATTATGATTTTTAGTGGAATACTCGCTTTTTTTATCTCTAATACTTATTATCAGCAAAAGTTAAAACCTTCTAATGATCAAAAAAACACAGTAATTGCCCTAGAGATCGCTGCATTTGTTGAAGAACATCCGAATGTCCATTTCAAGGAGTACTTAGAAAACCTTTCTGCCATTGGATATCAAATGTACTTAGTAGATTCTTCTGGAAGGGAATCTTATTATGGAGCACCATTTAGAGAAAAAACTCTTTCTGCTTCCACTATTGAGCAAGTATTTCATGGTGATATTTATCATGGAATTCGTCAATTTCCCAAAAAAACGTTTGTGACAGGTTTTTTTGCAAATGAATTAAAGAATACGATTGGTGTCCCATTGACTCATAATGGAATGAATTACGCTCTTTTTATTAGACCTGATATTAAGCTTCTTTTTAATGAGATGCATATTTTATTCGGCTGGCTTCTTGCCTTAATGATTATTTTAAGCATCGTGATGGTAGTGATCAGTACGAAATATTTAGTGAAACCGATCTCTAAATTAACCGTTGCCACAAAGTCATTATCAACTGGAAACTTTAATGTGGAACTTGATATTGATCGTCGTGATGAATTAGGAGAACTCTCTCATAGTTTCTTACAAATGTCGCGTAAATTAGAACAATTGGATGAGATGAGAAAGGAATTCATATCAAACATTTCTCATGATATACAATCACCACTATCTAATATAAAAGGGTATACCAATCTATTGGAAAAGGAATCCCTGAGTAATAAAGAGAAAACACAATATATCTCTGTCATAAATGGTGAAATTAGTCGTCTTTCTAGGTTAACTAAACAATTATTACTTCTTGCCTCCTTAGATCGCGATGAAGATATTTTGAAGAAAAGACCATTCAATGTGGCACTGCAGATAAAGGAACTGGTCCGAAATTATCAATGGGTAATAAATGAAAAAGGGATGATGCTTGGCTATTCCTTGCCAGATACCGAAATCATCGGTGACCCCTCTTTATTGAATACAGTATGGGATAATTTGTTAACAAATGCCATGAAGTATAATAAAGCTGATGGCAGTATTGAGATATTGATTGAAGAAAGAGACAACTCGATATGGGTAATCTTTGAAGATACAGGAATAGGATTGAATCATAAGGAAGTAGAGAGGATCTTCGACCGCTTTTATCGGGCAGATATCGCACGCACGCGTTCTGTGGATGGGACAGGACTTGGCCTCTCGATAGTAGCTACAATTGTTAAACTGCATGGTGGTTCTATTCATGTAAATAGTAAAGAAAATGAAGGGACCACTTTTGTTGTTGAATTACCTATAAGTTAGTATGATCTTTCGATTGTGTCAGGCATTACCCACTGGTGATGTCTGACACTTTTTTTTGTAAAGTATGCTCCCAAAAAATTTGTAACTTGTTATTCATCCTCCGTTCATATAAAAACGATAGACTATGGATGTCAAAAGAGATGGGAGGAGATTACATGAACATGGCATGGAAAGAAATGAAAAAAAATAAAGTAAAGTTTTTCATATTAGGTTCCATCGTTTTTCTAATTAGTTTGTTAACATTTATGATTTCTGGTTTGGCCAATGGATTATCACAAGATAATGCTGCATTAATTAAAGACTTGCCAAACGGACAATTTTATATGAATACAGATGCAGAGGAAACTTATAATCTATCGAGAATCGACCGTAGTATGCAAGACCAAATATTACATGAACAAAAGGATGCTGTTGCACTCTCCATACAAATGGGCTTTTTAAATGATGAGAAGGATAAGCATCACAGCGTTGCTTTTGTTACATCTACTAACTCCAAATTGTTTAAACATGTGAATCGCGGGGAAATCGTACTTGATCGCACATTCGAGGAAGCAGGTATCCAGGTGGGAGATACCTTAACAAATAATCAGTATAGTGGCAAGTTTGTGATTAAAGGTTTTGTAGACCAAAAGAAATATAGTCATGCCCCTGTGGCTTATATAAATATAGAGGATTACAAAGAGATGTACCGAGTGGAAGACATGCAGTTGGTTTTCATACCAGGAGGAGACTCATCACAGGAATTCACTGGATTACAATCTTTTTCAAATAAGGAATTCCTCCAAACCATTCCGAGTTACAGTGCAGAACAAACGTCTTTAAATATGATTATATGGTTCTTAGTGGTAATTAGTGGAATGCTGTTTGCTATCTTTTTCTACATGATGAACGTTCAAAAAATAGGTCTATACGGTATTTTAAAAGCGATAGGGGTAAAAACGAGCACCTTGTTTCACATGATGTGGACACAGATGTTGTTTATTACGATCATTGCACTTGTTCTATCTGTTACGCTTAGTCAAGTCTTTAATTTGATTGCACCAAATGGAATGCCTTTTAGCTTATCTACTGAAACAACTTTGCAATTGTCGTTTGTTTTCATAATGATTGGATTTTTGGGAGCTACGCTATCAGGTATACAAATTAAAAAAGTAGCACCATTACAAGCGATTCAACAAGGAGAGATTTAGGATGGCCATCTTTACTATGGAAGAAGTTCGAAAAACATTTACTAATGGAGAAGTGCATGAAGAAGTACTAAAAGGAATAAACCTATCGCTTAGAGAAGGTGAGATAACCGCATTAGTAGGTGCATCAGGTTCTGGGAAAAGTACACTCCTTACCATAGCAGCAGGGCTTCAACCCGCATCAGATGGACGAGTACGATTTGAAGGCAAAAATATGACTACCATGAGTTCAGAACAAGTCCGGAAAATACGAGCAAGTAAATTTGGGTTCGTTTTTCAATTTGCACATCTCGTTCCTTTTCTTACAATTGAAGAACAACTGTTACTGATGCTGGAGGTTTCTGATTCGAAAACTAAGAAATTTGAACAAAAAAGTGAGATTACCAACCTTCTAAAATTAGTTGGAATGGAACATCGAAGACATGCTTATCCGTCCTCCTTATCGGGCGGGGAAAAACAACGGGTTGCCATTGCTCGTGCAATCATCCATAAACCTAAAGTTCTCTTCGCAGACGAACCGACGGCAAGCTTAGATTCAAAAAGGTCTAAAGAGGTTTTGTCGTTAATCCGAGATTTAACTAAAACGCTAAACATCACGACCTTAATGGTTACCCATGATGAAGAAATGTTAACTTATGCTGATCATATCATTAAAATGAGCGATGGACAGATTGTGTAGAGAAAAAGGGGTACTGATCCAAGCAGGATTAGTACCCCTTTTTGTTAAAGGAAACGCACAGCACTCCCTATGAGAACTACAGCTTTGCATTTGTAATATGTGCAAGATGATGATTTCCGTGCCATGCGTACAAACCAATATTTTTCTCCACTGACACGATACCTGAATCTGGATGTACAAAGGTTCGTTTCAATTCTTTATCACTTACTTCTTTTAATAGTGTAACCAATCTTGTGTGAACAGCCTCAATAAGTGTTAAAGACACTTCAACCGGTAGCTTCGAATCTTCTAACTCCGCCCATCTCGCTTCCTCGTAAGGCTTAATGACTGGACTGTCTTCAGTCAAAGCCAGCTTAAAACGTATATATGCGTTCATATGGCTATCTGCAATATGGTGCACCACCTGCCGAATTGTCCAACCTCCCTCACGGTAAGGGGCATCTAGCTGTTCATTACTTAAGGCAGAAACAGCTTCTCTTAGCTTTTTAGGCAAGCTTGCGATTTCCTCAATCCAGTGAAGTGTTAATGTTCTATTGATGTCTCCCTCTACCTGAAACGTCCCAATCGGGTATCTCTCATCCATCTTCAACCTCTCCCCATCACCTATTTATTTATCCGCTTGATCTGAAGTTCCTTTCTCCACACCTGAACTAGGGCCATGCTTTACACCTTTACTTTTATATGGTTTTGCATTCTTCGCTTTTTTGGCTCCAGCCTGCCAACGCGTCCAGCCTTTTTTCCCCGTACCTTTTCCTACTCCACTCTTGCTCTTTGCTTTTACTTTCGCCAATTCGTATCACTCCATTGTTATTCTAACTTATATTATAGACTAGTTTTATCCTGTTGGAGGAGGATATGCTGAGATTTCCTATTTAGAGTGGACGAAATTACTGCCAAGCCCGCTCTACTAACTCTCTAAAGATCTCATTAAGTAAAGGTGTTGATGTGTCTTTCTCACTTGCCTTCATGATCTTCATCATGCTTTCCATATGTTCAATCTCTTGTTGAAGGTAGTTGTTAAGCACACGAATGGATGGTTCTAACTTAATTGAGTGCTCTGCTCGCACTCTTTTTTGAGCGATAAGTTCTTCAATCGATTGCCTTACATGACCTTCAGGTACCAGTTCCTGAACAAGAATTTCAAACTCATTGGGTGGAAAGGTGTGGTTCGATGTAATCCACTTCCCTGCTAACAAAGGACGAAGAACCGTAAAGTATTTCTTATGATGTACCTCTTCTCCTAAAAGGTACGAACGGAAGTTTCTTTTCGCCATACTAACATAATGATATAGACAGGTTACAGGTGAAAACACCTTATGTTCTAAGGCTAACAACTTTTCAAGAGTAGAATATTTTTCATAGTAGACCAAATCAGCATGAAGCCACTCGAAAAATGGCGGGTTCGATTTTCTGTACAATCTTAAAGCTTTCGTTAACTCCCATCCACTCATGTCTAATAACGGATGGACGGGTATAGAAAGGGAGTCTTTTGATGGCACTTCAATAACATCTCTTCCTTGATCAATGGACAAATACCATTCCTTTGTATGTACATACAGAAATCTCACATCATAATCACTTTCCACGGAAGGAAATCCCCAAGCCCGACTTCCCGACTCGCATGCGTACAATACTTTAACATTATATTCTCTCTCCATTTGCTGAAGAACCTCTATTATATGCTCCTTCATATAATCCCTCTCTTCTTTTAACATATTGTGCAGATAAAAGAAAACCAATACCACCCTCAATATCAAAAAAACCGGCAGGAACTTATCCTACCGGTCGATTGCTATATTTTAAATCTCTTAATCATTTCAGCAAGCTGTGAACTAGATTCGTTTAACTCAATAGCTGATTGTGTAACCGAATCGAGCGCACGCACCTGCTCCTCAGTCGATTCACTTACCTTGTCTGAAGCGACTGCAGAGTGCTCCGCCACGGAAGCAATACTTTGAATAGAAGCTACCACATCATCCTTTAAATCATTGATATGGTCGATATCTATTCTGATTGATCCGATGGAAGAGACAATTGCGTTAATCGTTTGAGAAATATCATTAAATGCTACCTCTGTTTGGCCAACCGCTTTGCTTTGTAGTTCTGAAATGGCTACTGTTTGCTCCATTTCCTTCACAACATGCTTGGTTTCTTTTTCAATGCTTGAGATCGTTTGTTTTACTTGATGTGCTGCTTTCGCTGATTGCTCGGCGAGCTTTCTTACCTCATCAGCAACAACAGCAAATCCTTTTCCACTTTCACCCGCTCTAGCTGCCTCAATACTTGCATTTAAAGCAAGGAGATTTGTCTGATCTGAAATCTCTGTAATCGAGTGAATAACCTTTTCAATTTCCTTTACTTTTGAATCTAGATTATTTATAACTGCGCCAACATTCTTAATGACTTCATCGCTTTCTACAGCTCGTTGTCTTAAGAAGTTCATTTGCTCCAAGCCTTTTGCATTCGTGACTTCAGCTTGCTTGGACAAACCAGTCATTTCATCAACATTATCTTTTACTTTTTCGATTTGAGTGGATAAACCGATTGCCTTTTGGTTTGCTCCCTCAGCATCCTGTGCTTGCTGATACGCACCTGCGGCAATCTCTCCGGTCGCTCTTGCTACTTCTTCACTTGCAGCAATGGTTTCTTCTGATACGGCTGTTAAGTTAGAAGCTGAGTCATTTACACTGTCTACCGATTTTTCTACGGAAGCTATCAGCTCACGCATGTTTTCAACCATGATGTTAAAATGATCGGTTAATTGACCTGTTTCATCCTTTGATTTGCTTTCCACATGAATCGTTAAATCTCCTGCAGCTACCTCTTGAACTTGCTGGTTTAATAGAGTGATTGGTTTTGCAATACTTTTTGACAGGAAATAGGTAATCACAAGACCTATAATAATGGCAATCGCTGCAATGATGAGGATCGCATCTTGAAGGCTTTTGGCACTTTCTAATACGTTTTTCGTCTCATAAACCATACCGACCTTCCAGCCGGTTTGATCAAGGGTCTGGTAGTAGAGCTCGTAATCTGTTTTACCTTCTGTATACGAGGTTGCCCCTTTTTCTCCACTATTCACTGGAGAAAAATAAGCTTTTTTACTAACATCTTTTCCTTGATCCTTTGGATGAACTAAAGCTATTCCGCTTTGATCTAATAATAGGGAATATCCATTATAGCCTACTTTTGTCTCTTTGATGATTCCTGATAGTCCTGCTAGGCTCAGGTCCATCCCAACAACCCCAAGAGTTTCCTTCGTTACTGGATCAACTACAGACTGTGCTACCGTTACGATATATTCGCCTGAGCTCGCATCCTCATATGGATCCGTCCAGATTGTTTTACCTGATGATTCAACTGCAGCTGTGTACCAAGGTCTTCCTGTTGGATCAAAATCTGCCGGTAGGTCAATCACAGGGGTAGTTGTAAATTGCTTCGTTTCTGCTCCAACATAAATGGTTGCAGCATTTTTATTAAGATTCATAAACTCTTGAAAGTCTTTGTCAACGATAGGCCAATAAGTGCTTAAGCCCGTTTGCTCGTTCGCTTTCACTTGCTTTAAGTAATCAATAATTCGGCTATCTTTACTATAGCGGTCAACCGAACTTCCATAAAAATGTAAATATAAGTCAATATTGCTTTTCAAGCTATCGACTTGAGCACTTGAGCTCGAACTCACGCTAGTCAACATTTCATCCTTTGTTTTAAAGAACGTAACAGTCGATACAACTAGTAACGTAATAGCTATAAGGATACTGACCGTTAGCATGATTTTCGTTTGTATTTTCTTGAACATGCCTTCACCCCAACGATGTTTTTTTCTTTTATATCGTCACAGGTTGAAGAAATTTGAAGGATTATGTCGAATTTTTAGAAAAAAAAATAAAATACAGGAAAAACAGTCCTGTTAGATTTCCACTCCGGGCGGACGCTTTCCGCGGGCGGGGCCGAGCCGCTTCCCTCGCTATGCTCAGTCCAGGGTCTCGACTTTCCCGCTTTTCCCGCAGGAGTCGCCACCCTCCGTTTCAATCAATAAAACTTAAGTAAGAAATTAATTTTTCATTCATCTTCCCTTGGCTGAAATCTTATATACCGGGCTCTTTTGTCCAAGTATCGATTCATTAAATATTTACGAGTCTAAAAAGGTTGTCCATGCAAAGGTTTTACGATTGTTGCTATGAATTTAAAGACCTGGCAAGCTGACTTGGCAAGGTGCTTGACAATGACTTAGGAACTTTATTTAACAAGTAACCAATCTTTAAAAGCGAAACTGCTGATTGGAGCGGAAGGTGCTTGACTCCTGGGGGATCAGCGTTACAGTCGAGAACCTGCAAGAGCGAAGCGATGAGGAGGCTCGACGAACGCCCCCCGGAAAGCAAGCGCCTGGAGCGGAAATCAGCCTTTTCTCTACCGTTCCAGTTCCATAAGAAAAATGGCAAAAAGCAGAGATTTTCATCTCTGCTACCTTGTTAATCTTTAGCGATTATCAATTGTTTCTGGATTTAAGTCATGGTTCATTAAGCGATAATGTGCCATTTCTTCGTATTTCGTGCCTGGCTTGCCATAATTGGTGTACGGATCAATTGAAATTCCGCCTCTTGGAGTAAATTTCCCCCATACTTCAATATAGCGCGGATCCATTAATTCAATTAAATCGTTCATGATAATGTTCATGCAGTCTTCATGAAAGTCACCATGATTTCTAAAGCTGAACAAATATAGTTTCAGTGACTTGCTTTCTACCATTTTCTGATCAGGTATATAGCTGATGTAGATCGTTGCAAAGTCCGGCTGACCTGTTTTTGGACAAAGACTTGTAAACTCTGGACAATTAAATTTTACAAAATAATCACGATTCGGGTGCTTGTTATCAAACGCCTCTAGAATGCTAGGAGAATACTCGAACAAGTACTTCGTCCCTTGATTTCCTAATAAAGTCACACCTTCTAATTCTTCATCTTTTCTTCCACTCATGAAAAGAACCTCCTTTTAATATGAACCGTGTTCAACAACGAAAAGAGGCATAGAAAACATAACCTTGACTGAAAAAATAAAACCATATCCTCATTGGATATGGTTGATAGTAATCATCAAAGCCATAGTTTTTTATAGAGGGTTTTGTTCGCTATGAACCTCTCCCGATACACGGGAATATGAATATGTCATCGTTACTATAGTGAATTTCTGTAAAAGTGTCAACGGTTTTTTATTCCACTTGTTTTTTGGTGCATATTTACAGCGAGATTAGGAAAAATTAACCTACGAGTTTAGGAAAGGAGGGAATACTGATGAAGAAATTTGTTGGAATCATGGCGACATGCTTGCTTTCTATGTCCATTTTTGGTGCCACATCTTCTTTTGCTGAGGTGGAGAAACCTGAAGATGCTAATAACACCCAAGAGGTGGAGAAACCTGAAGATGCTAATAACACCCAAGAGGTGGAGAAACCTGAAGATGCTAATAACACCCAAGAGGTAAAGCTAACTGACGCTCAAAAGGCAGAGCTTGCTAAACTACATAAAGGTATTTTGGAACAGAAAAAGCAACTGATTCAAAAATACGTAGAATTTGGCGTGATCCCAAAGGAAAAAGCCGAAAAAATGATTCAGCGTTTCGAAGAGCATTACAAAATGCTTGAAGAGAATGGCTTTATTTTCAGGGGACCACACGGCGGATCCGACCGCGGACCACATCACCAACACAATAGTGAAGAATAACAACGAAAAACGGACCAGCTCATAAACATGAAATGGCCCGTTTTTTTGTTGGTTATAACAACCCCTTATTATCCGCAGGGAATTTTACACCAATTTGCTTGCGTACTTCATCCATAATTTCCATTGTCACCAAGGAGTTTTCGTATGTATTAATGGTTGATTCAGTCTCACCTTTTTCAATCAGTTCAATGAATTCCTTCGCTTCATAATACATAGATTCTACTTTTTGCGGAACGGATAGGTCTACTTTTTCTCCATTTCGGTATTCAAGTACGACCTTTTCTGGTGTGTTCACTTTATCAATCACCAGATTTCCGTCTTCCCCTTGAATTTCAGAAGGAATGGAAGAGTTCGTGATCTTCGAGTACATCAACACAGCATCCATATTTTTATAAGTTAAAAGAATACTTCCTTCTCCATCCACGCCAGATTCCAACAGGACACCAGATGCTTTAACAGATAAAGGCTTACCGAATAACGCCACAACTGGATAAATACAATACACACCAATGTCCATTAATGCCCCATTTGAGAAAGTAGGATCAAATGCATTTAAAATCGTCCCACTTCGATACGCATCATAGCGAGAAGAATACTGGCAATAGCTTGCAAATACGCGACGCACCTGACCGATTTTCTCCAGATTCTCCTTAATTACAGCAAAGTTTGGTACAAAGGTAGATTTTAATGCTTCCATTAAAAGTACATGGTTGTCCTTTGCTGTCTGGATCATTTGCTCCAATTCAGCTTTGTTCGAGGCAATGGCTTTTTCACAAAGAACATGCTTTCCATGCTTTAAAAATAAAATCGCTTGTTCTGCATGAAAGGAGTTTGGACTTGCAATATACACAGCATCAATATGTTCACTTTTGGCCATTTCCTCTAGACTTGTAAATAAATGCGTAGCCTCGTATTTGCCCCCGAATTCCTTTGCCTTCTCTTCTGACCGTGAATAAACGGATGTTAATTGAAAATTAGGCAGTTCATTTGCCGCCTGTAAAAATGATTCTGTAATCCAGTTTGTTCCTACTACACCAAAGCGTATCATTGTGTCTCTCCTTTGCCTTTAGTATGCTACCATTATCTTCCCTTCTTACGATTTTTTCAACCTTCAACAAAATCACTTGCCAACATTAGGAAATGAATGTATTATTTAATTGACCAGTGTTCAATTAATGAGGTGAAACCATTGTCTCCAAGAAAATCTGCACAAGACGAACTAACAAAGGCAACTATCATCGATGTCGCTCGTGAATTATTTGTAACTAGCGGCTATCCCTCTTTTTCCATGAGGAAGCTAGCTACTAAGCTTGGATGTAGCCACGGGGCCATTTACTATCATTTTAAAAATAAAGCGGAACTGTTTTATGAGATTGTTACTCAAGATTTCCTTACTCTTGATCAAGTACTTGAGGATGTGCTTTCCACTCCAACTAACTCTAATGAAGAGAAACTCTATTCGATCCTTTTCGAGTATATCCGTTTTGGCTTAACCCATCAGCCTCAATATGAAGTGATGTTTCTAATCAAGGATGATGAAATTAAAGGATATCTGCTTGAGGCTCCTAATAAAAGCTATTTACACTTTGCCAATGCAGTTGCTCATCTTGCAACCAAGCCACTTTCACCAAAGGATATTTGGTCTTTATTTATTGGGATCCACGGGTTTGTGACGCATTATTGCCGAACTGAAACCACCTTTGAGGACGTGAAGATACTAGCTCAATCGCATGTGGAGTTTCTATTAAAAGCTTTAAAATAAAAATGAAGGGCAAGAGCCTTTTATTTTTACGCTTTATTGAACAGTGGTCAATAAATATATAAGGAGAGATTTTATATGAAAAAAGCATTGGTATTAGGTGCAACTGGTGGGATGGGATTTGCTTTAGTAGAAGAACTTGTTACTAGAGGGATAGAAACGATTGCCTTTGCACGTTCTTCTGAAAAACTAGCTCTTTACAAACAGGATTGGGGTCCTTTAGCAAAGACCTTGGTCGGCGACGTATTGAATGAACAACATGTAAGCGAGGCAGTTAAAGATGTTGATCTTGTATTTCACTCTATTAATATTCCTTATGAAAAGTGGAATCCTGGCCTATTTCAGATTCTTGATGCCATCCTTACTCAGTGTGCCAAACACAAGAAACCACTCATTTACGTCGATAATATTTATTCTTACGGCAGACAATCATCACCTGTTTCTGAACATACCTCTAGACATCCACATACGAAAAAAGGAAATATTCGCTTACAGATCCAAAACATCATTCAAACATCTAATGTTCCCTACATGATTGCCTACTTCCCTGATTTTTATGGACCTAAAGCGGAGAGCACTATCCTTCAATACACCTTTAAGCAAATGCTGAAAAAACAATCGGCTGGCTATGTTGGAGACACGACCCTTCAACGTGAATTTATTTATACGAAGGACGGTGCAAAAGCCCTTGTCGAACTTGCTTTGAGGGAGGAATGTTACCATCAGGATTGGAATATTTCTGGTGCGGGTACGATTTCTGGAGAAGAAATCGCGAAAATTGCCTCTCATTTTCTTGATAAACCGCTGAAGGTAAAACCGATTGGCCGACGAATGATCGCCGCTCTCGGTCTATTTAATCCATCTATGAGAGAAGTGACAGAGATGATGTATTTAAATGAAACTCCCGTCATCCTTGATGCTACTAAGTATGAATCGCTCATTGGCCCTATTCCAAAAACACCCTATCAAGTAGGTATTGTTGAAAATTTAAAAGAGTTGGCAAAAAAATAGAAACAAAAAAAGACTCATAAAGAGTCTTTTTTTTAAGCTTAAATTAAGCTTTGTTTACGTTAGCAGCTTGTGCTCCACGTTGTCCTTGTTCTACGTCAAAAGTAACTTCTTGACCTTCTTCTAAAGTCTTGAAGCCTTCGCCTTGGATAGCTGAGAAGTGAACGAATACATCGTCTCCACCTTCGCGCTCGATGAATCCAAAACCTTTTTCTGCGTTAAACCATTTTACTTTACCTTTTTCCATTGCGAGTTACCTCCTAGTGCCTTGACACCTATAATACTATCCTTGCTCTCATTGATATAAAGAAGTAGTTTCTTACATACCGAACAAAAATAATTCTCTTACATCTTACCATCAATAACTAGTTTTAGCAAACGCATTCAACGTTTATTTTTCGAGTCCTTTTGACATGATTAAACAAATTGACGCAAAGCTCTACTTTTTTCTACGATAATTTTAGTAGAAAAAAATTATTTTTTTCGGAGCTCTTCTATTCCTTCTTTGCAAACCCCGTAAGGTAGCCAAGAACATCCTTTACATAGATGATCCAAATCATCGGGAGTTACTTTGGAAGCTGTTAAGGCAACTAGTTGTGACTTCAAGTACGACTTCTCTTTTTCAAGTCCTAAATGAGATAATACTTTTTCATCCATGGACAAAACATGCTCATTTGATCCCTCGCTAGCCTCACACTTTGTGTTCCCGCGATGAGGGCAGGCCATGCATGCGTCATCAAAGGCAGCGACCGTTTTTATCATAAAATCATCATGATCATTTCTAACTCTTCCTACAATTTCTGTCATTTTTTCAACAAATGCTGGGCTATACCCCATTCCTCTGAAACCATGAACACAGAGGAGATGATGCCCTCTTAACACCTTTTCTTCCATTTCCCCTTCCCCCTCTCACTCATTTATTCTAGCAAGAAAAGCAAAATCCTTTAACGGTTTTCTTCGGCTAATTTTTTGAGGGAAAAATGGGAGAGTCCGATTTTTTTACAAATAGTTAAATAGTGCATAAGGGTTAATAACAAAGCTCCTGTATTCAGACCTATGAGGATTCCCTCCATCTGAAATTCGCGGAGTGAGCCAAGCACGTACATAATGGTAAACTGGATAATCGATGACCATACGGTATGGTAAAACGCATCCTTCATCAGACCGAGACCAATCAAGTACGCCTGCATCGGTATGACAAAGAAATGAAGCAAGAAGTACGGCCAAAGAATCTGTAAATATCCAGAAGCGACCGACGATTTAAAAAACATACTGGTAAGTGGCTCAGCGAAGAAGTAACAAACAAGCATAGCTGGAATTCCATATAAGGCTGTTCCTTTTAGTACCTGCTGTAACAGTCGTTGAAGCCGGTTAAAGTCTCCGATTGCATATGCTTTGGAAACAGTGGGTATCAGCATAATCAACAAAGAATGCCCAATAAAGGCTGGGAAAAACCCAATCGTCATCGCTACCCCAGTGAGCATTCCAAATTGTTCGGTTGCCGCTTGCTCACTCACCCCTGCATGGACCAGAGCAATTTTTATAATGAAGGGTTGAACTGCATGTGTGAGCGAATGAAAGATCCGAAGTCCCGTTGTTGGGATGGAGACGGCCATCAAGCTCTTTCTTACCTCTTGATTAGGGAGAGCCTCTCTCGGTCTTCTTTTTAGCTCATGATACTGAATAAAAAACGTATGAATTAAATAGAAGACGATAACAAACTCGCTCCCTACAAAGGTACAAAAGGCAATCAGAATTGCTGTATCCGTTTGGAATTCGAACAATTGGAAGAGAAAGACAAGCAAACCAAGCTGTACGAGCTTTCGAACGAGCTGAGTAGATGCAATCTTGCTCATTTGCTGTTTTCCCATAAAATACCCACGAGCGATGGAAGAGAATGAAATCATCGGGATCAGTAGGATAACGAGCCAGCGCAAGAGCGGATGATACGTGTCAAATGTCGATATATACGGGAGAATGATTGTGACAGCAGCAAGTAAGACAGAAGTGAAAATAATTGTTAGCTTAATCACATGCTGAAGCATGCTTTGGTGATAGCGGGCATCTTTTTCCGCAATAAACTTAGAAATCGAAACCGGCATCTCAAAGCTTGCCAGCATAATAATCAGAAAAATGGTCGGCAAAATTTGCATATATAAGCCAAGTCCATGCTCCCCTAACTCCTTAGCTAGTACCATATTCGCAATAAACTCTACACACTCACCCATAAAGGTGGCGACAACCAACAATAAAGTTCCTTTCATAAATGCACTCATGCTGTCTCTCCTTACATTTAATAGCTTTCACCATACACTATATGAGACAAGTTCTAAGAATATTTTAATTAATTACTTTGGTGGTCGAAATTTAGGGTCAAAAAAAGCAGGCAATCGCAGGGGATTGCTTGGGATAAAGGATTTGAACAGGACTTGGCGGTATTTGCACTTGGGAGTCCGAATGCTGGTGTATTCGGACAGGATAAAAAGAAATTACCTTTGGTAGTATGAATCAGATAGTTAAATGCTTACAAGTGTACAATTTGACAGTCAGTGTATCCTTTCGATTGCCACAACTAAACTTAAAATCCTTTGTTTAAAAGAAAAATAGCGTGAATACTCACGCTATTTTCTATGACAATTTATACTTATTCACTCGAAACCACAATACTCTTCCTATGCTAACTCCTCTAGTTGAGAATAAAGTTCTTCTACATGACCTTCAAGAGTTTCTTTTTCACTGTAAAGCTCTTGAATCATAGAGAGCTCCTCTTCCAACTGAAGCTTTTCGTTTAATTCTTTTAAATGGGCTTCCACTTTTTCTATCCTGCTCTCAATTTCTTCTATCGTCACCGTACTAGCCTTTTTAACGGTGTCTGTCACCCTCGTTTTTTTGGAGGTGCCTGGTGTTTCTATTTTTTGAGGCTGCATCTCTAAAAGCTTTTGTCTCGCCCATTGGTAACCACCTGCGAAATAATACAGTTTTTTGTCTTTGATCCAATAGATGCGGTTAAAGAGCTTATCTAAAAAGTATCGATCATGTGATACAGCGAGGATCGTTCCATTAAATTCTTCTAACGCTTCCTCAAGAACTTCACGGGATTCAATATCTAAGTGATTGGTAGGCTCATCAAGAATAAGAAAATTTAAATCCTGATACATCATCTGCGCCAGACGAAGCCGCATTCTTTCCCCACCGCTTAGCTGAGATACTTTGCGAAACACGCTGTGACCATAGAACAGAAAACGTGCGAGAATATGTCTAGCTTCTCCTTCTGTTACCTTTATTTCCTCTCGGAATAAGTCAATCACCGTTTCGTCCTTCTTATCAGGAAAAATATGCTGAGAAAGATAGCCGACTTTCACATTACTTCCAAGCTTCACTTCTCCGCTATCAGCCTGTTCCTGCTTCAGAAGCATTTTAATAAGCGTAGATTTTCCCGTTCCATTTTCACCAACCATCGCGACCCTTTCACGAAACTGAATGTGGAGATGGGCATCCTGAAATAAAACTTGTTCTCCGAATGATTTATTTACTTCCTTCATGACCACCACATCCTTGCCACTTCGGTCTGCTACCTCCATCTCCAGATTCATCTTTTTACGATTCAGTATCGGCCGATCCAGCTTCTCCATTCTCTCAAGCGCTCTTTCCATATTACGCGCACGCTTATGAAGCCCCTCATTCGGCGGATTTGCACGATTCGCCCACTCCCGTAATCTTTTAATGGCTTCTTTCATTTTCTTAATCTTTTTTTGTTGTTCTTCGTATGCCTGAAATTCCTTTAAAAGACGCTCCTCCTTCTCCTTCACAAAGACTGAGTAATTCCCGATATACAAGGTAATCTCCCCGTCCTCTAAATCAAGCATTTTTGTCACCACATCATCGAGAAAGAATCGGTCATGAGACACAATAACAACCGTACCTTTATACTCTTTTAAAAACTGTCCTAACCACTCTACTGACATCAAATCTAAATGATTCGTTGGTTCATCCAGTAATAATAGATCCGGGTGTTGTAACAGAAGCTGCGCTAAGCCAATCTTCGTTTTCTCGCCTCCGCTCAGTGACTGAAACGATTTATCTAAGAGATGTTGAATGGAAAGGCCATTGGAAATACGGTCAATATTGGCATCCATTTCGTATCCGCCTAGCAGGGTGTATTGATCCTGTAACTGTCCGTATTTTTCTACGCTTCTTTCAAGCTCCTCTGCAGAGAGACTTGGACTCGCCATCTTCACCTCAAGCTCTTTCATTTGCTTCTCCATCTCTACCAATGCTGCAAATGCGGTTTTTAACACGTCCAAGGCAGTTATGTCAATTTGGAAAACAGGGATTTGTTTCAAGTAACCGATCGTTGTCCCTTTTCTCCAATGAATTTGACCACTATCCGGAATTTCTTCCCCGGCTAAAAGCTTAAAAAGAGTTGTTTTCCCACTCCCATTTCGACCAACAAGCCCGACACGATCTCCTTCATGAATTTCTAGTGATAAGTTTTCAAAAATGGTGTTCCCACCAAACATTTTGCTAATGGAATTTACGCTTAAAGTAATCATTATTTAACCAACCTCCGGAGTTTTTTATATACAAAAAAACCATGGGAAAATCCCATGGCACGAAAAATGTGTACGAAAAAAAGAGAGCGGAAAGCCCTCTTTCATCCATACATTATTTGTGGATAAGAGATGTTTCACTGTTTAGTTTGCTATGGAATTGCTAAAAAAGGGCAGACTTCTCCCGTTGTTCGCAAAACCAGCAAAAATTGCACGGACGATATACGTATAGTCCATCCAGAATCCGCGCATCAAAACAGCATTTTTCATCTCTTTCCACCTCCGTTTCAGTTAGTTACTTTCATCATATTCATTCCGGAGCTGAAAAGCAAGAAATTTATGTAAATTTTTACTTTACTAGCTCATGCTTGAACGCGTATATCACGGCTTGCGTTCGATCTTGTACTTGAAGCTTGCTTAACACATTACTCACATGCGTTTTTACCGTCTTTAGAGCAATAAACAAGTCATCAGCAATTTCTTGATTGCTTTTTCCTTCAGCCATCAACATGAGGATTTCCATTTCTCTTGAGGTAAGCTCCTCATGCGGTGCTACATCATTTTTTTGGCGCATTTTCATCATCATTTTGCCTGTTACCTCAGGTTCAAGAACGGACTGTCCATGATAGGTAGCACGTACAGCATTAGCTATTTCACTAGCCTTTGAGGTTTTCAACATATAGCTCGTTGCTCCCGCTTCAAGTGCTGGGTATACTTTTTCATCGTCTAAAAAGCTTGTCACAATGATGATTTTTGCCTCAGGCCACTCTGCAATGATTTGTCGTGTGGCTTCAATGCCATCCATTTCCTTCATCACTAAATCCATTAATACGATATCTGGTCTTAACTCTAGCACCATTGGAATCGCTGCTTTTCCATTATCCGCTTCCCCCACAACTTCAATATCTGGCTGCGCAGATAAATACGACGAAACACCAATTCTTACCATCTCATGGTCATCAACAAACACGACTCTAATCATTGCTCTCACCCTTCCTCATCAACGGGACCTTCACTTCTAGACGAGTTCCTTTGTTTTTCACACTAATAATTTTACAAGTTCCACCAATTTCAACTGCTCGCTCATACATATTTTGAAGTCCATAAGAACCAGCTTTCGATTCTTCGACATCAAAGCCAATCCCATCATCCACTACTCTCATAATGATAAAATGGTCTCGCTGGATGAGCAAAACCTCGAGCTCCTTCGCTTTTGAGTGACGAAGGATGTTTGAAACAGACTCCTGAAGAATTCGAAAGAGGTGATCCTCTACCCCTTTATCCAGTGGAAACTCCTCTACCTTCCATCCTATTTCCATTGTTACTTTTTGTGATAGTTCGACTAACAGCTCCTCAATTCCTTCTTGAAGAGTTTTTCCCTTTAACGGCACTGGACGTAAATGAAGAAGAAGCGCTCTCATTTCCAATTGAGACTGGTGAATCATTTCTTCGACCATTTTCATCTGCTTTGCTTCTCGGTCTTCACTTTCCACCTGCTTGGTTTCATTGATTGCGGACATCATCATCGAAGCAGCAAAGAGCTGCTGGCTTACCGAGTCATGAAGCTCTCTAGCTAACCGATTGCGTTCTTGAGAAATAATTTCTTGAATACGATTTTCTTGATCCTCTGCCTTCTCATTCGCCAGTTTCTGAGAGGCCTTCGCTTGTTCTGCAATTTGCTTTTGGATTTTACGAACTCTTTGGACAATCGGTTCATACGAAATCCCATTCTCAATCTCGCTTGCGCGTCCTTCCTCAACTTCATGAAGAAGGTCGTCAATCGTTTGCATTTGTTTCCGCCAGTAAAACCCCGATCCCAAACCAAATAAAATTCCAATTGCAATACTTACGCTTGGAAGAAAGAAGATGAACGGGATATCCATTAAATTACGTTCCCATAGCTCAGACCAATTGTAGACTGGAAATGCCATAAAAAATGAGACTGATAAAAAGATGAAAACCAATAGAGATAAACCGATCCCCCACACAATTTGGCGTTGTACGATACTCATACTCGCTTCACCTCGAGGTCACCCACCAGCATCGAAGTGAATACCTTCACCTTCTGATCCGCTTTCTCATACTCGCTCGTTTGAACATGCAGTCGCTGGTTGAACAGCTTATCTCCTGTTACATTCAATATATTACTAGAGCCAGCCAAAACACTGTGATTCACGCAAACTTCAACATCGTACGGAACTTGAATCTGAATATTCCCGACTAATCCTCGTACAAAAATGATCGTCTCACCTTTTGGTAAAACGGTATAGCTTAGATCGATAATGGTGTCACCGATTCCGGTTTGGATATTTATATCATTCCACTCATACACATGGTCTTTTGTTCTTTGTTCACCGAAAATAGTATTTTCAAATAAGGGCGTTTTTTTTACGATGGTTTCTGTTTGTGGTGCGCTCGTGTGTGCTTCGACTACCTCAGGCTGTATTTTTTCTGGGGAACGCTTAGACTTTGCAAATTGAATAATTAAATAGCCCAGTATCACAAACAAGAAGACTTTAATCGTCATCATATTAAATACACTTAAGATAAAGAAGATCGTTCCTGCCCAAAACAAGAACTTGCCTGATGTTTTTGGCTGGCGCTTCCTCCCGATGTAGATCATTCCAGATGCAACAAGGAGGGAGAAGATCAGTCCACGATTAAAGAAAGTGACTTCAAGTAATAACAATACAATTCCAAACATAACTGCCCAGCTGAGAAGATCACTCTTCTTTTTTCCTGCCATGTTGATTCCTCCTCTCCTGTTCTCTAGACTTAAGAAGGCGTATGGACTACGCCTTCTAGTTCTTACTTTTTTTATCCATCTTCTAGAATATCAGTTTTCTTTACAAAGTAGTAGCTTCTTCTTTTTTCATTTCTTTTTCTAGTTTGGCGATGCGGGCATCGATGGTATTTCTGTAATACGAGCTATTTATTTTCTCTTCCATCCGATCAAGGTATGACTCAATTTCTTGAAAGCGCGAAACGGATGAGTTGGAATAGTTGTCGTTGTCTAGCACTTTATTCATTTGGTAGTGGGCACGAGATAGGTTTTCTCTTCCCATCAATTCCATGCGGCGTATATGCATATCTTTTAACTTATGCTTCATTTCCTCGTATTTTTGCTCTAGCTCTTGCAATTGATTTTCCGTGTAACGAAGGGATTCACTTAACCGTGCTGCTCTCTCTTCGTATTGAAGCTGTTCCGCACTGGCGAATGTATAAAGCTCTGTTTCACCTGCGTTTTGTGCTACTTCCGCTTGGTATTTTCTCTTTTCAGCCAGTTCCTGCGCATGCTTCCATTCACGAGTAAACCCGTCACGCAACGTATATTGTCTTTCAACTAGCTTTCTTACTTTTTCTGTTTCCAATTCGCATTCACGTAAATACTGGTTCAGCATCGCAATCGGGTTTTTGTTTTCCTTTTGTTCTAGTGCTTCATTTAAATCGGCTACAATTGTGTTTTTTAATCGAGTAAATAAGTTTGACATAAATATCTCTCCTCTTATTAAAATTAGTTTTTATTTAGTTCAGACCATTGCTTTTCAAAGTTTTGAAAAGGGTCATTTGAAACGGTTTCTTTCACTTTTGTTTCATTAAATTTTTTATATACCACATAGAGAATATAAGCAGCGACAATTCCAACGATCGCCGGTGCGTTAGAGATGGATGCCATCAGGAGAATGAATCCTAAGATTCCTAACCCAATTTTCATCCCCGTCGAATCTGTCTTTAAAAACTGTTTAAACACAAAGTACAGAATCGCCATGCTGACTACTAACCCTACCAATGGACCAAGATTTGCTAATAAAACTAACGCTGCAATGCCTCCTATTAAAAGCAACCCGAATTTTTTCATTTGTTGTTGCCTCCCTTCTTGATATCATCTTACCTAGATTTCGAATTTCTCATAACGAGCTTAAGCTTGATTTTCATATACGACTTGAGGCTTAGTGGGTGGTAGGACTGTTGATAAATCGCGGGTTTGAGGGTGCCGTTGGGCAGAGGAAACTCGTTATGGATGAGGATTTCAAATAAAAAAGCCGGAGTTTCCCCCGACTTGCCCTACTTCGATATAAACATTTGTGTCCAGTAATGCTGTTTGGATCCGCCTTGTGCATATCCGACTCCGATATGCGTATAGCCTGAGCTCAGAATGTTTTTACGGTGACCTTCACTGTTCATCCAGGCTGTCACTACCTCTTGCGGTGTTCGTTGACCAGCTGCAATGTTTTCTCCTGCACTACGATACGAAATTCCGAAGTTTTTCATCATATCAAATGGCGATCCGTATGTAGGGCTTGTGTGAGAAAAATAGTTTCGGTCTCTCATGTCAGCTGATTTGTAACGCGCTACACGTGCTAGTTCCCAGTCCGCAACCAGAGGCTTTAATCCATACTTGGCACGTTCTTGGTTCGTCAATTGAACCACTTGATTTTCAATGGACTTCGTCGCATCATAATTCGGAATGTTTACCTTTTGACCTGGATAGATTAGAGCTGGATTCTTGAATTGTGGGTTCATTTGAATAATTTCAGACAATCCCACTTGATAGCGAACCGCAATTTTCCATAAGCTATCTCCCGGTTGGACCGTATACACTTGTTGTGCGAACGAATTTGTAGGGATAACGACCAATGACAGCAATAGAACAATTCCTAAGAATAGCTTTTTAAGCATATATACCACCTCCTAACAATAATAGAATTCATCTTCCTCCTCTAAAAAAATCAAGGAGAATGTTTCCAAATTGGAAAAGATTCATCGTTCCCTTCATATAGTGTGTAAAGGAGGGATTTCTATGGGTTTGATGTGGGTAACAACCGTTGGATTGGCTATTTGCTTAGGAATTGTTGGTGGTGTGTTTATTTATTATCTAAGAACAGCACTTGATTCAGAGGATGCACATCGAATTGATCCCGCTCCAAAAGAATAGAAATAAGTGGCTCGACTCTCTATCGGGCCATTTTTTTATTCCCTCTGGCATCCTGGACAATAAAAACATTTTCTTGAGGATACCTCTTCAAAACAGATGGTTCCTCCACACCTTTCACAGGTTTCCCCTTCTCGATCGTACACAAAGCAATGTTTATTATATCCACCTGTGAAGGTATCGCCTTTATATAAAGGCTGGTCCATATAGCCTCCAAACCCAAGCGCTCTCTGCAGTACCGATTGAATCGCCTCATAAAGATCCTTTTGCATTGCCTCGTCCAATGTATCTGCTTGCTTGGTGGGCATGAGCCGAGCTCCATAGCATATTTCATCCGAATAACAATTCCCAATTCCTGCGATGAATTGTTGATCAAGAAGAGTGGTTTTAAGTCGCCCTCTTTTATCACCGATTAAATCCTGCCAAGCGGTATAGCTTAAGTGCCCATTCAACGGTTCAGGACCTAAATCGGCCAGTTCCTTTTCAAGCTCCACTTCTGATAATAGATGTAAATACCCTAGCCGTAAGCCAATAAAATATAACTCCATTTCTCCAAAAGAAAGAATCACCTGTTTGGTTCGTTTGGGCTGGTCATTTTCACTTCCCACATACATCCAACCGCCAAGCATTAAGTGCAGCAGCAAGCTGTCTCCCGTACTTAATTTAAAAATCAAATGCTTGGCTCTTCTATGAATGGCTTCCACCCTAGCGCCTTGTACTTTCGAGATAAACGATTTACTCTCCAAATTGATCGACTTTTCACGATTGATGGTCACTCTTGAGATTTCTTTCCCTGATAAACGCTCACTTAATAACTTCCGATACGTCTCCATTTCTGGTAATTCAGGCATGATTCAGCCTCCTTACTTCGGTTTCTTTTAGTATGTGCAAAACCGCATGCCTGGCTTGGAAATTTGTCCTTTATTCCATACATATTTCTATCTCACTTGGAAAAATTATGTTCATCTAGAAGATTTGAGGAGGAACGGCAATGTCTACGAAGGACTATGAAATGCCCCGCTTTCCAGAACCCTATTGGAGAGACATGGATTTACCCATTTACAATTCTTTAATCGAGGATATCCAGGTGGATGTGGCGATTGTTGGAGCTGGTATTACAGGCATAACAGCTGGTTATCTATTAGCAAAAAAAGGCTTAAAAGTCGCTATTCTTGAGGCTGGGAGGGTTCTAAATGGAACGACCGGTCATACGACGGCAAAAATAACGGCTCAGCATGGATTAATCTATAATGAATTGCTCCAAAACTTTGGAGAAGAACGAGCGAAGATGTATTATCAGGGTGCTACTGACGCTATTGAATTTATCAATCGAATGGTAAATGAACATAGCATCGAGTGCGATTTTTCACCCCAAGAGGCTATTCTTTATGCTGTCTCTGACCAATATGCGTATCAAGTGGAAGAGGAGGCAGATGCCTATCGAAAGCTCGGCATACGTGGGGAGTTAACAGAAGGAGCCCTTCCTTTTAACATTAAATCCATGTCTACCCTTGTGATGCCTGACCAAGCCCAGTTTCACCCACTCAAGTACTTGAATGTACTACTACGTAAATTTATTGAATCTGGTGGTGTCGTTTATGAAAATGTAACGGCTACAGATGTAGAGGAAGGTTCACAACCTAAGGTGGTTTTAAGAAACGGAAAAAAAGTAACGTGCGAGCATGTGATTGCAGCGTCTCATTTTCCGTTTGTTGATAAAAAGGGTTTTTATTTTACTCGTCTTGAAGTTAAACGCTCTTATATCGTTGCGGTAACAACACAAAAAGAGTTTCCAGGTGGTATGTTTTATAGCGCCGATTCACCTACTCGCTCGTTAAGGTCTACCCCTCTAGAAAACGGAGAGCAGCTTGTTCTTGTTAGTGGGGACGGTCATAAAACCGGACAAGGTGTGGACACCATGAAGCATTACATGGCGCTAGAGAAGTTCGCTAATGATGTTTTCGGTATTAAAGAGTACAAGTACCGATGGTCTGCTCAGGATATGATTACATTAGATAAAATCCCTTATATTGGACCTATCACCGAGAAAAATTCCAATATTCATATTGCTACTGGCTATCGTAAATGGGGAATGACGAATGGAACGCAGGCTGCCCTTTTGCTTTCTGATACAATACTTGGCAAAGAAAATATGTACCGAGATTTTTATGCCCCTCAACGTTTTGATTCAGATCCTGATATCAAAAAGCTCATTAAGATTAACGCGGATGTTGCGAAGCATTTGGTAAAAGGAAAGCTTGAGTATGTTGGAAAAGAGCCAGGTGAGGTGGAGGTAGATGAAGGAGCAGTGGTGATGGTGAAAGGTGAGCGCGCCGGTGCCTATCGCGACCATGACGGTTGTCTGCATCTTGTGGACACAACTTGCACTCATTTAGGCTGTGAGGTGGAATGGAATCACGGAGATCGGACATGGGACTGCCCTTGCCATGGATCACGATACACTTACGACGGAACAGTTGTCGAGGGTCCTGCGGTAGAGCCTTTGAAAAAGTTAAATTTGGATTAATTCGTATCATTGAGCCATGCCCCCTTTGTTAGGGGCATGGTCATACTTAAAAAACATCTATAACCTATTTCAAGTAAAAATCACCTGAGTTGGTTTTTACATTCAATTCGTATTCGCCGTCACCAAGTTGACCAATGATACGATCTTCTTCTTTTTCCTGATAACTCATTTGCTTAATATCTATGATGCCACTACCTGACTCTCCTTTGAAGTCTAGCTTCATAGAAGTTGGTTTGTCCTTGAACTCAATAATTACATCGCCACTTGATGATTTTGCAGTAATATCTCCCGTTAGCTGTTGACTGGAGATTGACATATCGCCTGATGAAGTAATGGTTTCCAAGTCTCCTTCCACATCCGACAGTACTACATCCCCAGAAGATGCTATTGTACTTATTGATGTAGCTTGACTTCCCTTTAGAAAAAGGTCTCCACTACTCGAAGTAAGGTTAATATTCTTTGACTTAGTCTTCTCCACGGTGATGTCTCCACTTGATGTTTTCACTTCAAAAGACTCCCTAGCATCACTTGATTCAACCTTGATATCTCCGGAACTTGTTGTAAAACGTAATTCCTTTGCAAGTACACTTTCTGCTCCAATATCTGCTGATGATGTGACAACAGTAATCGACTTATATTCTTTTTCTGGAACATGTATACGAATGTTCGTATCGTATATAAGAATACCGATGTTTATTATTTGTTGATTATGATCAATTAATTTAACATCTACTGTATTTCCGTTTTCCTCGGCTACAAGCGACAATTCTTTTTTTAGCTTTCTACTTATCTTTCCGTGTAATTCAACAGTGATCTTATCTTCACTGCTTGGAACAACCATGACATCACTAGACTTAAAGTGGAAGTTTAGATTTTCCAACTTTTGATTTTCAAGCACTAACTTATCTTTGATCTCATACGTTTCGAATGAAAATCCACCTGATGCACTAACTGAAACCAATGTTCCCACTATTCCAATGGCTAGCATGATAAATAATGCACTCACGATTTTCTTCATGCCGTTCTCCTCCCTTGAACCACACTAATAGTAAACCTACTATACCTTACTAATGTTCTATAAAAGTAGTTCGATACATTCAACATTCCAATTCCAATAAGCATTCCTAAACTGAATAAAGTTAGTGAAGCGAAAAAATTAACCGTTAGGCTCTCGTAGCTATAGCCTAGAAGAGAAGATGTAATAAGAACAAGTGGGGAGAGTGTAAGTGCAAGTGCAACTACCCAAACCGAAACAATTACACTAAATATTGCTGCAACCGGAGCAATAATAAAAATCCCATTAAAGAGAAACAGACTAAACCCTATAAAAATTTTCCTTCCTAGTCCTCTCTTTTTCTTTTCAGGAATTAATCTCCCGTCATGGTAATCAGCTAACAGGTCACGTGCAATAGCATAAGGATCTCCAAGTTCTTCAGTTAGTTCTTTTAAGTTCTTTCCATTTTCCACTCCAATTTGAAAATGCTCTTCATAGTCATATAACATTTCTCTCCGATCCACTTCAGGAACAGTGTGTAGTAAACTTTCAAGCGTTTGCAAGAATTCATTTCTACTCAATGGTTTTCGTCCCTTCTTCAATAAACTGTGAGACAGCAGTTGAGAACTGTTGCCATTCTACTACTAATTCATTCATATAATTTAATCCCTTTTGCGTAATGGAATAATATTTCCTAGGGGGACCCTCCGTTGACTCAGCTAAATAAGTAGTGACATAATCTTCTTTTGTTAACCTTCTTAGAAGGGGATATAGCGTCCCTTCTGCCACTTCAATTTTATTTGATATATTTTGTGCCAATTCATATCCATATTGATCTCTTTTTGAAATAAGAACTAACACACAAAGCTCTAATACACCTTTTTTAAACTGTACATTCAAAAATGGCACCTCCTAAAAATAAATACCATGTACTTCCAGTTTATATATTAATACACAGTAGTGATTAATGCAAGGTACTGATTAAAATAAAATGATGCTACCAAAAAAGGTAGCATCATTTTATTATTGATTCGTCGGACGGTTACGGTGAATGTCCTTTTTTTCTGTTGTTGTAAACTCAACTAGCTCTGAGCTAGTTTGTGGTTGCTTCCTGTTGTTATTACGCTGCGCATTGGCATTTCCAAGCTTTGTTCTTCCCATGTAAACCATCTCCTTTTTAAAAAGAGGATACTTACATAGGTAGTATGAGAAGCTAAGTCCCTCCTTATTCGAATACTGGAGGTTTTCGATGCTTTGTTGCTTTTTCAAACGCATAACCCACTTTGATAAGAGTGGGTTCACTATAGGCGGTACCGGTGAACGTGATTCCAACCGGTTCCCCTTCACTCGTGTAACCAGCGGGAATTGTAATCGACGGATATCCCGCTTTTGCAGGAATTCCTGCTCCAAAATTATTCGGGAACACGATGGTATCCAGTTGGTGCTCCTTTAACACATAATCGATTCCCTGCTCTGTAGAATAGTACATATCCTCTTCAAGCGCTTTTAAGTACGCTTCTTCTGTTAATTTTCCAGATGTAGCCTCTGATTCCTCTAGAACCACTTGTCCATACTTTAAGCATGTTTCTTCATTTTCTTTATTAAACTGAATCACATCTGACAGTGACTTTATTTTTACCGAGGCATCCACTGTCTTTAAGTATGCATTCACATCCGATTTAAACTCATACGTTAACACATCATAGCTCCATTTTCTTCCTGTTGAGGGGATAACTACATGGTCTATGACCTCGGCTCCAAGTTCAACCAGCTTTTTAATCGCTTTATTCATTACCTGAAGCTGCTCATCATTTAAATACCCAAAGTACACATCACGGGCGATTCCAATTCTAGACCCTTTTAACCCTTGATTATCCAAAAATGAAGTGAAGTCAATCTCAGCTAACTCTGTATTCGTTAACGTCACGGCATCATTTTCATCGCAAGCAGATAAAGCGCTTAATAAATAGACGGCATCCTTAACGGTTCTCGCCATTGGACCGGCCGTATCCTGGCTATGGGCGATCGGTATAATCCCTTTTCTGCTCACTAACCCTAACGTTGGCTTTATTCCTACTAAAGAATTTTGGCTTGCTGGACTTAAGATGGAGCCAGAGGTTTCGGTCCCCACCGCAACAACAGCTAGGTTAGCTGCAATGGAAGCACCTGATCCCGAACTCGATCCTCCTACATCGAAACGGCCTGGTCCGTACGGGTTTAACACCTGTCCTCCACGCGAACTATAGCCACTTTTCATTCCTTCAGCCATAAAATTAGCCCATTCAGTCATATTCGTTTTCCCTAAGATGACTGCACCTGCTTCTCTTAAAAGAGCCGCTACCTTTGAATCTTCTCTTGCATAGGAATCGGCGAGTGCCAATGAACCCGCACTTGTATGCATATGGTCACCTGTATCGATATTATCCTTAATCAGAACCGGGATTCCGTGGAGCGGGCCACGTGGTCCCTTCGTTTTTCGTTCGGCATCAAGACTTGCTGCAATCTGAATGGCGTGAGGATTTACTTCAAGTACGGAATTGATCTTTGGATCTACGGTACGAATGCGATGCAAATACATGGTCACAAGCTCTTTTGAGGTGATTTCCCCAGAAGCCAACTTATCCTGGATTAAATCGATCGTAGCTTCTTCGAGCCATCCTTCATAAGCTTTATGTAAACGTGGATTCTCCATTCCTCCAACCCCTTTTTTAAATATATCTTTAGTATACAACAAGGAGTGGGAATCTCTCCCACTCCTTGTAACTTACTTTCTTGAATTTGCATCCACCATTTGGCCTTTAAAAAACACTTTTTTTACAACATCCTTTTTTAAATCACGAGAAAATTTCTTTAAATCTCTTTCTTCACGTTCATTTACTAAAGAAATAACCGTACCTTCTGCCCCAAATCTTCCCGTACGTCCTGATCGGTGCACATATTGCTCGATATCTCTAGGGAAATCATAATGAACCACATGTGTAATGCCCTTTATGTCTAACCCTCTCGCTGCGACATCCGTAGCAAGCAGCATATTCACCTTGCCTGTTCGAAAATCCTTTAAAGCATTTTTACGTTTGTCCTTGTTTAAATCACTATGTAAAACAGATGCTTTTACATTTTGAAAGGCTAGTTTTTCTGAAACTACATTTAAGTTACCGATATCTTTAATGAATACGAGGACACTCGCTTCTTCCAAACGCGAGATTTTTTCAAGCAGTTTAATTTTATCGCGTTGTTCTGCAGTGAAATACACATGGTCAACCGCACCAGACTCAATCGTTTCATCTTTTTTAATTTTAATGACCTCTGCATCCTTCGTTAAATCCTTCGCTAAAGCCACGGAATGTTCCGGTAGAGTCGCTGAAAATAGAACCACTTGGCGATCGGCCTGGGAGGACTTCACAATATTCTTCACTGTTTGAAGATGCTCTTTTGTTAAAAGCTGGTCCCCTTCATCAAGGACAATCGTTTTTACCTCATGCATTTTGATTTTCTTTTGTGCAATTAGTTCCATCATTCGTCCCGGAGTTCCGGCAATAATATGGGGCTGCTTCTTTAGTTTTTCAAGCTGGCGCTTAACGTTAGCTCCTCCGATAAATGAGGCCGAACGAATTCCGCTTCCTTCACTCCATTTTTGAATTTCTGAAAGAATCTGCATAACAAGCTCCTGTGAGGAAGCTAGGATAACTGCTTGAATCGTTCGTTTCTCTGGATCCACTTTATTTAATACCGGTAGAAGATAGGCTAGAGTTTTTCCCGTTCCTGTTGGCGACTCCGCTATCACATCTTTGCCTTCTGCGATGAAAGGGACTGCCTTTGTTTGAACACTCGTTAATTCCTTAAATCCTTCTTTCGTCCATACATCCTGTATAAATGGTTGTAGCTCGTTTACAATTGTCGTACTCATATGCTTCTCCTTTAATCAAAGCTGATTATAATCAGCTCGCACTTAATAAACCTATATAAATACTAGCTGAAACACCCAGCAATGTCTATTCTCTTGGAATTTCTGAAATAAAGGTTTTCCCTCTAACTCCAGATCTTCTTAAGTGAAGATTGATATCAACTTCTACTTCAGCCTGTGCAAATACTTCATCCCAGTTATTTTCTACCTTCTTGTACTCTTTATGATGTTGTCGATTAAATGCATCTCCAAAACCAAAAATATCAACACCAAATTCTGTTTGCACTTTCTTAATCGTTTCCTGAATATCTTTCGCCACATAACGATTGATTTTCTCTTCAAAGTCTTTATATGTATCAATTTTCGTTAAATCATTCAAACATTGTGTAGCTTCAATTCTTGTTTCTCCATTTATCTTCACCTTTAGCACAGGCTTTCCATTCGTAAAATCAACTTTTAGTTTATTATGGGTTTCAGTCACTGTTACAGCCATATATTTCTCATCCTCAGGTTTCTTTTCATCGTCCGAGCAAGGTACACTCATACTGGTTGTTTTTAGCTTTTGTGTCCAGAAGTAATTTCTTGTTTCGTCCACAGTCAAATATCCTATTAATCGATCATCTTTAAAAATTGCCATTCCGTCCATTTCAACAAGTGTATCTACACTCGTCTTCATATTATTTTCAGATTTCTCTCCCTTTTTGGGGTCCCCTTTAATCACTAAGGTTGCTGACACAGGGTTCCGCCCCTTGGAGGTTAAGGCAGAAATAAAATCTGTCAGTCTTACTCCCGGGTCTCCTCCCCACTCTCTATTAAAGGATTGTGTTTGCTTGTGTACTTTTAATGAAGGAACCTTTTGAATCGGATACGTCACTTTTACAAATGCTTCCGCCTTTTCTCCCTTTGTTATCATGATGTTAAAGTCATTACGAAATTGACCACTTCGATCAAGGAAATCAATGAATTCAATAATGCCTTCCTTCGCGATGCCTTCACTAATGTATAATACCCTCGTGTGAGAAAAGATTAATCTTCTTGTAATTCCAATATTCATTTTATGAAGAAGCTCTGATATTGTATTTCCTTCAAGTGTAAAAGTTAAGGCCGGAGCAGCCTCCCCACCCATTTGGTTTTTAGAAAATTGACTTGCATTCACTACCTCGATGGTTAATCGATATTTACTGTTCTCACCTTCATCAACCGCAAGCCCTGTTACAATTGAAACATCGTTCAATTCAATTCGATCCCAACAGCCTGTTAATATAATAACGCATCCCAAGATGGATAATGCCATTTTCAGTTTCATTTTTGTCCTCCTACTGGCTGATCTGGAGGACTTGGCTGGTTATTCTCTTCACTTCTCACTGGTGATTTTGGATATAAATATGAAGGTCGGTTCTTATTTAACCATATCGGAACACGAACAAATACATCATCCTGATTTCTTGGTTGAAACGGTGCCACCGGTGCCAAATAGGGGATACCGAAGGATCGAAGACTAACTAGATGTATAACCATAATGATTAAGAATAGAAGAACACCGTATAATCCCATAAAGGCAGCACTAAATATAACAACAAAGCGAAGCAAGCGAGTGGCAATGGAAAAGCTATAGATCGGAGATACAAAGCTTGCAATGGCGGTAAAAGCGACGACAATAACGAGAACATTTGACACAAGACCCGCTTCGACAGCCGCTTGTCCTATAACGAGTGCTCCAACAATTGAAACGGTTTGTCCAACCACCCTTGGCATCCGAACTCCAGCTTCTCTCAACACTTCAAAAGAAAGCTCCATAATGATGATCTCAATAACAGCTGGGAAAGGAACGCCCTCCCGTTGTGCTTGTACACTAATCAATAGCTGTGTAGGCATCAGCTCGTGATGAAAGGTGGATATGGCCACATACAGGGATGGAAATAAGAGAGCAATCATGAAAGACGAATATCGAACGAGTCTAACAAAACTTGACATAATAAATGGCTGATAGTAGTCTTCTGATGCCTGAAAAAAATCAACGAAAAGTGTAGGTACCGTTAATACAAAGGGGCTACCATCGACAAATATAGCCATTTTCCCTTCTAATAAATGCCCACATATACTATCAGGCCGTTCTGTATTGTACACGAGTGGAAAGGGTGTGATGGTTTTATCCACTATGAATTCTTCCACATTTCCTGAATCCAATAAGGCACCTACATCTATCTTATTTAATCGTTCTCTTACTTCTTTTAACAAATCTTCATTTGCAATGTCATTGATATACCCAAGTGCCACATTGGTTTTTGAGTCCCTACCCATTTGATAAATTTCAAATTTAAGACGAGGATTTTTCAGACGCTTTCTGACTAATAAAATATTTACCGGTAGCCCTTCTACAAAACCATCTTTCGGACCGCGAATAATCGTCTGGGTGCTTGGCTCTGAAATGGCGCGTTGCTCTGGCAATCCAATCCCTAATGAAAGTGCTTCATTGAATCCGTCCACCATAATCAAAGCTTCTCCGTTTAATACGGCCCATACCACTCGATGAAAATTTTCTGCAACTTTAAAATCAACCGAAGGAAAATACAGTTCTCTCATTTCAATCATATTATTAAAAGAAATACCGGTAGGGTGATTGGTTGCAACTTGAATCACTCGATTTGATAGCTCATTTTTATCAGTCATGGTGCTTAAATACGTTAAATACGCTTTATGCCCACCAATTTTAATGGGTTCACACTTAAAGTCAAAAGTTCCCTTAAATAGCTCTTCTAGAAGCTTCTTATTTTTTTCTACTTGGCTATAATATTGCTTTGGAATATCCTGCTGTTTAAATAATTCTTCCTCTGTTGGTTTTCCTTTGTTCTTATTTTTTTTCCTTGTAAACAACGAACTAAAGATACTCATTTTCTTCCCTCCTTGCTCTTTCTCGTCTTCCATAAGAGAACTGGTAAGATCATTAGCGGAAGCAGCAATTGAAACGGAACATGCATAAACAATGGAACGACAATTAGACCTTCTTCAATATGCTCAGCAAAATTATCACTAATTTTCACTGAGATAAAGGCAATAATTGCTCCTATTGGTACCACGTACATCCGGTATGGTCGATTGCTTATGAGCTCTAATCCTTTTAATGCTCCATAGAAAAACACACTCACCTTAATAATAATTCCAAACATAACGATGAAAACAACCACTAGATCGACCCGTTCGATGAATTCCAATAATGATATTTCACGAGCCGACGATAGAAGCGGGAAATTCGATCTTGCTCTCATATCTACACCAAGAGTGGTAATTTGTAAAACAGCATTGTATATAAGCATAATTCCACTTGCCATGACAGCAAGCAGGGTGATTTTTTTGGCTTTTTTAAATTTTGATGTGTAAGGGATAATCATGGTAAAAGCAATTAATTCTCCAAAGGGAAAGGTAAGAAGCTGTGGAAATACAGCTTTTAACACCGGTTTAAATCCATCACCAAGAATCGGAAACAAATTTTCAAATTCCATTTCACCCGAAATAAATACAGCAATACCGATGATGATGATAAAGGAGAAGAAGTAGGGCATGAATACCTCACTTGTTCTCCCCATCACCTCGAGTCCTAAATACAACATATAAACGATAACAATCACCATAGTGATGGCAATAAACTCAATGGGAGTCTCTTCAAAAATAAACGACACAATCAGTTCGCAGAAATCCCGAAGAACCCGAGAAGCAATATAAAGAAAGTACAAAATATACAGTAACGTTAATAATCCGCCCATCCATTTTCCAAAGCAAAATTGAAAGATTTCAAAGAGATTTTTCCCTGGTAATCTTGAGAGCATAAAATAATACATCAAGGCTAACCCCATACCAAAGACCATCGCTAATCCAATCGCAATCCAAGCATCCTGATTCGCATCATTTCCTGTGCTGACAACTGCGGCATTGCCAATTTCAAAAATAAAAATTAATATAAATAATTGCCAAAGGGACAACTTCTCAACCAGTATATTTTTCATGATGATTTACTTGATTTTTTACTTTTCCTAAATCGGTAATCTACGACCATACCGTAGAAGAATCCGAATAGTAAATTCACATACAACATCCATTGACTCGTCCCTTTTTCAAAGAAAATATTCGCATCTAAAATCGACAGAAGCGTCTCCTCATATAAATACAGATCAAACATGGTAATCACTCCGATAGACGCCATCAATATGAAAGTAAATAAAAAGGTTACCAACAGCAATCATCCTTATCACAAAAACTAAATCCCATTCCACTTTTGTATATCATTTGTTATTAGTGGGTGAATTATGCTCCCTTGGAAGGAAATCCCGAAAACTCTGTTTTTTACACATAAAAAAACAGCGCTCGCTCGCGCTGTTTTTCGTTTTTATAACCCTTCAGGTTCGAATGTTTTACAATCTGTCTCACGGCTCGTATCCGCTTCCTTGCCACGGTGACTGACAACGAAGATTTGTTCTGCACCACATTTCTGTCCTTCTTCGTTGTACACACAATTACTTACCTCACATAAAACGTCCTGTGCCATCGCATAACACCTCCCCTATCAATAGGGTAAGCAAAAAGAGCGAGGGACATTCGGATTCCAACTTGGCAAATCCTTGAATCAGGATTCGCTCTTTTTTGTGATGGCCGTCTTTCTAATCAGCTGGTTAATTACTTCAGAAAAAACGATTCCCATCGCAATCGCACCCGAAATTAAGAAAGCTTTTGCCGCAAGTGCTAACGCAATATTATAGTCATTTTCAACAAAGTTTCTCATGGCGTCATATGCCATTCCACCCGGAACAAGTGGGATGATTCCTGCAACGATAAATATGATAATCGGCGTTCGATACAGCTTAGCAAACACCTGACTAGCCACGGCAATAACGAAGGATGCAATTAACGTAGCATTCACCGCATCAGCCCCATTCATCGTGAAAAGAATATAAATCATCCAACCAAGCATCCCAACAAAACCTGATTGTATTAATGAAGATTTAGGAGCGTTAAAAATAATACCAAAAGCGGCGGCAGCCAAAAAACTTAATAGGAGATGTTGAAGAATGTACATTGGCTTATCGCCTCCTTTAAAGAAATGATAATACAACAGCAATGCCTGACCCGATCGCAAAAGCGGTAAGCAGTGCTTCTGCTCCTTTAGATATCCCTGAAACCAAGTGACCCGCCATTAAATCTCTGACCGCATTGGTTAAAAGCAAACCTGGAACGAGTGGCATAACAGATCCGATTATAATTTTATCTAACTCAACTCCAATACCCATATTGACAAATAAAAACGAAAGAATGCCGATTATAATCGAACCAATAAACTCAGAAAAAAACTTGATCGGAACGACTCTGTGAAAGTACATCACACTCGTAAATCCAATCCCGCCCGTAATACACGCCGGCAGAAAATCGATCCAACTTCCATTGAACATAATTAAAAAGCAGCCACTCGCAATTGCCGCTGCAAGGATTTGGATGATTGTCGAATAGGTTAATTGCGACTCCTCTACCTCTGTTAATGCACGAAAGGCCTTTTCTATATTAAGTTCTCCATTCGTTATCCGGCGGGATACCCCGTTTACCAAAGCAACTTTATGAAGATCCGTTGTTCTTTCTGTTATTCGCACTAGCTTTGTTTTGGTAGGCTCTGTGCTCTCGATTGAAAAAATAATTCCTGTTGGTGTGACGAAACAATGCGCCTCTCTAACCCCAAAAGCACGGGCGATTCTCTCCATTGTATCCTCCACACGGTACGTTTCAGCCCCGCTTTGGAGCATGATTTTCCCTGCTAATAGACATACTTCCATAATGTCGTATACGACTTGATTTTTCTCCATTTTTATCACCTTACTGCTCACTTTTTGAATGTAAAGACTACTTTATCATATTTTTCAGATTAGTGGGTCAATACTTTTTTATGGTATATTTAGAATATCGAAATTTTCAAAAAAGTAGGTGCCACAACTTGAGAAAACTTGTCGTTACTCATAATCTGGAACATGTATATGTTAACGAAATACAAGCTGTTTTACCAGACTGGGAAATCGTTGTTGGAAAAGAAATGTATAAAGAACATATCCATAATGCGGAAATTATTTTAGGATGGAAAAAGGATCTAATAGACCTTTTAGACAGCTCCACCACTTTAAACTGGGTTCAAACTTGGAGTGCCGGTGTGAATAGCTTACCTCTCCCACTTCTTGATGAGCGTGGTGTAACGGTTACCAGTGCGAATGGTGTTCATGCCTATCCCATTTCTGAAACCATCTTCGGATTGATGCTTGCACTGACTAGGAAAATTCATACGTATGTCAGAAATCAGTCCTCAAAACACTGGCATCATGCTGGACTTAAGCTTGAGATGCACGGGAAAACAATTGGTATTATAGGTGTTGGAGCCATTGGTAAAGAAACAGCAAAGATTGCTAAAGCGTTTGGAATGAAAGTACTCGGCGTAAGAAACTCCCGGTTGTTTGAGGAATATGTGGATGAAATGTACGTGACAACCGAACTTGATACGGTCCTTCCACAATGCGATTATGTAGTATCTACCCTCCCGTTAACGAAGGATACAAAGGGATTATTTTCTATGAAACAATTTCAGCTAATGAAGCCAAGTTCTTTCTTCGTAAATATTGGTCGTGGTGAAATTGTTGTAGAGGAAGATCTTATTCAGGCACTTCAAAACGGAGAAATTACAGGGGCCGGATTAGATGTATTTGAGGTCGAACCTCTCCCTGAGAACAGTCCTTTATGGGAAATGGAAAATGTGATTGTTACACCACACACTTCGGGTTCAACTGAGTATTATGACCGTCGAGTGGTAGAAGATATCTTTTTGCCAAACTTACGACAATATGCGAAGGGTGAGCAGCCTTCCATTAACGTAGTAGATTTTATTAAAGGATATTAGATGTAGAAAAAACACAGGTTCATTCGAACCTGTGTTTTCGACTCGATGGGACTTTAACCCATAAACGACTCTTCCCGTATCAGGGATACGAGAGGTTGCTCTGTTCTTTGAGCTACGAGTCCTTTTTATTATGTCTCTTGTAAAAGCAAATTATGCAAAAAAGGATGTCCCTGTCGGACATCCTTTTTACAGTACCTTACTTAAAAATGATTTTGTACGTTCCTGTTGCGGATTGGTGAAGAGCTCATCAGGTACATTTTCTTCCACAATATAACCGCCGTCCATGAAGATGACTCGATCGCCAACTTCTCTGGCAAACCCCATTTCATGTGTCACAACAACCATGGTCATGCCTTCTTTGGCTAGCTGTTTCATAACCTCGAGAACTTCACCGACCATCTCTGGGTCTAGTGCGGAGGTTGGTTCATCAAAGAGCATGATTTTGGGTTCCATGGCAAGTGCTCTTGCAATCGCCACACGCTGTTTTTGACCACCTGATAATGAATCGGGATAGGCATTTGCCTTGTCCTCTAGACCTACTTTTCGTAAAAGGTCTAATCCCTTTTGCCGAGCCACTTCTTCATCGATTTTCTTCACCTTCACAGGAGCCATCACAATATTTTCAATCACTGTTTTATGTGGAAATAAATTAAATTGCTGAAATACCATTCCCACGTCCTGTCTTACCTTATTGATGTTCACGCTTTTATCTGTAAGGTCCACACCTTCAATATAGACATGTCCATCTGTTACGGATTCTAACAAGTTCAAACAGCGAAGAAACGTCGACTTTCCTGAACCAGAAGGTCCAATTACAACGACCACTTCTTGCGCTTTTATTTCTGCATTAATGTTTTTTAATACTTCGTTATGGCCAAATGACTTTTTTAGGTTACTCACTTTAATCATTCTGTTGATAGCCTCCTCTCAAGACGGTTTAACAAGAAGCTCAAGGTTAATGTGATCACAAGGTATATGATAGCTACAGTTATATACGGTTCCCATACACGGTAGTATTGTCCTTGCATAGCTCGTCCCCAGTACATAATCTCTGGAGCCGCAATGACCGCTGCTAAAGAAGACTCTTTAATTAACACAATAAATTCATTTCCTAATGGAGGTATCATTCTCTTAAACGCTTGTGGCAGAATGACATATCTCATTGCTTGAAAATGAGTCATTCCAAGTGTTCTAGCCGCTTCCATCTGCCCCTTGTCTATCGATTGAATTCCTGCTCGGAAGATTTCTGCAATGTACGCTCCTGCATTTAATGATAATGCAAGAATGGCTGCTGTCACTGGTTCTGTTTTTCCTGCAAACAATGGAACGAGACCAAAGTGAATAAGCAAGATCTGTACAAATAATGGGGTTCCTCTAAAAAACGTAATATATAAGTCAAAAGGTAGTGACACCCACTTGTTTTTCACCATTTTTCCTAACCCAATGGCCAAACCAAGTGCTGTACCAAAAACAATTCCTGCTAGTGATAAACCAAGGGTAAGCAAGGTTCCCTTTAAAAACAATGGCGCATAGTCCATGATGAGATCATACCGAAAGTCCATCGTACTCCTCCTTTACTAGAATGAAAAAAAATGGCGTAACACTATGCGAAAGAGTTACGCCCTAAATAATCATGTAACCAATTATTGTTGTGCTTTTAAATCTTCAACGTCTGGCTCAGAACCAAACCATTCTTTGTAAATCTTTGCATATGTTCCATTTTCATAGATGGCGTTAATCGCTTTATCAAATTCTGCTTTTAACTCGCTATCTTTCGGGAACATTAATCCATAATACTCAGATGCGAAAGCTTCCGTATCTTCAACAACTACAAACTTATCATTTGGGTTATTTTTCGCGTACTCTTCAACCACTGTGTTATCAGCAACAACCGCGTCAGCTCCGCCACCTTTTAACTCCATAATTGCTAGAACAGTATTTTCAAATTTTTTGATATTAGGATTGTTTGCTCCCAGTACACTTTCAATTGCTTCTTGACCAGTTGTTCCGTTTTGAACCGCTACTTTCTTGTCCTTTAGGTCAGCAGCCGATTTGATATCACTGCCTTCTGGAACAAGAATTTTATTTGTTGATAAAAAGTATGGGTGTGAGAAATCATATGATTCCTTACGCTCATCATTAATTGTAATGGCAGATACAGCAAAGTCTGCAATTCTATCCTCTAATTCTACGAAAACAGGATCCCAACCTACATGTACGATATCAACTTCGTAACCAGCTTCTTTCGCTACTGCTTTTGTAAAGTCAACATCAAATCCAACAATTTTATCGCCATCCATGTATTCAAATGGTGCATAAGCTGCGTCTGTTACTACTCGTAATGTTTTCTTCTCTTCACTAGCTCCTTCATCCGATCCATTGTTCTGATTGCTTGTTCCACAAGCAGCCAAGAGCATACTAAACACTAACAAAAATGATAATAAAGATAGTTTTTTCACTACATTGCCCCCTTAAAAATAGTTTTATTTTTCATTGATACTTTCTCTAGCAAATACCTTACAACTCTAAATTTTCAGTATATTTTGACATGAAACTATTATAACTTTTATCGTTTTTTTATGCAACAACAAAAACTTTGTTAGGATAATTTATCATCACTTTACTAGATTAACGTGCAAGTACTGGTATCCCTACCCTTTTATGTATTTGAAAATATCTTCGGTTAACTTTTTTCCTATCATTTTTATTGGAAACCTATCTTACATATTCATTGACAACTGCATAAAAATGATAAATATCATACAAATAAAGGGAAAATAAACATCTTTTATTCTCCTAACGTGTTCAGATACCTGTCACTTTTTATAAAAATATGTTTGCCTGCAAAAGGCAGGGCTTTTTGTTGTGTAATGTAAGAATATTAAAAAGTGCCACCTAATGTATAATGCAAATTTAAGCTCAGGTACTGTTATAAAACTGATGTTGATTTCACTGTTTGAAAAATAACCGGAAAAATTCCGACTAAATTGGGAAATACCCCCGTTTCCTTAAGAATAAGCGGAGTTTTTCCGCTTATGTGATTCAAATCTTCGTATTTTGGCTTATTTAGAGCAGTTAACCGGAATTCCTCCGCTTATTTCTGCTTCTTAAGCTTCCTCTATATACATTAGTCGGAAATTCTCCGCCTATAAATTCTCTTACCTATACGAGAGCAAAGCCAAAGAAAAACGTGGTTTTGTAATTAAAAAACACAGCATTTTGCAGTTCAATTAGCGAGGTAACAGTAATCTCTGTAACCTCACTAATTGGACTACAGCTTCACGCCTATTTTTATCATTATTTGCGTTATAACACCCGAATTTTCCCCTGCAAAATTAAATTTTCTACATACTGAATCGAAACTGATAAATATTCTGCCGTTTCTTTTACTGTTAGGTACATTTATACGTCACTCCCACTATCTATATGAAGCTATTATAGCGAATTACTCCTTTTTCACCTATTACTCTAAAGATAATTGTGATTCTAGATGGGCGAAAGCTTGTTCCAGATCAGCGATTAAATCTTCAGTATCCTCGATTCCGACCGATATACGAACGAGCCCTTCAGGTATCCCAAGTTCCTTCCTTTCTTCAAGGGTACACTCCACATGACTCGTGGTTCTTGCTGGTCCATAGATCGTCTCCACGGCCCCGAGATTGCCCGCTCTATTGGCATACTGTAACTTTGGCAATAGAATTCTGATAGCCTCCATCTCCTCTTTTAATACAAAACTAACGATTCCCCCGAAGCCCTTCATTTGTTTTTTTGCAATATCATGATTACGATGTGTTTCTAATCCGGGATAAAACACTTCCTCTACATGCTTCTGATTTTTCAAATAGCACGCTATTTCCATCGCACTTTTTTCTTGCTGTCTGACACGAAGTTTTAATGTTTTCATCCCTCTTAATATAAGATAGGCTGACCAAGGATCCATCGTGGCGCCGTTAATCTCTCGATAATGATACACTTTTTCCATCAGATTTTTTGGACCGCATACCACTCCTCCCATCGCATCTGCATGACCACTTAAAAACTTAGTGGCACTATGGATTACGATATCTACCCCGAATAATAAAGGGTTTTGATTAATTGGAGTAGCAAAGGTATTATCAATGATCACCAAGGCTCCAACCGCTTTTCCCGCCTTCACCATTCGTTCAATATCAGTAATCTTTAGTGTCGGGTTGGTTGGTGATTCTAGATACAATACCTTGCATCCTTTAGCCACCTCCGCCTCAATCTCTTCATGATTTCCGGTCGTACATAACGTCACATCAACATCAATATGGGGTAGAAACTCGGTGAAAATTTTATTGGTTCCTCCATAGGTATCTTTAATTGACACGACTCGATCTCCTGGCCGTAAAAACGTATATAGCGTACTGCTAATGGCCGCCATCCCCGAAGAAAAGCCGACTGCTGCTTCTGCCCCTTCTAGAATCCGTAGTTTTTCCTCGAAAGCTTCGACGGTTGGATTTGTCATACGGTTATAAGTATGGCCAGGTTTTAACCCCATTGCTACCTCCTGCCATTCATCCATATCATCATAATTGTAGGCAACACTTAAGACGACAGGCACTTGGGTGGCATTAAAAGCAAGAGATGCCTCTTCTCCTGCCCATACCGCTTTTGTTCCGTCCTTTATATTCGTAAAGTTGTGTTTCACCATAGCTAATCACCTCAATCATTTTTATCGTTAAACTTTGCATCTTGATTGTATATTGTATATTGTATAATATACAGAATATTGTAACAAATATGAAGAAAAATTTTTTAAGATAGGCTGGGAACTCTTCTCTTCTATTACTTAAGGTATAATAGGCTATAGATAACCAAGCCTTCAGTAAGGAGGAACCGATGATTCTTAAAAGATACCGATCGTTAAAAGATCATGTGTATGATTACATTGCTACAGAAATTCAGAATGGAAACTTGCTTCCTAATCAGAAAATAAATGAAGTGGCTTTAGCAGAAAAATTGGAAGTGAGTCGAACTCCTGTAAGAGAAGCTTTAATACAGCTTGCGTCCGAAAACTTACTTGAATTTTTCCCTCGGAAAGGATTTATCGTAAAAGAACTCTCGATAAAAAATAAGCTTGATGTGTTCCAGATCGTTGCTGTTCTTGACGCTCTAGCAGCCTCTTTATCTATACAGCTTCTTACGGATGAAGACCTACATAAGATGGAAGAGCTGGTGGAAAAAATTGACCAAGCGATTTCTCAGCGCAATTATTCTGATTATCAAAAATTTCAATACGAATTTCATCAGGTTTATATTGAAAAGTGCAATAATGAAACATTAATTGATCTGCTGCAATCGTTACAGAACAGTTTTGTTAGACAAATTTACTTAAGTAAAGACGAAGATAAGCTATTTTCTGTACTCACACAAATGAACGAGCAACATGCAAACATCGTTCAACATTTTAGGCACAAAGATACAGATAAACTAGAGCAGCTGATTAAACATGAACACTGGAAAATCACTCACGTAGACATGATTTAATGGAACAGGCTTAACCGCCTGTTCTTTTTTTCCCTACATATAAGTTACATTTCTGTGAAAGATAAGAATAAATGTTTGACATATATGAAAGAAAATATTAACCTAATATAGTTTTTAAATAATTAATCCGATAAACTTAGTGGGGGTTTTTACATGAAGAAATTATTATTCGTGCTGTTCACTCTTCTTCTTTCTCTAGCTTTAACTGCTTGTGGAGCAAAGGAAAATGAAGAAACAGCAGCAAACTTATACGAAGAGATTAAAGAAAAAGGTGAAATTACCATCGGGACAGAAGGTACTTATGCACCGTTTACTTTCCATGATGAGTCAGGCAAACTAACAGGGTTTGACATTGAGATTGCTGAAGAAGTATTCAAGCGCCTTGATATTAAGCCTGTTTTCGTTGAAACTAAATGGGATGGAATGATCGCTGGACTAGATGCTAAGCGTTATGACATGGTGGCGAACCAAGTAGCAATTCGCGAAGATCGCCTTGAAAAATATGATATGTCTGAACCTTATATTTCTTCAAAAGCAGTACTTGTTGTTGGTGAAGCAAATGAAGACATTAAAACGTTTGAAGATTTGAATGGAAAAAAAGTAGGACAATCTTTAGACAGTAACTACCGTAAGATTGCAGAAGCACATGGGGCAACAAACACAGTGGTGGATGGATTTAATCAAGCCATTGATTTAATTACTTCAGGTCGTATCGATGCAACGATCAACGACAATCTTTCTTACCTGGATTTAAAAAAGCAACGTCCTGACCTTGCGATTAAAAAGGTGGACGAAGAAGCGGATGTAACAAGCAATGCCTTCTTATTCCGTAAAGATAACAAAGAGCTAGTTGATGCGGTTAACGGTGCATTAGCTGACATGATTGAAGACGGAACATACCTTGAAATCTCAACTAAATGGTTTGGCGAAGACGTATTGAAGTAAAGGACTGAAATGAAATGGTCTTAGATGAAAGAGCGGAACGAATTATAGGAATCCTTAGCGATTCCTTTTTTCCTATTTTAAAAGCTGGTTTATATTTTACGGTTCCATTAACATTAATCACATTTACACTTGGTCTTATCTTAGCGTTTTTCACAGCAATTGCTCGCATATCAGGTATTAAGCCACTCGTTGCAATTGCAAAATTTTATGTGTGGATCTTTCGAGGTACACCGTTACTTGTTCAGTTATTTATCCTATTTTACGGTCTTCCTAGTGTGGGAATTACGCTTGATCCTTTTCCAGCAGCCGTACTTGGTTTTACCTTAAATAAAGGAGCGTATAGCTCGGAAATTATTCGTGCCGCGATTCTTTCCACTCCTAAAGGGCAATGGGAAGCAGCCTATTCGATTGGCATGACTCGGGCTCAAGCCATGAGACGAATCATTCTCCCACAAGCGATCAGAGTATCTGTTCCACCACTTGGAAACTCTTTTATCAGCCTGGTTAAAGACACTTCCCTTGCTGCAACGATCACCGTTACAGAGATGTTTCAAAAAGGGCAACAGGTGGCTGCAGCTACGTACGAACCTCTTTGGCTTTATATTGAAGTGGCATTTATTTATTTAATGTTTAGTACGGTGCTGTCCTATGCTCAATCCATGCTTGAACGTCGCTTTGACCGCAGCGTAGCAAAGTAGGAAGGGAGAGTATTGGCTATGATTAAACTAGAAAATTTATATAAAAGCTTTGGAGACATTGATGTTTTAAAAGGAATTAATTTAGAGGTGGAAAAGGGAAAAACAGCTGTTGTTATTGGCCCATCTGGTTCAGGGAAAACGACCCTTTTACGCTGTCTAAATTTATTAGAGATTCCAAATCAAGGGTCGATTACGATCGGGGAAAAAGAACTTCAGTTTCAATCAGGAACAAAGCTAAAACCGAATCAAATGACCTCCTTTCGTCAACAAACAGGCATGGTTTTTCAATCGTATAACCTGTTTCCACACTTAACGGTTGTTGAGAATATTATGGAAGGCCAAGTCGTGGTTTTAAAACGCTCAAAAGCGGAGGCCAAAAAGCGTTCGCTCGATTTACTTGCCAAGGTAGGACTGAGCGACCGTGCGGATATGTACCCTCATCAACTATCAGGTGGGCAGCAGCAACGCGTGGGGATTGCCAGAGCGATGGCGATGGATCCGAAGGTCTTATTATTTGACGAACCCACCTCGGCGCTTGATCCGGAGCTTGTTGGTGAAGTATTAAAAGTCATGAAGGATCTTGCTGAAGAAGGCATGACGATGGTTGTTGTGACCCATGAAATGGAGTTCGCTAGAGATGTAGCAGACCAAGTCATTTTCATGGATCAAGGAATCATTGCTGAAAAAGGAACACCAGAAGAAATCTTCACCCTCTCCACCAATCCTAGAACACAGCAATTTCTAAACAAAGTCGCACGTTAAATAAGCATACCAAAATAAATAACAAAAAGGGGTAAAGTGTCCTTCCCAGAAGGACACTTTACCCCTTTTTGTCCACGAGCGGTGACAGACACCCTCCGTGGACACTTTGGCCTCATTTGTCTTTTTGTGGTGTCTGTCACCGCAATGTCAAAGCAATGTCAAAGCAATTAGGCGGCTTTTTTGGTTTGTGTTTTTTTGTTGTGTGCTCTGGCAACTGGGCTGTAGAAGAAGATTCCACTTGCAAGGAGAGCCACTCCGAACATGAAGGTTTTGATGTCTGCTGTCCCCGCATAGATGACCCATACCGAATACAAGGTCGCTAGTAAAGCAATGACACCGTCAATTATTTTTGATCTTGTTTGGCCTTCATACGTTTCACCTGTCATCACTAGCTTTAACTGGAATACAGCAGCAATGAAGTAAGGAACCAGGTAAGATAAAGTTGCGATATAAATAACAAAGTCAAACGCCGCAGAGATCGAATTTGAAATGGTTGAGAAGATAAATAACTGTCCTAAGGAATTCGTTATAATCATTGATAAAACCGGAATATTCTTCTCGTTTTCCTTTAAAAAGGAAGGTAAAAACAGACCTTGCTTGGCTGCTTGGTACGGAACCTCTGCACTTAGCATCACCCAACCAATGGTAGATCCAAATAAGCTGATTAATCCAATACCTGCTAACACTTTTCCAGAAACAGGTCCAAGTACCGAGACGATCGCATCAATTAATGGCTTGTCTGACGCAATTAATGCCTCTTGGCTTAATAAGCCCATAACTAATGTACTTACTCCAATATAAATAGCTAACGCAATGAACAACCCTAGAATCGTTGCACGCTTAACGTCAATTTGCTTCTTCGCACGTCCCGCAAAAACAACCGCCGACTCCACACCGATAAACGCCCATAAGGTAGCAACCGCTGCATTGCTAATTTGACCCATCAATCCAACAGAAGCACCACTTTCATCGACACGTGGCTCAACCATAGGAAGCATATGTGAAGCCTCAAATGCAAACAAAGCAACAATAATGAAGATAAAGAATCCTGCCACTTTTGACGCCGTTGCAATAAAGTTTAATTTCCCTGCATTTTCTAACCCACGTAAAATGATAAAGTGTGTTCCCCATAATAAAATCGAACAAACTGCAAAAGTTAATGCATTTCCGACCTTTAACGTAAAGGAACCCACTGTAAATAACTCAGCTTGACTCGTTAAAAGGGGAAAGAACGTTGATAAGTAACTAGCGAATGTTGTGATAATGGCAATATTCCCTGCTAAGTTACCAATCCAATACCCCCAAGTAGCCATGAACCCAGAAAGAACAGAGCCTTTAGAATTTGGCTTAAAAAGCTCTTTCGCATAAATTTGTGGTCCACCATTTAAATTTGGCTTTCTCATTCCTAAATTCCCAAACACAAGCGCTGTTACAAGCACCCCTGCTCCTGTAAATAACCAAGCGAGAATAACCCCCGCCGGACTTGCGGCTTCTGACAGTGAACGTGGTAACATAAAGATACCCGAACCTACCATATTTCCAACTACTAATGCAGTTAATATCCATAAACCTAACTTCGTTTGTTTTCCCATGATCATATTCCTTTCTATTATTATTCCCCATCTCAAAGATAGAGGTGCCTAATAGACATAAAAAAACACACCAAAACGTGAGTACAGTGTGTTTTACAATAACCGCATCAGGCCAATGGATAGTTCAACATAGCTAGTCAGCTATGACAGTCCTACACCTATTCGATGTAGTCCCAGCTACTATAGTTAGAGAAATTATAGTGCTTCGGCGAAAATTCCTTTCAACTGGAATCATTGAGCTTCTCTTGCTCTTATCCAACCTACTAATATTTTTCGCAACCTCTACCTCATCGAAAGCTGATGAGGATCATATGAAATTTCAAATGCTTTACTAGAATAATTCATGCACGTTTTTATGTCAATGGGATTAATTACTATTGTACCGATCGAACTTCAGAAAATGGATAAAATACAAACTCACTCACTCCAACTATCTTTTCCTTTTTAATAAAACCGAGACCATTCCTCGAGTCCATACTGCGTAATCGATTGTCACCCAATACAAAATAATGCCCTTCCGGAACCATTGTAGGCCCATAATCTCCCGTTAACACACTACCTTGTTCATGCGCTTGCTCACGATTACTGTCTAAGTACTCTTCGCTGTGAACATCGCCATTAATTAGTAACTGATCATCCCTTATTTCAATCATATCTCCAGGCAAGCCAATAATTCTTTTTACGTAATTTTCGCCTTCTCCTTTAATAATCACAATGTCCTCACGCTCAATTTTGTGTGTATTGACTTTGTTAACAAATATTTTTTCTTGATCGTGAAGTGTCGGTTCCATCGAGGCACCATCCACAATATAAGGAGCAAAGACAAATGTACGAACAACGACTACGATAGCAAAAGCAATAAACACCGATTTACCCCAGCTAATTATTTCTTGGCTCTTCTTAGTTTCTCCCATTCTATTCTGCTCCTCTTTTCTTTAATAACTTGTTTACATTTTATCATAATCACTTAGTACCATCGGTTACCAAAGCTCACTTATAGCCCATAAATCGTTAGACAAGATTCTCCAAAAACATCTAGAAATAGGCAAAAAAAAGTCAGCACCCATGCTGACCCCTTTATCCCTATTGTTGACTCTTGAATTTTCTATACTGATACATTTTCCACTGATAATGAATAAAACAACCGATACAAAAACCTAATAGAGCAACAGTCGCAGCAATCGCGACTAGGATCGTAAATAGATACCCTACCACTGGCAGATTGAAGGCAAACCCCATAAAACCTGCCCCTAAACATAGAATGGCAATTTTTTGATTAAACTGCTGCTGCTCCCAATCTTCCTGAAGATACGTTGATGGTTCCTTTTTTAAAAACCGCTTCGCTCCCTCCATGATCGGATTTATACGAAAAACAACTCCACAAACACCCGAAAGAAGAGGAATTAATAATATCCATTCCATATTTGTCACCCAAGTAAGAATAACAGATAATACAATGACCGATTGGTTAACCTGCACAAGTGGCTTGGGAATTGTACGAACATCAGATAACATCTATATCACACCTTATTTATAGGATTAGTTGGTAATTTATTTTACCTTAATGTACAGGCACTTGTATACAAATTAGCATACCTCTAATCGAACGAAAAAAAAACGATTGCCTCATAGCAATCGCTTCTTTTTATACACCCTTTTGTTGCTGCTGTTCCTTTAAAATATCACGAATTTCCGAAAGCAATTTTTCCTCCGTTGTAGGCGCCTTTACTTCCGATTTTACTTCTTGCTTCTTTCTAAACTTCTGTAATAATCTTATAAATAGGAAGATGGAAAAAGCAATAATAAAGAAATCAACCACATTTTGTACAAATTGACCATATTTGATCGTTGCATCAGCATATGTATATTGTAGCGTCGTAAAATCAAATCCGCCTAATAAGAGCCCTACAATCGGCATAAGGATATTGTCTACAAGTGAGCTAACAATTTTGCTGAAGGCTCCACCAATAACCACCCCGACAGCCAGGTCAATCACATTCCCCTTTAAAGCAAACTTCTTAAAATCCTGCCACATATTTTATGTCCTCCTATCCAAATGTATACAGACTAGTATATCTTGAAATAGGGAACGTATGTAAAAATATGCTCATGAAGTAAAGATGTCTACATTTTTCGAATTGTTAAAGAGTTTACCATTAATTACCTTTAAAATTTTTCTTGCAACATGACATTTGTCATGTCCTACTCTATACATTTATGCCTTTTCATGACCTGCTCATAAACACTACAATAACAGTAGATAAATTCAAAACCTTGTAGGAGGCTTTTATGAGCAAGCAAAAAACAGCTGAATTAAGAAAAAGCGTGGTCCCTTTTGAAAAGTCAGATATAAATAAAAGCGTAAAACAAATGATTAACACATTTATTCCATTCTTTGGTTTATGGTACCTAGCATACGCGAGTCTCTCGGTTTCTTATTGGCTAACGTTGCCACTAGCAATTGTTGCTGCTGGATTTGTGATTCGAATCTTTATCATTTTCCATGATTGCTGCCACCAATCGTTCTTTAAAAATCGTAAAGCAAACGCCATTATTGGTAACATTAGTGGAATTATTACAATGTTCCCTTATGAACAGTGGAAAAGAAGCCACAATATTCACCACGCAACAAGCGGGAACTTAGATAAGCGTGGCATTGGTGACATTTGGGTAATGACGGTGGAAGAGTATCTAGCTGCTACACCAGCTCAACGCCTTCAATACAGACTGTACCGTAACCCTTTTGTTATGTTCGTTCTAGGACCGATCTTCTTGTTCCTTGTGACCAACCGAATCAATGTAAAGGATGCTAAACGTAAAGAGCGTCTCAACACTTATTTCAACAATATTGCGATTGTTGTGTTATATGCGTTTATGATTTGGTTAGTTGGCTGGAAAGCCTTCCTTCTTGTCCATGCGCCAATTCTATTTGTTGCTGGAGCATTAGGAATTTGGTTATTTTATGTACAACATCAATATGAAGACAGCTACTTTGAACACGAAGAAGAGTGGAACTATGTGAAGGCAGCTGTTGAAGGAAGTTCTTATTACAAGCTTCCGAAGATCTTGCAATGGGTAACTGGAAACATCGGTTTTCACCATGTGCATCATCTAGCACCTAAGGTTCCTAACTATAATCTGGAAAAAGCACATGAATCTACACCGCCATTACAAAAAGCAACAACCGTTACTCTAGGTACGAGCCTTGAGTCCATACACTTTAAATTATTTGATGATGTAAATAAGCGATTTGTAAAATTCAAAGACATTCAACATCTTCTTGAAGAAGGAAAGGCTAGCCTGCAATTAGGTGGAAAGCGCCCTACAGCTGAGGAGAAATAAATAAGAATGCTCACCTTGTCAGGTGAGCATTTTTGTTAGATTTCTTTTACATATCTTTCATCTGGAATCTTATTTAGCATCACATACAGGCTCGTATTGCCCTCACCATTCACGAAGGACATTTCCTCTTCCCCAGTAAAATGAATCACATCATGTTTGGAAACAGACAAACTTTCTCCATCCACATGAAAGGTTCCTTCTCCCTCTATCACCTGAATAAACACATTTGTTCCAGGATGTTTATGAGCAGGTAGTGCTTGATTTTTCGAAAAGTTTAATACAAATACCGTACTTTCCCCTTCTTTAAAAATCACTCGTTTCGTAAATTTCTCTTCATTATATATGATAAAGGTAGATAAGCTTTGTCGTTGCATTATGATCAGATCCTTTCCTTCTTTATGAATCCATCATATCTTGTTCCGTTTTGTTTTGATGTGATTTGAATCAATCTTTTTGAGAAAGAGGTAGAGGAAAAACGCGGAAATTATTTGCGATCACCTGAGCTCACTCCCGTTCCTGCAAACGTATTTACAATCCTCAAAACCTCAATCCCCAATCGCACCCTCCACCGAATAGAGACTCACATCCAGCACCGTTTCCTCTCCAAGAGCGAGCTTCGCGAGCTCGCTACCCAAAAACGGGCCGCTCGTCAGGCCAGAGGCTCCCAGACCATTCGCGACTAAAACACCTTCCAAGCCCGGAACTGCCCCAATTACGGGTAGAAAGTCAGGGGTAAATGGTCGAAAGCCTACTCTTGTTTCAACTACCGTCGCTTCCTTTAAGTCTGGAAACACCTCTAATGCTTTCCCGATAATTTCATTCAACCCACCCGCTGTAACTCTCGTATCAAATTCTTTATTGTCTTCATGCGTCGACCCGACAACCACTCGACCAGCTTCAAACGTTAATAAGTACTGATTATTCGGAGGCATGACAACGGGCCACTGTGACGTGTCTACACCCGGTAACTCTAAATGGACAATCTGCGCTTTTTGGCCCGAAACTTGAAAATTCACTCCAAGAGGCTCCAGCACCTCTCGTGCCCAAGCTCCTGTCGTGACAAGCACTCGATTAGCCTCTAGCCGCTCCCCATTAACAACCACGCCGCTCACTCCATGATCCTCACAAACGAGTGTAGCATTCCCACTCACGTATTCTGTACCGAGCTGAACAGCAGCCTTTACTAATGCATCACGTATAAGTCTTCCGTCTACCTTTGCTCCGCCGGACACATACACCGCTCCATACCCTTCCGCAACAAGAGGACACATCTCTCTTGTTTCTTCATAGGATAGAATGTTCACTTCACCGATTTCCGGTGCATCCTCTCTCCGTTTGATGGCCCTATCTGCCATTTGTTTCAGTTTTTCCTCATTTGAATGAAGGCTTAACGCTCCCACTTTTCGATATCCTGTATTCCCTACTCCATAAGAGGACAATTTTTCAACTAATTCCGGGTAATAACGCGCCCCTTGCTTTACTAACTCATACCATGCCTTATTTCGTCTTTGCGATATCCACGGGCAAATAATTCCCGCAGCTGCATTTGTTGCTTGTCCCACCTCCGCACGGTCAACAAGAATCACTTTTACTCCTTTTAACGCTAGGTGAAAAGCAGCCGAAGCACCTAATATTCCTGATCCTAGTACAATCATTCTTTCCATCATGAACACCTTTTTTCTTTTTTAATACCATTAATATTACTAAACGTTCATTTTCTTCTCAAACTCAAAAAAATAGTAAATCGAAAAGTCATTGTCTATAATAGATTTATGACCATTTTTATGTAAAATCTCACATATATTTAGGTTAACGAAGAGACTATAGAAACGGGATATTCCCGAATGGGAGTGGATGGTAATGAGCACACCGCTTGCGGAAAAAGCTCCACCTACTGAAAAAGGCACCGAGAAAATATGGACGCGTGATTTTATTCTCATTTGCCTATCAAACTTTTTTGTTTTCCTTGGTTTTCAAATGACTTTACCCACCATACCTTTATTTGTAGAGAGCCTTGGTGGAAATGACCAGCTGATTGGAGTGGTTGTGGGAATCTTTACTTTTTCCGCCCTTTTAATTCGGCCCTACGCTGGGCATGCCTTAGAAAGTAAAGGGCGCCGATTTATTTATCTTGTTGGATTAGGGATTTTTGTCTTTTCCACGGGAGCTTTCGGAATTGCTGGAGGTCTTGTTTTCTTATTTATGTTACGAATTATTCAAGGAGTAGGTTGGGGACTTTCCACGACTGCTTCTGGTACGATTGCGACCGACCTGATTCCACCGAAACGTCGCGGGGAAGGAATGGGGTATTACGGTCTTTCTGGTAACTTAGCCCTTGCCATGGGTCCAACCCTTGGACTTGCGCTTGTAGGCTATCTTAGCTTTACTGAACTCTTCTTGATTTGCGGAGTACTTGGTGCAGTGGCGATCGCCTTATCATCTCGTATCCGATTTAAGCCCGTCGAACCAGTAGCTACTTCTAAGTATAAAAAGCTCGACCTTTATGAAAAGACGGCCTTGCCCCCTTCGATATTGCTTCTTTTTATTACTGTTACGTTTGGTGGAATCGCTTCCTTCCTCCCTTTATATACAGTGAAAAAAGGGATTGAAGGAATTGAATGGTATTTTCTTCTTTATGCCATTGCTCTCCTCATCTCAAGAACCTTTGCTGGAAAGCTCTATGATCAAAAAGGACATCGCTTTGTATTCCCGGCTGGTTCGATTATGATTATGGCTGCCATGATTCTGCTTGCCTGGATTCCGAATAGCACGATCCTCTATTTAGCAGCGATTATTTATGGGTTAGGCTTTGGGACCGTACAACCAGCTCTTCAAGCGTGGAGTGTACAAAATTCCCCTATTAGCAGGCGTGGAATGGCAAATGCCACCTTTTTCTCCTTCTTCGATTTAGGGGTAGGAATTGGTGCGATTCTTTTCGGACAAATCGCTTTCTGGCTAGATTACCATAGTATCTACATAGCATCAGCTGTTTCTGTATTTATTGCGATACTGCTATACTACACCGTATTTGGAAGAGAAAAGGCGAGAGCGCAATAAGCACTCCCGCCTTTCTTATTCAACAAATTGATCGTATATCTCATCAAAGATCTTAGCCATTTCCATATCCAGCGAAGTCAGACCTCCCGCATTCCACGAGCTAAGTTTAATCGTGACTACTTTATAATCAATTGAGATAAACGGATGGTGATTACGCTGTTCCGAATAATTAGCAAGCTCACTCACAAAGGACACACCTGTTAAATAGTTTTGAAATCGGTATCTTTTGCTAATCCATTTACCCTCGTCCCATTTCCAGCCAGGCAAATTTTCCACATATGTAACGATTTCTTGTTCAAGCAATTTCTCCACATTCATTCCCCCTTAAAAAGCTAAGCCATAAATAGAAAATCTCTCAAACGGATTTGCTTTTGAACAAATGACCTCAGATGTTAACTGAAACATGCCCATGCTTTCTAAAAAGTCGATATACTCTTCACTTGCATAGTACAAAATCAGCGTTATATTTCGGTAATTCTCCTCAACCGATTGAAGGATACGATGAATTATATTCCGAAAAATATGAATAGAGAACGGGTTGAAAAAGTAAAAAATTTGATCCTTCTGGTGAATTGGGTATTTTTCTGCAAAACCGAAGAAAAAGTGAATAGCATGGTCTGATCCATACTTCTTCCGATAATGTTCTCTATTTTCCAAGGCAAGCTGGTAATACTCCTCATTCATCTCTACTCCCGTTACCGTTGCTCCTGTATGGTGATACAGAAAGAAATTCAACCTTCCTTTTCCACAACCATAGTCAACGATCCGATCAGATGGTTTGAACTCATACTCACTAATTAGTTGTTGAAGATGCAAATAAGGGGTAGCTTCATACCGGTGAAATTGCAAGGACTTGTAAAATTGGAGTTGTTCACCCGTTGTGACGATTTGTAAACTTTTATCAAAATCCTGTTCTCTCATGTTCTCTCCTCTAGTTCGTGAAATTCCCCTTTGATCCCACCTGCATGATAAAAACCGTCTATATAGATTTTATGAAGAAGAACCTGTTTCGCTCGGTACTGAATAGCTATCACAGGGTGTCCTTTAAAATCATAGGTGGAGTCTCCAAGCACTGTAAACTGGTTTACCACTACATTACGGTATGCGGAAATTACCATCGCTCTTGGAGTTGACGTTTCATACAAGGAAGTAAAGATAGGAGCAATGGCAACAAGATTCATGGCTTTTATGTTATAGGCCGTTTTTGACTCTGGATCATCCCCTTTATGATGACCGATATGTCGAAAGTTGAAGGCGCGATTATCATGAACCGACAGATGGCCAATAATGGTGACATGGGAAGCAGCTGAAGCATTGTGATGAGCCTTGATTTCCACTCCACCAAAGCATCTAGTTGTGGTATTGTTCGCAAGCCACACATATCTGGAGCCATCATCTATTTCAATGCCATTGGAATTGGAAAAACCGTGTTCATGTGCTCTTCCACTCGGATCACACATATGTGATTTTGATATAAAAATATAATCACTATGATGAGTGGTGATTCCGTCATCTCCAAAGCCGTATCCATTGCATTCATCCAGCCAGATATACTCACTTCTTCCTGGACCAATGAATCCGTCTTTTATGTAATAGTAAAGAGTGGAAGAAACGTCAAAAGCATGTAACCCTGCATGAATCGCTTCCACCTTTCTTACCCACCCATATTTTACATGGGCAAATGTTAAGCAACTCGATCGATTATTTCCACTCGCCGTTTTTTCATCGCTTGGAAGTCGCTCGACATTCCAATCAAGGGTCATTCCTTCCACATAAATATGATGATTCCCACTGATATGATGTTTATTGGTCAGAAGAATGGCTGATTTTAGAGCGTCATCATGGAGTTTAAGTGTTGTTTCTCCCTTTCCTGCCCCCCTAAGGATCGTGTTGGAGGGAAGTTTTATTCCTTTTGTGACATATACACCTTCAGGGATAATGATTTTACAGTTGCCACGTCCGATTGCTTTTCGAAAAGCGTTTGTATTGTCGGTTACTCCATCCCCAATTGCTCCAAAATCGACCACATTTTTTTCACTCTTTATTTCACATTGAAGTTTGTGTAATTCAATGTCTAAATCTGGTAGCCATGAGGGGATCGCCTCCCCCTTTTCATTTACGGTGGTTTTCATTTCTTTGGCTGAAGGAAGAGGCTGGGTTGCCACTTTTCGAAAAAGAGCGTCAGTCTCTTCCATTAGTTGATCCAAAGGGGTGGAGTATCTTGACCAACGCCGAATCAATTCAGGGTTTTGCTCTGGATTATGATGTTTTGTTAGGTGAAGCAGAACCTGTCACCTCCAGGTGAAGATAGTTTATACCTTCATAGTAGTACACCTTTTCATACAATAACAAGGATCAGGTGCAAAATTGGGGAATGAATGGGAGATTTTAGAAAGGCATTTCTATTTTCTAAAGGACTGCCTTTCTAACAATTTTATAATGTCCTTCGCTAAACTTTCTGCATTTCCTTCAAATAATTGAAACATTAATGATTGCAAAATATGTTGGAAGTGACTATCCGTCGACCCATTTGCCGGCAAAAAGATAGACCAGTGGATTTCAGGAATTGCTACAATATATCCGTCGGTATCACATTTGTTCATATACACATCTGTCACTTTTTCAGAAGAGTGAATAGGTAATTGAAAAATCATCCAATATCACCACCTTTTTCTATATATTTAGTGATTGGATGCTTTTTTTTGAGGGTAAAAAGAAAAGAGCACCCAAATATTGAGTGCCCTCATAGCCTTATACCATAATTTTGCAAATATCGTTTGTAAATTCAACGGGATCTTCAATTGGTAACCCCTCAATGAGCAATGCTTGATTGTAGAGAAGCCCTGTAAACAAGGTGAGCTTGTCCTTGTCATTAGCATATGCATCTTTTAGGGAAGCAAATACTTCGTGGTTCACGTTGATTTCTAACACTTTGTCTGCTTTGACATTTTGGTTATTTGGCATCGCTTGGAGAATTTTCTCCATCTCAATGGACACGTCTCCTTCCGTTGTTAAGCACACAGGATGTGACTTTAGACGTTTGGAAACACGTACGGCCTTTACCTTTTCTCCAAGGGCTGTTTTCATGTATTCAAACAGTTCTTGGTTCTCCGTTTGTTCTGCTGACTCTTTTTCATCTGTTTGCTCTTCAATTCCTAAATCCCCACTAGAGACGGACTTGAATTCTTTTTCCTTATAATTCATGAGCATACGAATCGCAAATTCATCAATATCATCTGTGAAATAGAGAATTTCATAGCCTTTATCCGCCACCAGTTCGGTCTGTGGAAGCTTTTCAATACGCTCCACTGACTCACCTGATGCATAGTAAATATACTTTTGATCCTCAGGCATTCTTGACACATACTCATCTAACGTTACCAGCTTCTTTTCCTTAGATGAATAGAACATGATGAGATCCTGAAGCGTCTCTTTATTGCTTCCAAAATCGCTATAAACTCCAAACTTTAGTTGGCGACCAAAGGATTGAAAAAAGGCTTCGTACTTTTCGCGGTCATCTTTTAACAAGCTTTGTAGCTGGCCTTTGATTTTGTTTTTAATATTTTTCGCAATGAGTTTTAATTGACGATCATGCTGTAGCATTTCTCTTGAGATATTGAGAGATAAATCTTCTGAATCAACCATCCCTTTAACAAAGCTGAAGTAGTCCGGTAATAGATCCGCGCATTTATTCATGATAAGAACACCGTTTGAATAAAGCTCCAACCCTTTTTCATACTCCTGCGTGTAGTAATCAAATGGAATTTTTTCTGGGATATATAACACTGCTTGATAACGAACCGCACCATCCACACTAATGTGAATATGCTTTAATGGTTTATCAAAGCCGTAATGTTTTTCAGCGTAAAAGTTCTCGTAGTCCTCTGTTGTTAATTCGTTTTTGTTCTTTCTCCAGATTGGCACCATGCTATTAATGGTTTGCTCTTCTGTATAATCTTCGTATTCAGATTCACTGCCTTCTTTTAAACGTCTGCTTGTGGTATCCATTTTAATTGGGTAACGAATGAAATCTGAGTACTTTTTAACAATGGATTTGAGACGATATTCTTCTAAAAATTCATCGTAGTTATCGTCTTCTGTATTTGGCTTAATGGTAAGGATGATTTCCGTTCCCACTTCACTTTTTTCATACGGCTCAATCGTATAACCATCTGCACCTTGTGATTCCCACTTATAAGCTGTGTCGCTTCCTAGTGATTTGGTGATCACCGTCACCACATCTGCCACCATGAATGCAGAGTAAAACCCAACACCAAACTGCCCAATGATGTCGTGACCATCCTTTAGCTCGTTTTCAGATTTAAAGGCAAGTGATCCACTTTTAGCGATGACCCCAAGATTGTTTTCAAGTTCTTCTTTGGTCATACCAATTCCGGTATCGGTAATCGTTAATTTTCTGCTTTCTTTGTCAGCAGCAATTTTAATAAAATAATTTTCTTTGTCAAACGTGATGTTCTCGTCTGTTAAGGCACGATAATAAATTTTATCAATCGCATCACTTGCGTTTGATAACAATTCACGTAGAAAAATTTCTCTGTGTGTGTAAATGGAGTGAATCATCATGTCTAACAATCTCTTTGACTCTGCCTGGAATTGCTTTTTTTCCATTCAAAAATCCCCTCTCATCAATCAATATTTCTATAATCCCTTTAGCACTCTACCAGTCAGAGTGCTAATCACTATTTAAATATCACACAAAAGCCACCCCTGTCAACAGATTAAGGTGAGATTAGGGTGACAGACACCTTCCGTGGACAAAATGCCCTTTTTTGTCCACGAGCGGTGTCTGTCACCGCTCGTGGACACTTTTGGCGGATTTGTACGCCTGAGGTGGACAGTTTAGTTGACGTAAAGTGCTTGACCTTCTATTTTTAAACCTATTGGAGCTTTTATATACAATACGTCCATTCCAATGTTGCCGTAAGAGTTACTTTGAAACCATTCCACCTTTTCTGAAGAGAATTGTTGAAATGGGAAACCAGTTGATAGTTCAGCTAATTTCACCGATACATGCGACGGATTTTTGATTTCAAGTTCATTGCCTTGCATCTCTATTCGGACCTTATCTCGTTTTTCAGTAAGATCCATTCCGTCTACAATCGTTTTTCCCGCATAATGAGTAATCTGAATTTCTTCCCCCACCTCTGAACTTTTCTCTATAAACACTTGAATGGAATAATCATTAATAGGAGTAATACCCAGTTCATCACTCGTAAGTGGCAAAGTCCACTTCTCGATAACATCTAATCCGTTCTCCTCTTCAAAGGTACCTCTATACGCTTCACTTATCACTTGATCCTGAAGCTTCATACTCTGTTCCACTTCTTCTTCAGACAGCATTTTAATGGAAGTGTTATTCATTGGCAGAAGCAACGAAGCGCCAGCAAGCAGAATCAGCAAACCTACGTAACCAAGAAGGATAACTCGAGTAGTTTTCATTCCAATCCATGCCCTTTTTTTCGAACCGGACAGTTGAGACACGACTGCAGCAATTACCAAGATTAGTAGAATAATAGCCCACATCACACCCCCACCTCCAAACGATTTCCTAACATACAGGCTCCTAGAAAAAATAATGCAGAGGTGATCACACTCTTCATTGTAAATAGAAGAAACGAAGCCTCAAGAACATAAAATCTACCAATATCGACTAATAATGTCCCTTCTCCCCCTAAGTACACTTGGATTGAAATAACACCAATAAGAAGCACCGGCAGCAAAAACGCGACTATCTTATTCGTTTGAGCAAGCATGCCAATAAAATAACCAACACACGCAAACAATAGAATATATAGAAAAAACCCTATTAATCCCTCAACTACATCTATCACCGAAAGTTGAACTCCCGCAACGGAAGGTGTTCTCAAAACTTGTGTAACAAGTAATCTTAAAACACAAGTTGTTAACAGCCCTGTAATGGCAGCGGTCCCACTTGCAGTCACAAGAAACAATCCATTCGCAACATTGCTCACCTGTCGAGTCGTTACAAAATTAAAGTCATCATATCTCTGCTGCTTGGTGGTCAGTGAGATTCCATGCGAGAAAGCCCAAACTAAAGTAAAGATGGCAATCAAACTACCACTATACGTTCTTACATCGTAACTAAAGGCGTCAGAACCACCTCCCATTGAGCCCGTTCCACTAAATGAAAATAACATCCCCAGTACTTGAATAAATATAAGAGACGTAAAAATCCCTAAATATGCCTGCAGCTTATAGCGATACTGTTTAAAAATAATGTCTCGAACATTACTCTCTGTCAAATACATCATCAATCCCTCCCCTTGACTTGCTAGTTATATACATGCATAAATCACTAACGGAAACAGGTGACAGCTCAAGTCCTAGCAACTTTGCCTGCTGCTCTATATCTCCCCCACGTTTCACGACAGCATAGCTCTGACCAATCCCAACTGCTTGTTGAAAAATGACATCATCATTTTTCAATAACTCTTCCACTATGGACGTTCTTCCAGTTATACCAATCGCATATTCTTTCAAATTCTCCACACTTTCATGAAGATGAACGGCTCCTTCTTTTATTAGCAGGATCTCCTCGAAAAGTTCCTCCATCTCATTTAACAGATGACTGGATATGATGATCATCCGTGGAAAGGCTAAATAATCTTTTAAAATAGCACGGTAAAAATCCTTACGAACCGCCGCATCCATTCCTGTGGTCGGTTCATCAAATAAGGTTAGTGGGGCTCTGGTTGACAGTCCCATAATCGTGTTGAACGTACTTCTCATCCCTTTCGACAGACTAGCATGGTAGGAATGTGGCGATATAGAAAAATAGTCTAAAAGCCGGTTGGCTAAATCCTGATCCCAATTGGGATAGAAGCTTTCGGCTGCGTTAAGAATTTCTCCTACAGTGAGAGCAGGATTAAATGTTACTTCATCACTCATAAAAATGCTGTTAGCCGAAACTTTTAAGCTATGGAATGGTTCTTCCGAAAAAACGTTTATCTCCCCAGATGTTTTTTCAAGAAAGCCTGCCATCAGTTTTAATAGAGTGGATTTACCTGCTCCGTTTCGACCAATCAAGCCTATGATTTTTTCACCCTCGAGAGAAAAAGAAACACTTCTTAAAGCTTGGTTCCTTCCATAGGTTTTTGACAGGTTCTTGCATGTAACGATATTCATTACTCCTCCCCCTCCTGTTGAATCATCTTGATTAGCTCTTCCTTACTTACTCCTAATTGTCGAGCTTCTCTAACAGTTTCTTCAATGAGCTCTTTCAGTTTGGTGTTGGTTCGTTTTGTGAGGATGATCTTCTTTGCATCTGCAGCTACAAACATGCCAAGCCCTCTCCTTTTGTACAAAATGACTTCATCCGCTAATAAATTTAATCCTTTTGCAGCCGTAGCAGGATTGATGTTGAACATTTCCGCCAGTTGATATTGCGAGTAAATCTTTTCGTCAGATCGAATGGAGTCGCTTAATATCTCCCCTTCTAGATACTCAGCAATTTGTACATAGATAGGCTTCATACTATTTGAGTTTAAGATCACGTTCCTCACCTCCTATATTCATATGGTATGTTAGTACATTACTGATGTAATGTACTATATATAATAAAAATGGAAAAATCAAGCACTTACTGTTGAAATTTAACAATTTGTAACTTTATTCATTTTTTATTTTTCCCGTCCATATAATGTAATGAATGTATTCGAACTAGAAAAATGACAGCTTGGAGGAGACCGCATGAACGAGTTTCTCGAAACAATGCAGCGAAAGCTTGGGGAATTAAAAGATCAATCATGGACGGTGGAAAGTCTGCTTGATAAAATTGCAACGGGTACACCTATTCGTATGTCAGAAGAGCTGGTCAACCGTCTGCTACATCTTCAGCCATTAGAAGGAACCTCCAATTTACAATGTTCGTTTGAAGGGGAACATCTCGTCTTAACAGGAAATACAAAGGTAATGCTCGTACCTGTTCCATTCCGACTAGAATTGAAACCTATCATGGCAAAAGGAAGACGGATACAGTTTGAGGTAGTTGACCTAAAGCCAAGTTTAAAGGAATCTATGAAAAAGAAACTCTTAAAGGATGCGGACGGGGTCACGTACGAAGATAACAAGCTCACCATTAACTTTAATGACATCGAAGTAGTTCGAGACATACCGTTCGGAAAATTAGCTGGTGTTCGGATTAAAGACAAAGTCCTTTGGTGTAAGATTGTTATGTAATAAGAAAAGCGCAAGTACCTTTCAATAGAAAAAGAGAGTCGGTCCATTTCAACCGACTCTCTCTCTTTTATTATGCTAGTTCATAAGGTGTCACATTTCTCTCAATGACTCTAATGCCTTTAGGAGAAACAAGCTGTCCCTTCGCACTATAAAATGCATTGGAAGCAACTATTTGATCCATCGCCACCTTCACAGCAGCTGCATCCACAGGTTCCTTTGGGGACTCCAAACTAATAGTGGTTGTTTCACCTGTTTCTGTTATAAATTGTAATTCTAATGTTTTGGCCAATTTACTCACCTCCTAATATTCATTTCTCCATTTCCACTTACGCGTTTACTAACTCAAAATTGTCTGCTCGTTCAATATTCACTACTGGTAGGGAACAAAGGCTTGCTAATGCTTGACCCGCTTGAAAAAGTTGATCCGCAGTAGCCTCCTTACGCACATTACTAAATGTCTTTGTTTTAATGATTACTTCTCCTTTTGAGTTCAGTCCATTTTCAAACAATACTTTAAGCTTTGTATCCATGATCAATGCCTGTGCCATCTCTATCACCTCCTCTCACCTTCTATATAGAAAGAAAAGAGGGATTTGGACAGGTTGTTTATAATTTTTTTTATTTATCCTTTTTAAAACGCAATTCTGTGGATAATGTGGGTAACTTTGTTTATAAAATGTGGATAATGTGGATTATTTGACTTATATACAGTTTATTAACAACATTTTCACAATAGATATCCACAACATGTGAGTAACCTGTTAATTATTCAAAAAATTGAAACTTTGTTGTTATTAAGAACGTCATAGATTATGATAAAAATAGAAATATATACCAGCATAATTGTTCCCTTCTAAGGAGTGAAGTGTATGAAGAAAAAAGCCAGCAAGCGGAGGCATGTTCCCTTACGAGTAAACCTCCTATTTTTTATTGTGTTTGTCTTATTCGTTATCCTAATTGTGCGTTTAGGCACTGTGCAAATGGTCCAAGGGGTAGCTTACAAGGAAGAACTCGAAAGGACCAATGAAATTGTGGTGAGCCAGCCTGTTCCACGCGGAAAGATGTACGATCGGAACGGAAAAATAATAGTAGACAATATTGCTCAAAAGGCGATTACATACACAAACTGGGGAGCCAGTCAGGAGGAAATGTTAAAAACAGCAGAAAACCTCTCTGAACTCATCAAAATGGATACAAAGAAAGTGAGAGATCGTGACAAAAAGGATTATTGGATATTAAAAAATCCTTTATTAGTAAAAGAGAAAATAACCAAAGCTGAAGAAGAGGCAATGAGAGATGCTGCAGAAAGTGAAAAAGAGTTTAACAAAAAATATTACAACACTTTACTAGATAGGATCACCGAGGAAGATCTAGCCTCTCTAAAAGAGAAAGATATGCAAGTTATCGCCATTTACCGTGAATTTGCAAGTGGTTACGAGTATACGCCCCATCTCGTAAAAAATGTGGATGTAACAGATAAGGAATTTTCAAGTGTTAGTGAGAATCTCAACTTTTTACCTGGAGTAGACACGGTTACGGACTGGGAACGTACATATGCATTCGAAAATACCTTAAAAACCATATTAGGAAAAACAACAACAAGTGAAGAAGGAATACCAGCCGAACAACTAGATTACTATCTCTCTCGTGGCTATAGTAGAAATGATCGTGTCGGAAAAAGCTATCTGGAATATCAATATGAAGATGTTCTGCGCGGAAATAAATCCAAAATCAAATACTTAAAAGACAAATCCGGCAATATCGTAGGAACGGTGCCCGTATCCGATGGATCGCGGGGCAAGGACCTGATACTTACCATTGATATGGACTTACAGCTTGCGATTGAAAAGATCCTTGAAGAAGAGCTTCTCGCTACGAAACGAGGATTTGGCGGAACAAAGTTTCTTGACCGTGCCTTTGTTGTTCTAATGGACCCTAATACTGGTGAAATCCTAACCATGGCCGGAAAGCTTTTAGCAAGAAGTGAAGAAACCGGAAATTTAGAAATCCAGGACTTCGCACTTGGCAACATTACTACCTCCTATAATGTCGGATCCTCCGTCAAGGGAGCAACCGTACTTACGGGATACCAAACCGGGGCCATTGCTCCAGGTACTCCCCTTTTGGACGCACCTCTTTCTATTAAAGGGACTCCAGTGAAAAAGTCTTGGAGAAATATGGGCTCCATTAATGACTTGTATGCCTTAGAGCAATCCTCTAACGTGTATATGTTCCGTACCGCTATCAAAATTGGAGGAGCACAGTATGTGCCAAATGGTCCATTAAGCTTAGCTCCAGATACTTTTTCAAAAATAAGAGATTCCTTTGCTCAATTTGGCTTAGGTGCAAAAACAGGAATAGACCTCCCAAATGAAATGACCGGATTTAAAGGACCTTCTACTAAGCCAGGTTTTGCGCTTGACCTAGTTATTGGACAATACGATACATACACAACGATGCAGCTTGCCCAATATGCTGCCACGATTGCAAATGGAGGCTATCGCATCCAGCCGCATATTGTAAAAGAAATCCGTGAGCCTGGGACGACTAGTGAAAAGCTTGGCCCGATTTACAAAGAAATACAACCAAATATCTTAAACCGGGTAAGCATGAAGGACGAATGGGTGGAACGAGTTCAAACCGGTTTCCGCAGAGTCATGACCTCTGGAACTGGAGCTAAAGCCTTTGGTTCTGCACCTTACAGCCCTGCAGGAAAAACAGGTACCGCTCAATCCTTCTACGATGGACCGGATCGCGATCAGTACCCTAAGAATTCACCACCTGAAGTAATGAATGTGAGCTTAATCAGCTACGCTCCTTCTAATAACCCAGAAGTAGCCATGGCCGTCATTGTTCCGTGGGTATACACAGGAGACACAGGCCCCTCCCCGAACTTAACCATCGGGCGAAGAGTACTAGATACATATTTTCAGATGAAATAGGATGAACTCCTGCAATGTGGCGGGAGTTTTAAAGAGAATAATAAATATATTCATCCAATTAGTAAAAATATAAATGTTCAAAATATATTGACATAACATTTTTCATTTGTTAAATTATTAAACATATTACAAATTGATGACGAGAAGAGTAGGATTCAACCCTTGTACTAAAGAGAGTCGACGTGTGGTGAAAGTCGATGTTCAAGCTGAATTTGAAAATCATCTCCGAGATGCAAAGCTGAACGATAGTAAGCTTTGACGGGTTCCGCCGTTACAAGGATCACGTATGTTGGTACGTTGACTAAGAGCCGACTGCTTTTTTGGCAGCGGAATTAGGGTGGTAACGCGAGCTATCAGACTCGTCCCTTTCATTAGGGGCGGGTCTTTTTATTTTTCTAAAATAGAAAAGGGGAAAAGAAAATGAAGAAATTTGACACTTTGGTTATCGGATTAATGTTATTCTCTATGTTTTTTGGAGCGGGGAATTTAATCTTCCCTCCGGTATTAGGAGCACAAGCGGGCACCTCTTATTGGCTAGCGATTGGCGGATTTATTTTAACAGGTGTAGGATTGCCTTTTGCTGTGCTTCTTGCCGTTTCACTAGTTAAAGATGGTGCCGAAGAAATTGGCAATCGTGTTCATCCCTGGTTTAGTACGATTTTTATGGTAATTGTATACCTTTCTATCGGACCATTCTTAGCCATTCCGAGGAACGCAACAGTTGCTTACGAAATGGGAGTCAAGCCGTTCTTAGGTAGCTCCATCCATTCATCTTTCGTTTTATTAGTATTTTCTGCTGTCTTTTTTGCCCTTGTATTTGTCGTGAGTTTAAACCCTTCGAAGATGGAACAATATATGGGACGCTGGATTACTCCGGTCTTACTCGTGGCTATGGTTACTTTATGCACCATCGGTTTAACGAATATGGATGGTGATTTACAAACTCCTGCTGAGCAGTATCAAGCGAATGCCTTTTCTACAGGCTTTATCGAAGGATATAACACGATGGATGCTCTCGCCTCTCTCGCGTTTGGAATTGTTATTTTATCAGCGATTAAGCAAAGAGGGATTACAGATAAGAAACAATTAACCAAGTATACATTGAAGGCAGCACTTGTAGCCGGAGTTCTTCTCTCACTAGTTTATGTAAGTCTCGGACTTATTGGTGGAAAAATGGCTTCTACAGGTTTATACGCTAGTGGCACGGATTTGTTAACAGCAGTATCCACACTTTTACTTGGTTCAAGTGGTAAGGCACTACTTGGAGTTATTTTCACATTGGCTTGTTTTACAACAGTCGTCGGTCTTACGGTTGCTTGTGGACAGTATTTCTCCAAGCTTCTGCCTAAAGTAAGTTATCGGAAAGTGGCCCTTATCGTTACGGTCATTGGATTTACACTTTCCAACATGGGACTTGCACAAATTTTAAAAGTTTCAGTTCCGTTCCTTGTGACTGCTTACCCGCTAACGATCGTTTTAACAGTCCTGACATTCTTTAGTCGTTATTACAAAAATATTCGTAAAGTATATGGAAGCGCGATGTTATTTACTAGTATTTTCGCTATTAATAGTGGTCTCACCACAGCTGGAGTAAATCTAGGGTTATTACAATCGATAGCAAAAGCACTCCCACTTGCCTCTGTTGGTCTCGAATGGATTACACCTGCTTTAGTTGGAACAGCTATCGGAATGCTCCTTGGAGCTTTCGAAAAGAAGTCTGCTCCATCCCAACTAGTAGAAACAAAAGCGTCTTAATGTCTCATAATAGAATGGATTCTCTTTCCATTCTATTTATTTTAATAAAAATGAAACCCTTTCCCCTTTCATTCGTATACAATAGAGTAGTAGAAATATACATTACAGGGGGAAAACAAAAGGAATGAAAAAGTTACTATCAGCTTTGCTAATGGCAGCACTCATTTTTTCACCAGTTGGAAACATTGTGTTCCAAGATCACACCACAACAGTGGAAGCAAAATCGTATAAATCTGGAAAAAGAAGCTTTAACAATAATACGAATACCACTACCAATAACAACAATTCATTCTTTCAAAATAAAAAGACAGATTCAACAACTACAACTAAGTCTACATCAACAGCAAATAAGGGATTCTTCTCCGGCGGTCTGATGAAGGGGCTTATGATCGGTGGACTTGCTGGTCTATTATTTGGTAGTCTTTTTGCAAACATGGGGATCTTAGGTTCTATCCTTGGATTCATGATAAATGTGTTTGCTATTATCATCTTAATAAACATCATTCGCATGGTTTTTACCGCTCTTAAAAAGAAAAAGAAACAAGAGAATACGAACCCATGGAGAAGCTAATTATTTCTGAACAAGATATCATTAATGCTGTTTGTGTTTATACAGCGAGGAAAAAGCAAATACATCCAGAAGCAGTGGAAGTTGAGCTGATGTATGACGATGACTATGGCTTTTCAGCTGAAGTGTTTGTAGATGACCGAAAACAAGTGCTTATCACGGCAAATTTAATTGAAGCATTACGCCTTTGGCTCGACGAATACTTAGGAAGAGATCCATATGCTCCGATCAAGCTTCATTTAGACGACAATGAAGGAATTCTTGCTTATATTGGATAAAAATTATAACCTCATCCACATTTGGATGAGGTTATTGTATGTTACTAAAGCTTGGCAGGACGATTTCAATCGTTGTTCCTACGTTTACTTCACTTGAAATATGTAAGGTGCCACTGTGGCCTTCAATAATATTTTTACTTACCATAAAACCTAAGCCCGTTCCCGTTTCTTTTGTTGTATAAAAGGGTTGCCCGATCTTGGCTAAGATCTCTTTCGGTATTCCACAGCCGGTATCTTTGAAACGAATGGTTATCCCAGAAGTCAGCATACAATTTTCCATCTCAATATGTAGCGACCCTCCGTCAGGCATGGCATCAAAGGAATTTTTCATAAAATTAATGAACACCTGCTTAATTTGGTTCTCATCACAATGAATAATGGGTAGATGACTTCCGTGCTTTAAATCGATCTGAACACTTTTCATATTGGCTTCTGCATCTAATAAGGACATACATTGCTTTAAGGTTAAGCGTAAATCGGTCTCTTTAAAATTGTTTTTTTGTGGCTTGGCAAGTGATAATAGCTCACTTAATATCAGTTCAATACGAGCTATTTCTGACTCAACAATTTCGTAATACAGCTCTTTTTCATTGGAGTTTTGCAATAGCTTTAAAAAGCCTTTTATAGCCGTAATCGGATTTCGAATTTCATGAGCAATCGCTGCTGACAATTGTCCAGCAATAGAAAGCTTTTCCGACTGAATCATTAGTTCTTCCGCATGTTTTCGGTCTGTTATGTCACGAAAACTAACAGCAATCCCGTTCTTAATCCCCTGATGGTCTTTAATCGGAAAGCTTGTAATCATTACATCCATCATCATTCCATTTTTCTTATTAACGGTTGTTTCATAGCCTTCTACACATTCTCCACGAAGGACCTTTTCCTTTAATTTCTCTTCTTCTTCATCTGCCAAAAATCTCGCATCTCGCATGTTAACTCCAAGTAATTCCTGAAGATTCCAACCAAATTCTTCTTCAAACGCGGTGTTCGCTTTTGTTAAAATACCGTTTTCGTCAAAGATTAATATTGGATCTAGATGATGGTCAATAAACGATTCTAGTTGGGATTTTAGCCTCTCCATTTCTGGTTCCATCTTTTTTCTAGATGTGATATCAACCACATGGCCAATAATATAATCACTTTGAGACGTACTAACTTTATGGGCACTGATTGAACCCCAAATCACTTCACCATTCTTATGTATAAACCGCTTTTCTAATTGAAAAGCATCCACTTCTCCAACAACTAACTTTCGATAATTTGAATCTATCGTTGCATAGTCTTCTTCATACATTAAATACCTTAGCCCTAATTGAATGATTTCTTCATCTGAATACCCTGTAAAATGACAAAAGGACGAGTTAGTTTTCATAATCTCTCCATTTATCCCAAACAACACCATTCCTAATGGGGCATGGGCAAATGCCTCAAATAATAATTCTTTATCCAATGCATGTAATTCCAAGTAAGTTTCTGTCAATTCCCTATCCCCTATGAATGAAAATTATCGGATTCCCTTTAAGGTTTGCTCCAGCAAATTTATAGAATCGCACTTACTTCTCATTAATTTAACCTGCCATACCTGCTCGTAAAGGTCTTCTTGTTTATCTAATAGTATTTGGCAAAAGGTCAATCACTGCTTAACTGAATAGTTTTCTATTAAATGTCTTAAATTTCTTTTGTCTATTTCTTCCTCTAACAACTGTAAAAATTCATTATCTAAAGCCAATTTCAACGCTGCAGCATAAGCATCCATCAACTCTTTGTCTGATATCTTCAAAACTTACTATACTCCTTTTTCCATAAACTTGCTGCAATCCGAAAAGAATTTAATAATTACAGTTATGTCTTCATGCAGCGTAAATACTATTAGATGGTTTCTTCACCCTTACGTAGGTTGTTTATACTAAAGGTAGAACAAGGATAAAGTTCGTACCTTCCCCAGGTTTACTCGAAACCTCAATAATTCCACCATGATTTTCGACAATCTTTTGACATACAGATAGACCGATTCCTGCTCCTCTTTCTTTTGTTGTAAAAAAAGGAGTAAACATCCGTTTAACTGTATCCTCTTCCATACCAGAACCATTGTCTTTTACAGAGATCTCAATGGTATTCTTGTTAAGTCTCGTTCTAAGAATAATGCTCCCTTTCCCTCTGTTTTGACTTACCTGAATCGCATCCATTGCATTTCGAATCAAATTGAGCAGGACTTGTTTCATCTGCTTTGGATCTAGTTCCTGAACAGGGAGTATTTGTTCCTTCACATATTTGATTTCACAGTTTATCTTCAGGGCTTCATTTTGGGAAGTTTGAATTACTTCGGTTAATACCTTATGTACATTCACTTGCTGTTTGTTCGGAATGGTTGGTCGAGTAGAACTAACAAATTCATAAATTAAATTATTTGCATACTCTACTTCTTCAAGTGCAATATCAGCATAATGGTCTTTACCGGTCTCGATTAAATATGGCTTTAGCAGTTGAAGGAAGCCTCGAATACTGACTAATGGTTTTCTCAAATCTCCGGCTATTATTGAAGCAATTTTCCCAAGACTCGAAAGGTTCTCATGCTTTATAACCACTTGCTCCATCCTTTTTAAGGTGGTTTCAAGCTGTTCTTGTTTCTCTAGCAACGTAAGATTTTCACTCTCTAATTGAGTTTCTAATTTTCGAATGATGGTTTGAATTTGCTGAATACTTTCCTGTTTTTCTATGCAAAACACATATAAACGATTACCATCTTCCCACTGTGTATACACATCGAATAAAGTAAGATTGAAATCCTTTCTTACTAAATTCAGTTCTACTTTCGTTTTTGCGAATACCGGCTTTAAGAATCGTTCTGCTTTCTTTCTACTTCCTAAATCAACAAGCTCGAGAAAATTCCTTGCATTAGGAAATTGGAGTTGCGTCTCTTCCGAAACTCCTATAATCGTAAAATCTTGATCCACCACAAAAAATGGAAACGGAAAGGTTTGAAAGGATTTTTCAACTATATACATATACTCTTTCACATAACTTGTTCCCTGTAAGCCACGAACGCAATTGGTACAAACCTTCTATCACGACAACGTTACTCGGACAATAACTCTTTAATTGATACAAGGATGTGATTCTCCCTCCTACAATAATTTCAGGATTATAATCTAACTGATTAAGTTCTTTTAAGCATTCTAAAAGAGTAGGAAGATTGTATATGATCGATAAAGAAATCCCTATTACATCCGGTCTCCAAATGTTTGCGTAAATAACTGAATCCTTAACAGGAAGATTGGCGCCAAGGTATCTGGTATCAAAACCATTTTCTTTAAAGATGGAAGATACCATTTTCATACCTATTGAATGCTCTTCTCCCTGTATACAAAACAACATCGCTTTCGGCTTACCTTCTACAACAAGAGGTGTTGTTTCGTTATTGGATTGAAGATTATATCGGGAAATAAGAAGGTTACAAATATTTGAAGCTACATGCTCATCAGCAACCGATATTTCATTATTTTCCCAGAGCTCTCCTATATAACGCATGCATCTTGTTAAGATATCTTCAAAAAAGAAGAAGCTATCTTTTTCTTCTATCAAATTACATATAAAGTTCCAAGAGCTATTTTCATCTCCTGCTAGTAAAAAACTAACAAGCTCATTCATTTGCTTATCCGTCATCTGTGTTACCCTCACTCTTTATCTCAACAAAGAATGGTATTTCCAAACAAAATTTGAATTTTAATCCATATGAATATACCTATAATAGTAGATTATTCTATTAGCATTTGTCTATAGAAAACACCAAGGAGGAACTGCCACATTAATGCAGTCCCTCTTTTAAACTCTGTAGCTATTATTGAAGCCATAAATGAAAGAGACTTTCACTTATACCCAAATTATAAATATAGTAAACACCGAAGATCGCACTTATTGCACCTGTCACTTGTGACTGTGCTCAAGGTAAACAACACCATAGCCGTCGGAGCGAGACATGTAAAAAGGCCATTTGTTTTAACAAATGACCTCTCCTCCTATATATTTCACTCAAACTTTACTCGACTCATTCCGATTACTAAGAATAGGACGGCAAAACCGAATAACAAACCAATAGTGTCAATGATGTCTACTACTCCCCCACCATTAGTTAGTAGTTCGGTAAATCCACTCATGGCCCAAGTTTGCGGCAGAAACTGTGCTATTTTTTGCATAAATTCCGGTGTAATTTCTAATGGCCAATACACCCCGCTGATCATACAGGTGGCAACGACAACAACATTCCCGATGGCAGCCTGTTGCTCTACCGTCTTTACTAAGGTAGCAATGAGTAATCCCATTCCGACGACTGCTAACAATAATGCCACCATAAGTAATAGTACTGCCAGAGGGTCGCCCCAATGAACTCCAAATAAATAATGAGTAGCCACAATCAAAATGCAGAACTGAATAAATCCTATGACAAAGAAAAACAACAGATATCCTACTGCTATCTCAAATCTAGATGCTGGGGCAATCAGCAAACGTGACCACACCCCACTACTCCTTGCCTCTAGAATCGTTCCTGTTACACTCATAATCATAATCATGACAAACATAATTGAAAAACCTGGCGCTACCCTTGATGCTCCATTACTAGTCGCATTGGAATGTTTCTCTTCTACATTGATTTTATTTATTTGAAATGAAGTCTCACTAACGTTAGATTCTATTTTTTCATACATAACCGACCATTCATCCCCACTATATCGACTCCATTCGGAGGAAGCTGAAACCAGTAAGCGAAGTTTCATTAACTGGTTTCCGACTACCTCTTTTATTGGGTCACTTGAAGTAAATTCGGGTATTGTCAGGAATGTCATTTCAGGTTCCTTCTTTGTCTTAATCTCCTCTTCAAATCCATGAGGAATAACAAGTGCTGCTGCAACTTTTTTTGACTCTAGTAAAAGGGTCATCTTACTCTCACTTACCGTCTCTATTGTAAAAAGTTGATTTGATTCTTTAAGTTGCTGTGTAAATTCCTTTGAAAGAGATGAATCGTCGTGATCAACAAGTAATACATTCGTTTTTTCTGAACTCTCCTCTGAAGAAAGACCGCCAAAAATAAACGTAAATAGAAGTGGCATCAAAAACATAACAACATAGCTTTGTTTCTTTTTTAATAATCTCTTTAACTCAACACCACAAATCGTTACAATCTTCCTCACGAATCTCCCTCCTTTAGTTTGTTTTCAGCTTCCATGTTCCAAGGGCGAGGGTTATACATCCTAACGATAATAAAATTGAAATGGCTGGAAACAATTCACTCCAAGTAGTCCCCGACATAATGTCTAAGAAGCTTGTTAAAGCCCATTTATTCGGAGTCAGACTAGCGATTGTTTTCAGTCCCTCTGGAAATAAATAAATGGGAAGCATGGAACCTCCTAAAATAGCTAGAATTTGTATACCGATACTACTAATGACGTCGGTTGTTTTCTCCTCTTTCACAAACGCAGCGATCGTCATAGATAGTCCTGAAACGGCAAAGGAATAACAGAAACCAACCGTTATCACCTGGTAGAGGTTAGAGCCCCAATCCACTTTAAAAAAGGTGGAGGTTGCTCCAAAAAAGACCATAAATTGGATACAAGCAAACCATAACGTCCCTAAAAATTTCCCGAATAGAATCGATTCTTTCCCCGTGGGTGTCATCGATAAACGTTTGAGCGTTTCTGTTGTTCGTTCTTGTAAAAGAGATTTGGCCCCCAGTGTCATATTAAACATTACAAACATCACAGCCATCGCTGCCGCATAATACTGCATCGATCCAACGTTTTTCTCACCAATAGATACTTGCTTTAGCTCCCCTCCAGTTATGGATTGAAGCTCTAGCTGAATTTCTGAGGCTACTTGCTGTATATTTATTTCATCGGTAGAGGCTGCAACTGAGGCACTTATGTCCTGCATTACTGTCCTCGTCGTTACTGCATGTATTTGAACCTGCTCACTATACGATTTCAGCATAGATTCAATCAGAGTGGTTTTGGTTCTTTGATCCGGTTTTTCTAGTATGGTAACGTTCTTTAAGGCCCCTTGATTACTCCCACTGCTCCACTCTTCAGGAAAGGAGACTCCAACATCGACTTTTCCTTCGGTAAGTAGATCTTTTAGTTCTTCTTCACTTTTACTTTCTTTTATGGTCACGAAGGAAAAAGTTGGTAGTACATCCACCACAAAATTCTCTGCCAATTTATCGTCATCACTTATATAAATTCCTACTTTTGTTTCAGGGAATCCCCCTTCTCCACCCATTACCGAGTTTAAAGCAAACCCAAGTATAGCCGTTAATAAAAGTGGAGTTAACAGCATGGTGATAAATCCTTTTCTATCTTTTATTCGAATGGTAAAATCCTTCCAGGCAATTAGAAGACTCTTTTTCACTTTTCTCTCCTCCTAGTCCCTTAAAGATCTTCCTGTTAATGAAAGGAATAAGCTCTCTAAGTTAGGTTCATTCACTTCCAATGACTGAACATCTACCTTTGCCTGTACAGCAAGTGTAATGATTTCACCTACTACCTTTTGATGGTTCGTAACAAATATTTCGATAGTAAGGTCCTCAGGGTGTGGAATGACCTTCCCTACTTCGTCGATCTCCTTTACTATGTTTAAGAATGACTCATCCAGTTGACTAACACTTATTTTTATGATCGTTCCCTCTGCTACACGTTGAAACAAATCCTTCTTTGTTCCAAGGGCAATCATTTTCCCTTTATCAATGATTCCAATACGGTTGCATAGAAATTCAACCTCTTCCATGTAATGACTGGTGTAAATAATGGTCATTCCATTTTTATTAAGTTCTTTTACTGTTTCTAAAATATGATTTCTCGATTGGGGGTCGATTCCGACCGTTGGTTCATCCATAACTAAAAGTTCCGGTTTGTGCATAAGAGACGCACCAATATTCACTCTTCGCTTCATACCACCAGAAAAGGTTTCAATTTTCTCTTTTGCACGCTCACCTAATCCCACATATTCCAATACCTCAGTAGCACGCTTTACTGCCTCATTCCGAGATAATCCATACATTTTCCCCCAGAACACTAAATTTTCTTTCGCTGACAACGTGGGATACAAGGCAATTTCCTGCGGTACTACACCAATTTTCCTTTTGATGTCCAATGCATTCTTCTTTATTGATAAACCATCGACTTTTATTTCTCCCTGATCAGGGGTAATAATGCCTGAAATCATTCCTATTGTTGTTGATTTTCCCGCTCCATTTGGACCAAGTAGACCAAAGCTCTCTCCTTTTTGGACATGAAAGGACACCCCACGGACAACCTTATTTTTATCATAGCTTTTCAGTACATTTTCTACTTGAAGCATGCATGTCACTCCTTCCCTTTACTAGCTATCCTTTATCTTAGCGATAAAGGGGAATCATTCCATGTAGCTCAAGATAGAAATTAGATCATGAAAAAAAGACCTGTAAAAAGGTCTTCGATTATACCCATATGCTAAAAGTCATGTGCACTTATTTATGAAAGGTCGTAATTCCATATCTTACTGCAAATATTGCTGCCTGTGTTCGGTCCCTTACCCCTAATTTACTTATAATATTAGAAACATGATTCTTTGCCGTACCTTCTGTGATAAAAAGCTTCTCAGCCATTTCCTTATTACTTAGTCCAAGACCGAGTTCACGCAACACCTCTAACTCTCGCTCGGTTAGCTCTTCTACTTCCTTAGGTGCCTCCGAGCAAGCTCCATATTCAAGCTCCTTTGTTTTCTTTAATTCTTTAAGCATTTGGGAAGTACTATCAGGTGGCAACACAATCCCACCAGAGTACACGGTCTTTATAGCCTGAACGATGGTATCTGTAGGCATATCTTTTAACAAGTACCCACTCGCTCCCTCTTCAAGTGCATCAAATATAAGATCATGATCCTTAAACGTCGTTAACATAAGGACCTTTGTGCCCGTTGTATATTTTGTAATCAGTCCTGCTCCCTCTACCCCGTTTGTTCCTGGCATCCGAATATCCATAAGGACAATGTCAGGGCCAAGCTCCTTCACTTTTTCAAATGCGGCTGCACCATCGCCAGCAGTTCCTACTACTTCAAGCTCCTCCCTAAGTCCGAGCAATGTTGATAGTCCGTCCCTAATAAGTGGCTGATCATCTACAACAATGACTTTTATCATACTTTTTTCCCCGCAGTCCATGTTCTTTCTAATAATGGGAATTGCACCTTTACGCAGAACCCTTCACCTTCATTACTTTCAAAGGTAACAGACCCACCATGCTCTTCAATGCGTTCCTTCATATTTATTAATCCAAATCCTTTGGAAATCAATCCTGTTCCCATCCCATTATCTATTATCACTAATAATATTTCTTCTTCCGAACAGTTCAGTTTGATATGGCAAATAGTGGCACCTCCGTGGCGCTTAGCATTTGTGACTGATTCCTGGATGATACGGATAAGAGTTGGTTGAAGGGATATAGGAACGACAACAGGATCTCCAGAAACACTTAGCTTCGCTTCCAACTGAGTGGACTCACGGAAATCATTGAGCATCGTCCGTATCATTGGAATGAACCTATACTCCTCACCCTCATCCTCATGAAGCGTCCGCACAGAAAATCGCAGCTCCTGTAAGGCCCCTCTTGCTAGATTGTCACAGGTCTTTAACGTATCTTCCGACTTTCTGGAATCTAACTTGAGTAGCTCACGAGCCAATTCCAATTGTACGATCAAGGCAGTCATTTTATGTCCCACCGTATCATGAATATCTCTTGCAATCCGGTTTCGTTCACGTATAGTTGTTAAGCTTTCTACTTGTTCAGAATAGAGGCGTAGTTGCTGGTGAGCATCCGTCAACGCCACGTGCGACTCATTTAATTGTTTATACTGAGCATCCATCGTTTCTTGAGCATCATATAATTTTCGAATTAAACTCCCTACCACTGCTCCAAAGCCAACAAACGAGCCACTTATCAAATTCTCGAAGATAGCCCAATCCCCCATGACTCTCGCACTGTAGACCATGACTATTCCCCAAGAGAGAAAAAACATAGCGAAACCCATCCACAATCGAATTTTACTCGATTCATGAATCGCTAACGTAACGGCTACTATTCCGAATAATATTAAATACAATGTCATATGAGGAAAGAATATCCCAAACGAAAAGCTCAATAGCCCATCGAGTAATATAAGATAAAACGAAATTCTCACATGTTTCTCCGATATGATGAGAAAATGATTACAAACGAAAACAATAACAGCAAAAATAACGTATCCTTTTAAGTAAAGGTTATCTTTAGGCACATCATTAAAGAAAACCATACCTAATAAAAAGAACATAATGACCCGGGTATAAATTAACAAGTAATCACCCCTTTACTTGATCATCCTACCATTAAATTCTAGAAGCAATTCAAAAAAGCCTTCACATCTATAGAAAAAAACAGCACCAGGTTTTTGACCCCTGGCGCTGCTTTTTTATGCACTTCGTTGCCCTTTTATTCGCTCCATTAGGAGACGGACAAATTTCTCACATTTATACTGGTCCTGCTTTTGTGGGGTTAATTCAATCTTCATTGTAGCTGTTAAGATAGTATGTACATAAAGCATGTCTCTAAATTCATCTACCGCCCCACAAAAATTAGGATAGAAGCGGTCACCTGTACCAACGACACCCGTAACAAGATGACCTACATATTGACGTTCAAATTCGTGATACAGTGATCTCAATTCAGCCGGGATTTCTCCGTTCCCCCATGTGTATGTTCCAATAACGATAACATCATACTCACTAATTGTTTGCAAGTCAAAATCCTCTATTTTAATCTTCGTCACTTTTACTGAATAAGACTGAAAATAGCTAAAAAGCAAGTTCATTAATTCTTCCGTATTCCCTGTAATCGATGAATAAATAATAGCTACCTTTGTATTATAATTCGTCAAAGCCATTGGACTGTGTCACCTTTGTATAGGTACGGGATTTCTGCTCAAAAAAGTCTGACTTGGTGTCATTGATCATTTCGTCACTAAACACTTGAATCCATGGCATCGAGTTGTCACGGTCACCATAAAGATGGTTCAGACCCAATTGGCGAAGTCTTTTATTGGCTAAATACTCCACATATTGTCCGAACTCTTCCAGGTCAATTCCGTTGATCTCTTTTAAAATTTCTCCTGCCCATTCCTTCTCAAGCTCCACCGCTTCTTTGATGCGATCGTATGCATATTGAATGTTTGCTGAGTTATTTAGTTCTGGATTTTCCGTTAACATTATGCGCACAAACTGAGAAATAAAATACGCATGCTGCATCTCATCTCTTTGGATATAGCTAATCATCGTACTCGTCTTTAACATCTTTTGCTGACGAGCCAGATTATAGAAAAACGCAAAGCCCGCATAGAAATAGATGCCTTCTAAAATAATCGAGTTAATTCCTAGTTCATAAAGGTTTTGAGCAGATGGATGGGAACGGAACTTTTCATACGCATCCAGGATGAGCTGATTTCTCTTTTGTACGATAGGATCATCCTTTGCCTGATTGAAGCGTGCATTTTGTTCACTAACTGGAACCAAGGAACTTAATATATAGGAATACGATTCGTTATGAACGGCCTCCTGCTGAGCAATGACCGCAAAGATGGCCTTAAAACTAGAATCCGTCACATAATCGAGCACTTGACTCATCGTTGGTGTTTGAAGGCTATCAAGGGACGCAAGCTGCGTATTTACTCTTAGGAAGATATCCTTTTCGTGGGAGGATAAAGAATCCCACTGTTTAATATCATCTTGCATATTGATTTCTTGCGCCTTCCAAAAATTAGACAGCAAGGTTTGATACAGATCATACATTTGCGGGTAGGCGATATCATTCCAGTTTAATAGACCCGAAGATTGCCCGTTAATAATGCCTGTTGAACGATTGGGGAAAGTTGGGTTCAACAGCTTAATCTTGTTCAATGGTGCGTTGATTGACATTGTCACTTCTCCTTTCAGGCTTAGCTATGGCAAGCTTCACATTCTTCAATCTCTGACTGTGACGTACTTCTTACGTAATACGTTGTTTTTAACCCTTGCTTCCAAGCTTCTATGTGTAAATTTAGCAAGTCTTTTGCTTTAATATCATGTCTCACATACAAATTAAAACTGATAGACTGATCGATATGACGTTGACGGGCCGCGTTTTGGCGAATACTCCACACTTGGTCTAGCTCATGCCTTGCTCTTCGGTAGTACGTGTATGTACGATGGTTCAAATCAGGTGCGGTAACCTTGAACTTAAAGTTCTTCTTTTCCTCCGCATATTCAACCGCGTACAACGGATCAATTCCATCTGTAGAGCCACCAATTTTTGCCGTAGAAGAATTCGGAGCAATCGCCATTAACCAGCCATTACGAATACCGTTCGCTTGCACTTGTTCCTTTAGTTCACTCCAACGCTCTGACGTGTAATTTCTTCGCTCGAAATATTTACCAGAAGCCCATTCCGACGTGTCAAATTGGCTGAAGGACCCTTTTTCTTTAGCAAGCTCCATAGAAGCGCGAATCGTATAATAGGCAATATTTTCGTATAGTTCATCAGCAAATCGGACCGCTTCCTCTGATTCCCAATGAATCGATTGTAAGGCCAACAAATGATGCCACCCGAACGTACCTAGACCGACCGCTCGATACTTTTGATTGGTTAATTCGGCTTGTCCGACCGGAATGGTATTTAAGTCAATCACATTGTCTAACATACGAACTTGAATGGTAATTAATCGTTGGAGTTCATTGGCACCATAAGCCTTTGCCAGATTGATAGATGATAGATTACATACAACAAATTCGCCTGGCTTTCTCACGATGACTAAGTTGCCATCTTCATCCTTGTATTCTTTTACAATGGTTGTAGAGGACATGTTTTGGGCAATTTCCGTACAAAGATTACTGCAGTAGATAGATGTCCTTCCTTCACTACGTTTGTTTGGATTTTGACGATTTACCTCGTCTCGATAGAACATATATGGCGTACCTGTTTCTAACTGCGCCACCATAATTCGCGCCATAATATCCATCGCACGGTAGGTTTTTCTTGGTAAAAGAGGCTGATTCACGGCTTCTTCGTATTTTTCCGTAAAATACTTTCGATCTTTTTCATCGTAAAAATCTTCCAGGCCAAGCGGGTTGCCGTTCTCGTCCTTCCATCCCATCAGCTGCTTCACTTGGTGTGGACAGAATGTATGCCATTCCCCAACACTTCTGCCGTTCTCATCTTTCTCTTGAAGCTTTTCCATAAATAAATCAGGGATGGTGACTCCTGTGAAAATATCATGCGCTTTTCTTCTCTCATCCCCGTTATTGGTCTTTAGTTCAAGGAAGCCATTCATCACGTCTTTGTGGAACACATCTAAATATATGGCAACGGCCCCTTGTCTTTGACCTAGTTGATCCACACTTACGGCTGTATCATTAATCAAGCGAATCCAAGGCACGACCCCAGAGGACATTCCTTTGAACCTCTTGATATCAGAACCTAGTGCACGAACCTTGCCGTAATATATTCCGATGCCACCGCCTTCTTTACTTAAGCGGGCAATATCCCAATTGTTCAAATATATGCCGTCAAGCGAATCATCCACTGTGTCAATAAAACAAGAGGACAACTGACCAAAGTTCTTCCCTGCATTTGATAGGGTCGGTGTGGCTACCGTCATATATAAATGACTAAGAGCCCAGTAAGCTTCTTTTACTAATTCTAGTCTTTTGGTTTTCGATTCGTACATCATTATGGTCATCGCAATGACCATGAATCGTTCTTGAGGAAGCTCGTACACATTTCTGTCGTGATCTCTTGCTAAGTATCTGTCAGCAAAAAGGAATAGACCGATATAGTTAAACAACTTATCTTGTTCTGGATTGATTGTTGCTGCTAATTGTCGAATTTCTTCCTCTGTATACATTTGCAGCAGTTTAGGAGAGTAGATGCCTTTCTCTGTTAACGTTTCTAGCAAGTCGTAAAAGTCCCCATATGCATGTGATGAATCATAATTTCGATTTTGCGAAGCTTGTTTGTATAGTTCAGTTAAATAGATTCGTGCGGCAACAAAGGTCCAATCCGGCTGGTCCATCGCGATTTTATTTAAAGAATAAAATAAAGCTTGTTGGCTCACTTCTTTTTTTGCTGCCTCTAATTCATTTATCATTTTTGTCATCTCAGTGGCGTCTAACTGATACGTTGAAGAACACTCTTCAATCGCTCGTAACACCGACTTATAATCTTCATGTACATCTACTACTGTCATGATCGTCCCTCCTGAAATTTCGAAAAGCGCAAGCGCCCGTTTTGCGACGTATGGACTGGAGCCCTCTGACTGAGATAAAGGAAACACGGAGAGCGCAAGCGATCCGATGTTGACTTATCGTAGGGAAGAGAGCGAAGTACACTAGTCGCTGGGCGCTGGAGCTAGACACTGTTCAAAGTTCAAAAACTTATACTTTCTTTTTCTAATAAAAAATCCGCTCAGTGGTTCCTTGAGCGGATGAAACGATTTCAGCAAAAGACAAACAGGCAATAATACTTTTTTGTCTTCTGTCGCCATCGTCTCATCTTCCCAAATCCCCGAAGAAGTTGAAACATCTTAAGTAAGATAGGTCTCCTGACTTATGCTTCACTCTACTTTGAACCCTTCCCATTTAGGCACCTACATCTCGTAAGCAATCTTCACAGTGGCTTGTTCATTTTGTCAGCATTTACAGTTGCGGGGGCAGTTCTGGTCTTACACCAGATTCCCTATTAAGCCGTACGGCATCTTATCTTAAGGCAACAACACAATATATAGTTGGAATTTCACTTATGTATATCCATATCTAGATTACACACTTAATAGTAACGGTAGTTTAATAGATTCGCAAGTATAAAATGTTGGATTTGGTAAAATATTGTTGTTGACTTTGGGAGATGCGGGAGGGAAATAGAGTATTTGTAGGAGGACGGTTGATTTTTTCATATTTTCGTGTTTTTTGAGCTGGATTTTAATAATACGGGTTGGATTTAGTTGTATATTCTATTATTATTTGACGGTTTTAGGGGCAATTCGTAGAGAGGTGTTCTCTATTTTTGGTTTTATTTGCGATTCTCGGATTTTATTTGCGATTCTGAAAATTCATTTTTGATCCTCACTTTTTTCCGAACTTCAATTCCACCCACACTCCCCCTTTACAAAAAAGATGAACATCGCCCTAGACAATGTCCATCTCTTGAAACTTAAATATTCTCCTGCCTCAATACCTCAATAATATTATCCTTTTTCACTTTTGCAATCGAGTAGAGCATGGCGGAGCTGACAATCACAAATACCGAGACAAAGCAGATTCCAAGACTTCCCCACGGAATCCAAAATGGGTAAGTAAAAGTATTCATAGTACCTTTATAAATAAGGAACATGATCCCCAGACTAATCGGCAAGCCGTACAACAAGGCTTTTAATCCATAGAAAATACTTTCATAGCTAATCATTTTATTAAAGCCCTTCTCCGTCATCCCTACAGATTTCAGCATCGCGAACTCACGCTTCCTCAGGGAAATGCCCGTTGAAATGGTATTAAATATATTTGCAATGGAAATCGCTGTAATGAGCACAATAAATCCGTACGTAAAGACAGACAGGAGCATGAGCATCTGTTCCTCACGTTGTCTACTTTGGTACACATTAAAAATAGATAGGTTCGGCTTTTTCATTTCCTCGATTTCCTGCTGTGTCTTCATAGGGTCAGAGGATTTTAAAAAGAGTGTAGGCTGTACAGATCCCTCTATCGATTCATTCATCAGTTGATCAATGACTTGATTAGATACAATGATATTCAGAGTCCCGAGCCCATATGAAAAGCCCCCCATTGGTAGTTGCTCAGTCAACGCTGCTATTTCAAGGTCCTCTAACGGAATCTTTTCACCCGCCTTATAATCGTCATACATTAATTTTATTGATTCACCAACTTTTGCATGGATACCGCTGGCTTCAATAAATTTACCCGTCTGTCCATCCTGATAAGTGATGGTATCGACAACGATTCCAGAAATATGTTCCGGATCAGTGAGTGGTTTTACATCAATTCCCACCTGGTCCGTATATTTCTTTAAGCTTTCCTCATCAAGGCCAGTTAACACAAGGAAATACGGTGCTTTTCCATCCTCGTATTTTAAAGTTCCCTTTAATTCGTCAGCTACCTTCTCCTTCTCCACCAATGTGGTTAGATCTAACCTTCTTGTTACACTTGAACTCGTGACATCAGGAAGTGCTTGAATATTCCCAAAGATATCAGCCAATTCCGTTTCGGATACTCTATCAGCACCCACCTGGATATCATAGTTAACCCCGCCTTGTGATAGTACCAATGATTTCTTTAAGCTATCCGTAAAAAAAGAAACAGATAGGAACAGCACGATGCTAATTACAAGGGAAAAAACGGTCACACGATATCTACCCTTATTTCGCTTTAAATTTTTCAATCCAATTTCTGCTTCCAAACCAAACATACGTCGAATCCATTTGGATGTCTTCACCGCTTTACTAGTAAGCTTAATATCCGAGGTTTGACGAATCGCATCTATAGCCGTTATTTTAGAAGCCTTTCTTGCCGGTATAAATGTAGAGATAAAGATCGTAATCATCGAAATAACACTAGCACCTATCATCGAATAAGGTGTGATCGTTACCTTTAATGGTTCCGATACCCCTAGCGCCCCTTCAAGAAATTGATTAATAAACCAAAAAGTGACACCCATCCCCACAATCCCTGACAAGAGACCGATTGGGATACTAATCAAACCAATAATAATTCCTTCGAAAAAAACGGAGTTTCTTTTCTGCCTTTTCGTAGCTCCCACACTAGAAAGCATTCCTAAGTGACGGGCACGCTCCGATACAGATATGGCAAAGGCATTATAAATAAGCGCAACGGAGCCTATCATAATTACTGACATAATAATCGCTAATAACGAGTATAACGTCCGGTTCAAACCGTCATTGTCCGTTACTCCATGATAGCGAAGCAATGCACTATTAAAATCAACACGTGAAATGTTATTCTCTTTTGCCAGTTGCTCTGCGTGTTTAAATAAAGATTTATTCACTTTTTCTAAAACAACCACGGCATTCACTTGATCAATTTCATCTAACCTTGAATCGTCCAAATACGTAATGACTGTGTAACCGGGTGAAAAAGTTGGCTCCCACGAGACTCTCTTCATCACACCTACAACTGTATACTCACGCGTTACTTGATTTTGAAGCTCTTCACTGATCTCTCCTTCTGTCATTTGAAGAGAGGTTTGTTGGTCATACTCTACTTTCGTTCCTGACTCATCTATGAACATGCGATTTCCGACGGGTAAAGTAAGCTGATCACCTATCTTTAATGAAACTTTGCCATTCGACTCAATGGAATCACTAATCACCATCTCATTTTCATTCTCTGGTAGTCGTCCTTCACTTAATGTAACAGGAAACTGTTTGAATCCATCAGAACTAAATGCTTTTACAAATAGATAAGGTTTATATACGTTTTGGCTTCCCTCGAGGGGAGCGTAACCTAGATCAGAAGATAGAACCAGCTTTTTCGTTTCTTTATCAGACTGGATGATTTCTATTTGTTCCTTATTGACATCTTTATAAACGACATGCCATTCTCCATCCATTGAGATCGCCTGTCTTTTTAGTAAATCCAAGAAAGAAGCACCTAATGTCATAACAGCCGTCACCATTGCAACGGAGATGATGACGCCGATGATGGTGACCAACGTTCTTCTTTTGTTCTTTTTTAAATGCCTGATGGTCAGCTTGTTGACAATATTCACGGACGAATCACCTCATCCTTGGTGATCTTGCCATCTTCTATTGCAATGACACGATCAGCCTGTAGGGCAATTCGCTCATCATGAGTGATTACGATCAATGTCTGTTGGTACGTTTTATTAAACCTTTTTAATAAATCGATAATCTCCTCACTATTTTTACTATCTAAATTTCCCGTTGGTTCATCTGCTAACATAATTGCGGGATTACTAATCAACGCTCGGCCGATCGACACACGCTGCTGCTGCCCGCCAGAAAGCTGATTAGGAAGATGTTGCAATCGATTTTGTATATTTAAAATACTCACGATCTCTTCAAACTGCTTATTATCCACTCGATGACCATCTAAAAGAAGAGGGAGAGTGATGTTTTCCTCCACGGTTAAAATAGGAATCAAGTTATAAAATTGGTAGATTAGTCCGATTTGTCTTCTCCGAAAAATGGCTAACTGTGTTTCATTAAGCTCATAGATATCTGTGTTATCAACAAATACCTTCCCACTCGTCGGTCTATCGACACCACCTAAAAGATGCAGTAAAGTAGACTTCCCAGATCCCGATGGCCCAATAATGGCCACAAATTCTCCTTTATTAATGGAAAAAGACACATCATCGAGCGCCTTAACCGCTGTTTCTCCTTTTCCATACACCTTAGATAAATGTTCAATTCGTAAAATTTCCATCCTGTCCCTCCATTACGTCCTTGATACGTTTTAGTATATCGCCCGAAAATGACTATCAAGTGACTAATAAGGTGACAATTTTGTCACTTAAGGCTATTACTTAAATATTTTAAAAAGAAACGTGGTCCCGACCCCTTCTTTACTTTTTACCTCAAGTGTTCCATTCTGCCTTGTAATCATGCTGTGTGCCATCGCCAATCCAATTCCCACACTCTCTTCACTAGCATTCTTCCCTTTATAAAAACGCTGGAACACATACGGAAGATCGGCCTTCGCAATTCCCTCTCCATTATCCACAATCGAAATTTCTGTAAAAAGGGGATTCTCCGTATATTGTATTCGTATCTCTCCCCCTTCTTTTGTGTGCTCCACAGCATTTTTCAGCACATTAATGAGCGCCTCCCTAGTCCAATGGAAGTCACCCAGAAAAGAAACATCTTCTACACCATCAATGATTAATTTCTGGTCTTTTATATCCATGGGAATTAATAATGGTTCAACCGATTTTTCAATCAGCTGCTTCACGTTTACTGGATCCTTTTTAAACGTGACGGTCCCGGCATCTAGTTTTGAAAGTTTTAATAAAGAAGATACTAACCATTCGATTCGTTCTAACTGGACCTGTATATTTTTCGTGAATTCTTTTCGCTTTCCTTCTGATAAGGTAGAGGCACTTAGTAGATCAGCCATTACCATCATAGAGGTTAATGGCGTCTTTAACTGATGAGAGATATCGGAAATTGCATCTGTTAAGTGTACCTTATCCCTTTGCAGCAATTTCTTATGCTCAGAAAGCATGATGGTAACTTTGTATATTTCAGTTTTTAAAATACTGAGCTCCCCTTCATAGTTATCACGAATATCAAGTGATGTTCCACCTGAACTTATTTTCCGAAGATAACCAGAGAGTTTCTTAATTTCAATATAGCGCCAGCAAGTAAATACAAGGCTGCTAGCAATAAATAGGAGGGTGGTCAGTACAATCAGGAAAACTGGTTCTATGAGTGATAGAGAAGCAACGACAACAGCTGTTCCTCCAATAAGGAGTTGCAAAAGGACAAAAAGCTGAAACTCTCGATTTCTTAACATACTACTCTCCCATCTTGTAACCCAATCCGCGAATGGTTTTGATGATCATTGGATGTTGCGGATCATCCTCTAGCTTTTCTCGTAATCTTTTTATGTAAACGGTCAGTGTATTATCGTTTACAAAGTCACCAGCCACATCCCAAATCTGTTCTAATAACTGACTTCTTGATAGCACTTGTCCATAATGGTTCGCAAAAATCAGGAGTAGGCGGTACTCTAGTGCAGTTACTTGAATCTCCATCCCATTTTTATATACTTTTCCCTCTAAGGTATTGATTCGTATGGATTCAATATCCAACATTGACTGGGTCTGCTTTTGATAGCGACGTAGGACGGTTTTTATACGAGACAAAAGCTCACGAATTCTGAATGGCTTTGTAATATAGTCATCCGCCCCCATATCTAACCCCATGACCACATTCCCCTCATCATCAATAGCAGTTAAAAAGATAACAGGCACATCACTATGTTCTTTTACCAATCGGCAAAGGTCATAACCACTTCCGTCTGGTAGTGATAAATCAAATAAACAGAGGTCAATTTCATTCAGTTTTTCCTTGATAACCTTCTTTGCTGATTCCACATTGTAACAAAGTATGGTTGAAAACTGATCCTGCTGGAGAGAGTATTCGAGACCTGAAGCAATGATTTTATCATCCTCGACGAGTAATATGTTCATTTAACGACACCCAATTCTTAACAAAAATATGTACTATGTCTATCATATGGCAATCCGTTATATTCTCCAAGTATAAAAAGAGGAGGACCCCAAGTTAGGGCCCTCCAGCAAAATTTATTAATTTTCAGCTAGCTTCGTAGATACAATCTTTGGCTCTTCTTTTTCTTCTATTGGATCCTCTGCTTGTGTCACACGTTTGATAAAGAATGCGAGGATGAATGCGACAATAGAAATCCCTGTAGCTACTAGGAAGGCATCATTAATTCCTTCGAGCATCGCCTTCATCATAATCTGTTCTTTCATTTGAGCGATCATTTCAGCAGTTGGCTGAGCAGCTCCTGCTCCTTGACCTGCAGCCGTCTTCATGGCTTCGTCAGCAATTTCTTTTGCGTGTGTTTCTGTACGATTAGACATAACGGTAACAAGTAATGCCGTTCCGATTGCCCCTGCCACTTGGTTTAACGTATTGTTCATTGCCGTACCATGTGGATAGAAACGCGTCGGAAGCTGATTTAATCCGTTTGTTGAAACTGGCATCATAACAAATGACATCCCGATCATTCGAACCGTATAAAGAATTACTAAATGCGTATAACTTAAGTCTGCTGTTAGCTGACTAAACTCATACGTAGTGATTACCGTGATTCCTAGACCAATTAGCGCCAATACTCGACCACCAAATTTATCAAACAATCTCCCTGTAATAGGTGACATAATCGCCATGGCGACGGCACCTGGTAGGAGCATTAACCCTGCATCCATTGGAGAAATTCCACGAATGGTCTGAACATAAATCGGAATAAGAATCATCCCTGAGAATAATGCCATGTTTGTTACCATGGATATAGTAGATGACAAGGCAAACATCGGGTATTTAAACACTTTAAAGTTTAACAACGGATTGTCTTGTTTCAATTGCTTAATAATAAAAGTTACTAGCGCAATGAAACCAACTGCAATTGCTAGGTACACATGCGGGCTGTCCCAACCCTTGCTTCCTGCCGAGCTGAAGCCGTAAAGAATTCCACCAAATCCAATACTTGATAAAACTAAAGAAAAAAAGTCTAAACGAAGATTGCTCTTTTCTTTCTTATCTTTTAAAAGGAAGAATCCGATTAATACCACTAACACTGAAATAGGTGTAATAAAGTGGAAAAGCATTCTCCAATCATAGTGTTCGATAATCCATCCAGATAAAGTTGGTCCAATCGCTGGGGCGAACATGATAATTAAACCAAATACCCCCATCGCTGTTCCCCTTTTTTCAATCGGAAAGCTAACGAGCATAACGTTCATAAGCAATGGCATCATAATGGCAGATCCTGATGCTTGAAGCATACGTCCTGCTAAAAGAATCGGAAATTCGTGAGCCACACCAGCCACTAATGTACCAATCGTGAATAAACTCATGGCGACTAAAAATAAATTTCGAACAGAATATTTCTGTATCAAGAAGGCAGTGGCCGGAATTAATATTCCGTTAACAAGCATGAAACCAGTAGTTAACCACTGAACGGTTGCAGCTTCTACCTCTAAATCCTTCATGATCGATGGCAAAGCAATATTTAATAAGGTGTTATTTAAAAACGTAATGAATGCCCCAATTAACAGAACTCCAATAATTCCGTATGGCGGCCGTTTATCTTGTTTCTCAGCCATATATGTTCCTCCTATACTATAAGTCCAATAAAATGTACTGCTGTTATATACTTTACATATATTATACCGTCAGTACAAAAAATGCAATGAAAAAACACAGCTAAATTATGGGTTTGTAACCTTCAGAAAAATAAGTTACTATACATTTATACAGTGAGTCCAAATACTAATTCAGGTGATATGATGAATGATCGGAAGCAACACGTTATCAATACAGCCCACAAGCTTTTTGTTGAAAAGGGATTTCAAGCAACTTCCATTCAAGACATTTTAGACTATAGTAGTATTTCTAAAGGAACCTTTTATAATTACTTTTCCTCTAAAAACGAGCTACTCATGGCTATTTTTCGCGTGATACAAAAAAAGTTTGAGCATGAGAGAAACGAACTTTTAATCGGAAAAGACCCGTCAGATATTGAAGTGTTCATTAAGCAAATGGAGCTGCAAGTAAAGACCAATCGGGCAAGTAACCTTATTCCTTTATATGAAGAAGTGTTATTTTTAAATGATTCTGAGTTAAAAAAGTTTATAAGTGATTTTCAATTGCGAATGTTACGATGGGTGTACGAGCGCTTTCATGAAATTTTCGGCGAGAGCATGAAACCCTATCTTCTTGATGCTGCCATTATGTTTACAGCTATTTTCCACCATAATCTTAAGTATGAGCGAATGGCGAATAGCTTAAAAAGCAATCCTGAACGGGTGGTAAGATATAGTGTTAATCGATTGTTGGCTCTAATGAAGAATGTAGGAGAAACCGGGGAGCAACTTCTTCCACCGGAACTGTTGGATGATTGGTCTCCTTCTTGCCATAAGAAAGATAAAACTTATCAAGAAAAGCTTACTCTTGAAATCATGAGTCTAAAAAAAGAGAGCATGAATAGGCCTGATACTGTGAAATATATCGAGCTACTCGATTTCATCTTAGAGGAGCTTTTGCAACCTAATAATAAGAGGAATTTTGTAGTGGAGAGTGCTTTATCAACCTTAGAGGAACACTTCGGAAAAGCAAAATTACAACCATTACGTTCGTATTTAAAATAACAAAGCTAGCAGGTCATAGGCTAAAGGGTTCCGTTTTGAAGTACTTTTCATAAAATACGTGCCGAAATGACAGTCGTATTGGCATCGTTATTGGTATATAAAAAAGGAAAACTCGCCATATCATTGTTGGCGAGTTTCTTTATTATGAATCCAAAAACGGTATTTATATAAAACCTAACTTACCTGTGATACGGTTCACCGTAATGCATCAAAATGAGGTTCTCTTGGATTATTGAGATAAAACTCACTCCCTTTTAAATAAGATGTCTTGTCCTTAATCGAGTAACTAACAAAAGGAAAATAAGCGGAGATTTTTCGGTTAAATGCAGAATGGAACTCGTTTCGGGGTAAATAAGGGGAGGATTTCCGCTTATGCAAAACAAAATCCCCCATTTTCGAATTTTTCGAGCCAATAGGCGGAATCTCTCCATCTATTTAAGCCTTTTTCAATAATAATTACCAATTAAGCGGAATTTCTCTGTCTATTTATCAGCTCGGGTGCTTAACCTGATCCCCCAACCGATAAGTGCGGACCCTCTTGATCCTAGATGCGGGAATCAGCAGCTATTTATCGACCAGTTTATAAAGATCGAAACGGCACTGGAAAATGACAGGAGTTTTAACCCTCTTTTTAAATTGCACAATACTTAATGTCCGTTATTATGATGTTAATTGCTATGTCAAAGTTAATGGGATTTCGTAGAAACGTTAATAAATAAAGAAAAGACGTATTCCAAATTGATATGACTTTTCTTGTGTATTTTAATAAGAAAGTCCCCGAAAACGGAACCCTTTAGTCATGGGCCTGCTAGCTTTTTGTTTTAAGCCTCTTGCAATTGTTTTTCATCAATAAGAGTTTTTGCTGCTCTTAGCCCTAATAAATAGCTGTCACATCCAAAACCGCTAATCTGACCTTTAGCAATATCTGCGAATACAGAACGATGTCTAAATTCATCTCTTGCATGGATATTAGACATATGAATCTCAATAAACGGTACTTCTAAAATATCTAAAGCATCGCGAATTCCGTAGCTATAGTGAGTCCATGCACCAGCATTAATAATCACTGCATCGACCTTATCACGATAGGCTTGATGAATGCGATCTACCATTTCTCCTTCACAGTTCGTTTGGAATGTTTCAAGTTCTAAATCTAACTCTTCTGCTAACTTTTTCATGTTTTTGTTAATTTCATCTAGAGTAATAGTTCCATACACCTTCGGATTACGTTTTCCAAACATATTAAGATTCACACCGTTTAACATAAGTACTTTTTTCATCATAGATTCCCTCTTCCTTTTGCTCATCATTTCACAAACTTGTTTATATGAATAGTTTAGAACAGTCTATCCATAAATACCAATCGGTTTTTTTGCGAGATCTATAGGCCTACCCTATGAAAAATGACAAAAAAAGTCTCTTTAGTTAAGTGAATTTCTTTCAATAAAACTTTTAAACTTTTCCACTACTGGTGAGAGGTAACGATTCTTTACACTTGCCATGTAGATAATCTGTTCTGGAAGTGGGTCCTGAAAAGGGAGTACGTTAATATCAAACAGGTCTAGAGTTGAAGATCTTGGAAGAATACCCACTCCTTGTTTGGCTGCCACTAAGCCCACTAATGCCGTATCTTCTGCTACTTCACAAGAAATATATGGAGTGATCTCAGCATCTGAAAACAATTGATCAATTACGGGACGAAATAGACTTTTTTTATTAAAACAAACGAATTTCTCGTCAGCAATATCCTTTAATTCCACTGAAGATTTTGACGCTAATGGGTGGTCTTTATGGGTGATTAGTACAATATCTCTCTTCAATAATGGAATAAAATCAATCTCTGGTTCGTGTTCCGCATACGTACAAAAAGCTAGGTCATAATTTTCTTCCTTTAAGCCTTGGATAATGCTCTGCGTCGTTCCTTGAATACACGAAAACGTCACGTGTCCGCCCTCGTTTTCTTCCATAAAGGACTGAATAATCGATGGAACAAAATCGGCGCCTAAGGAGAAAATGAATGCTAAGTCGATGATACCTGTATTGGCATTGGTGAGCTTTTGAAGATTTCTTTCACCCTTTTCAAGCTCCTCTAATCCGTTTTCGACATACGTTAAAAAATATTGGCCGTACTTGGTCAGCTTTATATTTCGACCAACCTTTTCAAATAACTTGATATTTAATTCTTTTTCAAGCTCGCCGATTGCCTGACTAAGACTTGGTTGTGTGATATATAGCTGAGCGGCTGCTTTTGTATAATGCTGTGTTTTGGCTAACACTCGAAAGTATTGTAAATGTTTCAGGTTCATAACAGCGCCCTCCTTGTTTCCAATCTATAAACAAAGTATATGATGTTTTTTAGATTAGAAAATCGACTGAATATGAACAAAAAAGCACTCTTTAACGAGTGCTTTTCATAGTTCTTTATGGTTTTATGGTTTTCCAGCTTCCCACATGGTGGATTGCGAGTCCATTATATCCAAGGGTTGTTCCGTAATGAGAAGCAACAGAAGCAAGCTGGTCGTTCATGTATGCTTCCCCTTCTTCAAAAAAGGAAATCATATCTCCTTCGTCTGTTGCACCTGTTTCAACTCCGATTACTAATGCCTTATTATGTTTCCCAGCAAAGGCTACCTCATTCTTTACGATTTCAATGATGGCTGGAGCTGTGTCACGGTAGGCCATAATCGTTACACTATTCGTTTTTGTAATAACCCACTCTGCTAGATTGCCTTTGCCGTACGTATTGTTATAAGAAACTTCATCAAACCAAAATGGCAGGTCTGCTTCAAGAGGTAATTTTAAGCCTGCAGCAGACGTATTCGCTTTTGTGATTAATTCTTGATAACTTTTGACCGTTGCCGCTCTATTCGTATTCCAACCGCTATATAAGTAAGGCTCTACATCTAAATGAATACCCGTAAATTTTTGAGAAGCGGTTGAGCCCGCTTGATAGGTTTTTAACCAATTCATTAACGCATCTTGATTTCGATATCCTTTTGGAGCTACCCAGCTTGGTGCTCCATCTAGAGCATATACTTTAATCCCTTTTACGGATGCCTTCGTAATAAAGCTACGGTAGACATTCATTGGGATATCACGATCTATTTGTACAAAAACTTTGTTGATTTGCTTTTGTTCAAGGAAGCTTAAGGTTCCTGTTTCATTACTTACAATGTCCCACGGATTCCAAAGCCATGTGGAGCGATCTACCGTAGATGCACTCATTTTTGATCCAAAGCCTCCCATTGAAAAAAGCAACACAAAAATCATTGATACAACAAGCTTCTTCATTTCACGTTCCCCCATTCTGCAAGCCGGGGCTCACAAAATGAGACCTGGCAACCTGACGACCATTCGCTTTTGAACAAGCGATTAGGCTCACGGCTTTGCGTCCTTCCCTTTCGGAGAAGTTTGCCTTTTACAGTTTTTCTTTTATTATACTTTATTAATCTAGACTTTTGCCTCAGGTATTTTTACCCAATCAGTAATTTTCTTAATTTTTTTATGATAAAGAAAGAGAGAACTCCTAGGATAGCGACATACAACTCAATGACCCATAAGCTCTTGATATATCCAGTTTGGAAGAAAACTAAAGGAAAATCAATAGCGGCATGAACAACTATAGCTAACAATACGTATTGGAACTTCTTTTTAATTACCGCTAATAAGACAAATAAAGAAAAAGCGATTTGCATAAAGAGGGCGAAGAACCGCTCCGGTATTCCCCATAAATAGTGGGAAATTCCTTGATTTAATAATGTCTCTTTAATGGTTGCCGCTTGTTCACTTGGAAGACTAGCTCCGATAGAAGAATCAAACGTACCTGCATTGATCATCGTTGCAAAGATAAGAAATGGCACTACCGTTGAAAGAGTGATAACTACGGCCTCAATGCCACCCCAGCCTACTCCAAAGGATAGACCACCCTTGTAATCCTGATATTTCTTCAACAGCCATATAAATAAGATATAACGTCCTAATTCCTCAAAAACCCCTGCAGCGAAACCCCCATATAAGCCAAATAACCATGGATGTTCCGCATAGTTTGGAAAACTCGTTATGACGACCACATGAAGAAGCTTCTCTAATACTTGAGTAATCATAACAAACCCGATGCTACCTATTAATAACGGCTTGAGAGAAATTCCTACCTGTTTTTTTGTAAAAAGAATGGCACTAACAAATAGAAGAATGGAAAATAGGATTACTGCGACCATACTCAAAATCGTTGCATTACTTATCATGGTAAATCCCCCTTGTCTTTATTATCATTATTGATAATGATAATATTAAAGTAAGAATATGGTTCTGTCAATGGGTATTGTTCTTTTTTTCCAAATAAAAAAAGCACCTCTAGGAAGTGCTTATCTTCTTGCCACATGAACTTTTAATTGTTTGCCTTTTACCGTTGTATGTTTCATTTCGGACAATACGAGTGATCCCTTGCCATTTAGGATTTCTACATATGAGGCTGTGTCAAGAATGGTGATAATTCCGATATCCTCTGCAGATACACCCTCAATTCTACAAATCGTTCCTACAAAATCCACGGCGCGCAGCTTCTTTTTCTTTCCACCATTAAAATAGAGTTTGGTGATATCCTTATTGAGTTCTTCACTTTTTAATTGCTTAATCTCTGGTTCCGAACTGATCTTCTGTTCAAAGGCAAATTGAGACATTGCGACCTGTTCGGCAGTTGGAGGCACTTTCTGTGGAATAGGAAAACCGATCAGTTCTTCTATCTCTTCTAACAGTCGTTTTTCTCTTTCTGTCACAAATGTAGTTGCCTTTCCTTTCATCCCTGCCCGGCCGGTTCTTCCAGTGCGATGCACATAGCTCTCTTTTTCATATGGAATATCAAAGTTAATTACGAGTGAGATATTTTCGATATCAATCCCGCGGGCGGCCACATCGGTTGCGATCAGGTAGCGGAACTCTCCCCGTTTAAATTCACTCATTACCTCTAAACGATCTTCCTGAATCATTCCACCATGTATTTTATCGCAATCATAGCCCAGTTCCGTTAGATGGTCGACAACCATATCCACACGGTCTTTTGTCCGGCAAAAAATGATACAGCTATCCGGGTTTTCAATAATCGTTACGTTTTGCAATAATTGAAGCTTTTCATGTTCTTCCACCCAAATTAAAGAATGCTCAATTAATTCAGCTGTATTGCTTGAAGGTTTAATTTCCACCTCGACAGGGGATTGCAAATAGTTTTGGGCTAGGTTTTTTACGGTATCAGGAAGAGTGGCTGAAAAGAGCATCGTTACTCGATTCTCTGGCATTTTTTCTATTATAGCCTCCACTTGTTCGATAAAGCCCATGTTTAGCATTTCATCCGCCTCATCGATCACTAGGTATCGGATTTGATCTAACACAATTGTGCCTTTTTGAATATGATCAAGCAGTCGACCTGGTGTCCCTACCACCACATGTGTCTTTTGCTTCAGTTTCGTTTTTTGATACATAAAGGATTGCTTTCCATATACCTCTACTGCATTAATTCGTTTTAAGCGGCCGATATTGATAAAATCTTCACTGATCTGCACAGCTAACTCTCGAGTAGGAGTAAGGACTAGAGCTTGGGGTTTATTTTCTGCCCAATCAATCATTTCACAAATCGGAATGGCAAAGGATGCTGTTTTTCCACTTCCTGTACGTGACTTTACGACCACATCATGCTTTTCCATGACAAGGGGAATGACCTTTCTTTGGACTTCAGTTGGTTGTTGATATTGTAAGCTTGCTAAAGTACTCAATATTTCTTCACTTAAAGTGAAATCTGTAAAATCCATCAAACAGCCTCTTTTCAAAAATTCTTTACAATATTAATTTTACCGAACGTATTCTTTTTATTATGCCTATAGGTAAAGTACATTTCATTTGACCACATATTCGTGAAAATGTACATGTTTCTTTACGAACAGAGGGAAAATACTTTCACGATGCCTAAATCTTTATTTTCAGCAGCTAAATTTTTTACGGGAGGCACTCCATGTGCTAAATCATGTAGACGTAGTCATTGTGGGAGCTGGGCTATCTGGTCTTGCTGCTGGATGGGAGTTAAGAAAGCACGGAAGAAGCTTTGCTATTTTAGAAGCTCAAAACCGTATAGGGGGAAGAATATTAACGGTTACCCATCAAGATTCTACGATTGACCTTGGTGCTCAGTGGATTTCTCCATTTCAGCCTCGTATACAGTCCTTATTGAAATTTTTCGAAATAAAGACCATCCCTTCCTATAAAGAGGGAAAAATTATCTATGATTTACATAACAAGCGCATGCTGGGTTCAAACACTTCCCCACCTGTTTCACCACAAGGAATGTTAGATTTATTTTTAACTCGAAAGAAGATTGATCAATTAACACAGCTTATTAAAAAAGAAGGGCTAGTTCATTCACCTTTAATGAGAGAATATGATGCGCTAACCATGGACAGTTGGATAGAAAGACAAATGTTTTCGAAATACGGAAAGGCCTTTTTCCGTATCTTCTCTGAAGAACTTTCCTCCCTTGAGCTTAGCGAATTTTCCTTTTTAGACATGCTTTGGTTTATTCAATCTGCCGGAGGATTGGAACAAATTGTGACTGCGGAAGATATGTGGATCATGAATGGCGCGCAAACCTTACCACTACAAATGGCAAAGATGATGCAGGATCATATTCACTTAGACCAGCCTGTTAGAAAAATTGAGTGGAGTGATCATGGTGCAACCGTCCACACCGATTCCATGTGTTGGACTAGCAAAAAAGTCATCGTCGCAGTACCTCCTGCTTTTAGTGCAAAAATACAATACAATCCCCCACTTCCTGCACTTCGTGAACAGCTTTGTCAGCGAGTTGGTCAAGGATCGATCATAAAATCAGTACTCGTGTATAATACTCCCTTTTGGAGAGAAGATGGTTTATCTGGCAGTTCTTACTACGATTGCGGACCGATTCGAGCTACGATGGATAGCACCACTCCAGGCGAGCCTCATGGAGTTCTAACCGCACTAATCGGGGGAAAATATGCAAGAAGTTTGGGCCGATTGTCAAAGGAAGCACGCAGGAAAGAGATGATAGCTTGTATTGCCCATTTATTCGGAAGCAAAGCACTTGAGCCGATCCGTGTTTATGAGAAGGATTGGGCAGAGGATTCTTGGGCAAGAGGAGGCTATGCTGCCCATTTTGCAACTGGAGTGATCTCTGAATATGGAACTGCTTTAACAGACCCGGTTGGACCTATTCATTGGGCGGGAACGGAAACGGCAAATGAATGGCGCCTTTACATGGAAGGTGCCATTCAATCAGGAGAACGCGCCGCAAAAGAAACCCTAAACTAAAAATGGGTGTCTGTCACCCTTCGTGGACACTTTTACCTATTTTGTCCGCGTGGGGTGGACAAACACCTCCCTTTTCTATATTTTAATTAATTTGACTAATCCTGTTATCTTCAATCCCATCTATAGATAAAAAGCCTCGACTGACACCATTTCTTCCATTTCTTTTTGCCTCATAGAGAGCTCGATCACAGGCCACATACATTGTTTCTAGTTCTGTTTCTACGGTAGGAATAATGGTTAGAATCCCCATACTAACTGTGTATGAAAGACCCCCTTCCGTCAATGACTCCATCTCTATCGCTTTACAAATTTCCTGTGCTAACTTCATGGATTGTTCTTCATCTGTTTCTGGTAGAAGAATTGCAAATTCGTCGCCACCAAAACGACTAAAATAATGCCCTTTGCTGATATACTTCTGAATCTTTTGACTGAATTCACGCAGCACATGATCTCCGACATCATGTCCATATCTATCATTAATCTTCTTAAAATAATCAATATCAAACAAAATAAGAGATATGGGCTGCTTATTCTTAGAACAAGCCGATAAACACTTCTTCGCTTCTGAGAAAAATACTCTTCGATTTAACGCTCCTGTTAAGTCATCATAACTGGCTAATCGAATAAGCTCTTGATCTGCTTGTTCTTTTAATATGAGGATAAATCCTGTGTTTCCAATCAGCATCACAAGATAAAGTCCTATGAAAGAAAGAGTTTGGAAAAATCCTGGCGTAAAAAAGCTCCATGTATGAGCAGAAACAAGCGTAACGATTCCTCTACCGCACAACGCTAAAGCTAAAAATAAATAAAACATTCCTAATATCCTTCTTAATCGTGAGGGTTTGTGCTTAAACACTAAATGATAGACAGGTAGAATCATAAGCATAGCCGTACCAAATGAAGCAACCGCAATTCGGTTGCTTTCTAGATTTAAAAATAGAATCGCTAAATGAAAAGCAACTATGTTTATGAAGGTCATAATCAAATACGCTATTTTTATCCGTTTGGTTAACACATTCAACAGTCTTAAAATTGCCATCATTTCAAACGAAGTTCCTAAAAACAGTAAGGTGTTGGCAACCGAGATGGTGAACACATCCGATATGCCACCTCGTAAGGTTAATAATGTCCAGGAAAGGGCTTGAACACATTTAGCCAAGAAAAAAGTAGTAACCGTCTTATCTGTTCGATGGTCCCGCCAATAAGCACTAATAAGGAACACCGTAAAAACATGCCCCGTAACCAAAATAACAAAAATTGTTTTCATATCAAGAGAGAAGCCCATTTATGTATCACGCACCTGAACAATAATATACCGTTATATACTACTACAATTTGTGGTGTCTGACACCCTTCGTGGACAAAAACAGTCATTTTGTCCGTCTGGGGTGGACACTAACTACAAACACTTCATTATTTGTTATTTTTTTACATGCAAATAATTTTCTTTTATTGGAGGTTTCGTTACAATGATGAAGAAAGTGGTGATAAGTATGTTTAAGATTCTTCTCATTGAAGATGATTCTAGTCTTTTTCATGAAATAAAAGACCGACTGTCACAGTGGTCGTATGAAGTTCACGGTATTCAAGACTTTTCCCTTGTTCTTGAGGAATTTACGAAAGTTAAGCCTGATCTAGTCATCATTGATATTCAACTTCCAAAATACGATGGTTTTCACTGGTGTCGCCTGATCCGAGCCCATTCCAATGTGCCGATTATCTTCCTCTCTTCCCGTGATCATCCGACAGATATGGTGATGAGCATGCAGCTAGGGGCAGACGATTTTGTTCAAAAGCCTTTCCATTTTGACGTGTTAATTGCGAAAATCCAAGCGATTCTTCGCAGAGTCTACAATTATAGCAATCACACAGTCGAGTGGAAAACCTGGTGCGGTGCTACAGTGGATTACGAGAAAAATACAGTAACGAACAACAATGGCTCCATAGAGCTGACAAAAAATGAAATGTACATATTAAAAATCTTAATCGAAAAAAAGAACAGCATTGTGAGCCGCGAGACCATCATTAAAAGCCTTTGGGACGATGAACGGTTTGTCAGTGATAATACACTAACGGTCAACGTCAATCGATTACGAAAGAAACTGGATGAGTTGAAGCTTGGCCACTATATAGAAACCAAGGTAGGACAGGGCTATATCGCCATAGAAGAGGGAGCTCTTTCATGATCAAAGAATTCGTATGGGAACGCCTTAGTTGGATTCTCTTTTATTTCTTTATCCATCTCTTAATTGTATTTGTGGCTTTTCTCGATTCTGCGATCCCGCTCATCCCCATCCTATACATTGTATTTTTATCATTTCTCCTATTCTCGATCTTCCTTTTTATCAGATATCAAAAGGAGACACGTTTTTTCAAAGGATTTGAGGAGTGGGAGAACAATCTAGATTTGTCTCAAATTCCACAAGCAGAAAGTCCTTTTGAAAGGATCATAGAAAAAAGCGTCTACCACCAAACCGAATTGCTGAGAAAAGAGTTTCATCACCATCAACTATCATTAGAAGATGAGAAGGATCAGATGTTAGCTTGGATTCATGAGGTAAAGACTCCGCTAACAGCTATGCATCTCATGATTGACCGTATTCCTGATGAAAAAACAAAAGCAAGCCTCACACATGAGTGGCTAAGAGTTCACTTCTTACTCGACCAACAGCTTCATCAGAAACGTCTTTACTTTATTGAAAATGACCTTTTTATAGAAAAAATAGATCTTCACCCTCTGCTGATTCCAGAAATCAAAACTTTGCAATCTTGGTGTATCCAAAAAGGCATTGGCATAGAGGTTAGTCTTCAAGAACGAGAGATCCTTACTGATGCGAAATGGCTCGCTTTTATCCTTCGGCAACTGTTAACCAATGCCGTTAAATACAGCAGCCAGTCCGATATTTACATAAGAAGCTTAAAGAAAGACGGTCATATCGTCATAGAAATACAAGATGCTGGGCGTGGGATTGATCCACGGGACATACCACGTATTTTTGAAAAAGGGTTTACGTCTACTTCCACCCATCAAGATCATGCTGCCACTGGAATGGGATTATATTTAGCGAAAAAAGCAGCCGAATCCTTATTCATTCAACTATGTGTTCAGTCCACACTTGGAGTCGGTTCAACCTTTTCTCTTATCCTCCCGAATCGAAATGAATTCGTCAAAATAACAGGCATGTGACAAAGATGTCACATGCCTGTTTCAAATGTTAGATGAATCGAAGGATGGGAGCTCCCTATCCATTTATAATCAAGTCATTGAAGGAAGGAGAGGATGAAATTGAATATTCTAGAAGCAAAACAAATACACAAAAGCTACGGAAATAAATTTAATAAGCAAGAGGTACTAAAAGGCATCAATATGCTCATTGAACAAGGAGAATTCGTCAGTATCATGGGAGCATCTGGATCAGGAAAAACCACTCTACTAAATGTGCTTTCCTCTATAGACCATGTCAGCCAAGGTTCTATTTTTGTGGAAGGAAAAGAGATTACACAGATGCGTGATAAAGAACTCGCCCTTTTCCGTCAAAAGAACTTAGGATTTATTTTTCAGGATTACAATTTATTAGATACACTTACAGTCAAAGAAAACATTTTGCTTCCTTTATCCATTACAAAAACACCAAAAAAGGAAGCAGACCAGAAGTTTACGGATGTAGCCAATGAGTTAGGGATTGCCGAGCTTCAAAATAAGTACCCTAATGAAATTTCCGGAGGACAGAAACAACGAACATCCGCTGCCCGTGCGTTCATTCATGAGCCAAGCCTGATCTTTGCTGACGAGCCAACGGGAGCACTTGATTCAAAGGCAGCGTCCGATTTATTAAATAAGCTTAGCCACTTGAACCAAAAGCGAAAATCTACCATTGTGATGGTCACTCATGATCCTGTAGCAGCCAGCTACTGTTCGAGAGTCATTTTCCTTCGAGACGGACAAATTTATACGCAGCTCAATCGAGGTTCAGAATCAAGGCAAGCCTTTTTCCAGGATATTATGAAAACACAAGGAGTGTTAGGAGGGGTGCAAGATGACCATTAATCAACTCATCCTTCGTTCCTTTAAAAAGAATATCAAAAACTATTATCTCTATGTATTTGCCTTGATTTTTAGTGTTTCTCTCTATTTTGCGTTTGTGACCCTGCAATATGACCCTGCCATGGACACGGTAAAAGGGGGCGTGAAAGGAGGAGCTTCGATACGAGCCGCTTCCGTCCTCCTTGTTGGGATTGTTACCGTCTTTCTCGTATATGCCAATATGATTTTTATCAAAAGACGCAGTAAAGAGATCGGGCTCTTCCATTTAATTGGCATGACTAAACGAAAGATTTTTCGCATTCTTGGAATGGAAAATGCTCTTCTCTACTTTTTGTCGGTAGGCCTTGGTATTTTCCTTGGATTTTCCCTTTCTAAATTAATCATGATGATCTTGCTAAAAATTACTGGAGTAAACGCGGTCACGACCTTACATTTTTCAAGCCAAGCATTTGTTCAAACACTCATTGTGTTTACGCTGATTTTCGTATTAATTCTTGGGATGAATGCTCTTTTTATACGAAAACAGACGATTTTATCCCTATTTCGAGTGACTTCTTCTGCAGAGGCGAAGGTACAAAAGCTGTCTGTATGGGAGATGATTATGGGGATTTTGGGTATTATCCTCATCGCTTTTGGCTACTATATTTCAACCAAGCTGTTTAGTGGAGATTTTACAAACATGACTGAGCTTTTCATTGCCATGATTATCATTTTAGCTTCCGTCATCATCGGAACCTATTTCTTTTACAAAGGCTCGGTCAGCTTTATTTTTAATCTTATTCGAAAAAAGAAGGATGGGTACTTAAATATTAGAGAAGTTCTCTCCTTATCTTCTATCATGTTTCGAATGAAATCGAATTCGTTTCTATTAACCATAGTAACAACCGTATCCGCACTCGCCATCGGTTTGTTATCCCTAAGTTATATCTCTTATTACTCAGCAGAAAAATCAGCTGAAGATAATGTGATTAATGATTTCGCCTTTGTTAGCAAAGAAGATGCACAAACATTTAAGGATGCTCTAAAACGTGAGAATCTGCCCTTTGAGGAGACCATGATTGAGGTTGTGATGGTCACTGCGAATCTGAAATCGATTATCAATATAGAAGGAGAATTATTGGATACAGATCTCAACAAAATGGAGCTGCCCGTCGTTAGTGAAAAATCTGTTCCGGGTATTGATGTGTCTCCAACAGAAACGGTGTTTACCGGATATAGTGATATGCTATCGAAATTCATGGCTCTAGATGACTCTGGAAACATTGAATTACACAGTAAATCCGAATCTATCCCTCTTGATTATATTGGGTTAAGAGATGAGTTTATTATTTCCTGGTATTTTACAAACGGTGGTCAACCTGTTGCGATTGTGGATGATTCCTTGTTTTCTACCCTTCAAGAAGACTTGGTTCCAGAAGTACAGCGAGAATCTTCTGTCTTTATCGGGATTGAAATGAAAAAGGAAGAGACGATACAACAAGCAAATGATCTTTTTATTGATTTAGGACTTCATGAAAATTACATGAATGATTCTCAGCTTCAAATGAGCACAGAACAGAAACAGCTCATGGGGCTCATGATGTTTATCGTTGGTTTCCTTGGACTTACCTTTCTTATTACATCCGGGTGTATTCTTTACTTCAAGCAAATGGACGAAAGCGAAGATGAGAAATCGAATTATACCATCCTACGTAAGCTCGGCTTTACTCAAGGAGACTTAACAAAAGGGATCGGCCTGAAACAGGTATTCAACTTTGGCATTCCTTTAGTCATTGGTCTTTCCCATAGCTATTTTGCGGTCCAATCCGGCTGGTTCTTTTTCGGGGCTGAGCTTTGGACACCAATGGCCCTGGTGATGATTCTATATACAGGCTTATACTCCATCTTCGGATTTTTGTCTGTGCTGAATTATAAAAAAGTGATTAGAAATGCCCTTTAAAGTAAGGATAGATGAGCAGCATGATATTTGCTCCATCTATCCTTTTTTCTCTACAAATATTTGAGTTGCTTGGCCCAAGAGCATGCATATCTATTTCCGTACAAGTAAAAAATACGGAAGAGGTGAGAACAAATGGAATATGATAATTTAAAACTCACAGCTTCCGAAATAGGAACACTATGGGGGGAGTATGTAAACGGAACAATGACCGAGGTAGTAAATCGGTATATGATTTCTATTTTGGAAGACCCATCAATAAAAGAGGTTTTTGAAATTGCCTTAGACACATGGGAAAAGCAAAAGAAGCAGCTTGTTTCCCTCATTGAGAAAGAGGGCTTTCCAGTTCCCATTGGATTCACTGAGTCCGACCTGAATAAAGGTGCAGAAAGATTGTTCTCTGACACATTCTGCTTAAATTATTTACATATTATGACGATAAATGGTTTGTTGGGACATACAACTGCTTTTAGTGTTTCTGTCAGAAAGGACCTACGGGAATTTTACAATTCATGTGATCATGATGCAAAAAGAATGTACGACTTAACTATTGATCTATTGCTTAAAAAGGGAAAATTTCAAAGAGACCCCTATTTCTATCCTAACGAGGGCCCTGAATTTATTTCTGCTAAAGATTTTATAGACGGAATCTTCGGAAAAGGGAGACTTTTATCTGCAACAGAATTAATCAGTCTTTCTCTTAACATAAAAAAGAGCATTATGGCAAAAGCTCTTTCAATCGGATTCAGTCAAGTCACTGGTTCGAAAGAAATAAGAAAGTTTTTTGAGGATTTAGAAAAAGCTGCAGATGGAAACATACAATCCCTTTCAAATATATTGCACAAAGATAATTTGCCCGTTCCAATGTCTTGGGAATCAGAGGTTACCATGTCCACAGACTCTCCTTTTTCAGACAAATTAATGTTGTATCATATGGGATTCTTGGCTCAAACGGCACAAGTATATTACGGAACAGGTCTAGCAACTGCCATGAGAACAGACCTAGGGGGCGTTTATGAAAAAGCCATTCTAAAATCATTGGCCATTACTAAAAACTGGTTTGATCTTATGGTAAAAAACAAGTGGTTAGAACAACCACCACTTGCTCCCAATAGAAAAGAACTTGCACAAGATGAATAATAGAGGCCTTCATTTTTTTATCTCATTATTGCTTAATGATAGTAAGAAACAACTACTAAACAAGGTAAGTAAATGACTTCGGCTGGGTAGGATATGTTTAAGATGGTGCGCTTACATATTTTAATATTCCCCACTAATACGCAAGGAAGTGAGTAGATGGATCCGAATAACGAACGCAATAACTTCGAAGAAAAGGTAGAAGAGAATGACAACAACCAAGGGGCCAATGACTACAGTGAAGCAGCAGGAACTTTGAATGGAGCCGTTGCGGGTGCGATGATCGGTTCTCCATTTGGACTAGTTGGTGCTGTAATTGGCGGTGTTTCAGGCGGTGCGATTGGTAACCAGATGGTGGAGGGCGATAAAGAAGATAACCATTCAGCTTCCGAAAATCGTGTGAGCAAGAATATTAATGAATAGCCATTATTAAAGGACTCCGTTTGATTTTGCAAGGATATGAAGATAATTGCTGTATGGTAGCTAACAGAGGAAACTCCATGCCCTTTTTGTAAAAATAAATGATTAAGTAGAGGTTCGCGCTTTGAAATTGGCCTTGAGAGTCTAATTTCTGAGGGTAATTGGACTGGACTTGAAAGAATTCTCCTTTGGCTGTCCGAATCCTGAGGTTATTTGGACTAGACTTGAAGGAAGTGGCCTTTGACTGTCCGAATCAATGGATTATTCGGACAAGACATGAAAGGAAATCGTCTTTGAGTGTCCAAATCAATGGGTTATTCGGACTGGACTTGAAGGAATTTGCCCTTGGGTGTCCGAATCCTAAGGGAAGTGTGTCCCCTACGAATGCAATTATTCTAAGCAAACTGAATATACCTTTGTTTAAAAGAAAAATAGCGTGAGTCTCACGCTATTTTGTACTTTCTATTTCGTCACCACATTCTCTTATAAAAATTAGCTTAATACTACAGGAGATGCGATTTCTTTAAACATTTCAATCACTTCTTCTTTTGTTGGCTGGAATGGATTCCCTGGTGCACAAGCATCCGCTAATGCATTTGTTGCTAGTTTATCTAAATCCACATCCGTTACCCCCAACTCAGCAAGGGTGCTTGGAATTCCTACTTCCTTACATAGAGCTTTAATTGCTTCAATTACTTCATCGGCGCATTGCTCATCTGTTTTTCCTTCCACTTGAATGCCTGCTGCTTTGGCAATTAAACGGAATTTCTTCGGATCACGTTTCGCATTTTCTCTTTCCACAATCGGTAGAAGCATGGCGTTACATACTCCGTGTGGAAGATCGTACACACCACCAAGCTGGTGCGCCATCGCATGGACAAAACCTAGTCCTGCATTGTTAAAGGCAATACCTGCTAGGAACATGACGTATGTCATTTGTTCTCGAGCTTCAATATCATGACCGTCTTTTACGGCACGAGGCAAGTAGTTAAAAATGATTTCAACAGCCGCTAATGCGGTTGCATCTGTAACAGGGAAGGCACCTGGAGTCACAATCGCTTCAATTGCGTGAGTGAGTGCATCCACCCCCGTCGCAGCAGTCAAATCAGCTGGTTTATCAACCATCAGTTCTGGGTCATTTACTGAGATGGTTACTAAGCTGTTTTTATCCACCATAACCATTTTTACTTCACGATCTGTATCTGTAATTACATAGTTAATAGTAAATTCACTGGAAGTACCAGCGGTCGTGTTGACAGCAACAATCGGAACCGACTTATTCTTAGTTTTTCCAACACCTTCATAGTCTCGTAAATCTCCTCCATTTGTTACATAAAGTCCAATTGCCTTTGCCGCGTCCTGAGGAGATCCTCCACCAATTGATACGATGAAATCACAAGCGTTTTCCTTAAACACTTCAACCCCTTCATACACATTTTGAACTGTAGGATTGGGTTTTACATCATCAAAGATGACATATTCTAGATCAATCGTATCGAGTTCCGCAAGAACTTTTCCTGCTAAACCGGATTGATTTAAGAACTTATCCGTGACAACTAATGCCTTTTTTTGACTCAGTTCTTTTACAAGTGCTGGCAGTTCTTTTAAACAGCCTCTGCCCATTAGGTTGGTGCTTGGTACATAATACACACGTGCATTGCTCATCTTTTCTTCCTCCTTCAACAATTGTTCACCTTTTCACAAATGAATACAAAAAAATTACGAAGGGTTTTCAAAAACCTTTCTTTATATTTCCTATACTCTAATCTTACTCCCCTCACTTTATATAATCAACATAAATACAGGTATATATTTTTGTTTATTTTTGATTTTTAACATTTTGGACACAAAGATATTTTGTTTAATTCTGTTACCATAATAAAAAACAGACCTAGCTTGGTCTGTTTTCCTCTTATATATTGACAAAGATTAATTTGACTTCCTTTTCTTCAAGTCTCTCTCTTGTCCGATCATCCATATTTGAATCGGTAATAATGCTATGCACAGCGGATAATGAGTTGATTTGCGAGAAGGCTCTTTTTCCAAATTTGCTTGAATCCGCCATTAAGATCACCTTATCCGCAATCTGAATCATGTCCTTTTTTAATAACGCTTGCAGTTCATTCGTATCACTAAGTCCACCATCTGGATGAATCGCCTTACATGAAAAGAACATTTTGTTCACATGGTACATTTTCAAGGAACGTTCTGCTAGAGGACCTACATACGAAAGTGAAATCGACATTAGGTTTCCACCCGTTGAGATCACACGGATTTGCTCCTTTTTACTTAGCTCCAGGGCTACTTTAATTGAATTCGTTAAGACCGTTAACGGCATGTCTGGCAGCTCTTTGGCCATATACCAAGCGGTAGTGCTCGCATCAAGTACGATTTGATCCCCCGGCTCCACCATTTTTACCGCTTCTAACGCGATGGCACGCTTTTCAGCCGCTCTGGTAATTTCTCTTTCCAAGTAAGAAACTTCATTATCTTCCTTGTCAATACTTACGGCACCACCATGACTTCTTTCTAGCAAGCCATCCTTTTCTAACTTTTCAAGATCTCTACGAATCGTTTCTTCCGTCACTGAAAAAATTTTGCTCAGTTCTGACACTCTTATACTTAAACGTTCATTAACTAGATCAACAATTTTCCTCTGCCTTTCAGCTACAAGCACGAACGTACACCCTTCCCCGATTGAACGTTGATTTATATTTGATTATTTTTATTTTTATGTTAATTTCATGTTAAATTATAGCATATTCTTTGAAAAACAAAAAGATAGTAGACCTCCACAAAGGAAGATCTACTTATCTTTTTTGTTATCTTTTTGAAAGTACTTCGTTTTCGTATGATTTTACTTCTTCTAACCAAGCTTCTTTTACTGGCACGCCCATCTGTTCGCAATAATAATCCCATATTGCTCCGAACGGATAGGTTTTGAATTCCTCCATTAATGCCAATCTTTCGGTAAAATTGCCTTCTTCTTGAAGCTGTTTTAACTTTTCGTTTGGCACAAGCATCGCGTATAACAGTGCCTTTACCATATTTCTTGTACCAATTGTCCAAGCCGCTACACGGTTAATACTTGCATCAAAGAAATCAAGACCAATGATTACACGATTTAGTGCATCGTTACGAACAATTTCAAGGGCGATTTCTTTTAGTTCATCATCTAAAATCACGACATGGTCGCTATCCCAGCGCACAGGTCTTGATACGTGAAGTGCTACCTTGTCACTATATAAAAGCATCGAAGAGATTTTGTTGGATACTGTTTCTGTTGGATGATAATGTCCTGTATCTAGTAAGCAGATTTTATCGTTCTTTAATGCGTAGCCTAAGTAGAATTCATGAGAACCGACCACATACGATTCAGACCCAATTCCAAATACTTTGCTTTCTACTGCATCAAGATTATATGACTCATCAACTGGTACTGCGAAAATTTTATCCAAAGAGTCCTTTAAGCGTTGTCTTGGCGTCAATCTGTCACTCGGAATATCTTTATAGCCATCTGGAATCCAAATATTTGTTAACGCTGGAGTTCCCAGTTCTTTTCCGAAATACTCCCCGATTTTTCGACTTCCAATACAGTGATTAATCCAAAACTCACGAATCTCTTCATCTGGATGTGAAAGGGTTAATCCATCTGATGCTTTTGGATGGGAGAATAGAGTGGGGTTATAATCTAGCCCTAATCCTTGTTCCTTCGCCCAAGCAACCCAATTTTCAAAATGCTTTGGCTCTAGCTGATCACGATCTACCACTTCCCCGTTTGTTTCTGCGTAGATCGCATGAAGATTGACACGATGCTTTCCTGGAATGAGAGAAAGTGCTTTTTCTAGGTCGCTACGCAATTGCTCCGGTGTCGTTGCCTTTCCAGGGTAGTTTCCGGTTACATCAATTCCACCAGATAGCTCACTTGGATTTACTTCAAATCCCCCTATATCATCACCTTGCCAGCAGTGGATAGAAATAGGAACTGATTTTAATTTTTGTAATTCGTCTTCAACATCGATTCCCCATTTTGCGTATGCTTGCTTTGCTAGTTCATAGTTTTCCTTAATAGTCATAATATTCTTCCTCTCCGATTATGAGTTGGCTACTGATTTAGTAGGTTCGTACTTTTTCACTTCAAAAGACTGTTTGATGATAGAACGTGCTTCCTCTAGATCCGTAAATTCACCTAATGCCATCAATTGAGCTACGATATTCCCAATAGCTGTGGCTTCAATCGGACCAGCGAGCACTTCCTTATTCGTCACATCCGCCACAAGCTGATTTAGCATTTCATTTTGACAGCCACCACCGATGACATTGATCTTATGGAATGACTTTTCAAAGATGCTCTCGATTTCTCCGATGGTTTCTTTGTAGCTAGCGGCTAAACTATCATACACGCATTTCGCCACTTCCCCTGGTGTACTAGGAACACTTTGTCCCGTCTCGATGCAATAATTCATCATTTCCTGTACCATATTTTCCGGTTTTAAAAATCGATCATCATTGACGTTTACGATCGCCCGGAAGTCTCCTGCCTCTTCCGCCAGTTCTACTAGTCTAGCGAAGGAGTATTCATGATCGTAGTTTCGCTTTACCTCTTGAATCATCCAAAGCCCCATAATATTTTTCAAGAAACGGAAGCGATAATCGATGCCGCCTTCATTGGTAAAATTGTAATCTAGCGCTTTCGTGACACAGATCGGGAAATGATTCTCCGTCCCCATTAACGACCATGTTCCTGAGCTTATATAAATGGTACTTTCCTCTTCTGGCACAGAGATGACGGCCGATCCGGTATCATGTGTGGCAGGGAGAATAACGTTCATATCAAAGCCAAGTTCAGATACAAGCTCTTCCTTCAAGTTTCCTAGAATCGTCTTTGGCAGTTGAATTTCATGGAACATGTCCTTATTAATTCCTAAAATATCTAACAGCTCGTAGTCCCACTTTTTCGTAAAAGCATTGACCAGTTGTGTGGATGTTGCATTGGTGTATTCGTTCGATTTTTTTCCTGTGAGTAAAAAGTTTAAATAATCCGGTATCATTAAAAAGGATTTTGCTTTTGCTAAAATGTCAGGATGGTTCTTTTTCAGTGAGTAGAGCTGGTAAATTGTGTTGAACTTTTGAAATTGAATCCCTGTTTCTAGATAAAGTCGTTCTTTTGAGATGATCTGGAATACCTCTTCCATCATGCCGTCCGTTCGTGGATCACGATAGGACACAGCTTCTGTAAGCGGCTCATCATTTTCATCTAGTAAGACAAAGTCAACCGCCCACGTGTCGATCCCGATGCTATCTGGTGCAATACCTAGTTCACTGCACTTTTTTAACCCTGTTTTGATTTCCTCAAACAGTCGATCAATCTCCCAGCAAAAGTGGGTCCCTTTTTGCACGATCTTATTTTCAAATCGATATAATTCACGTAACTGTAATTGCCCATTTTCTCTATAGCCTAACATTAATCTTCCGCTTGAAGCACCAATATCAACAGCAATACTGTACTTGTTCATCCTCAACGCTCCTTTTGGTGTAACCGCTTACGATACTACTATCATACTAGATTCAGAGAAATATCCTATAACGGGATTCACTTAATTTATTGACCTTATTTGCAAGAAGAAAAGCGGAAGCAGCTTGGTCAGCTCCGACAGTCATAAGAGCTTAAATTGAATAGAAGGGCCAATTTTTCATTAAAAACATAAAAAACTGGCCGAAATTATATTCGACCAGTGCTTTTCTGTTTCTCTAGAGGGCTATTTTAACCAAATTTAAACAAAAAGTTTCCCCTTCAAGTTGCTTTTCAGTTGTTTATTTGCGATTCAAGAATTTTATTTGCAGCTGAACACAAAGTTCATCTGCTCTTCAGCTCCACTCGATAGTCCTTGGGAGTTTTTCCGTATTTGCTTTTAAAAATCCGGTAGAAGTAGCTCATATTATCGTAGCCTACTTCATCAATGATTTTTGTAATCGGCATTTCGGTTCTTTCTAGAAACTCTTTGGCTTTTGTTAGTCTCTTTTCCTGTAGAAGCTCTTTAAAAGTATATTTCGTCGCCTGCTTAATTTGCTTACTTACTGCATAGTGAGGCTGATTCAATTGCTCAGCTAATTCATAGAGAGAAGCATTTTGATAATGTTCATCAATATACTTCATCGTCTCGACAAGGATATAGTGATGTTCGGTGCTTAGTTCATTTTGCTTTAATTTATCTGTGTGCTTTAATAGCTCTATCATTAAAAGCCCCATATAAAGCTTCAAGGTAGACTCTGAAAATAACGAAGGTTCCATGATTTCATCCATCATCTTCTTTATTAACTCTTGAATAGACTCCACATGTGTAACAGCAAAGTATAAGTATTGTCCGTTCTGCGTGTGATTATAGAGGCTGTTTATAATGAAGTTACTCATTAAATTCGTTGAGGATAAATACGAAAAAATGAAATCAAAGAATTTTGGCTGAATAATAAAATTAATAATAATATCCTCTTTTGCACAAGCTTCAATTTCATGTTCAATATGCTGGTTCAAAAATAATAGCTCGCCCTGCTTTAAGTGAACATTCTCCGTTCCAACTTTCTGCTTTAACTCACCATGAAACACATAATTAATTTCGATATAATTGTGGCGATGCTTGGGAAAATCAATAAATCGTGTATGCTTTCGCAGCATAATCATCTCGTTTGGATTCAAGAACTTTTCACTTTCAATAATAAAAGACGTTTGATTCGTATAAAGGTCCTTTTTGATTTCGCTACTTTGCTCGAGAATCATCTGTTCTTCTTCTGTCATTTCCATCAAGGTTGCAAGAAGATCATTTCCCATATTACACCTCATGAACGTGATTTGTGTTGTCTTTAGTGTAATATAAAAGCTTGCAGGGATAAACACTGCAAGCTCCATTTTTCTCTATCTATTATTTTTTCAACATAACCGGACCTAGTAACCCAGTCGGCTCTAATATCATGTACTGTGACAAATAATCTTGCTCTTGTCTTCCTAAATTATTGGTTACCTCAATGATTAGAGAGTTTGTCCCTTCGACCAGTGACCCCAACACATCAAATACATATGGTGGAGTGATTTTTACGCCAAGATTTTTTCCATTAAGTGTTACCTCAGCTACCTCATACACTTTTCCTAAATCAAGAACGGCATTTTCTGGTACCTCATTCAGTTGAAATTCCACTTCATATTTCACTGTTCCTGAAAAAGTAGTGTATCCCTCCAGCTTAGATATATCCTGAAGCTTTACTAGTTTCGCACCCGGCTCGAAATCAGGGTACATCTTAGAAGATGAGAAAGATACTTGCCAATCTCCCTTTACTTCCTCACTTATGGTTAAGGCAGGGTGATTTGTCTTTTCCTCGATACTTTCTACTACGATGACAGACTCATAGGCTTCTAAGCTTAACCCAACGATCGTTTTACCATCAACAATTTTGTAGGGAATGTTTCGGAATGAATTCGAAAACCCATCATATGCAACCACATGTGTTCCGATCCCTAAAGTCACTTCTGTTTCAATACGCTTATAAGGATCTTCGTTAAAGAACATATAGATGTGTCCGTCTGGTTGTTCGTAATGGTAGTAGCGTAAATAAGGTTGTTTCTCTGACGCTTTGATTTCATATATCCCTTTTGAATAGAGCATATTTGCAAGATCATGGAGTCCAACCACTTCACAATCTTGTATCCATTCGCTTATAGGTAACCCTTCCTCATTCCTTGTTGGTGTTCCGTCAACAAATAGTACCGTAATACCTGCATCGGTTAACTGTTTCACTCTCTCAAGGAATTTTTGTGGCAATGCCTCCGAGTAAGGAATAACCAATGCATCGAATGATTCCTCATTAATTCTGAACTGCCTCTGTTGAAGGCTCGCTTCACAAATTAAATCAATGGGAATAACATCAAAATCAATTTGGTGCTGGGTTAATTCACGTGCCGGCTTTTGAAATAGCATGTACTCCCCTAACCATTCTGCTTCCGCATGGTAAAGCAAACCAACTTTAGCCACGTGCTTTCCCCCACTTAATAAATGGCTAACTCTATTCATATAATTAAATAAGACATTCATAAAGCGATATTGCGGATTGTATCCATTGGCATAAAAATGTGGTGGGCAATCCGGATCTGGAAATGACTTCGGTGAAAACGCGTGTGGAACAAAATGATTTACACCTCTTACTAACATATGGTCCGTAATCCACTTCATTAATTTGATTCCCTCAGCCCAACCATAGGCACCATAGACTTCACACATCGTTCGATTTTTCTTTTTTGGATCCAAATGACCTAAAGAAGTTCCCATTTTTGTCATAGCATAATGGAAGAACTCGCCATCCCAACCTTTGGATGTCATTGATTTAAAAGGACCCTTATCCATACCAGGCATAATCTGATTTAACACCACATCGAGACCCGCCATATCTTGTTCCCATAAGCCACGATAGTAATGTCCCGTTCCGTAGCCTAACCTCGCATGAGAGTTATTGTCTTCAATGAGATGGCCAATATATTCGACTCCATGTTCACGACACCAAGAAGCCAGCGTACCTGTAAAGGCTTCTCCATACAAACGTGAAACCACGTCCATATACTTGTATCGAATCGAGTGTTCAGCACCATTTGCTTCTATAGGAGATAACAACGGAAGCTTGATCAATTCCTCCTTATCAAATTTCTCTAATAGATCTTCCCTCCACGGAAAGACCATTTCATATCTTCCGATCGATCCATCCGACCCATGCATATTCCCGAAACGAGGTTCATCTGAGAAAAAACCGGCAAATGTCTTTCCGAAGTCATCCGCATAATGAGAATAATGCGACTCATATACTTCGTTTATTAATACCTTTACTGCTTCAGGATCAAGTGGATTTAAGTATCCCTCTGTATGCTTCTCTCCACCAAAAATGGTTTGGAGCATAACAAAAACTCGCCATTCTCCCTCTGGTATATTCCAACGTAAGACTCCTTCACTTTCAAAAGAACTGACATTTTGTAAGGTTTTAGGGTCAATGCTATTTGGACCCGTCTTTTTAGCCACAACAATACCCAAAATTTCATCTTGAACCGCTTCTATTTTGTGCTCGAGCGACAATCGATTTCCCGGACTTCCCCACTTTACTAAAATAGAGGCATCCTCAAGTGGACCAACAAAGTCTAGTTGATGAATCTTCAAATATTTTTTCACATGCTCTGGATGGTCAGATTCCACTTTCCCATTAGCATAACCAGTAGGAAAATGAGAGTCGTCAAGAAGCCATACTTTCATCTCTCTCTTTCTTGCTTCATCCATGATCACATCCATATCACGCCACCATTTTTCTCCAAGAAAATCAGGATGAGGTCTGGATTCGACACATACCGCCCGAATTCCCGTATCATAAATCTTTTGCATATATTCTCTTAAAAGCTGATCCTCTTCTCCATGTAACCATAAGAATGGGAAGATATAATTACCTTGTTTATGTTCTAGCACTTCGTTTAATCTCTTCATTCTGAATCATTCCTTATGTGGCCTGTACCATAGGCGTACTTGTTCTTAACCCTCTTACTTCACTTCTACATTTGCCATTTTAGTAGTATTAGTTTTCACTTCTTTATCCTTAAATCCGAACAAATAAGTCAGGATAGCTGCACCGAAGAAACTAATTCCAATAGAAATGAGGAATCCAGCAAATCCTGCATCAAACCCTTCTGGATTAATAAATAGCGGAATGCCAAAGATTCCTGAAGCACCAAATCCGAAAGCTTTTGCCCCCATACTTCCAGCAAAAATCCCTCCGATTCCACCTGCAATACATGCCATAATAAAAGGCTTCTTTGTCGGAAGGTTCACTCCATAGATCGCTGGTTCTGTAATACCCATGATCCCTGAAATACTCGCAGAAGTTGCTACCGCCTTCATTGACTTTTCTCTAGTCTTAAGAGCCACTCCCAATGCGGCACCAGCTTGAGCCATTGCAGGTCCAAACAATAATGCATTGATTGGGTCAAACCCAAGTGTTGTAATATTGTTGATGAGTAGAGGAATAAATCCCCAGTGTAGTCCAAAAATAATAATGACTTGCCAGAAAGCTCCTAGAATAATCCCCGCAATCAATGGAGATAAATTATAAGCTCCATTTGTGACAGCTGCTAATAGATTACTCACTTGCGTAACAAGAGGTCCTATTGCTAGAAATGTTAGTGGCAATACAACTGCTATCACAATAAGCGGTGTGACAAATAGCTTAATAGAGGCGTGAAGTTTCTTATTTAAAAATCCTTCTAACTTAGCAGCAATCCAAGATGCAGCAATAATAGGAAATACAGAAGAAGTATAATTCAGTAAAACTACTGGTATTCCTAAAAATGATAGTGCCGTACCTTCAGTGAAGGCTGTGAGCATGGTTGGATAAACGAGTGCTGCACCAATAGAAGCTGTTATATATGGATTGGCGCCAAATCGTTTTCCTGCTGAAAATCCAATTAGTATGGGAAAGAAGTAAAAAAGGGCGTCAGCCGCAGCGTATAAGATCTGGTATGTGCCCATTTCAGTAGTCATCCACTTTAATGACACACACAAGGCAAGCAGCCCTTTAAGAATCCCCGCCCCAGCAAGTGCACCAATTGTCGGCATAAAAATTCCTGTAATCATACTTATAAAACGATTAAACAAAGACTTCTTTTCTTCGGAGTTCTCTTCTACCGTCACTGGAGATTCACCGATGATTTTCGTCACTTCCTGGTAGACAGAGGGAACCTCGGTACCAATAACTACCTGGTATTGCCCCCCACTCTCAACAACGGTCATCACACCATTTACTTGCTTCACTTGATCTGTATCTACTATACTGCGATTTTTCAACTTAAATCGTAATCTTGTTACACAATGAATCACACTGCTTACATTCTCTTTCCCACCAACAGCAGCTAAAACATCCCTAGCGACTTGTTCATAATTCATGTAATCCAACTCCTTTTCTCGTCTTTGAAGTGATTCAAAACTAACAAAAACCAAGCAGTTTTCAAAATTTATACCTTGCCTCTCAATCATCTAATAGAGTAAGATTTTTATTATTACACAGTAATTTTTTGCTTTTTTTTAAATTGATAACGTTATCATAAACTTATTTTAACAATGAGTAGAACCAATCGTAACGTCTATACTTCATCAATCGACTTACCAAACTTCATATATAGAATTTAGAACTTGGAGGCTCTAATGAATAAAACGGAATTACGACATCTCCTGTTTGAAATGTCTGAGAGCGAATTAAAGCACAAGCAAAATCCAGAGCAAGGTTTAACCAAGTATAAAAACTTTAAAACCGTTAGTGATCATCCTGGTGACCCTGTTTATGTTTTTGATTTTGACATGAATCATATTTGGGTCACCAAGCACTCTCGGTATTCAGTGATTCCTATGCATATACACAGTTATGTGGAAATCAATTATGTTTACGCTGGATCTTGTACCCAAATCATCAATGGGAAGGAAGTTCAACTGGTTGAAGGGGACGTTTGTATACTAGACACTAATGTTCCACATACGATAAAAAACACCTATGAAGAAGACATTATTATTAATTTTCTACTACCTAAGTCTTTTATCTCTACATCTTTTTTAAGTAGATTAGCTGGCAACGGGATTATCTCGAGCTTTCTAGTCAACTCCATTTCAACGACCCAAAATCACAACAGATACATCATGTTTCACTCTGGAAAAAATGAGCATCTAAAAGATGTCATTGAAAATGTCTTGCTTGAATATTATCAACCACAAATTTTCTCAAAAGATATGATTGAATCTTATATGATTATTATTTTTGGAGAACTTCTTCGGACCTACCAAAATAATAAATCTCAAGAATATATTGGTTCTTCCAAAACGTACCTTGGTGATATTTTGCAATACCTAGAAGATAACTTTAATAGTTGTTCACTTATTTCAACAGCCCAGCACTTTAACTTTCATCCCAATTATTTAAGTACCTACCTGAAAAAAAGTACAGGGCATTCGTTTAAAGACCTCATTCAAATGCAGAGAATGACACGTGCATCCATCTTATTAACCAACAGTAAAATGAACATTGATGAAATTGCCCATGAGATCGGCTATAGAAACTTAGGATTTTTTTATAAAAAGTTTCAAGAACTCTATGGAATGACTCCACATGAGTACAGAAAGAAAAGCTGACATCAAAATTGGCCTATAAAAAAGCAAAACTCGCCCCCAAAAAAGGCGAGTTTTCTTTATTAATTAAAAGATCAAATCACCAATGATTTAACCTTTTTTGTTCGTTGGTTTACCGCCTTCTGCTTCGCTTACGCAGGAACGATGGAATATCAAGCGAGTCTTCTTGCTGCTCGGTATCCTGTTCGTAATTCGAGGGATTTTCGTAGGCAGGCGGCTGGCTGTGATTGCCATATGGGCTGTAGTTGCCGGATTGGCCGTAGCTTCCGAACTGGCTGTAATTTTGGGCTTGGCCGTAATAACCCGATTCTGCATGAACAACAGGCTCTCGCTGTCTCGACTGAGCGTGGTATTGTTCTCGAGAAATGGCAATCCTGTCTCCAGAACGGTGCAATGTGTTTGACGGAGGTGCGTCTTCTTCATCATGATCGAAGCCGGTGGCAATCACGGTCACCATGATTTCTTCATTCAAATTTTCATTGATGACCGATCCAAAAATCATGTTAAGCTGATTATCTGTTGCAGCCGCCACAATATCGGCCGCTTCCTGAACTTCATACAAACTGAGGTTCATGCCGCCTGTGATGTTCATCAGCACTCCTTTCGCGCCATTGATGCTTGTTTCAAGCAACGGCGAGGAGATGGCCTTTTTGGCAGCTTCGGCAGCACGGTCTTCGCCTGAAGCCACTCCGATGCCCATAAGCGCCGTTCCTTTGTTGGACATGATCGTTTTCACGTCAGCAAAGTCCAGGTTAATCAAGCCTGGCACAGCGATCAAGTCGGAAATGCCCTGTACACCCTGCCTGAGGACATTGTCCGCCTCACGGAAGGCTTCAATCATCGGTGTTTTCTTGTCAACGATTTGCAGCAATCGCTCGTTTGGAATGATAATTAAGGTATTAACGGCTTTCTTCATCTCTTCAATTCCAGAGGCCGCATTTTGTGCCCGCTTACGGCCTTCAAAAGTGAACGGACGAGTCACCACTCCAATTGTAAGTGCACCAAGTTCGCGCGCGATATGGGCAATCGCCGGCGCAGCTCCGGTCCCGGTTCCGCCGCCCATTCCTGCCGTTACGAACACCATGTCCGCACCTTGCAAGGCATCCCTGATCTGTTGCCTGCTTTCCTCGACAGCCTTTTTGCCGATTTCAGGATTGGCACCAGCCCCCAGGCCCCTGGTCAGCGAACCGCCGATTTGCATCGTGACCTCCGCTTTTGACATGTTGAGAGCCTGCGCATCTGTATTCACGGCAATGAACTCCACTCCCTGCACACCGTCCTCAATCATCCTGTTCACGGCATTATTTCCGCCGCCCCCAACCCCAATTACTTTTATAGTGGCAAATTGATCGATATTGGTTTCAAATCCTAGCATATATAGTCCCCCCAAATAGCTTCAGATATTGCCCCCTATTTTTCTCTATACCTATAAAATTCGCTATCAGCATGGAAATTCTGTCTTTTCCTGCAATTTGTTAAAGAACTGTAATTTTACAGTAACATAGTGTCATTCTTCGTGGGTGTGATGCACAAGCGACTCGGCAGGAGTTTACAGATATGACGGGAATATGGCGAGGTAACGCTGGTAACGTGCGGTCCCGTTTATCGAATAAGAAAAAGTGGTCATAATCGACCACTTCTTCTCTTCATACATTCACTTTATAGTTTAACGCTAACTCATCGCTAGGAAGTCCTCATACAAAATTTAGACCCTTAGCGAGCCACGGAATCCTCTTGCAGCATAGTAAGATTCGGCACCGTTATGATACAAGAAGACATGATCGAAGCGACAGTCGCAAAAAAGGGCCCCACCGAGTTGTCTAATAGCAGAGGGTGTTTGTACCCAGCTCGATGTTTTCATATCAAAATTCCCAAGCTGCTGCAGCTCTCGATACTGATCCTCTGTTAATAGTTCAATGCCCATGGCAGATGCCATATTGATTGCGCTATTTTCCGGTTTATGATTTTTCCTTGACTCTAACGCTTCGTGGTCGTAACAAACACTTCTGCGACCTTTAGGACTTTCCACTGAACAATCATAAAATATGTATTCGTCCTTCTCCTGATCATAACCAACCACATCCGGTTCACCGCCGGTTCTTTCCATTTCATAAAGCGACCACAGTTTTTCCGTGTTCACTTCCAGCTTCGCTTGGATGTTATCCCATTCAAGACCTTTGTGGCGGTTTATGTTTTTTTCAAAACGAGCTTTCAATACTTTAATTAAATCTTCACGTTGGTCTAATGACAATTCCTCATTATTACTGATGGCATTTCCCTTTGTCATCTTCATTCCCCCTAATGGTTGGTTATTACTTCTAATGGTTTAAGTATATATGCATTGTAGTTTAAAAATAAATCGTTTTCAAAAAACTACGATAGTATTCCCATCCATTTATGCAAGTTAATTTTTCTCCTTTTCCACATTCCTTTGGTATAGTAAAAGAAGTGGAGGGTTGATCAAATGTTTTCCTTGGAACTGTTCGAAAAATTGCCCGTAAAGATTTTAATTGTGGCATTGCTGATTATACTTACTGTTTATTTGATTCGTAAATCCATCAAGCTTTTCTTTGACAAAACGAGCTTCTTGGATGAAAAGCGCGAAGAAACCTTGATGCATTTCGCGTACCAGGTGACCAAGTTAATGGGACTGGTGTTCTTCTTTCTTTATGTGCTCAGCAATTTCTATGACCTAACTAGGCTTGTTACCGGTTCGGTCGTGGTGGCCGGTGCTCTGGCATTGATTTTCCAGCATATCATCCGTGATTACATTATGGGGCTGACTTACTTGTTTGAACGTCAGATTCATCACGGAGATTATGTGATCATTAATGGAAATCATCAGGGGAAAATCGAGGAAATCAGCATGCGCCACCTGAAAATTCGTCAGTTTGATGGTTACCTGTATTCGGTTTCCTATAGCAATATCAATGAACTACATAACGGGAGCAGGGGAAGGCGCCGGGTGAACGAAAGCCTTGTTCTCAGCTATAGCCAAAATCCAGAGGACGCTTATCAGGTACTAGACGAAGTAGCTCAAACTTGTAACGAGAAATATGGAGAATTCTTGTTGAAGGATGAGAAAGGTGTTCCCTTGGAGAGCTTCAAATTTAACCAAATCACCGAACTGAACGTTGATTTCAGGGGTCATAGGTACTCCATATCCGGACTAGTGAAGGAAGAAGATCTCGTTGAAGCTAGCAAAAAGGTCAGGTATGAATTGGCCATGGCTGCCTATATGAACAACCTGGAGATGGCAGAGAACTTTAACACGGGCCACTAAAAAAATGGGACGTATGCTCATGCATAGGTCCCTTCTTGTTCCATTTATTTGTTCATAAAGTGATATACTGCCCCAATCATCCCGGCATCATTTCTATGTTTGCATGGAGCAATTTCCACTTTTAAAAACTTCCACCACTCAAGTTCTTCTAGCTTTTCTTGAATTTGCTCAATTAGACCTTCTCTCGCACTAACTCCCCCACCAATTAGGATCTTCTGTGGGTTGAGAGTCACTGCCAAATTAAAGAGTCCGTAACTTATATGCTCCAACCAGTCATGAATTAATTGGTCCACCTCTTGATTTTCAGTAGCCTCGGAAAAAATCGACTCTCCCTCAACCTTTACATCCGCTTCCAAGCCCTTATACTCTCTATACCTTTTGATCAGACTTGTGGTAGAAGAGTTGGTATGAAGCATTTCCTTCCCCTTAGCATCTACTTTCGTTAGCATAAAGCCAAATTCACCACCGCGGAATGTATGGCCATGGACGATCTTTCCATTCACCATGATCCCTCCGCCAATTCCTGTGCCGATCGTATAGCAAATGAAGTCATCACAGCCTACGGCATTTCCGCTCCATCTTTCCGCTAACGCCGAGCAATTTCCATCATTCTCAATCTCCACTCGTAAAGGAACCATGGCTTCCAGGAGCTCCTTTAGATTTTTTCTGTCCAGAGCTATTATGGCTCCTGCTCTCTCAGCAAAACCGGTGCTTGGATTAATGAAGCCCGGAAGGCTAATGGCGACGCCTTCCACTTCATGAGCCTCTTTATATTCCATGATCGTTCTGACCATATCAACCAAAAAGACCTCTAGGTCATCACAGGTAGTTGAGTAGCTCCCTTTTGTCACAATCGTTCCATCTTCAAGTACGATTCCGTGCTTTACCTTTGTTCCACCCACGTCAAAAGAAATATACTTTTTCATCTTCTTCTCCTTTTAGCCAACGAACTTATAGATGGTATTTTCGAATTAAGTATGTTGGCGTGCAGCTCCAAGCATGACAATAACTGTTGATCAAATGGCTTCCGTATGGGGAGAATTCTTTGTCTTTCGGGTCATAAAGTTCCCAAAAGGTATCCGCACCATCTTCAATCATTCCACCCCAATAGGTTTTCATCTCAGAAATGGCTAGCTCTTTTTCTCCCGCAATCAGTAATGCTTCAATAAAATGATGATACATATATGGAGTGGCAATTCCGATCTCAGGTTTCTCCTCCAATAAATGCAGCATCAATTGCTTACTTTCTTCCTCTGTTACGACACCAGCTAAAACCATCCAGATTTGACTTGCCCATGATACTTGTCGCTCTTGCCCACTCACAAAAAACTGTTGTTCTTCATCCCATAAATACTTCTTCGTTGCACCAACGATCTCCTCTAAACGAGCTGCAACAATTTCCTTTTCCGACACATTCAGTTCTTCCATTAAAAAGACGGCTTGTTTTAACGTATAAATTAAAATGGCTTGTGAAGGAGCCTGCTTATTTAAGCCTTGCTGCCAATCGATAAATGACCACCACTCTGAAGAATCTACTAAAATATGTTGTTCATCTAATCGTTCAAGAGCCAGTTCCACTTGACGGTATGCGGTTGGCCATAATTCTACTAATGTTTCTTGGTCTCGTGTTGCTAGATAGTAATCGTGTAAGGTGGATAAGAAGAAAAGAGAGTAGTCAAATAAAAAAGTATCATCTGCGATCAACTGTGGTTCAATAAATACATTAGCTGACACCTTTCCTTGATCATTCGGTACACCGGCAAAAAGATATAAACATCTCTTGACTAAATCATTCGTCCCAAACGTTTCATAGTTAGCTAGCGCCTGCAAACGTAAATCTCCTAACCATAGACGGCGGTCACGCTTCGGTCCATCTTCAAACACATCCTGCATGCAATCGGCTAAGGTTTTAATACTGACTTCATCCATTTTTTGTAGCATAGAGTCTGGATGTCCCAAGACCTCTACCGCCTCGAGATCAGCTGACGTGACGGCCCTACATTCAATATCTTCAAACATCACTTGATATTTCTGCGAGGTGGCTAGGACCTCAAACTTCACGTATCTAAACGCATATCTGCGTGGAAGGGAAATGGTTGCTGGCAAAACATCTACAAAAATCGTTTCCTCCTGTAACCACGCACTACTTAACCAGCCGTCATAGTTTTCAAATGGTTCACCCATTTCTACAGGCATTTCTCCAATTGTTAGCTTCAGTTTTAACGGGGCATCCGGTGGACTTCCCACTGGTCGAACGCGAAAGCCTAGGTACCCCACTTGGTGGTCCCCAAAATCAACGATAAACGAATCACCTTTCTTGTATTCTTGTTTTTGTAATTCATCCATGGAAGATGCAGGCTCCACCTTCCATCCATGCATTACATCGGGATTAGGAACCACATGAACGAGCGCAGTCGGTTTTACCACACTGTTTTTTAATTCTGGCTTCAATCGGTGAGCTTCTTCAATAAAGGCTTCATTTTTTACTACCACATGATTCTTAAGCTTTTGAGTACTCATGATTAGTCTCCTTTTTTTCGGCTATAATAGCTTCATTAATTTCTTGAATGATTCCATCTAAATCACTTAGTTGAATAGTTGGTTCCTTAGCGAAACACGTTAGAGTATAGGATTTCATATGTGAAAAAGGCCCAATTTTTTCGGATATTCCAGGAGAGTGCTTCTCAAGTACTTCCATCGCTTTTGAAGAGGAAAGAAAGTCTAGCACTCTAGAATTCTTTGTAAACAGATCCAAGCTTCCCATTTGGTTTGGATACGTAAAGGTATATACGCCCGAACGGACTTCGATCCGAACATCCCCGTCGTGATTTTCAACCTGTACGACTCCCTCTGCATGAACGACTTCTACGTTATTTTCCTTTAGATGCTCACTATGAACATTCGGTAACACAATCGTCGCCGTCGTATTCGCAGGAATTTCAACCCGTACACTGATTTCATCCTTCGTCCATTCCCACGACGAGACCATTTTTCCATATAAGGACTGGTGTTCAGCTCTAGCATGTGTCAGCTTCCCACCCGCAAATTGAGGACGAATGAGAATCTTTTTATAAGCAACATCACTTTCATCCATATCTAATCCGGCTACTCGACGGTACATCCAATCACCAATGGCTCCATACGCATAGTGATTAAAAGAGTTCATATCATCACTCCAAAAGCTTCCATCTGGCTTGATGCTATCCCAGTGCTCCCAAATGGTGGTCGCCCCTTTTTTCACTGAGTAAAGCCATGATGGATAGCTATCTTGAAGCAGTAGTTTCATAGCGGTATCATGGTAGCCATTTTCTGAAAGTGCAAAGCATAGATATGGCGTGCCAACAAAGCCTGTTGTTAAGTGGTAGTCATTTTCGATGACTAGATGATTTAAATCTGAAGCTACTCGTTTTCTCGTTTCACCCTCTACTAAGTCAAAGGCTAGAGCGAGTACATGCGCGGTCTGAGTGGGAGAAACGAGTCGCCCAGTTGGAGAGATGAATTCTCGGACAAACGTCTCTTTTATCTTTTTTAATAGACTGCTATATTCAGCTGCATCTTCGTACTTTTCCAATACAATCGCACTGTTTTTTAAAATCCTTGTTGAGTGGAAATAAAAAGCGGTAGCGATGAAATCTCTCGGAGTGGCTCCAACATAGCTGTTTTCCTTTGCATCCAAGCCAAGCCAGTCTCCAAAGTGAAAGCCCGTATTCCATAAGAATTCATTCTCTCCTTGTTTCCGAATGTATTCGACCCATGCTTTCATGCTGTCGTATTGATCTTCAAGGACGCTCTTATCTCCATACACCATATACACGGTCCACGGACAAACCGTCGCCGCATCTCCCCAAGCAGCGGAAGAGGAATTCCCTCCCATTAAATTAGGCAAGTCTGGAATGACAAATGGAACGCCTCCGTCCTCCAACTGATCTGCCTTCAGATCTCTTAACCACTTTTTGAAAAATGGAGCGCCTTGGTAGTTATAAAGTGCCGTCCGTATAAATACTTGTGCGTCTCCTGTCCAGCCAAGCCTCTCATCTCTTTGCGGACAATCGGTCGGAACATCGACAAAATTTCCTCTTTGTCCCCAGACAATGTTTTTCTGAAGTTGATTCACAAGTGGATCGGAGCAAGTAAATTCACCCGTTGCTGGCATATCTGAGTGAATGACCTCTCCAGTAAATTGACTAAGATCTAGACTGTTTTCTTGATTCGGATAACCTTGAACTTTTACATAACGAAAGCCTTGGAAGGTGAAATGTGGAGCAAAGGTTTCTACTCCTTCTCCCTTCGTAACATAAGTCACACATTGTTTGGCTTTTCGTAAATTTCCGAAATAAATATTGCCGTCCTTATCCAAAACCTCTGCATGTTCCAAGGTGATGACGGTTCCCTTAGGCGCTTCTACCTGAAAACGCATGCGTCCAACCATGTTTTGCCCCATATCCATAACGGTATCACCGGATGTCGTCACAAATACCTCTACTGGTCGAAGTGTTTCTGTTACTTTTGTTGGCCAATTTTCTTGTGCCACCAGATGTGAAAAAGGTAAGCTGATCACTACGCAGGTAGCCCAATTGGTATCATCAAACTCAAATTGGTTCCAGCCTGCTTGTTCTAAGCGTGCATCATAGGCTTCTCCATGGTATAACTCCGAAGATACAATCGGTCCTGTTGAAGCCTTCCATGATGGATCGGTACTGATCACTTCTTCTGAACCGTCCACATACTTGACGTGAAGCTGCATCAAGAAGGCTCGCTGGTCACCAAAGATATTTCTTTTATTGCTCCAGCCTAAGTTCCCTTTGTACCAGCCATCTGCTAGAAGGACCCCCACCGCATTTCCACCTTCTGACAATAATTCGGTAACATCATACGTTTGATACTGTAAGCGGGTTTGGTAACTCGTCCAGCCAGGTGTCAGAAGGTTTTCAGTCACTTTCTTTCCATTGATATACGCCTCATATAATCCAGCGGCTGTCGCATACACACGTGCGGAAGCAACAGCTTTTTCCAAGGTAAAAGCTTTCCTTAGTTGAAAAATCTCCTCTGATTGAGGATCCATCATCGTTTCGTCTGGAGTAATCCAGCTAGCTTCCCACTCATTATGATCAAGGAAAGCTGTTTCCCAACTAGAGACCTCACTCCAATCCGATACCCGATTGTAGTTATCCCACACTTTGACTCGAGTAAAGTATAGGGTTCGAGACTGAATTGGACCTGTATACTCGAGTTGGATGGATTGATCAGACTCTACTTTTCCTGTATCCCAAATACTATTTTCAAAGTGTTTAGATATTGATACTTGCACCTGATAGGCCGTCTGAAAGGTAGCACGTCGATCAGATTCCAACTGCCAGCTCAATTTTGGATTTTTTACATCAATCCCTATAGGTTTTTCACGATACTCGCATGTTAGATTGGTAATATGAAGTCCAGCCATTTTTGTGCCTCCTTTTAATAAAAAAACAAACCCCACTGATCCTTCACATTCTGTTGGACAAGTAAGATTTGTTTTTCTGCATCCTTTCTACTTAACAGCTCCTGCAGTCATACCTGCTACAATTTTCTTATTGAAGAAAATAAACAAGATAAGTGGTGGAATCGAGATTAATAGAATGTTGGTAAATAACAAGTTCCATTGCGTATTGTACATGCTTGAGAAGTTATAGAGTGTTAACTGTAACGTAGCGTTTTCAGCACCTGGGAAGAAGTATAACGGGTTAACGAAATCGTTATACACTCCAACAGCCGTTAGAACGATGACGGTAGCTGAAACTGGTTTTAACAATGGCAAGATAATGCTAAAGAACAAGCGCATTCTTCCACAGCCATCAATCAGTGCGGCTTCATCCAGTTCTTTTGGAAGTGTTGCCATAAATCCTTTATAAAGCAAGATGGTAAATGGTAAGTTCAGTGCTACCTCTACTAAAATAATGCCTGGCATCGTTTTAAATAGTCCGATTCCATCAAGAACCCAGATCGTTGGTACGATGGCTGGAGGAATAATAAGTCCAGCTAAAATCAAAAAGTTGAAGAACGGTGACATTTTGCTTGTTCGACGTTGAAGTACATATCCAGCCATGGCCCCTACTAAAATCAAAATGGCAATTGAAAAACCCGTGATCATCATACTATTGAAGAAAGCTCTTACGATCATTCCGTTTTGAGCGGCCATAACGGATTGGATATTTTCTACAAGTTGAAACGAGCTTGGAAGGTCCATATTTAATAGAGAAGACTCTTTCGTATCCTTACTCGCATTAACAATAACGAAGTAAAATGGAACACCGAAAATGATTAAGGAAAGGATGATCGCTAAGATCTCACTAAATAACTTCCTTACCGTCTTTCTTTTTCTCGTATGCTTGGTGCGAAATGGTGCTTCAGCTTTTACTGCGATCTGCGTTTCACTCATTATAAGTCCACCTCTTTCTTATTCAAGAATGCATATAAAGGGAAGGCAAGAGCAGAAACCACAATGAACAAGATCACGTTTCCTGCTGTGGAGAGACCATAAAAGCCACCTTGGTATTGCTTATAAATAATAGAAGCAATCAAGTCGGTACTAAATCCAGGGCCTCCCTTTGTCATTGCCCACACTAAATCAAACGAACGTAATCCACCGATAAAAGCTAGAATAATAACAGAGTTCATGGCTGGTCTGCTTAAAGGAACAATGATATTCCAAAACTTATGAAATGAGTTCCCACCATCAATCGCTAGTGCTTCATAATAGTCCTCTGGGATTGACATAATTCCTGCGATAAAGATGACCGTTGCCATCCCTACCCCTTTCCATACATCTACTAATGCAACAGATAATAGAGCAATGGTCGTGTCTCCTAACCAATCTGGTCCTGTAATTCCAACAATCTTTAGCGCCGTATTAATTAGCCCTTGTGTGGGATGCATCATCATCGCAAACGCCATTCCGACAGCAATCGTACTTAATAGGGTTGGAAAGAAAACCATAGATCGTACAAAGCCAATCGTTTTTAGCTTTTGACTTAAGAATACACCCAGTAAAAGTCCTAGAATTACCTTTAATGAACAGGTCACAATCGCGTATATGAGGGTATTTTTAAAACCAATATTCAATGATGGTTCAGTTAAAAAAGTGATGAAATTTTCGAGACCGATAAACTTCCAATCCGTGAGGGTCCACCATGTCATACTAAAGAAAAACGACATGATCGTGGGCAGTAGGAAAAACACGAAGTATATAATTCCTGCGGGCAATAAGAAGTAATACGTGTACGATCGATTGGTTAGCTTTGTCATAAAGTATTCCCCTTTTCTAGTCTGGTTAGAAAATTAGCCCTGTCTTATTGACAGGGCCTCCTCTCATTTAACCAGCTGATTACCAGCCTTCAAGGCCAAGTTGTTTTGCTTGCTTTTCAACATCTTTGTCATATAATTCTGCTCCAGCTTTAGCCTTTGAAATACCACTTCCTACTTCAACAGCGATTTGTGGAAGGTTTGGCCCCTTTACTGGGCTTAAGAATTCAAGAGCAGGTGCTGTTTTACCTGATTCAAAGAATGGAAGCATATCTTTAACAGCACCGTACACATCATCTGAAAGCTCCACTCCTTTAATAGCCGGAGGTCCTTGTGGCGTGATCTTAGCATTGTAAAGATCGTTACCTTCCTGCGATACGAAGAATTCCATCCATTTCTTTGCTTCTTCAGGATGCTCTGTGTTTTTATTAATAAATACTCCACCTGGTACCCAGACGGTTAATCCGTTTTCATCTGCACTATCACCTGGTTGAGGGAAGAATCCAATATTATCTAATTCCTCTGCGTAATTCATTTGTAACATCGGAAGAGCAAAGCTTAACATTGGATAATGTGCCCCTTCACCTTCAGCCAATTTCTGTAATCCTGCTTCATAACCAGTCGCAAGGAAATCCTCATTTAAGTACCCTGCATCAAACAATTCAGCTAACTTTTCAAAGCTTCGAAGAGCTCCCGGTGTGTCCGCAATTTTTGCTTTGTTTGCGGTGAAATCCTCAGCAAAAGTTGGATGCTGTTGAAGGACATTGTAATTGTCCGCAAGTACGACAACTTGTGCCGTCCAAGAGTCTTTGTATGAACCGATCACCGCTGTTTTTCCAGCCTCTTTTATCTTTTCATTATTCGACATTAGCTCATCCCATGTTTTCGGAACAGATAAGCCTAGCTCTTCATAAATCTTTTTATTGTAAAACCAGCCTCCTGCCATAAAGCTTGCAGCCGGAATCCCATAAACTTTCCCATTTGAAGACAAAGCTTCCTTTGCATCATCCATTATGGTTTCTACAAAAGGTTCATCTGAAATATCTAAAAAATTCTGTTCAGGGTTTAATGCTTGGAAAAGAGAACCAGAGTTGTATGCCATTAAGTCTGTCATGTCTCCTGTTGCAAGACGTGTTTTAACTAAATTGTCTCCTTCTCCTCCACCTGGTCGCAGTTCATATTCGGTTTTTATGTCATATTTCTCTTCAATCGCATCTGTTACCGCTTTCATCCCATCCAAGTTGGATTGGTTATCCACAAGAATGGTTAGCGTAACTTGTCCTGAATCTTCTTCTTTGTCTCCTGAAGCACTGTCGTTGCTGCTGCAGCCTGCTAGAATTCCTGCGAATAACGCGGCACTTGATAGCACGGCAAAAATTTTGTTTTTAGCCTTCATCTTTTACTTCCCCCTTATATATAATGATGACCTATAATCCAATGACAGCTGTCTCGCTTCCTTAAAGGAAGATCAGATTCTATTTTTATGTTTTCCCCGGTTGTTGTCCTTGGATCTATCTTTATTGTAAGTGCTTTCACTGTATTTTTTAATGGTCTCATTTTTTTGATTACGTCCGTATTTTTTGTTTGGGTATGAATTTTTTGTACATAAAAATAGTCCTGTTCATTGGAACAAGACTATTTCATTTCCTTAAATTGACCTGGCTTAATCCCAACATGCTTTTTAAAAAGCTCGGAGAAATGTCTATAGCTATGATATCCGACTAACTCACTTACCTCCGCTACTTTTTTCCCCTCCAGCAGGAGCTTCTTTGCTTTTTCCATTCGCAAATGAGTTAAGTATTTGATATACGACTCACCCATTTCTTCTTTAAACAAGAGGCTAAGATAGGTTGCATTCATTCCAACATGATCTGAAACATCCTGGAGGGTTAGATCTCTAGTAAAATTCTCTTGTATAAAGGCACAAGCACGTTCAACCGCTTCATGCTTATAAGTAGAGCGAATATTAATAGAAGCATCCATGATCTTCTCCAGTTGATCGAAAACCCAAGCGAACATGTCTTCCTTTGTTTGCCGCTTGCGAATTTCAAGATGAGGCATATAATTTGGCCATGTCTGGTTTGGGTCACACCCAGTCTCTTTTAACACCTCTAAACCGAGATAGACTAGCTTTAGGATATCCCGCTCAATAACGTCCGGATGAAGCCTCCTGCTTTCTATTTGACTGATTAAAGTATTTAGAGGTTCTAATAATCCCTCTTTATCCCCTGTTCGGATATGGAACATGACGGCTTGTTCATGTTTCGATAAGTCGGTACTATAGCTTGGATGTTCACCAATATCCTCGAATCGATACCAGTCTAGTTCATTCATAAACTGCGCGTATCTATGAGCATGTAAAGCTTCATGATAACTTTTATTAATGTCTAGTAGATTGGAATACGATTTTCCCGAGCCCACGGTCACCCCAGCTTCTTCTGACCATTTCCTCAAGGTTGCCCAAAAGCTTTCATCCTCCTTTACCAAATGACAAAGAACCAACAGATTCTCTACTCCATTTTGGATAGGAATCATTCGATGACCTTTGATCAGTCCAGGCCATTGAACTGGTGAAGAAAGGGCGAGAACGGTTACCCCTTCAAGCGTTTTTTCCTCTTGGCCAAAAAGCTCTCTCCACTGTGACACATCACCTTTACCAAATAATAAATGTAATGTCTCCCTTTCTAGCTTTTCTTTCTGCCTGTTGTCTTTTAACACATTGACCGTTTCTTGTTGAGTAATTCGGCTGAGTGTTTTATCTAACGCTTCTTTGATAATAGGAATCGTGATCGGCTTTTCTAAGTAATCTACTACACCTAACCTTAAGGCCTTTTTCACATAGTCAAACTCATTGAATCCACTGAACACAATACATTGCGTCTCAGGTGCTTCCTTTAAGATTTCTTCAATAACTTGTAATCCGTCTTTTCCTGGCATACGTATATCTGTAAAAACGATATCTGGTCGATGGTCATGAAAGATTTTTAAGGCCTCTTCTCCATCAGCAGCCGTTCCCACTAACTCAACGTCATACTCAGCCCAATCAATCATTCGTTCTAGACCCTTTAGTACGATAAATTCATCATCAAAAATGACTGCCTTCCGCACGCTCTTGACCCCCTTTATGATCTCGAAAACGAATTTCTACTTTAGTCCCTTCGTTCACTTTACTCGTAACGGTAAGTTCACTCTCTTGTCCATAACACAGGAATAAACGCTCTCTCACATTTTGCATGCCATAACCCGTTCTCGTAACATCGAGGTCTTCAATTCCTACCCCATCATCCTCAACCGTGAAAAGAACCCAACCATCCTCGAGTCGACCGGTTAATGTAATCGTTCCTTTTCCAACCTTAGGCTCAAGACCATGATAGATGGCATTTTCCACTAACGGTTGAAGAAGCAATTTAAGAATCTCTTTATCTAGTAGAAGTGGATCTACTTCCTCCACATACCTAAAGCGATGATTAAATCGTAGGTTTTGAATGGTTAAATAGTGATTAATATGCTCGAGTTCCTTGGAAACAGGAATCATATCCTTCCCATTATTTAAGCTTAACTTAAAGGTCTCAGAAAGGGCTACGGCCATCTTTGCTACTTCATGATTATTTTCTAGCTCCGCCATCCAATACATCGAATCTAGCGTGTTATAAAGGAAGTGCGGCTTAATTTGCGCTTGCAACGCTCGAAGCTCTGCCTCTCTTTCCTTTAATTGTGCACGGATTAACTCTTCATTCAATGCTTTATTCTCACCCGTTATTTTTTGAAAGGTCTGCCCAATCGCTCCAATTTCATCTGTTGGGGTATCTGATTCAGACGGATGAAATATTCCATTCGTCCACTCAGCTGCCATTTTTCGTAACCTCATGATTGGATTCGATAGAGTTTCCGATAATAAAAATGAGAATACAAACGCAACAATGGCGATGACCGATGCGATGGAAATCGTGACGTTCCTAATTTGATTAGACTGCTTTAATAGTTCCTTTTCATTAATCACATGGGAAAAAGTCCAGCCCGTAATGCGATTCTTGTAGTCTGTGACAATATATCCTTCCTTTTTCAAGTCCTTTAACGGAGAGTCCGATTGCTCATTTATTTGAAAGGAACTTGGATAGTGATACACATCACGCATGATTCCCTCATTCTGATCAAAAATTAGGAAGGCACTACCCTCACTCTTTTTAAATACCCTGGAAAATATTGATTTGTTAATATTCACCACTAATATCCCTGTAGTAGCAGGATCGTAAAATTCCCCTGGATCCTTCAGTAGTTTAACAGAGGAAAACGTGTTGGCCGATTTATTTCCTTGAAGCACATTATATCCGTAAAAAATTGACTTCCCATCTTTCTTTACCACTTCTTTATACCAATCTGTATCTTGTATATATTCGTGAAAGCCGCCATTTCCATACCGCCCGTAACTTTCCGACTTCCCATAACACATACCTTGAAATTCCACATTAAAAATACAAACCGATTCGATATCCTGAGTATCTATAAAACTGCTAGCAATATGATCCTGTAATCGCCTGAGGGACCCATTGTCTACCAATCTCCCACCAGCCACATCAAGTGTGACACTTTCCTTTAATTCTTTCTGGACATCCTTATTCCACGTGATGATCCGTTCCATATTAATGATATTTCTAAACAATAAATCGGCTACCTCACTCGACGTTTCTAAATGATTTTGAATGGTGGACGTCTGATTCTCGATTAATAGATTCTTCGTAATATTAAAAGAAACAAATCCTAGGCCCATCAAAGGACCAATAGAAAGAGCTAAAATTAAGATGAAATTTCTATACCGATATTTTTCGTTTTTAACCTTATTGATAAGCGCTTTCATTTTAATCATCACCTTTTGAGCGAGGAAGTTTGTCGAATCTTTTTTAAGTAACTATAATACATAGATTTCGTGAATGCTATCGTTTTTTTCGGTGATCTAGAAAGCCTTTTAATGAAATTCAATCACTTTTAAACAAAATTGTTTTCCTCCGCGCTTCTTTTTAGGTGTTTATTTGCGATTCGGAAAACTTATTTGCGATTCCTTTTACTATCTCGATAAAGTCTCCAAAACAAAAAAGAGCTTACAGACATCACCTGTAAGCCCTTCCCAAATTAGTATACTTCTTTCCACTCAGCAATATTGCTAGCGTCAAATTTGAACGGATCGCCAAGCATGATTTGCGTGCCATCTCCGTCTTCAACGATTTCCTTCTCACCAAGGTCACCCGCAGTGAATTTGTCGCCAACCTTACCTGTAATCGTCTCATTCACTAGAGCATCCGCAGCATATCCTGCTAAGTATCCTACATCAATTGGATTCCATAGGTACATCCAATCACAGACACCGCTTTCAATATACTCTGCCATTTCACTAGGTAATCCAAGACCTGTTAAGTGAACCTTATCTTTTAGACCTTTGTCCGTTAATACTTTTCCAGCAGCCGCAATCCCTACGGTTGTTGGAGCAATAATTCCTTTTAGATCTGGGTAAGACTTTAATAAAGCTTCTGTTTCAGACACGCTCTTGTCGCGTAAATCATCTCCGTAAGCTACTTTTACTAGTTCAATATCTTTATATTTTGGATCCTTTAAGGTTTCCTTCATTTGCTCAATCCAAGCATTTTGGTTCGTTGCTTGAGAAGTTGCACTAAGTACAGCAATTTGTCCTTTTCCACCAATCATTTCTGAAATCGCTTCAATTTGCACACGACCAATTGCCACAGGGTCCGCTTGGTTAACGTGAACCATACGACTTTGCGCGTTAACAGCAGAGTCTAGAGAAAGAACTTTAATACCTTGGTCCATCGCTTTTTTCAAGGCCGGTTGAAGTGCATCTGGATCATTTCCTACAATCGCAATGCTATCCACTTTTTGAGAAATCAGCTCTTCAATCATTTGAATTTGCGCTTCAGCAGTTGGCTGGTCTGGAGCTTTTAAAATCGCTTCATGTCCAAGCGCTTCGATCGCTTGCTTAAACCCATCCATTTGTTTTTCTCCATAAGGGTTACCAGTGTTTTTAAAGACGATAGCAAAACGCTTCTTCCCATCCTTGCTACCAGAATCACCTGATCCCTCGTTCGAGGATGTTTGCGAACAAGCCGCAAGCATTGAGAATACTAGAAAAATTGACAAAAATTCTAGGAACAGCTTTTTCATTTTGTTCTCCCCTTTTTTGTAATGTTTTATTTATCTACATACAGTCTTGGACTGCATTGTATTTATCCAGCAATCTGTTGATCTTGACTCTTCGGCGGCTTTCCTTTTGCCTTCGCTTTGGGTTTCAGGTTGGGAACCATAACCGCTACAATGAGCAGCAGTCCAATGATGATCATTAGCACTTGCGCTGGCATATTGATCAGTCCTAGTCCATACCGTAAAAATCCGATGAGGAAAACAGCGATAATGGCACCAATCATTTTTCCTTTTCCACCAGCTGTACTAATCCCACCTAACACCACCATCGCGATCACATCTAACTCGTATCCGAGCGCCACATTGGGTCTTGTACTGCCCATTCTTGATGTTAAAAAGAGGGCCGTAATAGCCGCCATCACACCAGCAAGTGTAAAAACAATAATTTTGATTTTATCCACTTGCACACCCGAGAAACGACTGGCTGTGGGATTGTTCCCGATGGCGTAAATTCGTCTACCAAATGTCGTTTTGTGCAACAATAACCCAAACAGCACCGCCATCATGACAAAGGCAATCAAGATAAATGGTACTCCGCCAATATATCCCCATCCCAAGAATCCAAACCATTCAGGGAAAGAACCGGCTGATTGATCTTCTAAAATGATATAAGCGATTCCGCGGTAGATAATCATCGTGGAGAGCGTAACAATAACAGCTGAAAGCTCCTTAAACTTTACAATCAAGAGCCCATTTATCAGACCACAAACAGCTCCCACCGCAAGGCAAATCACAACCGCTAACTCCATTGGAACGCCTAAGGTATACAAATGAGCCATGACGACAGAAGCCAAAGCCACTGTAGAAGAAACAGAAATATCTATATCACGCAAAATCATAATCATCACCATCGGAAAGACCATAAATGCCTTATCCAGAAACGTCATGGTTGCATCCCTTAACCCAACACTATCTAAATAGAAGGGTGATAGATTCGTATTAATGACATTAACCACTAGAAACAATAGGATGAGCATCCATTCCCACTGCAGGAAGAAGCCCTTCCATGAAAATGGTTTTTTATTTACCTGATCCATTGTTAGATTCTCCTCCTCATAAGAGCATTCATATCTACTCCTCGTTTCACAAGGGCATTTAATACAACAGCGATGAGGATAATGGACCCTTGTATTCCTGTCTGCCAGAAAGGAGAAACATTGATTAAAGGAAGGGCATTATTCATAATCCCAATTAACACCGAACCTAGAATAATTCCGGAGATTTTCCCCGATCCTCCTGCAATATTGACTCCCCCAAGAACACATGCAGCGATCACCGTTAACTCATAACCAGACGCTGTATCTCCTTGAGCAGAAGCGAATTTCGATACCCACAACACTCCAGCCAAACCAGAGAGACCACCCATGATTGTGTACACAAGCCAGATGATTTTATCATGGTTAATACCGCTGATCTTGGCTGAATCAGGATTGCTTCCGACCGCATAAATTTGTCTGCCTGTTCTTGTATGATTGATAAAATAGTAGAATGCTACATAAATGAGTACAGCTATTAAAATAAGATTATTGATTCCTAAAAAAGAACCCGTTGCGATGCCTTTAAAACTATCTGGCATTTGATGAGCACTCACCCATTGTCCACCGCTCACCATAAAGGTAAGACCACGGAAGATGTACATCATTCCCAGTGTCGCGATGATCGGAAGGACGCCTCCCTTTGATATAATCGCTCCTAAGATGACTCCACTCACCAACCCAATCATAGTTCCTAATAAAATGGCCAAGATGGGGCTCAGATTCGGAAACGCTCCCACCGTTAAAGCTGCAATCATTCCTGATAATGCAAGAGTCGCCCCGATGGATAGATCTATTCCTCTTGTGATAATAACGAGCATCATCCCCACCGCAAGAATGCTTAAGATGGCCGTATTCGTAATCATGTCATTAATGTTTTCCCATGTTAAAAAGCTAGAATTTCTCCATTGAATGACGACCGATAGGATGATGATGAAGCCGAGTAATCCGACCTCACGGAATTTGGCGATATTTTCTATAAGCGTTCCTTTTTGTCCATTGTTTGCAGTCATAATTCTCCCCCCTTATAAGCCAGATGCCTCAAGCGATTGACCTTCTGTTGATTCCTTACTCGCCATCGCTGCTTCAAGAATCGCTTCTTGTGTCGCCTGCTTTGCTTGCATTTCTGCCGTAATTCTTCCCTCTCTCATCACGAGAATTCGGTCACTCATACTGATTACTTCTGGCATCTCCGAGGAAACCATAATGACACCGTATCCTTGTGCAGCCAGATTGCTAATAATTTCATAGATAGCAGACTTGGCTCCAACATCGACACCTTTCGTTGGCTCATCAAGGATAATAATATCCAACCCCGTCATCAATAGCTTTGCCACAGCCACCTTTTGCTGATTTCCCCCTGAAAGAGAGCTAACCAAGTTGGCCACACTCGGTGTTTTCACATTCACTTTTTTTGATAGATCGTTCGCATACTCGTCTTCCTTCTTCCGATTCATCCACCCTTTTTTGGATATTAGAGACAAGGAGGACAAGGTAATGTTTTTATCAATTCCCCATGAAAGAATGAGTCCTTGCTGTTGCCGATCCTCAGGCAAGTATCCTATTCCTTTGTTCATCGCCTGGAGCGGTGTTTGAATTCTTGTTTCTGTCCCTTTGACGAAAATCTTTCCTTTGTCTGCGGGCTCTACACCGAAGATCGCTTGACATACCTCGCTTCGTCCCGCTCCTACTAATCCGGTGATTCCAAGGATTTCTCCTTTTCGTAGCGTAAAGGAGACATCTGCAAAAAAGCCCGTTTTCCCTAATCCCTCGACACGCAGTACTTCTGGTCCTATAGTAGCCTCCACTTTTGGAAACAGCTGCTTAATTTCTCTTCCTACCATCGCGACAATTAAGTTTTCATTGGAAATATCATGAACACCCCAAGAGCCGATATATTTGGAGTCTCTAAAAACGGTTACCTTGCTTGCCAATCGGTACATATCCTCAAACCGGTGCGAAATGAAAATGATCGATGTGCCACTATCTCTTAACTTCTCCGTTATTCGATAAAGATCTTCACTTTCATTTCTGCTCAGTGCTGCCGTTGGTTCATCCATAATGATGATTTTGGCATTGGTCGACAAGGCTTTTGCAATCTCAACCATCTGCTGCTGTGCGACACTGAGCGTTCCCATAATGGTTTTGGCTTCAAAGCTAGCACCTAATTCTTTTAACAATCGATTGGCTTCCTCATGCATTTCCTTCCAGCGAATTCTTCTTGTCCCTTTTTGTATTTTTTCATGACCCATAAAAATATTTTCCGTCACGCTCAAGTCCGGGTAGCAGGTGACATGCTGGTAAATGGCAGCAATTCCAACCTTTTGCGCTTCTGTTGGATTTTTGAAATTGACCTCTTTTCCATTAAGAAACATCTGCCCCTCATCTGGCTGATGAACTCCGGTAATGACCTTGATAAAAGTCGATTTTCCCGCTCCATTTTCCCCCATTAATGCGTGAATCTCTCCCGGCCTTAACTGAAATTGAACATTATCCAAAGCTTTTACACCTGGAAACGTCTTCGTGATCCCTCTCAGTTCAAGAACAAAATCAGACATGTCTTTCACTCCTAACCTCTTTTCGTTCTCTACGATCAATCGCCTACTGTATACGCTTACATACAGCTTACTTGTTCCCCTCCTAAGCGAAAAGGAGAGAATCTTCGGGTAGGGGGGAGATTCTTCGGGAGTTTTTGTAAAAATGAAAAAACCTCCCGTTATAAACTGGCACCTTTGTCAAGGACACTATAAAAAAAGAGACTAAGCAGCTAAAAGATGATTCCTAAATTGAATAGGAGTCATCTTTTTTAAATTCCATTGATAACGATAGTTGTTATAGTAAACCAT
>NZ_JAMBNS010000120.1 GCF_023715225.1 Robertmurraya korlensis
CTCTCGACGCGGTCGGCAACCTCGCGGTGAGCATGGCGCGCCTCGGGCGCTTTGAAGAGGCGCAGGAACTCACACTGCGCTCGATCCCGAAAAACCGGGAGGAACGCGCGCCCGATACGGTGCGCGCGCTGATCACAGCATCGAATTATGCCGCAGAAGGCGGGCGCGAGGCCGAGGCGATCGCAATCGGCGAGGACGGCTATGCGCTGGCCGTCAAAAAAATGCCTGCGGATCATGCGATCCGCGCGCAGGTCGCATTCATCCTCGCTATCCATCTCGAGCGCGGCGGGCAGGTGGCGCGTGCGCTCACGCTGATGCGCGAAGCCGCCGCCATCTATGCCAAGCGCGAGGATGCGGAGAGCCCGCGCCGGCTGGGTGCAGACGTTTATCTGGGCGGGCTTGAGATCGCCAACGGAGCGCGCGAGCAGGGTTATGCG
>NZ_JAMBNS010000121.1 GCF_023715225.1 Robertmurraya korlensis
GCATTGATTTCAGATTGCGGGGCATTATCGTATTCCGTTGGGTCAAAGAACATGCCTTGTGAATTTTCTCTGGCATAAATCCCCATCACCGCTTGCATCGGTACCCATAATTCTTGCGAAACGCCGCCAAATCGCGCATGAAAATTAATAAAATCATTATTAATGACCAAATTACCTGTGGCACGACTAGCGATATTAAGTACGATACGACCATCTTGCACATATTCGACAGGCAGCGTGACATTGGGTTGTGTCGTATCGACCTTGTTTTGTGGGGTTAGGTTAGTGTCTTCAAGCCATTCAAAAATAGCGCGTACCATATAAGGGCGAGTCGGGGTGAGTTGAAAGTCGTTTTCCATGATGATTCTCTTATTTTAATGATTACTATTTTAAACTAGTTTTAAAGGTTGGGCGATTAAACATCCGCTCCATATATT
>NZ_JAMBNS010000122.1 GCF_023715225.1 Robertmurraya korlensis
GTGAACAAAAAAGTTTGCCAAACCATCCTTTACCCTATCCATCAGAAGACGAGAAACAAATGGGTCTGGATTTGCAGAGTGCAGCGGCTGATTATCAAACGTTGAAAACTGATGAATACAAACTTACTCAGCAACTAACAGCCCTAAACCCTGACGAGCTGACGCCGAAACAGGCGTTAGAATTTATTTATTCATTAAAGGAATTGTTAAAAAAAGCGTAACGCGCTAAAATAATACGATTGTATTTTTTATGCTTTTAACATTTGTGCAACTAAAAAAAGGTAGCCACCGCCATGACTTTCGTCGTTACTGATAACTGTGTTCGTTGTAAATATACTGACTGCGTTGAAGTCTGTCCTGTGGACTGTTTCTATGAAGGTCCGAATTTTTTGGTCATCCATCCTGATGAGTGTATTGACTGTGCGCTGTGTGAGCC
>NZ_JAMBNS010000123.1 GCF_023715225.1 Robertmurraya korlensis
TGTAATTGGCTGATTGGTAAGATGTCTTATGCTCGGCTTCGCTGAGTGGTTGCTCATTCATCAAGTGTTGGCACACGGCTTTGAGGGTATCGGCTTGCAACACCTTCACGCCATCGACTTTGACCGCTTCATCGGCATTGTCTTTGGGAACAATCAAGATGCGCCGGTCTACCTTGAGTGCCCGTGATACTGCCAACGCCCCAGCAATGCCTCGTAAATCGCCATTGAGCGCCAATTCGCCAATAAACTCGTACTGCGCAAGCACGGTTTCATCAATTTGACCACTCGCTGCCAAGATGCCTATAGCAATGGGTAAATCAAGCCGTGCGCCATCTTTGGGTAAATCGGCGGGCGCAAGGTTGATAGTTAATCTGCGATTGGGAAATTGAAAACCCGAGTTGATAATGGCAGAGCGCACCCTATCTTTACTCTCC
>NZ_JAMBNS010000124.1 GCF_023715225.1 Robertmurraya korlensis
TTGAAACCCACTTCACACTGAAAAATCAGCCCAGCTTTAATGTCTTCTTTGACTTTCATCACTGCTGCCGCATGTTGCTCGCGGTTCATCCCATCGCCCAAATGTTCAGCAGTGGGCTGCGTATAGTCAGGCGAAATAGCATTCAATAATGACTTGATTTCGTCAATACGATTGCTTTGGTGGTCGGTATCGTAATAATAATAAAAAATTTCACCGGTCATCTTATCAAGGCTTAACCCATCTAAGTACATACCGAATTTGAACGGCTCGAAATCATCACTGGTTTGAATATTCAGGGTCGGCTCAAAAAAATTGACACTATCAAATCCCAAAAAACCGACCAATCCGCCGGTATGGCTACGTGAAATCACATGTTGTGGGGTTATTTCGCGCAGTAGTTGGTAAGGATCGTCACAGGTATAATCCGTGCTT
>NZ_JAMBNS010000125.1 GCF_023715225.1 Robertmurraya korlensis
CCCAAATGTAAATGGGGTGTTGGTAGGCGGGGCATCACTAGACGCGACGAGCTTTACACAAATTATTCAAGCGTTTGCCCAAATTTAAGGTAAAATATCACCTATTTAAAATTTCTTACTTTTGCCACTGACAGCGTTCTTGTTGGGCATCAGTGCTATCAAGTTTTGTAGAGATAAGTATGTATAATGCAATTTTAGTGGTTCATATCATTGTCGCGATTTCAATGATTGGTCTGATTTTGGTTCAACATGGTAAAGGTGCCGATGCTGGCGCTTCATTTGGTGCAGGTGGTTCGGCAACCGTATTTGGTGCGTCTGGCTCTGCCAACTTTTTGACGCGCTTGACGGCGGTTTTAACAGCAATCTTCTTTATCACCAGTATGACACTGGCAGTATTTGCTAAACAGCAATCGCTATCTAGTCGTACTCTTG
>NZ_JAMBNS010000126.1 GCF_023715225.1 Robertmurraya korlensis
GATTACCCGTATTCGTCTACAAGTTGAAATGATGACGATGCTGGCAAGTCAGTTTGACAAAACGATACAAGATAAAGTACAAAAACGTGCTGATGCCATCAACCGTGATTTGACGGGTCTTAATGATTTGGTGGAAAGTATTTTGCTCGTCAGTCGTATGGATGCCGGTCATGCGATAGAGAAAGTAGAAGACGTCGATTTATATGAGTTAATTAAAAACGAGATTCAGCACTACCCACAAGCTAGCTTTGCGGGTGGTCACGTTATCATCCAAGGGCAAGCCAAACTTCTCACCCACCTCGTGCGTAATTTGCTCGACAATGCCCATCTTCATGGCGTCCCACCTGTAAGCGTACAGCTGTATGCCATTGATGATGCGGGTAATCAACTGGCAATTGATGCCCTACCAGCGATGCAAGAGAGTACAAAAG
>NZ_JAMBNS010000127.1 GCF_023715225.1 Robertmurraya korlensis
TACTAAAGCTGCACAATTTTTACATATTAGCCAGCCATCTTTAACTGCTACGATTAAAAAAATGGAAGCAGATTTAGGTTATGACTTATTTACACGTTCAACAAAAGACATCAAGATTACCGAAAAAGGAATACAGTTTTATCGTTATGCGAGCGAATTAGTTCAACAATATCGATCCACGATGGAAAAAATGTATGATTTAAGCGTTACATCAGAACCAAGGATAAAAATTGGGACTCTTGAATCTACGAATCAATGGATTGCGAATTTAATTCGAAAGCACCATTCCGACTACCCTGAACAGCAATATCGTTTATATGAAATACATGATAAACATCAATCTATAGAGCAATTACTGAATTTTAATATTCATTTAGCTATAACAAATGAAAAAATAACCCACGAAGATATAAGATCCATTCCTTTATAT
>NZ_JAMBNS010000128.1 GCF_023715225.1 Robertmurraya korlensis
ATCCAGCGCTGCGCACCCAGTCGCACCTCACCAATAATTTTGACCAGTATCAGTAACGCCACACCACCCACATAAAAAAACGGGGTAAAATCACGGTAAAGACTGGGCGGGATTTGCGCCATGACAATCATCACCACAAACGCGATGGTAAAACTAATGGTTTGACGGATGACCATTCCCATGTCTTGAGTAGAGGCACTATATAAAATGGCTAAACCAAACAAAGCTGTGACAAACAATAGCATCAATAACCAAGGGTCTAAATGCACGCGCTGCCAAAAAGAGGGTAGACTGTCATTACCAAAGTGATGAGCTTGCCTAGAAAAACGGTACTGTCCAATCTTATCTACCATACACACCAAACATCAAATTAACCCGGTGACAATAAGTCTGTAAAAAGACACAAAAATAGGCTCAATAGTTTATAT
>NZ_JAMBNS010000129.1 GCF_023715225.1 Robertmurraya korlensis
ATACCGCTGGGTGCTGACGAGATTCTTCAGGCACGACAATAGTCATGCCACCATCAGGGCGGGTCAAAAGCTGACTGTTAAACAGATAAGTTGCCACGGCATCGCTTATTGTTACTCGATTGATAGGCACTTCAATGGCAATCAATTCTTGCTCAATGCCTGCCATCTTACGGCGAATCTCATCTAGCGCTTGGGCTTGATTGACAAAAGCGGCTTCATGGCAAAATAATACTTGCTGATTGCTCACTGCAATCACATCATTGTGAAACACGCCTTGGTCGATGGCATCGGGGTTTTGCTGTATAAAAGCGACTCGCTGTGCATCTAGCCCATGCAAGCGGGCGATGGCTTGACTGGCTTCGAGCGACTGACGGGCAGGATAGCGTTTGGGTGCAATGTCACCGCCTAAAAACTGCTGACCATATAC
>NZ_JAMBNS010000013.1 GCF_023715225.1 Robertmurraya korlensis
ATGGTTTACTATAACAACTATCGTTATCAATGGAATTTAAAAAAGATGACTCCTATTCAATTTAGGAATCATCTTTTAGCTGCTTAGTCTCTTTTTTTATAGTGTCCTTGACAAAGGTGCCAGTTTAATCCGCTGCTTCTTTTTTGTTTTAATGAAATACCCAGGTTGCGGGAAGCCCAAACCTTCTTTTTTTATTTTTTGGGCTGGTCTAGTTGACCGGTGGGGGATATTTTTGTTGATGCGGGCAATTAGCGCGCCCCTATCTTACCGACTAACTACTTTTTCCTCTCCTACGGGCACTGCCCCCCCCCAAGCCAAGCAAAATAAAATGCCCCCCTCCCTACAAAACTGTTAAAATATAAATAGAGAAGTTATCACGATAAGGGGTCTTGCGCAATGTTTGAATTATTGCTCACGATGGTTGAACGGTTGGGGATTATTGTTACGATTGCGTTCGTGTTGACACGTTTTCCCTTTTTCCGAGACATGATTTATCAAGAACAGCTAGATCGAAAACAGCAATTTACAGCCATCTTATTTTTTGGCTTCTTTGGCATTATTGGAACGTATTCTGGATTAACATTAAGTACGGAGAGCCTACACTTTAGCTCGTGGACAGCGGGTTTGAATCAAGACGAAGCGATCGCGAACTCCCGTGTCGTAGGCGTGGTGATTGCCGGGTTGCTCGGAGGATATAAAGTAGGAATTGGAGCAGGAATCATTGCTGGTCTACACCGATTTACGCTCGGAGGTTTCACCGGCATCTCTTGTGGACTAGCAGCTATCATTGCTGGAATTCTCGCGGGTCTATTTCACCGTAAAAATAAACATGTTCGATTACAATCGGCATTTTTTATCGGTGCCCTAGCAGAATCCGTTCAAATGCTTATTATCTTACTGATTTCTCGTCCATTTGAAAAAGCCTGGACACTAGTGGAACTTATCGGAGTTCCTATGATTCTTGCAAACGGAATTGGAAGCGCACTCTTTTTACTAATTATCAAAAGTGTGATTAACGAAGAGGAGCGAACGGGTGCCATTCAAGCACAAAAAACGCTTCGCATTGCTGAAAAGACACTTAGCCATTTACGCAATGGACTGTCCCAGGATTCGGCAAAAGCAGTTTGTCATATTCTCCATAACGAAATTCGTACAAGTGCCGTCTCTATGACGAATACGAAGGAAATTCTTGCACATGTGGGGCTTGGTTATGGTCACCATCAAGTTGGGAGTCCTATACAAACACAAATTACTCAGTCTGCTATCCAAAAAGGAGAAACCATTGTTGCTGATAAAAATGCCATCCAATGCCGTGAAAAGAGTTGCCCCCTTGGTGCTGTAGTAGTTGCTCCATTACGACAACGAGGAGAAACGATCGGAACGTTAAAATTTTACTTTCGTTCTGAAAAAGAAATCACCCCTGTAATTATGGAGCTTGTGTCAGGATTAAGCTCATTATTAAGTAACCAGCTTGAAATCGCTGATGTTGACCGTGCTTATCAGCTGGCAAAAGAAGCCGAAATCAAAGCACTGCAGGCACAAATCAGTCCGCATTTCTTATTCAATACATTGAACACGATTTTGTCGCTCATTCGTCTGGATCCTATGAAGGCACGAAAGCTACTCGTTTCACTGTCTCATTTTTTACGCCAAAACTTGTCCGTTACCACTCAAAGCTTAACTACGCTTGAGCAGGAACTGAAGCATGTGAAAGCTTACTTAGCCATTGAGGAGGCAAGATTCGCCAATAAATTATCGGTCATTTATGATATAGACGAAAGCACCCTGTTGCAAAATATCCCTCCGCTTACGCTTCAACCCATTGTTGAAAATGCGATTAAGCATGGATTTAAAGATAAAGAAGAGAATTGTTTCATCCATATATCTACTAAAAAAGAACCAACACATATACTTGTCACCATTGAAGATAATGGCGCAGGAATTCCTCCTGAGAGAATTCAGGAATTATTAGCACAACCCATTTCATCTGAAATAGGAAGCGGAGTCGCGCTATACAATGTAAACCGTCGCCTATCTTTTGTATTTGGTGAAAAAACTACCCTTCAAATCAACAGCATATTACACCAAGGTACGAGCATACAGTTTTCAATACCAATCATGGAGGTGAACGAAGATGGAGCCATTCATTAAAGTAATGGTAGTCGACGATGAACCATATAGTCGAGAAGAATTAAAGCATCTGCTACAGTCCTTTTCAACGATTCAAGTGGTTGGAGAAGCAGAATCTGGCGAGTCGGCCCTTATGAAGATATTACAGCTTCAACCGGATGTCCTCTTTTTAGACGTGGAAATGCCTCGAATGAACGGAATGGAATTAGCAAAAGCACTTAAAGAATTTAAAAAACCTCCTTATATTGTGTTTGCTACCGCGTATCCTGAATTTGCTGCGGAGGCCTTTCGGTATGATGCCTTGGATTATTTGTTGAAGCCTTTTGATGAAGATCAGCTACATGAAACCATTCGAAGATTAGAAAAAAAGCTTGCTCCGATAAAAGAGCAAAGCAAAACCTCAGGAAAGCTTGCGATTGAAGCAGACGGGGAGATTTTATTTATTGATCCAAAGGAAGTTTACTATATTGTGAGAGATGAAAAGAGTACAAAGCTAGTTACGGAGGATCATGAACTCATTACGAAGCTCCCTCTTAAAGAGTTTGAATCAAGGCTCGTTCCCTTTGGCTTTTTCCGTATTCATAAAAGCTTTCTTGTGAATTTAACCTATGTCAAACGTCTGACTCCTTGGTTTAACGGTGCTTATCAGCTAGAGCTTGAAGGAAAAAAGGAGCTTCTCTCCGTGAGTAGAAACTACGTGAAAGCTCTAAGATCAAGACTCGAAATCTAATTAGCTACTAATTTTGCATGTTAATTCAGATTAACGACATGATAACGTTGGAAAACTGCTTTTTAATCCAAAATTCCCCTTCCAAGCTCTCTTGTCTTTTATAATCGTTTATGAAAACGCATTCATAAATATTTAAGGGGGAATTAGTTTGTATACCTTTTTAGCAGGAATTGCCCTACTCATCGTTGGTTACTTTACTTACGGAAAGTTTGTCGAAAAAATCTTTGGGGTGAAGGCGGATCGTGCGACACCTGCATATGTGAATAACGATGGAATAGACTATGTGCCGATGAGCACACCAAAGAACTCCCTTATTCAGCTATTAAATATTGCTGGTACTGGACCTGTCTTCGGTCCGATATTAGGAGCTCTTTACGGGCCGGTTGCCTTCATTTGGATTGTCATTGGCTGTATTTTTGCGGGGGCTGTTCATGACTACTTAACTGGTATGATTTCTATCCGAAACAAAGGAGCTCATCTACCTGAGCTGGCGAGCCGGTTCCTAGGAAAAGTGATGAAGCATGTTGTGAATGGCTTTGCTGTTCTTCTTCTTTTACTTGTTGGAACCGTGTTTGTTACCACTCCAGCTAGCTTACTGCATGTGGTGATGGACGGAAAAATTGCCTTATCTCTTATCATCTTTGCTATTTTTGCTTATTATGTTTTAGCTACTTTGCTTCCAGTAGATAAATTAATTGGTCGCTTATATCCATATTTCGGAGCCCTTTTACTAATAAGTGCGCTAGGCGTTGGAATCATGTTGGTGGTTACAGGAGCACCAATTCCAGAACTATCATTAACAAACTTTCACCCAGATAATCTACCAGTTTTACCATTGTTATTCTTTACGATCTCTTGTGGAGCTCTTTCTGGGTTCCATGCGACACAAACACCAATCATCTCTCGTACCACTCAAAACGAGAAACAAGGCCGTAAAATTTTCTATGGCATGATGATCACAGAAGGTGTCATCGCTATGATTTGGGCGGCGGCGGCCATGAGCGTATTTGATGGTGGTTATGCAGGATTAAAAGAAGTTCTAGCTGCTGGGGGACCTGGAGCCGTTGTCAGCCAAGCGTCTACCGCTCTACTTGGTGCAATCGGTGGAACATTAGCGATCCTTGGTGTAGTCGTTCTTCCCATCACATCGGGTGATACAGCTTTCCGAAGTGCACGTATGATTATCGCTGAATATATCAATGTGGCTCAAAAGAAACTGAGCAACCGTTTGTGGATCGCTGTTCCATTATTTGCTGTATCCGCAGTTTTGACTCAAATGGACTTTAACTTATTATGGAGATACTTCAGCTGGGCTAACCAGTCCACTGCTGTAATTGCACTATTCGTTGCAGCCATGTACCTTTACATTGCGAAAAAGAATTACTATATTGCACTCGTACCAGGAACATTTATGCTCGTAATGGTGATTACCTATATTTTAAATGCCCAAATTGGATTTGGCCTTTCTATGAATACTTCATGGATTGGTGGATTTATCGGAACAGCGGTCTTAGTCGTCATGTTCTTCCGAGCAGCGAAAAAGGCACGTGCAAACAATCTACCGCTTGAAGAAGATATTTCAAATTGGAATCGAGTGGCATAAGCTATACCCAAATTCGTACTCAAAAACAAACCCAAAGGGGCACTCCCTTTGGGTTATTTTTATTTGAAATTTTCATAAATGGAGAACATAGGTAGCATCGCGGCCATTACGATTAAGCCTACAATACTTCCTAACACTGCAATCATAAGAGGCTCTAAGATTGCACTCAAACGAGTGGACATCTCCTCCACATCGTCCTCATAAAACTCGGCAATTTTCTCAAACATCGTATCGAGTTGTCCGGTTTCTTCCCCGATTCGCACCATATGCGTAGTAATCTTAGGAAATACCCAGCTGTTCGCCAAAGGAGTGGATAAGCTTTCTCCACGTCTTAACGAATTCTTTGAATCCTCGAGCACCTTCGCAACAACTGAATTTCCCGCCACTTCTGCGCTCATCGTTAATGTTTGTAGAACGGGAACTGAGCTGGCAAACAATGAGGCCATCGTTCTTGATACACGTGCTAGAATGGTTTTTTGCAACAATGTCCCAAAGATTGGCGTTCTTAATGCGATTAAATCAAGCATATACCGCCCCTTTGGATTCCGCTTCGTTGCAATAAATCCTATTACTAGTAAGACAACAACGGATAGTGCGATATACCATTGGTGAATCAAGAAATCAGACGCTGCCATTACGATTTTCGTTGGAACAGGAATTTCTCCACCTACTGATAGTAAGTTGTTTAATAGACTCGGAAGAACCTTGGTTAAAAGAATGACGACAACGATAACCGCCACAATGGAAACAGCAATCGGGTACACCATCGCTGACTTTACCTTTTCCTTCACCTTCCGATCTTTTTCATAAAAGATCGCTAATCGGTTCATTACATTTTCTAAGTCCCCACTCGTTTCCCCGGCAAGAACCATATTTACAAAAATACGATCAAAGATTTTCGGAAACTGTGAACATGATTTTGACAGAGATGTCCCGGAACGAACATCTTGATAAATCGTCTTTAACGCTTGTTGAAATGGCTTTGATGACACTTGCTCAGAAAGGAGATTGATTGCATCAACAATTGGCGTCCCTGCATTCAGCAAGGTAGCTAACTGACGGCAAAAAATAACGAAGTCCTGATTTTTAACAGGCGCTCCAATAATAATATTAAGATCCTTATTTAAAAACGACTCTTTTATTTCCTTTAGCTCAGCAATATATAAGCCTCTACGTTCAAGCTCCTCTGCTGCCGCTACTTGATTGGCTGCCATGAGCTTTCCTTTTTGCTCTTTGCCAGTAAGGGAGTCAATTCCCTTGTATTTAAATTGCATGTTCTCCCCGCCTTTTGGTCAAGGTTTATTGATGCTCATCCCAGCCCGGGACGAATTCATCCGCTGTTTGTTTGGTTATCAAGCCACTTTGAACGAGTTCTCTTACCGACATATTCATCGTTTGCATGCCGAGAGCTTTATTCGTTTCTAAGATGGATTGAATTTGGTGGATTTTATTGGAGCGAATCAAGTTAGAGACCGCATGATTGTTTACCAGAATTTCCATTGCTGCTCGTCTACCGTTATCCTGCGCCATCGGTAGTAAACGTTGGGAGATGACTCCGATAAGGTTTCCTGCAAGCTGCGTGCGAATTTGCTGTTGCTGGGTGCCAGGGAACACATCGATAATACGGTCTACCGTTTGAGCGGCTCCAGATGTATGAAGAGTCGCCAGCACAAGATGGCCTGTTTCCGCAGCTGTAATGGCCGTTTGAATCGTATCTAAATCACGCATCTCACCAACCAGGATCACGTCAGGATCTTGACGAAGCGCCGCGCGTAACCCAACGGCAAATGAGTTCGAATCCTGACCAATTTCACGCTGGTTAATAATACTGTTTTTATGACGATGCAAATACTCAATCGGATCCTCTAGCGTTAAAATATGTTTGCTCATATTTTCATTAATAAAATCAACAATTGCTGCAAGAGTAGTAGACTTCCCGCTTCCAGTAGGACCTGTTACAATCAGCAAACCTTGTGTTTTCTGTGCAAAGCTTCGAATGATCGGTGGAAGATAAAGGTCATTTATATTTGGTATTGTACTGTTTATTACACGGCAAACTGTAACAACCGAACCACGTTGACGGAACACATTCACACGAAAGCGACATACACCAGGAAGGCCATATGAAAAGTCAATTTCTCCATTTTTCTCAAAAATCTCCAGCTGTGCCTCATTCATCAATTCACGTGCCATTTCCTCGGTATCATTCGGCTTAAGAATGGCTGTTCCAACCTTCTTTAGCTTCCCATTGATACGTACAATGGGCGTCACACCTGTAGTAATGTGTAAATCCGATGCCCCATTTTGAAACGCAAATAATAATAGTTTTTGAATCATCGTGCTCTTCCCCCGTTATTCTACCGTTACGCGATAAACCTCTTCTAATGTCGTTAATCCCTGTGCTGCTTTTTGCAATCCATCCTCAAACATCGATACAAAACCTTTTGTGTTTACGTACTTCCGATAAGCAGAGTCCTGCATCTTTTGTGTAATCATATTTCGTAGCTCATCATCAATGAGGAGCGTCTCATGAATGGCCATCCGTCCGCGATACCCAGAATTATTACATGCGGAACAGCCTGTCCCTTTTCTCAGATAAGTTGTATCCATTCCTCTAGCTTGAAATTGTTCCTTTTCTTCTATTGTTGGCTCATACGGACTCGCACAGTTCTTACATACTTTTCGTACTAAACGTTGCGCAACCACACCCGTCACAGCCGAAGACACTAGGAAGGGCTCAATACCCATATCCATTAGACGACTAACGGCAGAAACCGAGTCATTTGTGTGAAGCGTACTTAACACCAGATGACCTGTAAGTGCCGATCGTAAAGCAATTTCCGCTGTTTCTGTATCACGAATCTCACCAAGCATGATAATATCCGGGTCCTGTCTGAGGATGGAGCGAAGACCAGCCGCAAAAGTCATCCCAATATTCGCCTTAACCTGAACCTGATTAATCCCACGAATCTGATATTCAACTGGATCCTCAACTGTGATGATGTTCACTTCATCGGTATTCAGCTTTTGCAACGCGGTGTAAAGGGTGGTGGATTTTCCTGACCCTGTAGGACCAGTAACGAGAATGATTCCGTAAGCATTGCTTATCATTTTTCTGAAATTCGCTTCATTTCTCTCTGAAAATCCTAGCTTTTCAATTCCGAGCACCACGTTTCCTGTATCCAACAAACGCATAACAACCTTTTCCCCGAAAACGGTTGGAAGGATGGATACACGAAGGTCAATATTTCTCATATCAATGTCCATTTTAAAACGGCCATCTTGTGGAAGACGCTTTTCAGCGATGTTCAGCTTGGACATAATCTTAATTCTTGAAACAAGAACATTATTCATATTCTTCGGAAGAGTACGCTCTGTTCGCAGGACTCCGTCCACACGAAGGCGAATAAGCGTTTCGTGTTCATGCGGGTCAATATGAATATCACTTGCCCCAACTTGAAGCGCCTGGCTTAAAAGTTGATTCACCATTTTTGCGACTGGAGAATCATCTGACTGCTGAGCTTCTAAAAAGCCTTCGTCATCCTCATTTAACGGCATGTCTTCAAGCATTTTATCAATGGATTTCTGCATGCCATAGTATCGGTTTAATGCAACCTGAATTTCATGCCTTTTTGCTATCGCTGGCTCAATCCGAAAGCCCGTACTCAAACGAAGATCGTCAATCGCAAAATAATCGAGGGGATCAACCATCGCCACAAGCAATTTATCATTTGTCTTTTTGAGCGGAAGCAGCTGGTACTTTCTCGCTAATTCTTCATCTATAATATTAATGAGCTTTCGATCAATCTCAAGCTCATATAAATTCACTTTTTTAATGCCGAGCTGGAATTCCAGCACTTGAATAATCGTATCTTCATCCACGATATTCATCGCAACTAATTGATCACCGAGACGCAAACCAGAACTTTTTTGCTGAAGCAGGGCATCCATTAATTGCTCTTCTGTAATTACATTCGTTTCAATAAGCAAATCGCCTATACGCTTTCGCTTAACTGCCATTCTGTTGCTCTCCTTTTTATTGGTTTATCATTATATCAGCGAACTCACTTCTTAGCGATTGTTCTGCATATTCCCATTTAAATTCAATGTATAATCAATTAGTAACCCATCGATTTTCCAGAGCTTTTTCACATCAGGCTCACTTTCGTAACTTGCTAAGATCTCTTCAATATCTTTTAATATCGTTACCGTCTTATCTAGCTGACTTTTTCGATTATCTTCAATGGATTCCATATGCTCAGATACTTCTTGATCGTACGCCTCTAACGCACTATAAACCTGATCCTTTAACTCACTCGTTACTTCTAAAGTATTTTCAGCAATTCCCTTCGTTGTAGCAGACGCAATGCTAGCTAATGCTTGCTGAGCAACAGGCAACAGCCAGTCATTTTCTTCAGTGGTTAAATTAATTTTTAATGGCATGATATACGTTTCAAATCCCAACGAATTAATCGCTTTTGCTTTTTCAGCAGCTGATGCCATGTCATGACTAATCGATGAAAAAATCAAGCTGATTGAGCTGTCCGACACGCGTGGGTCGATTCCCTTCGAAAGGATGTTATCCACTTGTATATATAAGTATTTATCGGCTGTATAAGCCCCTGTCTGAACTAGATAGAAACCCTTCCCCTCGCCTTCCACAGGAGGAGTGTCCATTGTTACTTTGATTGAGGAGCTATCCACCACGATATCCGTATCATAGCGGATTACCTTTTCCTCTGATTTTGGCTCTTCCACCGATTCTTCTGTCTTTTCCTCTGATTTGGCAGCCGCTACCTTCGCAACTGTAGCCTTTTCAATAACCGCTTGGAAAGCTTCACAATAAAACACTCGAGCAGTAACAGTCGCGTCCATACTACCTTTTTCAGAATTCAACGAGTACGTGACATTCTGAATATGGAAAACTCTCGCCATCTTTTCAAGCTTATCGACGAACACATCAATGTTTTCTTCACTGCCGTTCAAGGAGATTTGCACATCGATGTAAGAAACCGTAAATTCCTTCACTTCACTTACTTTTTCTTCAAGAAGCTTGTAGATCGATTCAGGGAATACTTTATTCCATTGATCCTGTTCTACCGTTCCTTCTGTAGAAGTTACTGCTTCACTTTCAGCCTCTTCTTCCGATTCTGTTTCGAAAGAGATAGAAGAAACGGAAGTTCCGGTTTCTCCTTCTGTTTTTTCAATATCTTTAATGACCTGCTCTATATTCGGACGTCCAGGAATTCCTTCGATTAGCTCCTGTTTTTCTGCTTCCGTCAGCGTCTGTGGTTCTAACGATTCTAACACCTTTTCATAGCTGGTAGCATCAGCTTCTATTCTTTGTAGATTCGCTTCTTTTTCCGCCTTTTCTGCAGCAAGCGGTCGTACGAAAGCGAAGTAGAAGATTCCACTAAATACGACCAGTATAGCCGTAGCAATGATTAAAATCTTTTCTTTTAGCAAACTCTCTAATTTCATTGCTGATCACCTTCTAACGTCACAACGGTTGCTTCAAAATACGCTTCGTACAAATTTTTCTCTGTATTTAAACTGATACTTGTCACCTTTGCTTCTGACACATAGTCAGCCTCTAACAACTGCTGAAGATAGGTCGCAGCAGAATCTTTAGATGAAAAGAGTATCGTCATAGACAGCACGCCCGTATTTTCAAAATTATAGTTCGAGACAGAACCACCTTCGGGAAGAAGCTTGTACAAATCTTCTTTTATGGTGATTGGATTTCTATAAATTCCATTTAAAAATCCATGAATTTTATTATATTTATCTACGAAATTATATTCTGTCACACCTGTTCTGCGGCTCGTAATCTCCGCTAACATCGTATCTCTCGTCAGGGTATTCGTTGCAATTTTCTCGTCGAGCTCATGAATTGAGCTTTTTCCCATAATAAATACAATGATGAGTAATGTGGAGATAACAAAAAATAAGCCTGCTGCACCAAGTAAAAAGGGCAATCTATTTAGCCTGTTTCTCCTCTCCTGTGGCAATAAATCAATGCTAATATTCACTACGATCTCCCCTATCTACCACCATTACTTTTTCCACTTCTTCTTAACGGTTTCATTTCCTTTAAGAGCTAGCCCGATCGCAACACTGGTTGAGTTCAATAGCTCTTTTTTATGAAAATCGTTCGAAACGATCTTAGAAAAATCAATATCAGCCACTTCTACTTCGAGCCTCTCTGATAATACAGAAACGAACTGGCAAGCATTTTTCCCCGTGATAATGACACGTTGAAAATCACCATTTCCTTTGCTTAAAGAGTAGCGAAAGAAGTTTTGTGCCTTTTCTATTTCCGTAACCACATCGTTCATATACGTCTCTTCATTAAAGGATGTCTCCTCAATGGACGCTGCTGCTTCCTCTTTACCTTCTACAAATCCGTCAAATGGCAACACATCACTCGTTGAAAACAAGTCTTCCTGTTCGGATTCCGTCGTTCCCACTGTCATTGTTCTCGAGAAGGCAATGGTTTCATTGGCGAAAATATGGATATCAATCGATTCCTTTGATAAATCCACGACCATCTCTGTTTCACGCAGCCAATCCGGGTTGGTGTGTGAAATCAGTCGCTGTAAAGCCGTTCCACGAATTTCCGCACTTAATGGCTTTAAACCTGCTTGAATACTCACTTCTAAGAAGTCCTCAGATAACGGGAGAGACGTGGCAAAAAACAGAATATCCGCTTTATCAGTAGCCTTTTCTCTTGCCGCAGAAGCAAACTCCTCAGCCGTCAGATTTTCAATATCCTTCTGATTCTCTGGTTCTGCCTTAAGAGTCCCAATTTTCACAAAGTCATAAATTGATTTTTCAAAAGGAAGATGGATACTTTCCCCGACTTGATATTGAAGAAGCTTCGCTAGCTCTTCCTCCTTTAAATCAGGAAGAGAGGTAATGCGTCTCACTATAATGTTTTGTGTGGGAAAAGCCAGATGGACCGGCTTGTCCAATACCCTCTCCTTCAACAAGTCAGCTATACCATTTATATCGGCCATTCTTGAATTTTCTATTATAGGAATCTTTGTATCTATCACATCTATATCAAGTAAATTAGGTTTGTTGTTTTGGATTTGTACCTTCGCAGTTGTTATATACTGATCGCGAAAGTCTATGCCAGAGAATGTATCGTTTTTTTTGAAATTGAACATGCTGCACCTTCTTTCTGTTGTTGATTTTTAGCGGTTAGTGGAGAAATTTATAGAAGATGAATCTATTGTTGACTTATAAGTATTTGAAGCAGTAGTACCATTAATGATTGAACATGCACCTTTAATGTCTGAACATTCTATTCCTTCACCTTTACCATCTACTACGAAGTTTGCTGTTCCATTATAGTTTTTTGCTATTATTCCACTATTAACGATTACGACAGAGTTACCATCATGAGTAATAGATTCCGTTATTAATGCACCTTCTATAATTAATTGAGACGTTGCATTACCGCTACCACCAATAGAGATTGATTGTACGTATACAATAGATCCTTTAGGGATTTTAACTATCTCATTTCCACCATTAATAGACATGCTTGAAAGTGTTGTTATACCCGCAGGAAAAATATAAGTATCACCGTTTTTTATCTCATTTGGACCTAGAGAATTAGTATAGTTACTCCAATTAATTCCAAGATCAGTAATGACTTTTTGATAGTCAACAGCATTGATTGAACTCCTCAGACCTGGTTTGAACTGGTTTTTATCATCAAAATGTCCAGGTGCTACATACCCATATGCTGTTTTGGTTTTTGTTAAAGGATCAGCATTAACCTTTACATCAAAGTCCATTTTTCTAGTGATATTGGTTTGATTTGAATCAACATAATTAGCCTGTAAACTTACTTTGATGGTTTTCGTGCTCGAATTAGGCGTAATAGAACTAATACTGACAGGATCTGTTGTTATTTTTACTTGAACATCCTTTTCACCAATTCGATAGGTTTTCGTATTATTTGTTATATCTTTCAAGTAAGCAAAGGGTCCACTATTTCCGGTACTAGTATTTTTGTAGTTAGACATTTCAGATAAGACGATTTCAATCGCGCCTTCCGCTCGATAGAATTCCTCTTGTTCCTTTTTAGTTTTAACTACGTTTTGAAGACCGTAAGTAGTGGTCGATAACATCGCTGTTCCTACAATACTAACTAGGACAACAATAAAGAGAACAATCATTAAAGCTGCCCCTGATTCATTTCCTTTCCATCTTTGAATCATGTTAATCCCCCTCATCGACCACTCAATACCTTACTCTTTTTTGCGCGTCATTAAAGACTTCTGTTGAAACTTTGTACTCATGATCATCTTTTTCCAATACTAGTGTCACTTTGTACCGTTTTTTTGTACCGCCCTCTACAAGCTGCTCAGTAACCGTATAGCTCTTAACATTTTTTGATAACACGGTTCCTGATACGAGTTTGATTTCACCATTGGAATAAACCATTTTACTACTAATCTCTTGTCCATCTCTTACCGTATTCGAGATCGTTTCCATAATAAAACGTGCCTCTCTCTGAAGTTCGTTTTCCTTTGCTACTGCACGTTCCATCTTTGTCCCATAGCTAAACAGTGAAAAAGCAAGTGCTGATATACTTACCATAATTAAAATGACAATGAGTAATTCAATTAGTGTTACTCCCTTTTGATTTCTCACTGTTTTTTCACCACCGTGACAAGTTCTATGCTAGAAGAATCTTTTGAAACTATTTTTGCCGTTATTTCAGTGAAATCAATTGCACTATATCGAACCGTTTTCTCGGTTATTGTAACTTTTGCATCATAGTTAGCTAGGGTAGAAGCGACACAACCTTGATCGTCTTTGCAATAATATTGTGTAGGAGAGATACCACTTTTGTACCCTTTTTCACGGATCGTCTCCATGATCTGTTGACCATAATAGTTCAATTGTGTGTCTTCCCCTTGATCTACCGTTCTAGTAAAAGAACCTGTCATGATTAGCAGCAAAGGGACAATTACCATTCCAGCAATAACGACAGAGATCAATAATTCAATTAAAGTTACTCCCTTTTCGTTGTTCATTTTTATCTGCCCCTTATAGGAGTAATGAGCTGTACCAAGTCCAAATTTCTTCTCCGTACAGGTAAGCCACTAATGTTCCAATCATAATCGAAGGCCCAAAGGCGATCGGTTCTTTACGTTTAACTATTTTTAAAGAGATTAATAAGATTCCAACAACAGCACCTACAAATGAGGCTAAAACAAGACTCATTACAGTAAGCGCTGGACCAAGTACCACTCCAATGGCTGCATAAAGCTTAATATCGCCACCACCCATACCGCCTTTGCTGACAACGGCTAATAGGAGTAGTAAACCAAATCCTACAACTCCACCGATTAAGTAAGTTAGAAATGGCTCCCCACCGATGAAGAACCTTGTGATTATTAACACCACAATACTAGGTAAAGTAATTATGTCTAAAATTAACTTTTCTCGAATGTCAGTTAGTACAGAGAGAATTAATAAAGTTGATAATAGAATTGCAGGTAGTAACTCTGGGGTAATTCCAATTTTCTTATAAACAAGGAAAAAGATAATGGCAGTCATCCCTTCCCCTAATGGATAGAGAGGAGAGATTTTCTCTTTACAATAACGACAACGACCTTTTAAGAATAGATAACTTAATAGTGGAAATAAGTCGAAGAAACCTAGTCTGTGGTTACAGTAGGTACAGTGGGATGGTGGGTAGGAGATGGATTCTTTTTTTAGTAGGCGGATGGCTACTACGTTGAAGAAACTTCCGAACATGAGGGATATTATAAAAATGAATAGGTCAACTATAAGCAAATAATCCAACTCCTTTCTAAGTATCTTATTTTCATTAAAATAAAGCTGCCGCCGTCTTAAGAGACGCGACAGCTTTATTAAATAAATTTATTCTTTTACTTTGTGCATGTTGTAGTCATAGCCGCACTTGTAATTATAACCTTTTCACCTGTAGCATCTAAACCAAAACTTCCTGTACATGAACCAAAAGTCTTTACAGTTGGAACTTCGTCAATATAATCACCTTTTAAAGTAGTAAGTGCAGCAGGATATTCATCTTCTAAAGTATAATAACGGTTTACTGCATCTTGTAGAACAGATAAATTCTGTGCATTTGTATTCTTAGCAGCATCATCCTTATTACTCATAACCATCGGAATCGCCACAGCAGCAATAATCCCCAAAATAACAATTACAACTAACAATTCAATTAGTGTTAGACCAGCTTGGTCTTTCATTTTCTTCTTTAATGATTTTAACATGAAGAAAGGTCCCCCTTAGTAGTTTTTTAGTTTGTATATTTCAAAAGTCGTTCTCGAACTTTTAAAATCTGGAAATAAAAAAACCTATACAGCTCATTCGGTAAGAATGTAGTTGTATAGGTCGGTTGCACCAATCGCTCAATATGACTCAGGTGCCCATGTACAAGTCATATTTCGTCGCGCCCTATTTTGTTAACATAATGCGATAAACAATACTTATGTACTAGTAATTTTACCTTAAAAAAAATGAAAATAAAAGAGGATTTTTGTAAATTAATAGCTGGAAATATTATATTTAAAAATAGCCTTTCCCCTAACCAGACCTAACCTTACAACTGTTTCTAAAAACACATTCTAAAAATCAATTTCAAAATATAATATCGTAAACATTTATTATACCTTTCATATAAATAGTTCCTTTTACCTATAATAAGAACAAAAAAGGGAGTCTAAACTAGACTGTCCTTTACTGTTGATCCATATTCGAAATATTCACAATCTGAATCGCTTCTTCTCGACTCGACACCTGGAGTTTGTTCAGGATATTGGTTACATAGTTTGATACGGTTTTGTTCGAGATGTTGAGGTGCTCGGCGATTTCTTTGTTGGTTGCTCCATCGGCAATTAAATAGAGCACTTCACGCTCCCGACTGGTTAGTTCAGGGAAGAGCTGTTCACTGGCAGCCGGTCTTGTAGAGGAAAAATAATGAACCATTTTAGCCGCAATCTCGGCACTGAAAATTGCTTCACCAGCTGCAATCGTCTTGATCGCTCGGATGATATCTTCCTTCCCTGCATCCTTTAAAATATACCCTTTCGCCCCCATCCTCATGGCAGTAAACACCGATTGGTCATCCTTAAACATCGTAAAAATCAATATATTCGTCTCCGGATTGGATTGCTTGATTTTCTTTGTCGCCTCAATGCCGTTCATGCCTGGCATTCGAATATCCATTAAAATAACATCCGGATTCAGCTGTTTGGCTTGGTTGACTACATCCTCACCCGAGTTAGCCTCGCCAACAATTTCTATTTCCGACACTGTTTTTAAATACGTAGAGACTCCGTATAGAAAGAACGGATGATCATCCGCTAATAGTACTCGTATCGTTTTCATCCCTTTCCCCCTCTTTCTCTTTTATGAGAGGGATCCAAGCCATGATCCTTGTTCCACCCTCAATCCTCTTTTCTATGGTCAGTTCTCCGCCTAGCTCTGCTGCCCGTTCTTTCATAGATGGAACACCAAGGCCCCCTAATGTTCTCGCTTCTTTCTTTTCAAAAAATCCTATTCCATCATCATATATCTCTATAACCAACCGATCCTCCAACTCCTTAAGCGATACACTCGCACGCTTTGCCTGTGCATGCCTTACCACATTGACAACCCCTTCGGAAATAATCCTGAAAACCGCCACTTCCACTGCGGGAGGAATTTCTTCTAACTTTTCAGGAAGTTCATACGAGAAGGAAGTTGAAGCAATCGAAGATACCTCCTCAATCCGCTGTTTAACGGCCGCCACTAAACCTAGCTCATCAATCGCTGCTGGCCTTAAGTCATACACTAGCCTTCGAATATCATCCACTGTTCCTAAAATCATCTTTTGATGTTCAGCCAATAATGTTTTCACGGTTTGTGGATCTTTTTCAACGAGATCCTCTGCTGCGGCTGCAGTATACGCCAGTGCAGCTAGTCTCGGGGCTAGGTCATCGTGTAAATTCCTTCGTAAAAATTGCCTTTCTTCTTCTCTAGCTAATACTAATCTCTCTCTTGACGTCTGCAGCACACGGTTCAGTGCCTTCACATCCTCCGTTGCTTTTAAATCTTGTAAAAGGGGTCCGAGCTGATGAATCAATACTTCCCACAGTTTTTCATCTGCTTTCGTAAATGCTTCTCCAGGGGACCTAGGAGCAACTAGTAAACAACCGATCGTGACCCCTCGATACATAATGGGTAACCGTCGAACCTCTGATTGCTTTTCTCCGTATTGAGCAAGAATTAGTTCCTCGTTGTTCTGTAGCAATTGAATCGAAGCATACGGCAGTCGTAAAATTTCCTTAAGCGTCTGTACGACTTGGTCTAATACTTGCTCTGGTGTTTGAAGCTCTTGAATTTTTTTCCCGAGCAAGGCTAGAACAACGTATGGATTGCCCTGCTCCCCATACATTTTAAAAATCAGCATTTGCTGAACCTTTTCTTTAATAGGAGAAAAGGTAACAGCCACAATACTTGTAGCAATAATTGAAACGGCCAAATTATGGTCATCGGTTTTAAACATATTGCTCAAATACCAAACAACCGCCACATAAATCCCAATTACCACTAGAAGCATGATGGAATATACAAAGGTTCGGTTGAGCAAGGGGTCAATATCCCAAAGCTTTCTTCTCAAAAGGGCAAAGGTTATGGAAACTGGGATTAGAAGCATAAATAAATAGATAAAGCTATTAAAAAACATAAAGTAAAGGACACTGCCATTTTCAAAAATCGAGTGATCAAACAGTAAGGGAATAAAAACTAAACATAAAAAACCAAAGATCGCACCTGAAAATCCGAATACGACCCATTTGGTTTGCTGCCTTTCTACCTGAGAGGAAACCTTTCGATAGCGGTGAATTTGAGCATACAAAAGGAAACAAAAGGTAAGTACCAAGCGCAAATACATCACCCATGGTGGTAGCTCTTCTATAAAATTTAGCAACAATAAAATCCCTATCGCTATGAGGACAAACGGACTCCATTTTGGAACAAAGCGCCCATTGGGAAAAAGCACAAAAAAGAGACACAAGGAGCTCCAGCCAACAAGACTCATCACATCATTAATAAGAAATAAAAATGAATCTTTCTCAACTGCTACAAACACTAATGATGGAAAGGTAATTCCAAACGATACAAGTAAAGTGGCCCCCAATAATCCCATCATTTCATGGCCCTTTTTCCAATAAATCATAAATGCAGCCACAAGAAATCCAAAGATAAATACACAATCTAATACGGTATAAAAAAGGGCATAGATCGATTCATTGATTCCGAGCTGATAAAGTGCATCCACTCCGGGAGGAGGACTAGGAGACGCAAAACATTCCTCTGTCACACATTCCTTTTCGAGACGATCATAATAGGTGGGAATTTGAATCAAAGCAAAACTGATATAACTTAAGCAAATAATGGCTACCATTATACGAAACAATGAAAACCACTTTCGTCTTCCTTCCATCTGATCTCCCACCTCCTTCTTTAAAACCAATTATAGCAAGCGAACCCATAATAAGGATGAACAATTTCCTTTTCCCAAAAGAATTTCCCAGCTTTCAGGAACCGTTCCCTTTTTTCTCAGGAATTCCCGTCTTGCTATGATCTAGTTGTAAAGAAAAACATTTATGGAGAGTGGATAAAATGACAGTTGAAAAAGCAACTAAATGGATTGCCGTAATCGCCATCTTAGCGGGAGTAGTACGAATGATCATGACCCCGATGGCGCTTATATTTGGTGTGGATAGTCCTCAGGAGATGTGGCCAGGATTTATTGCATGTGTGTTAATGACGATAGGTGCCATTGGCTTATACCTTGCTCAAGCAGATAAAATTGGTGTTCTTGGCTTTACGAGCTTCGTGCTGTTAACCATTGGGAATATTCTCGTCACATTAGGTGCCTTTATGACGTTGGCAGGATATGCCCCAAAACCTGAATTTATGATTATTAATATTCTTATGATGCTCTGCTTAACATTAGGAAGTATTTTATTTTCCATTGTTACCTTTAGAGCAAAAATTCTCCCTCGTTCTGGTTCCGTATTCATGATTCTCTTTGTATTACTCATGTTTTCTCCTGCCGGAAGTTATCTAGCACTTGCATGGGGACTAAGCTATATCCTTTTAGGGGTTGGTGTATGGAAGAAACATAGTTTACAAAAAGAAATCACATTACAAGCATGACACTGTTTCAGGGCTCCTTTACTAAAAAGGAGTCTTTTTCCAATATTTATAAATAAAAGTAACCTTTTTCCCTTTTTATCCATTATAATAGGAGAAAAATCACTATATTTGTATAAAAGGGGATTCCATATGTCTCAACCATACCAGCAAAATCCCATTTGGGCATGGGTTGTTCTTATTTTGGGCGGTCTTTTTATGATTTTCTCTTTACCAGGTATGCTCTTAACACTTTTTATGCAAATGAGGCAATTAGAAATCCTATCCTCTATATCGATCATCTTCTTCACGATTGGTGTTTGTATGATCGTCGTTTTGATATGGGGAATGAAGCGTGCTTGGTCAGCCATTAAAAGTTATAACGAATATAAAGCATCCTACACGGTCATTGAGCCAAAACTAGACCCAACTCCTCAAGAGAAAAAACCTATTTGGCCTTGGGTAGTCATTGGGGTCGGTGCCTTATCAGTTCTTGGAATGGGACCTGGTGTCATCATGCTTCCAATCATGCCTCTCTTCTTAGCTGGCATGTCTACCGATTCTGGTACCACTCCCGAATATGTTCCTATGCTTATTCTTCTAATCGGTTATGGAATCATGATTGGGTATACTATCTTACTTGTAAAGGCCATCAAGAGACTGCGCTCTAAGTAAATAATCTGACAAGTAGCTCCTACCTTTTCTAGGTAAGAGCTTTTTTGTTGTTAAAAAATGTTACAACATAAGAGACAGAATATTCAAACATACATATAATACAGAAATAAACCCACCTATTATATGAATCTTCTTTATCCCTCCATCCTAAAAAAACTAACCTTTTTACAAAGGTTAGTTTTTTGCTCAATCATCCATTACATCAGAAAAGGTGATTCTATTGGAAAAAGTACATTTCATGAATGAAGCAATCAAGCTAGCGTGCGAGAATGTGTTAAGCAATCATGGTGGTCCTTTTGGGGCTATCGTGATTAAGGACGGAAAAATTATCGGAAAAGGAAAAAATGAGGTCACAAGCAGTAATGACCCAACCGCCCATGCAGAGGTTCAAGCGATTCGTGAGGCTTGCTCCTATTTAGGCAGCTTTCAATTAACAGATTGTGAGATTTATACAAGCTGTGAACCATGCCCGATGTGCATCGGAGCGATCTATTGGGCGAGGCCAAAGGCAGTCTATTATGCGTGTACGAAAGAGGAAGCGGCTCAAATTGGCTTTGATGACCACTTTATTTATGAAGAAATTAGCTTGCCAATTGAAAATAGAACGATTATGATGAATCAAATTACTGTTGAACAGTACAATCTACCTTTTAAAATGTGGGAAGTATCATCTGACAAAACAGAATACTAGTCTCTTATAGACGATCTAGGAGGAGAGTATGGACAAAAACAGACTTAAACAACGTATTGAAGCAGCCTCAAGGAAAACGGAGGCTGATCTTGTCATTAAGAATGGCAAAATTATTGATGTATTTACTGGTGAAATTTATGAAAGCGACGTTGCTATTACAGATGGAGCCTTTGTAGGAGTAGGGAATTATTCTGGTAAAAAGGAATTTGATGCAAGCGGACGATATGTCTGCCCTGCTTTTCTTGATGGTCATGTTCATATTGAATCATCAATGGTGTCTCCGAAGGAATTTGCGAAGGTTGAGCTACTAAGAGGAGTGACCACTATTGTTGCCGATCCTCATGAAATCGCCAATGTACTAGGTGTGAAAGGAATTCAGCTTTTACTCGATACTTCGGAAAATCTCCCCTTTAATTTTTACTTTATGCTTCCTTCTTGCGTACCTGCCACGAGCTTTGAGTTAGCCGGTGCCACACTTGAGATTGAGGATTTGTCCCCATTGTTTTCCCATCCAAGAGTGCTTGGTTTAGCAGAGGTAATGAATTTTCCAGCTGTGAAAAATGCGGAAGAGTCAATGTTAAATAAGCTATATGAAGCGAAGCGGTTAAACGCAAAAATTGATGGTCATGCCGCTGGACTGAGTGATATGGACATTAATGTCTTTATGACTTCTGGTGTACGTACCGACCATGAGTGTACCTCAGCTGAAGATGCAATGTCTCGTTTGCGCCGCGGAATGTACCTTATGATTCGTGAAGGCACGGTTGCTAGAGATTTAAAGAAACTGCTCCCCGTTGTAAATGAACGAAATGCTAGACGCTGCCTATTTGTCACAGACGATAAACATCTAGATGATATCCTTCATGAAGGAAGCATTGATTACAATGTTCGATTAGCCATTTCGGAAGGACTCGACCCCCTTACAGCCATTCAATTAGCTACGATTAATACAGCTGAATGCTTTGGTTTACAGGAAAAAGGGGCGATTGCACCAGGATATGACGCAGACTTTTTACTTCTAGATGATCTGCAATCTGTGAGTATCTCCCATGTATTTAAAAATGGGAATCTAATGGTTGAACATGGGCAATTAATTAATTTCCCAGAAAATGAGCAAACAGACATTTCTTCTGAATATATAAACACCGTTTGTTTTCATGATTTTTCCGAAGAGGCGTTACATCTTCCCATCACTGAAAACAAAGCTAATATTATAGAAATCAATAAGAACAGCCTCGTAACCAATCATCTCGTTGAAGAAGTGACCGTAAATGAAGCGGGTTGTTTTGAATCTTCGTTTGAAAAAGATCAATGCAAGTTAGTCGTCATTGAAAGGCACCATTACACAAACGAAATTGGCATAGGAATCGTCAAAGGATTAGGATTGAAAAATGGAGCAATCGCTTCAACAGTTGCTCATGACTCACATAATTTAGTGGTCGCTGGAACAAGTGACTCTGATATCTTATTTGCTGCTCAAAAAATAAAAGAAATGCAGGGTGGGCTTGTGGTTGTGAAAGATAGAGAAGTGTTAGCCTCTCTACACCTACCAATTGCTGGGCTTCTTTCAATGGGAACATACGAAGACGTGTATGCTGGCTTGAATAAGTTGACCTTTGCATTAGAAGAAATTGGAGTAGGTGAAGGCTTTAACCCGTTCTTAACGGTATCCTTCTTATCTCTTCCTGTTATTCCAGAGATTAAGCTAACCGCACAAGGACTGTATGATGTAAAAAATCAAAGGCATATTTCATGTTAAAAAAGGTAGAAGGAATTCCTTCTACCTTTTCTTCGTTCTTATAAACTATCACCTGTTGTTGTACTTTGATCAGTCGTGCCTGAATCCGTACCAGGTGCTGTACCTCTATCTGGTCGTTCCATTCCTTCAGGCGGTGTTCCTCCATCGCCTCTCATTCCGCCACCACCATGGCCTCCCATTCCACCCATACCGCTTTGGGCTTCTGTCACACCTGATTCATTTAACCAGGTTACTACATCGGAAATGGTGAACTCGACAACCTTCGTGCCGCCACTATATTCTCCGTCTGTATATAAACCATTCGTTTCCGTCCCTGTTGAAGTTCCTCCAGAATATAATGTGTAACTAGAGTCCTTCACTAAATCAGGCGAGCTGATATATACAGAAGAATATTCTTTTTCTGGTGCAAAGGTTGCTATTGTATTTCCTTCACTATCTTCTAAGTGTATAAGTGTCCCTGCACTTTGAGTTGCTGGGTACGTCATAAGAATTCCATTTTGTTCTGACGTATCTGAGCTTGCTTGGACCATTCCAGAGCTACCAGCTGCAATTAATAATCCTCCAGAGATTTCAAAGGTACCATTATAGTCTAATGAACCATTTCCAGAGTTTGTTGGACCACTTACGACCGCTGTCCCTCCGGTCATAACAAAGTTTCCATTCGAGTCAAGTCCGTCACCTTGTGAATTAACAGATACATACCCACCGCTGATTTGAAGCAGTTGATCCGAGGATGCGCTGCTCTCCATGTCCATTCCTGAACCATCGACGCCTCCACCCACATTGACTCCATCATCACTTGCGGTTACATCGATCGTTCCATCTGCAATCGCAATGACTGAACCCTCAATTCCTTCGTAACTCTTCGTAACCGTAATATTTCCACCTTTTGTTAAGACTGATGAGTCTGCGTGAATACCATCATCTCCCGTTGCAATGGTAAATTCACCCGCTTCAATAAGGACATTCCCATTACTATGAACGGCGTCATCTAGTGAATCAATGTCGAACGTACCACCAGCGATAGCTAGTTCAGCTGTTGCCTTTAACCCTTTTGAACTGCTTGTTTCTGTCGTTGTTGTCGTAGTAGTTGATTCACTTTGGCCTCTTCCACCCATAGCATTTTCATTTGCCGCTACCGTCTCAGGGCTTCCTCCTCCAGTTGTAATGGTATAATCTCCGCCTAAAGTGTACAGAGAGGTTTGGGCTTGAATTCCATCATTTTCTGCTGTAATCGAATACGTTCCCGCTTCAATGACTAGATTTCCTTTTTCTGCATCCTCATCATTTGTCGTTTTCATCCCGTCTCCACCTGCTGTAATCGTGAAGGTTCCTTCTTTAATAGCTAGTAGGTCTCGTCCAACAATTCCATCGTCTTTAGCGGTAACCTCAATATTTCCACCTGTAATTTTCAGATCATCTTTTCCTGTAATTCCGTTATTAAAGTTCGCTTCAACTACAAGATTTCCTTCACCATTAATCGTTAAATTGCCTTTACTAAAAATGGTTGAGTTTGGTTCTTCTGCTTCTGTATCATCGTACACATATTGTGTTCCATCTGTAACGGTATTTTCCGTCCCTTCAGGCATAGATAGGACTGCCTTCTCTGCATTCTTCACATAAATTGGGGCTGAAGAACTACTTGTAATATCTACTCCATTTAAAACCAGTCGAACGGTATTGTTATCCTCAGCATCTACAACAATTTGACCATCGTCTAATGTTCCACTAAGTACATATACACCACCCGTTTTAATCGTAACGGTACTTCCTGATACAACCACGGCACCAGATCCTTCATAGGTTGCTGTTGAACCATTCAACTGAATACTCGTGAAATCTTCATTTTCCCATTCTGTATAAAAATCATCGTCACTATAGCTTACCAGTCCGCTTACAACAGATTGGATATCGCTGTCTGCTAGTGTGCTTAAACTTTCTATATTAACTTCTGTCGCAGTACTTGTACCTGAACTTGACTCCTCCTCTGTATTGCTGCAGGCAAATAATAATGTTGTGCACAGTAAAGGTGCAATTAGCTTCGTAAATTTATATTTTCGTTTCATCAACTTGGCTCCCTTTCGATTTGATAAGCCTATTATGTTTGCCCAACCTTAACAAAACCTTAAAAAAATTTATATCCAATAAATAATTTGCATTTCTCGAATTTGCCCCTATAATCGAACTTAATTCATTCGAGAAAAACAATTCATTAAAGGAGGCGACAAAAAATGAATTTATTAATTATAGAAGATGACAAAGTCCTCTCGGAATCCATCAAAGAAACCACTAAGGAAATGTTCCATATTGAACAGTCGTTTGATGGTGAAGAAGGATTGTACTTGGCAGAACAAAATATTTTTGATGTGATCATATTAGACATAATGATGCCTCATATGAATGGATACGAGGTACTGGAGGAACTCCGAAAGAAGAGTATTACGACGCCTGTAATAATTCTGACGGCAAAAGACGGCATTGATGATAAGATCAAAGGATTTAAGGTGGGTGCAGATGATTATTTAGTCAAGCCATTCCATCGCGAGGAGCTTTTGCTACGATTAGAAGCTATGGTACGACGTTCGGTTGGCTCATTTAAAGAAAATATTCTTTCCTTTAAGGAATTACATTTAAATTTAAAGAACAAAACAGCGTCAATCGGTGAAGAAGTAATTAAACTAAATGGAAAACAGTTCGATTTACTCGAGTATTTAATCAATAATAAAAATACGATCTTAACCAAAGAACAAATTTTTGATCGGATCTGGGGATTTGAGTCAGATACGTCAACGACAGTTGTGGAAGTGTATGCAAGCAACTTACGCAAAAACTTAAAAAAATACGATTATGACCAATATATCAAAACCTTCCGAGGATTAGGCTATATGCTTTCTGAAGGTGAAGGAAATGTTTAAGGAAAAAATCTTTCGTAGCCAACAGCTTAAATTCATGATCTTTAACCTCATTGCCTTCACGATTATTTTCACGATTTTTGGAATTATTATTTTTAGCCAAGTGCAAGGAACGTTATTTAAAAAAACGGACGAAGAACTTTTAATGGTCCAAGAAAAACATAGGAGCGATTTTTCAGACCGAACAATTGAGGACCGGCCAGTAGATGGGATGGATCGCACTCCTCCGATGAACGATCAAAGAGCGATTAAAAATCCACGTATTTTTATCTTAAATTGGAATAAAGATGGCGAAATTATTGAGGGAGATCAAATCGGATCATTATTTTACGAAAGTTATTTACAAGACTTCACCCTAGATAAGACCAATCTTGATACCATAACCAATATAACCATAGACGATCACCACTATCGATATTTGCTATTTGAAGATACAAACGAAGAAGATGATGTGGCATATGTACAATTAATCATTAATACCGACGCAGAAGAAACGATCATCAATAACTTCCAAAAGTTAATCATTATTTTTTCGATCGTCTTTATCGTTCTTTCTATATCAGCAAGTTATATTTTATCGAAAAAGATGATGCAACCGATTATTCTCTCATGGAAAAAGCAAGCCGAGTTTGTCGAGAATGCCTCACATGAATTACGAACACCTTTGACAATCATTCAAAATAAACTTGAACTTTTGTTAACTTCCCCTCAGGAGAAAATAGCAAATAAATTTGAAAATATTGCATTAAGCTTATCTGAAACTAGAAGACTATCGAAACTTACTTCTGATTTATTAACCCTTGCTCGTGCTGATTCTGCTGAAACACAGCTCGTAAAGCAAACCATTCATGTAGATACCTTTGTGAAAAACGTATGTGCCCCTTATATCGAAATTGCGGAGTCACAGGACAAGCATTTATGGCTTCAGTTGAATTGCAACATGAAAATGGAAGCAGACGAAGTCCGGTTACACCAGCTGCTCGTCATATTGCTTGATAATGCGTTAAAATATACCGGTGAAAATGATAGCATTGGCGTAAAAACGTATGAGGAAGACCTCAAAATTGTTTTTGAAGTGAGTGATACAGGAATCGGGATTAAGGAAGAGAATATGAAGTATATCTTTGATCGTTTCTACCGCGAAGATAAAGCCCGTTCTAGAGAAACGGGTGGAGTCGGCCTAGGATTATCTATTGCTCACTGGATTGTAAAGCAGCATGAAGGAACCATTAAGGCAATCCAGAATAAAAACAAAGGAACAACCTTTAAAGTAAAACTGCCTAGATAGAGGGTCACAAATGTGACTCTCCTTTTTACACAAAATAAAGGCATGGATTTTACTTATCCATACCTTTATTAGTAGTATTGATTTTTTATCATTAGCCTGATACCTTTTCTAACTTAATCGTCTCGTATAAGTCTACAAATTCTGTTGCTAAATCCTTCATCGTGATGGCGTTCATGAGATGATCCTGCGCATGAACCATTAATAGAGAAATTTCTACTTTTTCTCCCCTGATTTCACCCTGAATTAATGAAGTTTGAACATGATGTGCCTCGTTTAAGGCATCTGCCGCTTCTTGAAGTTTTGCACGCGCTTCTGTAAAATCTCCTCGCTTTGCAGCCGCGATCGCTTCCATTGAACAACTCTTTCCATTTCCACCATGTAAAATAATCTGAAATATCGTTTCTTCCATAGATGCCATTGTAAACCCTCCGTAAGAAATTAGTCTCACATGTACTCATGTGAGACTAATTGTTTTTATGTCTTGATGTGAATTAGCTCACTTTTGATGAATTTACTCCGCCTTCTTCTTGTTGCTTCATCTTATCCCACATTCTGAAGAACGGGAAGTAGATAGCTAGAGCGATTACAACGTTGACAGCCTGCATAATCGCACCGGAGATTTTACCTCCAGTTGCTAGGTATCCACCGATAATTGGAGGCGTTGTCCAAGGAATCGCGATACCTGCTGGCTTTGCAACTAAACCTAATTTCATTGAGTAGTACGTTACAATGATTAATACAATTGGTGTTAAGAAGAATGGTACGATTAGTAATGGGTTCATTACGATTGGTGTACCGAAAATGATTGGTTCGTTGATCATGAATGTTCCAGGACCAGCCGATAATTTACCAAGCGCTTTCATTTGTTGGCTCTTTGCCCAGAAAAGCATGAGCATCGCTAGACCAAATGTAGCACCAGTACCACCGATATTGATGAACACTTCAAAGAATTGTGATGTAAAGATGTTTGGTAATTCTTCACCTGCACGGAATGCAATTTGGTTTTCCTCTGTAGCCATTAACCATACTGGGCTTAGTACACCAGCAACGATGTTTGTTCCGTGAAGACCTGCTGACCAAAGCATCATAATAAGCATGTAGGCAACAATTGAACCGATTAAGCTTCCGCCTAATAATCCAAGTGGCTTACCAAGCACTAATTGAACTACGTCGTGAATACTGCTAATTCCAAAGTATTCAATCACTAAGCGAATTAAGAAGATAATAGTAATAACAATAAAACCAGGAACAAGTGCAACAAACGATTTACTTACTGCCGGTGGAACGCTATCTGGCATTTTAATAACAATATTTTTCTTAAGAATGAAGTTATACACTTCTGTTGAGAATAAACCGATTAAGATGGCTACGAAAAGTCCTTTACTTCCCATAAATGCAACCGGAATAGCTCCTCCAACTGCGATTGCTTCCGTAGCTCCGTCTGGAGTAAACGGCACATTGAATGGTGTAGCTAGTAAGAACGCACACAGTGAGATAACCCCTGCTGTAATGGCGTCAATGCCATACCGCTCCGCAAGACGATACGCAATACCGAATGCGGCGATTAGACCCATCATGTTAAACGTTGCATCTGTTGGATACATCAGCTTTGCTAACCATTGATCTCCGAACACGCTTGCCATGAAATCAGCATAACCTGGAATCGGTAGGAAACCTAAGATTAGGAATACAGAACCGATAATAATCATTGGCATCGCTAGGATGATTCCATCCTTTAAGGCACCTAAATGTCTTTGTGCGGCCAATTTACCAGCAAAAGGCATAAACTTTGATTCAAGGAAACCTAAAAACTTATTCATCACGTTTCATTCCCTTCTCTACCTAGTGTTTTTTTAAAAATTACTTATTCTTTAGTGCTACTGCTGTTTTTAATACTTCTGCACCATTACACATTCCGTAGTGGATTGGGTTAATAGAATCAACTGGGATATTCTTTTCTTTTCCTAGTTGTTGCATTTGAGGTAATAGGTAACGCACTTGTGGTCCAAGAAGCAACACATCTGCTTGATCGATATTTGCTTTTACTTGGTCTGCACTTACTGCCCAGATCTTTGAATCAAGTCCTTGATCTTTTGCAGCCGCTTCCATTTTTGTTACTAGTAAACTTGTAGACATACCTGCCGCACAGCATAATAGAATGTTCATCATAAATTCCTCCTAAAATGTTTTAATTGCTTATTAGTAATAAATCAGAGATAAGTTCTTTTTATTAAGAAGATGTGTTGTCATCTCCTTGTTGATTTCATATTACAATGAAAGCGATTTCATTAATATCTACCTTTTTTCCGTTTCACAAAGGAAAAAATTATTACTGGTAGATTACTAGTTCATTTCCTTATCTTTTTTTAAAAGTTAAGATTGTAAATTTCTTTTAAGGTTTGTTTAAGGTTGCCCACCGATAATGTGCATCAAGGAGCTAACATAAAGGAGTTGAAACACGGTGAAGGCAATGACCTTAAATGGCGTTCAAGGGAGATATGAACTAAAGCACGAAATTACAAAAATGGATTGCTACTTATTAAGAAGCAAGCTACAACATGTAATGACGGCTGACCCAAACGCGAACAATGATGGAAAATACTTAATCCGAAGTGTATATTTCGATAATTTTGATAATAAAGTTCTTCAACAAAAGAAGGAAGGCTTTTTCGAACGAGATAAGTTCCGTGTCAGGCTGTATGATCACAACACTAGCTACATTAATCTCGAAAAGAAGAGCAAACGAAACAATATGACATACAAACAGAAATGTCGTATGACGGTTGATGAATACGAAAAAGTAAGAATCGGAGACATCGCTTGGATGGAAAATGATTCACGACCATTGATGAGGGATTTATACATGCAGATGAATCTCCTGCAAATCAAACCAGTGGCAATCGTGGATTATGAGAGAGAGGTTTTTATTTACGAGTATGGAAATGTCCGAGTCACATTCGATAGCTCAGTTAAGACAAGCTTCCGAAACAATGATCTTTTAAACCCTGATGTACCAATGGTGGAAACCACTCCTGGTATCGTCATTCTAGAAGTAAAGTACGATGAGTTTTTACCTGATGTTATCAAGCAGTTAGTTCAGCTTCATGACAGACGGAGAGGCACTTATTCAAAATATCAAATAAGCCGTATGTTCGGTTAATATTATTGGAGGACTATACATGGATACAATTAATTTTCAGGATATTTTTAAATCTAAGTTTTTAGAGCAAACCAGCAGCTTTTCAATCGTCGATTCCTTGATTGGATTATTCGCATCATTAGTGATTGGACTCTTTATCTATTGGGTATATAAAAAGACATTCACAGGTGTTATCTATTCACACACCTTTAATATTTCACTAATTGTTATGTCAATGGCCACATCATTAGTGATTATCGGTATCTCATCTAATGTATTATTATCTCTTGGTATGGTTGGTGCCTTATCGATTGTTCGTTTCCGTACACCGATTAAAGATCCCATTGATATCGTCTACTTGTTCTGGGCAATCATTGTAGGTATTCTTAGTGGTGCGGGCTTTGTGCCACTTGCTGTTCTTGGTTCACTACTCATCGGAGCTATTCTTATCTTCTTTGGAAATCGTATTAAAGTGGAAAATCCATATTTATTAGTTGTACGATACAATGGCCATTCGATTGAAAAGTCATTAGAGCATGTGGTATCTGAGAACTCGAAAAAGCATACAATTAAATCAAAATCCGTAATGCCTGGTAATGAATATGAAGTGACTTATGAAGTCCGTGTGAAGGACAATGACATGAGCTTCATCAACAATATTTCCGAAATGGATGGAGTAAGATCTGCCATTATGCTAAGTTACGACGGGAATTTCACAGCGTAACTCGAAAAGCGGAAGCGCTTTTGTCAGCCCCGAGGAGCTAGGCGCTGCAGCTGGACAAAACCTTAATAACAATATCTCTTAACTTTGAAAAAAGGAGATTGCCCTTCCCCCCGGCAATCTCCTTTTATATTTTAGCGGTTGTAATCCATCACATATAAGTATGGAATACGAATATCACCCGCAGCTGAACTTACATTCAAGTAGCCGCTAACGAAGTTTGGTGTACCTGCTTGTCCACCCGAATGAGTACCACGATTCACCACTTCTACCGTAATCTCCTTACTTCCTTTAGCAGGGATCGTTACTTCCATATCAGTCACTTTTACATTTTCATCATCACTAATGGTATAAGCTAACTCCTCATTTGTTGGGTTGGTTAACGTAACATTCATCTTATACTGTTGGTTCCCTACCGGGCGAACTAATCCAAAGCTCAAAGATGATGGGAAGGCAAGCGCTGATGGATTCATTGCTTTGCTAAGGTCAATAAGACCTGCTCCCACTTTTAATGGATCCGATACATCTGTATCAGGTAAAACACTTCCTTCTACATCGTTTGCTGTTCCCATTAAGGTCGCTTTCACTTCAGCTGGCCCCCAGCCTAAATCCTTTTTCTTGCTATAAGCCAATAAGACGGCGGCAGAACCCGCTACATGTGGAGATGCCATGGACGTACCTTGGTAAAGCTCATAACCTCCATCAACGACGGATGAGTAAATATTCACCCCTGGAGCTGCTACATCAGGCTTAAGCGTGTAGTTTGGCGTTGGTCCCCACGAACTAAAGTTGGCTAACAGATTTGGAACGGTACTTACCTTTTGTAAGTCACTATTGATGGTGACCGTACGATCTCCCGTCCAGCTTACTAATTGTTTACCTGCTTCGTTTCCAATCATAACAGCTGGAACTAATGCCCCATCGGATGACATTGGTGTTGGTTCAGCAATTCCATCAAGCTGATAAATAATCACCCCGACTGCACCCGCAGCAGCTGCATGATTAATTTTTTCAGTAAATGTACAAGAACCGCGTTGAATTAACGCAATCTTGCCTTCTAATGGCTTACCGGATACAGCCGTACATGCCAATTTATTTCCTCCAGCCACATCAGCCCATACCGCATACTCACCTGTTAAAGGCTCTTTTACCTCTCCACCCTGTGTACCTGTTGTCGCAATGGTTGGTTCTGCAAATGCAGCTGATCCCAATGTCATCGCAAAAGTTCGACTATTTGTTGTTGCTGCTACTGTGATTACTTTCTCCGCTGTTCCAGGAGATCCAACCGTATAGTTTCCTGGTCCTTCGTTTCCAGCAGAAATGGCTACAACTACTCCAGCATCTACTGCAGAATTCACGGTCATATCTAGCAGGTCTGCCCCTTTATGTGGTGTTCCCCCTAAGCTTAAGTTAAGAACATCCATACCATCCTCAACTGCTTCTTCAACAGCTTTAGCAATAAATAAGCTTTTTGCATTTGCGATATCTCCCGGGAAAACATTATAGTTTCCTAGATACGCCCCTGGTGCCACTCCACTCAATGTTTTATCATCTATCTCCGTTTCTGTACCTGCCTTTCCAGCAACTGTACCTGCTACATGCGTACCATGGCTATCGACTGCATCCGCGCTTAGCTTTGGATTCTGGCTATACACTTTCGCTACAATCACTTTAGGCGTCGTTAAACTTGTATCTCCTTTAGGAAATTCTTCTGGATACGTCATTCCTTCATTCGGCTTAAGGAAATCATGTGTTTGATCGATCCCTGAATCAATGATACCAACCTTCATTCCTTCCCCTGCATTTGCTTGTCCACCAACTGACTCCCAAATCTCTTCTGCACCGATTAAAGCCGTGCTTTCGCTCATTGCTTTTTGATAGGTTGCACTATACCCGCTCTTAAGGAATCCAGGTCCACGGCTAACATCCTTTAAGGAAGCTCCGTTCAACTTTATACCAATTCCATTAAACGTAACATCATACTCTGTTACCACTTCAACTTGAGGGAAATGTCTAGCTAACCATTTAATATAATTTGTACGCTGAGCTTCTAAGCGATTTCCATATTTCTTAGCTGCTTGGGACTGTAAATCTACTTTTTTCCCTTGTGATGGTTTGGTCTTCTCATATCCCGCAATGGTTCCCTCATAGGAAGCAATTGGTGCGTCTCCAAACTGAATAAAAGCATACTCATTGTCTACAGTAACAGAGGATTGTCCATCATCATTTTTTACTATCGCTTGAATCGGGACAGCTGCTGTAAAAATTAACAGAAATATTAAGAGAACTCCAAAAATACTTTTCATACTCCTTGCTATTTTCAACAAGTATTCCTCCCCTAAACTATTTTTCTATGTAACTTTCTAGTAAAACTACTAGAAATTACGCGTACTAGTTTAATTTCTAGGATTGAGGAACTTCTCCTTTGACTAGTTTTGTCCTATTATGAAAATGATTTTGCCGAATAAACCCTTTTCCTGTAGTAAAAATGGGAATACATGTATTTATTGATATATATGCTCGAACATTATAGAATACAAGAAAAGAAAATGTAATTAGTAGGAGGTTCAACATGATACAACGTACTGTATTATTAAAGTTCGCTGACACAACAACACAGGAACAAATGGAAGAAGTAATCAAACGCTTTAAAGCATTGGAAAAAGTAATCACTGGAGTAGTTGAAGTTCAAGCTGCCTTCAATCTTTCTGAAAAAAGCAAGGAATATCAGGTGATTCTCATGGTTCGCTTCGAAAATGTCGCTGCCGTTGAAGCCTATACGATAAATGAACAACACCAAGAAGTTGCTGCCTTCATCCGCGAGGTTGGAAGACTTGATAGCATCGGTGTAGATATTGAGATTTAAGAGTTTATGCCCCACAATAGGAATTGTGGGGTTTTTTATAAGTTAAGAATAGGAGGTGCTTATATGAAAATCGGAATCATTGGTTTAGGAGATATTGCAAAGAAGGCGTATTTACCCGTCCTTTCTGAAAAAGAAGGGATCAAGCTTGTCCTTTGTACAAGAAATGAAGAGACACTTCATCGACTTTCTACCAAATACCGAATTCAAGAAACAGCGAGAAACATCGATGAGTTACTTTCAAAAAATATTGATGCAGCCATCGTAAGCACAGCAACAGAAGGTCATTTTGAGATAGCAGAACAGCTGCTTGAAAATGGAATTCATATATACATTGATAAGCCCATATCCATGAACTTTCATGAAACAGAGAGAATTGTTAGGCTAGCTAAAGACAAAGGTAAAATAGCCATGGTTGGTTTTAACAGACGATTTATCCCTCGTGTGAAAGAGCTAAAGGAACATGGGAAACCAAGCCTTATTATCATGCAGAAGAATCGCTTTGCAGCACCTGATTACGTTCGTAGATTTGTGGTAGAGGATTTTATTCACGTCGTTGATACACTACGTTTCCTCATGGATACTGAGGTTAAAGATGTAAAGGTTGAGTATGTAAAAAACGGTGACACCCTGGATCAGCTCGTTATTCAGCTAATTGGTGATGGTTGTATAGCGATCGGAATCATGAATCGCAACGGCGGTGTAACAGAAGAGATCATTGAATATATGTCTGGGCATCAGAAATTTGTCGTGAACAGCCTAGTGGAAACAACTAGATATCATGATAAAGAAATTAGCCTAACAAAATTCGGTGACTGGGAACCGACGCTATATAAGCGTGGTTTTTACCAGCTTATGGACCATTTCATTGAATGTGTTCAAACCAATGCGACACCAGACCCATCTATCGATGACTCTCTCATCACTCATGAGATATGCGAGAGAATTGTTAAACATATAGATCCTGGAGCGTAACATAAACCAAGCAAGAGAACCTTCTATATTGGCCTCTTGCTTGGTTTTTTTGTTTTCCTAATTATCTATTCTTCTGAAATACTCATATATTTTTTGGAGTTTTTCCTTTTGCTTCCCCTTTTGACTTTCCATATTGCCAAATTCAAAAAACTTCACTTTCTTCATACCTACATACTGAAAAAGTGCTTTTTTCATTAATATCTTATGTGAATTATTCAACCAGAATAACGGGTAGAGCGTAGGACCTTTCATGCTAGAAATACACACCACGCTCTTTCCTTTTAAAAGCCCCTCAGGTAAAAGACCACCGTTATCTTTATAGGCAAATCCAGAGGCAAACATTTGATCAATATATCCAAGCAGCATCGCCGGCGGTCGCCCCCACCAGATTGGATAGATATAAACAATTTTATCCGCCCATAGAATTTGTTCTCTATATTTCTTTAATCTCTCATCACGATGCATATCTCTCCTACGCTTGGTCTCGTTAAAAATAAGAACAGGATCAAACTGTTCCTGATACAAATCCACTACTTGTATGTCCTTGATATGAGCATTCTCTTTAGTACCTCGCAATACCTCCTGTAAAAAGGCATAACTCAAACTCTCATGATTCGGATGTGTAAAAATCACCAGTACATTCATCATCATCACCCAATTAGTTGTATTTTGATAACTAAATACTAACAGCATCGTAGTTAGTTGTCAAATGATAATTGTTTTTTGATAATGTATTTGATATCTTGTTGGTGAGGTGATTTATTGAATGGACAGAAAGTTGTTGTTTAGAAACTTCGTGCACTTCATGGCAAATGTACATCAAATAACCAATGATATGACAAAAGATGCGAAAACGGAAGATATTACCCAAGTTCAATATAAAATTCTTGAATATATTACTGTAAGCCAATCTGTTACCATTACCGAAATCAGCGATTGTCTGCATGTCTCTCTTCCGAACACAAGTCGCGAGCTGCGAAAATTAATTGAAAAGAATCTATGCAAAAAGGTTTCTGATGAAAGTGATCGTCGGAAATACTATATACAATTAACCGAAAAAGGAAATGCACTCATGGAAGAAGCTTTCCGAAAAATACAATTACAGTTTGATGAACGAATTAAACATCTTACAGATGAGGAGCTCCAGGAAATCAATAAGGCCGTTGAGGTGCTTCAACAGAAGATTTTTTCCTAAATAAAACCCCTTCTATAAAATTAGAAAGGGGTCCTTAATCGAGGAACCAGCAAAAGTAAAATAACCGGAGATTTTCCGGTTAAATGCAGAATGGAGCTCGTTTCGGGATAAATAAGGGGAGATTTTCCGCTTATGCAAGGGAAAATCTCCTATTTTCGGATTTTTTGAGCCAATAAGCGGAATCTTTCCGTCTATTTAAGCGTTTTTAATAATAATTACTAATTTAAGCGGAATTTCTCCGTCTATCATCAGCACAGGTGCTTATCCTATCCCCAACCGTTAGTGCGGACTCTCTTGAACCTAGATGTGGGGATCAGCAGCCTTTTATCAACAAGCTTATAAAAATCAGTAAAAGTTAATGACATTTCGTAGAAACGTTAAAAAACAAAGAAAAGACGTATGCTAATTCATACGTCCAGTCATTAGGAAACACCCAAAAACGGAACCCTTCTATAAAACTAGAAGGGTTCATCTTATATATGATTTCTTCTCGCAAAGTCGACAAATCGAAATTTATCTGGTCTGTGTCTGGATTCCGTGTACTGAAACAAACTTGCGTCATCGAGATACACATAATTTTTGATAATAACTATATTGTGATGACCGTCTAAATCTAATAGCTTCCGGTCTTCCTCTGTCGGTTCTTCGACGATAATTTCTTTTTTTGCAAAACTGATACTTAGCTGCAGGTCATTTTCTAGATAATCATAAATCGAGTGCTCACAAATTTCTCTTGTTAAAGCAGGAACAAATTTCTTATTCAAATAATCTTTATCCAGGATAACCTTTTCTCCACCCATTTCCCTCACACGAAACACTTGCCAGACATGGTCCTTACTAGTCAAGTTTAACTGCTTCATGATGAATGGATCAGGTTTCATCAATGAGAGTTCATGAACGATGGTGACCGGTCTCTGACCCATTTTATCAGCTAGTTCCTTGAAACTGACTAGTCCAGAGACAGGAAAATCTACTTTTGTACTTTTGATGACAATCGAGCCCTTTCCTCGCACCTTTTGTATATACCCATTTTGTGACAGAAGGTTTAGTGCTTTTCGGATCGTTTCTCTCGATGTATTATAACGGTCCTTTAACTCATGCTCAGAGGGCAAAAGTGTATTAGGGGCAATTTGCCCTGCTTCTATTTGCTGTACAATATCGTTATGGATCGTTAAATACTTATTTGTCATGTTAAAAACTCCAGTTTACTTTTTTAAATAGTACACAACAGACTCATACGGTCTTAGGTTCATTTGCTTTATATCTTCTGATGAGTCAGCATAGTTGGATAATAAAATCGTGCTCGTAGCACCTTCCGTATCCACTTGCTCAGGTAATTGAAACTCTACTTCTTTGGAATAAAAATTATTCACGACTAGTAATTTCTCATCACCATTATTTCGTATATAAGCAAAAATAGCATCATGATCTGCTAAAAGCAACACATAATTTCCGTCTGTCACGATATCGTACTCTTTTCTTAACTGGATAAGCTTTTGATAATGATAAAACACCGAATCTTCGTCATTCATTGCTGTTTCAGCATTAATTTTTTTATAATTTGCTGCTGGTTGAATCCACGGTGTTCCCGTTGTAAAACCTGCATTTTCTGAAGCATCCCATTGAACAGGTGTACGAGAATTATCACGGGACTTTTGTTTTAATATTTCTAGAACTTGATGTTTGGATAATCCTTTGTCTAACAAGATCTTGTACATATTTAATGATTCTACGTCACGATAGTCGTCAATGCTTTCGAAATTAGGGTTTGTCATTCCGAATTCTTCACCTTGATAGATATAAGGAGTCCCTTGCATCATATGAATAGTGGTGGCGAGCATTTTGGCCGATTCTTTATGGTATTCCTTATCGTTTCCAAAGCGCGAAACCGCTCTAGGCTGGTCATGATTGCACAAGAATAACGCATTCCAACCTCCACCCTGATTCATCTCGACTTGCCAATCCGATAAAATTTTCTTTAGCTTGTAAAAATCAAATTCTGCCTTTGTCCACTTCTCACCATTCGGATAATCTACTTTTAAATGATGGAAGCTAAAGGTCATATCCAGCTCTTTTCGCTCTGGATTTGTATATTTAACACAATTATCAATTGAAGTAGAAGACATTTCCCCAGCTGTCATGATGTCATAATGAGAAAATACCTCTTGGTTCATCTCACGAAGATACTCATGTATTTTCGGACCGTCAGTGTAAAATTTTCGTCCATCACCAAGTCCTTCTGATCCATCATCATTCAAGAATCGTTGATCCTTTGATAGTAAGTTCACGACGTCCAATCGGAATCCATCTACCCCTTTATCTAGCCAAAACTTCATCATTTCGTAAACCTCTCGACGAACAGGTTCATGCTCCCAATTCAGATCTGCTTGAGTGACGTCAAATAAATGCAAATAATACTGGTCTGTCTTTTCATCATACTGCCAAGCATTGCCACCAAATTTTGATTCCCAATTGGTCGGAGCACCACCATTTTTTGCATCTTTCCAAATATAAAAATCCCTATAAGGATTGTCTTTTGAGGATCTTGATTCAACAAACCATTGATGTTCCGTTGATGTATGATTTACAACAATATCCATAATAATTTTAATTTCACGCTTATGCGCTTCTTTTAACAAACGATCGAAGTCTTCCATTGTGCCATAAGGTTCATGAAGAGAATAGTAATCACTAATATCGTACCCATTATCACGTTGAGGTGATTCGTAAATAGGTGTTAACCATACGACATCCACACCTAGAGTTGATAAATAATCTAATTTTTCTATTACTCCGTTAAGATCTCCTACGCCATTTCCCGTCGTATCATTAAAGCTTTTTGGATAAATTTGATATACAACTGCTTTTTTCCACCAAGGTTGAGTCATCTTTGTAGCACCAGCCCTTATTTAATAGTAAAAGAGGAACAAGTAATTGTTCCTCTCGACATTATTTTCTTTTAAAAGATACTTTTCCGATATTCATCTTGGCAAATACAACCGTTAAGATGAACGGTACAACGATCGCAACAACCATGGCAATTGCGAATGTTAGCATATGTTGTGGCTGGATCGAAAGAATTCCAGGAAGACCACCAACACCAATAGAGTTCGCCATTACATTGCTTCCTACTGAGATAACTGCCGCAACCATAGAACCAATCATGGCAGCTAGGAATGGGAAACCGTATTTCAGGTTAATACCAAACATGGCTGGCTCTGTTACACCCAGATAACAAGAAATCGCTGCAGGTATAGATACTTGCTTTTCTTCTTCGTTCTTTCTGTTAATATAAATCATCGCTAAAACAGCAGAACCTTGAGCAATATTTGATAAAGCGATCATTGGCCAAAGGTTTGTTCCACCAAGCTCACTCATTAACTGTAAATCAATAGCATTCGTCATATGGTGTAAACCTGTAATAACAAGTGGTGCATAAGCAAATCCAAATACAGCTGCAAATAACCAGCCCACTGCAGAAGTTAAGCCAGAGTATACAACGTCAGAGATGAAAGATCCAATTGCCCAACCTAATGGTCCAAGTACGGTATGTGCAATTAATACCGTTGGTACAAGGGCAAAGAATGGAACAACAATCATGGAAATTGCATTCGGAACGACCTTACGTAGTTTTAGTTCAAGGAATGAAAGAACTAAACCTGCTAAAATCGCTGGTATTACCTGTGCTTGGTAACCAATCATATCTATTTTTGCAAAACCAAAATCCCAGAATGGTACTTCAGTTGCATTAGCTACACCATAAGCATTCAATAGCTGTGGTGATACAAGTGTAATCCCTAATACAATCCCTAAAATTGGAGTTGCTCCCATCTTTCTAGCAACGGCCCATGTAATCCCTACCGGTAAGAAGTGGAATATTGCTTCCCCAATTAACCATAGAAACGCATGAGTTCCTGCCCAAAATTGAGAAATTTCAATCAATGACTTCGTTCCATCCTCGAACATTTTAATGTCACCGATTACATTTCGGAAACCAAGAATAAGACCCCCAACAACGATTGCTGGAATTAATGGAGTAAAGATATCTGCAAGGTGAGCAATCATACGTTGAAGCCAGTTCATATTCTGCTTCGCTGCTTGTTTGGCGTCTTCCTTAGAGGTATCACTTACACCTGCTATTTTAATAAATTCATTATAAAAGGACGATACTTCATTCCCAATAATAACTTGGAATTGTCCTGCTTGAGTAAAGGTTCCTTTTACAAGCTTAATGGACTCAATCTTATCTATATCTGCCTTTTTTGGATCTTTTAATACAAAGCGCATTCTTGTCACACAGTGGGTAACAACGGAAATATTTTCGCTACCACCGATATGTTCAAGCAAGTCTTTTGCCGGTTGAGTATAATTACTCATTCGTATTCCTCCCTGGTAAAAAGTTACCAAATAATTTTATTATGAAACAAATAAGAAAAATAAATTCGCTTACATTTTGAACAACTTGTATATACATGTTTTGTTTACGTTTTCAATTCTAACTTGTATATACATATCTGTCAATCTACTTTTTTAAAAAACTTCGCAAATAAAAAAACGCCCGTATTCGGACGTTTATAGGAGGGAAGGAAAACGGATGGTAACTGTGGTTCCTTCTCCTTTTACACTTTTAAAGCTAATTTTTCCTTTGTAATTCTCTGCAATATTAAAACAAATCATCATTCCAAGTCCGGTCCCTTTACTTTTTAAAGAATAAAATGGAGTTCCCAGAGACTCAATTTCCTTTTCTGTCATTCCTTGGCCATAATCAATCACGTTAATTTCAATCATATCCTTCATTTTTGAAGCAGTCACTATGACTGAATCTCCAATATGTGATGCTTCGATTGCATTTTTAATGATATTAATGAATAACTGTTTCATTTCAATTGTATTAGCAGCCACATAGGAGTCTTCTACAATTTGTAACTCGATTTGATTATCGTGTAATAACCCGTAGGAATGGAGCAAATCAGTTACACTTTGAAGAACCTGTCTTATATTTACCGGTTCTAACTCCTTTTCCTTCGTTGGCTTTGCAATCGATAAAAATTGCGAAATGACCAGTTCCGCTGTATTCAGCTCATCTACCATTAAATGAAAATGCTTTTTCAATTCCGTATCAACCTCATTGGATTGCTCGTAAAACTGTAAAAATCCTTTAACAACTGTCAAAGGATTTCTGATTTCATGAGCAACTGCAGCTGCAAGTTGTCCAGTCGTCTTCAAACGCTCTGCCTGTTTTATTTGTTGAAAATATAGTTGTTGTTTCTTTAACCGACCATAGGATATATAAAAAATAAAATAAATGATGGCTTGACTACCAAAGAAATTGATGATATTTCCGACCAGATCCTCCTGGATATAAGAATAATGGATCCCTTGATCAACAAGTATGATATATACAAACGTCATTAAGATAGCAAAACTATTAAGTGCGAGTGAAAAGTAAAAGAGTTTTGGATCAAAAAATAAGATAGATATAGCTGGTATAAAGCATAAAAAGATAAAGTTGGACCATGTATCAGGGTATATAAAGAATAGCGAGTAAAAATACATAAATGATGTAATCATGATGAGCAATCGAAAATAACGAGATGTATATCTCGGGTACACTAATAAACAAATTGCAAAAAACACCAGGAATAACGCATGGAGAGAAAAAGTTACTCCATTCTGATGATAATGTGGATTGTCGACTAACAAACCCATTAACATAATGGTAATAACTGCAGTTATTGTAATATAATATATTTTCTTATTCATTTCCGTATAGTATTCCTTCATACTTACTCCTCTTAAGTCAGGATTGTATTTCGGTTAAAACACTCTTCCTATATACTACCATAATTACCCTTTTGTTTTGATGAAAATTTTAATCAAAAAAAGAGTAGCCGAGATTCTGGCTACTCTTTTTTTAACGTCCTTATTCTCTTATTTGTCCCGTTCCACGAACAATGTACTTGGTAGAAGTAAGAGCTGGTAAGCCCATTGGACCTCGAGCATGAAGCTTTTGCGTACTAATCCCTATCTCTGCTCCAAATCCAAATTCAAAGCCGTCGGTAAATCTTGTAGAAGCATTGTGATAGAGGGCTGCTGCATCTACTCTATTAAAGAATGCCTCTACACTCTCAGCAGATTCTGAAATAATCGCTTCTGAATGCTTTGATCCATAGCTAGCAATATGACTGATTGCTTCATCAACATGAGAAACCACACGCAGGGCTACTGTTAGGTTTAAGAATTCTGTTTCCCAATCTTCCTCACTAGCAGGAAGTAAATCTTTATCGATTTTTCTTGCCTTTTCATCTGCTCGTATTTCTACCTTTTTCTCTTGTAACGCTTTAATTAAATCCTCTAAATGCTGATCTGCCCATTTTTGATGAACAAGGATCGTTTCTGCCGAATTACACACAGATGGACGCTGAGTTTTCGCATTAACGGCAATATCAATGGCCATTTTATGATTAGCACTTTCATCAATATAAATATGGCAATTTCCCACCCCTGTTTCAAGAACAGGAACGGAAGCATTATTTACAACAGATTGAATAAGGTTTGCTCCTCCTCTAGGGATAAGTACATCTAGGTACTCTGTTAACTTAAACATTTGTGAGGCCGTTTCCCTACTTGTATCTTCGAGTAACTGAACCGCTTGCCCTGGACACTCGCTTTTTTCAAGTGCACGGTGAATAACTGCCACAATCGCTTTATTTGAATGAATCGCAGATGAACTTCCACGTAACAACACCGCATTACCTGTTTTTAGGCAAAGACTTGCTGCATCTACCGTCACATTTGGTCTTGCTTCATAGATCATTCCGACTACTCCAAGAGGAACTCGGACTTTCTCAATATGAAGTCCATTCGGGCGATCCCACCCCTCCAAAATCTCCCCAACAGGATCGGGTAAGGTAGCTACTTGTCTGACTCCTTCTGCCATGTCTTGAATACGTTCTTCTGTTAATTTTAGACGATCAAGGAGATTATCCTCCATCCCAATTTGCCTTCCAGCCTCAATATCCTTCTTATTCTCTTGTAAAATAAAAGGGATGTCCTCTAATAATTGATTAGCTATAAGAAGCAATGCATCGTTTTTCTGCTTGGTGGTACAAAGAGCTAAGCTAGTTGCTAGAGTACTTGCGAGACGTGCCTTTTCTAATAATTCTGTCATCTTTGTTTCCTCTCCTTTGTAAAAGTAACCCAGTTATCTCTATGAATGACTTCAATTCGATTATGCATATTTACTATATTGGCTTCTTTGCTTGAAAGTCCTTTAATTTTGGATAGCTCTTCAACTGTATAATTGATTTGCCCTTTGCCAATTAACTCTCCTTTTTCATTCCATACCTCTACCACTTCACCACGTGTAAAGGAACCCTCAACATGTTTTACCCCTGCTGGCAACAGGCTTTTACCTTGATGAATGACGGCATGCTCTGCCCCCGAATCAATATCAATTCGTCCAGCAATATGTGAATGAATCCCTATCCACTGTTTTTTACTTTTTAAAGACGCCCCAAGGTTATAGCCAATATAGGTGCCATCACCCTTACCAGTAACAATATCTAATAGCTTATCCGTTCCTTCTCCCTTGCCGATAAACACCTTCACACCGACAGACAATGCCGTTTTTGCTGCCTCAAGTTTCGAACGCATCCCACCAGTACCGACCTTTGAACCAGAGCCTCCCGCTACCTCTAACACATCCTCTGTTACCTCAGGGAGGAAATTATACTTTTTAGCATTTGGGTCCTTGCGTGGATTTCCATCATATAAACCATTAATATCTGTAAGAATTATGAGCGTATCAGCATGAATGAACCCACTAACCAAAGCAGAAAGCATATCATTATCTCCAAATGTTAGTTCATCTACCGCAACCGAATCATTTTCATTAATAATTGGTATGACCCCACGTTTCAAAAGCTCGGATAATGTGGAATAGGCATTATTGTATTGTTCTTGTTGGGAAAAATCATTTCTTGTTAGAAGAAGCTGTGCTGACACGATTCCTTCTTTTTGAAACTCTTCAAAATAGCTTTGCATGAGTAATCCCTGACCCACAGCGGCAGCTGCTTGCTTACCAGCAATGGTCACAGGTCTTGTCTGATAACCTAAAACCGAAAACCCTGCAGCTACTGCTCCTGAAGAAATAAGAATCACTTCGTTTCCTTCCTTCTTCAGCTTAGAAAGTGCAGCCACATGCTCTGCAATCTTATTCTTTGATAGTCCACCTTGCGAATTCGTTAACGAACTACTCCCAATTTTTACAACAATGCGCTGTTTGGCCACTTCTATCCCTCATTCTTTTAATTTCTCCGTCTAAATAAAAAAACTCCTCCATCCTTAAAAGGACGGAAGAGTTTATCCGCGGTACCACCTTTTTAGCAGCCCTAAATGGGTTGCCTCTCAAAACCCCGTAACGAGGGGAAACGGTTAGTTTTTGCTAACTGCTCAAGGACAGGTTCTATCTGCCAGCGGTGGCAGGGACTCTCAGCCTAGGCCCCCACTCTCTTTACACATGTACAAGATATACTAATTCCTCTCATCGCTTCTTCGTTCATTTCTTTGCAGAATATTATAAATTCTTCTGACCAACTCGTCAAGAGAATCCTTCATTATTATACTTCCCCTATATTGGCAACAAATTTGTTATCTATAATAACCTACTATGACAAAATATGGTTGTTTTCTCCTCAAAAGGTCTTTTATTCCTATCTCTTCCTTTTGTTACCGATACATTGGTATGATTTTTACACCTTTTTAGCGGTTCTAAACTCTTCTTCTATTTTCATCTATTAATAAACCACACATACCATTTTGTACCATTTTTAAAAAACTAATCATATAGACCCACCTGATTATTTTATTAAAAGGTAGTTGTATCTAAGAGAAATTTGTCGAATATTTTATAAATTAGGACTATATAATCAACTTTATAAACCTAACAATTTTTTAACACCACCTTAACAATAACCATGCTATATTACACCTTAGAGACCCTAAATATCTCAATAATAGAATAAGGATGGGTGGATCGAATGAAACTGCAAAGCAAAAAAAAGGGTAAAAAGATTTTATCTAGCACACTCGCTCTCAGCATGATCGCAGCACCGTTAATACCAACCAATGTACTTGCAGCAAAGCCTTCCGTTGACAAAGTTCAATCAGAAGTTGAACTTCGTATCATGGAGACAACTGATATTCATACGAATCTATTAGACTTTGATTATTACAAAAATGCAGCCGCTCCAAAGTTAGGTTTGGCAAAAACTGCGACACTTGTAAAAGAAGCACGAGCACAGGTAGATAACTCTGTACTAGTAGACAATGGTGATCTTATTCAAGGGACTCCTCTTGGAACTTACAAAGCCAAGATTGACCCGTTAGAGGATGGAGAAGTTCACCCAGCTATTAAAGCAATGAACTTAATGGGTTATGATATGGCAACCCTTGGAAACCACGAGTTCAACTACGGGTTAGAATATCTTGATGAAGTATATGATGATGCGGACTTCTCGTTCGTTAATGCGAACGTTTTTGTAGATGATCATGATAACGACCCAACAAATGATGTCAATAAATATACTCCTTATAAAATTGTTGAGAAAAAAGTAACGGATGAAAACGGCAAAACAGCTGTTATTAAAATTGGTTATATCGGATTTGTCCCTCCTCAAATTAATGAGTGGGATAAAGCAAACTTAGATGGCAAGGTTATTACAAAGAATGTCGTAGAATCTGCCGAACGTTTTGTTCCAATGATGAAGGAAGAAGGAGCTGATGTAATTGTTGCAATGGCTCACTCTGGCTTCAGCAGCAATGAAACAAACACAGAAGATACGGTTTATGCATTAAGTAAGGTAGCAGGCATTGATGCCATAACTTTCTCACACACACACAAGGTATTCCCAGCTGCAAATGAAGCAAGCTTAGATGCTCTATTTAAGGGAGCTGACGGTAAGCCATTGCCTGGAGTTAACAATGCAAAAGGAACTATTAATGGCGTTGCAGCTGTACAAGCTGGTTACGGTGGTGGAGCTTTAGGTATTATCGACCTTACCCTACAAAAGGTAAAAGGAAAATGGTCTGTTGCAGACTCTCAATCTTCAACAAGAGCCATCGATTCAGTAAAGCCAGATGAAAAAATTGTGAAAGCAGTAAAAGCTGACCACGATGCAACCATTGAATATGTAAACACTCCTATCGGAACAACTACCGATGATATTTATAGCTATTTTGCTCTTGTGCAAGATGATCCATCTATTCAAGTGGTGACAAATGCACAAAAATGGTATGTAGAAAAATATATTGGTCTAAACAAACCAGAATTAAAAGATCTTCCTATTCTATCCGTTGGTGCGCCATTTAAAGCTGGACGTAACGGTGTGGATGAATATACAGAAATTAAAAAAGGTGACTTAACGATTCGTAGCGCAGGTGACTTATACCTTTACGACAACACATTAAAAGCTGTGAAGGTCAAAGGTTCTGTTGTTAAGGAATGGATTGAAATGACTGCAGGGAAATATAATCAAATTGATCCTAGTGTAACAACTGCCCAAGAACTATTAAACCCAGCTTTCCCAGTGTATAACTTTGACGTAATTGATGGTGTTTCTTATCAAATTGACGTTACACAACCTGCTAAGTATGGAACAAATGGTGCTCTATTAAACCCTGAATCTAGTCGTGTCGTAAACCTAGAGTACAACGGAGAACCTGTTGACCCCGAGCAAGATTTTATAGTGGTGACTAACAACTACCGTGCTGGTGGCGGCGGTAACTTCCCAGGGCTAAAGGGCAGTGAACTTGTTGTTGATTCAGCAGATGAAAACCGTCAAATTTTAATGGATTATATTTCTGAAGTAAAAGAAATTACACCTACTGCTGATAACAATTGGTCAATCGCACCTATTTCAGGTGATGTGAATGTGACTTTTACAACTTCACCAAAGGCTGAGCAATACATTGGTGAAAATAGCCCATTCTCTTATACTGGCAAAACAGATGGAAAAGGATTTGGTATTTTCAATATTGACCTAAACCGCGGAGTGAAGGTACAGCTTTTAGGTGTAAATGACTTACACGGTCAATTAGATACGGTGACAACCGTTTCTGGTTCCAAAGCTGGACAAATTGAATATACAGCTGGTGCTCTAAAACAAGAAGAAGCAACTAATCCTAATACGTTAATTTTACATGCTGGAGATATGATCGGTGGAAGCCCACTAATTTCGGCCCTTTTCCAAGATGAACCAACGATTGAAGTTCTAGAGGCAATCGGATTTGATGCTGGTACTCTAGGAAACCATGAGTTTGATGAAGGAATTGATGAATTAAAACGTATCATCAATGGTGGAGACCATCCAAACGGTAACCCTGGTTATGACGGGATCAACTTCCCTCTTGTGGCAGCAAATGCTTATGATACGAGAGACGGTGAGTTAATTACTGAACCATATACCGTGCTTAAGACGGGTGGACAAAAGATTGGTGTGATCGGGGTTGTTACTCAAGAAACTCCTTCTATGATTGTTAGAAAAGGCAATGAGACTCTTCAAATTACAGATGAAGTAGAAGCCATTAACAAGTACACAGCTGAATTAAAAGCTCAAGATGTAGAAGCGATTGTTGTTCTTGCACATAATCCAGCTACACAAACAGGCTATACAGATTCCTATGATGCTAGTAAAATCGCAGAACAAGTGAATGATGAAGTAGATGTCATTTTTGCTGCCCACAACCATGTGAAAGTAAACCGTGTTGTTGATAATAAGCTGATTGTACAAGCCTATTCCTACGGTTCTGCATTCTCTGATGTAGACTTAGAAATTGATCCTTTCACAGGAGATATTTTCAAGAAATCAGCAGAAATTAAAACGGTTTTCCAAGATAAATACACTCCAGATCCAAAAGTTGCTGACATTATGAAAAAGTATGCCGCTAAGGTAGAACCTATTAAAGCACAGGTGATAGGACAATCTCTTACGACTCTTGAAAAAGGATACCCAACTGTTGCTAGCCAAAATAGTGATCTACCTCTAGGTAACTTAATCGCTGATGGCATGAAAAAGGCAATGGATTCTGACTTTGCGTTAATGAACGGCGGTGGAGTTCGCTCTCCTCTTGAAGCAGGTGAAGTCACATACGGTGATCTTTTCGCTATTCAGCCTTTTGGTAATGTTCTGAACAAAGTGAATCTAAGTGGTGCCGATTTACGTGTCATCCTGGATGAACAAATTACAGCAAGAGGGCTTGACTACCATATCTCTGGATTCAAGTACACATACACATATGACAATACGTCAAAAACTGGAAAAGTCGTGGATATCACCTTACCAGATGGAACTCCAATTGACCCAGCTAAAGAATATAGTGTGGTTGTAAACAACTATATGTACGGCAATATCAGCACAAGCATCGGAAAGCTTTCTACTGATATGGAAGTAGGAGATGTAGATTTAGATGCGACGGTAAAGTATGTTAAATCATTAACTTCTGCAATCGACTATAAGTCTGAAGGAAGAATTAAAAGAGTAAACTAATACCCTTGCTCTCAGGAGACCATGTTCTCTTGAGAGCTTTTTCACTTTGCTATACGATAGCCCCCTTTAATAGGGGGCATTTATTTTAGCTATTCCAGAACATAAATACGGCAAAGGCAATCACCCATACCATCGGAACTAGATTAAGAATAACGGCAAGCTTCTTTCTTTTTTGATGAAATACCCAAGAAAGGATAGAGCTAACAATAATTGCAACCGGATATAAGGTAATAATTAAGACAAATAAAGAATTATAGAAACCAATCCCTGCATCAAAGCTCATAAAAGACATACCCCAAATAACAAACCAAGGCAGTAAAGATAAAACATATAGGATTTGAGTAATCATTAAAAATAGCTTCACTTGTTTCTCCTCCATAAAAGCTTTTGTCCCTTACTTATTATCAAAATCTTAATATATAAAGAAGTATATTACATGTTTTACCTATGTTATTAATACTTCCTGGGAAATTTTTTAGGAAAATAAATGATCCCTTTATCTAGAAATAGACAAAGGGATCAGGTATGGCTATTTATTCATTTTGGAAAGAAAATCACCTAAAAGACTATCAAGGTCATTCTCATGATCTTGCTCGTCGTCCGTTTCTTCAAGTTCTTCATGGCTGATACTTTCCCAGCTAAAGGCATCTAGATCGTCTTCTGATGCCTCTAGCTCTTTTGAAACGGCTATTTCAGGGATAGGCTCGATGAAATGCGCATCAAGATTAGAATCCTCTTCCTGTAAATATAGTGCTTCAGAGATATCTAGAGCATTACTATTTAAGGACGCGAGCAAGGCAGTGGCTCGAACAGGATCCGTTAACAGCTGGTACATGATACTTCCAAGCAAAGCCTCTGAATGCTCATGCTTTAACCAGTTTCGTTGGGATTTGCTTAATTTATGAGGAATGGGAATCGTGATTGTTTCCTGCTCCCTGGATGAAGACTGGCTTACTCCCTGCATGACAAATTCAGCTATTTTACTAGAAAAATTTCTTCTTTCGGTTTCCTTCAACTTTTGTAAATACTTTAATAAATGGTCTGGTGTATCAGATGGAATTCGAAAGGAGATTGCTTGGCCTCTCTTCACTTCATTGGAAGCTGATCTTTTCATATCATCACCTATGAATTCTTAACTGGTTCTTGGGCTTTCTTAGGCTTTTCAACTTTTCTCACATAATCCGTAATAAGCTTGTAGTAGGCATTAGCCATCATCCAAATACTCTCTTTTTCATCTTCAAAAAATTCAATATTGTAACCATCTAAATTATTATTTAGTGTTTTAATATAATCCTTTAATACATGTGCGCCGCCACCAACAAAATAACATATTTCCGTTTGAGAGTTCTTTTGCCAAATATTCCTTAACAAACGGTATTGTTTCTTGGCCAGCTCCAGTAAGATACGATCCGTTATATCATGAACACTCGTACGACTGCCTTTCACCATAATATGATTACGATCATTTTTTCTGGTGATAATTTCTACAACATCACGACGGCTATCTAACTCGACCCCATGTTTTGTTCTTATTTCTTCTCTTATGGCTTCTAGAGATTCAGAAACGCCTAAATTAAACCCTTGTGCCTTATCATCATCGACATTACGATTTTTAATCACTGCAATATCTGTGGAAAGTCCTCCAATGTCCTGAATAAGAATTCTTTTATCAATTAAATCCTTGTTAATAATCTTCAGCTGGGTATCCATCACAAGATTAATATAAGCCGCAAAACCTTCTGGATATATTTTCACTTCGTTAAATTTAATATTTACTTTTAACCCTTGATACTTAGGTGTCACAAGAAATTCCACTTGGTGGACTGAACCGACTAATTTCGAACGATATCCCGCATCCTTCCCTTCCTTTACTTCTCGTAGTGGAAGGCCCGTCCCAAGCGTGTAATTTGCGTCAATCACTTGTTTTGATCTCGGAAAAACACCTGTATTCTCTTCTTTCACCGCATCCAATGCCAAGGTAGCAAAAAGCATAACCAATGTTTGATCCTCTTCTGATTTGCTGCTTCCCGGGTCCAATTCAGTTGCATTGCTGCTCTTCGTTGCAAGATTTCCTACTCGATAAATGGCATTATTGTCTTTTAAGGCAGGAGAATGAACCTTAATATGAATGCCATCAAAGGGATTTTTACTATCCAATTCCTCTATTCCAATGACTGGCCGATCTTCTGTATCCCGGGCAACAATATTCGGAATATTAATTTCATATTCCATCTCCCCAAAGATGGCTTTAATCGAGTCATTTCCAACATCTACTGCTGCAATTCTAGAGTTTGACATAATAGATCATCCCTTCTCATTTAATAGATTTATAGCTTCTAGTTGCTGAATATTTGTATGTATCTTTCTATTAAAGCGTATAGGAGATTACTAGATTATTCAATGAACCTTACTAAAAAGAAATGAAATTGTAAACCTGTAAACAGCTTGTAAACAAAGGGATTTATGTAAACGCATTTGTAAACAACCACCACAAACACGTACACATATGATTAGACCGGGATGTATACATATTTGTATACATGTAAACACAAATGTATACGAGTTGTTTACATTTAGTAAACATGTATACGACTTTTGTAAACAAAGATTTTATGTTAGATGAACACCCAAAACATTCAAAAAGGTCCTACTATATGTAAGACCTAATTGCATTTTTTTATTTATGATTTGTAATAAGGAGGAACACGTAGCCATTCCTTCTGCTCTAAGTATTGTTTTACTTGTAGCCCTGAAAGTGTCTTTTTCATAATAATCTTTGAAAACAGTAACCCAACATCTGCTCGTATGGACTCCGTAAGCCCTCTAGCAGCATATGTAACTCCAGCAGCTAAATTATAAGACAGCAAATTTGCCAGTTCCTCATCATTTAATTTTGCCCCCTCCGGAATATCACGAAAATCACCTACTGGCTTTTCAGGTGTACATTGTGGGAGTGGAACTCCTTCCTTTTTCAAAAATTCTCTTAACTCGTCTCTGATGGGAATATGTAAATTCTCCTTTGAATCCAAGATGATTCTTTTTAGTTCCTCATCCTGAGCTAGATTGTACCCAAGTTCCTGGTTGCGCAAAGTAGTTTCCGTACCTAATAAGAAAAACCATAAATTCGAGACTTCCATTACATTTAATGGCTTTTTTTCTCCATCTAAAAATGGTTCAAATGTGTCATGAATCACCTCAAAAAGATTCATCTGATAACCCCTCCAGGCAGTCAATTCCTATAGTAGTATCATGACCATTCATTTAGTAATCATACTAATTGAAGTATTTTTCAAATAGTTTTTCTCCTGTACGTGTCGCTAATGCCTGTGTCGTAAGAGTCGGGTTTACTCCACCTAACCCGTTAAAATGAACACTATTATCAGCAATAAATAACTGTTTCACCTGGTAAGCTTCACCATTAGAATCAACTACAAACCCCATTCTCATGGTGCTTTCCAAATGAATCATGATTCCTGCTGGCCAGTTAGATGAGATTATTTCTTTCGCCCCTGCTTTATGCAAAACATAAGTAGCCATTTTCATCAGTTCTTTTCTTTTTTTTATAGATTTTTTCGTAGGAGTATAGCTCAAGATAGGTACTGGGCCATGTTCATCACTAACCGTAGGGTGGAGGTTCACTCCATTTCTCTGATCAACCTCATCGTCTGTAATGATTAGGATATTCAACGTTTTTCTGTAATTTACCATTAGATCCTTTAATTTGCTTCCAACAAGTTGATGATGAAATTCCCATTTGGACTGTTCTTTTTGATAAATACTCCACCCAAATTGACTAATTCCATAGGAAAGAGAAGCTGTTAGTCCTGGGCTCATTCCAGCCGTTTGCAACGAACCAAAGCCAGGAAAATCAAATCTTGCACCACATGTATGTCCAATAAAAGGATTGATGTCAGTCTCCCCTAAGATAGACATAAGGTCTTTTTCATTAAAAATACCCGTTACCCAGTCCATATAGTGGTTTGTTAACCCCTTACCGACCCATGGATTTTCCGGGAGATTAGAATTTAACCAAAGTCGTGGGCTCTCTATACTACCTCCAGCAAGAACAACCACCTTTGCTCTTAGTTCTTCCTCTTCTCCTGTCCAAGTATCTCTAATACGAACTCCGGCCGCATGTAATTCTCGTGAATAACTGGTATCTGTTAAGATTTTTATGGTAAACGAATTAGGTCTAATCGTGACATTTCCAGTACTCAAAGCCAAAGGGATATAACTAACGTTGGTTGATCTCTTTGCAACCTTTTCTACGGAAGGTCCATGTGGGCATCCATTTATACAATGACCACAAAGGGTGCACCCTTCCATCCACGATAATTGTTCAAGTGAAACATTTATATTGTTAAGATCTTTATTTACAGGTAAAATTGCGTTGGGCTGTGGACGATAGCCCGGACTGGTAACGTTTAAGGTTGCATTAAGGTTCCACCCCGCTCTTTTTGCTCCGAAATAAAATAATTCTTCCTTTGCCGTTGTTGGGGCAAAGTGAACTGGCAATGTGGCTTCTACCTTTTCATAATAAGGAATGAGCTCTCGATAAGAAAGTGGCCAAAATTGGTCGATGGCTGATGGAAACGCACGAGGAGAATTTGCTGTATAATGCTGTGTGGATCCTCCCACCCCTGCACTTTGCCAAATAATTTGCTTATGTGGCGCTAAGCGAATCCATGGTGCTCGATCTCTATTTGCTGGGCCCCATCGAAATCTACCTGTAACCAAATTGTTCATATTGTCCTCATACTTGTTCATTTGTTGCCTATATAGAGTAATATCTAAATCACTTTTTTCGGAACTTTCTTTATCCCCAGATGGAAGATTGGGATTGGGCCATTTTTGATTTCCGTACCACGGGCCTGCTTCTACAATTAGTACTTTTAACCCCTTTTCCCCAAGTTCCTTCGCTATCACTGCACCACCACCTCCAGCACCAATAACTATAACATCTGGATTAGACATGATGATTTCCCCCTTTGTTCGGAACACCTAATAATAAACCACGGAGTTTTCGATATCCAAAAGCTGGTCCTGGGTATTTTGTTTGAATCCACCCCATTGGAAAATACTCGATTCGTTTATATTCAGGTCGATTGAATCGAGTTGAGCCATATCCAGTCCATTCCGAGTAATAGCCCAAAAACGTAAGCTGGGTTATCGTATTCTTCATACTTTGGGTCAAACCTGGATTATTGGTAAAAGGTTCTGGCAAACTTTCCAAAGGGACTTCTAGTCTTTCTAGCAAGTTGATAGCCCTTAGTCTCTCACTACGTGACAGAGTAGAGAACACCCCTTCCCTAGGAAACGCTGACATACGGTAAGAATACCTTCCTTTTTCTAAGTACATTAGTTGGATAGCAGCCATGTCTAATAAACTAGCTGTCTGCTTTGAAAAAGGGATCGTTTCTCCTTGATTTATAGTAGATGGCAAAGTCTGATCCAAAACCGCTATAACATACCCATAAATCACTTCATCCATTGGAGGAGCCTGAAGAATGGCGTCCACTGCAGCTTTGATGGTGATCACGGTATGAGAATCATGAATTTCACTGTTTAAAGGTTTGATCATGTCCTTCCCCCCTACAACCAAAATCCCCATCCTCTAATTTTATTTGGAAATTTGAAAGGATAGACTACATAATTTGAGGAAGCAAAAAAACCTGCACCTTCTAGGTACAGGTTTTACTTTTGGAATTTACTCAAATGTCCCTTTTATTAAAGGAGAACCTTGTGCCACCATTATTTGACCCTTTGCAATGACTGATTGAATGGTTAATGTTTCTTTATCTAAAATGACAAGGTCTGCATCCTTCCCCTTTTGAATATTCCCTTTTTGAGATAGTTTGAGAACTTGGGCTGGATTTGATGTGATCACTTGGAGTGCTTGCTCTAGAGGGACTTTTTCCTGTATTACCGCATCCCTTACTTCCCGGAATAAAGAATCTGTTTTCCCCACTTTTAGTCCTTTAAATTCACCCATTTCATCAAAATAAGGAAGACTTGCCTGCCCATCTGATGAAAAAGTAATACTGCTAATGGGGATGTCTTTTTCGAGCATTAATCTTAATCCAGTCGAACACTTCACTTCCCCCTCTTCTAAAAATTGAGGAATGGTGCTAGTGGTAAAGTCAACATACCCGCCCTTCTTTGCATACGTAATACCCGCAGCAAATAACTCCTTATTACGATTAATATGAGTAGGGTGGAAATGTCTTGCAGGAATTTCAGTTTTCTCGATAATTTCTTCTAGCAATGACAGTTTTTCCACTCCGTCGCCCACATGGATTTCTACAAGTCCAGCTTTCCCAGATAAAATCCCACCATTTCTAGCTGCTGTGGCAATTTTCACTATTTCTTCAAACGTAGGCTGAGAGGAACGATGATCAGAAATGGCAATTTCTCCAACACCAATAATTTTGTCAATTAAGATTAGATCGTCTTCAATTCTTGTGGTTAATGTCTTGACTGGTACTTGATAAGAACCCGTATGGATATAACAGGTCACACCTTCTTCATCTAGTGCCCGTGCCTTTGCTAAAAGGCTTTCCATTCTCCGGGTTGTTCCATCCGTTCCCAGTACACCCACTAGGGTTGTTACACCAGACATCGTTATATCGGTTAACATAATTTCGGGGGTTCTTGTTTTGAAACCACCTTCTCCTCCACCACCAATAATATGAACATGAGAATCAATAAATCCAGGAACGATAAATTGACCAGATGCGTCAATCACTTCAATAGGAACAAAAGAAGTAGGAATGTTTATGTGCTCTTCTATAAAAGCAATTTTATCGTCTGCAATGAGGATATCCCTTACACCGAGATAGTTTGGTGCATAAACCTCACCGTTTTTTATTAACTTTAACAAAGTTTTTCACTCCTAACTGTCAGTCCATACGAGCTAAAATGGCCCATAACCAATAAAATGGGCAATTACCACAGCTACTAAACCAATCAAGTATTGAATAAATACTAATGGCAACACCCATTTAGCCCATTTTGTCCATGGAATACCTGCGATAGCTAGACCAGCCATTAATGTACCTGCTGTTGGAAAAATAATATTTCCAATTCCATCTGCAAATGAAAAAGATAACACGGCGGTTTGTCTAGTGATGTCTAATAAATCAGCAAGCGGTGTCATAATAGGCATAGTTAACATCGCATGGCCACTTCCAGATGCTAAAACGAAATGAATGATAGCTTGAAAATTATACATCCCAATTACACTTAAATAAGCCGGTACATCTTTAATGGCTTCAGATATTCCATACAACATGGGGTCAACAATAGAACCCTCATTTAAAACAACAAGCGTAGCACGAGATAACCCAATAACAAGTGCTCCTCCAATTAATGCCGCAGAACCACTTGTAAAAGAGCTTACTAGCTTATCAACGGATAATCTCCCTATTAACCCAATAATAACCGTTAAAGCTACGAATAATGCAGCGATTTCTGTAATATACCATTGGTATTTAATAACCCCAAATGCCAAAACCACATAGTTTAAAAGAAAGGCTGAAACAATTAATTTATGCTTCGCTGTAAACTTAACAGACGTAGACACTAAATCCGATGCACTTTCCTTTGAGTAATTCCCATAGAACCCAATCTCAGGATTTTTCTTTACCTTCATTGCGTACCGATACACAAATATTACAGAAACAAGATAGACAATCACAAACAGAATTAGTCGATACCCCATTCCTGAAAACATAGGTAACTCTGCAATTCCTTGAGCAATTCCAACAGTAAATGGATTCATAACAGCTGTTGTAAATCCTGCTGAAGCCCCTAATATCACCATTGCTGTACCAGTAATGGTATCAAAACCTAGTGCTAAAGCTAAGGGGATAAGTAGCGGAATATAAGCGAGTGTTTCCTCTGCCATGCCCATTAATGACCCACCTATAGCAAAGAATAACATCATGACCGGAATCAGTAGCTTTTCCCTTTTTGTCAGTTTATTGGCCATTGTTTGGATTAATACATCAACGGTTCCAGTTGCACTTAATACGCCAAAAAAACCTCCGATAATTAGAACAAAGAAAATAATATTAGCTGCTTCTACCATTCCAGTATGAATAGACTGAATCATATCAAACGGGCCCACAGGAGTTGCATCCTTCCACTGAAAGGTATCAGGGTCTACAACAGTACGTCCATCTACTTCTACGCGAGTATATTCACCCGCTGGGACGATATAGGTTAGAATCGTAGATACCAATAATATTCCTAATAATAAAGCAAAAACATTAATCTTTCTTTGTTTCTTAGTGCTTTGTTTCCCCGGTGAAACGATTACAGAATTCTTTAACTGTTGACTCATCCATTTATCCCCCTTTTTAATTTAAACACTTACCATTCAATTCTAAAAATTTCAGAATTAGTCTGGTCATATACTTTAATGCAAGTAATGTGCCAGAAATGAAAGCCCTTTCTTACTGCCGTTTTATTATTTTAATCCTTTATTATTTGGTTGTTTTTGACCTTAATTGGGTTTACTATTAAACCAATTAAGTGTATAAGGAGTGTTTTTATGAGAAAACCTTGTATTACTTTAATCGCAGGAGGTGCAACAACAAAAAAAGTGTTGCAAGGCCAACTTCAACAATTACTTGGTGATTATATTGATGTAAAAAGCTATGCAATGGATGAAGAAATCCCCTCTCTTTTAAGGGAGCCGTTACTTCTCTTTTCATCAGAAGTAGTGAAACAGGAAGCTTTTGAGAAGTTAGAAATACAATGTGAGCATTTCTTTGTTGGAAAACGTATGATTCACCATGAATATATTGACCAGCTGTTGAAGATCCCTGAAAATAAAAAAGTTCTTTTAGTCAACGATAATTTTTCAGAAACCACAGAATTTATTGAGTCTTTATATCAGCTTGGTATCAACCATATTCAATTTGTCCCTTTTCAAATAGGACAATTGTATTATGAAGATATTGACACAGCAGTCACACCTGGAGAACCTCATCTTTGCCCACCCTTTATTCCAAATCTTATTGATGTTCACGTTCGACTTTTTGATATGACTACCATTCTAAAACTTGTAGATTACTGTCACCTACATACTGATATTTCGTCTCGGATATCAGAAAGATACATCCGTAATATCGTAGAATTACATAAGAAATTATTAAGTGCTGATCAAAAAACAAAACTGTTGAACGATCATTTACAAAAGGTCGTTGATTCCGTTGATGACGGTGTATTGGCGGTTAATTCACAGCAAGAGCTTACCGTTTTTAACCACCATTTAGAAGCATTATTTCAACTTTCTTCACAAAATATCTTGCATAAACCAATAGGAAGCCTTCTTCCCTCTGAGATTGTTGATTTTATCCTACAAGGGACTGAGAGTAGTAAATTTTTCACCATCAAAGGGGTAGAAATGGTGATTTTCCGCTCTCAAATGAGTATAGAAAATACCATTGTTGCTACCTTTAAAAGTGTAAATCAAGCATTTGAGATTGAAAAAACAGCTCAACGACAGTTAAAAAAGAAGGGTTTATATGCAAAATATGATTTACAAGACATTATTGGAAATGATAATCAAATTTTACAGTGTAAAGCCATAGCTAGAAAACTAGCTAAGTCAGAACACCCCGTTTTTATACAAGGAGAAACTGGAACTGGAAAAGAGCTATTTGCCAATGCGATACATCTCCAATCACCGAGAAAATACGGACCATTTTTGGCTGTTAATTGTAGTGCATTAACCGAGAGCTTGTTAGAAAGTGAATTATTTGGATATGAAGATGGCGCTTTTACAGGGGCAAAAAAAGGAGGAAAAAAGGGATTATTTGAGTTAGCGGATAATGGAACCCTCTTTTTAGACGAGATTGGAGATATTAGCCTTACCGTTCAAGCCCATTTATTAAGGGTTCTACAAGAAAATGAGATTCGTAGAATAGGCGGAGATACAATTATTCCCATTAATGTTCGAATCATTGCTGCTACTAATAAGAATTTACACGATAAAATACAAGCAGGTACGTTTCGTTCTGATTTATATTATCGTCTTCATGTTCTAACCTTTTCAATCCCTCCTTTAAGAGAGAGAAAAACGGATATCCCCTTACTTGTTGATTCTTTTATCAAAAAACATCGGTTAAATATAAAAATCGAGAATCAGGTAATGAATCTCCTTTTACAGCATGATTGGCCGGGGAATATCCGTGAATTAAAGAGTGTGGTTGATTATATGCTTACGGTATGTGAAAATCATCTCATAACAGCAGATGACATTCCCATCAATGGTCTAACCCCTTCTATAACACCAGATCGTTCAAGCTTGAATCTAGTTGAAAGTAATCTAGAACAGGACGAGTATTTGTTTATTTTAAATGCAATCAAAGTATGCAATGATTCTGGAAAAGCAGCTAGTAGAGAATGGATTTCTACATTTAGTAAAGAATCTAAATATTACCTATCTCCTCAACAAGTTAGAAAACGACTTGATTTCTTAGAATCTCAAGACTTAATCATTAAAGGGAGAGGGAGAGCTGGTACAAAAATAACCTCAAAAGGTGTAAATCTCCTCTCTTCTTACATTAGTCAATAGTAATAACAATTCTTCTGTAGGTATGGTAAAATTCTTGGTAACTAAACAATACAAAGTAGGTGTTTTAGCTTGTCCTCCGAAAAAGAAGTAAAGCTTTATTTTGTACGTCATGGTGAGACTCAATATAATATAGAAAAACGTATGCAAGGGTTCTGTGATTCCCCGCTTACTGAGCGTGGAATTGCTCAGGCTAAGTCTGTAGGAATGGGCCTTGAGGATATTGAATTTACTGCGGTATACACGAGTGAAAGCCAACGAGTCATTGATACAGCTAAGTATGCAGTTGGTCATCGGAATCTCCCAACGATGACAGACGCACGCCTGAAAGAAATGAATTTTGGTGTATTAGAGTCACTTGTAGAATCAGAAATCACCGAGCGATATGGAAATATACTTGAGCAATTATTTACCCTTAACGACCTAAATATGGCTGCACCAGAAGGAGAAAGCTACTCTCAGCTTTATACACGTACAACCTCGATCGTTAAAGAAATCATCGATAAGCACAAAAATGAAGGCGGAAATATACTCGTTTTCTCACACGGCGTAACGATCGGTAACTACTTAATGCAATTAACAAAAATGAGCGACTATCCGCACCATGATAATTGCAGTGTTTCCGTCATTAAGTATGCTAACGGTGAATTTAGTGTAGAAGCGATTGCTGACAAGTCCTTTAGGGACCGATATCAATAATATAAAAACACCTCTATACGAATGTATAGAGGTGTTAGCTTTCAATTAAAAAGCTTTGCGAAAATACCTTTTAAAGAATTTCCTTTTTTAAAATATATCTCATCTCTTACTTTTTCATTAATAGCTTGCCATAACATGATTTCAACATCGGATAATTGCTGCTTTTGTTCTTCTTCTTTAATAAATTCAACAAAGTAATCCAATGGGACACTATAAAACCTTGAAATATCTGCCATGATCTCAAATGATACAGATTTTCTATGACCCTTTTCAAGCATGCTTAAATATTGAATCGTAATTCCTGTTCCGCTAGCGACATCTTCAAGTCGCAATTTCTTTTCTAATCTTAATCGCCTTAATTCTTGACCTAACGGGGTTGTCATCCTTTTCTCCCTTTCTATTCTATTTCAGGGCTATTCTTTATTGTCATTATATAATACCAGCTGATGATAGCCTCTAATACAGTAGTGATTACTTCTTCTATACCTCTGGGGATTCTCATCCTTTTATTTACTCGATAATGTATCATTTCATGGACAATGGTCTGTAATTGCTCTGGGTAGTCTAGCTTACAATCTATGGCTATAATATTTTTCTCAGGATAGTAGATTCCTTTAAGATGTCTCAAATCCGTAATAATAATTTGAAGATTATACTTTTTTGTAATTTGACTAGTCAATTTACTTATATACGATTCATTAACATCTTTAAATTTTCTATGCACATAACCAACAAAAGAATAATAAGAGAGAAATAAAATTAGTACTAAATTCACTTCCACTTGATCAAAGAATGAAAGAATTGGAAAAATAATTAACACTTCGAAAATAATAGGTGCAAAGTTTTCAATAAATAATTTACTAGATATGAAACCTGTTTCCAAGAATAGATAAATATACTTTAATAAAAGGCTCATACCTAACATCAATAATAATGTTACATACTTTGCAGCGTATGATTTGTCTGAAATCTCATTATAAAATTCATTACATAGGATAATGATCATAATATGAATAGATAAAAGTGAAACCACAGACTGTAAACTACCTTTTCTTTGGACTACTATCGCTAAGATACCATCCACCAAAAGATAGAAAAATCCATACACAATTGAATATTCATCAAATATGATTAACGATAGTATGACATTAAAAAAAGAATATCCAAACCCAGCGAATGTTTTTTGATTCACCCTATCAAAGATAACCATAATACAAAGAAAGGCAAAAATTGACCAATCAAATCCATTTGGAATTTTAATAAACTTAATAGTCGTAAAAATTGCTGGGAGTAAAAAGACGATAAAAACAAAATTCCCCCTAATTTTTTGCATGTTCATTAGCCCCTAGCAAGTTATTTCTAATTACCTATTCCTTTAATTAGACTATAAATAGAAAGTCCGTATTTTACAACCTGAATTTCGACAGCTCATCTTCACAATAGTTAAACCAAAATCAGCTCTTCTCTGCTCTATTATGAAAAATACCTGTCGAAAATCACAGGAAATATGTCGAATAAAATTAGTACCTTTTAACTATAGTTTAATTTATAATAGTTCTATAGTAATGATGTTTTGGAATTAGTGGCCACTAAAGGGAAAAACATCAAAACAATATAGGACAATTACTTGTCTTATATAGGGGAAAAGCAAAGAAGTATAGTCTATATCTGGACACTTAGGACTATATGGAGCTAGTAGTGTAACCGAACCTCTACATAGGGGTGCTATGAAGCATAATCTTTATATGGACACTTGGGTTATGTGGAGCAACTAGTGTAACCGACCCTCTTATTTAAAAAAATACTTTATTTAAGAGGAGAAATGAGAAATGAAAAAACTAGGATCATCTTTATTAGCATTATCTTTACTTGCGGGTGGAGCACCTTTAGTAGGTGCTGAGGAAGTTGCAACTACAGAGGATATGACTCAAGTAATAGACAGTAAGTTTGTAAAAGATGTTCATGAACTAACCCTTGAAGCTTCAAAGCTTGAGTTAAAAGTAGGAGAGACAGTTACACTTTTTGCTTCTGCCCTAAAAACTGGTTCTAGTGTCAATCACTCTTGGACAGTAAATGGTATTCCAGTATCAGCAAAGTCATTTGCACTTAATACAGAGACTGGATATTATGAATCAACTCTCGAGTATACAGCTCAAACCGCTGGGGAATATGTATTTGAATTTAATATTGATATGCAAGCTGGAAAAAGCCATATAGCTTGGGAAGGTAGTGAATCACAAGTTGTTGAATTTATTGAACCTACTCCATCTCAAACTAATGAAAACTCAAATGGTAAAAAACTTGGACATATCGAAAATGGTGGAAAAGCTGAACCAAAAAATAAATAATAGCTATGTAAAAAGCCCTAAAGACATGTTCTTTGGTGCTTTTTTTACTTGATCTCCTTTCACACCATATCTTCCAACTAAATTAAATTAAATCTTTATACCTACTACTCCACCAATTCCCCACTCTCCCACATTTCATTATACGTATCATTCATAGCTAAAGCTAACTCCGTATCACTTACGGTTAAGAGTACTTCCTGATTATCTTCTGCAGAGTCTTTTGTGTAGTTAAAGGAGCCTGTTACGACGGTTTGGTTGTCTGAGATAGTTAGTTTTATGTGCATTTTTTCATCTGTATTTATTTTTACCGGTATATTCAGTGCCTCTAGCTCATCGAATATTTTTTTACTGTCTTTGTTTTCTGTATTTTCCCCATCCGCTATGATTTTAATGGAAACGCCTCTTTCTGCTGCAGCTGAAATTGCTTCAACAATATTTTTATTATCTAGGTTATAAATCGCAATATTAAGTTCTTCTTTGGTGTTATTAATTACCTCTATTAGTTCTTCCTCTAGGTTACCTTGATATCCGCTAATAGCATAAGACAACTCTGTTTCACTTGAATCTATCATGATCTTACCGACTAATAGTAGGTTCACTACGAGTGATATGATCAAAAGAATCCTTCCTTGTTTTCTATTCAAAGTTAAACCTCCTTGTTTTTCTCACTAAAGCTATATCCTTTTTACACTATTTATCTTAAATAAACCTTAAATGCGTCCTTTTTTAGAAACACAAAAAAGGGTGATACAGAAATTTGTATCACCCTTTTTAAACTCTTATTAAAGTATACGTACCGTTACAATACCTTCAATCAAACTGATTTTCTCTTCTAACTGAGGAATAATATCACTCGTTACATTGTTATCAATATCGATCATTGTATAAGCATATTCTCCTCTACTTCTGTTCACCATATCAGCAATGTTTAAATCATAGCTTGATAGAGCTGAGGTAATTTTACCAACCATTCCAGGGACATTTTGGTGGAAAGCTGCCACACGCTGTTTCCCTGAGTATGGTAGAGAAGCATTTGGGAAATTCACTGAGTTTTTAATATTTCCTGTCTCAAGGAAATCCTTTATTTGGCGCCCCGCCATAATCGCACAATTTTCTTCAGATTCTGCAGTTGATGCGCCAAGGTGCGGAACACAAATGGTGTTTTCCATTTTCAATACATTTTCATTCGGGAAATCTGTAATATATTGACCCACGGTTCCTTCTTCAAGCGCAACCGCCAAATCTATTTCGTTCACAAGTTCCCCACGTGAGAAGTTCAAAATATGAACACCTGGTTTCATAATGCTAAACGTAGCTTGATTGAACATTCCCTTTGTATCATCCGTTAATGGTGTATGCACCGTAATATAATCAGCATTTGCAAACAATTCTTCAATGGTTAAAGCACGTTGGACCGTACGTGATAAATTCCATGCTGTATCAACAGAGATAAATGGATCAAAACCAATTACATCCATGTCTAAAGCAATAGCATCGTTCGCTACAAGTGCTCCAATTGCACCTAATCCAATAACACCTAGCGTTTTACCCTTAATTTCTTTTCCTACAAATTGCTTCTTTCCTGCTTCAACAAGCTTTGGAACTTGTTCGCCTTCACCTTCTAGGGTCTTGGTCCATGACACACCAGCAAATAGGTTTCTTGATGAAGCCATTAATGTAGTTAAAACCATTTCTTTTACAGCATTCGCATTTGCTCCAGGGGTATTAAAAACGACAATTCCTTGCTCTGTGCATTTGTCGACAGGAATATTGTTAACACCTGCTCCAGCTCTGGCGATTGCTTTTAAATTACTGCCGAATTCCATTGAATGCATATTAAAGCTACGAGCAATGATTGCATCTGGGTTTTCACAGTCATTGTCGACTGCAAAATTGTCCTTACGAAAGACTTTTAACCCGCTTTCTGCAATATTATTTAATGTTTTAATTTGGTTTACTTTTTTCAATGTAATTGGGCTCATATTGTTTCTCCTTTTTTATTATAAATTTGAACAAAAAGAGGTAAGGGTTTATAACCCTTACCTCTGCCCAGGCGAACGGCTACGACACCATGTGCTCCCTCGCGGTTATCCGCGTTTCGCCAGTCACACAAAGTCTTTTTCATTTCTTACATTCTACCAACTTCTTTATTAGCCTTCAAGTATAAAAATGTTTTTGTTTAAATTTTCTTACAAATTGTGTTTATCTCATGAAATTAATTAAATTATTTAAAGGATAATTTGAAAAACGCTCCATCCTCAATATCTTCTAATAATAAATTTTGTTGTTTAGTACCTATTCTTCAATCGGAACCATAAAATCAAAGTCCGGAACTCCATACTTCGCAAACATCTTTTCTCTATACTCTTCAAATGACAAATAAAAATTTTCTGGCGGGTTTCCAAATAGGATCGAAAATTCCCCGTTTTCAAAAGAAACTAAGTAGCTTTTATCTTGATTTATATTGTGGTCCATGATTTTTGATTTTAATTCTTCTAATTGTACCTCTGTTAAACTACTTTTCAAAATCATGTTTTCTCTACTTCCATCTTTATTTATTAAAATACACATACCGTGCCCTTCACTCATCTCTTCCTTATATTCAATATTTTCTTTGGTATATTCCTTAATTACTTTGGTGTAATAATAACCACATCTCATACAAGTGGTGTACTGTTCATGAGTTTTGTAATAATAATCTTCAAATGCAGAACGTCCACAACATGGACATTTAATAGCATACATATTCGATGCCACGATGAATCATCTCCTATTAGTTTTTAGAATTAGCGGGTATTAATGTGAAGTAAAAAAGAGGTTAAATGTGGTTTAGATTCGAGTAGGTAAACTTTAAATAAGACATAAGAAATAAAAAAGAAGGAGAGGAGAAAGTGTTGGAGAAGAGTTTGAGGATAGAGTTATCTATATTTTAAAAGTTTTTTTTAACTTTTCAATCAATTTCTCTAAAAAGTCATAATAAATTCTTATCCTTTATGATGAAAATTATGATGTTCTAGCTTCCCATCTTTAATAAGAGGGCGGTTGGCGTAGTCTCGTCCTTACTTGTGAAACTTCAACAAGTCGTCAAATAAGGGGAGATTTTTCGGTTAATTGCAGAATGAGCTTATTTTTTTGTTGTATAAGCGCAGATTTTCCGGTTATGCAAAGTAAAGTCCCCCATTGTTGCGGTTTTCTAGTAAATAGACGGAATCACTCCGTCTATTTAACCTATTTTCCACTCAATTCATCGATTAAGCGGAATTCTTCCACCTATTAAATAAGACTGGAGATTTAACCCAATCCCTAACAGCCCAAAAGTTAAAATCATAAAACATGGATATCTCCGGGTCAAAGAATTGCCGATTCTAACAGCTAAAGCCAACTTCGTAATAAAGAGGCCGAGCAAGGCTCCTTTGACCCAAATAGTATCTCCGTGCTTTTACTTTTACTTATGATACGGTTCATTCCGATTAATCCTATAAGCCCGATACACCTGTTCAAGCAGGATCAACCTCATCAGTTGATGTGGAAATGTCATTTTTGAAAATGACAACTTTTCATCTGCACGGTTTAATACATCCTTACTTAGGCCGAGTGAACCTCCGATGACGAAGGCAATCTTACTTTTTCCGTATGTAGCTAACTTATCGATCATATCTGCTAGTTCTTCTGATGATCGTTGCTTACCTTCAATGGCTAGGGCAATGACAAATGTATCTGGAGAAATTTTTGCTAACAAGCGCTCTCCTTCTTTATTCTTCACCTGTTCCATTTCTATGTCACTTAATTGCTCTGGAGCTTTTTCATCTGGAAGCTCAATCACTTCGACCTTCGCATAGGCCGTTAGTCTTTTCAAATATTCATCGATACCTTGCTTTAAGTATTTTTCTTTAAGTTTGCCAATTGTTAATAATGAGATATTCACACTTCATCCTCACTTTACGAACAAGATATCCACAGAAGTTATCCACATGTCCACATTTTTCATCCACATGTTGTATAGGATCATTTGTTCCCTACCATATATATAGCATCATTTCGACAATATTCACAGGTTGTTGATAACTCATTTCCCTCAACTTTCAGTAAGGTTGGAAATGTCTCAAACTCATCTACAATCGTATCTATAGCAAGATCTACGTGTTCCTCACAGCAGTAAATCATGTTATTTCCCTCCTTCAAAATTCTCCAAACTTCAACAAAATCCTATGTGGATATCTGCTATGTAGTTTGTCCAAAACTTATCCACATTCCTATCCCATCCTACCAAAACTATCGAATAATTTCTATCCACAAAAAAGAAATGCAGACATTGCGTCTGCATTCCTCTCACAGCTATAAAGTATTTCCACCCAGCTTCATCGTTGTTTCTTGAAGCTTTCCGGCACGGTAGAATTTAATCTCCAGCTGATCTCCGACTTTCTTTTTATTATAAAGATGCTTTCTTAAATCAATGACATCTTTAATTGGATCGCCGTCCATTTCAACAATCACATCCAAATCTTCTAATCCTGCTTGTTCTGCAGGTGAATTTGGATCCACTGTCATTATCACTACTCCAGATGTTACCTCTTCCGGAAGTTTCAAGGTTTCTTTCTGATGATAGGCTGATACTTCATTTACTGATTGAAGTTGAATTCCCATGTATGGTCGTTTTACCTCACCAAACTCCTCTAGGTCACTAATAATTGGCTCAGCGGACTTTATTGGAATGGAGAGACCAATTCCCTCAACGGAGCTCTGGGCAATTTTCATAGAGTTAATACCAATCACTTGCCCACTGATATTAATTAATGCTCCTCCACTATTACCCGGGTTAATTGCGGCATCCGTTTGAAGAACTTCAGCCTGCCAATCTATTGCACCATCTTGGTTAATATCAACAGGAATAGCACGCTCTAAACCTGATACTATCCCTTGTGTAACAGAACCAGAAAACGTTGCTCCAAGTGGATTTCCAATGGCGATCACTGGCTCACCAATTTTTAAAGCATCTGAATCACCAAACTCGGCAATCGTTTCGATTTTGCTTCCATCCACCTCAAGAACAGCTAAATCTGTCCAAACATCACTGCCTCTTAGCTTAGCTTCAAGCTTTGTTCCATCAGACAATGTCACCTCAAGTGAGTTTGCTCCTTCAATTACATGATGGTTTGTGACAACAAATGCTTTGCCATCTACTTTTTTATAAATAACACCTGATCCTGATCCTGCTTCCTGGCTACTTGTTTCTGACCAAAAACTTGTCGTTTGGAGATTCGTAATTCCAACTACCGCATCTCCTGCTTTTTCTACTGCCTTTGTTATATCTGTCACTACGTTTAAGCTAACATTTTCTGTCCTAACAGCGTCGTTGTTTGTTGTTCCGTCTTCTACATCCGAATCGGTTTCTGTTGAATATGGAAGAACATCAAAGCCTATTCGAGGCAAAGCTACCACAATTAGAAAAACACCTAAAATAGCTCCCACTAGGCTCGCTAAAAAGTATCCTCCTCGATTTCCCTTTTGTTTTCTGTACCGTGTTTCGTAGTCTTGATCATAATAACCCACGATTCACCAATCCTTTCAAACAATCATTATCTATGTAGTTTTTATCCCTATATATAATATAATCCCTTCTTGCAAGAGAATAAACCAAAAAGGTGACCCGAAAGTCGGAATCACCTCTTTATACTGCAGTTAACACCGTCGGAACTTTGGGATCGGTATCATATAAATCAAATTGCTCCCCAATAATAATGCCCTTGCTTTGAAGTGTTTGCTCAACAGACATTTTGGCTAAATCTTTCATGTTGTTGTCTTGACTTAAATGAGCTAAGTAAATACGTTTTGTATTATCACCAGCTACTTCACTCATCGCAATGGCTGCATCTTCATTCGATACATGTCCAACATCACTCAATATTCGACGCTTAATGCTCCATGGATACTTTCCCATACGAAGCATTTGAACATCATGGTTGCTCTCAAAAACATACACATCTGCGTTCTGAATGATTCCCTTCATACGATCACTAACATATCCTGTATCTGTAATTAGAACGAGCTTCTTTCCATTATGGTGAAATACATAAAACATGGGCTCTGCTGCATCATGAGACACGCCAAATGATTCTATATCTACCCCACCAAAGCTTTTGACTGTTTCCATGTCAAACGTAAATTTCTGCTCTACAGGAATTTCCCCAACTAAATGATTCATTGCAGCCCAAGTTTTCGCGTTAGCATAAACAGGTAGCTTATACTTTCTCGCTAATATTCCGACCCCTTTAATATGGTCACTATGCTCATGAGTTACAAAAAGTCCAGACAGCTTACTAATGTCTCGATCAATTTTTTGAAAAAGAGCTTCCATTTGCTTCCCGCTATGTCCTGCGTCTACTAGAAAGGACTTACCTTCCGATTCTACATAAATCGCATTCCCTGTACTCCCACTTGCAAGGATACTAAAATGCAATGACATACTATTCACTCCAATTATTTTCTTCGTCCTTTAGTTGAATGACTTGTCCCTCAAAGGCATTCACAAATAAATTCTCCCCTCCGTTTAACACAAAGCGCCACGCAGGTGTTAATACCTGTGATGAAGTTAAACGAACAAGTGTGTAATAGCCAAACTCGACTCTTTCTATCTTTGTTCCATATGGTAAATAGCCATTTTCATAAAGTGTTTCTATCGCCTTGATGGGCTGAATAATTCTTTCATCTTCCGACAGCTCCTCGATTTTACCGAGGAATGTTTGTTTGTATGAAACTACTTCATTATCACTATTTAATTTGAACGTGATTTGGCCACTTGGATTTTTATAAAATAGCTTTTCTTGGTATTGTTGATAATAAGTAATACTATTTTCGGTATCATCTCTACCCCAATAACGATACTGGTCACCATTCATGACCGATCCTTTTAAAAAGGACTCTAACTCAGGTGGTTGCCCTTTGCTACTCACTTTTAATGGTGTATTCAGTTCTGATTCGATGGATTGGTTGTTTCTTATCGTAATGGTTTGACCACTGAGTGTTGTGTTTATAAGCATTTCAACCTCTTCCTCTGTAAACACTTTCGGTACCGTACTTAAGTACTTGTCCTTTTCAAGGTTTTTGGGAAGATCATTGTATGTGATTTCATCCGCCTTTAATCGATTTTCTAAAGAAGGATTGGTCGCATATTCATATTTGGTTGCGGTACGAATCTTTAAAAACTCATTCATAAGATAGATATTTAAAACGAAAAAGGAAAGAATAAAGATGGTTTTAATTCTACTCCAATCCATGCTTTATCCCCCCATTCTCACTGCTGGGAACCATTTTCCACTCATCGTTATATTTATAATACCAAGCAGGTTCTAAATCTATCACATTTGGTGTGTCTGTAGACATGTGATAACCAATTGAAAGATCCTGAAGAAAATCAAGGTTAAGATCTTCTACTTTTTTCAACTCCTCTAGCATACTCACACCAGATGGAAGAATAATTTCAGTTGCTTCCACTCTACTTCCTAACATAAAATTACTTCGAAAATATTTATTAATTCCACTAGCATTCCAGATCTGTAAAATTTCCGATACTCCATTATCTCCAAAAATGGGGTAACCACTTAAATCATATAATCGGAATAATATCACCTGTTCTGACTCATCCATTCCTACATAGCGATAATTATCAGTCCAACCTCCATGACTATTAATAAAATCAATACTTTTTTCCAGGAGATGATCCGATTTCGTTGTTGCCCCACTTTCAACATCTTCTGTTTTCACATAGGAAACAGTATTTGTTTCATTATTGATACTCATCAATGTAGTAGTATCCGTGTACTCTTCACCAAAAGAGCTATAATTCTTTGACACTACATTCGGATCACTAAATAAGGCGTCACGAAGTTTTTCTGATGGTAAGCTCACTGGTAGATAATTATATAAGGCGATTTTTACTGAATCCTTTCTAAGCATCGGAAAACTTTCCCGATTAATTGGTTCATAAAGAGCATACTTTTCATTCACACTGATATCCACTAAATAACGTTCTTTAAAGTCATTGATATAAGAGGTTGAAACATTTGCCCGAAGCACTTCATGTTCTTTGGAGGAAATAAAATAAACGACTCCGCCCTCTCTTGTTTCCGGTTCTAAATCAATAACAATTCGGTCAAAGTTACTTTTAGGAAGATCATTACTCGGTAATTGTAACGCGCTTCGATACTCCTTTAAAGGAACAATATCAGGAAATATTAGTTCTAAAGCATTTTTATCATAAATAAAGGAAGGAATGTTTTTTACGAGTTCGGATATATCTTCGAACTCACTAAATCTCCATAAGCTTAATTCTTTCATGGTTTGTTCAATTTCAAAGGAATCAAATGTACCATAATGTTTCTCACCTTGATGTAAAAACAAACGTTCAGGACGAACAATTTTGCTCAATTCTTTTGTTTCACCAAGCGATACTTCTTCAACGGTATTTCCACTTTCCTTCAAAGTGTCATAATTGGGTTGATATGTCCATAACATCCATGTAAGAAGAATGCTAAAAACGACAAGAATTAATAGGACGATAGACTTTATCGTTTCATACTTCATGTCCAATCATCCACCTCATTTCGATCATACGGGAGGGTGAATGAGACTGTTGTCCCCTTCCCTTCTACGCTCTCTGCCCATATGTTTCCTCCATGGGCTTCTACCATCTCTTTTGCGATGGCTAGTCCAAGACCTGTTCCACCAAGCTTTCTAGTTCTTGCTTTATCCACTCGATAGAATCGTTCAAAAATCTGCTGAAGATTTTCTTTTGGAATCCCCATTCCCTGGTCACTAACACTTACTACAATATGATCTTCCTTTTCCTCCACTTTAAACGTGATTTTCCCACCCAGTGGAGAATACTTCATAGCATTTGAAATGATATTATCCAGAACTTGTGTAAGCTTGTCTGCATCTCCCTCAACAAAGGCACCATGATCTAATAGTTTTCGTTCAAAAGCAATATTTTCGTCCTTTATGATTTCAAAACGATCAATAATTCGATTGAAGAAATCTATAAAATTAAACCATTCCTTTTTAAGGCGATAATCCTTGCTGTCCATTTTAGAAAGCTGAAGCAAATCATTCACTAGACGTATCATACGTTCTGTTTCTGTTTGCGTCACACTTAAAAAGTTTGGAGCAATCTCCTCATCCTTCCAGGCACCATCCGATAATGCTTCTAAGTAACTTCTCATGGTGGTTAAAGGTGTCCGTAACTCATGTGACACATTGGCAACAAATTCTCGTCTCTCTAAGTCAATTTTCTCTTGTTCCGTGATATCATGAAGCACCGTTATTAGTCCATTTACAAAACCAGTTTCCTTTTGAATGACTGAAAAATTTGCCCGTAGAATAAGAGGTTTTGTCGCTGTGCTATAGTCCAAAATAAGCGACTCTTTCTCTACAAGTAAGTCTTCAAACGAATAGTCTTCTTCTAAGCCTAATAAAGACACAATCGAGCTAGATAATATTGTTTCACGTGAAACACTCAAAAGCTTTGCCGCAGGTTCATTAATAAGAATTACTCGCCCTTTTCTATCGGTAGCAACCACACCATCTGTCATATAAGAGAGAACAGACGATAACTTTCGACGTTCTCCTTCAGTCGTTGCATGTGCCTCTTGCAACTTTTTGGTGAGGTTATTAAAAGTAATGGCCAACTGACCGATCTCATCATATCCGTATACTTTTACCTTTCGAGAGAAATTTCCTTTAGCCATTGCCTGTGCCTGCTTTCGCATATCAGATATCGGCCTTGTAATCGTCTGTGCTAGTAGAATTCCAAGTACTGCTGTAATCAATAATGCAATACCCGTCCCTGTCGCAAGAATATTATTAATGGTTTTCATTTGTGAATACACATTTTCTTTCTTCGCTACCAGGTAAATCGCACCTGTTACATCATCATCGGAACGAACCGGTGTTACTAAAATCCAAATCCGTCCTGTCTGTCGATCTATTTGAGTGACATCTTCCCCTTCATCTGCATTGGTAGCAATGACTCGCCTAATTAATGTATCAGTCGATCTTTGACCTACAATTCCTTGATTATAAGGATCTGATGTGCCAATTATTTTTTGAGTACTTGCCTCAATTAATCGAACCTCTGAAATATCTGCTGTTTTAAAATCAGACAGTATCTTCCTAACCGCCTCTTCAAGAGTCGGTCCGTCATCATCTGGATTACGTTCCTTGCCGAGCTCTTCCCCTAAGTAGTAGGCTAAAAGATTAACTCTCTCTTCAATAGAGGTTTCAAAATTTCTTAACAATGTGTTTTCAAGCTGCCTAACAAAATAAACACCGATGATTTGCATCGCTATTAATATTAACAATACGTAAATCATGACAAATTTAAGATGAATAGATCGAAAGAACCCAACCTTTTTCATTTACTGATTACTCCTGCTCAGGATTTCGTAAATAGTATCCAACCCCTCTTCTTGTCACAATCCATGTTGGGTGACTTGGGTTATCTTCAATTTTCTCACGAAGTCTTCTAACGGTTACATCGACTGTACGAACATCGCCAAAATAATCGTACCCCCAAACCGTTTGTAATAGATGTTCTCTCGTCATCACTTGTCCGATATGCTGAGCTAAGTAGTGAAGCAGTTCGAACTCTCTGTGAGTAAGCTCGATCATCTCACCGCGCTTCGAAACAATATAAGCATCTGGATGAATCGTCAATGAGCCTAGTTCGATCTCATTTGTCTCATCTTCTTCCTGTTGACTTAAATTTGTTTGATGTCTTCTTAAATTTGCTTTCACACGAGCAATTAATTCTCTAGTACTAAACGGTTTTGTTACATAGTCATCTGCGCCAAGCTCAAGACCAAGAACTTTATCAATTTCAGAATCCTTTGCTGTTAGCATGATAATTGGCATTTCATATTTTTTACGAACTTCCCGACATACTTCCATTCCATCACGTTGAGGGAGCATAATATCTAGTAAGATTAAGTCTGGCATAATTTCTTCTACCATCTTTAAGGCTTCGTTCCCATCATATGCACAATATACGTCGTATCCTTCCTTCTTAAGGTTAAATTGGAGGATATCTGCAATTGGCTTTTCATCGTCGACAACTAGTATACGTTTTTCCATTTCATAGCTCCTTTAGTTGGCTGTAATATTTATTTTATCTTCCGCTATTTTTACTGTTCATAATACTTACTTTATCATGATATGCCTATGAATTCACGCTTTTAGCAGGCATATCCCTTCATTAAGAAATAGAAAACCTCTAGTTTTCACTAGAGGTATTAATAATATTATCAATTTAAATAATTTAGTGGATTTACTAAACTACCATTCTTATAAACTTCAAAATGAAGATGGACACCTGTTGAATCCCCAGTTGAACCCATCACTCCAATACTTGCCCCTTTAACAACTGTTTGGCCAACACTTACACTGATTGAAGCTAAATGCGCATAAACCGTACGCATCCCGTTATTATGATCAATGACAATCTTGTTTCCATACCCGTTATCATATCCAGCAGATACGACTTTTCCATTGTCTGCAGCTTTAATGGTTCCACTGCTAGGACGTGCAATATCTATACCTTTATGCTGTTTTCCCCATCTAAAGCCCATTTGGCTGGAAACATACCCTCCATTTGTTGGCCATACAAGGGACCCATCACCACGAGATGGTACCACTTTTGTTCCTTTTCTAACAATATAATTAACAGGTTCTTGAAGGACCTTTTCACTCGTAACCTCTTGAGCGACACGGACTCCATTTTGCTCGGAGACTTTATATGTTACTTCACGCGCCCCTTCTTTCCCCTCTTGTTCTACTTTTGTATCACCTTTATACATAGTTCCATCATCTATTACTTGGTTTGCAAATGGAATTGTTTCCTTTTTTGCCTCTTCTTTTACTACTACTACTTGAAGAAGGGGTTGGAGGAAGGTTACATTCAATTCTTGCCCAATCTTTAACACACTATCTTCTGTCATACCAGGGTTAATGGATAATAATTGTGCCATTTCCATACCATGTGCAGAGGCGATTCCACCTAACACATCTCCCTCTTTTACGGAGTATTTCTTTTCTTCTAATGTACCTTTCGTTAAAAAGGTAACTGCATCGTCAACAGATAGTATTTTATCTGGTGTAACTTTTTCTATGTTTTGTGAAACTTCTTTTGTAAATGAAACGTCTAATAGACGAACTTCATTTTCCTTTAGTGTAGGTAATACCACTTCAGGAGTTGCCTTACGAGTTTCCAACTCTGTTAGTTGCTCCTGTGTAACATACTTTAGCTTCAAAGCATTTAACACTTGGTCTGCCTCAGCTTCATTTTTTAAGTAAGCTACTGCTTTCCCATCTATAACTAAGGCTGAAGCATTTGCTTGAACAGCTAGCTTACTTTGGATGATTTCTGCAACTTCTTCGTCATTTGTTTTAGCACTAGAACTAAACACTTGCTCTGAAACATATGTAAGTTGTGAATCAGCTGATAAATCTAAATTTTTATATGCTTGCTTAAACTCTTCTACTTTTTCATCTAGAATATCTTGAACCACTTCTTTGTCAGAGACAGTACCAACATATTCTTTATTCATATATACATAGTATACCGTACTTAATTTAGAGCCACTAGCAGATGCAGTACTTACACCAAATGTAAGTGCTCCTAATGCCATTGCGGATATAGCTGCCATTTTTATTTTAGGTTTTAGACTATTAGATGCGTTGATCGTTAGTTCGGAAAGTCTCTTATTGAAAAAACCCATTCTCTAATCCTCCTAGACTAGCGCAACAAAACACTTTTAGTGCTTTTAACTCTTTTTATTTTTACAGAATTGCATAATAAGACTTCTTTACTTTACCATAAATAAGCTATCAAGAGTTTACTAGCACCTGATATGTAACACAAATGTATAATTAATGACATTATATTACAAAGTCTAGTCGAATGAATCGAAGGATATCTTGTGGAAGTTTCCTAGCAAAACATTGATATAACAGCCTTTCCTAATAGAAACGCTTTCATTTTATAGAGAAATCGCTGAGACTATTTTCGACAAATTTCTTGGAAGATATTTACTTTAATATTACATCTTTGTAACAAAAAAGAGGAATTTGTCATAGGACAAACTCCTCTTTCATATATGGCTCAGGACGGAATCGAACCGCCGACACAAGGATTTTCAGTCCTTTGCTCTACCGACTGAGCTACTGAGCCAAATTAATATTATTTCCTAGATACGTATTGCTTCGTCCTTCGTCCCGATTTTTCAAATCGGTACGCTGGATGTTTTTTCTTTGAAGATTACTCATCGTGCTCTACCAACTGAGCTACTGAGCCGAATTTATAAAAATTCCAACCTCTTGCGTTTGAAGAGATTGGAATAGTGTGATGACCCCTACGGGATTCGAACCCGTGTTACCGCCGTGAAAGGGCGGTGTCTTAACCGCTTGACCAAGGGGCCATGTGTTTATTCGACATATTCTGACGACGTTTTTTATATTAGCATAATAGCCTAATAGATTGCAATATGTTTTTATAAAAAAATTATTTTAAGTAAATAAAATATTCGCCACTACGATTAGTGGCGAATATTAATGTTAAATGGATTAGCTTTGTCTCCATGGATTTAACACAACATTTGTTTGTGTACGATCAGGACCTACTGAGAAAATTGACAATGGAATACCTGTTAACTGTGCAATTCGCTCTAAATAGTGACGAGCATTTGCTGGTAACTCAGCAAGTGATTTACAGCCTGTGATGTCTTCCGTCCAGCCTGGAAGCTCTTCAAAGACTGGCTCACATTCAGCTAACGTTTTTAAGCTAGCTGGGAATTCTTCAATTACTTCCCCTTTGTAACGGTACGCTACGCAGATTTTTAACGTTTCAATACCTGTTAACACGTCAATGGAATTTAGAGATAGGTCTGTGATTCCACTTACTCTTCTAGCATGTCTTACGACTACGCTATCAAACCAACCAACACGACGCGGACGTCCCGTAGTAGTACCATATTCACGGCCAACCTCACGAATTTGATGCCCTATTTCGTTATCTAATTCTGTTGGGAAAGGTCCATCTCCAACACGAGTCGTATATGCCTTAGATACACCAACTACATGCTTAATTTTCGTAGGACCTACACCCGATCCGATTGTCACTCCACCTGCGACAGGATTTGAAGATGTAACAAACGGGTATGTACCTTGGTCAATATCAAGCATAACTCCTTGAGCACCTTCAAAAAGAACACGACGTCCTTCATCAAGCGCATCGTTTAACACAACTGAGGTGTCACACACATACTGTTTAATTTGTTGACCATACTCATAATACTCATCAAGAATATCTTCAATCTTAAAGCCTTCAGTTTCATATATACGCTCAAGTAAACGATTTTTCTCTTCTAGGTTACGTGCTAGCTTTTCCTCGAACACTTCACGGTCAAGAAGGTCAGCAATACGAATTCCGATACGTGCTGCCTTGTCCATATAAGCTGGTCCAATTCCCTTTTTTGTCGTACCAATCTTATTTGCTCCCTTGCTTTCTTCCTCTACTTCATCAAGGCGCAAATGGTATGGCAAAATTACATGCGCACGGTTGCTCACACGAAGATTATCTGTTGTAACACCCTTGTCGTGTAAGTAAGCAAGCTCTTTTACTAAAGCTTTCGGGTCCACTACCATCCCATTTCCAATTACACAAGCCTTATCGCTATAGAAGATTCCAGAAGGAATTAAATGAAGCTTATACGTTTCTCCACCGAACTTAATCGTGTGTCCAGCATTATTTCCTCCTTGGTAACGAGCGATCACTTCTGCATTTTCTGATAAGAAGTCTGTGATCTTTCCTTTTCCCTCGTCTCCCCATTGTGTTCCAACTACAACTACTGATGACATATAACAGCACCTCCATAAGGTAACTAACATTTTTTCGTGCAAAATCAAACAAGATTAGTTTACCAATTTAAACAGCTAAAAGTCAACAAAACCCGAACGTTTTTTGCAAGATTAATATTTTTTGTTCGTAAATAATTCTTTTTTCATAGAAAAAAGACTAGCTGGTTCAGCTAGTCTTTTATTATTTTAATCTATTACGCTCCAGGTGGAACTCCAGAATCATCAAAGCGCCGCTCCAAGTTAACAAACTTATTATATTCTTTCACAAAAGCTAATGATACCGTACCAGTCGGACCATTACGCTGCTTCGCAATAATGATTTCGATAATGTTCTTACTTTCTGATTCTCGATCATAATAATCATCACGGTATAAGAAAGCAATTACGTCGGCATCCTGCTCAATACTTCCGGATTCACGAATATCTGACATCATTGGACGCTTATCTTGACGCTGTTCCACTCCACGGGAAAGCTGTGATAAGGCAATAACCGGTACTTTCAGCTCACGAGCAAGAGCCTTTAAGGAACGGGAGATTTCTGATACTTCTTGCTGACGGTTCTCGCCTGCACGACCACTTCCTAGAATTAGCTGCAAGTAGTCAATTAGAATCATTCCTAGTCCATGTTCCTGCTGTAAACGGCGACATTTTGAACGGATATCTGTAATTCTTACCCCTGGGGTATCATCAATAAAGATTCCAGCATTCGATAAGCTCCCCATAGCCATCGTTAACTTACCCCAGTCCTCATCTGTTAATGAGCCTGTTCTAAGTCTTTGTGCATCAATATTTCCTTCTGCACAAAGCAAACGCATCACAAGCTGTTCAGCACCCATCTCAAGACTAAAAATAGCTATATTTTCACCGGTTTTTGCTGCGACGTTTTGCGCAATATTTAAGGCAAAGGCTGTTTTACCAACGGATGGACGTGCTCCTACAATGATTAAATCATTCCGTTGAAACCCTGCTGTCATACGGTCAAGCTCTGAGAATCCTGTTGCTAAACCTGTTACTTCACCCGCACGGTTATTCATGACTTCAATATTGTCATATGTTCGGACAAGAACGTCCTTTATATTATGAAAAGCACCCGCATTTTTTCGTCCGGCTACTTCTAAAATACTTTTCTCTGCTTCTCCTAATAATACCTCAACTTCGTCTTCACGCGTATAACCATCTGTAGCAATGGTGGTTGCGGTACGGATCAGTCGTCGAAGCAATGATTTTTCTTCAACTATCTTAGCATAGTATTCTATATTAGCAGCTGTCGGTACTGAACCAGCTAATTCACTTAAGTAACTTACACCACCAGTATCTTCAAGTAGCTTTGCCGCTGAAAGCTCTTCTGTCACTGTTATTAAATCAACGGCTTTTCCTTTGTCGCTCAGCTGTAACATCATTTGGAAAATTTTCTGATGTGACGCTCGATAAAAATCATCAGGAATTAAAATTTCTGAAGCCATTGTAAGAGAAGATGGTTCTAAAAATATCGCACCTAAAACCGCCTGCTCAGCCTCTATATTTTGAGGAGGGAGACGGTCAGCATATAAATCATTCATTTATAATAACCTCCCTTTGCTTTCCTAGAGGATATGACCAAAACTAGAAAAAATGTGACCAGTAAGACGGGTCACATTTTGTTAACTACTCTATTTTATCATGAATATGAAGAAATGGAACTTCCAAATTTAGTTTACTTCTTTTACGTGGACATTTAACGTAGCTTGAACTTCAGTATGAAGCTTTACTGGTACCTTTGTATAACCTAAAGCACGGATAGCATCTTCTAGTTCAATTTTACGTTTGTCAATTTTAATATTATGCTTTTTCTGCAGCTCTTCTGCGATTTGCTTACTAGTGATCGAACCAAAAAGTCGTCCGCCTTCACCAGCTTTTGCACTTAATTCTACGGTGATTTTTTCAATCGTTTCTTTTAATTTTTTTGCTTCTGCAAGCTCTTCTGCAGCTAGCTTCTCTTGTTTCTTTTTCTGACCCTCAAGAGTACTAACATTTGTTGAATTTGCTTCTACTGCAAGTCCTTGTTTAATCAAGAAGTTTTGTGCGTACCCATCAGCAACATTTTTCACTTCGCCTTTTTTTCCTTTTCCTTTAACATCCTTCAAAAAGATTACTTTCATTCTTTCTTTCTCCCTTCCATATAATCGTGAATGGCCGTTTGCAGTCTTTCTTCTGCTTCCTCAATCGTTACATCAGTTAGCTGTGTTGCTGCATTTGTTAAATGGCCACCACCATTAAGATTCTCCATAATAATTTGGACGTTCACATCACCCAACGACCTGGCACTAATTCCAACCGTTTGATCCGATCGTTTCGAAATAACAAACGAAGCTTGAATTCCATCCATCGTCAGCAGGGTATCTGCCGTTTGTGCAATTAAAATTTGATCAATAATCTGTGTATTGTTTCCTTTTGCAATGGCGACCCCTTTTTTGAAAAAATAAACCGTTTCAATCAATTTAGCACGTTTTAAGAATGAATCCACATCTTCTTTTAAAAACTTTTGTACAAGAACCGTGTCAGCTCCTTGCCCTCTTAAATACGATGCAGCATCAAAGGTTCTAGCTCCTGTACGAAGAGTAAAGCTTTTTGTATCAACAATAATACCAGCTAAAAGAGCTGTTGCTTCAAGCATATCAATCTTTCCACGTTTTGGCTGATATTCTAATAACTCCGTAACAAGCTCTGCTGTTGAGGACGCATATGGCTCCATATAAACGAGTAGTGGACTTTGAATGAACTCTTCTCCTCGTCTATGATGGTCAATAACCACAACATGGTCGATTTTTGATAATAAACGCTCTTCAATAACTAATGAAGGCTTATGTGTATCAACAACCACTAACAGAGTGTCCTCCGTTGCAAGTTCTAGTGCCTGTTCAGGTGTAACAAATTTTTCAAACAGAGATTCATGTTTTTTGATTTCTTCTAATAACCTTTGAACACCAGTATCAATATCGTTTGGATTTAAGACGATATAGGCATCACGTTCATTCATTTGGGCAACCTTTTGAATACCTATTGAAGCTCCAATAGCGTCCATATCCGGACTTTTATGCCCCATAATGATGACCTTGTCACTTTCTGTGACAAGCTCCTTAAGAGCATGTGAGATGACCCTAGCACGTACCCTTGTCCGTTTTTCAACTGGATTTGTCTTTCCACCAAAAAACTTCACCTTACCATTTGTTAACTTAATCGCCACCTGGTCACCACCACGACCTAGCGCTAAATCAAGACTAGATTGTGCTAATGATCCTAACTCCGGTAGTGACGATACACCAGAACCTACTCCAATACTCAAGGTTAATGGGACATTTTGCTTTGAAGTCGTTTCTCTTACGTCATCCAGTACAGAAAACTTCCCTTTCTCGAGCAACTGTAAGATATTTTCATTGAATACAGCAATGAAGCGTTCAGAAGTAATTCTCTTTAGGAAAACTCCATTTTCTTGTGCCCACTTATTTAATATAGATGTAACAAGGTTATTCAAGCTACTTCTTGTCTGATCTTCCATCCCTTGCGTTAATTCATCATAATTATCTAAGAAAATGATTGCAATCACGGTTCGTTCATCTTCATATAATTTTTCGATTTCTGTTTGTTCAGTTACATCAAAGAAGTACAGAAGTCTTTCTTCAGGTCGGTGTATGACTCTAAATTTACGATCATGAATCGTAATGATTTCTGTTTCAACATCTTGTTTAATTAAAGGAATAAGTGATTCGCCTACATCATAGAGTGACCTACCAACAAGTGTATCTTCTTCAAAGGATGAAGCTAAGAATGGGTTCGTCCACTCAATATAGTAGTCATCATTAATTAACATAATACCAATTGGCATTTCCATGAGCGCTTCCTCGCCCACTTTTTTCACTCGATAGGATAATGTAGTTATGTATTCTTCCATTTCTTTTCTCTGTTTTCTCTCAAGCTGAAAGATATAGAAAAAGGGAAGAAATGCTACTATTAATCCGATTAAGCCAAGTAGCCAATTGTACACAGCAATTAATCCGAGAAGCACCACTGTTATGGCAATTAATGCGTAGATGGGGTAGCGAATCGATCGCTTTTCTAGATAAGAAGGCATAACTTCAGCTCCCACACAGTAGTGTATTTTATTGATTCTTGATCCTTTTTCTTAAATCAAAACCTAAATCAATTATACCTAATATCCGTACAATATAAAGTAATTGTGGAAATAACAAGACTCCAATTGTGAACATTATTGGTACCGCTCTTGGAAACTTCTTTGCATTACTAAAGTAATAAATGAAAGCTAACCCTTGTAAAACCATTAACCATTGAAGCAAAAAGGCGATATTTACAATGGCCATAAAAGCAAAACTGCCCTCTTCAGGATTAAATATCATTGAAGCGATAATGGAAAATAAATAGATCCATAAAATACTTTTTGGCAACTGAAGATGACGAAAAGGTTTCCAATTCGTAATTTCAACTTGAAAACGTTTTGCTATTGGAAAACTTACTAGTTGAATAAAGAACACGGCAAGAAAAGCCGCCATTACAAACAAGGTTGGTTTTAAAAATCTCCCTGCCTCTATTCCAGCAAGTAATTCTTCCATCTGCTTCTCATTAGGAGTTTGTCCTAATGATTCCATGATTGAAAGGGAAGATTCTATGGAAGCCTTGGTTGCTGCTATGGTTTCATCAATAAAGTCGATTTGAAAAAAAGCGACTGATATCGCATAGGTCAATACGACGGTTAATAAAAACGCGATGGAGCCACCAAAGTAAATCGCTTCCCTACTTTTCTTCTCTCTTATAAAGTCCCCCATCACTAAACCTGTTAGACCAAAGGTAATAGCTACTGGGATGGCAAAAACTGTTCCCACTATTAGTGATAGTAAAATGGAAGCAACAAAAAACACTAACATACTTTTGCGATCATTTTTATACGCAAAAAGAATAAAAGGTAATCCCAAGAACAAGTTGGTTACCATCCCTAATAGGGGCATATACGTTGTTAACAAAAGAAGAGCTGCATAAATAGCTAGTAACAAAGCTCCTGTTGTTAACTGTCGAACATTATTCAATCCCTCACCTCATTTAATTGCATCACTTCTATTTTATCTAGTTCTAGAGACGGATTCAACTCATACAGATTAGGTGTCAAAGCTAAGAATAAAAAAAGACACCACTAAGGGTGTCTTTCTCCGTTCATTATTCACCAGTAACGTATGGTAGTAATGCCATAGTACGTGCACGCTTAATAGCAACTGTTAATTTACGTTGGTATTTAGCGTTTGTACCTGTTACACGACGAGGTAAAATTTTACCACGCTCAGAGATGAATTTTTTAAGAAGATCTACATCTTTGTAATCGATATGAGTGATTCCGTTTGCTGTGAAGAAGCAAACTTTACGACGCTTCGCGCGTCCTCCTCTACGTCCGCCCATTGCCATGAGTATTTCCCTCCTTTAGTAAAAGTTATCGTATGTTCAAGGAATTAGAATGGTAAATCATCATCAGAAATGTCGATTTGACCACCGTCATTTGCAAATGGATCCTCATCCATTCTTGTAAAACCTTGGTTATTATTATTGTTGTTTCTATATGGTTGATTCTGATTGTTATTCCCGTATGGTGAAGCTTCTCTTTGCCCTCCGAAACCTCCTGCGTTTCCACCAGGGGCAGAACCACCAGAAGCACCTCTTGGCTCCAAAAACTGGACACTTTCAGCTAATATTTCAGTGACATATACGCGCTTACCATCTTGTCCATCATAGCTACGTGTTTGAACACGACCATCTACGCCAGCAAGACTGCCTTTTTTCAAGAAGTTTGCTACGTTTTCTGCAGGTTTACGCCAAATCACACAGTTGATGAAATCTGCTTCTCTTTCTCCTTGCTGATTCGTAAAAGTACGATTGACCGCAAGTGTAAAAGTAGCAACAGGAACCCCATTTGGTGTATAGCGTAATTCAGGATCTTTCGTCAACCGACCGACTAGAACAACACGATTCATCATCAGAATCAACCCCCTTTCTTCTACGTCTAGTGTTTCACGTGAAACATCAAGATTAGAAGTGCTTATCTATTCTTATTTTTCGTCTTTAGTAACCATGTGGCGGATAATATCTTCGCTAATTTTTGCTAAGCGAGAGAATTCTTCCACTGCAGCTGCATCAGAGTTAACTTTTACAAGTTGGTAGTAGCCATCACGGAAATCATTGATTTCGTATGCAAGACGACGCTTACCCCACTCTTTTGCTTCAGTAAGTTCCGCACCATTATCAGTTAAGATAGTGTTGAAACGCTCAACTAAGGCTTTTTTAGCCTCATCTTCAATGTTTGGGCGGATGATGTACATAATTTCGTACGCTCTCATCACGTTCACCTCCTTTTGGTCTAAACGGCCCAACTGGGCAAGGAGCAATATTCATTACTCACAAGAAGAAATTATATCACAGCAAGTAGCGAAACACAAGATTAGATTGAAAACACTCATTTATTTCGGTTATGCATTCTTTTTTAAAGTTACTACTTTCTGCTTAATCGTTTGTTTACACTCACTGATTAAATGGTCGAAGATTCCTTCCCATGTTTGCTTTAGTGCATATTCTCTTGCATTTTTCCCCATAATGAGCCTGCTTACTTTATTAGTGAGTAATTGTTCCGTTTGCTTTATAAAATCTTGATAATCACCAGCCTTACATATCTTTCCTGTTTTATTATGCTCTACAATTCCACTCACTCCCCCACGATTAGAGACAATGGCAGGAGTTCCACTAGCAAGTGCCTCTAGTACAACGTTCCCAAATGTTTCTGTTTGAGATGGAAATACGAATAAGTCACTAGCAGCATAACAAGAAGCCAGCTCATTCCCACTTAAATACCCCGTCATTGTTATATTTGTGCTTCTGTTCAAAAGACTAGATATCTCCTCAAAACTTGGACCATCCCCTACAATTAAGCAGTGAACGCTTTCTTTCCAATTTTCCGAGAAATGTTCCATGATCTTTTGTAATGTATATAGATCTTTTTCTGGTGCAAGTCTTCCTACATAAAGAAGAATATAGGGAGCTTTAATATTATATTGTTCTCGAATATTGACCGTTTGGTTAGAAGGTCGAAAAAGTGAGCAGTCTACCCCTCTTGACCATATAGATAAGTTAGTGAAGCCTTTTGTTTGGAGATGCGTTAACGTCTCCTTGGAGGGAACAAAAATACGTTCTGAGGAAGAATAAAACCATTTTAAGTATCTCCACAGAATAGGAGAGATCCAACTCAGTTTGTAATATTCCAGATACTGGTCAAAATGTGTGTGATAAGAGGAAATAATAGGAATACCCAATTTTTTAGCTGCATGGGATCCTAGTACTCCCATCGTTAATGGCGTAGCCACGTGGATAAAGTCTGGAGAAAATGCTTGTACCCGTTCAAGGATAGTGTTCGGCAGAGCCAATGCTGTTCGACATTCTGGGTAGATAAAAAAAGGAATACTCATAAATTGGTGAACATAGGGGTACGTGTTACTCCCCTCCAGCTCAGGTGCAAATATTTCTACGATATGCCCTTTTTGTAGTAGGTAATCAGCGTATCTTTTCAGTGATTTTGCTACACCGTTTACTTGCGGAAAAAATGTGTCAGTAAAAATAGCTATTCTCAAACTGATCCCCCCTAGAAAAATAAATGACAAAATCCCATTGCGGTGATCGCACCTAGTAACGAACCTGCTAACACATCGGTTGGAAAGTGGACGCCAAGTATTACACGAGAAAGTGCAACCATAATGGCAATAGGAAACAAAAAAGGAGCTAAAAATGGATCAAATAAGATAAAAGGTGTAACAACTGAGAATATTGCTGTAGAATGCCCAGACGGAAACGAAGGATCCTTTAGTGTTGGACCATGAATGGTCGCTTGTAAGGTAGATAAGTGAGGCCTAAGTCGTCGAAATTGTCTCTTTGCTAAAAAGACAAACAAATGGCTTAAGGTCAAAGAAAAGTAAACGACGATAACCACTTCTCTAAGCTCTAATGGACCAAATATCCACACGAATAAAGGAATTCCTATCGAGCAAAGAGCACCACCTAAATGAGTAACCCATCTAAAGATTTGAATGAGGAATAAAGGCTGCTTGTTTAATAGGTAGAAAATAATTTCATCAGATTTTACAATCCAATCCATTGTCCGCTTCAATTTTACACCCACCTTTCTAATGCTTTCAGTTTAAGTCGAAAACATTGAAACCAGGTTGATTTACTGTTAAGAAAACGTAAAAAACCACCTTGATTTCTCAAGGTGGTTCTCATTTTAAACATTAAAGCGGAAATGGATAATGTCTCCGTCTTTTACTTCATATTCTTTTCCTTCTAAACGAACTTTACCAGCTTCTTTAGCAGCAGCCATGGTACCACCAGCTAGTAAATCTTCATAAGCAACTGTTTCTGCACGAATGAACCCACGCTCAAAGTCAGAGTGGATCACTCCTGCACATTGAGGAGCCTTCATCCCTTTACGGAATGTCCATGCACGAACTTCTTGAACACCAGCAGTAAAGTATGTTGCTAATCCTAGTAGATGATAAGCTGCACGAATCAACTGATCAAGACCTGATTCCTCAATACCAAGCTCAGAAAGGAACATTTCTTTTTCTTCCCCTTCAAGCTCAGCAATCTCTTCTTCAATCTTCGCACAAACGACAATTACTTCTGCATTGTCCTTTTCAGCAAACTCTCTTACTTTTTGTACATATTCATTTGAAGACGGATCAGCGACATCTTCTTCCCCTACGTTAGCCACATAAAGGACTGGCTTGATCGTTAACAAGTGAAGTTGCTTTACTACCTTCATTTGCTCTTCAGTAAACTCAACTGTACGAGCAGGCTTGTCCGCTTCAAAGGCTTCCTTAAGCTTTTCAAGAATTTCTGCTTCAAATACAGCATCCTTATCTTTTTGTTTTGCCATTTTTCCAACGCGTGCAAGTCTTTTTTCTACTGATTCAAGATCCGCTAAAATTAATTCAAGATTAATCGTTTCAATATCGTCAATTGGATCTACCTTACCAGAGACGTGAGTAATATTATCATCAGCAAAGCAACGAACAACCTGACAAATGGCGTCCACTTCACGGATATGAGAAAGAAACTTATTTCCTAAACCTTCCCCTTTACTCGCACCCTTTACAATCCCAGCTATGTCAGTAAACTCAAACGTTGTAGGTACCGTTTTTTTCGGTTGAACAAGCTCTGTTAATTTTTGTAGTCTATCATCTGGAACTTCTACAATTCCTACGTTAGGATCAATCGTACAGAAAGGATAGTTCGCTGATTCTGCTCCTGCTTGTGTAATCGCATTAAATAATGTAGATTTCCCTACGTTCGGCAAACCTACGATTCCTGCTGTTAGTGCCATCCAAGTCACTCCTCATTTATATATTCGCACCAAAATTCGTCGATACAACTATATCTATTTGTTTCATTTTTTCTAGTTTATAAAAGCCTTTAGCCTTTAACAATTATAGAGATATGATGGCAAAAAAACAAGAACAAGAGAAATCTGCCTATACGGCCGTTTCATCTTGTTCTACTTTTCTAATATTTACTAAACAATCATATAACGTGCTTCCCAACCCATTATCCGATTCCTCGCTTGGGGTAAGAAGGTTGACTGATCCTCCATACTTCTTCCAAATGCCCTCATCTATATTAATGGTATTTGGATGTGCATGAGGAAGAATTTGAACATAGCCTTTTACCGCTCCCCGATCATTCCATACCTCTACAAAATCATTATCTGCTAAATGAAGGTCCTCTGCGATATTTGCTGATAGTTCAACTCGAAGCTTCGGTTGTTGAGCAAATAAATGATAGTGTTGAGAATGGTTTGACCGCATGGGATGAATAGTTAAAAGCTGATAAGGATATTTCTGAGCTAACTCAGGAGTTGTGAGGATTGATTCGTTCGGTAGTGATAAAGACAAACGTCCATCTTCTCCCTGTTGAATCGCTCGGTTAGAAAGAAATTCATATTTACCACTTGGTGTTTTAAAATGAAAATCACTCCATGGAACTTCGTCTACTGGAAGTTCCACATGATAATTCTCTTTAAATGTTTGAAGCGTAATTCCCTGATCCTCTAAATGTTGAATGGCCATTGTCATAAATTCACCTCTTGAGTAGTTAAAGTCCTCACCAAACCCAAGTCGATGTGCTAATTCTGTCCATATCCATAAATCTGATTTTGCTTCCCCTGGTGCTTCAACAAGCTTTGGACCATAGTTAGCATAATGATGATACATGGAAGAATAATAAATGTCTTCCTCTTCAAATGCCGTTGTCGTCGGAAGAATATAATCCGCCATTTCTGCTGTATCTGTCATGAATGAATCAATCACAACTACCGTTTCTACAGAAGAAAATGCTTTGATCATCTCATTTGTATTAGGAACTTGTGCAATTGGATTTCCACAAGTAACAATAATCATTTCTATTGTCGGATTCATTGCTTCTAGTATCCCTTTTGCCTGCTTCATCATGGTGAAATTTCGCGTTTCTTTCCGTCGCTCCGGTAATGTTAATTCACCAAACTGAAAGCTCTGTCCTACCTGCTTATTCGCATAATTTGCTCCACCGCCGCGGATTCCAATGTTTCCGCTTATAGCAACTAGAGCATCAATGAATCGAATGGTATTCCCCCCATTCCCATAACGCTGCATTCCTAACCCAAAATACGTGGATGTTGGACGATCTCCGTATAAATAAGCAAGCTCAGTTATAACATCTATCTCTACCTCGGTTATTCTACTAATCTCTTCAAGAGAAACGGTTTGAATTAACTCCTTAACATGAGTAAATCCAACTGTATATTTCTCAATAAAGTCTAAGTCAGCTAGTTCTAAACGTAAGAGTTCTTTTATGATCCCTACTGCTAGAATTCCATCTGTACCTGGCTTAACGGTAATATGTTTATGTGCCATTTTCGCAGTCGCATTATATAGTGGGTCAATCACATAAAGTTTGGATCCGTTACGTTTTGCTTCTTGTAGAGCAGAGTAAAAATGCATATTCGTTCGAGCTACATTTCTCCCCCATATCACGATATTCTTACTATTCAATACATCCCCTGGTGCATGACTGTATGCATCACCAAAATCCCAGTTTTGCGCTTCAATTCCAGAACCCCAGCATAGTGAGCCTGTTAGCTCTGTTACACCACCATAACCATTAAAGAAACGCTGATCGAGATTTTTTAACAAACCCCCATTGGCATAATCATGGCTATGCAAAATAGAAGTAGTTCCCTTATTTTCCTTTAACCAAGACATCTTTTCAGCGATTTCATCTAGTGCCTGGGTCCATGAAATTCTATGAAACTGTCCATTAATCTTTTTTAAAGGATAGAGAATTCGGTCAGTAGAGTTGGTTCGTGCTTCAAGCATTCGACCTCTTCCACAAATTTTCCCTTTTGTAATCGGGTGGCTTTCATCTCCATCCACCCGTGTTACTCTTCCATTCTCGACGGTTACTTTAAATCCACAGCTATCCCAACAATTTAACGGGCATGCAGAAGTATACGTACTTGCCATACTCATCCCCCTACTTCTCTAGCTCTCCGCTCTTTCTAATACCTTTTTCATTTTACGTGAAAATTCCTTTCGAGGAATTAACACGCTATGGTCACAGCCGACACACTTAATACGGATATCCATCCCTAGACGAATGATCTTCCAACGATTGGCTCCACATGGGTGGGGCTTTTTCATTTCAACAACGTCATTCAAATTAAATTCCTTTTGCTCCAATGCTCTCACTCCTATTCATTTCCCAATGCCTTCTTAGAAGTTACCTTATCTTGACGTGAATACATGATCATACGAGGGTAAGGGATTTCTATACCATTGCGATCCAAACATTCTTTTAATTCTTTACGTAATAAGCGTGCTACAAGAAAATGTTTCATCGGTAATGTTTCCGCAGCAATACGCAAGACCACATCGGAGGCAGCTAAATTTTGCACACCTAAAATCTCAGGTGTTTTAACAATATCCTCATATTTTGCAGGCATTTCATGTAAGAGTTCAGAAATTACGGCTTCAGCCTTTTTAATATCACTCTCATACGAAATGCTTAAATCAACAACTGCCATACTATTATACAGGGAGAAATTTGTTACTTCCGTAATATTACCATTTGGTAATATATGAAGTTCCCCTGTCCATGTCTTAATTTTTGTTGTTCTTAATCCGATCTCTTCAACTGTTCCCTCAAACTGTCCAATTCGAACAAAGTCACCCACAGAAAATTGATCTTCAAAAATAATAAAGAATCCTGTGATAATATCACGAACAAGATTTTGAGCACCAAACCCAACAGCAAGTCCCACAATTCCAGCCCCTGCTAGCATCGCACTTACATCTATGGTTAATGTTGATAATATCATCATAAAGGCTATAAAGTACACTACATATGTTAGGATGTTTTGAAGCAATTTTAATAATGTTGCTTCTCTTCGCTCCGATACACGTAAGGGCGAACGTGTTCGGACTTTAAAGACATTTTCAATCATCACTTTTCCAACTTTTATAAAAATGCCTGAAAGGATAAAGATCGCTATGATTTTCAGTGCTCCTTCTCCTAAAGAAAGCCACAAATCTTCGTTCATTGCTTTTTCTTTTAAATCATTTATTATTTTCTCCCAGTATTTCATTGAATCACCTCATCATATATTGTTGGAGATTTTACTTATTTTATCAATTTCTATACTCCCTTTGTAGTATAAAGGGTTCCCTCCTCCAATTTACCTATTTTCCTACTACTAAAGGGTTCCCAAGACCTGTCTATTAAAATGGAAATCCTCCATCCAACTACCCTTTTTCCAAATTACATAAACAGTACGTATACAATTCGTTTTTCTTCCGTATACTGTTACTACAATTTACGAAGGAGTGGGCCCAGTGAACTTGAAATCTAGCTTTTTTGATAAGAAAGAAGACAATGGTGCAAGGATTTCGTACGATGATCAACGTGCTTCTCACAAACTAGCAATTGAACTAGTATCCATCCTACCAGTAGCTACCATTGAACGTCCGATTGTATTTGTTTGTATTGGAACTGATCGGTCTACAGGTGATTCATTGGGACCACTCGTCGGCACACTTCTTGAAGAAAAAAGAATGAACTCCTTTTACGTTTATGGAACACTCGAGGATCCTATTCATGCAGTGAATTTAGTTGAAAAGCTTGAGGAAATAAAAGCGAAACATTTTAACCCTATCATCATTGCGATTGATGCTTGCTTAGGTCGCCTCAAAAGTGTCGGTTTCATACAACTGGCAAATGGCCCTGTTAAGCCAGGAGCTGGAGTAAATAAAGAACTTCCATCTGTAGGTAATTTCCATATAACAGGAATTGTTAATGTGAGTGGATTTATGGAGTACTTCGTGCTACAAAACACCAGATTAAACTTAGTTTTGAAAATGGCTAAAGTCATAGCAAATGGAATTTATCAAGCAAGTGTTACTTATCAACCTATCACAAAATGGAAAAACATTGGAAATCATACAGCAAAAGATGCAATTAGTGGGAGAGAATGAGAAAAAGAGGCCTTACCTAGCAGGCCTCTTTTGTTATTCTAATATAGTTTTTACCATTGACATGATGGTCAAAATTAAAGCAACTACCAAAATACCTGGAAGCATATTGGCTACCCGTATTTTCGTAATTCCGGTAATATTTAATCCGATAGCAAGAATCATAATTCCGCCTGTAGCGGTCATTTCAGCAATAAAGCTAGTCATAAGCACCTCTGGTACCAAGCGATCGATTTGGGTAGCAAAAGCTGCAATAGCTCCCTGATAGAGCACGACAGGAACAGCTGAAAAAATAACACCGATTCCAAGAGTGGTCGTCAAAAATAGTGCAGTAAATCCGTCAATAATGGATTTTGTATATAACACATCATGGTCACCCCTAATACCGCTATCAAGCGCACCAATAATAGCCATAGCACCTATTACAAAAATAAGCGTTGCCGTCACAAATCCTTCTGCAATGCTTCCTTGCTGGGATCCCCCTACTTTCTTCTCCAACCATGCACCTAGAGCATTTAATTTCCCGTCTAAGTCTAGCAATTCTCCAAGCACAGAGCCCAATACAAGACTTATGATTACAATGAGGAAATTTTCACTTTTGAGTCCCATTTGAAGTCCTAATACTACAACAGCAAGACCAATACTAAACATGACGGTTGATTTCATCGCTTCCGGAATTCTATGAAGAAGCTTCCCCAGCAGCGCTCCTACTACAATCAACAAACCATTTACAAGAGTACCTAATAAAAACATACTATTCACCTATTGTAATTATTTCGTTTCTCAAAAAAAACATGCTACCACTATAGCATGAAACTCACAAAAAAAACCATCCCACTTGATGGTTTTTAAACTTTCTATTCTTGGTTATTATTTAATAACTCTAGAATTCTTTCTAAATCATCTTTTGAGAAAAATTCTATTTCAATTTTCCCTTTATTTTTAGACTCTTTAATATTTACAGTGGTGCCAAATCGCTCACGCAAAAAGCTTTCGCGTTCTTTAATAAAAACATTTTTCTCTAGCTTTGGCTTCTTTGTTTCACGTGGAACATTTTCATTCAACTGTTGAATAAGTTGTTCTAACTGGCGAACATTTAAGCCTTCTTTCATCGTTTTCTCAGCGATAAGAGGTAACTTTTCTTTCTTTCTTAGGCCAAGCAAGGCACGACCATGTCCCATTGAAATCTTTCCATCAGAAATCAGTTGTTGAATTTTTGGCGGGAGTGTTAACAAACGGACGAGATTTGCAATATGTGGACGACTCTTCCCTAGTCTTTTAGCCAACTGCTCTTGTGTTAATGAGAGCTTTTCCATTAGAAGCTGATAGGCAGCCGCTTCTTCGATTGGTGTTAAGTCTTCCCTTTGTAAGTTCTCAAGTACAGCAAGTTCCATCATTTGTTGTTCAGTTAATTCACGAATGACAACAGGAACTTTTTCGAGCCCTGCTTCTTTTGCTGCTCGAAAGCGCCTTTCACCAACAACAATATCATAGCCCTTTATGCTTTTTCTAACGATTATAGGCTGTAAAATTCCATGCTCAATAATTGATTGCTTTAGCTCTTCAATTGCCTCTTGGGTAAAAATCTTTCTCGGCTGATAAGGATTAGGTCGTATTTCTTTCAAACTAACATCCGTAATTGATTCCTGTTTACTAGGCTCATCTATGTTTGCAAAGAAGGCATTTAATCCTTTTCCGAGTCCTTTAGCCATGCGAAATCACTTCCTTTGCCAAATCTAAGTAGACTTCTGCACCTCTAGATTTTGGATCGTAAATGATAATCGGCTCCCCATGACTCGGTGCTTCACTTAAACGAATATTTCGGGGAATAATGGTTTTGTATACTTTATCTTGAAAATACTTCTTTACTTCTTCAATCACCTGAAGTCCAAGATTTGTTCTGGCATCTAGCATCGTGAGAAGAACACCTTCAATTTTTAAATCTTGGTTTAAATGCTTCTGAACAAGTCTGACCGTATTTAGAAGTTGACTTAATCCCTCAAGTGCATAAAATTCACACTGAACCGGAATAAGAACAGCATCTGAGGCAGTTAATGCATTTAAGGTTAATAAGCCTAATGATGGTGGACAGTCGATAATCACATAATCGTAGGATCCTTTTACTTCCTCAAGTGCTCTTTTTAATCTCACTTCTCTTGATATGGTTGGAACAAGTTCAATTTCTGCACCTGCTAACTGAATCGTAGCGGGGATAGCATATAGGTTTTCAACGGATGTAGGCATAATAACTTCCTTCGCCTCAACATCATCAACTAATACATCATATATACATTGCTCCACGTCAGCTTTTTCAATCCCAACACCACTTGTGGCATTTCCTTGTGGATCAACATCGACTAGCAATACTTTTTTCCCTATATATGCTAAGCAGGCACCTAGGTTTACAGAAGTTGTTGTTTTACCAACTCCTCCTTTTTGATTCGCAATGGCAATAACTTTCCCCAATGGTGTCACCTACCTTTATCTTCAATAATAACATTTGAATTCAAAAACTTTTAAAAATACAATCACGTATTCTATTCTATCATGAAAAAGATACGAGAATCATTTTTTTTATTTCCCTAGGGTGTTAATTGAAAAAAATAACAAAAAAATAGAGAAGCTTAACAAAGCTTCTCTTAATCTATTATTTCTTTTTAGGAATTTTAATTGTTATTTGGTAGAAATCATCAAATTCTTCCTCTTCCGAGTTTAAGTTGATGCCACTATCTGAAACCATGGACAGAGATTGACGAATGGTATTAACAGCAATTCTTACGTCTTTGCTAAAAGCCTTCCGTTTCGGTTTTGGCTTGTCAGACGTTTCTGCTAGAAGTTTGGCCACTCGATCTTCTGTTTGTTTTACATTTAGGTTTTTCTCGATAATTTCTTCTACTAATTTTATTTGCTTCTCTGCATCTTTTAAAGGAATGAGAGATCTCGCATGTCTTTCAGTTATTGATTTATTTAATAATGCTTCTTGCACCTCTTGCGGCAGTTTTAATAGGCGGAGCTTATTGGCTACGGTCGATTGCCCCTTCCCTAGCCTTTGCGCAAGAGCTTCTTGAGTTAAATTGTGTAATTCCAATAGTTTCCCATAAGCTATTGCTTCTTCAATTGGTGACAGTTCTTCTCTTTGAAGGTTTTCTATTAATGCGACAGAAGCCGTTTCTGTATCATTCATATTTTTCACTATGGCAGGGACTTCATCCCAGCCAAGCTTTTTCATCGCTCTCCATCTTCGCTCACCAGCGATGATTTCAAACGTACCTTCTTCAAATTCTCTTACAACAATTGGTTGGATGATCCCGTGAATGTGAATCGTCCGTGAGAGTTCTTCAATTTTGTCCTCATCAAATACCGTCCTTGGTTGGAAGCGATTCGGTACGATTGAATCAATTGGTATTTTTTTTATCTCTTCATGATCTGCTTCGTTTAATACGTCAACTTGTTCTTCCGTCTCAGCTTGTCCCTCTTTTTCGCCTAGGCCAAAAAAGCGTGTGAAAGTCTGCTTCATCACCCTGCACCACCTTTACGAAACTCCCTATTAATGTATTCTATAAAAAAAATCAAGTTCCTGCCCAAACATGCAATGATTGATTATTTTATCCTACATACTTACTAAAATTATGCCATAAAATGAGCTAAAATGTAACTCTATTCAATTGGGGCTTTATTTGGAGTCCCAGGTTTTCTAGGATATTTTTTTGGTGTCGATTTAACCTTTTCTACAATAATAATATTTCTTTCACTTTCCTCGACAGGAAGTAAGAATGAATAAGTTTCTTTCAATGATCCTCCGAGTGTAGCAATTGCTTTCTTCCCAATTTCTAACTCATCTTTTGCATGAGCCGCCTTCATGGCTACGAAGGTTCCACCTACCTTGACAAGCGGTAAGCAAAGCTCACTTAATACAGATAATCGTGCGACCGCTCGAGCTGTAACTAGATCATATTGTTCTCTGTACTCCTTATTTTGACCAAATGTCTCAGCTCGGTCATGAATAAAGGTTACTCCATCAAGTTGTAATTCCTTTGCTAGATTCTCTAAAAATGTAATTCGTTTATTTAAAGAATCAACAATAGTTACCTGTAGATAAGGAAATGCAATTTTAATTGGAATACTTGGGAATCCTGCTCCCGCTCCCACATCACAAAGGCTTAACGGTTTTGAGAAATCATAATAAAACGCAGCGGACACACTATCATAAAAATGTTTTAAATAGACGTCCTCTTTCTCAGTAATAGCTGTCAAATTCATCTTTTCATTCCACTCAACTAATAAGTGAAAATATTGTTCATATTGGTTAATTTGTTGAGGAGAAAGTTCAATCTCTTTCTCCTGTAACATTTTAATAAATAACTCTGTATTCATGCGGTACCTTCTTCCTCACAACGGAAATAATTAGCGTTATGCATCATTTGAAACACGTGCTATTTTTCCTTGTTCCAAATAAACAAGTAAGATGGAGATATCTGCAGGGTTTACTCCTGATATTCTTGATGCTTGAGCGATGGATAACGGGCGCACCTGCTTCATTTTTTGTTTTGCTTCTGTTGCAATTCCAGAAATGGCATCATAGTCGATGTTATCAGGAATCTTTTTATTCTCCATTTTCTTCAGACGATCCACTTGTTGTAAAGATTTTTCAATATACCCTTCGTATTTCACTTGGATTTCTACTTGTTCTTTAATTTCAAAATCTAAGTCCTTCTCAGATGGGACAATAGATTCAATATGTTGATACGTCATTTCTGGTCGTTTTAGTAGATCCGAAGCCCGGATACCATCCTTTAACTCACTTCCACCCTGAGCTTTAATAAGTTCTTGGACTTCAGGCTTAGGTTTAATGATAATTCCTTCTAGACGTTCCTTCTCTGCTTCTATGGCTGCTTTTTTTGTTAAAAAACGCTCATAGCGCTCTTCAGAGATCAGTCCCACTTTACGACCAATTCCTGTTAAACGTAAATCGGCATTATCATGACGTAACAACAAGCGATATTCGGCACGGGAAGTTAGTAATCGGTATGGCTCATTCGTTCCTTTAGTCACAAGGTCATCGATCAATACCCCTATATAAGCTTCCGAACGGCTAAGAATGACTTCTTCTTCACCTAATGCTTTTCGACCCGCGTTCATACCAGCCATTAACCCTTGCCCTGCGGCTTCCTCATAACCGGAAGTCCCATTAATTTGACCTGCTGTGTAAAGGTTCTGAATCACTTTTGTTTCAAGTGTTGGCCATAGCTGTGTCGGAACGATGGCATCATATTCGATGGCATATCCCGGTCTCATCATTTGAACATTTTCAAGACCTGGAATGGTCTTTAAAATTTGATGTTGAACTTCCTCAGGCAAGCTCGTTGATAATCCTTGAACGTATACCTCTTGTGTATTTCGTCCCTCTGGCTCTAAGAAAATTTGGTGTCTTGGTTTATCGTTGAAACGAACCACCTTATCTTCTATAGAAGGGCAGTATCTTGGGCCAGTTCCTTTGATCATGCCTGAATACATAGGAGAACGGTGCAAATTATTATCAATTAATTGATGAGTCTGTTCGCTCGTGTAGGTTAACCAACACGGCAGTTGGTCCGTAATAAATTGGGTTGTTTCATACGAAAATGCTCTTGGCTCATCATCACCAGGTTGAATCTCCGTTTTGCTGTAATCAATGGTATGACTGTTCACACGTGGAGGAGTTCCCGTTTTAAACCGAACAAGATCAAAACCTAGCTCTTCGAGGTGTTCGGAAAGCTTAATCGATGGCTGCTGATTATTAGGTCCACTTGAGTACTTTAGTTCACCAAGGATGATTTCTCCACGAAGGAAGGTACCAGTAGTAATAACAACCGTTTTTGCTTCATATGTTGCGCCAGTCTTTGTAATTACTCCTTTACATATTCCATCCTCAACAATTAAACGTTCTACCATCCCTTGAACAAGTGTTAGATTTTTTTCATCTTCTAATGTTTTCTTCATTTCATGCTGATAACTAAATTTATCCGCTTGCGCACGTAATGCACGTACGGCTGGGCCCTTACCTGTATTCAGCATTCTCATTTGAATATGCGTTTTGTCGATGTTTTTCCCCATTTCTCCACCGAGAGCATCTATTTCACGCACAACAATTCCTTTTGCTGGTCCACCAACAGAAGGATTACATGGCATAAAAGCCACCATATCTAAATTAATGGTAATCATTAATGTTTTTGCACCTTGACGCGCAGCAGCCAAACCCGCTTCACAGCCGGCATGTCCCGCTCCAATGACAATCACGTCATAATTTCCAGCACTATATTGCATCATGCTGCCTCCTTGTATCTATAAAAAAATTATTTACCTAAACAGAACTGCGAGAATAACTGGTCAATTAAGCTTTCATGAATGGATTCTCCAATAATCTCCCCTAAGAGCTCCCAAGTTCTTGTAAAATCAATCTGTACAATATCAATTGGCACGCCACTTTCCACACCTGCAATTGCTTCTTCTATAGTGTGTAATGCCTGGTGAAGTAGGGCGATATGTCGACTATTGGATACATACGTGATATCACCTGTCTCAATCGATCCAGAGAAGAAAAGAGCAGCAATTGCCTCTTCTAAATCATCGACGCCTCGGTCTTCAAGCAATGAAGTCGTGACAAGAGGACTTTTCCCTGTTAGTTCTTTAACTTTCTCCATATCAATCTTTTGAGGAAGATCTGTTTTATTAATAATGACGATAACATCCATTCCTTCAACAGCTCTAAAGAGGTTTTCATCTTCCTTTGTTAAATCATCCGAATAGTTCAGAACTAGTAAAATGAGATCTGCTTCTTTTAAGACTTGACGTGATTTTTCCACGCCAATTCTTTCAACGATATCCTCTGTCTCACGAATACCGGCTGTATCTAGTAAGCGAAGCGGCACGCCTCGAACATTAACATACTCTTCAATGACGTCACGAGTCGTTCCAGGAATATCCGTCACAATTGCTTTATTTTCCTGTACCAAACTATTTAGTAAGGAGGATTTCCCAACGTTAGGCCTTCCGACAATCACCGTTGATAAGCCCTCACGTAGGATCTTTCCTTGTTGAGACGTTCCGAGTAATTTCTTCATTTCTACCCGAACGAGATTTGCTTTTTCTAAAAGCATGTGATGTGTCATTTCTTCCACATCATCATACTCTGGATAGTCGATATTCACTTCAACATGAGCCAAGGTTTCTAGAATTTCCTGTCTCAATCTTTGAATCAGCTTGGATAAACGACCTTCCATTTGTCCTAGTGCTACGTTCATAGCACGATCCGTTTTGGCACGAATTAAATCCATCACTGCTTCTGCTTGTGATAAATCAATTCTGCCATTTAAAAAGGCACGTTTTGTGAATTCACCTGGTTCTGCCAACCTTGCTCCAGATCGTAATACCAGTTGAAGGACACGATTCACCGACACAATTCCACCGTGGCAATTGATTTCTACTACATCTTCTTTCGTAAATGTATGTGGTCCTTTCATAACAGACACCATTACCTCTTCAGCAACCTCACCTGTTTTTGGATCCAGTAAGTGGCCGTAATGAATAGTATGTGTTTGTACCTCTATCAAACGTTTATTTCTTTTTCCTCTAAATAACTTATCGGCAATTTGGATTGCTTCATCTCCACTCAGACGAACAATCGCAATCGCTCCTTCACCAAGCGGAGTCGATATCGCCGCAATTGTATCAAATTCCATGGCCTTCACCTCTTCCCGTTAAGGGACATGTATATTCCTTATCTTCATCTATGTCACGTAACTTTACTCATTAAAAGCATCTTTTCCCAAATTATTAGAATAGCACAGTCATTTCTAATAAAAAAGAATTATCCACAAATAAAAAAAGCGCATTATGCTCTATCATAACTTATCCACATGTGAATAACAAGAAAAGCGGAAGCGCCTGATTAGCTTCGACAGGCATAAGGCGAAGACTGAAAGAGGTCCTGACCTCTGTAAGACTTTGACTTATGACCCGAGGAGCTAGGCGCTGGAGCTGGACAAAGAAAAGCGGAGGAAGCTTGGTCAGGGGCGAGGCATAAGACGAATCGCGCAGGAAGGCCTGCCTTCTGGAGAGATTTGGCTTATGTCCCGAGCCCCTAGCTTCCGGAGCTGGACAAAGAAAAGCAGAAGCGCCTTGGATTTCCCCCTACACACAAAAAAACGACCCCAGCAAAGCGGGATCGCTTATCTAACATTTATCTATTCGGTGTGATCACGATGTAACGATTTGGCTCGATGCCATCAGAGTATGTTTTCACTCGTTTATTTTCCATTAAAGCGGTATGAATCACTTTTCTTTCATACGAAGGCATGGGTTCAAGTGATACTCTTTGGCCTGTTCGAACGGCTTTAAAGGCAAGTCTTTCAGCCAGTTGCATTAGTGTATCATTTCTTCTTTTACGATAATCTTCTGCATCAAGCAATACATTTACGTACTGGTCCGCATACCGATTAATAACTAGCTGCGTTAAATATTGAAGTGAGTTTAAAGTTTGTCCTCTTTTTCCGATGAGGAGAGCAATCTTTTCCCCTGAAAGAATAAATTGAACTTGTTTGCCTTCTTTTATCACTTCGATATCCACTGGTGAACCCATTTTGGTTGCTACATCAGTTAAAAAGTTTTTTGCTTCTTCAATCGCATCAATTTTTTTAGATACTTTAACAATAGCCGGGCGGGTTCCAAAAATACCAAATAGCCCCTTCTTCCCTTCGTCAACTATCGCTATTTCTGCACGATCTCTTGTTGTTTCTAGTTGAGCTAAAGCTGACGCTACTGCTTCCTCAACGGAATTACCCGTAGCAGTTACCTCTCTCACTTTTTCGCTCCTCCTGATTTACCAGTTTCAGCAACCTTTTTTAAATCTGGACCTTTAATAAAATAAGTTTGAACAATCATAAAGATATTCCCTACTACCCAATAAAGTGATAAAGCAGCTGGGAAGTTAAATGCAAACACAATAATCATAACCGGCATAATGTAAAGCATCATTTGCATTTGAGGATTATTCTCTACACCCGCCATCATGATTTTCTGTTGGATGAATGTAGTGATCCCCGCTACAACCGGTAAAATATAAAACGGATCCGGAGACCCAAGGTCAAACCATAAAAAGTTATGTTCTGCAATTTCTCTTGTACGAGAAATCGCATGATAAAATCCAATGAGAATTGGCATTTGAATAAGTAATGGAAAACAACCTGCAAGTGGATTTACTCCATGCTGCTGAAATAGCGCCATTGTTTCCTGTTGAAGCTTTTGTTGCGTTTTTTGATCTTTTGAACTATATTTTTCTCTTAACTTTTGCATCTCAGGCTGAATAGCTTGCATGGCCTTTGAGCTCTTTGTTTGCTTGATCATTAAAGGTAAAATCACCAAACGAATCAAAAGTGTAACTAAAATAATACCTAAACCAAAGTTTCCACCAGCAAACTCCGCTGTTTTGACAATTAATAACGATAATGGGTATACAATATACTCGTTCCAAAAACCTTCGCTTTCTGCTGTAATCGGCTTATTATACTCTGTACAGCCCGTAAGTAGTGCCATCAGAAATATGAGGCCGATTAAAAGAAGAAGTTTCTTTTTCAACCGTTTTTTCCTCCTTAATATCTAATATCCTCCAAGTATGTCCACTTCAATCTTAAGATGAAAAAAGAAACACACTACTTGTTCGTCTATTAATAATCCAAGTGTATTGTATCATTTTTTATAAGTACATTTCCTTAAAAAAATGCAAACACTAAGATTTTATTTCCTTCTTTCTACTCTACCATTTAAAACCTTCGCAAGTTTTAAAACATGAGTTAAACTTCCCTTTACTTCATGAAACGTCATATCAGATGCTGGTTTTCTCGCAATAATGATCAAATCATAGTCATTTTTCATATGATCTTGAAGCTCTAGTAGGGATTGTCTAATATACCTTTTCACTTGATTACGAGTTACAGCGTTTCCAATCTTCTTGCTAACAGACAAACCAACACGAAAATGAGTTTGTTCTGGAACACTTCGCAAATAAACCACAAATTGACGATTCGCTACAGAATTCCCCTTTTTATATATCTCTTGGTATTCTTTATTCTTTTTAACTCGAAATTCCTTTTTCATTCTTTACACCTACGATCTAGATTAAAGCAAGTGCTCTAGCTTCTGGAGGCGCACACTGCCCTTCCCATTATTTTCTTCTGTGTGAACATCTATACATAAATCGAACTCTTCTTCTTCCACCTGAATGAGAAAAAAGACCACTGACGTTTCAGTGGCCTAAGCAGATAATACTTTTCTTCCTTTACGACGACGACGTGCTAATACTTTACGTCCGTTTGCAGAGCTCATACGACTACGGAAACCGTGAACTTTGCTGTGTTTACGCTTATTTGGTTGGTACGTTCTTTTCATTATATGACACCTCCCTGAGGAATAACTTTAAAGACAGTCCTTCTAATTATAGAGGCGACCTATAAAAAAAGTCAATAGCCTATCTTCGACTCCTTTTGACAGACAGAATAGCAGAAACGATCTTCTTTGATTTTAAATGTTGGGCAAAGCACCTCCAAAATATATTTTTCAGCGACTGTTAATAACTTTCGACACGTTTCTCCATTATCCACAGCGCTTATTGACAGCTTTTTCACAGATTCTCTCGTTGTGGACAAATAATACTCACAGCTTGTACTTGTTGTGGATAAACTTAAAAAACCATTGCGTCTACTTAATTTATTTGATATTATTATTGTGTTTTCACTCTGGATAAAAACATGTGGATAAATAGACTATCCACAGATTGTGGATATCTTGTGGATAGGTTATTCAGAGCCTATGTAGAACGTTGTCCACAAGTCGTGGATATTGTCGAAATTCCTCATTACTTCTTATATATATACTTACCCACATTAAAAGATTTGTATATTTATAAATTTATAGGTTGTACAGCTTGTATAACCTATGTTTTTTTGTGATCCTTACGGGAAACATAGAAAAAATAGTAGACTGTTTAGCCGCTTCAAAGATGGCATTTATATTCCTAAAAGGAGGGATCAGTTTGGAAAATATTTCGGATCTTTGGAATAACGCGTTAGCCAATATAGAGAAAAAAATAAGCAAACCCAGCTTTGAAACGTGGCTAAAATCTACTAAAGCCCATTCTTTGCAAGGTGATACGTTAACCGTAACGGCTCCAAATGAATTTGCTCGTGACTGGCTAGAAGAACGTTATTCGCAATTAATCGCTGGAATTCTCTACGATATAACCGGAGAAGAACTAGGGGTAAAATTCATCATTCCTCAAAATCAAAATGAATTGGAAGATGAAATTCCTATCCCACAAAAACGCAATATTAAAGATGATGACCATCAAGAGCTACCGTTAAATATGCTCAATCCGAAATATACTTTTGATACATTTGTTATTGGTTCTGGGAACCGATTCGCCCATGCTGCTTCACTAGCAGTCGCTGAAGCACCTGCAAAAGCATATAATCCTCTTTTTATATACGGGGGCGTAGGTTTAGGAAAAACCCACCTTATGCATGCGATTGGGCACTATGTACAGGATCATAACCCATCTGCAAAGGTTGTTTATTTATCTTCTGAAAAATTTACGAATGAGTTCATTAACTCTATTCGAGACAATAAAGCCGTTGATTTTAGAAATAAATATCGCAATGTAGATGTTCTTCTTATTGATGATATTCAGTTTCTTGCTGGAAAAGAACAAACCCAAGAGGAATTTTTCCATACGTTTAATACACTTCATGAAGAAAGTAAGCAAATTGTGATATCCAGTGACCGTCCGCCGAAGGAAATCCCGACGCTTGAAGATCGACTCCGTTCACGCTTTGAATGGGGATTAATCACAGACATCACACCGCCAGATTTAGAAACAAGGATTGCGATTCTTCGTAAAAAGGCAAAGGCTGAGGGATTAGATATTCCTAACGAAGTTATGCTATATATAGCTAATCAAATTGATTCCAATATTAGAGAGCTAGAAGGTGCACTAATTCGAGTGGTTGCCTATTCTTCCCTAATAAATAAAGATATTAATGCTGATTTAGCTGCAGAAGCTTTGAAAGATATTATTCCTAGTTCAAAGCCACGAGTCATTACGATTCATGAGATTCAACGAGTGGTTGGAGAGCACTTTAATGTAAAGCTTGAGGATTTCAAAGCAAAAAAGCGGACGAAATCTGTCGCTTTCCCTAGACAAATTGCTATGTATTTATCAAGAGAATTAACCGACTTTTCCCTTCCGAAGATTGGTGAAGAGTTCGGAGGTCGAGATCACACGACCGTTATTCATGCTCATGAAAAAATTTCAAAGCTGATTCAAACAGATTCTCAATTCCAAAAACAATTGAATGAAATTAATGAGCTTTTGAAAATTTAATACTGTGTATAACTTTCACTTGTTTACTCACAGTCTGTCCACATGTGGATAGGCTGTATTTCCTTTCATCCAAGGGAGTTATCCACATAATCACAGGCCCTACTATTACTTCTACTATTTTTTAATAAAAAAAATATATAAATATACCTGATATTCCATTCATACGGGGGGACTTTTTTTATGCGTTTTATTATTCAAAGGGACCGTTTAGTTCAAAGCGTTCAGGATGTAATGAAAGCAGTAACTAGCAGAACAACTATCCCAATCTTAACCGGTATAAAAATGGTTGTAACTGAAGATGGTGTTACATTAACTGGTAGTGACTCAGACATTTCCATAGAATCATTTATACCTAAAGAAGAAGCTGGTGATGAACTTGTTGAAATCAAACAAACAGGTTCTATCGTTCTTCAAGCAAAGTTTTTCAGTGAAATCGTAAAGAAGTTACCTACTGATACAGTTGAAATAGATGTTCAAAATCATTTCCAAACCGTTATTCGTTCAGGTAAATCTGAATTTAATTTGAATGGTCTTGATGCAGAAGAGTATCCGCACTTACCACAAATTGAAGAGCAAAATGCTTTTAAGATCCGTACAGACCTTCTAAAAGTCCTTATTCGTCAAACCGTTTTTGCAGTGTCCACCTCAGAAACACGTCCGGTGTTGACAGGTGTAAACTGGAAGGTCGAAAACGGAGAATTAATCTGTATTGCAACAGATAGTCATAGATTAGCTTTGAGAAAAGCAAAGGTCGATATTGAGAACGACGTGAATTACAATGTAGTGATTCCAGGGAAAAGCTTAAATGAATTGAGTAAAATTCTAGATGATACAAATGACCTAGTTGATATTGTCATAACAGAAAATCAAGTGTTATTTAAAGCTAAGCATTTATTGTTTTTCTCTAGATTGCTCGAAGGTAACTACCCTGATACCACTCGATTGATTCCGTCAGAAAGTAAGACAGAAATAACTGTTAATACAAAAGAGTTTTTACAATCCATTGATCGTGCTTCCTTGTTAGCAAGAGAAGGAAGAAATAACGTAGTTAAATTTTCAACGATTGAAGAAAAAGTGATAGAGGTATCTTCTAATACACCAGAAATCGGAAAAGTAGTGGAAGAGCTTCAAGCGCAAGCCATTACTGGTGAAGAGTTAAAAATATCTTTTAGTGCAAAATATGTAATGGACGCATTAAAAGCTCTAGAAGGGCAAGAAATAAAAATTAGTTTTACAGGGGCAATGAGACCGTTTATTATCCAACCTTTAAATGACGATTCAATTCTGCAATTGATTCTCCCTGTAAGAACATATTAAGAATAAGCTGCCAGTTCTCTGGTGGCTTTTCGTTTAACCCTTTGTATACAAACCAAATTTTTAGTAAAATAAAGAGTAGACACGAAAAACACTCGTCATGAAAAATTACGAGAAAAGAGTGAGGCTATTTGAGAGAAGAAGTGAAAATTGACACAGAGTATATTACGTTAGGTCAATTTTTAAAGCTAGCAGGTGTTATAGATACCGGAGGAATGGCAAAGTGGTTCCTGAGTGAACATGAAATATTTGTCAATAATGAGCAAGATCAAAGGAGAGGTCGAAAGCTTAGAGCTGGAGATGTTGTTGAAATTCCTACCATCGGTTCATACATTGTCATGTAAAAGGAAGCAGGCTTCGACATATGTGTTGAAGTCTCGCTTACTGTATAGGGATAAAGGATGTTTTGAATATGTATATTGAGCATTTAGGGTTAAAAAATTATCGGAATTACGAAGATTTGACTATTAATTTTGAAAACAAGGTTAATGTCATCTTAGGTGAAAATGCTCAAGGGAAAACAAATGTCATGGAATCCATCTACGTATTAGCCATGGCTAAATCTCATCGAACCTCTAATGATAAAGAACTTATTCGCTGGGATGAAGAATATGCTACAATAGAGGGACGGGTAAAAAAGAGTCACGGTCCTCTCCCAATGCAGCTGATTATTTCTAAAAAAGGAAAAAAGGCAAAATGCAATCATCTTGAGCAGCAAAAATTAAGTCAGTATGTAGGGAATATGAATGTGGTTATGTTTGCGCCTGAGGATCTTACACTTGTGAAAGGGAGTCCGCAGGTTAGAAGGCGATTTATAGATATGGAGATAGGACAAGTATCCCCAATTTATCTTCATGAAATAGGGCAATATCAGAAAATCCTTCAGCAAAGAAACCATTATTTAAAAATGTTACAGATTAAAAAGCAATCAGACGAAACGATGCTCGATATTTTAACGGAGCAATTTATTGACAAGGCTGTTCGTATCGTTTCCAAACGTTATGAATTTCTCCATTTACTTCAAAAATGGGCTATTCCTATCCATAGTGGAATCTCCAGAGGACTAGAAACGTTAAAGATTGAGTATAAACCTTCTGTTGATGTATCAGAAGAGCAAGATTTGTCGAAAATGGTAGAAGTATTTACTCATAAATTTGATAAAATAAAAACAAGAGAGATCGAACGTGGCACGACACTGTTTGGACCTCATCGAGATGATATGCTCTTTTTTGTGAATGGTCGGGATGTACAAACTTTTGGATCTCAAGGCCAGCAACGGACGACTGCATTATCCGTCAAGCTTGCAGAAATTGAACTTATTCATTCAGAAATTGGAGAATACCCGATTTTGCTTTTAGATGATGTTCTTTCAGAGCTGGATGATTATCGCCAATCTCACTTGTTAAACACCATTCAGGGTAAGGTACAAACATTTGTGACAACAACAAATGTAGATGGAATTGACCATCAAACATTAAAAGAAGCGTCAACCTTTACCGTTGATAGTGGGACGATTAAACAAATCTTATGAGGTGGTCATATGTATGTTCATATTGGAGAAGAGACTTTGGTTCGAGCAATAGATATCGTTGCCATCATAAGCAAAGAAAGTGTTGTCTCATCATCACAGATGAATGAATTTTTAATACATGATCGATCAGAGGTAGTGGACCTTTCGAAAGGTGGATATAAATCTATCGTGATCACAAAAGATAAAATCTATTATTCACCGTTATCATCTGGAACATTAAAAAAACGCTCTTATAAATTAACAGCTCAGTATTAGAATAATCTTAGCTCTTTGGCTAAGTGAAAATATATATGGTACGCGAAAATCAGTTGATTTTTGCTTAATTGTGAAAGAAAGAGTAGGTGAACGGTTTATGGCAATGGAACAAAAAGAAGTCCAAGAACAATCATATGATGAAAATCAGATACAGGTTCTGGAAGGTCTTGAAGCCGTAAGAAAAAGACCGGGGATGTATATTGGTTCCACAAGTGTCAAAGGACTCCACCATTTAGTTTGGGAAATCGTTGACAATAGTATTGACGAAGCTTTAGCTGGCTTCTGTACAGAGATAAATGTTGTAATTGAAAAGGATAATAGCATTACAGTTATTGATAATGGACGTGGAATTCCTGTCGGGATCCATGAAAAGATGGGAAGACCAGCCGTTGAAGTTATTATGACTGTCCTTCATGCTGGCGGAAAGTTTGGTGGCGGAGGTTATAAAGTTTCAGGAGGACTTCACGGAGTTGGTGCGTCTGTAGTTAATGCGCTATCCACGTTATTAGAAGTGTATGTTCATCGTGAAGGGAAAATTCACTACCAGAAATTTGAGCGTGGAGTGCCTGTTGCTGACCTAGAAGTGATCGGAGAAACAGACCATACAGGTACGACCATTCACTTTGTCCCAGATAGTGAAATTTTCACTGAGACTCTTGAGTATGATTATGAGACCCTTGCTAATCGTATCCGTGAACTTGCCTTTTTAAACAAAGGGTTAAAAATAACGATTGAAGATAAGCGTGAAGAAAATAAGGGCAATCAGTATTACTATGAAGGCGGTATAAAGTCTTATGTAGAGCACTTAAACCGATCAAAGGAAGTTCTACATGAAGAGCCCATCTTTATTGAAGGCGAAAAAGAGGGAATTACCATCGAGGTCGCCATTCAATACAATGATAGTTATACAAGTAATATTTACTCGTTTGCGAACAATATTCATACCCATGAAGGTGGGACACATGAATCTGGTTTTAAAACAGCTCTAACAAGAATCATAAATGACTATGCGAGAAAATATGGTCAGATCAAAGAAAACGATTCGAATCTGTCTGGTGATGATGTACGAGAAGGGTTAACAGCTATTGTATCAATTAAACATCCAGATCCACAGTTTGAAGGCCAAACAAAAACGAAACTTGGTAACTCAGAGGTAAGAGCAGCAACAGATACGATTTTTGCCGAAGCACTGGATAAGTTTCTTCTTGAAAACCCTACAGTTGCTAGAAAAATAGTTGAAAAAGGCTTAATGGCGGCAAGAGCCCGTTTAGCTGCCAAAAAAGCGAGAGAGTTAACACGTCGAAAGAGTGCCCTTGAGGTATCGAGCTTACCAGGTAAGCTTGCGGACTGCTCTTCCAAAGATCCTGAAATCAGTGAGATATATATCGTTGAGGGAGACTCAGCGGGTGGGTCAGCAAAACAAGGACGTGACCGTCATTTCCAAGCGATTCTTCCACTTAGAGGGAAAATCCTTAACGTAGAAAAAGCAAGATTGGATAAAATTCTTTCAAATAATGAAGTTCGTGCTATGATTACAGCCATCGGAACGGGGATTGGCGAAGACTTTGATCTTTCGAAAGCTCGCTATCATAAAGTTGTAATTATGACGGATGCCGATGTGGACGGTGCGCATATTCGAACACTGATTCTAACATTCTTCTATCGATATATGAGACAAATCTTAGAGGCCGGTTATATTTATATCGCTCAGCCACCGTTATACAAAGTTCAACAAGGGAAACGCATTGAATATGCCTATAACGATAAAGAATTAGACCGTATTTTCGCAGAGCTTCCGAGTCAACCGAAACCTAATATTCAACGTTACAAAGGATTAGGTGAAATGAACCCTGATCAGCTTTGGGAAACAACCATGAACCCTGAGACTAGAACCATGTTGCAGGTTAGTCTTCAAGATGCCATTGAAGCTGATGAAACATTCGAAATGCTAATGGGAGATAAAGTAGAGCCACGTCGTAACTTTATCGAAGCAAACGCACAATACGTGAAAAACTTAGATATTTAAAAAAGGGTAGAGGGTAACCACTATCCTCCTTTTCTTTTCATAGAAGGCTTACAAAGGATCATCATTAGCTTTAAAGGAGGTACACACGTTGGCTGAAACACCAAATTCACAAATTAAAGAAATTAATATAAGCCAAGAAATGAAGACTTCATTCCTAGACTATGCGATGAGCGTAATCGTCTCCCGTGCTTTGCCAGATGTTAGAGATGGATTAAAGCCTGTTCACCGTCGTATTTTATATGCCATGCATGACCTTGGAATGCATTCTGACAAGCCATATAAAAAGTCTGCTCGTATCGTTGGGGATGTAATAGGTAAATACCACCCGCACGGAGACTCAGCGGTGTATGAAACAATGGTACGTATGGCTCAGGACTTTAACTACCGTTACATGCTTGTAGATGGCCATGGAAACTTTGGATCTGTTGATGGAGATTCAGCGGCAGCGATGCGTTATACAGAATCAAGAATGTCAAAAATCTCAATGGAACTGTTGCGAGATATAAATAAAGACACGATTGATTATCAAGATAACTATGATGGAGAAGAAAAAGAGCCAGTTGTTCTACCTGCTCGTTTCCCGAATCTTCTTGTCAATGGAACAACAGGGATTGCAGTTGGAATGGCAACGAATATCCCCCCGCACCAACTAGGTGAAGTTATTGATGGTGTCTTAGCTGTAAGTAAAGACCCTGAAATCACGACTGCGGAGCTTATGGAGATCATCCCAGGTCCCGATTTTCCAACGGGCGGATTAATACTAGGTCGAAGTGGGATCCGAAAGGCTTACGAAACAGGCAGAGGTTCCATTACATTACGAGCAAAGGTTGTCATAGAACAAAAAGCAAATGGCAAGGAAGTTATCATTGTCAACGAAATTCCATACCAGGTAAATAAGGCAAAGCTTATTGAGAAAATTGCTGAGCTAGCCCGTGAGAAAAAAATTGATGGTATTACAGATCTTCGTGATGAATCAGATCGAAATGGTATGCGTATTGTTATTGAGGTTCGTAAGGATGCAAATGCCAATGTATTATTAAATAATCTTTACAAGCAGACGGCTTTACAAACGAGTTTTGGAATTAACACATTAGCTTTAGTAAATGGACAACCTAAGGTTTTAAATTTAAAGCAGTGTTTAGTTTACTACCTAGATCATCAAAAAGTAGTCATTCGAAGAAGAACAGAATTTGAATTACGAAAAGCAGAAGCACGTGCTCACATTTTAGATGGATTACGAATTGCGCTTGATCATTTAGACGCAGTTATTAGCTTAATTCGTTCTTCACAAACAACGGATATCGCTCGTGAGGGGTTAATGACTACCTTTGAGCTTTCTGAAAAGCAAGCTCAGGCAATTTTAGATATGCGATTACAGCGTTTAACCGGTTTAGAACGCGAAAAAATCGAGGAAGAGTATCAAAGCCTTGTGAAGTTAATTGCAGAGCTAAAGGAAATTTTAGCAAACGAAGAGAAGGTTCTTGAAATTATTAGAGAAGAACTATCTGAAATTAAAGAACGTTTCAACGATAAGCGTCGTACTGAAATCGTAACGGGTGGAGTCGAAAACATTGAAGATGAGGATTTAATTCCGGTTGAGAATATCGTTATTTCGTTAACTCATAATGGATACATCAAACGCCTTCCAGTTTCAACCTACCGTGCGCAAAAACGTGGTGGTCGAGGAATACAAGGAATGGGAACGAATGAGGATGATTTCGTTGAACATCTTGTTACAACGTCCACTCATGATACAATTCTATTCTTTACAAACAAAGGGAAAGTGTATCGTTCAAAAGGGTATGAAATTCCTGAATTCTCCAGAACAGCAAAAGGAATTCCTATCATCAATCTACTTGAAGTGGATAAAGGAGAATGGGTAAATGCCATTATCCCTGTTTCAGAGTTTGTAGATGACTGGTTCCTGTTCTTTACAACCAAGGAAGGAATATCGAAACGATCTCCACTCACTTCCTTTGCAAATATTCGAAACAATGGTTTAATTGCCTTGAACTTACGTGAGGAAGATGAATTGATTTCCGTTCGTCTTACAGATGGAAGCAAAGAAATTATTATTGGAACGAAGAACGGGTTACTTATTCGTTTCCCTGAAACGGATGTTCGCTCTATGGGGCGTACTGCAACAGGAGTTAAAGGAATCAACATTGATGAAACTGATGAAGTTGTTGGAATGGAAGTACTTGAAGAGAATACAGAAATATTAATTGTTACTAAGAATGGATATGGTAAACGTACACCTGCCGAAGAATATAGAATTCAAGGGCGTGGTGGTAAAGGGATCAAAACATGTAACATTACAGATAAAAACGGAAGCTTAGTTGCGATGAAGGCTGTAACAGGTGAAGAAGACGTCATGCTAATTACTACCGGCGGAGTTTTAATCCGTATGGCGGTTAGTGATATCTCAACAATGGGAAGAAATACACAAGGTGTGAGATTGATCAGATTGAATGAGTCAGAAGAAGAATTTGTAGCAACTGTAGCAATGGTTGAAAAAGAAGAAGAAAAAGAAGATGTCATCACTGGTGAAGATGAAGAGTCACAAGATATTGAACCGGCGGATGAAGAATAATTTTCAAGAGAGGGACATTATTATGTTCCTCTTTTTTTATGAATTGGGTAAAATAGACTAAGAATATTATTGCTAGAGGGTGTAATTAGTGCGAGTTCTGATAAAAGAAGTTCAAGAAGGGTGCATTCTTTCTGAAGATGTTATTGGGTCTTCAGGTAGGGCAATTGTCCCGAAGAAAACAGTGTTAACTTCCGAATTGCTTGAAGTGTTAAAAGCCTTCTTAGTACCTGAAATAGAGGTTGAAAAGACTCTGTCTAGCGGTCATCCTTTTATTCCTAATGAGATTCTTTTGGATGACGAAGAAGTGAGACGTGAGGAAAATGAAGAGCAAAGGGAACTTACATTCACCGAACTCTTTCTTCAAGCATCAAGAAGCTTTAAAAAAGAATTTCGAAGCTGGCAGGCAGGTTTGCCAGTAGATGTCACAAAGGTAAGAAGTATTATCTTTCCGTTAATCGAAAAAATAGATCAAAATCAAGCAGATCTGTTTCAACTTCACCACTTCTCTACTGAGGAAGACTATTTATACCAGCATGCGGTTGCAGTTGGATTAATTAGCAGTTTTATCTCTAAGAAACTAGGTTTTAATAAAGGGGAGATTGTTCAGGTTGCTTTGGCTGGAACATTAAGCGATTGTGGAATGGCAAAGCTTTCTGAAGGAATATTAAATAAGAGAACCCCCCTTACACAAGAGGAGTATCAAGAAGTAAAAAACCACCCGACAAATAGCTATAGACTTATTCAGAGTACCCCTTTTATTAGAGAGGCTGGTAAAATTGCCATTTTCCAGCATCATGAGCGTTTGGATGGAAGTGGGTACCCATTAGGAGAAAAGGGACAGAAAATCCACCAGTATGCAAAAATTATTGGGGTAGCTGACACCTTCCATGCAATGACTTCGCAACGTTTGTATCGAAAAAAACAATCTCCTTTTAAAGTTTTGGAGATGATGCTCCAAGATTTATTTGGACAGTTTGATATTGCCTCCATCCGTGCACTTCAAGCGGGAATTATGAATATTTCTATTGGGAGTTTAGTAAAACTTTCAAATGGACAAGAAGCTGAAATTCTTTTTATTGATGAGAATGCACCTACAAGACCACTTGTAAAAGTATTCCCTACTAATGAGATTATTCATTTGCAGAGAAACCGAATGATCTTTATCGATGAAGTAAAGATTCCTTAGAATGGTTGAGCCAGATACTAAATTATCTGGCTCTTGTGTTTTCCAATTATTAGTTGTTGAATAATAATTAGTGGCTTGCTATACTAATAAAAGTCAACTCACCAAGTACTTTATATTTTATTAAAAACTTTTTTAAAAAAGTAGTTGAAATGAGTTGGTGAACATGATATATTATTAAAGTCGCCTCGTTGCGATAGAAATTGTTCTTTGAAAACTAAACAAATCATACGTCAACAAAAAAAATGATTGGTGTTGAAATATACACTAGCCAACGTTTTAACTTTAAGAGCTAATCTTACTCTTTATTGGAGAGTTTGATCCTGGCTCAGGACGAACGCTGGCGGCGTGCCTAATACATGCAAGTCGAGCGGACTTGGAGGAAGCTTGC
>NZ_JAMBNS010000130.1 GCF_023715225.1 Robertmurraya korlensis
CGTGTAGCCCGAACCGTTGTCGCTCAGCCACTCGATTTCGTACGGGGTATGCAGTTCGTTGCCAAACCGATTTTCCACTGCAGCCAGCATCACGTCTCGCACGATGTCGCCGCTGTGGCCTGCTGTCGTGGACGCCCAGCTCATCGCTTCTCGGTCGCAGCAATCCAGCGCAAACGTCACACGCAGCGGCTCGCCGTTGTCGCAGCGGAACTCGAAGCCGTCCGAGCACCATCGCTGATTGCTGCGCGCGACGGCCACTTTGCCGTCATGTCGACGTTGCGCCCGCGGCGGAGTCGGTCGGCGCTGCATCAGCAACCCGTGCGTGCGCATGACGCGATCGATGCGCTTGGCATTGAACGGCGCCAGCCCAACCGCGACGCGCTCGTTGCGCAATATGCCCCAAACCCGGCGATAGCCATAGCTGGG
>NZ_JAMBNS010000131.1 GCF_023715225.1 Robertmurraya korlensis
GTTTTTTTAGTTTTTATATAGTTTTTATATAGTTTTTAGACCCCTTTGCAGACCGCTTGTATCAATGGTTTGCGAAGTTCAAATATGAGTAAATGACGGCTAAATATGAGTAAATGACGGCTAAATATGAGTAAATGACGGCTAAATATGAGTAAATGACGGCTAAATATGAGTAATGTATTTTACTCATTTATGAATTATGGTATTATTCTCATAATAAGATTATTATGAGCTTGTCTAATGAGTAATGACCTAATTGTAATGGACAATTCCATTGTCACCAGTGCATACAATTTAACCTTAAATGAACAACGGTTAATTTACTGTGCTTTAAAGCAAATTCCTAAAGGCGTACCGCTTGATCCTGAAACAGCGTTTTATATTACTCGTGATGATTTTTTAGCGTTTGGGGTAAATCCAGATAC
>NZ_JAMBNS010000132.1 GCF_023715225.1 Robertmurraya korlensis
TTCGCCGGGTGCACGCCACGCTGATGTCGGCCCTCGGCAGCGCGTACAAGCGCAAGATCGTCAGTCACAACCCGGCTCAGCACGTCGAACTGGCTCAGGGACGTCGTCCGAAGGCGGTGGTCTGGTCCGACGACCGGGTGGCCGACTGGGTGCGTACCGGGGTCCGCCCCGCGGTCGCGGTGTGGACGGCGGAGCAGGCGGGCGGCTTCCTCGACCACGCGGCCGGACACCGGCTGTACCCGATGTTCCACCTGATCGCCTACCGCGGCCTGCGTCGCGGGGAAGCGGTGGGCCTCCGTTGGCAGGACGCCGACCTCGACCGCGGGGTCCTGCGCATCACCCAGCAGGTGATCCAGCTCGGCTGGGCGACGGAGGTCGGCGACCCCAAGACCGACAGCGGTGCCCGCTCCGTCACCCTCGATGCG
>NZ_JAMBNS010000133.1 GCF_023715225.1 Robertmurraya korlensis
CAATACCACCTTGGGGGGCGCCTTGCTCACCGTAAGCAAGTTTTGATGGAATGTAGAAGCGATATTTGCCGCCTTCTTTCATCAATTGTAAGCCTTCAGTCCAACCTGGGATAACTTGGTTAAGCGGGAATACAGCAGGTTGACCGCCATGCTGTGCAGTGCTATCAAATACTTTACCGTCTAGCAATTTACCTTCATATTGTACCGCTACGATATCTGTGGCTTTTGGCTGCGCGCCGCTACCTTCTTTGAGCACTTCATACTGCAAGCCAGACGCGGTAGTTTTGACCCCTGCTGTTTTAGCGTTTAGCGCTAGGAAAGCCTCGCCGTTGGCTTGGTTGTCTGGTAGGCGTTTTTGCATTTGGGTTTGCTCATAGGTTTGTACCGCTGTAATCATTTCTTCACGGGTCATGGTCGATTCTTT
>NZ_JAMBNS010000134.1 GCF_023715225.1 Robertmurraya korlensis
GCGAGGTACAAGCGACTGCACCTACGTTAAAGCACGTGATTACCTTCAACGCGGTAGCGCCATGATTTATCGAAACCCAAATGACCGCTGCGATACCTTTTGCGATTCGAGAAGCAGGTCGCAGGATGAACTCAATGAGCCAGGGCGGTTTGCCGATTGATGTGGCTGAAACCATTGCTTGGCTGGCTTGCCCTGCATCGGGCGGCATCAATGGCAACATTGTCCGTGTCTGTGGTCAAAGTGTGTTGGGTGCGTAATTATTGACGGGCTGAAAAAATCAGTATCGAAAATATCGCTACTGATTTTTTTTCATCATTTTTTCTAAGTCTAACTTATACTAAGCTTTATTCAAAATATCAACAATTAGATTGTGACATTCGATTATAATAAGTTAAGTTCTCAGATTTTGAGATCTGACGGTCAT
>NZ_JAMBNS010000135.1 GCF_023715225.1 Robertmurraya korlensis
TTACATGGGCTGCTCGACGTTTAGTGAATATACTGTCGTTGCCGATGTATCGCTTGCTAAAATCAATCCTGAAGCCAATCCTGAGCAAGTCTGTCTATTAGGTTGCGGCGTGACTACAGGACTAGGTGCGGTAAAAAATACCGCTAAAGTACAAGAAGGCGACAGCGTCGCGGTGTTTGGGCTTGGTGGTATTGGGCTTGCTGTAATTCAAGGGGCCAAACTTGCCAAAGCAGGCCGTATTATCGCGGTTGATACCAACCCCGACAAATTTGAGCTAGCCCGTGAGTTTGGTGCGACCGATTTTGTGAATCCAAAAGATTATGACCAACCCATTCAACAAGTGATTGTTGAGATGAAAGGTTTGGGTGTGGATCACAGTTTTGAATGTATCGGTAACGTCAATGTCATGCGCTCGGCACTTGA
>NZ_JAMBNS010000136.1 GCF_023715225.1 Robertmurraya korlensis
GGCGTGGTAAAGATGGTGTCATCCCCGGCGATACTGCCAAGAATGCCTTCCGCTTTGCCCAGCGAGTCGAGAAGACGGGCGATCAGCTGCGCGGCGCCGGGGCTGGTATGAATCACCACTACGGCATCGTTATAGTCGATATCCAGCACCAAATTCTTCAGCGGGCTGGAGGTGGTCGGTACCCCAAGCTCGGCAGGCAAGCAATAGACCATTTCCATTTTGGCGTTACGGGTACGTACCGCGCCAAATTTGGTGAGCATGCGGGAAACCTTCGATTGGTTGATATTCTCGAAGCCCTCTTCCTGCAGCGCCTGGACGATCTCTCCCTGCGAGCTGAATTTCTCTTCTTTAAGCAGCGCTTTAAACGCTTTAACCAGTTCTTCTTGTTTTGCCGAACTTCGCATAAGTCACCCAGATTATGGT
>NZ_JAMBNS010000137.1 GCF_023715225.1 Robertmurraya korlensis
GGTGTTTTTAGTTTGTGCGCGCTTTTGGTCTGGTTCTTGTAGTCTGAGAATGAAAGGCGCAGTGCATGACAACGGACATCGATTTTCTTATTTGACTGCAAAAATTTATTACAAAGGATAAAACAATGGCAATTAGCTTAACCAAAGGTGGTAATGTTAATTTATCAAAAGAAGCACCGAATTTAACCAACATAGCCGTCGGTCTTGGCTGGAACCCACGTGCCACTGACGGGCAAGCCTTTGACTTAGACGCGATCGCGTTTTTGGTCAATGAATCGGGTAAAGTACGGGCAGATACAGATTTTATTTTCTTTAACAACCTAAAATCATCCGATGGTTCGGTAGAGCATACCGGTGATAACCGCACTGGTGAAGGCGATGGCGATGATGAAGTCATCAAAGTGGATTTGTCTAAAGTCCC
>NZ_JAMBNS010000138.1 GCF_023715225.1 Robertmurraya korlensis
GCTTAGACTTATCAAAAGGTCAGTTCCGCTTGGGTGGCTCAATCCTTGCCCAAACTCTAAGCCAACTCGGTGATACTTGCCCAGACCTAGATAATCCGCAGGATTTAATCAACTTCTTTGAATTTATTCAGCAAGCCAACAACCAAGGCTTAATCACCGCATATCATGACATTGGTGATGGCGGTTTGCTTGCCACCATTGCTGAGATGCAATTTACCAGTCGCCAAGGCGTAAAATTGGTGTTAACTGATGATAATTTACTCGGTCAATTGTTTGCTGAGGAACTCGGTGCGGTGATTCAAGTTAAAACCCATCAGGTGGCTCAATTGCTAGCGCTTGCCGAAACTACAGGCGTCAGCGAGTTGTTAAGCCTAGTCGGTCAAAGCACCGATGAAGACAGTTTACTCATCCAAACAGCC
>NZ_JAMBNS010000139.1 GCF_023715225.1 Robertmurraya korlensis
TGTATAAATTGCGAATACGCTGTGGCTCATAGTCCACAAGCGGGTTTATCGGTTCATCCACTTGGGTATCATCTAATAAATGAGGGTGGGCTTGAATAATCGTATCAATGATAGAACAAGCATCACTATCAATCATACGACTTTTCATCGCCTCAATATTTTGCCCTGCATAGTGGTCAATAATTTGATTCGCCCCAAGGCGTTTTTCACTTTTAAATAATAAAATAAACTTACGATACCGGTTTGCCATTTTTTATTATTCCTAATACCGCAAGCTTATGTGAAATTTCTTTTAAGTTTAATTATCCGATGCTCAATTATCCATTAACTATCTAAGGCTTAACTATCGAAGGTTGAGTTATCGCCAATAATCCCTAATCCAGTTAGTTGGTAATACCTTACGATACCATTTACCGCT
>NZ_JAMBNS010000014.1 GCF_023715225.1 Robertmurraya korlensis
GTCTTTTCCTTTCTCCAGAATTATAAATGTCAAAATGTTTCGAATTATGCACACATGGACATTATAACCGTCAAATTCTGGACAGGCAACACCGTCAACTATCGGTCATTTTGGGATGGCAATAACAGCCATCCTTAAACCCTGAACAAGAGTATGCTTTACTATTTTCATAGACAGGCTTTTTACATTTTGGGCATACAGATACAGATTCTTTGGCCTGGGTTGCTGTAGAAGAAAGCTGCTTTACATTTCCTTTAATTTCTTCAGCAGTACGCTTTACTAGGCCTTCAAGCTCTTCATAAAATGTTTCTTCTTTTAATTCGCCATGTTCAACTTGAGAAAGCATTGTTTCGAAAAAGGCTGTTAATTTTACACTATATAAGGAAAAATCTTCAGGCATCATTTCAATTAATTCTCGGCCAAGTGGTGTTGAAATAATTTGATTCTTCTTTTTTTCGATAAACCCACGTTCTACCAGCTTTTCAATAATAGCTGCCCTCGTAGCTGTAGTACCGATTCCCTCAACGGCCTTCATCATTTTTTTGTCTGAAGCTTCATCAAGAAACTTCGCTGCATGTTTCATATCATGTAATAATGTTCCTTCCGTATAACGTTTTGGTGGAGCTGTTTCTTTTTGAATTAAAGAATATTCCCCGATGTCATTTAATGTTGTATGTTTTAATGAGCCTTCACTAATCGTTTCTCCATAAAGCTCTCTCCAACCTAGCTCAATTAATACTGTTTCTTTAGCTTTAAATGTATGCTCTTGGTCCATAAAGGAAGCTGTAGTTTCTTCTTTTACTGCACATGGATAAAAGGCAGCTAGAAATCTAGTAAAAATCACATTATATAGTGTAGCTTCATCACCTGATAGATTGTTGGCCACTCTTGAAGTAATAATAATCGCTTCGTGATCTGTTACCTTGGAAGGATCTACAAAAGAAGGTTCGATGTTATAGCCATTAGAAATAATGTTCTTAACCCATTCATGGCCAGCATGCTTTTCAAGCAACGAAGGAAGCTCAGAATCATTCGCAATATATTGTGACCCTGTACGTGGGTAAGTAACGTATTTCTTTTCATATAGGGCTTGTGTTGTGTTTAACGTATGATCTGCACTCCACTTATACTTTTCATTCATGTATTTCTGAAGTTCTGTTAAATCAAATAGTTTTTCAGGCTTCTCTTGTTTATGTTTCGTTGTAATATCAAAGGCCATCCGGCTTCCAAGTGAATTTAAAATACTTTGTGCTGCGTCTTTTGTTAAGTGTGTATCTTTATCTAAAACTAATTCGAATTTAGCTTCTTTCTTATCGGTTGCTGCAATTGAGTAATGAACTACTTTAGAAAAACTCTCAATAGTTTTGTCTCGATTAACTACCATTGCAAGAGTCGGTGTTTGAACACGTCCCAATGAAAGAACTTTTGGACTCTTACTTAATTTTGTGACCATCATTGTACCGTTCATCCCAATAAGAAGATCCGATTCCTCTCTCAGCTTTCCAGCAATGGCTAAGCCTTCATAGTGAGAACCATCTTTAGCGTTTTTGAAAGCTTTAACAATACCTTCTTTAGTCATATCCTGAACCCACATACGTTTTAACGGCTTCTGAACCCCACTTAATGAGTAAATCTTCCTGAAGATATGTTCTCCTTCTCTTCCGGCATCTGTTGCGATATAGACTAATTCTGATTGTTTCATAAGAGTTGTAATTGTCTTGTATTGCTTTTTAACACCAGGATTATTAATTACGGTTAAAGGAATATTCTTAATGAAAAACGGAAGTGTGTTTACATTTCCCTTCCATCCCCAATCTTCATTGATTGATTCCGGACTCACACAATTCACAAGATGGCCAAAAGCAAAGGTATAGATTTTCCCATCGTTACCTACATAATGTCCTTCAGCTTCCTTATATCCCCCTGAAATAGCTGTTGCTAAGTCTCTTGCTACACTTGGTTTCTCACATACGAATAATTTGCTCATTATTTCCGTCTCCCTTTTTTAAAATAAAAAAAGCACCCATAAAGGAGTGCTTAACATTTTGATATTTATTTCATTGCACCAATACCACTTTAAAAATTGTATTTGATTTTTGTAATTTCTCTTTATATAGAGCAAGTACAGTATTTTTATTTAATCGTCCTGTCCCTGTTCCTAATAGTGGTATGACAACTGTTTCTATATTATTCTCGTTACAATATACCAATATGTTATCTAAACACTGATTTACTGTATCTATACTAGATTTTGTACCAGGCCAATTCATTGTTACAGCATGAAGAATCCCTTCGGGATAAAACAATTTCCCAGACGTAGTATGGATAACATCCCCTGAACGGGCTTTATTCCGCCTAAACAAAGCCTTTGTTATTTTTTCTATTGAGGGATCAGCATAGTGAATTGATTCAGCTACTCCATTTAGCTTTATGAACCTACCTAGTATGCCTCCCATCCATCCTCTTCCATTAGCTGCATTTACAAGTATATCCCCTTTTATATATGGAATGGTCCCTTTGATATATTCGATCATGAAAATACCCCTTATAGTTCTATTTAATTTAAATAATTATCAATAAAAACTACCCAAAAAAGTGTTTGAAATCGTTATATTAACCAACAGTTCTATTATTAAATTTTTTAAATGCTTGCCAGTAGCTTTTTACGGCAAATTCTGCGCTTTCCTCTGTTCGAGCATTGCTAATACAAGCTAAATAACGTTTTCCTTTATATTTGAAGACCTCACCACTTCGGTAATATCTCATTTCGCCTTTGATTAGTTCTCGATGAATAACATAGTTATCGATATCGAGATTTTGGATTAAGTAATTAGGAACTTCTAGTTCACATTCCTTTTTTAAATTAATCGGAGCTGTCATTTCCTTAATTTCCAATTCTTTTAACATTGAGCTTACCTCCGATCTTTCAAAGTTCCATATTCATATTGTTTTTTTTAAATGAAAGCTCAACTCTTGATTTTAGTTCGTTATTCCAATCCCATTTTGTTTGTCCTCTAGGTAAATCCGGTATATCACTTTCAATTGATATACACTGACCGTCTTTTTGACTGATTTCATAGTTTTGTATTTTATAAATAAACTCTTTTCCAGCATTATCATTGTCAACACATAAAGTTACTGATTCAACGTCTCTTCCAATATCTCTTAACTCTTTGAGTGTATTTTTAATGGTCCTAAAAACTGTTTGTTGTTTTAAACCGTCCATACTTATTAAACGGCAGTTTGTTAGTTTCGATCTGTTTATTGATAGGTAGCTCAATAAATCAATAGGAGCTTCGAAGAAATATATCTTCTCAGGATAACCCCTTGTTATACTGAAGCCACTGTAAGTTGCCTCTTTAGTAGTAGGTAATACCTTTTTAAAATACGGCCTATCTGCATGTAATCTTTTTTCTTCAGGAATTTCTCTTGTTCCTTGTAAATTGGCCCCGATTAACTCTCCATTCTCTTTCCACTTAAATACTACATTTTTATATGAGTCTTCCTTGATTAAGTCTGCTTGGATAAAAGCTTGAACTAAATCAGGATCTATTTTCCGATCATCCACGAGATACTTAAAAACATTATCGGAAGTGCTAACTTCTTTTACATCATAGTTAAACTCGCTTGGATAAGTTGGTTCTGGAACCTTAAATTTAGAAAGATCTTGCCCTCCAAGGTCTTCGTTAATTTTTTTTACAGCATGTTGAAAAGAGATATTATATACGTTCATCAAATAAGTAACGGCATTGCCTGAAACATTCTTACTGTTCCAACTGAAATAGTTTTTCCTTGAATTGACTACTAAACTATCGTGTTCCTCATGCCTATAAAAGTTGTTACCTTCACTTTTTAACGGCTCACCAATTGATAATAAATAATCCAAGATATTTACGTTATTGGCCCTCTCCTTTTCTTCAGCAGAAACAAATATTTTTTCTTTTTTATCTTCAGCAGCATTCATCAAGTATCATCCTCCTTATTACAAAATAAAAGAAGCTAGGTATTCTACTAACCTAGCTTCTTTGAACAAGATTTAAAATCATTGCAATAAAACCATCAATATAGGTTCCTATTTCACTCAAAACCGGAAATTTAGTCTCTAAATTAAAGAAGTGAATGCAAGCAAGCACACCAATAATAACTCCAACGGTACTGAAAATAACCTTAGATGGACCACTATTATAAATTGGAACACGACCCAATTTTCTTTTTTTAGCAGCACGATATTTAGCTTCAATTTTTTCTTGTTGAGATTCTTCTCTTTGTTTTTGCCTTTTCTCTCTTTTGAATTCTTTTTCCTGGTTTAATCGTTCTTTCCTCAGTTCCTCCATGAACTTAATTTTTTCAAGTGCAATTTTCTCATCGATCTCTATCTGTTTACTTTGTAATTTTAATTTTTCTTCTTTTTCAGACCTACGCTTTAAGTGGTAGTTTTTTAATATCTTATAAGCCTTTTTACTGCCGTTTACAGACCCTTTGGCGCTGTACTTGACGAATTGTATTGAACGACCTTTTACTTCCTCAAAATCAAGCTCCTGAAGCCTTTCTTTAAAGGTTAATTTAGGTATTACCATTGTTGTTGGAATATCAGCTTTAGGTAGTGGGGATTCGGTCGGTTTTTTAAAATTAATAATTTCTTGCTGGTGTTTAACTTCTTCTATATCACCTTCAGCTTTTAAGACACTTGCTTTCCTGTCAGTTTCAAGCAACTTTTCTTCAACTTCCTGAAGCTCTATTTTTCTTTCAAGTTCTTTTTTCTCTAACTCTGTTTCAATGCTTTTAAGTTCTAGTTCGGCTTTTTTTGCCTTTTCTTCAACTTCCTTTAAACGTCTTTCATGATCTTCCTTCTTTTTCTTATCTAACTCTTGCTTTTCTTCCATGCGTTCCATTGCTTTTGTTTTTTCTTCTTCTAACAATCTCAAAGCCTCTAAGCGTTGCGATTCTTTTACTGCCTCTTCTTTTTCCTTTAATTGAATTGACTTTTCTAAGGCTGCTTTTTCTTCCTGAATTTCTCTCATCTTTTTCTGAAATTCAATCTCTCTCAGTTGACTTTCCTTTTCTTCTTTCTTTAATTGCTGAAGAATATCGTTCTTTTCTGATTTCAATTGCTCTAATTTCGCCTTTTCCTCTACATGACTATTATAGGAAATAACTTCTTCTTCCTCGATCACTGTTCTATTTTCGACTTTTGCTACGTACTCAGTTACAGTTTTAGGCGCACTAGAGTTTTCCCTTATTAACTGAAAAAGGCTAGGAATATCTCTATCTATTAAAATCTTAGAGTTAAAAACACTTTCTCCTGTTTCTAACTCAGTGATTTTATAACTTACTTTCATGCTTTGGCCCGTTTGCTTATATTTAGTAACAGCCTCTAATAACATCTCATTTGCTTTCACAAAGGTTAGTGGCCGATCAAATTCAATTTTACTTTTTTTAACGTTTAATCCCTTTTTATATGTGATAAGAAACATGAACGTCCCTCCTTACTTCATCATTAACCTTGAGATTAACAATCGTGATCCCATAGAGCCAAGAGCACCAGCCCCTCTTGTCATAGCTCGGGAACCTCCACCACCGTACCACATATTTTCTAATACTACAGGTGATTTTATTATCAATGCTCCTGCACCGATAGCTAAGAATATGTTCCCTCCTGAAAAGAGAATATTAATTATCAAAGTCAATAAAAATAATTTCATTAATAGAGATACAACGATTTTTAGTAACCCTCTCCACCATACTTGAAAATAGTTGTTATCGTCTGCAATCATTGACAATGAAACCGGAGCAACTAAAATTTGCATAACTATATAGTCTGCATAGAAGACACAAACAGAATATAAAAACATGACAAAAACTACTGTAAAGAACAGTAGTAAAGCCGTTAATATAATCCCTCCAAAGCCTGATACTGCAATTCTGCTTCCGGCTAACGCTGCCGAAATAACAGCATACCCACCATTCCCCTGAAAATCCGTTCCAGCTGATGCAAAATAATTAGCTATTGGAAGAGCAATATCTAACACAATTATTTTTAGGGCCCAAGGAAGGACTAACATACCAGCAGCGCTTTTCACTACTCTTAATAGAATTTCATCTAAAGGATATTGTTGAGTTCCGTTTTGGGTATTAATGATATACTCGATTATTTTATAAAGAGCAATAACCACAGCGAAGATTCCTGCAAACCAAACGAAAAATGTCATGACACTATTTACAAAGTTATTTTCAGGTAAATTAAAAACCATTTCATTAACTAGGGTTAAGATCCAATTCATAAATTCTTCTACCCAGCCGTTAATTGTTTCCTCAATCATTTCCTTTAATTTGCCTTCAAGCCAATTCATATATTAAAAACCTCATTTCACATGTTCATAGTTATCTTCTTCAGACATGGCCTCTAAAACATTAAATGAATTTTGGTACATTTCAATTTCGTCTCTAGCTTGAGCTAAAATATCATCCTGTTCCATATCGGCTAAGTTTTGATCCTCAATTTCTTGATCTTCATCAAGACTTAATTCTTCCATTTCTTCTTGTAAGGACTCATAAGCATAGACTTCTTTTTCATAAGCTTCTTGAGCTGCATCACTAATTTTTCTTTTATAATCCATTTGAGATACTTCGTACTCTTCAACCAATCCTGGATATAATTCAAATTGGATAGCTTTTCTAGCCTTAATAGGGTACTTACCAGCAATCAATACAAGACTATCTCTTTCTGACATTGTTAGAATTTCATCAGCATTCATAAGTGATCTTTGAGAATAAGAATAGTTTGAACTACTAGATGAGTTACCTGTTCCACCCTTTGAAATGGAATGACCTCCTGTTTCCACTTTGACAGTCGCTTTTCCCATTAAATTACTGAAATAGGCTGCTGTAGTATCATTGACGTTTCCTAAACAAATTTTAATTGCACAGTTCCCTAAAATTGATTCGGCCTTATCTTTTCCGTACTTGTCCATCAATTGAGTATTGTTTTGAAGGATTGTACAACAAGCAATTCTATAACCCCTACATGTGGCTAAGAACTCTTCATAATTATTAAATTTACCTAAATTCGGAAACTCATCAAGTAAAAATACAGTCGGTACAGGTAGTTTCGCTCCGTTTTTATCTCCTAATATATAAAGCTCCTGGAACATTTGAGTGAAAAATAGATTAATAAGTCCCTCCCATGTAGAGTCCATAGTTGGAATTAATACATAAAGCGCAACTTTTTTAGTCCCTATATCTTCAAAGAAAAAATCATTATTACTTGTAAAGGCAGCGACCTCTTCATCTACATAATCACCGATTGTAGTAAGTAAACTGATAATGATACTTGCTCTTGTTTTTTCTTGAGACTTTTTAAAACCTAATTCATAACTTCTTCTTGCTGGATGACGTTTATCAAGAGCCATAAACTTCATATCAAGTTCACTGTCTCCATCTTCGTTTGCTTCAGGATCAAACTCTTGAAGAAAATCTAATATTCCCTCCATATTTCTTTTATCCGGATGAAATTCTGTCTTAGCATAGAGAATTAGTGCTTTTAATAATCCTAATTGTGCGTTAAACCATATATCCTTTCTTTTAGGATCGTTTTTTGCACTTACAATTGTATTCGCTACAGTTGTAGCATCTAAGTCACGTCTAACATAACCGAATGGATTATAATGATCTGATAATGCCATATTTTTAAAATTAACTACTCTTACTTCATAACCTTGAGCTTCTTTTATTTTTGCTGTTTTTTCAAAAACCTCACCTTTCGGATCGGTCACAACAATACTACAGTCCGTAATATTTAACATGTTAGTAAGAACAAATGACTGTGTTTTAAAAGAACCAGGTCCACCAACAACATAATAATTTCTGTTTGCTATTTTGCTTTTCTCATGTTGAATTAAAGCCTTTCCATCTTTTAATCCCATAACAATTCCACTTGTATTAGATTCTTGACTGACAGCCATTATCTCACCTCATTATTTTCATAACTATTTCTTGCAAAATATTCATCTATTAGTATTTTTTCATCTTTGAAAACAATCTTTTCTATGTCTTTATATTTCCTTGTCTTCTTTTCTGCTAAAATCATAGTTTCAAAACAACTTTCAAGTATTAGGTTTGCACTCTCAACTATATACAGTTTGGTCAAGTCCTCATTTTCACTTGATGTTGTATGGTATTTTTCCACTTCCTTAATTAGATACATAATCATCTGCATATGAAGAGAGTTTCTATGTTGATTTCGCAATAAAAGTATTATTAAAGCTGTTATTGTTGGTATGAGAATCTTATGACTTTCAACATAGTAAGTGTTACTTTTAGAGAAAGTTTGATGGTCTTTAGAACGAATAGATATTTCTAGGAACTCTATTAATTCATCCTCTACTGAAGATCCTTTGACTTCATCATATTTTTTTTTACATCTTTTAAATAAAGTCATATTGTCCCTCCCTTTATTAACTGTCTATTTATTTAATGTCTTTTTCAGTTCACCATACATATCCTTACTTGGAATCACAGTTATTTGATCAGGAACCTTAAATATTTCATGTTTTTTGGCCCATCTTGAAGACCCTTGAACACCATATCTTTCCCCAACGTTTTCATAGTTTTTATTTCGTGATTTATACAAAATGTAAATGAACAAAAATAACGCTGCTGCCATTGATAGGTATAACAATGGATTCTGTTCAGCGTGCATTTCCTTAATGTTTTTTATTGGATGTAGAATAATATCTTTCGTAAATTCCATTATCAGATTCGAGTTTATGGCCATCTTATACTCAGCTATAAAAGGAAGAAATCCTGATAAAAATATCGAGAAAAAGAATAGAAAAATAAAAAAGAAAGTAAACACAATTATTTTCGACTTCATATTATCCCCCTCAACTTTCTGACATAGAAGCAAATGTCCCTAGCACTTCTAAGGAGACTATTTGCTGTTTGCCGTTTTCTTCAGAAACTGTCACTTGAAATATTTGTGTTGTTTCTGGACTTTCAACACCCTCGATTTTGTAAACCGTATTTAGTAACACAAGTCCTGTTAACTCCTTGTTTTGAGCTGTCATATACAGCTTTAAGTTATTAATTTTATTTTCAAATTTGACGTTAGGAATTTCGGGAATACCAGCCGAAGTGAGTTGTCCATAAACTTCATCATTTACATAAGATTTTATTTTTTCATATCGTTCCTTATATGTTTCAGAATTGTAGTCATATTGAGTTTTAAAGAAGCTTTCAACAACTTTTTTGGCATCGCTGCTATTTGCTAGTTGTTCATCGGTAATAATTCCTTCAGCTTCATTCAATCCTGTTTTTAGGCTTTTGATTTCACCCTTTAATTCCTTATTAAGCTCACTGTATTCTTTGTTTTCTTGGCTCTTGCTACTAACATTAAAACCTAATGCAACATTAGCGAAAATCGATATTACTAGAGCAAGAGAAATTGTTATAAAAACTTTTGTATTCACTTATTTTCCTCCTATTTCACGACACGACCAAAGCCTGCAAAGTGTTGTTTCCAATAACCTTGATTCCAATTTGAATACCCTATTCCACCATTGTTAGCGTCATACATTCTTTGTTCGTCAATGTATATACCCACATGTGTTATTGAACCGGCTGGACGAGTAGGATTAGTACCCTTAAAGAAAATTAAATCCCCCGGTTGTGGTTCGGCTACAGGTATTGAATGAGCGTGTTGTTCGGCTGCTGTTCTCGGTAGATCGTAACCAATTAGACGATAAGCGTATTGAACCAAACCACTACAATCGAAGCCTACACTTGGGATACTTCCTCCCCAACTATAGGGCCAACCGTCATATTTCAATACTTCATTCATTAAAGCCTGATAAACTTCAGGTCCCAGGGCTGAAGCATCTACATTCCCAATACCTCCACCGGCCCCTGGAGATAGATATTGTTGAACTAACATTACATAGTACATATTTCCGTAAGCGTACCGAAAATTCCCGTTAAAGTCGGCTATAGGATTGCTGTATTTCACTGTTTTTCCATTTGCTAAATTCTTGGAGAAGTTACTTGCTAACTCAAAGGTGTACTGTTGTCCGTTATTTTTTACATAATTATTAAAACCGGAACCGAAGTTGTAGCTTTGAACAGGTGACCAAAAATCTAGTCCCTTTGATTTTGCATCGTTAATGACGGATGCAAAGTGTTTTACCCCCACATTAATAGACAAGATAGGATCTGTGATAGTGTTTGGAGGAAGCCCAAGAGACTCAGAACTTTGCATTACATCAAGGCCGTTTCCTCCTGTTTCAACCATCATAATTGCTAATATCACATCCACGTAATCAGGTATACCTTGTTCTTCTGCAAATTGTCTTACTACTGGCTCCCACGCTAAGACGGCTTCATTCACTCTTGCTGTTCCGGAATTTCCGGAATTACTCATTAAAGACATAAAACCAACAGCCATTAACATAAAAGAAGATAGCGAAATAATCGCTATCTTCTTTCTATGTTTGACTGCTTGATTCCCTAAAGATATGGCAACTTTTGCAGTTACAGCAGCCATTAAGCATCCATCCCTATTTTTTCATTTAACTTTATAAGCTTTTGTTGCAATTCAACAAGCTTATTTTCTAACTGCTTGATTTCTTCCTCCCTTTTCAAGGTATCGCTTTCTTCTTCCTCTAATGTATCTGTTTGTTTTAGAGTAGCAATTTGTTCATTTAAGTTTTTAATATTAATCTCGAACTCAGCCTTTTTAACGTATTGATCTAGTTCCTTAATTTCCTTATCACTTAACTTAAACACACCTGAATTGTCTACTTTAAGCCTCTCTAATACACTATTTGCATTTTCAAAGTTGTCATGTTCTAGAAAAGCTAAAGCCAATCTTTTAAGTGTGTCCTTATCCTCAATTAATGGTGCCTTGGCAATTAAATTTTCCGAATCAAAATCAACTATCTCTTTTTCAAAATTTAAAAATGTTGAATTGGATTTCAACTCTAAAATTTTCTCTTTTTGACCTGTTTTATAAAGATGATTTACAACTTCCTTTTCGATTGTTTTATCATAGTCTATGGCATCATCATACTTCCCAGCTTGAACTAACATTTTTGCAATGACGGACGGATCTTCTTCTTTATCTTTCATTATTTTTACTGCCTTTTCGGTATCACCACTTGCTACAGCAAGTGTTAATTCATTCTCTAGTTTCGATGCTGCTAACTCTGTCTTAAATTCTGCAGCAACATTTTTTTCAACTTGTTTTATCCCTCCGGCAAATAATAGAACCAACAACAAAGCACCCAGGCCCCAAAGATAAATCTTCCTTTTAAAGCCCTTTTTACGGCTATCTTCTTTAAATTGAGCTTTTTCATAAAAGCTTGATTGCTCTTTCTCTAATTCAACATCAACCAAGGTTTTTAAGTCTGCAAACGAAGTTGTAGCATTCACAGCAAACATAAATTCGTTATTTTCTTTTCGTAATAAATTATCCTTATTAATTAAAAACCTCTTGTAAGAATGCTTATCACTAAAGAATCCTAATACGAATAACTTATACTGATCTAACGTGCTTATATCTTTGTTATAAGGAAGATAACCATTTGAACGATAGAGGACTTTTATATCTTTAAAATTCTTAAAGAAAATATTATTCAAATCTAAATAAGTCATTCCATCGGATTCTAACAATGGATCTATTTCTAATAGATTTTTTATTAACTGAAGTTTAATAACTGGAACATATCTTTTTGCCTTTTCTAAAGGCTCATATCCCTCTGGAAGACTATAAACTAGATAAACTTTATTATTTTGGCGACTTATGCTTTCTATATCAAAAAAACCTGGTAGCGCATGCTCCAAGTCCTCAATTTGATCTAAACTAGTAACCTTTGTAAACTTTTCGTCAATCTCAATCTTGTATTCTCTCTTATTGACATAAAGAGTAAGGTTATCCATCATCGTTATTTTTTTCATTTAAAATCCCTCGACTTTATTTAGTTCATGAGTTATTTGATTGATTTCATTCTGTGAAAGAAGGACTTTATCTGACCAATCAGGCAACTCCTTTGCGCTACGTCCGGTCTTTTCTTCGTACTTTTTAGGATTTAATAATCTTAATTCCTCTTCAGTAAGGACAACTTTTAACAATGCTCTTTGAGCTCCATAAAGAATTAGTGCTTCACCTTGTTTTTTAGCTTGCAGGAAGTGAATTTCTTTATCAGATAAAGGAATCTTTAATCGATCAATAACCTGATTAACTTCACTAGGTTCAAATCCAAACATAATCTTTGTATAACTGTTTCCTACAATAGCTTCACCTATGCCGTTAAGAGCATCTAGAAGATCCTGAATTTGTTGAGTGGTTACAGTAGCACCAGCATTGTATTTCCTAAAACGCTTGTATGCTTGGAAAAAGAAATCTGCACTTTCAGGATTCTTTAATAAAAAGTGGAATTCATCACAGAATAATTCGTCTGAACGAGACTTATTACTTGTTATTAGCTCCCATAAATAACTAAACGTATTTAGATATGCTGCTGCTTGGATCTCCTTCTCTGTTTGCAACGGCTTTAAATTAAAGGAAATAAGCTTTGAGCTTAAATCAACGTTAGTGTATCCGTTAAATAAGGTACTTGAACCTTCAACCATGTCTTCTAAAATAAAACAATATCGTTCAATCAATTTATACTTTTCTATGTCTGTTTCTTTTAGTGCTTTTAAAGCTTTAAGATGGTCATTTAAAATTGGCCAGTCCTCTTTTTCCATTAGGTCTAAGTCTTTCTTTTCTCTAAAAACCCCATACAACTTCATGGACTCGTTTGAAATAATGGACAATTGGACCTGATCCATTTCCGGCATGTTAACTTTATGGAACCCTTTTAATCTATTTACCTTTTGACGAATTAAATTATCTACTTCGGTATCAGTTAGTTGTCGAACCCTTGATATATTGTCATCATCTGAATCTAGAGCTTGCGATAAAATCTCATAAGAGTTCATACGAGTGGCACTTGCGCTAGAAAGGTCAATTACAGTTCCACCAAATTTTAATACATCTTCTGAATACTCATCTTCCGGATCGATGATATAAATATTGTCTTCCCCTTCAGCAATCTTCCTGAAGATATTACTTTTTAGATAGGTGGATTTCCCACCACCTGAAGTACCTAAAACAATTTTATTTCGGTTTAACGTTCTTCCTCTATCTTTATAATCAATTGCAATCCAGGAATTTGTTTCTTTATTAATTCCTTCAATAGTTGAGGTTGGTGTTAAATCGCAAATTTCATTATCATCAAACGGGAAAAAAGAGCTTGCGCTGACAGTATTTGTCATTGCATAGGTATATTCTTTCAATTCATTTAGACCTATTGGGAAGGATGAAAAATAAGCATCATCAATTCTTCTATAAGGCGTTATTCCTTTTAAGTTAATCTTGATTAATACACGATTTAAACTCTCTTCTAAAGACTTTAGTTCAGCTTCCGAGTGAGCTTGTAACAAGATATATGTGTAAAGGTATATAAAAGCACTTTTTTCATCTAAAGACTGTTCTAACTGCTTCTTAGCTGTCGATAACTCCCTTTTAATTTGCTCTCTTCTCATGTGATCTAATGTCTTTAATAGTTCAGCTTCTTTATTCTTTACCGTTTCGTTATAATGCCTGTTTAAAATTTCTCCATTTGCTGGTTCCAGATGTTGGGTTATTGTAATATTCCCCTTCAACCTTTTTAAAGGAGATAACCAATTCCCTGTAGGTTCTGAAGGATAACTTAATATGACATATGGTTTTATATAGTTACCACTAGAAGCGATATATTCTCTATTTAATTCAAAGACAAAAGGGTAACGACTCTCTACGACATCTTTATCAATCAGTCCTTCAAGTTGATTTTCTTCCTTTGCCTTTGGTTCATTCTTTTGCTTCGTTCCGAATAAAGCTGATAAAACATTCATAATTTCACCTACTATTAATTTTGATAGATTGATGTTTTGTAATCTAAAAATTGGTGTAAAACTGATAGGGCCTCGTTTGCGCTTAATACTTCTTGTTGACTATCGTATGCGTTCAAAACTTGATGAATCGCTCTCATGATTTCCTCTCTCTTTTCCGTTAACTTGATTTCGGCTTCATGCAGGTATTCAAGGGTAGGCTTCTTTAATTTCTCTTTAAGAACAATAAAGTGAGCTTTAACGGCCATGTTTAGATCTGTTTCTGTTTTTTGGTATTCATATAAGTAGCTCGCTCTTAATTGCCTCAAATTTTCGTTTACGTCCTGATCTTGACTAGATTTAATATGCTGGACCTTCCATTTCCTTAAATAATCACCCATTTTAATTGGCATCGTCATAGAGACAGTTTGGGGGCGATAATGAATATTTTGAGCCAAAAATGCTCCATATTCATCAAAGATTGAGTTTTGTTCGTAAAGGGATAACAAATCAAAATTCACACCTTTTACTTTTATCATGGTGACTAGAGCATGTTCCTTTAAATAAATAAAATCAGAATATACACCCTCGATTGGACTTATATCATTGAAGGAAGTTTCTTTCTCGCTCAAATTATTCACTCCTAAACATTATTGATCTAAAAATCTACTTTTTGGTTTTACAAAGTAGATTTTCTTTTTCTTCTGATAATCAAGAATCTCTTTTATAAAATCTTTTGAACGTATGTTTTCTCTATATTTCACTGGTCTATAGTTCACGTAAATAACTGGAATAACAATGATAAATACAATAAAAAATGCTTTAATAAGCCAAAAAACAATTGAGTTATAAGGTGGAATAAATCCGATTCCGGCTGAGATTAATAATGCTGGAAAAACGTACAATAGTAACTCTTTTAAAGTCATGTTTGCTAAGATTTTATACTGATTATCAACATTTTTCGGGAAGAACCATTTACGTCCTCTTTTACCATTTGAATCAATCATTTCTAATAGTGCTTGCTTAACTTGTTCTTGATCCATAAGATACCTTCTCCTTTATAAATAAAGAAAGAGAAAGCAAAAATGCTTTCTCTAGAGTTTGTTTTATACGAATAACGAGTACACCCAAGGAATAATCCAAATTAACGCTGCTGATGCTGCAATGGCTGCAAGAACCCCACCAATACTTTTCCACATTTCATTTTTAACATGAGGATCATCGATTCCTGGTAAGTGTTTCACAACAATTTTCAATGCTGCTGCAATACCAACAACAACAACAATTCCTGTTAACACGGTTTGAAATGCTGTAGCACCACTTTTTAACTTTGTTTGAACTGAACTTGTTGACTCTGCTGCAAATCCAATTTCCGGAGCTATCAAAAACATAAAACATGAAAATGCCAATATAGTAATTGCTTTTATAGATTCTTTATTTAATTTCTTAATTGATAACATATATTTCTCCCCTACCTACAAGCGACTTGGATTACACTTGCTTTCATTAGTATTTTTTCTAAATATTTTAATTCCTGATGATTCATAAACCCTTCCGAACCATTCAAAACCTATTAGGAGGACCCTTTGAGGTTACGAAAGGTTCGAAAGAATCATAGCCTTCTAAGCTTTCAGAAGGCTTATTTTTCTAGTAGTAAGCCTTCATTGAGACGTATCTAATCAATGGTTTTTATAATTTCGGAACCATCCTTTGGAACCTAGAAGTTACTAAATCAAAAAGTTCCGGAAACGCTACTGAACACAATGCGACTAAACTAGCTATAACTAAAGTCGACCCAATGAACCAATAAGTTCGATTAGTATTCTGTTCCAACATAATTTATTGGAAGAAATTCATTAAAGAATCGATTGGAAGATGAACAAAACCGGCTGTTAACGTGTTAGTGAATTTTGTAATTACTGAGTTAAAAAGATTTACGAATCCAACTTTTGAAGCAGCTATTAATAAAGCAACAACGATAACGGCTCCAATCATCCAATAAAATCGGTCTGTATTTTGATCTAACATTTTATACCACTCCTGTTTTTTAGTTTTATTTTTCACTTTTTTTATTAAAGGGAAAGTATAAACCCGGATTTACCAACATTTGCAAGATTCCTTTATTGATAGACAATTACAACATAAATAAATGCAATTACAACAACTGCTGTATTAAACAATAGTTGAGGCTTAGCATTATGCATTTAATATATCCCCTTCCTTAGGCTCAACTTGCTATCTTATTTGCGAAATAGCAGTACCTTTAACAGATATATCCTTACTTAAAAGAGGTAGAAAGAAAAAATCATGTTTTGTATTAATTGTGTAAGTTACTTCATTACCAAACGCTAATTGTTGACTCATTTGTGAGCTTTGCACTTTGAATTTACCCTTGTAATGCTCTTGGTTAAAAGTATTTATTTTGTTATTCGCTTCGCTTGTAAGTCCTCCATTTCTTTCTATTTGGTAGTTAACGTATTGTTTAAATTCGTTAGCATGATTGATTTCAGAGAAAAATAACGCTAAAGATACCATTGAAAATATAATGAATAAGGAAATGTAAAGTTTCCCTACTTCCATAACTGAACCTTCTAACATAGAACGCCCCCCTTAAAATAACCCTTCAGACAAAGCTTCAGAAATCATACAGATCGCATAACCTAACGTAATAACAAAACTCGACATAGTTAGCTTAGTAGGATACAATGCAAATTTTCTAAGCTTATACGTAATAATCTCGTCAACACCTTCAAATAATTGATCACTAGAGAGTTGACCAAGTTCCATAATGATAGATTGATCATACGTATTTTGTTGGAAGTCATATAAAGTAGTCATAAATAATATAGAGCTGTCAGTACCTGAAGCATCCTTTGCAAATCTAACAAACGGAATTTCCGAGTTTGGGTATTCGTTCATTTCAATTAACAATCGTTCTAACGCTCGCTTAACGTGACTATCTTCTAAACGATCCAATAATCTTGTAAATACGCTGTATAAAGTTGCATCCGTTTGTAATAAATATGGGATTAGCATTCTAGTAAACTTTGCATATTGAAGCTGTTTTTCAAAGTTAAAGTTTCCATAGAACTTTTTTGCACGATTATATTCGTTCCACCACAGGAATCCACTAATAACTACACCAGCTAAAGCCCACCACCATTGAGTAAATAAGGCAGCTAAAATTAAAGGGAAACCCAATAGAATGGCCCTCAAAAATCTTTTCTTTTGGTACTTAATAAATCTGTCTTCAGTGAAGCCCATTTCTTTACACATGTCGTAAAGATTATGTTCTGCAATTCGTATCCAAAAGCTCGTTTTACCTTGTACTTGCTCACTCATACTTTCACCTCCATGATATTGTCATCAATGTATCTAGTTCGAAAGTTAATGAAATATCCACCTAACAACGATAAGTAAATCCCACTAGTAACCCAACCCATAGGATTTCTAGCGTAATCATTTATAAATTGATCCCACCCAAAACTAAAGGTTATAGCCATGATTAGTACGAGACCAATAGTAACAATGAATTTAAAGCTATAAGCCTCTTTTTGCTTTTGGGCCATAAAATCATCTTGCTTCTTTTTTACTTGGTTATGATAAGTCTTAATGTCCTTTAGTGTCTCTACGGAGAGCCTACCTTCAATAGAAGCAGTTGCTAATTGTTCTACGAATAAATCAAAAATTACATCGTTTTTATATTTATCCGATAGGACCTGGAAAGCATCTATCTGTTCTTTCGTGTTTGCATCCACTAAGGATGCTTGCAATAGATAAAGATCCTCTTTAAATTCTCCATTTGCCCTTTCTGTTACAGCTTTTAATGCATCTAAGACTGTTCTTTCCGGATTAGTTAACATTTGAGTAATGTTATTAACAAAGTTGTTTCTTTCCCTAAAGGCAGTTACTTCATATGCTCGTTTTGTATTTTGTGGTAGCATAATCTTATATGCGTAAAACATAGAAACACACCCAACAATAAGTGCTAACCACCAATAGTAGAAAAGAGCAAATGTAAAAATGGCACCTACAAAAAATGGAATTAGAAGAGAAGAAATAAGTTCTCGTCTTTCTAGTGGATTACCATAGGCAACACGAAGCGCATTAACCTCATCAAGCGTATAATTTCTCTTTTTGGCCATCCAATCAATTCTCCTTTCCGAAGGTTGGGATTTTACATTTAAACTTCTTTAGATTTTGAATGAATTCTTCACTCATTTCACCGATAACCGGAATAAGCTTGTCCCCATCCTTTATCTGTTTAAAAACAGTAACTTCAGTTTTATCAGGTCTAAATTCAACAACTTCACTAAGATAACGAACGACCTTTCCATTAATTTGAGCTTTTTCAATATGAACTCCGAATTGAAAGTAATTATATATATCAGATAAAACGGATTCTTCATCAATTGAATACCCTATCTTCATCATATTAATAAATCGTTTAGGGATAGCTCTTGCATCAACAGCATGTAGAGTTGTAATGATTCTGTGACCTGACAAAACAGCTTGTAACATTTCATATGCTTCTTTGCCTCGTGTCTCCGAAATTAACATCCAAACTGGATTATTACGTAAACCAGCCCTGATTAAATCAGTAAAAGTAATGGTAGGAGAAGTAAGCCAACTATGAATATCTTTGTCGGGATAAAGCTCCTTTAAATAACTATCCAACGTATCTTCCATATTTACGATTTTTTCATCAAAAGGAATGTCTTTTACTAGAAATTTTTGCAATTCTGTCTTTCCGGTTCCTGTTTCACCAGCGATAATTATATTCGAGCGAGATCTTATTGCTGCTTCAAAAAATTCCAGCATGTACTCAGGAGCAAAATGCTTAAAGTTTCCTTCATTCAAAACAGCTTCAGCTTTTGATGAACGCAGAGCCATTGTAGTACCGAAAGGAGATAGGCTTTTATGAACAGCGTTAATGCGTAAGTTATTTAGTGCAGCATCTAGTATTGGGTTCTTAGGTGTAAACTCTTTTCCTACTGCATTAGCAAACTTTTGAATTATCTTAATGATGTAGTTCTCACTAATTTCTTCGTCATATACATATTTTTCACTGTTTGTGTTAACGATTAGTTCCGTACCGTTATAGCTTATATCTGTTACCGTTGGATCTTTGATTATCTCTTCAATAACTCCTAATCCAACAATTTCAGTTAGAGCATAATCAACGTGTTCTTCAGTTCTTAAAATGACTTGATGTCTTTTTGGTAGATCCTCTTGCATGACCTTTTTAAGTGCTTGTCTTGCTATTGGATCAGTAAAAGCCTCTAACATTAATTCCGGATTTAATAATTTCAAATCATGGATTATATCTTTTAAAATATCCTCTGAAATCTTCTTCATATTTCCTCCTTTATCGATTACCTATATCCGTTATATAAGTTGCTTGGTACTTTGTATTTGTCTCATCTGTTACTGCAACTCTAATAGCCATAATCGTCCCATCGTTAGCTCTCAGGTAATCGTAAGAATATCTAGGATTTTCAAGTTTTACATTTACAGTGTCTTTAAACTTTTTCTCAAAATTCGTTTGAAATTTCTCACTTGTAATTTCAGCTGTACCAATTTCACCTCTAACAACATTATCCAAACTTTGGTATGCTGCTACTTGTGCAGACTCTGTGATCGATAAGACCAAAGAGTTATATCGAAATTCTTCTATTTTGTAATGACAAGTAAACAAAATAAGATAAAGACCAAAGAATATGATAAAAATTGTAAAAGGAAAGTCCTTCATCTTATCCCTCCATAAGAAAAAGACCTAGAATGTTTTCTCTAGGCCTTATCCTTTAATTTTTATTCCATTCCATAAACCGTGCCACATCTTGAGTAGTCCAGTTTTCAGGATAATAAGGATCGTTTGAATTGATTGGTCTTAAATAAATCGCATCTTGTTTTCCGGTAGGAGAATCAATATGTCCATACATATAAGCATCAATAACCAATTCATCGTTAATTTTTGTATTTACGCTATTTACACCAATTGTTTTTGTGCTGGTCCAAGTGATAGGATATGTCCCTAAGTCTCCCCAAATTGGAGTATAAAATTTCCTCTTTCCATCTTTTAGGGTTTTTGTAATTCTACTATCTTTGTTTTGAACTTGTTGATCGGAAAATAAATAGCCTGTTTCTTTTTCTAGATTTACATGAGGCAATTCAAATAAGTTATTAGCTGAAAACTTTCCACTAACTGTAGATGAAGTTGAACTTGTTTTATCCATAGAAACTTTTGCTATACCGTTTGTAATTGGATAACTTACATAAGTATCAACTAATTTGCTTGGAACTTCCATTTGAAAAGCAGTATCTAAACTACCACCAATTTCATTTGTATACTGCAAATCTATAGGGCTTTCGAAACCATATCCGGTCCAATTTCTATTTAATTTATTGAAGGATAATTTTAATGTTTCATAATAAAGCATCATGTTTTTACCCACTTCACGTTCGGTCATAACAACTCCTTTATACTCCAAAAGCGTTGATGATTTTGCATTTACTTCTAAAGTTCTCTCGCTGCTAGTATAACCGTCTGTCGTTAGTGATTCCCGACCTTGGATAACATCAAAATCATTTTTGTTATATCCCTCAAGCTTTATGGTATATGGCTTGTTGGTGTTTACCGTTAACATGGTTGCTGGAATAGTAAAGGTTAAATACTCCGGCAATGTTGCAGCAGTAAATTTCTGTTCAGAAATTTTTGTTGTTCCATCATATAATGCAACCGTAATACTCTTTGTCGAGTTAGAGAAATCCGAAATATTATTAGAATTTGGATAGTTTGTTACTTTTGATAAGTACACCCGAACAGGAAGCCCTTCTGTTTTCTTAGCAGTGTAGATTTGGATTTTATTCAATCCTGTTTTAATCATCGGCTTGTCGTAATAATAGTTAATTACGATATTTCCAGTTCCGACTACCCCTGATTGTGAATTTCCGTCTGTCCGGATATATCGGTACGTATATCCATCCTTTGTTATAGTTACAGGACTTTCGGAATAACTATCTTTTTCATGTAAGGTATAAGTTTTACTATCAATAATCTTTTGGCCTGTTCTTTCGTCAAGATAGTTTACTGTTACTGTTCTTCTTAGTTTGTAATTGAAAGTGTAAAATATTTCGCTATATTCAGTAGTTATATTTGTAGATGAATTACCAAACAAATCGTAATACAAACCATTTCTAGTGTGAACATTTGGTGCTGTAAAAGTGTTTACTGTCCCTACCTTATATAACTGTCTTAATTGATTGAATACATCATTGTTAGGATACATATTCTTCTGATCGACATTTACATACTGATAAGGATCATAATTCTTAGTTACGGTAACGTTATTTCTTGGCATAATCCCTGATACACTAGTAGATTCTGCAATTTTATAGATATTACCGTTGTAACTTATTTCTGCAGGAGCATTATAAGAGTAACTTTCTCCAATATAATAGCTTCCTACTTTTAAAGCTGTTTGAATTTCTTGAGCAGTGTTTAAATTATTTACATACCTAACTGTTAAGTCCCACTTAGAACGATAATAGAAGTTGACTGTAAAATTAGAACTTGGTACTGTACCCGTCTTGTACTGTGAATCATCTAATACTGTTTGTGGAGCATTTGGGATTCTTACTGTTGAATCATACTGTTCGTTGTATATGGTACCGATGGTAACTGTTTTAGCACTTGTTTTTAATACTGAACCATTGTCTCTATCTATATGCTGGATGGTCATAGTAACAGTTCTTGGAGTAAACTGTGCTGTCAGTCTAACTGTTGCATTCGGATCTCTAAAATACTGACCGTAACCCAAGGTTTGGTAACCACTTGAGTTAGGTATTGAAACAAATGGCTGCCATGCTTGCATAGTTCCTGATATATTGCCCGTGTCAAAAGAACCTCCATATGTCAAGGGAGCTTCCAAATGGAATCTTTGTCCTCCCTTTATAGTAGTAGTACCTCCTGTTTTACTAGAACCTGTTGATTCATTAACTAGTGTGACACTACTTGGTAAAGAGATTGTAATTGAATTATCTTGGTAAGCTTGGAAAGTAGTTGTTTGCGATACTTGTTTACCATTGCTTACATTTACTGCTAAATTTGAATTAGTAAAATAAAGTTGGTGGTAAGGCATTGAACCACTTAACGCATGATTATATAAGTCTGAATATCCAGCTATACGATTTCCGCCACCATTTACTCCGGTATAAACTCTAGATAATACTAACGAAGTTACTACAATTCCTCTCGCGCTATCAGTACCAAATATGTTCCCTGGACCATTCCAGCCATAATATAATGTTCTTGCAATTTGTTCATTATTGTATGGGCTAGGACCTGTGTAAGGTGTTCCTGTTCCTGGTGTGGCTTTATGATGCTCTATACAGAATGCCTGTACTCCATTTACCCTGAAGTCACCTACAATCGATCCCCCATAACTTACCTGCCCTTTGTATTCTATAGTAGGACCACTAGCTGCCATTACCTTTTGTCCAAAGAAAAAACTCTTAATTTTAAACCCTAGAGTGAGTTTTTCCTCTACTCCTTTTTTCATCAGCTCGTCCAGTTTAGCAGGTATTAAGTCATCACCTTGACCTACATATAGAGGTACATCACCATACATCAATTCACCCTTCTCATTAACTGTTAGAGCTTCAATTTCTTTCTCTGCTTCATCTCCTACAATTTCTTCTAAAGTAGGATTATCTCCATTGGTTACAACGGTACCCTCTGCATTTACTGATACCGGTAGTTGTATTCCTTGTAATAATAAAGTTAGAACAACGAGTAGAGATAAAACTTTTTTATTCAGCTTCATAATTCGGTCACTTTTCACGTTACCACTCACCTAATTTTTTTTACAAAATAAAAAGCCTACTAATTAATTTAGTAGACTTATCATAAGTTAGTTTCCAAAATTCATTTCAAACGTTCCAGTTTCCCAAGTTCCCATCCCTGTTCCGGAACCAATATGGTCCTCTAAGTCACCACCACCGGTTACTTGTCCTACCGTTGAACCAGTAGAATTACTATTAGAACTATTTGGTTGACTCGGACTAGGATTGGAACTATTAGGACTAGTAGATTTATTTCTAGAGTTACTTGTTGAATTACTAGTGGTACTAGAACCTTTCGAAGACCCCTGCGAACTGTTCGAAACCACTTTATTATTTACCGAATTGGAATTACTTGTATTAGATTGTGCTTCTTGTTGTTGCTTGGCTACTTGTTCGGCAGCTGCCTTTTCTGCTGCTAATTTTGCTTCCTCTTTTTTACGATTTTCTTCTTCTATAGCAACTATTTTCTCATTGACTGATTCAAGATGTTTTTTTAGTTCGTCTTTTTTCACTTCATTCTTCACTTCATCAACTAGTGATAATGCTGAATTATAAGCTTCTCTACTCAATGAGTTTTCTGCTTCTTTAATTTTATTTAAAGCAGAATCAATTGAAGCCAATTGAGCGTTAGCCTCAGATAAGTATTCGGATAAGTGATCGTAAATCGATTCATTAATACTTTTAATGATAATCAATTTTTGATTAATCTCTGTAAGTTTTTCCTCAGTAATGCTTTCAACTAATACTTCATTTTCTAAGGTGCTGTAGACTTCTTGTTGAATTTCAGCAATTTCTTTTACTTCGCTTATTTCTTTAGAAAGTTGATATTGTGCCTTTTCTTCTTCTACCTTTCCTACAGCAACTTCAGCATATTTGATTTTATTTTCAATATCATCGGCTAATCTAGTTCTAGTGCTGTTGTATAGTGAATCTACTGCATATTCAGCATTTTCAAGCGTTTCTACTCTCAAGTGTTCTAACTGTGTTGCTTCCTTCGCTAAAACCTTTTGATTATAAGCATATACACCTGTTCCTGTACCAGCTAGTAAAGAAAAAGCCGTAACACCAACAATGATTTTCTTTTTCATCATCTACTTACACACCCCTTCACATCTATAATCGGTTATTTTCTAAAATTTGTTAAGGATTTTTTGTTAAAGGATAATTTTGCTCGATACGTTATCATGTAAACAATTTATTATAGAGGCCGTTTTTTCAACAGCCTCTATTACTTTTTATAAAAATTCGCAATCGCTTGCGATTAATATACAAATTTATAGTTTAAACGAGGAAAAGGGCTTATTAACTTTTTATCGTCTCACCGATAGATAATAAACAATCTTTTCTTCCTTTTTGTTGGTTTTTGGCATGTACCAACACCCTTACGGTCAATAATATGTTATTAACCGACGTCGCTCTTGGATCACAAGTGGATTTAAGCATGTTCCCCCACTAACTCATGAAATTCGTATAGTTAACTCGAATAGTGATCTTTCATCGAGAACCACGCAATATTGTATTTTCAAGGATCATTTGTGCCGTTTTAAAAATAAATTGCACACATCATAACGTATAGGTTTTTCAATTTCCTTTAACTTGCTTTAACTTGCTTTTGTATATATAAATCACTTTTTCTATTCTTTCTTTTGGCCACTATTTGTCCGTTAATGGTCCTTACAGTTCTAATGTCATAATATATCTCTTCTAGTCTCCGAATCTTTTTGGTTTCAACATTCTGTACAATCAACCCGGTTTTAAGTATGTAAATCTCTTTGGTGAATGTACGTATTGTAACCTGGTTTTTGAAGTCTAAGAATTGAAATCTATGCATTTTTGGTAATCTAACCTTTCGCAATTTTATCACCACCATTTTGCTTAAAAACTCTATTAATCTATTTGTTTTAAAGATTAAAAGAGATTTTATTTTTGTTCACTTAGTTCTTCTACCTTAATTTCAAGTGCCTTAGCTATTTTCATAATATTTTGATGCGTAGGTTGTTTACGAGTCCCATTTTCAATTTGAGATATGGTAGGTTGGGGAACACCGGATTTTTCGGCTAGTTCAAATTGAGTCCATCCTTTTTCCAATCTCTTTTCCTTTATCCTCTTAATGGTATTCACCTCCTTATGTTTATATTATTCGAAAATGAATATTTCGTCAACTATTTTATTTTTATTCTATTATGAATAAACGTTCAATAATTTTAAAAAACCCTCACTTTTCTGATATGATTTAAATAAAATAATTACCTGTATTGGTGAGTGAAATAAATGAATGAGTTCTACAAAGAACTGGGTGAAAAAGTTAATAAGTATCGAAAAGCAATTAATATGTCTACTACCACACTTTCAGAGCTATCAGGAACATCACAAAGTACAATTAGTAAAATTGAGAATGGTGCTACAGCAACTAATATAGAAACTCTGTTAAAAATTTGTGAAGTATTAGGAATTACACTTTATGACATACTACCGAGTGAAATTTTCCCGGAATTTAAAATTACCGATCCGGATAAATTGCAACTACTTAATGTTTTTAACCAAATGTCAAAAAGTGAATTAAAGTTAATTCAAACTTTTCTTACAAACATCCTTCCAACATTAAAGAATTTAACTTCTCTTATTAAAGCCTTAGATCAATTATCCGACGAAGAAAGGGAATTTTTAATTTCTTTCTTTGATTCGATTTCGAATAATTAATTTAAGGAATACAAATACAATATAATAGTCCATACCAAAAAGGGAGGGTTAAAAATTTACCCCCCCTTTTTTAAAGAATGATTAAATGTTATTCATTTTCTTCTTTATCATTTGCAATTGCTTTTTAATTGTTTCAACTGATTTAAACAATTTTTCAGCTATTTGTACCTTATTCAATCCTTCTTCTTTTAATTTGAAGACCTCTCGTTCGGTTGGAGTTAATACCCTTGTTTTTCTTTCTAATTTGAGTTCCTTTAAAAGCACAGAAGAAACATCAGAATGAATACTAATCTTGTCATAATAAGCTTCTCTAATTGCTTTTGGAATATCTCTATAAGAGGATTTATTAATATAGTTAGTAGCTCCATTGTCAAATGCTTCAAGAATAATTTCCGGTTCATCCCACGATGTTAACATAATAATTTTCTTTATTCCTTGTTCGTATAATTGGTTAGCTATTCTAAGCCCGCCAAGATCTTCTTCATCTTCAGAAAGTGAAAGATCCAATAATACTACATCCACATCTAACTCGCTAATTTGTAATGCATCCTCTTCTGTAGATGCCTTTTTAACTACTAAAATATCTTCTTCCTGTTCTATATATTCAGATATACACTTCATCCAAACTTGATCGTCTTCGACAATTAGAAGTCTAATATTATCCATAGATCATTTCCCCTGCCCCTGTTAATTCAAGTTTTGGTTCCTGAATCTCGATAACTCTCTTCTTGGGTAGAATCAATGTAATTGTAGTACCCTGGTTTATTTGACTTTTAACCGTAATATCTCCTTGGTGTTTTGTCATAACGTTATAGCAATACGTTAATCCAAGGCCAAAATTCCCTACTCTTTTCTTAGTTGAGTAGAAAGGATCTAATATTGAAGAAATCTTATCTTTTTCAATACCTTTCCCATTATCATTAAAATCTATAAAAACTTTACCACGAGTTAAATAGATTTTAATTGTGATACTTGGATTACTCCCCATAGCTTCGATTGCATTTTTTAATATGTTTAAAGTGGTTTCCTGAAGATGGACAAAGTCTCCATATACTTTTACATCCATTTCATAATTCTTTTTTATTTTGACTTCAGAAATCAAGGGTTGAAGTAAATCAATACTTGTATCAATTAAATTACTTAACCAAAAATCAGTTTCCTTCAAGTTCATAATGTCTAATTTATTTTGAATCCGATTTGATAGCTCTAGAACATGACTTGTAGATTTCAATATTAATTCAATATTTTCTGATTCAGGTCCATCTACTTTATTCTTTAGTTGGGTAGTTAATAAATCAATTTTTGCAACTTCATTTTTTATTGTGTGGTTTAAAAGTGCCGTTCCCGAGGTGACAGCTTTCATTGTAGAGTCACGTTTTTGCTTCTCAAACTTAATTTGCACACCTAAAATCCCATATCTAGTGCCAAAATATATAAAAAAGCCAAATTGGACAATAATGATCAAAGGATTATATATCCAAGCTCCTACTACCCCAAAACCTTCTAAGATTATGTTGGTGATTAAAGGAAAAGCGATCATCGGAATAACCGTAATACAGGTTATTATTTTCTGTCTTTTTATGGATATTCTAGTTTCTTTTATTGCAGAGTAGACCATTAAACCGAAGCACATTAATACGTAAGGTACTATCCATATTGCTAATATTGCATGTATTGTATGAAATTCAGGGTACACATGAAAAGGGAAAATCGGTAAATACATGGCGATAGGAGGAATTGCTAATGCAGCTTTCCAGACCCGTTTTTGTTTGCGTGTTTTAATCGATTCCGAATATAATAGGCCAAAAAATGCAATGCAATAAGCAGTCCAATAGTGACCGAAAGATGTAGATATTCCATCTAAAACTAGAATCCATTCAGGCCGATTGATTCCTGTACCAAGAACAGCGCCAAGCCCACCAAAACCGCCACAAATACCAATGTAACTGACCCATCTCATTTTTTCGTCATTTAAGTTTGTAAGAAGAACAATAGCACTCATTAACCAAAGTAATATCACAAGTATAAGCATATTGATTTACCTCTTTACTCTCTCATGGATAAAAGAAAGTGTATCGGTAGCAATCTTAGTTCTCTGAAGAACAATTCCAGCATGTCCACAATTATAGATATGTCTCGGAGGCTTCCCCCACGCTTCCCATAAGTGGTTTGCATCATTTAAATCTATATATTGATCAAATCTACCGGAGATTAACAATATATTGTTTTTATTAACTTTTGGTTTAGCTTGACTAGGATCTAAAATGTCCCAATATCTCTCTAAATCCTCATAAGTCACACCATTTTGTTCTAGGTCCTTCTTTATAAATTTTCCAGGAATTGTATTCCAAATTGAATGAGATAATTTATTTGCATAAAAGATCGATACTATACCATCTATTTCCTCTTCAAGAGTAGCAGCTAAATTGGTAATCCATCCCCCTAGACTTACACCTACTAAGTAAATAGGACCTTTTTTATTTATTTTCAACCAATTTATCAACGTTCGTAAGTCAACAATTCCTTGTCTCGTTGAATCGACAGTACGGTTAATATTTGCGCTTATCATTAATTCACCACTATACAGTGAATCTTCTGGCTGCCTTTGAAAATGAAAGGGTAGTGGAAAATAATACATATTCCAACCAAACTCATTCATAATACGGTCATGAAATATCTTCTTAATTCTATCGAATGACTCCATTCTCCAACCATGAACAAAGATAATATTTGGTTTGTTTTCCTCATCCTCATTTAAAAATACATCACCTTTTACCATATCGTTGTTGGTAATTCCGGAAGGAAGTGAAGAATTGAAGGCAAATGACCCTATTTTATAATCCTTTTCTGTAGAAGATAAATCGATAGTAACGTTCACTGGATTAGATTTATAAAAGGTTTCTCTATCTATAGTTTCCTGAGTTATATCTTGGGGAGTTAAGTAATGTGAGATTTTGCTCTTCTTTTTGTGTAGATCATATAATGCGTAACGATCTATGAATTTTGAAATTAACAATTTTCTTCCTCCTATAAAAAGTTATTTATCCCTTTAATGAGATTATTTTACATTAAATAAACCTCCTATCCTTATCTTCAGTAAATTAAACCGTAAAGATAAAAATGGAGGTTCTTATTTCTATATTGAAATTTACGTTTAATTTATTGCATACAATCAATAAGTAGATAGGCTATTAATTTTTGCTACTACAAATTTTATATATATAGCATATTTACTTATATCGGTCAAAAGTCATTTTAGTTTAATTACAAGAACGTAAATTGACCTAGATAACATAAAATTATATTTAAAATAGGAATTATTAGGTAGACACCTTTTTCTGTAAGAAAACAATTATTTATAAAACATACAATTAATAATAAAAAATTCAAGATAAATAAAAAAATACAAGTATATATAAGGAAAATAATATGAATGCTGAATCCCTTATGTAGCAAGGGTTTTAGGGTTCAAAATTATTTTTGAAATACAGTCTTCACATACCCACATATTGAAAAATACTTTCTTCACTATCCACATATATCTAAATCCTTTATCAAGATTTCCACATAACTATAAATACAGTTCTATTATTATAGATAACTTGAAATACAGTCTTAAAATTCGGTGTTCTAGTAATTCCAGGGTGATAATTTTAGTTATTTTGTAACAATAGGATATTTATTGAAATTAAAGGATAATAGAGAAATTTGAAGAAGTTTCGAGGGAATGACAAATAGCCCTTTCATTTTTAATTTTTGAAAAGGCTGATTGGATTAGATTTTATTTTTTTATAAAAAAACCAGTTTATTTAACTAGTTTTTGAAACTAGGAAAGGAGGATATACCCCATTTGTTCTATGGTATGCAGTCATAATTTCGATGCGATCTCCCTCAGATAAAAACCCTTTAAATTCTTCAAAGGAATTAGAGAAGCACTTATTAACGAATGCACCTAAGTTTTTAATAGAGTTTAATTCACCATTATTGTGTAGGTGTTCAAGGGTATCTGCAACCTTTGAAACCGTATAATTTATCATTTTGTCGTGCTGGTTTACTACACGTAAATGAGTAGAGATTTTGGCCATTCTACTAACCGACTTGTAAATATCCTGCATCTCGCGCCATTTAGCAGGGATTTTAGCATTCTTAATACGAGCTTCCATTTCTTTTTTTGCTCTTGCAAATGATGTTCTCTCTTCTAAATCATCGTTACTTTTAAAACATGCTCCATTAAGGGCAAAAGTAAATTTCTCAATGCAAACTTGAACGAATGTTCTCTTTCTCACTTGGCGATCTTCAGAAGGATTTTTAACTTTGGTATTAATTGGCTTAAACAAAAAGATGTTTTGAATAATAGATAAAAAGTTTCTAACTCTCTTTGCTGTAGTGTTTAAAGTCGTTTTTAGATATGACATAGTTCTCACATCTTTAACTTCATCAACATTCAATACCTTTCTACGATTGGTTCCTACCTGACGAGTGAAATATTGACATAGTTCAAGAAGTAGAATAGGTCCTTTGTGATAACGTTGTTTAATTAGTAAGCCGAACACTCTTTCTTGGAATAAAGCATGAGGAATTCGGAAATAACTTGAGGATTTATCGCTAAATGAATTATTAATTTGTTGATTATATAAAGCATAATTAACAATTTCATAGTGGAGTCCTTTAGAAGTATATACTTCAGCTATATAATTTTTTTCAATTAATTTATCAAACGCTTTTTTGACAGTTTCATAACTTAAATCATGTTCAGAGGAAAGGTTAGATATACAAAGTTGTTTGCGATCACTGATTGAAGGGTCTTTCGTAAAAGAACGGATTTGGCCCATTTCATCTACATATAAGTGGAGGATCATGAAAACAGAAATCTCAGAGGTTGTAATTGGATGAATGTCTTCCTTAGAATCCCGACGTATATTTTTCAGGTGCTCTTCAAAGAATTTGACTCCATCGATTGTGTAGTTTTGAGGATCTTTAGTTTTATTTAAAATTGACATTGTATATACTCCTTTTTGATTCAACAAAAAAAGACGATGATCCCTGTATTATCAAGGAAAACATCGTCTTTTATGTGTTGAAAAAAGGCAGCACAAAATAGACTTTTGGCAGGAATTTTCTTTGACTTCCTTCTTATACTAATGTAAAATACATATATATAAGAAGAGAATAAAAGAGACTTCCCGTCAGTGTTTTCCCTAGGTGGTTTAGGGGGAACCGTCTAAGAGTGTTTGCAGCACTACTTAGATGGCTGGAGGTCTTTTTTTTATTGTCGTTTTTATTTATTGTGACAAGTATAGCAATAAAATTTTTAACTAGCAATTTATACCTATGTATAATACGTTTGTTATTTTTAATAAATAAGTTGTCGTAAATCTACTTTACAACAGCTTTTTTTTTTTGTAAACAGAAGAAATCACATTCGTTATCGAATATTATCATATTTATCTATTATCAAATTTATCTTTATGATTATAGATAAAAAGATAAATTATCATATTTATCTTTCGTTATATTTATCTATTATCATATATATTTATTATCATATATATCTAAAATCGAAATCCGAATAAGCATAGATGTGACAAGGGTTTGGATAGCCTTTTAAGTAAACTCTCTCTATTAAAAAGTTTATACTAAATTTGCAAAGATTCACATCTCTACCAAAGTGCTTTATAATTAATGAATCAAATATATCTATTATCATTTTTATCTTTATGATAATAGATATATAATACAAGTAGAAAAAATTTTCAGAGGGTTAGGAGGAATTCGGAATGGGCATTACCATATGTGTTGGAAATTACAAAGGTGGAGTCGGAAAAACTAAAAATAACGTTATGAATGCTTACGAACTAGCTAAGAAGGGCTTCCGAGTCCTGGTTGTAGATCTTGATCCACAAGCAAACTCTACAACTGTTTTAGTAAGGACCAAAAAAGCGCATAGTGAAGAGGTTTTTAGCTTTGATAAAACATTAATGACAGCTGTACGTGAAGGGAATTTAGAGGGTTTAGAGGTTCCGATTGTTGAAAACCTTTGGTTGTTGCCCTCGTATATTGATTTTGCGAACTATACTACATTTTTAGACATTCGATATGGCATTGTGGAAGAAGATGACCGGGATTATCATCATATTACTAAGGAGAAAATTACATATTTTTCAAAACTTCTACAGCCATTAAAAGAAAAATATGATTATATTTTTATTGATGTACCTCCTACCAAATCGTATATAACAGATAGTGCAGTGATGTGTTCGGATTATGTATTAATTGTTCTTCAGACACAAGAATTGTCACTGGATGGTGCACAAATGTATTTAAAAGATTTACAGACTCTGGCCTTGGAGTATGGTGGGGAGTTTGAAATTTGTGGAGTATTGCCTGTTTTAATAGATGGGAACGCATCTGTAGACCAATTTGTTCTAGAAAGCGCAGCTGAAGTGTTTGGTGAAGAAAACATGTTTAAAATAAAGGTTCCGAACATGGCCAGATTAAAACGTTTTGACAACACAGGTATAATCGAAGTCGATCAACACGATAAAAAAGTGGTAGCATTCTATTCTAATGTTGCTGATGAATTAATAAGCAGAATTAATTATTTTGAAGGGAATGGTGATTTAGATGGAGAATAATATCAAGAGTGAGAAAAAAAGAGTACCTGGATTAATAAGACAGGAAAGAGTTATTCCGAATCTTCCAGATCCTAAAATGGAAAATGTGATTACCGAAAAACCAAAAGAAGAAACTAAAGCAAATGGCAATACCACCAAAAAAGCAAACATAAACCAGCAGAGTAATATAAAAGTTTCATTAAACACTAAAAAACAAATTGATATATTACTTAAATTTTCTAATCATAAATTTGCTTATGAACTAATTGATAGTATGGTTGATGTTTATGTCGAACGTGCTTTAGATAATGATCAGAAACGGGCATTTAAGACGTTAAGTAAATTAATCTCTGAATAAAAACGTAATATGTAATTAACTTTATAAACATTCTTGAAATTCCATCGAGCCAAAGCGTATGAGTTGTTTTGGCTTATTTTTTTGATAAAAAATACCTCTTAGAACCTGCCCCTTTTTTCTTCAATGTTATATATTTATATATTTTCTATAATAAAAAAATATAAATTTTATATATATTTTTAATAAAACAATATTCCTTAAATAAAATTTAAAATAAAACTATATATTTATGATATATTTTTTATATAATTTATATATAATAATATGCATTGCTGATGGTGTTTTAGTCATTTTATATCATTTCTATATTATTTTTATATAAATATTATATAAAAATGTTTACTTTTTAATAATTATAGGTTATGATTAATACAAGGTTAAGAAAAAATAATTTATGAGGTGAACGGAATGAAATTGTGCGTAGGAATTGATATTGGAAATGCAAAAACAGAATTAGCTTTTGAATCAGAAAAACAGTTGCAACTTGTAAGACAACCTTCAGTTATTTCATATCTTCCGAGAACTCCTGAGTCAAATGATCTCCCACTGGAACATGTAATGAATAATTTAATAGATAATCTAATTGTGAATATTTCATCGCCTTCAATAAAGAGAAATGGAGATTACTACATAGGAAAAAAAGCAATGCAACATGACGGTATTAAAACGAATATGTTGATTAACCTAGGTGGAAAATCAACGCACGATTTACCTATCATTACTTCATTGTCGTTAGTTGCAGCAACTTCAGTAAAGAAGCATTACGAAACTGAAGGTGAACTTCCTGAAAGTTTATCGATAGACCTAAAGATGGCTACTGCAATTCCTTCATCTGAATTTAGTCGTCAAAATGCAAAAACTCTTGAGGATCGCTTTAAAAATAAACATATTGTGACTTTGTATATTGGAGACCATCAAGTGTTAACTTCAATAAAAGTTACAGATTGTAAGGTAACTGAAGAAGGAAAAACTTCTATGTTAGCATTTTTAAATAGTGATGAAGACATTCTTGAAGATTATAATGAAATCTACAGCGAGAATAAAAAGCCTTCAGACTTCAAATCGACAAGAAGTCTTCACTCAGATATTGGAGACGGTACATCAGAATTTGTTGTTATAGAAGGAGCAAGTCCGGTACAAGGATTAAGTAAAGGAAAACGATTAGGTGTTGGACATGCTTCCGATCTTGCTATAAGACTTTTACGTGAACAAATAAATATTAGTGACAAATTTACTCGTCAACAGTTACAAGAGTGGCTAAAGAGAGATAATGAAAAAGGGCAGCTTGCAAGAAACTTAATGGGTGAAGCTACATTGGGACAAGCGCAAGCCATTTTAGAAGAAATTCAAACGTCATTCCAGGAGCTTGCTTCTTCAGATGTTGATTATGTTTTTGTTCATGGTGGAGGTAGCATCACTTTTAAGAATGAATTGCAAGAAGAGTTAATGGATTTTGCTAAGAATAATCATTTTAAAGTGGTATGGATTCCTGCTAAGTATGCGACTACGATGAACTCAAGAGGGACATTCTATTTGGCGAAAATGATGTATTCTAACAAGAAATAAACTTGAGAGGTCTTAGTGACCTCTTCTTATAATTTTAGGAGAGTGAACATATCATGTCTAAAAAGATTGGTAATGAAGAACAGAAAATCAAAGGGAAATTTTTAATAAATATTGAATCACGAACAGATGAAAAGAAAATTAAATTTACAAAATGGTTGAATGCACAAACTAATCCACAGAATAGTTTTCTTTCTTTAATAGAACATTGTATTGATCGTTTTGGATATGAAGATGTTACGGATCACGAGATAGCAAAAAGGCTGCACACAGAAATTCTTTATTTTAACAACAATGATGTTCCTCAAACTAATATAAAAATGGTTGAGGCTAATAATTTAAAAATGGACAATGAAGTTGAGAAAGAAAAGATAGAGATAAAGAAACAAGTAAAGAAAGTAAGTGAAGTAGAACCACAAGAAGATCCTGAAGATGATAATAATATCATTGCTGATTTAAACTCTTTTTAAAATTATTAAAGTCTATTCAACTAAAATTCAGGGGGGATTTACTTGAAAAGTAATAAAGTTAATAAAGCGATGGAATATGCAAAAGCGTCACAAGCGATGGAGGGTCTAAAGGTATCTGAAGAACAAGAAAAGTTAGTTTTAGACATCATGAGTGGTAAAATTTCTGAAGAAGAATTTAATCAGAGAGCAAGACAATTGGCGAATGAATAATAAGTATAGAAGTCAATCAAGGTACTGTTATCCTGGAACCGATGTATTAATTAATAAGTTTGATGAGAAAGATCTCGACAAACTAACTAATCTTGAAACCACTTTTACAACTCGAAGGATATACCAGCTATATGAAAAGCCGATAGCTGGATCTTTTGGGTTGAAGCATTTACAAAAAATTCATAGATTTATTTTTAAAGATGTTTATTCGTTTGCAGGAGAATTTAGAGATGAACAAATTTCAAAAGGGACCACAACATTTGCTCATCCTCTTCACATTCATTCATTCGGAAATGACATATTAAAAGAGTTAAAAAATGAACAGTTTTTAAAAGGATTAAACAAAGAAAACTTTGCTGAGAGAGCATCTTATTATTTAGGTGAAGTGAATATCCTTCATCCCTTTAGAGAAGGTAACGGAAGAGTCCAAAGGGAGCTATTTAGGATTTTAGCTTTGAAGAATGGTTATGAGTTAGATTGGTCAAAAATTAGCCCCGATGAAATGTTAAAATCCTCAATTCAGTCAGTTAATGATTCAGCAGCCTTTAAGATTATCTTCATGAAGGCAATTATAAATAGTGAACCGGATCAAACTTTGATTAAAGAGTTTAGGTCTTTGAAAAAAAGTAATGAACTAGAATTATAATATTGATTATTAAAAGGAGAAAGGAATTAATTATTCCCTTCTCCTTTTTTGTGTTTATCTAATTTTTTAGCTTTTACATATGATGAAAATTGTGAAAATATCTCTTCTACTTCATGTAGATCGTTGTTATTTAAATCGAAATATTTTTCAGAAAGCGCACCTATTTGAATTAATCTTCTAGTTCGCTTCTTTCTTTCAATTTTACTTAAAGAGTGTTCAAATATTTTCTTTTCTCTTTCAAGTTTTTTTATTTGTTCATCTAGTTTACTGATTTGATTCGTCATTGCTAGTTCCAGTTGAATTTTCGATAGTTATTGTGTCCCTTGTTAATTCCTCAAGAGTTTCAATGAATGAATAAATTTCCTCAATGGACTTATTTTCTAAATTAAATTTTTCAATAAACCTCTTACCTGTATTTTTCTCTAACTTAGCTATTTCTCTTTTCTTTTTATCTTGAAGCTTCTTGATCTGTTCCTCAATTGATGTGATTTTAGATACTGTACTTTGGGTCATTGTGTTATCTCCTTAATAGTTTTCTTTTATTCTATCAAATTTCCTTTTATGCTTCAAATTAATATTAAAAGGCATAGGTAAAACAATTGTATAAGAAACTAAATAATGTTAAAATATATCCATAACAAAGTGACATATGGCGCACTTATACACTCTATCGAGTGTGTGCTAAAACCAAGAAGGACTCCGTCCTCTTTTGGTTTCCGTCAGGCGTGTTGGTTAAAATTCGCTTCGCTCATGTTTATAGAAAGGAGAATTCTGAAATGGCTATTTATCACTTTAGTGGACAAGTAATGAGCAGAATTTCAAAACAAACAGGAAACCCTACAAGTCCATTAGCTAGTGCTGCTTACCGTTCTGGTGAAAAGTTAGTTGATGAAGTAGACAATAAAACATTTTTCTATAAACGTGAGGTTGCACCTGTTACTCATATTCTAGCTCCTTCTCATGCCCCTGACTGGGTTTATGATAGAGAAAGATTATGGAATGAAGTGAATAAAATTGAAAAGAACTATAATGCTCAATTTGCTAGAGAATTTAATGTTGCACTTCCAGTTGAATTAAACCTAGAACAACAAGAGCAATTAACTTTAGAATTTTGTCAAAAAGCATTTGTTGATCGAGGAATGGTTGCTGATATTGCTATACATAGAGACGATGTAAGTAACCCACACTTTCATGTGATTCTTACAGTAAGACCATTTAATGAAGATGGGTCTTGGGGAGTTAAGGCAAAGAGAGAGTACAAGTTTGATAACAATGGAAATCATATTTTAGATAAAAACGGAAAAAAGGCTTTTGATAAGGTTGATACAACAGACTGGAATCGTAAAGAAGTTTTTAATTATTGGAGAAAGCTTTGGGCTGATACTGCAAATGAATATTTAAAGGAAAATGGTATCTATGAAACTATTTCTCATCTGTCAAATGAGGATAGAGGGATTGAACAGATGCCTACAATTCATGAAGGTTATGTTGCTAGAAAGATGGAGCAGAACGGACAAGAATCTGACCGTGTTTCTATAAATAAAGAAATTAAAAAATATAATAAAACTATTTCTGACCTTCAAAAGTTCAAAGCGAAAAAAGAACAATTAAACTATCAAAATAAATTTGCAAGAAAATTTTCTCCAATGGAGAAAAAGAATCTAAGTGATATTGCAAAACAATTAAAGATGTTTGTAAATGTAGATTCATTGAGCGACCGAAGAAGTCAATTAAATGACTGGAAGAAATCTATTCAATTTACAAAAGATAATGAATCCAAATTAAAGCAATTAGCACGAATTGAAAAAGAAGAAACTTTAATTTCTTCTGCTGAAGATATTTTCAATTCTGAAAGTGAAAGATTCATCAAACAGTATTATTCAACATGGGATCTTAATAGTTTGAGTTTAGATGAAAAAATTATGATTGTTGAGAAGACTATTCAAACCAATCAACTATTAACAGAGGATGAGTTGGATCTAATTGAAGAAGAGGTTTACTCAAATAACTTACTCAAAGAAATTAATGGAATTCTTCACAATAGATACGCTTTTGTTCTAACTGTTAATCAAAAAATTGAGACTTTAAATTCTATAAGAGTAGACTTAGAAAAGAGATTAGGTATTTCGACTTCTGATTTTGAAGGGTCACTTAAACGTGCAGCATTAAAAAATCCACAGGAGTTTGAAAAACTAAAATCCATTATTAACAATACTGGTGAACTATTTAAAGCAAGAGATTTAATGAATGAGTTCTATAATTTAGAAGTTCAAAAACTTTATCCTTCAATTAATGTTGAGAATTTAACACTTGAAGAAAAGGAAATTTTAATAGTGGGTACGGAGTATTACGAAAAACCGGTCACATTAGAATCTATTCCCACGTTGCAAAGATACACAGAAGAAGACCAGATAAAATTAATTAGTCTTCTTACACAAGATGATGAAGTAAGTAAGGAAAATATTATTAAACTATATCCGAAGTTCCAGGTTAATAATCCTCGTTATCTAATGCTATTTAAAGATGAGTGCTTGAGAAATATTGATAGATTACCGAGAAATGTATCTGAACTATTGAAGGAAATTAATCCTGAATTACTCGCTGAAAATGAAATTGATAAGAGTTCATTAATAAAAGATATTAATATGAAAATTAATGAAGAAATTGATAGTTATAACTCAAATTCTTCAGCAATTGCAGCTCTTCAATCTGGTGTTACAAATGGTCTGCTACAAGGGATATTAGAACGAAGAGACTTTAAGTCAAAACAACAGTTTGAAGAGGATTTAAAATCTAAATCTAAAAAGAAAAATATCCATCGTTCAGGACCATCTTTATAGATTCATAATTACAAGAAAATGGAGTGAGTTTTATGGCCAAGAAAGGCTTCAAATCTAAAACATTTGAGGAAAGACAAGAAGAGCTTCAGGGACATTATGAAACGCTTTTAAAAGGGGTTAAAGAGGTTTCTTCTGATCCTGATGAATATATGAAATATCTAAACTTTGTGAGTAAATTTCCTAAGAGATCCCTACGAAATCAAATGTTAATATATATTCAAAAACCTGATGCACAATTAGTTGCCGGTTTAAAAACATGGAACAAGTTTGGGAGACAAGTTAACAAAGGATCTCAAGCAATCAAGATCTTTGCTCCAATCACGAAGAAAGAAAAAGTGGTTGATGAAAAAACACAAAAAGAAGTAGAAAAAAATGTTATAAAGGGCTTCCGAATGGTTAATGTGTTTGATGTTAATGATACAAACGGTGTACCATTACCTACTACTCCATTAGTGCCGAAAAATGTAAAAGAAAGTGAATTTGCAGAGAAGATTTATCTTCCGTTGGTTGAAGAGTTGAGAAAAGAGTTGCCTATTCAATTAGATGAAAACTATGTAGGAGATAGCAACGGTTACTACACTAGGTTAGAGCATAAGATTGTAGTAAATGCTAATTCTCACCGAGACATTACAAATCAGTTGAAGACTCTTATTCATGAATATGCTCATTCTATATTCCATAATGAGACAGGTAAATATAAAGATTATGACCGTGACTCAAAAGAGGTCCAAGCAGAGAGTGTAGCATACTTAACTACAAAGAGTTTTGGTATGGACACTAGTGATTATAGTTTCGCATATATTAAAGGTTGGGCTGCTGGAAAAGATGAGAAACTTCTTTTAGCATTCCAGGACGATATTCAAAAGGAATGTGCCAAGCTAATTAAGAAAATTGAGGATGTTATTGTTGAAAGAAATATTTCCTTTGATGTTGCTTCAGTATTAGATACTAATACGACTTCAGTTGAGGAAGGGGAGCAACCATTATCACTAATTCAATATGGAGAAACTTATGTGATAGCCAAAGGGGAGTTCAAAGAAAGCTCTCTAAATAACCTTGAAGACGTCAAGAAGCTTGGGGAGTCCTTTGATAACAAAGAGGTTGCAGAAAAATCCTTTGAAATTCTAAAGGGCCATGTACAGTTAGAAAGTGCAGAACAAATTGATAAAGAGAAAGGAAAAATCCACCTTTATCAAAGGAAGTTGATTGATCCTACAGAAGAGGTAGAAAAAACCATGTATTTTGTGGGGGTTCCGAGCTTTACGAATATCAAAGCTTTATCCGGTTTAACCATTGATAAAGAAAAGGCTTTGTCTACATTAGAACGAATGACTTCTAAAGTTGGTATCGGAGAAAATAAAAAAATTGAGAAGGACCTTTCAATGAGGGATCGTGATGGTGACGGAATGACCGACCTTCAGGAAAAAAGAGTTGGTACTAATCCTATAGACCAAGATACGGACCATGACGGAATTTCTGATAATCGTGATATTAATCCTAGAATCATTAAAAAACCTCAAGCAGAGTTAGAGTTATCACTATAATAAAATAATAAGGAGTGAGGAAATCATGAGAAAATTATACCTTTTTGAAATAGAGGCAGACGAGAAACCAATATTTAATATTGGTGAATGGGAGAGGCTTCACAACCTTACGAATGATTCAAAACTTGCTTCGGAACCCGATGTAGTAGCATACGGTGAGACTGAAGATGGGAAATATATTGAACTTTATGATAAGGCTGCTGAAGCCTGATAAATCGCAATCGATTGCGAAATTAAGAAAACCGGTCCCTTACATAATCTGTACCCCTTGTAAAGGACATTTTAAAAAAGCTAGGCTACTTTAAGAAGATGATCTCTGTATTCGACAGGGGTCATCTTTTTCATATTCCATTGATATCTGTTGTGATTATAGTAGTGGATGGCAGCTTTCACTTCTTGTTTAAGTTCTTCTAAGGTTTCACATGATTTTATATCAGCCAAGTCCTTAAAATGACCAAAGAATGATTCCTGTGGGGCGTTGTCCCAACAGTTCCCCCTTCTGGACATGGATTGTCCCAACTTGAATTTTTTCACCAGCTTTTGATATATAGGGCTGGTATAGTGACCTCCCTGATCAGAGTGTATATAGGCTCCTTTAGCTAATTTTATTCTCCTGTTTCTCTTTAACTTCTTAAGTGTGTCCGTAGCGATATCAAGGGTAACTCGATCAGAGAGCTGATGAGCTAACACTTCATTGGTGGAAGCGTCAATAATGGTTGATAAATACGCCCTTTTGCCTTTACCGAAATATAGGTAGGTGATATCCGTAAGCAGGACTTTATAGGGTATTCCTTGTTTGAATTCCCTGTTAAGCAGATTCGGGACGACCTTGTGCTCCTGGGTAGCCTTCATGATGCGTTTGTAGGGATTCGTTCTCCTAAAGGGGCTCTCAATTCCGTATTTCTTCATAATTCTTCTGATTCTCTTGAGGTTGAAGACAACACCAAACTGACCTGCCAATACCATCTTAATTTGGCGAGCCCCTTTTTTACGGTTCTTAAAATTGTATGCTTTTAAAACCAAGTTCCTGAGGGCTTCATCCTTTTTCTCCTGATCATTCCTTCGCTCAACTTGTTTAGCTGAAAAATAGTTATAGTAACCTTGACGTGAAACACCAGCTGTTTTACAGAGGTGAGAAACCATCCCTTTTAGATTGTACTTTTCGATGACTGAATGAATAAGGGTATATTTTTGGTCAGCCGATAACTTTACTTCTCCCTCTTTTTTAGCCCTCTTTCGGCGAATCGTATCTTTTTTAATAGTTCATTCTCTGCTTTCAACAGGTTATTTTCGGCCTCTAATCTTGCATACTTTTCTTCGATAGAAAGTTCTCTTTCCCTTGGTCTGCCTGAGTTTCCTGACCTTGTATCACGAAGGCCCAGAACCCCGTGCTTCCGATAAGCTTCTCGCCACCTTTTGCCTGAAGACTCAATCCGTACGATTCCAATTACCTCTATATCGAACCCACAGTCTTCAAATATCTCTCTCGGAAACTTCCCCTGGTCATATTGTGTTATAAAGAGCTCCTTAAACTCATCTGAATAGGTAATTCCTTTGGGACTTACTGACTTCACATAGGGATTTTTAGCTAGTAATTCAATCTCTTTTTCCGATAATAATTTTTTACTCATACTTTCTCTCCCGTACTATTTTTAATCTATTGTACATAAAAAGACCCTGTGCAGCAGACTTTTTTAATGTGTCTACTACACAGGGTACAGTTTAACACAAGGGCCGGTCTTTTATTTTTTCTTTGATTTTTTTAAAGGGATTCCATATTTATTGCTATGCTCAATACCTTTTTTGGCCAGGATCTTTGCTTCATCTTTCGACATTTTCATTCTCTTTTTTCCCCTTTCAAGAGCTTTAGTAAAATTATGGACAAATTCAGAATTTTATATACATACCTCTTCCCCCTCCCCCATATACATAAATTAAATCTAGGACACTAGGACACTGTCCTAGACAAAAATCCAGAATAGAGGGATAGGAATGATAAGAGAAGAGGGAGTAATGATTAAGGACAGGAAGACACGTTCGGATAAAAAGCGAGACGTTAAACCGACAATTTCTACAGAATTAAAAAACTGTATATATAGACTTTCCTACATAACGGACACGCCAGTTAAGGATGTAGTAGAAGTAATTTGTGAAAAGGGCATTCAATCTAGAAAGGTTATTGAATACCTGTCTCAATACTTCAGAAGAGAATATAAATACCTGAATACCTTATATATGGGTGATCTAGGTAGAGAATCATTACAAAGGAAATATCAATCGGGCAAGAATGAAAGAATTACTACCCGATTTAATCAAGCTACTTTTGAGGAAATAAAAAGCCTTTCCAATGCTCTAGATGTGACACCTACAAAAGCAACAGCCTTATTGCTTGATGCTAGTGTAAGGAACACTAACATACTGAATGCTTTTGTAAAATCATATTTGCATCAGAATGTAGATAAAGGAAGGATGAAGGAATTAAAAGAGGTGCTGCATTATGTGAACAAAAATAATCCATACAACGAGGACATATCCTGGTTTACTTTGCTTTCAATGATATTAGAAGAAGTCAAGGACAGTACAACCAATGTAAAAGAAGCGATTCATAGCTGGATGGATAAGTTTAAATGAGTAAAGGGAAGAAAAAGACATATTAAAAAGCGTGTTTAGGTGTTAGCCATAACACGCTTAATAACAAGAATACAAAGGCTTATCCCACCTTTGTACAGAGAAGCCTAAAGACTTCCCTTTCTATCCTTCCAGAAGTTCTCTAATTCCAACTCTTCACTTATTCTCTCGCTTAAAGGCTTAATTAAATATTTATCGCCTTCGTTACGGTGATAGGCCTTAATCAATACATTCATAGCATCACGATAAGCATTAGCAGCATAAAAGGCCGGACAATCTGAAACCACTTCATAACGTCCACTTTTCCACTCCTCTTTCAATTCATCATATGCGATATTAAACCATGTTCTAAGACTGTCTATTGCGTGATCATCTACTGTCAAAATTAATCCTCCTTTCTTTTAATTAATGGTTGCTACTTCCCGTTCTGTCTTTCCTAATTGTATAGAATTTGTCCTAAATTGGACAAGTTTTCTGCTAAATTTCCCATTCATTTAAAAGGCTTAAAGTTGACTTTATTATATAATTTTTATATAATTTTTATATAATAAGTTAAAAATAAAGTATTTAAGGAGGGTTTATTTGTATTTTTGCTTATTTCAAACAGCAATTATAAAGAGTGGTCTTCAAGAAGAGAGTTTTGAGTTTAGGATTAACCAAAATCTTTATAGGGTGGATATGGAGAGGCTTATAGAAATTGTTGAGCAGAAATCGGAACTGGAAAAGGAGTTCATTAATCGAACTATCAAAGAATATAGCCTCTTAAATCGTAATATTTTGGAGTTTGTTGAATTTCTAGCGAAATCCCATATTATGAAGATCCAATTATGACGGCAAAAAACGAAAAAGCGAAGGTGATATTATTGAGTCTATTAAAATCTATTGAACAAAAACGAAAAGAACTCATAAGTGTTGCTTCATCGAGAGGATTTTTGGATGATAAAACAATAAAGTTAAGCCAGGAACTGGATGTTCTAATTAATAAATTACAAAAGAAGAAACGGAATAGCTATATAAAAAATTAGTGGAAATGTTAAAGTAAATGATCTAGCAGACTAATGTATATAATTTTACGCACTCTTAAGGTTTAGAAATTCCCTTGTTGACTATAAGGTATTTATTATATTATATAATTTGTTGAGTGCGTAAAATTATTTGGAGGTTGCTATATGCAAAGTATGCTACCTGAATATATGAAAGAATACTTGGATTCCCTTATCGAAAAAGGGTACCAAAAGAATACCGTTAAACAATACTCGTCTGATTTACAAAAATTCTTGAATTGGTTGAATAATTCTAAGGGATCCATAGCAATAAATACACTTCAATCACTAACTGATCATGATTTAAATGACTATGTTAAATATTTGTATGATACGCAAGTCTCGGATGCAACTTTCAGAAGGCTTCTATCGGTTCTTAATCAATTTTTAAAATACTTGAATATAAATGATAGTTGTATTTTTGATAAAGCCAAGGAACGTCCTCTAAGGCCCCTAAATGATAACGATTTTATTTCTGATAATGATATGAATAAATTATTAATTTCCATGAGGAAAGCAAATAATTCTACAGCTAGAGATTTCTTAATTGATAGAAACCTAGCAATCGTATGCCTAGTGAGATATTACGGCCTTACACCGAATGATATTTCAAATATTACAATGGATATGATTAATTTTGCACAAAAAACAATAGAAATTAAAACTAACGAAACTCCCTTAATAATTGAGCTCACCGAAGAGCATGTCCAATATATTCGAGATTACAGAAACTCAATAGACGAGAAAATAAGGCCACGTTTGCGATCACTAGACCCTCTATTTGTATCATTTTTTAATCTAACATACAGTTATCGTTTTGATTATGCTGCCGGAAAGCCAAAGGCTTTATCTATACGTGGTATTCAAGAAATGATAAAAGATGAGATTAAACTAGCAGGGTTACGAAAAATGTCAGCAAAACACTTGAGAAACAGTTGCATTATAGACCACTTATCTAAAGGTCTATCTAACCAGGATGTAATAACAAAATTTCAACTTTCAGATTTCTTTTCTTTACGCCGTTATAAAGAGTATTTAAAAGAAAAACTTGAAATAGAAATATCTAAAGTGATCGAGTGAGATCTTTAATGTATTATTTTTAGTAGTCTCTGTTATAGAATCGGTTGAATCAACCAAAACCATGATACTACTGGATTCGGTTGATTCAACCGATTCGGATTGCGAATTTAGATAAATGTTAAAATATATAAATGCTATAAATTAAGATGTTAAAGGAGTAATATAATGGATGTTATCTGGCAGTTTATCAATTTAGCTAGTCTTATAGGGATTATTAGTCTAATAGTCTATGTAGTAAAGAGAAGAAAAGCAGATAGCTAGGAACTATGGCTAATTGCTATACTATTTATATAATTAAATTAATACTAGGGGAGAATATTTTGGCTTACATGACTAAAAAGCAAATGAAACAACAGGAGGAAGGGATAAAAGCTTTATTGATCATAATTGGTGGAGCTTCCTATTTGTACACCAAATCTATAACTACAACGGCAGTTATAGTTGGAGTGGTTATATCATTAATAATTGCTTATTCAATTTTAAAAGGCATAAAACATAGAGAAAGGCTAAGAAAATCGGGTATAAATGTAATTGACCAAATGAAAGGTATTCAATTCGAACACTACCTAAAAGAATTGTTCCTTTCGCAAGGGTATAAAGTGCTTGTAACTCCAGCAGCCGGAGATTATGGAGCTGACTTAATTTTAAGTAAAGATGGAGAAAAAATTGTTGTTCAAGCGAAACGATATTCAAAAAATGTAGGTATTAAATCTGTACAGGAAGTAGCAGGAGCCAAAACATATTATCAAGCAACTGAAGCATGGGTTGTAACAAACAGCTTTTTTACAAAAGCAGCTAAAGAGCTAGCATCAAAATTAGACGTGAAGCTTGTTGATAGAGAAGGTTTAATAACTTATATATTAAAAATGAATCCAAATGCTATTCCGAACACCAACCACAAAATTTCTTAATAAAATAAATAATAATGGCCAAGACTTTAATTGTCTTGGCCATTGCCATCAAACAAATTTTGGCAATCTTAAAAATTCTGAACTATACTTGTCCCTGAATGCCATCTAAATGTTATTATTTTCAAAAAGGATTTTTATCATCCTCATAAATCTTCAAATCGTTAATTAAACCATGACCTTTTTTCGATCTTCAGGTGTCATTAAATTCTATTTTCCCATCATAATTACCATCTAATTATTTTTAAAAACAACTAAGTTCCCTTCGAAACTTCACCATATCACATTTCGTTGAGGGTTAGAGGCTTGCAAAAAGTTGCTGATCTCTTAGGTTTGGAAATCAAAATATAGAGGCAAAAGAAGAAACATCTAAATAAAAAGATGTTTCTTCTAGATTTCCTTACTAAGTAAGGATTGATTCCAAGGGGAAATGGGTATATTATAAAAGAGTATCCTTACTGAGTAAGGACTAGTCACAATAATATATCAAATAGCCGAACAAATAATTATCGCAGAACATAAAATAGTCGAAATAAGAACATAGATGCCTAGCAGATGCAGAATAGATAAAAATTAAAATAAAAGAAAAAAACATAAAAAAATAATAAAACATAGATAAAAGAAAATTGTCGAATAGTGAATTAGGCGAATGACAGGGAATAGAATGGATGGATATTAAATGGCGAAAGTAAATATTTTAAATGGGTTCGGCGACCTTGAAAATATTCGTGAGTCTAGGGATATAAAAATTACATCTAAAAGGCAACTCACGATACCAAAAGCTTATTTTGATTATTTAGGAATCGAAGAAACAGTCCACGCAATTTTATTAGACGATGGGATACTGATTAAACCGGAAAAGAAACAATCGCTTCAAGAAATTGATGTCGAAGTTATTCTGCGTAACGTAATGAATGAAGGTTACACTGGTGATGAGTTGGCAGACGAGTTTTCTCGCCGTGTCAAAGAGTATAATAAAGTTCTTGATCGTAGGATTGAAGAGTTTCTAAATGATATGACAAGTGATACGGTGTCGGAGGCAAATGAAGGAGACGATTTTAATGGCCTCGACATATTCTTTAACACCGAAGATGGAGAAAATTCTGAAGCAATCCGAGAAAAAAAATAAGCATTTATATGAAGGGGAACCACCAACATTTTGACATAAAACCCACGCTAAGCAAATTTCGACTTAAAAAAAGCCGATTTTTCCTACGCTAAGGAATCATCGGTTTTTAAGTCATTATTCTAGTCGTTTCATTCTGTATAAATCCAGATACATTACCATTTGGTTATTCATGATAATCAACCCAAACATGCTGGTACTTTCCACTTTTAGGGTTCCTTTGTGGCAACTCATCCGATTTTTCTATTAACAGGTTAGTTAGTCCCTGCGTTGCAAAGTAATCTAATAGGGCTTCTCTAACATTTTCCCAAACTTGATCTCTAAGATTACCCTCGTCCACTTCTAAACGTACTGTTAATTGATCTGGTGCCGTTTGAATTAGTTGAAAACACCTTACGCCTGGTATTTCCTCCACAATGGTTTTGAGAGCCAAGGGCAGAATATGAACGATTTGACCGTTGGTAGAGAATTTTAAAATGTCATCCGTTCTCCCTTCTACTTGAACGACCGGGAATGGTCTCCCGCATTTGCATGATTCTGGGGACATGATAACACGGTCAGTTAGTTCATAACGAATAAGAGGCTGTATTCTGTTGGCCAGATTTGTAATTAGAACCGAATGAGATTGCTTCCCTGGTGGCACAGGTTGGTAATATTCATCTACTGGTTCAAATATAATCCAATCTGTATTTACATGAAACTGACCTTCTTCACATTCGAAAGTCATGGCTGTTGCTTCTGTACCGCCGTAAAGATCTAGAACGCGAGCTTGGAAAACGGATCCTAGTTTCTCACGAACATTTGGATATAATTTTTCTCCCCCCAAAAGGATCGCTACAGGCTGAATATTTAACCGACCTGCTTTTTGTTCTTCTGCTAGAATTTCCATCGCTGTTGCATACCCCCCAATTAAAGCTGGTTGATATTCATTCAATTCTTTGACGAGCGTGGAAAGGGGGGATTGGATAGAAAAAGCTCTTATTTTTCCGTTTGATGGTCGTTTTAAGCGTAGGCGTTCAGCAGTGGAGAATGCTGTAAAATGTCCAGCTGTAGAGCATACCGCTGCATTTCGTCCACCTTTGGCTGCTACTTTCAATATGTCACTCCATTTTAATTTTGTTGTTCCGCGAATAGCCATCAATGTTTTCATGATAGTATCTGAATCTTTATCCTGAATAAAGATTCCAGGTACTCCAGTTGACCCTGAAGTGGTCGAAACCATATAGCGCCCTAAATAAAGATATCCAACTAATGACATATTTGACACGAATTCCTTCACACCTTCTATGGTGATTTCTGGATCAGTTACCCAATCATTAAAATGGTCCATGAGTTCTGATTTGGTGACTGGAGGAATTTGCTGTAAGCTTGTAATCCGTTCAGGCAACTCGCTGTATTTTTGTGCGTAATATTGAGAGTTTGATCTTGCAAAATTAATAAGGTCAGCTAAACGAGATTGTTGCCGAGAGAGAACGTCTTCTGGTTTGCCTCGTTTAACCTTCCAGATTTCCATAACTGCTTTTAAAGGTGAGATATTCTCCATGTATGTCATTCCCATCTCTCTGTTTTAAAAATTTTATTGTCAGTACTATGGCCATTTAAAAATTACATGTACTAAAAATCAAAGAAGTCTAATAAAACATCAAACAGCTTATGGCTTAAAAGCTTTATATGCCCTTAGTGTGCCCGTAATAGTGGAAAATTGACCAGTTTCTTCAATTGAGACAAATCCAGTTTCTTTTAATAGATTAAGAATAATCCCTTTTACATGATTTGAAGTTGTTTCAAACCCATCTAAAAATTGAATAGAGAAAAATGCAACTCGCATCAACCAATTTTGTGGCTTCTCAAAATCAATGATATGGAATTGGCCACCAGATCTGAGTTTCCGATGGGCTTCTTCAAATGTTTTCTTTTTCATCTCCAGAGTTAAATGATGAATAAATAAACTTGTAAATATATGATGAAATACATTATTGGAAAAGGGAAGTTTATCAGAAAACCCTTCCTCAAAGGTAATATTATTAACTTGAGTTTCTTTAATTTTATCCTTAGCAATCGATAATATTTCATGATCAGCATCGACTCCAATTACTTGCACACCAGGTTGTGATTGCTGTATTAAAAGTGCAAGTGTACCTGTACCGCAAGCTAAATCCATTATCGTTTCATTTGGTTGGAGAGTTGCTTGCTTAATTAAATGGGTTTTAAACTTTTTTTCTTGCATTCCCCATTGAATTAAAGGATCATAAAATCGAGTCATCCAATGGTATTTCAGTGCAGGGATATATTCACCTTTCTTGTTTTTATCCATTAAACATGCATCCCTTCATTCATAATAAATGACTTATGATTTTTGTTTTTTTACTTAGAGGGGTAGCGTCAGGAAAATGCGAATTTACAACGCTAAGCCCATTTTCAAGACGATTCCCCCAGTTTTAACAACGTTAAGAAAGTTTCAATGGTCTTAAAGAATCTAACGAGACCATTTTCTCCGAATTAAAATGGTATTCTCCAAGTAAATTAATATGTTCCCAACCTAGAGGTGACATATGGTGCAATAATTCTTCATTAAAACTACCTGACCGTTTTTGATATTCAACTGCCTTTGTTAGATGTAAAGTATTCCAGATACTGATGGCATTGATAATTATGTTTAAGGCACTGGCCCTTTGCAATTGATGCTGTATGGTTCGTTCCCTAAGCTCACCTTGTTTTCCAAAGAAAATAGCCCTTGCCAATCCATTCATGGCTTCTCCTTTATTCAATCCTCGTTGTATTTTTCTTCTTAATGATTCATCCGATATATAATTCAAAATAAAGATCGTTTTTTCTATTCGGCCTATCTCACGTAAGGCGGTAGCTAAGCTGTTTTGTCTTGAATAGGAACCTAGTTTCCCCATAATAAGGGATGCTGAAACTGTTCCTTCCCTTATAGAATGAGCTAATCGCAAAACATCTTCATAATTTTCTTTAATGACCTTTGTATTTATTTGTCCACGTAAAATGGCTTCTAATTTTGGATACTCACTCGCTTTATCAATTGTAAATAATTTTGAGTCCGATAAATCTCTTATTCTTGGAGCAAATTTAAATCCTAATAAATGAGTCAGCCCAAATATTTGGTCTGTGTAACCGGCTGTGTCTGTGTAATGCTCTTCTATGTTTAGATCCGTCTCATGGTGCAACAAACCATCCAAAACATGAATCGCATCCCTTGAATTAGTATGAATAATCTTTGTGTAGTAAGAAGAAAATTGGTCACTAGTAAAACGGTAGATGGTGGCTCCCTTTCCAGTTCCATAATGTGGATTTGCATCTGCATGTAGTGATGAAACACCTAGCTGCATTCTCATACCATCTGACGAAGATGTTGTACCGTCGCCCCAATAGAAAGGCAATTGTAATTTGTGATGAAAATTTACTAATACGGCTTGGGCTTTATTCATTGCATCTTCATACATGCGCCATTGAGCTACATTGGCTAGTTGCTTATATGTAAGTCCGGGTGTGGCTTCGGCCATCTTGCTCAAACCAATATTCATTCCCATTCCTAAAAGGGCAGCCATGATAATGATTGTTTCTTCCTTATCTGGTTTTCGATTATTAGATGCATGAGTGAATTGCTCATGAAATCCTGTTAAATGAGCAACATCCATAAGTAAATCAGTTAATTTTATTCTTGGGAGCATCTGATACAGGCTTGCACTAAATTTTTTTGCTTCTTCTGGAACATCTTTTTCTAATCGTGCAATTGACAGCTTTCCTTTTTCAAGAGAAACCCCGTCTAACTTGTTGGAATTGGTAGCTAACCACTTTAACCTTTTGTTAAGGCTGCTGGTTCTCTCCGTCATATAATCCTCGAATGATAAACTAACTGATAATCTTGTATTCTCCTTCGTTTGATTCCATGTATCTTCTGAAAACAAATATTCTTCAAAGTCTCTATATTGTCTGCTGCCAACAATGGAAACATCTCCTGCCCTAACATGCTCCCGAAGTTCTGTTAAAACAGCCATTTCATAGTAATGACGATTGATTGTTGTACCATCATCCTCGTATAAATGCTTTTTCCAACGTTTTGAAATAAAATCCACAGGTGAGTCATCAGGCACTTTTCGCTTTCCGGATTCGTTCATTCCACGGATAATCTCAACAGCTTGTAAAAGTGGCTCATTTGCTTTTGTAGAATGAAATTCCAATACCCTTAATAGCGTTGGCGTATATTTTCTAAGTGAATAAAATCGTTTTTGCAGTAAGTCTAAATAATCATAGTCGGCAGGGCGTGCAAGCTCCTGAGCTTCTTCGACCGAAGAGACAAAAGAATTCCATTCGATAACGGATTCTAAAACCTCAAAAACGTCTAATTTTTCATGTTTTGCTTTGATTAAAGCTTGTCCGATGTTCGTAAAGTGTATAACTTTCTCATTCAGCTTTTTACCGTTTTGTTTCTGAATTTCCTCTTGAGCCTTACGGCCTTTTGATAACAGACTAAGTATTTGTCTATCATGAATTTCAAAAGCTTTATCCGTTAACTCTTGAGTAAGATGTAATAAATAGACGGTTAATATCGAATATCGCTTATTTTCTTGAAAGTCACGGAATGCATATGGCTCATATCTTGAGCCTAAGCGAGATAGTTGTAACAGGCGATTGCGATGCAAATGACTAATTTGTACCGTTTCTAATTCCATTCCTCGTATGTATTCGAGTCGTTCTATTACTTTTAGAAATGTTTCGGGTGAAGGATGACCCGGCGGTTCCTTTAACCAACCCAATATCGTTTTATTGGATTCGGATGGATGCTGCGAAGTAATGATCTCTTCAAGCTTTCCTTTTTGTTCATTTGTAAGAGATTGACTAACAGTATTAAACAGTTTCTTTTCAGCCATTGCCCTTGCCTCCCACACCATTCTTTCAAGTGTAGTAATAGCAGGCAGTATGATTTTGTTTTTTCTTAGAAAATCTATACATTCATGTAGTAGATGTATGGCATCGCCATTTTCAAAAGCTAATTGATGAAGATGCTTAAATGCTATTCGATATTCTCTTAGAGTAAAAGTTACAAAGTCGTATTCACTTCGAAGTTCTTTCAAATGATCCCAAAGTGTATTTTCTCTTTGAGGATAAAGACTAATCGAAGATGGAGTGGCACCGATTTGTTTCGATATATAATGTATGACTGATTCCGGGATGCTTTTGATATGAGTGTATGGCCAACCGGGATACCGAAGAACAGCTAATTGAACTGCAAACCCTAAACGGTTTTCTTCTCTCCTTCGCTTATTAACTATTTCTAAATCCCGTTTGGAAAAAGTGAAGTAGGTCCCCAATATCCATTCATCTTCAGGGATTTGCATAAAATCCTGCCTCTGTTCCAGTGTAAGCAATTCTCTCCCTCTCGCAATTTTCATTCAGTATCATCCCATTTCCATAATTATTCAGTTAATTAGTTCAATTATATATCAATAGAGTGTACTCTATTGATACAAGTATAGTAGACTGATAAAATCATAGTTAAGAGTGTCTCATAAGACTTGTCTCAAAAACGAGGTGAAATTTTGCAGAAAATCGGTTATGTACGCGTCAGTTCGACTAGCCAAAATCCTTCAAGACAATTTCGGCAATTGAACGAAATTGGAATGGATATTATTTATGAAGAAAAAACTTCAGGAGCCACAAAAGATCGTGAACAACTTCAAAAAATGTTAGAGGATTTACAGGAAGGTGACATTATTTATGTTACAGATTTAACTCGGATCACTCGAAGTACGCAAGATTTATTTGAATTGATTGATTTAATACGAAATAAAAAGGCAAGCTTAAAATCACTTAAGGATACATGGCTAGATTTATCAGAAGATAATCCATATAGCCAATTCTTAATTACGGTAATGGCTGGTGTTAACCAATTAGAGCGAGACCTTATTCGTATGCGTCAGCGTGAAGGAATTGAGCTCGCAAAGAAAGAAGGGAAGTTTAAAGGACGGTTAAAGAAATATCATAAAAATCACGCAGGAATGAATTATGCAGTAAAGCTATATAAAGAAGGAAATATGACTGTAAATCAAATTTGTGAAATTACAAATGTATCTAGAGCTTCTTTATATAGAAAGCTATCGGAAGGAAAAAAATAAGCATTCATTACTTATATTAAAAATTTCCGGGGATTGTGAAACAACGTACCTAACCAAGCAGGCTATTTCTATAAGGAAGTATCAATATTTGTTTATCTAACTAGGCACGATCATCAAAGGGTTCCGAGTACATTTTAACGGAGATATACGCTAAACTCAGATTTAAAGCAAGGCTGTATTTTCCGAGAACACTTTATAAAAAACAACCTTAGTCAATCACAAACGAAGGTTGTTTTTATAAAGTCATGGTCTAATTAAAACAATTGCTGTCCCAAGAGCATACTTGAGACTGAAAAGGCACCAGCAGGTGGTAAAACATTAGTATATATGGGAGGTCCCAAACGGGGTGTAAAGGTTGTAGCAATCCAATTTCCATATTCACCAGCCAGCAAAGAGGGAGGTTTCATTATAAACCGTCCACTTAAAACGAAATGCCGAATGCTTATAGCGGTCTCATCAAATATTGTCAAGTTGCCAAAAAAGGAGGCATATGGTGAATCGAAACTTATTTGTTTAGCGCTTTCGTCCCAATACCCATTAATCGGAATAGGTATACCACGAAAATTAACTGTACCTACTACTTTGTTGTCTACAATGGAATCAATGGTAAGTATACCTCTAATAATGGATCTCCCCGCAATAGAAGCATCAATCCCCCATACGGATGGAAAGGGGATACTAACTTTTGCTGTCTTTGGAATTTTCAAAATTAACCTCTCCTTGATTATTTTATGTATGGATTGAGTTGTATTTAATCATAATCCTGTAGTAATGATACAGTATATGCACAGAGAATCACTTAGGTGTTTTGTTAAGAAAGAAGCATCAATAATCAATCAGCCTACTGTCTAGATGAACAAGAGTTTGCCTGACCCACGAAAAATATGGAACATTAATTCCTGCTGCTCATACATATGGTCTCGCATTTGGAAAATTTCTTAGCTTTAAAATAAATCATCTGATTCAATGAAATGTAATGCCTATCATCACCTATTTTTATATGTACCTCAGACGAATACCTATACCTCCGTTACTCTTCGATCATATTGTATTTGTACGAGGTGGTGTAAAATGTTTAAATTATATTTAGATCCTGGTCACGGGGGAGTGGACCCAGGAGCTATTGGCAATGGGATGCAGGAAAAAGAAATTACCTTAAATATTTCCCATAGCATCCGAAATCTCTTGGAAAACCATTATGAAGGCCTGCAAATTAAAATGAGTAGAACAGCAGATATTACGCGCAGCTTGAAAGAACGTACAGATGATGCGAATGCTTGGGGTGCAGATTATTTTCTATCCATCCACGTTAATGCATTTAACGGTTCAGCTCATGGGTATGAAGATTATATTCATAACAGTTTGTCTGATTCATCGAGAACAGCGTTAATTCGGGACATTATGCATGAAGAAATTGTCAAAGTAAATAACTTGCATAACCGTGGTAAAAAAAAGGCCGATTTCCATGTACTGCGAGAAACCAGAATGCCCGCTTTATTAACGGAGAACGGATTTATTGATCATGCAAGCGATGCCCAAAAATTAAGAGACCCGAATTGGCGGCAAGCGGTTGCCCAAGGGCATGTTAATGGGTTAGCACGCGCGTTTAATTTGAAGAGAAAATCGACTAATCTGAAAAGCAATATGGCTATTAAACGTGTAATTGTTGACGGTGTGCAAGTAGGGGCTTACGCAGAAGAAGAAAATGTGTTGAGAACTGTACAACGCAACCTGAGAACAGCACAAAGGATTATTATTGAAAATGTGTAGTTTCGTTGGGAAAACGGTTGCTTGACTGCGAGCACGTTAAAGTTTTATCAAAATGGATAGCTAGGCTGGATGAACAAAATATACGCTAAGCCTTTGTCGTGACGGGCTTAGCATTTTTTTCTTGCTCTAAGTTGGTCCGGCCGATATAAGCCAGGACTAGCTTAATATCAGATGAATAGAACGAAGTTGTTGAGGGAATTATAGCTCATGATGTTTCTATTTCCAATTGTTGGATTTGAGGTGAGTTTTTGCCTAAGATTACTCCTATTCAGTCATACATGATTATTATGCTTTCGGTTGGATTAATGAACCACGTTATTATTGGCCCGTTACTGCTAGGAGCATCAAAGCGAGATGCCTGGCTCGTCTCGTAGTGCTTCTTGTTTTTGTCGCTTCACCTGTTTGGATTGGTTGCTTGAACTACATCATTCAAAACATGAACAATCAACACATTAAAAAGTGGCTAGATCAGCACTTTGGAAAGTTTTTATCTGCAATCTTAGTGATTATTTATAGTTTGTTATTATGGCTCATGGGCTTTATTTCCTTAAAAGATACTCTAACATGGACAATCGCATCTTACTTGCCGCAAACACCGATACTAGTTCTTGCGGGAACCACACTTGTTGCATGCTTCTTTGCTACTTTTCAAGGACTCCGTACAATTGCAATTGTGAGCGGAATATTGTTGCCATTTGTTGTTATTCTGGGGCATCTTGTGGCGATTGCCAATTTTCAGTTTAAAGATTATACCTTGCTTTTTCCATTGTTAGAAAACGGGACAGCTCCATTATGGAAAGGCGTTCCTTACGTTGCCGGGGGATTGCTGGAGTTGTCTTTCTTGATGTTGCTGATTCAGCACAAATTAACAAAAAAACAGGATTTAAAAGCTTGATGTTGATGTGCTTCATCCTTACAGGACTTACGTTAGGACCATTAATGGAATCGATTGCGATATTTGGCCCTGATGAAGCGGCTAACCAAAGATACCCCGCTTACGCTCAATGGGTCAGTCCGATTATTTGGTCTGTGTAACCAGCTGTGTCTGTATAATGCTCTACTATATTTAGATCCGTCTCATGGTGTAACAAACCATCCAAAACATGAATCGCATCCCTTGAATTAGTATGAATAATCTTTGTGTAATAAGAAGAAAATTGATCTTACAACTAAGTAAAATTTATATTGGAGGAAAAAACTTTGGAAGAAGTTAATATTGGTTTACTGACTATCAAAGTCATCGTTGGTTTTGCAACTTTATTTTTTATCATTATCATAACAGGCAGAACATCCATCTATCAGTTAACCCCGCTTCACTTAGTTTTTGTGTTAGTACTTGGAGATTTTTTAGGAAATACCATTTATGAAGATAAGGTAGGGATTTTTTATTTTTTATATGCCATCGGATTGTGGACGCTTCTTATGTTGGGAATAGAGTTTATGACTCTAAAAAATAAATCGACACGTTCTCTCTTATTAGGCAATCCTGACATCATCATTCGAGATGGTGTTATGGACAGAAAGTTACTTACAAAGAACAAATTGGATGTAAATCAAGTATTGAGTATACTCCGTCAAAATAATGTCTTTTCAGTTCGCGAAGTCAAATACGGTATATTGGAAGCTAATGGGCAAATAAGTTTATTATTAAAATCCAAGTATCAAAAACCAGACAAGCAAGATCTCAATCTTCCAGAAAGTCCAGTAGACCTCCCAACATCGTTAATTATAGATGGGGAAATTTTATGGGATAATTTACATGAACTCGGATTTGATCAACAGTGGTTAAATAACCAATTAACTACCAATGGATATGATAATCTAAAGCGTATACTTTACGCAGATTGGCGAGAGAGTGAAGGCATACATGTAAGTCCTAAATAAAATTTGTTAGGATAAGAGCACATCAATTTTCTTGGTGAATATAAACTTTAGTCTTCAACAATCAGGCGCTTTAATGAAGTAACTAAAGCCTAATTTTTCACTTATAACACCGAGTATAAATGCTAATTTAATAATGTACAGAAATGATTACATAAGAATGTACAGTTTAGTGTCATACATGCATACTTACACTGAGGTGAAGAGGATGCATGTACATCTAGATATAAGTACAGATATAGAAATTAATTGTTTGGAAGATTTACCAAAGTTAAAGCTTCTAATGGAGAGCCTAAATATGAAAATAAATAAAAGTAGATTAGGGCGGGAATTAGGTGTAGATAGGAGGACAGTGGATCGATATTTAAATGGGAATAGTTCTTGCAAAACTCGTAATAGAAAGTCAAAAATAGATGACTTATATAACGTTATATCTGAGCTACTTTCAGAGGAATCTATACAAACCTTTTACTACAAGAGGATTCTATGGGAGTATCTAAAAGATAACCATGGGTTAGAATGTTCTCAGTCATCTTTCCGACGCTATATATCTGATAAACCTGAATTCCAGGCATACTTTAGTGATGGAAAAAGAATTCAAGCGAACAAGACCGTTGTTCGTTTTGATACCCCTCCCGGGGAACAAGCACAATTTGATTGGAAAGAGAACATTAGATACATAACAAAAGAGGGGGAAATTATATACGTCAATGTCGGGGTACTAGTGTTAGGTAATTCAAGATTCAAGTCTTATGGACTAACCATGTCAAAGTCACAAAGTGTACTAATGTCCTTTTTGATGGAAAGCTTTGAAGCGTTTGGAGGAGTTCCAAAAACAATATTAACGGAGATGTGGGCATTGTGGTAGCCCATTTGGAAGAAAGGTATGGAACTCTACCGATGAAAGGCTTAGAAGAATTGTCTGGAGATGCAATAAAAAGTACAGTGTCAAAGGAGAGAAAAGCTGCGAAAACAAGCATATTGATGACAAGGTCTTATATCAAGCCTTTATCAACACGTTTAATGCCATAATAGAAAACAAAGATTATTTTTTAGAAAAATGGCAGCAGAACATAGATAGTGATGATTATTTACAAAAATATAGAGTAAGACAGTTTATTGAGCTCATTGAAAAAGCAGAGCCAATAACAGAGTTTGATTTGGAGTTATATTTTACATTGATTAGAAAGTTGACTGTATTTGTAGGGGAAAGAATTGTTGTGAGTTTGTTAGATGAAACGGAAATAGAATGTGAGATTGAGTAGATTATTATTGGTCTTGAAGGGTTTGTATTCTGCTATTTGGGTTAATTCTATGGAAGTTGTATTAAAAGAAACACTCTAAAAATTGGTACAGATACGAATCCATTTGTACAGAACGTAAAATAAAGGATTTAAGAATAAACGTATACAAAATTGGAATAATATCTTTGAAAATAACCAAGGAGGATTGAATATGTCATTAGTACCTTATGATCCATTTAGACAATTATCAAATATGAGAAGAGAATTCGATCGTTTCTTTTCGGAATTACCAATTTCGTTTGACAATGAACATGGTATAGGTGGGATTCGAGTAGATGTTCATGAAACTGAGAATGAGGTTGTGGCAACATGTGATTTACCTGGTCTTGAAAAGAAAGAAGATGTAGATATTGATATTCAAAATAACAGATTAAGCATTAGTGGTTCTATCAAGCGTACCAATGAAATAAAAGAAGAAAATATGTTAAAAAAGGAACGCTATACAGGTCGTTTTCAACGTCTGATAACACTTCCAAGCCCCGTTTCACATGATGGGGTTAAAGCTACGTACAAAAATGGAATACTTGAAATAACAATGCCAAAAGTGGCGAAGGACGTAAAAAAGAAGATAGATGTAAGTTTCCAGTAACATGAGTAAATTGCTACTGGTCATGAAAGATTTCGGGTATGACTACATGCAGGAATTAGCTAAAGAAAGTCCTGATTTGGTGGATTTGATAATTTTAACTATTCATTCACCTGAACAACAAAAGAAAAAGGTCATTTCTGAGTTAACAGATAATATTAAGAAGAGCTTTTTATAAATCTGATAAGGATCATAGGCTTTATATAAGCTAATAAATAATCATTATAGTACCTAAATTGTAATTAATTCATCGAAAGAGAAAGACAGGTTAAATAACTTGTCTTTTTTGTTTTGCAATTAACAAAAGATTATTTGGTCAATCTTTGTAATAACATGTTTACTATAACCAACATAAATAATTATGAATAACAATACCATAATTTTGTAATGCTAACTGTAAACTAACATTTTGAGAGGATATTATGTACATAAATAAAAACTTGTCTGTACATGTCAAAGATCGATTAGATTATTGTGATGACTTAGTAATTAGGACATTTCCAGAGTTGAAAATTGAGGTATTATATTTTGGTCATCTAGTAGGGGAAGAAGAGTTGAAAAATAACATTTTACAACCTTTTTCAAATACAAATGAAGAGGAAGTAAAAATTATATTAAGAAGAAAACAATATCAACAAGAAGAAGATATTAATTTAATGGTTAAGGGAGTACTTGAAGGAAAAGCATTAATAATATACCAAAATTCACTTGCGTATGCAGTGGATATTTATGTTCCTAAAACAAGAAGTGTAACTCCAGCAGAAATTGAAACAGTAATTGTAGGATCCAAAGAAGCCTTTATAGAAGATATTGGAACTAACTTGTCTATGATCAGGAGAAGGATTAAATCAGACTGTTTAAAAGTTCTTAGTTATAACATAGGTACCATCACACAAACGAAAATGTATTTGTTATATATTGAGGGGATTACTTCTCCCATATTAGTTAAAGGATTGCAAGAAAAGATCAATAACATTGATACAAAAGGAGTTAATGACTTAAATCAAATTATACAGTATTTAGACAAGAAGCCGTTATCTGTTTTTCCGCAGTATTTTACGACGGAGAGACCAGATGTCTCGACATCTAAGTTACTTGAGGGCAGAGTTCTTTGTTTAATGGATGGCAGTCCCTACTCATTATCAACCCCAACAAATTTCTTTGAATTCTTTCAATCGCCAGATGATTATAATCAACGGTGGTTACTTGGTACTTTATCTAGGTTATTAAGATTTGCTGCACTATTTATAACATTAATCGCTTCCGCTTTTTATGTAGCAGTGTCAATGTTTCATTATGAGATTATCCCTGTTCAATTACTTCATGAGTTTATTCAATCAAGAAGTAAAGTACCATTTAATCCAGTAATTGAGGCATTAATTATTGAAGGTATTATTGAATTGTTAAGAGAAGCAGGAGCAAGACTGCCTTCTAAAATTGGACAAACAATTGGCATAGTTGGGGGAATAGTAATTGGTACCGCGGCAGTAGAGGCTGGTTTTACAAGCAATGTTCTAATTATTGTAGTTTCTGTATCTGCCATATCATCTTTTGTAGTACCACATATCGTAATGACAGCATCTTTAAGAATTACTCGATTTTTCTTTATTATTCTTGCATCCATATGGGGGTTTTTTGGGATCATTTTTGGATTTGTTATTATATTGATTCACCTCTGCAGGTTAAAGAATTTAGGGGAGTATTATTTAAAGCCTATATCCCCACTATCTTTGAAGGATATAAAAGATACCATCATTCGTGCTCCTTATCAGTTTTTTAAGAAATAGGTTAAGGAGGGAGCCTTATATGCAAACTGAAAAATTTAAACCGTTCTATCTCTTTTTTATTACTTATATGACTCAAACGAGTATAGTGCTCTTTATGTTACCTAACATGATAGCCAATTATTTTGGATATAATGGTTGGTTAATGATTATACCCATTTCAGTTTTTGCTATGATTCAAATTGGATTAATTGCTGGAATTTATTATTTTAATAAAGGAAGTTCAATTTTTCAAACAATCGAGACTTCTTTTTCAAAGGTGAATATTATTGCCAAACCTTTGTATCTTTGTTTGAGTATATTTTGGTCCGTTCTTTCCATTACAGTTGCAAAACAATATGTACATGTTATGAAGTTTTTATACTTTCCACAAACAAATATACAATGGTTTGTACTGTTAACATTAATTCTTACGTATTACCTTGTGACAAGTGGAATCGTAACAATTGCTCACGTCTCTACATTGTTTTTCTTCTTATCAGCACCAATGATATTCCTTTTAATTTATTTTGTTCCCGATTTCTCTTTTTTGCAATTTTCTACCTTTGTTTTTAATGAACATAATGACTTTTATGGAGGCATGATAGAGTTATATACAGCATTTCTAGGGTTTGAAGTAACACTATTCATGTTTCCTTACATAAAAAAAGAGAAAAAGGTTTTTAAATACGTGTTTTGGGGGCACCTGTATACCACATTACTATATTTGAGTGTAACGATTTTTTGTTACGGGTTTAATAGTTTCCAACAATTAAATTATCAAGTTTATCCCGTAATAAATTTATTGCAGTATATAGAATTTGACTTTATTGAACGATTGGACTCCGGATTTTTTATATTATTTTATTTGAAGTTAATAATTACTATAACGATGTATATATGGATTAGTTTAGTTACGTTTAAAAGAGTTGTTATGTGGAGTGCTCAACGTAGTGCTTTTGCATTATTGGTAGTTGGATACTTAGTGACATTACCATTTGTCACCAAAAATGAACTTACTTCTTTGTTATCTTTATTAGCAAAAGTTCAAATACTAATATCCATTTTCTTACCACTGTTAGTATTGACAATTATATTTTTAAAAAGAAGGAGAAAACATGTCTAGAATCTTACTAATTATTCTAATATTGTTGGTACTACCGGGATGTAGGGACCAAAAAATTGTAGAAGAGTTAGGGTTTATTCATACAATAGGTTATGAGTTAATTGAAGAAGGAGAAAATTCAGGGAAACTTGAAGTGACAATATCTCTACCAGTAGCAGAAACCTTAAAACAACAGACAATCACTACGGTGGTTGAAACTTCGAAGGAATCAAGAATATTTTTAAGTAAAAAAACAGATAAAAATTTAGTTTCCGGGCAAGTTCGAAGTATTTTAATTGGAGAGAAACTAGCAGAAAAGGGAGTATGGGATTTAATTGACACATTTTATCGAGACCCTGTTTCAAGACCTACAGTAAAACTGTCAATAGTAAAAAGCAATCCAAAACAATTATTATCAAAGGACTATCCAGAATATAAAATGGTTGACACTGTAATCGAAAATCTTCTAAAAAAAGAAGCAAGGTTAAATACAATTCCTGAAATGGATATACATAAATTTGCAAAAGATTACCTAGACGATGCTATTGATCCTATTGCTCCTATTATTTTACAATCGGAAGACGGAATAATGTCGGACGGAATCGGGTTATTTAGTGGTGACCAGTTAAAAACAACCATACCAGCCATACAAGCAAGAATCTTTTTTTTACTAACTGGAGAGTTTAAAGAAGGTGATTTATTAATTAAAAACGAAGAAGAAAAAGTATTATTTAGTTTTTTAACGAATAAAAGAAGTATAGATGTTACACTAGGAGATAAAGAAGAAATAGATGTGAAGTTGTCAATTGATTTTAAAGGCTTCTTACTGGAATACCAAGGAAATAAAGACATCACTAATGAAAAAGAAATAGAAGCATTAGAGAATTACATTCAAGAAAATATTGAAAATCAAATACGAGATATATTGGAAACTATGAAGGAACATCAAATAGATAACCTCGGTTTAGGAAAGTATTTAAAACAAAAAATGGATTATCAAACATGGAAAAACTTGGACTGGCCCAAGACAATTGACAGGGTGAATGTTACCCCTAGTGTTACCGTTAAAATAATTGATACCGGGATGGTTAAATAAAAAAACTTGCTAAGTATTTATCATGGCTTGAATGAATAGTATTTAAGTACGACTTAGTTTATGCAAAGGAGGGCATCATGGCTGTAATAAAGGCAAGTTATATTGATAAAAGACTTCTAGCAAGACTTATCCGTGCGGAAGCAGAAGGTGAAGGGGAGCAAGGAATGTTATTAGTCGCCAATGTTTGTGTAAATAGAGTACGAGTAAGGTGTTTAGATTTTGTTGATATTAATTCTGTAGAACGAATGGTTTGGCAGTCCCCTGGAGGATTTGAAGCCGTACACCATCCATACTTTTATCAAAGGGCAAGAGAAAAAGAAATCAGATTAGCAGAACGAATAATTAATGGTGAAAGGCATCATCCAGCAGAACGAGCACTATGGTTTTTTAGACCGAATGGCACTTGCCCTGCCCAGTGGTGGAATCAGTGGAATAGTGGCCGATATAAACTTCATTGCTTCTACTCACCTGTTGAATCCGAATGTCCAGATGTATATAGGGTTTATTGAATATAACAATAATCTCTAAGAAAATTGTAAAGAAAAATAAACAAAAGAAACTTAAGCAAGCTTAAGTCAGACTGTAGACAAACCCATGAAAATTGAGTTTTGCTTACAGTCTTTTTTGATTTAAACTTGTATTAAGAAAATCTTGAGGTGATAAATATGGGGTACCGTCAGGAAAATAGGCTTAGCGTTGTAAATCCGCATTTTCCTGACGGTACCCCTATACGAATTACAAATAGGCCATTGACCCCTCTCTATTTGGGATGGCTAGACTTCCATTTTATAGTCTAATAAAATTTTCCTTAAATCCTGTCTCGGTATTTCCAAATTAATTGTCACCCGTATAAGTTCGTCCTCTTTATCACTTTCCCGATCCGACAATTCGATTTCGCGATCAGATTGAGTGGACAACTCCACACCTTCCCTCACATCGGAATTAACGTCTTCTTTACCACTTATTGATTCTCCATACAACATTTCCCACTGTTCATATAAGTTTTTTGCTGTGTGATATTCATCAAGATCAGCTTCTGTATCTATCTGTAATTTTTCTTTCAACCCACGACATGACTCTTCCCATTCCTCTAAGGTCTTCAAATCAAATAATTTTGAAAACCTTGGTTTCATTCTTTCCCAATGCAAATAAATGTTATCACACCATTTCAGCAACTCTTCACGATATTGTATTTCTTCTACTTCTTCCACTCCTCTTCATCTCCCGACCATAATTTTCATCCATAATATTCAAAAAACAATCGACATGTTTAAAAGTACAAATAGGTAAATTTCGTTAATGCTTCTGGTTATGAAAAGGTAAGTGGCCTCCGGTAATTGATAATAGACTTATCAAAAGTAAATTATTCAAAATGACACAAACCTTTTATTAAAACATCCTTGTTAGTGATTTTTACCTATTTGATAATAACAATTTCATCATATGCTCCGCGATTGTCCAATGACTAGACAGTTGCCTAATTGTTATTAATTGGAATTACTTGGTCAATAATCATTGCTTTTAAAATTCCAAGTGCAAAGGCTTGTAGTTATTCCACCAGATGAAATAGTTATAGCCGAAAGAAAGAAAGTTTCTGTTGAAACGAATAAACCCCCAAGACAAATAACAAAAACATCCATAATGAGAATGATGATCCCAACATTAATTTTAATGAATTCAGAAAAGTACTGGGCTAATAAATCTGTTCCACCTGTGCTTGTCTCGAAGCGAAGCATAAGACCAATGCCAAAACCAATGAATACACCACCTGTAAATGAACTAAGAATTGGTGAAAATTTTATAGGAACTTGATTAACGTTATGAAAAAGGTCAATAAAAAATGATGATAAAAGCATACCGTGCAAACTATTAAAAAAATATGAACGATACTTAAACCAAGCTAGAGCAAAAATGGGGATGCTCAATACCATTATCGTGAACCCGGCGTTTGTATTTAATAAATAACTAATAATTAAACCTAGGCCAATAATTCCGCCATCTAAAACTTTGTTTGGTATTAAAAAAGTATTTATTCCCAACGCTATTGACATGCTGCCTACAAGAATAGCAACTGCTTTCATAAAATATGGCATTTATTAAGAACTCTCCTGTCTAAATGGACGTGTTCTATGTATATGCCAAAAACGTTAGCATTATAGACAACTTTTACTTCACTGAATATAACTTCTGAAGTGCAAGTAGACGCAACATAAGCGCAAAAAAACGATAACTAATAACCCTAGCCCTTGTAGGTCAAGTAACCCTGTTTAAAGGAAAATGTCTATTAATGATACAAAAAAACTACCCGAGGTGAGGCAGTTTTTGCAGATAGACATTAAATTTATTCAATTATAATATATGATATAGGTGCATTCCCAGTTTACTCCCTTTATTTTACACTAGGCGATAACATAAATACGATTTTGATACTTCTGCTCTTTCCCTACTAACGAATAGGTATCACGACTTCCTTCTAGAGTATTTACATCATTTGTAGCAGAATATTTAGTTGAAAAAATTTCCTAGCGTTTTTAAATTTAACGGCTGAAGAAAAACTTTCTATATATACATATACCCGAATCAATTTTAAAAAAATATTTTTCCAAAGATTTTATTTTCAAGATTCGACTTAATGATATTATATAAAAAAATGGTACTACTTTTTTGTTATGTGTCTTAAGATCATCCAAGATAGCGAAATAAACCATTATCCATTTAAAATAGGCATCACTTTATCAATAGCTTCTTGTAGTTTTTCACTATTTTTACTATACATTTGCTTAGCTTCTTTTGATTCGGTTCCAAGAGCAAACAGCTCTAAGTCTGCTTGGCACTTTTTCATGGTCGAAAGAATTAAAGGTCTTTCTTGAGGAGATGCGACTTGTAATTGATCGTCAAACAGGTCAACTGTTAACTCTCCATAGGAATTAACTTGTCCAAGAAAAACATTTTCTACCGTTACACCAAGTTTTTCTAATTCAGTGTGTAACCAAGCACGGCTTCGTCCAATCGTCGCAAGTGGTTCATCCATTATCACACCATCCATAATAACAGTCTGAGACTCTTTAATTGAAGCAACCGTCAAGTTTAGATCCTTTGCTGTTAATGGTTGGTTTTCTTTCTTTAACATGACGGATAAATCCCCTGTTGCCTCTAATACAGCGAATTCTACATCAGACACCTGATAAACATCCTTCTTACGAAGTAATTCTAATAATTCATCTGTCGTGTATCTTTCCTTTTTTAAATTATCTTCCATGATTTTCCCATCTTTTATAAAGACAGTTCCTGTTCCTCCTACAAAATCACGGAACTTTTTACTTTTTAAGGAAAGCAAACCAGATAAAAAGGGTATTGCTGCAAAAATGACAATTCCAATGATTCCATGAAAAATGTTCCGTTCCAGTCCCATAGCAACTTCAGCACCTATACTTCCAATGGAAATACCAGTTACATATTCAAAGAAAGATAATTCAGAGATTTGCTTTTTCCCTAACCATTTTGTAATAAAAAATAAAACAACAACAAAGAATATTGACCTTACGGCAATATCTAACCATTCAGGCACCACTTAACACCCCCTATAAAAATTATATCTCTTAAAAACCTTTGTACTGAAATTCCTCTTGTTCTAATTCTCCAACTCGTTTTTTTAAATCCGTGACTACTTCATGTACAACCATCATGGTTTCATGTAATGAACATTTCGAATCATCATCTAGAGTCCGTAATGCTAAACTTGAAAGACTTGCTTCTACTCCTTTTAAACTGACAAAACATTGTTTGACATCTGATCCTACTGTCATCCTAGATTCTCCTTATCCTTTTGGTTTAAAAATTAGAGCCCCTATCATGCCGAAAATAATGGCTGCAGAAATTCCTGAACTGGTCACTTCAAACATTCCTGTGAGCACACCAACTAACCCATGTTGTTCTGCCTCTTGCATGGCCCCATGTACAAGGGAATTCCCAAAGCTTGTAATAGGTACGGTAGCTCCTGCACCAGCAAAGTCAATCAAGGGTTCATATAATCCAAACCCATCTAAAATGGCCCCCACTACTACAAGGGTACTTAACGTATGTCCCGGAGTTAGTTTAAACACATCAAACATAATTTGCCCAATGACACAAATCAAACCACCTACGGTAAAAGCCCAAAAGTAGGTCATAATGATTGTTCACCTCCGTATTCAATCGATACCGCATGAGCGATACAAGGAATCGTATCATTTTGCTGGAAAGAAAGAGGTGATAATAAAGCACCAGTGGCCACTACTAACATTCTTTTAAATTCGCCTTTTTTCATGCGATTTAATAAATGACCATAGACTACTGTTGCTGAACACCCCGCCCCACTTGCCCCTGCAAGGACTGGTTGTCCTTTCCGATAAATCATAAGTCCACAATCTTGGAATTGTCCTTCACTAATGGAAGTTCCATGCTTTTTAAATAAATCAAGGGAAACTTCACGCCCTATCTTGCCAAGATCCCCAGTGACGATTAAATCATAATAAGAGGGATCAATGTTTCTTTCCGTTAAATGCGCTTCAATCGTATCAACAGCAGCTGGTGCCATAGCCCCTCCCATATTAAATGGATCGGTCAGTCCCATATCAATCACACGGCCTATCGTAGCAGAAGTGACACTCGGTCCATCCCCAGAATCACTTAAAAGGGCCGCACCAGCACCAGTAACCGTCCATTGTGCAGTAGGTGGTTTTTGTCCTCCATATTCTGTCGGATAACGAAACTGTTTTTCAACAGCTGTGTTATGACTCGAAGCCCCTGTTAATATATATTTAGCCCCCTTTGTATTAATAATATAAGCACCTAGAGCCAATCCTTCCATAGAGGTAGAACAAGCACCAAATAAACCAAAATAAGGAGCTCCAATGGTTCGACTAGCGAAACTTGTGGGAGTAATCTGATTGATCAAGTCCCCTGCGAGAAGAAACTGAACCTGTTCCTTTTGTATTTCTCCTTTTTCCATTGCCTTTTGACAAGCTTCTTCAAAAAAAACTTTATGTGCTTTTTCATAGGAATCCTGTCCGAGCCATAAATCGGCATGAAGAAGATCAAAATCTTCCGATATAGCTCCATCTGCTTCAAATGGTCCACCTACTGTTCCAGTGGAAATAATCACAGGCTTTTGTTCGAAAACCCATGTACGATGACCTGCAAGCATTATAACGCCCCCCATCTGATTAAAATTGTTTTAATTAAGGCGATGACAAAAGCAGAAAACACACCAAATAAAATGACAGAACCGGCTAGTTTAAACATATTGCCGCCTACGCCCAGTACAAGTCCTTCGGTTCGATGTTCAATGGCAGGTGATATGACCGCATTACCAAAACCAGTTACGGGTACAGCTGTCCCTGCTCCCCCAAATTGGGCCATTCGATCATATACTCCAAAACCGGTAAGAAGCATCGTAATAAAAATTAAAGTACCTACCGTCGGATTTCCGGCCGTTTGCTCTGTAAAATTAAAATAATAGATGTAAAAGTCTTGAATAAGCTGACCAATAAGACAGATGAGACCACCTGTTAGAAAGGCTTTAATACAATTTGTTACAACCGGTCTTTTTATTTCACGTTGTTTTTGTAATTCCTGGTATTCCTGTTGGACAGGAGTTAATTGTTTCTTTTGATTATTTGACATAGCTCGATCCTTCCTCTTTACGTCTGTTCCTTTAGAATACTTTCAAGTTTTTGCAAATCTTTTTTTAAGCTTTTCTTATTCATATTGTTTTTTTGCAGTCTTTGTTCTATTTTTTCGAGTTCCCAGAACATTTTTTTATCCGTCGAAACGACGACTTTATGATTCGGATACATTTTTTCTAAGTCAGACTTTACTGTCTTCTCGATACTTTTTAATCGAAAACGATTGAAATTTTCTACCTTTATCGCTACTAAAAGCTCCTTATCTGTATTCACAGCCCTTACATCTGTAATTTCATCCTTAGTAATCATCTTTTCTTTAGCTTGGTTGGCGACAGATTGATCGATTGGCTTGCTAGTATGTACTTGTGAAATACTCAAATCTTTATTGTTATAACCCATTTGATTCTGATTTTCGTTACATCCTGAACCTAATCCAATGATGGTTAGTAATAAAATGAAAATTTTTAATTTAGTTATGTTGTCTTTCATAAAATCACCTCATGTTTTATCTCTTCAAAATCGAGAAAAAGGTTGGTCAATATCGAACCAACCTTTTGTATCGCATAAAGATTATTGTTTGTATTGAGGTTCTTCTTGTTCAATTTGTTGAACTCGTGGTGAAATGCTATCAACTACAGATTGAGTTTGTTTAGCCGCATCTTGATACAGTTGCTTTGCTTGTTCATTATCTGTACTAAGAGCAAATGTTTCAAAGCTAGCTTGAGCGCTTTTTAATCCGGCTAAAGCTGTTTTAACGTCACTGATGACTGTCATGAATAACGCCTCCTATATTTTATTTTGACCTTTATTAGATTGCTGTATAAAAAGATTTTTATTCATTGAATTTTATCAGACTTTAAATATTTAAAAATTTAGATATGTAATTTTCCACTGCTTTTGGAAAAGATACACATGTAAGAAAAAGCGATGAGAGGAGGATAGTGAAAATGGACAATTAAGTTATTAATAAACGGATTAAAATACAGAAAATTTATTCGTAGTTACTAGGTGTCTTGGAAATTGTTACATTGCAGGGAATTCCTTTTCAAACACAGTGAAGGACTTGTCAATGGAGTATTTTACAATTTGTTTGTCTCATTAATATTTTTTCAATAAACAAGAAAATGGTGAAAAAAGCGAGGTATACATTAGTAATGTACAAGGACTATACTGAAAATATTTTAGGAACAAAACCACGAGCTAGACATAAGAAAATAATTGAAAATTATTTAGATAAAAGTTTTACCAATCCTATCATACATAAGGAAATTCATGGTGATAAAGTCTATGTCCCCTTAGATTTAAACAGGGTCTGGAATAGGATAAATTAATATTTAGTTTAGCCACAAATACTCCCCACCTGCGTATAGGTGGGGAGTATTTAATGCTATCTAGAGGTGGGGGAGTCTTTAAAACCAGTCTAAAATACCTGCATATTTTTGACCGCTGTGTGGCAATCTACCCAAGTGATTACAACATTGTTAACAAGGAGGAAACATCATGCAACAAATGCAGACGGGTATGAATAATCAACAAGCACAAGCTTTAATGACACAACCGCCTGAAATAATGTCAACAAAGGATCATCTCTATGTAAACGATATGTTAAGCTGGAATTTACTTGCGATGAAGAAAATGCATTTTTTCGCTCAACAATGTCAAAATCCCGAAGTAAGAGCAGCACTTGAACAAGCTGGACAAATGCATGATCGACACTATCAACAGCTGCTTCAACAGATGCAACAGTATGTAACTCAACCTTCACAAAATATGAATCAATAAGGAGGAAACTATAGTGGAAAATAATACTCCAAACAGGATTAAAAATCCTGAAACACCAGTCCCTAAGACGCCGCAAATGAACGATAGAGATTTTCTAAACGATGCCTTAACTACGGAAAAATATATATCTTCCTCATACTCGACTGCATTAAAAGAAGCTAGCCCTGAATCGTTGTATCGTACAATAGCGTCTGTTTCCCAAGAAACAGAAGACTGTCACCGCAATCTATATAACTTAATGTTTAAAAACGGATGGTACGGTTTGGAAAAAGAAACTCCACAAACTATTCAACAATCGGTTCAGCAATTTTCTAACTACATGCAAAGTCAAGATCCATATAGAGGTAATGTAATACAATAAAAGAACACGTGTTCAAGAAGAATAAACTCAAGGTAAAACAACAATAGTTATGCGAGACAAAAGGTTGGTTAGTTGTTAACCAACCTAGAAAATAATTTAGAATTTACAACAATCGAAAGGGCGGCGGTAAGATGAATCTTAAGTGGATGAAACTTTTATCAACGGTTTTTCTTTCAATTTTCTTGTTATTAGGGTGTAATAATGGAGATGACGATAATAATCCACCACCGGAGGATGTAACTCCAGGGACAGAGGAACCAATTGAAGATCCTATCGACGCAACAGATTCAGATACTATTGATCAACATAATGTCACCCCTGATACAGAAGAACCAATTGAAGATCCGATCGACGCAACAGATCCAGATACTATTGATGAACATAATGTCACCCCTGATACAGAAGAATCAATTGAAGATCCTGAAGACGCAACAGATCCAGATACTATTGATGAATAAGTTTATACACCGTTTGTTCTCAAACGGTGTTCTTTATGTATCAAGATTCAAGGATGTTAATAAGAAATTTAATACTTATATTGCAGCATTTTCTAATAACAAATTTATAGAGGTGTCTCATGACAAAATTACGAAAGTCCTTATTGGTTACTGTTTCCGTACTTATTCTTCTACCCATAGGGTTATTATTCATAGTACCAAATACAAGAAACAAAGAGAATCCCGAAAATAAAACAGTTGCTGTCAAAAACAAATTTAATCCCCCTATAACCAATGTCCAAAATGTTGAAAACGAAAAAAATGTTCTTCAAATAAACAGCCTTTCCATGGGTCAAACCATCAAGAATCAATTAAAAAATGATCCTTCCGTTTTTCTAATTAAACACAATGAAAAAACTGAGAGTCATTATATTAAGAAAGAAGTAAACGTTACATTCAAGACTCTTCCCTCAACAAAGGAAATAAAAAGGATAACACAGGAGATAAATGGCACTATCATTAAAAAGCTAAATTCTACGATTGTTTTTCGTTCTAATACGCTTTCGACCAAGGAACTTATTGAATATTTTAACAGACAGGCTATGGTTGAATTTGCTGAACCCAATTATCTTTATCTGCAAAATCAAATTGGACTTCCTAATGATTTGCTATATAGAGAACAATACCAATGGAACTTATCGGCAATTCAAGCAGAAGCAGGCTGGGATATCACCAAAGGGGATGAACATATCATTATTGCTGTTATAGACACTGGCGTTGATCTGGACCATCCTGATTTGAGAAGACGAATTACAAATGGTTATAATGTACTGTTGAATAATAATTTCCCTGATGATGACAACGGGCATGGCACCCATGTAGCAGGAATCATTGCATCGGAAACAAACAACCATGAAGGTGTTGCAGGCATCACTTGGTATAACAAAATAATGCCTATAAAAGCAATGGGTGCCGAAGGGCATGGGACGACCTTTGATATAGCAAAAGGGATTTTTTGGGCAGTGGATCATGGAGCCGATGTCATTAATATGAGTTTAGGCAATTATCAGCATTCTTCCCTTTTAAAAGGGGCAATCGATTATGCATACAGTAAAAATGTTGTCTTGATTGCTGCAGCAGGAAATGAAAATACTATGCAGCCGAGCTATCCAGCTGCTTTTTCTAAGGTTCTAAGTGTCGCCGCCGTAAGTTACACCGGACAACGTGCCCCTTTCTCAAATTATGGAGATTATATCGATGTTGCAGCTCCCGGAGTTCAAATTCCGAGCACCTATTTTAACCAGCAGTATGCTGCCCTTTCAGGTACTTCTATGGCTTCACCTCATGTAGCAGGACTAGCAGGTCTTTTGCTTTCAGTAAACCCTAATTTAACGAACCAAGAAGTAATAGACATTATTAAGAATTCTACTTATGATTTAGGAATCCCTGGAACTGATCACGAATTTGGTAGTGGCTTAATTAATGTAAAGAATGGATTGGAAGATGCCCAAAGCAAAAGGCAATAATCCCTTTTTGAAACCGTTGCTTTTCGTTGTTATAAAACTTCTACATGGTGTACATTGTTTGTACATGATAATGGAAAAACTAAGGAGGGAATTTTAGTTGGAGTGGATTTTTTATCTATACCTGTTAAATACGTTCTTTATGTTATTCATAGCTATTTGGGAAGTTCGTCGTCCTGCCAAGGCTTTGAATTGGATAATAATCGTCCTTGTTTTGCCTATCATTGGTTTCTGGCTATATCTTAGCACATCAAATCCCAAGATTATTCATCGGAAAAGATTGACCTCTTCTCATAATGAGTCTGATAAATTACCTGATACATATACTGATTCAGCATCGATAATCGCCGATGCTTTAAGGTATTTTACTGTAGGCGGGCTTCGAGTCGGCAAAGTCCACGTACTAAACAATGGAATAGCAAAATATGAACAACTTATCGAATCCCTACAAAAAGCCCAAAAAACCATTGATCTGGAATATTTCATCTATCGGAACGACCAAATTGGTAATCACATCTCAGAACTGCTGATCGAAAAAGCAGTAAATGGAGTGCGGGTTCGTTTTATTAGAGATGGTTGGGGGAGTAAAACATTTCCGAATCAAAAAATCCTTCAGATGGTGGAAGCAGGGATAGAATGCCGGATAATATTTCCTTTACGCTTTCCCTGGATTTTATCCAATTGGAATTATCGGGACCATTGTAAGATTGTCACGGTCGACGGAAATAAAGCTTTTACTGGTGGCATGAACGTAGGATATGAATATACAGGATTAAAGCCAGACGTAGGATTTTGGAGGGACACTCATTTGCAAATTATAGGGGAAGCAACAGGCGACTTGCAGACTATCTTCGACGTTCATTGGAATATCGCTGTACCAGAACGGATAAAGTCAAAAACAAAATCTGAGGCAACGAAAAAGGCCACTAAAATCCCAAAATATAAATCAAAGGAAATCAATCCAACCGGCAGCATAGATCTTTCAAGATGGTCTGCCGAATTAGGATCTGAGTTATGGCCTATAGAAGGTAAAACAGACAATACCCAAACAAAGACAGGAGAATTGCAAAAAGCGTACATCCATACGTTGGAAGGAAACCCTGGAATTCCTACCCCAGTTATTCGTCAAGCTTACTTTATATGTATAACACAGGCGACCAAGACTATTGATATAACAACACCCTATTTTGTACCAGAAACAGATATTATCATGGCGTTAAAAACAGCTGTGGCTCGTGGTGTGCGCGTAAGATTGCTGGTTCCTCGCCATATTGTCCAAAAAATTGTGGGCTATGCAAGCCGTACTTTTTACGGGGAACTTATAGAAGCTGGGGTCCAAATCTACCAGTATGACAAAGGAATGTTACATGCGAAGGTGATGATCATAGATGAGGAGGTTACAGAAGTAGGCGCAGCAAACTATGATATGAGAAGTTTTCGCCTGAATTATGAGGTGTGTCAAGTCGTGTACAGTGCTGATGTGGCAAGAGAACTCACAGAGCAGTTCGAGGGGGATCTTACTGATTCTGTACCATTAAGAATTGAAGACTTGTTGCAACGATCCCTGACCGAGCGCATTTTTGAACAAGGTGCTCGTCTGCTTTCTCCATTATTATAAGTTGATGTATCCTGTTTTTATTGTTCTATCTTAAATCTAGATTTAACTTTGTTTTTAATATATTTCTGACTTATTAAAAAAAAAGTCGAAAACCCGTGTATTATAAGAACTTCCAACATGGGTTTTTTCTTATTTACGATGGAAATTCATTACTAAAAAACGGTAATACTAAAAAGGCAGCTCAAAGAGTTTGAATTCAAAAATATCTGTTACCTTTTCATTTAAATATAGAGGTGATATCAATAGATAATATATTTGAAAATCTTAAGGAAATACGTTTATTAGAAGATAAGCTCTATCATTTAGAATTAAATGGTTGGCTAAAAAATGAGTTTTTAACTTGGGAATGGTGGATACTAGTCGTTTTTTTAGTTGTGCCTTGGGTTATATGGGCTAAACTTGTTAAACGAGACATTATTTTAGAAATTTTGTTATTTGGTACCATAATTATCTTGACAACAACCTTATTAGATGTAGTTGGTGCACAATACAGTTTTTGGGATTACCCCATTGCATTCCTACCTTTTATTCCTAGGGCCTTTCCTTTTGATTTTTCAATGGTACCTGTAGCTTACATGTTGTTATATCAATATTTTAGAAGATGGAAATCTTTTATTTTAGCCCAGATCATTATGGCACTAACATATGCCTATATAGGTGAACCCTTTTGCGAGTGGGTCAAACTTGTTAATTATTTAGAGTGGAGATACAGATATTCATTCATATATTACATCATTGTTGGAATTGTAACTCGAGCTTTAATACTAAAACTAGCCTCTTTATCTAAACCTCAAGATCTTACAACTAAGTAAAATTTAAATTGGAGGAAAAAACTTTGGAAGAAGTCAATATTGGTTTACTGACGATCAAAGTCATCGTTGGTTTTGCAACTTTATTTTTTATCATTATCATAACAGGCAGAACATCCATCTATCAGTTAACCCCGTTTCACTTAGTTTTTGTGTTAGTACTTGGAGATTTTTTAGGAAATACCATTTATGAAGATAAGGTAGGGATTTTTCATTTTTTATATGCCATCGGATTGTGGACGTTTCTTATGTTGGGAATAGAGTTTATGACTCTAAAAAATAAATCGACACGTTCTCTCTTATTAGGCAATCCTAACATCATCATTCGAGATGGTGTTATGGACAGAAAGTTACTTACAAAGAACAAATTGGATGTAAATCAAGTATTGAGTATACTCCGTCAAAATAATGTCTTTTCAGTTCGCGAAGTCAAATACGGTATATTGGAAGCTAATGGGCAAATAAGTTTATTATTAAAATCCAAGTATCAAAAACCAGACAAGCAAGATCTCAATCTTCCAGAAAGTCCAGTAGACCTCCCAACATCGTTAATTATAGATGGGGAAATTTTATGGGATAATTTACATGAACTCGGATTTGATCAACAGTGGTTAGATAACCAATTAACTACCAATGGATATGATAATGTAAAGCGTATACTTTACGCAGATTGGCGAGAGAGTGAAGGCATACATGTAAGTCCTAAATAAAATTTGTTAGGATAAGAGCACATCAATTTTCTTGGTGAATATAAACTTTAGTCTTCAACAATCAGGCGCTTTAATGAAGTAACTAAAGCCTAATTTTTCACTTATAACACCGAGAAATTAGACTTTTTATATTTTGATTTCCTTAACGTTGTAAATCCGCACTTTCCTGACGCTACCCCAATTAGACGTAAAGCTTGTTGATAGAGAGAGTTTAATTAACTACATACTTAAAATGAATCCTAATGCAGTTCCGAACTTCAAGAAACTTTCTTAATAAAGAATAATGGCCAAGACTTCAATTGTCCTGGCCATTATTTGTTCCTGAATGCCACATTTATAATAAGTTCCATCTAATTAATTTTGGTAATCTCCGAAATTTCCTTTCCAAACTCCACCTATATAGCATTTTTATATTTAAGATTTAATACCAATTTAAAAGCCAGCAATTATGCTGGCTTTAATAAGAAATAATTTATCTCTTGGCAACTGCTTCGATTATTGTTTGATTTGTATTTATATCTTCTATTTCAATGTCTTGGTAGTAGTAATTCAAGATTTCCTTAAAGTTTCTCCCTTGTTTAGCCATACCATTTGCTCCATATTGGCTCATGCCAACTCCATGTCCATTTCCCTTTGTATTTACAATTATGTTAGTTCCCTCAAGTTCTAAGGTGAAATCTGTGGAACGTAGTCCTAACATTTCTCTGATTTCCTTGCCACTAAATAATTTACCATTTATATCAACAGTAGATACTCTGTTACTTGAAGTACGAACTATTTTACTTAAATCTCCACTACTATTTATTTTAACACCTAGTTTCTCTTGAAAATCTTCAACAGTAAGCGTCTTACTATCTTGATATACAGGAGAGTTGCTGTCCCAGGGACTAGGTACACTCCTTAAATAAGGAATGGTATTGGACCAATATTCTTCTGAGTTCTCTGTATATCCATTACTAGTAGAAAAAAAAGAGGCATCTATAGGTTGATCTTTGTAGGTCATAATAAGTCCTCTAGTTTCATTGATGGCATTGTTGATTTTCTTTATATTTTCATCATATTTACTACCCCAGGTAATTTTTAAATCATTATTACTTTTATAAACTTGATGAAGGGTAGAATCAGTTATATCAGTACCAGGTGGTAGTTTACTTAAATCAGGGTTTAATAAAGTTTTTATGGTAAAGGTTCTTGCAGCAACTGCTTGTGCTTTTAAAGCCTCAAGCTCAAAGTTAACTGGCATCTCAGCTGCTAGTACACCTCGAACATAGTTTTCTAATGTTGTATCCTCAATTTCATTAGTACTAGTTCTCAAAACAGATACAGGTATTACCTCTTCTTCAGATGGATGTTTATCTTCTGTAATAATCTCTTTATCCTTGCTTACCACTTCAGCCTTATTTTCAGTAGAAAACCCTAACACAATAATTGAGGGAATAACTAGTACTAATATTAAAATGGATATTACCGATAAGTAAAAATTTTTCATAGATTGCCCCCATAAATTATTTTTACTTATTTATACAAATCTGAATAAATCTTTAGAACGTAATTACAAAGATAAGGGAATTTTATCCATTATTTTTAGTAAAAAAGTACCATTTTTAAAAAAATATATTTTTAAAAAAAGGATATTTTTGTAATTTATAGAATTAATATACATAGAAAATTATGGAAGGGATGATTTGTTGCTTATATACACTCAAATTTTTTTAAGTTTAGTATTTCTTATTTCTGGAACTATAAAAGTTCTAGAATACTCAAATTTTAAAACTACTATTAGTAAAATTGGGTTCAAGAATAAATACCTTACCTTAGTCTCTTCTGGAGTAGTCTTTATAGAACTCTTAATTTCTGGATTAATATTATTTAATCAAACAAGATTATTAGCTTCTTTAATTATCACAATACTTACATCCGTATTTTTCTATCTTTCAATTAAAATGATAATTAATGGAAAATCAATTGATTGCAATTGTTTTGGTTCAATATCAGAAGAAAAGCTTGGGTTTAACACTATCATTAAATCATTAATATTATTTATTTTATGCATCATTCAATTTATTAATAAAGAACCATCAGGCATTGAAATAGCAAGCTATAGAACAATTCTGGATGCTATTTCCTCTTCAATAGGAATTATGTGTATATACTTATTACTGGTCTCTTATAATAACTTGTCTTCTAAACTTAAATAGGCAGGGGGGAGTTTTTTGGTTTCTTTAACAATTCAATGGGTACTACTTATTACACTAACTTATATGGTAATAAGGCTATATTCTCTAATTTCAAAATCTCAAAGAAGAAAAACTTTAATAAAGTCTAATGATGGATTTCCGTCTGGAGGGACTTATCCGTTCAAAACCATTTCTACAATAAGTAGTAATAAAATATCCATAAACCAAAATAGTTTTAAAGGAACAATTATTGTTGGTACTTCTTATGGATGTGATGCCTGCAAAAGCGTTTATCCAGTTCTTTCGCAATTCAAAAATCTATTTCCAGAATATCAACTACTTAATTTATCATTTACAAGAAAAGAAGACATTAACGAACTTATAAATGAATATAGCCTACATCCTGAAACTATTGCTCTCCTACATATTAAAGAAATGGGCAACTTTGGGTTTGAAGGGTTCCCATTTGCATACCTGGTTTCTAGTCAGGGGAAAATCCTTCAAAAAGGATTAGTTAATACTAAAAATGATTTTGATTTATTGGTTTCGTTTAGTGAAACAAAAAGAGTTTCCTAAAAACAAATTGAAAGGAGGTGATAATTATGGGAAACGAAAATCTTTTGGAGATTATGCCTGAAAGTGATTGTGGAGGTTCTAGTTACTCTTATTGTAACTATAATAGACCTTGTGGTGTTGGTGGTATTAAAAGTTTAAGAGAATGGTATACTGGATGCGGTGTACTTTGGGCATCAACTTGCGAATGTTAGTATTGAAGAAACCAAGGGTTATTATAATCCTTGGTTTTTTTACTCTTAGGGGTGGATAATATGAAAAAGAATAATCATTTTTACAAAACACTTGAACTTGTTTGGAAAATAGATTACTCTTGGGTAATTTATTCAATTTGTTTAAGGATTCTACTTGGACTAGCACCACTTGTTACTTTATGGATTACAACTCAACTAATTAATAGTGTATCTATCCTTATACAGACTAAAACTGATGACTATTCGAGAGTATTAGTTCTTCTTATACTCCAACTTATTAATACTTCATTTCAATCAGTTTTACAGCACTCAAATGAAATATTAGATGCAAAAATGGAGGTTAAAATAAATCACCATTTAAATAGTGAAATATCTAAGAAAGCCATAGAATTACCGTATGAGTATTTTGACATGACGGAATTTTACAACCAGTTTTATCGTGTTAAGAATATAAATGGTTTTCATATTCTTTCACCAATTAAGAGCATACTGAACATTTTTAGATCATCCATTAGTCTTATTTCATTAGTTTCATACTTATTTATTATACATTGGAGTCTCGTTTTACTAAGCTTAATTGCATCAATTCCAATCTTTATTGTGCAGTATAAATATGGATCAAGGAGATTTGGTTTAATGTTATATCAAACTCCTTTAGCACGAGAAGCAAACTATTTAATTTCACTAATATCTAATAAAGTTAGTAATAAGGAGGTAAGGATACTCGGTGTAGACAAGTATCTAATGAATAAATGGAGTAATCTATTTATGGAAAATAGTAATTCAATGTTATCTCTAATAAAAAAAGAAAAATACGCTAATATGCTATTAGATACAGTATCTGGACTGTTATACGGAGGAGGAGCTGGAATAGTAGTATGGTTATTAAAAAATAATAGGTTAAATATTGGTGACTTTGTTGCTACAGGCCAAGCAATACTTGGTGCACAACAGAGTATAAACAACATATCAACGAGTCTTGCAGATCTCTTTGAACAGGGACTATACATAAAGGATTTATTTGATTTTTTAGCAATTCCAACAGGATGCATCCAATCAATTGATAACCGCGAAATGTCAAAATTTAATTTGGAGAAAGGAATATATGTAAAAAATTTACGCTTCTCCTACCCTCAAAGTGATACTCCCGTACTTAATAACATCACATTTTCTATTGAGAAGGGTGAAAAAATAGCTATTATTGGAGAAAATGGATCTGGTAAATCAACTTTAATAAAATGCCTAATAGGTCTTTATAAAGAAAAAGATGGTCAAATTTATTACGATGATAAAGAGATTAAAACTATAAATCATTCGTCCTTGCATGAAAATATATCAGTTATTTTCCAGGATTTCACTAAGTATGCGTTAACTATTAGAGAAAACATCCAACTTGGAAATATTAATAAAATAGATCCTGGTAAATTTGAAGAATCCATATGGAAAAACGGAATAGAGCATATTGCATCCAAATTTAAATATGGTTATGAAACTAGATTAGGTAAATTATTTCCTGAAAGTGAAGATTTATCTGGTGGCCAATGGCAGAAAATTGCACTAGCAAGGCTACTATATAGAGATACCGAAATAGTTGTTTTAGATGAACCTACATCAGCTCTAGACCCAATATCAGAATTAGAAGTATATAAAAAATTTTACGAATTATCAATTAATAAAACCACCATATTTGTCTCCCATAGAATGGCAGCAGCTAGACTTGCTGATAAGATAATTGTAATGAAGGATGGGAAAATTGTTGAAATGGGAAGTCATGATGAATTAATAATTAAGAAAAGTATTTATTATGAAATGTTTAATTCCCAAGCCAAATGGTACTATGAACCGAAGACCATGGACTCTATGTATAAAAGCGTATAAAAGGCGAGGTAACCCCGTGAAATCAAAATTGAGAAAAAGTAGAGGCATCTAAATTAAAGATGTCTTTTTTACATTTCCTTACTAAGTAAGGATTGATTTTTAGAGAAAATGCGTATATTATTAATGTATCCTTACTAAGTAAGGACTAGTCACAATAATATATCAAATAGCCGAACAAAAAATTATCGCAGATCATAAAATAGTCGAAATAAGAACATAGAAGCCTAGCAGATGCAGAATAGATAAAATTTATAAGAAAACAAAAAATAAAGAGAAAAAAACATAAAAAATAACAAAACATAGATAAAAGAAAATTGTCGAATAGTGAATTAGGCGAATGACAGGGAATAGAATGGATGGATACTAAAATGGCGAAAGTAAATATTTTAAATGGGTTCGGCGACCTTGAAAATATTCGTGAGTCTAGGGATATAAAAATAACATCTAAAAGGCAACTCACGATACCAAAAGCTTATTTTGATTATTTAGGAATCGAAGAAACAGTCCACGCAATTTTATTAGACGATGGAATACTGATTAAACCGGAAAAGAAACAATCACTTCAAGAAATTGATGTCGAAATTATTCTGCGTAACGTAGTGAATGAAGGTTACACTGGTGATGAGTTGGCAGACGAGTTTTCTCGCCGTGTCAAAGAGTATAATAAAGTTCTTGATCGTAGGATTGAAGAGTTTCTAAATGATATGACAAGTGATACGGTGTCGGAGGCAGATGAAGGAGACGATTTTAATGGCCTCGACATATTCTTTAACACCGAAGATGGAGAAAATTCTGAAGCAAACCGAGAAGAAAAATAAGCACTTATATTCAGAACTAATTAAGAAACGACAGGAAATTGTAAATGACCCTTTAATCGGTACTAAATTAAAAGGCGATTTAAAAGAGTTTCGATCTCTAGATTTTAAATTTAAAGGTCATGAATTAAGAATTTGTTATGCATATTACCAAGAAGATAATCATGTTGTCTTTCTATATGCAGGAACAAGAGAAAATTTCTATGATGAAGTTAAGCGATATGTGAACAGATAGCAAAGTAGAGGTGTCCGAACGAATAACCGGACACCTTTTTATTGTTTTGAAACGTTGTTTACTTGTTTAAGATGTATTAAATAGACTGTACAATAATTTGATAACACTTTATATGCTCTTCCTTGATAGCTTCACCCAACATATTTGGTGTCTCAGTTGCTTCAAAAATGTAGTTATGTAATAAAAACACGATATAATTAGTCGTGACGGGAGGAGGAACCTAATGAATACGTTAGTTAAGGCGCAAGAACATTTGGACGAGTTTATGAATTCGGATGAAAAGTGTGTTTTAATTACCGGAACACATCAATACCAGAAGCATGTTTTGGCTTTAAGAACCGTTGCTAAGTATGCTGAACACAGCAATATTTTATTGAGAGTAAATGCTTTGCAAAATCTTGGGACAATTTTAGAGGAACCAAACGCAAATTACAAATCCGGAGTAGGTTATAGAACAGGGAACAACAAATTGTTTTTCGATTCGCTTAAAACAACTACCTGGAGAAACACCCCTCATAATATTGATTACGCAATATTATATCCATTAGATTCGGCGATGAAATCCAACAACATGCAAGAATTATTAGATGATTTACTGACTTATAAGCGACCACAAAAAGTATTTTTTGTTAGCTGGACAGATCATTATGACTATTCTTCGTTAAATAGTGTGGTAGATCGTCACATTATATATGACGTAGAAGAAGAGGATCCAGAATATCACCAGAGAGTGTTAAACGTAATCAAGCGATAATACCGTACTTTCTTAAAACAGGTATAATTACTAAGGAAATCAAAGTCTTTAATCCTGTTACTGTAACTAGTTTTAAAGAAAAAGTAAGAAAAACTACTGTAATTAAAGAAAAACAAAGAAAATGTAACAATTGGTTACTAAAATCTGTAGTTTACCCTTGTAAATTAGTGTATGTCCGGATATAATATGAAATGTAGTTGATACTAACTAACTAATGTAGAAGGGTGATTCTACATCCCGCATGGGGGCGTGAAAGATACCATGATATATCCAGTTCAGGGATTCCTTCCTGTTCCATTCACCATTAAAAAACAGTATATTTACCTAGAAATTGAATGTATAATTGACCTTGGAGTTTTTTCCAGGGTCAATTTTTATTTTTAGGGGAAATTATAGATGTTATCTACTACGGATTTACTTACAATTAGCGCAAAACCAGCGTTAAAAGATATATCATTACAGATGATACAATTATTTTATAAAGAACACCTATGTGATCGACTTTTTACATTCGAACTAGATGATCCAAACCGGCCGTTTGTAAAACTCCGATTTAACGAGAAACACTTATGTCATATGTTGGGGATTCAGTATGTTGTACAAAGGTTAAAGAACAAACATGACTATTCGGGAGAAAAAGGATATAAATGTTTGGAAAATGGTACACTTACATTCGACTTCCTTAAAAAAACAAATAAACAATGGTTTAATTCCAAAAAGAATCGGATGCTTTACTTTCCGTTCGTTTATCAAATAGTAAATAATCCAACGGTTATAATATTTTCAGACCAAGGATTAAATACATCTCTATCTCTTGATATTATTCTCTACAACCAACTAAATAATACTTTTTTACATTTAGGACTAGATAAGGATCCTAATTCAGATTTTTACTATCCAAAAACGTTTTATGACCGTAATGACAATAAGCATATTGACCAAAGAACTCAATTAACTGTTAAAAATATAACGGTCGATATTGATTAACATAAGGGTTATTATGTAAGGTTGTAAATCATTGAAATTAAACATATTGGGAATAGGTTACAAGGGGTCGGAAATACCGATACCCTTTTTGTTCATTACGAACCGCATTTCTTAATCAACGAATGGCAGCAAGAATCCTGGAATTAGTTACGTTTGCTTCACCCTATCTTTCCCATCACTTATTTGGAGAAATTTAGGCGTTTTATGGAATCATAATTTGCATAACTTGAGATACCTCTCATCCCCTCCGAACGATTCAAATCATGTTTTGAACCATTCGGAAGTAATAAGAACTTAAAAATTCAAGGGACAGAGCATTCGAGCTAAATACTCAATTAGGGCTTCCGAAGAACGTTCTGAACCCTTATCATCACTAGATTTCTCTTGCTGCTAATATAGTAAACTATCGTTACAAAAATAAACTTAGAGCACGAGGATACTGTCCTAATCATAACACTGGAATAAGACAAGTAAGAATAATGGATTCACAGGTATAACAGGCTTTAACTCATAAAGAATCTCAAAAAATGATTAATTGAATAAGTACTTATAAATTTAAATAACATTTCTTACACATTGTTTTCCATCGATTTTCAGCATTTAACCATCTATTCTTATGACAAGAAGGACAGCTGATTTTAACTTTATACAACTCCCATTTTAACGTTTTCCCATTAAAGATATACTTTTCATTATTATTTGAAGGATCAGGGATTTTCTTTCTTCCTATATCAACAATGCAGGACTCACAATATAGTTTATTTTCGTATTTAATTAGTTTCACTATAAATCCACCTATAAGTGGACCTTTCAACTCTCCTTCTGTCGCATCACATGAACTACAAGTAAATCCGTTCAATTTGTCTTGTTCAATCTTAAGGTTCCTTTGGCACATTGTTTCATTGTAACTATCATAGTAGCGAACACCTGGAATAACTTTTGAACAAGAATAGCAAATTAAATCTTTTGTTCGTGTGGGATAGGAAAAAACATAACCACTTGTGCCTTTCTTATCCCTCGTGTAACTCGCATGGCCAACAACAGTTAAGTCATTGCTAAATTCACAATGAGGGCATTTAACACTAAATTGGTCTGTTCTGCAATCCAAACAATCACATGGTCCACCGAAATCACAATTAGGCATGGAATATCATCTTCTTTCCATAATTTAATTAAAACTCTCTTATTCTCTTATTCCTCCATTAATCTCTTAATAAGGTTTAAATGAGATTCCTTTTTAGTATTTAATCGGACTATACTCATAATTGGTTTACGTAATTTTTCAGAAAATATTTGATAAAACTTAATATCTCTTTCAATTTTTCTAAGGTAGTCTATAATTTGCCTAAAAGTTTCTACTACCATATTTACTACCTCTTCATTTGAAAAATCGTTTATTTGAGGACAACTACGCCCAACTACAAAAATATCTTTAAAATAGACATCTATGTAATTATTTTCATAAACATATCTCATATTAATTGATTTAATAACTTGTATTAATAACTCTTTTGCTTCAACGTATAGAAAATAATTAGAAAATTTAGATTGATTCAAAGAATGCCTTAATACCTTCGCCTTAATTGCTGGTACATTTAATAATTTGGCCCAAGTCACTCGATGATTACCATTAATAACAAAATATTTATTGTCTTTTGGATAATATTTTAATTCCACTGCTTCCTTACGATCAGCAAATTCATCATTGCTAAATATTTGATATATCGTACCTAAATCACTGAAGTTATTTTTACGTTCAAATCTATCCATCCTATACTTTTCTAATGTACCGACTTTATAAATAGCATGATCCCACCATGTTTGATTACTTACCCCCCTTAATCCTAGTGAAGCTATATTTTTTGTAGGAACTAATTCAATACTTTCATCATCGTTAGTCAGATCATAATAATTATCATAAACATTAGGTTCTAGTAACTCTTGCTTTAAGAATTGGATGTGTTCACTCGATACACCTAATGATGTTAATTTGGCTTCTAAGTTATTGATAAAAATCATCACCTTATATTATAATGACGTTCGTCTTTTTCCTTTAATTGCTTTACCAATCTATAAAAAGTTGTTTTTGATACGTTAGATCTTTTCATTGCTTCGACAGCAGTAATTTCTTTATTGAACCATTGTTTATAAGCTAATTCAAATTCCGGAGTAATAACAGCTTTTGGCCGGCCTAAATGTTTCCCTTTCGCTTTTGCAGCTTCTATACCTTCAGCTTGTCTAATTTTAATATCCAAGCGTTCCTTTTCCGCAAAAGCTGCTAATACGGTCAAGATTACACGCTGAATGGCCTGTTTAATAATATCATCTTGTTCATTGGAAGTATTGATCATTGGCTCCTTAATAAACTTTAACTCTACCCCGTTTTCTACAAACCACTCATATTCTTTTAAAGTTTCATTCATAGATCTTCCCATTCGTGTAATGGAATCAAAAACTATTTCGTCGCCTTCACGAACCAACTGTTTCAATAGTTGGTATTTTGGCCGTTCAAAATTTTTACCACTCATTTTTTCGATAAATACATCTCTTTCTTCAATGCCTTCTCTTTTCATCGTTTCAACTTGTCGTGCCTCGTTTTGATCCTTATCAGAAACACGTATATAAGCAAATCGTTTTTTGGCCAAATTAGATCCCTACCTTTACCATTATATTGTAATTATACACAATATCGTTTCTAAAGGTATGTCACACATTAGATACGTTCCAAAAATAAATATACCACCTTTAGAAAATCCGAAAAACTATATTTTTAATAGGGTTAAAAAGGTACACCTTTTGAAACACCATACCCCAAAAACGTCGGTCACATTCCAAATCAATTTCCCGTTGGGAAAATTAGATTCAAAAGTAAAAAAGAAGGATATACCTCTATAAGTGCGCGACTTCAAGAACTCATGCGTTTTATAAAGTGGCGAAAAGAATTTTTTAAGTAAAAACGTTGTAATTTTCGCTCGTTCAAACACTTTTATAAGGATGGATCTAGTGACCAAATGTCCGAGTTAAAAATCGGATGCGTCATATTTATTGGGTGACTACTTAAAAATTCTCCCGATTTTATTATATGTAAAGGGGAAGATCCAACATTGATAACGCAACTGTAGTTTAAAAGAGATGGTTTTCTCATGGATGTACCTTCCCAACTTTGGAATAACAAACTAGGAACTTTTATAAGAAAGCGAGGAGAATTAAAATTTCGTTGGAAAAGAACAAACATAAGGATGCATAATCCACACTTTTATCTAAAGAAATATATACAACCTGTATTACTTCTACCTTTCAAACACTTAGTAGGGGATTCCATTCTTCTAAACTCCTATTTGAGTAAAGTAAGGGGGTTAAGCCTACTTTAGATAAGCCTAATGGAATTTTTTTGAATTAATTAAAAGAAAAAGGGAAAAACATTTTTCTTTTAAAACTACTAGTAGGAGGATGATAAAAAATGAATTTTTATTTGCAGACACCCAAAGGGTTAACAATAAGTTTTTCTGTCTCGCCACTTTGGTTTTCATTGATGATAGCTGGATTAGGAGCTCGGTTAATTAGTCAACATTTATTACCACTTATCGAGATCGGACTTAAAGCCTACGAAATATGGGGAAAATGTTCCCCGGACCGACAGTCCAATGGTGGCCGTCTTTAATCTCTTTGGTGAATATTTTTTTGTACTAGTAAGTTAAGCATAGCGCCTTTTGCTACACTTTGTTTAAAGTAACCAGATTTAACAAATTAAATATTACTTTCCGTTTCTACCCATTACGTACTCTCTCATTATTTATTTAAGCTTAATACAAGCAGTTAAGAACAATTTTTATTAAAAACATAATATTTCTTCGTTTAACCTATTGAAAGTATATTAAAATAATTCAGAATATTATATACAATATAATCTAAAGATGGTAATATTATCAATATCATCAAAGATTTAACATAAACTCCATTTGAAGGGAGGTGATTTAAATGTCGGTAGATATGCAAAAAGTTGTATCTCGCTTGCAAACAGATTTAAACTTTGCAGCAGAATTCCTTGATAATTCTGTTGAGGCACTTAAAAGTTACAATCTTCTGTCGCATGAGTATAGTGCATTAGTAAGCCGAAACTCAAATGATCTCCAAAAATTAGGATTTGAACAGAGTGTGGTTTCTGCAGCACTTTCAGGTGCTCATAGTTCTACTTGTCCTAAATAGTAAGGTGGATTAGGGATGCTGAAATATTGGGCATCTCTAATTTTAATAAAAGGAGACTAAAAATGGATATAAGTGAATTTATTAAACCATCAATGCTACTCCCTTCTATTAGTCCTAATAAAGATTTGATAGCTTTTTATTATGACGAAAGTGGAGTCTTTGAACTCTATGTATATAATTTGAAAAATAAAGTAATAAAAAAAATATCCTCAGGACATGTACCTACAAACCCAGAATATCCTCCTTGTTGGTGTACTTCAAGTAATGTAATCTACCTTTTCAATGATGAAACTTCAGTATTGTACTCTTTTGACATACTTCAATTGACAGTTCAAGAAGAATTAAGTAGTCCATATAATTTTTTTCCGATTGATGTAAATGATAGTGGAACAATTCTAATGCTTATGGGGTATGTAACAAATCGGGTGAATTTATGGACCTTCAACTTAATTGAAAAAAAATTAAGACAAATAACAAATTCAGTGTTACCTATATCAAATGGGAAATTTATGAAGGGTATGGATGGTTGGATTATATACACAGCTAGTCTAAATAATAATCACGGACAAGGTATATTGATCTATAGCCTAACTGAGGAACGAGATTATCTTTTATATTCTTCAGAAAAAAATTCCAGTGATTTGTTTATCGACTTTTCTCAGGATAATAAAAGTATAATTTTTAATAGTTCAGGTGGAGAATATGTATTCCCAGGCATTCTAGATTTAGAAAGTGGGAACGTTAAATTATTTAATAATTTAGAATTAGATTTAAGTGGTGTTTGCATGAGCAAAAATTTTTTAATATCTGTTTCTACAAATAAAGCAACATCAGAGATTGTTTTAATAAATATTGAAAATGGCGAACTGAGACGACCTAACATCCCAGTAGGTGTTATTCATTGGATAGCTCTCACTAATGAAGAACATGATTTATTAATAAGTATGTCAACTGTCGACAATCCTCCTAAACTATTCAATTATAACCTAATTGAAAACTCAATTGTTGAATTGGTAGAAAACAAAAACTTAGTAATAAACAATAATAGGGTAAAAAAGGAGCATATCTATTATGAATCCCTTGATGGGCTTAAAATACCAGCAATAGTAAACTACAATTCAAACGAAGTGGCAAATGCACCAGCAGTTCTAATGTTACATGGTGGTCCACATTCACAATGGCTTATGAACTATAATCCTTTGGTGAACTATTTAGTTAATTTAAACATTATTGTTTTACAGTTAAATGTTAGAGGAAGTACAGGATATGGTTCAAGTTTTAAACACGCTCTTATGAAGTGGGGTTCAGATGATGTCTTTGATGTATTTCATGGTTATGATTACTTATTAAAAAATTGGAAAGTTAACAAGAATAGTATCTTTGTTTTAGGGTACAGCTACGGGGCATATTTGGCTATGAAAACTGCACTACAATACCCTAGCTTATGGAAAGGTGTCATAAATTGGGCTGGATTCATAGATCTAGAAAGAATGTATAGAACATCTGGCGCTAGAATATTATTAGAAAAAATATCTGATACAAATAAATTAGAAGAGTTGAGTACAATTAAAGATATTAAGCATTTAGAAACTCCTCTTCTTATAATACACGGTGCAAAAGATAACCATTGTCCTATAGAGCAAGCATATATTCTTAAGGAAGAACTAGAAAAATACAATAAAATTTTCTACTATGAAGAATTTAGGACTCTAGGTCACTATTTTTATTCTGAATTTAATGGATTAGAAATTTATAAAAAAATTGGAGAATTCATAAAGGAGAGGTTAAATGAGGAATGAGAGTTGTCTACATGAAGTAGAAATGAAAAAGAAACTAAATAATTTTACAAAGAACTATAATCAAAATTCTTCTTTAACCCCTAGTGATTGGTTAAGATATTACGACTTCATAGTCTCTTCATTTCACGTGCCCCAAGGTATACGACCAACTGTTTCAGAATTAGCATCTCTGTTTAGGAATTTAGGGATTGAAAAACCTGGTTCCTTAGCAATGATTTATGCACACGGTTTATATATACTTGCACGTTCAAATAACCTTGAAATTTTTAAAGGGGGATTTAACTATTAAATGGTTATGAATGAATATAGTTTACTTGAACTAGAGACAATATTTAATAATTTTATTAATGATTTTAATTTAGAACGAAGTACCGACACTATTTGGTTATATCCAAAAGATATAAGATTTGATTATTTACCTAGCCAAGGATTTAAACTACATATATCCGCAACAATTATAAACTGCATAGATATAGCTAAAATTGTACTTCCATACTTTCATGAATACAATATCCCTTACAAGATAATTTCAAGTATAGAAGAACTTCTTATGTTGAACAGAGGATTATATGGTTATTCACAAATTGGGAAGTTTATAACAGTTTACCCCGAAGAACCAGAAATGGCTATAAACCTTTCTACTATTCTTGATCAAAGGACTAAAGTTTTTAGTGGGCCAAAAATCCCATCAGACAAACCATGTTTTCCTCAAAGCCTTATATTCTATCGATATGGTGAAATAAGAGGAAATGAAGAAAACAGAAAGATACCGAACAATCACTTAGTAATGCCAAATGGAAGCCTTGTCGAAGACACGAGGAGTAGTGGCCTTGCTGTTCCTGATTGGGTAATAAATCCATTTGAGAAATATGAAGAAAATAGTATTGACCAATTACCCAAAAATTATGTTGTTATAGAAGTTTTGAGAAAGCGTGGTAAAGGTGGCGTTTATAGAGTAATTGATTTGTCTACAGATGATAAAAAGGTAAAAATTTTAAAAGAGGGACTCTTCCAAGGAGAAGTCGAAGTTACTGGGACAGATGCTAGAACTCGATTACAATGGGAAGTGAAATTATTGGATAAACTCTCCAAATCAAGCAATATATTTCCACAAGTCTACGAAACTTTTTATATGAATGATAATTTTTATGTTGTAATGGAAGACAAAGGTCATAAGTCTTTAAAACAATTAGTTAAAGAAAATAAAAATTTTGAAATAAAAGATATTTTAAATTTAATGATTACCATAACGGAACAACTTGTTAAACTTCATGCTGATGGAATAATTCTAAGGGACTTGTCATTGGACAATATAGTTCTAAATGATAAAGGAGAATGTTTTATAATAGACCTTGAATTCGCCTATAAAAAAACAGAAGGTCCCCCTTTGATAGCAGTGGGAACACCAGGTTTCTGTCCTAAAAGGATCTACAGTTTAAAACAAACAGTTGTCCCACCAGATTTAAGTCACGATATTTATGCTATTGGTGCTATGATTCATATCCTTATAATGCCATCTAAATATATGGAATTTTTAGAATTGAGTTTAGATTCCGTAATAGATAAGAAGATTATATTAGAAGCATGGAATAGAGGAGTTCTTCCTCCTTTCATCCCTAGTAAATTAAAAAACCTAATATCTAAAAGTACCTCTGAGGATCATGAGTATAGGTATCATAACACCGAAACTTTTCTTAGTGATTTAATTGATATCCGAAAGGAGTTGGTATAGTTGAATAAAAATCAGTGGGTTATTCAAACTAATAATTTAGGTAAACAATATAATAGTGAGAATTGGGCAATTAGGGGAATAAATACTACTTTAAAAAAAGGTGAATTTGTTGCTCTTATCGGTTCTAACGGAGCAGGTAAATCAACCTTTATTCACAGTATATGCGGTTTATTGGAGCCTACTGTAGGGGAAGTTTACTATAACTCTGAACAAATAGACAACAAGAATCCTTTTTACAATATTGGTTGGAGCAGTCAAAGACAAGTTATAGATTGGTATCTTTCAGTCTATGATAATGTCTTTTTAGGAGCAAGATTAGCTGGATATTCAAAAGCAGCTGCCCATGAAAAGACATTAGAAAGCCTAGAACTAGTTGGCCTAAAAGAATATACTTATCGGCAACCTGATGCTTTATCGGGTGGTCAACAACAAAGGGTTCAGATAGCCCGTTCTCTTGTTCATAATCCCTTTGTAATAATATTAGATGAGCCTACAACTGGGTTAGATGCAGAATCCTCTGAAAAATTATTGAATTATCTTCATCTAAGGTCTCGCGAGGGTGCTCTTGTTGTAGTTTCTTCTCACGACTTAGCTCTTTTGGAAACATATTGTGATAGAGTACTCCTACTATCAGATGGAACGATACTAGCTTCAGAAAATAAAGAGGAATTTCTGACCCGCTTTGCAGGTGAAGAAATCATTTGTATAGATTATGAGGGAGAAATAAATAAAATTTTATTGGATACCATTAAGGCAAATTGCATTAGTGTTATAGCTAATTATCCATTAGAAATTAAAGTTAGGAGAGGATTTTCGATAGGGGATATTATTTCTATACTAGAAGGTCATGTCCGGGTTATTGATGTTAAAAGAAACCTTCCTGGTTTAAGAGAAGCATATTTGTCCTTTACTAAAAAGAAGGGAGTTGTGTAAAAATGAAAACCGAAAAAAATATGAATACCACTTTAAACTTGATACCAGATAGAGTCAGAAAGTCTAATAGTTTTATGTTTTCTAAATTACTAGTAATAGCTGAAATTGAATTTAAAGCTTATATTAATAACATTAAATCAAGTTATGGACAACTCTTAGAACCAATTATTTACATGGTTTTTCTTATGGCAGGTTTAAGAGGTATTAATCAATATGTTACTATTGAAGATGGATCACAAGTTGATTTTATGCAGTTTGCCCTTCCTGGAATACTAGCTATGATGATAATTAAATTTATGGCACATACAATTTATCGCTCTACAATTGATAAGAGATGGGGGTTGCTTGCCCTCAAATTTATAAATGGTGTTTCTCCTCTAACATATATTCTGGGTATGACAATTTATCCAGCAATTATGTTTCTAGTTCAAGGAACAGTAGTAAGCTTATTACTATTACTATATGGTATTACATTCTCAGTTTGGAATTATATTCTTATGATGGTAATAGGTTTATTCTGTATTAGTTTTTGGTGTTCCTTAGGAATTGTAATAACAACACGAATTGATAATTATCAACAAAGAGACATGCTTGTTGGATTATTAATTCTTCCTTTAATTATGACTGCACCTAATTTTTATTCTTTGTATACAGCACCAACGTATAGTCAGGTTGTAGCTTATTTTAATCCAGTTACATATCAAGTGTCTGCTATGAGAAGTATTTTTTTAGAATCTCCATCATTATTAATGATAAGTATTTCTATTATAATTTCTTTGATTATGGTTTTTGTTGCATCTTTCTTAATTAGAAATGCCGAATTAATTAGTAACGAAAGATGAATTCATACCATAATATATTCGTCAAATTGATTGTACTTATTAATTAGTAAGATGAAAATATATTAATAAGATTGATGCTCATTAATTAGTAGGGTGATACTATGAAAAAAATAGATATAGCAAAGAATTTATTAATAAGTAATAAAGACATGTTAAGCTGCCCAAAATGTCATAGTAACATGTTTATTAAGAATCCTTATAGCTTAATATGTCAAAATAACCATTGTTTCGATTTATCTAAACGTGGTTATGTGAATTTTCTACTAGGTTCAGTTAAAGTAAACTATAATAAAGAGATGCTGAATTCAAGATATATAGTGTCTCAATATGGGTTCTTTAACCCAATTATAGATAAAATAACTCAACTCATAAGGAAAAAAATAAATACTAGCAAAAATTCACAGGTTAGAATCTTAGATGCAGGATGCGGAGAAGGATACCACTTATCAAGCATTATAAAAAATTTAAAAAGTGGTGGTAATTATAACTTACAAGGAATTGGAATTGATATCTCCAAAGATGGTATTTCCATTGCTTCTTCACGCAGCAAGGAAATTATATGGTGTGTTGGAGATCTAGCAAATACTCCATATAAAGATGGTCAATTCGACATTATTACTAATATCTTTTCACCATCTAATTATTTTGAATTTAACAGGATTCTCAAAGACGATGGACTGGTAATTAAAGTAGTACCAGGGCCAAATTATCTAATAGAGTTACGAAATGGTTTTTATCAAGGTGAGAAGGATAACTATTCTAACGAAAATGTACTCCAAAAATTCAAAGAAAATTTTCATGTGCTATATAGTGAACATATACATCATAAAACATATGTAGAAAAAAAATATATCAAAGATTTCATTAAAATGACCCCCCTGTCTTGGGGGAGCTCTAACGAAAGCATAGTTCAATTTCTAAACCAGAATTCCTTGAAGTTGTCTGTTGACTTCATAATTCTTGTTGGTATAACACAATCTAAAGATCAACCTGAAAACAAGCAATTCCTTGAATATTATAAATCTTAAGCTCTTTTTATTAACTAGTTTTGAAGCAATGCATAATCACCAGATCTCCAAAGTTTTAATTATCGGTACAATGACAATATATTTATCAAAGGCATGCGTAAAGATGAATTTGGATTGCTGCTAAACTTTGATAACGGCCAATATGCAGGAAACATGGAGTTTATACCTCCACAGCAAAAAAAGAAGTTATACAGTATGATGAAGGTTGTTAATGAAAATGAAAAATATAGATTCATTGAACCGATCAAGTGCAAAGTCAAATATCATAATCTTACTAAAAAAGGATTGCTTAGAATACCATCATTCGTAGAGTTCGCATAATATACAAAAAAAAGCCTTGTTACATAAAAGAATGTAGCAAGGCTTTTTGTATTTACCATTTAGTCCAACATTTTTATGAATGTAAATATCTTTTTCTTTTCAATACTTTCAATAAATATATCAAGTTCTTCATATAGTTCAATACTAGCATCTAAAAAGGACATATAGTCTTTAACTATTTCTGATAATAATTCTTCTTTATTGTTATCCTTATCTTTTATATAAATCCTTTGGATAATTGAAAAATCATCATTGTATAAGACATAAACAGAAGCAATTAAATCTTTACTTTCTTTAAAATACCTTATGTTTTCCTTATCAAAGATTTCATTTATTTGTTTTTCAAATGAACCAACAAAGCTCTCTAACTGATCATCGGTCATAGTTCCAAAATAATTCATAAGATTATTTTTAAAGATTTCTCTTTCCTCATTAGTAGAAATGCTTCTATATGAGTCAATTAATATTGGAATATCAAAGATATTATAAGCCATAAAATTAGATAAAGGCAGTCTTCTTTCTATATTTCTTATCTCTTTAAAATTATCTAATTGGGACAAAACTACCAAATGTCTATAGAACATAAATAATAAAATTCTTCTTAATTCAGTATAGACTTCAAAATTCTTCTTTTTATCAACTAACTGTTGAATGTAGTAAAAAACTATTGTTGCAGCAATACCTATACTAAGATTAGCGAGAACAAAAAGAATTACATCAACAACTTGATATATTATACTTCCATACTTAAAAGCTTCTGGGTAATTCCCTAATATTGTCCATACTTTACTAAAAATCATAAAGATAATACAAGATAAGAAAACCCAACCAAAATCAATATAATATCGCATATATCCCCCAATAGTACCTTAAAACTTTTTAATACTATAATATTTAAAAGGACAGGTAAATCCTGTCCTTAACAAACTTTAATTTAAGCAATAGTAATTATAGATTACCGTCGCTATAAACTGATATGATCCCGATAGAACCATAATTACCAGGATTTCCGTAGTTACCAATATTTCCGTAGTTACCATATACCCCGAAATTAGTATTCTTATATGGAGAATTATTTTTATACATTAATCTATTCTCCTTAACAATTTCTCCTAAGTAGCGACCATTCATATCTATGAATATTTCTTCTCTTTCACGATAATGGCCAATATTGGGCCCATCAGGTGCATGGAGCTGGCCGTTCCTGAAATTCGCAATATGATGTCCTTTACTATTAAATAAGCGAATCACACTCATCTTTTTTCCTCCTTAATCAAACTAAAATTATTGTTAATTCTATTGTTTAATGAATACAGTATTTTGTCAAATATAGAAAAATATTCAACTACTATTAATAAAAAAATGGATGTCAGGCATTTCGCCTGACTATAATTTAAATGGACAGGATCTTCTCACAAAGATCCTTCTTTATAGAAGAACTTTTTACGATCTCTAAAGGACAGAGATCCTAAAGACTATTACAAAAGAAATGTTATAGAACAAATTTTGCTGTTAAGCCCGCCCCCTGTTCTCCATTCACTTTAGTTCCTCCGTCATTCCACACAAGGCGCAAAAATAATTTTTTAAGCACTCTCATTCTCCTATGACCTAGATCCTCCCTTCAGTCGGACCTATCCCAAGTCGAATGGACTTTGAGGTTTCTATGGCCTGCTACGTCATTTCCTCGATGTGATGGTTATATCACATCGAACATTCCTCACATCCCAAGAACCCTTACAAAGTACGCAGAAAATTTTTTTTGCTTCCTCCCTTGTGTTCCATTCCTCCGTCTCTTTTGTTCATTCCGAACAGGGGGCAAGTTTCAGAAACCCCCTAATTCCAAAACCAAAAAAACCAAGACCAAAAACCAAAGTAGTATAGCCCATGACTTTAACTGAAGAATTGGAGTTTGTAGCAACCGCAAATGAATTGACTGAAGTAGGTGAATTTGAATGGTTAAACTTCATTATCGACCATGAATCATTAGATTTTGTAGGTTATGAATTTGAGGGACGAGAAATCGAGATTGAAGAAGTCGGATGTGAACAATCATTGTTCCGAATGGATGTAGATAAAAAGACTGGTGAAATTACAGTGTATTCAGCATATAGCCAAGATTTTGATGTTATGGAGGAAGTAACGTTCTACTTCAACACAGAAAAGCTTTTTGCAGACATTAAGAAATACATGGAAACAAATGAAGTTGATAATCAAGGCGAAGTGTTTGTAAGGTATTGCCAACTAAGAGATGAAGGTTATGAATGTGATGATGCTGTTTTAATGGCGTATGGGGACTAATCTAGTTCCCATATAGAGCGTGGAACATGGAAAATATCTATAGCATAAGGGAGAGAAACTATATGAAAAACAAACTAATACAACTTACAACTTACGGTACATATATTGAGGAAAACGACCAACAAGAGGAACTTTCTTTTCAAGTTCCTGAAGGTTGGTTAAGAATTAAATTAAGAGAATTATGGAATGACACCTTAGAACTTTTTTTAACTGAATACACTTGGGATAATACCGAGATAATTTATAACTTAGCAAGAGTAGAGGGTGTCCTTGTTGATTATGAGGATGAAAATGAAGAATACTTCTCAATAATCAGATGGCATAAAGAAGATGTAATAAATGCGTTTAAAGGACACTCGATTCCAACTACAAGAGAGAATCTAGAAGTCTTATTTAATAGTAGAGCTACTAGAACTTTACAAGAATTGTGTACGGCTGAAGGTAATAATATTTTAGACCAAATCGTCTATGACTTAAATTCTGAAGAGAAATTTTCCCCTCAATTAACACCAGAAGAAATTGGATTAAAAATGATAGGGATATACTGGGAAGAGGGTACGTTAGAGGCAGAAATTTTAGAAGGTTGGTATAACTTGTTAGAGAAGCATCCATGTAATTTGTTTGAACCAACAAAAGACTTAATAGACCTGTATGTTGATGCTGGGACTTGTAACCACTCTGTATGTTCAGTGGTTACATCAATAAAAAATCAATTAGAATCTCTATTCCCTTCTGAATTTGCAAAATTGGAAACTGAATATAATAAGTATATAGAGCAAGAACAAGAACCTACAAGTAATGAAATCATCTATAAAGAACAAGAATATAAAGTACATTTCGATACATGTACTCCGGTAGATATTAGTATTACAGTTTACCATCAAGAACAAACCGAATTAACGAGAGAAGAAATCATTGAAGAAGCCCTTGGTTACGCAGAAGATTTAGGGCTAGAACTTAGAGAGCAATCAATAACAGAAATTGCAACTCTAATAAAAGAATGAAATTAAAAGACCTGTGAGGGCAACCCCTTCAGGTCTTTTCTATGCTCCAATGACGAGCCCAGGCTGACGGACGGGGCTGTCAAGGGTGTTCTCGAATTGTGGCCAACGGCTCCTAGGCTAAGTGTCGTTTATTTTTGCGTCGTCGTGTGGGCCAAGAAAGCGTAATGTGCATGTGGGGAGTTATTGCACAGTAACGCTTTCTAAGACCCCTTACTCCTAGCAAAACCAACTCCACTAAAGCCATGATCCGTAGGGCAAATTCTGCGCTGCATCCCTTGACAGCCCCTATTGGTTCCTTATGTTCAAAGAACATTATAAGGAACCAATCCTGCTAAATTTGAATGAATACACAAGTTTAGAAAAACCTAAAAAGACGATAACAGATTAAGAGTCTTATAGGATTAGTAATAAGCAAAGAGACATTATTAAAAAGATTATTAAAGGAAAAAATTCATGCCTTTTTGGGTGTTAATAACTTGTTAATATGTGGATGAAGCCTTATTAATCTACGAAAATCTTTATCTATTTTTATATAATTTTTATATAAAATCCTTGTTATTATGATGTATAAATGTTATAATTGTATTATAAGGAGGTGAGGGAAAGCCCACTAAATAAAGAGCAAATCTCAAATGCTCAAATTAAACAATCACTCAAAAGAAAAAGGAGAGTTTTAAATGGCGAAAGAAAAATTAGACATGGTAAAAGAGATCGTTAGAATAAAGCAAGTGTTAGTAGAGGGCGAAATTGTTAGAGAAAAAATCACTTCACCTTATGATGCTGCTGCCGTTGCTACAAAATATATCGGTGATGAGGACAGAGAAGTTTTCCTAGTGCTAGTGTTAAACACTAAAAACCAAGTGAACGCAGTACATAGATGTCACATAGGAAGTATCAACGCTAGCATAGTTCATGGGAGGGAGGTGTACAAGGCAGCCATCTTAAATAACGGATCTTCAATCGTGGTTGCTCATAATCACCGGAGAAGGGATATGTTTCTTTTTTATTAATCATCTGATATATTAGGTATTAACTAAAAATATTAGGTAATACCTAAAAGGTGAGGTTATTAAATGGGGAAGCAACCTTTTCTATCTGTTATTAGTAATAAACAAGAAATATTCTATCCTACATATGAAGAATCGAGAGAATACCAAGCGAAGTTAATTGGTCTATGGGAACAGCAACAGCGTGTTCTAGGATATACGGAGCATACCATAGCTCTTGGAACAAAATGCTTGAATGAATTCTTAGATGTGTCAAATAAGTTCATATGGGAAGTTACAATGTCCGATGCAGATAAGTTTTATTTAGGATTGGTCGGAAGAGGACTAGCATATTCCACTAGGAGGAAATATCAATCCACTATCTCTACTTTTTTAGAGTATTTAAAAACTAGGCATGGTCATGAAATATGGGAGAGATATAAAGTACAAGTTCCAAATTTATTAGATAAATTTAACCGTTACTATCATAGAAAAGATGATCATAATGGTCAGGTAATACCTCCAAAACCTGAATTGCTTGATAGATTTTGGAATGGTATGAAGGAGGAAATGAAAACAGCTAGAAAATACTCTACTGTTGCGAGAGACTATACCCTTTTTAGGATGTTAGAATTAACAGGTTTAAGAACTCACGAAATAATTATGATGGACGTAAAAGACTGTAGGTTTGACTTAGGGGAAAAAGGTAAAATTCATGTTCGTTTTGGAAAAGGATCTAAGGGGTCAGGATTTAAGCGAAGATGGGTACCGATGTTAGATGATGTAGATTTACTTCTGAATTGGTACTTGGAAAGGATTAGACCTCTTTTCACTACTGAAACTGTAGGACCTTTATTTTTATCAGAAGGTGGAGTTAGGTTAAATAAACATACAGCTCGAAAGAGCTTAGCGAGAAGGCAAGAAAAGATGGGTTTTACAAAAGAAGAGATTTTTAGTCCTCATCAATTACGTCATTCATTCGCAACTCGTCAGACAGAACTTGGTGTTGACTTATTAACGCTAAAGGAACTGTTAGGTCACGCAGATGTCGCAACGACTTTTAATTATTCAAATCCTGGTTCAGATCATTTAGAGAAAAGAGTGAGGATGGCGCAAGAAAAGTGGCGAAATCAATTATTAAATTTCAACAAAAAGGGTGAATGAATTGGCGATTGAATGGAGATTAAGAAAAGTCATGGCTGATCGTGGAATATGGTCTGGGGCTGAATTAGGTAGGCTTATGGAGGATACTGCAGGTTATAAATTATCTCCTCCCTCAATAAGCGCTTTATTAACTAGTGAGCCTAAGCAAGTAAAGACGCAAACAATGGATGCACTTTGTACGGCATTAGAATGTACTCCAAATGATTTATGGAAACACACTCCTACACCTGTGAAAAAACTTGAAAGATCAACGAATAATAGGTTGGCAAAGGCGGTAAATGAATCCATTTCTAAAGATAAGCTTCCACCAATATAGGATTTAAAGATGATCAATTTTACTTGCGTATATTGTGAAAGGAAACTAAATCAATCAGAAATTAATAAAAAAGCAACCGTCTGTCATTATTGTTTTAGTAAAGCACGTGTAGAGAAAATCCAAACCGAAGATTTTCTTAAAGAAAATTTCACAAAAACATGGAGTGCAGCACTATTTAAAAAATATGTTCTGTATTTAAAAGAACTAGGTATTGGTGTAGATGCAATTCGTAAGAACACTAGTAAGGTGTTACGAGTTTTACAAACAGCAGAAAATGAGCTTTTAAGGCCATCTGATATTAATGAAGAATGGCTGGTATCTACATTAGAAAAATCTCCTAATCCTAAGGGAGTTAGATCAAGCCTATTTAATTTTTTGATTAAGGAAGGTTATTTAAGCCTTAACGCAGATGAGGGTATTCTCACTAGCATTAGAGAGGGTTTAGGACAGATCCCTACGGGATTTAGGCGTCTCCTAGATATATATATTAACGAGAGAATGGAACTAAGAAATAGGCAAGTAAAGTTTAATGCGAGGAACCCATTATCCCTATTAACAGTAAAGTCAGACGTGGAAATATTTGTTAGGTTAGTCCGATGGTTTCAAAATAACTGTAAGCATATAGAATCTTGGGATACCGTTCAACAAGAAGATGTTCATGAATTTCTTTTAACTTTAACACCTAAAAATCGTGAGATTGTGAGGAAAGATTTATTAGTTCTCTTTAAGTTAGCTAAAAGAAAAAGGCTAATAACCCATATACCAATCTTGGATATAAAATCTAGAGAGCTTCCACCAACTATCGAGCCATTAACCTTTGATGAGCAGGTAAGTGTGGCTAAATTAATTAAAAGTCGCCTTTACGAACAACCCTTAGAGTGTTTATTGACTGCCCTATGTTTTTATCATGGGTTATCTTCATCACATATTAGAAACATAAAAATCAGTGATGTAAAGGTTGAAATAAAAGCAATTTTCCTCAACGATAGACCACCAGTTTATTTATCTGATGACGAACTTATTTTAATAAATGAGTACGTTAAACAGAGGTCGAATATTAGAAACGCAAAGAATAAGATTTATTTAATTCTAAGTTCAAGTTCATCAGAAGTATATTATGATCGTCCAATCAATAATCCCTTCATAGCAAGAAAGGTAAAGGCTTTTTGTGGCTTTACTCCTAAGTCTTTGAGAATAACTTGTTTTAATTTTATAGCAAGTAATTTTGGTCCGCAGTTACTCGTTGAAGGGTTTGGATTGTCACTAACACAAGCTTCAAGATATGGGAAATTAGAGGATTATCTTATTGAGGAACAAATCCAATCAGAGCGTGATAACATGAAGTAAGAAGTCTCATGAAAAATTAAATGTAGAGGTAACCGAATTTGAGTTAAGCAACTGTCGATTGACAATAATGTTGTTCCGTTTAAGGGCAATTTAATGGAATAAAATTTCTGAACAAAAGGGAATAATAAATGATAAATTTAGGTATCTTGTGGGGGTTCTTATGATTGATAAAAGAAAGGCTTTATCATTTAGTACATTAGTTATTCCTTGGTTAACCACTCCATTGTTAGGGAAAAATTCTTTTGTTCGCTTTCTTCCAGTCGCAACTTTTATTGGTTATACCTTTAGTTTTTTAAGCGAAATAGCTGATAGACGTAAGTGGTGGAAAGTAAAAAATGCTTTATTTCCAAATTATCGTTTAGATTTCTCTTACCTTTTAGGCTTATTTTTCATAACAACTATTTGGGTGTTTAAATTAACATACGGTAGCTTTATAAAGTACTTAACATTAAATATTGTACTCGATTATCTTCTTGCATTCCCTATCGTAAAATTTTTCACTAAAGTAGGAGTATTCGAATTTAAGAAAATGCGACCTAAACATTTTTACATATTGTCCGTTGTAACAGCAATCGTTATTTATTTTTATCAATTATTAGTGGAACGAACTATTGTAAAAGAGGTAAATAAATAATAAATGTAACTCAACGGTGAAGGCTGAAAACGTGGAGAGCTTAATCTCAATGAAGCGTTGGAACGGAAAATAGTCCCAAGAATAGCGACTGTATTACTTCTCTTTATATCAGTAAAAGGTGATGGCACAGTACCGTCGAAGCGTGTAACGAACGTAAAGGGATAGCCATTAGACTAATAAAAGATTCATTTAACCATGCAAGACGGATCTTTAACGATTAATAGGGTTCTTGTAAGACTAGGAGAGGGACAGTAGCTCCAAAAGGAGCTATCTACTTGTTAATACGAAAGAAACTAAGGCACAACGAATATTATGATATGTAATATCATTTCGATTCTTTATATGCTCAAAGTGCTAATGGTCAAAATTTTTATGGATTAATCGATTTAATGCAATCTATCGATTCAGATAATAACAAGACACTAGCATTTTATGAATTTAAGGAGTTCAATAACTTCAAAAAATTGGTTGTTAGATAGTGAACAAAGATAAATTTAGGAGTTACCGAATATGTCTGAACAAAACATGTCCTTTTCCATCCCTCTTACAACCCAGAGCCTTCAAGGGAGGACATAGAAGTTACAAAAAGACTTCAAGAGGTTGGTAAAATGCTAGGCATTGAACTTCTCGATAGTTTAATCGTAACTGAAAACCCTAAAAACTTTATCTCTTTGAAAGAGAAAGGGTATCTATAAATCACTTACTAGGAGAGAGGAAAGCCCTCTTCCTCCCTCCTTCTTTTAAAATCTTTGCCAGCCATTTAAAGCATGAAAACTTCTAATACTGACGTTTAAAAAGGTGGTTACGAAAGTGACTGAAATCGAAAATAGCACGAAACAAAAAGTAATCGAAAAATTACAAAGTGAAATGAATCTAAACAAAGAGAGTAATTACATCCAAGCGATCGGTCAGTTTTTACTTCAGTACATTGAAAATAACCCTAACGTTTCTGAAGCTATCCTTTCAACAGATAAGACAATAAATAAAAGTTTAGAAGCAATGAAGACAGAAGCTCAAAAGAAGGCAGTTAATGGATTTGCAATGTTCACACCGGAAGAAGGTTTTGCCCTGGTACTAAAGTATTTTGAAGTTAAAGCAGAGAAAGTTGAAGTACCGGAAATAAAGATCCCGACTAAAAAATCTTCTCGATTTGATGTTAAATTAGATGATTTTATGTAAGGAAGTGATTAATAGTGAAAGAATCGGAATTTAAAGCTCATTTTTCTTTAGAAATTAGTAGTGAATTAAAGAAATATATCATTGATGATGCTTTGTATTATAGTAGATATTTTTACGTTAAGAGAATGACATCTAGCTTACAACGTGGTTACTGCACTCATTGTAAATCTAATCACCTTGTAAAATCAGATAGACTTCTAAAACACAATGAGACTTGGAAATGTGAAAAATGTCAGTCTCAAGTATTGGTTAAATCAATTGGCCGAGGAAGAGGAAAGATGATTGATCGGGCTTATGTTGTATGGTACGAAAAATCACTTGTCGATTCTCAGACAATTACAGCCACAGGCTACAATGTTTCAATGGATTATAGAGAAGATATGAATGGAATAACCTCTATTGTTCCAATCGCTCGATACCTGTTTGAGAACGGAAAAGCAACTATGATGCACAGAAGCCCTTATATTTCAGGAACTTTAGAAAATGGAACCATGAAATATGAAAGTGGTTGGATGTTTGCAAGAAAGCCGTACACTATGATAGGGAAAAATTCCTTTACTTCCCATTCGGAACAATCCGTAGAAAGTTTAAGAAAAGCCGTTGAGGGAACGCCTTTTATCTATAGTGAATGGGAATATTTCTATAATGAAAATTTGGACCTTGTTAAATACTTTTCAGTCTTTTCTAAATACCCATTCGTTGAATATCTAATGAAAATGGGGATGACAAGAATAGTTAAAGCTATGGTTGATAATTGGAATCTATACCGGAGTATTAACTATCGAGGTAAAAATATGGAAAAGATACTAGGATTAACGAAGAAAGAAATAAAAGATTGGAAGGATTCAGGTATAGAAATGACACCAGCCCTTCTAAGTACCTTTAAATGGTTTAAAAGAAGAAAAGTTACTATTACATGGGAAACAGCAAAATCCTGTGAATCTTTAACTACTGGAACCTATTACATGGAACGGTTTGCATATTTGCAAAAACACGTATCATCAAACGAGCAAATTTTAAGATATGCAGCCAATCAAGTAAAAAAGGATCCTAAAAGACACTCAACCATTTTAAATGTCATTATATCCTGGACAGATTACTTAAACGAATGTAACGAGTTAGGGATTGATATAACAAAGAAAAACACTTTGTTACCTAATAACTTGCATAAAGCACACCAAAAAACTTCACGTTCCATCCAATTGAAGAAAGATGAAATCGTTAATCAGAAAATCGAAAAGCTTCAGCCTAAATTAAAAAAATATAACTTTGAACATAAAGGACTATTCATAAGACCTGCCTTATCTACTAACGAACTGTTTGAGGAAGGAAAAATACTAAGTCATTGTGTGGGGGGATATGCAAAAAGATATTCTGAAGGTGATATTGCTATTCTATTCATTAGAATGAAAGACCAACCGGACACACCTTTCTATACTGTAGAAATTGACTTGAAAGCAAAAAGAATCACTCAATGTAGAGGATTCAAAAATGAAGATCCTACCGAAGAAGTAGAGTCATTTGTTAGTAAGTTTAAACAAGTTAAGTTAGCCAAGAAACAGAAGGAAAGGAAAATAGCTGGATGAATCAACTAACTACTACTAGAGATACAAGCTTGATAGCTTCAGAGATTAATAGCATTAAAGAACAAACTCAAAAAATCTTCTTGTTAAGTTCAATTGAAATTGGAAAAAGGCTTGTTGAAGCTAAACATATGCTTCCACATGGGGAATGGGGTAATTGGTTAGAGGAATCTGTTAGTTACTCTCAGAGAACAGCCAATAACTTAATGAAAATCTATGAAGAGTATGGTAAAGACCAACTTACTTTACAAGGAGAAGTAGACAATTCGCAAGCGATTTCGAAATTGAATTATACACAAGCTGTAGCTCTTTTGAGCATTCCTTCAGATGAAAGAGAAGAGTTTATAAATGAACACGATCTAGAAAGTATGTCTACAAGGGAGTTACAACTAGCAATTAAAGAAAAAAAGGAACTTGAAAAGAAGCTGAAACTTAGCGAAGAAAAGGCAGAACGTGAAAAGGAAGCAAAAGATAAATCCCTGAAGCAATTTAAAAAATTAGAGGAACAGACAGAGGAACACCAGGACAAAATTACAGATTTAAAGCAACAACTTGAAGCAGCAAAAAGGGTCGGGGATGAGAAAGAGATCGAACGTCTCACTTCTTCCCTTCAATCGACTGAAACGGCTTTAGGTGAGGCACAGGAACGAATACAAACACTAGAAAAACAACTGAAAGAAAAACCTATTGAGGTTCCAGCTGTAATTGAACAAGTACCTGAAGATATACAAAAAGAGTTAGAGGCCCTACGTAAACAAGTCTCTTCACAAGTAGACAATGACAGTATTGCAAAGTTTAAATTCTGTTTTGAATCTCTAGTTAATGGATTCAATGAGATCCTTGAGACATTAAATCAGATAGAAGATGAGGAGTCCTCAACAAAGTATAAAAAGGCTGTAAAAGGCTTACTTGATAAGATGCAAGAGGAATTATAAGGAGATGTTTAATATGTATGAAGTAAAAAAAGAAACTCTAGAACTAGTGGGATATGAACGTGAAGAAGGATACGAAGTAAATTAGGTATAAAACATCGGTAAGATCCTCTAATTGAGGGTCTTACCATACATAATTTAATGTAAGGAGTATCGAATTTTGATTAAAAACTATTTAATACTAACATGTAAGAACAGAAAGATTGTGGTTCGTGCAACGTCTATTCAAACAGCAAAGTCAATTTTAAAGAGATATACTAACGAGACATCAAACAGCATAAGGAAATTGACATTGATGGATTTAGTGAATATAAAGGACCAACTATTGGTCCTACCGGATAGGGATTTTATATAGGAAGGAGAAGAAAAATGTTTAGTAGCAATAAAAAGAGGGCTCAAGGAATCTAAAAAGTGCTGGAACACTTTTTCCAAGAGCTATACAAAGTATAAATTATAATTTATATATTGTGTAGTGCTTGTGATATACTAACTGTAATTAAGATTTTTCTTTTGATTGATTGTTTAAATTTTACTCCTGAAGCTATCAGGAGTCCTTTTTTTATTGCTTTCTTGATGCATTATTGTTATAATTACATTATAAATATACTAACGGAGGGTTAGAAAATGAATTTTATTAATTTGGAACAAGAAAAGAGTTTTTTTAAGATCAAAGACCAAATCCCAGCAAATTTAAACAGTGATCGAGGGTTACTTTCTATTGCTTATATTATGGCCAGTAATGACGAGCTTGAGACTAAAATGGCTCCTTATATCGACTGGATTGAGGGTTTTGATTATGAAAAGTTGTTTGCTGAAGAAACATTTTCAATCGCTGAAGAAGTTCTAGTAAAAGTTGCCGTTGCCCTTTATGATAACGGTGTAAATCTCCAATTTAATGAGGTTTTTACGAAATTAAACCAATATCAAAGAGAAATAGCCTTGCATGCTGCTAATTATAAATATGATAATAAAAGCATGTACGAGCCTGAAGACGGAAATCTATATATCAAATAAGAAAAGGTGTTTATATGAAGCAATATTCTTTCAGTTTTAATCCTGGTATGTTGGAGGATTTTAAAAAGATTCTTCCAGCTAATAGAAGTAAAAAGATACTCAAAAATTACCTAATTAATGAGTATGAATTGCCGGAACCATTAAGTGAGCTTCAGCAACCAATAAACGATATTGTTATTCAACCATATTGGATGACCGAATCTGAAATTAATAAATTAGATCGTCTAATAAAACAAGCTAATACAAAAGGTTTTTCGCTTAGTCGATCCTCTATAATGCGAGACGTAATGAAAAACCTTGTAGAAAAATATCAAAATAACCCTATCCAAAAAAGCGAACAACATAGACAAACTTTTAAAGTTCCGACTGGAACAAAAAGTCGCTTATCACTTCTCGTTGCAGAAAGAGAATTAACTTATGAGCTATCATCATTTATTATGGATGGTTATATTCCCTCTAATGATTTTCCTTCAATGAGAAATCAAGAACAAGAAGACTTAAACTTCAAAACCGACATAGAAGTATTCGAAAAAATGGATGAAATAGCTTCTGAATATGGGTTTAAAAAAGGGGGAAGAGCTAAGATCTTTAGAGACGCATTGAGTCAATATGAAGCTTTGCTCCAATCAAATCCTCCCAAGAAGGAAGCCCTAAAACAAGAATTAAAGTACATTCTTGAAGAGTACAGGAGTATTGAAGATGTACCTGTAATAAAGGAACAAATTCAAAAATATTTAAACGAATAAAGGAAGTAAGGTGAAAAAATGATATTACTTTTATTTGGGATTTTATTTCTGTTCATTGGTATATTCTTACTAGTAAAAAAAAGAACATTAGATAACCCATTTGCATATTCCTTAATAATTGGAGCTATTTTGTTCTTAATGATCTTTTTTAGTCCAGCATGGCAAGATTTGATAGATACTGCTAAATATAGAAATGACTTTAGAAATTAATTAGTAAAAGGGTTGGAATAATATTCAAATGAAAACTATTAGTAGTTGTGATTATTGTTCAAAAAGATTTTATGTAGAAGAAATGACACCATTATTTGAGTTAAATAAAGAGAACGTTCGTTTATACTGTGATCGTTGTCTACCTGAAGTGAAAAGTAACATAAAAACACTTCCTTGGAACCATTTATATACTTGGGGGAGAAAAAAACAATAGACACAAATTGTGCATTAAGGGAAGGAGTAGCTTATATGATTTTTTTAAAACCTGAAAAACGTATTCCGCATAATTATTTCAATGAGAAAGTTTATAATTGGGTTCTTCAAAATCAAGATGAAGAAAAGGCTTTTTACGAAGTTCATGGTTCACAAGGTTGTTGTAGTTGTGAAATTCGTTCTGTTTATCGAAATGGTAAGTTGGATGGGTTTTACAGAATTGATTCAGAAGGTAATGAAAATTACTATTTCGACTACACTTGGTATATTGAGTCTGAATATCTGATTGAACAAATACCAAATTTAACAGCAGATGAAATCGAAGAATTAGAGGATATGGAACAGGTTTGGATTCATTATTGCCCGGAATGCCATGAATGGGCAATGGATGGGGCAAATATTTAGTGAACAATTCGAAAAGTAGTACAGATACAAAGAACGACAAAAAGAGGGATTTTAATTGAGCTTTATTAAATTATTTGGATTGATAATTTTCGGCATAATTCTATGGTGTTATTTTCTTTCATTAAACTTCTTTGAAATATACCCTAAACTTTTACAATTACCATTGTTCCAAGTTGGTTTAGGTGTTGTGTTTGGCTCATTTGCAATAGTTAAATTGTTCAGCAAGATGTTCGCCAAGAAAGTTTAAGGCTTTCTCGCAATCAGACCTTCCATTTGAAGTTGAGGGTAGTCTTTTAGATAATAGTCTTTACGGTTGTGCTTTACCTCTGTTTTTATCCAGTGGTTATAATCAAGTTTTACCTCTATATCATCACCAGTTGTAAAGTATGTTCCATCCGATAAAGAATATCTACCTTGCCAATTCTTAGATAACGTATCAGTCAATTAAACCAACTCCTAGAAAATAGTTTTTATCATTATCGACTGTTAATTTTAAAAATAAACTTAATGCACACTTCAAAAAACAGTCCAATATTTTACATAGTAGAAAAATTGGAACGATTGACACATATTGTTCATTAAGAAAGGAAGATAAATATGCAATCAGTAAACATAGAGGATATTAGTAATAGCGTATATTCCATATACTTAGATTCCTTACAACAGAAGGATAAATCTTTTATTATTAAGGTTAAAGAAATAATAAAAAATATCCACAATAACTTATCAAAATCGATGTTTAAAGCAGATGAAAATGTAGAACTTGATAGTATCACTTCCTTGCAGGTCAAGATATTCAACTCATTTATTAGAGAATTAGCAAAAGGTAATTCAAAACAGTGTGAGATGGAATTTAGGGATTACTTACAGCAGGTTTTTAGAAATAAAAAAGTCTTAAATCAAGCAGAAATATTACAAGTTTATTCTATGTGCGAAGGTTTTAACTCATTAGTCGAGTAATTCAACTTAATACACATTTCGAACTTGTAGTACACACATTTAGTGACATAGGAAGGATTAATAGAGAAATGGACCTATTTTCTAATCGGTTTAGAGAATTACGATTGAATAGCAAACTTACTCAAGCTGAAATTGCTCTAGTATTAGGTGTAGATCAATCAACTATCTCTAATTATGAAAGAAATACTAAGAAGCCAGAGTTTGAAACATTTTTAAAAATAGCAGATTTCTTTAATGTCTCTTTAGATTATTTAGTTGGAAGAACAAGTGAGGAAAAAAGCTTCTACCAGAAATATTATGACTTAAAAAATTTTGTCTCTACAGAACTCAATGACTTGATAAGTAAGATCGAAGAATGTTAGGACTTTAATAAATCGTACAAGCAAATATTTTATTTTTGTAATTTCCCCATCAGAAATTTTACTTTTTAGGAGAGGATTAAATTGGCTAAGAGCGAAGTTGAAAGGTTTCACAGTGAAAAATGTCAATTAGATGAGGAGCTAAGTAACCTAAAAAAACTAAGACATAACTCTATTACAGAGTCAGAATCAATATCGTATCAACGACAAATAACGAAGGTCAGAAATAAACGTAGTAAAATCATTGATAGCTTCTTAACACGATGGGATAAAAATAAAAACTGACAAAGCTCACCTTGTCAGTTTTTTTCTTAAAATACCATACAATGAACCTAAACAATGCTGAAATAACACATATTAAAAACAATACAGTTAAAGGAAAAAGGTTATCTTGCCCTATTTCACTATGAATATAGTTGAAAACAAAGAGAAACAAAATAGTACCATACGTAGCAATAAAGAATTTTTTTAACATATCCCTTCATCCTTCCTGGTAACAGTAGTTTTTATTTATCAGAACAACTGTCCTGAAGAGTCTCTATTAACCATTTATTCTTTTTTTCATCCTTAATAATTCCTTCTTCAAAGGCATTATTCACATCATTTCTAGTTAAATATATTTCTAATAAATTAAATTCCTCTCGATGATCTTTTTCATATTTACCTTTAAAAAGATAATCATTAATTTTTTCTGTTTGATCAAGTTCAATGTGAACTATAAATAATTCCTCTTCTAACCACGTTCTCCCCCATGAGAAGTTCCAATTAGAATTAAGTAGAGCCGGTATAAAATAACTTTTCATTTCAGAATATATATAGTCCCAGTCGGCAATTGAATCAATACTTAACCTTAATCCAAATGAAAAGTGTAAAAAATTAGAGTCAATGTTTAAAAGGCACTCTAATAGCTCCTTCTTTGAAGGAACTAAATTTGTATCTTGCCTAATAATATTAACCAGCTCATCTTTTGAAAATTTAGTAGTTAATTTCACCTCAACACCCTCACTTTAATATTTTGATAATAAGAAAAAGAAAGAGGAAACGTTAATAACGCTTCCCCTCTATGTTCAAGATTAGTTATTAGCAAATTCAACCCAATTTTTATCCATATTAAAAACTACGTCAGCCTTGTAAGGTTTACCTTGTTTTGTTTTCAAGTTAACGCTTATTGTTTTACCTGCAAAGAGCTTTCCAGCTTCAGTTTTTGTGATGTTCTTCTTCCCTAGCTTCTCCAAACCATTCTTCCAAATAGTAGTTTTACAGCCATCTGTTACTGACGTTTTATTTTGGCAAGAAATTGTCAGAAGCATTTGTCCACAATCTGACGGAAATATTGACCGAAAGAAAGGGGAAGCCCACAACTTTCTTTAGCTTCCCCTTTATCTAAATATCAAC
>NZ_JAMBNS010000140.1 GCF_023715225.1 Robertmurraya korlensis
GGGCATTATCGCACCTTGGAACTATCCGCTCTATTTGGTGATTGCACCACTGGCCGCCGCATTGGTCGCAGGCAATCGTGCGATGCTCAAAGTCTCAGAAGCGTCACCGAACTTTGAGCAGTGGCTGGCTAATGCGTTACCCAAGTATTTTGCCGCAGACGAAGTGACCTTAATTACAGGGGATGTCGAAGTCGCACAAGCCTTTAGCCAATTACCGTTTGACCATTTATTTTTTACCGGCTCTACCGCAGTGGGCAAACATATCATGAAAGCCGCGGCACAGAATTTGACCCCTGTCACCCTTGAGCTGGGCGGCAAATCTCCTGTCGTAGTGACGCCGAGCGCTGATTTGGCAAAAACTGTCAACCGCGTATGGACAGGCAAAACCATGAACGCAGGACAGACCTGTATTGCGCC
>NZ_JAMBNS010000141.1 GCF_023715225.1 Robertmurraya korlensis
TGACCCGTGAAGAGCATCGCACCAAAGCGATGGCAACTATGGGGCTGACCATTGCCATGTCGGTAATGGTCGCATTTGGGCTCGGTCCGATTTTGACGCATGTGCTCGATATTTCAGGCTTGTTTTGGGTGACAGTGGCGTCCGCTATTTTCGCCATTGGCTTACTGTGGATTGTGCCCACCCCAAATCGGGTACTAAAGCACAATCTCAATAATCACTCAGTTAAAGCACAGTTTGCTGAAGTATTAAAAATTGCCGATATTAACCGGTTGCACTTGGCGATTTTTGCGCTGCATCTGTCAATGACAGCGATGTTTACCTTATTGCCGCTCCAGTGTCATGATGTGCTCGGCTTGACGGTGGCGCAGCACGGTTTTGTGTATTTGACGCTACTATTATTGGGCTTTATCATTG
>NZ_JAMBNS010000142.1 GCF_023715225.1 Robertmurraya korlensis
GGTGGATGCTCAAAAACTACCCAAGCGGCCATTATGACTACAAAAATATCCCAGATTTAAAAGCTGATCCTGTGTTAGTGGCGCAAGATAAATATTATGCCCTGTGGATTTTATTGGCCAATATTGGCTTGCCAGCGTTGTTTGGTTGGATGGTGGGTGATATTGCAGGTACCTTAGTACTTGCAGGGCTACTGCGTTTGGTGTTAAGCCATCATTTTACTTTCTTTATCAACTCGCTTTGCCATATGTTTGGTACCCGTCCTTATACCGATACCAACACCGCGCGTGATAATCCGATTCTGGCGATTTTCACTTGGGGCGAAGGCTATCATAACTACCACCACTTTTTCCAATACGACTATCGCAATGGGGTAAAATGGTGGCAATATGATCCTAGCAAATGGATTATTTAT
>NZ_JAMBNS010000143.1 GCF_023715225.1 Robertmurraya korlensis
CCCCCGTATCAATGGTGTCATAAATAGTTTGAACCCACTGTTGAATCGCTTGGGTGTTGCTACAGCGTTTGGTTTGACCAAGATGTAGGTACAGTCCATCGCCCAGTTGAATACGTTGTTCTTTGATAAGTTTGCTGGTCAATAGATTGATTTGTTGTTGGCGCTCGTGTCTAAGGTCGAGTTGCTCATAGAGGTGTTGGATAATGGGGTTTGGGTGCATTTTTCTTTTCTCCGTTTGGGATATTTTGGTAAAAATAGTAGTTATATGGCATAATAACATTACTCTTAGATGGTGATAAATTACTTTATAAAGTAATAATATTACCGCTTGTGGAATTATTATAAATGCTTATTGTTCCACTAGCAATAACTTTGTATTAATTTGTGGAAATATTTATGATTAAACTTAATCT
>NZ_JAMBNS010000144.1 GCF_023715225.1 Robertmurraya korlensis
GTACTAGGTGGCTTAAAACTACCATTGCCCCAGCAAAAATGACCAATGCCAGCATAACGCTGGCAAATAACTTGCTAAATACACTGTTAAATTTTATGCCGCTCAATCGCACACAGAATCCAAAAATCGTGGGTCATCACACGCTATTATAATAGCTTTGCTAGCATAAATAACCAAGGATAATGACCTTTTGCGTGTTAAATTTGTCAAGCAATCTTACACTCTTACACTTGGTCAGTGGCAAACTGATAGCCGACACCACGCACCGTGATAATGCGTTTTGGCTGACGAGGATTGTCTTCAATCAGCGCGCGTAGACGTGAAATATGCACATCAATGGCACGGTCGATGTTATCACTGCTGTCATCATTGGGCATCGCATGCCACAGCTGTTCACGGCTCAGTACTTTACC
>NZ_JAMBNS010000145.1 GCF_023715225.1 Robertmurraya korlensis
ATCCCCAACAGCGCGCCTGCCACGGAGGCTGCCGCCGTACCTGGGGTTTTGCTTAATATCTCAGATGCCAGTCCTACTGCGGATGCACCGATGTTATTGAAGTTAATTACCCCTACGCCGCTATTGGCATTGACCATTGCCCATTGTACGCCAAGTTGCTGGGTATCATTGCCTGAGATTTCCATGATCGCTGCTTGAATCAACACTTGGTCACGGCGAGTATCTAGCTCATTAATAGCATTTTCGATTTCTACCATTAACTCTGGGTTGGCATTGACAATGACGGAATTTTGGGTTTGGTCAGCGATAATGCTAAAAGGTCTACCTTGATAGCCGTTGTTTTGCGTAGTCGTTGTGTTGCTAGTGGAGGAGGTATTTAGCGGTGAGCCTGTCGGTGACGCTGCAGTATTG
>NZ_JAMBNS010000146.1 GCF_023715225.1 Robertmurraya korlensis
ACTACGGTAAAAGGTCAACCTGCCCTAGAGCAAGTACAACGTGACTGGTACGAAGGTACTTATATCCCTAACGTACAACAACGTGGCGCTGCCATCATTAAAGCACGTGGTGCCTCATCAGCGGCATCTGCTGCAAACGCTGCGATTGCACACATTCGTTCATGGGCACTAGGCACCGACGAGAATGATTGGGTATCTATGGGTGTTTACTCAAACGGTGAATATGGCATCCAAAAAGGTCTTATCTCTTCATTCCCATGTACTTGCCAAAATGGCGATTGGAAAATCGTTGAAGGGCTAGACGTTTCATCGGCTTTCTCACAAGAACAAATGAAAGCCACCGAAACTGAATTGGCTGACGAGCGTGATGCGGTCAGCCACGTACTTCCTAACTAATGAGGTTAGAATATT
>NZ_JAMBNS010000147.1 GCF_023715225.1 Robertmurraya korlensis
GGAAATTTAGCTCAGCAACCCACTGGCGGATAATGGCAAGTTGTTGATAGTCTTTTTTGCCAAAAACAGCGATGTCAGGTTGGACGATATTAAACAGTTTACTCACCACCAAGCCGACACCATCAAAATGGGTGGGGCGAGTGTTAGCGCACAAGATTTTGCTAATATCGCCTGACAGCACTTGCACGTTGTTAGGGTAGGTTGGGTACATTTCTTCCACGCTTGGAGCAAACACAACACGAGCCCCTGCCTCGGTGAGTTTTGCCACATCAGCCACGAGCGTGCGTTGGTAGGTATCAAAGACTTCACCCACGCCAAATTGGGTTGGGTTAACAAACACACTGACCACCACGATATCGGCAAGTTCCTTGGCTTTTTTGACGAGGGTCACGTGACCGCTGTGCAAATTAC
>NZ_JAMBNS010000148.1 GCF_023715225.1 Robertmurraya korlensis
GGGCAAATGGTCCGATTTGGTTGTCTGCGCCTACCACCGCATGGTCAAATAGACTGTAAGGTTGCACCACAGTGCCACTGGCGATTTTGCTGTTTTTGATGATACAACCTGCGCCGATTTTGACGTTATCACCTAGCTCACAGTCACCTTCAATGATGACATTAATATCAATTTGCACATCTTTGCCAACTTTGAGCGAACCGCGCAAATCAAAACGGCTTGGGTCAATCAAATGTACGCCTTGTTGCATCAGCGCTTGGGCTTGATGCATTTGCCAAGTACGCTCTAGATTTGCCAACTGCAGACGGTCATTCACGCCTTCGATTTCAAACTGGTGGGTCGGCGATACAGTGGCGATTTCGATGCCATCATCCACCGCCATGTTGACGATATCGGTGAGGTAGTATTCG
>NZ_JAMBNS010000149.1 GCF_023715225.1 Robertmurraya korlensis
GCCTAGACTGCTATAGCGAGGATTGTTTTTTTGTTTTAGATAGGTTGGCATAATTGCCACCACCAAAGCGGCAAAATAAAACAGCACAAACCCTAGACTGCCGAGTTTGGACATGAACAAACCCTGTACCGCTTGCCCAAACGAATACAAAGTAAACATATTAAAAAACAAATGCATCCCATCGGCATGGATAAAACCATGGGTGACAAAGCGATCAACTTGTCCACGCTGCACCGCAGGCGGATAAAAAATCAACCTTTGCATCAGTTGGGGTGATTGCCAAGCTAATAAACTGACAACCACTGTAATGATAATGATAAATAAAGTATGGTTAGAAAAAAGTGACATAGCACCTCAAAATGGCAATAAATAATGGTAAGTACGATTATGATAAAGATAGCGTATTATC
>NZ_JAMBNS010000015.1 GCF_023715225.1 Robertmurraya korlensis
GCCGAAACCATCTTTCAGCTTTTCTACATGTGTAGAAAAGAATTATCCGGTATTAGCCCCGGTTTCCCGGAGTTATCCCGATCTCATAGGCAGGTTGCCCACGTGTTACTCACCCGTCCGCCGCTAACCTTTGGGAGCAAGCTCCCAAAGATCCGCTCGACTTGCATGTATTAGGCACGCCGCCAGCGTTCGTCCTGAGCCAGGATCAAACTCTCCAATAAAGAGTAAGATTAGCTCTTAAAGTTAAAACGTTGGCTAGTGTATATTTCAACACTAATCATTTTTTGTTGACGTATGATTTGTTTAGTTTTCAAAGAACAATTTGATTTGTTGGAGCGGGTGATGAGAATCGAACTCACGACATCAGCTTGGAAGGCTGAGGTTTTACCATTAAACTACACCCGCATATTAATATTTTATAAGATGGTCGGGAAGACAGGATTCGAACCTGCGACCCCTTGGTCCCAAACCAAGTGCTCTACCAAGCTGAGCTACTCCCCGTTATTCAAAATGGCGCGCCCGAAAGGAGTCGAACCCATAACCTTCTGATCCGTAGTCAGACGCTCTATCCAATTGAGCTACGGGCGCTCTTTTTAAAGAAGCAACTTTTATATAATATCATAACGACATTTTAATGTCAAACACTTTTTTATAGTTTTCTTGGTGCGGCCGAGAGGACTTGAACCTCCACGGGGTTGCCCCCACTAGGCCCTCAACCTAGCGCGTCTGCCATTCCGCCACGACCGCTCATTAAGAGCGATAGAATATATTATATATGATTTCTCCCAGTCAATCAACTAGAAATAAATGGTGCGGGTGAAGGGAGTCGAACCCCCACGCCTTGCGGCGCTAGATCCTAAGTCTAGTGCGTCTGCCAATTCCGCCACACCCGCATAATGATAAATGAAAGTTATTTTACTGAAGTGAAAAACTCTACTTAAGCAAAAAAACTATGGTGAGCCATGAAGGACTCGAACCTTCGACCCTCTGATTAAAAGTCAGATGCTCTACCGACTGAGCTAATGGCTCGTACTAATGAAAAAACCCCTTAAAATAAAAAAATGGCTGGGCTAGCTGGATTCGAACCAACGCATGACGGAGTCAAAGTCCGTTGCCTTACCGCTTGGCTATAGCCCAACAATATGGCGGTCCCGACCGGGATCGAACCGGCGATCTCCTGCGTGACAGGCAGGCATGTTAACCGCTACACCACGGGACCATATTTTTGCTAGTATAATAATTTAGAAGTGACCCCTACGGGATTCGAACCCGTGTTACCGCCGTGAAAGGGCGGTGTCTTAACCGCTTGACCAAGGGGCCATATTTTTAATAATGATAATGAAAGTTACTGGCGGAGAAGGAGGGATTTGAACCCTCGCGCCGGTTACCCGACCTACACCCTTAGCAGGGGCGCCTCTTCAGCCTCTTGAGTACTTCCCCAAAATGGCTCCACAGGCAGGACTCGAACCTGCGACCGTTCGGTTAACAGCCGAATGCTCTACCAACTGAGCTACTGTGGAATAAGAAAAGTGTTCGTGTCGTAATCTCGACTCTTTATATTATATTGAGCCAAGCTGTGAAAGTCAAGGGGAAATTTAAATTACTTTTTTTCGCCCATGTCAGTCACGGAATAATAATTTAACATCTTTTTCTCCACCTGTCAAACATGAATTTCAATTAACTTCCCCCGGCACTTTCCACAAACATACTTTGTTGTATTGATCCTTCTTTTTCTCCTATACTGCAGCTCACATCCAGAACACTGATATATACGAACAGTCTTTGCTGATTTCACTTCAGGGCGGTTTGGGAGAGTGGCACAAAATCGTGGTGCATTCACTTTTTTAAGAAGTGTTTTAAAGTCATGATCTCTGTGTTGATAGCCTTTTCCCTCTAAATGCAGATGATAATGACATAATTCATGCTTAATGATACCAATTAATTCTTGCTCTCCAAGCTGTTCTAGATAACTTCGATTAATTTCAATATGATGAGACCTCAACATATAACGTCCACCTGTAGTTCGAAGACGGGGATTAAAAAAAGCAGTATGTCGAAAGGGTTTGTTAAAAAACTGTAAGGAAATTTCCTCAACTAATTTTTGTAACTCTTTATCCTCCATACGTCCACCTCCGTTCCTAACTAAATAAAAATTCTACGAACATGACAACCCATTATAGCATACATTGAATATACCCCTTGAAATTTGTGCTAGGAGGTATGTCTATGCCTACTTGGTTTCAAAATCAGATGCAGAAAGCATTTTTAGAGAAAAATGCCTATCAAATAAAACTTCTTAACCAATGTTGGTTTTTTTACAGAAAAAAACACCGTTCATGATGAACGGTGTTTCCTTTGTCTAGCTCAGCCTTTAAGGTTGTAGCATCGTTAAAGCTACTCTGCCTTTTTGTTGGTCCACACTATCCACCCACACGGTGACTACATCTCCAACAGAAACAATATCGAGTGGATGTTTTACGAAGCGATTACTTAGTTTAGAAATATGCACAAGCCCGTCTTGCTTTACTCCAATATCAACAAAGGCTCCGAAGTCCACTACGTTTCGAACGGTTCCTTGAAGCTCCATTCCCACTTTTAAGTCCTCAAGTTTTAATACATCTTTCTTTAATAATGGCGCTGGAAGTTCGTCACGCGGATCTCTTTCTGGTCTAACTAACGCATCGAGGATATCCTTTAGTGTTAATTCTCCCATCTCAAGCTCTGCCGCAATAGCTTTTATGTCAACAGCTGATAAGGTTGTTTTTAGTGCTTCAGAACCTAGGTCAGCAGAGGTAAAACCTAATTTACTTAGAAGATTTTTAACTGCTTGATAATTTTCCGGATGGATTCCTGTGCGGTCAAGCGGTTCTTTTCCATCAATAACGCGTAGAAATCCAATCGCTTGTTCATAGGTTTTTGCACCTAACCTCGGAATTTTCTTTAACTGTGTTCGATTGACAAACTTTCCTTCTTCTTCACGTTTCTTAACGATATTGGTTGCAACGGTTTTTGAAAGACCAGCCACATATTGAAGCAACGAGGCTGAAGCTGTATTTACATTCACACCTACTTGGTTAACAGCGGTTTCCACGACAAAAGTTAATGATTCAGATAATCTCTTTTGAGATACGTCATGTTGATACTGACCCACACCAACTGATTTCGGATCAATTTTTACTAATTCTGCTAATGGATCTTGCAAGCGTCGGGCAATAGAAACGGCACTGCGCTCCTCCACTTGAAAATCAGGGAATTCTTCACGCGCTAAGTCAGAAGCTGAATAAACACTAGCACCCGCTTCATTCACAATTAAATAATAGATCTCTCTTTTTTGATCTTTGAGCATATCCACTACAAACTGTTCTGTTTCCCGAGAAGCCGTTCCATTTCCTACTGCTACCATCTCAACTTCATAGGTTTCAATGATTTCTTTAAACTTTTTCTCTGCTTCTTGTTTCTTCGATACAGGTGGGTGAGGATAAATCACGTCAATTCGAAGGACCTTCCCTGTTTCATCCACTACAGCTAACTTACATCCTGTTCGATACGCTGGATCCACCCCAAGAACAACCTTTCCTTTTAAAGGTGGTTGAAGCAGAAGATTTCTTAAATTCTCAGAGAATATATGGATCGCTCTTTCTTCTGCTTTTTCAGTTAGCTCATTACGAATTTCTCTTTCTATAGAAGGTTGAATTAATCTCTTATAGCCATCTTCAACTGCCTCAATAACCGTTTCAGCAACAAATGAATTAGAATTCTTAATCCATTTTTTCGTTAAATAGCCCATGTTACGTTCCACATTCGGCTTAATCGCAACACGTAAAATATCTTCTTTCTCCCCGCGATTGAGAGCAAGCGTACGATGGGGAACCACTTTGCTAATAGGCTCCGAATATTCATAATACATTTCATAAACTTTTTTCTCGTCTTTTTCCATATCCTTAACGGCAGCTTCAACAAAACCAGATTTAGCAGTCTCGCTTCTAATCCATTTTCTTGAATCTGCATCGTCTGAAACCCACTCAGCGATAATATCCTTCGCCCCGTTTATGACTTCTTCAATAGAGAGAACCTCAAGCTCGTCCGACAAAAATTCACTCGCCTTCTCTTCTATTGAACCATTTACAGGGAAGGTTACTAACCATTCCGCAAAAGGCTCTAATCCTTTTTCTTTCGCTACAGTTGCCTTTGTACGCCTTTTCTGTTTATACGGACGATATAAATCTTCCACCTCTTGAAGCTTAATAGACTTTTCTATCTGGCTTTTTAACTCGACCGTCAGCTTCCCTTGTTCTTCAATAATCCGAATAACCTCTTCTTTTCTTTGCTCAAGGTTTTGTATGTATTGCCAACGTTCCATAATGTCACGAATTTGCACTTCATCCAATGCACCCGTTTGTTCTTTACGGTATCTGGCAATGAACGGTAAAGTGTTTCCTTCTTCAAGTAATGAAATGACATTGTTCACTTGTTTGAAATTTAAATTCTGCTCTTTGGCTACCGTTTGTAAGAGTTCCTTACGCTTATCTATTGTTTGATCCAATGTACTTATCCTCCAACACGAATGTCTTTTTCCTTATTTTATCAAAGATTTCTAGAGCAACAAAATGAATGCTTCTAACAAAAAAGAGCTACCCCTTTATGTACAGGTAACTCTAATGCAATGTCCCTATAATAAATGTTGAATCATCCATTTTTGAAGTGAACCGCTCCCTTAGTTGGTTCGCAATACATTCATTGGACAATCCAGAGCTTAGTAGTGATTTTATTCCATTTGGCGTGATGCCATCCGAATGTATAAGAAATCTTGAGTTTGAAGAATAAGAATATCTCTTTGTATTAAATCTTACTGGTTTTCCTGATAAATATCCTGAGACGGGTAGCGGATATGTCAGTTCACCTTTATCCGAGTATAAAAAGAAACGGATATTTCCTACACAACTATAGTGAAATTCTTTTGTTTGAAAAAAAACCTTTAGTACCGCTACCGCAGCTCCTCTTTTCTGAAAAAGAGCCTGATTGCATTTTTTCATTAACTCTTCAACATCTTCATCATGATATTGTTGGACAACATCAACCACTGCTGAAGATGCCTCATTTGCTAGTTTTCCACTGCCCAGACCATCTGCGACGACACAGGTAAAATAATCATCCTGGAGAACGTAGTAATAGCTATCTCCGCATTCATACTTACCTTCCTTAGTTGTTTGTTGAACAATCACATCTATTGGCTGCGTCACGATAAGCACTCCGAGCCCGAGCTGTTATGATCTGAGCGAATGGCATCTTGAAGCTTTTTGATCGCTTTTCTTTGCAATCTTGACACATGCATCTGTGAAATACCTAATTTTTCGCCCGTGTCTTTTTGACTTAGATTGTCCAAATACGTATATTGGATAATCTCCCTTTCTCTGTCTGTTAGAACATGCAGAACCTTGTCTAGTACGAGTTTTTGATTCACTTTTTCATAACCTTCATCTATATTTCCTACCACGTCCAATAACGTGACCGTCCCTCCATCCGAATCAGCCTCAATGGAATGATCCACAGACAACGCCTGATAACTTCTGCCCATCTCCATTGCTTCTAGTACATCCTCTTCGGTTTCTTGCAAGGCTTCAGCAATTTCCCATACTTTTGGCGATCGCTGGAGAGTAGTTGTTAATTCTTCAACCGTCGCTTTGATTCTTGGTCCTAATTCTTTGATTCTTCTGGGAACATGGATACTCCAAGTTTTATCTCTTAAAAACCGCTTGATTTCTCCAACAATGGTAGGTACAGCAAAAGCTTCAAAGCTTCTCCCAAAATTCTCATCGTACCTTCGCATAGCACCTAAAAGACCAATATTCCCCACTTGGACAATATCCTCATGATAGGATTTTCCTTTTGAGTACTTTCGGGCAATCGTTTCAACTAAGCTTTTATAATGCAGAACCAACTGATTTTGGGCTTCATCATCCTGATTTTGCTGATACGCTTTTATATATCGATGAATTTCTTCTTTTGATAGCGAATTAGGTTGAGATTTGTTCTGCATTCCTCTCCACCTGCTCCCCTTCTAGGTATTTGGTCATAAAAACCGTCACACCCTCATTCTCATGAATGATTACTTCATCCATCAGCGTCTCTATCAAGTAAAGCCCTAGGCCTCCTTCACGCATAAACTCAACTGGTTCATTCCCACGATAAGGACCTACCTTTTCTCGAGCCGATTGAAAATCGAAACTCTTTCCGCTATCAGCCACGATGACTTCTAGTCGATCACTATATGACCCAAAACCTATTGCAACCTCTCCAAGCTTCCCTGTTTTATAGGCATGCTGAACCGCATTCGTGATCGCTTCACTTGTAGCAATCTTCAAATCTTCAATTTCGTCAAACGAAAAGCCCATCCGACTTGCAATGGCGGATAATGTTAACCGAATTACACCTACGTATTCCGGCTTAGCAGGAATTTTCATTTCAATGTAGTCACAAACTTCCGTCATTTTGGTTCACCCTCAATCTGGCTAATATTCATAATATCAGCTAGCCCGGTGATCTCAAAAAGTCTCTTTAACCGATCAGAAAGTCCAACTAACTGAAATTCCCCATTACTCGAGCGCACATTTTTAAACGTTCCAACAAACACACCTAAGCCTGTGCTGTCCATATATTCTACTCCAGAAAGATTAATAATCATGTTCACTCCGTCTCTCTCAGATAGAGGAAACAGTGTTTCTCTTAGCTTCGGTGCCGTATAAACATCAATTTCCCCTGTTACATCCACAGCAACACGATCATTATTTTCCGTGATATCTAACTTTATGTTCATATTCCCACCTCTTTACAAGTCAATTGCTATTATTCGATACCCTGAAAAATTAGTACTTAAACATTTCTTTTCAAGATTATTAACGTAAAATCATCTCGCAATTGAAAGTGTTGTAGCTTTTCTAACTCTTTATATATGTTGGTTACAATCTCTTGCGCGGGCAAATGGATATATTTTTTTATATAAGAGATTAATGTTTCTTTTTCAATAAACCCTTCTTCTGAACGACATTCTGTCACACCGTCTGACATCAAGATAATCATGTCTCCAACATTTATTGCTTGCTCATACTGCTTATACTTCGTTCGTTTCTCTACTCCTAACAGCAAACCCTTTGCCTCAATTTCAGTAAATTCTCCTGATTGTGCACGGTATAGAAATCCCGGTTCATGACCTGCAGAAGAATAGGCAAACGTATGCTTTCTAGGATGATACACACCATAGAACATGGTAATAAACATGCTAGGATCCACGTTTTGTTCAACGACCCGATTGAGATTTTCTAACACCTTACTCGGTTCTTGTTGATCATCCGGTTGGCTATCCATCGCATATTTAATCATGGACATACACAAGGCGGCTGGGATTCCTTTCCCAATCACATCGGCAATCGCTATACTTATATTATTCGTTTCATCTTGAACAAAGTGATAATAATCTCCATTCATATGCTTGGCTGGAACACTAATAGCCCCTATATCAAGCCAAGGAACGGAAGGGACATTCGTTCCTAATAAGGTTTGTTGTACATTTGCAGCGATCTCCATTTCCGTTCTTAGTTCCTGCTGCTTATGGCGCAAGCTTTGATGCTCTCTATAAGCTAGACCGTAGCCTAGCATCACTTCTAGTAACATATCAAAGGAAAGCGATACTTCTTCTGGTAATTCTGGATACATGTCATTCATAAGCGTTTTATGTAAACTGATGATTTCCTCAGGAGAGATTCGATGTTCGATAGACTTTCTACTGAACTTTTGGCCCTGATACAATACTTGTTCAGAAGGTTCGTTTATGTATTTTTCAAGTATGTGCCGATATTTTGCCTCCATCAATTCTCGAAAATCCATAAATGTTCCCCCTTAACGTACCCACTTAGTTGCCGTTATCTCTGTTCCATCACCTGGCGTTGAGTTAATTCCAAACTCATCCATCAAGCGTTTGACACCTGGCAATCCAGCTCCTAAACCACCTGAGGTCGAATATCCATCTTCCATTACTTGTCTTATATCCTTTATACCCGGCCCATTGTCTATCGCCACTACCTTCAATCCCGCTTTACCGTTTTCATATAATTTTTCAATGCAGATTTGGCCCTGACCAGCGTATAAATAAATATTTCTCGCTAATTCACTAATAGCAGTTGTGATTCTGGCCTGATCTACAGTTCCAAATCCAAGCTCTTTTGCCACATTTCGGCCTAGCTGCCTAGCTGCAACGATGTCCCATTCATTAATGATTTTTACGCAGGATTGGATTCCCATTCGGTTATTCCCCCAATTCCTGATGTAATTTCTCCAAACCTTTTTCTAGATCCAAAGCTGTTAGGACGTCATCTAAACCAATTCCTAACTCTATAAGAGTAATCGCCACCGCTGGCTGAATACCTGTAATGACAACTTTAGCACCCATAAGTTTAGACATGTTAATTACATCACCAAGCACCTTTGCGATGAATGAATCAATAAAATCAATGGAAGTTATATCAATTACAACACCATTAGCGCTTGTTTCGTGTATTTTATGAAGCAAATCTTCCTGAAATTGAAGGGCCGTTTGATCGTCCAATTCCCATTGAATCGATACTAGTAAGCAATTGTATAATTTTAGAATGGGTATCCTCAATTTTCTCCCCCCGTGCTGATAATCTTCTTGTTCATTATTTCAAGGGCTGACTCGATTCCCTTTTTTAGTGTATTTTTAGTTGTAATTTGATTTAAATTAATCCCAAGGTTGACGATGGTTTGTGCTATTTCCGGACGAATCCCTACTAGCATACATTTAGACCCAACTAGCCTAACTGCATCGGCTGCTTGAATAATATGATGAGCGACCATTGTATCAACGACCGGAACACCCGTAATATCTATAAGAACAACTTCTGAGCGATTTCTTACCACTCCATTTAACAAGCTTTCCATGATCTGTTTTGCCCTCTCCGTGTCTATCGTCCCAACTAGTGGCATAACTGAAATGCCCTCAAACACAGGAATTAAAGGAGCAGATAATTCTTGAAGAGCGATTTTTTGGAGTGATACCGTACGCTCCCAAGTCGAAGAGTATACGTTAACAATTTCGTTTGTCATTGGACTTATCCAGCTATCAAAGTCATAAATGATTTCCATTCGGTTCTCTTCATTTACATTGCCTGTTGCACTCATTCCTTCAAAAGCAATCCTTGCAAAGTCTCGTAATCCGTCCGTAACAAAACTTAATGGCCACGCAAGCCTAACTACTTTTTCAGCAAACTCTACAAGCTTTTCACTATACTTTTCATCAGAATCCTGTAGATTAGACACGATTAGATCAATGAACTCTCGGCTTGTCCCTACGAATACTTGGTCAGAAACTACCTTTAGAACCCGTTCGTCAGATTTTTCCCTCATGCTCTCGATCCACTTTGTTAGTATCTCTTCCCGATTCGTTTGAATATACTGTTCAATAGCTTTGTTCATTATATCCTCCCAATTTTAACATGATAAGTTCTATTAAAACGGGTTGTCTTTAAACTGTAACGTAAGATTAAAACCCAAATTATGAACCTATCAGTAATGATATCAATTTTATGCGAAAGCTTAAACTAATTATGACAATATTGCGACTTTGTTACATACCCTTTTTTTCGAGTATCTAAACATAGAAGGGCCCGATTAGCAACATAGGGATTGGAACAAAAAAAAGGATAGCACTCGGCCATCCTTTTTTTTGCACACTATGATCTCTTTTTCATACAATAAAAAAACGCCCTTTGTAGAGCGTATTTTTAGAATTCAATTAGACCTAGGCTAATTTGTAAAGCTTCGTCCACTTTCTCCATCATTTCGTCATCGAGATGAGTGATCTTATCGGTCAGACGTTGTTTATCAATTGTACGAATTTGTTCCAACAGGATAACTGAATCTCGTTCGAAACCATAGCGTTTCGCATCAATTTCAACGTGAGTAGGCAGTTTCGCTTTCTGAATTTGAGCTGTAATGGCTGCAATAATCACTGTGGGACTGAACCGATTCCCGATATCGTTTTGGATCACAAGAACTGGACGAACGCCACCTTGCTCGGAACCAACAACTGGGGATAGGTCTGCAAAATAAACGTCACCACGTTTGACAATCAAAGGATTATCCCCCACTTACTAGACGTTCAACTGTGTGTTCTGCCTCATACTCCGCTTGAAACGCTTCTGAAGCAATTGTTAAGTTGATCTTCGCCATCTCCATGTAGCCTCTTCTCATGGATTCACGAATTTGTCTCTTTTTCCGCTCACGCAAGTACATTTTAGTAGCTTGATAAATGAATTCGCTTCTGTTCACATTCTCCTGTTTCACAAAACCGTCCAATTCGGTTAAAAGATGTTGCGGTAATTTCACCATAATTTCTGTTGTTGCGCTGGACTCAGACACAAACATACACCTCCACCATCACTACACACCATTTTATCTCTACCATATTTTATAATAACACCAATCCACAACAATGCAAAGGGGAATAAGTCATACTTCAGTATTATCCACCAAAAAATTACCCTTTTATTCATGAAGTCTCCAAAGATGCATAAATATGGTGCTTTTTCTATAAATCCTTATTCTAAAAGGGTTTCAACTATACATACGTTTGTAAAATATCGTTTCTTTGCTCAACCATTTTTCCATATTTTTTATAAATTCTAGGCACACGACTTGAAATGATACAAGGAACTTCATAATTGATTGTCTCTAGTTTGGTTGCAATTTCATTCATCGAAATGAAATCCGCTTCTTGTTCTCCAATAAGTGTAACGAGTGTTCCAACGGGAAGCTCTTTAGGTAATCTAATCATGCATTGATCCATGCAAATCCGACCGACAATCGGTACTCGGTCTCCTTCAATCAGTACCTCTTGTCCGTGTAGTTTTCGGATCCAACCATCCGCATAACCAATTGGTAACGTGCCAATCCACTCAGGCTCAAGAGCCGTATACGTGGCACCATAGCTAACCGATTCCCCTTTTTCTAACTTTTTCACATGAACAAGCCTAGTATGAAGAGAAAATGCCTGTTGTAACGGAAACGGTAGTACTGATTCCATTTCTAATGATGGAGTGAGCCCATACATCCCAATGCCAAACCGAATCGCATTAAATGAGGCCTCACCAAAACGAAAGGATGCAGCACTGTTGCTCGCATGGACCATGTCCGGTTTCACCCTTAAATAGGATAAAAGCTCGTGAAATTGAGAGAGCTGCTTTCGAAAATAGCTCTCTTCTAGCTCATCCGCTGTAGCAAAGTGAGTATAGATACCCTCAAAAAGGAAACATCCACTTGATTCTAATAGCTCCTCAATGGATGTCAATTCCTCCCTTGAACGAACACCAATTCTTCCCATACCTGTATCAATTTTTATATGAATAGATAATTTTTCTCCTTCACCTAACATTCCCTTTGCTTGCTGTAACCATTCATATCGAAATACAGTTAATGTAATATTATTTTTAACAGCGACTGGTATATCCTCCGGACGACTGGCTCCTAACACAAGGATTGGTGCTATTATTCCTTTTTTCCTTAAAGCAATCGCCTCATCTAAAAACGCAACAGCCAAATAGGTGGCCCCTGCCTCTAAAGCCGCCCTTGCCACTTGTACATCACCATGACCGTACGCATTGGCTTTAACCACCGCGATCATTTGGACATGATTGGGCAAATGTTTTTTTAACTGCGTAACATTATACATGATTTTATCTAAATGAATTTCTGCCCATGTATCTCGATAAAACATAGTATTGTGACTCATATCTACACTTCCTTCTACTTCCGGTCTTACATATACTTACGATTATCGAATTCACAACCTTGATTGTCAACTTTCTTATCCATGCAAAAGAACAGGCTCCACAAAAGGAAGCCTGTTGATTATTTATTTACTTACATCCGCTTGTACTTGAACAGACCTTGCTAACATAGCCATTTCTTCTTCGGATAAGTCATTAGAGGCAAGCATGTAGTCTACACCTTGATACGTCCATGAAATTGTATTTCCTGACACGGCGCCAATCGTGAACCCAAGATCAATCGGTTCCCCAGAAACTGTCGTTGATGTAACCGACGCTTCGGCAACAATGGCTTTTTCCTGCACAAGCGTGAAGCTCTTTTCACCATCATATGTTAAAATTACACGTTTTCCATTCTCGGTTTTTACTTCTTTTTCTTCGATTAAGTCCACACCAGCAATCTCTTCTGTTGGATACATCACCGTGAACGCTTCATCTTTTACATTTGTCATAACAGGAACTTCAAGCTGGGCACCTGTCATATTTTTAGCCATATCAAAATCCTTCGCATCAAAGCTTGCATCAAATTTCACATTGGTAAATTCGACGGTGACTAATGCCTTTCGGTCAGGATCCATTACTTTTACGCTTACAGGTGTTAAATCCTTTTTAAAAGTAATTTCTTGGTAAGGTAGCATCTTGTTGTTTTGATACCTAGTCTTTGTTTCAAACACATAATGCTCTTTAGTCGAACTAAATTTGGCTTCCTTATCAGCAATAATGTCCTCAATCAGGGATTCATACAAATACGCCTGGCTGCTATTTTCCGGCCAATCGCTTTGGAAGCGGAAGCTCTTGTTAAGTGCTGGTGTTAATACAAACACTCCATCATCATTACGTAAAATCATTTGACTTTGGTCTTTTTGAGCATTTTTTAAATTTACTCGATAGTAAGTAGGAGCTTTGTGCCAAATTTGCACATCATACGTTTGAGGCTCAGTTCCCATTTGCAAAGTCATTGTGGCATCTGCCTTATACCCTTTCAAACTTTCAACCTTCCCGCTTAAATCCTTCACCACATCTTCTTGTGATTTAGATCCACAGGCGGCTAACATAAGTACTGCCATTAGCCCGGCGAATAGCAATAATAATTTCTTCCTCATTCCTTCAACCCCTTTAGTTTCATTTCTTCGTAGTAAGAAGGGTGAGGGAAGGATATGACCTCTTACGGTTGTTGAGTAACCGCTAAAGAAACTCGCCGCCATCCCTCGCTCTTCTGTTGCACTATGAATATATGAGACAACCTTGGGGAATATGTCCAACGATTAGAACAAGCTATTTATTTTTTTCAATGACCACCTGCGCAACTGCATACTCTTTACTATGTGATATAGAGAGGTATACCCCCTCACTAAAGGGTTTGACAATCATCGGTTGCCCTTTTTCATCCGACTGAATTTCGATGTCTAAAAAGGATAACGATTCACCAATCCCCGTTCCAACTGCTTTAGAAAAGGCCTCCTTGGCAGCAAATCGCCCAGCTAAGTATTCCGTTTTTCTTTTTCCGTTATATGTTTGATATTTATCTTTTTCTTTATGTGTTAGTATTCGATCGACGAACTTGCTTTGCCTTGTACTAAGCTCCTCAATTCGAGAAAGCTCCACGATATCAATACCTATTCCCGAAATCAAACGTAGCAACTCCTTCTAAAAATTTATTACGATGCATATGGTGTACAAACTGTAGGGTAATCACGTGTATTATCAACACGAAACAGTTATGATAGTATAAATGAAAATATTGGAGGGTTCTTATGTTTATCCGAACGGAGAGCTTCAAAGATTTTACCCGTTATTATCCCATTATAACCGGTATTGTCTTTATTCATATTGTTTTGTACTTGCTTATGGTTCTCCCTTTCTTTCCAGGTGGTCTGCTTTTTGAGAGGTTAGCTGGTGTGAATCTTTACATTATGGAAGGTGAACTTTGGAGGTTGGTGACGCCTATCTTCCTTCATAGCGGGTTTCCACATCTTTTATTTAATAGCTTTTCACTGGTGTTGTTTGGTCCCGGGCTCGAGCATCTCCTCGGAAGAAAAAGCTTTATCACCCTATATTTATCAACAGGTATTTTAGCAAACCTTGCTACCTTATTTTTAAAACCATTAACCTACACACATGTCGGGTCAAGTGGAGCGATTTTTGGATTGTTCGGGATTTATTTAGCGATGATCTTTTTTCGGAAGGAAATGCTTTCTCGTGAAAACACACAGGTGGTGTTAGCGATTGTCGTAATCGGTGTAATCATGACATTTGTTAACGCAAACGTCAATGTGACTGCTCATATTTTCGGACTTCTTGCCGGACTTATTCTAGGCTCCTTTGCCATTGACCGCGGAAAAGAGCTTACCACCTCCTTTCAAAGAATCACCAAAAGAACACTCACTTCCTCACGCAGTCCCAAGAAATGGAGCCCCACATCCATTCTGCTTGCATTGCTCATTTTCCTAGCATTAATTGGATTACTAAGCAGATAAAAAGCGCCTCAAAAAGGCGCTTTTTGGCTATGAGAATACCATTGATAAATCTCTTTGGCGTCCTCCTTTTCAATATCAACAATCGTCCCTCCGATTGCTCCCATCCCCGATTTAATGAGGCTTGTCATTGTTGCTAGATTCTTTCTTCTTTGAAAGATACTTTCTTTATAGTCCAGTGATTGAACATTAGGTTTTTTCATAAATAGGGTATGTTTAATAAGCCCTCTATATTGGATATTCAGCTGCTGACCCTCAATTCCCCAACCCGCATCTTTGTATATTAAATAAGACCAGGCACTAGAGAACACGAAAAGCAAAATGGACAATAAGCCCCATAGTTTAAAAATGGCTATCGCAGCTATCACAAACGGAACAACGATCAATGATCCACGCAGCAAATACCTTGGAAGAGAACGTTTCGGCGGTGAATTAAATGGCTGTGAAGTCGTTGAAATCGGAAGATGCTCCTGCAGGATATGAGCAACCTGCGCCTTTTTCACAGCTGGCAATAAAAGCACCTTCGCCCCCTCTGCATTTCTTACAGAACCACCTGCACTAATCATATAAACCGAACATAGTCCAAAGGGCTGCCTTAGAATATTTTCTGAAATTCGAATGGCTTGTATTCGATTCAAAGGAATGGTGATTTGTCTCTTTTCTAACAAGCCCCTTGAAATAATGATTTCTCTTTCTGTTTTCTTAACCGTAAATTGAGCGAATTTTACCATTGTTCCAATTAAAGCTGCCACCCAAGCGAGTAAGAACCCTAGAAAAACGAGTACAGCAACGATGACGATACCATTTGATATCACTTTTTCTACTTCATGATAGGCACTTTCATAAGGAATCAGATCATCTAACTGAGACAAAAATGCCACCATCGCAGAAAGAACCACCCCCACCCCACCAGAGGTCGTAGCTAACAAAAGAAGTTCTTTAGAGCTAATTTTATAAACAACCTTTTCTTCCACACGTTCTGCTTTGTTCGCAACTTCCGTATCAAAAGTCTCTTCAACAAGCTTCCCTTTCGCTTGAGCAATAATTTCTTGAATCCGATTCGCTTCGTCCTTCGTTATGGCGGTTAATACCGCTTCCGCATCTGCTGTCCCACTAGATCCAGCGGTTTCCACCTTCACTTTGACAAGTCCAAATGGCCGATGAAGAATACCTTCAGAAAAATCAAGGCTTTGAATGCGATCAAATGGAATATATCTCTTCTTCCTTACGAGCAGGCCATACTCCATTCGCAGCTCCCCCTCTTCCAATCGATAGGAAAAGCGGAGCCAATTTAATACGCCTATTCCAAGCACTACTATGACGATGGCAATAGACCCAGTAAAAAACCAAAGATCACCCTCTGAGGCCTTTGTTCCAAACACAAAGAAGGCGATAAACGGAATAATCAGCTCTTTCAGTTGCTTAATAAAATTCGTGACTGCTGCTATGGGATGAAGTCGCTTCGAATTAGACATCTTCATCCGCCACCCTTGCTAATCTTGAAATAAATTGACGCAGCTCTTCTGCCTCCTCCACCGGAAGAGCAGGGATTTCATGTACGGTTGCCGCTGTAGATACATCAACCGTAGCAAGTCCGTATTTTTTTAAAAGTGGGCCTTGTCTCGTATCAACATGTTGTACCCTTATCATCGGGACAAGCGTTCTCTTTACAACAAACACACCTTGTTGAAGCTCGATTTCCTGCTCTCTTACCTCATAACGCCACCGCTTCCAACGTAATAAAGGAAAAAGGTACACATATAAATAAACATGCAGAATGATTGCTCCAACTGCAGCCATTACAACCCAAACAGGCCATGAAAAGACATTGGATAGCCAAATCGCGCCGCCTGCCATAATCGCCATGATGGCAGAAGTAATGGCTCCTGTTATTCTCCACACTGAAAGGGCCTTGTCTGAAATTCGTTTCTGTGGTTCGTTCATATTTGCAAGTTCCCCCTACTCCATATAAACTCTTCTCTCTGTCATACGGTTTGAGCAGGAAATAAGTTTCATTATTAAATTTCAAAACTTGATTGATCCATCCAGCTTATGCTTTTTTCTTCCTTTAAATCATCTACTAGTTGAAATAGCGCGGCATCCTTCTTTTTCGCCTCAATCATACAATGTATCTCATTAACAGAGCCTTTAATTGTATGTAAAAAATGCAGAAACATCTCTCGATCAATCGTATCCGCATGGGCACGATATTCCTTTTCAGACTTTGGACTAGAAATATGCATCTTAATGGGTAACTTTGAAAAACTCCATGTGGAAACCACTCGATCCCATTCCTTTTCCCATTCTGGATTTTCGTGATAGGCTAAGTGGTGATGATAGTCAAACACTAGTGGAATCCCTAACTTTTCACATAAGTACAAGGTATGTTCGAGATGGAAGCTGGTATCATCATTTTCTAGCATAATCATACGCTGGATGGAAGCCGGAACATAAGCCCAGTTATGTATAAACTGCTCAAGTGCTTTTTCTTTGTCCTCGTATGCACCGCCTACATGCATGACACAACGATGTTCTGGGTCAATACCCATCCCTTTGAGCAAAGCTTCATGCATTGCAAGGGTCTTAATCGAATTATTTAGTATATCGGTGCTCTTCGAGTTCAGCAGGACAAAATGATCCGGATGGAAATCCACACGGATTGGATGCTCTTGTAAATATTGCCCGATTTCTTGCAATATCCCTTTTAAGGGTCTCATATACTTCCAGTCCGACAATTCCTCATGGTTAGCAAGCGGAATGAGTTTGGAACTAAAGCGAAAGAAATGAATCTCATTCGCTACATTATGCTTAAGAAGTCGCAGGCAGTTGGATAGATTATTTATTGCTATTCGCTCTAGTTTTTGAATAGCAGCTTCTCGGTCAGCAATTTGCGAAAATTGCTTAAATGTCATGGTTTGTGAAGGTGAGGCATTTTGAAGCTCTACACTCATCGCCACATACCCCAGTCGAACAATCATTTTAGAATCACCTACGTTATCATGTTTTTGCATAGTTTGTGGCAATTTTAAAGTAGTATACCAAAAAGCCCTAACCAGGATGGTTAGGGCTTTAATATTAACGATTATAGCTGTTTGATCTTGAATCATTTCGGTTAGAACCGCTGTGGCTGTGACGGCGGTTACCTTGACTTTGGCCTTGTCTTGGCTTAAAAGAACCTTTGCTTCTGTTTTTAGAATCGTATTTACCACGGCGGTCATTACTACGGAAGTCTTTTTTCATTGGTAATGGTTTCTCTTCGGTTAACGTCACCGGTGTTGAATCCGGCTCCTTCGTTAGCATTTTGAGTACCGCTGCCACGATTGTAGATGCGTCCTGTTGCTCTAGAAGCTCATCGGCCGCCTGCTTATAATATTGTAAGTTCTCAGATTCGATTGATTGAAGAATTTTTTCGATGGCCGCTTTTTGCTGCCCTTCTAATGCCTCATCTAATGTCGGAGGCACCATTTTCTCCATCTTTCTCTTAATCGTTTTTTCTACCACTGATAGGTATGATTTTTCTCTTGGGGTAATTAACGTCATCGCCATACCTGTTTTACCCGCACGACCTGTACGACCAATACGGTGTACATAGCTTTCAGGGTCTTGTGGAATATCGAAATTGTACACGTGAGTAACACCAGAAATATCTAGTCCACGTGCAGCAACATCTGTTGCCACTAACACATCAATGGATCCTTCTTTAAACTTTTTCAAAACAGACATACGTTTTGCTTGGCTTAAATCACCATGAATTCCTTCAGCCATATACCCACGTAAATTTAAGGCTTCGGAAAGCTCATCTACTCTACGCTTTGTACGTCCAAAGACAATTGCAAGCTCTGGCGCTTGAATATTCAATAGGCGCGTTAAGATATCAAACTTACTCTTTTCCTGAACCTCTAAGTAAAATTGCTCAATGGCAGGGACTGTCATTTCCTTTGCTTTTACTTTAACAACCTCAGGGTTCTTCATAAACTTCTCAGCCATACGTTGAATTGGTGCAGGCATCGTTGCTGAGAATAACAGAGTTTGACGCTCCTCTGGAGTTTGGGCAAGAATAGACTCAATATCCTCAATAAAGCCCATGTTTAACATCTCATCTGCCTCATCCAAAATCACGGTATGTACATTTTCAAGGCGAAGTGTTTTTCGGTTAATATGATCAAGAATTCTTCCTGGAGTTCCGACAATGATTTGAGGGAATTTCTTCAGAGCACGGATTTGTCTATTGATATCTTGCCCACCATAAATGGAAAGAACTCTTGCTCGTTTTCCGTAGCCAATTTTGTATAGCTCTTCAGATACTTGGATCGCTAACTCTCTTGTTGGTGCAATAACGATTCCTTGAACCACATTTGAGTTAACATCAATCTTATCGATTAAAGGAATTCCAAAGGCAGCTGTTTTTCCAGTTCCCGTCTGCGCTTGCCCGATCAAGTCCTTGTTTTCCAAGCTAAGCGGAATGGTTTGTGCTTGTACAGGAGTCGCTTCCTCAAAGCCCATTCTCTTTAACGACTTCATCGTTGCTGGACTAATACCTAAATCTTGAAACTTTGTCATCAATGTTACCAATCTCCTTTTGTAACGAAAATATTATCCCGTGTCCACTTTCCCCGTCCTAAGGGGGACGAAGTGAAACTTTCTCTGCATACGGCATCTTATGAAAAGTGCTCTTTAGGTAAAAAAGAGCAATCAGAAGTTTCACTATGTATAAGGTAATTTAGCATCTATAAGTTAGGTTACACACCCAACCGTCTTAATCACTATAAAGTGAACAAGTATATAAAAGTGAAAAAAGACATTCCCCAAGTGGAGTATGTCCGAAAGTCATCCTTCTCGTTGTCACTTTGAAGTTATCTTACCATCTTAAGGAACTGAATGCAATGAAATAGGATTCCACCTATTCCTCCCCTTTAAGAAACGATAACACTTCTTCAAACAGTTCATTTCTCTCCTGACAGTGGCAAATCAGGTGCTTCGCATTCTGATAAAAAACCATTTTCTTTTCCGTCGCACTGATTCGATCAAAAAGGAAACGAGCACTTTTAGGAGGGACAATTCCATCCACATTTCCTTGTGCAATAAAGGTTGGTATGTGAATGTCAGGCAGCAACGGTCGAACATTAGATACTAACCGTCTGAATTGCATCGTCGCTGCTATTGGTGTTTCCTTTATTTTTCGTTTATAACGGAGGAACATTTCATTTTCCAATAACCCGCCTCTAAACGTATCTTTCACCATTTCTTTTATATCTACCGCCAGCTGCTTTGGATTCATATAATAGGCAGCCGCACTCAATAAAACCAGTTTATCGACTGGATAATGAACCGCTAAATAGCTAGCAATCATTCCACCCATTGAAAAACCAATCACATACACTTCATCGCATGTTTCTAAAAGAGACTTTAATTCTCTTTCGGCGTGATCAATCCAATCATGGTAGGCGACACCCTTTAGTTGTAGGGTTTCACCATGTCCAGGAAGAGTCGGTGTAACAATTCGCCAGTCTGTATGTTTCTGTAAAAATAAAACTAACGGCTCCACCTCAAAAGGTGCACCGGTAAAACCATGGATACATAGACAACCAATCACCTTTTTCTCACCCTTTACCAATTACTTTACATTTCTATTTTACACCCTATTTCTGTAAATGAAAGATGTATTTAATGTAATTTTACACTTTTAAGGGTTACCCAGGATTTATTAACTGTTGGGGTTGTTATTTTGTCAGAGTAGGACATTGAGATGTGCTCTCTCTTACCGTTGACCTCGGTTTCCTCCTCCAATGGGCACTGACACGCCTTCTCTCTTACCGTTCTCCTCGGTTTCCTCCTCCAATGAGCACTGACACGCCTTCTCTCTTACCGTTCTCCTCAGTTTCCTCCTCCAATGGGCACTGACACACCTTCTCTCTTACCGTTCTCCTCGGGCTCCTCCTCCAATGGGCACTGACACGCCTTCTCTCTTACCGTTCTCCTCGGGCTCCTCCTCCAATGGGCACTGAGACGTCCTCTCTCTTACCATTCTCCTCGGTTTCCTCCTCCAATGGGCACTGACACGCCTTCTCTCTTACCGTTCTCCTCAGTTTCCTCCTCCATCGGGCACTGACACGCCTTCTCTCTTACCGTTCTCCTCGGGCTCCTCCTCCAATGGGCACTGACACGCCTTCTCTCTTACCGTTCTCCTCAGTTTCCTCCTCCAATGGGCACTGACAAACCCTCTCTCTTACCTTCGACCATAGCTTTCCGCTCCAAGGGGTCATTGAGATACTTCTTTTACTTATTCTCCAATGATTTCTGCTATTCGTGAGAGTCATAATGTAGTAGGATGATAGAGTAACGCTTTAAAGAAAGGATGTTATTATGACTCTTCCATACAAAATGATTGTGTTAGATTTAGACGATACTTTGCTCAATGACGAACATTCTCTTTCAAAAAGAAACAAAGAAGCATTAATGGCCGCGCAAGAGCTTGGGGTAAAAGTGGTTCTGGCTTCTGGTCGACCAACATTCGGGATGGTCTCCATTGCGAAGGATTTACAACTAGATCAATACGGAAGCTATATACTTTCCTTTAACGGCTCAAAAATTATCAATGCTAAAACGAATGAAGAAATGTTTAATTCTACCATCTCAAGTGAAATGGCTCATCGTTTATACGACCTGAGCAAACGAGAAGGTGTGGCAATTTTATCTTATAAAGATGAATCCATTGTCATCGAAGAACCTAACGAGTATGCGGATATTGAAGCTACGATTACAGGGCTTCCGATGCAAATCGTAGATCAATTTAAGGCAACCATCACAGAGCCTGTTGTAAAAGCGATGATGCTTGCACATCCTGATGTTCTCGTAGATGTTGAACAAACGCTTGTTAAAGAAGTAGGAGAAGAAGTAAGTGTGTTCCGTTCGAAGCCTTTCTTCTTAGAATTCACGGCTCTGAACGTAACAAAAGGAACAAGCCTACATCAGTTAACTCAAAAGCTTGGAATTGCTGCTGAAGAAGTGATTGCAATCGGTGATAGTTACAACGATATTACTATGATTGAATTTGCCGGCCTTGGCGTCGCAATGGGGAACGCACCAGACGCAATCAAAGAAATCGCTAATCACGTAACAGAAACTAATAATAATGATGGTGTTGCTCAAGTGGTTGAGGAATTTATTCTTTCGAAGGTAAAGGTCGTAACTAAGTAAACTAACAAACGTCCCGGAAAAAGTTCCGGGACGTTTGTTCTATTTTATTTCTGCAACTCTTGAACTATTTCTTCCAGACGCATTCCTCTTGATGCTTTCACAAGCAAAAGAGTTTTATCGTCCGTGTATTTCTTTAGTTCGGAGATTAACTCCTGTTTATTTTCAAAAGCTTTTACTCGATCCTCTGGGAGTACAGATCTTGCACCCTCTGCTATGAATTGACCACGCTTACCATATGTAAATACATAATCGATTGCTTCCTTATTCACACCTGACCCTATTTCATAATGAAAATTCTCCTCATTTGGTCCAAGCTCAAGCATATCACCGAGAATAAGAATCTTTTTCTCATATCCAGAAAGAGTGGTAACGAGATCAATTGCTGCCCTCATGCTAGTTGGACTTGCATTATAAGCATCATTGATGATTTTCTCGCCTTTTACTCCAGAAACAAGCTCCATTCGCATGCTTGTCAGTTTCAATTGAGCAAAGCCCTCATTCATCTTTTCAAATGGAACATCAAAGTAATTCGCAATTAGCATAGAACCTAAAGCATTTAAAATATTATGGGTACCAAGAACTGGTAAATGAAACTCCTCATTACCCTTGTTCATCGTAAACGTACTACCGTCATCCTTTTGAACTATTGATACAGGGTATAAGGTATTTTCACTAGAACGACCAAATGTTTGAAGTTCAGCACTTCCCACATAATTGGATAGCCCCTTACGTAGAAGTGGCTCGTCTCCATTATAAACAATCAAGCCGTTCTCATTGATTCCTGAAACGATTTCGAGCTTTGCTTTCGCAATATTTTCCCTGCTACCTAAATCCTGTAAGTGGGATTCTCCGATATTAGTCACGATCACAACATCTGGTTTTGCTAGTTTTGATAAAAACTCAATTTCCCCTAGTGCACTCATTCCCATTTCAACAACCGCAATATCCGTGTCCTCTTCTAATCTTAACAACGTTAATGGCAAGCCAATATGATTATTAAAATTGCCTTCCGTCTTTTGTACTTTATACGAAAGAGAAAGAAGGTTCGCTGTCATATCCTTCGTTGTCGTTTTCCCGTTACTGCCTGTAATCCCTACTACTTTAACTTTAAGCTCATTTCGATAACTACGTGAAAGCTGCTGTAAGGCCTCTAACGTATCTTCAACGATTAGAATCGGAAGTCCAACCGGGGGGTTAGGCACATCCTTTTGCCATAGTGCAGCAGCCGCACCATCTTGAATAGCTGCTTCAACAAATTGGTGACCATCCGAATTGGCTCCTTTAAAAGGGACAAATAAATTCCCTTTATCAATCTTCCTCGAATCAATGGAGACTCCAGAAATTTCCACCTGTTCAAACGGACCCACTTCATTTATGACCGTCATCATCTCTGTTAGTTTTTTAATGGTTCTTTTTATCACTGTCATACCTCCCACTCAATGATGTAGGAAAACACGGCAATTACTTGCCTTGCCTCCATTAAAACGTATACTTGATTTTTTGCTTTTCCGCGTGACGCTCCTTGGCAAGGTCCACTAGCTTTTCAATTAACCTTGGATATTCCACGCCAGTATGCTTCCAAAGAAGTGGGAACATGCTAAACGGTGTGAATCCAGGCATCGTATTAACCTCATTAATATATGCCTTTCCGTCTTTTGTTAAGAAGAAATCGGCACGAACTAATCCTGAGCAATCCAGTGCTTTAAATGCTTTTATCGCTAATTCCTTCAACTGGCTGTACTCTTCCTCACTAATTTCAGCCGGAATGATTAAAGCTGTATTTCCATCTTCATATTTTGCTTTATAATCGTAAAATTCAACCTTAGGTACAATTTCTCCTGCAACTGAGCATTCAGGGTAATCATTTCCTAATACAGCAATTTCAACTTCTCTTGCTGTCACACCTTGTTCAATAATGATTTTACGATCAAATTGGAATGCTTCATTACATGCTACCGCAAGTTCCTCACGGTTTGAACATTTGCTAATTCCAACGCTTGATCCAAGATTTGCTGGTTTGACAAAGCAAGGATAGCCAAGCTCTGCTTCTACCTGATGATAAGCCTCTTCTGTATTTTGTTCAAAACTGCTGCGGATAAAAGATACATAGTTCACCTGAGGCAAACCTGCTTGCGCAAATACATTTTTCATTAAGACTTTATCCATACCTACAGAAGAAGAGAGAACTCCATTTCCTACATAAGGTAGATTTAACAGTTCTAGTAATCCTTGAACGGTTCCATCCTCTCCGTTCGGACCGTGAAGAAGTGGGAAAATGACATCATAGCCAGATTCTTCTCCCTTGCTTGATAACGCAGGTGTTAAAGCAGTTGGTGGGAGCGCATCACCTTCTGTAAAAATTAATTCTTTTACCGTTTCAACCGGACCAGTTAATAGCCCCCCACTTACCCAGCTACCTTCTTCTGTTATATAAATAGGATGTATTTCAAACTTGCTATGATCAAGTGCATTAATGACTGCTAATGCGGTTTGTAACGACACTTTATGTTCAGCAGATTTTCCACCGTATAATAACCCTAACTTCGTTTTCATAAACGTACCTCCATATAGTCATTGCCTTTACTATTTTACCACTATCTATTTTAAGAAAGGAACCGTACTTCTGTGCATTTATGTAGTTTTTTTCCCTAAGCCCTTCGTTCTATACCTATGCTATAACTAGCTTGCTTCACAACCTTATTCCTATTAACAAAATAAAAAGACGCATAAATTTATGCGCCTCAAATTTTTAAGGTGATTTCCGCTCCAGGCGCTTGCTTTCCGGGGGCGTTCGCCGAGCCTCCTCATCGCTTCGCTCTTGCGGGGTCTCGCCTGTAACGCTGATCCCCCAGGAGTCAAGCGCCTTCCGCTCCAATCGACTAGATATTCTTTAATATCAAAGCACCTAGTTAAAAAGCCTCTTCAACCAAGAGTCATTGTCTTCGTTCTCTGCTTTTGGTAGATCTTCTCCGAGTAGATCTGTCTTTCCAATTTCTTTCCCTAAAACAAGGACTTTGAGCTCGCCTACTTTTCCTTTACGCATGTCCTTTTGTTTAGATGGCTTAAATTGGACTTGAAGACTTTCTTTTTCCTCTTTTGTCATTGGGTAGACGATTTCATGTTCTGGTACAACCCCACCTAGGTAAGAGCCTTGGAAGGAGGCGAATTTCTCTTGGCTTACAACCTCTACTCGCTCATATTTTTGAAAAGCCATGTTAAACAGGGACATATGGTCTTTCCAGTCTTGTCGGTCATTGATGGTGACGACAATTAATTTCAATCCATCTTTTTCTGCCGTTGATACAAGTGTGCGTTTGGCTCGAATCGTATAGCCTGTTTTTCCACCCGTTGAATAAGGATACAAAATCGTAAGAAGCTTATTTTTATTAAACCACGTTCCGATCGAACGATTTAAACTTTTGCAATGATATTCCTTTGTTCCTGAGATTCTACGGTAATGTTCATTTTTCATGGCATATTTTGTGAGCAGGGCCATGTCATAGGCTGTAGAATAATGATTTTCATGGTCATCTAAGCCATGTGGGTTAGCAAACACCGTTTTTGTCATGCCAATTTCTTTCGCCTTTTTATTCATCATTTTCACAAAGTTATCAAGGCTTCCACCCACATGTTCTGCTATGGCCACTGCTGCATCATTTCCAGAGCGGAGCATTAATCCATATACCAAGTCTTCTAGTTTTATCTTATCCCCTGGTTCTAAATAGAGAGATGACCCTTCAGCGACAGATGCCTTCTTGCTAATGGTCACCATCTCATTCATTTTCCCAGATTCAATCGCTAAAGTAGCCGTCATAATTTTCGTGATACTTGCTATACGCATTGGCGTGTGAGCATCTCTTTCAAATAATACTCGTCCTGATTCTTGCTCCATTAATATAGCGCCTTTAGCAGCAATCGCATGGCTTTTTGTTGGAACAGCTATCACCGTTGACAAAAGTACGAGAAATACGAGTATCGATTTAAAGTGTCTCATTCTATCCCCTTTCTAACATCAGTAGCAAGGATTATTTTTTGAGTTTGAAGGTTTTTATATTCTTAATCCAATAAAAAAGCACAAAAAAATCGACCCTTTATACAAAAAGGATCGATTTCTCTTTTAAGGAATAGGAGTACATATTTCAATATAATGCCCGTCTGGATCTTCAACGTAAGCAACCTTTTGGCCCCATGGTTTCTCTGTCGGCTCAAGCAATACAGGTACTCCTGCTTGACGAAGCCGGTCCACAAGTCCCTCGACGTCCTCTGTCACAAAGCCTAACTCAAATGTATGACTCTTTTGAATACCATCTGGAATAGGCAACCCCGTAACTTCTCTTCCGCCTGCCCTTGTATTCATACTTAAGATCGTTGAGCCCGTTTCATATTCAATGTAGGAACCAAACTCATTTCGAAGCTTTAACCCAAGTAGTTCACCATAAAATTGCTTTGTTCTTTCTAAGCTTTCCACGTACAAAATGACATATCCAAGCTTAACTTCCATCGACAATCTCCTCTTCCCTACTTTTATCTAATTTCGAAACACCTTCGCACTTCTTACATATTCCACATCTTTGACACCTAAACGGAAATTTATTACTCTCGCCAAAGCAAAAAAGTAATCTGACAGGCGGTTTACATATTGTAAGCATACTGTAGGGGTGGTCGAATCAGCTTTCGCCAAACTAACTATTTGACGTTCAGCACGACGAGCAACCGTACGAGCAATATGAATAGTAGCAGAAGCCTTTGTTCCTCCTGGTAAAATAAAGCGTTCGAGAGGTGGGGCTTCCTCCGTATACACATCAATTCTTTGCTCTAAGTACTGAACCGCTTCCTCAGTAAGCTTTGAAACACGCTTGGCTGTTACATTGGCTAAATCTCCGCCGCAGTCAAATAACTCATGTTGAATTTTTTCCAAGTCGGCAAGAACATCTGCAAATACATCCTCATGAAGCTCTGCAGCCACTTGTCCGACGAAGCTATTTACTTCATCAATGGTGCCATATGCCTCCACTCGGATATCATCCTTATCCACTCTTCCACCAATGATACTTGTTTGCCCCTTGTCTCCCGTCTTTGTATAAATCTTCATTTGCTCACATCCCCTTCAAATGGATACTTTCTTTAGTGAAAAGGCTCGGTCTCCCTTTTCAAAGGCTTTTTTCAAAAATAGTAATTCATAATAAAAATCATGTGACACATTCCAGTCCCAGTATGCTCGTTCGTCTGGTGCAAACCTAGCTAATAAATGCCTTATAACACCTGCATGAGTGACAATAAAGGAACGTTGCCAATGATTATTTTTCACTTCCCTAATCATCTTGAGCCAGCCCCTATCAATTCTTCTTACAAATTGTTGAAAGCTCTCGCCATTAGGTGTGGCTGCATCTTTGTAATGATTCAGCCATTGATTATACGCTTCATTATCCTTTAAATCGTCAAAGGTGCATCCCTCAAAGTCCCCAAAATGCATCTCTCTTAGCTCGCTCATTTGAATCGGCTCTACCTCAGGAAAGAAGGCTTGTAACGTGGAAACACAACGTCCTAAATCGCTTGTAAAATAACCTTCATAAGTCGTTACTAGTGGTGAGGGTTGATGGCATAAAGGGGAATCCGTCCACCCTAGATAGGCTCTTTTTTTATTTGCCTCTGTTAAGCCATGCCTGCATAATGCCATAACCACACAATCATCCATAGCAACCATTCCGTCCCTTCTGCAGATGCTCCCAACACATCTCCGGTTATTCCGCCAAACCAGTGCACAGATTTTTTTTGGATAAATAAAAAACATAAAAAAGCACTTGCTAATAACAAAAGGAACATGGGAGTAAGTGCTGGTATGAAAAGGGTTAATCCTATTAACACGACCATACAATAGAAAGGATAACTGAGTAAAGAAATCTTACTCAATCTTTCTCTAAAAAATGCTGCAAGTCCCTCATTCTTTGCAAGTGGAGCAAGAACTAATAACGCACCAATCACTCCCCTACTGAAAAAAGGAATGAATAGTATAACTATGTACGTATAAGTATGAACAAATTGGATGATTTCATATAAAAACAAATAGCGACCACTTAACAGTACAATAGCAGATAACACACCAAATGCTCCTGTTCGAGGATCGCTCATAATTTCTAATCGTTTTTCCTTGTCCCGGTATGAAAAGAAAGCATCGCTTGCATCCATCCAACCGTCTAGATGAAGACCTCCAGTAAAGAAGATCCACGCCAACCATAAGATAAAAGCAATGGAGACGGTCGATAAGGGAGTCCACTCTATTAAGGTGAAAAGAAGAACTGAATACATGGTTCCTTGTAAAATTCCTAATAACGGGAACATGCCAACAGCACGTTTCATATGCGCGGCATCCATTGGCAAGTTCATTTTGACAGGAATTGATGTAAAAAATTGTAAGTTTAATAGAAATGCACGAACCATTTTCATGGCGCTTCCTCCAGGAACAGTTTTAAATGAATTTATACTGACGAACTCATGCCTTCTTTTCTCATTCTAGATTTCCGAATTGCTTCCGTTGTACATTCAAAAACACCTTTGCTAATTAATCGACCTAGTTGAGTAAAGGAGCCTGCATACTCGATGGATGTCCCCTTTTGGGTAGCTGCAATTAAGATGCTGTCCGTTGATGTACCTGTTGCGAGTGTCCCTGTGTTTAAGTCGAGCACCTCTTCATTTTGTAACACCTTCACTTTTACTTCTGTTGCTGTCATGATGGATTGAATAAATGCTTCCTCAGACAATTCACCGTTCACAAAGATCCACGTGTTGATGGTGCCAGGCGTATAATCATACACTTCTCGGTCAATAACAGACGCGTCTATTGCATTTCCGACACCTGCCGTCACGACGACAAAAATGGAAACATGGCCATCCACATAAAGCTTATAAGTGACATCTTCAAGCTTAACAGCAGTCATCATTCCAACTGTTTCTCCTGGAATGAAGCCATTTCTTTTTAGATAGTCGGCCATTTCTTGTTTATGGTCACTAAAATTATAGCTTTTGTCTACATGACGATTAACAAAGTTTTGGTACCAGCCTGTTCCAGAACCAATTACCCCAGAGCTCATCGTTTTTAAGGGTTGCTCCGTTTTTACTACAATTCTTTCGGATGAAGCGTGAATCACGGATGGATCAATTTGATATACCTCTTCTGACTGGTCGTTCTCCCACTCAGGCAACAGCACCATTTGTGGAACCGGAACCTTTGGATGAGGCTGTTTGGCAATTTTCGTATGGTATACGTTTTGAATTCGTTCTTGTTTTAACACTTCGTTCGGAGTATCTTCTATCACAATTTTCCCCTCCTGAAGGAGCAGAAGCCTGTCACAGTATAAGCCCGCTAAATTTAGATCATGGAAAATGGAAACGACCATTAATTCACATTCTTTAGACCACTTTTTTAACAGATCAAACAACTCTTTTTGATAGCTTAAATCTAAGTGGTTGGTCGGTTCATCCAGAAGGAGGATACGTGGTTCCTGGGCAAGCGCCTGAGCTAAGTAAACCCTTTGTCTCTCTCCACCAGATAGATCTTGAATATTTCGGTGTTGAAGGCTCAAAGTTCCCGTTTGCTCCATCACTCGTAAAACCGTTTCCTCATCTTTTGTACTCCAGCTATGAAACCAACCTTTTTGATGGGCATAACGCCCAAGCGATACGGTTTCTTTGACCGTGTAGGAAAATGGATCTGCTGCATGCTGAGGCAGCACCGCAATCAGCTTAGCCAGTTCCTTGGGAGAATAATTGGGAAGCTTAGTACCATCAATGGATATGGTTCCTTTTGAAACGGGCAGTATTCCACTAATCATTTTTAAAAGTGTGGTCTTCCCGCTTCCATTCGGTCCAAGAATACCGAGCATCTCGCCTTTTCTCACTTCAAAGGAAATATCCTTTACTATAGAATTACCAGCGTATCCGCCACTGACATGCTGAATGTGAAGCATGTTAACCACTTCTTTCTGCTCTTGTTTTTAGTAGGATCACCGCAAAGACAGGTGCCCCGATCAGAGCGGTGATCACTCCAATTGGAAGCTCGATAGGAGCAATGATGGTCCTTGACACTAGGTCAGCTAAAATTAAAAAGGCACTACCTGTCAGAACCGATAACGGAAGTAGATGTTTATGATCGGGCCCCCAAAGCATTCTCGCTAAATGCGGAATCACCAATCCAACAAATCCAATCGTACCTGAAACAGCTACGGCACTGCCGGTTAACATGGACCCCGCCATCAAAATGATATGCTTTCTGCGTTGGACATTCACTCCCAGATGATGAGCTCTTTCCTCTCCAAACGACATGGCATTTAATTCTTTTCCGTTAAAAATTAAGATGGCTGATCCTATAAGGAAGAATGGGAGGATAATTTTTATATATACCCACCCTCTCATGGAAACGCTTCCGAGTAACCAACCAATAATCTGACGTAACTCTTCACCTGTTAAGGCAATCATTAAGGAGATCAGAGCTCCTAGAAAGGAACTAAAAATGATTCCTGTTAAGATAATCGTCTCTACTCGCATGGAGCGCTCTATTTTTTGCGCAAAACCTATTACGAGAAAAATCGTTAGAAAAGAAAACAATATACTGAGAACAGGAAGTGTAAATGCTCCAATGACTGGAAGCGACAGCTGAAAAAACAGGGTAACTACTGCTCCAACTGAAGCACCCGAGGAAACTCCTAATGTATAAGGGTCTGCCAGTGGATTTCGGAGTAAACCTTGAAAGGCAGCTCCAGCAATAGCTAGAGCCGCTCCAACAAGTCCTGCTAAGATGACTCTTGGCAGGCGAATATTCGAAACGATGTTTACGTGCATTTGGTCAATTCCATCTAGTGAAACAAACGGAAAGAGTTGGGCAAGTAAAATTTGAATTGTACTTAAGATGGGAACTTTCACGGTTCCTAGTGAAATGCCTAGTACAATCGCCAATAGGAGAAACGAGGCTCCCATGGTGTAGGCTGCTAATCGATTAGTTATTAAATACTTCCGGATATACGGCTTTTGCAAGTTCCTCTACCCCTTCAACGACCCTTGGACCTGGTCTGTTAACAAGATCTGGATTAACAGCAACCACCTGCTTATTTTTGATCGCACTCACATCCGCCCAACCTTCTCTTGCCATTAGCTGACCAACAGGGTCTTCAATGTAATTATAAGTAGCAATAATGACATCAGGATTACGTTCAAGGATAGATTCTTGGTCAATGCTTGGCCAGCCGTCAAGATCTCCCGTCGCATTTTCTGCATTTATGGTTTGTAGCATGACATCCATGAAGGTGTTCTTACCAACTGAATAGATATCTGGAGATGGAGATATTTCAATATATACCTTTTTCTTTTCTGTTACTGTTGCAGCTTTTTCCTTAATTTCATCAATCTTGGCTTTCATGTCAGCAGTTAATGCTTCTGCTGCTTCTGTGGTTCCTGTCAGTTGACCGATGATACCAATTGTATCGTAGACATCTTCAAAATTAACGGCATCATTTACGATGAAAACCGCGATACCAGCATCCCTCATTTGCTGAAAACCAGCTTCAGAAGAGGTTGCTGAAGATTCGTGTGCTAACACTAAGTCTGGATTAAGGGCAATAACTTTTTCAACATCTATGTTAAAATCGCCTACTTTTTCGACTTCTGCTGTTTCTTCTGGGTACGTATCATTTGTTGTTAACCCGACAACTTTATCTCCTAGGCCCAATTCGTAAATAATTTCTGTGTTACTAGGAATTAGAGAAATGATTGAGGTTGGTTCTTCCTCTATTACTACTTCATTGTCTAACGCATCTTTGATCGTAACTGGAAAAGCTGCTTGTTCCGTTTGCCCTTCTGTGCTTTTGTTATCTTCTGCCTTTTCCGTTGTGCTCCCACAACCAGCAAGAATCCCTAGTGATAGTACGAGTAATGCAAATAGTGCGTAAAACTTTTGACGCATGTTCTTTCCCCCTATGATATGTACAAAATAAAAAGCATCTTCCTACAAGGCAGGAAGATGCTGGTATGATAGACATTTTACACTAATTGGAAATAATAGAATAGGTAACAGTCTGCCACACCACTCCTATCCTCGTAGGAAATTCGGTGTAAAGCAATAGGCGAGTCTCCTGGCTTATGATCATTGCTTGCTGCACCTTCCCATACTTATTACGTACAGTGGTATTACTGGCAGCTTGCTCCCATTTACAGTGGCGGGACCGCGTTGGAATTTCACCAACTTCCTTTTTAAGTCTTCAATAATGAAGACACCTACTACTAGTCGAATTATGAAGTTTTCTGCTACGTCTGATTATACACCAACCAAGCCCCAAAAACGCAACCCCTTTTTCACAAAAAGGTGACAGACACCCTTCGTGGACAAAATCGGGCAAAATGTCCACGGAGGGTGTCTGTCACCGCTCGTGGACACTTTGCCACTATTTGTCCGTATGGAGTGGACAGTAACTTCTTATTGTGAAGAGGTTTTGCATAGCATAATATGGAATATATACAACATAGCGCGGAGGTCATGTTCTATGGTAGTAGTGGTTTATTTCTTCGTTTCCTACTTCATTGGATGCATCATGTTTGGATACATTATTGGAAGATTGTTTGGAAAGATGGATATTCGAAAGGTAGGCAGCGGTAACGTGGGTGCCCGTAATATCGGACGAAGCTTAAATAAGACGGCCTTTGTCGCTACTTTTTTAGGTGACGCGTCTAAAGGAGTAGCGGTTATCCTTCTTGGCAGAATGCTAGGCTTTTCAGAGGAGATTCAATTAGATGGATTTCTCTTTGTCCTTATAGGACATATTTGGCCCATCACCCTTTCCTTTCAGGGCGGAAAAGGGATCTCCAGCTTTCTTGGGGGAATCATTGCTTTTGAACCGACCGTAACCATTGTGATTCTCGTAAGCTTCGCCATCACCTATCCCATGTTCCGCAGCTTTACGATATCTGGTCTACTAAGCCTATGCATTCTTCCGGTCTATTTCTTTATTGCATCATATACATACACATCCGTCGGAATGATCGCACTCACAGTTATCACAATTCTTTTTGCTCATCGAACAAATATAAAAGAAAGAGTATAGGGGGAAACCAAATGGGCTTGCTTTTCAAAATTGCAAGAAGCGAGGAAGAAATGGAGCAAATTCACAAACTAAATTATCGTACCTTCGTCGAAGAAATTCCACAGCACCCAAAGTCAGATACAGAGAGAAGAGTGGACCCTTTTCACGCTGAAAATACGTATCTGATCTGCTTAAAAAACAAACAACTGATTGGAATGATTGCTGTTCGTGACAAGCGACCTTTTTCCATTGATAAAAAAATTGGTCCTGTAGAAGATCATCTTCCTTTTCAAGCTCATCTATTGTGTGAAATTCGCCTCCTCGCGGTTGATGCAAAAAATCGAAACGGAAGAGTGTTTCTAGGACTTTCACAATTATTAGCCAACTACTGTATCAAACAAGGATATGACGCAGCCGTTATCTCAGGAACCACCAGACAAACCAAACTGTATACACAACTCGGATTTACCGTGTTTCATGATCCAGTCGGAACAGAAGATGCACAATTTCATCCTATGTATATCACCAGAGACACCTTTGAAAAACAGGTCTCTTCTCGCATAGGGATTTCTTCCAGCCGGTTTCTCCCCGGACCCATTATGGTCACTGAGGATGTGACAAAAGCACTTATCAGTCCACCGATTTCACATCGTTCTAAAGCCTTTCTAGCATTATTTAATTCTGTAAAAGAAAAACTTCTGAGATTAACAAAAGCGGCAAATTGTCAGCTTCTTCTTGGATCTGGAACGCTTGCGAATGAAGTCATCGCCATGCAGCTGAAAAAACTTTCGAACGGAGTCATTTTTATTAACGGGGAGTTCGGAAAGCGACTCCATGGCCACGCTTTCCGTGCTGGCTTAAGTTTTGAAAGCTACGAAATACCGTGGGGAACATCATTTACTCTACAAGAAATAAAAGAGGTTATAAACAAGCATAACCCTGAGTGGATCTGGTTTACCCATTGCGAAACATCGACTGGTATTCTAAACTCCTTGGATGATATGCAAAAAGCCTGCATGGAGAAAGATATAAAAATCTGTGTTGATGCTATAAGTTCCATAGGAGCTAGCCCATTAAATCTCTCAAATATCTTCCTTGCCTCAGGAGTTAGCGGAAAAGCACTAGGCTCGTATTCAGGGCTGTCCATTGTGTTTCATCAGCATTACATGAAAAAAGATAATAATATTCCCAGCTATCTGGATCTCGGATGGTATATTGAGAACGACGGAGTCCCTTTTACACATTCATCCAATCTCATCTCCGCCCTTCACCAGGCACTAGAAGCCTATGAAGAGGACCAGCCATTTGAAAGAATTGGCCGTCAATATCTTTATATTCGAGAGTTTCTTGAATCTCATGGTATTCGGGTACTATCTAAGATAGAGCACTCTTGTCCGACCATTATGACCATTCCATTTCCAACAAAAATACCCTCATCCTTTATCGGTGAGGATATGGAGATGAATGGCTATTTATTACATTATGAAAGTGCATATTTGAAACACAATAACTGGATTCAAATCTCTCCTATTAATCCTATTGAAGAGAAAGAGACACAGCGCATGCTATCCCAGCTTAATGAACTAGTTACATACTATCAGTCTCTATAAAACCCTGAGTGTCCACCCCACGTGGACAAATCAGCCCGATTTGTCCACGAAGGGTGTCTGTCACCTTTTTTACTGCCATTGCTTTGTTTTTTTGTCGAATGTGAGGGTGGCGTCAAATTTGGTTTTAGACAGTTTTTCGTATTCCTCGAACATATCGTCCATATTCATATAGTCGCCAATAACCCAAATAGGAACCTCAATCTTTGTTCTGCTTTGTACCGCATCTTTAAAAGATAGTAAGATTCCCTCTTTCATCAATGGTTTTAACGAAAGAGATATATCGATATCCATCGGAGGGTACTCCCTCTTTTTTTTCAACCCTAGTATTCCTTTTTCTGGTTTGAACTCATTTAACTTCTCAGGCACGAGATCAGATAGTAGCCGATAAAAATCGGTTAATGTCCGGTAATAAACCTTATTCCACCATCCATCATCATGAGCAAAATAACCATATCTATTTCTCAAATGTCGGTTAAATGGCTGCTTGAGTTGCTCCTTCATATGCCCCATATAAAGTAACTCGGCAATCTCCTCGCCAGATAAGGCATTTACTCCTTCAAGCTCCTCAAAATCCACCCAGCAAAAATCTCCATAACCATGTACATCGTCACTGATAAGCCGATGCAGTTTCTCTTTAGGGACGTATTCTAGTAATGTGTGACGATTAAACTCTCCCGATTCGTAAGCATGTTTAATCAACAAAAGATGATTCAAAGAATCGGAAAGAGACCGAGCAAACTCTTTAAATTCAATCCCGTGTGTAAGAACATATTGTTCACCTTCATTAAGGAATATGTAGAGAAGATCGCGTTTCTCCTGATTGCTTTTTTTCACCTAGTAAACCTCCACAAAAATAGTAATATCTCCCTTAGTTATGACGAATGAACGTATAAAAAAGTTTCGATGAATTTCCCGCACTGTTCTTCTAAATAAAACTATACTATTGTAAAAGCACTATATAATTCAAGCACAATGTTTACAATTCACAAACTTTTATTAAACATCCATTTTAAAATGAATTGTTTTTCTCTATAATTAGCATGTTACTTTAAAAAATGAACTTCCCACCTGAGAGGTGATACGTATGATTACTAACATGACAGAAAACCAAATTACCCTATATATCATTAAAGTGCTAAAAGAATCCAAACGCCGAGAATTTGATACGATATTGGATGAGCTTCAGCCTTATGATGTCGCAAGAATATATGGGGAGTTGCCCGAAAAACACAAAAAAAGGTTTTTATTATATTTAAATATAGACATGCTTGCCGACCTCATTGAGGAATTAAGCAAAACCGAACAGCTAGATGTTCTAAATCGACTAGGTATTGAACGTTCAGGTAAAGTCCTCGATGAAATGGATAACGATGACCTCGCCTCTTTGCTTGATGACCTGTCACCTGAAAAAATCAGCCAGCTCTTATCTGGAATGAAAAAAGAAGAATCTAAAGCCGTTCAAGATATCATGAATTATCCTCCTGAAACAGCCGGGCGATTGATGACGAACCGTTTTGTATGGATAAGAGATTACTATACCGTTAAGGAAGCGGTAACGAAGCTCAAATCGTTTACCGACTATGCAGAAACCATTAATTATCTGTATGTAATCGACCAATACCGTAAATTGGTTGGAGTTGTTTCCTACCGTGATATTTTAATGGCAGAAGCAGATGCAGTGATTCGTAATATTATGTACGAACGAGTCATTTCTGTTTCAGTCGATACGGACCAAGAAGAAGTTGCCATGCTTATTCAACGCTATGATTTCATGGCCATTCCTGCTGTAAACGAAGAAAATGTACTTATGGGTATTATTACCGTTGATGATATTATTGATGTTGTTATTCAAGAAGCAAATGAAGATATCGAAAAGCTTTCCGCTTCAGGGAAATCGATTGATTTTGATACAAAGGCCTATGTGGCTGCTTATAGAAGACTTCCATGGCTCATTCTTTTATTACTCATTGGCATTTTATCTGGAAGCATCATAAGTACGTATCAAGAAACACTTAAAGAGATAGTAGCACTAGCATTCTTCATTCCTATGATATCCGGAATGACCGGAAACACCGGTACACAATCCTTAGCCGTGGTGGTTCGTGGTCTTGTTTCGAATGATATTAACAAACGCGTGATCACGAAATTGGTTCTTAGAGAGCTTGGTGTTGGTGTCATTATTGGTATTACCTGCGGAATCCTTATTTCTCTTATCGCATTTATCTGGCAGGGCAATTTAATGATTGGCCTTGTAGTCGGCATCTCCTTGCTTCTTACTCTGATTATCGGTACCTTAGCAGGAACAGTTATCCCATTGATTCTTTATCGACTGCAAATCGATCCAGCCATTGCTTCTGGACCTCTTATCACAACGCTAAATGATATTTTTTCACTTCTAACCTATTTTGGGATTGCTACGCTTTTCCTACATCATATACAGTAAAGAGGCACGAAGCCATCGAGCGCTTCGTGCTTTTATTTTGCCTCCTCAGCCACTACTTCTTTTTTTAACTTTTTCTTAAAAAAGAACCCCATAACAAGAATCAAGAAAGGCAGCCCAACAGCAACACCAATGCTAATATACACCCACCATCCCTCTAAAAAATCAACCGCACGATTTTTATCAAAGTTGATCCAATAACCAAACGCATGGAGAATAATAGCAGTAGGAAGAATCACTTTTCGATAATCCTTTAAACCAAGTATCTTTTGCATAGCGACTGAAGCACATAACAAACTCATCATAATCTGGGTAAGAATCGATAAGGCAAAGAAAGCGATCATAATCATTTCGTATCGATGAACAAAATAACCAATTTGCGCACTTCTAGCCATTTGCATACATGAAACAATATATTGTGCAGCGGTCTCAGGAGACAATACGCCTGCTTCTAGAATGGGCCACATGATGATGAATACCATTCCATAACCAATCCCAGCAAACCCCATTTTCCCCCAAGTTTCCTTATTGGCAACCATAGGCAATATGATTCCCGCCATAATGGTAGCCATAGCCCAATCCGTATTATGATGTCTACTTGCCCAAACCGTTCTTAAAAAACCCATCTGAAACGTTGGACGCAATTCTCTAATATCGAACTCTGACAGTGACCCAAGCATTAACAAGATATTTAAAGCGATAATCGAAAACACACCAATTAAAGCCATTCTAGCTATTACTTCTACTCCAAAATAAATCGCATATGTCCCTATTAAAAAGGCTGCAAGTATAAACAATAAAGTCGGTGCTTCTGGCAGGAAATAATCCTTTAAGTGAAAAACAAAGGTTGACATAACTGGTCCATAGGCAGCTAGGAAGAATATAAAGGTGATAAGCGCTACAAATTTCCCAAACCATTTACCGAGTATCCTTGCCGATTGGTCAATTAAGTCCCCCTCCGGCATTCGACGGATGACAAAGATCACCAAGAACATGATCACTCCACCTTGAATGGTCGCAATTAGGGTTGAAATCCATATATCACCACCTACTTCTCTAGCCATCGATCCTTGCGTCACACCAATTGCCTTTGCATAGATCATATTGATTATTAATGCCATAAACATACCGTTTGAAATTTGTACTTTCATTAGTTTGCACTATTCTCCTTTTTACCGGAGTTCGTTTCCTCCCATAACAGAACTGAATCCTTAATCTCCACATTTACAGAAACTTTGATATCGACCGTAGGGAATACTTCCTCCCAATCATCAGCAACTTGTTTCCAGTATCCTGGATAATCATTGTGGAATACTTTCCCGAGCTCGAGTACATCTGTTTTATACTCCTTTTGAACCTTATTAACAGTCGTTTCTATTTCCTTTTTCAATTTTTTCTCAACCGCTTTTTCTACTTCTGTTACTTGTTCTTGATCATCTATAGAAAATGGACAACCCGCTTCAACCACCACGGCTAAAGAGTCAAACTCAGCGGTAAAGCTTATTTGGCTACCTTTGAAGTGAGGAGTAACCTGAAACATCTGGTCCCTAAGCTCTACACTTATCGTTCGTTCAGGTTTACTTGTACATGGGGTGGTAACGACACCAGACTGTAATCTTTCTGTAAAAAGCATTAACGCCCTTGTTTCTTCTGGTTTTAAGATTCCAACTAAACGATCTTCCTGAAAGACTCCTGCCCCAGCCAAGTCTACTTGTTTGATCGTAGGGCCCTTTTCCGGCTTTTTGTTAGAGACCATCACTTCCTTCAAGGTAACTCTAGCGATAATCGGTTGTGAGCTTTGACTTAAGTAGGCGGCCTGAACATCCATAATTTGTGTATTCGGAGCAACATTTGAAATTTCCCCATATCGAAAGAGTTTATTCACCGCTTCACCTGGTATGAGTTCCAACCCCGTAACGGTTGAGACTAACGTACTTGCCTTCTCTGGCGTGATAACAACCCACGTTCTCATCCGGAGTTCAGGGTTTCTTGTGAAAAAATCAATCACCTGCGCAATTCCATCCTTGGCCAAATCTTCATTTATGACAATCACTTGATTATGAGCCCAAAAAACATTTCTTGTGGTAAAGGAAGAAAGATCACGAATTGCGTCAAACAAAGACTCACCTTGTCCTACAATGGTGAGAATTGGCTCCCCCGTCTGCCCAGAAGGAGCACCTGTCTGACCCCTGGCATCTGCTGGTCGAGCGATCTGTGCCGTCACCTTAAAGGAGTTCTCTTCCTCTCCTTTATCAATCCCTACAGCCATCACCAAGGCTAGGTCATTTAACTCTCTCTTCCCTGCACATCCCGTTAATAGGAGAATTATGATCAATAAAAGAGACCACTTTAGGTATCTTTTCATTCTTCATCCTCCCCCTTAAGCTTGATTACATGGCGTTTCTTTTTCCTAGGTGATTGTCCTCCACCTTTTGGATCACTTTCTTTACTTTTACCCCCTTCTTTAGAATAAGGATCTGTATTAGGAGGCTCTGGAAATTGATGATCACCTACACGTTTCTCATCCCCTGTAACCCCAACTGGCCTCGCCTGCATTTTCCACCAAGGAAAGCGAATGATGGTATCCTTCTGATCTTTAGGTTGGAAAGGGGTTGCGGGCGCTAAGTAGGACTCCCCGAAAGAGCGAAGAGTAAGAGCATGAATGGCTAATAGAGCAAACATGGCAGAAAAACCGAGCAATCCAAGTGTCCCAGCTGCAATTAGCAACGGAAAACGGATAAGACGAATCGAGAATGATGCCGCATAGTTAGGAATAGCAAACGAAGCAATACCCGTTAAAGCAACGATAATAACCATAAACGGAGAAACAATCCCTGCTTGAACAGCTGCTTGGCCAATGACAAGAGATCCTACGATACTTACTGCTTGACCAACAGGCTTAGGCATCCGAAGTCCTGCTTCCCTCATCAATTCAAAGGAGATTTCCATCATTAATGCTTCTAGTAAAACCGGAAAAGGAACAACCTCACGGCCGGAGGCAATAGTCAAAATCAATTGGGTAGGAATCATCTCTTGATGAAAGCTTACGAGCATCACATAAATGGAGGTAAGAGTTAAGCTCAGTACAAAGGCCAAATATCGTATAAAGCGAAAAAAACTGCCGGTCATATAACGCGAATAATAATCATCACTTGCCTGTAAAAACTGCCAAAAGAAGCTGGGAACTACCAATACGAAAGGTGTATTGTCAACAAAAATAGCCACTCTTCCTTCTAGAATAGACGATGCTACTTTATCTGGTCTTTCTGTACTTTGTACGGTAGTAAAAGGAGATCTAGGTGCATCTTCAATTAATTCTTCGATATATCCACTTTCTAAAATGGCATCGATCCTAATATCTCGTAACCTCTTCTTTACCTCTTCAACCAAACCTTCCTTCACGATGTCTTCTATATACGCAATATTGATATCTGTCTTTGAGCGCGTCCCGATATTCATTTGCTCTATCCGAAGCTTCGGGTCTCGAATTCTTCGTCTGACAAGTGCCGTATTGGTTCGAATGCTTTCTGTAAATCCGTCTCTTGGACCACGAACAACCTGCTCTGTCTGCGGTTCATTTACCCCTCTTTTTTCCCACCCTTTTGTTTGTATAACGAAAACTTCATCGCTTCCATCAAGAATCAGGACTGCGACTCCGGAAAGGATTCCATCTACAGCTTGACTAACCTCTTTGACAACCTGAAAAGATGCATTAGTAAGCATATGTTCCTTCAGCAATGCTAATGGAGGACCCGAGGGTAAGGTCGAATGATGCAGTAACAGATTTCCCTTATATAGTAGGTCACTAATAAAAAGTTCTATTTGTGTAACATCGACTAATCCATCCGTGTAATAACAAATCGCTTGAACATTTTTATGCTCATGAAAGGTAATACGCCGTTTGACTAGGTCGACACTGTTTCCCAAAATACCAGTCATCAAATCTTCATTATCTTGCAAATTTCTAAAAAAGTGATCCTTCTCTTCCACTGCAGTCATAAATTGAAAACTCCTAAGATGATTATTTCCACATATATTACTCTCTTACTTTTTTTGTCCAACTACTCCATATTCTAGTCAGGTTTTCGGTTTATTTCCTGAAACGTTTGGAGAACATGTAGCCAAACAGATAGAAGAAAAGGCGGATGGTTATGGAATTTTATAGTACTTGGGTATACCGGTATATCCTGAATGCGGAATGGGCCATATGGTCATTTGTTGTCTTAATTATGGCTTTAAACCTTCTTGCTCCAATCTTTATATGGTTGATTATGAACGGAACCCCCATTACCAAAGTGCTAAAGAAAAAAATAAAAAACAAAAAAGACGAGAATATGAATGGATCCTAACATCCAATAACTGAAACTAATACATAGATCTCTTCGTCTATATAAAAAGAACTATGATAAAGAATGAACATAATCTTTCATGCATATCTTGAATGAGGAATTTTTGTTTGATAGGATAAAATTGTAAATAGAAGAGGGAATTAGGTGCAGATAAATGGAAGTTGTTAAAAAACCGACAGAAAAGTTTGATTGGACCTTAAGTCTTATTTTGTTTTTATTGTTTCTAGTAAGCTGCTTATCTATCTATAGTGCTCAAACGACAGGACAGTACAATGAAAACTATTTTGTTAGGCAAATATTTTGGTATGTGGTAGGAATCATCATTGTGGCAGTCGTTATGTTTTTTGATAGCGATCAATATAAAAAGCTTTCCTGGTATCTTTACGGGTTCGGCATATTTCTGCTTTTCGCTCTGATTATTGCCCCCGAAAGCATTGCACCTGAAAGAAATGGAGCACATAGCTGGTTTCAAATTCCGGGTTTTGGTACGATTCAGCCTTCGGAATTTATGAAAGCCTTTCTCATCCTTTCCCTTAGTAAGGTCATAAGCTCTCACCATGAAAAATACATAAAGAAAACCTTTCAATCGGATTTTTGGCTTTTCACTAAAATGAGCTTATCTACAGCTCTTCCACTAGCGTTAATCATGAAGCAACCTGATTTAGGAACAAGCTTAGTTATTGTAGCTATATTTACTGGACTTATTTTTGTATCAGGAATTACATGGAAAATTATTCTAGCCATTTATGGACTTGGCTCGCTCCTTGGAGCAATCATTATTTATTATGTGGTTTGGGCACCAGAGGTTCTTGTAAAATACTTAAACGTCCAAACATACCAGTTCAATAGAATTTACTCCTGGATTGACCCTGACAACTACCAAGCAGGGTCGGGATATCATCTTTATAATTCTTTAAGAGCGATTGGTTCCGGATTATTAACCGGAAAGGGCTTTGGCGAGAGACAAGTATACATACCTGAGAGTCATACCGATTTTATTTTTAGTGTGATTGGTGAGGAATATGGATTTGTAGGTGCTAGCATCGTTATTGGTCTTTTCTTTATATTAATCTACCATTTAACAAAGACTGCCTTAGATGCGAAAGATCCATTTAACACCTATATCTGTGCAGGAGTTATTTCAATGATTACCTTTCATGTCTTCCAAAATGTAGGAATGACGATTCAAGTTCTGCCAATTACGGGCATTCCTCTCCCCTTCGTCAGTTATGGAGGAAGTTCATTAATGGGCAATATGTTTGCGATGGGTTTAATATTCAGCATTCATTACCACAAAAAAACTTATATGTTTGGATCGGAAGAAAAGCAATGAGGCTAACACTAGGTTAGCCTCATTTTTACTATTAACTTATTTATAATAATTATAAATAAGTATTGATTATAATTTAATATATGTTATAATTTATTCATACAATAACTCAAGGAGGATTTTTATTATGGAATTACAAACTCAATTAAATCAACAAATTGCAAACTGGAATGTTTTATACACGAAGCTTCACCGTTTCCACTGGTATGTAAAAGGTCCTTTATTCTTTACCCTACATGCAAAGTTTGAGGAATTATATAATGAAGCTGGTTTAGTAGTTGATCAATTGGCAGAACGATTATTAGCCATCGGTGGTCAGCCAGTAGCTACCATGAAGGAATATTTAGAAACAGCTACACTCGTTGAGACAAATAATGAAACAAAAGCTAGCGAAATGGTAGCTGCTCTTGTTGCAGACTACAAACATATAAAGGAAGAACTTGCTTCATTAGCTAATCTAGCTGAAGAAAACCAAGACATCATCACGAACGATATGGCAACAGGACTCATCGAATCACTTGATACACATATTTGGATGTTAACTGCTTACTTAGGAGAATAATATTACAAGAAGAAAAAGTCAGTGACAAATGTCGCTGGCTTTCTTTTTTAATAAAAACCTCATCCAACTAAAATTATATTAATATATCATTTTCATTGTAAGCGTTTTCAATAAATGATGAGAATTTTATATATCCTTACTTATAATCCCAGTAAATACAGTCTTTTTTAATCGTTGTAAGGGAAAAATCATTGTTCATACTTTGTTCAATATTTCACAAACTATTATTGTTTTTATGTGTTATATTTAATTCAAGAAAAACATTAGGGGTGATAAACATGATGGTATGCGAATGGAAGAACTTTTCTACAGACACTGAGACTTATACACTAGAAGTTTTTGAGGAAGTTATTGGAGATGAATTCGAGTCAATGATGTTTAAAGAAAATGAAAGCCTTCCAGCATTCATTTGGACAGTTAACTATGTAGTCATCGTAAAGAGCTGTTCTAAATATATTTCAGATATTTCTTTCGAGAAGATCCCTAGAAATCCAGTTTGCGCGTAACGTCCATTTAGGCGTTTACCTATACATCTTGCAATACTTCAAGTTTATATTTTTTTACTAACGAATGTGAAATGTTTCACAAACTAAATTGTTTAAACGGAGGTCTTTAACATGGCAGTTGAAGAAAAAGTACTAACTGAAAATCAAGAAGTAGCAAACATGATTGATGAGTTAGTTGCAAAAGGTCAAAAAGCGTTGAAAGAATTCCAAGGTTTTACACAAGAAATGATTGATGACATTGTAAAAGAAATGGCTCTTGCTGGACTTGACCAACATATGCCTTTAGCGAAACTAGCGGTAGAAGAAACAGGCCGCGGAGTTTTTGAAGATAAAATGATCAAAAATATTTTTGCAACTGAATATGTTTACAACAATATTAAGAATAACAAAACCGTTGGAATTATTGATGACAACCAATATGAAGGTGTTTATACAATCGCTGATCCAGTTGGAGTGGTTGCTGGGGTTACACCGGTTACGAACCCAACATCAACAACTATGTTCAAATCTTTAATTTCTATTAAAACAAGAAACCCAATCATCTTTGCCTTCCACCCATCTGCACAAAAATGTAGCAGTGAAGCAGCTCGTATCTTACGTGATGCAGCAGTGAAAGCAGGAGCACCTGAAAACTGTATTCAATGGGTAGAAAAGCCATCTGTTCAAGCGACTCAGGCATTAATGAAGCATCCTGGTATTTCACTAATTTTAGCAACTGGCGGCCCTGGAATGGTTAAATCCGCTTATAGTTCAGGAAAACCTGCTCTTGGTGTTGGTGCTGGTAACGTACCTTGCTATATTGAAAAATCTGCTAAGATCAAGCGTGCAGTAAATGACCTGATCCTTTCTAAGACTTTCGATAATGGTATGATTTGTGCTTCTGAACAAGCCGTTATTATTGATAAAGAAATCTACAATGAAGTGAAGAAAGAGCTTATCGCTAACAATTGCTACTTCTTAAATGAAGCAGAAAAGAAAAAGGTTGAGGCGCTAGTTATTAATGAAAATACTTGTGCAGTAAATCCAACAATCGTAGGGATGCCTGCTGCGAAAATTGCACAGCTTGCTGGAGTAGAAGTTCCAGAAGATACTAAGATTCTTATTGCTGAACTTAAGACAGTTGGACCTGAATCTCCACTTTCTCGTGAAAAGTTAAGCCCTGTACTAGCTTGCTTTAAGGTAAACAGCTTAGAAGAAGGTTTAACACGTGCTGAAGAAATGCTAGAATTCGGTGGACTTGGTCACTCAGCTGTTCTTCACTCAACAAATGAAGAAGTAATGAAGGAATTTGGACTTCGTATGAAGGCTGGTCGTATCATCGTTAATGCTCCTTCTTCACAAGGTGCAATTGGCGACATCTATAATGCATTTATGCCTTCATTAACACTTGGTTGCGGTACATTTGGTGGAAACTCTGTATCTCAAAACGTAGGAGCTATCCATCTTGTAAATATTAAAAAGTTAGCGAAGAGGAATAATAATATGCAATGGTTTAAGGTTCCACCTAAAATCTATTTCGAGAAAAATTCTACTCAATACCTAGCTAAAATGCCAAATGTTTCAAGAGCATTTATCGTTACTGACCCTGGAATGGTAAAACTAGGATATGTTGACATCGTGACTCGTTACCTTCGTCAACGTCCAAATCTAGTTCATGTTGAAGTATTTTCAGCAGTTGAGCCAGATCCATCTATCGACACAGTTATGGCTGGTGCAGAAGCTATGGCAGCATTCCAACCAGATGTAATTATTGCACTTGGTGGTGGTTCTGCAATGGATGCTGCAAAAGGTATGTGGTTATTCTACGAACACCCAGATGCAGACTTCTTTGGATTAAAACAAAAATTCTTAGATATTCGTAAGCGTGTTGTTAAGTATCCTAAGTTAGGTGAAAAAACTCAGTTTGTTGCGATTCCAACAACATCTGGAACAGGTTCTGAAGTAACATCTTTCTCTGTTATCACAGACAAGGTAAACAACATTAAGTACCCATTAGCAGATTATGAGTTAACTCCAGATGTAGCGATTATCGATCCACAGTTTGTTATGACTGTTCCTAAGGTCATTACTGCTGATACAGGTATGGACGTATTAACTCACGCATTCGAAGCCTATGTATCTATAATGGCTAACGACTATACAGATGGATTAGCAATGAAAGCTATACAACTGGTGTTCGAATACCTGCCAAGAGCTTTCCGTGATGGCAGTGACGCAGTAGCACGTGAAAAAATGCATAATGCTTCAACCATTGCGGGTATGGCATTTGCTAACGCATTCCTTGGAATTAACCACAGCTTGGCACATAAGCTTGGTGCAGAATTCCACATTGCTCACGGACGCTCTAACACTATCTTAATGCCACACGTAATTCGTTATAATGCAACAAAACCAACTAAGTTTGCTGCATTCCCTAAATACGAGAACTTTATTGCTGACCAGCGTTATGCTGAAATCGCAAGAACTTTAGGTCTTCCTGCTCGTACAACTGAAGAGGGTGTTGAAAGCTTAATCCAAGCAGTTATCAAGCTTGCTAAAGAGCTAGAAATCCCTATGAGTATTGAAGCTAATGGAGTAACAAAAGAAGCATTTGAAGCAAAAGTAGATTACCTTGCTGAGCGTGCCTTTGAGGATCAATGTACAACAGCTAACCCTAAATTACCGCTAGTAACAGAATTAGCAGCAATTTACCGTGAAGCATTCAAAGGTGTATAACCGTTAAGTCCAAAAGTGTTTTCCATTAGGAGATTCCCCTATCTCCAATTAATCAATAGTGACCCATCCCTCTCCCCGGGATGGGTTATTTTATGTATTCCATTTCCATATTGAAAGAGAGAGAACCTAGGCGGCTCCCTCTCTTTTGGGTTAGTAACACTAACCACTATTCCTTTTTCCTCATATCATCAAACAATTCCTTACCAGCGATGAGCCTTTGCATTCTTAGCCAGAATAATTTCTGCCTGCGACTTTCTAGTCTCTCCATTCACTTGAGAACTACTAGCATGCTTTCGTCTCGTCCACGTGTGACAAAAAAGTTGAGAATGTTGATCCAAATGATCTCTAAAACTCATCTCAAATCACCTCATTGGTCAGGATACGTGCTGATATTCGGAGGAATATCTATTATAGCTTTTCACTTTTACCTAATAATTATGATAGCTGATTTTGGAATTGCTTATATTCCTCTACAACCGTCTGAATAATGGAATGATTAGGGTCTAAATTTGTTAACCTCGTTAATACCGCAAGAACTCCATCTTTCTTCAAACTCTCTTGAAGATCAAGCGCTTCTTGATCATCATTTGATGTAAATAATAATGCCGCTGCAACGACTTTACATAGATTAACTGGAGCTTCGTGAAACTCGTTGAAATATTCAACAGCCGGCGCAAACAAACGGTCGTGAATACCTAGCTTTCGAAGAGGTGATCTCCCCACTCTTTTCACATCATCAATAATGTATTCATTTTTAAATCGACCAATAATTTTCTGAATATACGCTTGATGCTGTTCATTGGAAAATCCATACTTTTTAACAAGCACTCTCCCTGATTCTTGCAATGCTCCCGAAACAATCTGATTCACTTGATCATTTTGTATCGCTTCTGCTATTGGATGAAACCCATATACAGAACCTACATACGCAATAGCTGCGTGTCCTGTATTGACTGTAAACAACTTTCTCTCAATAAATGGTGCCAAATCATCCACGAGTGTTGCTCCGTCAATAGAGGGCTTTTCTCCTACCCAAGCCGTTTGTTCAATGACCCATTCAAAGAATGGCTCTACTTTAACCAAGAGCTTGTCGTCATTCGATTGGTTCGGAACAATTCTGTCGACCGCAGAATTTGGAAATCCGTATAGTGAATCAAAGCTATTTCTTTCCTCCTCAGTCAGGTGCTCGTATACCTTCTCTTTGAGAAAAGCACTCCCGCCAATCATATTTTCACATGCGATGATATTTAACGGCTTGTTTGTAATAGCGGCTCTTTTTTTCAATCCTTTAGCAATCATCGGTGAAATAATCGCTAAAATATTCGGTCCCACTGCAGTGGTAATCAGATCTGCCTGAACAATTGCCTCTTCAACTAATTCGCCATTTATTGCACTGTTGATAGCAGATATGTTTGTTACCGTTGTCTCTGTTTGTTCCTTATTTGCTAATACAACTTTGTATTCTTTACGCTCATTAAGTAAATCAACGATTTCTGCATTCACATCGGCAAAGCAAACCTCATAGCCTGATTGTTGTAATAACAAACCGATAAACCCACGGCCAATATTCCCCGCACCAAAATGTAGTGCCAACATATTAGTTCACCTCAGCAAATAAACTTAAAATTTCTTCTTCGGTTTTAGCCTGAACAAGTTTCTCGATATTTTCTTCCTCCGAACAAACGATGGCGATATTTGATAAAATATCTAAGTGTTCATTATTTTTTCCTGCAATCCCAATAAGAACCTTTACCATATTCCCTCCACCAAAATCCACTCCCTCTGGAGCTTGAATGATGGAGATACCTGAGTGCTTAACCATATCCTTTGCATCCTCTGTGCCATGTGGGATAGCCACAAAATTCCCCATGTATGTGGAAGTTAATTCTTCTCTAGCAAGCATTTTCTCGATATATGACGCTTCAACATACCCTTTATCAACAAGAATTTGTCCTGTCTTTCTAATCGCTTCCTCTTTTGTTGATAAAGTTACATTTAATTGGATATTTCCTGCTGTTAAAATTTGTACTGACATATTGTCCACTCCTTAGTGAATATTTTTTGTTTCAAAAATATCTCTTATCTCGTTGCATAGATAACCAAAAAGGGCATCCTTTTCTCCACTCTCATACAGGTGTATCGAGTCCTCATTTCGGATAATCGAAGCACTGATTTGACTGAGTATCTCTAGTGACTCCTCGCTTGCTTCTTGTGGTGATAACATTAGGAGAATTCGTTTATTAAAAATCTCTGTCCCATCCATTGCACTCACTTTCACGGGTTTTTCAAGTTCATACATAGTGAAAGAGGGTTTAGTCACCTCAGTACTTCTGGTATGGTAAAGCGAGAGAGTGGTTTCAGGGATTCCAAGTCCACCTAATGCTTCTCTTTCCGCTAAGTGATTAACAACTTTTTCAGCATCGTTAATGATCCCTTGCTGTTGAAGTGTTTCACATGCGGCCAATAAAGCTGTTGCAACCGAAAAATCTCCTCTCAGTTTTTGAATAAAATAACCAGAGAGTATGTCAATCGCTGCTGATGTAAAACGATTGTTTCGTTGAATTCTCGCAAAAAAATCTTTCCCTGCATCATTTTTTAGACTGGAGTTTATCTCATTTTTCGGATGATCGGGAAGATCGACTCGAACCGACTGCTTTATTCTTTCAATTTCCGCCTGAGAAAGGATAGGGCTTACAAGAACATACTGACCTTGATAATCCTTTAAAGGAACTGTCGAAATGATAATCGAATACTCCTCAGGGTTGATCTGCTCAAAATCAAATAGTGAAACATTTTTTGTTTTTAACCAAGGCAATTCTTTTTGAATTTTGGTTGCTAGAATCTTTGATGTTCCAATTCCACTCGAACATACGACCAGGCCATTCATTTGCTTATTTTCTTCTCCCTTTAGCATGGCAGAAGCAAAATGCATAACAAGAAACCCTATTTCTTCTTTTGGAACCTTGAAGTCAGGAAAAACAATTTCAACCCCATCTTGAATCATGCTAAATAGTTCATGGTAATCTTCCATAATCCGCTCAAGCAATGGATTACTAATCTTCATATGCTGCTTCATTCGATAGATAGCAGGACGCAAGTGTGCAATTAAACCTTGGTAAAGATCAATATTATTTTCAAAATGATATCCCATCCTGTTCCCAACATACTGGATGAGCTTTTGAGCGGTATATCCGACTTGAACCGCCGTTTCTTCGAAAATATCTCCTTGTTCATTCCTCAGCTTTGCTCCTAATAGATGCATCGTAATATAACTTGCTTCCCCTTGAGAAACAGATATTTGAAAGGCAGTTTCTAATCCTGAAACAATTTTTTCAGCAATCTTATACTCTTTTGTTGACACAAGCTGCTCAGGGAATCTGTCATCTAACACGATCTCCACACCTTGTTGAATCCTTTCTGTGGCAAGAGCTAGATGGACAACCAAACCGATATATGCGCTATCAGCGATTGGGTAAGGCAGTTCCTTTTTTACGTCATCAATGATACTTTCAATGATAATCAGCTTCTTTTTGTCAACCAATCCAAGTAATCGGTCGGTTGCTGTGTCCATATCCATAGCAGAACGTTTTTGGATATTCTCCCTGATAAAAGAAATAAATTCAAACTCATCCAGGTGATCTAAAATCAGACTGCTCATGACTTTTCTCTTAGCTGTTTCTAATCCAGACAGTTCTACTCCATATCCTCTCTTCCGAATAAGAGATAGACCGAACGGTTCGATTTTTTCTTCAATTTTGTTTAGGTCATTACTTACTGTTGCAATCGTGACATTTAGGTCACTTGCTAAGACAACCAATTTCACCGGTTCTAAGCTCTCCAGTAAGCTTGAGAGAATAATGGTTTGTCGTTCATCTGGAGTGTACTCGTTATGAGAAGCACTAAATAAGAATAATTTTAGCTTCTCTTTGCTTTCACTACTTCCTTTGACGAGAATTCCAACCCCAGATTGCTTTGAAAGTGACAAATCGTAGGACTTTAGTATTTCTTCGACTCCTTTTAAATCACGATGTACCGTCCTAGAACTCACATTAAGTATTTTGGCAATACTACTCACGGTCGTTTCCTCTTCACTAAGAAGTATCACCTCGAGAATTTTTCTTTCTCTCGCTGTAATATACAAGACCATCAACTCCTAAAGAGTCCAACTTACTGACAATTTTAAAATAAAGACATTTACATATTTAATGATACTCTTGCAAATAACGGTTAACAACCGTTTACAAATACACATTCGTCATAGTATTTGTTGACAAAATTAAATAAATTCAAAAGAAAAGCGCAAGCGCCTTGGTAAGCTCCGACAGGCATAAGACGAAGAACGAAAGAGGTCCTGACCTCTGTAGGGCTTTGGCTTATGACCCCGAGGAGCTAGGCGCTGGAGCTAGACACCGCTCAAAGTCCAAGAACTCATACTTATCTTTTTAAAAAAAGGAGCCCAGATTTATTCTAGGCCCCGCTTCCTCTTATAATAAAAAAGCATAAATAATCATCATTATAACCAATCCAACAGGCACTCCAAAATATGCCCATTCCTTACTTGAGATTCCCAGTTTATTCGCAGCTATGATATTAGGAATATTCCCTGGTATTAACATCCCTCCGCTAATCAGCAGACCCAATAGAACGGCTCTTACCTTTTGTTCTCCCATCTGAGGACTCATTTCAGCCGCTGCAAGAGTAGCATTATCTAAAACAGCAGAAACCGTATTAATCCAGTACAGCAAGGGTGTGTTTAAATGAATGATATAGAGATCAATTACGGTTTTAAACCCCGATCCTAGTAATGTTAAGCCCATCACAAACAAATATATTTTGATTCCTCTATAAAAAACTTCCTCATACGTTTCATTGTTAATTTGCGCCTCTCTGAATTCGTGTAGATGCTTTGGCTTTTTAACTAAAATAGCAGCCAATACACCTAATAAAATGATTAATGGAATAATAATCGGTCCTAATAAATTGAATAGGTAGAAGAAATCCTCTCCTAATTTGTTAATGGCTATTGTTGCTACAGGTTCACCTACAGGTGTTAAACTTGCGCCTAGTCCAATACTAAAACAGGAAAGGACCACATAACGCACTGTTGATTTTGTATCTAACCTCATTGAAGTGACAATTGCTACCAAGAGGAGAGAAGAAATAATCGCCGTTATAATACTTGATACTAAACCCATGGTAATCACAGTTAAAGCTATGCACCATCTAAAAGATAACGCAAGTAACAATCGATTGATGAATCTGTCGATACTGCGGTGAAACCACTTTAAAAGCAAAGATGCAAGTAATACAGCAATGGTAATCCCAATCGGATTACTTGCAGCTTTTAAGAATAGCTCTCTGCTCCAACTTCCACTAGTGATTGCAGTAATCGTACCCATAATAAAAATAAATAATTCAATATTGTTCTCAACAACCTTTATCCTTAATGGTAAAAGTAATACTAACAAAAAGATGATTATCAACCACAACACCATTGTTCCACTTCATCTCCAATAGGATATTTCCTTTTTAAAGGAGTTATATATATATGCTCTGTCTGGGACAAACTTGCCTTTTAGTTCAAACATAAAACACCCCTAACCATAGACTGTGATTAGGGGTGTTCATGTTCATTCATTATTTTAAGTTATTAACGATTTCATCATATTTAGGGCTATTTAAGAAGTTTTCTACAGACACATGATGGGCATTTGGAAGCTTAGCTTTGGCACGGTCCGTTAAATCTTTATGCGTTACAACGATGTCAGCATCCGCTGGAAGATTATTGATAGATGTATTCGCTACCTCTACCCCTTCTACTTCTGCCTTTTTTACTTTGTTTCGTAAAATAGAAGCTCCCATTGCACTAGATCCCATTCCAGCATCACATGCAAAGATAATTTTATTTACCTTTTTATAGTCCACTTTGTTTTCTAATGCTTCTGCTACTGAGCTCTTCTTCCCTTTCATTTCTTGCATCTTCTCTGTTGCTGCTTCTAAATCTTCTTCTTCGTTGTTTTTGCTTACTTTTAGAATAAATGATGCTACTGCGAATGAGACCGCTGCTGCAACAAGTACACCTAGTAGTACTCCTAAGTGACCACCTTTTGGAGTCATTGCCATTAAAGCAAAGATACTTCCTGGTGATGGAGGAGCTACAAGACCTGCGTTAAAGATGGATAATGTGAATACTCCACTCACTCCCCCTGCGATTGCAGCAAGGATTAACATAGGCTTCATTAGGATGTATGGGAAGTAAATCTCATGAATTCCCCCTAAGAAGTGAATAATCACCGCACCTGGAGCTGTTCTTTTTGCTGAACCTTTACCGAATAACATAATCGCTAAAAGAATACCAAGTCCAGGACCAGGGTTTGATTCTAATAGGAACATAATTGATTTTCCAGCGTCTGCTGCTTGTTCTACACCAAGTGGGCTTAAAATCCCGTGATTGATTGCATTGTTTAAGAATAATACCTTAGCAGGTTCAATTAGAATATTTGCTAATGGAAGAAGCCCTGCATCAACGATTGCTTCTACTCCTGAAGCTAACACTTTGTTTAAACCTTCTACAACCGGACCGATTACTTTAAATGCAATTAAAGTTAACGCTCCACCTAAAATACCAGCTGTGAAGTTGTTTACCAACATTTCAAAACCTTGTCTGATCTTTGGAACGATTATGGCATCAAGCTTCTTAATGAGATATCCTCCAAGTGGCCCCATAATCATGGCACCTAGGAACATCGGAATCTCTGCACCAACGATTACACCCATGGTTGCTGTGGCACCGACTACTCCTCCACGAGTATCATAAACGATCTTACCACCAGTGTAACCGATTAATAATGGAAGAAGATAAGTAATCATCGGTCCAACTAGCTTGGCAAAATCCTCATTTGGATACCAGCCTGTTGGAATAAATAAAGCCGTAATAATCCCCCATGCGATAAATGCACCAATATTCGGCATAATCATGCCACTTAAATGACTACCAAAGCGTTGGATTTTTACACGAACATCCGACTTTTGCGCTACTTGATTAGACATATAGTATAATTCCCCTTTCAGAAATATAATTCTTTTGTCCTTGTTTCTAACTTTATGATAAAGCGTTTTCAACACCTAATCAATTCAAACTAAAATGCATTTTGTCATGAATCATGTTGTCATAATTGAATTGTCAACAATATTGATTGTTTCTCCTAGAGGGAGTGAATAGGAGGCTGATTTAGACCGTGCCAGCGCGATGGACTCTTTGTTTGTCCGAATACGAGGCTCATTCAGACAGGACGAGTTATTTTCTATGCTTAGATAAGCACTTTGATTAAGGGAATCAAAAAAGACCAAACCATATGCGATTCGGCCTGCAAATTTGTTAGTTCTCCACAAAAACTGAACTACGCATTAATAGATAGCTCACATTCAAGATTCATTTAATCTGCGCGCGGAGTCTTTCCCCTTCCTCGGCTATTGCCTTTATATCAATTCGTTCAAACAGTGGATGAACATTTTCCACGCTCAACGGGAAGTTAGTAATTACTTTCCAAGAGAATTGAGAATGATGGAGCATTTTTCTAACTTCCTCACTAGAATGGGGAAGAAAGGGATGTAATAATTGGGCAAAATTCACTATAAGAAATACACATGTAGCAATAGTCGCATCCCGATTTTCCTCTTCCACTCTCCAAGGTTGTTGTTCATCAAAATACTTATTTGCGTATCTTATACACTCAAAAATCTCTTCTAGTGCTTGCTTCATTCTTGCTGCCTCAATCGCTTCCCCTACCTGATGGTAAAGTAATTCAACATGTTTTTGCACTCTTGTATCAATTGCCGATTGGGGAACTTTTCCTGATAATTTGTTTTGAATGAACTTTAGAGTACGGTTCACGAAATTCCCATACGCTCCTAGCAGTTCGCTGTTATGGCTATAGATAAACTCCCGCCAGGAGAAATCCGTATCACGATTTTCCGGAGCATTAATGGTTAAAAAGTAGCGTATGGAATCAGGATGATACCTTTCCAATAGATCCGGGATCCAAATAGCCCAATTTTTGCTTGTAGAGATCTTCTTTTTTTCTAATGTTACGTACTCATTTGAGACGATATACTTCGGATATGCCTCCAAGCCCGCCCCCATTTGGATTGCAGGCCAAATGATGGAATGGAAAGGGATATTGTCTTTCCCATGAACATAATAGCTTCGGGTAGATTCCTTCCAGAAACCTTCTATCGCTCCCCCATTATCAATCGCCCATTGCTGACTTGCTGAGTAATATCCTGATACCGCTTCAATCCACACATAAATTTTTTTATGTTCAAATCCTTTGATTGGAACCGAAACACCAATTGGCAGGTCACGAGTCGCAGGTCGATCTTTCAGTCCTTCCGTTAAATATCTCTCGGTTAATTGCAATGCGTTTTCACGCCATACCCCTACCCTATCCTTCTTTAAATCTTCTATTTGGCTTTGAAGCTTACTTAATGCTAAGTAATAGTGCTCCGTTTTCTTAATGACAGGTGAGGAACCACATATTTTACAAGTCTTATGATGAAGCTCGACTGGATCTAATATCGCAGAACAATAATCACATTGATCCCCACGGGCATGTTCTCCACACGTCGGGCAATTTCCCTCTACATATCGGTCAGGCAAAAACTGATTACAAACACCGCAATAAACTTGATCAACTTCTTTTGTATAAAGTAGACCATTAATATCAAGCTTTAAAAACAAGTCCTGCACCACACTAGCATGATGTGCGGTATCTGTACGTGTATAACAATCATAAGAGAATCCTAGTTTTGTAAAGCATTCGGCAAACTCTTGGTGATAACGGTTGGCTATATCACTTACCTCCACACCATCCTGCATGGCGCGAATGGCAATAGGTGTCCCGTTACAATCACTTCCACTCACATATAAAACTTCTTCCCCTTTTAAACGATAGTATCTTGCTAGAATATCCCCTGGCAGTAAGCTTGCTATATGACCAATATGCAGGGAACCATTTGCATATGGCCAGGCACCCCCAATAAACACATTCATTTAAGATTCCTCCTTTTAAAATAAAAAAAGCCCTGTCCGTATCTTAATAAAGATAAGGACAGGGCTTTACTCCCGTGGTACCACCTTAATTCACCAACAGCTCACACTGCTAGTCTCAGCAAGTACGAAAGTAGCCAAAACTCTACTCTTATACCGTGACGTTGATAACGGGCGTCAACTCCCGACAACTCCTACTTCTGTCAATGACAGGTTCAGTTCGTAGCTCCGAGGCCATTGTTCAAATGCGTATCCTTACTCCTTTTCAGCAACCGGAGCTCTCTGCAAAGAATCACTACACTTTACTTTTCCTCTTCTACGCCATTAAAGATATTATAAACAAAATCTGTAAATGTAACAATATACCAATAACAGTTTTACCACTCTCTTTATACCTAGGCAATAATCCCTAATTTTTGTTAATTTTAACCCTTTTTCCCTTTCTACCCTTTATAATAATAGAAAGCTAACTTTTCGGAGGCAATCATGGAGAGTATGACACATTTTCTTATCAATTTATTAATTATATTAGTATCGTTACTTTTTTTTCAGGGCTCCGTTAATAAGCATCACTTAAAAAATACACAATTAGAGTTTTTTATGTTTTTTACCCTAACTTCTGCTATATCCCTTTGCATGTTGTTTCCCTTAACGCTTCCTGGTGGAATTCCTTTTGACTTAAGATTCATTCCACTGGTTCTTGGTTGTCTTTATGCAAGCAAATACACAGGTGTATGGCTATTGGCACTTATTATCGTCTTACGGATAGCTATTCATGGATTTGACCACTCCTGGTTTGCCATAGCAAATGCCATTATTTTCGTTTGTATATCCTTTTCGATCAGGGAGAAATTTAAACAATACGCATTAGGAAAAAAAATCACCCTACAAGTCTTTTTTTCTTTAGTGATGTCTATTTGGGTATTGGCAGGATCGAAATTCTTGTTTCATTCACCCATTACCCTTTCGTTTACTTTAGCGTATTCAGGCATTCAAGCTGCTGGGATGGGACTGGCTATATATATGGCCGAACATATCAAAAATCAACATTTATTATTATTACGATTAATACGGAGTGAAAAAGCAGAGGTTGCTAGCCACTTGGCATCAAGCATTTCTCATGAAGTAAGGAATCCTTTAACATCTAGCCGAGGATTTTTACAGTTATTAAGTGAGTCACACGAAATTCCCGAGAAGGAAAAGGGGTATTTAGCCTTGGCAATCAGTGAGATTGACCAGGCTGATCATATCATTAAAGATTACTTAACCTTTGCCAAACCCACTCCTGAAAAAATTGAAGTCCTCGAGATTGACCAGGTTATTCAGCAAGCGATCCAGATAGTCGAACCAATGGCCAAACAATACAAGGTGGAAATCAACTCTAATTTAGATACATCCTTAATTACTGGGAACTTTGGACTTCTTCAGCAAGTGATCGTAAATATTATGAAAAACGGAATCGAAGCTATGTCTTCTGGTGGTGCTTTAACAATTACATGCAGCAAGGAACACAAAACAACACTAATAAGCGTAAAAGACGAAGGTGTTGGTATGAGTCACCAGCAAATAAATCGACTAGGAGAACCTTATTTTTCAACTAAAGACTTAAAAGGAACAGGACTTGGAATGATGGTCGTCTATCGAATAGTAGAAAGTATGAAAGGAACGATACAAATAGATAGCAAAAAAGGAATGGGTACAACCATTTCCATTCGACTACCACATATGTCAGAAGCTAAAATTTCATAACGATCTATAGAAAAAGTCGGTTCACTCCTGAACCGACTTTTGTTTATGAATCTGATGGTTCAGGGTTGTTTAATTTACTATTTCTATACCCATAACCAATATATATGCCTAAACCGATGACTAACCAGACCAAAAATCCTTTCCAAGTAAATGCTGATAACTGTAGCATTAAATATACGCAAAAAACAACTGCCAAGATAGGAATCAAAGGAACAAGAGGGGTCTTGAACGGACGATGTAGATCTGGCTGTGTTTTACGAAGTACAGCGACTCCAAGAGATACCGTTGCGAAGGCAAATAATGTTCCAATGCTTGTTAACTCAGCCAATTTGTTTAAAGGAATAAAGCCTGCAAAAATGGCCACTAATCCCCCTGTTACCCATGTGCTTGTTATAGGCACTTGAGATTTCGGATGAACCGTTGATAATTTTTTCGGTAACAACCCATCTCGACTAATGGCATAAAATAAACGTGTTTGTCCAAACATCATGACAATTAGTACGGTTGTGATACCTACGATGGCTCCAAGCGAGATAAATCCTGCAGCCCAGTCTTGTTGAATAAATCGTAAAGCAAAGGCTACTGGATCCTTTACGTTTAGTAGGTTAAACGGAACAATCCCTGTTAAGATTAAGGAAACAGCGATATATAAGACGGTACATACCGCAAGAGCAGAAATAATCCCAATTGGAAGATTTCGTTGGGGATTCTTTACCTCTTCAGCTGCTGTTGAAACGGCATCAAATCCAAAATAAGCAAAGACAACGACAGCTGCACCCGCTACGACTCCTGAAGCTCCATATGGCATAAATGGCTGCCAATTTGTTGGTTCCACATACCATACCCCAATAGCAATAAATAGGAGAACAACCGCTACTTTAATCACAACCATGATGGCATTAAATTTAGCTGATTCTTTCACGCCTCTTGTTAATAAAAGGGTCACTAATAAAACAATAATAACAGCTGGTAGATCTACAATTGTCCCTTTTGATGGATCAAACGCACTTGTTAGAAAAGTAGGTAAATGCCATCCGAATCCTGCCATTAAACTTTGGAAATAGCCTGACCAACCACTTGCAACCGCAGACGAAGCCAATCCATATTCCAACACTAAATCCCAACCAAGTACCCATGCAAGTAATTCCCCGAATGCAACATATCCATATGTATATGCACTACCTGATTGAGGTATCATAGAAGCGAATTCTGAGTAACATAAAGCTGCAAATGCACAAGCGAGTCCAGCAATAATAAAGGATAAAATCAGTGCAGGTCCTGCATACTCAGCCGCAGCCACTCCCGTTAAAACAAATACTCCTGTTCCAATAATGGCTCCAACTCCTAGTAGAGTTAGATCAAATGCACCTAGTACTCTTTTGAGGGAATTTTCAGACACTGATTTCCCTATTTGTTTCTTACGAAATAAATCCATTATATCCTCCTATGAAAATTGAAATAATTGTCGAAAAATAGCGAATACACCTTAGCCATTTTACATAATTGTTTGTTAATTGTAAATTATAAATTATGGTAATATAACAGATTCCAAAATTTCTAATCCTATTTTGCCCAGTAAAAATTTCTCTATGTTCAAAACAAAAAAGACCTTTATTCTATCCAATGTTCTCGATAGAATAAAGGTCTTTCTAAAATTATGCGTGAAAATTCGTTCCATCTGTTGTTGCTTCAATAATGCCGGCACGAATCACAAAGTCTCCAAAATGTTCCCCTTCGTTACGTTCCTTCGCATATCGTGGAAGAATAGAACCAAGCTCTCGAAGGATTTCTTCTTCTCCAATATTTTCACGATACATCTTGCTTAAGCGGCTTCCATCAAAGGCAGCACCTAAATACATATTGTATTTCCCAGGGGCCTTACCAATGAACCCAATTTCCCCTAGTGCGTGTCTTGCACATCCGTTTGGACAGCCAGTCATACGAATCGTTATTTCTTTATCTCTTAGCCCATTCTCTTCAACGATTTCTTCAATCTTATCGATAAGAGTTGGCAGATATCTCTCCGCTTCCGCCATGGCAAGACCACAGGTTGGTAAAGCCACACATGCGATTGAACTACGTCGTAACGCTGAATGATGTTTCCCATCCGTTAACCCGTATTTTTCAAGTAACTCAGTAATTTTTTTCTTTTTCTGAGCAGACACACTTCCAATAATAAGGTTCTGATTGGCTGTTAATCGGAAATCTCCTTTATGAACCTTCGCAATTTCACGTAAGCCTGTTTTTAATGGATAGCCATCAAAGTCAGCAATTCTTCCACCCTGGACAAATAATGTAAAATGCCAGTTCCCCTTTAAACCTTTTACCCAACCATATCGATCACCATTGTGATCAAATGAGTAAGGCTTTGCTTCTTCAAGCTTCCAGCCAAGTCGGTTTTCTAGCTCATGCTTCACATTTTCTAATCCTAAACGGTCTACTGTGTACTTAAAACGCGCATTCTTACGTACAGAACGATTTCCATAGTCACGTTGGATAGTAATAATCTTCTCTGCCACATCATATACTTGCTCTGGCTTACAGAAGCCGATGACTTTTGCTAGCTGAGGGTAAGTCGTCTTATCACCGTGAGACATTCCCATTCCGCCACCGATAGCCACGTTAAATCCAACAAGCTTTCCTTCTTCCACGATGGCAATATACCCTAGATCCTGTGAAAATACATCCACATCGTTCTCAGGAGGAATAGCCATCCCAATTTTAAATTTACGAGGCAAGTAGAGTGGTCCATACATAGGCTCAACCTCTACATCTGGTGTTCCTGCCACTCTTTCTTCATCAAGCCAAATTTCATGATAGGCTCTTGTACGAGGAAGTAAATCATCGCTTAATTTCTTGCCCCACTCATATACCTCTGTATGAATTTCTGACTGATGTGGATTAGAAGTACTCATCACATTTCTATTTACATCTCCACATGCTGCAATTGTATCCATCAGAGATTGGTTAATGCCTTGAATGGTACTTTTCATATTCCACTTAAGAATTCCATGGATTTGGAACGTTTGGCGAGTGGTTAATTTTAATGTACCATTTCCGTATTTTTCAGAAAGGTCATCCATCACTAACCACTGCTCAGGTGTAGCCACTCCGCCTGGCAGTCGAACACGAAGCATGAACTGATATGCTGGTTCAAGTTTTTGCTTTTGTCGTTCTGCGCGCACATCACGGTCATCTTGCAAATAGCTGCCATGATGCTTCATTAATCGGTTGTCATCCTCTGGGATACCTGCACTGATTCGATCTAGCATTACTTCTTTTAGCGTTCCACGTAAGTAATCGCTTCGCTCTTTTATACCCTCTACATCACTAGGAGGGCCTTCAGGCGCTTTTAAATTTTCTTTCACTTCCACCATGCTTAAAACTCCTTTCATTCAAACTCAGTATACGTCACGCTGGTATCGTTTTTCTTTTTGCATTGTAGCTAAATAGCTTTCTGCTTCTTCACGACCCATGCTGCCTTCTTTTTCAATAATAGTAATTAATGTTTGATGTACGTCATGTGCCATATGTTTCTCATCACCACAAATATATACGACCGCTCCCTCTTGAAGCCATGCAAATAATTCCTTGCTTTGCTCAAGCATACGATGCTGAACATATACCTTTTCATTCGTGTCTCTTGAAAAAGCAACATCCATCTTTGTTAAGACGCCATCTTTCAACCACTTTTGCCATTCGGTTTGATATAAGAAATCCGTTACAAAGTGCTGATCACCGAAGAACATCCATGACTTGCCCTCAGCACCCGCTTCTTCACGTTCTTGCATAAATGAGCGGAATGGCGCTACCCCTGTTCCTGGTCCCACCATGATAATAGGAGTTTCAGGGTTTTCAGGAAGCTTAAAGTTTGGATTATGTTGAATAAAGATAGGTAGCGTATCCCCAGCTTGTAGACGCTCAGCTGTTAGAATTGAGCAGACACCTTTTCTTTCACGTCCATGTGAATCGTATCTGACGGCACCAATTGTCAAATGAACTTCATCTGGGTTGGCAGAGATACTGCTTGCAATTGAATATAGACGTGCAGGAAGCTTTCTTAATATAGATACAATCTCCTGAGAAGAAGCTGTCCATGGGCCAAAATCTCGAAGCAAGTCAAGTAAATCGCGACCATAAATATACTCTCTTACTTTTTCTACATTTTCCGGTTTCACCAGCTCTTGTAATTCCTGATTGACAGAAAGCTTGGCTGCTTGTTCCATTAAAGGCTTTGTTAATACCGTAATTTCAAAGTTGGTAAGTAACGCATCTTTTAGCGTTCTTACTTCTCCTTGTTTATTAACAGTCACTTTTTCATCTGCATTCCAGTTCATTTCAGCAAGGATTTGCTCCACAAGCGCTGGTTCGTTTTCTGGATAAATTCCTAGGCTGTCACCTGGCTGATACGATAATCCTGAACCTTCAAGCGATAACTCAAGATGACGTGTTTCTTTATTTGATCCACGACCATTTAAATTTAAGTTTTCTAATACTTCGGCTCGGAAAGGGTTTGTTCTAGAATAAATAGATTCCTCTGAAGCAACTTGTACTGCTCCTCCAGTCACCTGAGCTTGACTTGCTGCCTTTCCAGCCTGTCCTAGCGCCGAAAGTACACTCTCAATCCATTCAGATGCTGGTTCATCATAATCTAGATCACAATCTACTCTCTCAGTTAGTGGCTTACCACCTAACTCCTTAAGGCGCTCATCAAACTCTTTTCCTGTTTGACAGAAGAATTCGTACGAGCTATCCCCTAAAGATAGTACCGCATAGCTGAGCTCCTCTAGCTTTGGAGCACGCTTTGAGTGTAAGTACTCATGGAAGGACAACGCATTATCTGGTGGCTCCCCCTCACCATGTGTACTTGCAACTATTAATAGGTTTTGTAATTTCTTTAAATTATTTGGCTTAAAATCACTCATGGATGAAACAGTTACTTGAAAACCATTGCTTTCAAGCGTTTTACCTGCTTTGGTAGCCAGTCGTTGTGCATTTCCTGTTTGTGAACCAAAAAGGATGGTTACTTCTTTCGAAACTGGCTTGGAAGCCTCTACTGATAGGGCAACAGCAGCTGATTCTGAAATCGTAGTTGCTTGTGTTGCTTGAATTGCTGCTAAATATCCACTAAGCCAAACCTTCTGAGATTCAGTTAGTGTTGGCAGTATTTTGTTAAGAAGCTCTGCCTGCTCCTGACTAAACGGGCTGTTCATAACCTGAAGTTGCAACGAAATCCACCTCACTAAAAATAAATAGACTAAATTCCCCAAAATTCGCAAAATATCATAAGTGTAATTATATATTAATTATTCCAATAAGTTAAGTCGGTTTTAATATTTAAACCGATAACTACAGGTTTCTCTTCTATGATAATTACTTTACCTCAAGTTTGGCTATTGGTAAAATACATATAACTGATTATAATTATTAATATTTCTAATAATAAGGAGGGTCATGTATGTATTTTGATGAGTTAAAGACCTTTGTTACTCTAGTGGAAGTAAAGAACTTCACCAAAACAGCTGAACTCCTTCTCATGTCTCAACCAAGCGTTAGTTTACATATTAAAAATTTAGAAACCGAGTTTCAAACGAAACTATTCATACGTTCTCCAAAACAACTAAAAATCACTCCTTCTGGAGAGATTTTGTATGATCGAGCCAAGCAGTTAATAAGCATGTATGAGCAGACCAAACAAGACATCCTCGACTTGCAAACATCTGTTAGAGGTTCCTTAAAAATCGGGGCAAGCTTTACCATTGGAGAGTACATTCTACCTTCTCTTCTCTATGACATCCAAAAGGAACATCCGGCACTAGAACTTGAAGTGGTTATAGGGAATACGAAGGAAATTGTTCAATCCGTTAAAAGGCATGAAGTAGAGATTGGTTTAATTGAAGGGCAAACCAACGAAAAAGAACTTTCTGTCCACCCTTTTTTAAAGGACGAGCTTTTTGTTGTATCATCTGATACGCATCCTCTTGCAACAATGCATAGAGATATATTCATATCCGATCTTCAAAACCAAGTATGGGTGACGAGGGAGGTTGGATCAGGTACGCGGGAATACCTAAACCACGTAATCCGTTCGAATGGGTTAAAAGTACAATCCCTTCTATCTATTAGTAGCAATCAAGGAATTAAAGAAACAATAAGTAAAGGCATGGGTCTTTCACTTTTATCTAACAGCGTGATTCATAAAGAAGTCAACAATGGAGAGTTAGCCATCATCCGTATCAAAGATTTTCAATTCCCTAGAACACTGTCGTATGTCTACTCTCCTACGATGAAAAAGAAAAAGAACGTGGAACTTTTTATTACGAGCCTCCAAGAGATGTGGCCATACCGCTCTGAATTGATTTAAGTATTGCTCGCTCCTAATAGAAGGAATTAAATTGCTGCTTTTACTTATATACAAATGCAGAAAAATAGGCGATCACATTTGATGTCTTCAATTAAAAAGGTGCTGTCCTTCAATAAAAAATTGGGACAAGCACCTTTTCTGTTCCTTATTTTTTACAATATATCCATCCAAATCTTTACCGCTGTTGCTAAAATCAGTAGTGCTAGAACTACTTGAAGAATCTTTGTGTTTACTTTTTTCCCTGCCATCGCTCCTAGCGGTGAGGCAATTAAACTAGCTATGACCATGATTAAAGATGGCCAAAATTCCACTTGCCCGGTTGTAATTTTCCCAATAGTCGCACCGATAGAAGAGATAAATGTGATGGCAAGTGAAGAAGCAATGGTCATACGGGTTGGAATTTTTAATACCACAAGCATGATTGGTACTAAAAGAAAAGCTCCAGCCGCTCCGACAATTCCAGATCCAATCCCAACGATAAATGCAAGGACCGCTGCCAGCCATTTATTGAATGTCACTTGATCTAATGGAATATCATCTAGACCTTTTTTAGGAATGAACATCATCACAGCTGCAATCAACGCTAAAATCCCGTATATGACATTAATTCCACCTTCACTCATGAGCTTTGAACCAAAGCCCCCAATAAAGCTACCAACTAATATACTTGCTCCCATATAAATGATGAGCTTTTTATTTAAAAAGCCACCTTTTCGGTAAGCCCACACCCCACCGATTGTGGCAAAAAACACCTGAACCGCACTTATTCCTGTTACTTCATGAGCACTAAAAGCTGCTAAACCGAATAAAGGTGGAATGTATAAAAGCATCGGATACTTAATGATTGAACCACCAATTCCCAGCATTCCTGAAATATATGAACCTATAAAACCAATTAAAAAGATGGTGATAATAAATCCTACATCCATCATTTTTCCCCCTTTGAAGAGCAAAAGCGCCTACCATGACTCTTGCTCTAAAGCCATTTCTAGAAAAAGGGAACCCCTTCTGGTTCCCTTATACATCAGCCTTTTTTAATCCAAAATTTTAAAACCGTATCTTCTTCTTCGTGTTTGATTAACTCATGACCACCTGATTTTGCCCATGCAGCCAGATCATTTTTTGCCCCTTTATCAGTTGCATGAATTTCTAACACTTGGCCGCTATCTAATTCATTCATTGCTTTTTTTGTTTTTACGATCGGCATTGGACAAGCCAGCCCTTTTGCGTCTAATACTTTATTTGCTTCCATTTCTATTCCTCCTAGTATTGTTTTATCGAACCGCACAACGGTTTGGTCCGATTTCCATTTCACGTTGCTGCTCATCGTCTGGAGTGATTTTCCCCATATTTGTTTCACGGATTTGTTGGTATGCATTAGGTTGTGGTGGCAGGTTCTCCGTTACCATTCTTCTAAATTCATCTTCGTCTGCAATATTTAAGCCATGGTTTTTCTCAAATAGTGTTCCTAGCTTTTCTGACACACTTCCATCTTCATTTAACTCATCAATGATCATAAAGTGAGCTGGAAGTACGATTAACTCCTTAGATAACTCTCTGTAACGCTTGTATAGACTTTCTCGTAAGTCTCCTACCCAATCCTGCGCTAGACCTGCTAAATCTGGTCTTCCAATCGAGTCGATGAACAAGATATCTCCTGAAAGCAAGAATTTTTCATCTACAATAAAGGAAGTTGATCCGATTGTGTGTCCTGGTGAATACAATGCGTGGATATTGATTTTTACATTTCCGATTTCTACAACATTGCCGTCTTTTAATGGTTGGTACGTAAATGTAACTTCCGTTGCATCCTTTGGTGGTAACCAGTAGGTTGCATTTGTTTTTTCAGCAATCACTCTTCCACCAGAAATATGATCGGCATGAAGGTGAGTATCAAATACCTCAGTGATCTTTGCTCCGATTGAATTTGCAAAATCAAGGTACGTATCTGTCATACGAGTAGAGTCAATGATCGCTGCTTCACCATTTGATACGATCATGTATGATAAACAGCCTTTTCCGATACGAACGAACTGATATATTTCGCCGCCGTCTTTTAAGACTCCAACCTTAACAGGTTCTAAGTGTTCACTCCACGCTTTCATTCCGCCTGCTAGATAAGACACACTACGTCCTGCTTCAGAAAGCATGTCAGCTACCATAATAGATGAACCTTCCTTGGCACAAACAACTAATACCTCTTTATCCGTAGGTACTTTATCAAGAATTTCTTCTACCCCATCTAATAGATCAAAGTACGGTACATTTAGATATTCAAAATTTTCGCCTTCAATTTTCCAATCTTGAAATGCATCTTCATTGCGTACATCTAAGATGAAGAATGCTTCTTTATTAAACACTTTCTTCGTCACTTCTTTTGCCGTCATTGCTTGAACAGTCATTATTTTACCCCCTAGAGTATAATCGATTTTAAAATTTTTTGATTCTTAATTGTTGATACGATCCGTTGTTCCAGTCCATTGACTCATCCCAGGAATCACGTTTAGTACGTTAGTAAATCCGTTTTCAGCTAATTTTTGAGCAGCTAAATCGCTTCGGCTACCTGTACGACATACAATATAGATGGTTCGATCTTGGTTTAATTCATTCATACGATCTTCTAACTCACCAAGTGGAATAGAAATCGCATTCGGAATATGGTTAAAAGCATATTCTGCCGTTTCTCTTACATCTAAAACCATCAAGTTTTCATTTGTTTCTAGCTTTGACTGTAATTCCTCATTTGTCACTATGTTCGGATGTTTTCTTTCGATCATTTCATCACTAGATGATTTTCTTAAATAGTGCTTTAACACGTCTCCATCTTCTAATGTACCTAGGTACTGATGACCAGTGCTCTCAGCCCAAGCTTTAATATCTGCTTTTGACCCTTTATCTGTTGCCAGTACTTCCAATACTTGACCTGCTTCTAAACCAGTCATTGCTTTTTTCGTTTTAACAATCGGCATCGGACATGCTAGTCCCTTTGCATCAAGAGTAACATTTGCTTTTAAGTTCTCCATAAGTTACCTCCATTTTTATACCACATAGGGTATATTTTATTTTAAAAATTTTTTTCTGTTTTACCTTCCCAAGATAGCATTCCACCAGTCATATTAATGACTTTGTATCCATAGCTCTCTAGGAATTGTGAAGCACTTCCACTTCTACCGCCAGAACGACAAACCATGATATATTCCTTTGATTTATCTAACTCATGCATGCGGAACTCAATAAGGCCTAATGGAATGTTTACTGCTCCAGGAATTTTCCCAGCTGCTACCTCATCTACTTCACGAACATCAATAATATCAAGCGCTTTTCCTTCGTTTACTAGTGCTTCTACTTCCTTTGCTGTCATTGCTTTCATTGTCGATTCCTCCCTTATCTTATATCCAGGTACTCATGCCGCCTTTTATATAGGGGAAAATCCCCTTTCTTCCATTAAATAAATAGATTCACATTCCCATCTTCTGCATCAGCCAAATATGCAGCTACACCAGCATATTCGACATTTTCAAGAAGCTCTTCTTCTTTAAGACCTAACAGATCCATTGTCATCGTACATGCCACTAATTTCACATCTTGCTCTTGTGCCATTTCAATTAACTGTGGTAGTGACATCGCGTTGTGTTTTTTCATAACACCTTTAATCATTTTTGGACCCATTCCTGCAAAGTTCATTTTAGATAATCCCATCTTATCTGCGCCTCTTGGCATCATTTTTTCGAACATCTTTTCCACGAATCCTTTTTTTACCATCATACTTTCCTCTTTACGTAAAGCATTTAAGCCCCAAAACGTATGAAAGATGGTTACTTCATGGTCATAAGCTGCTGCACCATTTGCAATAATATAGGCAGCCATTGCTTTATCGTAATCTCCACTAAATAAGACAATCGTAGTTTTTTTCTTTTCTGACATTCTGTTACCTCCTAGATTTTCAATTAATATATTTACATATACTCGTATAGGTATATTATTGTTTAAAAAAATATAAATCGCATTCAACTTACCCCTACGGGTATAATATTAAATGGATGACTCATTGATGTCAACCTTTTTTTATCTACTTTTTACAAGCAGGTTAACCGCTTCTTTAATCAGTTCCTCAGCATTGGTTTCTTCATTTTCATTAGCTTTTTGTACACAATCAACTAAATTGGAACTTACAATGACACCCATTGTACGATCTACAGCCGTTCGAACGGCTGATAATTGTGTAATCACTTCTTTACAGTCCTTATCTTCTTCCATCATTCGTAAAATTCCTCTAAGCTGTCCTTCCATACGCTTTACTCTATTTTGAATTTGAGTATTGTATTCCATATCCTTTCCTCCTTCTAACAAAGATTGGTTACAAAAGCTATCTGAAATACCTCCTTAAGTGTCTGTCGATAAATACATATTATACCCCAATGGGTATAAAGTCAATTGGGAAATTACTACCTCAATTTAAAACGCATGACTCCGGTATTTGAGTCATGCGTTACTAGGTTATTTCTTTTTGATCCAAAACTTAATTAGCTTATCATCTTGCTCCGTTTTTAGGATGGTGTGTCCAGCATTTTTTGACCAAGCAGGTAAATCGTTTAATGCTCCTTTATCCGTTACATGAAGCTCTAGCACTTGGCCACTGCCTAATACCTCTATTCCTTTTTTCAATTTTACGATAGGCATTGGACAGGTTAAACCACTAACATCAACCAATGAATCCACTTGTAACTCATTGGTAGTTTCTTCAATAATCGCTTCTCCCAGGTCGTTTGTTTTTGTTTCCACTTGGTTGGCTATGTTGCTTCCAAATACGGACGAATAGGTCTTCCAGCCACCATCAACATTCTTTACTTTGTATCCGTTATTTTTTAGAATACGGCTTGCTAAATACCCTCTTAATCCTACCTGACAGCTAACATATATGGTTTGATCTTTAGGAATTTCATCTAGTTTATTTCTGATTTCATTTAGTGAAATATTAATTGAACCTTCAATATAGCCAAATTCACGTTCCATTGGTTCACGGACATCAATTAGTAAGCCACCTTCAGCAACGATTTGGTCTACCTCATGCCACTGAATATGTTCCAATTCACCATCCATAATATTGGTTGCCACATAACCAGCCATATTGACTGGATCTTTAGCAGTTGAATACGGTGGAGCGTATGACAATTCTAAGTTTGTTAAGTCTTCAACGGTTAATCCACCCTTAATTGCTGTAGCAATCACGTCCATTCGCTTATCTACCCCATCTGATCCAACCGCTTGTGCACCAAAGATTTTTCCTGTTTCCTTGTCAAAAATCAATTTTAGAGACAGTGGTGCAGCTCCTGGATAGTAGCCAGCATGTGAGCTTGGGTGGATATGCACAACTTCGTATGATACCCCTAACCGTTTTAGTGTTTTTTCATTGTTCCCAGTTACAGCAACGGTTAAATCAAACACCTTTGCAATAGAAGTACCCATCGTTCCTTGGTAATTCTCTTTTTTACCCATGATATTATTAGCAGCCATTCGCCCTTGACGGTTTGCAGGACCAGCAAGTGGGATCATTGCCTTTGTGCGACTAATATAATCTACTACCTCTACGGCATCACCCACTGCGTAAATATCCTCATTTGACGTTTGAAGATACTCATTCACCATAATACCTCCACTCTGTCCTAATTCAAGACCAGCTGTTTTGGCCAACTCATTTTCAGGAATGACACCGATCGATAGAATGGTCATTTCTGTATAAATTTCCAAACCATCAGAGAGGATGATTTTCTTTCCTCGCTCTTCGAACGCTTTTACCCCATTTTCTAGAATGAGGTGAACTCCTTTTTCTTTTAAATGAGTGTGTAAAATACTCGCCATTTCAAAATCAATTGGTGCCATAATTTGATTGGCCATTTCAATAAGTGTTACTTCCATCCCTCGATCTACAAGGTTTTCTGCCATTTCAATACCTATAAATCCACCACCAATAACAACCGCCTTTTTAGGTTGTACGGTATCTACATAGGTTTTTATTTTATCTGTATCCGGAATATTTCTTAATGTGAATAATGTCTCATTTTCCTTTAGCCCTGGAATTGGTGGTACAATTGGTCTTGCCCCAGGAGATAATAGTAACTTATCAAAGGACTCTTCATAAACTTCCCCATTTTGAAGGTTCTTTATGGTCACCCGCTTGTTATCCGGATCAATGCTCAGTACTTCACTTAAGTTACGGATATCTAACTTAAAGCGTTCTGACATACCCTCGATGGTTTGCACCAACAGCTTGCTTCGATCCTTAATTGTTTCGCCAATATAATAAGGCAATCCACAATTCGCAAATGAAATATGCTCCCCACGTTCGAAAAGAACGATTTCTACATCCTCACTAATTCTTCTTAATCTTGCTGCTGCAGTTGCTCCACCAGCTACTCCGCCTACTATAACCACTTTCTGTGTCATATCTATTCCCCCAACATTTTATTTTTATATAGACAAATAACTTTATTATCTAATTAAGGTAACCAATAATACCTATACGGGTATTATAGAATAAAAAAAATAAAGTAAACCCCTTTGGGTATAAGTTCACTTTATCTTCACAATTACTCCCTATCGTCTTTGAACCTCCCGCTTAGACACCTATCCGATATTTGAGCATATGATAAAGTTGATAAATTACCCTGGGGGGTGGATGCTAGTATGGAGTATATCTATTATAATTATCCCTTTTATCATACTAATCTTCGTAATACTTCTGACATGAGTTTAATAAATGATATTCAAAAGGCGATCAATGGGGAATATGGCGCGATAGGATGTTACGAACAATTATCTAGAATGGCAAAAACTCAGTTTGAAAAAGATCAGATTCTTGAAATACGTCAAGATGAGATTCGACACTTTGAGGAATTCAGTAGAATTTACAGAGAGTTAACGGGCAGACAACCTATTGCTGAAAGCATTGAAAAGTGTCCTGATCAGTATAAAGAGGGAGTAGAGTCTGCTTTTAGAGATGAACAAGAAACGGTCGACTTTTACCTAGACATTGCAAATAAGTCACATAATCCTGTGATTAAAGAGACTTTTCGCCGTGCTTCCGCTGATGAGCAAAATCACGCCGTATGGTTTTTATACTTTTTATTCAATAAACAAATAGTGCCAACCGCCAGTCGCCAGCCTACTAATTACGGAGCTAAAGGTGCATTAAATGATACCAGTTTAACCATTTCCCAAATGTTAACCTATGCACTTCAAGATGAACACTTAGCTCAATCTAGGTATAAAAATGTTCTCCAAACTTTTGGAGACATACGTACATTTGCACAAATCAAAGAAGCAGAATTAAGACATATCTATGCCCTTTTACCTCTCTTCGAGAAATACCAAGTTTCAAATCTAGAGGACATATCACCATCATTCGTGAAAACTCCAGGAAATGTAAAGTCTGCTTTTGCAGCTAGTGTGGAAGCAGAAGTTGACAATATAGCTATGTATGAAAAGTTCCTAGCATTTGAACTTCCAAATGATATTAGAATGGTGTTCACTCAATTACGCAATGCTTCCAAAAATCATCTTGCGGCATTTGAAAGAGGGCTTGAAAGAAGTAGTTAATACACAAAGATGAAAATTTTCAGGACAAAAAAGTTGGAACCATTATCCGACTTTTTTGTCCTTCCTTCATCATTGCAAAGATAATATCTTAATAATCGTTTTCATCACAGCGTCCTCTTCATTGGAACGTGTGATAAAATTAGCCGCATCTTTTAACTCTTGAACAGCATTTCTGACAGCAAAACTATAGGTAGCTCGAGCCATTAGTTCTAAATCATTGTATCCATCACCGAATGCCATCGTTTCTTCTGGGGTCACATTCAATAAGCGCTGTAAGTGTTCAACCGTAGTACCTTTATGAACATTCACATTGGCAATGTCGATCCATGCTGCTTCAGATGCTACAATATAGGCTGACTCAAAAAATGGAGCTAGTTTTTCTCTGGTTTCCATACATCTTAACAAAGGGTCGTGAATCGTGATTTTAACAAATTCCTCTGTTAGTTCATTAAAATCAGATACTTGTCTTACATGCGCATAAGATCTTCTGACAATTGCTGCTTCCTCTTGAGGGATATTATCTTTTATCACCGCACCATTTCTGGTACAAGCAATAATTGTATGTTCTATATTAATTTCCTCCAGTAAACGGATAATCGCTAAACCTAGTTTATTACTTAACAGAGATTCATAAACAAATTCTCCATTATGTTTAATTCGAGTGGCACTATCACCTAGAATCCATAAATCTTTGGTATCCTCACCAAATAACTCTTCTACCCGTTCACATTGCTTACCAGTAACAGGAGCAAATACTACTCCTTTTTCTTTCATTATCTTTTTAACATCCTTGTACAGCTCTCTATTAAAATCACCTTGATTATTCAAGAACGTTCCATCCATATCAGTTAACACCAATTTAATCATTATGATTCCTCCACCACTTCTGATTCGCAGAACTTATTAAACTACTTTAATAAGTGGTATTTATAATATATCATATGAGTCCTTATAGAGATTAAAAATGGGTTAAACAGATATTAATAATGATGAAAGATAAACGTTACAACGATGTCACACTACGTTACATATTAGGACGATAAAAAGACACAATCCTTTAAAGGATTGTGCCTTACCAGACATGCTATTACTCAACCGTTACTGATTTTGCAAGGTTTCTTGGCTTATCTACGTCACACTCACGGTGTAGTGCTGCATAATAAGCAATCAGCTGGGTTGGAATGACAGAGACTAAAGGTGTTAAAATTTCGTGTACTTCTGGAATAACGAATCGATCTTCTTCCATTTCTAAGCCTTTCATAGAAATGATACATGGGTTTGCTCCACGAGCCACTACCTCTTTCACATTTCCGCGAATGCTTAGGTTTACACTTTCTTGAGTTGCTAGAGCAATGATTGGCGTACCATCTTCAATTAAAGCAATGGTTCCATGCTTTAATTCTCCACCTGCAAAGCCCTCTGCTTGAATATAAGAGATTTCTTTTAGCTTTAGGGAAGCTTCAAGAACTACATAGAAGTCGATTCCGCGACCAATAAAGAATGCATTTCTTGTCGTTGCTAAATACTCACGTGCAATAGCTTCAAACTCATCTTTAGAATCACAAAGTACCTCGATGGCATTTGCTACAATTCCTAGCTCATGAATTAAATCGAAGCTCACTTCAAGGCCTCGTTTTTTCGCAATTACTTCTGACAGGATAGACAAAACAGCAATTTGTGCTGTGTATGCTTTTGTAGATGCAACCGCAATCTCTGGACCAGCATGAAGTAGCAGTGTATAGTCCGCTTCACGTGACAATGTTGAACCTGGTACATTCGTGACCGTTAACGTCTTATAACCAAGTTTCTTCACATGAACTAGTACCTGACGGCTGTCTGCAGTCTCACCACTTTGAGAAATAAAGATAAATAGTGGATTTGCTGATAATAAAGGTGTGTTATAAGCAAACTCACTCGCAATATGAACCTCAACTGGGATTTGAGCAATTTTTTCAATTAACTGCTTCCCAACAAGTCCAGCGTGGTAAGAAGTTCCTGCCGCAATGATATATACTCGATCAGATTGATCCACTGCATCTACGATGTCTTGGTCAATCACAAGACGACCTGCATCATTTTGGTACTGTTGAATGATTTTACGAATAACAGCTGGCTGCTCATCAATTTCCTTCAGCATATAGTGAGGGTATGTGCCTTTTTCAATATCACTTGCATCAAGCTCTGCTGTATAAGGTGCACGAGTAATGGTTTCACCTTCAAGATTTTGAATGGTTACTTTATCTTTCGTAACAATTACTACTTCTTTATCCATTAGTTCTACATATTGGTTAGTAACTTGAAGCATCGCCATTGCATCACTAGCCACTACATTGAACCCTTCTCCAAGACCAACTAGAAGAGGACTTTTGTTTTTCGCAACAAAAATCGTCTCATTGTTTTGAGAGTCAAGCAATGCAAGGGCATATGAACCCTTCAAAAGTTTCAATGTTTTACGAAATGCAGCTTCTACTTCAAGACCTTCACTCACGAATAAATCAATTAATTGAACGATAACTTCCGTATCTGTGTCACTCTCAAAGTGAACATTTTGTAGATACTCTTTCTTTAACAAGTCATAGTTCTCAATAACTCCATTATGAACAAGTGTTAAACGATTCGTAGAACTTTGATGCGGATGAGCATTCACTTTGCTTGGAACCCCATGTGTTGCCCAGCGAGTGTGACCAATTCCCGTATTTGCCATTACACCTAAGTCGACAATTTCACGTAAGTCGGCAATGCGTCCCTTTTCCTTAAAAACATGAACTCCTGTATCATTCATTACTGCAATACCAGCAGAATCATAACCTCTATATTCAAGCTTTTCTAGCCCTTTTAACAATATTTCCTTTGAGTCATTATTTCCGATATATCCAACGATTCCACACATAAGTGTAATTCCTCCTAATTTACGGAGGCAAGTTGCTAACGAGGGCAGACTTGCCCCCTAGTCTCTGTGATATTTATTGTTAGCATTTATTGATTTAAGCATTCTTTTTCCCTTTGTCCACCAGGTTACCCCAATGATTTTTAGAAAAAGCATACGATTGTGCTTAACAATCGGGAGGCATCCGCCGAAATATCGATAAACCTCCTCCTCGTCAACTAGCCGCTCTTCGTCCATCAGCTAGTTCAGGCGCTTTAAGTTTCCATATGTTTTTACCACTATCCTCCTTCTTTCTTCTTTACAAAATCAGGATAATCATACAATATGGATAGGCCTACGTCAACAAAAAACTATGCGACATAAGACATCCCATATATAAAAAATATGCATGAGGGGTTGTAAACGTTCCCCTCATGCATAATATTAATTAAGTCCCATTTCCTCCTGAACAACGGCTGCTATGCGACTTACGTAAGACTCACAAAGCTCCTCTGTTGGCGCTTCTGCCATGACACGGACAAGTGGCTCTGTACCTGAAGGTCGAACAAGAATACGTCCGTCACCGTTCATTTCTGCCTCTACCGCTGAAATAATAGCACTTACTTTTTCATTGTCTGTCACATGGTATTTATCAGTTACACGGATGTTCACTAGCTTTTGAGGGAATTTTTTCATTTCCCCTGCTAGTTCCGAAAGTGTCTTCTTCGTGATTTTCATAATATTTGCTAGTTGCAGGCCTGTTAGCAATCCATCTCCAGTCGTATTGTAGTCAAGGAAAATGATATGTCCTGACTGTTCTCCACCTAAGTTGTAGCCTGTCTTTTTCATTTCTTCAACCACATAACGGTCACCTACTGCTGTTTGAACACTTTCAACTCCGTGTCCTTCCAAGCCTTTATAAAATCCAAGATTACTCATCACAGTAGAAACAACGGTATTGTGCTTAAGTCTTCCTTGCTCCTTCATGGACTTCGCACAAATATACATAATCTGATCTCCGTCAACGATGTCTCCATTTTCATCAATCGCAATTAATCGATCTCCATCACCATCAAAAGAAAGCCCCACATCCGCTCCTTTTTCCTTAACAAAAGCTGAAAGTGCTTCAGGATGTGTGGACCCAACACCTTCATTGATGTTTAGTCCATTTGGAGATGCTCCCATTGTTGAAAGATCAGCATCTAAGTCAGCAAATAAATGTGTAGCAAGTGAAGAAGTAGCACCGTGAGCACAATCTAGAGCAATATGTATTCCCGTAAAATCTTCATCAACCGTTTGTTTTAAGTATTGTAGATACTTTTGTCCACCTTCAAAATAATCATTAACTTGTCCTAAGTCTGAACCTACTGGTCTAGGCAATTCATCTTTTTCTAGATCCATTAACCCTTCAATCTCAAGTTCTTGCTCATCAGAAAGCTTAAAGCCATCTGGTCCAAAAAACTTAATTCCATTATCAGCTACCGGGTTATGAGAAGCTGAAATCATCACTCCAGCTTGTGCTCCAAGTGCTTTTGTTAAGTAAGCCACTCCAGGTGTCGAAATCACTCCTAAGCGCATTACCTCTGCACCTATAGATAAAAGGCCTGCAACAAGTGCTCCTTCAAGCATATGTCCTGAAATACGAGTATCACGTCCAATGATCACCTTTGGACGTTCTTTATCCTTTGTTAAAACATACCCACCAAAACGTCCTAGTTTAAATGCTAATTCTGGAGTTAGCTCACTGTTTGCTACTCCTCGCACCCCATCAGTACCGAAATATTTACCCATTAAAAGATCTCTCCTTAATAATTGTTGTGCATCTATGCTTCTCGTTTTGTAATCGAAATTTTTGCTTTTTGTTGGTTAATCGTCCAATTAATGTTTGTTGGACCCGTGACGTTCAAATCGACACTATGTTCTCCTTCACCTAGTCCAGCTAAATTAAGGATGACACTAAAGTCACTTTCTTTTAAGGAACCTATTATACTGCTCTCACCCGTTGCAGTAATTGATACCGTCCCATCAAGAGGTTCTCTGTATGACAAATTTAAGTCGGCAGCTAACCCATTTGCTTTAATCGGTATATTTGAAAACGTAACATCCTCTTCCCGACTAACCTTAATGGTCACTTGAACAGTCTCTGGATCCACTTTAACAATGCCTTCAGATATTATGACTGGGAGAGTTAGAGTCGTATCATCATTTATTGAGCTAACATCTATCTCCACACGTACAGATTCTGTCTTGTCTAATATATCCGCTTTAGCAAGTATCGTGGCTTGCGATTGAGCTAAATTAATCGAGTCAATTGTTACCCCACTGGGGGGAGTTCCCTTTTCAACAATTTTTATTGGAACTTCTTTACTAGACGCCTTTACCGGTATAGTTACCTCTACTGTATCTTGTTCAAGAATGACATCAAGCTTATTAAGGTCTTGATCCAATACTAATATTTTTGCTTCCTTCGTTACAGTATCTTCAATTTTTCCTTCTAAATCTATCGTTGCTTTGACATAAGTGATTTTTTCGATCACATCTTTCGCACCGGTAATTTTAACTTTGTTAGGCTTAACAACCGCCTGTTCAGCGGTATACCCATCTGAAACCAAACTAGTATTATATTCGGGCTCCACCTTAAATTCCTGTGTTACCTTCTCCTGTATGGATACATTAGCATAATCCGGTTCAATTTCCACTGTTAATCTGTCGGACACATCTCTAATTTCAATTGGTACACGTTGTGTGCCGATCTCTGCCTCTGATAAATCTACATACACCTCAAATGATCGAGAAGTCTTTGCTTGCTGCAAGAGATTTTTAGGCCCACTTAACTTGATTGTTACGGTACTTGGCACTCCGCTAACGACAAGATTTTCCGTATCATAATAACTCTTCACAGGAACGTCTGTGATTGTTTCCGTTTCTTGATCCTGTGGCACATTAATAGCTAAATCTTCTCCGTCGTACACGTATATGAAGAGCAAAAAAGCTAAGAGCAATGCAACAACCCTAATAAACCATCGATTATCAATTAGTTTATCAATTAAATTATCCATTCTTTTTTCCCCTCCAATTCCATCGAGGTGTGGAGGCTTGCTTCGGCTTCATTGGAGTAATAAATTCATTAGCTAACATTTGTTTAAATTGTTCAAGCTTCAAGTCACGGTGAAGTTCTCCATTTTTGGTAAGTGAGATTGCCCCTGTTTCTTCAGACACAATCACTGTTACACTATCAGTCACTTCACTAATTCCCAGAGCCGCTCTGTGCCTTGTTCCTAATTCTTTAGAAATAAAAGGACTCTCAGATAACGGTAGATAACAGGCAGCAGCGGCAATCATATTCTTTTGAATGATAACAGCACCATCATGAAGCGGTGTATTCGGTATAAATATATTAATTAATAACTCTGAGGAGATTTTCGCTTGTAAGCCGATCCCAGTCTCTATGTAATCTCCCATACCTGTTTCTCTTTCAATTGACATTAACGCACCGATACGACGCTTTGCCATATAATCGGTTGCCTTCGTTATCGCTTCTACCATTTTTTCCTGTTCTTCCTCTTCCTGTACTCCAGTTCGAGAGAAGAAACGTCCTCGGCCTAGCTGTTCAAGTGCTCTTCTAAGTTCTGGTTGAAAGATAATAATAATTCCAAGAACTCCCCAAAGCAATATTTGTTCCATCATCCAATTCAGTGTTTTTAAGCTAAACCAATCACTGATCACTGTTACCATTAATATAACAAATATCCCTTTAAGCAGTTGGACCGCCTTAGTACCTTTTATAACCATGATTAGCTTATAGATCACGTACCAAACTAGGAGAATGTCAATGGTAATGGATAAGTATTTCAGAACATCGAAATCCGCAATCGACATTGTACTTCCTCCAAATATATATTTAAAAGCATTAAGCTAAAAATTTTTGTTTAACTTTCTCATTATAACATAAAAATGAAATGACAAAAATTTTGCTCTTTTTATAAGAAAAAATTAGTCACTCTTATACGAGCGACTAATTAATCAATCTTTATCTTGGAAAACGCTAACGAGCTCTTTGCTTGTCTTTTTTACATGGTACCAAATCCATTCAAACACTTCATTTACTTCTTTAATCTCACCAGTAACATTTCCCGCAGAGGCTAGATAATTTTCTCCGTTAATGACGGTTACATCGCCTTCAACCTTTCCCTCAATTTGAAGGTCACCGTTTCTAACCGTTATATCTCCTTTAATTACTTCACCCTCAGGAACAATAACGGTATTATTATGAACGACTAAATTAGGCTGCTTTGTTACTGAAAACTCATGATCTTTGTTCCAAGTTGATAATAAACTGCCTGTCATTAATATGATAAAAAGAGAGGCCGCGGTCAACAAAGGATGGTGTCGGAACCATCGGTTTACACTTACCCTTCTTTTTTCTTTAGGAAGTCGAGCCATTACATTTTCAGTAAAATTACTTGGTGCCTGTATATGAGAAGTACTCTGCACTAAGGCAATTGCCTTCTCTAATTCATGAAAATAACTTTGACATTTGGGGCATGTCTGTAAATGCTTTTTTAGTAATTCTTCATCATGCTCATCAATTTCCTCATCTAGATATTCATGCATATATAAGACAATGTTATCTGGACACTTCACTGATTTTCACCTCTCATTAAACATTTCTTAATTGGTGGCGTAATGCTTCCCTACCCCTATGTATCCTTGTTTTTACTGTGCCTAGTGGGATATCAAGAATCTCACTAATTTCATTTAATGAAAGTTCTTCAATATATTTTAAGACAATCACAGATCGATATTTTTCTGGCAGCTTAGTAATTTCTCGTTGTATGGTCTCTTGTAATTCAAGATTCTCTATTTCATCCTCAGGAAGAATCGAATCTGATGCAATTTGAGAATACATGGTCAGTCCATCTGTACCAGATACTTCTGCATCAAGGTAATAGTCCGGTTTTTTCTTACGAATCCGATCAATACATAGATTTGTTGCAATTCTATATAACCATGTTGAAAACTTTAAATCAATATTAAAGCTTGAGATGTTAATATATGCTCTAATGAATGCCTCTTGTGCCATATCCTCTGCTTCATGACGATTTCCGAGAATTCGATAACAAAGTTGAAAGACTTTATCCTTATATATCTCAACGATTTCCCCGTATGCACTTTGGTCCCCTTTTAACACTTGCTTGATTCTTTTTTTAATCAGTGCTTCCATTCCTATACCTCCGCTCTAATGCGGCTACTCGATAATACGTATCGATACCGGAAAAGGTTTCATTTCTATAAAAAATTTTTCTCCACTACATATTTTAACAAATATTTACTGTAAATTGTTTAAAAATTTAGGCTCTGGGTATAAATGTAGAAATTAGGGAGGTTATTATATCATTACGAATAGGAGTGATTCATATGGATAAGCAATCTCTGCTAAAAGACATCGAAGCTCATCGAAGAAAAATGGTGAGCCAAGCATCTCACTCTTCATTAAGCAATGAAAATGTAATCAAACTTAGTAAAAAGTTGGACAATCTATTAAATATGTACGATCGTTTAATGAAAAATAGCAGCAACCCTTAATGCGAGTTGCTGCTATCCTTTTATAATAACTTTTCGCCAAATAAAGAACCCATTAATGCTACAGCAACAGATGCTGTTTTATTTTTATCATCTAAGATTGGATTAACTTCTACAAATTCAGCAGATGTAATAAGTTTCGATTCTGCAAGCATTTCCATGGCAAGGTGGCTTTCTCGGTAGCTAATACCACCAGTAACAGGCGTTCCTACTCCTGGAGCATCATGAGGATCTAGACCGTCTAAGTCTAAAGAGAGGTGTACCCCATCCGTTCTCTCTTTTAAATACTCTATCGTCTCTTCCATCACCTTTGTCATACCTAAACGATCGATTTCATGCATTGTATATACTTTTATACCAATCTCTTTTATTAACTCTTTTTCTCCATCATCAAGTGCTCTAGCACCTATTAGAACAATATTTTCAGGTTTAATTTTAGGTTCATATCCTCCGACATTTGTTAATATCTCATGTCCTATTCCCAGACTTACAGCCAACGGCATTCCATGGATATTTCCAGAAGGTGATGTTTCCGCTGTATTCAGGTCCCCATGTGCGTCATACCAGATTACGCCCAAACTTTTGTAATGCTTTGAAACTCCAGCTAGTGTCCCAATCGCAATACTGTGGTCTCCTCCAAGCACAAGCGGGAATGCTCCTGAAGAGATCGCTTGATCAACTTCTTTTGATAGTGCCTCATTTTTTTCTGCGACAAGATGTAAGTTTCTTAGATTGGATTGCTCGTCTATCACAACCTCTGGTCTTCCAATCGGGATATCCCCTAAATCATGAACTTCATCAAAAAGGTTTCGTAATCTCTCAACAACCCCAGCATACCTAATGGCACTTGGCCCCATATCTACCCCACGTCTCATTTGACCAAGATCCATTGGCATCCCAATAATAGATAGTTTTTTCATCCTCTAACCCCCTGTCTGTTCTACTCTCCTATTGTATACATTTCTATGTCTGTGACTCAACTCGACAAAATCACGCATAAATATGCAGTTTATATCCAATATTCAGAAAAAAAAGCACAAAAAAAACCTTAGGAAACCTCCTAAGGTTTTAATGAGCCATGAAGGACTCGAACCTTCGACCCTCTGATTAAAAGTCAGATGCTCTACCGACTGAGCTAATGGCTCAAGATATTAGTGTCTAGCTACAGCAACTAGGGGCTCGGGGTTATAAGTCAAAGCCCTTCAGAGGTCAGGACCTCCTACGGTCTTCGCCTTATACCTGTCGCCCCTATTCAAGTTGCTTCCGCTTTTCAGACTGGGCTAGCTGGATTCGAACCAACGCATGACGGAGTCAAAGTCCGTTGCCTTACCGCTTGGCTATAGCCCAAAAGACAAAATAAAAAGGACATTTTTAGTTTGTCCAGTTTTAGACTTACTATGTAAATGGTGGAGGGGGACGGATTCGAACCGCCGAACCCAAGGGAGCGGATTTACAGTCCGCCGCGTTTAGCCACTTCGCTACCCCTCCATTATTTTAAATGAAGCATGGTGCCGGTGAGAGGACTTGAACCCCCAACCTACTGATTACAAGTCAGTTGCTCTACCAATTGAGCTACGCCGGCTTAGTTTATTTTTTCATTCGTTAATTTGTTAAGGATGAATATTTTTCACTCACGCGAAAAAATTCTTAATGGAGGATGACGGGATCGAACCGCCGACCCCCTGCTTGTAAGGCAGGTGCTCTCCCAGCTGAGCTAATCCTCCGAAATGGAATGTGATTTTCACTTCGTGAAAAAAACTTGGTGACCCCTACGGGATTCGAACCCGTGTTACCGCCGTGAAAGGGCGGTGTCTTAACCGCTTGACCAAGGGGCCATACTATTAAACTATAAAACAGAGAGCTTCCAACCGGATTCGAACCGGTGACCTCTTCCTTACCATGGAAGTGCTCTACCTGCTGAGCTATGGAAGCATTCCAAAAAGCTCATAAGAGGTTGTCTTATGAAAATGGCTCCACAGGCAGGACTCGAACCTGCGACCGTTCGGTTAACAGCCGAATGCTCTACCAACTGAGCTACTGTGGAACGATAAAAACATTACCGCCTGGCGACGTCCTACTCTCACAGAGGGAAACCCTCAACTACCATCGGCGCTGAAAAGCTTAACTTCCGTGTTCGGTATGGGAACGGGTGTGACCTTTTCGCTATCGCCACCAGACTAT
>NZ_JAMBNS010000150.1 GCF_023715225.1 Robertmurraya korlensis
GCGTTTTCAACGAAACGGCGCAGCAGCTGCGGGTTGTTTTTGTTGTGGCCGCCCTTCAGGGTTTCCTGATAGAACAGCTCTTTACTGTCTTCGATACCTTTCACTCGCTGGAAGCGGGTTTCCGCGGCGTTCATCCCGGCGGAAGCCTTGATGGTGTTCCCGCCGATGGTTGGCATTTTTTCGACGATCAGCACGCTGGCCCCTTCGTCGTGGGCCTGAATGGCTGCCGCCAGACCGGCGCCGCCGCTGCCGACTACCACCACATCATAGCTTTTCGGCGCGGCGTCATTGCCGCCCTCTTCCGCCGCCAGCGCTTTACTCGATTTCAGCATCGCTTTGGCGACCGCTTTTTTCACCGCCTCGCTCTGGCTGGTGGCCCCGGAAATGGCATCGACGTGCGGGGTATTGG
>NZ_JAMBNS010000151.1 GCF_023715225.1 Robertmurraya korlensis
GGTGCAATGCACCGGCAGCGACTGGAGCAATTGCACGGACAATGCCCGGGCCATGTGCAACGGAGATTTCGACGTGATCCAGCAATCGACGGATGACGCCGTGCGAAATCTTCTCTTCGCGTGCAAGAAGAAGAGCGGTTATTGATCCCGAAATGACCGGCTGAGGAGACCACGATCGGGCGAAGCGCTTTTCTGTTTGCTTGGTGTTACCTATTTTTCACGAATAACACTCATGGAGTCCCATCCATATGGCGACCTACAGGCAACTGTCCGCACAGCTCGAACGGCTTCAGCAAAAGATCGACAAGGAACGTGAAAAGGCGATTGCCGACGCGATTGCCGAAATCCGCGCGAAAATCGACGAATACGACATTACGCCGGAAGAACTCGGTTTTCGCCCGGCAGGAT
>NZ_JAMBNS010000152.1 GCF_023715225.1 Robertmurraya korlensis
GGGTTCGACTCCTTTCGGGCGCGCCATATTAGATTTAATCGGGGAGTAGCTCAGCTTGGTAGAGCACTTGGTTTGGGACCAAGGGGTCGCAGGTTCGAATCCTGTCTTCCCGACCATGATACTACTAATTATTTAATGGGGCCTTAGCTCAGCTGGGAGAGCGCCTGCCTTGCACGCAGGAGGTCAGCGGTTCGATCCCGCTAGGCTCCACCAAAAAAACTTATTGACAGCAGAATTGATTGTTGTTAATATAGTAAAAGTCGCTTCTAAACAAAGTGATAATTGTTCTTTGAAAACTAAACAAATCATACGTCAACAAAAAATGATTAGTGTTGAAATACACACTAGCCAACGTTTTAACTTTAAGAGCTAATCTTACTCTTTATTGGAGAGTTTGATCCTGGCTC
>NZ_JAMBNS010000153.1 GCF_023715225.1 Robertmurraya korlensis
GCTGTGTGTGGCTAATTTATACCTCGTTTTTTTTAATTCCACACCATCAGAAAAGTCCGATAACGTCGCTGCAGAAATAAATGGATTCACTCTTTGCATGAAATTTTTTTAACTTCCGTTCTAAAGGTTTATTAATCGTTGTGCAGTAAAAAGGGTAAACCGCGGGTATAAAAAATGCGCATCCGCAGAGAATGCATGTATTTCAGGCGTTACAGCGAAACGGCAGCGCTCGCTACCCAGGACTTTTCCCGGATAGCGGGCTTTAATGAAACTGTTGTGAATCGAGAAGAGGGCTTATGAAAAAGGTGAAAGCGCTTATGCGTTTTTACTGAACTTTTTTCACTTTTCTGAGCCGTAAGGCCCAGCCATGACTAAAGATCGGCGGCTTCTTCGCCGGTTTTACTGGG
>NZ_JAMBNS010000154.1 GCF_023715225.1 Robertmurraya korlensis
GTCCATGCCTGAGATTGGACTAACGGTCACACGCCAAAGCGCCAAGTTTATCAGCGTGACCCCTGCGGATAGTCAGAAACCGATACGATTGAAAGGCTTTGTGTTTGATGAAAGCTTTGACTTTGCCAATTATCAAGCCAAACAAATTAGTGATCCTACCAACACCACAACCCCTAATGCCAAAAAAGAGACTATTGCCTCCAAAAATGAGCGAATCAAACAAGCCCAAGCTGACTTTACAGGGATTTATGCTCACAAAGCCGAGCAACACGCTAAAAAGTATCACATTGGGGCAGATGAGCTGGGGTGGGTGAAAAAACCGATAGATACTCAACCTAAACCGCCTGAAGCTGAAAAGCCGAGATATTCCTCGCCAAGACCAAGGTATTAAATTGCGAACTTAGA
>NZ_JAMBNS010000155.1 GCF_023715225.1 Robertmurraya korlensis
GTAATAATCCAGCGCATCGGCAAAGCCATGGATTTTGGCGGTGATCATATCGTCAAATTCCCGGATGCGGCGCATCCCTTTGAGCTGGCGTAAATCGACGGGCAGCGAGCCCGGGTACGCTTTCAGCTTGCGTGAAGCGTTGGCTTTTAACAGATTGAGCAGATAGCGCTGATAAACCCGCGAGAAGCCCTTATCCATATGATAGCTGCAGGCTTCGAGCATGAAAGGCGCGGAGACGATCACCGCCGCATCCAGCGGGCAGCGGTCGCCTTCCTCTGCCAGCAGGCAGCCCAGCATATTGCCGCCCAGCGAATAGCCGACGGCCGCGGTCGGCGCGGGACCAAACTCGCGCTTCAGCCAGTGCAAAAACCAGGTGCCATCTTCCGTTTCGCCGGAGTGATAGAT
>NZ_JAMBNS010000156.1 GCF_023715225.1 Robertmurraya korlensis
TTTTAGGTGTTGCAGCAGCTACTAAACAAAATTCTTGGGTTGACTATACAACTACAGTTATTTCAGTTATTGCAGTATCTGTACCATCTTTTGTACTTGCTGTACTTTTACAATATGTATTTGCAGTTAAATTAAGATGGTTCCCAGTAGCTGGATGGGAAGGTTTTTCGACCGCGGTATTACCGTCACTTGCATTATCTGCAGCTGTTTTAGCAACTGTCGCCAGATACATAAGAGCAGAGATGATAGAGGTATTAAGTTCAGACTATATTTTATTAGCGAGAGCTAAAGGTAATTCGACAATGCGTGTACTTTTTGGACATGCACTTAGAAATGCTTTAATTCCAATTATTACAATTATCGTTCCCATGTTAGCAAGTATTTTAACAGGCACTTTAACA
>NZ_JAMBNS010000157.1 GCF_023715225.1 Robertmurraya korlensis
GTGTCAGGGAGCATCAGCTCATATTGACGCTTGCTTACCGTTTCGCTAATCGCTTGAGTGATTATTTCATCGCCAAGTTCAGAGTTTAGCAGCGCAATCAGCTGCGCTTTGATATCGTGAACGCTGGCTATCGACAGCTCGCCTGCAACGGCGGTGGGTTGGTTGATTTTGAGGGGAATGGCTAAATCATCAAAATGGGTAGCCACATCTGCCAAACTATCGAGCAGCTGTAATGGGGTGGGGCGCCTAAAGCCAAACGAAAAAGTTAAACAATCGTCAACGGCCACCCCGTAATGAGAGAGATTGGTCGGTACATACAGCACATCGCCTGGCTCAAGCACCTCATCAAATATCAGCTCGCCCATTTCATTCATCAAACGAATCGGTTGACCTGCTTC
>NZ_JAMBNS010000158.1 GCF_023715225.1 Robertmurraya korlensis
CAGTTTCAACAACCCATCTTTTCAAGTCAGCTACTAACGGATATTTATCAAATAAAACTAGCATAAATCGCAGGTCGTCAAGGCTGATTTTTACATAGCCTGTTGACTTATACTGCATTAGCAACTGATAAATCCTAAACGTATAGATACTGCTAAATTCCGTGACGTCTGCTAAAGCAAATTGGGTAAAACTTGCTCTCAAATCACTTAATAACGGTACAATCCGTTTATGAAAAACAATCCGAGCTACGATATTGTCATCATCTCTACGATTGGGTAACGAATCCAATAAATTATAAGTTCTAAGACCATGTAAATATTTGCGATGGTCTTCTGGGTGTGGGTATTTTTCTCTTAACCGTTGCTCAGCTGTTCTATCAACACGCAAGTCCTCT
>NZ_JAMBNS010000159.1 GCF_023715225.1 Robertmurraya korlensis
ACAGACGATATCGTCGGATAAAGGTATAGTAAGCAATATAAATTTTCAAAAACATCAGCAAGCTTAATCAAATTTTCAGCCAGCTGTTAACGCGCTATTATAGCGCAATTAATGACTTAAAATGCCCTATACAGGGGGCATTTAACCGCCAGATTAGTCATGCCTATAAAAATGGAAAAATTATGAAAATCGAAAACTCGTATGCCACGCTTGACCCAAGGCTTTATCATAAACAACCCCCCAAACCGCTCACCAACCCGCAAGCAGGTCATTTCAACCCGCAAGTCGCCCACCAAATTGGCTGGGCTGATGATGAATTTTTAAGGCAGCATTGGGTCGAAATCTTGGGCGGCGACATCGTTCCCGACGGTTTTGAACCGTTAGCCATGGCG
>NZ_JAMBNS010000016.1 GCF_023715225.1 Robertmurraya korlensis
TCCGCTCGACTTGCATGTATTAGGCACGCCGCCAGCGTTCGTCCTGAGCCAGGATCAAACTCTCCAATAAAGAGTAAGATTAGCTCTTAAAGTTAAAACGTTGGCTAGTGTATATTTCAACACTAATCATTTTTTGTTGACGTATGATTTGTTTAGTTTTCAAAGAACAATTTCGCTTCGTTAGAAGCAACTATATTAGAATAACATCTCAATCGCTCGAAGTCAACAACTTTTTAAAAGTTTTTAAAGTTTATTGTCTCGTCATCAGCGACTGTTTTTATATAATACCATCGTGAGCATGGAGAGTCAACATGTTATCCGTGGTAATAATAACCAATAGCATTTATGTAATTCATCCTCGTTCCCTGAAATCCCTATAGTTTACTTGCCATTTCGATCTTTCACTTTCTTATCGAGTTTATTTTAGAGGTACATCACAATATCATTCACAGTGATTTTTTATTGATTTATCAGCATTTCCACAAATTTTATTGTTTAAATCGTCCTGATTCAGGGTTTCTGGATTATGTTGAGATTTAAAAGGTTGTTGGATTAATTTTAATGACCCAGGCAAATAAACCCCAATAGTTTTACTGAACTGAGCAGACTATGGGATCCGAAGCTCCCTGGTAACGCATTAAATAAGCTTCATCTGTTTTTTTAAATGATAATAAGCGGAGATTTTTCCGTTAGACTACAGAATTGAGCTTGGTTCGGGATATATAAGCGGAGTTTTTCCGGTTAAGCAGCGAAAAAACTCCCAATTTCACGTTTTTTGAGTCAATAGTCGGAATTCTTCCGTCTATTTTAGCTATTTTCAGTGTAATTTCCTAAATAAGAGAAATTTCTCCGTCTATTTTATACCCAACAATAAGAATATGTGATTCGATCTGCTATTTACCGTTTTGCACCCACAAGTAAACCTAACTATCTTAGAATCAAAAAACCAGCCTTCCCAAGGAAAGACTGGTCGTGTTTCTTCTATAATATATTACTTAGTGATTGAGATGATATTTTGATCCTTAAGTGTTACAGCACCTTGCTTGTTGATGGTTACTTTCTCACCTTCAGCAAGGTTTGTAAATACTACAGGAGTAATCGTTGATGTTGCGTTGTTTTTAATATACTCAAGATCTACCTTAAGTAATGGTTGACCTGCAACAACTGTATCATTTTCACCAACTAACGCTTCAAAACCTTCTCCTTTTAGGTTGACTGTATCAATACCAAAGTGGATTAGGATTTCGCGTCCGCTATCAGACACAATACCGATTGCGTGTTTTGTTGGGAATAGGTTAACGATTTTACCATTTACCGGTGATACAACCATACCTTCTGTTGGCTCAATCGCAAATCCATCACCCATCATTTTGCCAGAGAATACTGCATCAGGAACTTCTGTGATTGGCTTTAGGTTACCTGTTAATGGTGATACAAAAGCATCATCACTTGAAGTAGTTGTGTTTACTGCATTCGTTGTTTCAGTAGCTTTTGCTGCTGGAGTTGGTCTTTTTCCAGCCATAATGTCTTTCATTTGACCTTTGATTGTTTCAGAACGAGGACCAAAGATTGCTTGAATGTTGTTACCGACTTCAAGTACTCCTGCTGCTCCTAGTTTTTTCAGTCTATCTTTATCAACAGATCCGATATCATTTACAGATACACGTAGACGAGTGATACATGCATCAAGGTGAGAGATATTCTCTTTTCCACCCATTGCTTCTAAAATATCGTACGGAAGGTCGCTAGTTTGTCCAGCTGCTCCTTCTGTTCCTTCTTCTTCCACTTCACGACCTGGAGTCTTTAAGTTAAACTTACGAATCGCAAAACGGAAACCGAAGTAGTAAATTACCGCAAACACAAGACCTACAGGGATAACAATCCAAGCATTTGTTTGTGGGTTGATTAGACCAAATAGAATATAGTCAATTAAACCACCAGAGAATGTCATACCGATTTTTACATCTAAAAGATGCATAACCATAAATGATAGACCAGCAAATACTGCGTGGATAGCGAATAGAATTGGTGCAACGAATAAGAATGAGAATTCAATTGGCTCTGTAATACCTGTTAAGAAAGCAGTTAAACCAGCTGAAGCCATAAGTCCACCAACAACCACTTTTCTTTCAGGACGAGCTTCATGATAAATTGCTAATGCTGCTGCAGGTAAACCGAACATCATGAACGGGAACTTACCAGTCATGAACGTACCTGCTGTTAGGTTTTGAACATTGTCACTGATTTCTGCCATGAAGATACGTTGGTCACCACGAACCACATCTCCAGCAAGTGTTGTGTATTGACCAAACTCATACCAGAAAGGTGAGTAGAAGATATGGTGTAATCCGAATGGAATTAATGAACGCTCAATAATACCAAAGATAAACGCTGATAATGTTAAGTTTGCATGAACCATGTTTTGAGAGAATGCATTTAGACCATTTTGAATTGGCGGCCAAACAATTAACATCACAAGACCTAAGATTACTGCCGTTGCAGCTGTGATGATTGGCACGAAACGCTTACCAGCAAAGAATCCTAAATACGATGGTAATTCAATTTCATAATACTTATTGTAAAGACCTGCTGCGATAATACCGACGATGATACCACCGAATACCCCAGTTTGTAGAGTTGGAACTCCTAGAATACTTGAGTAATTTAATCCGTTTACATCTTCAGCCGTTAAGCCTAAAGCTGTACCCATTGTTACATTCATAATTAAGTATCCGATGATAGCAGCTAATCCAGCTACTCCATCTCCACCCGCTAAACCAACAGCAACCCCAACTGCAAAGAGTACTGGAAGGTTTCCGAATACGATATCCCCCGCACTTTGCATAATTGAAGCAACCATTGCTACTCCATTGTTATCTAAAAATGGAGCTAACTCCAATAATGCAGGGTTTTTAAGCGCTGCCCCTAGAGCAAGTAAGATACCTGCTGCAGGAAGTAAAGCAACTGGTAACATCAATGCTTTACCAACTTTTTGTAAAACACCAAACACCTTTTTAAACATGGTAGAACCTCCTAAATAATTTTGTTTCGCTCATTGTCGTTTCCCAATTTGCAAAAGAAAACAAAAAAGGCATGAGGGAAAAAGGAATCAAAATAGAGCTTACAAGGTTATAATACCCGTAAATCTCCATTTCAATTATCTTCTTCACTCATGCCTGATCGAATCAGTAACACGTATAAAAGATAAGTTCGATTTATTTAACTTTTTTTTGAAGCCTCTGCAAATGCATCGTTAGATACACTGCTTCTGCATCAAATACTGTCTTCTTTAATGCTTGTTGCATCACTTTAATGAGCTTCCATGAGAGATTGTAACACACCGGATACTCCTCTTTCAAGAGGTTTGCGATTTTTTCTGGTTCTTCTACTTTTTCTCCATTGTGAACACGCTCAATGGTGAATCGGATATGTCGCACAAGCCTCATGTAATCAATACTTTCCTTATCGATTGATATTTCAAGTTGCTCTTCAATCATATCAATTAAACGAGTAACCAGCTGGGAGTGCTGATTCACTTCAGATAGATTTCGATTCATCACGGCACTATGAATATGCAGAGAAATAAATCCTACTTCCCCTTCAGGAAGCTCGATACCTGTATTCTCTTTAATCAAATTCACTACTTCTTTGGCTATTTCATACTCAAAAGGATAGAGTGCTTTTGTCTCTATTAAGAAAGGATTTCTCATTTCCATTCCCTTTGAAAGTCGACTGACAGCAAACATTAGATGGTCAGTTAACGCTACATGGATATGCTCATTTAACTCTGCATTTGCTCTTTTCTTTATCAACTCAATCGCAGAAATAAACACTTCATGAAGATTGCTTTCAACAAATGGAAGGAGTTTTATATAATTTTCTTGTTCCTTTTCATTTTTTAAGACAAAAAGCTTTTCCGCTGACGCCTCGTCGATGACATCTCCCGTTTTACGGTTAAATCCGATGCCTTTACCGATCACAACAACCTCTCCATACTCCGAGTGGTCAGCTATCACTACATTATTATTAAGATTTTTGCTAATGATAAGTCCAGACATCATAATTCCCCGCTTTATTCTGAGAGCTTCGACATAATAAGTTTAATCATATATAGGGGACAAAAGCTTGTCAATTATAATACGCAAACGCATTCATGTTTTTCGAAAAAACGTCATAATTAAAGGGGTTGACTACAAGTAGCCAACCCCTTTTTTCTATTCGGTTAAGAACATAAAGTATAATAGGAAGATCACGAAGAATACGTACATAACTGGGTGAATTTCCTTTGTACGCCCTTTTACCATCATCGTAATTGGGTAGAAGATGAACCCAGCTGCGATTCCTGTTGCGATGCTATACGTTAGTGGCATAGCAATGATTGTTAAGAAAGATGGTACAGCAATTTCAAAGCGATTCCACTCAATTTTCCCTAAAGAAGAGACCATTAGTACCCCTACAATGATTAGTGCCGGTGCAGTTACAGGTGATGTAACAACCGATAATACAGGGAAGAAGAATAACGATAATAAGAAAAATCCTGCTGTTACAAGTGCTGCAAAACCTGATCTTGCTCCTGAAGCTACCCCTGCAGATGATTCAATATAAGAAGTGGTGGTTGATGTTCCAAAAATCGAACCTACTAATGATGCAATAGAATCTGCAAATAGAGCTCTTCCTGCATTAGGAAGTTTATTTTCTTTCATTAGTCCCGCTTGATTCGCAACGGCTACAAGCGTTCCTGCGTTATCAAAGAAGTCAACGAATAAGAAAGTTAAAATAATTCCAAGCATAGTTGCTGTATAAAATGATGGATCACCAAATGCTGTGAATAGAGAACCGAAAGTTGGTTCAAGACTCGGTACTGCACCAACAACCTTTTCAGGTGCATCAATTAAGTTAAAGATCATACCAACGATAACCATAATAATCATTCCGAAGAATACCGCTCCGTTAATACCTCTTGTCATCATGATTACTGTAATAAGAAGACCGAAAATAGCAAGCAGTGTATTACCAGCTGTTAAATCACCAAGCCCAACTAGTGTTGCATCATTATTGACGATAATGCCTGCATTTTTCAATCCAATAAAGGTAATGAATAATCCGATACCAGCACCTACTGCGTGCTTTAATTCTACTGGAATGGCATTAATGATTTTTTCACGTAATCCAGAGATGGTTAATAATAAGAAAAACACACTTGAAATAAATACCGCTGCTAATGCATGTTGCCATGGTGCTCCATGCGTTAATACAACTGAGTAAGCAAAGAATGCATTCAGACCCATACCAGGTGCTAGAGCAATCGGGAACTTACCGATAAGTCCCATAATGATCGACCCCACTGCTGCTGCTAATGCTGTAGCGACAAAGACCGCTCCATAATCCATGCGCATCGCATCAGGAAGATCGGGTACATCTGCTAGTGTCAACGTAAGTGGGTTGACTACTAAAATATATGCCATTGCTAGGAAGGTAGTTAATCCACCCATAAACTCGCGACGATAGTTCGTTCCAAGCTCTTCAAATTGAAAGTATTTTTTCATTTCTTTCTTTTCCTCCATTTTTAGAAAAATAAAAACGCTCCAACAACAAGGAGCGCCTGACAACAAAGATTCGCGAAATAGAGGCCAAGAAAGAGCCCATTTATCACTCACCTCGTAGTCAAGCTATTTACGGTAGCTCGGTAGAAACTTCTGGGCCATATCCCCAAGATTATACGACGAAAAACGACATTTATTAGTACTTTTTCATCATACCAAGGTCTCGTATTTTCGTCAATATAAAAAACGAACATTTTTTCAAATGTCCGTTTTATTGTTCGTATTTTGTTAGATTTTATTCCCATTCAATTGTTGCAGGTGGCTTACTTGTGATATCATATACGACTCGGTTCACATGGCTAACTTCGTTAACAATACGAGTAGAGATGATTTCTAGTACTTCCCATGGAATTCTTGCCCAATCAGAAGTCATCCCATCAATAGAAGTAACTGCACGAATCCCAATCGTATAATCATACGTACGAGCATCTCCCATTACACCTACTGAACGGATGTCAGGTAGCACGGTGAAGTATTGCCAAATATCACGATCAAGTCCAGCCTTCTTAATTTCCGCACGTAGAATTGCATCTGATTCACGAACAATTTCAAGCTTATCTTCAGAAATTTCTCCAAGCACTCGAATTCCAAGTCCAGGTCCTGGGAAAGGTTGGCGCCAAACAACTTCATCAGAAATTCCAAGCTCCGTACCAAGAGCACGTACTTCATCCTTGAATAATGTGCTAAGTGGCTCAATTAATGTGAATTGCATATCTTCAGGTAGGCCACCCACATTGTGATGGGACTTAATGGTTTGAGCAGTAGCCGTACCACTTTCAATAATATCTGTATATAGAGTTCCCTGAGCTAGGAAATCAATTCCCTCAAGTTTTGCTGCTTCATCATCAAACACATAAATGAACTCATTACCGATGATTTTACGCTTTTGTTCTGGGTCACTTACTCCAGCCAGCTTCCCTAAGAAACGGTCCTTCGCATCGACCTTAATCACGTTCATGTTAAAACCTTCAGCAAAAGTCTTCATTACACTGTCGGCTTCCCCTTTACGAAGTAAACCATGGTCAACGAAGATACAAGTTAATTGGTCACCAATTGCTTTATGAATAAGTACGGCTACAACGGATGAATCGACACCACCACTTAGGGCACAAAGAACCTTTTTGTCACCCACTTGCTGGCGGATTTTTTCCATTTCTACTTCGATAAAGTTTTCCATCGACCAGTTTCCAGCACATTCACAAACACCAAAAACGAAATTCTTTAACAGCTCATTTCCATAAACAGAATGACGAACCTCCGGATGGAATTGTACTCCGAATAACTTTCGGTCCGCATCACTCATAGAAGAAATCGGACAAGAAGGACTAACTGCATCGACTGTAAAGCCTTGTGGAGCTTCTACTACTAAATCTCCATGGCTCATCCAAACGATTTGCTCCTGTGGAAGGTCAGCAAATAATTTTGATTGGTTCTCAATTTGAATAGCCGCTTTTCCATACTCTCGGTGCTTAGCTGGTTCTACTTTCCCATTAAAATGAGTGGTCATTAGCTGCATGCCGTAACAAATTCCGAGTATTGGCAATCCAAGTTCAAAAATTTCCTCATCGCAACGGAATGAACCTTCGTCATACACGCTATTTGGACCACCAGATAAAATAATTCCTTTTGGATTCATTTGACGAATTTCATCGGCAGTAATTGTATGAGGGTGCAATTCACTATACACACCAAATTCACGAATCCTTCTAGTAATCAACTGATTGTACTGACTTCCAAAGTCCAATACAACGACCATTTCCTGACCTGATAAACCTACCTTTTCAGACATCCAATTCACCTCATCGTTATTTTTCCCAATAAAAAAGCTAGAATTCTACTCCAAAAAAAATTTTTTGAAGGCAGAATTCTAGCTTGATATCTCTAACAACCATAGAAAGCTCCGCCTTCATAGTCAAATCATTTACGGCGATTTGGTAGAGACTCTCGAACCATATTTTCGAGGATATATGAAGAGATACATTTTTATAATATTAGAGATTATTGTAACAACATGTCGTTTTATCGGTCAAGCAATTGTCTTTTTAATTAAATTTTCCCACAATTCACGCGAACGATCCCAGCTACCTTCTTCAAGCTTGCCTCTGTACACATACCTCTCGTATAGAGAAGTAAGTGTCCCCATATCTTTCGAGGAAAAGAAGTAATCCACATAATCGGCATAGTCACGGAGTGTTTGATGTTCCTTTCTCTTAATCCCATAACGATCGAGTTGCTTTAATAATGTCAGATAGGCTTTTGAGAAGTCATCATCTTTCTTTTTAAACCTAAAAATGAAAACAAGTACATATGGAAGCCATTTTAACCGTAGTTTATAAGCAATATAAGCAACTACTCCCATCACACCCAGGATGATTAGTCCCTTTTTCCAGTGTTCTTCAAAACCTGCCTCAATCTTAGTCCATACATCCTTCCAAGAAAAAGAGCTGTCAGTAGAAACAGTTTTTTCAGGTGTTTCTGGTTTTTCTACTTCTGGCTGCTCCCTAGTTTCAGGTGTTTCTACCTCAGTAGAGCTCTGAGTAGCTGAATCAAAATTCAATTGAACATTGCTTGAGAAACCTTGTGTTGGCTCAAAAGGAACCCAGCCTACCCCAGGGAAATATACCTCGACCCACGAATGCGCATTATTATTCGTAATCGTATAGCCTCGTTTCCCTGACTCTGTTGGCCCTTGATACTCCCCTTCTGTATAACCCTTTACCCAGCGAGAAGGAATACCGACTGAGCGTAATAATACAACCATTGAAGTGGAATAATTGTCACAATATCCTCTTAGCGTTTCAAATAAGAACTGATCCACGTAATCCTCATCCGCACCTGGTACGGCCACATCCAACTGATCATACGTAAATCCGTTCATCCCAAAATATCTTTCTACTGCTCTTGCTTTATCAAACCAGTTTTCTTGTTCACCTGTAATTTCAAGCGCCAAATCCTTCACTCGTTGTGGCAATGTTTCAGGAAGCTGTGTATATTGATAGATAAACTCTTGACTTAACCCAGCTTGCTCTAAGCTTTTTGTTGCCTTCATGGCACTTACACTATATTTCGGAATGTCGTACGTTACAGAATATTCTTCTAACGACGCGGTTCGATCACCCTCTAATGTGTATACCTTTTCGAGCCCTCCATTGACACGAAAGGAGTAGTTTCCATTGTCGGTACTGACGGATTTCAGCCCTAACGGGTAGATGATATGCGGATAATTCCGAACAGATGATACATTTGCCGTCACTTCCTTTAGCTCTAATCCTTCTTGATCAAAGGAGCTAATTGGAAACCCTTCATTTTGAGCAAATGGAATGGGATCATCCGAGCTAGATACCTCCCAGCCCTTTCCTGAATAAATATCCTTTGTTTCTACTCTCCAGTAATGCCTTTGGTCCACTTCGGTCTCATAAACAACCGTATCGTCTCCAACAAACGGTCCTCCTAGATTCGTATCATCGGTTCCGTAGCCAACCCTTTGTCTACTCACTCCTCCACTGTCTTCAGAATAGGAAGTTAGGTACGGAACAGGATCCGGCCAAATCGGTTCCGCTTTTGGTCCACCAAATCCAAGTCCGACACTCGCACCAATCATTAAAAGAAGAGGTAGCCCCCACTTCCCTTTTGAGGATAGCCCTTTAACAAGGGCCTCTCTTTCGACTAAACGCTGAAACGTTAACATTCCCATTACAGCAAAACCAACAACTACTGTACGAACAATCGCACCGTCTGCTTCGTACGGAGTAAATGTATCTAATACCGTAATATAAACAAGCGTCATAAAAAAGAAGATAAATATCTGTCTTCGAATAATCAGCCAATAGTGGATCAAATAAGCCATGAGCCAAAGCAGAATAAAAAATAGAAGGCTTCTAAACGCAAAGGTCAGCGCACTCCATTCCATTTGGAACGAATAGCTTATGTTCAGAATCAAATCCTTCCAAAACTGCGAAAGCCATGATAATTGAAAAAAAGACCCTTCAAAATAATAGTGGTGAATAAAATATAGAATATAGACCGTCTTCAACAATGCTCCTATGAAAACCCGAGCCTTCGAAAAAGAAACCACGAGGCATAGGGACAGAAACCCTAGAAAAATATATATGTTTCCTGTATCGGTTAGTGCGTCAACTGGTCGTAACCACTCCCATAACAACAAAAACCCAAGCAAGTAAAGAAAGAGAGAGGACATCGTTTCTTGTTTCTTGTTCACATCTGTCATTACCTGCTCACCTCCGAAAACACATCCGAAAAATGCCCTGCATGAACAAGTATCACTCGAACGCCTCTAGCATTTGCTGAACCTTTTAAAGAAATTTCTAATGAATTCAAGGACTCTCCTTGATTTTTCACCAAATAAATGGTCACTGCCCCTTTTTTAACAGAGAAAAAACTTGCTTTTTCAATTAGTGGTTTGGTTAATTGAGAAGTCACCAGCATAGTGGAAACGGTTTGATTTCCAAGAAAGCTTTCTCCCCCTAGAACTCGATCTAAGGATACTTGACTCTCTGCTTTAATTTTAGCTAGATGATATAAAAGGCTTTGCTGATGATCTTCTCCACTTCGAACAGGGAAAAATTGTCGATCCTTACTCAAGGTTAAAAGCCCCGCCTGTGCCCCTTTTCGAAGAATCCCCTTTACTAAAGACGCGGTAAAGGAAACCACTGTCTCAAATTCTGCAGAAGGTGCACAGTCCATAATCAGACAAATATCATGCGATTGACGTTGTTCGAACTCCTTCGTCATAAGATCATTTCGCTTCGCACTTGCTTTCCAATTGATCCAGGAGAACTTATCACCCGGTTGATATTCTCGGAGACCAATTGCCATGGTTGTATCTCTCTGAACTCGTTCTTTGGATGCAGTCATCCCCTGGTCAAACTGATTTTCGTGCGGACGATAGACCAGCTCCTCTATTTGAGGATAAACAATAAATCGATCCGTTAGTTGAAACTCTACTTGTCTCTCAATTAAACCTAAAGGATCGCCAAGCTTAAGAGAAACAGTCTGAAAAATATGTTCCCCTCGAGGTAACTGTGGAATTTCGTATTCAAATGCAAATTTTTTTTTAAAACCTGGGAATAAAAGCATTTTTGCATTTGGATTGCCGTGGAGCTGTTCACTTAACAGATCCTCTGCGACAAGATAAAACAGCGGAAAGGCATTGGTCCTCGTCAAATGAATTTTCACCTTTAGGGTTTCGCCTGCACTGTATTCAAATTTCGAAAGCTCTCTACTAATCTGAAACTTTTTAGTCGAGTAAGAAGCCAAGAATAGAGCGTACAAAGCAAAAGGAACAAAACTGTAAAATAAAAACCAGCTGACAAACCCACCTTGGAACATCGCATACGAAAACGTAACAGCGATCAGAAACAGCAGTATGATGAGTTTCCAAATATGTTTTATTGATAGAAAAATGTTTCTCATTACTTCGCAAGCCTTTTAACAGGAACAGGTACTCTTTCCACCACTCGTGACATAACATCCTCTGCCGTAATTCCTTCAAACTTTGCTTCAGACTTAAGGATGATTCGATGCGAGAGTACATATGGAGCCAAATACTGGACATCATCAGGTAACACATAATCGCGATTATGCATAAATGCATATGCCTGTGCTGCCTTCATTAAGCCGATTGACCCACGCGGACTTGCCCCGAGGTACACACTGCTATGCGTTCTTGTGCGATGAGAAATATCCACGATATAGCGCTTGATCGTATCATCCACCACTACATTTTGGATATCTTCCTGAAGCTGCCTTAATTCCTCAAGGTCGATGACAGGCTGTAATTCCGAAATCGGAGATCTCTTTTCCGCTCGATCAAGAACTTCCATTTCCTCTTCTAAATCGGGGTATCCCATTCTCATTTTTAAAAGAAATCGGTCAAGCTGAGCCTCAGGCAGTGGATACGTACCTTCATACTCGATTGGATTTTGAGTAGCCATAACAAAGAACGGACGATCAAGCTTATGTGTCACGCCATCAATGGTGACACTGCTTTCTTCCATCCCCTCTAGTAGAGCCGATTGAGTCTTTGGACTCGTTCGGTTAATCTCGTCGGCGAGAATAATATTCCCCATAATGGGACCTGGTCGAAATTGAAATTCCAATTCTTTCGGATTATATATAGATACACCTGTCACATCGGACGGAAGAAGATCAGGGGTAAACTGAATCCGACGAAATTCTGCACTTACTGACTTCGCCAACGCACGGACCATCATCGTTTTCCCAACTCCTGGCACATCCTCTAGTAACACATGTCCTTCAGCTAGTAATGCAACTAAGCTTAACTCTGCCACATTTCTTTTCCCAATCATTACTTTTTCTATATTTTGAAGAATTCGGTTAATCACTGGATTCATCTGACTCACTTCTATAACAACCTCCTGAAGTAGCTAAAAATTTCATACCTTTAACATATATTCGAGATATATTTGTCAATTTCCTGTAAAAAACGAATATTATTGATAGATTTGTCCCTCTTTCAGTAGACATTTATACTATGACAGAAGTTTCAACTAAAAAACAATTAGTAGACTATTAGAATACGATGAGAAAACAATTAGAATTTTTGACAAAAAAATATAACAATTTATAAAGCATTTTTTTATGAAATCCTTTACAATATAGATGTGTAGATCTTTTGCTTATTTTTTTACCGCTTGGTGCAAACGTTTGCGCATTAAAATATTTTGAGGTGATGACATGAAAAGATTATTTAGCATTGATCCATGGAAGATCGTTGAAACAACAGTTAACAAAGAAGACTTTCGCCTAGCAGAAAGTATGATGAGCCTTGGAAATGGTCATATGGGAATGCGTGGTAACTTTGAGGAAACGTATACAGGAGACTTTCACCGTGGCTCATATATCGCTGGAGTTTGGTTTCCAGATAAAACAAGAGTGGGCTGGTGGAAAAATGGGTATCCCCACTATTTCGGAAAGGTCATCAACTCTATTAACTACATTGGCATCCGAGTTGCGATTGACGGAGAAGAAATTGATTGTTACCAAAATCAAGTAACGAACTATTATCGAGAGCTTGACATGCAGCACGGCGTGTTAACTCGCCGCTTTACCATTAATCAAAATGGAAAGGAAACCGATGTAGAGGTCGTTCGTTTCCTATCGATTAGCCATCCAGAACTTGCTGTTATCAAGTATCAGGTGACTCCGAAAAATTATTCCGGAAACGTCACTTTCACTCCTTACTTAGATGGAGATGTGAGAAATGAAGACTCCAACTATGAGGAAGATTTCTGGTTGGAAGTTCAGCGAGGCGTTAGTAACAGTAATGGTCATTTAGTCATGAAAACGAAGGATAATCCGTTTGGCACTCCTACCTTCCATGTGGCGGCTAGTATGCGTCTTGTAGTAAATGGAGACATTTTGTCTCACTCTACTTCTGAGCGTGAAGAATATGTAGAAAATACGATTTCTGTTCAAGCTACTCAGAATACACCTGTTTCATTGATTAAATTTGTCGCTGTTACAACAGATAGAGATTATGAAGTGGCACGGTTGGTAACGAAGGCAGAGGAAGTACTTACTCACTCGCATGGATTGGGCTATGATTCCCTTCTTCAAGAACATAAAGAAGCTTGGCTTAAGCGTTGGAGCATTGCCGATGTTGAAATCAATGGAGATGATGAGGCTCAGCAAGGCATTCGATTCAATTTGTTCCAATTATTCAGTACCTATTACGGTGAAGACGCACGTTTGAATATCGGACCAAAAGGATTTACAGGAGAAAAATATGGTGGTGCCACGTATTGGGATACAGAAGCATACGCTCTACCTCTCTACTTATCTACAGCAAACCCAGAGGTAGCTCGCAATCTATTAGTTTATCGTCATAATCAACTGGGTGGTGCATATCATAACGCACAGCAGCAAGGCCTAAAAGGTGCGCTCTATCCGATGGTTACTTTCAACGGAATTGAGAGTCATAACGAATGGGAAATCACGTTTGAGGAAATTCACCGAAATGGAGCGATAGCCTACGCCATCTATAATTATGTGAATTACACGGGCGATCAAGCCTATTGGAACGAGTATGGCATAGATGTACTTACAGGTATTTCTAGATTCTGGGCAGACCGTGTTCACTACAATAAAAAGAAAAATGTCTACATGATGCATGGCGTAACCGGTCCAAATGAATACGAAAATAATGTGAACAATAACTGGTACACCAATACGATCGCTCGTTGGACGCTTCGATATACGCTAGAAGTCATTGATGCACTTAAAGCGAATGGTCATGAAACACGTGTATCCGATCTTCAAATTACAGAAGATGAAATGGCCAAATGGCAGGATATCATCGATAACATGTACCTTCCATACGATAAAGAACTTGATGTGTTTATTCAACATGACACCTTCCTTGATAAAGACTTAAAAACAGTAGACGAGTTGGCACCGGAGGATCGTCCATTAAACCAAAAATGGTCATGGGATAAAATCTTGAGAAGCTGCTTCATCAAACAAGCAGATGTTCTTCAAGGCTTGTATTTCTTAAATCACGAGTACTCTTACGAAGAAAAGGAAAGAAACTTTAACTTCTATGAGCCAATGACTGTTCATGAATCATCTCTTTCTCCATCTGTCCATGCCATTCTTGGCGCAGAGCTTGGAAAAGAGGATAAGGCTTACGAGATGTACCATCGTACCGCGCGTCTCGATTTAGATAATTACAACAATGACACAGAAGACGGCCTTCATATTACTAGTATGACAGGTGCTTGGCTTGCAATCGTTCAAGGCTTTGCAGGAATGAGAACCGCCCATGAAACTCTTTCGTTCGCACCATTTGTTCCAAAATCATGGTCTTCCTATTCCTTTAAAATCGTGTACCGTAGCCATTTCTTAACTATCCATGTTTCAAAAGATGGTGTGACACTTTCACAAGAAGGACCAGAATTGTCAATGAAGCTTTATGGCGAGGAACTGGTGTTACCAGAGAACGGAACGATGACCGTTGCTCTGAAAAAATAAAGACAGGAGGGGCATGGGTTTTCTGCCCCTTTTCTATAGGGAGAGATCTTATGAAATTAGAGGCATTTATTTTTGACCTTGACGGGGTCATCACTGACACTGCTGAGTATCACTTTTTAGCTTGGCAAGCCCTTGCTGGTGATATAGGGATTACCTTTACTCGTGAAGATAACGAGCTATTAAAAGGCATCTCACGTATGGAATCACTGGAGAAAATCCTTCAACTTGGCGGACGATCAGGTGATTTTTCAGCGGCTGAGAAAGAAGCTCTAGCTTCAAAGAAAAACGACCATTATTTATCGCTCATTACTAAGATTACCCCTACTGATATTCTGCCTGGAATCAAGGAATTACTAGTTGCGATTAAAGCAAATGGGCTAAAACTGGGGCTTGCTTCAGCAAGTAAAAACGCCTTTACCGTTATGGAATCACTTGGCCTGAAAAATGATTTTGACGTCATCGTTGACGCCAAAACGGTTACAAACGGAAAACCGCACCCCGAAGTCTTTTTAACAGCAGCAAAATTACTGGGTGTTGAGCCCGAATCTTGCATTGGCGTCGAGGATGCCGTTGCAGGTGTGGAGGCCATTAAGGCAGCGAATATGTTTGCTGTTGCGATCGGACCTAAGGAGTCGTTCCCTTTAGCAGATGTCGTCTATAGTGAGACAGGAGAGCTCTCTTTTGAGAAGATTAAGGGGCTGTTTGAAAAAGAAAACGGTCTTTTTTAGTAGGAAATTGTGGCTTTTTATTAAGTAGTTCGGTTTTGAAGAACAAAATTAGAACTAACCTTGGTATTCAGACAGTCATTCACCCTTAAATTAACAGGCAATTTGATAAGCAAAAATGCTTGGAACATTGTGTCTCCAAGCGTTTTTTTACATTATTTACCAGTTAGTTTCACTATGATTTGAAATAAACGGAGAAATTCCGTTTATTTCGGGAATTACCAACATTTCTCGCAAAATATGCGGAGTTTTTCCGCTTATTTGAACCCAATCTTTAGATTTAAGTATATATAGAGAAGTTAATCGGAATATATCCGCTTATTTCTGCTTCTTGAGCCCCTACTGTACACATTAACCGGAATTTCTCCGTCTATGAATTCCTATACCTCAGTAAAAAAACTGAAAGTGCTAGGTAGGTGTACGTATTTGCGATCCTCTTCCCATACCAAAGGCAGGTTGCCCAAAAGCAACCTGCCTTCTTTATTACTTCTAGTTTTTCTTTAATACGTCAACCGTAGTGGCTTTGCTTGTATTGCCTGCAGCATCTGTTGCCGTTACGGTTAGTACGTTCTTTTGTTTTTGCTTTGGAACGGTTATCGAGAATTTCCCGTTGTTATCAGCGACAACCGTACCAAGTACCGTTTCACCCATCATCACCTTAACCGTCGCTCCTGCTTCAGTCGTTCCAGTAACAACTGTGTCATTTTGAATGACTGAATTTACTTTTGGCGCATCCGGAGCTGTTACATCTAGAACCGTTACAACCGTGGTCAAACTCTTATTACCAGCAGCATCTATTGCCGTCACAGAGACCTGTGTCCCGGCTGTAAGCTTAGAAATAGCAATGCTAAAGCTGCCATTTTCTGATGATGCTGTTCCCGATCCAATCACGGTTCCATTAGCAGTTACTTCTACCTTCGCACCCGCTTCGGTCGTTCCAGTTACGTCTGTCGATTGATCTGTAACCTCGTTCACAACAGGAGCATCTGGTGCCACACTATCAGACACTTCTTGAACGATTCTACCTTCAACTACCGGTGAAACAGGGTTATGTTTTTCAAGGTAAGAAGTGAACACTTCAAAATCAACAAAGTACAGCTCTGTTATACGACCTTGGTCCTTTGCTGTTTTAAACATCGTGTATCCATCTCCACCGTCAGCTGTGAAGGCGTTTGTCGCAACACGGTACGTTTTATCCAACTGAAGCTCTTCATAACCATTAGCCGTCATCGCTTCCACATACCATACTCGCTCACCCACTGGCTTAGCAGCATCATACTTAAATTTCACACCCGCAACCTGCATGAAACTACCAGCACCTGGCGCACTCACACTGTGCTCTAACGCAGCAAGAATTTCTTCTCCCGTCAGATCAAGAGTAACAAGGTTGTTTCCAAACGGTAATACCGTTAATACTTCCCCAAGGGTGATATCTCCTTGATCAATGGAGGCGCGAATTCCACCACCATTTTGCATCGCGATATACGTTGGAATGTATTCATTCGCTTTAGCTACCATCCCGTCTGTAATTAAGTTTCCTAGATTGGTTTCCTTGCTGCGCACATCATTACGTACGCCATTTAATGCAACAGTTGTACTACCTACTACCTGCTTTTGAAGCTCAGTTAAAGGTACTTTGTACTCTTCAACCTTTGCCTTCGCAGCAGCATCCTCTGCAAACTTACTTAAATCCTTCAATTCACCAGCGTAATCGGAAATTACACCAGTTTCGTCAAAAGTTACATCCAGCACACCAAGGTACTTTAAGTATTCATTAGCTTGAACGATTAACGTTGGCTCTTCTTTTTCAACAAGAACAGGTTCAGTTAGCATAGTATGAGAATGTCCACCGACGATTACGTCAATTCCATCCACTTGACCAGCTAACTCTACATCTGGCTGATAGCCTAAATGCGAAAGCGCAATAATCTTATCTACACCTTGAGCTTCAAGCATTTCTACAGTTTCATTTGCTTTGGCAATGGCATCTTCAAAAACGACATCGTCACCAGGATTCGCTAGGAATGCAGTATCTTCCGTGGTTAATCCAAAGATTCCCACTTCTTCCCCATCCACTTGTTTAATAATCGCTGGGAAAATCTCACCTTGTTCATTCGTTCCACCAATGGAATCATTGAACAATGGTCCGAGATCAGGATCATTTGTCATGTTCACGTTAGAAGACACGATTGGGAACTTTGCCTGCTTGATAAAGTTCGCTAAAGTTGCTGAATCTTTATCAAATTCATGATTTCCAAGAGTCATAGCATCAAAGCCTAATTGATTCATAAAATACAAGTCAGCTAGCCCTAAATATTGTCTGAAATACAAGGTTCCTGAGAATACATCCCCTGCATTCAGTAATAAACTATTTTCCTTCTGAGCACGAAGCTCATTCACTGCCGTAATGAGTCGTGGGAACTGTTCCACATACGCATGTGTATCATTCGTGTGAAGAAGTGACAGTGTGAACGGCCCTTCTTCCACCGCTAAATCTAACTGAGCCACTAATGCGTCATGGTCACTAGCACGTCCATGCTCTTCCATATATGGAGAGTTAAAGTTGACGATATCAAGCTCTGCCGCTGTAGCTAAATTATTTGTTACTAAAATATGATCAAGCACCTGGGCATTTCCTTGATAGTTGTAAGTGTATCTTTCTGATGCAGGTAACGTTTCTACTAAGTTCGTTAAAACATCGCCTTTTAAAGCGGCAAGTGGTGCTGAGAATTCAAAATCGTTCAAGTCTCCTAAAACGACCACATTAGCATCCTCGTTCTTTTCTTTGATGTCAGAGACAAAATTATTAACGATTTTTGCAATTTTTACACGTTGTGCTTCACTTTCAAGGTATGGAGGTTGATTTTTACCGAATAAAGGTTGATCTCCACCTTTAGAATTGAAGTGATTGTTAATGACAATAACTTCTTCGCCTTGGAACGTAAACTCAGCAGCTAGTGGCTTACGGCTACTATTGAATGCCGAGTTTGTTGGGTCAATACGGCCCGGGTTCAATGTTAGAGAACCATTTTCATACGCAACAGCTGTTGTCGCATTTCCCTTTGGTGCTTCGTTTAAAGTCACACGGGCAGGGTTATAGAGATAGCCTACACGAATGTTTCCACCAGGAACTCCACCGTCCTTCCCGTTTTCAGGAGCGATTTCTGTCCATGCGTACGTTGGACCTCCAAAGCTGGCAATTGCATCACTTAATGCTTTGTAGTTCGCATCAGCTTTCACTACTCCGTTATTCGTTTCACCACTTTCATCAAGCACCTCAACTAAGCCGATGATATCTGGTGAACCTAGGTTGTCTACCATTGACCTTGCTAGCTTGTCACGCTTCGTTGTGTCTGTTGCCACGAAGTTCTCGATGTTATAAGCTGCTACTGTTAATTTGTCTTCCTCTTTTTGAATCGTTGTTACTTCATTTGATCTTTCACGCTCTACTAAGTCTGGTAGATCGTCTAATTTTGTAAGAATCTTAAAGTTACTAAATGTATAGCTAACTACTCCTGTGACGGTTCCGTCAAATGAGTCACCCGCTTTTGTCACATAACTGCGATCATCAAGCTGAAGAAGCATTTTTTCAGGATTTTGATTTTCCTTTGTTAAAAGAGGAATGCCTTCCTTGGTATACTCTTTTCCTTCCACTTGACCTGTAATAATAGGAACTTCTCCATATTTTTGCGGACCCGTTACCGAAGGGTTTTCGATAGACACGAGCATTCCTTCAAGACTCTCGTAAAAATCAATACCATCTTCTGCTGGATCAAATGTTCCAAACTGATCGTTATCAATGACCGATGTTGGTGGAATGGCGTCCTTACCGATAACGATCGGAGCCGGAAGTTCATTACCACTAGAAACTTTCGTAATCTTCCCTGATTGGGCGTTAATTTCTGTCATCGCTAAATCTGTTTGTAGTTTTTCTGCATAACCATCCAGAACCCACTCTTTTACAAGTCCTGAAACTGTTACACTATCACCTACAGCTACACCATGTGATGGCTTGTAAACGAGTAAGCCTTCTGATGTATTGGGGTTGTCATCTGGATTTGGATCTTGAATGTAGAAATTACTACCGTCTACAACGTAAGTTACTACGCCAGGTACATCTACTACATTTTTATCTTTAAATGGTGAATTATGAGATTGACCTTGGATGTCGCGAATTTTTAAGCCTGTTTCGCCTGTTACAGGGTCTTCATCTTCTGGAGGTGGGGTTGTGCCGTCAAATAGGATGGATGTTGGTGACTGTAATCCTGGAACTGAAAAATATGCTCTAAGTGAACCAGTTACAATAACCTTTTGACCCACTATTGATGGATTTGTTAAAAGACCAAAAGTTGCTCTAATGTTTGAAGGTGATGAAGGAAGTTGTACTGGTAATATTTTCGTAGCATCTCTTTCTGTAGGACTGTCGGCAATGGCAAAATTAGTATCTGCTGCAAATGGTGCCTCAAAATCATATGTAGCCTTCCCACTACCGCCACCAGTAGTATAGCCAACAATATACCCTGTCACAGTAGCTGTGCCCGTATTATTCGCAATTGCCTGAGCAACTGTAATCGGTTCAGCCGCTTGTGCCCGATATGGGAGAACCATACTAATTAACATGACAATCATTGTTGTTACTGCAAAAAGCTGTTTCCTAAGCCTCTTCAAGTGTGTTCCTCCTCTAAATCTCTTTTATAGTTGACCTCTGAACAAGTACTTCCTAACTATAACCCTCCAAATCAATCAACTTTTTATTCCTCCTTTCTTGTTGGAAGGAAGTACCCTGAGGTGTTACTATCAACTTACCATTTTCATTTCTCTGATCGTTCTTTTTAACGAAATTTTAACCCGATCTATACAAGGGGATAACAATATTTACATAAGTAAACACTTCATTTCCAAATTTACACTACTATTATACTATTAATCATTCGTTCTATAATCTGAACAAATACCTATGTCCAACCTCCCTTCATGTAAGATATTTACTAGAAAAATGACCATTGACACCCCTCTTTACTCACACAAAGAAATGCGACGCTTTAACACGTCGCATTAACAATTAGGTTTTATCGCTTCAAGCTAGAAATCACTTCCTGATGCTTTACGGTATTCTTTTCTCTTGCTTCTTCTTCTAGCTGGTTGATGTACTCTCTAATCGCTGTATGTCTATCGTCAAGTAGGATTCGTACTTCTGCTGCTGCTTCAGGGGTGATTTTCTCTTGATCCTCTAGTCGAGACACCGCCTGAAATAAGACATCTTTTTCGGAATCAGTAACGTCCATAAAGCTAGAGCCAAGATCTTCTATCCCTTGACCAATTTCTACTTTTTTCATATTTACCTTGTAGCCAACCATTGCTATTTCAAAGTTCCGTTCATAGGTGGCCCTTGCATCTTGTAGCAACTCTTGAATCGTATCGTTCAATTCCACATTTGAGTTAACGGAATAATACGTTCCATTTCCAGCTAATGCCGCTTCTTTTAATTGCTTCTGTCCCGCATCATCTACATCAAAACCAATAATATTCACCTTTACATTTAAATCCGAGTTTGCTAGCTTTCTAGCCTCTTCGATGGGGTTTCCATCGCATGTTTCTATCCCATCACTCACAACAAATAGGATGTTTTCTGACTTTTCATCAGCTGATTTCTTTAAATCCTCATATGCAGCGGTAATGGATGCTGCGAGTGGTGTCCAACCACTTGGCTTAAACTTTGTTAGTGCCTGTTCAAAGCTAACCTGATCATAGGAATTGGCATCGTACATCATTTCCGTGCTCGAACATGATTTTGCCTTGTCATTGTCACTCCCTGTATCCTGATGCCCGTATACTCTTAGAGAAACTTTACTAGAGGTAGGTAGTCCTGAAGCATATGTAGCAATGGCTCGCTTTGCTAAGTCCATCTTTACTCCACCCGAAACTTGAGCATTCATACTTCCACTAGAGTCAAGATGAATGGTTACGTTTTTAAAGGATGGTTGTTCCTTTGATAAATCATAGGCTCCATAATCAGGCATGAAATGTTTCAAGGAATCAAAAACGAGTGAATAATCGGCACCTAAATAATGAATCAAGCCATTATAAATTTCTTTTGGCTCCAATTCCTTCACCACTAAATCCTCTATTGCAGAACCCAATGGAAGTTCAGAATCAACATTAGATCCCTCTAGAGATGCGTATAGGTCCTCCGAGTGGATACCAACTGGTTGCTGAACCATTTCTTCAGCTAGGGTAGGCTGTTCAGGATACGTCACTGATTTAACGACTTCCTTTTCTTTTTCCTTACTAGTCGTGGCTGCTTCCTGATTCGAGCATGCAACGGCAAAATTTATTAGGACTAGTAATAGGAGGAATCGCATAAACACTTTCAAAGATAAACCGCTCCTTTATAAATTTCCTATTTTTAGAATTATTTTTTCTATATTATTTAGTATCATGTAGAGTAACCCCCGTCAAATAACCCATAGCATTTTGTCGATTTTTTTCTAGTACTATTAAACTATCAAAATCTCAAATTTGAAAAATCTAAAAGAACAAAGAACTAGAATCTTTATGGTCAGCATGAGGTTTTTCTCCTCTTACTTAAAATAAATACTGTTCATTAGGTAAAATTCTTTATTTTTCAAAAAAGTTAATCAGCGAGAGAATTTTGTCGAATGAAACTCAAAGTATCCCCCTAATCGTATGCAAAGTATCGTTAAGACTTTTATCACCCACAACCTTAGAGTTATAATAAAGAGGATAGATACAAATGAAATCTACTGGAGTGTATTAATTTTGGAAGTTAAGAAAGCGTTACCTATTTTATTTGCAGTTATGTTTTTAGTTATGGTAGGGTTTGGGATTATTATTCCTGTCATGCCGTTTTATGCTGAAGAATTAGGAGCTTCTCCTACTCAGCTAGGTTTATTAATGGCGGTTTACTCCCTTATGCAGTTATTCTTTGCACCTTTTTGGGGAAAAATTTCCGATCGAATCGGTCGAAAACCAGTCATTATGATTGGAATCTTCGGACTGGCCCTCTCCTTCTTTTTAATGGGTATGTCCTCTTCATTATGGATGTTATTTGTAGCGAGAATAATCGGGGGAGCTTTATCAGCAGCCAACATGCCGACAGTGATGGCTTATGTGGCAGATATCACCTCACATGAGAACCGAAGTAAAGGGATGGGCATCATCGGAGCGTCGGTAGGTCTAGGTTTTATTTTTGGACCAGCCATAGGTGGGATTTTCTCAAAAGAAAGTCTACACACTCCTTTCTTTATTGCAGGTGCATCATCTGTACTCACCTTTTTTCTTGTTTTATTCGTATTAAAAGAATCCCTATCAAGTGAACAACGTAAAGAAAACCTACATAAAAAGAGGGATTCGATCTTTTCAGCCTTAAAAGGGCCGGCATCCATTTTGTATATCCTACAATGGTTTGTCACATTATCCTTAGCAGGCTTAGAAGCTACATTCGCATACTTTGCTTCTGAAAAAGCAGGGCTCGAGCCCGCTCAGCTTGGTTACGTATTTATGATTATGGGACTTGCTGGAGCAATCGTTCAGGGTGGACTAGTTGGAAGACTAACAAAAAAGTGGGGAGAAGGAGCGGTTATTCAACTCGGAATTGTGATCTCTGCCATTGGGTTTTCTTTAATTTTACTTATTGATAACTTTGTAACCGCAGCAATTTATTTAACTGTTTTTGGTATTGGGAATGGTTTTATCAGACCAAGCGTCTCCTCGTTATTAACGAAGACATCCAATGCTGGACACGGGAGTACGACCGGTTTACTCTCTTCCTTTGATTCGCTAGGTCGTATCATTGGTCCTCCACTTGGGGGTTGGCTGTTCTCGGTTGCTCTTCAGCTACCTTATATTTCTGGCGCTATTCTTTCACTCTTTGCCCTAGTCCTATACCAGGTATACAGACGCAAGGTACCTCAGTCAAAGAGGGAAGCTCCGCTTTCATAAAACAGCCTTCTTATTGGAAGACACAAGAAATGACGTATGAATTGGCATACGTCATTTCTGTATTTATCAGGGTTCTACTAGGTACCATTCACTTTGGAATTGCATTGCACCCGGGCAGATAAATAGACGGAGAAATTCCGTTTATTTAATAATCAGGGTTAAAAAAAGCTTAAATAAACGGAGAAATTCCGCCTATTGCCTCAAAAAAGCCGAAAAAGGGAGTTTTTTCCTTGCATAAGCGGAAAACCTCCCCTTATTTTCATCGAAAAGAGCTACATTCTTCATTTAACAGAAAATTCTCCCCTTATCTTTCTATTGCTGTTAACTCTCCTCAACTATCTTGTAGATGTTCTCTATTTGTTCAGATACATCATACAGAATTAGAGAATGGAGTTTATTTGGTAAGTAACTTAAATCTATGAATCTAATTATTATTACGTTTGATTCTACTTTCTGTGATACTTCGCATAACGTTAAATATTTCCTCCTCAGACCCTTCCTGAACAATATCTAGATCTTGACGTTCTCCGACCATATATATCTTCCATAACCCCAATCACCAATTACTTAATTCTTATATTAAATCTACTTTGGATAGAGACTTTTTACTCTCATTAACTAAAGATGTTAGTATTGTAATAGATATATTAAGTTTACCCAAAAAGGAGCGTAGTACCCTGAGACACTACGCTTCCTTACTATGAAGAATGTTAAATTTGACTGTTGGTGATTTCTTAAGTGGGTCCTTATAAGTCTAGTAAAGATCAGTAGATTCTGCACAGTAGAGTTCTTCAACTCGTACTTATTATTTTAGGTTCAATTGTTCCTTTTCTTCAAACACTTCGACTTCTGATTTAGAGACTACTTTTATATACTCAGCTTTTCCAGTTTGGTTCATCTTATTTTCCTCAGCTAGTTCTAAATTTGATGTGTACAATTCTACGTCAGTACCAACAGAACGACTAACTCCAAAAATTTCTCCATTATAAACGGCAAAACTATTTATTGAATATACTTCCTCAACTTCACTTAATTCTACTTGTTTTCGATAAACTTCATTCTGATAGAAATCAAAAGAATCATAACTCTGTCTAATAATCCAGTTGTTTCAACATACCTTTTGTTAGCCTATACATTGTTTCAAAAATTTCATTCTCTGAACCTTCTTTAACTACTACAACGTTTTGTCTTTCACCTGTCTTATATATCTTCCAAACTTCACCGTCTTTATAACAACCTGTAGTAAACGGAATAATAGAGGTTCTTCCAATAACAATCCCTAATTTATCTATATTTATTTTTTCTTGCTCTATTTTATTTACATATTCCTCTTTAGTCACAAATATCCCCCATTATTTTAAGATACCTAATTGTAATAGAGTAATGCCTTTTACTGGTATATTAATTTGTACTGCTCCACCAGAAGTTATTAGTCCACCATTTTTATCATACCAAGGTGCTGCCTCCCCCAAGAGACCATAGGTGGGGCTTACACCCTTGTCTTCACAAAGTTTCTTTAATAACGGATCATTTTGAAACTCTAAGTAATCCATATGCCATGTCTCCATAACGTCTTCGTCAACATGATTAATGTTGGTTCCATTCTTAGCATTTATTGAATCAATAACCTTATTTAATGCATTTGGATCATTATTCCTAATAGAATCAATTGCGTCAAAATAGTGTTCATTATCAAAGTATTTATAATCATTGTAGGCATATGGATTTTCAATATAACAAATTGAGCGCTCATCCATCGTGAATATTTTTTGATTATCTAAGACAGCCCCAAAATTTTTCCCGTATGGACTTCCAATTCGATCTAGATGTTCAGGCATTAAGTTATCTCTAGATATCCCAATAACCTCTTTATTTTTATCTAACCCCGGGGAATCTGGCCAATTAATAATCGGCCACTCTCCCCAGTTTGAAAAATCTTTATTCCCTATTATTCTAGCATCACTTATAACATTAAAATCTACTTTTTGCTCTGGTGTTAACTTTTGGAAATTCACTTTCATTATTCCTATTTTTTCCACATTCGATAGTGTATCATCACACCAGACATAACTTTGTAAAAATTTTATAAAATTCCCCTGAGCCTCTCTTCCAGTTCCTTCAAAAGATTCCTTAATATATTTAGGATCAATTTTAGGTTTAGACGCTCCTGTATGAGTAAGATTCACCCCATCAATCCGACTAACCATCTCTCTCAGCTTATTCTCCACCGTATGAGCATTTTCTACTGGAACCCTTCCAATATCTCCAACTTGCTCCATAGCCAAACTGACTCTTCGAGGTGGTGTTAAATTATTCGCCATTGTAATAGCATTATCAACTACCTTACCTGCTTCAATTGTACCTCTAGCCAATTTATTTTTCACGACATTTGAGGCATCTCCTACAGCTTGTGTGGCACTTTTTAGACGGGTTACGGTTTGCTGTCCAGCTGTTTTTAGCATGTTATCAATATGCGTAACTCCTTGCTGGAATCCAGACCGAACGCCAACTCTCATTCCTAGCTGTCCGATATTATCACTAACATTAGCAAGGTGAACAGCGCTACTGAATTTCGTTAAACCACTCACACCTGGAATGACGTCCAACGGTGCTAATAACCCTCTAAACCAGCGTTCTCCTGTTCCAAGTTCTCGACCGGAAATCCAATCCTTCCCGGAAACAGCTGAACTCAGCTCCATTGCCCCATAGGCTGCTCCTAGTGCCATTCCGGCTGGCGGACAGATAAGGGCTACCCCAACAATGACCACTAAAGCACCGATTTGCACCCAGAATTCTTTGTTTTCTTGCTGGTTAAGAATGGATTCATATTCAAAGGCTCGAGTGTTTACTGCTGCCTGTTGGTATTCCTTTTTTGAAAAGTCCTGGTCAGGATTCAGTTCCTTCCATGCCTCGTACTCAAGCTTCATCTGCTCTGCATAAAAGTTATCTGCACTGAATAAATCGTCTAGACTTACTTCTGCCTTCGGAACTTCAAATGCTTGCGCAGGACCATAACCCCCATAAACATACTGGGTTTGAGTCGCTCCAATTCGATTTTTCGTCGTATAATTAGAGATAGTTGCCCCCTGCATTGAAGCTACAAACGCATCCATATCCTCATAAAACGGCTGGTCAATGGTCCGATCGACAATATCGCCTACCTTGCCACTAAACCTATGTAATACTTGAAAATCCTCATAAAGCCCTTGATATTTGCTTTTTAGACTCGTATGCCTAAACGAAATCACACCATCACTATCATACTTCGCAATGTCTGACTCCGCATCCTCTAGGTTGTCACTTAAGTCTTTAAGGGTATCGATCATCCCTTTTCCCCATCGCCCTAAACCTATTAAATCCCCTATACCATCCTTCATTCTCTCCCAGTCCGAAGGGATATATTTTACATCCATGAAATAACTCCTTCAATTATTAATATCTGTTATACTCGTTGCAAACATAACTATAGTGTATTTACTTAACACTTAAACACATCTGTCTAGGTGCCAAACCAAGCACACGACTCTAACATTACCGTAACATAACTAACATTGTACAAATAAGGTAAAAATTTACTATTTTTGTAGTTATTCTACAACTTCCATAGTAATAAAGGGACTTCCTGTTTTCTCAAGGGGGGATGTACTGCTGAACTTTTCTATAGCACTCACCCCTGGAATAATATCTAACTGTAATAACAATCCACGAAATCAGCATGCTCCTGTCCCTAATTCTCGACCGGATACCCAATCCTTACCTGAATCGACAGAGCTTAATTCCCATGACCCCTTAAGAGTTAAATCCAGTAAAGCATCATATTGAGTCCAAGGTTTAAATTTTTAACAAAAAAACAAAAACACCTGATTCCTAATAAGGCAATCAAGTGCTTTAAGTTCACCTGTTTTTAAATAGCATAAATTTACAAGTATGACACCTTTTACATGTCGCGACAAGTGTTACGTTAAAACTTACGAGTTTGTACGAGTTCGTTAGTTTAATATACATTCCATGTGTTTATATTCATCGCCATGAAAAATGTCATCTCGCCTAAACTCGTACTTCCTTTTCTATTCTATCATTGCACGTAGTACTCTATGATGGTACAACCATCATGCAAATATAGCCATTTATTTTTTCCATCTTACTTGTTAAATTAAATAGGATTATTCGGAAATTCACTATTATACTTATCAATTAATGCTTTATAATTTTCATCAGTTGGAATCTCACCTAAATATTTATTTTTCCAAATAATCATTTGATCACTAAAACTATATTCTGTATCAAACCAATTTGTATAATCATAATGTAACTTAAATTTCCCACTACTCTCTAGAGACATTGTAAAAGAATACCACATTTCCTGCTCATTATCTTTAAAAACCCTTCTTAGTTCCTTACTCAATTTATATAACACGTCTTCTTTTCTCTCAAATTCATCTTCATCAATTTGAAATTTGAAAGGAATTTCCAAACTATATTTATATTGCTTATTTTCAAGTGTATTATAAAAAAAGTAAGTTCCTCCTCCATCTTCTGATATTTGAGCATAAAAATAAAATTTATTCCAATCTTCTGGAATCATTTCATTAACTGTTTCAGCTATCTCTCTATATAATCTATTCATTTCCTTTTCCATACTCAACCTCCTGCTCTATTCTCAATGATTTTCTTAAATATTCCTTTACCTTCAATTTCATATACTACTCTATATGAATCTGGTCTTAATGAATTCCCAACAAAAACTGGCTTAATTTTTACAGATACTTTTTTCGGTGGAATCTCTTTCAGAGCGTTTGCCCACTCAGTCTCCATCTTGTACCATTCTCCACCAGAGCGATTAATGTGCCTATTCTGGGCAAGCAAATTATCAATATCTCCAGAGCCACGAAACTGAGTTCCTATCAAGTGTCCACCATCATCATCAATCAACCTATCTTCTCGACCTACTGCCACTTGCATTGCTGTATTTCTTTTTCCTTTTCCAAGTATTAATTCTTCTACGTTTACATCTACTATTCTACCAAGTTCATCAGTTGTATATTTATAATTTTCCTCAGTTATATAGCGTACATTCGGAGCTAGTTCTTTCCTTCCATTCTTTCCTTTAATGATATGATTACCGAAATTTTCAGCGGTTATTTCGTTTATCTTACTATCATTACCCCTACCCTTAGAAACACCCTCCAAATTAATCCCATCAATCCGACTAAGTACATCCCTCATCTTATTCCCCACGGTATGGGAATTTTCTATAGGTTCTCGTACTCTTCCGATATCACCTACATCAGCCATAACAAGACGGGTTTGTGGAAGTTGGAAGGTGTTTTTTGCCTTAGTTATGCCCGAATCTATTAAATCTCCTACCTCTATTATATCCCTTACAACCTTATTTTCCACCACATTCGCGGCATCTTTCATGGCAGCATTGGCGCTTTTCAAGCGGGCCATCGTTTCTCGGCTGGCCGTCAGAACCAGGTTGTCGACCTGAGTCACGCCTTGCTTAACCCCTGCAAGAACACTAGTTGTTAGTTGCCCGACCTTGTCTCCCATTCTCACCAGACGAGCCGTGCTGCCAAACTTCGCAACAGCCCCTACACCTGGTATGATATCAAGCGGAGCTAGTAGGCCTCGGAACCAGCGTTCCCCCGTTCCAAGCTCACGACCAGAAACCCAATCCTTCCCTGAAACCGCTGAGCTCAATTCCATGGCTCCATAGGCGACCCCTAATGCGATTCCTGCAGGAGGGCATATGAGGGTGGCGCCAACTATAACGACCAACGCGCCAAGCTGCACCCAGAATTCTTTACTTTCCTGTTGGCTTCGAATCGATTCATACTCAAAGGCATGGGTATTGACTGCTGCCAGCTGATATTCCTTTTGTGAAAAGTCCTGGTCGGGGTTCAGTTCCTTCCAAGCTTCGTATTCCAACTGCATTTGCTTTCCATAGAAAGTATCACCGCTAAATATGTCATCCAGACTTACTTCCGTCTTTGGAACGGTTAAAGCCTGCGCCGGACCATAGCCACCGTACACGTATTGTGTTTCGGTGGCTCCGATTCGGTTCTTGGTGGTATAGTTCGAGATGGATGCTTCCTGCATGGCGACCACAAATGCATCCATATCTTCATAAAAAGGTTGATCAATGGTTCGATCAACGATGTCTCCTACCTTCCCACTGAAGCGGTGCAATACCTGAAAGTCCTCATATAATGCCTGATACTTCCCCTTCAAACTGGTATGTCGAAAGGAGATCACTCCGTCACTGTCATATTTGGCGATATCGGACTCGGCGTCCTCTAAGTTATCACTCAAGTCTTTGAGCTCATCAATCATTCCTTTGCCCCAACGACCTAACCCTATTAAATCCCCGATTCCGTCCTTCATTCTTTGCCATTCAGACGGAATGTATTTTACATCCATGTGTTAGACCCCCAATTTAGCAATGATCTGTTCAGCAATGGCTGCATCTGCCTCCATCATGGTATTAAGAATATCAACGACTAATGTAGAAGCACGGGTGTAGTTATCATAGAGATCCATTACCTTTTGATTCGCTTCCGCGTAGACCTCCATCGTTTTTTTCGCTTTTCCTTCGGTGTAATAATTGAGATTCCCTAGCTTTTCAATATTTGGTGCTGCATTGGATTCCAACTCATTTAAAATCTTATCCAGATATTTAAAAATCGTTGTCATTTCATCTGGATTAATATTGATTAATTTGCTCGAACCGCCACCGCCACCTTCTACTGCTTTATGCATACGACTTCTCCTCCTTGTAAGGGAAATCCATTTCATCAAATAGAACCTTCAAGAACCAATATTGACTGGCGTGGTAATAGGTTTTATTCACCGTATCAACCATGATTAATTTCTCATCCTTTGTGAATACGAGCCATTGCTGGTAGTAACGGGCATTAAACCTCTCTTTCGGTTCCTCGTTTGTATGAAAGATTTCGAGATTCATAAACATTTGCTCAGGCTCGAAGTTTTCCGTTTCTCTTCTCTCCTGATGAGATAATTCAACCTTTAAGAATGTCTTTTCTTCTTCCTTTGGTTCTCTAGACACCACAGGGAAGCTTTCTCTCAATACACGCAGCGCTGTCATCTTTGATAGAATCCGTAATTGATAGTGTTCCTGCTCTTCCATTTCAACTAACACGATGACCTCATCACGTTCCTTTTCAAGAAAAGCAAACATAAGGTTATTCACACGAACATATTTTTCACTTTGATGGTAATGCTCCACAGCTTGAATGATTATTGCACCCGCGTTTGTAATTTTTCCGTCTGAGGAAAGTACATCTTTATCTATCAAACGTTGGTGCGCCTCTTTAAATACTTCCTCACCTTGAAATTGATACCTTTCCTTTTCGGGTAAGCCAAAGAGAACCTTTCCCCCAAATGCAGCTACTAAAAGATAAAGCTCGGGAGCTGTGAATACGTCTTTTGAAACTCTCATCATAAGTTCCTCACTTCTTTTACAGAGCCATCCTGTTCGAAATCATTGTAGTATCCCTCTAAGTTGTTCAATGCCTTGGTCTGTTTCTTAACCGCAGATTTCATATCGCGATGATATTGCTGAATAATCTCCATATAACTTAAAAAGGAATCTCTTGCTTTTCCACTCCAAGAAGCAGATTGAACGTAGGAGATGAGCTGTTCACATTGGTCGTATGTTTTATCAATCGATCTCTCTAAAGCCTTAGCGGCCACCTTTGCTTCATTTACCTTATCTCCATAAATTTTCACGCTTCCCATTATTCATCACCCCTTCGCTTTTGCCCGCTCTCTTTCTTCTCTTTCTCTTCTTGCCTTTTCTTCGGCTTCACGTATGGCTAAGTTTTTATAATGAATATATCGCTCATATGCCTTATTTTTTGCTGAAACCAATGAGCTACGTTTGTCTTTATCCTGTTGAAAATAATCAAGTAATTCGCCATTTAACTTTTCACGACTTACTTCAAAGTCGTTGGAGGGAATTTTTGTATTTGATAGATTAGGAACGGTGCCTACATACGACCTATGAGCTGAGTTCGCCTCAGAAACCTTTCGATCATGCTCTGAAAGGGCATCCCCTAGCTTTTGATACAATTTATAATAGTCGTCTCTTTTTCTTTCTGTAGCTGTTTTGAGCCAGTTAAACACCGATATTCACTTCCTCTCTTTTTTGAAAAGGTGCAGCTATTTTAATCTTTTCAGCTTTTCCATGCTTAATATAGTAAGCCTCATACGGGAGAAGATTTGGCTCTTTGTATGGTCGATTTAGAACCTCTAGGATATTCTGCTCCGTAATTCTACCTATTAAGACACCTGTCTTCTGTTTCTTAATAGCTGATGAGATATCATCGTACTGTCTCTCAATCGCCCCATGGACCGCCCCAGTGATGAAATAAATACCTACTCTTGGACCTGTTTCAATTAATTTTGTCATGGTAGATTGAGAAGTGAATGACAGTGAATCTATTAAAAATGAAGCATCCGTTAGTAAAATGACCATTGGTCTAATTTCTTTTAGGAAGTCTCTAACCGTCGTTCGACCATCCGTGGCTAACTGAACCTGACGGAAGGCATCTTCCCTTGCTTCAAATAACTGCTGAATTCTTTCTGTGAAATCGTCCATCTCCGTTGATGTTCCTGCGTAGAGATTGACGTGATCCTTAAAGACTCTAAATCTAGAAGAAGCATTGTCCATTAAGCCCACATCAATACGCTCATTCATACAGATACTCGATACAAGGGTTAAAAAAGTTTGTTCGACAGAATCGAGTCGGTCACTCAGAATCAAGGTATGTTGATCTTCAACCACACTAAGCTGAACTGGCTCCACATTTTCAAAATCAACAGCAAACGGGATTTCCCCTTCCTGTAGCATGTTTCTTGCCTCTTCTCTAGCCATAAATTCAGTAAAATCAACGGTCTCCGGAACCATTGGGATTGGTAGAGGACAGCTGCCCTTCCACTCATTCCGCATGTCTTGACCAAGCTCCCGAATGTTTTGGATAACAGAAAGCGTTTCTTCTCCTAAAACAGGTAGAGCTGTCTGGAACAAAGTTGGTTGATCCAATTTAATAAGTCCGCGGCCCGGAATCTCATCGATCGTTAAGTCTGTTCTTCCAACAATATTTCTAGGTTCTGAAGGATCAATCATAAATAAAGAAATTTGATGTTTAATATTAGATAGAAGTGCTGCCCTCATGGCACTTTGCCTTCCTGCACTAATGACTAGATGAATTCCTACACTAACTCCTTCACGAGCAATTTGCGCAGCCAGCTTTTCAAACTCTTCACGATACACCGCGTCCGTTATGGAATCAAATGTATCAATAATTAGTAGAAGCGCAGGAACTTCTCTTCCGCTTGCTTGCTCATACATTTGGATGGTTGCTACACCATATTTACTTAATTTTTGCTTCCGTTCCTTCAGCTCATTTTGTAAACGTCGAAGTAGTTTTCCAATTTTTATTTCCTCATCTACCATAATCGTATCCGCCACGTGAGGCATTTCCCTCAGCGGAAGCAAACCATTCGTACCAAAATCAATTAAGTACATATGAACTCTCTCTGGACTGTGATTTCTTGCAATATCCAAAGCTACACTTTGTAGGAAGGTCGATTTTCCATAACCAGGACTTGAGAACACAGCCAAATGCCCATCCTTTGTCAAATCCAAGGTTAATGGCTTTTGAAGCTGCATCTCTGGAATATCTAAAAATCCTACCGTCACTTCCAACGTTTTTTTCTCCGTATACCAAGCTAACTTATAATCCACATCAACTAGTTCAGGGAGATAAATTCGTTCCTCTAGTGGCGGCAACCATGGTCTAGGGAGCTCCTCAATTTGGTTTTCCACTGCGTAAGACTGAATATAATCCACTACCGCATCCAGCTCAGTTGGATATTTAGTAATCTCTTTTCTATTCGAAAGACCACTTAGGTCTTGGGAGATAATTTCATATTGTCCTAGATCATTGATTGCATACACAGTCGTATCCATTAAGTCCTGTTCATCTTTATCCGGAATATAGTCTGCACCACTCCAGGCACTTTGGAATAGCTCATAAATTTCATTGTTTCCTACCTGTAAGTAAGCTCGACCCGGCAAAGTAATTTCCGCCGCATCGGGCGTTTTTAAGATTTCCGTTGAATCACTCGCGTTTTGTACCTTTAAAGCAAGTTTGAATTTTGAGTTGGACCAGATTTGGTCATCTACCACACCACTTGGCTTTTGCGTAGCTAAAATGAGATGAATTCCTAACGATCGACCGATTCGGGCGGTTGAAACGAGCTCTTTCATAAATTCTGGCTGCTCTGCTTTCAACTCAGCAAATTCATCTGATATTAAAAATAAATGAGGCATGGGTTCTTTCACCTCACCTAGTTTATAAAGCTTTTGATACTGGTTAATGTGGTTTACATCATATTCAGCAAACAAACGCTGACGCTTTTGTAGCTCTGCCTTAATGGAAGCAAGGGCACGCATTGATTGAGCACCATCTAAATTTGTTATGGTTCCCAACAAGTGAGGAAGATCCTTAAATAAATTGGCCATTCCACCACCTTTGTAGTCAATTAATAAGAATGCTACTTCATGAGGATGGAAGTTAACCGCAAGCGAAATAATATATGATTGAATGATCTCCGATTTACCCGAACCGGTCGTCCCTGCAACAAGTCCATGTGGGCCATGCGCCTTCTCATGAAGATTGAGATAGACAATATCCTCTTTCCCACGTAGTCCTAAGGGAACTGCCAGGCTCTTGTATGTTTCATTCTTAGCCCAACGGTTCTGAATCCCTAGCTCCTGTACCTTCTCCACTCCATACATCTCTAGGAATGTCACACTTTCAGGAATCGAGTTTCGTAAATTTTGAAGATGATTAAGAGGGGCTAAGGCTCGTGACACATCTTCCTTGTTGAATCCTTCCGTAAAGTGATCAGGTCTGAATCGTCGATTAACTAACTCCCCTTCTTCAAGAAGGATATTTCCGTTAACTGAATCTCGGATATCAATTACTGTTTTTACATGCTCAGGTAAGGACTGCATAACATCCTGCACAAAGACAAGTGAAACACCTAGTTCACGAGGATCTTCATTAAAGTACTCCATCACCGAGTGATCAAGGATCATTTTTTCATCCGTAATTAAAACCACCATATGCGGAGTGAAATAGAGCTTCTCATTTTTATTTGATTTTTCATCAATTGTCTGTTTACGTTCTTTTAGGATTTGATATAGAGAGTTCAATACTTGATCCCTTGAGCGTTCGTGGTAGACAAATCCTCGAACGTTGATATCTCTTAGGCTTGCGTGTGGCAGCCAACGCATCCAATCCCATTTGGTTTTTTCCTCTTCCGGGAAAATGGTAACAAACTGAATATCGTGATAGCTATGGAACAAGGCCGTTTGCATCACCAACAATTGTAATTGTTCGAGCACAAGATGCCTTTGACCAATATAACCAACTGGCCCTTTCATTAAGGAGGTGGTCACAGGGACATCATCCAAAGTTAAGTATTGAGTTCTAAGTTGCTTTGCTTCATCAACCAGTTGATCTTTATCTAAAGTAAATTCTTCTACACTAAATTCGATATCGAAACTTGAATCGATTCTCCCTAACCCGACACGATAAGTAAGAAAATCATGATGAAACATCGTTTTCTCATAAATACGTGAATCCACTCTTTTTGCCATCTTCCGAATTTCTCCTACGTTCGGAAAATGGTAATGTAATGCGTGCCTTTGCTCCTCACTCGCTTTATACAGCTCATGAGATTTTTCTTTTAAATATTGCTTATAGCTACTTTCCCTCTCCCTTAGATCCAATCGGTACTGCTTAGCGCTTTTCACATAAGAAGTGATAGAAAAGATAACTGTAGTAACCGTCATCGCTAGCATAGCAATTATATAAAAACCACTTGGGCTAAAAATCGACACAGCCACCATAGCCCCAATCATGACAAGTGGAGGCACAATAATACGGGCTAGCTGTTCACTTGGTTTTGCTGGCTTATTGGAGGGCTTTGCTATTCTTCTTTTATCCTCTGGCTCTCGGTAAATAATCCGTGGTGACCGATGAAAGTCAGGATAATCATGATCATATTTATGATCAGCCCCAAATAATTCAACTAATTTGGTTTCTTTGATCCCTTTTCCCCCAAGAATGCGAAGATTATCTACTCCCACTTTCACCGTTATCCCTGCAAAAAACAGTTCATCACCTGGCTCTAATGCCACTTTATCATGTACCAGAATGAAATTTTGGTACACGTCTCCTTGATATACTTCTAGACGAAAAATCTCGCCAAGCTGATCTCGAATAAATGCCAAGGATACACCGTGATTCACTAGAGTAACCTCATCGTACTCGTTCGATCCTATAGTGATACTACGACTCTCGCTAGTATCGTATCGTTTCCACTCTTGTTGCTCTACCAAATAGATTGTTACTTCTTCATCTTTTATTTCTAGGCTGTCATGAACAGAAAGCATCTGTTCACGAATTCTGCACGCCTGACCATCCCAATGGATATCAAATGAAGTGTTTAATTCTTGAAATGTAATGGTGTTTGACCATTCTTTGCCAACGGTTATGATCTTTGGTTCATTTATGTTTAAATGGCATTTGTGCAATACACTTTTATGGCTAAGCAGCAATAATCTCTGTGCCATCTATCTCTCCCTCTCTACACACAAGTAAACATCATGCGCCTTTTATTGGTCAGATGATGTATTTTCTGTTTCAATCGCTTCAGAATTGGTTGTTTCTCCTTCAGTAGCAGATGATTCGTTTACTTGTTCTGGCTTACTTACTTCTGTACTCGTTTGCTCGACTTCCTCTGAGTCTTTTGAATCTTCTTCTACTAAAGCATCCAACCCGTATTTTTCAGCATAGGTTTCATATTGATCTTGATATTCTTGAACCTTCTTCTCCCTTTCTGTACCACTTAGGTCAGGGTCATTTTTCACTTGTTCGATGTGTTTAATTAGCCCATACATGATTAACTGGGGATCATCAATATACTTAGCAAGATCAGTGGACCGATCAAAATTCCCTCGACCATTGTAAATCCAATACAGTAGATAGTTGGGGTCACTTTTTATACTTATATTGTTTAAAATCGCCTCTTTTTGCTTATCTGATAATCTTTCAGACTTGATATAAGCATAGGCAAGAACATACTTACTTGAATCGGGTAGGTCCTCAGGCTCTTGGTCTTCTAAAGTTTGAATAACATTACTGTAATCCAAAGCTAGAAAGCTTCGATCTGCATCCAATAGATGACCTTGAAAGGGCATTTTTACTAAACCAAGATAAGCTAGTGGAACAGCCAATATAACTGAAAGAGCTAACATTGAAAACGTTAACCGTTTATATAGCCGAAACTGCTTTTTAGATACAACCTGCATATTTTTCTCTGCAGACAGTTTTTCTTCCGCATACTTCTTATTTAAAAACTGAATGAGAGAATCGCTATCTTCACACTCAATTACCTGACGCTCAAACTCTGTATCCTTTGCTTGTTGAAAAGACCCAGCAATTAGCTCATCAAAGGAGTGTTTTTTTGAAAATAAGGCGATGGTCAGGCATTTATACTGACGTGTGAAGCTCTTTTCATCGATATGATATGGGGGGACTAAATCCCGGATACCGCGATAGACAAGGGCTGGAATTAAATTATCGTCAACGATTAGATTATCCGGATGAAGGAAGAAAGTCATTCTTGTGGTTAAACAGTTTTTGAAGGGAGCAAGGTTACACAATAGGCGTAACTTATCTTTTCGATCCAGCTTAAGAATATCGTCCCAGGTCCTCGCTTTAGGATCAACGATAAAAGAAATGCAAAACAAATCGTCCTCTTCTATAACAGATGAAGGGACAAATAAGCCTGAGTCACTATTAATTAAAGACATTTGACGAATATCTTTTACACTTGTTTGTGATTTAGGTAGTTTTAATTGCCATTGATCTTCTTTTATGGAGAATTGATAGATTTGTGACTCCATATGGATCGTTTTTTCTTTCATGGTTTCCGACTCCTTTTACGCTTATAAAACGATTAAAATATCGCCATTTGTCACTGGATGGTCAACAAGGCGATCATCATCTGCCAATATTAGTTCTTTATCCGCAATTTTAATGGCAAATAACTCTTCTTTTTCTATAGCAAGATGTAGTGTTTCATCTAAATTTGCAAGCAATTGCTTGATGGGTTGGTGTAAAGGGACGCGCAAATCAAATGTCCCTTTATTCCACTTTTGAAAATCTACTGTTATATTTACATGTGTTTCTCTAGACATGTTAACCCCTTCTATTCCAGCATTTTTCTCATCATGATATAAACTCCTCCACAACATGCCAAAACAAACCCAACTAGACCTGTGGCGATCTTTGAACTTGAATTTCCTTGCCCCACCTGGTGAATGGATGGAGAATTCTGGACTTTATAGTCATTTGAAAAAAGCGTTTGTTTAGAAATCTCTATCGTTTCATTGGAGTCTCTCGGTTGAACAAATAAGTTTTGTTCTAAGCTCTTAACTGTATGGTTCAGTTCTTTTTGCTTCTCTTGAATAACTGCCCGGGTTTGTTCCTTGAACAAACCCGGTGCCTGTTTTTCTAACTCTGTTTCTTTTTGGGACTGCGTATCCTGTTTCTCTCTCTCTGCTGTGTCCTGACCAATTCGATCTGTTTTTAAACGCATTTCTCCGCTATGGTCTAGACTTCCCTCTGCATATGCAGAGGTTGAACCTATAGCCCACATTCCAACAGCAAAGAATACCAAAATACTACATACTTTCCGAAATTCCTTCATTGCTTACCTCCTCGTTTTTCGACAAACGATGGACTACAAACAACTGACCAACTAGAGCAACGACCATCATTGCTACTAGCGAGAAAATAATTGCTTGATTATTGGCCGTATGATCACCAAATCCTATCAACAATTTTTCTACATATTGTAGTGGTGAAAACTCCTTTAACTTAGCCGCTGAGGAGGCCTTATCAAAATGCAGTCCTATAGCTTCAGTTAAGAATAAGTACAAGCTTAAAAGAACTAATAAGATAAACATACCACCCATTTTTAATTGGCGAAGTAAATAGGTTGCCACGAGAAGCATCGTCATCATAATCAAGGTGATGACTCCGACCCAAGATAAAAGCCTTTCCTCGCTAATTTGTAATAAATAGCTTGAGAACAACCCTATCACAAGTCCCTCAACTAGACCGATACTAGCAGTTACAATCGTAATTGGTGTATTCAATCCTATTAATGTTTTCTCTTCAGAGAACGAATCATCAGCTAGTTTCCTTTTTTCACTATTCGAAATAACATACCCCGTAAATAAAGCAACGATAAAGCAAATCAATACAATGAAATATGGAGTATATGAGTCTCCCGCCATGATTACACCGGCATTTTTCGTTTCTACCGGATTTGATAAGAAGCTTAGTAAATTCTCATTCGGTCGATCTCCTATACGACTATTTGCAAGTACTCCCGCAAAGTTCTTGGCAAAGTCCTGATCTTCCGCTAATTTACTCGTTAAATTATTCGAAAGTTCCCCAGCCTGCTTTACAAGAGTGGTTCCACTTGCTTGTATGTCCTTTGCCTGGTTATCAATCGCATCAAATGTATCATACACATGGTCAGCTGAAGTTAGGTTACTTTTCGATTGATCTGCAAGGGATTGGCTAGAGGCTAGTAACGAACTAAAATTACTATCTAATGCCAGAACCGCCTTTTGTTCGTCGTCCCCATTCCCTACTAATTTGGCTTGTTCCTCCTGAAGCTTCGTACTTTCATCACGCCATTTCGCTAAGTCTACTAGCGTTTTTGTAAGATTCGTATTTTGTACTTCCGCTTGAGCCATCGTCTTCTGAATCTGTTCCGTTAAAAGCTTGGAATTGTCGTTTGCAGTATAAACGAGTTCCAAGTATGTCTCTATCTTCGCTTTCAGTTCTTCCGTTTCAGCTCGGAATTCTTCCGTTGTTTGGGCAGCAACAAAATTGGCTAATATATCTACAATGTCCTGCTTATTAAATAGATAGTACAGCGAATCCTCTGTGGCTAAATCTTTTAAACTAGCACGACTGAGTTCCTCCGCAAATTCAGAACGGCTAAACTGATTCAATTCAACCCCAAAGTATAAATCATATAGAGCTAATAGCTTTTGGTAATCCTTTACTGTGTCACTTGCTGCATTTATTAAGCTACCTGTTGAGTCATTTACAAGCGGTGATAACAATTGGTGAGTGATTAAATTGTTTACGATTTTTAGTTTTTCAACAATCTTGATTGGAGTAGATTCGGGCTCTTCCTTTGATGGACCTTCGCTTGGATTCTCCTCGGTCTCCTCTGTAGGTTGCGTACTTTCCTGTTCTCCAGTAGTTGGGCTTTCCGAACCTTCTATAGCTCCCTCTGTTGAGGTCTGTACTACAGAGAGGTCTGTCTCTCCTTCATTAATCGGGTCTACAGTTGGTTCCTCCGGTAATGTGGACTCTTCCACCGGCGTTTCTGGTGAAGTAGGTTCCTCTTGTGGAGTGTCCGGTATATCTGGAGTATCTACATCTGTCACATCTTTTTGATCTAATCTCCAACTCCACTTAACTGATTCATAAACATTAATATGGTTAGTGGTCTCTAACATTTTCACTTTAACCTTTACACCAAAGGTTCCCTCTGGTGTTTGTGGTAAGTTGACCTTATTATTTTCAATAAATGGCCTTGTGTAATCCATTTCTTCACTGTTGGGAAGAGTTAATAATAATTGAGTAACAGTAAATCCTTCTGGTATTTTGATGGAAAATTCCTGACCACTTTTCTTTTTATTTTCTGGTATGACAACGGAATCAGCTAACGTTACACCATCCGTAATTAAGCTGTTTCTAATTTGACTAATCGTGTTCAATAGAGGAAGACTATCTCCTCCTCTGCTCGGTACATAGTTAAATTCCTGATTATACTTATTAGAAAATGCCATGATATTTCTTAGCTGTGTAATCGTTTCTTCTCGCATTTCTAGGCCATTTAAATCGCTTGGATTTAAAGAAGGTAACCGATCAATTTGCTTCTGTATCGATCGACGAGCCTTTTCATCTGGCCCAACAAAAAAATTATTTAAATATACACTCTGCTCTTCTCCAGAGGAAAGTCTGATTTCTTTTTTTAACTTTTCACTAATTGCACTCTGCATGTCTGAGGCTAGTTGATCCGTTAAATCTGTATTTGTATTTTCTACCTGCTCCTTCGTTTTGCTTAAAAACAGCTGGAGAGCCGATGCTTCTGTCATAATATTTGCAGGTTGATTTTTCTCAAGCTTGAACTGATCATTGATTTCTTTGTTTGCAGCTATTAAATAATCTAACTGTGCAAGTACATCTTTGTTCTTCATTTTGTTACTAAAATCACTCAATTGTACGGAAAAATCCTTTGATGCCAGAGCATTCGTAGCCTTCATTTTGTTATAGTCTGAAATGGTAGACTGATATTCTTTTCCCGTTTTTACACCTAGTCCCAGATTGTTCTCAAAGTCCGCTAAAATGTCTTGAAACCCTATAAAGCTTTCCCTCGAAACATTTGTATTTGTTTGAACCGCTCCAAACTGTGAGGTGTAACCTTCTAATGGTCCATGAATGGCATTATTATATACAGACGTATATAATTGCTCCTTTTTTATGATGGTTGAGATATTATCCTGTGCCTCATGTAAATTTCCAATGACACTAGCAAAGTAAACATCAATAATACGACGGTTAAAACCCCCTAAAATTGAGCTAGCTGTTTTTTCTGCCTTGGCTTTAAAATTACTGTTATCAGACGCATTAATTTTATAATTTAGTACCACTTGTTCTGGCGATTGCGAATCAATGGATAATGCCTTTTGTGTAAAATCATTAGGTATAACAATCATCATGTTATAGGAGTTCCGCTCTAAGCCGCTTTCTGCTACCCCACGACTTACTACGTACCAATTATGTTCTTCATCTTTTTCTATATTTTTAATGAACTCTTTACCGAACTCATACTTTTGCCCATTAAAATCCGCACCCTGGTCCTCGTTAACCAGCGCAACGGTCATTTTTTGATTATCCTCACTAGTATTGCTTTTTGTTGCTGAATTTAAGGCAACATAAGAGCCACCTGAGGATAGGACAAGCACAAGTACTAAAAATAGTAATATGCTACGCTCAACTTTTTTCATCCTATCATCCCCTGCTTCATTCGCTAAAATGTATAAAAATATGTATGAATTCAATTGCGTTACATGTGAAGACAACCAAAGTGTAAAAGCCACACAACACTTGTCGCGTGGCCTTTGACTGATTCCTCATAATGCCGAATGATGTCTTAGTCTACTAATTTGATAGATTAGTTTAGACCAAAGTTCTGAGATAATTGCTCATCATGTTGTGCCACAGCATCAGCCGTTTTGTTCAATTGTGTATTAATTTCTTGCATTAATTGAGCAAAGTTTTGTACCTTCGGGCTTAATTGATTAAACTGATCATCAAATCTTTGGAATGCTTTACCTTCCCATTCACCGCGAAGTTCATTTTGTAAGTTCGTTAACTCCCTTAAAATTTGCTCAATTTGTTGGGCACTGCGACCATATCTTGTTGCTTTAGATTTAAGCTCTTCTGGGGTCATACGAATTTGTCCAGCCATTTATCTCCATCTCCCTAATGTTAAATTTGCCTATAAAATAGACATTTTTTATCATAAATAAATGATAAACATAATAATAATTCTTCTCTTCATTCCTTATTTGTACATATTTTATGTATCTTACTAACTTACAAACTTTTCTTTGGAAGTAATTCCCTTATAATTTATAACACAGCTCCTACTAATCAATCAATTTGCCCATAATTTGGCACAAAAAGTCATCTAGTACTATTTTCTACATTCCTTTTGAAACTAGGATTTTTTTAGCTTTATTACACCCAAAATCACAACCTTATTACTATGACTTTAGTGTTAATTAAATTGTAATAAAATGGTTTGATTGTAAAAACCAGGACTTAATGACCGTTTTTTATTAAAAAAGTGAAAATACACTCACTTAATTACACTAAGACAGAAAATTTTCTTATTTGATTGAACTACAGGGTACTTTTTACTCACAAACAGTAATCAAACCTATACTCAAACCATTCCAATGGAATCAAAAAAGCCTTAACCCATTTGAGTTAAGACTTTCTTTTTTTATAAAAGTAGTTAGATCTTAAACCGCTCACTTTCCTCTTTAAGCTCCACAGAAGCGGAGTTCAGTTCCTTAATCCACTGGTTCATCTCTTCGGTGGATCCAGTCATCTGTTGGGAGGATGCTGATACTTCTTCAATACCGGCTGCATTTTCTTCTGCAATGGCGGCAATTTCTTCAATCGACTTATTCATGCTGTCCTGCTTCGTAACAACCATATTCAGTTGCTGACTTAAGTCGGTAATTTTCTTGTTCATTCCTTCAATTAGTTGTGAAATCTCTTTAAACGTGTGGCCTGTATCTTTTACATTCTCTTGGCCAGTTGTTACCACTTGTAGTCCTTCTTCAAGGGTATCAACCACTTTTCTTGAGTTATTGTCTACTTTGCCAACAATCTCTTGAATTTCATCAACTGACTTTGATACTTCCTCCGCTAGCTTTCGAACCTCTGAAGCCACAACCGCAAACCCTTTTCCTTGCTCTCCAGCTCTAGCTGCTTCAATCGCTGCATTTAGTGCTAGTAGATTGGTTTGGTCTGCAATTGAGCGAATCAGAGTTACTAAGGAGGAAACTTGTCTAGTTTGTTCCGCTAAGTCTTTTACCTCCGTTACTGACCGAGTGACTACTTTATGGATATCATTCATACCAGTGACCGACTGTTGCATTAATTGGTAACCTGACTCTGTGTATTGAGTCACTTCATGATTCAAACGAGATAGTTCTTTCCCTTTTGAGTTTGCTTCTTCCATTAAGCTTGAGAATTGCCTCATATTCGCTGCAAGTTCTGTTGATAAGGTTGCTTGAGTCTCCGCCCCTGCAGCCATTTCCTCCATCGTTAAGGCAATTTGGCTCGAACCTTCTAATAATTCAGTAGAGGCAACATTTAACTCTTCACTTTTCCCACTGATTTTTAAAGAGGTTCCTTGCATATTATGAGCCATCTTCTCAAGAATTCTACTCATTTCTGTCATGGAATGATGTAATCTACTAATTTCATCCTTTGATTGAAGGGTAAGAGTGGCTAAGGTTTCTTTTGCCTGCAATAGATTCCCTTGCGTTATATCTTTAGATACTTCCGTTAAAATGGTCAGAGGGCGAAGCTTTTTCCCAAGGTAAAAATAAACGCCACCTAGAATAGTTAGCAGGATTACAAGAGATATGCCCAGTTGAATAGGGATAGACTCTTTCATTACGGAGTCTGTAATTGAATTGACTTGGGTCGCTTCCATATCAACACCCACAATTCCAAGGACTTTACCATCCTTGTCCTTTATAGGAGCGAAAGCCGACATATACTCCCCAAACTCAGGATCATTTACAATGTCTGTGCTGCTCACACCGCCAGCTACAGCCTCTTTTACATCCTCATATTTCGTTGCTGTGGTTGTTTCACCAATTGGAACCGCCTCACCCTTTGGTAGACCATCAATCATGATTTGTAGCGAGTGATCATCTTCCACCCTAAGAGTGTAAACGTACATGGCCCCCATCTTTACTCTGTAGTCATTAAGCTCTTCTTGAAGATGACTATAAGTTTTATTTTCTACTGGGTTTGATAAGAAATCTGCATACTCATCTGCATCAATTGCCTTTGCTACCCTTTCAGCATGGATGATTCCATTCGTCTTGAGGGTTTTATCAATAGACTGTTGAGAATTAAAGTAAATGATGGCAGCGTTTATGATAAAAATGCCTATGATCATAGTAAAAAGCATGAACGTAAATGTATTCTTTAAAGATTTGTCCTTCCTTTTCACAAAAATCCCCCTTATAAAGTCCTGGTAATATATTCATTATAGCGTAATTCAATAGAAATAGTAGAGAGATTACTAACATATACCTAGTACTAATTATTCATTATAAATGAGAAAGATTTTCATTCGTGATACACATCACATTTGTTTTAAGACAGATATGATACATTAACCACATAAAGCACTAACTTACTGGGGTGATGAACATGTCAAAAACAATATTTTTAAATCAAACCCTTTATGAAATATGCACTCAATATCCGGAAGTAATATCGATCATGCAGAGTCTAGGTTTTGAAAACATATCAAAACCTACCATGCTTCAAACCGTTGGTCGTGTCATGACCATACCTAAAGGCTGTCGTGTGAAAGACATTCCTTTAAACACCGTAATTACCACATTTCAAAGTCATGGTTTTGAGATAAAAGAGTAATGGAGGGCTACCAATGAGTGAGTTAATTAATAATCGTGAGCAACCAACATTAAACAAAACAGAACGACAAGAGATATTAAAAGCAATTATCAAAGATTTGCACATAGGACGAAGTGTAGAGGATGTTAGAAGTGAGTTTGAAAAAGCGGTCGGAACAATATCAATAGAGGAGATTTCTCAACTTGAGCAAGCGCTTATGGAAGAAGAAGGTATCCCAGTGGAAGAAGTCCAACGATTATGTTCTGTTCATACAGCCATTTTTAAAGGGTCCATTGAAGAAATCCATCGTAGCCAAAAACCAGAAGATCAGCCTGGACACCCTGTTCATACATTTAAGCTAGAAAATAAAGAAATTGATATGTTAGTAAACTTCAAAATCCAATTACACTTTGACCGTTTCAAAGCAGAGGATAGCAGTGAAAACGTATTTAAATTAATTGAAGACTTAAACCTGTTACTCGATATTGATAAACATTACAGTCGTAAGGAGAATTTGTTATTTCCGTTCTTAGAGAAATACGGTATTTTCGGGCCAACCAAAGTGATGTGGGGAGTGGATGATCGAATTCGAGAAGCGATTAAAACAGCTAAACAAGTCTTAACCAACTATACAAATCAGGATCATCAAACGGCTGTGAATAGCGTTGAATTCGTGATCCGCGAAGTATCTGAGATGATATTTAAAGAAGAAAACATCCTATTCCCAATGGCACTTCAACATCTAACCGAGGATGAATGGATTAAGATCGCACACGAAAGTGATGAAATTGGCTACTGTTTAACAAGCCCTGCTGTCGAGTGGAAACCAGAAAGAAAAGCATTAGCCAGCAACACTATGTCAGAAGGCTTCATCCGTATGGAAACAGGTTTTCTATCAATCGAGCAACTCGAACTCATGTTAAACCATTTACCTGTTGATATTACCTTTATTGACCAAGACGATGTGGTACGATACTTCTCTCATGGGAAAGAGCGTATTTTCGTAAGAACGAAAGCGGTCATCGGCAGAACCGTCCAAAATTGTCACCCTCCAAAGAGTGTTCATATGGTGGAAGAGATTTTACAGGACTTTAAATCAGGAAAAAAAGATAGTGAAGACTTTTGGATCAAGTTCAAAGATAAATATGTTTATATCCGATACTTTGCGGTAAGAGATGAGAAAGGAACGTATATGGGGACGTTGGAGTTCACCCAAAATATCGCCCCTATTAAAGAAATTGATGGAGAAAAACGAATATTAGGCTAACGGTGTTATGAACCTTTTTGTGAAAAAAGGAGATAGATCTATGGAGATATACGCCTATTTATGTTATAGCTTATAGTATATCTTCCGTTAAAGTAAGGTGATTACCATTAAAAATATAAAAAGCATTCTATTTTTCCTTATTGGATTTATCTCTTTAGGGATTGGTATTTCAGGGATTATCCTCCCGGTTCTGCCAGGCCTTCCATTTTTCCTATTTGCCTCTTATTGCTTTGCCAAAAGCTCTAAAAGGATCGAAAATTGGTTCAAGAATACACCACTTTATGAAAAATATGTGGTCAGGTTCCTCCAGAAAAAAGGACTCACACGGAAAGAGAAAATTCGGATCAACTTGATTGCCGATGCCTTCATCCTGTTTTCTGTCTTTTATGTGGACATTCTTTTTGTACAAATCATATTAGTTGGAACAGCTCTCTATAAGCATTACTATTTTATTAAGAGAATCAAGACGATCGACAAGCATGAAACCACTTCCTAGGAAGTGGTTTTTCTATGTTATAACTTGGATTAAAAAGCCTTGCACATCACAAATTATGTTAAAATAAGGGACTAGTATGGAAACTAACCAGTAGCTTGGGAGTGGAATAAATCATGAACAAAAAAGATGTAGCAAACATACGAAAACAATTCAAAATAAATAACGATTTACTCAAAATCAGTGATATTTACAATGTCTATATTATGAAAGACTCAAGTGATATTTATCATCACCAAAGTCAGCCTTTTGCTATGCTTGACCAAGATCAACAAGAATTATTTATGGGTAATTTTAAGAAGTTACTTGCTGGCCAAATGGATGAGAAGCTTTTCGAATTAAAATTTCAACGGAATGCTGAAAATAGTAGCCAGCTCATTTTGCATCAGGGCTTACTAAGCAGTGATGTGGAGGACTGGAAAGAGCAAATGCTGAAAATCGTAGGCAAGATGCTCGTGAACAGACAATACGAAATGGATATTGTCGTTACATTTATACGTGCAGAATATTTAAAGCCTACAAAACGCCGAAATGAAGAGGCAGAGGAAAGCGAACGTGATAGAGTTTACTCCCATCCCTTTATTCTTTGTAGCATAAATAATACCCAGGAGCCGAAGAAAGAGCTGCTCTTTGATTATGTAGAAAGAGAGTTCAAATATCACTTTGTGGTGGATCCCATTATTAACTTGAACGCTCCCATCGCTGGCTTTCTATTCCCTGCCTTCTCCGATAATTCAGCAGATGTGAACCATATTCTCTATTCAGCAGGTAAAGTACATGAGCCTGATTATTCATTCATCGAGGACGTGTTAAATGGCGAAGAAATCATGACGGCACAAGATGATAAAATTGTTTTTGAAGAAATTATAAAAGATGTTACAGGAGATCAGCTTAATACCTCCACTCTGGCTAATGTGTATGAAGAAATTAATCGCATGATCGTCGAAAATGAAGAGGAAGAGCAACCAAAATTAGATACAAAAGACGTGGAACGCGTGTTAACGATGAGTGGCATTGAAAATATAAATACGGAAAAGGTAGAAGCCGCTTTCCAAAAAATCATAGATGATGACAAATATGAGATCAAAGCTAGCAATATCTTACCGAAGTTTAATTCAAAATCCATTAAAATCAGCACGAAAATCGCAAATATATCTATTAGCCCACAAGATTTACGGTACGTCAAACAAGTTCATCTTGCAGGCAAAAGGTACCTTATGATTGAGGTGGAAGAAGATACGGTCATTGAAGGATTTACGATGATTCCAGAAGCTTTTGGCGGGAGCCAAGGGGAATAATAAATAAAATGAATCTTTGAGTTAAAACTCACTTCTTTTTATAAGATTGTCCTGTCCTTGATCGAGTAACCAGCACAAATAAGCGGAGATTTTTCGGTTAAACGCAGAATGGAGCTCGTTTCGGGGTAAATAAAGGGAGGTTTTCCGCTTATACAAAGAAAAAACCCCCATTTTCGAATTTTTCGAGCAAATAGGCGGAATCTCTCCGTCTATTACAGCTTTTTTTCATAATCATTACTAATTAAGTGGAATTTCTCCGTCTATTTAGCAGCTCGGGTGCTTAATAAATACTATAAACCCATTCTTAATTTTTTATAGCTTAGGCTACACCCTATTCTCCCACGCCCGAATCGTACGAAAGCGCGGATGCTCCGAAAGAACAGATTCTCTTAATCGTTTGACGACAGGATGTTTGGAGGAGAAAAACTCGTCATTTGAGTCATAAAGCTCAATCAATTCTCCTTTTTCAAGAACGCCTATTTGATCTGAAATGGAAAAAGCCGCTTTTATATCGTGTGTGATAAACAGATAAGATAAGCCATAGTCATCCTTTAAATCGCTTAATAGTTGTAAAATTAAGCTTTGTGTGACCATGTCTAAACTACTTACGGATTCATCAAGTACAATTAATCTTGGTTTCAGAGCTATGGCTCTAGCAATATTAATTCTTTGCAATTGCCCACCGCTAAATTGGTGCGGATATTTTTTTAGATCCTTTTCATGTAATCCTACTCTTTCAAGTAGCTCAATCACCGTTCTTCTTTGTTCTTCTACCGACAGTTTTTCATAATTCTTTAATGGCTCACTAATAATCGATTCAGCTGTCATGCGGGGGTTAACTGATGAATACGAATCTTGGAAAACCACTTGAAGATCTCGACGAAGTTTCTGTCGTGTTTGTTTGTCCGCTTTGTAAATATCATGTCCTTGAAACAAAACCTGACCTTGCTGTGGACGTTGAATTCCAAGAATGACTTTCCCTAACGTACTTTTACCGGCTCCACTTGTACCAATTAAGCCTAAACAGGTTCCTTCTTGAATCTCAAAGGAAATATCCTTTAGAACTTTTGGTTGATCCTTGCCTTGAAAAAGCTTCTTCGAATGAAAGCTTAGATTTACTTGCTTTACCTGTAATAAGCTCAATGGTATCACCTCTTCGAAAATTCGGGTCCTTCTTCACAGCATAAACGTATACGGTTGTTTTTCAGCATATAAGGTCGGTCTTGTCCTCAATAGCTTCTTTGTGTATTCATGCTGTGGGTTATCAAATACTTCTAACACATTGGCCGTTTCTACGATCTTCCCATGTTGCATCACAACTACATGATCAGCCATTTCCGAAATCACCCCAAGATCATGAGAAATGAGTAAGATCGATGTTCCGTATTCAGAGCGTATTTTTTCTAATAGACGAAGAACTAATACTTGGCTGTGGAGATCAAGTGCAGTCGTGGGCTCATCGGCAATAATCACTGATGGCTGTAAGCATGCAGCCATGGCAATCATCACTCGTTGAAGCATTCCTCCACTTAAGTGAAAAGGGTAATATTTTAACAATTTATCTGGCTCTGGTAAATTCACACTTTCCATTACATCAATAGCAAGCTCCCTTGCTTGCTTTTTCGTTAGCGACGTATGAGAGCGAATCGTTTCTATAAATTGTTGACCAATCGTAAATACGGGAGTAAAGGCATTCATTGGATTTTGCATAATAAACGCAATATCTTTCCCTCTTATTTTCCGCATCTCCTTGTTACTTAAGCCATTTAATTCCCTATCGTGTAGTGTAATACTCCCCGTAATGTCCATGTTCTTTCGATCGTGTAGCTGTAAAATGGACATACTTGTAACGGTCTTTCCACTACCGCTCTCCCCAACAAGACCAAGGATTTCCCCTTTTTTTATCCCAAAATTAATATCCTGAACAAGTGTGGCAGAACCTTCCTTCGTTCTTACTTTCACTTGTAAGTCTCGTACATTTAAAATGTTTCTTGTTTCCATTCTCAACAGTCCTTTTTTATTAGCGACGTTTAACTCCAAAACGTTCTGATAGTGATTCTCCTAATAAGTTAAAGGTAACTACCACTAGCATAATCATTAAACCCGGGTACAGCATTAAAGCAGGATTGGTTCTGATATATGACTTTCCTTCATGAATCATCGCTCCCCACTCCGGTGTAGGCGGTTGAACACCTAACCCTAAAAAGGACATGGAAGATAAATTCATAATGGCCCAACCCATTTCTAAAGTTCCCATTACCGCAAGTGAGGGAACCACGTTGGGAATAATATGATTTTTTAAGATGGTCCATGTAGAAGAACCACTAATTTTAGCTGCCGTAATATAGTTCTGTTCTTTCAAGCTTAAAACCATTCCTCGAATGACTCTAGCGTAGTAAACCCATTGTACGAGTATTAATCCTAAGACGACTTGTTTTAGACCTGCTCCCCAAATGCCTACAAAACCAATAACAAACAACAGGCTGGGAATCGCCATTAGTCCATCACCGAGTCTCATTAACAATTGATCCACCCAACCACCTTTGTACCCAGCAATGATCCCAATAATAAGCCCAATACTTAAAGCTGACATAAAAATGAGCAAGGCGTACCCAAGCGATATACGGGCTCCATACAGGATACGAGATAGCGTACATCGGCCTAAGTGATCGGTACCTAATGGATACTCTAAAGAAGGTTTCTGCAGCTTATCGGCTAAATTGACCGCAATAGGATCATTAGGTGCCAACCAAGGGGCAAATATAGTAATAAAAAACAACACACACAAGATAAAAGAACAAATAACAATCTAAACTGTACCCGATAGAGTAGACACTGAAAAAAAGGTCTGCCCTATCGGGTACTTTTATGTATAATGAAAAAAAATGTGGGAATCGGAGAATAATCTTATGCCAAAAAAACTCTTCAATGATAAAGAAATAAAAATCCTTTCTAATAATCAATATGTCAAATCTGTCAGTACAAAAGGTATTACCTATACTGATGAATTTAAAAGGATTTTTATAGCTGAAAGCGAAAATGGAAAATCACCACGACAGATCTTTGAGGACAAAGGTTTTGATATTGATATCACTGGTATCGTTAGAGTAAATAGAGCAGCGTATAGATGGCGTGTTGCTTATAATAAATCTGGAGTAATGGGCCTTCGAGATTCACGTAAAGATCATTCTGGGAGACCCACTAAAAGAGAGCTTAGTTTAGAAGAAAAAAATGCAAAATTAGAAGCACAAATTCAACTGTTGCGAGCTGAAAATGAATTACTAAAAAAGTTAGACATGATGGAAAGGGGGCTGGAGAGAAACGAGTAAAAGTATCAGCGGAAAAGAAATTTCTCTTAATTCGTACAGTAATAGAAAAGTATGAACTTAAAAATATGGTAAGTTACTTATGCGAAATATCCGGTGTTTCTCGCTCGGGTTATTATCATTATTTTTCTCCGAAATCTCAGGAAAACAGAGATCGCCGTGAAAAAGAAGATTTAATCTTAAAAGAAAATATTTTAAAAGCTTTTCATTTTAAGCGACGTCATAAAGGTGCACGGCAAATTAAGATGACGTTAAAAGGGCAGTTTGATATTAAATATAACTTAAAACGAATCCGAAGGATTATGAAGAAATTCAAGATTATATGCCCTATTAGAAGAGCCAACCCTTATAAAAAGATGTTAAAAGCTACCCAAGAACATTCGGTACAACCAAATTTACTTAACCGTGAATTTAAACAAGAGATCCCAGGTAAGGTATTACTTACTGACATTACTTATTTATATTACGGTAAGGGACAAAAAGCTTATTTGTCCACTATTAAGGATAGTTCAACGAATGAAATATTGGCCTATAATGTTTCTAATCGACTTACATTGGATTTAGCTACGGATACATTAGTAAAGTTAAAGAATAATAGACGAGTAGAGTTGGCAGAAGGAGCCTTTATTCACTCAGATCAAGGAGTACACTACACTAGTCCCAATTTTCAGAAGCACGTAAAAAAACTAGGTCTAGGACAATCAATGTCAAGAAGGGGAAACTGTTGGGATAACGCTCCACAAGAGTCTTTTTTCGGACATTTTAAGGATGAAGCATTTATAAAACCGTGTAATTCTTTAGAAGAACTTAAAAGGGAAATAAGAAGTTATATGACTTACTATAACAATTTCAGATATCAATGGAATTTAAAGAAGATGACCCCTGTTGAATACAGAAATCATCTACTTGATGTGGCATAACCTTTTTTTAAATGTCCTTTACAACGGGTACACTTTAATCACTTGATGACCTTTTAATTTAGTACGTAACTTTGCAATCATTGAAGCTGCCTTCCTTTTCTAGAAATACGTGGGTCAATATACATTTGGATAAGGTCGACAATCAAGTTGCTAATCAGGAATAATCCCGCTGCTAATAGTACATAGGCTTGAATAACAGGAACATCACGGTTAAAAATGGCTTCAAGGAAATACCGTCCAAATCCTGGCCATGAAAAGACTGCCTCTACAATTATTGCCCCAGTCAATAAATTCCCTAAGTTCATTCCAAGTCCCGTAATCATGGGGGAAATGGCAATCCTTAACACATGCTTACCCATTATGACCATCTCATGCAGTCCTCTGGTTCTTGCAAAAAGAACATAAGATTCTTGCAAATTCTCTAAGATGCTCGCACGTAACAGGCGAGTATATAAAGCAATTAAAGGGAAGGCCAAAGTGAGTGAAGGTAGGATTAAATGCTCCCAAGTTCCCGTACCTTCTACTGGAAAAAGGTCTAATTTTACAGAAAAGAAAAAAATAAATAAATATCCAAGCCAAAAAGATGGGATGGATGCTCCAATAAAAGAGAGGAATCGACTAAAATGGTCGATCCCACTGTTTTTCTTTATACCTGCAAAAAAGCCTATCGGCACACTTACTAATATGGCAATCAATAGACTGCCAATCGTTAGCTGAATCGTCGCTGGAATACGAGCGGAAATCTCTTCCCAGACAGGTTTATTCGTAACATAAGATATGCCAAAATCAAACTGGCATATCTTAATAACGGTATTCACATATTGAATTAGAAGAGGTTGATCTAAGCCGAACTCATGTCTCTTTTGTTCTAACGCCTCATCCGTTGCTTGGATATGTGCTGCAGCAAAGTAGGCCTCAGCAGGGTCCACCGGTGATAGATTAATCATCCCAAACGTTATGAATGTAGCGATAAGAAAAATGGGAACGATGGTGATGATTCGTTTAAAGACATAAGTAGCCATAAATACCTCCTCCTGATGTTTACTCTTTTACACTAACTCCTGTAAATGGATGTTCGTCTCGGTTAGCAGGAAATGTAAAGTTAGAAACATCCTTTTTATAAATTGCTATTTTCTTAATATACGAAATAGGTAGGATTGCGCCTTGCTCTTGTAAAGAACCTAAGATATCTGAATATAATTGTTGACGCTCAGCTTCATCTGTTGTTTGTGTGACCTTAGCAATTTTGCTAAATATCTCATCTTTGTTAGGATAAGCGGAAATGGCTTCATTAAATCCAAATCCTTCTGTCGCAATGACATTTACGAAAGAATGTGGGTCATATGGAGCACCATAGTTACTGAAAAAGTTCATTTCAAACTCATTCGCTTTGAACCTTTCTACTTGAGTAGTAAGCTCCACTCCTACAATATTTAATTTTACACCTATTCCTGCCCACTCAGCTTGTAATGTTTCAGCCATTGTCTTTTGGATAGATTCAGCTGAGTTATACATTAACTCGACTTCTAGCGGTGTTCCATCTTTTTCACGAACTGTTTTACCTTTTGGCAATTTCCAGCCCGCTTCATCTAATAGTTGCTGCGCTTTTTCTACATTATATTTTACTGTCGTTACATCAATATCTGAAGTATAAGGAAGGTTTGTTGGTAAGATATAGTCTGCCTTCTCTTCTAAACCGGAGGTAACTCCCTCAACCAAAGCCGCTTTATTGAAACCATAATGTAATGCTTGACGAACACGTTCATCAGATAGCTGTTCTTTGGTTGTATTCATGACGAGCTGTCTAGTAGCTACTGGTTCAGAAATGCTCGTCCCATAAGAACCTGTTGATTTTAATTGATTAAACGAATCGATACTGATCACACCCTCACCATACAAAAGGTCTAATTCACCTTTTTCGAAAGCAAGTACACGTGTTTCCGCATCAGGAATGACTTTTACTGTAATCTTCTCTACATTTGGAAGTTCTCCCCAATAATCTTCGTTTCGTTTAAAGACAGCGTATTCGTCTACTTTATATTCATCGAGTACCCATGGACCTGTCCCCACTGGCTTTTCTACACCTTTAGACGTGTCCCCATCTTGAGGGAAACCAGCTTCTCCAAGGAAACGTACAGGACGTACAACTGCTAACTCCTGGATAGTAGGATAATAGGGTTCCGTTAACGTTAATTTAAACGTATATTCATCGATCACCTCTGTTTGAGCAATCTTTGAAATAAATCCTAACCAACTATGAAAATCTACATTTTTAAGTATAGCATCAAAGTTCTTTTTCACAATCTCTGCATTAAAACTTGTACCATCTGAAAATTTTACATCTTGACGTAAATGGAATAAATATTCCTTCCCGTCCGTAGAAATATCCCAAGACTCTGCTAGATGTGGTTGTAGCTCTCCTCCATCCCCAAAGCTTACTAAAGGCTCATATACCATCGATGTAGAAAATAATTGTGATGGATTATACATATGTGGATTCAATTCACCTATATCTCTAGGCCATGCAAAAGTAAGTGTATTATCACTTTTACCTGCCGTATCCTCTTTATTTTCTGCTGATTCATTTGAACAGCCCATTAAAGCTAATGATAAAATTAGAATAATCATAGATATAATTAGAACTGGTTTTCTTAACATAAATCTTGCTCCTCTCAAGCTGATAATGATAACTATTATCAATAGTAGAGTTGGAGCATATAATTGTCAATACAATTTCAAATTGTCACAAAGTATTCAATATATCTACCTTCGTTGTAGTGTTTTTTAATACCAAATAGCAAAGAGGCTTCTCCACTTAGAGCAGCCCCATAAAAGTTCCTATATAAATTTTCCATAGTTCTATAGTTGAACTTGAGTACGAGAGTAATAGATGGCCATGTTCATTTCACATACGGTATTTGTTGTATTTTCATAGACTTGACAATTATCGGTTGTAAAAGAGACCGAATCTCCATTATTAATAGTAAAGGATTCTTCCTCACCAATTTTTACCGTTAGCCTTCCGGAATGAACAGTAATAGACTTCACTGTACCAGATCCACTTCGTTCAGAAAAATGCATACAGCCAGGTAGTAAACGAATTCTATATATTTCAACAGGAATACCAGGTGATGAAAAGGTATTGTACACTTCAAATAAGTCATCATCATCCGTAAAAAAAGGTTGCTCATCTACTTTTTTGATTTTCACCGAGGGATTCGTTGTTAAGAAAGAAGCAAACGGAATCTGAAGTCCTGCTGCAATTTTCCAAAGAGTTGAAACAGTGGGGTTAGAGGTGCCACGCTCGATTTGTCCGATCATCGGTTTGCTAACACCTGTTAACTCAGCCAAATCTTCTAATGTCAAATGACGTTGCTGACGGAAATAACGCAACTGTTCACCAATTTGGACAGATAAAGAGTTTTTATCCATGTTTAATTGTACTCCTTCATTTGTGTAGCTATATGTCACGTTTTGTTATGTATAATATTTTTATCATAAGTCAGAAAATTGTCAATACAACGACTATTAGTTAAAAGTAATTTATTTAATTTTTCAAAATATTTTCAAAAAACCATTGCATAACCTGTATGTTATATTATACTATTTAAAACAATATATCATATGCTGATTTCATCTATATGACGATCAGCTACCAGACCAATAATAGAAGGAAGCGACCACCATGTATTATACATTTGCACCCCAAACCAAAAACTTTGAATCTTCTGCAGTAAGAGACATTCTTAAAGTGACTCAACAAGGACATGTCATCTCATTTGCTGGTGGATTACCAGCAGAAGATATCTTCCCTCTCGAACAAGTGAAAATTGCCTATGAGAAAGTATTTGCTTCAGGAAATTCTTCTTTGCAATATGGTTTAACAGAAGGATTTATTCCGCTTAGAGAAGCAGTTAAAGCAAAGATGGAGGAAAGAGGAATTTCATCTACAGTTGATAATATTCTTCTAACCACCGGATCTCAGCAAGCCATTGACTTGTTTTCAAGAATTATGCTGACTCCCGGTGATGTTGTTCTTACAGAGGATCCAACCTACTTAGCAGCTCTGCAAGTGTTTCGATCTTACGGGGCAAATGTCATTTCTGTATCTAGTGATGAACATGGGATGTTACCAGAAGATTTAAAAGAGAAAATGGAGACATTAAATCCGAAATTTGTTTATATCATTCCTACCTTTGCTAATCCAGATGGGAAGGTATGGAGCGATGATCGACGTCGAAAGCTTCTAAGCCTTTGCCAAGAGAATAATGTGCTTGTTTTAGAGGACGATCCATATGGGGATATTCAATTTCATTCAGAGGAACAATATAACCCTGTAGCTTCCTATGACCACGAACAAAGCCATGTTTTATATACTAGTACATTTTCAAAGTCCGTTGTCCCTGCATTAAGAACAGGGTGGGTAACTGGACCATCAGAAGTCATAAATATGATGGTACAAGCAAAGCAAATGAATGACTTACATTCCAGTTCCATTGACCAACAGGCACTCTATTATTTATTACGTGATTTTAACCTTGCTTCTCATATTGAAGTCATAAGAAGTGTCTATTATGAACGTATGACGATCATGAGAGACTACTTAAATAAATTAGGACCTGATTTGTTCAAATGGAAGGAACCAAAAGGTGGAATGTTTATCTGGGTGGAAGGCCATAAAGAATTAAACACAACTGCTCTATTAAACCAAGCCGTTGAAAAAGGAGTGGCCTTTGTTCCAGGCGCACCATTCTACGTGAATGAGCCAAAGAACAACACATTCAGACTAAACTTTAGCCACTCCACCCCTGAAACCATTGAACTCGGGATGGATCGTTTAATAAGTGTTTTGCTGAAGCCTGAGGTAGTTAAATAATAACCACTACTTATTAAAGGACACTAGTAAAGACGTATGAATTTTGCATACGTCTTTTCTTTATTTATCCGATCGGTTAGGGGATCAGGTTAAGCACCCGAACTGATAGTTAGGCGGAGAAATTCCGCTTAATTAGTAATTATGATTAAAAAAGGCTTAAATAGACGGAAAAATTCCTCCTATTGGCTCGAAAAACCCGAAAATAGGAGGTTTTGCTTTGCATAAGCGGAAAATCTCCGCTTATTTACCTAGAAATGGGCTCCATTCTGCATCTAACCGGAAAATCTCCGCTTATTTTACTTTTGCTGGTTACTCGCTTAAGGATCTCAAACATTCGAGAGAACCTCATGCAATAGGAAGTGGTTTTTTCCTTTTGTTCAAAGCAACGAGAAAACATGATAATACACATAGTAAAAAATCTCAAGTTAACTGTAATTTGTATTTATAACATCCTATTCATAAGAACCATAAATAGCTAAATCCTGATAGTCCAAAGTAAACGTAGTGCCGTTCCATTTTAATCTATTTTGAATAAGGCCTAAAGAATCCGCATGATATCTTCCAGCAATCTGTTGATAGGCTATTAGTTCATAAAGTTTATTTAAATCGTAATCTGTTGGATATAAGCCACTTATGGGGTCAACCCACCCACTGATAGGAGTCTTCAGTTTCCCATTTTCATCGTAAATTTCGTTTAAATAATCAGTTCCACGCAGTGATATATCAATCAGATATTTTGCTTTATTTATTTTACTTATTACTTCCACTTTATAATTATTTTTAAAAGAAACATCATATTGATACTGTTGATTATACACATTAGAGTCGAACAACAAACGAGGTGTATTATTAACAAACGAATAAATATAGTTATATGTTGTACCACCACTTCCGCCTGTTGGGATGGTTATTAAAATATCATTAACTCCATCACCTGTAAAATCACCCAAAAACAGTGCGGGATCATATCCTGTGTTTTCCTTTAGCGGGATACGAACAAAAACTCCTGTTGCCCCATTCTGGATGACGAGGGTCATATTTTGAAACATTGGAAGATTTGATGCTTTGAAACCTGTCACAAATACATGATCAGGGATATGGTCACCATTTACATCCCCCTTGGCAAAAGCGACAACACCTGAATTTCTCATACTTGTATTTAAATGATAATTATACATATAAGGCTCCTAGCATATTGGATTTATGCTTTAACTTATGCGCTAAACTGTACACATGTCATTCTCAAATTTAAGATTGCTAAAACAACAAGCAACTTAAACTTTCTATGTTTATATAATATGGGAAGGAGTGTTATCTATGCCCTGGCAACTGAAAATGCCATACTTGATTGGTGAGCCCTTTGGAGTCTCTTTTGTCAGGAACATTAACTCTAAGAAAATAGAAATAAACTAATCCTTATTCTATTATTCAGCAAAAAAAAGAAACCCCATCCGGTTTCTTTTTTCTTCCTATTAATTAACTACTGCAGCCGCCTCCGCAACTGGAGCAACTTGAACCTCCTGAGTCTCCACTACCACCTGAATCGCCTGAATCACTGCTACAAGCAAAACCGGAACAAGATGATCCACCACTGAAATGAGCAGCTTTTTGGTATTCCTCAGGAGCGACTTCGCTCATACGCTCATGAAATTCTTCTTCATCGTATATGGAATAGTAGACCGCTGCCCCCGCTGCAACTGAATATATGTGGGCGTTACTTGTTGATGTATCTGAATCAACCTTCTTAAAACCTGTGCTTTGCAGCTCGGCCTCATGAATCTCATTTTTCATTTTACGAACTAAATATCTTTTCACTTCTAACCAATCTTCATTTTTTCTAAAATATTTGGATAGTAGCTCCTCCTCAGGTAATAGGCGGAAATCTTCTAAAATCTCCCGTTTAATGGGGTTTTGTAAAAAGCTCCCCCAGATTGCTCTGCTGTTCGTGGTCACTTCAAATAAACTAATATAAACCCAATCGAAAAAAGCTCGTTCGCCTGGAATCGGTGCGGTATCCAGATTAGGTGTGTGATGCAGTGTATCATTGTAAAAGTCCTTGGAAAACTTCTCGTAATCCCTTGTAAACATTAGCATCTCATGCCAAATTTCATCTACATGATGGCTGAACATCGGAACTGTTTTTAATAAACTATTCATCAAGAAATACCGCTTTAACTCAAACATTCCCCAGTCGAACTCATGATCCTTCCATTTAGGATGATTCTGTAAGACACGGTTTTTCACATTGTCCATATAAAAATTTGGTAAGGATTGATCGAGCTTTTTCACAATCGGGGTTCCTTCTTCTACCTGTACACCTAGTTGTTCTGGGATCGGGTCATTCCTTAATGATTTTTTCTTCCCGCTTGAAAACAATGTACTTCCTAGCAGAATAAAGATTCCTATTACCATAAATCCAATAAAAAGTTCCATGCCCTCTCCCCTTTAAAATTATGTTCTTCACCTTATCTATACGATTTAATCATAGATAAGTTTCGTTCAATTTTCTAAAATTTAACAAACGTTTTCCTTGAGCAAAACAAAAAATAGAAGCTTCTCACAAGTTAGTTAACTTATGAGAAACTTCCATTGCATTAGTAAAATGTTAGCATTTTAAAGTAAATAGTGTTACCGTAATTCTCACACTCACCATGGAAATTGGATGAGCATTTATAAACTATAAAATAATTCAAAACAATAGAAGAAAAAATAAAGACCAAAAGTCTAAATTTTTATGTTGTAGAATTAAAAGAGTTCAGAATACACCTCTAGGATTTTAAATTCTTACTTCCTTTTATGAATATTTCCCTTTAAAGAGAGAAAATATTTTTAGTTAGCCTGCTGTCGAAGTTTTTGGACATCATTTTTAGTGTACCAAATATATTTTCCTGTATAACCATAAATGATCGCTAGTAAAATGGAAACAAAACTTAACCACATAAATGGAACATAAGAAAAGGTAGCTACTCCTAAAATCCCTGCCATGAAAATCCCGTTGTCAGACCATGGAATCATCCCAGATGTTAGTGTTCCACCGACTTCAGAATTTCGCGCTAATACTCTCCTATCAATATATAATTTATCATAGTTTTCTTCCATAATCTTAGGTGTTAAAATTAAAGATACGTACATAGCGCAACCAAATACATTCGCTAAAAAGGCTACAATTATTGTTGATATAGTCACATTACCTGCTGAAGTTAGCCATTTCTGGAATTTAGATACTATTACTTTTAGTACTCCCAAATGTTCTAAAAGACCACCAAATCCTAATCCAAAAATAATTACGACGATTGATCCTAGCATCCCCTGGATCCCTCCACGGTTCAAAAGATTATCCATGAATTCGATGCCTGTATCTATTGAAAAACCATTGTAAGCAATACCAATAGCTACGGAAAAGTCTACCCCTTGAAAGGCAGTTGCCCAAATAGCACCTAGGAAAGCTCCTGCAGCAATTGTTGGTATAGAAGGTTGTTTCAGTGCTAGCATTAGAATGACAAAAATAGCTGGAATGAGCATCCAGATTTGAATTGTAAAGTTTTCAAGTAATGCAGACTTTAGAAATTCCACCTTTTCCAAATCTGTATTTTTCCCGCTATACATAAACCCTACTATAGTAAAAAGAATAGCAGTAATGATATATGCAGGGATATCTAAATATAACATGCCACGTACGTGTGCAATAACATCAACTTTCGACATTGATGCAGCGAGTACGGTACTGTCAGAAAGTGGAGAAAGTTTATCTCCAAAGTATGCACCTGAAAGAACAGCACCAGCTACAAGCGGCAGAGGGATACCCATTCCTTCTCCTATTGCCATCATTGCGATTCCTGCAGTCCCTACTGTTCCCCACGATGTACCTGTTGCCAAAGATGTGATCGAGCAAGTGACGAGTGTAGCTAATAAGAAAATACTCGGGTGGATAAACTCTAAACCGTAATAAATAAGTGTTGGTACGACTCCTCCTGCAATCCAAGTACCGATAAGGGCACCAACTACCATGAGAATTAATATAGCCTCAAGACCATTTGAAATCCCATTTGTAATAGCTTCTTGCAATTGCTGGTATCTGTGTCCTAAGTGTAATCCAAGTAAAATAACAATGAACCACGATATCAATAATGCTAGCTGTATCGGTAAATCAAATATAGTGGTAAATGAAAAAACAACGCTTAAAAACAAACCCAATGTTATGATAATCTCTAACATTGATGGTAATCGTACATTCCTCACACCTACTCCCCCTATCAACAATAAAGCTCTTTCGGAATTCTATATTTAAACGTTCATCTTTCTTTTAAAAGTCATCTCAAAATTAAGAGATACATAGGAAATATTTAATAACGAATATATTTTACTATCATACTATGGTTCCTAATAGGATGATTTTATAATCGGAGCTTATTACCTTTTAAGTTTTATTTATCAAAGTATTGTTTGTTACACTCGTTCGAAAAGGGCACTACCGGATATTCCGGGATTTGTCATTTCGTAAGGATTTAATATTAAATCAAGCTCTTCCTCTGTCAACACTTCATATTGTAGGCAAAGCTCTCTAATTAATTTACCTTTTAAGATGGCCTCTCGAGCAATTCGTGATGCAACTTCATACCCTATGTGAGGATTTACAGCTGTAAGTAATCCCACACTTTTTTCAACATATTCCTTCATCCGTCCTTCATTTGCTTTTATACCTGTTAAACAAAAGTCTGTAAAGCTTCGAAATGCATTGTTCATGATGCTGATGGATTGCAGCAAGTTAAAAACCAACACAGGTTCCATCACGTTTAATTCCAGCTGTCCTGCTTCAGAGGCTAAGCAAATCGTATGGTCGTTTCCAATAACCTGAAAGGCAACTTGGTTAATAAGCTCTGGCATTACTGGGTTTACCTTTCCTGGCATGATGGAGGATCCAGGCTGACGTGATGGTAAGGTAATTTCTCCAAATCCCGCACGAGGTCCAGATGCCATTAATCGTAAGTCATTTGCTATTTTGGACATATTCATCATGCAGACCTTCAATGCTGCTGACACTTCTGTGTAAGCATCTGTACTTTGTGTAGCATCGACAAGGTGTTCAGCTCCTACAAGCTGTAAGCCACTAATATCTGAAAGGTGCTTTACCACATTTTTTATATACTTAGGGTCAGCATTTAACCCTGTCCCTACAGCCGTCGCTCCCATATTCACTTCGTAAAGATGCAGGCGTGTTTGTCCAATCCGTTTAATGTCACGTTCCAATACAAGGCTGTAAGCTTCAAATTCTTGACCAAGGCGAATGGGTACAGCATCTTGAAGGTGAGTACGTCCCATTTTTATAATATGGTCAAATTGCTGAGCTTTTTTCTTAAAGGCATTTAACATGTCATTCATGGTATCCAGAAGCTTGTTCAGCATATTAAGTGTAGAGATATGTATGGCTGTCGGAAACACATCGTTTGTTGATTGCGACATATTCACATGACTATTAGGGCTTAATTTTCCATATTCTCCTTTATTATGGCCAAGTAACTCAAGCGCACGGTTTGCAATGACTTCATTTGCATTCATATTCATTGACGTGCCGGCTCCGCCTTGGATCGGGTCGACTATAAAATACTCGTGCCATTTTCCCTCTAGGATTTCATCTGTAGATTGAACAATTACATTACCAATTCCTTCATATAAACGCTTAATATCCATATTAGCAAGTGCTGCTGCTTTTTTAACCATTGCTAGCGCTTTTATCATTTCTGTATGAATTTTATAGCTAGTGATTGGAAAATTTTCTACAGCCCGCAACGTTTGTATTCCATAATAAACATTTGCGGGTATTTCCTTCTCTCCAAGAAAATCTCTCTCAATTCGGTATTCTTTCTTGTCTATCACCATTTCCTTCACTCCCCTTGTAAGTGTTAAAATCTAAATCATTTGCAACTGGTGTTTCCATAACCATCTTCACCTTTTGCGGATCCCCTGTCTTGCCTAAAGCCCACATTAATTTTGGAACAATGGCTTCAGTATTCATATTCCTTGAACGAATAATGGTATTACGATCAACTTTTCTCCCTACTTCATAAATATCCATATCCTCTCCTTCTTCTAAACATTGAGTAGTAACGACAATAGATATTCCGTATTTAGTCAAGTCATTTAATTTTTCTACAATGTTTCTTCTGTCAAATGGAATACCACCGCTTCCATAACTCTCAACTACTATCCCTTTACATAAATTCTTCAGAGAGTCAAAGAATTCCGGCTTCATGCCAGGATACAACTTTATTAATAAAACATCTGTACAAAGGGAAGTATCTAGCTTTATCTCTTTATTCTTTGACGTATCGATTGGTAGATTATAATGAATACACTCGTTATATATAAAAGCCACATAAGGATAATTAATGCTTTCAATCGCATCATAGCTTTTTGTTCTTACTTTAATTGCTCTTGTCCCTTGAATAACTCTCCCATCAAAAACAACATATACTCCACCAATTTCTTCACAAGCAAACCGAAACGCATCAGAGATATTTCTTTTAGCATCTGTTTGCTGAAAGGAAATTGGGACTTGAGATCCTGTTATCACAATGGGTTTCCCACTATTTTGTAGCATATAAGATAGCGCAGCTGAAGTGTAAGCCATCGTATCTGTCCCATGTGTAATAACGAAGCCATCGTAATTATCGTAGTGCTCATATATTGATATTGCTATTTTCGCCCAATTTTCTGGTTGCATATTTGTACTATCTATATTCATCAAAGGCTTACTATCAATCTGACAATGTAAATTTATTCCTGAAAGATAACTCAAAAGTTCATCTCCCTTCATCTCAGGAGCTAATCCATTTTCTCCTTCTAATGAAGCGATTGTCCCACCTGTAGTAAGTAACAGTAACTTCTTCAAGATAATATCCCCTTTATAACTTTCATTTTCAGTAATAAAATAGCTCAATAACTAAAAAATACTGAGGTCATATACCTCTGCAAGATGTTTTAATAACTCAACACCTGCCAGACTATTTCCATATTCATCTATAGCAGGTCCATAAATCCCAATACCACACCCTGTTTGAAAAGGTGTATTTTGTCGATATCTCGCTGGAACAGATGCCATAATCCCACCCGATACGCCACTTTTTGCTGGTATTCCAACAAATGCTGCAAACTTCCCTGAAGCATTATACATCCCGCAAGTTAGCATTAAACCCTTGATTAACTTTCCTATTTGTTTTGGAAATACTTGTCTTTTTTGAATTGGGTCGTAACCATTATTAGATATAATTAAACCAATTAAAGAAATATCTTTTGTATTTACTTCGATTGCACATTGTTTTAAGTAAACTTTTAACACATCTTCTACGTTTGACTCTAAAAATCCCATTTCTTTCAAATAATAAGCTAAAGCTCTATTTCGATTTGCTGTTTTCCACTCAGACTGAAATACTTTTTCATTAAAGGTTGGTCGTCTCCCAATCATTTTTTCTATTAATTTATAAATTGATTCTAACTTTTGCTCTGGTGATTCTCCATTAAGAAGAGATGTGACTGTAATTGCTCCCACGTTAATCATTGGATTGAAAGGTTTACCTGGTTTATGCATTTCTAAACGAACGATAGAGTTAAAAGCATCCCCTGTTGGTTCGACATCAACGTGATTTAATACATATGGAATTCCACGGTCTAAACATGCTGCAATAAAACTAATAACTTTTGAAATACTTTGCAAAGTAAAAGGAACTTGCCATTCTCCTGCCTTAATCTCAACACCATCAGAACTAATCATGTAAACTCCTAAATCTGATCGGTTAGATTCGCTTAAAGCTGGGATATATTCAGCACATCGGCCTTTCATACCAAGCAAACGGTATTTCCTAACCCATTCATCAAGGTATTTTTCCTCCATGAGGCCCCTTTCTTGATTTATTTCTATTATCTTTTGCTGATACATTTCCCCACCCCCCTGTAAGCGCTTCCTATTTTCTAGCTTAGAATATATGCTACGCAAAGAAACAGAACACTACAAACACATCGAAAAAATATTTTCTCTAAATATATAATTTGTTTCTTGTGACAGGGTGCCTGCGCATTTCTTTTATGCTTCTTTACGCACCTCGACCTTTTCATCTTTCCAGCATTCTACATTTTCAAGCCCTTTGATGTTGCTTGCATAAAATACAGGCTCTTTCCCCTCTTTTTTCTGTTTCACGTAGTCTTTTAACACAGCAAGTGCAATCTTCCCAATTAGAGCAAGTGCGATTAAGTTCGTGATTGCCATTAGTGCCATAAAAAGGTCAGCTAAATTCCAAACCATGCTTAAATTTGATAGTGAGCCAAAAAGAACCATTCCTAACACAGCTAGACGGAATATAAGGATAACCACTTTGTTTTCATTAATAAATCCAATGTTTGATTCGGCGTAATAATAATTTCCAATAATTGAGCTAAAACAAAGTAACAGAATCGTAATGGCAACAAAAATACTTGCCCATGGACCAACGTGGCTAGCTAATGCGCTCTGAGTAAGCTGTATTCCACCTAGCCCTTCACCAGAAATTCCAGACAATAAAATAATGAATGCTGTAGCACTACAAATTAACAATGTATCAACAAAAACACCTAGCGTTTGGATAAACCCTTGCTTTGCTGGATGGCTTACATCTGCTGTAGCGGCTGCAACTGGCGCACTTCCCATACCAGCTTCATTAGAAAATAATCCACGTTTTACACCATTCATTATTGCTGCACCAATCCCACCAGCAACTGCTTCGTTTAAACCAAATGCACTAGTTAAGATAAGCCCGATGATCCTTGGAAGTTCACCAATATTTAATATGACTATATATACAGCCAACAATAAATAGAATACAGTCATGACTGGTACAACCACCTGAGACACTTTAGCAATACGATTAACACCACCAAAAATAACGACTGCGGTAAGCGCAGTTAAGATTACACCGATCACAAGACGGTTCGTATTAAATGCTTCCTCAAATGCAATTGAAATGGTATTTGCTTGAACGGAATTAAAAGCTAGTCCAAAACAAAAGGTGATTAAAAGTGCAAACAACACTCCCATCCATCTTGCACCAAGCGCTTTTTCCATATAGTAGGCTGGTCCGCCTTTGAACCCGTTTGAATCTTTTACTTTATAGACTTGAGCTAGCGTACTTTCAATAAAGCTTAATGCTGCACTGAAGATTGCGACAACCCACATCCAAAACACAGCACCTGGGCCACCTAATGTAATCGCAATGGCAACACCAGCTAGATTACCTGTACCTATTCTTGAAGCTGCACTAATACAAAACGCTCCAAATGATGAAACTTGTTTCTTTCCATTTCTAGTAGTAGGACTTTCCTTTAATAAACGAAACATTTCTTTTAGATTCGTCACTTGAACAAATTTTGTTTTGAAAGTAAAATAAATCCCCATACCAACAAGTAAAACTATTAAAACATAGGACCATAGAATTGCATTTCCCCAATTAATCAAACTTTCTGCCATAAAGATCACCTCTTTTTCTGTGATAATAAATATAGGTTTATAGAAGCAAGATGTTTAGAAATAGGGAATTGAGGAATATCTGCTCCTATTTCTGCAAGAATAATTGCAGCTATATTTCTTTAATCCTGGTATTGTGATAAGAAGTACAACTTCTTCCTGATCCAATTGCATCATCCCATCTTTTTTCAAATTGAATCCACCTCCTCATGTAAGCGTTTTCAAATTTTAGTCACAAATATAATTTATTTTAGAATCCAAGCTACAAAAAGTAACCGATTACTACAAATAAACTTTTAAAAATTTAAATAATATTCAGATAATCTGTTGTTGATTCAGAAGAACTTTTTATTTAAACTATCATTACTATTCGAAATTTTAAATGGGAAGTGTTCGTTTTGAGTATTAATCCTTTAAATAGGAAAGATCGTACCATTATTCTATTCATGATACTTTTTGTTCCATTAGCAGGTGAAATAAACTTTTATCCCATTAATGATACGTTTCGAGTTAGTTTAGGTCCGCCAACCCTTTTCTTATTCCTATTATTTTTAAGAAAAACTGCAATTATCCCAGGCTTTTTAACAGCTATGCTTGTTGTATTTTTTCGTATTCTACTAGATTTCATATTGGAGGCAAACTTTAACTGGCTAACTTCTTTTGAAACTCATTATCCCAGTTTTTTCTTTTACTTCACCTATACTTGCCTTTTTTATATAGTAAAAGTAAATTATTTTCATCGTCGACCTTTGATCATTGGTTTCTTTGGGATAATCATTGAAATATTGTCCAATCTTGTAGAGATATTCATACAGTATATTATTTTTAAAGTCACGATTACTTCAGGGTCATTTATTGAGATGTTTTTTATTGCTCTTACTCATAGCTTTATGGTATTAGGTGTGTTTAGTATGATGAAACTTTATGAAGCACAATCCCGGGAGATAGAAGTTCGAAAGCGTAATGAACATATGTTATTACACGTATCTAATTTATATGAGGAATCTATTCATTTAAAAAAAACACTACAAAATTCGGAAACGATTACAATAAAAACTTACGAATTATATAGGGAATTAATTCATAATGAAATAGTAGACATTAAGTTTATTGAAAAAACCAGTCAACAATTACTAGAAATAGCTGGTGAAATACATGAGATTAAAAAAGATAATCAGAGAATTTTTGCAGGCTTATCAAAACTTATCTCAAATGAAGGTTTTACAGACTATATCAATATTTCTGATCTGATTAAAATAATTGTTAGAGCAAATGAAAAGTATGCACATTTTTTAGAAAAAGATATTCTTTTTAGTTATAACATTAAGGGAAATCACCCCAATTACCATATATATACCATTCTATCGATTGTTAACAATTTAGTTGCAAACGCTGTAGAAGCTATTAAAAAAAAGGGAACAATCAATATAGAAGTAAGTTTCCAACATAACTCGGTTCAATTTCAGATCGAAGATGACGGACCAGGAATTTCAGATAAAAATAGGGAATTAATATTTAAACCTGGCTTCACTTCTAAATTTGACGGTATGGGATATCCCTCAACAGGTATTGGATTAACTTTTGTAGAACATATGGTCAAAAAGCTCAAGGGAAACGTCACCTTTAAACGTGGCTCAAACGAAATAGGAACAGTTTTCATTATTTTTTTGCCTGTTGATAATTTGATTGAAAAGGAGAATTCTTGATGAACTTTTATATAACAGATGATGATGTAATCGTTCGTTCCATGCTTGCTCAATTTATCGAGGATGAAGATCTAGGTCAAATTGTTGGAGAATCCGATGATGGGGCATTATTGAATGGAGAAACTTTAAACTTAAAAAAGGTCGATATTTTATTGATTGATTTATTAATGCCAAATCGTGATGGGCTTGAAACCATACAATCTATCAAACCAACTTTTAAGGGGAAAATCATAATGATTTCTCAAATAGAGTCAAAAGAACTGATTAGTAAAGCATATACACTTGGAATAGAAAACTACATAATAAAGCCAATTAATAGAATAGAAGTGCTTGCTGTTATCCGAAAAGTAATGGAACATTCTCGACTAGAAAAATCCATTCATGACATTCAAAAGTCATTAAATACTGTTCTTCAAACGGATACAATGTTGCAGCAAAAGGAGACATCTTTTAAGGAATATAATATTAAAAATTATGGTGAGTTACTTTTCACAGAATTAGGTATTTCTGGTGAGAGTGGCAGCAAAGATTTAATAGAAATATTGGCTTTTTTATTTAAATATGAGAAAAAGAATACATTTGAACATGGATTACCATCTCTTAATGACATTTATGAGTATTTAGCAAATAAAAAGCTTGGAGCTACTGCTGACGAAGGGGCTTTAAGAAGAGAGGCAAAAGCTTCTAAACAGCGTGTTCGGAGAACCATTTATCAGTCATTGAATCACTTAGCATCTTTGGGACTTACAGATTTCTCAAATGCAAAATTTGAAAAGTATTCTTCCCAGTTTTTTGACTTTACTATCGTTCGTAAAAAGATGACAGAGTTAAAAAATGACACAAAACCAGCGTTCGCTTCTACACGAATAAATATAAAGAAATTTATTCATGCTTTATATTTTGAAGCAAAACGTATGATGTTAGAAAGATAAAACCAAATAAGAACAACCATCACTATAAAAGAGCAACCGCACATCACATCTGATATGACATCAAACATTTAAGTAAGCCCTCCCAACAGTTTAATAATCTAATGAAAGATAAAAGAAGCCTCCCAAAAGTTCAGTGAACTAATGAGAAGCTTCTTTTTTATTGGGGCAGATTACATCATGCCGCCCATTCCACCCATGCCGCCCATGTCAGGCATTGCAGGAGTATCTTCTTTGATGTCTGCAACAACTGCTTCAGTTGTTAAGAACATTGCTGCAACAGATCCAGCGTTTTGAAGAGCTGAACGAGTTACCTTAGTTGGGTCAACGATACCAGCTTCGATCATGTTTACCCACTCGCCAGTAGCTGCGTTGAAGCCTGTTCCAACTTCTTCACGCTTTAAGCGCTCAACGATAACAGATCCTTCAAGACCTGCATTGTGTGCGATTGTACGAACTGGCTCTTCCATCGCACGTAGAACGATGTTCACACCTGTCTTCTCGTCACCAGTAACCTCTAGAGCAGCCACTTTGTTGTATACGTTAAGTAGGGCAACACCACCACCAGAAACGATACCTTCTTCAACAGCAGCACGAGTTGAGTTCAATGCGTCTTCAATACGAAGCTTGCGCTCTTTTAATTCTGTTTCAGTAGCAGCACCAACTTTAACCACTGCTACACCGCCAGCTAACTTAGCTAAGCGCTCTTGTAATTTTTCGCGGTCAAATTCAGAAGTTGTTTCTTCCATTTGCGCACGGATTTGGTTTACACGACCTGCGATTTGTGCAGAATCTCCAGCACCTTCAACGATTGTTGTGTTTTCTTTTGTTACAACAACCTTAGAAGCGCGACCTAGAGATTGAATCGTTGCAGACTTAAGGTCACGACCTAGCTCTTCAGTGATTACTTCCCCACCTGTTAAGATAGCGATGTCTTCAAGCATAGCTTTACGACGATCACCGAATCCAGGAGCCTTAACAGCAACTGCATTGAATGTTCCACGAAGCTTGTTAACTACTAATGTAGCTAATGCTTCACCTTCTACATCCTCAGCAACAAGTAATAATGGCTTACCTTGTTGTACCACTTGCTCTAGAACTGGAAGGATTTCTTGGATGCTTCCAATTTTCTTATCTGTGATTAAGATAAATGGATTGTCTAAAACAGCTTCCATTTTATCAGAGTCTGTTACCATGTATGGAGATGCATATCCACGATCGAATTGCATACCTTCTACTACATCAAGCTCAGTAGTGAAGCCTTTTGATTCTTCGATTGTGATAACGCCGTCGTTACCAACGCGCTCCATTGCTTCAGCAATTAATTGGCCTACTTCATCATCAGCCGCAGAAATAGCTGCAACTTGAGCGATAGAAGCTTTGCTTTCGATAGGTTTAGAGATTGCACGTAGCTCTTGTACCGCTACCGCTACTGCCTTATCCATCCCTTTACGGATACCCATTGGGTTCGCACCAGCTGTTACGTTCTTTAAGCCTTCGCGAATCATCGCTTGAGCAAGAACCGTTGCAGTTGTTGTACCGTCACCAGCAACATCATTTGTTTTGCTAGCTACTTCAGCAACAAGCTTAGCACCCATGTTTTCGAATGCATCTTCAAGTTCGATTTCTTTTGCGATTGTTACACCATCGTTAGTAATAAGTGGTGAACCGAATTTCTTTTCAAGAACCACGTTACGTCCTTTTGGTCCTAATGTTACTTTTACAGCATTTGCAAGTGCATCTACTCCACGAAGCATCGAGCGACGTGCGTCTTCACTAAACTTAATTTCTTTAGCCATTGTAAAATACCCTCCTCGAGTTTTTTCAATCTATTCTGTCTTCGTTTAGTTTTAAAATAAGAAAGTTCTACTCTTATCCAAGAATAGCTAAAATATCGTTTTCACGTAGAATTAAGTACTCTTTTCCTTCGTACTTAACTTCTGTGCCAGCGTATTTTGAGAAGATAATACGGTCGTCCACAGAAACTTCAAGAGCAACACGCTCACCGCTTTCAAGTACGCGGCCAGTGCCGACAGCAACTACTTTGCCTTCTTGAGGCTTCTCTTTAGCAGAGTCTGGTAGTACAATACCGCTTGCCGTTTTTTCTTCCGTTTCAACTAGCTCAATTACAATGCGATCACCTAGTGGCTTTAACAAGTGAAACAACCTCCTCAAATATATGTAAGATTTGAATTATTAGCACTCACTTAACTAGAGTGCTAACACAACTATTATATTAATGAATCTCTTCATTTTTTGCAAGCGAGAAACCGCTTTTTTTTATAAATTTTTTGTAAAAGTCCTCCCATAACTTGTTAATTATACAACCTTACTAAGTATGTACTTTTCCACCTATTCTATCCATATAATGCTAAAATACGGACAATAATTCTTCTTATTTGATACAACCTGATGTTTACGAGTAGAATAACTATATTGGATTGAAAAGGAGACTTGTTTTGAAACGTGAATATTGGATTATTTTAATTGCTTATATTGCGATGCAGCTTTCAAGCTTTATTGGTGTCCCTATCACCTCTCTCGTACTAGAAATGATTGGCTTTGACACCCACTCTCAAGGATTTGCCGGTGTCACTTGGCTTGTTATCAGCTTCTCGATCACACTTGTGATTGTCCTGTTGCTGCTACGTAATGAGATGGTACACGCAAATGAAGTAAGAAACGGAGCAAGCATAGGTCGGTCAATTCTCTGGTCTATCACAGGTGTCTTTCTTGCCCTATTTGCCCAAGCCATTGCTGCGAATATTGAACGTTTGATTGGTATTGAGGTAGGATCTGATAATACACAGCAGATTTTACGTATCATTGAAACTTTTCCGATTATGATTGTCGTTAGTTCGGTTATTGGTCCTATATTAGAGGAAATTGTTTTTCGTAAGATCATTTTCGGAGCTTTTTATAAGCGCTTTAACTTTTTCCTATCTGCCTTGCTTAGCTCCGTTATTTTTTCTTTTGCTCATATGGAGCCTGAGCACACCTTACTCTATTCCGCGATGGGATTCACCTTTGCGTATTTGTACGTAAAAACCAATCGAATTCTCGTCCCGATTGTTGCTCACGTATCCATGAATACGTTCGTTGTTCTTGTGCAATCCATCTATAGGGAAGACTTAGAAAAATTAATCAAACAAGCAGAACAAATGCAAAGCTTTATTGGAGGATTCTTCTTATGAGACAGTCACCTTTATTCTCAGGAATTATATACATCGTCTTGGGTGCTCTGTTCACAGTGTTTGCGATTCAGGACTTACAGCAAAACGGAGAGTGGGGCTTTTTTACCTACCTGCTAGTCTTGCTAGCTACATTTGATATTGGTTCAGGCATTCGGATGATTCTTTTACATTTTAAAATTAAAGAGATAAAGAAGCAGCAAAAGAAATAGCCGCTCCACTAAGGGGCGGCTTGCTGTTTATTCCTCTACCATTTCTTCATCCACTGAATAATGCTTTAAAAAGTACACCAGAGACTGTAACTCAATAGCCAGATCAATATGATGAACCCTGATGGATGATGGCACCGTTAATCGGGCAGGCGTAAAGTTTAAGATTCCTCTCACCGATCCTTGAACCATTCGATCGGTAATGGATTGTGCGACCGTTGCTGGAACGGTTAATATCGCTACCTGAATGTCTTCTTTTTCAATCACTTCTTCTAGATCATCCATATGGTAGACTGGTACTTCTCCAATTTTTGTGCCTACCTTCTCTTCTATTACGTCAAATGCGACAGCAATTTTTGTATTATTATTTTTTAAGAAATTATAATTTAAAAATGCTGTCCCTAAATTCCCGACCCCAATTAAGGCAACCTTCGTTAACTCATCTTGGTCGAGGGTTTTACGGAAAAAGGATAATAGATAGTTTACATTGTAACCGTATCCCTTTTTGCCTAACGCTCCAAAGTATGAAAAATCTCTTCGAATGGTTGCAGAATCGACCTTCACTGCCTCACTTAGTTCAGCCGATGAAACACGTTGCTTTCCTGATGAGTGTAAACTATTTAAAAAGCGATAATACAATGGTAGTCTTTTCGCCGTTGCTTGTGGGATTTTCATTGATTCATTACTCATCGTTCTTCCCCTACCTTCTATCTTTAACTAATATAGTTTCTCTTCCCTTTTGAAGTCACCGTTTTTACCACCTGTCTTTTCAACCAGGTATGTTTTCCCGATCACCATTCCTTTATCTACTGCTTTACACATATCATAAACAGTAAGCGCACAAACAGAAGCGGCTGTTAACGCTTCCATTTCTACACCTGTATTCCCTTTTGTCTTTACACTAGCAGATATATGTAGAGTATGGCAATTGTTATCTGATTCCCAATCAAAAGAAATATCGACACCGGTAAGTGGAATAGGATGACACATTGGAATAATATCCCATGTTTTTTTACTAGCCATTACGGCTGAAACCTGTGCGACTGCTAACACATCCCCTTTTTTCATTTGGTTATGTGTGATACGATCATAAATCTCTTGATTGACTGTGATACTAGAATGGGCAATAGCCGTCCGTACCGTTTCGGGCTTATCACTCACATCTACCATTTTCGCTCTACCTTCTTTATTAAAATGAGTGAACTCTGTCATCTATTATACACCTCTTTCAAAATCATACACTATTTTCCTCGTTTTGTGTGAAAACATTGTAACATACTTCACAACTCCTATCATTGCTCATCCGTATTGAATGCGTTACACTAACCGTAGAAGTATAGAGGTGAAATCAATGATATTACTACAAGTAAACCAGCTTTCCAAGTCTTATGGGGCTGACCTTATTTTATCGAATATAAAACTAGAAGTTCAAACAAGAGACCGTATTGCCTTAGTAGGCCGAAATGGGGCCGGGAAATCGACGTTACTCAAAATTATAGCCGGTCACCTTTCCTATGAATCAGGTGATTTAATCAAACCCAAACATGTAACCATCGGGTATTTGGCTCAGAACACAGGTCTTGTTTCCGGATTATCCATTTGGGAAGAAATGCTTACCGTTTTTGAACATGTGATGAACCAAGAGAAAGAGCTTCGTAAGCTCGAGGAAAAAATGGCTGATCCTACCGTTTTTGAACATGCTGCCTTGTACGAGCGGACAATAAAAGAATATGACCATCTCCAAAATGAATTTAAGGAGAATGGGGGGTATCAGTACGAGTCTGATATACGTTCTGTCCTACATGGTTTAAACTTTCACTCTTTCGATTACTCTACGAAAATTGATAGCTTGAGTGGTGGACAGAAAACCCGTTTGGCTCTTGCGAAGTTGTTATTAACGAAGCCTGATATTCTAATACTGGACGAACCTACCAACCATCTAGATATTGATACTTTGTCTTGGCTAGAGCAATATTTAACTGGCTACACAGGTGCCATCTTAATTGTATCCCACGATCGCTATTTTTTAGACAAAGTGGTTAATCAAGTATATGAAATCTCTAGGAATCAAATCAGCAAATTTTCAGGAAACTACAGTGCTTATCTTGAACAAAAAGCTGAGAACTACGAACGTGATTTAAAACAATACGAAAAACAGCAAGATGAAATAGCCAAATTACAGGACTTTATCCAAAAAAATCTTGCTCGTGCATCGACCACCAAGCGAGCCCAAAGTCGAAGGAAAAAGCTTGAGAGAATGCAAGTAATGGACAAACCTCTTGGAGATGAGAAGTCTGCCTCCTTCGGTTTTGATATTGAGAAGCAAAGTGGCAATGAGGTGTTAAATGTTCATTCCCTATCCGTGGGCTATCATGATGAGAAAATAGCTGAGGCTCTTTCCCTAAGAATTACTAGAGGCGATTCCGTTGCCTTAGTTGGACCGAATGGGATTGGAAAATCTACCTTACTCAAAACCATCCAAGGAACGTTACAACCGTTAGAAGGACAAGTTCATTATGGTTCTAACGTTAGCATTGGTTATTATGATCAGGAACAAGCGGCTCTAACTTCGAACAAGCGAGTTTTAAATGAGCTTTGGGACGAATATCCGCTGAAAAGTGAAAAAGAAATCCGGACTGTACTAGGGAATTTCTTATTTACCGGGGACGATGTGTTAAAAACTGTGTCCACCCTTAGCGGTGGGGAAAAAGCCCGTCTTGCTCTCGCTAAACTTATGATGCAAAAAGCGAATCTTCTTATTCTAGATGAGCCTACCAACCATTTGGACTTAGACAGTAAGGAAATATTAGAAAATGCCTTAGTAGATTATCCAGGTACGATTCTTTTTGTTTCTCATGACCGATACTTCATTAATCGCATTGCTACGAAGGTGATTGAGCTAAGTAAAACCGCGGCTGTTGAGTACCTAGGGGACTATGATTATTACGTTGAAAAGAAGCTTGAACAAGAAGAACTTAAAGCGATAGAACAAGCAGAAAAGGCTGCAGCTACCGTGGTAGCTCCAGAAAAAAATACGTATCAAATCGATAAGGAAGCCAAGAAATTAGAGCGTCAACGAAAGCGACGGATCGAAGAAATAGAAGGATTAATTGAACAGTTCGAAGAAACGATTGAAAAGAATAATACCCTGCTATGTGACCCAGAAATTTTTCAAGACCACGAAAGAGTGCTCAAAATTAATGAAGAAAACGAAACAGCAAAACTCCAATTAGATGACTTACTAGAAAAATGGAGTGAACTTGCTGAATAAGCAAAAAGAACCGGGAGAATGAATCTATCCCGGTTTTTTCTTTTCCACAATTTTGTTCACAGCTAAATTGTTTTTAAATGTGCTTTCCACAGGGTTTTCCACATTATCCACAATTTTAGTTTATTTTATCCACATTACCCACAGTGAAACTTGTCGAAACAGTGTTTATACACAAAAAAAGCCCCTATCGCGTGATAGGGACTATTTCCTACAGTTATGAATTGTGGATAGATAGATCTAATCCTGGATTTGCATTTAGTGTAAAATCACTTCTTTGACCTTTTTCATACATAACACTTCCAGCAGCTGCAATCATGGCTGCATTGTCTGTGCATAAAGAAAGTGGAGGAATAATTAATTCTACCCCTTCAATAGCAGCAAACTCTTTTTCTAACGTGCTACGTAGCCCTTTATTAGCAGCTACTCCACCTGCAAGTAACACTTGCTTCACAGAATACTGTTTGGCCGCTCGTACCGTCTTTGTTACTAATACATCAATAACACTTTGCTGAAAGCTTGCAGCAAGATCTTCAGGTGCGATCACTTCACCCCGTTGCTCTGCATTGTGGACAGTGTTGATAACTGCTGATTTTAATCCACTAAAGCTAAAATCATAGGATCCTTCCTCTAACCACGCTCTTGGTAAATCAATAACAGGTGAGCCAACAGCGGCTAACCGGTCAATATGTGGTCCACCTGGATAAGGCATTTTTAACGTCCTAGCAACTTTATCGTACGCCTCACCGGCAGCATCGTCTCTCGTTTCTCCTATAACCTCAAAGTGACCATGTTCCTTCATATAAACAAGCTCCGTATGTCCACCAGAAACAACTAAGGAGAGGAGTGGAAAATCCATTTCCTTTATCAACCGATTCGCATAAATATGACCAGCGATATGGTGGATTCCTACAAGAGGAATACCGTGAGCAAAGCTCAGTGCTTTTGCTGCGTTTACCCCTATTAATAAGGCACCGACAAGCCCTGGTCCCTCCGTTACAGCAATCGCGTCAAGATCAGAAAACTGTAACTCCGCTACTCTCATCGCTTCTTCTATGACAATCGTGATTTGCTCCACATGATGACGAGAAGCAATCTCAGGAACCACTCCCCCGAATCGCTTATGGCTTTCAATTTGTGACGCAACGATATTTGCTACAATTTCATGTCCATTTTTTACAATCGCAACCGCTGTTTCATCACAGCTTGTTTCGATCCCTAATATATATTGTTTCTTCTCACTCATATTGTCACCCACATGACTAATGCATCCTCATAATTATCAGTATAATAGTTCTTTCGTATTCCGCCGTTCATAAATCCAAGCTTACGGTACAAAGACTGTGCCACTGTGTTTGAAACACGTACTTCAAGTGTCATCGTTTTTGCACCCCTCTTCTTTGCAACCTCCATAATCATCCGAAGAATCGCTTCTCCTAGCTTTTGCCCACGAAATTCCGGTAAAACCGCTATGTTTGTAATATGGGCTTCATCAACAATCAGCCACATTCCACAATATCCTACAATTTTCCCTTCCTTTTCTAAAACAAGATAGACCGCAAATTGATTTAGATTCAACTCATTTTCAAATGACTGTCTAGTCCAAGGGGTTGCAAATGAAAGCTCCTCAATTTTTAAGATTTGATCGATATCTTCTTCCTTCATATATCGAAACACAAAGGAATCCGTTAAAGAGTGAGTCTCTTCATTTTGCATCATTTTCTTTCTTCCCTTCTAGCCATTTCGCTTCAGCTTCAGCCAATCGAATATAATTTGGTACAAAGGTGTGTATATCTACTGGTTCACGATGGAGCCCTAAATGAGCTAGCTCTCCTGGACGTGGATTATGTTCTGTGTAGTGAGCAAATCTTGCTTGATCTCCCATCATGTTTGCTAATACTTCCCTGTGAATCGGCAGATCATTGCCCACAAACAAAACAGGCTCAGAAAGTTCCTTTAAGTGCTCTGTCCAATCTGTCGCTAACACCAGTTGGTCCTTTTTAACGGTTTCAAGTGAACCATTTTGGGAGCGATACAGGCCGGTATAGACTTGTCCTCTTCTCGCGTCAAAGAGTGGAGCCACATAGCCTGAAAAGTACCGGGCTGCTGATGCCGCTAACACTTCAATGCTTGAAACCCCGACAAGAGGAATTTGTAAGGTCCACGCTAATGTTTTCGCAATCGTTACTCCTATACGAACACCCGTATAAGAACCAGGACCTTCTGCGACAACAATTTTCTCTAAGTCGGCTGGCTTTATATCACATTCCCTGCACAGGTTTTCAATCGCTGGCATCACACGCACCGAATGATTCTTTTTTACATTCGTTATGTACTCCCCAATCACTTGCTGGTCATCTATTAAGGCAATACCAAGTGGATAATTTGATGTATCTATTGCTAGTACTTTCATTAGGCAAATAGCTCCTTACAAAGCATTTCATATCGTTTCCCTTTAGGTGTTATCGTTAAGATCCGAGAACTCTCTTCTCCATGAGTAATTTTAATTTGTAGTAGCTCGTTTGGTAATTGCTCTTCAATTAAATGAGCCCATTCTACAACTGTAACTCCTTGGCCCTCAAAGTACTCATCAAACCCTAAATCTTCATAGGAATCTTCTAATCGATAGACATCCATATGGTAAAGAGGAAGTCTTCCGTTATATTCTTTTATAATCGTAAAAGTCGGACTACTTACGTTTTTGGTAATATCAAGTCCCACTGCAAGTCCTTTAGTAAAAGTCGTCTTGCCTGCACCCAGATCACCCTCTAATGTAATCACATCTCCTGGCTGAAGCTTGTGTGCAAGTTCCTTTGAAAATTGTAAAGTCTCTTCCGTACGGTTTGTTCTAACTATGTATTCGTTCATTGAATTAATCACCCAATTCTTTTATAAAAAAGCCTTAGGACAGGATCCTAAGGCTAGTCTCTTATAAGTGTACATGATTTTAAAAAAATGAGCAAAAAAGGTTGGATTGGTATGTAGTTTTTTGGCGTGCGATTGGTTTTGTTGAGTTTTTGGACAGAGTGTTGGGTTGTAATCGCTAATATGTTCTTGGGATCGCAAGTAAATAATCGCAAATATATCTCCAGAATCGCAAGTAAATGAACAATAACGGTTATTTTTATGGAGATTAGAGTCTACGCAATTGCATTTTATACCTTTTTCTTTCTATTTTGGCCAAAAAAATCACCTTTTATTAAAAAACCTCTTTAAAAAACAAAAAAACGAATCCTTTTGGTTCGTTTGGTTCTACTAAAATATGAAAATGGCGGTCCCGACCGGGATCGAACCGGCGATCTCCTGCGTGACAGGCAGGCATGTTAACCGCTACACCACGGGACCAGAGTTTTTTCAAGTGAAATTTGAAAAATAAATTTCAATTGCGGGGACAGGATTTGAACCTGCGACCTTCGGGTTATGAGCCCGACGAGCTACCAGACTGCTCCACCCCGCGACAATAATATTTGTAATACAAGCCTAGCGACGTCCTACTCTCACAGAGGGAAACCCTCAACTACCATCGGCGCTGAAAAGCTTAACTTCCGTGTTCGGTATGGGAACGGGTGTGACCTTTTCGCTATCGCCACTAGACCAGTATTCAC
>NZ_JAMBNS010000160.1 GCF_023715225.1 Robertmurraya korlensis
GCTCCGGCATGTTCCCGTCGATTAATGCGACCACGATCTCACTGGCGAATCAAGGTACTGAACTGGTCCTCAATAAAGCGCTTAGCCGCAATATGTACCTCTTCCAGATGGTCAAAGCTTGTACCCACGTCGCCATAGATTCGAGTCCAAGTTTCGCCCCCTTCTGCGCGAACGTCTCCGGTCAGTGACGGACCGTTATTTGCTCCGTTCGAGGCACCAAGGTTCACAACTCGGAAATCAAACCACTTTCCATTGACGATCATTTGCATCGATTCGGACATACAGACCTCACAGAGTTTCGTCGATCGTAGCAGACCTCACCCCCAAGCCGCGCGAATTCCGGTGCCTCGGATGCGCGGCTTCTTTTGTGGGCGGCTTGTGTAG
>NZ_JAMBNS010000161.1 GCF_023715225.1 Robertmurraya korlensis
TAACTAGCTATGCTAGGCAAATCAATGTGCCGATTCATATCGTGCAAGATGAGCCAATGTCAATTTTGGCACGGTTAAAAGCAGAAGGTGCCAATAGCCCTGCGGATGTGATCTTGACTGAAGATGCAGGTATTTTTAGCACTGCAGTCGAAGAGGGGCTGTTACAACCCTTTAATGCCGAAAAAGCAGTGGCACATGTCCCAGAGCGTTACCGCGATCCTGATGGCAATTGGATTGCGTTATCGAGCTACGCGCGTACCGCAGTGTATGATAGTCGTGTACTCCACACCAATGACATCTCAAGCTATGCCGACTTGTCTAAACTGAAATGGTCACAAAAACTGTGCCTAAGCCAAGGCAAATATATCCCTAATCAGTCACT
>NZ_JAMBNS010000162.1 GCF_023715225.1 Robertmurraya korlensis
CTACATATGCCAAATCCAACGCGGCTGAACCCACACGGCGCACTTGACCGCCTTGTTCGCAGATTTTTTGTAAGCTTTCAAAATGCTCTTTGGCATACGATACTTTACCTTCCGCGCGGTTACGCTCAAGCGGATGACCTGTGGTAAAAAAGCCGCCATCAATGGTTTTATGCTCACTGACGCTGATACGGCGTTGGTTGAGACGCGCGCCTTTACCACGACTGGCTGAGAACATCTCATCACGCACTGGGTCATAGATGATACCATGTTCGGTGACGCCATTTTTTTGCACCCCGATTGAGACACAAAAATGCGGCAAACCATGAATAAAGTTGTGGGTACCATCTAATGGATCAATGACCCAGCACCAGTCTTTATCAT
>NZ_JAMBNS010000163.1 GCF_023715225.1 Robertmurraya korlensis
CCTTAATTATATCGAGGATACCGAGCGACTACGCCAACAAATTTATAGTGCCATTGAACATTTGCCACGGCAAAAAGCATTATCGCAAAATGACAAAGAAGTGGTTATTGGTATCATAAAATCCTTTGATGGATTTATTGATGTGCATAGCGTAGCAAACTGGTTATTGTTTAGTGGGAAGCAAGTCCGCACACTTGATGAATTATATAGCAACACTTTTTATAACACCGTACGCCGTAGCCCCTATGAGCAAGCAACTGGCTATTTGGATGGATTGGTTGTCACGACAGAATCCTATACAACGCTAATGGCAAGATATAAAGACCAGCCAAAAACCCTATTTTTGCTAGACCCACCTTATCTTTACACAGGGCAAGGGG
>NZ_JAMBNS010000164.1 GCF_023715225.1 Robertmurraya korlensis
TTTTCTTCTGCTGCAGGCGCGTCACCGGCTGCTGCAGGTGCTGCTGCTAGTGCAGCGGCTGATACGCCAAATTTTTATTCCATTGCAGAGATAAGATCTACAATTTCCATTACTGATTTTTCAGCGATTGCATCAAGAATTTCTTGGTTAGTTAATGCCATGATGTGTGTTCCTAAATAAGTGAATTTGGTTTAAAAAATGCTAAGCGTAGTTAAGTTTACTTAAATAAATTAAGCGGCTTCGCCTTGCATTTTGTCGCGTAATGCTGCCAAAGTACGAACAAATTTGCCTGCAGCGGCTTCTTTCATCGTACCCATTAAGCGCGCAATCGCTTCGTCGTAAGTTGGTAAGCTTGCTAAACGATCGATATCTTTAGCAG
>NZ_JAMBNS010000165.1 GCF_023715225.1 Robertmurraya korlensis
GATATGATTTGTTTAGTTTTGAGAGAGCAATCTCTCTATGATAATCGTTCTTTGAAAACTAGATAATGTAATATGAAGAAGGCAAAAAAGAAATACCGAGTAATCGCCATTTTAGTTTTCTCTCTATATTAATATAGAGAACCAAGAAAAAAGAGAAGCGAACAGGTCGAGGAATCGTGTGAGGAGACACCGGAGCGTACTTAAGGTACGTGAGGATGTTGACGAGCGAAGATGACGAAGAGATGTGAAGCTTATATTTTTTCGATAGGTTAAGTTAGAAAGGGCGCACGGTGGATGCCTTGGCACTAGGAGCCGATGAAGGACGGGACTAACACCGATATGCTTCGGGGAGCTGT
>NZ_JAMBNS010000166.1 GCF_023715225.1 Robertmurraya korlensis
GGGTCTGCCTTCATTACCCTATGTATTCAGGTAAAGATTCTATCCCATTACGGATAGAGGGTTTCCCCATTCGGAAATCTCCGGATCAAAGCTTACTTACAGCTCCCCGAAGCATATCGGTGTTAGTACCGTCCTTCATCGGCTCCTAGTGCCAAGGCATCCACCGTGCGCCCTTTCTAACTTAACCTATGGTTAATTTGTTTCTACTCATTTAAGAGAGAAAACCTAAAATGGCGATACTCAGTTTCTTTCTTGACTTTTTTACTTTATCTAGTTTTCAAAGAACAACTTGATGGAAGTTTATAAGGATGGTTATTTTTGCTTCGCAAAAAA
>NZ_JAMBNS010000167.1 GCF_023715225.1 Robertmurraya korlensis
TGGCTTCAATCTTCGCTAAACGTTCTGCTTCGGCTTTTTCGGCGGCAGCTTTTTCAGCGGCTAATTTTTCAGCAACTAAATTATCTAATGCCTTTTGAGCGGCAGCAGCGGTTGCTTCTTTGTTAGCTGCTGCATAGGCAGTAGCTTGGGCGTCAGTTAATCCTGCGGCTTTGGCTTTAGCAACCAAGGCAACACGGTTGGCTTCAATCTTCGCTAAACGTTCTGCTTCGGCTTTTTCGGCGGCAGCTTTTTCAGCGGCTAATTTTTCAGCAACTAAATTATCTAATGCCTTTTGAGCGGCAGCAGCGGTTGCTTCTTTGTTAGC
>NZ_JAMBNS010000168.1 GCF_023715225.1 Robertmurraya korlensis
CGTCCTACTCTCACAGAGGGAAACCCTCAACTACCATCGGCGCTGAAAAGCTTAACTTCCGTGTTCGGTATGGGAACGGGTGTGACCTTTTCGCTATCGCCACCAGACTATTTATGCGACACTATTTATTATAATAGTTTTTCGCAAATTTTCAAGAGAAAATTTTAACCATTCTCTCAAAACTAGATAATATTTTCTGAAGAAGAAGAAATACGTTTCATCGTAATTTGGTTAAGTCCTCGATCGATTAGTATCAGTCAGCTCCACACGTCACCGCGCTTCCACCTCTGACCTATCAACCTGATCATCTTTCAGGGATCTTAC
>NZ_JAMBNS010000169.1 GCF_023715225.1 Robertmurraya korlensis
AATAAGGTTTTTTTGCGAAGCAAAAATAACCATCCTTATAAACTTCCATCAAGTTGTTCTTTGAAAACTAGATAAAGTAAAAAAGTCAAGAAAGAAACTGAGTATCGCCATTTTAGGTTTTCTCTCTAAATGAGAAAAAAATTAACCATAGGTTAAGTTAGAAAGGGCGCACGGTGGATGCCTTGGCACTAGGAGCCGATGAAGGACGGGACTAACACCGATATGCTTCGGGGAGCTGTAAGTAAGCTTTGATCCGGAGATTTCC
>NZ_JAMBNS010000017.1 GCF_023715225.1 Robertmurraya korlensis
CCGCTCGACTTGCATGTATTAGGCACGCCGCCAGCGTTCGTCCTGAGCCAGGATCAAACTCTCCAATAAAGAGTAAGATTAGCTCTTAAAGTTAAAACGTTGGCTAGTGTATATTTCAACACTAATCTTTTTTGTTGACGTATGATTTGTTTAGTTTTCAAAGAACAACTTGTTTCTCTTTCGCTCAAAAGCGACTTTATCAATATAACATTTATCCAATCGCTCGTCAATAACTTTTTAAAAAATATTTTTTCATGAAGTTCGTTGTTCAGCAGCGACGTTTATTAATATAACAAGGTTTAAAAGCAAAGTCAATAGTTTTTATCCTTTCTTTTCTTTTCTTTGATTGGCAGACCTTGTGTACTTCAGACATTCTTTTGCTGGTGCCACACGTTTAAACAGCGCAAATAAAATTTTGTATCTTTCGTCCATAGCTCTCTTTACAACATGATCGATTCGATCATCTTTTAAATCAAACAGGATTTCATCCATTTCTCTCTTTATAAGGTACTCTATCTCTTTGACTTCTTTCTCATTGATTAACAATCCTAGCATAAAACATGTACACTCCTTTAACAATTTAGTTATTGTAGTGTGTTCCTAATTTCACCATTTTATAAGCATAAAACAAATTCTTTTCGAATAGATTTGAGACAAGTAGTGTTTTGGGACGAGGTGAGAGGATGAACTTTTTCTATGTGTTAAACGGCAAATCATTAAAACAACTTATCCTTGTAGGAGTCGCAGCCTTTTTTACAGCCTGGTTTTTGTACTTAGAAAATTATGTGAATGTACCAGCGTTTTCAGGGAAAGACGGTCCAAAGGCAGTTTATAAGGGAGAAAAGGACTTAGCTGTCAGCTTTAATATCGGTTGGGGTGATGAAAAAGCTGAGCCAATTTTGGATGTTTTAAAAAGTAAAAATGTAAAATCAGCAACTTTCTTTTTATCAGGTTCTTGGGCAGAAAGGCATCCACATATTGTGGAGAGAATTGTAAAAGAGGGATATGAGATTGGAATGCTTGGATATAATTATGAAGATTATACCGAGCTAGAAGAAAATAAAATTGTCAAGGATATTTCTAGGGCTCAAGAAGCCTTTAGAAAACTCGGCATAAAGGACATTAAACTTTTACGAGCACCTACAGGTCATTTTGACCAAAAAACCTTAAAAGTAGCTGACCGTTTTGGACTTACTGTTATTCATTGGAGTATTGACTCCAAAGACTGGACCAACCCGGGTGTTGAGGTCATTCAAGAAAATGCCGCTAAAGCGACTAAAGGAGACATCCTTCTCCTTCATGCATCAGATTCAGCCAAACAGACAGCCGCTGCCCTTCCATCTATTATTGATGATATTAATAAAAAAGGATTAAAACTCGTATCTGTTTCCGAAATGATAGCAAATGCGACCTCATCCTCAAAAGAAATAAAATAAAAGCCGTCTCATTTAGACGGCTTTTTTGCTTTTTGCACTATTTGAAATAAATTTAGGTAATGCTAATAACTGATAAGCATTACAAATCAGCAAAGGGAAAATCATTAAGTACAACCAACTCTTTTCATTTACTCGAAGAATAGGTACCCATTCTAAGACTGTAACAACAATCATAAAAAAGAGCGCAGGTATAAATGCTTCTTTATTTGTAAGTCTCGCCTTGTAAAATGCGGCAATAAACCCACTAACAGCAATAAAAGAAGCAAGTCCTAAATAAGGAACAAAACTATCTCCTTTTTCAGAAAAGGCATTAAAACGTAAATAAACTAAGTCAAAAAGAACAAAGATGATTAGTACTACTTGTACACTATTCCAAAGCTTTACAGACTTAAATATACCTAAACCAAAACGATGGACCGTTAAGTAAGCAAAGAAGCCCATTTGACTAATAAGGCTAAATATCAATCCAACTCCTACTAACCACGCTAGGATTGATAATATTTCAAAAATCTGAAAATCAGTAAAAAACGGCTCGAATTCTTTCCAACGAACAATAAAGCCAACGATCCCTGTTGTCACTCCCCCGATAATAAGCGTCGAGAAAAACAACCTTACCAAGTTACGGCTATTCAACGTAATTTCCCCCAATTATGTAATCATTCCTTATTGATTGTACCAACCAAAGTATGAAAAATCTAGGTTCGAGTAGGAAACGTATAATTTTTGTCGTTTTTCTTCATCATATACTATAGTTACTATCGAAAGGAGCGTTAATCATGCCTAAAAAGTCTTTAGTGCTCCCCCTTTTAATAAGTGGGTTACTTCTTACTGGTTGTGCTGAAGCAGACACAGCCAGCCAAATGGATTACGAAGAAACAAAAAAAATGGTAGTTGATATCTTAAAGACAGATGATGGGAAAAAAGCCATAAAAGATGTAATGAATGATGAAACCATGAAGGAAACATTAATCATGGACCAAGCAGTTGTATCAGATACAGTAGAAAAAGCATTAACCTCAGATCAGGGGACAGCATTCTGGAAGAAGTCTTTTGAAGATCCAAAGTTCTCTGAAAGTGTTGCAAAAAGCATGAGAACAGAAAATGAAACCCTCTTAAAAGATTTAATGAAGGATCCAGAGTATCGAACCATGATGATTGATGTACTAAAAGACCCAGAACTCGAAAAAGAAGTAACAGCCATATTAAAAAGTACCGAATACAGAAAGCATGTTCAAGCCGTTATGACCGAAACGTTCGAAAGTCCCTTATTTAAAGCAAAAATTCAAGACCTTATTTTAAAAGCTGTAGAAGATGTAGCTGAACAAAGCGGAAGCAAGGAAGAGGCAAAAGAGGAAGGCACGGGCGCATAGAAAAGCGGTCTGCTCTCAATTAAAGGGTTCAAGTGCTTTTCTTAAAATACGTGCAGAAATGACAAAAAAGTAAAACTCGCCCATTTGGCGAGTTTCTTTATTAGAATTACACAAACTTAGTTTATATAAAGCCCCATACTCGCGAGGCCGTTCACCGTAATGCAATAAAAGTAAAATAAGGAGGTTTTTCGGTTAATGAAAGAATGGAGCTCGTTTTCAGAGAAATAAGGGGAAGTTTTCCGCTTATGCAAATCAAAATCGACCATTTTTGAGTTTTTCGAGTCAATAGACGGAATCTCTCCGTCTATATAAGCTACTTTTAATACTATTTACTAAATAAGCGAAATTTCTCCGTCTATTTATTCACTCGTGTCTTATCATCCCACAACCGATAAGCGCGAATCAAAATGGTACTGCAATTGACAGAAGATGCCCCTCTTTTAATTGAAGAATGCTTATTGTCCATCTTTAATAAGAGAGCACCCGAATACAGAAACTACAAGCACTTTATTTCACTGCTCTCCTTACATAAAAACCTCTCCATGTGGAGAGGTTTCCCTTATTTACTGAGCGACTCAATGATAGTAGCTGCGATTTCTTTGTAAATTTGACCTAGTTTATGATCTTGGTGATATACAGAAGGGGCAAAATCATCTTCATTCCAATCAGGCTGTCCAAGAGGTAGCTTGCCAAGCACTTTCGTTTGAAGCTCATCAGCCAGCTTCTCTCCTCCACCCTGACCGAACACATATTCTTTTTCCCCAGTTAGCTTACTTTCAAAGTAGGACATATTTTCAACTACACCTAAAATCTCATGGTCTGTTTTAAGTGCCATAGCACCCGCTCTCGCAGCCACAAACGCAGCTGTAGGATGTGGAGTTGTGACTATAACTTCTTTACAAGCTGGAAGCATACTATGTACATCAAGAGCTACGTCACCTGTTCCAGGAGGCAAGTCTAGTAGTAAATAATCTAAATCTCCCCATTCTACTTCATTGAAAAAGCTGTTTAGCATTTTACCAAGCATGGGTCCACGCCATATAATGGGAGAGTTATCTTCAACAAAAAAGCCCATGGAGATCACCTTTACACCGAAGCGTTCGACCGGAATAATTTTTTCACCACGTACAGCTGGACGCTTGGTAATGCCCATCATATCCGGTACACTAAACCCATAAATATCCGCGTCCACTAGTCCAACTTTTTTCCCAAGTCTAGCTAATGAAACAGCAAGATTCACAGACACCGTCGATTTCCCTACTCCACCTTTTCCGCTCGCGATAGCAATAAAAGTTGTCTTACTTCCTGCAGATAAAAGACCTTGTGATTCCTCCTGAGTAGTACGGAACTTTTCAAGAGTCTCTTGTGGCAATTCAAAAAAACGGATTCCAACTGACTCTGCTCCTGCTCCCTTTAATAAGTTTACTATTTTCATCTGTAATTGAAGCTGCTCTGCTGTACCTGTTTTTGCTATTCCTATTTTAACACTTACATGCTTTTTCTCTTCTTTAATTTTTACTTCTTCAATGGCATTTAATTCTTCTAATGTCTTATGTAAAAATGGTTCTTCCATGCTTTGTATAAGTTCAATCACTTTTGCTTCTGTTAACAACTTTTACACCGCCTTTTTGAATTCGTTTGCAATTCTTATTATAACATAATCCCCTGTAGATACAGTTAACTGCATCACACTCAATTATAAGAAAAAAGAAGGTGGCTATATTTCACCTTCTTACTCCGCTTCAATTAATTCACTTTCATTTGAGAAATATCTAAGCATTCCTTTATAGATGGAAGCTGCTACCTTATCTTGGTACTCATCTGTCTTTAACAACTGCTTTTCAGTAGGATTAGATAGAAAGCCAACCTCCACTAAAACTCCTGGTTTCTTTGCATTTTTCAAGATATACACAGAACTTAACGATTTTGCTTTACGATCCGTATTTTCAAGATTGATTCGGAGCTCGTCCTGAATGAATTTTGCAGCTATAGCATTGTCCTTTAATTGTGGTGCATAAAATGTTTGTGCACCTCTCCATTTCTGTGAAGGAATTGAATTTAAATGGACACTAACGAAAAAATTTGCTTCCGATTCATTGATCATGGCTAAACGCTTTTTTAGATCTTCCGTTTTTCTCCTGCTATATCCTCTAGTTCCATCCTCTGCTAAGTCCTTATCTTCTTCCCTTGTCATAATGACTAAAGCGCCTTGCTCTTGTAGGTAGTCTCTCAATTTCTTGGATACATTTAATGCAATGTCCTTCTCCAGAGTATCCTTAGTTCCTGCTCCACCATCCGGTCCACCATGGCCAGGATCGAGCAAAATGATCTTCCCTGAAAGTGGAAGACTCCAGGAATTCCAAGATTCTTTAGTTTTAAAATAATCGTACTGAAGAATAAAAAATAAAATAACTAGTCCAACGGTAAAAGCAATGATTTTCATTCTTTTGCTCATCTTTATGCGTCAGTCCTTCCCATCCGTCCAATATTCAATTTAATATATGGGACAAGATGGGATTATAGAACTTTAAGTTAATGAAGCCGTAGTTTGTGTCGTCTTTCTCCTGTGCGAAAGCCTTCATGCCACCAACTTTCTACATACTGCTCACATAAGTAAAATAGGGACTCACTATAAACTCCTTCCGTTCCCTTTCCCCAGTAAAGGAGGAAATTATAAAGTGTATCAATTAAATGCTTTTCCTCTTTATGACATCGATCCTTAATACTGTCTACTGACTCTCCATAAAACCCGAATTTACTAAAGTGCGCACCTAGAAGATAGGCTTCAATTGCTACATCGTAACATGCCTCTTCAACGCCTGATTGAGTCATTAAATTAGCTGTTATACGAGATGAACCAAAATATTGTTTCACTCTTTCCTTTAACGTTTTTAATGAGATTTCTCTTAAGACTGACTTTTCATATTTCAACTGTTTTTCACGTTTTTTATCTTTAAAGGTTGTAATTACATTCACTGCATTGTCACCCCTTTCGATTATTCTTTAACCACGAAAAGAGAGACATACAAATTTGCTACTGAATTCCCCTTCCAATTTTTTTGGTTAATTTTCCTACACATGCATTGAAAATATTTTACAAGGTTTTAAAATAGATGAAATAAATGAAGCAGGAATATGCTTCAAAGCCTAGAATTTATTACCAGATAGGAAAAACTTAGATAAGGTGGGGTATTAGTATGAACCAATTAGAAATTGATGCACTTGAAATATTAGATCGGATAACAGATGGTTTCTTCTCGGTTGATACCAATTGGAACTTCACCTACATTAACTCCGAAGCAGCAAGATTACTTTTCCGAAATCGAGAAGATCTTCTTGGTAAAAATGTTTGGTTCGAATTCCCTGAAGCGGTAAATTTGCCTTTCTATGTTCAGTATCACAAAGCGGTACGTGAACAAGTTCCAGTTACATTTAGTTCCTTTTTCCCTCCACTAAATACTTGGTTTGATGTAAGAGCCTATCCATCACCCAATGGTCTTTCTGTCTATTTTTTAGATGTTACTGTAGAAAAGAAAGCTGCTTCCAAAAAACAGCAACATTATAAATCCCTATTTGAACAAAATCCTGATGCTGTATTCTCTTTTGACTTAGAAGGAAATTACCTTAGTGTGAACTCAGCTATGGAACGCTTGTTAGGCTATACAGAAAAAGAATTTCTCCAATTAACCTATCTTCCCCTTGTTGAAGAAGCTGAATTACAAAGAACTAGAAATCACTATGAAAAGGCAGCAAAAGGATATACACAACATTATGAAACAAAGGCTTTACATAAAGATGGGCGAGTAGTTCACGTGAGTGTAACAAACATTCCAATCATAGTTGATAATGAGGTAGTGGGTGTATATGGGATCGCCAAGGATATCACGGATCAAAAGTCTACCGAGTTACAGCTCATTAAGTCTGAAAAACTGTCAGCTGTTGGTCAGCTCTCTGCTTCGATCGCACACGAAATACGTAACCCACTTACCGCTCTTAAAGGATTTATCCAGATCATGAGGTCATCTGCTCCAAGCAAAGAAATAGGCTATTTCGAAATCATGGCAGATGAGATTGCACGCATCGAACAGATAACAGGTGAATTACTAATGGTAGCCAAACCTCAAGTTCAGCAATTTCATTATGAGAACTTAACAGAAATCTTTCAGGATGTGACGACACTACTCGGCTCACAGGCACTTATGAACAACGTTGACATTAAAGTCATGTCTGAAGATATCCCCCTTGTCTATTGTGTAGCCCATCAAATAAAACAGGTGTTCATTAATTTAATAAAGAACGCAATAGAGTCTATGCCAACTGGCGGAGTCATTCATGTGAGGTTAGGAAGTTCACATACAGGGGCAGTTTTTATCCAAGTTCATGATCAAGGCTGTGGCATTCCAGAGGGATTACTTGAAAATATTGGGATACCATTTTATACAACAAAACAGAAAGGAACAGGTTTAGGGATGATGACTAGCTTTAAAATTATTGAGTCACATACAGGAACGATGGAGATATCTAGTAAAGAAGGAGAAGGAACGATTGTAAGGATCTCTTTACCCGTTCATTTTGTAGACTAATCTCTTTTATGTAATAATGTAGACATTTTAATAAATAGTCAAAGCTCATTCCACATATTGAATAGAGCTTAAGGAATGAGCTTTTTAATAAGGTCTTTTATCAGATTAAAATTTTAAATTAATGCTGTAAATAATTCTCTAAACTGCTCTATTTCTATCCTTATATCTTCTGCACCACTCCAATACAAAGAATTGTTTAACAATCCTTTAGGACTTATACCCGTCCCAATTAAAGGATGATATTGTAAATCAAGAAATGTACTAAGGTGCCAATAACAGGGATTTAAATAATTCGGAGAAAAAAACTCGATAACTTTAGTACCTGGTTGACAAAAGGTTAGATTAGTTAATCCTGCTCCATGAGGACTAATAATATATTTGGCTTTTGAAAACATGTTAATTTGTTCTAGTACTGAGAGGTTCTGCAGACAAACTATGGTGAATCCATGATTTTTCAAGAAATTTATAATTTCTTCTTCATTCACTACTCGTCTGCTATTTGCATCATTTCTAGTAATATAAATCCTTTCTCCGTAAGGCGAGGTTTCATTCTCTACAAGAGGTAAAAAATACTGCCTTAAAAAATCTGATGCCCACTTGGTTGTATATCCTGGAAGAGATGGAACAACCAGGTTTTTTGATTGAATAAACATATCCGTACTACTTTGAATAATTTTTTCCTTAGGAATCCGTAATAAATCTAATGTATCAGTCTGATAAGAAAAATTACACTGATTCACTACATAATAATCAATCTCAATATTGCTTTTCCTTACCAAATCAAACCGTGGCAATATATCAAACATCCAATGGTAGTAGTTGTTACTTCCTATAGCCGCAACTACTGCAACAGTTTTTTTAAATCTTTTTACTTGAGGGAGTATATGACGCTGAAAGATGGAGTGTTCAGAAGGAGAAGATATCCATTCAATTGAGAGGTCCCATATCAATTTATTATCCGATGTTAAGATTGCTCCATTTTCTCCAAGTACATACCCTTCAGGAAGTATAAAAACATAGGCAGGGGATTGCCAATCCGGGTAAAAATCTGATGGATTATTCTTAAAAAGCTTGGGTTTAGATATTCCATCATATATTTTTTTACAATACTTATCAAAGCATTCTAACTTTTGTGATCCAAACCATTCAGTAAATGAGGAGACATATTCTTTTGGGACTCTTATTTCTTTACTCATACAGACATAAAACCTTTACTACATAAGCAACATCCTCATTGGTCATTACTGGACTTATTGGTAAACTAACTACCTCTTGATGAATTTTTTCTGTGATAGGATATGATAAATCCTTAAATTCCTTATATGCTTCTTGATGGTGAGGAGCTATGGGATAATGAATTAATGTTTTAATATCCTTGTTTTCAAGATAATTAATTAGATGTTCCCTGTTCTTCGTTCGAATAACAAATAGATGCCAGACATGGCACAGTTCATCATTCTGAACATGAGGCAGTATAAGGTTTGGATTTTTAATATGCATTCGATAATAAGCTGCGATTTCTCTTCTTCGGTTATTATCATTATCCAGATACTTTAATTTAACACGGAGTAATGCGGCTTGAAGCTCATCCAATCTACTATTTAACCCTTTATATTGATTCACATACTTTTGGTAGGACCCATAATTTCTTAATGCCCTAATTTTTTTAGCTAACTCATCATCATTTGTAGTGATGGCCCCGCCATCCCCCAAGGCTCCCAAATTCTTTCCAGGATAAAAGCTAAAACCTGCACAATCACTTAAATTCCCAGCCCGTTTACCATTATATAATGCTCCATGTGCTTGTGCTGCATCTTCAATAACTTTAAGCCCATATTTTCTAGCAATTTTAAAGATAGAGTCCATATCTGCTATTTGTCCATATAAATGAACAACCATTATCGCCTTTGTATTGGGAGTTATATGTTTCTCAATTTCTTCGGGGTCAATATTATAGGATTCTAACTTGGGTTCTACAAGAACTGGTTTTACCCCATTACTGGTGATAGCAAGGATGGAAGCAATAAACGTATTAGCAGGAACAATGATCTCATCATTGGGACCAAAACCATATGCTTGAACAATTAACCGAAGGGCGTCTAAACCGCTTCCTACTCCTATGCAATTCCTTACACCACAATAATTAGCAAATTCTTCTTCAAAAGAATTAACTTCATTGCCTAGGATGTAACTACCACTATCAACTACTTTTTTTAGTGCCTCTAACAGTTCAACATTGTGTCGATCATTTACCTTTTTTAAATCTAGAAAGGGTATCACACCTTTTCCCTGCCTCTCAATTCGTTATGCATTAGGATTAATTTGAATAATCATATTTTCTAATTTATATTTCTCATTACAACCGGAGCAACAAAGATTCTTATCCAGTTGTTCTCCACACTTACATACATACCCTTTAAATTGTGCCGGGTTTCCGAACCATAACGTATGATTAGGAATATTTTTTGTAACTACAGAACCAGCCCCAATCATTGCATATTCTCCAATAACATTTCCTGCAATAACGGTAGAATTCGCTCCAATACTCGCACCCTTTTGAACAATGGTCTCTATATATTTTGTATGGTATCTCTTTGAGCGGGGTTTAAGATCATTTGTAAAAGTTACGTTGGGGCCAATAAACGTGTGATCTTCTAATCTTACGCCTTCCCATAGATATACCCCTGATTTAATCGTAACATCGTTGCCTATGATTACATTTTTTTCTATATAGGTATGTTCACAGATATTACAATTTTCCCCAATTGAAGAACCTGGAAGAACATGCGAAAAGGCCCAAATCCTTGTCCCCTTCCCTATTTGATTGGATTCCACCAATGCTAAGGGGTGACAATAATAATCCATTCAATCATTCCCCTTTGTTATTTTCTATATAATTATTTCTCTGCCACTTTTACTGGATTCATAGATTGCATCTAATATTTTATTTGCTAACAGCCCATTTTCAGCTGAAGAAATAGGTTTCGCGTTATTTCGGATACACTCTGCAAAATGATGCCACATTTTTATTCTCGCGCCTTCATAATCAAATAAAACTTGTGGTTTAATATTAAGCTGCGTTCCCTTCTCTTCCAAATACAGATAAGGGCCCGATTCATTTAGGAAACCTGCACCAGCCTTATCCCCTAAGATAGAAAGATAGATGGAGTCACTCTCTATATTTGCTGCCCAGCTTGTTTCAATCAGTATAGTTGCGCCATTTTCGAAACGAATTAAAGCAACGGCGAAATCTTCAACATTAAAAATTCCATTCTCATTCGCAACCACTCTAGCACGAGTCATTCCTTTATGATCACGACCAAATATATTAAAGGCTGAACCGAAAACAGAAACAGGTTTTGGATAATCCATTAGGTAGAGGACTAAATCTAACATATGAACACCAATATCGATTAATGGGCCGCCTCCAGATTTCTCTTTTTCAGTAAACCAATTCCCCCAACTCGGGATGCCTGCTCGCCTTATCCAACCGCATTTACCATAATAGATCTTACCCAACTTATTTTCCAAGATCGATTTTTTTATATAATCTATATCACTTCTAAAAAGATTATGGTAGGCAACCATCAAGATTTGATTCGTCTGTTTTTGAATATTTACCATCTTATTTGCTTCTTCACTGTTTATCGCTAGTGGTTTCTCACACAATACATGCTTACCTTTTTTCATCGCTTCTATGGCTATGGGAGAGTGAAGATAATTGGGTACGGATATAAGGACAGCATCTACATTTTCATTTTTTAGGAGATCGTTATAATCTGAATAGATAGATGGGATGTTATATTCTTTAGCAAGGGTTTGAGCAGCAGCAATATTAATATCTGCAATTGCAATAACTTCAACTTCTTCGTTAAGATGTTGGATAGCTTTTAAATGGCCATCTTTTGTAATTTTACCTGCTCCTATTATGCCTATTTTTATTTTTTCCATTAATGTCTTAATCCCTCCAATACTAATTAATTTTTATAATTTACGAAAACTATAACCAGCTAATACACCATATTCATGCTATTTTTAATTCGTTATCCCTATTTTTCCTCTTTTTTAAGAAGGTCCTTTTTTAGAAATTCGACTATTTCTTTAGCCCTTTGTCGGTACGTATTAGGGCTAACATTCTTATAACCCTTTGCACTAATGCGCTCCCGTTCCTCAGGGTGATCTAAATAATAATTAACTAATTCCAATGTCTTCTCAGGCGAATCGGAAATAATTAATTCCTCTCCTGGTACAAATAATCTTCTTATTTCCTCTGTATCATTTGTCAGCAAAAATCCCTGTGAAGCCATTATTTCATAGGTCCTGTGTGTAAGTTGCTCATCAAAACTTTGTAAACCCAAGACAATGTTGGATGATCTATATAAATCGCGTGTATTATGATATGAAACAGGCCCTCTTATCCAATCTTTCGGAATATCCTTGCCAAGATAACTTCCCATTTCCTCCCACCGATGCCCAAAGAAATCGATTCGAATTCCTTCATCAATCAACGGACACACCAAATCTTTGAGATATTTTAACCGTTGATCATAATCATTGTTATTAAAATCCCAAACATATGAATTAGCAACCAAAACTATATTACATTTAAAATCTTCGTTTTTTTCCCCGGGATAATGAATGGTTGGCTCATAACCGAAAGGAAGATACTCACAACCGAACCCATGATCCCGATAAAATTGGACCATTTCTTTACAAATAGTAAAAACAAGATCTGGCTGTAAACGGGTTATTATTGGGTAAGCAAAGGTATGGGTATATCTTGGATCTTCAACCGACCAGTAGATATGAGGAATCCCGGTTTGCTTTGCATATTTGCAAATTAATTCCGGTTTATCACCATCATGGTCCGGTCCCCAACCTTGTGTAACAATTAAGTCAGGCTTAAACATTTTTATTGCCTTAGCAATTTTCTCTTCATTAAGGTTCCCGACAATCCTTACTTGATGACCCTCCTGCTTAAATCCGTTAGGTAGTAAATTTATTAACACATAGTTACTATCAAAAAAAAGGACTCTCATTTAAAAATCAACCTCAATTCTTATAGAAATAACCCTTATACTATATGGTCATTTTTGCACGAATGTTTGGGCATTATTGACTTTATTACATTGCAATTATAGAGGCTTAGAAATGGCACATTTTTGGCTTGTTCTATGTTGAACATCCATCATTATTAAATAAATAGAGGAATAAAGTAATAGTAGGACTGGAGGGAGAACCGTGGTAAGAAAGGCAGTTATTCCAGAAGGCTATTTTTATGAGTAAGAAGGGAGGAGACTTTTTTTGATTTCTGTTATTGCATGTACTAATCGGGGCGACTTTATAAAAAACATTATTAGAAATTTTGTTAAACAGACAATAGTTGAGAAAGAACTCATTTTAATTCTTAACTCTTCTAGAATTATTCTTGATCATAATGTTTTAAACGGAATTCGTTCAATAATCCTTCGACTTCCTGAAGAGACAAGTCTAGGTGAGTGTTTAAATGAAGGAGTAGCTGCTGCCAGTTACCCTATTATTTCAAAAATGGACGATGATGATTATTATGGGCCCGGATACTTACAAGAGGCGTATGATTCCTTGAAAGAAAATGGAGCTGAACTCGTCGGAAAGAGTAGCTTTTATATTTATTTTAACAAGAACCATGAATTAAGACTGTATAATCCCAATCATGAAAATGAATGGATTTATTCTAATGCACAATATCGAAATAGAGCAGAGAACTTTCTACATGGAGCTACATTAGTTTTTAATAAGAACCTATTTAATCAAGTTACCTTTCCCCCCATCAATGTTGGAGAAGACTATGTATTTCAACAATTATGTTTAAAGAATCAAATAAAAATGTACTCTTTATCAAGTGAGTATTACGTATATTTTCGTTATGAAAACCTTCAACATCATACATCTGATGTAAGGGAGTCCATTTTACGGTCAAGAAGCCGTTTTGTTAAAAATACTTTATCTGTTGATAGATTTATGGAACGAAGGGAAAGGTAGTGATTGCATGCTCACTACCTTTCTTTATAATTAAAATTCATGATAGAAATCAACGGAAAAGCTCTCAATGTCCTTACACCGGATAATAGTTATCCTCTCCGGAATAAAAGGAGACTTACTGCCAGATTCAATTATTTTTACACAGCAACCTTTAACACCTTGTAGTTGGCCCATAATAAATTGACCAGTCTTCGTAGTGATAGTTACGTTTTCGTGATGTATTTTTTTTAGAAATTGACATAAACAGTCATGTTTACAGTTTTTCTCATCCTTGCACTCACATGATTTGTGTTTAGAACTTGAGCTTTCGTCACAAGAACTAGAGCTTGAACTTGAGCTTTCGTCACTAGAACTGGAGCTTGAACTTGAGCTTTCGTCACTAGAACTAGAGCTTGAACTTGAGCTTTCTTCCTCTGAACTGGAGTTTTCTTGCAAAATACTAGGGCTTTCTTGTTCGACTCCAGAATTTAGATTGCTTAATTTAGGCCTAAAAAGGTCCATTATAGAACTCCAGGGATCTTCTCCCGTATTAGAAAGTTTATGATCACTGTTTTTTGAACTTTGTTGGTGGAATCGCATTCCCTTCCCCCCTTTCGCTTATAAAATAATATATTCGTTGAAACTTGTTAGGATTGGGCAATTAGGCATTTTAATTTTTATTTTTATATATTAGAAAATATAGTTAGAGCAAGGGTGGTGATCAAATTTGTATAAAAGCATAAAAAAGACCCCCAACCAATGGTTGAGAGCCTTTGAAAGCGAAATATTAACGCTTTGAGAACTGAGGTGCACGACGAGCGCCTTTAAGACCGTATTTCTTACGTTCTTTCATACGAGCGTCACGAGTTAATAATCCAGCACGCTTAAGTGTTGGACGGTATTCTGGGTCAACGTTTAGTAACGCACGAGCGATACCGTGGCGAATAGCGCCTGCTTGACCAGTGTAACCTCCACCATTAACGTTAACAAGAATATCATAGCTACCTAGAGTTTCTGTTGCGTTTAATGGTTGCTTTACTACTTCACGTAGTGCTTCGAATGGAATGTAATCAGTGATGTCACGATCGTTAATTGTAATTTTACCGCTGCCTGGAACTAGACGAACACGTGCAACGGAGCTTTTACGACGACCAGTACCAATGTATTGAACTTGTGCCAATATAATACCCTCCCTTTAATTATCCACGAAGTTCGTAAACTTCAGGTTGTTGTGCTTGGTGCGGATGCTCGCTACCAGCGTATACGTGTAACTTTCTGAACATTTGACGACCTAAAGAATTCTTAGGAAGCATGCCTTTAATAGCAAGTTCTAACATTCTTTCAGCGTAGTTTGTACGCATTTCAAGAGCCGTTCTAGTTTTTAATCCACCTGGGTGCATAGTGTGGCGGTAGTAGATCTTGTCAGTTAACTTCTTACCAGTTAACTCGATTTTTGAAGCATTGATTAAAATTACGTTATCACCAGTGTCAACATGTGGTGTGAAAGTTGGTTTATGTTTTCCACGTAGAATTGATGCAACTTCTGAAGCAAGACGTCCAAGAGTTTTGCCTTCTGCATCAATCACGTACCATTTACGTTCAATATTGTTTGAATTAGCCATAAACGTTGTACGCATTGAATAGTTCCCTCCTAAATTATACATTCATAAAATTTTGTTCTGGCATGCTTCCCACACGTGTTCCGACATGTGTTCAGTCATGTTTACGTATATCTCGACATAATAAGTTAACGGGGCTTATCATGGGATTAAAATACATACATTTGATATCATATACTGCTTCCGCCCTGATGTCAAGGAAATGTTACACCAGGATTAGTTGTCATAGAAATTTTTTATTAATCTTTTCTACTTTTTAACTACGATTTTACTCATAAAACACTTCCCAAAGGTATAACCCTTGTGGAGGAGCTGTTTTTCCTGCGAAGGTTCGGTCTCTCTTTTCGATTATCCCTGGGATAGAGTCGGGTGTAATCTCCCCATTTCCTACCTGTATAAGGGTTCCTACAATGATACGAACCATATTATATAGAAATCCATTTCCTCGAAAGCGAAGTACCAGCTGTTCACCCTCTGATGAAATATCTAGAAGGTATATCGTTCTGACACGATCCACGACTTCTGTCTTCGCGGAACAAAAACTAGTAAAATCGTACTCCCCAATAAAATGGGCACTAGCCTCTTTCATGCTATTTATGTCCAACGGGTGAGGAAAATGATACGAATAATTTCTTTGAAACGGATCCCTAATCTTTCGGTTATCAATCACATATCGATATTCTTTTCCAACTGCATCGAACCGCGCATGAAAGTTTTGATCCACTTCCTCAATCGCTAAAATGGCAATCTCACTCGGTAAAACTGCATGTAACGCTAGTTGCCACTTTGCTAAGGGGATGTTTAAATTCGAGTCAAAATGAATAACCTGCCCCTTTGCATGCACTCCTGCATCTGTACGACCGGAAGCGGTCACCTTTACTTGTCTAGCTTTGTGAAGCTTTGTAAGGGCTGCCTCTAGCTCTGATTGAACCGTACGCTTATTAGGCTGTACCTGATAGCCATGAAATGCCGTCCCGTCATAAGATATTTTACACTTATATCTCTTCATGGAAATCACACCTTTACGCTCGTAATACCGCTAGTAAAGCCGTAACTAGCCCTAAGGCTAACAGCATGGATGTATCTCTGGCGCCCCAGTTTAATTGTCGATACTTCGTTCTTCCTTCACCGCCACGGTATCCCCTTGCCTCCATCGCAATAGCGAGTTCCTCCGCCCGTTTAAACGATGAAATAAACAGTGGGATAAGCAATGGGATAATTGCCTTCACACGGTCTTTTACAGGTCCTCCAGTGAAGTCAACACCCCGAGCAGACTGAGCTTTCATAATTTTATCTGTTTCTTGCATAAGAGTGGGAATGAACCTTAGGGATATGGACATCATTAACGCCAGTTCATGAACCGGAAATTTAACTTTCTTTAACGGTCCAAGAAGCTCCTCTAAGCCATCTGTTATCTCAATAGGTGTCGTTGTTAGTGTTAAAAGAGAAGTCATGAGAATAAGCAAAAAGAATCGTACGGAAATAAAAAGGCCTTGCTTGATTCCTTCTTCATATACTTCTATCCAACCCCACTGAAAAAGCAGATTCCCTTCCTTTGTTAAAAAAAGATGAAGAAACAATGTAAAAACAACTAACCACAATACCGGCTTTAAGCCTGCCATAATAAACCGGATAGAGATCTTTGATAAAGATAGCATAATGATGGTATACACAAGTAGAGTTCCATAAGTTAGAGCATTATTTGCAAGAAACACCACACATACAAATAAAAAGATGAGAACTAGTTTTGAACGAGGATCCATCCGATGCAACACAGAATCAGCAGGAATATAACGACCAAATATCATTTTATCCATCTATTTAGCTCCTCCCTGCAAATGTTTGACAATCGATTCAGATAACTCTTCAATGGTTAGACATGTCTTCCCTAGTGATTGTCCAAATTCAGCCTCAAACTTTCTCTGGAAACGAACCACCTCTGGAACGTCAAGTCCAAGATCAAACAGTCCCTCTGGGTCACTAAAAATCTCAGTTGGATTTCCTTTTCTGTATACACGACCTTGGTGCATAATAGCAATCTGGTCAGCGTAAAGGGCTGCATCCTCCATACTATGAGTCACAAGAATCGTAGAAAGGCTTCGTTCCTTATGCAAGGAATAAAACATATCCATGATTTCTTTTCTTCCACGAGGATCTAACCCTGCCGTTGGCTCGTCTAGCACAATAACATCCGGTTGCATGGCAAGAACTCCGGCAATGGCTACCCTTCTCATCTGTCCTCCTGATAAGTCAAAAGGGGACTTTTGAAGAATTCCCTCCTGTAAGCCTACTTGGCGTATCGCAACCTTTGCTCGTTCCTTTGCCTCTGATTCAGAGACCCCAAAATTCATGGGACCAAAGCATATATCCTTTTCTACTGTTTCTTCAAACAGCTGATGCTCTGGGAATTGAAAAACAATACCGACCCTTTTTCTTACTTCTTTAAGATTTTTTTGCTTTTTATCGCTTGTAATGACTCGATCACCAATTATTACCTTGCCATTCGTCGGTTTTAATAGAGCATTTAAATGCTGAATAACAGTGGATTTACCAGAACCGGTATGCCCAATAATCGCCAAAAAAGTTCCCGCTTTTATTTCCATGGAGACATCCACTAAAGCAAGACGTTCAAAGGGAGTATTTGCTTGATATTTGTATTCTACTTCTTGGAGTGAGATGTCCATAATTGCTTCACCAACTCTTCTTCTGATAGAAAATGTTTATCTAAAGTCATGCCTAACTCTTTTAACTTCTTGCTCAGTTTTACGGAAAAAGGAATATCCAGTCCTAATGAAATCAGCTCTTCTTCAAGTTGGAAGATTTCCTTTGGAGTACCTTCTTTATACACCTGTCCTCTATTCATAACAATCATTCGGTCAGCCTTGGCAGCTTCTTCTAAATCATGCGTAATAGATACAACAGTTAAATCATTATCACTTTTAAGCTCTCGAATCGTTTCTAGAACCTGTTCACGCCCTTTTGGATCAAGCATAGAGGTAGCCTCGTCTAAAACAATAATAGCTGGTTTTAGAGCTAATACAGAGGCTATAGCTACTCGTTGCTTTTGTCCTCCTGAAAGATGATGAGGTTCTTGTAATAGAAACTGACTCATCTTTACTTGATCTAATGCTTCCTGTACACGGCTAATCATTTGTTCCCGAGGAACTCCATGATTTTCAAGTCCAAATGCTACATCATCCTGAACCGTCGTACCAACAAACTGGTTGTCCGGATTTTGAAATACCATACCAACCATTTTTCTTGTATCCCAAACAGTTTCTTCTGATATCTTTGTTCCACCAATGGTAATGGAACCTTTTTCAGCAAATTGAAGGCCATTTAAAAGCTTCGCAAGCGTTGACTTACCAGATCCATTATGACCGACAATGGCAAGCCACTCGCCTTTATATATGTTAAAAGAGACATCATTTAATGCGTACTCTTCTTGAAGATCATATTTAAAAGAAACATTCTCGATCTGAACGATGGATGCTACCAACCTACTCATCTCCTCTCGACTACCATATCTAATCTATATTAAAAACCCAATTATAAAGAAAACTCGCCAATCTTGGCGAGCTTTGAAAGTGAAGACACGGACCATTCACCGTAAAAATATAAAAATAATATGTATGATGGCATGAATGAATGTCTCATTGACTTCTTATTTCAATGCTCTTTCCTAAATAAAGCCTGCGCCTCCTCTTCATTCCAAATGAGAGCAAGGCGCATGAGCTAGACGAGAAGTGAAAACATATACATACACCCTCATCGTAACACTCGTTGGGCTTAGAACTTTAGATAGTTAACGGCTCATTACAGCAAAAGGGTAAGAACAAGTTCCTGTGTAAACTGTCCTTCACCCTTGTTGTCTGTACTAGCTATTAAACTAATTCGATAATTACCATTGGAGCTCCGTCTCCACGACGTGGTCCAAGTTTCATGATTCTAGTGTAACCGCCTTGACGCTCTTCGTAACGACCAGCGATGTCACTGAATAATTTTTGAACAGCATCTTGGTTAGTTTCAGCGTTAGCTACTTCGTGACGAACGTAAGCAGATGCTTGACGACGAGCATGAAGGTCCCCACGCTTACCAAGAGTAATCATTTTCTCAACTACTGAACGAAGTTCTTTAGCACGAGCTTCAGTTGTTTCAATACGCTCATTAATGATTAAGTCTGTTGTTAAATCACGTAACATAGCTTTACGTTGAGCACTAGTGCGTCCTAACTTTCTGTATCCCATGAAAGTTTCCCTCCTTTGTTGAAGTCATTTATCTCTAGTTGCTTAAGACTTGGAATGGTAAAAGGTTTGACCAAAGATCAATCGTCTTTACGTAATCCTAATCCAAGCTCTTCAAGTTTGTGTTTTACTTCCTCAAGAGACTTACGACCTAAGTTACGTACCTTCATCATGTCCTCTTCAGTCTTGTTAGCAAGCTCTTGAACAGTGTTGATGCCAGCACGCTTTAAGCAGTTGTATGAACGAACGGATAAATCCAATTCTTCAATCGTCATCTCAAGTACTTTTTCTTTTTGATCTTCTTCTTTTTCAACCATGATCTCAGCATTTTGTGCTTCATCAGTTAAACCAACGAAGATGTTTAAATGCTCAGTTAAGATTTTCGCTCCAAGTGCAACAGCATCTTGAGGACCAGTGCTTCCATCAGTCCATACATCGAAAGTTAACTTATCATAGTTAGTCATTTGACCGACACGAGTGTTTTCTACTTGGTAGACAACACGTGAAACTGGAGTGTAGATGGAGTCGATTGGAATAACACCGATTGGTTGATCCTCTCTCTTGTTCTGATCAGCAGGTGTATACCCTCTTCCACGCTTAGCAGTTAAGCGCATGCGAAGATTGCCGTTCGAACCAAGGGTCGCAATGTGTAGATCCGGGTTTAATATCTCGACATCACTGTCATGAGTTACGTCAGCCGCAGTCACTACTCCCTCACCTTGCACATCAATTTCAAGCGTCTTCTCTTCATCAGAGTAGATTTTCAGTGCCAGTTTCTTAATATTTAAAATAATAGAAGTAACATCTTCTACGACGCCTTCAATTGTTGAGAATTCATGAAGCACCCCATCGACTTGAATCGATGTGACCGCCGCACCTGGGAGTGACGACAATAGGATACGACGTAAGGAGTTACCCAAAGTAGTACCATATCCACGTTCTAGTGGTTCTACGACGAACTTCCCGTACTTGGCATCATCGCTGATCTCAACCGTTTCGATTTTTGGTTTTTCTATTTCGATCATCAAATATACCCTCCTTCAAAACGTCGAAACCTCGGTTAATTTGTTTAACCGAAATTCCCCCTGTATACGTTCCCGCTTGTGCACAACAACTGGAAAAATGATCCTGTATAAACGTATAAAGTTCTTATCATATCCCATTATAGACAGGGATTTTTTTTCTATACAGAAAAATTATACACGACGACGTTTTGGTGGACGACATCCGTTATGAGGAACTGGAGTTACGTCTCTAATAGCAGTAACTTCTAGACCAGCAGCTTGAAGAGCACGGATAGCAGCTTCACGTCCTGCACCAGGTCCTTTAACTGTTACTTCTAAAGTTTTCATTCCATGTTCCATAGATGATTTAGCTGCAGTTTCAGCTGCCATTTGCGCTGCAAAAGGAGTAGATTTACGAGAACCTTTAAATCCTAATGAACCAGCACTTGACCATGAAAGAGCATTTCCATGAACATCTGTGATTGTTACAATCGTGTTATTGAATGTAGAACGGATATGAGCAATCCCTTGTTCAATATTCTTTTTTACACGACGCTTACGAGTATTAGTTTTACGAGCCATTTAAAGTACCTCCTTTACCGATTATTTCTTCTTGTTAGCTACAGTCTTACGTGGACCTTTACGAGTACGTGCATTGTTCTTCGTGTTTTGTCCGCGAACTGGTAATCCACGACGATGACGAAGACCACGGTATGAACCGATTTCCATTAAACGCTTGATGTTTAAAGAAATTTCACGACGAAGGTCACCTTCAACTTTTAATTTATCAACGATGTCACGGATTTTGTTAAGTTCTTCTTCCGTTAAATCACGCACACGAGTCTCTTCTGAAACACCAGCTTCAGCCAATACTTTTTGTGCAGTATTTTTACCAATACCATAGATGTAAGTTAATGAGATTACTACACGCTTTTCACGTGGAATATCAACACCTGCAATACGTGCCATTTACTAGAGCACCTCCCTCATTATTAGCCTTGTTTTTGTTTATGCTTAGGGTTTTCACAAATAACCATAACTTTGCCGCGTCTACGGATAACTTTACACTTTTCGCAGATCGGCTTAACAGATGGTCTCACTTTCATTATCCTAACCTCCTTGATATTACGGAGTGCAACAGATTATTTAAAGCGGTAAGTAATTCTTCCGCGTGTTAAGTCATATGGGGATAGCTCAACAGTTACTTTGTCACCAGGCAAAATACGGATGAAGTGCATACGAATTTTACCGGAAACATGAGCTAGTACTGTATGACCATTTTCTAATTCTACCTTAAACATAGCGTTAGGCAAAGTTTCAAGAACCGTACCTTCAATTTCAATTACATCATCTTTCGCCATAGAACTAGTCTCCCTTCTACTCATCAGTTACATGATCCATTAAATACTTACTGAAAGAAATCGTAGCTTTCCAATGCAACACGACCGGTTAATACACTACAATTTTCTAGCAACCTTATAATTATAGCATATTAAAAAGGATTTGCCCAATTTTAATAATTAAAATATTACTAACCACTTGACTTATCCCTTGGTTTTACAAGTTAAGCTTTTGTAAGAATTTCAAAACCCGTTTCAGTGATAGCAATGGTATGTTCAAAATGAGCACACATCTTTCCATCTACTGTTACAACGGTCCAATCGTCAGCTAATGTCTTAACATAACGACTTCCTGCATTCACCATCGGCTCAACCGCTAGTACCATCCCAGGTTTTAAACGAGGGCCTTTATTAGGTGGACCATAATGGGGAATTTGTGGATCCTCATGTAAGTCTTGCCCTATTCCGTGCCCTACATACTCGCGCACAACTGAAAACCCGTTTGCTTCCACATAAGTTTGAATCGCGTGGGAGATGTTCGACAGACGATCACCTGGCTTAGCTTGATTAAGTCCCTTGAACAAGGATTCCTCCGTAACATCTAATAGACGCTGTGTCTCCTTATCAATAGAACCTACCGCATAAGTCCAAGCTGAATCACCATGATAGCCATTATACTCAGCACCGATATCAATACTGATAATATCACCGTTGTTCAATACACGATTTCCAGGAATACCATGCACGAGTTCTTCATTTACGGAAGCACAAATGCTTCCTGTAAATCCGTTATAACCCTTAAAGGACGGTTTTGCATCTTGCTTTCTTATAAAAGCTTCAGCAATTTCATCCAGTTCTTTAGTCGTTATACCGGGAACAATATGCTTTTTTAACTCCTGGTGCGTCAATGCAACGATGCGACCAGCTTCACGCATTATTTCAATCTCACGCGGAGTCTTGCAAATAATCATTTACGCAAGCTCCCGAAGAAGGCTGTCAATATCTTTGAATACATCATGAATATCTTGTTGACCGTTAATATTTTTTAGATAACCTTTCGTTTCATAGAAATGAAGCAAAGGTTCTGATTGTTGAATGTTTACTTCTAAGCGGTTATGAACCGTTTCTTCGTTATCATCTGCACGCTGATAAAGCTCTCCACCACAACGGTCACATGATCCATCCTTTGCAGGAGGATTGAAAACCAAGTGATAAGTAGCTCCACACTCTTTACAAATTCGACGACCAGTTAAACGTTCCATCAGAATACTATGGTCTACATCAATATTTAAACAGTAGTCAATTTTCTTATCTAATTCAGTAAGCATATTCTCTAGCGCTTCTGCTTGAGCAACAGTTCTAGGAAAGCCATCAAGTAAGAATCCTTTTTGACAGTCATCTTTACTTAATCTCTCACGAACAATACCGATTGTTACCTCATCTGGAACAAGCGCTCCTTGATCCATGAAAGATTTAGCTTTTAAACCTAGCTCCGTTCCTTCTTTCATAGCAGCACGGAACATATCTCCTGTCGAGATATGAGGGATAGAATATTTTTCAACGATTTTTTCAGCTTGTGTGCCTTTTCCCGCACCTGGCAGCCCCATCAAAACTAAATTCACTCTGGCTCCCCCTCAGTCTCTAAAACGGCGTTTGGGAACAAATGTCCCCAAATCCGAATTATTTTATAAAACCTTTATAGTGACGCTTAACAAGCTGTGCTTCAAGCTGTTTCATTGTTTCGAGGGCAACCCCGATAACGATAAGCAAGCTCGTTCCACCAATTTGAGCTGATTGCGGAAGACCCGCAAACTTCACAAAAAAGACTGGAAGAATAGCAATAGCTGATAAGAACAGCGCACCAACAAATGTTAAGCGGTATAATACGCGCGTTAAATATTCTTGAGTGTTCTTACCTGGACGAATCCCTGGAATATACCCACCTTGCTTCTTCAAGTTCTCAGCCACTTGTTCTGGGTTTACTTGAATGAATGCATAGAAATAGGTGAACGCAATAATTAGCGCACAATAGATCACCATTCCAATTGGATGTGTATAATCAAAAATTCGTTCAATCCAAATCGTTACGCTATTTTGCTCAAAGAACTGTGCAATCGTTCTTGGAGTAATAATAAACGATACTGCAAAGATAACAGGGATAACACCAGCCGCATTTACCTTTAAAGGCAAGTGAGTGGATTGTCCTGCAGGCGATGTGCCAGCAGTCATTTTCTTTGCATATTGAATTGGGATTTTACGTAAAGCTTGTTGAATAAAGATAGTTCCAACAATAATCGCAATTACAGCTAAAACAATCAACAGGACTGTTACGATATTTAAGAAAAGCTTGTCACCAGCATCTTGAAATTGCTGTGCATAAATTTGGTTGGCTATATTCGGAATGCTAGCAACGATACCAGCAAAGATGATAATTGATATACCATTTCCGACTCCTTTTGAAGTGATTTGTTCACCTAACCATAAAAGGAAAGCCGTACCGCCTGTTAATACAGTTGCGATTAAAAGATAAGTTCCGATACCAGGCTTTTCAATCAATAATCCACCAGCAAGATTATTAAAACCATAAGACATTCCGAACGCTTGAATAAATCCAAGTACGATCGTAAAGTAGCGGGTAAATTGAGCAAGCTTACGACGACCTACATCACCTTGCTTTGACCATTCCGTAAACTTCGGTACTACATCCATCTGTAAAAGTTGAATGATAATAGACGCGGTAATATACGGCATGATACCCATAGCAAGGATAGAGAAGTTGCTAAGTGCTCCCCCACCAAATGTATTCAGTACTCCAAATACACTAAGTTGATCTTGTGCTTTTAAAATATCGGTATTTACATGTGGAACAGGAATAAATGTCCCGATTCTAAATACAATCAACATTAAAAGGGTGAATATGATTTTTCGTCTTATATCACCCACGCGCATAAAATTGGAGATTGTCTGAAACATTAAATCACCTCAGTTTGACCGCCGGCAGCTTCGATAGCTTCCTTTGCAGCAGAGGAGAATTTATGAGCTTTTACAGTAAGCTTTTTCTCAACATTGCCTTTAGCAAGAATCTTGATTCCTGCTTTTTCACTGCTAACCACACCAGTTTCAATAAGAAGTTCTGGAGTAACTTCAGTTCCGTCTTCGAAACGGTTAAGTGCATCAAGGTTTACAATAGCGTATTCCTTGCGGTTAATGTTGGTAAATCCACGTTTAGGTAAACGTTGGAATAAAGGTGTTTGACCACCCTCGAAGCCAGGACGTACACCGCCACCAGAACGAGCATTTTGACCTTTATGACCTTTACCAGCAGTTTTACCTTGCCCAGAACCGATACCACGTCCAAGACGCTTGCGCTCACGACGAGAACCTTCTGCAGGTTTTAATTCATGAAGTTTCATATTGGCACCTCCTTATTAAAAGAAAAAAATCAATTTATTTTTCTACAACTGTTACAAGGTGGGCAACTTTATTGATCATACCGCGAATAGCAGCATTATCTTGTTGCTCAACAGTTTGGTGAATTTTACGTAAACCAAGTGCTTTAACAGTTTCTTTTTGATCTTGTGGACGACCAATCACACTGCGAGTAAGGGTAATTTCTAATTTATTAGCCATTATGTTTCCCCCCTTAACCTAACAGTTCTTCTACTGATTTACCACGTAATTTAGCTACGTCTTCAGCACGCTTTAGTTGTTTTAAACCGTCCAAAGTTGCACGAACCATGTTAATCGGTGTGTTTGTACCTAAAGATTTTGATAAGATATCAGCTACACCAGCTAATTCTAGTACCGCACGAACTGGACCACCAGCGATAACCCCAGTACCTTCAGAAGCAGGCTTTAGAAGGATTTCACCAGCACCGAAGTGTCCGATTACTTGGTGTGGAATCGTAGTACCAACCATTGGTACCTCGATTAAGTTTTTCTTAGCATCTTCAATTGCTTTACGGATTGCATCTGGTACTTCTTGAGCTTTACCAGTACCAAAGCCAACGTGGCCGTTTTTGTCACCTACTACTACAAGAGCAGAGAAACGGAAACGACGTCCACCTTTAACAACTTTCGCAACACGGTTAACCGTAACTACGCGTTCTTCAAGTTCAAGTTTGTTTGGATCAATACGACGCATCTTTTTGTGTCCCTCCTTTGTCTATTAAAATTCTAAGCCGTTTTCACGAGCAGCATCTGCTAGTGCTTTCACGCGTCCATGATATAAGTATCCTCCACGATCGAAAACAACAGCTTTAACGCCTTTCTCTACAGCACGCTTTGCAACTAATTCTCCGACCTTAACCGCTGCATCAACGTTACCAGTAGATTCAAGACCGATTTCTTTATCTAAAGTTGAAGCACTCGCTAAAGTCACTCCACTTACATCGTCAATTAGTTGTGCATAAATGTGCTTGCTTGAACGGAACACATTAAGACGAGGACGAGCTGCAGTACCGCTAAGTTTTGAACGCACACGTGCGTGTCTTTTCTTACGCGTTGCATTTTTGTCAGCCTTCGTAATCATTTTGGTCACTCCTTTCGTTTACCCCTTAGGGCATTACTTACCTGTCTTACCTTCTTTACGACGAACAAATTCGCCTTCATAACGGATTCCTTTACCTTTGTAAGGCTCTGGAGGACGAACGTCACGAATGTTAGCAGCAAGTGCGCCAACGCGCTCCTTGTTTGTACCTTTTACGATTACACGTGTATTAGAAGGTACTTCGATCTCAATACCTGTTTCAGGCTCGATTTCTACTGGATGAGAGTATCCAACGTTTAATACAAGCTTCGTACCTTGCTTTTGAGCACGGTAACCAACCCCGATTAATTCTAGTGTTCTTTCGAACCCTTTTGATACACCTTCAACCATGTTTGAAAGTAATGCGCGAGTAGTACCGTGCAATGCGCGGTGCTCCTTCGCATCAGATGGACGAGAAACGTTAATTACGTTCTCCTCTACCTTAATTTCGATATCTGGATTAAATGAACGACTTAGTTCACCTTTAGGACCTTTTACTGTTACGTTGCTTCCATCAACTGTTACTGTAACGCCAGATGGAATTTCAACTGGTTTTTTACCTACGCGAGACATTTAGTGCACCTCCATTCTTTAAGAAACTCTATTACCAAACGTATGCTAGTACTTCTCCGCCTACTTGCTTTGCGCGAGCTTCTTTATCAGTAAGAACGCCTTGAGAAGTAGATACTAATGCGATTCCAAGTCCGTTAAGTACGCGTGGAACCTCTGTAGCTTTTGCATATACACGAAGACCAGGCTTACTGATACGCTTAAGACCAGTAATAACACGTTCGTTATTCGAACCGTACTTTAAGAAGATACGGATGATTCCTTGCTTGTTATCCTCGATATATTCAACATCACGCACGAAGCCTTCACGCTTTAAGATTTCAGCGATTTCTTTCTTCGTGTTAGAAGCAGGAACTTCTAATTTTTCGTGACGAACCATGTTCGCATTACGGATGCGAGTTAGCAAATCTGCAATTGGATCTGTCATGACCATTGTTTTTTACCTCCTTCCCAAACTCTAGTTTTACCAGCTAGCTTTTTTCACACCAGGAATTTGCCCTTTGTATGCTAATTCACGGAAACAAATACGGCAAAGCTTAAATTTACGGTATACAGAATGTGGACGTCCGCAACGTTCGCAACGTGTGTATTCTTGAACCTTGAATTTAGGCGTGCGTTTTTGTTTCGCAATCATTGACTTTTTAGCCACGTTTTCGCCTCCCTCTATTTACCGATTACTTTTGGAACGGCATTCCAAATTGAGTTAACAGTTCACGAGCTTCTTCATCAGTATTAGCTGTAGTAACGATAACAATATCCATACCACGAACTTTACTTACTTTATCGTAATCAATTTCAGGGAAGATTAACTGTTCTTTTACACCTAATGTGTAGTTTCCACGTCCGTCGAAAGACTTTTTAGAAATACCGCGGAAGTCACGTACACGTGGAAGAGATACAGAAACCAACTTGTCGAAGAATTCGTACATACGCTCTCCACGAAGAGTAACCTTCGCACCGATTGGCATACCTTCACGTAGACGGAAACCAGCGATAGATTTCTTTGCACGAGTAACAACTGGCTTTTGACCAGAGATAGCAGCTAGTTCTTCTACCGCGTTATCAAGTGCTTTTGCGTTTTGTACTGCATCACCAACACCCATGTTGATAACGATCTTTTCAAGCTTCGGTACTTGCATAATTGATTTATAGTTAAACTTGCTCACAAGAGCAGGAGTAATTTCTTTAACATATTTTTCTTTTAGGCGGTTCATTTTTGTACCTCCCTTCTTTTAGACTTATTTATCTAGAACTTCACCGGATTTTTTTGCAACACGTACTTTTTTACCGTCAACCTCTTTAAACCCTACACGAGTTGGTGTACCAGTCTTAGGATCGATAGGCATAACGTTTGATACATGAATAGGTGCCTCTTGGTTAATGATTCCACCTTGTGGATTCACTTGGGATGGCTTAGAGTGCTTCTTCACAATGTTTACTCCTTCAACTAGCACACGGCTTTGTTTAGGGTAAGCAGCTAAGATAACACCTGTTTTGCCTTTATCCTTACCAGAGATGACCATAACTTTGTCACCTTTTTTCACATGCATCTGTTCGCACCTCCTTAAAGGCATATATTTTAAGATTATAGTACTTCTGGAGCTAGTGATACGATCTTCATGAAGTTGCTGTCGCGAAGTTCACGAGCAACAGGTCCGAAGATACGCGTTCCGCGTGGACTCTTGTCGTCACGGATAATTACACAAGCGTTCTCATCGAAACGAATGTATGTTCCATCTGCACGACGAACGCCGCTTTTAGTTCGAACAACTACCGCTTTTACAACGTCACCCTTTTTAACAACGCCACCTGGTGTTGCTTGTTTCACTGTAACAACGATAATGTCACCAATATTAGCAGTCTTGCGGCCTGAACCACCAAGAACTTTAATTGTAAGTACTTCACGAGCACCTGAATTGTCAGCAACTTTTAAACGTGTTTCTTGTTGAATCATGTGTGTAACCTCCCTTCGGGATGTAGCTATTTCCGATCATAATTAAATAATTACTGCTGTTTCTACTACTTCAACAAGGCGGAAGCGCTTCGTAGCAGAAAGTGGACGTGTTTCCATAATACGAACAACATCGCCGATTTTTGCAACGTTCTGCTCATCATGAGCCTTGAACTTTTTAGAGTACTTAACGCGTTTACCGTATAATGGATGCTTTTTGTATGTTTCAACTAAGACAGTAACGGTTTTATCCATTTTGTCAGAAACAACGCGTCCAGTGTAAACTTTGCGTTGGTTGCGTTCACTCATCTTTCGCAAACCTCCTTCAATTATCGATTGTTAACGCCGATTTCTCTTTCACGAACTACAGTTTTCATGCGAGCAATCGCTTTGCGTACTTCACGAATGCGAGCTGTATTTTCAAGTTGTCCAGTCGCCAATTGAAAGCGAAGGTTGAAAAGCTCTTCTTTTAAAGATTTAACTTTTTGTTCTATTTCGGCAGTGGTAAGGTCACGAATTTCATTAGCTTTCATTTGATTCACCACCAATTTCTTCTCGTTTTACAAACTTACATTTTACTGGAAGTTTGTGTGCTGCTAAACGTAATGCTTCACGTGCGATTTCTTCAGAAACACCAGCAACTTCAAACATTACTTTCCCAGGCTTAACAACTGCAACCCATCCTTCAGGAGCACCTTTACCAGAACCCATTCGGACTTCTAGAGGCTTAGCTGTATAAGGCTTATGAGGGAATATTTTAATCCAAACTTTACCGCCACGTTTCATGTAACGTGTCATTGCGATACGAGCAGCTTCAATTTGGCGGTTTGTAATCCAAGAAGCTTCAGTAGCTTGTAGACCGAATTCACCGAAGTTAACCTCTGTACCACCCTTAGCCATTCCGCGCATTTTTCCACGGTGTTGACGGCGATACTTAACGCGTTTAGGGACTAACATATTATTTGCCTCCTTCCTCAGATTTCTTCTTAGTAGGAAGGACCTCTCCACGGTAGATCCATACTTTTACACCTAACTTACCGTAAGTTGTATCTGCTTCTGCTGTAGCGTAATCGATGTCAGCACGAAGAGTATGAAGTGGAACAGTTCCTTCACTGTAAGACTCCGAACGAGCGATATCTGCTCCGCCAAGACGACCAGATACCATTGTTTTGATACCTTTTGCACCAGCGCGCATAGCACGTTGAATAACTTGTTTTTGAGCACGACGGAAAGATACGCGGTTTTCTAATTGACGAGCAATGTTTTCCGCTACAAGCTTAGCGTCGATGTCTGCTTTTTTGATTTCAAGAATGTTGATGTGAACACGCTTGCCAGTAAGTGAGTTAAGAGCTTTACGAAGCGCTTCAACTTCAGTACCACCTTTACCAATAACCATACCTGGCTTTGCAGTGTGGATAGTGATGTTAATGCGATTAGCTGCACGCTCGATTTCTACTTTTGATACAGAAGCATCGCTTAGACGCTTTGTAATGTACTCACGTACTTTAAGGTCTTCGTGTAAAAGATCAGCATAGTCTTTTCCTGCGAACCATTTGGATTCCCAATCACGGATGATACCAATACGCAAGCCGACTGGATTAACTTTTTGACCCACTATTATCCCTCCTTCTTCTCTGTTAATACGATAGTAATATGGCTAGTACGCTTGTTAATAGCACTTGCACGGCCCATTGCACGAGGACGGAAACGTTTTAAAGTTGGTCCTTCGTCAACGAATGCTTGAGATACTACTAAGCTGTTAACGTCCATTTCATAGTTATGTTCTGCATTAGCGATCGCAGAGTTTAGTAATTTTTCAATAACTGGTGAAGCAGTTTTTGGTGTGTGCTTTAAAATCGCTACCGCTTCTCCTACTTGCTTACCTCGAATTAAATCTACGACTAAACGAGCTTTACGAGGAGCAATACGTACTGTTCTTAATACAGCTTTAGCTTGCATTAGGATGCCCTCCTCTCATTAACGTCTTGTTTTCTTGTCATCACTTGCATGACCTTTGTAAGTACGAGTTGGAGCGAATTCTCCAAGCTTATGACCTACCATGTCTTCAGTGACATATACAGGAACATGTTTACGACCATCATATACAGCAATCGTGTGTCCGATGAATTGCGGGAAGATCGTAGAACGGCGAGACCAAGTTTTAGTAACTTGCTTGCTTTCAGTTTCATTTAACTTTTCGATCTTTGTGATTAAATGCTCATCAACAAAAGGTCCTTTTTTTAAGCTGCGACCCATGTCTGAACCTCCCTTCGTGACTGCTCTACGGTTCTATGCTGGAACCGTAGTACAATCCCGTTATTTTTTACGACGACGAACGATAAATTTATCTGATTTGTTCTTTTTCTTACGAGTCTTGAATCCAAGAGTTGGTTTGCCCCATGGAGTCATTGGAGACTTACGTCCGATTGGTGAGCGTCCTTCTCCACCACCGTGTGGGTGATCGTTAGGGTTCATTACAGAACCACGAACTGTTGGGCGCTTGCCTAACCAGCGAGAACGTCCAGCTTTACCGATGTTGATAAGTTCGTGTTGCTCGTTACCTACTTGACCTACAGTCGCACGGCAAGTTGCAAGAATCATACGAACTTCACCAGAGTTTAGACGTACTAATACGTACTTACCTTCTTTACCAAGAACCTGTGCAGAAGTTCCAGCAGAACGTACTAATTGTCCACCTTTACCAGGTTTTAACTCGATGTTGTGGATAACAGTACCAACTGGAATGTTCGCTAGTGGTAATGCATTACCTACTTTAATGTCCGCTTCAGGACCTGACATAATTTCTGTTCCAACTACTAAGTTCTTAGGAGCTAAGATATAACGCTTTTCTCCATCAACGTAGTTAATTAATGCGATGTTTGCAGAACGGTTTGGATCGTACTCAATTGTAGCAACGCGTCCTGGAATGCCATCTTTGTTACGTTTAAAATCGATAATACGATATTGACGCTTATGGCCGCCACCTTGATGACGTACTGTTAACTTACCTTGGTTGTTGCGTCCACCTTTTCTTTTTAAAGGAGCAAGTAGAGACTTTTCTGGTGTGCTTGTTGTAATTTCAGCAAAATCAGAAACTGTCATACCGCGACGACCGTTAGAGGTAGGTTTATACTTTTTAATCGCCATAATTTTTTCCCTCCTCTTCTTCTATTCTAAATTAAACCTCGAATAATTCGATTTCTTTGCTATCAGCTGTTAATTTTACGATTGCTTTACGACGCTTGTTCGTGTAGCCTCCGAATTTACCCATGCGCTTGAACTTACCTTTGTAGTTCTGTACGTTAACTTTGTCAACTTTAACACCGAAAATTTCTTCTACAGCGTCTTTTACTTGAGTTTTGTTAGCTCTAACATCAACTTCAAAAGTATATTTCTTTTCAGCCATTAGGTCAGTAGAACGTTCAGTAATAACGGGGCGCTTAATGATATCGCGTGCATCCATTATGCAAGCACCTCCTCTACTTTTTCAACCGCTGCTTTAGTCATGATCAACTTGTCATGATTTAAAACATCCAATACGCTAATTCCGTTAGCAGATACAACAGTAACACCAGGGATGTTACGTGCAGATAATGCTACGTTCTCATCAAGGTCAGCAGTTACGATAAGTGCTTTTGAATTAACAGACAATCCTGCTAATACACCTTTAAAGTCTTTAGTTTTTGGAGTTTCGAAAGCAAGGTTTTCAAGTACTAAAATGTTTTCTTCTAGAACCTTTGTTGATAATGCAGATTTGATCGCTAAGCGACGAACCTTTTTAGGTAATTTATAGCTATAGCTACGTGGAACTGGACCAAATACAGTACCACCTCCGCGCCATTGTGGAGAACGAATTGAACCTTGACGAGCACGACCAGTACCCTTTTGACGCCATGGTTTACGTCCACCGCCAGCTACTTCAGAGCGAATTTTTGTTTTGTGAGTTCCTTGACGTAAAGAAGCTCTTTGCATAATAACCGCTTCGAAAAGAACGTGATTATTAGGCTCGATACCAAAGATTGAATCGTTAAGTTCGATTTCGCCAACTTGTGATCCAGCTTGGTTTAACAATGCTACTTTCGGCATTCTTATTTCCTCCTTTCTGACTTAAATATTTATGCTTTTACTGCACTTTTAATTTTTACTAGAGCTTTTCTAGCTCCTGGTACATTACCTTTAATTAATAGCAGGTTGCGTTCAGCATCTACTCTTACGATCTCAAGGTTTTGTACAGTGATTTGCTCTCCACCCATACGTCCAGGTAATAATTTACCTTTGAATACACGGTTTGGAGCTACAGGACCCATTGAACCTGGGCGACGGTGGTAACGTGAACCGTGTGCCATTGGTCCGCGAGATTGTCCGTGGCGTTTGATAACACCTTGGAAACCTTTACCCTTTGAAATTCCTGTTACATCTACGATTTCGCCTTCTGCGAAAATTGTTACTTTGACTTCTTGACCAACCTCATACTCATCTACGTTTACGTCGCGTAATTCACGAACGAAGCGCTTAGGAGCAGTGTTAGCTTTTGCAACGTGTCCTCTTTCAGGTTTGTTAGAAAGCTTTTCACGCTTGTCTTCAAAACCTAATTGAATTGAAGTATATCCATCAGTCTCAGACGTTTTCTTTTGAAGAACAACGTTTGGAGCTGCTTCTACTACAGTTACAGGGATAAGATCACCGTTTGCAGCAAACACTTGAGTCATACCGATTTTTCTTCCTAAGATTCCTTTGGTCATTAAAGTCACACCTCCTGAAAGTTTATTATTTTTATTTCATTAAAGTTTGATTTCGATATCTACACCAGATGGTAAATCTAAACGCATTAATGAATCAACTGTTTGTGGAGTTGGATTCACGATGTCGATTAGACGCTTATGAGTACGCATCTCGAATTGTTCACGAGAATCTTTGTACTTATGAACCGCACGAAGGATTGTGTAAATTGACTTTTCAGTTGGTAGTGGAATCGGACCAGATACAGCCGCACCAGAACGTTTTGCAGTTTCTACAATCTTCTCTGCTGATTGATCAAGAATTCTGTGATCATAAGCTTTTAAACGAATACGAATCTTTTGTTTTGCCATTATTTTCCCTCCTTTTCGCCTATATTAAAAATAGACATTCTCCGTGAAAATTTCCCACACACTCGCCATGGCAAAGCGGCCGGGTGTGTCAGCAACCTTTCACTTCATCGCAGTCAAAGACCAACATTGTCTATTATACTGAAACGATAAAGCAATTGCAACATAAATATGTTTTTTTGTTTATCTTTCGAACACTTTTCCTATTATAGCTGTTACACTTACTCTTTTCAACCAGGGTGAACCATAAAATTTGTGTGAAATAATTCCACTCTCTCCAACTATACAATATTGAAAGAGGCAATAGAAAAGCCAGTACAAAGGTGTCTTTATTATCGACCCTTATACCGGCTCTTTCAATTACTTCTATGAATACTTATTCTTTTATATAGCCTTTAGATTTTAAGTGTTGAAGAATTTGTTCCACACTTTCTTCTATAGAATACTTATTCGTCTCTACTACGATCTCTGGGTTTACTGGTTCTTCATACGGTGAATCAATACCTGTGAAGTCACGAATAAGCCCTTTTCTTGCTTTTTCATATAAACCCTTAGGATCTCTCTTCTCGCACTCATCCACCGGACACTTAATATATACCTCAATAAACTCATCAGCTTCTAGTAGCTCACGCACAAGTTCTCTATCTTTAATAAATGGAGAAATAAAAGCCGTTAATACAATTTGTCCACTATCTACAAAAAGCTTTGATACTTCTCCGATTCTACGGATATTTTCTGTACGATCTTCTTCTGAGAAACCTAGGTCCTTATTTAATCCGTGGCGAATATTATCCCCATCTAATACGTATGGATTTAACCCATGATCGAATAGTGCCTTAGCAGCTGCATTTGCAACTGTAGACTTCCCTGAACCAGATAAGCCGGTAAACCATAGAACAAAGCTATGATGTCCGAACTGCTTTCTTCTTAGCTCTTTGTTTAATGAAGCTTCATGCCATGTAATATTTGTACTCATACTAATCCTCCACCTATGCCTTCACACTGTGAGATTTTAAGCCTTCAATTAATACTTCTACGACTTCTTTACGGCTAAATTCACTTGGTGGTACTTCACCATTGTGAAGCATTTCTCTTACCTTTGTTCCGGAAAGAATAACATGATCTTCTTTTGAATGTGGGCAAGTTTTTGTTGATGCCATATTTCCACACTTTTTGCAGTAAAAGCTATGTTCAAAGAATAAGAGTGTTAGACCTAATTCCTCTTGTGTAAATTGATCAAAAATCTTTTGTGCATCGTATGTTCCGTAGTAATTACCCACACCTGCATGATCTCTACCAACAATAAAATGCGTGCAACCATAGTTTTTTCGAACCATTGCATGGAAAATTGCTTCTCTAGGTCCTGCATAGCGCATCGCTGCTGGGAACACAGCAAGATATACTCGATCTTCTGGATAATAGTTCTTTAATAGCACTTGATAACTCTTCATTCTTACATCAGCTGGAATATCATCAGATTTTGTTTCTCCTACCAACGGATTTAAGAATAGCCCATCCACGATTTCAAGTGCTGACTTTTGAATGTATTCGTGTGCACGATGAACAGGATTTCTCGTTTGAAAACCTACAACTGTCTTCCAGTTGTTTTCAGCGAAAATACTTCTTGTTTCAGAAGGATCAAGATAGTACTCGTTAAATTTTTCTCTTTCTAATCTCTTAACGACCTTAATTGCTCCACCTACGTAAACATTCTTTCTTTCAAATAATTTACGAACTCCTGGATGCGCTAATTCATCTGTTTGATAAACTGCTTTAGCCTCAAATTCCTTATCCGGTGTATAGATATCACTAATAGTGATTACTCCATATACTTCGCCTTCAAAAACCAATTTTGCTTCTGCACCAATTGACAAAGTACTAGCTTTTTCTTCATCTACTGGCAGAGTAATTGGGATACTCCATACATGACCATCAGCTAAACGCAAGTTATTCACAACTGATTCATAGTCCTTTTTATTAAAGAAGCCAGTAATTGGGCTATATGCTCCATTTCCAATAAGTTCTAGATCGCTTAAAGCTGTCTTATCTAAACCAATTGAAAGCTCAATATTTTCAACATTGTATTCTGGCTCCCATAGATTGATAAGTTTTCCTCCATGTGGCGTACTAAGTGTCATAGTTAAATACCTCCGCTATTTTCAAAGTATGTTCGGTTCTCTTTCTTTATTGTATTTGCCAAGGAAAGTGTTCCTAGAGTGGCAATACTTACGCTAAACAACACAACAACAGTATAGATGTCAGTGTCAACAAAGATCTTTACAAGTCCATAAGACAAGACAAGTGATAAAATTGGGGATACCACCCATACCTTAATAATCTTGTTGATTATACTTTGTTGAAATATTGACATTCCTCGTTGAGCAAAACCAATTCCAATGATTGCAGTACTTGTAACTTGTGTTAACGGTACGGGTAATCCAAATACAGAAGCTAATATAACCAAGGTAGCACCTGTACTAGAGATGGCCCCACCTTCTAGTAAAGAAAAACTCGTTATTTTTTTCCCATTTGTTTGAAGCACTCTTCCACCAAGGAATATGGCTCCTAACGCAATGAATAGTCCACCAACCCAAACTCCAGTTGTAATAGAGACTACTCCGGCTCCTACTAGAGGACCTGCAGCGTTTGCTACATTGTTCATCCCAGCCGAAAAAGCTTCAAAAAACCCAACAACAATAACAAAAATAGTAATTGGTTTATTATACTTCCCATTTTTTAAAGTAGGGAATTTCTTTTCAAGTAACTTAATGCCCCTACCCCACAAAAGCGCCAAAGTAAAAGCTGCGAATGGAACGATAAACCAGAAAGCAACAATAACTAATATATTTTTAATAAATAGCGCCTTAAAAGCAACACCCACTCCTACAACAGATCCAACTGTAATCTCACTCGTGGATAAAGGAATGCCCATTAAGTTGGCAATAAATAATGACAGTGCAGCTGAAGATAGAATAATGAGAACTACTTTTTCATCCAGTACTGATGATGGGACTATATTTGATCCGATTGTTTTTACAACTTCACTACCACCAAGAACAGCACCTAAAAAAATCGCCACTCCACAAACAAGTAGAGCCACTTTTTTCTTTGGAAGTGCTCCTGAGCCGTAAGCGATAGAGATTGAGGCTGCAGCTCCACTTGCACCAATATTCATAGCCAAAAAGAGAGCAACAATAACAGCTGTATATGTTATGACCATGGGCTATGCCCTCCTATTGGTGTAATCCGCATTCTGTCTTTCCTGTTCCTGTCCATCGACCTGATCTCATATCATCTGCGTTAAATGCAGGAGAAGTACATGGCGCACAACCAATACTAGGATACCCATTATCATGAAGAACATTGTACGGAAGATCATTCTTATGTGCGTATCTCCATACATCCTTCCATGACCAATGAATAAGCGGACATACTTTAATTGATTCAAATTTGTTATCTTTATTGAAATACTGCGTGTTTTTTCTCGTTTCTGACTGCTCTCTTCGTAGACCACTTATCCATGCAGTAGCACCCGATAAGGCTTCTCTTAACGGAATAATTTTTCTTATTTCACAGCATTTGTTTGGAGCCGTCTTCCAAAGCTCATCACCGTGTTGTTCTGCTTGCTCTTCTAATGTTAGGGAAGGTTTTTTAAGTTCAATTTGTAGTTGTGGGTAACGTTCCTTTACCTTGTCTATAAGTTCATACGTCTCTTTAAAGTGAAGACCGGTATCTAAGAAAACAACCTTTGCATCTGGCTTAACCTTAGTGATTAGGTCAATCATCACCATGCCTTCAATACCAAAACTACAAGCGTACACAATTTCACTCTCATCGTAATGTTCATAACTCCAACGTAACGCATCAAGTGCGCCTTTTGTTTCATTATTCTCGTCGAAGCTAGGAAACGAAAAATGATCATATGATGAAAAAGTCAATTTTGACTCGACCATGTAATAACACTCCTAACATTTATTTATCTCTATTTGCATTCAATTCCAACTTAACTGATAGGTTTAATTAAATTTAACAACAGAATGGAAAATTGTCAATGCTTTAGCCAAAAAAAGCATAGAAAAAAAGCAGATGGAATATCCATCTGCTTTCTTAATTAAAAATTATTCAGAGATTGTAGCAACTACGCCAGCGCCTACAGTACGTCCACCCTCACGGATAGAGAACTTAGTACCTTCTTCGATCGCAACTGGAGCAATTAGCTCAACTGACATTTCGATGTTGTCGCCAGGCATAACCATTTCAACGCCTTCTGGAAGGTTACAGATACCTGTAATATCAGAAGTACGGAAATAGAATTGTGGGCGGTAGTTAGTGAAGAATGGAGTATGACGTCCACCTTCTTCTTTAGAAAGAACATAAACTTCCGCTTTGAACTTTGTGTGTGGAGTGATTGATTTTGGCTTAGCCAAAACTTGTCCACGCTCGATTTCTTCACGAGATACACCACGAAGTAGTGCACCGATGTTGTCTCCAGCTTCAGCATAGTCAAGAAGCTTACGGAACATTTCTACACCTGTTACAGTAGTAGATTTAGGCTCTTCAGTGAAACCAACGATTTCAACTACGTCCCCAACTTTAACTACTCCACGCTCAACACGTCCAGTAGCAACAGTTCCACGACCAGTGATTGAGAATACATCCTCAACTGGCATCATGAATGGCTTTTCAGTGTCACGAGCTGGTGTTGGAACATACTCATCAACTGCAGCCATAAGCTCGATGATTTTTTCTTCCCAAGCAGCGTCACCTTCTAAAGCTTTAAGAGCAGAACCTTTGATTACAGGAATGTCATCTCCAGGGAACTCATACTCAGAAAGTAGGTCACGGATTTCCATTTCTACTAATTCAAGAAGCTCTTCGTCGTCAACCATGTCACACTTGTTCATGAATACTACAAGGTGAGGTACACCAACCTGACGAGAAAGTAGGATGTGCTCACGAGTTTGTGGCATTGGACCATCAGTAGCAGATACTACTAGGATACCACCGTCCATTTGAGCAGCACCAGTGATCATGTTCTTTACGTAGTCAGCGTGACCTGGGCAGTCAACGTGAGCGTAGTGACGAGCATCAGTTTCGTACTCAACGTGTGCAGTAGAGATTGTGATTCCACGCTCTCTCTCTTCTGGAGCTCCATCGATTTGATCATATGCACGAGCTTCTGCTTTACCTGACTTAGCAAGTACAGAAGTGATTGCAGCTGTTAAAGTTGTTTTACCATGGTCAACGTGACCAATTGTACCGATGTTAACGTGTGGCTTTGAACGGTCAAATTTAGCTTTTCCCATTAGAAAAATCCTCCTTTAATATATAAAAAAATAGTCTAAGTATATTTATGGACAGAGAGGTAGCTGTTACCAGCACCTGCCAACGTCCACACTTACATAAGTAGTTATACTTTATATAAAGGCGAAAATCAATTATTCGCCTTTATTTTTTTTGATGATTTCTTCAGAGATTGATTTTGGAACCTCTTCATAGTGATCAAAATGCATAGAGAATACTCCACGACCTTGCGTACTAGAACGAAGGCTAGTTGCATATCCAAACATTTCAGAAAGTGGAACCATCGCACGAACAACTTGAGCGTTTCCGCGTGCTTCCATACCTTCTACACGACCACGACGTGAAGTTACGTTACCCATAATATCACCAAGATACTCTTCAGGGATAATAACTTCGACTCTCATGATTGGCTCAAGGATAACTGGGTTACACTTAGAAGCTGCTGCTTTAAGTGCCATAGACGCAGCGATCTTAAACGCCATTTCAGATGAGTCAACATCATGGTAAGATCCATCAAACAATCTAGCTTTGATATCTACAACAGGGAATCCAGCAATCATACCTCTGTCAAGTGAATCTTCAAGACCCGCTTGTACAGCTGGGATGTATTCACGAGGAACAACACCACCAACGATTCCGTTTACGAATTCAAAACCTTTTCCTTCTTCATTTGGAGAGAATTCAATCCAAACATGTCCGAATTGTCCACGTCCACCAGATTGACGAGCAAACTTTCCTTCTACATTTGCAGAAGAACGGATTGTTTCGCGATAAGCAACCTGAGGTGCACCAACGTTAGCTTCAACTTTGAATTCACGACGCATACGGTCTACTAGAATATCTAAGTGAAGCTCACCCATACCTGCAATGATAACTTGTCCAGTTTCTTGGTCAGTATGTGCACGGAATGTTGGATCCTCTTCTTGAAGCTTTTGAAGAGCAGTAGTCATTTTATCTTGGTCAGCTTTAGATTTAGGCTCGATAGATAATTGGATAACTGGCTCTGGGAATTCCATAGACTCTAGGATAACTAGGTTCTTTTCATCACATAGTGTATCACCAGTTGTAGTATCTTTAAGACCTACAGCAGCAGCGATATCCCCTGCGTATACCATTGAAATCTCTTCACGGCTGTTAGCATGCATTTGTAGGATACGTCCTACACGCTCACGCTTGCCTTTTGTAGAGTTTTGAACGTATGAACCTGAGCTTAATGTACCTGAGTACACACGGAAGAATGTTAATTTACCAACATAAGGGTCAGTCATAACTTTGAACGCTAGAGCTGAGAATGGCTCCTCATCGCTAGAGTGACGCTCAACTACTTCATCGCTATCAGGTAATGTACCTTTGATTGCAGGTACGTCTAATGGTGATGGAAGGTAGTCAATAACAGCGTCAAGCATCAATTGAACACCTTTGTTTTTGAATGCTGAACCACAGATAACTGGGTAGAACTCAACATTAACAGTACCTTTACGAATCGCTGATTTTAGCTCATCGTTAGTGATTTCTTCACCACCAAGGTATTTCTCCATTAATACTTCGTCAAACTCAGATACCGCTTCAATTAATTTTTCACGGTATTCTTCTGCTTCAGCACGGTACTCTTCAGGGATTTCACGAACTTCAATATCTGTTCCAAGGTCGTTACCGTAGAATGTTGCATTCATTTCAACAAGGTCAATAATTGCTGAGAATTGATCTTCAGCACCGATTGGAAGTTGAATTGCAGCAGCATTCGCTTGTAAGCGATCATGAAGTGTTTTGATTGAATACTTGAAATCAGCACCAATTTTGTCCATCTTGTTTACAAATACAACACGTGGTACACCGTAAGTTGTTGCTTGGCGCCAAACAGTTTCAGTTTGAGGCTCAACACCAGACTGTGCATCAAGTACAGCAACTGCACCATCAAGTACACGTAGGGAACGTTCTACTTCAACTGTGAAGTCTACGTGTCCTGGTGTATCGATGATATTAACTCGGTGGCCTTTCCATTGAGCAGTTGTAGCAGCGGAAGTGATTGTAATTCCGCGCTCTTGTTCCTGCTCCATCCAGTCCATTTGAGATGCGCCTTCATGTGTTTCTCCGATCTTATGAATACGACCAGTGTAATAAAGTACGCGCTCAGTTGTTGTTGTTTTACCAGCATCAATGTGAGCCATGATACCGATATTTCTTGTATTTGCTAAGGAGAACTCTCTTGCCATTGGTATTTCTCCTTTCTCGTATGAGTGTTTTAGTTTGTTTTTATATTAGAGTAAAAGTAAATCCTACCAACGATAGTGAGCAAATGCTTTGTTTGCTTCAGCCATTTTGTGAGTATCTTCACGCTTCTTAACTGATGCACCAGTGTTATTCGCTGCATCTAAGATTTCGTTAGCTAAACGCTCTTCCATCGTCTTTTCTCCACGAAGGCGAGAGTAGTTTACTAACCAACGAAGACCTAGAGTAGTACGGCGATCTGGACGCACCTCTACTGGTACTTGATAGTTAGAACCACCTACACGGCGTGCTTTAACTTCAAGAACTGGCATGATATTTTTTAGTGCTGCATCGAATACTTCGATTGGTTCTTTACCACTGCGCTCACGAATAAGTTCGAATGCAGAGTAAAGGATTGCTTGTGACTTTCCTCTTTTACCGTCGATCATCATTTTGTTGATCAAACGAGTGATTAGCTTTGAGTTATATAACGGATCTGGTAATACGTCTCTCTTTGCTACAGGACCTTTACGAGGCATGTTTGTTCCTCCTTTCACAGAAGTGTGATTTTAGTTTTTTGTAGTAATTATTATTTCTTAGCTGCTTTTGGTCTCTTAGTTCCGTATTTAGAACGACCTTGCATACGGTTGTTTACACCAGCTGTATCTAGTGCACCACGAACGATATGGTAACGTACCCCCGGTAAGTCCTTTACACGACCACCGCGAATAAGTACTACGCTGTGCTCTTGTAGGTTGTGACCAATTCCAGGAATATATGCTGTTACTTCAATTCCGTTAGTTAAGCGTACACGAGCATATTTACGTAATGCTGAGTTCGGCTTCTTCGGAGTCATTGTACCAACACGCGTACATACCCCACGCTTTTGAGGTGAAGATACGTTCGTTTGTGATTTCTTGAAGCTGTTGTAACCTTTGTTTAGTGCAGGTGATTTAGACTTTTCCTCTTTCGAAGAACGTGGCTTACGCACTAATTGATTAATTGTAGGCATTTATTTTTCCTCCCTTCATCTACTATTTCAAAGCCCACACATCCAGGTGGTTCATTTTGAAACAAAAAACAAAGTCTTTATAGATATCTTTCTATAAAAACAGTTTTTAAAAAGTTATTACTACAGTAGAAGCACCTACTTCGATCCCGCAAGCTTTGCCAAGCTTTTTCATAGAATCTACGTATATAATAGGAACGCCTACTTCCTGTGCAGTACTAATTACTTTTGCTGTCACACGCGGTTCAGCATCTTTCGCTACTAGTACTTCGGAAATAGTGCCACTTTTGATGGCTTTTACTGTTTGCTTAGTTCCTACGATAAATTTCTTTGCCTGCATTACTTTTTCATAAGACATGATTACATCCTCCAAAGTAACAGGTTTATAGGAGCACCTTTGATATATTAACACCTATGAAACTCGCTGTCAACACCTATTGAAATTTTTATTACTAGAGATTGTTATTTATTGTGCGGCACTCTAGATAGAGTGCCGCATGAATGATTATTCTACTGTTAATACTTCTTCTTGTTCAAGGTTGGTTACTGGCTCAGCTTTACGATAACGTTGCATCCCAGTTCCAGCTGGAACAAGTTTACCAATAATTACATTTTCCTTCAGACCAAGCAACTCATCTCGCTTACCTTTAATAGCGGCGTCTGTAAGTACTCTTGTCGTTTCTTGGAACGAAGCAGCAGATAAGAAGCTATCTGTTTCAAGTGATGCTTTAGTAATACCAAGCAATACAGGACGTCCTGTTGCAGGCATTTTTCCAGAAAGCAACGCTTTTTCGTTGGCATCTCTGAACTGATGAACATCTAGAAGTGAACCAGGCAATACTTCCGTTTCACCTGCATCGATGACACGAACCTTACGAAGCATTTGTCGTACCATTACTTCCACGTGCTTGTCACCAATTTCTACCCCTTGCATACGGTATACCTTTTGAACTTCACGAAGCAAATACTCTTGAACAGCTGTTACATCTCTCACCTTGATTAATTCCTTAGGATCGATTGAACCTTCTGTCAGTTCTTCACCACGTTCAACCTTATCGTTTACAGCTACTTTTAGACGTGCCGTGTAAGGAGCTGTGTAGGTTCTTGACTCTACTTCGCCCTGAACGATAATTTCATGTTGTCTGTCGCGGCCTTCATTAATACCAACAACCACACCTTCGATTTCAGAGATGACCGCTTGACCTTTCGGGTTACGGGCTTCGAAAATCTCTTGAATACGAGGTAGACCTTGTGTGATATCATCTCCGGCAACTCCACCTGTATGGAAGGTACGCATCGTTAACTGTGTTCCTGGTTCACCGATAGATTGAGCAGCGATGATACCTACAGCTTCGCCCACTTCAACCTCTTGACCAGTCGCTAGATTACGACCGTAACATTTCTTACATACACCGTGACGAGAATTACATGTAAACGCCGAGCGAATCCATACATCCTCAACACCAGCACCAACCACTTCAGCTGCTAGGTCTTCTGTAATTAATTCATTTTCACGAACCATTACTTCTTTTGTTTCAGGGTTTTTAATTGCTTTTCTTGCATAACGTCCGATTAAACGTTCTTCTAGAGACTCGATAATTTCCGTTCCATCTCTAAGGGCAGCAATATGCAATCCGCGATCCGTTCCACAATCATCGTCACGAACGATAACATCTTGTGCTACGTCAACGAGACGACGAGTTAAGTATCCAGAGTCAGCCGTTTTTAGTGCTGTATCGGCAAGACCTTTACGCGCACCGTGAGTAGAGATAAAGTACTCTAATACCGTTAGACCTTCACGGAAACTTGATTTGATCGGTAATTCAATGATTCGACCAGCCGGGTTCGCCATTAGTCCACGCATACCAGCAAGTTGCGTAAAGTTAGATGCGTTACCACGGGCACCAGAGTCACTCATCATGAAAATTGGGTTTGTTTTATCTAATGATTTCATTAGCTTCGCTTGGATAACATCCTTCGCAGCACTCCAGATGGAGATAACACGATCATAACGCTCATCTTCTGTGATTAAACCACGTCTAAATTGCTTTTGAACATTATCTACCTTTGTTTGTGCTTCAGCGATAATTTCTTGCTTTTCCCCTAATACAACGATGTCTGCAACCCCAACTGTAATACCAGCTTTTGTTGAGTGCTTAAACCCTAGGTCCTTCATTCGGTCAAGCATCTTTGAAGTTTCAGTAATCTTAAACTTCTTAAATACTTCCGCAATGATGTTTCCTAAAATCTTCTTTTTAAATGGATCTACAACGTCCATCTCACTAATTACTTGTTTCACGTCCGTACCCGCTTCTACAAAGAATCTTGCAGGTGTTTCTACTTCAAGATTTGATTTTGTAGGCTCGTTGATGTACGGGAAAGAGCTAGGTAAAATTTCATTAAAGATTAGTTTTCCAACTGTCGTTAATAGAAGCTTTTTATTTTGCTCTTCAGTGAATGTTTCGTTTTTCAACGATCCAGCATGCACAGCCACACGAGTATGTAAGTGTACATAACCATTTTGATAAGCTAAGATCGCTTCATTTGTATCTTTAAAAATCATACCTTCCCCAACAGCACCGGCACGTTCAAGAGTTAAGTAATAGTTTCCTAATACCATATCCTGAGACGGAGTAACTACTGGCTTTCCATCCTTCGGGTTAAGGATGTTTTGCGCAGCAAGCATTAATAATCTTGCCTCTGCTTGAGCTTCAGAAGAAAGCGGAACGTGAACGGCCATTTGGTCACCGTCAAAGTCAGCATTGTATGCCGTACATACAAGCGGATGAAGACGAATTGCACGACCTTCTACTAGAGTTGGTTCAAATGCTTGGATACCAAGTCTATGAAGAGTCGGTGCACGGTTAAGAAGAACCGGATGCTCTCTAATTACTTCTTCAAGTACATCCCAAACTTCTGGCTGAACTCGTTCAATTTTACGCTTAGCTGATTTGATGTTGTGCGCTAGACCCTTTTCAACCAATTCCTTCATAACGAATGGCTTAAATAGCTCTAGTGCCATTTCTTTTGGCAATCCACACTGATACATCTTTAAGTTTGGTCCTACAACGATAACCGAACGACCAGAATAGTCAACACGCTTACCTAGTAGATTTTGACGGAAACGACCTTGCTTCCCTTTCAACATATGTGAAAGTGATTTTAAAGGACGGTTACCTGGTCCTGTTACCGGACGTCCACGACGACCGTTATCAATTAGAGCATCTACTGCTTCTTGAAGCATACGCTTTTCGTTTTGTACGATAATGCTTGGAGCTCCTAAATCTAATAGACGCTTCAGACGGTTGTTACGGTTGATTACACGACGGTATAAATCGTTCAAGTCAGAAGTAGCAAAACGCCCTCCATCTAATTGAACCATTGGACGTAATTCTGGCGGAATTACTGGCAGAACATCAAGGATCATCCAAGATGGCTCATTGCCTGAGTTACGGAATGCTTCTAGAACTTCTAGTCGCTTAATGGCTCTTGTGCGACGTTGCCCTTGTGCAGTTCTTAACTCTTCCTTTAACGCTTCAACATCTTTGTTCAAATCAATATCAGAAAGAAGCTTTTTAATAGATTCAGCACCCATTGACGCTTGGAACTTATTACCGTATTTGTCACGGTATGCACGATATTCTTTCTCAGATAAGAGCTGCTTCTTTTCTAAAGCTGTATCACCAGCATCTGTAACTACATATGAAGCAAAATAGATAACCTCTTCAAGTGCACGAGGAGACATATCTAAAACAAGACCCATACGACTTGGGATCCCTTTGAAGTACCAAATATGAGACACCGGTGCAGCTAATTCAATGTGACCCATTCGCTCACGACGTACTTTTGCACGAGTGACTTCCACTCCACAACGGTCACAGACTACACCTTTATATCTTACACGCTTGTACTTACCGCAATGACATTCCCAGTCCTTTGTCGGCCCGAAAATACGCTCACAGAATAAACCATCTTTTTCAGGTTTAAGTGTACGGTAGTTAATTGTTTCTGGCTTTTTCACTTCTCCAAAAGACCATGAACGAATCTTATCTGGTGAAGCAAGACCAATTTTCATAAACTCAAAATTATTAACATCTAGCAAGGGGCCTACCTCCCTTTTGATCTACGGGTTTTACCCTTATACGACAGCTTAGATTCTAAATTAGTCTCTATGCCAACAATATGTTAGGGAATGATTCCTTGAAAAATCAGCCCATCTCCTAAAACCTTATCAGGCAAGGAGATGGCCTTTATATATGTGAGTGGATTACTCTTTTGTACCCACTTTTTCTGATTCAGACTCTTCGAAATCAGGCAAAATTGTTAAAGCATCAGCTTGTTGTACTTCATCATCTTCTTCGAGATCACGCATTTCAATTTCTTGCTCATCGCCTGAAAGGATTTTAACATCCATACCTAAACTTTGAAGCTCTTTCATTAATACGCGGAATGATTCTGGTACACCTGGTTCTGGAACATTCTCACCTTTAACGATTGCTTCATACGTCTTCACACGACCAACTACATCATCCGACTTGACTGTCAAGATTTCTTGAAGCGTATAAGCAGCACCGTAAGCTTCCAATGCCCAAACCTCCATCTCACCAAAACGCTGTCCACCAAATTGTGCTTTACCACCCAGTGGTTGTTGCGTTACAAGTGAGTAAGGTCCAGTTGAACGAGCATGTAGCTTATCATCAACCATGTGAGCAAGTTTGATCATGTACATTACACCGACAGAAACTCGATTGTCGAATGGTTCACCCGAACGACCGTCGTATAGTACGGTCTTTGCGTCACGAGCCATACCTGCTTCTTCAATAGTTGACCAAACATCTTCTTCACGCGCTCCGTCAAATACCGGAGAAGCTACATGAATACCTAATGCTCTTGCAGCCATACCTAGATGAAGCTCAAGTACCTGACCGATGTTCATACGTGATGGTACTCCTAATGGATTTAACATGATGTCAACCGGCGTTCCATCTGGTAAGAAAGGCATATCCTCTTCTGGTAAGATACGTGAGATAACCCCTTTATTCCCGTGTCGTCCAGCCATCTTGTCCCCTTCAGAAATCTTACGCTTCTGAACAATATAAGCACGAACAAGTTGGTTAACACCTGGAGGTAATTCATCTCCATCTTCACGGTTAAAGACTTTCACATCAAGGACAATACCGCCACCGCCGTGAGGTACACGAAGAGATGTATCTCTTACTTCACGTGCTTTTTCCCCGAAGATTGCATGCAATAAGCGTTCTTCAGCTGTTAGTTCTGTTACACCTTTAGGCGTTACTTTACCAACTAATAAATCTCCGTCCTTCACTTCTGCTCCAACACGTACGATTCCACGCTCATCGAGATTTCTAAGAGCATCTTCCCCTACGTTTGGAATATCACGAGTGATTTCCTCTGGTCCAAGCTTTGTATCACGTGACTCTGACTCGTATTCTTCGATATGGATAGATGTATACACATCGTCTTTTACAAGTCTTTCACTCATGATAATCGCATCTTCATAGTTATAACCATCCCAAGTCATGAAGGCCACAAGAACATTACGGCCTAGAGCAAGTTCTCCAAGCTCCATCGATGGTCCGTCTGCAAGGATCTCTCCTTTTGTTACACGGTTACCTACAGCCACGATTGGTCTTTGGTTATAGCAAGTACCTTGGTTTGAACGAATGAATTTTTGCATTCTATATTTATCTAGATCGCCCTTAACTTCTTGGCCATCTACTTCAGTCACTCTTCTTACCCACACTTGACGAGCTTCAACATGCTCCACGATTCCATCGTGTTTACAGATGACTGCTGCTCCAGAGTCTTTACCAGAAACATATTCCATTCCCGTTCCTACACGAGGCGCTTCTGGTTGCATCAATGGTACAGCCTGACGTTGCATGTTCGCACCCATAAGAGCACGGTTTGAGTCATCATTTTCAAGGAACGGAATACATGCTGTCGCAGCTGAAACTACTTGTTTAGGAGAAACGTCCATGTAGTCTACACGCTCTCGATTTACAACCGTGTTCTCGCCTCGGAAACGAGCAATAATATCGTTATCTAGGAAAGATCCATCTTCTCCTAGTTTTACATTTGCCTGTGCTACTACATAATTATCTTCTTCATCTGCAGTTAAGTAGTCGATATGGCTTGTAACTTTTCCTGTTTCAGGATCTACACGACGATATGGCGTTTCGATAAAGCCGAATCGATTTACTTTTGCAAAAGAAGATAAAGAGTTAATTAGTCCAATGTTCGGACCTTCCGGCGTTTCGATTGGACACATACGACCATAGTGAGAGTAGTGAACGTCACGCACTTCGAAACCAGCACGTTCACGTGTTAAACCACCAGGTCCTAATGCTGATAAACGACGCTTATGTGTAAGCTCAGCTAATGGGTTTGTTTGATCCATGAACTGCGATAACTGAGAGCTACCAAAGAACTCTTTAATCGACGCAATTACAGGACGTATATTAATTAATTGCTGTGGTGTAATCGTATTTGTATCTTGAATGGACATTCTTTCACGAACGACTCTTTCCATTCTTGACAAACCGATACGGAATTGGTTTTGAAGTAATTCTCCTACTGAGCGCAGACGACGATTTCCTAAGTGGTCAATGTCATCTGTATCTCCTACTGAATGTAGAAGGTTAAAGAAATAGCTAATGGAAGCAATAATATCAGAAGGGTCAATATTCTTAACAGCTTCTGGTACATATGCATTTCCAATCACATTAATTGCCTTTTCGCCATCCTCATTAGGAGCAAAAATCTTAATTGATTGTAAAAGAATATCTTCTTGAACTACTCCACCAACTGGAGTGAAGGTCTTAAATCCAATATTCTTTTCTAATTGTGGAAGAATACGATCTAACGTACGGCGGTCTAAAAGCACACCTTTTTCTGCAATGATTTCTCCCGTTTCAGGATCAACCAATGTTTCTGCAAGGCGTTGACCGAATAGACGATTCTTTATATGCAGCTTCTTGTTAATTTTGTAACGACCTACATTCGCTAAATCATAGCGCTTAGGGTCAAAGAATCTAGAAACAAGTAAACTTTTCGCATTTTCAACCGTTGGTGGTTCACCCGGACGAAGACGCTCATAAATTTCTAATAGAGCTTTCTCAGTACCTTCTGTATTATCTTTTTCAAGCGTATTACGAATGTACTCATTATCTCCAATTAACTCAATGATTTCTTGGTCTGATCCGAATCCTAATGCACGCAAAAGAACCGTAACGGGTAATTTCCTCGTACGATCTATTCTAACGTACACAACATCCTTCGCATCTGTTTCATATTCTAACCAAGCACCACGGTTCGGGATTACAGTTGCTGTATATCCTCGTTTTCCGTTTTTATCAAGTTTCCCACTATAATAAACACTTGGTGAACGCACAAGCTGAGATACGATAACGCGCTCGGCACCATTAATAACGAATGTACCTGTTTCTGTCATAAGTGGGAAGTCACCCATGAAAACATCCTGGTCTTTTACTTCCCCAGTTTCTTTATTAACAAGACGCACTTTTACACGAAGTGGAGCAGAGTATGTAACATCTCGTTCCTTTGATTCTTCAACAGAATACTTTGGCTCGCTTAAACTATAATCAATAAATTCTAATGACAAATTACCTGTGAAATCTTCAATCGGTGAAATATCCTGGAACATTTCACGCAATCCTTCATCAAGGAACCATTGATAGGAAGCTGTTTGAATCTCAATTAAGTTAGGTAATTCTAAAACTTCACTGATTCGCGCATAACTTCTTCGTTGGCGGTGTCGTCCATACTGAACTAGTTGACCTGTCAACAGATTCACCCCTCAAATCAAGCTTTTGTGATAACTTCTATAAATTTCTTATAAAAAATAGATAGGAAAACGTGATGCTTTTGTCTAGACAGGAGGATTATCCTACTTGACCGCTCAACTCAAGACAACAACGCTTACATGTATCTTCTTTCATAAGACAAAAAGAAAAAGGGTTTTTTCTTAAAAACCACATTCTCCAATTTTCTACTATTATTTTATTAGCATCGCCGTAAATTGCCATATTTATACAACTACAGTTGAATTTAGCAATTTTACACAATATATCATGTTGGCATTTTATAATATTAACATAGCCAAAATGTCAAGTCAAATCTTTTTAGCTTTCAAAATAAAATACCCTTTTTTCTTTTCGACGGTTTCAACTGAACCAAATAGTGCATGTAGTTTTTCGATGGCTGATGGCGCACCCTGCTTTTTTTGAATGACTACCCATAGCTCACCATCAGAAGCCAGATGATCAAAACTCTGTTCAAATATATCGTGAACTACTTGTTTCCCTGCACGAATAGGAGGGTTCGTTAAGATGGCGGCAAACCCCTTACCTTTTACCTGAGTTAAACGATCACTTTCGTATATTTTTACATTTGAAACTTTATTTAGAGCGGCATTATCCTTAGCTAATCCAATCGCACGCTCATTCACATCTACCATATGTACCTCTTTGGCTCCTTGTTCTTTCGCTAGAGAAATCCCAATCGGACCATAGCCACAACCAACATCAAGTATGGGGCCATCAACGTTCGGAAATTGAAAGGTCTCAATTAGTAGCCTAGACCCAAAATCCACTTCACTTTTTGAGAACACACCATTGTCGGTAATAAAAGATAGGCTTTGATTTCTTAGTGTGAAACTCCATGTTTTTCGATTACTCTCAACTTTTTGATTCCGCGAGAAATAATGTTCTGCCATACTACCACTTCCAAATTTTTAGTAGAGAAAACTTATACGAAAAAAATTATAATCGAACCTTTTTTAAAAAGCAAAAGGCTCGCTTATGCAGCGAGCCTTTCAATATCATAATTACTTAACTTCAACGTTTGCTCCAACTTCTTCAAGCTTAGCTTTGATTTCTTCAGCTTCTTCTTTAGAAGCGCCTTCTTTGATAGCTTTTGGAGTGTTGTCAACAAGTTCTTTTGCTTCTTTAAGTCCAAGACCTGTGATTTCACGTACAACTTTGATAACTTTGATTTTTTGGTCGCCTGCAGAAGCAAGAACAACGTCAAATTCAGTTTTCTCAGCAGCAGCTTCTCCACCAGCAGCTCCAACTACAGCTACAGGAGCAGCAGCAGTTACACCAAATTCTTCTTCGATAGCTTTTACTAAGTCGTTAAGTTCTAAAACAGTCATGCTTTTAACTGCTTCAATGATTTGTTCTTTAGTCATGATAAAAGTCCTCCTTAAAATTGTGTTTGTTTTAGTTTATTTGACGAACGATAATTCTAACTTACGCGCCTTGTTCTTCTTTTTGATCTGCAACAGCTTTTGTAGCAAGAGCAAGGTTGCGGATTGGAGCTTGAAGTACGCTGAGTAGCATAGATAGTAAGCCTTCGCGTGATGGTAGTTCAGCAAGAGCCTTAATATCTTCTAATGATGCAACGTTCCCTTCAATTACACCTGCTTTAATTTCAAGAGCTTCATGCTTTTTAGCGAAGTCATTTAAAATTTTAGCTGGGGCAACTACATCTTCGTTACTGAATGCGATAGCGTTAGGACCTGTAAGAGCGTCGTTAAGGCCAGCAAGTTCAGAAGCTTCAGCAGCACGACGAGTTAAAGAGTTTTTGTAAACCTTGAACTCAATACCAGCTTCACGAAGTTGTTTACGAAGTTCTGTTACTTCAGAAACATTTAAACCACGATAGTCAACAACAACAGTTGTTTTAGCAGCTTTTAACTTATCAGCGATTTCGTCTACGATTACTTTTTTAGTTTCGATAGCGTTGCTCATCCTTACACCTCCTGTAGATTTACTACATTTATACCAGAAAATATAAACCTCCATGCCTTGCAGACATGGAGGAAGTATACAATAGTCGTTTACACGAACTGTTCAATCTATCGTATGACCTCGGTAGGGAATTAAGCCTTAAAGGCACCTACTGTCTGCGGTACAAATGTTATTTTATTTTCACAACAAAATCTATTCTAGTAGAATTTTATTCTGTTGTCAATTATATTTTTAAATTACTTTGCATTTACAGTTGAAGGATCTACTTTTACTCCAGGTCCCATTGTTGAAGTAACAGTTACGTTCTTCATGTAAGTTCCTTTTGCAGCAGAAGGCTTCACTTTAAGCATTGTTTCGAAGATTGTAGTGAAGTTCTCAACAAGCTTTTCGTTTTCAAAAGAAGTTTTTCCGATTGGTACGTGGATGTTTCCAGCTTTATCAACACGGTATTCAACTTTACCAGCTTTGATTTCGTTAACTGCTTTAGTTACATCAAATGTAACTGTACCAGTCTTAGGGTTTGGCATTAAGCCTTTAGGTCCTAATACACGACCTAGCTTACCAACTTCACCCATCATGTCAGGTGTAGCAACGATTACGTCAAACTCAAACCAACCTTGGTTGATCTTGTTGATGAAGTCTGCATCTCCTACATAATCAGCGCCAGCTGCTTCTGCTTCTTTCGCCTTTTCACCTTTAGCAAATACAAGTACACGTTGTGTTTTACCAGTTCCGTTTGGAAGCACAACTGCTCCACGGATTTGTTGGTCAGCTTTCTTTGGATCTACCCCAAGACGGAAAGCAACTTCTACAGATGCGTCAAACTTTGCAAAGTTTGTCTTTTTAGCAAGATCAATAGCTTCTTCAACCGAATATGCTTTTGTACGGTCAACAAGCTTTGAAGCTTCTAAAAACTTCTTACCTTTTTTAGCCATTTTTATTTCCTCCTAGATTGTGGTTTTAGCGGAAAAGTTCTTAACTAACCTCCCACGAATAACAGCGCAGTGCTTTAGCACACATACGCTAGACATAAGAAAGGTTGCGCGTGAAACCAAATTCAACACCGCAACCCCTTAACTCAAAAAACATTCGAGCATGAATTAGTCTTCGATAACAATACCCATGCTGCGTGCAGTACCTTCAACCATACGCATAGCTGCTTCAACGCTAGCCGCATTTAGATCAGGCATTTTTGTTTCAGCAATCTCGCGCACCTTGTCACGCTTGACTGTTGCTACTTTATTACGGTTCGGTTCACCAGAACCAGACTCGATTCCAGCCGCCTTCTTAAGAAGAACTGCAGCAGGAGGAGTTTTTGTAATAAATGTAAATGAACGGTCTTCAAAAACCGTAATCTCAACAGGAATGATTAAGCCAGCTTGTTCAGCTGTACGAGCGTTGAACTCTTTACAGAATCCCATGATGTTAACACCGGCTTGACCTAGTGCAGGACCAACTGGTGGTGCTGGATTAGCTTTAGCAGCAGGGATTTGCAACTTAACAATCTTAATTACTTTTTTAGCCACGAGACACACCTCCTTAAGTCCGTGATGTGGTAATAGGGGATTTTCCCCTCCCACTCATATAATAGTCTTTATAAAGATAAAGAACTGTTTCCTTTTGTCTGGTCTCAAAGTTTGAGACATACTGACCTTTGAAATATTACCACTTTTCGAAACCTATTTCAAGTTTTTTCAGGTTATATTTTTTCAATCTGTGTAAATTCAAGTTCTACAGGGGTATCTCGACCAAACATATTTACAAGAACCTTGATTTTAGATTTGTCCTTATCAATTTCTTCAATAGAACCTGTAAAGTTTGCAAATGGTCCTTCCTTGACTTGTACCATTTCTCCAAGTTCAAAGTTTACATCCACACGCTTCTGCTCAAGTCCCATACGTTTAAGAATGAAATTCACTTCTTCTGGCAGTAAAGGAGTTGGCTTAGAGCCTGATCCAGCTGAACCTACGAAACCAGTTACTCCAGGTGTGTTTCGAACCACATACCAAGAATCATCGGTCATGACGATTTCAACCAATACGTATCCAGGAAACACCTTTCTTTTTACTACTTTCTTTTTACCATTCTTAATATCTGTTTCTTCTTCTTCAGGTACTACCACGCGAAAGATTTTATCTTGCATCGCCATAGACTCTACACGTTTTTCAAGGTTTGCTTTTACCTTGTTCTCATAGCCCGAGTAAGTATGAACTACATACCAATTCTTTTCCATTGTCGAGGACGAGTTGTCCTTCCCTCCCTATATAAAAATATCCATTTTATTAAACTAGAAAGCATTGTTAGCCTTTATTTTTTTACAAATGAAAAAACCCGTTGCCGGGCTTTGCTAAAAGTTTCCTATGTTTGTTACCATTATACCATTATGTTACGGGTGTTATTCAAGGAATTAAACGAATTAATTCTGAAATCCCTAAATCTATCACAGCAAAGAAAAGAGCAAAAAATATAACTGTAGCTAATACCGTAACTGTGTAGTTAGTCAGTTCCTTACGCTTTGGCCAACTAACCTTGCGCATTTCACGGCTGACATCTTTAAAAAAATTGACTACGCGCTGCATGTGTATACCCCCAACTTCCTTGTCTTACTCTATCTATAAGTGGCGCCTACTACTTTGTTTGACGGTGGATGGTATGAGCACTGCATGTTCTACAAAACTTCTTCAGCTCTAACCGTTCCGACTCTTTATTGCTCATCGTTGAATAGTTTCTTGAACCGCAAGTTACACAGGCCAAAACTACCTTTTTTGTCAAAAATGCCACCTCTAACTTACTATTTTGTCCATAAAACTGTATCATGGACACTTGTCAATGTCAACAGAGCTCTATTACCATATACCCTGTCATACTACAGGGTGAGCTCCCTCACCTCAAGATATTTCTCAAGCTTCCTTTTCACACGTTGGAGCGCATTATCAATTGATTTCACATGACGATTGAGTTCCTCTGATATCTCCTGATATGACTGACCATCTAGATAAAGAGCTAGCACCTTCCGCTCTAAATCACTTAGAAGCTCAGACATTTTCACCTCAATATGATCAAATTCCTCTTGATTAATAATGAGTTCCTCCGGATCTAACACTTTAGCTCCAGAAATAACATCCATTAAGGTTCGATCGGATTCTTCATCATAGATTGGCTTGTCCAACGACACATAAGAATTCAACGGAATATGCTTTTGTCTCGTTGCTGTTTTAATCGCGGTAATAATTTGTCTAGTGATACACAGTTCTGCAAACGCTTTAAAAGAAGTGAGTTTGTCCTCTCGGAAATCTCGGATCGCTTTGTAAAGACCGATCATTCCCTCTTGAACAATATCCTCTTTGTCAGCACCGATTAAGAAATAGGATCTAGCTTTGGCTCTAACGAAGTTTCGATACTTATGAATCAAGTAATCTAATGCTTCACTATCACCTTTGTGCACTAAATCAACTATTTCTTCATCCTCAAGCTGCATTAAATGTAAATAATTTTCGTTGATTTTTGTTGTCTTGTAGTCAGCATTCACTTCGGATCCCCCCGACCGAACAAGCATAGATAGAAATATTATACAGTAGGCTTTTTTAAAGCGTCAACCGGTCATCACTTTCCTCTTCGCCATTTTTCAAAAATTTCTGCCACTTCACTACTTAATGGAATTTTTGACGTAGGGCTATTTTCCTGAATTTTTTGTACCTTTCTCTCTATCTTCTTTTCAACCGAGTCCATCTCTATTAGTAACTCTCGTGCAGATTTTCTTAGTGCACCTTGTCCAAATATGGCCCATTGTTCTGTAAAATCAGAGGTTGCCACATGAATCTGAGTTTTTCTATTATTTAAAGAGATCGCAAGCTTTTCAATGCATTCATCCGCTGTTTCATTATTTCTTGTGAATATAACTTCGACTTTATAATTTTTATACTTTTTTTCTGTCCCTTTTACAAAATGGGCGTCGAATACAATAATCACACGATAACCTGAGTAAGCTTGATACTCGGCCATCCTTTCAACTAAACGGTCCCGAGCTGCTGCTAAATCCTTATTTTTTAGCTCTCGAAGCTCTGGCCAAGCTCCAATGATATTGTATCCATCCACTAACAGAATGTCCATTTTATCCCTCTAGCGGATATCGTTTTCGATACACCTCATACATTAAAAGGGCAGCCGCTACCGAAGCATTTAAAGAGGTGACATGTCCTTTCATTGGCAGGCTAACCAAAAAGTCACATTTATCACGGATGAGTCTTCCCATTCCTTTTCCTTCACTACCAATCACAAGACCTAAAGGCATTGTCCCATCGAGCGAACGAAAGTCCTGTTTTCCCTTCGCATCTGTACCTGCAATCCATAAACCTCGTTCCTTTAGCTCATCAATGGTTTGTGCCATATTCGTCACTCGGACAACAGGAACATATTCAATGGCGCCCGTTGATGCTTTTGCAACTGTTGCTGTTAACCCAACTGCTCGTCGTTTCGGAATGATTATTCCGTGTGCACCAGTGGAATCCGCAGTTCTCATAATGGATCCTAGATTATGCGGATCCTCAATTTCGTCTAACAAAAGGAAAAATGGAGTTTCACCTTTTGCTTCTGCCGCCTTAAACAAGTCATCAAGTTCCGCATATTGGTAAGCAGCTACTGCCGCTACAACACCTTGGTGATTTCCTTCCACCATCTGGTCGATTTTCTTTTTAGGAACAAATTGAACAATGACATTTTGTGCTTTTGCTAACCCTATTACCTGTTGCATTTGACCCGTTTGGGAACCTTCTGCAATAAATATTTTATTCACATCGCGTTCAGACTTTAATGCCTCTATAACTGGATTTTTTCCAATAATAAAGTCTTGGCTCATCTTATTGTTCCTCCTTTCATTCTCCAACTTGAGAGAGAGCAACTTCGATCAATTCATCAAGTCGCTCCTCTCTGTTCATTAAATATAGATATCCGATTAATGCTTCAAATGCTGTACCATAGCGATATGTCTGCACATCTGTATTCTTTGGCACTGTTCCAGATTTTGCATTTCTGCCCCTTCTAACAACTGCCTCTTCTTCCTCACTTAAAAGCTTCGAATCTATAAAGTGATGGATGAATTGACACTGAGCTTTTGCAGAAACATATTTGGTCGACTCTTTATGAAGCTGATTCGGTCGTACTTTCCCAGATTGAAGCAGGTATCTTCGAACATATACTTCAAAAATAGAATCACCTATATAAGCTAAGGCGAGGCTATTCAGTTGTTTCGCATCTATCGTATTTTCAAAGCGAAGCATATTTTAGCCTCTTTTCCATCTTGTGCCTTGAGGTGTATCTTCTAAAATAATGTTCATCTCTTTTAACTGATCACGAATCTGGTCAGATAACTGGAAATTCCGATCTTTTCTAGCCTGTATACGTTGTTCGATTAACGCTTCTATTTCTTCGTCAAGAAGTTGATCTGCTTCAAGAGTTAAACCAAGGATTCCAAATAACAATTCAAACTCGATCATAAATGCGTCGATCACAGTGATAGATGTGTTCTTTTCAATTAGATACATATTAGCCAGCTTAGAAAGGTCGAATAACTTAGAGATGCCATTCGCAGTATTAAAATCATCATCCATATCACGAACAAACTCATCATGCAAGGTAGTAACCTTTGTTAACCATTCTTGATCATTTTCTGTTAAATTGGCGCTAGCCTCACGTCGATGTTTAAGGTTTTGGTAAGAAGTTTTTAATCGATCAAGTCCTGCCTTTGTATTTTCTAACAGCTCATCTGTGTAGTTGATAGGATTGCGATAATGTACCGCTAACATGAAGAACCGTAGTACTTGCGGATCATGTTTTTGGATAATATCGTGAACGAGAACAAAGTTCCCTAGTGATTTTGACATTTTTTCATTATCAATATTAATGTACCCGTTATGCATCCAGTAGCGTGCAAATGTTTTGTCTGTTAACGCTTCGGACTGGGCAATTTCATTTTCATGATGCGGGAAAGCCAGATCCTGACCTCCTGCATGAATGTCAATCGTATCACCTAAATACTTCTTCGCCATTGCAGAGCACTCAATATGCCAGCCTGGTCTTCCTTTGCCCCATGGGCTTTCCCAGAAAATTTCACCTGGCTTTGCTGCCTTCCAAAGGACAAAATCTAAAGAATCTTGTTTCTTCTCACCAATGGCAATTCTTGTACCTAGTCTTAGTTCATCAATTGATTGATGAGACAATTTCCCATATTCCTTGAATTTACGAGTGTGGTAGTATACATCGCCCTCGGACTCATAGGCATATCCCTTTTCAATCAATGTAGAAATAAAGTCTAAAATAATATCCATACTTTCAGTTACTCGAGGATGAACATCTGCTTTTCGGCACCCGAGTGCTGTTACATCTTCAAAGTATGCTTTTATAAAACGATCAGCAATCGTTGGGACATCTTCTCCAAGCTCATTCGCAACACGAATCAGCTTATCATCCACGTCAGTGAAATTGGAGATATATTGAACCTCATATCCTCTATACTCTAAATATCTTCTTACTGTATCAAACACAATCGGTGGCCTTGCATTTCCTATATGGATATAGTTATAAACGGTAGGACCGCAAACATACATCTTTACTTTACCCTCTTCAAGAGGGATGAACGGCTCTTTTGAACGAGTCAGTGTATTATATATTTGAATGCTCATGCTCGTAGCTCCTTTCCTTCTCTACCTGTTCTAGTTGTTTTCTTAAATTGTAAATTTCAGCTTCAAGTACTTTGAAACGGTCGCCAGTTGGATCTGGTAGATCACAGTGATTTAAATCTTTCTCTACTTTCTTTCCATCCCTTATCACAACTTTCCCAGGAATCCCAACGACTGTCGAGTTTGGAGGGACATCCTTTAGTACAACAGAACCTGCGCCTATCTTAGAATTTTCACCAACCGTGATCGATCCTAATACTTTTGCACCCGTTGCAATAAGAGCATTATCCATTATTGTTGGATGGCGCTTTCCTTTCTCTTTTCCCGTTCCCCCTAGTGTAACTCCCTGAAACACCGTCACATTGTCACCAATTTCACATGTTTCACCAATGACAACCCCCATGCCATGATCGATAAAAAATCGCCTTCCGATGGTTGCACCTGGGTGAATTTCTATTCCAGTGAAGAAGCGGCTTACCTGTGAAATGATCCTTGCCATAAAATAAAATTTTCTCTTATATAGAGCATGTGCCATTCGATGAGCCCAGATGGAATGCAAACCTGAATAGGTTAAGATAACCTCCAAATACGTCCTTGCCGCTGGATCTTGTTCAAAAACTACTTCAACATCTTCCCTTAGCATTTTAAACATTATCGTTCCCCCTAAACGTAAATGCTGCTTATTTTGTAAAAATAAAAAACGCCCCTGTCAAAAATGACAGAGACGCTTGTATGCGCGGTTCCACTCTGTTTAAGTAGCCACATTGCTACTTCAACTCAACTCTTGTAACGGAAGAAATCCGCCTTATTCTACTAGGGGAATGACCCTGTTTCGAATCAGGACTCAGAGGGGCACTTCAAAAAACAAGGGGCTTAAACCACTTTCAGCCGATGATGGTTCTCTCTAAAAAGCATTGCTTTTTTACTTTTCCTCTTCAACATTTTCAAAATTATATTATTATCTTTACTATATTACATTTTTTCCAATCTGTTAACCAATAATGCTCACAATTCGTTGTAATATTTTTTCTTTACCAATTAGAGCAATTGCTTTAGGTAAATCTGGTCCGTGTGTTTGACCAGTAGCAGCAACACGTACTGGCATAAAGAGCTTCTTACCCTTTTGCCCTGTTGCTTTTTGAACACTCTTCAAAGTTGCTTGAACATCCTCTGGTTGGAGACTTGGAAGCTTCTCAATCTCACTCGCAAAAGTAGATAATACTTCCTTCACGCCTTCCTCCTGGAGAACCGCCTTTGCTTCTTCCTCTAGTTCTAGTTCCTCTTTGAAGAATAACTCTGATAGCTCGACAATTTCAGCCCCATAGCTCAACTGATCTTGATAAAGTGCTACAAGATTTTTCGTCCATTCTACTTGCTCCGGAGTCATTGCCTCACTAACAAGCCCCGCCTTTTGAAGATGCGGTAAAGCAAGCTCATACACAACGTCAACCTCTTGCTTCTTCATGTACTGGTTATTCATCCAAGTAAGCTTTTGCTTATCAAATAGGGCTGGAGATTTCGAAAGTCTATTTGCTTCAAAAATGGAAATCAGCTCTTCCTTCGAGAAAATCTCTTCCTCTCCAGATGGTGACCAGCCGAGTAAGGTAATAAAATTAAATAATGCCTCAGGAAGATATCCTAATTCCTCATACTGTTCAATGAACTGAATTATCGACTCATCACGTTTACTTAACTTCTTTCGGCTTTCGTTTACGATCAATGTCATATGTCCAAACATTGGTGTCTCCCAACCTAATGCTTCATAAATCATCATTTGCTTTGGTGTATTAGAAATATGGTCATCTCCACGTAACACGTGTGAAATTTCCATCAAGTGATCATCAACAGCAACAGCAAAGTTATAAGTCGGTGTTCCATCCTTTTTTACAATAACAAAGTCTCCACCGATTCCATCTGCCTCAAAAGATACATCTCCTTTAACCATGTCGTTAAAGCTGAAAACCTTCCCGCTAGGAACCAAAAAGCGAACACTTGGTTGTCTTCCTTCTTTTTCTAGAGCTTCGCGCTGCTCACTCGTTAGATGACGGCATTTCCCTAAATAACCACCCATCTCACCCTTCTCCGCTTGCTCATTACGTTCTGCTTCTAGCTCTTCTTCTGTACAATAGCATTTATAAGCTTTGCCCTCTTCTAGAAGTTGCTTATAGTACACTTCATATAAGTCGTTACGTTCTGATTGTCTGTATGGACCATATGATCCACCAACATCAACGCTCTCATCCCAATCTATTCCTAACCATTTTAAGTATTTTAGCTGACTTTCTTCCCCGCCAGCAATATTACGCTTCTTATCAGTGTCTTCAATTCGGATAATAAACTTTCCACCTTGATGACGCGCAAACAAGTAGTTAAATAGCGCAGTACGAGCGTTTCCAATATGTAAATGCCCCGTTGGACTTGGTGCATAACGAACACGTACAGTGTTAGACATTCTATTTTTCCTCCTAAAGAGTTCTATCTATTTTTGAGATTTATTTTATCATTGTGAAAAGACAATTCCTAGAGTTCTTTCTTTTTTAAGAGCACAACGGCTTGAGAAGCAATTCCTTCTCCTCTTCCGGTAAATCCAAGCTTTTCTGTGGTGGTTGCTTTCACATTTACTTGATCTGGTGTAGCTTTCAATAATTCAGCGATTCGGTTCTTCATTTGCTCAATGTATGGAGCCATCTTCGGTTTTTGTGCAATAATGGTACAATCCGCATTTACTAACTCATATCCTCGATTCTCCACTAATGACCATACATATTCAAGCAGCTTTGCTGAATCAGCATCCTTAAACTCTGGATCCGTATCCGGAAAATGTCTCCCAATATCTCCTTCACCTATTGCTCCTAAAACAGCATCTGTCACTGTATGAAGGAGGACATCTGCATCTGAATGCCCTAACAATCCTTTCTCATAAGGAATCGTTATTCCTCCTAAAATCAATGGTCTACCTTCTGTGAGCTGATGAACGTCAAATCCTTGTCCAATTCTAAACATCGTTATTAAAGTCCCCTCTTTTGGTAGTCACGTTGCTTTATGATTGCCTCTGCAAAATACAAATCTTCTGGTGTCGTCAGTTTAATATTATCGTAGTCACCCTCAACAATTTTCACAGGTACATGTAGTCGTTCTACTAAACTTGCCTCATCCGTCCCTAAAAAATTCTGTACCAAGGCTAGGTTATGCGCTTCTTCTAGCAACGACACGCGAAAAGCTTGTGGGGTTTGTATGGCCCACAAGCTTGAACGCTCAATCGTCTCAACTACTTCAAAATTATTTACCTTCTTAATTGTATCCTTAACAGGGACCGCTACTACAGCCGCTCCATCCTTTTCAGCTACGGCTACTAATTCATGGATCACTCTTTTTTCAATAAATGGCCTAGCTGCATCATGAACGAGGATAATTCCCTCTTTCTTTGCCGCTTGCAACCCATTATATACACTGTGCTGTCTTTCGTTCCCACCAGCAACAAGAGAAGTAACCTTTTTGATTCGATACTTTTTTAAAAGGCTGGAAAAATGGTCTTCATCTCCGGCTGAAATAGCTAAAATAATTCCCTCACATGCCTCATCCAATTCAAATACCTTGAGTGTATGGATTAATATTGGAATATCCTTTAGCTGAAGCAACACCTTATTTTTGCCTGCCCGCATTCTTTTCCCTTGTCCTGCTGCAGGGATAATAACTTGGTAAGACATAAGATATCCCCTAACTATTTCTATAATGCTTTTTCTAATAATTTCGGCTTAGCAAAAATCATTCGACCAGCTGATGTTTGCAGTACACTTGTTACCAAAACTTCAAGTTGCTTCCCAATATAATCTCTGCCATCTTCCACCACAATCATCGTGCCATCATCGAGATAAGCAATGCCTTGGTTATGCTCCTTGCCATCTTTTATAACCTGAACATTCATTTCTTCTCCAGGCAACACAACTGGCTTAACGGCATTTGCCAAGTCATTAATGTTTAATACAGCAACCTTTTGAAGTTCACACACTTTATTAAGATTAAAGTCATTGGTTACAACTACCCCACTAGTTAGCTTTGCAAGCTTAACAAGTTTTGAATCTACCTCTTGTACATCCTCAAAGTCGCCTTCATATATCTCTACATTCATGGCTAGTTCTTTTTGAATTCGATTTAAAATATCAAGACCTCTTCTACCACGGTTTCTCTTTAATACATCAGAGGAATCGGCAATATGCTGCAATTCTTCAAGGACAAATTGTGGAATGACAATGGTTCCATCTAAAAATCCAGTTTGGCAGATATCAGCAATACGCCCATCAATAATAACACTCGTATCTAATATTTTTAATTCATTTTTGGCAGTTGTATTCTCAGCCTCTAATTCTTCATCACTAGACTTCTTTTTTGATTTCGTAAAAAGAGATAATAACTCGTCTCTCTTTTTAAAACCAACTTGGAAACCTAAATAACCAAATAAAAGTGTCAGTAGTACGGGAGCTACCGTATTTAAAATAGGTACTTCGATACCCGTTAATGCATAACCAACTAAAAAGGCAATAATTAATCCAAATACTAATCCTACGCTACCAAAAATAATATCCGTGATAGGTACTTTGACAAGAGATTCTTCTACCCATTTAACAAAATTGACGACATAATCGACCGCCCAAAAAGAAATAAGATAAAAAATAATAGCACCTAAAATAGCGGTAACATAATGATTATTTATCAGAGGAATGTCGTCTAGTGATATAAGAGTTAATAAATCAGAGATTAAAAAGATCCCTAAAGTACCACCTGTAATTAAGAAACAGGCTTGAACAATACGTTTTAACATTCCTTCACCTCCTTTTATACATTATAAACAATTTCCATAAATTGAAACGTAATATTACATAGAAAATTATTGTTTGTTATTATCCTGTAATCTCTTTGTTATATTAGTATAATTGCCGGTGATTCGCATGTTTATTACTACTAAGGGTAGCACCTAGCAAATATTGGTGTCAATTTTTTACCCTTTTCTTTCACTTATTCAAATGTCGCTTTAAGTGCATCTGCAACAGTAGAAACTCCAATCAACTGAATCCCTTTTGGGGCTGACCAACCACCAATGTTATTGGCAGGAATTATCACTCGTTCAAACCCTAGCTTGGCAGCTTCTTGAACACGCTGCTCTATTCTTGATACCCTTCTTATCTCCCCAGTCAAACCTACTTCACCAATAATACAATCCGTTGGTCTCGTTGGCTTATCACGGAAACTTGAAGCAATGCTAATAGCTACAGCTAAATCAATAGCTGGTTCATCGAGCTTCACTCCACCAGCAACCTTTAAGTAGGCATCCTGGTTTTGGAGTAACAAACCAACACGTTTCTCCAATACTGCCATTAATAGTGATACTCTGTTATGATCAATTCCAGTAGCCATTCTCCTTGGATTTCCGAAGCTAGTCGGTGAAATAAGTGCTTGTATCTCTACTAAAACCGGACGGGTACCTTCCATCGAAGCAACTACTGTCGATCCTGCAGCACCTTGAGAACGCTCCTCAAGGAAGATCTCAGATGGATTATGAACCTCTTCCAATCCAAATTCCTTCATTTCAAAAATTCCCATTTCATTTGTGGAACCAAAACGGTTCTTTACCGCTCTGACGATCCGATACGTATGGTGGCGCTCCCCTTCAAAATAGAGAACGGTATCGACCATATGTTCGAGAAGTCTAGGACCCGCAATCGAACCTTCTTTTGTCACATGGCCTACAATGAAAATAGCAATCCCCTTTGTCTTTCCTATTCTCATAAGCTCAGCTGTACATTCTCTTACTTGAGAGACACTTCCTGGGGCAGAGGTTACCTGTGGATGGAAAATGGTTTGGATAGAATCAACAATCACAAAACTCGGGTTTTCCTTTTCTATCGTTCGACTGATCTCTTCTAGGTCTGTTTCAGAATAGACGAGTAAGTTTTCTGATGCTACTCCTAGTCGATCTGCTCTTAGCTTCGTCTGTCTCATGGACTCTTCCCCTGAAATATAAAGAACGGAATGTTGCTTTTTTGCCAGTTGAGAAGAAACCTGTAATAGCAAGGTAGATTTTCCTATTCCAGGATCACCGCCTATTAACACAAGGGAGCCTTTAACGATTCCTCCACCTAACACACGATTTAGCTCGACCAAATCCGTCTGTATACGCGGCTCTGTCATCGTTTCAATTGAGGTGATTGGTGTTGCTTTAGACATGGTTGTTGAACCTACTGAATGAGCAAAGGTTGCGCGATGATTAGATACCTTTTTTTCTATTTCTTCGACCATCGTATTCCATTGTCCGCATCCAGGGCATTTCCCCATCCATTTGGGAGATTCATAGCCGCAATCATTACACATAAATTTTGTTTTTACTTTTGCCAAACTTATATCCCCCTTCTTCCATGCCATACTCTCTTATTATAAGACATCTTATAAATTCATTGCAGTGATAAGTATTTCCCAAAAGAAAATAGAAGGCACACGTAATCTCTTACGTGTGCTCCCTATTTTTACGATTATTTATGAATCGGTTCTCCGGCTCTTACAGCAAAATCACCATCCATATAATCAATGATAACCTTTTGTCCTGTTAGAACCGTTCCTCTTAATAACTCTTCTGATAAACGGTCCTCAATATGCTTTTGAATGGCTCTTCTTAAAGGTCGAGCACCGTATTCAGGGTCATACCCTTCCTCAGAGATCTTCTCTTTTGCAGCCTCTGTTAGCTCTAATGTAATATCCTGTTCATTTAATCGCTTAATTAGCTGATCAGACATTAATGTGACAATCTGTTTCAAGTGCTTTTTCTCTAAAGAATGGAAAACAATAATCTCATCGATACGGTTTAGGAACTCTGGACGGAATGCCTTTTTCAGCTCCTCCATTACCTTGCCTTTCATATCTTTAAAGTCCTGTTCTCCGTCTTGAATGTTAAAGCCAACATACTTGTTACGCTTTAACGCTTCTGCTCCAACGTTAGAAGTCATGATAACAACTGTATTACGGAAATCAACACTTCTTCCTTTAGAATCAGTTAGACGACCATCTTCAAGTACTTGAAGCAAAATATTAAATACATCTGGATGCGCCTTTTCAATTTCATCTAATAAAATAACAGAATAAGGCTTTCTTCTTACCTTTTCAGTCAATTGTCCACCTTCATCGTATCCAACATAACCTGGAGGAGAACCTACTAGTCTGGAAGTCGAATGTTTTTCCATATACTCTGACATATCTACTCGAATCATTGCATCTTCGTCACCAAACATGGCTTCTGCTAATGCACGTGCAAGCTCTGTTTTACCAACACCTGTTGGACCAAGGAAAATAAACGATCCGATAGGGCGCTTTGGATCTTTCAAACCAGCACGAGCACGACGGACAGCCTTTGAGATGGCCTTTACAGCTTCCTCTTGACCGATTAAACGAGAATGAAGAATTTCTTCAAGCTTTAATAGCTTATCTGTTTCTGTTTGTGCGAGACGAGATACAGGAATTCCCGTCCAACTTGCTACAACCGTAGCAATATCATCGACAGTCACCTCTGAATTCTCTTTTCCTTGCTTCTCTTTCCATGTTTTCTTTGTTTCTTCTAGTTGTTCACGAAGTCTTTGCTCTGAATCCCGTAATGATGCAGCCTTTTCAAATTCTTGACTTTGAACAGCAGCATCCTTTTCCTTACGAACTTCTTCAAGCTTTGCTTCAAGTTCCTTTAAGTTAGGAGGAGTCGTGTAAGAACGAAGTCTTACTTTTGATCCTGCTTCATCAATTAAATCAATGGCCTTATCAGGAAGAAAACGATCCGAAATATAACGGTCAGACAATTTCACAGCTGCCTCAATCGCCTCATCCGTAATGGATACTCTATGATGTGCTTCGTAGCGATCTCTTAATCCTTTTAAGATTTGAATAGATTCATCCGCTGTCGGTTCATCTACCATAATTGGCTGGAAGCGTCTTTCTAGAGCTGCATCTTTTTCAATATATTTACGGTATTCATCGAGGGTGGTTGCCCCAATACATTGAAGCTCCCCACGAGCTAAAGAAGGCTTTAAGATATTTGAAGCATCAATTGCACCCTCTGCTCCACCTGCACCGATAAGTGTATGAAGCTCATCAATGAATAAGATGATATTTCCTGCTTGACGGATTTCATCCATTACTTTCTTTAAACGGTCTTCAAACTCACCTCGATACTTTGTACCGGCTACCACTGTTCCCATATCAAGCGTCATAACACGCTTATCTCTTAATGTTTCAGGAACCTCATTGTTGACTATTTGTTGGGCTAAACCTTCAGCAATCGCTGTTTTCCCTACCCCTGGCTCCCCAATTAACACGGGATTATTTTTCGTTCGTCGGCTTAATACCTCGATCACACGCTGAATTTCCTTCGCTCTTCCAATAACGGGATCAAGGCTTCCTTCTCTAGCAATCGCTGTTAAATCTCTTGCTAAGCTATCTAAAGTTGGTGTATTAGCACTAGCAGCTGTACCACCTTGATGATTGCTTGATTCACTGCTACCTAACAGTTGAAGCACCTGTTGTCTTGCTTTGTTTAAGCTAACTCCTAAATTGTTTAATACCCTTGCTGCTACTCCTTCACCTTCACGAATCAGTCCAAGCAAAATGTGCTCTGTTCCTACATATGAATGACCAAGCTTTCTTGCTTCATCCATAGAAAGTTCAATCACCTTTTTTGCTCGCGGTGTATAGTGAATCGTCTGAGAAGCATCTTGCCCGCGACCGATCAGATTTTCTACTTCTTTTTGTATTTTCTCTGATCCTAATCCTAAAGCATATAAAGCTTTTGCAGCAATCCCTTCGCCTTCTCTTACTAACCCAAGTAAAATATGCTCTGTTCCAATATTGTTATGACCTAAACGAATAGCTTCTTCCTGTGCTAGTGCAAGTACCTTTTGAGCTCTCTCTGTAAAACGTCCAAACATCATGTGAACATCCTCCTAACTAAGGTTAATTTTCCATTTTTATTCTTTCCCTTATTAAAGAGGCGCGACGAATATCACGCTCGTTGGGTCTTAGTGGTCCTCCCGCGTACTGCTGGAGAAATCCTGGTTGTGTTAATATCATTAATTCATTCAAGATATTTCTCGATATGTTTTCAATATAACCCATATCAATCCCTAATCTTACATCAGATAGACAGCTAGCTGCTTCCTTAGTTTCAATGATTCTACTATGTGTGAGAACACCTAGGGAACGAAAGACTCTATCCTCTAATTGTATGTTAGAAGTTTTTGCTAATGCCCCACGAGCTGATCTTTCTTGGGCAATTAGTTGGCTGACAACTCCCTTTAAGTCCTCCACAATATCCTCTTCGGATTTACCTAAAGTGATCTGATTAGATATTTGAAAGATGTTGCCTAACGCCTCACTACCCTCTCCATACATTCCTCTAACGACGAGACCAAGTTGATTGATGGCTGGAATTATACGATTCATTTGTTGCGTTAATGTCAAACCTGGTAGATGCATCATCACAGATGCCCGCATCCCTGTCCCTACATTTGTCGGACAGCTCGTTAAGTATCCTACCTTTTCATCGAATGCATAATTGATATGCTCTTCCAATTCATCATCGATGCGATCTGCCAGTGTTAACGCCTCACTCACCTGGAATCCAGGATATAAGCATTGAATTCTGATATGATCTTCTTCGTTAACCATAATGCACACTTCTTCATTTTCCGATAAAAGACAGGCACCTAGAGCAGAGTTTTCAACTAGATGAGGGCTGATTAAATGCTTTTCCATTAATACTCGTTTTTGTATAGGCTGAAGTTCTTCCATTCTTAGGAGCTCTAATTGACTTAAGTTAGGAATGGTATGATTTAATAATGCCTTCTCCATTGTCTGAATAACTTCCTGTGCTTCCTCATTAGAGAAAAGGGTTGGGAACTTATACTCATTTATATTCCGCGCGAGCCGAATTCGAGAACTTAGAACAATGTCTGAATCAGGCCCTTCTGCACTCATCCATGAGCTTATGGCTTGATTTATAAATTTTTCAAGAGACATGTACCTATTCCTCTCCTTCACTTTCACTGCGTAACAGCTTTTCAATTTCTCTAATTTCATCCCTTACAATTGCTGCTTGTTCAAACTCTTCGTTTTCTATTGCAGACTTTAAATCAACCTTTAGTTCTTCTACTTTCTTTTTGTAGTGAATGTTTCCACCTATTCGTTTAGGTATCTTCCCATTATGTGTGGAGTTTCCACTATGAAGCCTTCGTAGTATCGGTTGAAGCTGATCCCTAAACGTCTCATAGCAATGAGCACACCCAAACCGCCCGACTTGAATGAATTGCTTATATGTCATCGAACAGCTTTCACATTGCAATACTTGTTGTTGCTCATAAAGTGAAGCTTTTTGTTGAGCAAGCTGGTAGTTATGATCGAAGTTTAATAGCCCAGCTAATAGATTATTAATGGAAAAACCTGAAGTATTCGTGACTACAAAATGCTCTCCTTTTTCTTGAGCACAAACCTCACATAAGTGAAACTCAGTTTTTTTACCATTATTAATCTTTGTAAAATGAAGGGTAGCTGGCCTTTCATTACACTCCTGACAAATCATGTTACTCACCTCAATAAAATGGCTTTACTCTTTTCTAAAGGCATATTATCTTCTTACTTATATTTTAATGTTGTTAACATAGCCTTTAGCATTCGCGAACGAAGTTCATCACGATATGGTAAGTCAATATACAGGACGGAGCGATCAATGACACTGAGCATAATTTTTGCTTCTCTCGTTGAGATCACATCTTCCTCAACTAGTCTGAAGATCACGTGCTCCGCACTACTTTGTGACACTCTAGAAGAGATCACAGTTAGCAGCTGGTCAATAAGGTGAGCGTTATCGTGTGATTGAACTTTCATAATTCGAATATATCCACCACCACCTCGTTTACTTTCTACAACATACCCTTTTTCAATGGTAAATCGTGTGTTTATAACGTAATTGATTTGTGATGGTACACACTGAAACTTATCAGCTATTTCACTACGCTTAATTTCAACGAGCTCTCTTTCACTCATCTCGAGTACTTCTTTTAAGTACTGCTCAATGATATCGGAGATGTTCCTCACCATATCCCCCCTCTCTGACTTTGACTATATTTGACATTAATTATACATGATGAACGTAGTTTCATGCAATGAACAACACCTTATAAATTTTTCCCCAAATTTCGTGCTCTCAAACTAGGAAGGAATACATAAATATAATTCTATAAAATAGAGGAATTACTTTTTTAAAAGTTATAAAAGCAATTCCTCATCAAATTAGATATACATACAACAAAAAAAGCACCCATTCAGGTGCTTTTTTCTTTGCCTAGCGACGTCCTACTCTCACAGAGGGAAACCCTCAACTACCATCGGCGCTGAAAAGCTTAACTTCCGTGTTCGGTATGGGAACGGGTGTGACCTTTTCGCTATCGCCACTAGACCTGTATTCACTTGAAGGAATCATTCCTTCAAAACTAGATAATGAATGAAGAAGAAGAAATACGTTTCATCGTAATTTGGTTAAGTCCTCGATCGATTAGTATCAGTCAGCTCCACACGTCACCGCGCTT
>NZ_JAMBNS010000170.1 GCF_023715225.1 Robertmurraya korlensis
CGGATCAAAGCTTACTTACAGCTCCCCGAAGCATATCGGTGTTAGTCCCGTCCTTCATCGGCTCCTAGTGCCAAGGCATCCACCGTGCGCCCTTTCTAACTTAACCTACGGTTAAAAAGTTTCTCTATATTAAATAGAGAGAAAACTAAAATGGCGATTACTCGGTATTTCTTTTTTGCCTTCTTCATATTACATTATCTAGTTTTCAAAGAACGATTATCATAGAGAGATTGCTCTCTCAAAACTAAACAAATCATATC
>NZ_JAMBNS010000171.1 GCF_023715225.1 Robertmurraya korlensis
GGTTTGGGCTAATCCCGTTTCGCTCGCCGCTACTCAGGGAATCGCGTTTGCTTTCTCTTCCTCCGGGTACTTAGATGTTTCAGTTCCCCGGGTCTGCCTTCATTACCCTATGTATTCAGGTAAAGATTCTACCCCATTACGGATAGAGGGTTTCCCCATTCGGAAATCTCCGGATCAAAGCTTACTTACAGCTCCCCGAAGCATATCGGTGTTAGTCCCGTCCTTCATCGGCTCCTAGTGCCAAGGCATCCACCGTGCG
>NZ_JAMBNS010000172.1 GCF_023715225.1 Robertmurraya korlensis
TGAGACAGTGCCCAGATCGTTACGCCTTTCGTGCGGGTCGGAACTTACCCGACAAGGAATTTCGCTACCTTAGGACCGTTATAGTTACGGCCGCCGTTTACTGGGGCTTCGATTCAGAGCTTCGCTTAGCAGCTAACCCCTCCTCTTAACCTTCCAGCACCGGGCAGGCGTCAGCCCCTATACTTCGCCTTGCGGCTTCGCAGAGACCTGTGTTTTTGCTAAACAGTCGCCTGGGCCTATTCACTGCGGCTCTTCTGG
>NZ_JAMBNS010000173.1 GCF_023715225.1 Robertmurraya korlensis
TGAGACAGTGCCCAGATCGTTACGCCTTTCGTGCGGGTCGGAACTTACCCGACAAGGAATTTCGCTACCTTAGGACCGTTATAGTTACGGCCGCCGTTTACTGGGGCTTCGATTCAGAGCTTCGCTTGCGCTAACCCCTCCTCTTAACCTTCCAGCACCGGGCAGGCGTCAGCCCCTATACTTCGCCTTGCGGCTTCGCAGAGACCTGTGTTTTTGCTAAACAGTCGCCTGGGCCTATTCACTGCGGCTCTTCTGG
>NZ_JAMBNS010000174.1 GCF_023715225.1 Robertmurraya korlensis
AGCTTCGACCGAAGGTCGTAAGCCTCAATTTTCCTTAGAAAGGAGGTGATCCAGCCGCACCTTCCGATACGGCTACCTTGTTACGACTTCACCCCAATCATCTGTCCCACCTTAGGCGGCTGGCTCCTTACGGTTACCCCACCGACTTCGGGTGTTACAAACTCTCGTGGTGTGACGGGCGGTGTGTACAAGGCCCGGGAACGTATTCACCGCGGCATGCTGATCCGCGATTACTAGCGATTCCAGCTTCATGTA
>NZ_JAMBNS010000175.1 GCF_023715225.1 Robertmurraya korlensis
CGATGAAGGACGGGACTAACACCGATATGCTTCGGGGAGCTGTAAGTAAGCTTTGATCCGGAGATTTCCGAATGGGGAAACCCCCTATCCGTAATGGGATAGGATCTTTACCTGAATACATAGGGTATTGAAGGCAGACCCGGGGAACTGAAACATCTAAGTACCCGGAGGAAGAGAAAGCAAACGCGATTCCCTGAGTAGCGGCGAGCGAAACGGGATTAGCCCAAACCAAGAGGCTTGCCTCTTGGGGTTGTA
>NZ_JAMBNS010000176.1 GCF_023715225.1 Robertmurraya korlensis
TGAGACAGTGCCCAGATCGTTACGCCTTTCGTGCGGGTCGGAACTTACCCGACAAGGAATTTCGCTACCTTAGGACCGTTATAGTTACGGCCGCCGTTTACTGGGGCTTCGATTCAGAGCTTCGCTTCGCAGCTAACCCCTCCTCTTAACCTTCCAGCACCGGGCAGGCGTCAGCCCCTATACTTCGCCTTGCGGCTTCGCAGAGACCTGTGTTTTTGCTAAACAGTCGCCTGGGCCTATTCACTGCGGCTCTTC
>NZ_JAMBNS010000177.1 GCF_023715225.1 Robertmurraya korlensis
TCGTAGTCGGCATCGATATTGCCAAGCGGATTCATTACGCTTGTTTTGTGGACGATCGCGGACGGGTGCTCCGAAAGTCATTCTCTGTTTCTCAGTCTCGAGATGGGTTTGAACTTTTCTATCAACGTATTCTAATTGAAATGAAAGAACAAGAAAAAACGGAAGTCATCGTTGGGATTGAACCTACTGGTCATTATTGGCTCAATTTAGCCTATTTTCTTGAGGAACGAGGCATCCCTCTAGCTATGGTCAACC
>NZ_JAMBNS010000178.1 GCF_023715225.1 Robertmurraya korlensis
TACATGTAGCCGACAACAACGACTTTGAAAATAACGATTAAAAAAGTTTTTTCGCAGAAGTTGACAACGGTGAAAAGATATTGTAAGATAATCAAGTGCTTAATTGAACCTTGAAAACTGAACAAGACAACAACAAACGTCAACGTTTTAATTTTAAGTTTTAAACTTTTAAGAGCTAATCTTACTCTTTATTGGAGAGTTTGATCCTGGCTCAGGACGAACGCTGGCGGCGTGCCTAATACATGCAAGTCGAGC
>NZ_JAMBNS010000179.1 GCF_023715225.1 Robertmurraya korlensis
CTTTCAGCTTTTCCACATGTGTAGAAAAGAATTATCCGGTATTAGCCCCGGTTTCCCGGAGTTATCCCAGTCTCATAGGCAGGTTGCCCACGTGTTACTCACCCGTCCGCCGCTAACCTTTGGGAGCAAGCTCCCAAAGGTCCGCTCGACTTGCATGTATTAGGCACGCCGCCAGCGTTCGTCCTGAGCCAGGATCAAACTCTCCAATAAAGAGTAAGATTAGCTCTTAAAGTTAAAACGTTGGCTAGTGTGTAT
>NZ_JAMBNS010000018.1 GCF_023715225.1 Robertmurraya korlensis
AAATTTAAAAGTCTGGTGGCGATAGCGAAAAGGTCACACCCGTTCCCATACCGAACACGGAAGTTAAGCTTTTCAGCGCCAATGGTAGTTGAGGGTTTCCCTCTGTGAGAGTAGGACGTCGCCAGGCTTGTCCCTATTGGGACTATTATTTTTGTCCAAGATATATAGTAAGGCCCCTTGGTCAAGCGGTTAAGACACCGCCCTTTCACGGCGGTAACACGGGTTCGAATCCCGTAGGGGTCACCAAAGTTTTTTCATGAAAAGAAAATAACTTTCCATTTCGGAGGATTAGCTCAGCTGGGAGAGCACCTGCCTTACAAGCAGGGGGTCGGCGGTTCGATCCCGTCATCCTCCATCAAGACTATTTTTCACGAAACTGAAAAATAGTCTTCCTAATAAGCCGGCGTAGCTCAATTGGTAGAGCAACTGACTTGTAATCAGTAGGTTGGGGGTTCAAGTCCTCTCACCGGCACCACTTATACCGAGCCATTAGCTCAGTCGGTAGAGCATCTGACTTTTAATCAGAGGGTCGAAGGTTCGAGTCCTTCATGGCTCACCAAAGTTTTTTGCTTCAGCAAAATAACTTTCTATAAATTATCATTATGCGGGTGTGGCGGAATTGGCAGACGCACTAGACTTAGGATCTAGCGCCGCAAGGCGTGGGGGTTCGACTCCCTTCACCCGCACCAATGTTTTATACACTAGTAAAACAATTTTTCCAATTGCGGAAGTAGTTCAGTGGTAGAATACAACCTTGCCAAGGTTGGGGTCGCGGGTTCGAATCCCGTCTTCCGCTCCAAGAACTTCTTTTGCCGGGGTGGCGGAACTGGCAGACGCACAGGACTTAAAATCCTGCGGTAGGTGACTACCGTACCGGTTCGATTCCGGTCCTCGGCACCAAGGATTTTTACAAAGTAAAATATCCGCAAGCAAAATAGCTGTCTTTAACACTCTAATATAAGTAACATTAAAAAAATATGCGCCCGTAGCTCAATTGGATAGAGCGTCTGACTACGGATCAGAAGGTTATGGGTTCGACTCCTTTCGGGCGCGCCATATTAGATTTAATCGGGGAGTAGCTCAGCTTGGTAGAGCACTTGGTTTGGGACCAAGGGGTCGCAGGTTCGAATCCTGTCTTCCCGACCATGATACTACTATTCATTTAATGGGGCCTTAGCTCAGCTGGGAGAGCGCCTGCCTTGCACGCAGGAGGTCAGCGGTTCGATCCCGCTAGGCTCCACCAAAGTTTTTTACTAAATGTAGTGTAGTCAAAAAAATCTTCATTAAATTATTTTTGGCGGTGTAGCTCAGCTGGCTAGAGCGTACGGTTCATACCCGTGAGGTCGGGGGTTCGATCCCCTCCGCCGCTACCAAAGATACGGAGGTATACCCAAGTCCGGCTGAAGGGATCGGTCTTGAAAACCGACAGGCGGGTCAAACCGCGCGGGGGTTCGAATCCCTCTACCTCCTCCATTTTTTTAAATTAATATTGTCGCGGGGTGGAGCAGTCTGGTAGCTCGTCGGGCTCATAACCCGAAGGTCGCAGGTTCAAATCCTGTCCCCGCAATTTATGAAAGTTTTTTTTCAAGTTAACACTTGAAAAAAACTCTGGTCCCGTGGTGTAGCGGTTAACATGCCTGCCTGTCACGCAGGAGATCGCCGGTTCGATCCCGGTCGGGACCGCCATATTGTGGCTCAGTAGCTCAGTCGGTAGAGCAAAGGACTGAAAATCCTTGTGTCGGCGGTTCGATTCCGTCCTGAGCCACCATTAATTTTATTGCTCATTAATTTCAATACGGAGGGGTAGCGAAGTGGCTAAACGCGGCGGACTGTAAATCCGCTCCCTTGGGTTCGGCGGTTCGAATCCGTCCCCCTCCACCATATCGTAATGGCGGTTGTGGCGAAGTGGTTAACGCATCGGATTGTGGTTCCGACATTCGTGGGTTCGATTCCCATCAGTCGCCCCATTAAAATCATTTCTTCATTGGGCTATAGCCAAGCGGTAAGGCAACGGACTTTGACTCCGTCATGCGTTGGTTCGAATCCAGCTAGCCCAGTCATGGCAGCATAGCCAAGTGGTAAGGCAGAGGTCTGCAAAACCTTTATCCCCGGTTCAAATCCGGGTGCTGCCTCCAATTTTATATTCGCGGGTGTAGTTTAATGGTAAAACCTCAGCCTTCCAAGCTGATGTCGTGAGTTCGATTCTCATCACCCGCTCCAAATGGGGGCCTATAGCTCAGCTGGTTAGAGCGCACGCCTGATAAGCGTGAGGTCGATGGTTCGAGTCCATTTAGGCCCACCATATTTTTTTGAGATAACACAAATAATTTTTCAATGTTCCGCAGTAGCTCAGTGGTAGAGCAATCGGCTGTTAACCGATCGGTCGTAGGTTCGAGTCCTACCTGCGGAGCCATTTTTATGTCTTTGGGGAAGTACTCAAGAGGCTGAAGAGGCGCCCCTGCTAAGGGTGTAGGTCGGGTAACCGGCGCGAGGGTTCAAATCCCTCCTTCTCCGCCACTCTATATATGCGCCTTTAGCTCAGCTGGATAGAGCATACGCCTTCTAAGCGTACGGTCAGAGGTTCGAATCCTCTAAGGCGCGTAAAATAAACAAGAGAAAAAACGCTATTAAGCGTTTTTTTTTTGCTTTTTTATCCAGTCAACCTAGAAGAGTAGCAGGTGAGTGGATGGTTTGAACTCACTTCCATAAAGGAGATTTTTTGAGTAAGATTTAAATAAAACATTAGAATAGAAAGAAGTGAACATTTTGATTAAATATAAAAGTCTTCATCATGTAAGTCTTACTGTTACAAATTTGGAAAGAGCAAAAGATTTCTATGGGAAAGTTTTATGTTTAAATGAAATACCACGTCCAGATTTCGATTTTTCCGGTGCCTGGTATGAAATAGAGGGACAGCAACTCCACATAATCGTTGATCCCTTTTCACAGACCATTCGTCAGGATAAAAGCTTATCCAGTAGAGAAGGTCACTTTGCCCTTAGAGTCGAGAACTACTATGACACTCTTACATGGCTAAAACAGAATAACGTTGAACTGCTTGAAAAACCATACGGAAAAAGTGGATTTGCGCAAATTTTCTGCGCTGATCCGGATGGTAATTTAGTTGAACTAAATGTAAATCAAAAAGAATTATAAAAGTATCTCTCCATAGGAATAAGGCCTGAGGAATAATCAGTATAAACATAATAAATAATATGGTTATGAAAACACTAATTCTGATGATTTCCACAGTTTTTTTACTAATCTTCGCTGATGAAGTGCAAGCGGAAGAGATGATCTCTGTGAGATTAAGAAATTATATTGGAGACACCTCTAAATTACCTTTCCACATAAAAGGTGCTTATTCAACGTTAGATCCAGCATTGATGTTAAAAGAAGGGGCTGAATATACACTTTCGATTAAAAGCGGAAAAATGTATCTTACTTATGATGGGTCAACAACGGAAATAGATCATCCGTTTATTTTATATCCATATGCTAATGATGAAAAGCATCTAATTTACATTGATGGAAGGCCTTATATGGGTGCGGTAGAGTTCAAAATAGAAGAAAAAAACATTAGACCTGTTAATCAAATTCTATTAGAGGATTACTTAAAGGGTGTTGTCCCATATGAAGTGTTTCCCGAATGGAATATAGAGGCTTTAAAAGCACAAACATTGGCTGCTCGTACGTATACAATCACCCATAAGACTCCCGAACTTGACGACACCATCCAATATCAAGTTTACGGAGGATACAATGAATATAGTAATACAAAGAGGGCTGTAACTGATACTAAAGGAGAAATCATTACGTTTCAAAATAAGCCCATAAGTGCTTTTTATTCTGCAAGTAATGGTGGGTTAACAGAAAGTAATAAAAATGTATGGGGTGGCAAACCAAGCCCATATTTTCCAATCAAACAAGATCCTTATGATCCCATTCAACCCTGGGATTTTACATTACATAAAACACAAATAGATTTGGATGACATCAGCACGAAGGGTTGGAACGAGTTAAAGGAGAAAGATAGTAAAATCACCGTTGCAATAAAAAAATGGCTTAATCGAAATGGGTATGAAGGTGCTATAAAAGTTTTAAGTATTCCTTATTTTGAAGTCGATAATATTAAAAATGAATCACAAAGATCAATGAAAGGCTCAATCCAAATCGAATTCATGAGAAGGTTGATTGATGGCACCATTTTATTCGAGGAAATTTCAATGGATCATGTTGAATTAAAAAAAATACGACCTATGATAGGTGGAAACGATTTTAGAAGTTATCTAATAAGTTCGTTTGAAATGACGCCAACTTCTTATAAAGTAAGTGGCAAAGGCCACGGTCATGGCGTTGGTATGAGTCAATGGGGAGCAAATGAAATGGCAGAGAAGGGGAAAACCTACAAAGAAATTTTAGGGCACTATTATCCTGGAACTGAAGTTAAAGTCACCAAAACCTTTTCAGATAATTAAAATGATGATATCTTTCAGGTATCATCATTTTTTGCGACTACAATAATAAAAAATTAAACTAGACTGAAGATAAAAAATTACCCTACTATCTCAAGGAGTTGAATTTAATGGGAAAAGTTACACCATTCTTAATGTTTCAAGATGGCAAAGCGGAAGAAGCGATGAATTATTACATATCAATCATTGAGGATTCAGCAATTACAAATATTGTCCGCTATGGAGCAAATGAAGCTGGAGATGAAGGAACGGTAATGCAGGCAACTTTTTCTTTAAAAGGGCAGGAATTTATGTGTATAGATAGTAATTTAAAGCATCAGTTTACATTTACTCCATCCTTTTCAATTTTTGTTACATGTGAGACTGAAGAAGAAATTAACAACGTTTATCAGAAACTGATCGAGGGCGGACAAGCACTTATGCCAATTGGTGACTATGGTTTTAGTCAAAGGTTTGGTTGGCTAAATGATCGATTTGGTGTGTCATGGCAACTAAATCTTCCTTCGTGAAGAATCTTTAATAATGGGGAGGGAACAACATGGCAGTTGGTGGTCTGAATCCAAAGGTTGATGATTATTTAAGTAAAGCTAAAAAATGGAGGGAAGAATCTGAGAGGTTGAGACATATTATTCTTGACTGTGATCTGACCGAAGAATATAAATGGATGCATCCTTGTTATACGTTTGAGAAGAAAAATGTCGTATTAATACATGGATTTAAAGAATATTGTGCACTTCTGTTTCATAAAGGTGCCTTATTAAAGGATCCCCATGGAATTCTTGTTCAACAAACCGAGAATGTACAAGCGGCACGCCAGATTCGGTTCACTCATCTTCAGGAAATAATTGAACTAGAACCTATTTTAAAAGAATATATTCTTGAAGCCATTGAAGTTGAAAAAGCCGGTTTAGAAGTAACTTATAAAAAGGATACAGAATTCATTATTCCAGAAGAGCTTCAAGATAAATTCGATGAATCACCAGATTTAAAAACTGCTTTTGAGGCATTGACACCGGGACGGCAAAGGGCATATATTCTTTATTTTTCTCAACCAAAGCAATCCAAAACTCGAGTGTCAAGGGTTGAAAATAGTATGGAGAGAATTCTCAGTGGAAAGGGATTAAAGGATTGTACCTGTGGACTATCTCAAAAAATGCCCACCTGTGACGGCTCGCATAAGAACATACGATAAGAAAAATAAAAATAAGGAAGGTTGTACAAAGCTATGGATTTCGAAACAGTGATGCAAGAGCTTGAAGCCCTCGGTAAAGAACGGACGAAAAAAATGTACATAACCAATGGTGCACATGAGCCACTTTTTGGCGTGGCAACAGGTGCTATGAAACCAATCGCAAAGAAAATAAAAATAAATCAAGATCTAGCTGAGGAGCTTTATGCCACAGGTAATTACGATGCAATGTACTTTGCAGGCATTATTGCAGACCCAAAAGCTATGACTGAATCAGATTATGAACGTTGGATAGATGGAGCGTATTTTTATATGCTATCTGATTATGTGGTGGCAGTTACTTTATCTGAGTCGAATATTGCACAAGAAGTTGCTGATAAATGGATTGCGAGCGGTGACGAGTTGAAAATGTCAGCTGGGTGGAGTTGCTACTGCTGGCTTTTAGGGAATCGCAAAGACAAAGAATTTTCCGAAAGTAAAATTTCCAATATGCTTGATATGGTGAAAAATTCGATTCATGATTCGCCTGAACGAACCAAATCTGCTATGAATAATTTTGTATACACCGTGGCGATTTCCTATTTGCCGCAACATGAAAAGGCAGTTGAGGTCTCAAAAGAAATAGGAATCGTAGAAGTCAAACGAGATAGTAAAAAAAGTAGTTTACTAAACGCTTATGAAAGTATTCAAAAAGAAATGGTTAGAGGGAAGCTTGGTTTTAAACGCAAATATGTAAGATGTTAAAAAATAGCTTCGTATCGGGCTGTTGACCGAAGAATGATATACACTCAAATAAAGAAAATAATACATATATATTATTTCTGGAATAATACCCCTATTAAAAATATTTAGAAAATACTATTGACAATTTGTTAATAGAATATTAAATTAAGTTTTATACTTTATTAAAGTAAATGAATAAAATACGTTCTCTTATCAAGAGTGGCAGAGGGACTGGCCCGATGACGCCCAGCAACCGTTCCGAATGGAATTGGTGCTAAATCCTGCAAAACAAGAAATTGTTTTGAGAGATAAGAGAGGAGTAGTCCTTATTTTGTGATGAAACCTCTCTTTTCTGGAGAGGTTTTTTATTTTTTATAAAAACTCTCCTAAGAGCAACGTTGGTAAGAACACATAGAAAACAAAAAGGGGAGAAAAAACATGAAGAAGAACTTTTTTAGAAGTACATTTGTATCAGCAATCGCTGCAACACTGTTGCTTACAGGTTGTGCATCAGGAGGAGAAACGAAGGAAGCAACAGGATCGAACACACCGATTGAAGGTGTACCTGAACGTTTTGCAAATGGGGACCAGCCGAAAATTAAAGTAATTCGTAAAATTGGTGGCGACGATCACACCGCTCAATTCTTAGCAGGTGCAAAGCAAGAAGGGGAAGCATTAGGATTTCAAGTGGATATATTTACTGCAAATGGAGATACAGCGAAATTTCATGATGCGATTAACCAAGCATTAAATCAAGATTATGATGGATTTGTTATTTCTCACGGTGATGATGATGCTACTGTGAATGACATACAGAAAATTGTTGACGCAGGAAAGAGCGTAGTCGCATTTGACTCGAATGCAAATTTAACTAGTGTTGACGGTGTTACTCTTGTATCACAAGATGATGAAGCGTTAGCTACTCTATCATTGGAACAATTAGTAAAGGAAACGAAAGGGGAAGCCAATATTGCATACCTATGGGTGGACGGATTCCCGCCAATGGTTAGACGAAATAAAGTTTATGAAGAGGTTTTAGCAAATAATCCTGGAATTAAAGAAGTGGAGCGCTTTGGGGTAGCTGCAGCTGATACGAGTGTGCAAACCCAAAATGCCGTTGCTGCAATGTTAAATAAATACCCTAAGGGTGAACTCGATGCAATTTTTGCAACATGGGATGCTTTTGCCATCGGTGCAGCTCGCGCGTTAAAGGAAGCTGGCAGAGAAGAAGTTAAAATCTATGGAATCGATGTTTCAAATGCTGATTTGCAGGAAATCCAAAGAGAAGGTAGCGCTTGGAGATATACAGCAGCTGTTGATCCTAAGTTGATAGGTTCAGTAAATATGAGAATACTCGCAAAGAAATTAGCAGGTGAGGAAACTCCACAAACGTATGATTTGGAAGCTTCACTTATCTCTCAAGAAGACCTTCAAAAATCAAAAGATCCTGTTAATATGGTCAATCTAACTGAAATCATTGAAGGATGGGGCCAATCAACGGAATTTGAAGAAGACTGGATGAAGAAGCTGAAGGAACACTATAAGAAGTAAGGGACTTATTATAGACACTCTCTTTTCAAAAGACAAAGAGAGTGTTTCTTTGAAAGGAAGGTGACATCATGACCACTTTAAAGATGAAGAATGTTTCAATTGAATTTCCAGGTGTAAAAGCATTAAATATGGTTGATTTTTCAGTTGAAAGTGGAAAAACACACGCCTTGATTGGAGCCAATGGTGCTGGTAAATCAACGCTTATGAAGGTTCTTTCAGGGGCATATGACCACTATACTGGTGAAATCTCAATGGATGGACAACCTATGACCATTCGTTCCCCAAAAAGTGCTATGGATTCAGGAATTCAAATTGTATATCAGGAAGTGGATACAGCTCTGATTCCATACTTAACGGTTGGTGAAAATATCATGTTAATGGACACAGTACATAACATGGGAAAGAAGCAATGGGTCAATTGGAAAAACCTCCATTCGAAGGCGGCCGCCATCTTATCGGAAATGAATGTGACTCTTCCTACTAAAAAGCTAGTAAGTGAATTAACATTAGCAGAAAAACAAATGGTCTTAATCGCCAGAGCAGTGTCGAAGGATTGTAGGTTCCTCATCTTGGATGAGCCGACAGCCCCTCTTAGCCATACAGAAACAAGTGAATTATTTCGTATAGTACAAGAATTAAAGAGACGTGATGTTGGAATTATTTTCATATCGCACCGACTTCCAGAGATTTTTGACATTTGTGATGATATTACGATTATGAGAAATGGGGAAGTAGTCGAGACACAGAGCATTTCGGATACCGACCAAAACAAAGTAGTGGAGTATATGCTTGGGCAAAAACTCGGTGAACAGTTTCCTCAAAAGTCAATGACCATGGGAAATACAGTTCTAGAGGTAAAAGGACTTACAGATAAAGAGAAGATTAAAGATTTAAGCATATACGTCAGAGCAGGAGAAATTGTGGGAATCGCCGGGCTTGTAGGTGCCGGTAAGACTGAGTTCTGTAAAGCCTTGTTCGGGGCTGGAGGAAAACTATTGGCAGGAGAAGTCAAGATTAACGGAAAAAGGGTTAGCGTTAAAAATCCGTTTGAAGCGGTTAAGAATGGACTTGCCTTGGTTCCTGAAGAGCGCCGAAAAGAAGGTATACTTGTATATGAATCAGTTGAATCAAATTTAACTGTAGCAAATTTAGGTCTTTTTTCAAAAGAATTAAGTTTCCTAGATCGAAAAAAAGAAAAGTTAGTAGCAAAAGCAGTAATCAATCGTCTTGGAATAAAGACACCTTCTGAAGAAACAAAGGTTCAGAATCTTTCTGGCGGTAATCAACAAAAGGTTGCAATTGGCAAGTGGTTGGTAGCCGAGGCTGATGTCTATATTTTTGATGAACCGACCAAAGGTGTAGACGTTGGTGCAAAAAAGGATATTTTTAATCTTATTGCCGAGTTGGCTAGCCGTGGAAAGGCTATTATTTATGCATCATCTGAAGCTTCAGAGATCATAGGAATTACTAACCGAGTCTATTGTCTATATGACGGAAAATCAGTGAAGGAACTAGAAACAAACTCTACAAATGAAGAAGAACTATTATTCTATTCAACAGGGGGAAGGTAAGATGGAGGCAAACATAACAGCAAAGAAACAGACCCCGGCAAAAACGTCATTTGATCTTTTCCAATTTTTTTATAAATATGGAACGATAATTACGATCATTGCACTTATTATCATATTTTCATTGGCCAATCCAGCTTTTATCCAGGGAAATAATATTGTAAATATCCTGCGTTCCATTTCAATTGTAACCATCATAGCAATCGGAATTACCATCAGTTTAACCGTTGATGGCTTCGACCTCTCGGTTGGATCGGTGGCATCTTTATCGAACGCAATCGTTATTTCCATGTTCGTCTGGTTTTCACAAAACACCTTTGTGGCTATTATCTCAGCGATTGCAGCAGCGTTAATTGTAGGAATATTGAACTCCATTATGATTGTGAAAATGCGGATACCTGATATGTTAATGACGCTTGCAACCATGTTCATTATTCAAGGGACGGCATTGACCTATACAAAGGGAGCGACTGTTTCACAAAACATGGTGTTGCCTGATGGAACGATGGCAGAAGGTCTAATAAGTCCGTTTTTTTCGAAAATCGGTCAGGTGCCATGGATTATTCTCATCATGGTCGTTGTTGTTTTGGTCGTTCATATCTTTTTAACGTATACGAAACATGGAAGATACATGTATGTGATCGGGGGAAATAAGGAAGCAGCAAGACTATCAGGTATTCCGGTTAATAAATACAAAGTGGCCGCCTACCTACTTTCGGCGCTTTTTGCAGCGATTGGCGGGATTGTCTTAGCTTCACGGGTTATGACATCTGAAATCAACTCAGGTGCACCTTACTTAATGGATTCTGTAGCAGCTGCCTTTATCGGATTTTCCGTTTTAGGTGCTGGTAAGCCAAATGCATTCGGAACCTTTGTAGGTGCGGTGTTGATCGGGATTTTAGCAAACGGCCTCGTGATGATGTCTGTACCTTATTACGCAATGGACATCGTAAAAGGAACGGTCTTAGCATTTGCACTAGCAATCACATATTATAAACAAAAATAGTTGAAGAGGGCCTATTCGATGTGATAGGTCTATTTTTTTTCGTAAATAAGGGGTAATATCCAAATACAGTCCGTTCCATCAAATAGTGAAACTGGAATGTTTTTTGCCATCATTAGTGATATTACGACTAGTATAGGTGTATGGGTTGTTTTAGCAACTCTCATTTCTGTATGGAGTAAAAATCCCGAATATGCAGCTCTAAAAGTACTCGCATTTTTTGTAGGAATGTTGTTAGCTTACTATATTTATTCACATGTGTTGTTTGGATTTTTCCCAATCTATTATTTTATACGTTGGGGTGTTATTGCGCTTGTTTCTCCTTTTTGCGCTTACATATTTAAGTACAAAAACAAAACAAGGAAATAAGTTTCAGTTTTTCATAAGTTATACTGCAGCACTACTTCTTATGGGGATTCTTGGATATAGCTATCTTAATGATTTAACTGGTGATTCTCAAGATATAAATAATCAGCAAAGTACAGTAAATGCAACTTTAGAAACCGAAGCAAGTGTAAGTGAAACTGTATTTGATACAAAACCTTCAAATGAAGATGTAACAGTAACATTTTCGGTAACTGAACAAGATCTTATAGAAAATATGGATGGTATTAAAGCACTTATTATATCGAGCAATGCCTTTATACCACTAGAAACTATTAACAATCTAGCAGTCGTAAAGAGTGAACCTAAAGTAGAAGCCACTAAAACATCTGATAGCGTTATATTGGGGAAAGCAACTTTTCCTATTGATGAGGGAGAACCTATTATTCTAATGACAAAAGAGAATAAGTATGGCTCTATACAAGACGCTATTGAGTCTATAAGTTCGGTATTCCCTAATTCAAAAAAACTATCTATTTCGGGTAGAGATGCAATTTTATATGAAACCAATGGTAACTCGGAAGTTCTTATAATTGAAGAGAAATTCGTATATTCCATTAGTGGAGGGAATGATAGTTCAGTTTTAACTAGCATTGCTGAACAAATAGTATTTTCTGGAATAAATAATTAGATGATCTTCTATAAAACAGATTTAAATAACTATTTGAAAGAATTGGACGAAGTCAATTTTTCTCATCCTTTAATAAAGGAAATTGTTAGTGAATTGTTTAATGAGGAACAAACAGAGCTCGAAAAGGTTAAGACAGCTTTCGAATTTGTTAGAGACAATATATCTCATTCTTGGGACATTCAAAGTACAAAAGTTACCTGTAAAGCTTCTGAGGTACTTCAGTACAAAGAAGGTATTTGCTACGCAAAATCAAATTTATTGGCTGCTTTACTAAGGTCACAAGGTATCCCAACGGGCTTTTGCTAAGCGACTAATGATATTCGATTCACCTGATAAAGGGTATTGCCTACATACACTGAATGGTGTATACCTTAGCTCTTTAAATAAATGGATTCGATTAGATGCCCGTGGAAACAAACCAGGTGTTCAAGCCGAATTTTCAACCAACGAAGAAATCTTAGCGTTTTCAATTCAGGAAAAATTCGATGAGAAGGATTATCCAATTATATATCTTGAACCTAATCCAAAAACTATTGCTGCTTTAAAAAAGAATACAGATGCGTTAGAAATGTATAGATACCATCTGCCTGATCGTTTATAAATCCTTTATAGTAATGATTGGCCAGTTCAATTAACGGAAGCTGGTCCTAACGTATTATAAGAGATCCATTAATAATGAAATTATAGATGTGGGAGTTGATCCAAAAAGGATTAACTCCTTTTTTTATAGAATACTGCCCAGTTCCATATTTTTATCATTGTAAAAAGAGTTAATTTTAAAATAAAATTTTTCCCTCTAATTAGTAAAAAAATTTACTTGTTAGGGTGGTGGTTGGATCGTATAATATTGGTATGGATAATTGGAGGTAATTGACAATGGCGACAATTAAAGATATTGCAGAACAGGCGGGTTTTTCGATTTCTACGGTTTCCCGTGTGTTGAATAATGATGAGAGCCTTTCTGTACCAGATGAAACCCGTGAGAAAATATATGAGGTAGCTGAGAAGCTTAACTATAGAAGAAAAACAGTTCGACAGTTAGTGAATAATATAGCCTTCTTGTATTGGCTGACAGACCAGGAGGAACTCGAAGACGTTTACTTTAAAACAATGAGGATCGAATTAGAAAAGTGGGCGAAGAAGTTTAATGTAGAGCTTACCACGTACAAAATTGCAGATGGAATAGCGAAAATCCCTGATACGATCAAGGGTTTTATAGCGGTGGGTTCTTTTACAGAGAAAGAATTAACTCGTCTTAGAAGCATTACCCCAAATGGAGTTTTTATTGATACGACACCAGACTCTGTTCACTATGATTCCGTTCGGCCGGACCTTTCTGAAATGACGAAAAGAGCAGTGGATTTCTTTATTGAAAAGGGGCATAGTAGAATCGGCTTTATTGGGGGGACGTATCATAATCCTAATACAGGGCTTGAAGAAATGGATATTCGAGAGAGAACATTTCGTAGCTATATGGCTGAGAAGGGTCATTTGAATGATCGTTATGTATTCTGCCGGAGAGGCTTTTCCGTGGATAACGGGTATAATCTTATGAGAAATGCCATTGATACTTTAGGAGATGAATTGCCTACTGCTTTTTATATAGCGGCTGATCCGATCGCTGTTGGATGTTTACAGGCTTTAAATGAAAATGGAATTGCGATACCAGGGCGAGTCAACCTCATTAGCATAAACAATATTAGTATCGCAAAGTATGTTTCTCCACCTCTTACGACTTTTCATATAGATTTAATGGAGTTATGTAAAAATGCAGTACAGTTATTGCTTGAAAGAGTGGTAGAAAAACGTAAAATTGTTAAAACACTATACCTTGGTTCGGAACTAGTGGTTAGAAAAAGCACGGAATAATAATTGATTATTAGTAAAATATTATTTTTTTTCTAGTAAAAACGTTTCTGTTTATATAAAGAAGCGTTTTTTGAGATTTCCTTTTATACAATTATATGGATTTAAACAAAGATATGGCATTTTGTAGTCTGAATGCAGAGGTTATTCAGACAGGACAAAAAAGAAATGGCCTTTGGGAGTCCGAATCTGATACCTGAGCCTTTTGATGATCTTATCATTGATGTAAAGAAAGAAGGATTGTGTGTCCATTGGCACACAATCCTTTTTATTGAGACTTTTCTCTCGTTTTATCCAAATAGTAAGCAGTGATCCAGGAGGTAATCGGAATAATTAGGGCAACGCCTATTCCGGCGCAAAGGATGGTGATCATTTCGGAACTGAATATTTTTGAATTGACAATGTCTCCTAGTGAGTAAGATAGGTCTTTAAACCATATAAGCATAGCTAAGTATCCGCCAAAAAAGGCGAAAAATAAGGTGTTTGTATTGGTTCCAAGTATATCTCTGCCAATACTGATTCCAAATGAAAATAAATCCTTCCTACTCACCTGCAGATTATGATTGTAGAGCTCACGCATAGGAGAAGCGATGGAAATGGCCACATCGATAATGGCTCCTATCGTACTCATAATGATCATAGCAGCACCTATTTTTACAAAGTCGACTCCTAAATAAAGAGAAAACATGCTGAGTTCTTCGGTTTCCTCTTCTCCAAATCCTTGAATCATTGATATTTCAGTGACAATCACTATGAAAAATAGCAAAATAGCCAGGGTGATGATAGTAGAAACAAAGGCAGTGATCGTTTTATTGTTTACTTCATTGATAAAAAAGAGATTAATACAACTAATGATCGTACAGGCAATTAAGGTTAGAATAATTGGGTTTGCGGTTGGGTCTGTCATGATAAGGACGGTCAACAGTAGGACAGCAAAGTTTAAAAATAAGGCAATAAAAGACTTTGCTCCCTTTTTTCCTCCAATCCATATCATTAAGAGAAATAAAATTGCTGCTAGGCAGAATAGTGCATTCATGATTTTGCCCTCTTTCGATTTACAAAAAAGATCGATATATATAGCCCAATCGGAATCGTTAACACAATGCCGATTCCACCAGCTAGGGCCCGAGCTAATTCCAATGAAAGATTCATGGAAAGGGTGTATCCTAGTGGAGAACCGTTTTTCATATATAAAATAAGCATCGGAATAGAACCACTGATATACGCAAAGAACAAGATATTAGTCATCGTTCCCATCACATCTTTCCCAATTTCCATGCCAGAAGTTGTAAGAGCTTTTATAGATATATGATTGTTTTTTTCGTACAACCCAAAGATAGAAGATGACATCGTAATGGCTACATCCATCACAGCACCTAGAGAACCTACTAATACGCCCGCCATAAATACCGTTTGTGGAGGACGAGTTAGAAACTGCATTTCTTCGTAACGAAGGCCTTCTTCAGAAGTTATCCACAGAACGAGATATGCAATGAATAGAGAAACAAAGGTAGCTAAAAGGGTTGCTATAATGGCTGCATAGGTTTTCTCATTAAAACCGTTTACGAGTAACAGGGAGATGGCAGTAAATAATATCGCACTGATACTGCAAGCGACTATCAAGCTGATGGCAGATGTTTTTAAATACATATCTAAGGCATACGAAAGGAGAACGGCATTGACTCCTAAACTGACAATCGAAAACAACCCCTGTTTTTTTCCAACGATAAGCAAAGTAAAGATAAACATCCATGCTACGATTAGCAAGTATTTATCGCGTTTTACGTTTTTGATGCTTCCCGTTAATACTCCTTCTTCATTGGTATTGGCATCTATCCAAACAAACAGTTCGTTTCCAACATGATATTCTTGGTCATACGCCCCTGAAGCGGAATATTGGTTCGTTAAATGAATTTGCTCTCCCTTTTTATCTCCATTTTTTATTTCTGCAACCATTTGTTGTGTGTATAGTTGATCTTTATTATTATGCATGTCAGTTACTTTGTTGGTCTCTACTAGCGTGGTCTTCAGGACCTTCGCTATAGGGCGTTCATAGAATGAATAATTGTTATTTACAAAAATAATAGAAGCTACGAAACAAAAAGCTAGTAGTACGTATAACAATATTTGTTTTTTAGTCAATTTTTTAAAAGGGTTAAGTATAAAATTCAAGTTAAACCTCCAACTATCGGAATGGACTCAGTGTAAAACAATGGCCTAAAAATAACAAGAAAATAAGAGAACCGTCAAGTCATCTCTCTATAGGCTTTGGTTGTAAAAACATGACAAACTGATAAAATAGAACAATAATCTACATGGAAAGTTGGAGAGTGAATGACAAATCGAAGTGTGATTTTTTTTGATATCGACGGAACCTTACTGACCCATAATAAAGAGTTACCTGCCTCAACAAAAGATGCAATTTTCACATTGAAAGAACTAGGTCATGAGGTAGCGATTGCTACAGGAAGAGCTCCTTTTATGTTTGAAGATTTGAGAAAAGAGTTGGATATCCATACATATGTAAGCTATAACGGTCAGTATGTTGTGTTAAATGGAAACGTCCTATATACGAATCCATTACATATTGAGTCACTCGAAAAACTAACCGCGGCTGCTCTTGAGAATGATCATCCCGTTGTGTTTATGGATCATGAAGATATGAGAGCCAATGTACCAGAGCATGACTATATTAAGCAAAGCATCGATACGTTAAAAATTGATCGTTTCCCAACACATGATCCACATTATTACAAAGGTCGTGAATTGTATCAAACGCTACTTTTCTGTACAGAAGGGGAGGAAAAGCAATACGCGGAGCAATATGATGCGTTTGATTTTGTCCGATGGCATCCAGTTTCCCTAGACATCGTGCCAAAGGGTGGCTCCAAAGCAAAGGGAATAGAAAAAATTGTAGATGCGCTCGGGTTTCCAGCTGAAAGCCAATATGCTTTTGGAGATGGACTCAATGATTTGGAGATGCTCTCTACAGTGAAAAACAGCGTGGCCATGGGAAATGCAGAGGAACAAGTGAAAGAGGTAGCTCAATTCGTTACCAAGTCAGTTGAAGAAGATGGTATTCTCCACGGACTAAAAATGGTGGGGCTTCTATAGGAGTAAAAGGGATGGAATCTATGTAGATTCTATCTCTTTTTTTTATTAATTTCATACTTATATCACAATTGAACGGTACACTTGGTGACGGTAATAAATATGACATTGTTCAAAAAGGAGATATGTAAGTGGAAACGGTTCTAAACACTACAACTAAATCAGATGCACAACAAAAATCATCTCTTTATCGAGCTGTGTGGAGATGGCATTTCTACGCCGGGATTATTGTTGCGCCTTTCTTAATTATCCTTGCCGTTACGGGTTCTATCTATTTATTTAAGCCACAGATAGAACAAGTGTTATATCAAGATTTATTCGAGGTTACGCCACAAGGTGAAAAAATCCCGGCATCACAACAGATAGAAGAAGTAAAAATGCTATACCATGACGCAGTGATTACTAAATATCGCCCAGGAGAAAATGCTACACGTTCGAGTGAAGTAAGTCTAACGGTAAACGATCAATCATTAACCGTCTTTATCGATCCGTATACGGGAAAGTCTATAGGAGAATTAAATAGTGATGATCGAGTCATGGATAAAATAGAAGAATTTCACGGTGAACTAATGATGGGAACACTTGGAGATAGAATAGTAGAATTAGCTGCATGCTGGACCATTGTATTGATGGTTACGGGTCTGTATTTATGGCTTCCAAGGAAGAAACCGAATATGTCAGGTGTCCTTTATATGAGATGGAATAAAGGGAGAAGTATTTTAGCAAGGGACCTGCATGCTGTTCCTGCCTTTTGGATAACGGCAGGAATGCTATTTTTGGTGATGACGGGGCTCCCTTGGTCTGGTTTTTGGGGAACTCAATTTCAAATGATCGCTACCAACTCTGGGGCAGGATATCCCCCTTCTGTTTGGGTAGGGAATTCACCTGTCTCAACCGTTACAAAAGATATTGCGGAGGTTCCTTGGGCAGCTGAAACACTAGATGTTCCGGTTTCTAAAGTACAAGGTTTCATCCCCTTATCAATCGATGATGTGGTTCAGATTGCAAACCGTGAAGGAGTACACCCGAGTTATACAGTATTTCTTCCAAAAGAACCAACAGGAGTGTACACCCTTTCCGCTTTTCCACCAAAAGCTGAAGATGAGATCACGATGCATATTGATCAATATTCGGGTGCTGTGTTAACAGACTATCGATTTGATCATTATGGTTTTATCGGACAAGTTGTTGCGTTAGGGATTACCTTGCATAAAGGAACACAATTTGGGTTTATCAATCAGTTGGCTAGTCTTCTTATTTGCCTAGGTATTATTCTTGTTGCCGTTAGTGGATTTTATTTATGGTTAAAGCGGAAACCGAAAAAAAGTATGGGTGCACCGAAATCGACGAGCATCAAAAACATGAAGCTATTTCTAGTGGTGTTAGCAGGTTTGGGCATTCTGTTTCCTTTGGTTGGTTTGTCCCTGATTGTCATTTTCCTGATGGATGTGTTATTGATTAAAAGAATCCCATTCTTGAAGAGGTTTTTATATGCATAATATGAAAAATGTATTTTTAATCGCAATCATCGGTTTGTTACTTGGAGGTTGTTCCCTGAAAGAAGATGCGGTTGAGTTATATTTGCAAGAACAACCAATTCATGCAGAAGTTGTTCTACCTGAAACCATAATGAGTGAGGAACAAGTGCCAATAAAGGTCATTCTTACTCAAGATGGAAAAAAAGTCGAAGAGGTAGATACGGTGGAATTTGAAATGTGGAAACATGATGACGACATCCATGCTACGGTTGAACAACCGGATAAACTAGAAGAAGGAATTTATGGATTAAACAAAACGTTTGAAAGTGACGGACTTTATTATATTAAAATTCATGCAAGTAAGGGAAGGGCAATCATCATGCCACAGTTCCAGGTCGTTGTTGGCGAGCTTTCTAAGAGTGAGTTGGAATTCTTGCAAAAAGACGTTCGTGAAAAAGAAGAAGGCCACGATCACCATCATTGAGATATGGTAAAACCATGTTGAATAATTTGATTCATGCATCTAGGATCAAAAGGGTCCTCACTTATCTGTTGGGGGATCAGGTTATGTACCCGAGCTGATAAATATACGGAAAAATTCCGCTTAATTAATAAATACGATAATAAATAGCTCAAATAGACGGAGAAATTCCGACTATTGACTCGAAAAACGTGAAAATGGGGAGATTTTGCTATCCATAAACGGAAAATCTCCCCTTATTTACCCCGAAACAAGCTCCATTCTGCATATAACCGGAAAAACTCCGCTTATTTTGCATGAAATGTTGGTATTTCCCAAAATAAACGGAATTTTTCTGTTTATATTTCGTACTTAGTGAAATCAATGTTCTATTATCAACTATAGAGTGCAAAATAATGTAAAAAATGCTTGGAGACACAATGTTCCAAGCATTTTTGCTTATCAAATTGCCTGTTAATTTAAGTGTGAATGACTGATTGAATAGCAAGGTTAGTTCTAATTTTGTACTTCAAAACCGAACTACTTATTATGGTACGGAGGTCCTTTTTCTTTTTAAGTTCCTATGTTCCAAAATACGACGATATGCTAAATTGGGTATAAGAAGTATCTGTAAGGGTTTACTTGCATGAGGAGGTGAGAAATGTTTTTTTCATTACGAAATCGTCTATTTTTGGTTTTCACCTGTTTGTTAACTATTCCGTTTGTTGTCTTCTCCTTCTTGGTTCCAAGTTGGTTTTCTTCTGTGATTGAAGAACAGACGCAGGATTTAACTGTGGAGATGATGGATCAATATTCGTTGTACATCCAATCGATTACCACTCAGGCTGAGGATTTAGGAAAACAAATTCTCGTCAATCCAACGACTTTGCAGTGGATGAAGACAGATAAGGTTTCATCGGATGTGACGAAAAATCAAAGATTATTAATCAGGAATCAAATGAAAAGTCTTCTTGCTTCGATGACGGTTAATAACTCAAATGGAATGTCCGTCGGGGTCATGCTCAATGATGGCACAGGTGCATGGGGAAACAACCCCCTTTTAAAGCAGGAAAGCTGGTATAAAGAGTATATGAGGGATGGAAATTCGTTTGTCTCTTCCCATAATGACCCTTATCAACCTACTCCAGGGAATATTAATAGTTATATATCCCCGTTAATAGATATGAATACACTTGCGTCCTATGGCATCATCAAGGTGAATTTTCCAACTGAATTGCTTGAGACGGCTTTAAATAAAAATAAGATCGGACAAAAGGGACATGCCTATTTGTTAAACAAACGAGGAGAGAATGTTTTAACAGGAGAAATTCATACCCCGAAACCGGTGCTATCGACTAGCTTAACAAAAATCAACAAAAGTAAAGAGAATAATGGATTAATAGAAGTAAAGTTGAACAGTGAAACTTACTTCGTGTTTTATCAGAAATTATCTGTTGGTGGCTGGATTTTACTAAGCGAAGTAACGGAGTCAGACTTATTTTCAAAGGCGAATGACCTGCGTCATCGCATGCTTACAATCTCAGGATTCGTTTTCTTACTTACCATCTTGGCATCTTATATGCTTTCATCCAATATTGTCAGTCCATTAGGGAAGCTGGCAAAAGCAATGGGATTTATCGAAAGAGGAGATTTTGCCGGTGCTAAGCGGTTTATGCCCACGATTAAATCGCAAAACAATGAAGTTGGTTATCTAGTAAATGTATTTGGACATACAGTCGATCAGCTGAAAAATAGAATTGAGACTGAATATGAGGCTAATATTCGGAGGAAAGACGCAGAATACAAAGCCTTGTTGCTACAGATCAACCCTCATTTTATGAATAATACACTTGAAATCATTGGTGGCTTGGCTGCTCAAGGGAAAAATAGAGAAGTAATGAATGTTAGCGTTTATTTAGGACGAATGATGAGGTACTCCTTGAATACTCAAAATGATGTGGTCACTTTAGGAGAAGAAATGAGCTATATTCGTAGTTATACCAATATTTTGAAAATGAGATATATGGATACCATTTCTATTACGATAGAGGAAGATAGCTTGGCTAAACATCTTCCAATCATTAAATTTATCCTCCAACCACTAGTGGAAAATGCTGTGAAATATAGTTTTAGCGAGAAAAGTTATGCTGATATTTTCATCCAAACAAAATGGATTGATGACCAATTACTATTAGTGGTTGAAGATAAAGGTGTAGGAATGTCAGATGATGTATTAATGGATCTTCTTCATCAGGAAGATGCACAAGAATCAACAGGTGTTTTACAAAGTAAGGGAACGAGTATTGGTCTTAGAAATGTACTTGGTCGTTTAAAGCTTTATTACGGTGAGGACTTTTCTTACCAAATGGACTCTACCAAAGGGATAGGGACAAAAATCCAGCTGCACATTAAGTATAGTGGAGGTGACCCGAGATGTTGAAGGTACTTATCACAGATGATGAAAAACAAGTACGTATGGGACTTCGAATGAAGATTGATTGGGAAGAAGAGGGATTTGAAATCATTGGAGAAGCATCTAATGGAAAAGAAGCCTTGGAATGGTTACGAACGATGAAAATTGACCTTGTCATCACAGATATGAGAATGCCTATTATGGATGGTCTTGAATTTGCTCAACGCTGTTTTGAAGAATTTCCACAGGTGAAAGTGGTCGTACTATCCGGGTACTCTGATTTTGAATACGTCAGAGGTTCCATGCAGAAGGGAGTAAAGGATTATTTATTAAAACCTGTTGCACCAGACGAACTAGAAGAAACCTTACGAAAAATTCGTAAAGAAACGGAAGAAGAGAAGAAAAAGCAGGCAGAAGCAGCCCAAATGAAACATCTCGCCATGACACGCCTCCAAGAAGTACAAGAACAATATCTGCTTTATTTAGTAAAGGAAGAGTGGACGGAGTCATCCATGGTAAAAGAAAGACTTCGACAACTTCATTTAGAGGATATGGCAAGTGAAAGCAGAGAATTCCGTTTTATAACAATCGAAATCAGGAATAAAAACGAGCAAGCCAATCGTTTAAAAGAACTATGGCTTCCGTTTCAAATGATGTGTAAAGAAATCGCATATGATGAAAAGGGATTGTATCCGTTTTATGATCCTAGTTATGCAAATATGATTCATTTCTTACAGGTTGTAGACAAAGAACAGAATACGCATTCTGATTTAGTCAAAAATATTCAGCAGAATGTACAAAATCTACTTCATCTAGAGACAGTGATAGGCTTGGGCGTTGTGGTAAGAGGAGTTGCTAATCTGAAAAATGGCTATATTTCTAGTTTGCTAGCTTGGAGCAAAAGTCAATTAGGTTCTCGATCTCAAATTTGTGATGCGTCCCATTTGCAGGAAGACGATTTTGAATTTTCTTCAGATAAGGAAAGAAAATTGATCAATGCGGTTGAAACGGCCAATTTTGGGTTGTTTAAGGAGAATTTAGATACTCTTTTAGGAAGAAACGAAGCTCAGTCCATTATGGCCTTCTCCTTTCTCTCGAACCGGGTATTATTTTTATTAGGGTCAGCTGCCCGTAAATATGATTTGGAAACAAGAGATGTACAAAGCATGATGTGGAGTTGCCAGCAAAGTATTTGGGAATTGAATTCCTTTCCTAAAGTGATTGAACAGCTTACGGAGTTAGGGCAATTAATTATTGAAAAAGTTAGAACGGCCCGATTTTCTAATGGAAAATTGATCATTGAGGGTGTTCGTCAGTACTTAGATCAGCATTATGCCAATGAAATCTCTCTAACCTTTCTATCAGAAATGTTTCATATTAATAGCGCCCATTTGTCAGAAACCTTTAAACATCAAGTGGGACAAAATTTCAGCGATTATCTCCTGAATGTAAGAATGGAAAAAGCAAAGGAATTCTTGAAGGACAAGCAGCTTAAGATTATTGATGTGGCTAATTTGGTTGGTTATTCGAACTCTGGATATTTTAGTACGGTTTTTAAAAAGCATTATCAGCAAACACCAGTTGATTTTCGTCAGTCATACGAAGAAAAATTAGGAAGGATATGAACAGATGAAAAAACGGATGTTTTTCATTCTATCTTTCATTCTTTTTCTCTGCCTGTTGATAGTTGGTCTTACCCTTTTTCAACCATCTAGGAAAGAAGAGGCAGAGACAAAACCAAAAGCTGAGCAAAAAACGGTGCTTACGTTTTGGAGAAACAGAGGAAATGATGCAGAAAATAAAGCTTATGAAGAATTAGTTTCATCATTTGAAAAGGCGAATCCGGATATCAACATTAAGATGAAAACCATTCCTTACAGCGACTATGAAGTGAGACTCCGGACAGAAATCGCAACGGGCACACCTCCTGATATTATGGCGATAGATAGTCCGACACTTGCTCTTTATGCTAATGCGGGATCACTTTTATCAATAGATCATTTTATGAAAAGTGAGGGAAGTATTGAGGACTTCCCAACGTCCACTTTAAGAGGACTAAGTTATAATGATCAAATCTATCTTGCTCCCATTGCAGAATCGAGCATTGCTCTATTTTATAATAAGCATGTTCTTAAAGAGGCTGGGGTACCCTTCCCATCATCCAATCCAAATGAACCATTAACTTGGGACGAAGTGATCGAGATTGCCAAAAAAGTAACCAATACGGAAAAAGGAATATTCGGCATTGATCCTGGCCAAGGATTTGGAGAAGGAGAAGCACCTGCCTACTTTAAAATGCCTTTCTTGTGGCAGTTTGGAGCCGATGTGTTGAGTCCTGATGCATCAACAGCGAGTGGATATTTGGATTCAGAGAAGTCAATTGAGGCTCTGCAATTATTCCAGGATTTCTACCACAAGCAAGGGGTGGCTTCAGTAGAAATGGGAACAGATGACTTTATAAAAGGAAAGCTTGCGATGACCGTATTAGGATCGTGGACTATTAAGGACTTTGAAAGAAATGCAGATTTTACTATTGGCGAGGATTTTGGAGTAGCTCCATTACCGAAGGGGGCATACCAGGTGGCTCCCAATGGAGGGTGGGCGCTAGGTATTTCATCGCAATCCAAATATCCGAACGAAGCGTGGAAGTTTATTAAGTACGTGACTGGATATGAGGGAATGAAGAAATACGTCACGATTACAAGTGATCTGCCAGCAAGATACTCCGTAGTCAAAGATATTCCGGAACTTAATCAATATCCGTTAAATATTTTTATCGAGCAAACGCTAAGGCATTCGCACAACCGTCCAGTTACTCCAGCATACCCTGTCGTAAGCAATGCGATTCGAGTTTTATTTGAAGACATCGGTCTCGGAGGGAAGGATGTTCATACCTCTGCCAAAGAGGCTGTTGAAAAGATTAATGCAGGGATACAGGAATTTCAGAAACCTTAAAGGATAGATCCTCTAGCTATATATGCTAGGGGTTTTTTTATTTTTGAAAACGATTCCATATGCCGAAAATTTTAAACATGGAATTCCGAAGAACTCAAAATATCGACTTTCCTCGTCCTGTTATAGTTAAAACAAGAAAGAAAGCTAGTAGAAAACTAGATTGGAGGTTACAAAAATGCAGGAATTAATAAAGGCTGAAGCAGGCAAAGATGCTGCTATTTCGAATCAGGCGGAGATAAGAGTGACGAAATTAAGCAAGAAATTACGTTATATCCGTGAAAACTATTTTCTCTATTTGTTAATTGCACCGGCTATTATTCTCACGATCGTTTTTAAATATATTCCTATGTACGGTGCAATCATTGCCTTTAAGGATTTTAGTACGATCAAAGGAATTCTTGGGAGCGAATGGGTCGGCTTGGAAAACTTCACAAAGTTTTTGTCTTCACCAAATTTTGGAACGATTTTTATGAGCACACTGAAACTCAGCTTTTACGGGTTACTCCTTGGGTTTCCAATACCCATCATCCTTGCACTGATGTTGAATCAAGTACGACGGGCAGCTATTAAAAAGAATGTTCAGCTTGTCCTGTACGCGCCTAATTTTATTTCAGTCGTTGTTATTGTGGGAATGCTGTTTATTTTCCTATCACCAACAGGTCCCATCAATCAGATCGTCACGATGCTGACAGGGGAACCAATTGGGTTTCTATCCGATCCAGATTACTTTAGAAGTATCTATATCCTATCTGGAATCTGGCAAGCGGCTGGTTGGTCATCGATTATATATGTAGCCGCGCTAGCGAATGTAGATCCTGAATTGCATAATGCCGCTACCCTTGATGGAGCTAATATTATACAAAGAATGATTCATATTGATCTGCCAACCTTAAAGCCATTGATGGCCGTGACGTTTATCTTAGGTGCTGGTGGGATCATGGCGATCGGGTTCGAAAAAGCGTATCTGATGCAAACGACAATGAATTTGCCAACGTCTGAAATTCTTCCAACCTATGTTTACAAAGTGGGTTTACAAGCAGGCGATTATGCTTACTCAGCAGCAGTTGGGCTATTTAACTCAGTCATTAACGTTATTCTGCTAGTGGTCGTGAACTATATCGTGAAGAAGCTGAACGAAGGCGAAGGATTATATTGATCAGAAAGGAGTTAGACCAATGAATATCAAGTATACGCGGATGGACCGAATGATATTAACCTTAAACAATATCTTTCTTTTTCTAGCAGTGTTAGTCGTATTGGTTCCTTTGGTGTATGTGGTATTAGCCTCATTTATGGATCCAACCGTTCTATTAAATAAAGGAATTTCTTTTAATCTCTCAGATTGGAGTTTGAAAGGCTATAAGCTCATCCTAGGAAATGATGCGATGCTAAAAGGCTTCATCAATTCGGTTCTATATTCGGTGGGCTTTGCGGTTGTTACTGTCGTGGTGTCACTGTTTGCAGCCTATCCACTTTCAGTTAACGGATTTGTCGGAAAAAACTTCTTTATGACAATGTTTATCATCACTATGTTTTTTAGCGGTGGTTTGATTCCAACCTACCTGCTTGTAAAAGACCTAGGGATGTTAAATACGATTTGGGCGATCATCCTGCCAGGTGCGATCAATGTATGGAATATCATCCTTGCAAGAACGTATTTCAAGGGTATTCCATACGAGTTGCATGAAGCAGCAAAGGTAGATGGGGCCTCGGACTTACTTATCTTCTTTAAAATTGTACTGCCACTTTCCAAACCGATCATTTTCGTTTTAGCCATGTATGCATTTGTAGGACAGTGGAATTCGTACTTTGATGCGATGATTTACTTGGATGATCCTAATCTTCATCCATTGCAGCTTGTGTTACGTTCGATCCTAATTCAGAACTCAACAGATCCTGGAATGATTAGCGATCAGTTGGCGATGGCTGAGCTGAAAAAGCTGTCAGAAATGATTAAATACTCATCGATTGTCATTTCGAGTCTACCGCTAATTGTGATGTATCCATTCTTCCAAAAGTACTTTGAAAAAGGTGTTATGGTCGGTTCATTAAAATAATGAGCCACTAACTATAAAAAATAATGAAAATGCTTACAAATTATTAATTTGGAGGGTCAATACGATGAAAAAAGGAAAAAAGATCGCTGCTGTTACCTTAGCTACCCTATTACTCGCATCTGGTTGCAGCAATAAAGGCAGTGAAACCGCATCAAAAGAGTATAACTTAAAGGATGTAAGCTTCCCACTTGAAGAAAAGGTCACACTCAACTTTATGACACAAAGCTCACCGCTTGCACCAAAGGATCCGAACGAAAAAATAATTTACCAACGTCTGGAAGAAGAGACTGGTGTCAATATCAAGTGGAAAAACTACACGTCTGATGTGTTTGTGGAAAAAAGAAACCTTGCGATGGCGAGTGGAGATTTACCGGATGCCATCATTGACGCAGGGTATGGAGACTATGATCTTTTAAAACTAGCAAAGGACGGTGCGATTGTACCGGTTGAAGAATTAATTGAGAAGTATATGCCGAATTTACAGAAGGTTCTTGAGGCAGCACCTGAGTATAAAGCGATGATGACGGCTCCAGATGGCCATATTTATTCTTTCCCATGGATTGAAGAACTTGGTTCTGGGAAAGAAAGCATACATTCTGTAGATGACCTCCCGTGGATCAATGTTGAATGGCTAAACAAATTAGGTCTAGAAATGCCAACTACAACAGAAGAGTTAAAAGAAGTATTAATTGCTTTTAAAACAAAGGACCCGAATGGTAATGGAAAAGCGGATGAAATTCCGATGTCATTTATTAGTAAACCAGGTGGGGAAGACTTAGCTTTCTTGTTTGGATCTTTCGGCCTTGGTGAGAACTGGGATCATACAGTCGTGACGAATGATGGAGAGGTTACCTTCACTGCTTCCGATGAAGGATATAAGGAAGGAATCAAATTTCTAAATGAATTATATGCAGAAGGATTAATTGATATCGAGGCATTTGAACAAGATTGGAATACGTATATCGCCAAAGGAAAAGACAATCGCTATGGTCTTTACTTCACATGGGATAAGGCAAATATCACGGGTATGAACGATAAATACGATGTGATGAAACCACTTGCAGGACCAGATGGACAGGTGAACGTGACAAGAACAAATGGTATGGGCTTTGACCGTGGAAGAATGGTTATTACAAGTGCCAATAAAAATCTTGAATTAACAGCGAAGTGGATTGATGAGCTATACGATCCGATTCAATCTGTACAAAATAACTGGGGAACGTATGGAGATGATAAGCAACAGAACATCTTTGAGTACGATGAAGCAGCGAATATGCTGAAGCATTTACCTTTAGAAGGTACGGCACCAGTTGAGTTAAGACAAAAGACAAATATCGGCGGACCGTTAGCAATCCTTGATGAGTACTACGGTACGGTCACAACAAAGCCAGATGATGCTGCATGGAGATTAGGTTTGTTGAAGGACGTTATGGTTCCTCATATGCAAGCAGAAAATATTTATCCTAGAGTGTTCTTCTCGATTGAAGACCTTGATCGATTAACTGCCATTGAAACGGATATGTTTGCTTTCGTCATGAGAAAACGGGCAGAGTGGATTCAAAATGGAAAAGTGGAAAAAGAATGGGATAGCTATTTAAAAGAGCTAGACCGACTAGGTTTACAAGATTGGCTAGACATTAAGCAAGCAGGTTATGACAGAAATCGTTAATGTGCTGAATAAGAGTGAGGCTGTAACCTTTTACAGCCTTCTTCTACTTATAGTTATAAAAAAGGAGCGGAAAAAGCATGATTAAAACACGATATAAAGAAAAACATCGACCTCAATTTCATTATTCCCCAGAAGAAAAGTGGATGAATGACCCAAATGGAATGGTGTTCTTTGAAGGAGAATACCATTTGTTCTATCAATATCATCCTTTTGGTACTACTTGGGGACCAATGCACTGGGGGCATGCAGTGAGTAAAGATTTGGTGTATTGGGAGCAGCTTCCCATTGCCTTACATCCCGATGAGCATGGCACGATTTTTTCTGGAAGTGCAGTGGTCGATTGGAAGGACACGACGGGCTTTTTTGGTGGAAAAGCAGGATTAGTAGCTATCTATACGAGCCATGATACGTATCCGGATTCCGAGAGACCAAGACAACGGCAAAGCCTGGCATACAGCAAAGATAACGGACGAACATGGATAAAATATGAAGGAAATCCGGTACTTTCAGACGAGGAGATTACAGATTACCGAGACCCAAAGGTGTTTTGGCATACGCAGTCCAACAAATGGGTGATGATTTTAGCAACTGGTCAAACGGTCACCCTTTATACGTCTTGTAATTTAATAGATTGGGAGTTTGCTAGTGAATTTGGCCATCAAGCAGGGTCACATGATGGAGTGTGGGAATGCCCAGACTTATTCGAACTGCCTGTAGATGGTGACGAAAGCAATAGGCGTTGGGTGATGCTTGTTAGCATTGGCGATAATCCAGCTTTTCCAGAAGGATCCCGAACACAATATTTCATTGGCCAATTTGATGGAAAGACATTTGTGAATGAACATAGTGATCGTACGACTCTTTGGCTTGATTTTGGCAGAGATAACTATGCAGGGGTGAGCTGGTCGGATGTACCTGAGGAAGATGGTAGAAGAATTTATATTGGCTGGATGAGCAATTGGAGGTATGCAAACTTACTCCCAACCGAGGGGTGGCGTAGTGCGATGACATTGCCAAGGGAACTTTCCCTCACCACTGCTGAAGAGGGAATTCGTGTTGTGCAGAAGGTGATATCAGAAATTCATAAACTACGAAATGAGAGTGAAGAAATTCAGGAAGTATCACTTGAACCGAACAATCCATTTTATTGTGATCTGCTTAGTAGCTTAATGGAAGTGAATATCTCCTTTGAAAAAAGAGATTCTACTTCCTTTGGAATCATGTTTGAAAATTCGATTCAGGAAAAAGTCATCGTTCAGTATGATACGGAAGTCGAAAAGCTGACGGTTGACAGGGAGAATGCAGGAATGAACCATTTTTCTGACTCATTTCCTGCGATACAGGAGGCTAGTGTAAAGACAGAGAACAACCAAATACACTTACAAATTTGGCTAGACACATCTTCCGTCGAGGTATTTGCCAATGATGGAAAGGCTGTTTGCACAAGCCTGGTTTATCCGAATCAACCATATAACAAGATGGTTATCTATTCAAAAAATGGAATCACAAATGTCTCTTCATTAAAACTTACTGAGCTCTCGTCTATTTGGGAGAAATAATTAAAATTAGAGAATGTTGAAAAGGTAGGTTGATGATAAATGGCAACCAGTTCATCGGTGTTTTGTATAGGAGAATTAATGATTGATTTTTTCTGTACAGATGTGAATGTGAATTTAATAGATGGAAAACATTTCGAAAAACAGGCAGGTGGTGCACCAGCCAATGTTTGTGCAGCAATCGTAAAGTTAGGGGGAAAAGCACAGTTTTCTGGCAAGGTTGGCAATGATCCGTTTGGATATTTTTTAAAGCAAACGTTAGAGAATTGCCATGTCGATACGTCCTTACTATTATTTGATCAAGCTCATCCAACAACACAAGCATTTGTTTCCTTAAAGGCAGATGGAGAAAGAGATTTTATTTTCAACCGAGGAGCAGATGCGTTTGTAACAGAGGAAGAATTGGATAAAGAGAGCATCATGACGAATCAAATACTTCACTTCGGTTCCGCAACTGCCCTATTAAATGAACCCTTTCGATCTACGTATATCAATCTGATGAGGGACGCAAAGGAAAGAGGAAAGTTGCTCTCGTTCGATCCAAACTATAGGTCATCTCTATGGAGAGGAAGAGTAGAGCATTTTAAGGAGTGGTCAAGGCAAGGAATGTCAATCGCTGACTTTGTAAAAGTGAGCGAGGAAGAGTTAAGAATTCTCTCAGGAATGGATGATGTAAGGAAAGGAATTGCGGCTTTGCATCAAATGGGAGCAAAAGTTTTAGCGGTCACCTTAGGGGCAGAAGGAACCTTGATCTCTAATGGACAAAAGTGTGAGATGGTTCCTAGCATAAAAGTCACTTCCATTGATTCAACAGGAGCGGGAGATGCTTTTGTAGGAGCAACTCTCTATCAGTTATCTACCTTTGAGAATCCTAAACTAGTTATAGAAGACTTTGAACAATTAAAAGAAGTGATTTCTTACAGCAACTTCGTGGGTGCATTGGTTTGTACGAAAGTGGGAGCTATTTCTGCTTTGCCAACCGAGGACGAAGTGAAAGGTTTAATCCATGAGAACCGCAAAAAATTCATTTATTTGTAAGAGAGGGGAAAGGATGAAACCAACTTTCATAAAAAAGGCTTCAGTATTTTTTGTTGCTGTACTACTTGCTTCCTCAGTAGGAACTTTTGTTAGTCACCCTACGGAAGGACTGGCAACCGAACCGAAGGAGGGTGCAACAATTTTAGAAAATGGATTACAAGCAAATACAAATCTATCAGGCTGGCAAGTGAAAGGAAAAGGTTCATTAGAAGACACGCAACAGGGATTATTGCTGACCTCAGAACCAAATGAGAATGTCATGGCTATCTCAAGTGTTACTTCTCAAGATTTTATTTATGAAGCAGATATAAAAGTCATTGATAAGAATGCAGACGCGACGTTAGTCTTTCGTTCGAATGAAGACGGTTGGGCCTCTTATATGCTCCAAATTGTTCCGAATGCGGGAATGATACGACTCCGCGATGCACGTGACGAAACAAGGTTAAAAGAAGAGTATCCAGTCACACTTCAAGAGGGAGGAATCTATCATCTGAAGGTGAAGGTGGTAGAAGACAATATCAAAGTCTATTGGGGTAATAAATATGATCCCATTATTGATGTAAACAATGCCACTTATGAGAAGGGATTTCTTGGACTGAACGTATGGGATGGTTCTGCATTGTTTCAAAATGTAAAGATTAGTGAGCTGTCTACTAATCTAGGTTCTTCCCTTGTTAAGGAAGGAACATGGGAACCATCTCTTCTTGGCTTAAAAGGAAGTGCTGTTGATGGTATAAAAGCGAAAAATGTTTTTCATACGAGTGAAAGTGACTTTGTTCTTGAAGGAAATATTTCCTTTGCTGAACAACAATCAGAAGCAGCACTTGTCTTTCGAACAAATGAACAAGGAACAGAGGGATATGAAGCAGCACTAGTTAAAGAAGGAAACATGGTTAAAGCGCAATTGAAGAAGATGGATGGAACGATTCTAAAAACCTCTGAAATAGCGTTTCCTTCCCAAGAAGATAGCAAACATCATTTAGAGGTTATTGCAAACGGTGATCAAATCGAGCTGTATGTGGATGGATATTCAGAAGCAGCTGTAACGATTTCGGATAAAACCTATTCAACTGGATTGCTAGGATTCACGGTAACCTCTGGGGCTGCTGCCTTCCAAGCTGTGTATGTGGTTCCAACCACAAGCTATTATAAAGAAAAATATCGTCCAGATTATCATTATACTCCAGCTCGTGGTTCGGTTAGTGACCCGAATGGGCTTGTCTATTACGAAGGCGAATATCATTTATTTCACCAAGATGGCGGGACTTGGGCTCATGCCGTAAGTACAGACTTGGTGAATTGGAAACGACTACCTATTGCGTTGCCATGGAATGATCATGGTCATGTTTGGTCAGGTTCAGCCATTGCGGATGTGAATAATGCTTCCGGTCTCTTTACTCATACGGGAGGTAAAGGGCTAATTGCTTACTACACTTCGTTTAATCCGGATGAATGGAATGGAAACCAACGAATTGGTCTCGCGTATAGCACAGATCAGGGGCGAACATGGAAGTATTCAGCGGAACACCCTATTGTAATTGAAAATCCAGGGCAGAATGGGGATGATCCAGGTGGCTGGGACTTCCGTGATCCGAAGGTGGTACGTGATGAGGCCAATAATCGTTGGGTGATGGTTGTTTCAGGAGGAGATCATATTCGCTTCTTTACGTCCACCAATTTAATCGATTGGACACTTACGGATAATTTCGGATATGGAGAGTATGTTCGTGGGGGTGTGTGGGAATGCCCGGATCTATTTGAACTTCAGGTAGACGGAACAGGTGAGAAAAAGTGGGTTCTCATGATCAGCACTGGAGCAAATCCAAAAACACAAGGCTCTGATGCAGAGTATTTTATCGGGCATTTAACGGCGGATGGAAAATTCGTCAATGACAATGCGGCAGGAAAAGTACTCAAAACAGATTACGGGAAAGAGTTTTACGCATCGATGTCCTTTGCTAATATGCCAGATAACCGTCGTGTGATGATGGCATGGATGACAAACTGGGATTATCCATTTGCCTTCCCAACTACCGGTTGGAAGGGTGAACTGTCGATTCCGAGAGAAGTCAGACTGGTGAATACGGAGGAAGGAATAAGACTTGCACAAGCTCCGATTAAGGAACTGCAGTCCCTTCGAAACACTATTTTTGAAACGCATAACAAAATTTTACATCCTACCAATGCTTCGAACCTGCTAAAAGGACTTTCTTCAGGAGCATTTGAAATTGAAGCGGAAATAGAAGTCCCATCTGACAGCCATACAACCGAATTTGGTTTTCAAGTTCGCGAAGGTGAGAATGAAAAAACGGTTGTAGGATACAAACCAGCCGAAAATCAACTGTTTGTTAATCGTGCAGATTCAGGAGAAACGGATTTTTCTAGCTCATTTTCTACTTTACACGAAGCATCTTTAAAGCCCGAAAATAAGAGGATCAAACTGAATATTTTTGTAGATGATGGGTCCATTGAAGTATTTGCCAATGATGGGAAAGTTGTTTTTTCTGATGTTATTTTCCCTGATCCCTCTAGTCGTAGCATGAGCTTCTACACGAAGGGGGGAGAAGTGAACGTACTTTCCTTAAAAGTCCATTCTCTTGCTAACACTTGGACGAAAGACCATGCGGAGACTACAAAAATTGCCATGGATACGAAACAAAGAGAGATGAATAAGGGGGATGAAATTATCTTATTTGCATCCTTGGAGACTGAAAAAGGAAAGAGTACACAACCAATTATGTGGAAAACTAGCAATCCGAATGTTGTAAAAATAGCCTCCTCTACTAACTCCAAAGCAGTGCTTAAAGCCAGAAGTAAAGGAGAAGCAGTTATTACCGCATTTACTCCAAATGGGAAAACTTCTGAAAGAGTAGTTGTGAAAGTATTTGATGGGGAGTTTTATACGAATCTTTCTGGATGGAAATCAGATATCTCTGCGTCCAAATGGACCGTCACAGAAAACGGAATTCGTGGAACGTATACAAGTGATGCCAATTATGTCGCAAGTGAATCGGCTGGGGACTTTACGTATGAAGCTGATATGATGCTAGGGGAATCTGGAGGAGCGGGCTCCATTTTGTTCCGAGCTAGTGAAGACGGAAGAAACGGATATTACTTCAATCTTGATCCGAATATGAAAGCTTTTCGTCTTTTTTACAAAATAGATGGACGCTTTGAAGATCGAATGGTCATTGGGAAAGTTCCTGCTTTTATTCAACCTGGAAAAACGTATAAGGTTAAAATTGAAGCAAAAGGTCCGCACATGGTGATTACAGTAGATGGACTAAAAATCATGGATATAAAGGATGGTACCTTTGCAAAAGGACATTTTGGCGTCAATGTATTTGGAGGTCAAGCATCTTATCAAAATGTGAAAGTTAGCAGTATGACAGAGGCAAACTTAACGGTAACAAGCTTTACAAATAAAGCAACAGGTCAAGCCATTTATACGGCAACGTCTCAAAATGGAGAGCCAGTGACCGTATCCGACACAGATCATACAATCAAATGGACGTTGGTTCCGACTGGGGATGAGTATGGTTCGTATTCGATCCGAACCGAGGGTGGCAAAGCACTTGATTATGATACTGGCAAAAATAAAATCCAGCTATATGATTATCTCGGCTATAATAATCAGCGCTGGATCCTTTCAAAAAATGATAATGGAACAATAAAAATTATTTCTGTTCATAATGGAAAGGCAATTGAAATATCAAAAGATGGACGTTTGATCCTCAATGAGTGGAACCCTGATGAAGAGGGGCAGCAGTGGATCAGTTCTTCTGAGATAAAGTAATATTTCGTTTGAAGAAACCGACCTTCTTATCGTAATGAAGGTCGGTTTTTGTAGGTGTTTCTTTTTTTAGTTTTGATGTCTAAAAGAATTTATAAAAAAACATTGAAAACGATTGCGTAATTTAGTATTCTACATGTACAGATATTTCCGAAACGTTTTGGAGGATTGTATGACTACAACAATTAAAGATATAGCAAAAGCAGCTGGAGTATCTGTCACTACAGTTTCCAGAGCATTAAATGGTTATTCAGATGTTAGTGAGAAGACAAGGAAAAAAATTATGACTCTAGCAAAGGAGCTAAATTACAGTCCTAATACTCTCGCAAGGGGACTTGTCATGAATGTCTCCAAAACAATTGGTTTATTAGTATCCGGTTTGAATCGAGAAAGTGAGAAGGACCAGATTATTTTTTCTATCCTATCAGGAATCAACTCGTCTGCGTCAGAGAGTGACTATGATTTAGTGGTCTTTAACACGAATTCTTCCAAGCAACGTGAAAAGACATATACTCAACTTTGCAGAGAACGAAGGGTAGATGGTGTCATCATTCAAGGAATTAAGACAGATGATCCGTATCTGTTGGAAGTTGTTGAAAGTGATATTCCCTGTGTGTTGATTGATATTCCTGTTCACTCCGATAATGTTGGTTATGTTACAACTGATAATGTGGCAGGAGCCAAAAAAGCTGTTGAGCATCTGATCGAGCTTGGACATCGAAATATTGCTATGGTTAATGGGCACAGTAAAGCTTTTGTAAGTAAAAAACGCTTAGAAGGCTATAAAATGGCATTAGAGGAATCTAACATTCCAGTGAAGCAAGAATGGATTTATGATGGGAAGTTTGAAGAACATTCGGCGTCAGTCGTAGCGAAGGAACTTCTAATGAAACACCCAGAAATTAGTGCTATTTTTTGTGCGAGTGATTTAATGGCATTAGGTGTCATTACAACTGCAAAAGAATTGGGATTGCGAGTACCAGAAGATGTTTCAATTGTAGGATACGATGATATCTTACTTGCTTCTTATGCGACACCACCTTTAACTACGATTTCTCAAAATTTTTATCAGTTAGGCTTTCAAGCAGGGCAGCTATTAATTAGTATGCTTGATGGAAAAACAGACCCACAGGTCATAACGCTAGGAACGAAACTAATTGTTAGAGGGTCAACCACGTCAAAAAGCTTCTAGGGGATGGAGTTTTTTGTTCTTATTTTCCGAAACGTTTAAGTAATCTTTTTAATCTATATCCGAAACGTTTCGGAAAAATATTTATATGTAAAATCCGAAACGTTTTGGAAAATATGATGAACATCATAAGGAGGTCACCATGGATTACCGAGTGATTAAAGAGGACGATTTATTCTTACTAACAGATGAAAAAGGTGATATTCCAGTCGATCACATGTATGGATTAGGCCTGTATACGAAGGACACTCGTTTTCTTAGTAAGCTAAAGCTATTTATTAATGGAGAAGAGCCCATCCTTCTAGCATCAGAGGCTGCAGAAAATTATTTGGCCAAAATCATGTTAACGAACCCACATATAGAAAAAGACGGGGAACTCATACTGTGGAGAGAATCTGTAGAAATTGAAAGAACTCGCTTCATTTCTAAAGGTATCCTTTATGAAACACTTCGTCTGAAAAATTATTTCCCTAAATCCATTGAATTCGATTTATCAGTCGAACTTGATGTCGATTTCAAAGATATGTTTATTGTGAGAGGCTTTCAATCAGGTAAGGTGGGAAAGCGGATTGGTCAGAAAGTGGAAGATCATTCAATGACTTTTTCTTATATAGGAGCAGATGAAATTGAACGCCACACAAAGGTTACCTGGGACAAAACCGCAAAGGAAATTGATCAAGCTGGGCGTGTAACCTTCCAATTTAATTTAGAGCATGAACAAGAGGAAACGATACAGTTAATTATCCGTCCAGAAGTGGGGTCAGTGTCTAATGTACAACTTCTTACAAAGGAAGAGGCATTGCTGCAGTTAAAAGATTCCTATAGTCAGTGGGAAGAGGCTACGACAAAAGTAGAAACAGATTATGTTCCTCTTCAAAAGTTAATTGATCGTGGTATAGGAGATCTTCGGGTTTTGCTTACTGATTTAGGGTACGGTTTATTTCCGGTTGCAGGTCTTCCTTGGTTTGGTGTTCCGTTTGGACGTGATAGTTTAATTGCTGCCCTACAAATGCTTTCTTTTAACCCAGAGATCGCGAAAGGAACACTTCGGACTTTGGCACAATATCAAGGTACAAAATTAGACCCTTGGAGAGATGAGCAGCCAGGAAAAATCATGCATGAAATCCGATTTGGGGAATTAGCCAACACCAACCAAATTCCTTTTACTCCATATTACGGGACCATTGATGCCACACCATTATTCCTTATTCTATTAACGGAATATGTGAACTGGACAGGTGATTTTAAATTTGTAGAGGAAATGCGGGAAGTAATTGAAAACGCTTTAATGTGGATTGATGAGTATGGTGACCGAGATGGTGATTTATTCGTTGAATATCATCAAGAATCTAGTAAGGGAATTGCGAATCAAGGTTGGAAAGATTCTGGCGACTCCATCGTCCACCGGGACGGAGAGTATGCCAAAACACCAATTGCTCTTGCAGAAGTACAGGGCTATGTATACCAAGCAAAGATGGGAATTGCTAATCTTTATGAATCTACCGGTAAAGTGGATGTTGCTGCCACTCTTCGAGAACAGGCACACCAGCTAAAAGTAAAGTTTGATCAAGAGTTTTGGATGGAAGATGTAGGTTTCTATGCTATTGCTCTAGATGAGAATAAAAAGCAGGTTGGTACGATTACTTCCAACCCCGGACATGTGTTACAAGCGGGAATGATGGATGAGGATAGAACAAAGGCAGTTGTAGAAACACTCGTTTCCGCAAAAATGTTTTCAGGATATGGTATCCGGACAATGGGTGAGGGAGAAGCAGGGTATAACCCAATTAGTTATCATGATGGAAGTGTGTGGCCACATGATAACAGCATGATTCTCCTTGGTATGAGTAAAGCAGGGTATCAAGAAAACGCCAATAAGGTTATTGATGGGTTAATCTCGGCATCCAACTACTTTGAATATGAGCGCTTGCCAGAGCTCTTCTGTGGATACTCTAATTCAATAGGGAAACCAGTTAAATATCCAGTGGCTTGCTCACCACAAGCATGGGCAGCAGGGACACCACTTGTATTTGTACAAACGCTATTAGGTTTGTTTCCAGATGGTATTAAGAAGGAGATTACTATATCTCCTAAACTATTAAGCGGGATGAATACTTTAACGGCGAAAAACATTCGTGTAGGTGGAGGAATTCTATCTCTACAGGTTACAAGAAAGCAGGATGAAGAATACGAGATTACTATTTTAGAAAATACATCAGAGTATCTAGCTATCTGTAAATAGACATTGATTTATATTTATTTGCCCCTATAAGGGATCCCTTTTTAATAATATAACCTAGATTGAAAGGAGATTTTAAAATGAAATCAAAAAAATGGCTTTCAGCACTTGGTGTTACTTCTTTATTAATGGCAGGAGTTTTATCTGGATGTAGTAGTGATGATGCTTCTAGTAACAAAGGGAATGGATCTACAGAGGATGGAGAAAAAATAGAGGTTAGCCTTGCTGGTTGGGGTGGAAATCCAACAGAGGAAAAATTATTAAAGCAAACTCTTGATGATTTTGAAAAGAAACATCCAGATATCGATGTGAAGTACGAAGTGATTTCAGAGCAGTACATGGATGTGATGAAAACACGTTTGGTGGGTGGAGAGGCAGCGGATGTGTTTTATTTAGATGCCTTTGAAGCGCCGGCCCTTATTGAAACAGGTGTCATTCAACCGCTTGATGAGTTTATTACAGATGATTTTGATGTAGAAGATTTTGAGAAGCCATTAGCAGAAGCATTCGTGGTTGACGGAAAAACGTATGGTTTCCCAAAAGATTACTCTACTCTGGCCTTATTTTATAACAAAAAGATGTTAGCAGAAGCAGGTGTGGAAGTTCCTAAAACGATGGAAGAATTTCGAGAAGCTGCTAAGAAGTTAACTAAAGACGGTGTCTATGGGTTCGGTGTTGCACCTGAATTAGCTCGTATGTATTGGTTAGCAGAGTCCCAAGGGGGAGAAGTGGTAAAGGATAACAAAGCGAACTTCGCTTCCTCTGAGGTTGTTGATGCCCTTCAGCCAATTATTGAAATGCATAACTTGGATAAAACAGCTGTGGAGCCAAAAGAAGTGGGAGTAAACTGGGGGGGAGAAATCTTTGGACAGGAAAAAGCAGCTATGGTTATTGAAGGCAACTGGGCCATTCCATTTCTTGCAGATACATTCCCTGATGTAGAGTATGGAACAGCTGAACTTCCAGCGGTAGATGGTAAGAAATCGACGATGGCGTACTCTGTTGCTTACGTTATGAATGCTCAATCTGAGAAAAAAGAGGCTGCTTGGAAGCTTATTTCTTACCTCACTGGTAAGGAAGGAATGAAGACTTGGACGAGTAAAGGATATGCGCTTCCAACACGTAAGTCTGTGGCAGCTGAGTTAGGCTATGATCAGGATGAACTTCGTACGGCTCTAGTTGCGGGTGCTTCTTATGCTACTGTTTGGTCAAAAGGTACCAATTTGCCCATTATTATGAACAACTTCAATAATCAGTTTTTAAGTGCTTTCCTAGGTCAGGCGGATCTTGCTGATGCATTGAAGGAAGCAGAAAAACAAGCAAATAGTGAAATTGATGCTAAGTAAGTAAAACAAGTTTCATAGAGGGAGGAGAGTCTTCCTTCCTCTACATTTAAATGTCTGTAGAATTCGTTCTGTTTATGTGCTCAAACATAGGTGGAACGAGTTCTGACAGCCAGAACATTCATTTCAAGAAGAAGAAAAGGAGTGGAGTGGGAATGAACAAGAAGTTTTCCAGAAAAGCTCTCCGCGAAACAGGACAGGGTTATACCTTTATGTTTCCTGCTTTAATTGTGTTAGGACTTTTTATCATTGGACCAATCTTTTATACTATTTTTCTATCCTTTCATAAGGTTCAATTATTAGGTAATGCAACGTTTGATTTTGTGGCATTTGATAATTTTAAGAGAATTCTGGAGGATACTAGGGCAAAAATTGCACTCTGGAACACGTTTAAGTACGTAGTCATTGTTGTTCCATGCCAGACATTTTTAGCGCTAATATTAGCGGCAACATTGAATGCAGGATTAAAAGGTCAAACATTCTTTCGAATTGTATACTTTCTACCGACCCTAACATCTTCCGCTGTACTTACATTAATCTTCATGTGGATGTATAACAAAGATGGATTAATTAATAATATCTTAGATTTCATTGGTCTTCCAACCTATAATTTTTTGGGAGATCCAGCTATTGCCTTGAATGCAATCATGTTTATGAATATATGGTCTACTGCTCCATTTTTTATGGTGATCTACTTAGCAGCTCTTCAAGACATTCCCGAATCGTTATATGAAGCAGCCAAACTAGATGGAGCCAATGTGTTGCAAAGGTTTTGGAAAATTACTGTTCCTAACTTAAGACCTGTCACATCCTTTGTTGTCATTATGGGCATCATCGGAACGTTTCAATTATTTGATCAATCGTATATTTTCTCCGCAGGTTCTGGTGGGCCGGACAATTCAACTTTAACCGTGGTCCTTCTTGTATACCAATATGCTTTTAAGACGCTGGGAACGATGGGATATGCAGCAGCGCTAGCGTTTCTGTTGGCATTTGTTATTTTAGTAGCCACTTTGCTACAACGTAAATTTTCAAAAGAGGAATCACTATACTAAGAAAGGGAGGAAGGTTAATGGAGAAAAATAAGGTTGGAAAGACCATTTTATATATGATTTTAGGCCTTTATGCAGTAACAACTCTAGTCCCTTTTTTGTGGGCATTATCTTCATCCTTTAAAACGCTACAAGAGATTGTTTCTGGATCGATGTCTTTTATCCCGAAAAATTTTACTCTAGAAAACTATAAACAAATTTTTATTGAACAAGAACATTTTCCAAGATGGATGTTTAATAGCTTATTTATTGCTGGAGTTGGGACTTTCTTAAATTTAATTTTCAACTCAATGGCTGGATATGCACTTGCTCGACTAACATTTCCAGGTAAAAAAGCATTGTTCATTATTATTCTAGGAGTACTTATGATTCCTGCACAAGTAACGATGATTCCTAACTATTTAATACTAAAAGAATTAGGGTGGTTAAATTCTTACCAAGGAATGATTGTACCTGGCATGATCAATGCAACCTATATTTTCATGATGAGACAGTTCTTTATTAACTTTCCGAAAGAGTTAGAAGAAGCGGCTGAGATAGATGGCTTAAGTAAGTTCGGAACATTTTTTAGAGTGGTGTTGCCACTCGCAAAGCCAGCACTAGCTGCTCAATCCATCTTTATTTTTATGGGGTTTTGGAATGATTTTATGAGACCTCTTATCGTTATAACGGATATCGAAATGTTTACCCTACCACTAGGCTTGAACACCTTTAAAGGACAATTCGTTAGCTATTGGAACTATATCATGGCAGCTTCCATGGTATTTACCCTACCTGTATTATTGTTATATGCCTTCTTTAACCGTTACTTTATTAAAGGCATCTCATTTACAGGTGGAAAATAACAATGAGGGCGTTGACCCAGAGGGGTTGACGTCCGTTTTATTGAAAGAAAAAACCCAGTATAAACTTATAGGGTCTATGAACTGGGCTATTGTTCCTATGGTTTTAATATTACTTTTATACAATCTTCCGTTTTTGTATCAAAAACTTCATATCCATGCTTTGCTTGGTCGAGTGGAATGACATGTGTAACGATATCGCTAGGATCAATCGTTCCTTTTGAAAATAGGTCGTATAAGAATGGCATATATGGAATAACTGGAGCCTGGCCAGTTTTAATATCAATATTTCGGTTCATGATATCTCCAAGTGGGAATCCATTATAGCGTCCGCCATATACACCTGTTATTTGTATCGTTCCAGCTTTACGAACTGCTTGAGTGGCCATTACAAGTGCCCCCATGGCTCCACCTTGAAGCTTTAGTCCACTTGCAAGAAACTCCATTGGTGTCCACTTTCCATCCATCCCTACAGCATCGATGACCACATCGGCTCCACCTTTTGTAATTTCTTTTAAGTATTCACCCGTGTTTTCATGCTGCTCAAAATTGACGATTTCGACTTTGTTTGTACGTTTGGCATGTTGTAGACGGTAGTCAATATAATCAACAGCAATGACTCTTTTTGCCCCTTTATACCATGCGAATTTCTGAGCAAGTAAGCCAACAGGTCCACAGCCAAGGATAATGACGGTATCTCCTTCTTTTACACCCGCGTGATCAACAGACCAATAGGCAGTGGAAGCTGCATCAGCTAGGAGAACTAGTTTTTCATCTTCAACTTCACAATCCTCAGGGATTTTAAAAGGAGTGAAATTTCCATAAGGTACCCTCATATATTCGGCTTGTCCACCCGCATAGCCACCCGTGGTTTCGGAGTACCCAAAAAATCCACCCATGTCTCCATGAGGATTAGAATTATCACATTGGCTTGTGAGATCATGATTACAATACCAACAAGTACCACAGCTCACATTAAAGGGAATAATTACCCGATCGCCTTTCTTTAAGTTCCTTACACCGGGTCCAGTTTCTTCTACTATTCCCATCGGTTCATGCCCAATGACATAATCGGTAGGCATGTTAGGAATCATTCCGTGAATTAGATGCAGATCTGACCCGCAAATAGCTGAGGAAGTGATTTTTACAATGATATCATCAGAATTTTTAATGGTAGGATCTTTTACTTCTCTAACTTCCACATTCTTTATTCCTTGATATGTTACAGCCTTCATTTAAACAGTCCCTCTTTCTATTGATTAGGTGTGGCAAACATGCCGCCTCTGTCTGTATCTAATGGGAAAAGCTCCATTTGTCCAATTTGAACAGCTGTTTCTGCGCCTTTCATATCGATCTTGTATTGCTCTTTGAAGTCATGAGGATGGAGCCACTTATTTTTAATCATCAATTCAGAAATCTCTCCGTGCAAATCAATGGCTGCCTCAAGTTGTTTTGTTAATACTCTTCTTAGTTCAGGATTTGCGGTTTCTGTAATTGCAAATCCATAATTTCGAATACCATTTTTAACGGATAATAAAAAATCCATGGCGAAGGTTGAGTCGGCTAAATTCGGCATACCCTCAGCATTTCTTGGGTCTAAATAATCTTGCATCTTTTCACCTCCAGTTTAGTGAAGTATGTCACTTTGTTTATAGAAAGGGATTAATTCATTGATATCCTGAATGGACTGCTCCACATTCTTGGCCATTAATTGCTTTAGCTCATTATTAAAACAAATACCCATCATTAATTTTGATCTTAATAAGCTAACCGTTTTAAAGTTAATAATTTCGTGAGTTTCTAATGTTTCGTGTAGGGCTAAACTCTCGTTGTTCATACAAACACCTCCGTTTCCAATCCTTATTTTCTCCAAACTTTAATTTCTTTTATGCTAGTTCCGATAAAATTACGAATGAATATTAGGTATCTGTTTGAAAATATAAAAGTGTAAATATGAATGTAATGGAGTGAAAAGAATGGTTAAATACTTAGGGTTACATGAGACGGTGGATGTTCATGAGCTTCTGACTTTTAAAAGCATCAGTTTGACGAAGTCAACGACCATGAGTGCATTAGCACAAGACGTGGATTTAAAAGCAATTTTGACAAATGATATGATCGCAGGTCAGCAACAGGTTAAAGAGTTACAGCAATTTTTAAACAATAGGGAGGAACAGCAATGAACCAATTGATTCAAAATATGGTGGGTATGGGTGGATTATCGGATCAGGTGATAGCAACAGATTTCTTAATATCTGCCAAAGCGGGGGTAAGAAATTATACGGTGGCTATTACAGAAGCGGCTACGCCTGAATTACGGTCTGTTTTAAGAGAACACTTGCGGGCAGCCATCCAAACGCATGAAAATATTACAAACTATATGGTTTCAAGAGGGTTTTATCATCCTCATAACTTAAGCGAACAATTATCGGTTGATTTTACCGCCTCAGACACAGCCCTTCAATTAGCACAGCGAAAAAGTGAATAATAGAGAATAAAAGAAGCCTAACTATGCAGTCAGGCTTTTTTACATTCATTTTATCTCATTTTCTTCATAAGTAATCCAGTCGCTAAAGCTACCTAGATACAGTTTCACATGTTCAAAGCCTGCTTCTTTTAAAGCTAGGAAGTTCGGGACAGCAGTTACTCCCGACCCACAATAAACAATCAGTTCTTTATCAGGATCTATATCTGAAAATCTCTCTTTTTGATCTTCTACAGAATGGTAATACCCTTCATGAAGTCCTTCCATCCAAGGCTTATTAATCGCTCCTGGAATATGGCCTTTTTTCTTATCAATGGGTTCTGCTATTCCTAAGTATCTTTTATTCTCACGAGAGTCAATTAATACGACGTTTGGATGCTTTCCAGATACGACTTCTTGCACCTCTTTTACGTCAGCCAATATATGAGATTGTAGGTCGACATGGAAATTGGACTTTTCAAAAACAGGTACATCAGCTGTAGTAGGGTAGTTAGCTTTTGTCCAATTTTTATATCCTCCATCAAGTACATAGACTTTTTTATGTCCTAGATAAGAGAGCATCCACCAAAACCTAGATGCATAGGCTCCTTCACCGTTATCATAAGCGACAAGAGTCGTATCTTGATCAATGCCTGCGATTTCAAGTTTCTCTTTTAGTTCGTGTATGTCAGGCAAAGGGTGTCTTCCACCATGAATACTCACTTGTCCTGAAAGATCTTTTTCTAAATCAAAATAAATCGCGCCTGGAATATGATTGTGATCGTATTCTAGCTTTCCTAATTTAGGGTTAGCAAGTGCAAAGCGGCAATCAATGACTCTTACATCTTCATGATTCAGATTTTTAAGAAGCCACTCTTTATGTACGATAAATTTCATATTACAATCCTCCTCAATGTACATTCTCTCTAAAAAAAACTATATCTTGAATATAACATAAAATGTTTTGGTTCAATGTTCTAGTGAATGTGTCAACTATATTAATTATGTAAATCAAAGTACTTTTTTTACCCTGAGGCATATGATGGTCTATAAAAAATTTGGAGGTAATGACCAACATGTATTATGTTTCAAATCCGTATTCATATCCTTATTGGGTAAATCCTTCGACTTATTCTCCCAATTATATGAATAGGAATCATGAGGACAATGTTCAACCAGTATTTGATGTCTTACTTAGTGGAATAAAAAGGGAAGCAGAAGCCATTGAGCTATATAGACAGTTAGTTCATGTAGCTCCAAATGAGATGCATCAGAATGATATCTTGTATGCATTAGAAAGAAAAAAAGCCCAACTAACACAGTTTAATAATCTTTATTTTCAACTTACTGGTACTGTGCCAGTATATCAACTCGATCAAATCCATTTTGATGACTACAGAGATGGGTTGCAAAAGGCGTATGAAGCCGAAGTTGAGGGATACGAAGAATATCAAAAAGGTTTTTCGACCATTCAGCATCCCATGATACAGAATGTATTTTTGTGGGCATTAACGGGAGAACAAGAGAATGCTGCGAGTCTTAGATTTTTAAGTGAAGAACTCGCCCCACGAGTAACCGATTTTGGAGGAAAACCTTTTGTTGTGGATATTAATAAGGCCACCAAGCAAAATGAAAACTTTCGAACCGCCTTATGGACAGGAACTCATTTACAGGTAACGTTAATGAGCATTAATGTGGGAGAGGACATTGGGTTAGAAATACATCCTCATCTTGATCAGTTTCTAAGGGTTGAAGAAGGTGAAGGGATTGTTAGAATGGGGGCTAAGAAAGATCAGTTAGACTTTGAGGAAAAGGTAGCTGATGATTTTGCTATTATGATCCCAGCAGCTACATGGCATAATGTTATCAATACAGGGAATACCCCACTTAAACTCTACTCGATCTATGCTCCTCCACAGCATCCTTTTGGAACCATTCATAAAACGAAGGCTGATGCAATGGCTGCTGAAGGAGATCAATAGACATACAGCAAAAAAGGCATGACAGCTCTGTCATGTCTTTTTTTGTGGTTTTTAAAGAAAATATTCAACCAATGCCCAACTCATAATAAATAGGAAGCCAATGGAAGCAGAAGAGTAAGTAATTTGATTCCTAATATCCTTCTTTCCTCGCCTTAAATACTCCTGATAGGTGATCTCTCCCTTGGAAAACCTTACCCCATTTTCGCTCGGTTCCACCTCATATACATGTCCTTCGTTGTCCTGCAAAATAACTTTTGTAATTAGCTCTATCGCACTAATTTGATTTACATCTACCTCTTTCTCCCCAAAATAAACAACTTTCAAAGGATGATAGATGGTATGCTCAATTATTTGTTCACTCAGTTTATATGCCTGTAATTCAAATGCATGATTAGAAACACACATAGTTAGCACCTCATTATTATTATATGCTCATTCTCTATTAAGGTGAAGAGTCCAAAACTGAAATTAATCCAATTTAAATTAAAGGATTCTTCAAAATCTCCATACTTTCTCCATGCTTTTTTTTTATAGTAAGGGTGTAGTGATAGTAAATACATGAGGAATTTACGATTAAAAAATAAAGGAGAGGGTGCATGATGAAAAAAACTCTAATTGTCATTACATTAGGAGCTGGATTACTTATTGGAGGAGGGACAGGGTTTTATTACGTTTCAGCCCAAGATAGTGAAGGGATTACACACGATAAAATGATGATGGATAAGATGGTAAACTCTGATTTCGAAATGGTAGAAATGATGCATAAAGACATGGAATCAATGATGAACGTTAAAACCATGAATTTTGGTCAGATGAAAGAACATATGATGAACATGCATCCAGGTTTATCTGTTCAGCAATTAGAGAAACACTATAAGGATATGCACGGAACTGGGGGATCAGAAAATAGCAAGAACTTTCAATAAGAAAGAAAGGTTGTCGGATAAATTTCCCGACAACCTTTTTTTTCTTTTAATCTCCTCTGCGTTCTTCAGAAGGTTCCTCATCTGGATCGGGTTCTTCTTCATCCATGTTAAATGGAGTGTCCATTTCTCCAGGCTGTTTAACATCTCTTACATCTCTTGGGTTGGTGTCAAGGTCTACATCATCATTGTTTTGATTGTAGCGTACTGGTCTGTAATTCACATCATCATCTGGTTCAAGATTATTATCATTATTTGCGGTACAGGCGGTTATATTGACAAGTAACAACAAAGCAGTAATGAAAGTGTACAACAACTTTCTGTTCATTTTCATCATCCTCCTATATCTTATTTAAAATTATTTAGTACCTATAATTTTCCTTAAATTAAAATCATTATTCACCAGATTGTGTGGTATATAATGGATCTTTTATTGTATAGAAGTTTTACAAGCTAGAAATTCTAAACCAAATTTTTATCAGAATTTTTATGTTTATAAGGAGAATTCTAGTAATGAGTAGTAAGCTTATATATCAAAAAAAGGTGGGGGTAAAATGAATAAGTGGATTTCGTCATTTTTTCAACTAAGAAGAAACCCTTTAATGGCATTATTCGGGAAGAAAAGGAATGGTAAAGGTTGGATATGGGGCTCATTAATAAGTTTAGGACTTAGTGCAGCTGCCATTCGGTTGAGAAGAAATAGAATGACACAATCTCCTGTTAATAACATAATGAATAATATTGATATAGCAAAAATGAGTAAAATGGGGAATTTGGCTGGGTTAGCCGAAATTGCAGAAGAGTTAGTCCCTAATAAAGGCCCCGAAAAAGCCAATTAATAAAGTATTAATTAAAGAATACCCATCTTTGTGTTGGGTATTCTTTAAGGTTTTTTCAGAGCGTCTATTTCACATCCCAAATTTCTCCTTGTGGTCTTATCTAAAATCATACTAGTTATGGTAGCGATAACGGCGCTTCCTATAATATCAAACGGATAATGGTGTCCTACCCAAATACGAGAGAACCCTGTTAATAAAGCTAAAACCCACAACACAGAACCTATTACACGGTCATAAAGATAAATAGAAGTTGAAATAGCAAAAACAAGTAAAGTATGTTTACTTGGAAAAGTCGAATCTCTTTTTGAAGGAATAAGAATTCCCACTCGTCTTTTCACAAATGGTCTTGGCTTGAAATAAAACAGCTTAATCAAGGTATGGATAAATAGTGTAATTCCAGCAGAAACCCCCGCGTTATAAACTGCTTTTTTGTGAGGACCTTTTTTAAACCACATAAAAATTAATACAAGGATAAAGACATATCGAGTTTTATTTGAGACAAATATCATTAAAAAATCCAATAGAGAAAAACGACCTGAGTATTGATTAATTGACTTGAATAATTTTTCGTTCACGGTTGATTTCTCCTTACACATTAATAGGTAATAAAATGCCCCTAGTATGTAAGAAATATGTGGTAACTACTTTTCCTATTTAAAAAAATACAAGGACTTATCCAGCCCTTGTAACAAAATACTATAGCAATCCTCTATGATAATGATTCATTTCCGCAAGTTCTGAAATATACTGGTAGTTGTCAATCATATTCTGAATCATTTCCGATTCGGAGGGGGTTAAATCTGGGTCTTCTAATCGTTTTTGTAGACCCTCAATTTTTAAATTGATGTCTTGTTTGATTTCATCATAGTTCATTTACAATCACCCTTTCTTTGTATTCCAAGATGATCCTCTCTCTTTTATCTTACAAAAGAAAGATGAAGGATCGGTGCAGATTTCTTTTCAAATAAGTGAACATTTAGGGACTTTGATAAGGCATGGTTTAGCGTTACTATATTTCCATTTCTCCAATAGATTCAGCCACCTTAACCATCATTGAACATTCGACTCTTTTGCGAAAAATATCGCAGCTAAATTCAAACGTTCCGTTAATGGAGCCCGTTGCATGTAGTGAGTTAGCCGGGCAACCACCGCTACAATAAAGTTTAGCCCAGCAGTTCTGGCATTCTGGCTTTGAGTAGCAGTTGCTAGCTTTAAATTGAGCTTGTATTTCTGGCTTTGTTATTCCATCCCAGATATTTCCCATGCTAAATTCTTCATCGCCAACAAATTGGTGACAAGGGAAGAGTTCACCCCATGGTGTAACGGCAAGGTATTCCGTTCCAGAGCCGCAACCTGAGATTCTTTTTTGAATACAAGGACCTTCGGATAAATCCAGCATGTAATGGTAGAAGGTGAATTTTTTTCCGTTTTCGTTTCTAGCGATCATTTCCTTCGCAAGAATTTCGTATTGGTTATAGATCTCGGGAAGATCTTCTTCGGTTAGGGCATAAGGTTCCTTTGGGTTACAAATAACTGGTTCCATGGACAGCTTATCGAAGCCAAGGTCTGCGATATGAAAAATGTCATTGGTAAAGTCTACATTGTCATGTGTGTAAGTTCCGCGAACATAATATTCTTTTTCTCCACGATTCTTAATGAACTCCTGAAATTTAGGAACGATATGGTCATAGCTGCCTTTTCCATTAACGGTTCTACGAAGTCGATCATGTACCTCTTTTCTACCATCTAGGCTTAGAACGACATTATCCATCTCTTCGTTTAAAAATTCGGTTACTTTCTTGTTTAAGAGCATTCCGTTGGTTGTAAAAGTAAAACGAAATTTCTTATGGTATTCCTTCTCTTTGCTGCGTGCATATGAAACGATCTGTTTGACCACGTTCCATGCCATAAGTGGTTCTCCACCAAAAAAGTCAATGTCGAGGTTTCGATGGTGCCCAGAGTTTTCTATTAAGAAGTCAATGGCTCTTTTTCCGACATCAAAGCTCATTATAGCTCGGTCACCGTTATATTTCCCTTGGCTAGCAAAGCAGTAATCGCAGGAAAGATTACAAGTATGTGCAACATTGAAACAAAGCGCCTTAACATAGGTTTTGCGATTTCTCAAGTCAATGGAAAGATCACTAAATTCATCCTCTGTAAAAAGCTGTCCATGATTGATTAGTTCCTGAATATCTGTGAGAGTTTCTTGTATTTCTACCTCCGTAATCTCAGGATTGGTTTGGTATTTTTCCAGCATCAATGTGGTGATTTTATCTGAAGAAGCATGTTCATATAGACCGATAATATCGTACGCAAGTTCATCGACTACATGGACAGAGCCGCTGTACGTATCAAGGACAATATTGTACCCGTTTAATTTATATTGATGGATCATATGTATGATTAATCTCCTTAAAAAAATAGCCGCCCATTTGGATGAAGTGGGCGGTATATGTATTTTATCTATTCAGGGTGTTCTCACATTTTTGGTTAGCCACTCCACAAGAAGTTTTACAGGCTGACTGACAAGATGTTTGACAAGCACCACAACCACCGTGCTTTACAGTATCTACAAGTTTGCGAGAGCTGAGTGTAATAATTCGCTTCATATGAAATCCCTCCTTTTGTGCACCGCTAGCATATCATTTTCATAGCTGGTGACCATATGCTTTATGTCACAGCAAACACAAAAAAGTACCGCATCATGAGCGCGGTACTTTTTTAGGAAGATTATAAAGAAGGAGTAACTCCATCGCATTTTGAATGGAACTGCTTTATCCAAGAAATCAGTTCTTCTTGTTTCATTGGTTTTGCAAAATAGAAGCCCTGAATGGTTGGACTTTTGGGCATGGAGGTTAAATAGTTGAATTGTTCCACATTTTCTACCCCTTCAACTACGGTTTCAATGTCCAACGAATGACAGAGTGAAACAATGGCTGTAATAATCGCAGATTCTTTCTTAGACTCTGGTACACCGTCTACAAACGATTTATCAATTTTTAATGTTGAAATGGGTAATCTTTTTAAATACGACAATGAGGAAACACCTGTACCAAAGTCATCTAGTGCTACAGAAAATCCTTGTTTTCGTATGTCTCCTACTGCCCGTATCGCATTTTCAATATCACTTACAACACTCGTTTCTGTGATTTCTAGTTCGATATTTTTGGCCAAAATATCATACTTTTCCACACAATGATTGAGAGTTTTTAGCAATCGTGCGGATGTAATATAGGTTCCAGGAATATTAACAGCTACGTGTAACACAGGATGACCTTCTTTATTCCACTGATCGAGCTGCTGACAGACTTTATCAATGACCCAATCAGTCACATCAAACATTTTTCCGCTTTTTTCTAACGCTGGTATGAACAGACCTGGTGAGAGAAAGCCATGAACAGGGTGATTCCACCGGATAAGTGCTTCGACACCTGAGATTTCCTGTGAATAAGAATTAATTTTTGGTTGATAAACTATATACAAATGATCTTTCTCCATGGCCATATCAATATCGGACAAGAGGCGCTGTTCAAAATTATACGTATGGATTTTTGGATCATACTCCACAACTTGATTAGTATACTCGATTGACGGGTGGTGCAGGACTGCAACAGCATTAGCATAAAGCTGTTTCGCAGTTTCATTGTTTTCTTTAACAGCTATGGCACTGACGGTTTTAACAAGAACAGCATGGTCATCGAACTGTAAGGGAACTTTTAGTATAGAGGAAATTCTCTCTAATGTTATTTTTAGTTTTTCATTAGATTCTTCCTTACAAATGAAAGCAAAGCGGTTGCCTTCTACTCGATAGACGTCTAATGAAGATGAATTTAATTGCAATAGTAACTGACTTACTTCAGTAAGAATTCTATCTCCAAACTTGTATCCATATCCCATATTCCATTTTTCTAAATCATGAATATGAAGAACTGCTACTGTATTTGCGTGTAATACCTGATGAATGGTTCGTTCAAACTGACGTCGGTTAGGAAGTTTCGTCAATGAATCAAAAAAGTTCATTCGGTAATCAACGTATCGATCCAATGCTCCCGATAAACTAGAAAGAATGAGTAAAACGGAAGTTCCAATGGCAACTGCAAGGACTAAAATCCATGTATGACTTTCATGAGAGTGGTTCGTAGGAATCACGGTGTCAGCATCTACATAAAAGACCACAGAAGCCATCCCAGTATAGTGCATACTAGAAACCGCTAAGCCCATGATCAAACTTGTCACGATTTTAATCACTCTAAGGTCCATCAAACGTTGCAATGAAGAGAAAATGTAAAGTGCAACGAAGGAAACAGTCATCGCTATCACAATGGATGCAGTAAAAGTTCCAGGCTTATAGGCATGATGAACCTCCATTTTCATTGCAGCCATACCCATATAATGCATTGTTGATATGCCCAGTCCCATAATGACTCCAGAAATAATAAATGCAAAGATGGTTTTTTTCTGGCGATTAGCTATATAAAAGGCTAAAAGCGATGCAATTAAGGCAGGGCAGATCGAAAGGGTTGTTAAAAAAGGGTCGTACTGCATTTCAAATGGAAGACTGAATGCACCCATCCCAATAAAATGCATGGACCAAATGCCAAAGCCCATCGCTACGGAAGCTAATCCAATCCAAATAAAACGATGAAAGAAGCTATTTTGTTGGATTCTCTCATTCAAAGAGAGTGCGGTATAAGAGGCACTACAGGCGATCAATATAGATAAAATGACAAGTGAAAGCTTATACTCACTATCAAGAATGAAGACGGAGTCTGGTACGGTAAACATGGGGTTCTCCTTTGTTGTGAAGTTCTATCTCTGTTACAAAGAGATGTGGTGTATCATTTATATCGGTTATTTATAATAATTATAAAGTGGTGGGAAAAATTTCATTTTTATGCAAATATGCATATATCATTGTATTTTGGTAAAAGATAAACAAAACTTTCTTAGGAGGATTAACTTGGGGTTCGTCTTCTTTTTCTTTGTATCGTGGCTTGTAACAGTATTGTTTTCGGTAATGAAAAAATCACTTTCTTTTGTTGAGAATATATTTGTATATTTAATCATTTTAATCGTAAGCGTGAACTGGTCTTGGATCATATTTGAAGAGTTTAAGTTTCTTGAATTATCAAGACAACCATTGGATTATACAGCCTTTTTAATTAATCGGAGTATTAGTATCCCTTTGATCATTGTTATTACGTTAAATGCCGTTAGATCAGCCAATGTGAATGGAAAGGCTTATTTATACGTAGGTCTATCTACGGTTATTCTTCTTGTATTAGTGAAGATAGGGAACTTTCTTAATATTACAAAGCTAAATAATTGGAATACGATGTATGACGTTCTATATTTTCTTTCTCTTCATTTGATAGCTTACTTCTCCTTACAAATGTTTAGGAAACTTAAAAAAGAGGAGGTAACGATGTCATGAGAATGTGGAAGCAATTTGATAGCAATGAGATTTACCTTACGATTTTAATTGCTTTTTTCTTTGTTGTTTTCTTTCTTTTGTTAAGGAAAAAAATATTTAAACCACATATCACACTTTTGAGTTTGGTTTGGGGTTTTTCAGTAGGGATATTAATCGAGTTTACGATAGGTGGGGGACTTCTCGATTTTTATAGAGTTAACGATTCGAATTCTTATGAAATAATGGATTTGGTATATTTCCTTTTATTTAGTCCTTTTGGGTATTTCTTTTTCTATTTTTATCATAGGTTTAAAATTAATAAGAAGAAGGTTATTTTTTATGTGTTTGCGTGGGCGATTGTCGGAGTGAGTGCTCATTGGCTGTTTACCCAGTTAGGGATCATCACTCTACAAAAAGGGTATCATATAGCCTTATCATTTCCTATATTTTTAGTCATACAAACATTGTCAGTTATCTTCTATGAACAAATTAAGTATAGAGAAAACATTTTCCAATCCCCTATAGGTGACTAGGTAAACGGTCATGTTAAGGGGATTTTTTGTTGTGGTTTTAATTATGCAGAATTGAATAGTCTATGCGGAAGTGATCGGTAATGGTAACGGGATAAAGCCATTTCATGCACTTGCTGAGTTGGCACGGCTCTTGCATCTCTTAAAAGTAAATTCTGAAAATGAGGTGTTATTATGGCTGACTCAATGATCGAGTCGAAAAATCAAATGATCGAAAGAAAGGAAGGAATTCAAGACAATCCCTTACTAGAATTTCATTCGATCTTAAAAGAGGCGATGGATATTCTAAGATATCCTGACGAAGTGTTTGAACTTTTGAAGGAGCCATTGCGTTTTCTCGAGGTGAAAATCCCTGTTCGTATGGATGATCACACGACCAAGATTTTTCGAGGATTTCGTGCTCAGCATAATGATGCGACAGGTCCAACAAAAGGGGGAATTCGATTTCATACAGATGTTACACCAGAAGAGGTGAAAGCCTTAGCCGGTTGGATGAGTATGAAATGTGGGATTACAGGTCTTCCATATGGAGGTGCAAAAGGGGGAATTGTATGTGATCCTCGAACAATGAGCTTACAAGAGCTGGAGCGGTTAAGCAGAGGCTATGTGAGAGCGATTAGCCAAATCGTTGGACCAACGAAGGATATTCCAGCGCCCGACGTATATACGAATTCACAGATTATGGCTTGGATGCTTGATGAGTACAACTTCATTCGTGAGTTTGATAATCCGGGATTTATTACCGGAAAGCCTGTTGCTTTAGGAGGCTCAAAAGGACGAGAAACGGCAACCTCAAAAGGATTACTATATACGCTCCAAAAGGTGTTAGAAGTTAAGAATCTTCCTATAAAAGATTTAAAGATTATCATACAGGGCTTTGGAAATGTAGGAAGTCATTTGGCATTGTACTTGTATGAGTTAGGAGCGAAGATCGTCGGGATCTCCGATGTGCTTGGGGGCATCTATGATGAAAAGGGCTTAGACATCCCGTATTTAATGGATAGTCGAGATTCCTTTGGTGTAGTAACGAATCTATTTAAGAACACGATCTCGAATCAAGAATTACTAGAAAAAGAGTGTGACGTCCTTGTTCCGGCGGCACTTGGTGGTCAGATTACGATACGTAATGCTGAAAAGGTAAAATGTCAAATTGTCCTTGAAGCAGCGAATGGTCCGACCACCAAGGAGGCGATAAACATACTTGAGGAAAAGGATATCCTCGTTGTGCCGGACATATTAGCAAATTCAGGTGGAGTCATAGTCTCTTATTTTGAATGGTGCCAAAACAATCAAGGATATTATTGGTCAGAGCGGGAGGTCGATGAAAAATTAAAAGAAAAAATGGAAACCAGCTTTGATCAAATCCTCCAAGTGAGTAAAAAGTATCGCGCAAACTTAAAGGTAGCTGCTTATATCGTGGGGATCCAGGCTTTAGCAGAAACATCACAGCTTCGTGGCTGGATCAAAATATGAGAGGAGTTGATTGAAATGGTTGAGGTGTTATTAGAAGAAAGAGAAACGCAACCCATCCATTATTATTGCTTATCGATTGGATCGCATCGTTATGATTTTACGATTGTTTATTCAGATCAGTTTTTTGATAAAGCAATGGTCGTTTCTATGCAAGCGGGGAAGTGGGCGTTAATGTGCCAAGAGGATATTGAGAATGAAGAGTTTTGGGCTGAACGATTAGGAATTTTTGATGTGGATATCGAGGATTGTAAGGTGTTTTTTCAGATGGTACTTTGCCACAAAAGAGTGTCTGATCAATATTAATCTAGGAGTGAGAGGCATGAATCACGATTTTGTTGTAAGTGCTGTTAGTGGGAAGGTAGAGGAAGTAGCGATTGAGGTTCATTCAAGAATTTATGAATGGGAAAAATTATTTACTATTCGAATGGAAAATGGACATCTGGAAACAGTGAGCGTAGGCCTTAGTGGAGAAGTTGTTTCAATAGAAGTAAAAACAGGTGACTGCATTATTCCTGGCATGGTCCTTGCTTTTATAAAAGATGATTTGATTCCAACAGGTAGTGATTGAGGTGTGCGGAGATGGTTAATCCATCTCCCTTTTCGTACTTATTTGAAAATTTGAAAATTAATATTTTTGCAGTATATAATTGAAAGAAAAGGACAGAAGGAGGGGGACGTTTGTTTACTTTAGAAAAAGATAAAATAAGACCCATCATCTCCATTGATTTGAATGATCATGAAGAACATTGGGTTGCATGTCTTAAACAGCACAATGAGCCCATTCTTTTTCTTAGAAAAGATGAGGAGATACTCTCCTATATTCAAATGAAAGATGTGCCTCTTAGCGAAACGATCAATCTAGCAAACATTTTTCAAGCAAAAGCAGTTCCCATGGCCAATGTGTCGAAGTTAAATAATACAATTTCTGTTCCTGCTCTTTTTCAAATTATCGGCGAACCATTTGCCCTTGTAATCGATGATCAAGGGGAGCCATCGGGTTATATCAAACGCGAGGATGTCCTTGCGCTATTATTCAAGCAAGAATCGCATGGAAGTGTCGATTTGCTAAAGGTCATTTTAACCTCTATTCCAATGGGAATTTTCGTTGTTGATCGTGAAAAGAAGATTATTAATTTTAATGAGTCAGGCCTACGAATGACGAAGCTAACTTCAGAGGAGGTTTCCGGAAAGCCAGCTGACTCCATTTTTCATGGGGAACATATTCACCAAGTGTTTGCATCTGGTCAAACCATATTAAATCAAATTCAGATCACTGATACCATGGGTGTTCTAGTGGATTATAGTCCGATTTTCGACTTTCATAATGAAGTAGAAGGAATTATTATTATCGTTCAAGATTTGCCAATGGTTGAGGATATGGCCATGGAGATTGAACATATCAAGAATCTAAATAAAGATTTAAATGCCATTTTATCAACGATTTATGACGAAATTTTAGTAGTGAATCATAAAGGAGAGCTGCTTCGATATAGTGAAACGTTTCTTTCTGATTTTTGGGGAGTGGAGTTAAAGGAACTAACTGGGAAGAACCTTTTGGAGCTTGAAGGTGAAGGTCTATTCACACCGTCTGTTACTCGGTTAGTATTGGAACAGAAGAAAAAGGTTTCGATTGTTCAGGAAACAAAGAGAAATAAGCGGATTCTAGCGGTAGGTAACCCGATTTTTGATGAAAAAGGAAATATTGACCGAATCATTATTGCTTCAAGGGATATTACAGAAACAACCAAGTTAAAATCTGAATTACGTGAAGTGAAGAAGCAATCGGACCAATATAAGCAGGAGCTTGAGAGGATTAAAAGTAAGGATCGCTTCTTTAACCGACTCATTTATTGTAGTCCAAAAATGGAACAAATTATGGAGCATGTGACGAAGATTTCTCATTTTTCCTCCACGGTTTTAATTACGGGGGAATCAGGTGTAGGGAAGGAGTTAATTGCACAGGCCATTCATCAGAGTGGAAGCCGTGCAAACCAACCATTTCTAAAGCTTAATTGTGGGGCGATACCTGAAAATCTCTTAGAAAGCGAATTGTTTGGGTACAGCAAAGGGTCGTTTACAGGCGCTGATAAAAATGGAAAAGAAGGTTACTTTCAAAAAGCTGACAAAGGAATTTTGTTTTTAGATGAAATTGGAGAAATGCCTGTTAGTCTCCAAGTGAAATTGTTACGTGTTCTGCAGGAACAAGAAGTTGTTCCAATTGGAAGTACGACTCCGATACCGATCAATATACAAATTGTCGCAGCGACAAACAAAAAGCTAGAAAAAATGGTTCAAGAAGGAACCTTTCGTGAGGACTTATATTATCGTTTGAATGTTATTCCTATTCATGTTCCACCTTTACGAGAACGCCCAAAAGATATACCACTGTTAGCTTATCATTTTCTTCAAAGACTGAATGAAAAATACAATAAAAACTACCATTTTACTCCGGATGCATTGAATTTACTTGAGGTGTACTCATGGCCAGGAAATATTCGTGAGCTTCAAAATATGATTGAACGATTAGCGGTGTCGGCTGATCACCCAGCTCTGGATGCTGATTTTGTGAATCAATTTTTATCCTTTACTAGTAATTTTAATAAAGAGAAACCAGTATTCACGAATGTCATGCCGCTTCAGGAAGCACAAGACTATATTGAGGAGCAATTAATCCTGCTGGCGATGAAGCAATATAAAACCACAACAAAAGCAGCAAAAGCACTCGGCATCAGCCAGTCCTCCGTTAGTAGAAAGTATCAAAAAATCATGAATGATAGACAAGCCAAATATGGAGAAGTCTCCTTTTAAATAGGATGGTGCAGACAAATGTCTGTGCCATTTTTGATGTAGAAAAGGAAGTTATGCAAAATTAACTAGGGTTATGCAAAACTGCATAACTTTTTTTATGGGGTCCTTGCAAATAAAGAAATAAGGGTTGGCACGATTCTTGCATTACTTATAAAAAAGGAGGATTGATTAACATGCATGCATTAAGGATGTATATCAATGGTGAATGGAGAGAATCACAAAATAAAGAAACACGTGACATTTTTAATCCAGCAACTGGTGAAGTAATTGCACAAGCAGCGGAAGGAACAATCGAGGATGTAAAAGAAGCCATTCAGATTGCAAAGTCCACCTTTGAAAGCGGGATTTGGTCACAGACTCCTCCAGCTGAACGAGCGTCTTACTTATATAAAATTGCAGAAAAAATAGAGGAGCGAGCAGAGGAGTTAGCCGAACTAGAAACATTAGACAATGGAAAACCATTAAGAGAAGCTAGCTTTGATGTGGCGGATGCCGCTGCATGCTTTCGTTATTACGCAGGTTTAATTACAAAGCCTAATGGTGAGACGTACCCGGTCTCTGATCCTGTGCAAGGGATCGTCGTCCGTGAACCCGTTGGAGTTTGTGGGTTAATCGTTCCGTGGAATTATCCTTTATTATTAAGTGTTTGGAAACTAGCGCCGGCACTTGCCGCAGGAAATTCGGTGGTTTATAAACCATCCGAAGTGACTCCAGTAACTCCAACAAGATTATTTGAAATTTTTGAGGAGGTAGGTTTACCAAAAGGGGTCGCTAATATGGTGATGGGATCTGGTGATGTTGTTGGGAATGAATTGGCAGAGAGTAAAGACGTTGATCTTGTCTCTTTTACAGGTGGTACAAAAACAGGGAAACAAATTATGAAGGTAGCCGCAGACAGCCTTAAGAAATTGTCGTTGGAGCTTGGAGGGAAATCACCAAATATTGTGTTTGCTGATGCTGACTTTGAAACAGCAGTCGATTACGCATTGTTTGGTATCTACGCAGGGGCAGGGCAAATTTGTGCAGCAGGCTCTCGTATTTTAGTAGAAGAAGAGATTTACGAGAAATTTGTTTCCCGCTTTGTTGAACGTGCCAATCAAATTAAGGTGGGACCAGGGAATGACCCGCAGGTAGAAATGGGTCCTTTAGTAAGCAAAGAGCATTTGGAAAGAGTTTTAACTTATATAGAGATTGGGAAGGACGAAGGGGCTCGATTGGTTTGTGGGGGCAAGCGGATCGAGAAGGATGGCTTACAGGACGGATACTTTGTAGAGCCAACTGTCTTTGTTGATGCGAACTTAAGTATGAGAATTGTTCAAGAAGAAATCTTTGGTCCAGTCGTTGTGATTGAAAAATTCAAAGATGAGAAGGAAGCCATTACGTTAGCAAATGGAACTCTTTACGGATTAGCTGGAGCCGTGTTTACGAGGGATGGAGCAAAGGCACTTCGTGTGGTCAAACAAATTCGAGCGGGAATTACCTGGATTAATACCTTCCATAATACCTACAACGAGGCGCCTTGGGGTGGATGTAAGCAAAGCGGATTCGGGCGTGCGCTTGGAACGTACGGTCTCGAAACGTATCAAGAAATGAAGCAAATTAATATCAATTTACAAGTCGAACCCATTGGTTGGTTTTCAAATTAAACGTGAATAGGAGAGATCATATGAGTACCAATATTGAGAGGAAACAAGAGGAAGTAAAGGAAAAGAACGTACACCAGTACATTAAACAGGTGTTAGAAATGATAGAAAAAGAGGAAATCACAGAAGCAGAAGCAAACTGGATTTCGAAGGAAACCATCCAGCATTTCCGTGATCATGTGAATCCGGGATTCCTTGATTACCGAAAAACCGTTACAGAGGGTGGACTATCGGCAGCGGTTGAATGGTCAGATAAAGATTCATGTTTTAAGGATGTAAATGGCAAGGAATACATTGACTGTCTTGGTGGCTTTGGTATTTACAATGTTGGTCATCGTAATGAAAAAGTCGTGAAGGCGGTTAGCGATCAATTAAAGCGTCAAGCTCTGCATAGCCAAGACTTATTAGATCCCCTCCGTGCAATGTTAGCGAAAATATTAGCAGATATTACTCCAGGAGATTTAAAATATTCTTTCTTTACTAATAGTGGAACGGAAAGTGTGGAGGCTGCATTAAAACTTGCCAAAATGTATAGCGACAGAACTACCTTTATTTCTACTACTCGTGCATTCCATGGAAAGAGTCTCGGGTCGCTTTCAGGAACAGCAAAAGGAGTGTTCCGTAAACCATTCTTGCCTTTAATTCCAGGATTTCGACATGTAGCGTTTGGTGACATTGATATGATGAGAAAAACATTTGAAACCTGTGCACTCGTTGGAGAAGATGTTGCTGCGGTACTGTTAGAGCCAATACAAGGGGAAGGTGGAATTATTCTTCCGCCAGAAGGTTACCTTCAACAGGTTCGTGAGCTATGCGACCAATATGATGCATTACTAATATTTGATGAAGTACAGACGGGTATGGGGCGTACAGGTAAAATGTTCGCATCGGACTTGTATCAAGTCGTTCCTGATATTCTTTGTCTAGCCAAAGCCTTTGGTGGTGGTGTGATGCCAGCAGGTGCCATCGTTGCAAAAGAAAAGGTGTTTAAAAGCTGGTTTGATAATCCGTTCATGCATACAACTACATTTGGTGGAAACCCACTTGCATGTGCGGCTGCCATTGCAACAATTGACGTTCTGTTAGAAGAGAACTTGCCAGCTCGTGCTGCAGAGGTAGGAGAATATTTCTTACAAGGATTAAAGGATGCTGCCGAAGGTCATGAAGATCTTGTAATGGAAATTCGAGGCCAAGGTTTGATGATCGGAATCGAATTTGAACGTGATGAAATTGGTTGGGAAGTCTCGAAAGGCATGTTTGAACGAGGAATTCTTGTTGCTGGAACTCTAGTAAACTCAAAAACCATTCGAATTGAGCCCCCACTTACGATTAAATACGACGAAGTAAATACAGTTATACAAACCTTTAAAGAGGTTCTACAAACCATTCGCTAAAAAATATAGACGTGGAAAAGGAGGGGAGCCTCCTTTTTCCATTAAGGAAGGTGTCGGATTTATGAAACAGTTTGTTCAAATAAAAACGTCCATCCCTGGACCACGATCAAAGGAGTTATTAGATAGAAGGAAAAAAGTCGTTCCCCAAGGAATTAGTAACAATTGTGCTGCATTTGTTCATAAGGCAGAGGGAGCTTTGGTGGAGGATATGGATGGCAATACATTTATCGACTTTGCTGGTGCTATAGGAACGATCAATGTTGGCCATTCCCACCCGAAGGTTGTTCAGGCAATAAAGGACCAGGCGGAGCATTTTGTTCATACGGGATTTAATGTCATGATGTATGAATCTTATATCAAGTTGGCGGAAAGATTAACAAACCTCGCTCCAGGCCATTTTCCAAAACAAGCGGCCTTTTTTAACAGTGGAGCAGAAGCTGTTGAAAATGCAGTGAAGATTGCTAGAAAATATACGAAAAGACAAGGAATTGTGTCGTTTACGAGAGGATTTCATGGACGAACGTTAATGACGATGACGATGACAAGCAAAGTGAAGCCTTATAAATACGGATTTGGACCATTTGCTCCTGAGGTATATAAAGCTCCTTATCCATATGAATATCGGAAGCCAAATGGAATGAGTGAAAAACAGTATACTGAATATATCATCCAGCAGTTTGAGCAATTCCTTCTTGCGGAGGTTGCTCCAGAAACGATTGCGGCAGTAGTCATGGAGCCGGTGCAAGGAGAAGGAGGATTTATCGTTCCTAATCGGGAATTTGTGCAACGTGTATATACTATTTGTAAAGAACACGGAATATTATTTATTGCAGATGAAATTCAAACCGGATTTGGCCGAACGGGTCGTTATTTTGCAATCGAACATTTTGGGGTAGAGCCAGATCTTTTAACAGTCTCAAAGTCTATGGCTGCTGGTGTTCCAATCAGTGGAGTGATTGGTCGAGAAGAAATTATGAATGTAAGCCAACCAGGAGAAATTGGTGGAACGTATGCGGGGAGTCCATTAGGGTGCCAAGCTGCTCTAGCTGTTCTAGATATTATGGAAGAAGAGCAATTGAATGCAAGAGCGGAATACATTGGTAGAACAGTAATGAACAAGTTTCAACAATGGTCCGATCGATTTGAACAAGTGGATGGCATACGTGGGTTAGGTGCGATGTGTGCGTTTGAAATTGTTAAGGATAAGACTTCTAAACAGCCAGATAAAGAACTAGTTGGTAGTATTATTCGAGAGGCCACCAATAGAGGGTTGCTGTTACTTAGCGCAGGAATATATGGGAATGTGATAAGACTATTAATGCCTTTAACGATTTCAGATGATCAGCTTCAAGAAGGATTAGTGATCTTAGAAGAATCCTTAGAAGCGGTATTATCTCCCCAATATATATAAAGAGAGGGTCAGCCAATGAGTTCGAATATCGCTTTTCAAAAAAAGCAGTTATACAAAATGTATATTAATGGTCAATGGATCGGTGACGAGTGCGAGACTTTTATCAATGTGATGAACCCTGCAATCAATGAAGTGATTGGGATGATTCCGAATGGAGGGACCTTGGAAGCAAAGGCAGCGGTAGACGCAGCCCATATAGCATTTAAAACCTGGTCCAAAAAAACGGCAGACGAACGCAGTCAGTTGCTCATGAAATGGTTCCACCTTATTGATGAGCATAAAGTGGAAATTGGTACAGTGATGACGATGGAGCAAGGAAAGCCTGTCTATGAGGCAATCGGTGAAGTGAATTATGCCAATAGTTTTCTCTCTTGGTATGCAGAAGAAGGAAAGAGAATCTATGGAGAAACGATTCCGGCTACACATCCAAATAAGCGTATTTTAATTAGAAAAGAACCGGTTGGGGTTGTTGCAGCGATTACTCCATGGAATTTTCCAGCGGCCATGATTACGAGAAAGGTAGCTCCTGCTCTAGCTGCTGGCTGTACGGTGGTAGTGAAACCAGCTCAGCAAACGCCTCTAACTGCTCTGAAACTAGCAGAGTTAGCGGAAAAAGCAGGCATTCCAGCTGGAGTATTTAACGTAGTAACCGGAAAATCAAAAGAAATTGGTGATGCTTGGTTAAAGGATTCGCGCGTTCGTAAACTTACCTTTACGGGTTCCACTGAAGTTGGAAAGGTACTAATGAGAGGTGCTGCGGATACGGTGAAAAAGATATCGTTAGAATTAGGCGGTAATGCACCTTTTATCGTTATGGACGATGCAGACTTAGAGAAAGCAGCCAAGGGATTATTGGCCTCGAAGTTTCGTAATGCCGGACAAACATGTATTTGTACGAACCGTATTTACGTACAGGAAAGCATCCTCGAGCCATTTGTTGAGCTATTTAAAAATGAATTAAGCAAGCTCAAAATCGGTAACGGTATGGAAGAAGGAATTGATATTGGACCGCTTATTGACCAACCAGCTGTAAATAAAGTGAATGAAATCCTTGATGATGCGATTCATAAAGGCGGAAAGATTGTATATCAAGGAGATAAGATAGAGGGAGAAGAAGGGTTTTTCTTTCCGCCTACAATTCTTACAAATGTAAATGATCAAATGATGTGTGTGGAAGAAGAAATTTTTGGACCGCTAGCCGCGATTGCTTCTTTTCAAACTGAAGAAGATGTGATTGCGAGAGCTAATAATACCGTTTATGGCTTAGCTGCTTATGTGTTTACTGAAAATTTAAGCCGTGCCTTCCGAATAAGTGAAGAACTTGAATACGGAATTATTGGCTTAAATGATGGCCTTCCATCAACGGCACAAGCGCCTTTTGGAGGATATAAAGAAAGTGGTTTAGGTCGAGAAGGGGGACATCACGGACTAGAAGAGTTTCTAGAAGTTAAATATATTTCGATTGGACTAAATATATAAAGAAAGAACCTGGTTCCTATTTGGAAACCAGGTTTTTTCATGCAGAAATGGATATTATGCAAAATTGAATGGATTATGCAGAACTGATTTCTTAGCAGGCAGGAAAAAGTAATTGGATTACAGAAAATTAAGAATATTAAATCTGGCACGAAATTTGCAATAAGAAAATAGAATCTATTTTTTATTGAAAGAGGGATGATAATGAAAGAAAAGAAACAGCCTTCACTAGCAGTTGCTTTAATTCCGATCGGAGCCATGATTGTATTTTTATTTACAGGAATTTTCATGTTTGAAGCAGACCCGCATATTCCACTCTTGCTCAGCGCCACTGTGGCATCACTAGTATCTATTTATTTAGGATATAGTTGGCGAGAACTTGAACAAGGTATTATCAAGGCTGTCTCTCTGGCACTTCAAGCTTTACTTATTTTAATGATTATTGGAACGATTATTGGAACATGGCTAGCAGGTGGAATTGTTCCGACCATGATTTACTATGGATTAGATATTTTATCTCCCACCTATTTCCTTCCTGCTGCTGCCATTATTTGTAGTGTGGTTGCGATTGCTTCGGGGAATGCATGGACAGCTGCAGGAACAATAGGGATTGCCATTATGGGAGTGGGAATCGGACTAGGCATAAATCCTGCTATGGTGGCTGGTGCTGTCATTTCTGGTTGCTACTTTGGAGATAAAATCTCTCCTCTGTCAGAAACAACAAATATGGCACCTGGAATTACAGGTGTACAACTATTTGACCATATTCGTCATATGCTCTATACGACGATACCAGCACTGGTTCTGTCAGTTGTCATTTATTTTTTTATCGGACTTACGTTCAAAGGGAAAGGATCTGGTGTGAGTGACATTGCTACACTCCAACAAGAGTTAGCGGATATTTTCATTATCAGTCCGTGGTTACTTCTTATTCCTGTAATTGTTCTTGGAATCATTGCTATGAAAACCCCGGCGATCCCCGGACTTGTCATTGGATCGATTCTAGGGGGGATCGTTGCTATCGTAGTTCAGGGAGAAACAATCGGCAGTGTTTTATCGATTATGGTATACGGCTTTGAAATGGAGACTGGAAATGAAGTATTAGATAATTTGCTTAACAATGGTGGAACGGAAGCGATGATGTACACGGTATCGCTGGTTATGATTGCGATGAGCTTCGGGGGAATTTTAGAAACGAGTGGAATCATGAATACGATTGTGACAAGCCTTTTAAAAATGGCGAAATCAACAGGCAGTTTAATAACAACAACGGTAGCAACCTGTATCACTGCTAATATTGTCGCATGTGATCAGTACTTATCAATTCTACTGCCTGGAAGAATGTATTTAACTGCCTACCGTAAACGTGAGCTCCATCCAAAGAATTTATCGCGAACGCTAGAAGATGCGGGGACAATGACCTCTCCACTTGTTCCTTGGAATACATGTGGTGCATTTATGACCGCCACTCTTGGAGTATCTACTTTTCAATATGCACCGTATGCATTGCTTTGTATTATCAGCCCCATTGTAGCGATTATATACGCGTATACAGGATTTAAAATAGAGAAGCTTCCGAAAGAAAATAGAATGGAAGAGCAGGTTCCAGAAAATAATGAAGTAAGTGCAATGTGATAATGGTGAGAACTGTAGATGGATGTCTACAGTTTTTTCTCTGTTAGAGCGTGCGAATACAGTGGATAAAAAGATAGGCTAAGATAAAACTATTATCCGGAAGCGTTTAACTTTTCATTTAAGACGATCTTTATTAAAATTAACAAGGGAAACAATTTCTTCCAAGGTTCTCAAGTAAATCTTTTCGAAAAAGGAGAATGAATATGAACTTTGTAACGTTGAACAACGGAGTAAAAATGCCACAGCTTGGTTTTGGCGTCTGGCAAGTAAAAGATGACGAGGCTACTGCTGCTGTAAATGCGGCAATTGATGCGGGTTACCGATCGATTGATACAGCTATGATCTATGGAAACGAAGAGGGTGTAGGAAAAGCGATTAAAGAATCCAACGTACCTCGCGAAGAATTATTCATTACAACGAAGGTTTGGAATAGTGACCAAGGTTACGATAGCACGATACAAGCTTTTGATTTAAGTCTAAAAAAATTAGGTCTTGATTATATCGATTTATACTTAATTCACTGGCCAACACCAGAGTACGATACATATGTTGAAACGTTTAAGGCGATGGAAAAGCTATATCACGATGGCAAAGTAAAAGCCATTGGTGTATGTAACTTTGAAATTGAGCATTTAGAGAGACTTCTTAACGAATGTGAAGTTAAGCCGGTCTTAAATCAAATCGAGTGTCATCCATATTTAGCACAAAACGAATTGAAAGAGTTTTGCGCTAAGCATGATATCTTTGTGGAAGCGTGGAGCCCTCTTGATCAAGGTGGAGAAGTGCTTCAAGATGATGTGATTATTAAACTAGCTGAATCACATAGTAAGACCCCTGCCCAGGTTGTTTTAAGATGGCATCTACAAAATAATTCAATCGTTATACCTAAGTCAGTTACACCATCTAGAATTCAAGAAAACTTTGATGTATTTGATTTTGAACTTTCTTCACAGGAAATGGATCTAATCAATGGAATCAATCGTAACCGACGCAAAGGTCCAAATCCAAACGAGTTTAACAAGAGATAATAACGGGTAACGACTGTTCGATTAGGGTAAAGGGTTCCGTTTTTCGGGAGTTTTATTTTTAATAAGACACAAGAAAAGACGTATGAATTGGCATATGTCTTTTCTTTATTTATCAAGATTTCTATGACATTCCATTAACTTTCATTAGCGATTGACATCATTATTATGATGGACATTATGTATTATATAATTAAAATAGAGTGTCAAAACTTATTTTATAGGCTACTCGATAAAAAGCTTTTGATTTCCCACGTACAGGAATCGAAAGGGTCAGCTCTTATCTGTTAGGGGATCAGGTTATGCACCCGAGTTGATAAATAGACGGAAAAATTCCGCTTAATTAATAAATACGATAATAAATAGCTCAAATAGACGGAGGAATTCCGACTATTGACTCGAAAAACGTAAAAATGGGGAGATTTTGCTATCCATAAACGGAAAATCTCCCCTTAATTACCCCCGAAACGGGCTCCATCCTGCATCTAAACGGAAAAACTCCGCTTATTGTACTTTTGCTGGTCACTCGATTAAAGGCAAGACATCTTATTTTATAATGGTGAGTTTTACTTTTCCATTTACCAATAACACCTAAAGGAGCAGTCGTTTTTATTTATAAAAAACTATTGCATTTTTTATAGGTATTTTATAAAATGAGAATCCGTCCTCATTACTAGTGTATTAGTTAATAAGGAGTCTTAAAAAAACGAAAACAGAAGTTGACTTCTGCGAATTAAGATGATATAGTAATACATGTAGCCGACAACAACGACTTTGAAAATAACGATTAAAAAAGTTTTTTCGCAGAAGTTGACAACGGTGAAAAGATATTGTAA
>NZ_JAMBNS010000180.1 GCF_023715225.1 Robertmurraya korlensis
ATACACACTAGCCAACGTTTTAACTTTAAGAGCTAATCTTACTCTTTATTGGAGAGTTTGATCCTGGCTCAGGACGAACGCTGGCGGCGTGCCTAATACATGCAAGTCGAGCGGACCTTTGGGAGCTAGCTCCCAAAGGTTAGCGGCGGACGGGTGAGTAACACGTGGGCAACCTGCCTATGAGACTGGGATAACTCCGGGAAACCGGGGCTAATACCGGATAATTCTTTTCTACACATGTGGAAAAGCTGAAAG
>NZ_JAMBNS010000181.1 GCF_023715225.1 Robertmurraya korlensis
GATAAATGTTTACCAATGACAGACAGTTTGGTATACTAAAGATAAGTTAATCATTCAGGTTGGAGAAATCGGAGAGACCACAAAATCATTATCTTTTGGATAGTGTATTTTGTGGTCTTTTTTATTCATTCTAAGATAAAACTAGGAGGAAAAGGAATGAGATTTTCAAATAAAAATCGACAAGATTTAGTAAGTGACCTTTCAACAAAGCTTTATGATGTCTTAGTTATTGGCGGTGGAATCACAGGTGCTGGT
>NZ_JAMBNS010000182.1 GCF_023715225.1 Robertmurraya korlensis
GTATTATGTCTTGCTTACGCAAGCATATTTCCTTAGAAAGGAGGTGATCCAGCCGCACCTTCCGATACGGCTACCTTGTTACGACTTCACCCCAATCATCTGTCCCACCTTAGGCGGCTGGCTCCTTGCGGTTACCCCACCGACTTCGGGTGTTACAAACTCTCGTGGTGTGACGGGCGGTGTGTACAAGGCCCGGGAACGTATTCACCGCGGCATGCTGATCCGCGATTACTAGCGATTCCAGCTTCATGTA
>NZ_JAMBNS010000183.1 GCF_023715225.1 Robertmurraya korlensis
TGAGGCTTACGACCTTCGGTCGAAGCTAACAGCGTTGATGATATGATTTGTTTAGTTTTGAGAGAGCAATCTCTCTATGATAATCGTTCTTTGAAAACTAGATAATGTAATATGAAGAAGGCAAAAAAGAAATACCGAGTAATCGCCATTTTAGTTTTCTCTCTATTTAATTAGAGAAACTTTTTAACCGTAGGTTAAGTTAGAAAGGGCGCACGGTGGATGCCTTGGCACTAGGAGCCGATGAAGGACGGGA
>NZ_JAMBNS010000184.1 GCF_023715225.1 Robertmurraya korlensis
GCTCCCAAAGGTTAGCGGCGGACGGGTGAGTAACACGTGGGCAACCTGCCTATGAGACTGGGATAACTCCGGGAAACCGGGGCTAATACCGGATAATTCTTTTCTACACATGTAGAAAAGCTGAAAGATGGTTTCGGCTATCACTCATAGATGGGCCCGCGGCGCATTAGCTAGTTGGTGAGGTAACGGCTCACCAAGGCGACGATGCGTAGCCGACCTGAGAGGGTGATCGGCCACACTG
>NZ_JAMBNS010000185.1 GCF_023715225.1 Robertmurraya korlensis
CGGGTCTACGACCACATACTAAAGCGCCCTATTCAGACTCGCTTTCGCTACGGCTCCGTCTTTCCAACTTAACCTCGCATGTAATCGTAACTCGCCGGTTCATTCTACAAAAGGCACGCTATCACCCATTAACGGGCTCTAACTACTTGTAGGCACACGGTTTCAGGATCTCTTTCACTCCCCTTCCGGGGTGCTTTTCACCTTTCCCTCACGGTACTGGTTCACTATCGGTCACTAGG
>NZ_JAMBNS010000186.1 GCF_023715225.1 Robertmurraya korlensis
GGGCTCTAACTACTTGTAGGCACACGGTTTCAGGATCTCTTTCACTCCCCTTCCGGGGTGCTTTTCACCTTTCCCTCACGGTACTGGTTCACTATCGGTCACTAGGGAGTATTTAGCCTTGGGAGATGGTCCTCCCTGCTTCCGACGGAATTTCACGTGTTCCGCCGTACTCAGGATCCACTCAAGAGGGAACGAAGTTTCAACTACAGGGTTGTTACCTTCTATGACTGACCT
>NZ_JAMBNS010000187.1 GCF_023715225.1 Robertmurraya korlensis
CGTTGAAGGACGGGACTAACACCGATATGCTTCGGGGAGCTGTAAGTAAGCTTTGATCCGGAGATTTCCGAATGGGGAAACCCCCTATCCGTAATGGGATAGGATCTTTACCTGAATACATAGGGTAATGAAGGCAGACCCGGGGAACTGAAACATCTAAGTACCCGGAGGAAGAGAAAGCAAACGCGATTCCCTGAGTAGCGGCGAGCGAAACGGGATTAGCCCAAACC
>NZ_JAMBNS010000188.1 GCF_023715225.1 Robertmurraya korlensis
CCAGCCGCCTAAGGTGGGACAGATGATTGGGGTGAAGTCGTAACAAGGTAGCCGTATCGGAAGGTGCGGCTGGATCACCTCCTTTCTAAGGAAAATTGAGGCTTACGACCTTCGGTCGAAGCTAACAGCGTTGATGATATGATTTGTTTAGTTTTGAGAGAGCAATCTCTCTATGATAATCGTTCTTTGAAAACTAGATAATGTAATATGAAGAAGGCAAAAA
>NZ_JAMBNS010000189.1 GCF_023715225.1 Robertmurraya korlensis
TGATCCTGGCTCAGGACGAACGCTGGCGGCGTGCCTAAAACATGCAAGTCGAGCGGATCTTTGGGAGCTTGCTCCCAAAGGTTAGCGGCGGACGGGTGAGTAACACGTGGGCAACCTGCCTATGAGACTGGGATAACTCCGGGAAACCGGGGCTAATACCGGATAATTCTTTTCTACACATGTAGAAAAGCTGAAAGATGGTTTCGG
>NZ_JAMBNS010000019.1 GCF_023715225.1 Robertmurraya korlensis
TGTTGGGACAACGCCCCAATGGAAGGGTTCTTTGGGCATTTTAAAGATCTCGCCGAGTATAAGTCCTGTGAGAATCTAGCGGAAGTAAGTGCAGAAGTTAATCGGGTTATTGAGGAATATAACAATCTTCGTTATCAGTGGGGCTTAAAGAAGATGACCCCGGTACAATACCGGAGTCATCTATTAGCAGCTTAAGCACCTTTTTTTAAACTGTCCGTAAAATGGGGCTCAGTTCAAAATTCTTAGGAACACCCTTTACGCTATAATATATTCTCATCAATCAATTGAACTAATTCAGCTATTTCAGGTTTACTAACTTGTGCATTTGCACCAACCATTTGTCCTTTATGACGAAGGTCATCGGTAATTAACGAAGAGAAAATAATAACTGGTAATTTTGCTGTTTGACTATTTTCTTTTATTCTTCTTGTAAAATGATGTCCATCCATTTGAGGCATTTCAATATCAGTGATAACCAGCTGAACTTCATCTGTAATGTTTTTCCCTTGAGAAATGATCGCTTCTAAATATTGAAGGGCATCTTTTCCATTTTCAAAAAACTCAATATTGGTAAACCCAGCTTCATTTAATGTGTCATGAAGAAGCTTTCTTAATAAAGGTGAATCCTCTGCAACCACTAATTTCTTCGTGGATCTTTCTCTTTGGCCAAGCTTTTTAACTTGCTGAACATTAATCCCTGTTTCTGGGTTAATCTCAACTACAATCTTTTCAAAATCAAGTAGCAAGATCATTTCACCATGAAGCTTTACAACACCAATTATTTGACTCTCTGGCCCTTGATACATTTCTGAAGGCTTTTCAATTTGGTCCCAAGAAATACGGTGAATTTGTGTAACGGTATGAACATGAAAGACAATCTTTTGTTTGTTAAATTCTGCTACTATAAACTTATCTTGTTCGGGAGACTGTGAAGGAGGAAATCCTAATGCATTTGCCACATTCACAACCGGTAGTACTTCCCCTCTAAGCTCAATGATTCCCTCTACATGTGGGTGAGAATGAGGTACTTGAGTAACTTGAACGGGATTTATTATTTCTTTTACCTTTATAACATTGATACCAAATTTATTTTTTCCAATACTAAATTCAACGATCTCTAGTTCATTTGTTCCACTTTCTAACAAAATTCCTTTTTTATTATCCATTAACGGTTCGACCCCTTTTGGCTAGCATAAAATCTGTGTTAGCATACAAATACTATACCACGAAATGGTCTAATTAACAGTCAACTTTCACATAAAATATGTGACTTTTCTACCATCTTTAGACAACTAGTAGACTATGAAAGTAACACTTCTATTTGATTTTTATGATGATAGTCATGCTGAATGAAATCTACAAAATATTCACGTATCGTGAACTGATGATCACCAATAGAAAATGAAGTATCTAGTTCTTCTTCACTATAGGAACTTAAAAGTGAGAGAAGCTCCATTCTAGTGTGAATTAATTCTTGCACCAATTCGTTTTTTGTTATTCCACTCTCCGCATATTCACGTGCCTTGTCATTTACCGTTTGAAAATCAGGAAATGGTGGCAAACTTGCCGCTTCCTTCATGAAAGGAAATCTTTCCTCGAGTGAAAAGCGGTCCCAGAATAACAGGTGAGAAATAACTGCTGCCATTGACCATTTCCCTTCATCTATGGGTGCAAACCACTTTTGTTCTTCTACATTAGTTAATGATTGAATCCATTGATTTAAACTTTCATAAGCTTGAGAAATTTCTACTTTATTCAAACCCTTTTCCTCCTAAAAAACAATTTTTCCAATACTTACATAATACCTCATAGGAAGCTATTATTAATATGAAAATTAAGAGATTTTTTCACTCTCAAACCTTCACATGATAAAATAAACGAATAGGAGAGTGATCACTTGGAACATTTGGTTAATTCAAAAGTAAAAAACATTGAAATATCAGGAATTCGTAAGTTTTTTAATATGGTTGCTGGCACAAAGGATATGATTTCACTAACTCTGGGCCAACCAGACTTCCCTACTCCAGAGCATGTAAAAGAAGCAGGAAAAAGAGCAATTGATGAAAATTTCACTACATATACTCATAATGCTGGTTACATTGAACTGCGTGCAGCAGCTGCTCAATTCGTTCAAACTAAATACGGTTTATCTTACAATCCAAACGATGAAGTTATTATCACGTCGGGAGCTAGCGAGGCAATTGATATTACGTTTCGGACCATATTAGAAGAAGGTGTGGAGGTTATTTTACCAGGACCTGTCTATCCTGGTTATGAGCCAATAATCAAATTATGCGGGGCTAAGCCTGTATATGCAGATACGAGAGATAATAACTTCCGAATGACTGCTGATATTATTAGTAATTACATAACTGATAAAACGCGCTGTATCGTCTTACCGTATCCCTCCAACCCTACTGGAGTGAGTTTAACAAAGGAAGAATTAAGTGATATTGCGATATTGCTTAAAGACAAAGAAATATTTGTATTAGCTGACGAAATATACAGTGAATTAGTATTTGACCATAACCATTTCTCAATTGGTACGATTCTAAAAGAAAAAACAATCGTCATCAATGGTCTTTCCAAATCACATTCGATGACCGGTTGGAGAATTGGTATGATTTTTGCTCCTAGTTCAATAACTGAACATATATTGAAGGTTCACCAATATAATGTTTCTTGTGCTTCTTCTGTTTCACAAATGGCTGCCCTAGAAGCACTTACTGCAGGCATAAACGATGCAGTTGAAATGAGACAAGCCTATTTGGAACGAAGAGAATATGTTTACGACAGATTAACCAACATGAATCTGTCCGTTGTGAAACCAGATGGAGCCTTTTATTTCTTTGTAAAACTACCAGAACCGTTTACCAATTCGTTTGACTTTGCCCTACAATTAGTAGAAAAACGAGGAATAGCTGTCGTACCTGGAAGTGCATTTTCTCCACTTGGTGAAGGATATATACGTATCTCGTTTGCTTATTCTATGAAAGTTCTTGCTGAGGGATTAGATAGGCTGGAGGCATTTTTAAAAGATCATCAGTCATAAAAATGAAACCCAAGCTCCTTTACGAGCTTGGGTTTCATTTATTTCCAGTATTTATATAGTGCCTGTGTACCACTATTTTCTTCGCCTTGTTCTGCCAATTGTTCGTATATCGATTTTGCAAGTGATAATCCAGGAGTTATCATTCCCATTTGTTCTGCCTCATCTAAAGCAATTTTCATATCTTTAATAAAGTGTTTAATATAAAAACCTGGAGAAAAATCCCCTCCAATAATCCTTGGCGCAAGATTCGAAAGAGACCAGCTCCCCGCTGCTCCCGATGAAATACTTTTAAGTACGGTTGTCGGGTCAAGCCCTGCCTTTTCTGCGTATACAACCGCCTCACAGACACCAAGCATATTAGATGCAATGGCAATCTGGTTACACATTTTCGTATGCTGACCAGCTCCAGCACTTCCTTGATACACAATATTGCTTCCTAATACCTGAAAAATAGGTTGTAATGCATCAAAAACCTCTTCGTCTCCACCAACCATTATGGAAAGCTTGCCTTCTCTCGCTCCAATATCTCCACCTGAAACGGGAGCGTCAACTGAATAGATTCCCTTTTTCTTAGCCTCGTTATATATTTTTTTAGCCAATGTAGGTGTAGAAGTCGTCATATCTATAAAAAAAGAACCTGATTTCGCTGTATGTACAATTCCATTTTCTCCGAGATAAATTTGTTCAACATCAGATGGATATCCAACCATTGTTATGATGATATCAGCCTTTTCAGTAATAGCCTCTGGTGTTTCAATCCAAGCGACACCTTCATCTAAAATATCTTGTGCTTTTTCTTTTGTACGGGTATAGGCAATGACCTTGTAGCCTTCTTTTACTAGATTTCTCGCCATACTTTTCCCCATAACCCCTAATCCAATAAATCCGATTATGCTATTTGCCTTCAGTTTCATACTCACTTCTCCCCGCTAGAAATAAGTAGTATTTTATCACTTATTACCAATTTGTTCAAAGAAATGACTATAGCTGAGATTGAAAGTTCTGAACATAACCTGAAATGATCATATCATCTTCGTTAAAAATCTGTACCTTGACCGCATTTTCTTGCTGAATCATCTCTTCTAAAACGAATGTATGTAAATCGATCTGCAAAGGAATCGGATCCATTGACAGATAAATTTCCTCCTGATTTCCTACATGTAGTAGTTTTCCATCATGAACATATTGCTCACCATAATAAATTTCTGCTGTCCCTAACGCTTTCGCTAACTCTTTATTTTCAATTAAGACTTTTACTTTGTACATATCTTCTTCAGAAAATAATCGTTCATTAAATTTAAATCGGAACTGAAGTTCATTATTTTTTGTAAGTAAAACATCTGCATACTGATTAATAAACGATTGTTTTTGATTACCTGCACAACCTACTAGAATAAGTGAACAACATAATACGAAAAATGCTTTCTTCATGATCGTCCTCCTTTACCACTTACCTTTGCCTAGAAATGTAAAGTATAAACAAACAATTAGAAAAGTTTACAATGCAATGATATTTGACTACACAACTCCATTCATTTTACAATCAGGAAAAAGAAGGGGGAATATTATGTATTATAAAGAACTATATGTGTTTAACTCCTCAAAACCAACAAAAGCGATTATCCGAACGTATACAAAAGACGATTTTCAAGAACTAATACGGATTCAACAAGAGGCATTTCCTCCCCCATTTCCTTCTGAGCTTTGGTGGAATGAAGAACAGTTAAACAATCATGTCGAATTGTTCCCTGAAGGTTCATTATGTGTAGAAGTAGAAGGTGTTATTTGCGGTTCGATCACAGGATTAATTACTAACTTTGATAAAAACCATCCAAGTCATACTTGGGAGGAAGCAACTGACAACGGGTACATTACTAACCATGTGGCAAATGGTAATACCTTGTACATAGTGGATATCTGCATTTCACCACCTTATCGAAAACTAGGATTAGGAAAATGGCTTATGCAGTCCATGTATGAAACAGTGGTTCAACTTAAGCTTGACCGATTACTTGGAGGAGGACGCATGCCTGGATATCATAAGCATGCGGATCAACTTTCGGTAGAGGAGTATGTTGAGAAGTTAATACTAGGAGAATTACAAGATCCTGTTATCACTTTTTTATTGAGATGCGGGAGAACTCCTGTCGTAGCTGTAGAGGATTATTTAAAGGATGAACATTCGTTAAATTACGGACTTCTGATGGAATGGCAAAATCCTTTCTTATCAAAAAGACCCAACTGATTAAAATCAGTTGGGCTTCTTTATTAGCGTTGAGTTGCTTTAGCAACTGCTTCTAACACTTCTTCTGTTGTGCTCATTTGAAGCACTTCTGAAGCTAATGCTTCCATATCTGCTTTTGACAAGTTACGGATTTGAGAGCGTGCTTTAAGGATAGAAGTTGCACTCATAGAGAACTCATCTAAACCTAAACCAAGAAGAACAGGGATCGCTTGCTCGTCGCCCGCCATTTCTCCACACATTCCAGCCCACTTGCCTTCTTTGTGTGCAGCGTCAATAACCATTTTTACTAAACGTAAAATCGCTGGATTGTAAGGCTGATACAAGTAAGATACTCTCTCGTTCATACGGTCTGCAGCCATTGTGTATTGAATCAAGTCATTTGTTCCAATACTGAAGAAATCAACTTCTTTAGCAAATTGATCAGCAATAACAGCAGTAGAAGGGATTTCTACCATGATTCCTAGTTCAATTTTCTCAGAAACAGCTACTCCTTCAGCTTGAAGCTTTTGACGCTCTTCTTCAAGGATAGCTTTTCCTTGACGGAATTCAGAAAGTGTTGCAATCATTGGGAACATAATTTTTAAGTTTCCATATACACTTGCACGAAGAAGTGCACGAAGTTGTGTACGGAACATATCTTGTTCTTCAAGACATAAACGAATTGCACGGAATCCTAAGAAAGGATTCATTTCCTTCGGTAAGTTTAAGTAAGGAAGCTCTTTGTCTCCACCAATGTCTAATGTACGCACAACAACTGGCTTTCCATCCATGCCTTCTAGAACAGCTTTGTAAGATTCAAACTGCTCCTCTTCTGTTGGAAGCTGGTCACGACCCATGTAAAGGAATTCAGTACGGTAAAGACCTACACCTTCACCACCATTATTAATAACACCTTTTAGATCCTTAGGTGTTCCGATATTTGCAGCAAGCTCCACATGGTGACCATCAGAGGTAACCGTTTGCTCGTTAACAAGCTTTGCCCACTCAGCTTTTTGAGCTTCAAAAGCAGCATGCTCAGACTTGAAACGTTCAACTTCCTCAGCAGTTGGATTAATATAGACTTGTCCATTTAGTCCATCTACGATTACAAGATCGCCGTTTTGAATTTCTTCCGTTGCTGTCTTTGTACCTACAACTGCTGGAATTTCCATTGAGCGAGCCATAATGGCAGAGTGAGAGGTTCTACCACCGATGTCCGTTGTAAAGCCTTTCACAAATTGACGGTTTAGTTGTGCTGTGTCTGATGGTGTTAGATCTTCAGCAACGATAATTACTTCTTCTGAAATCATACTAGGGTTAACAATTTGTACACCTAGTAAATGAGAAAGAACGCGTTTTGTAACATCGCGAATATCAGCAGCTCTTTCCTTCATATATTCATTGTCCATTGACTCAAACATCGCTACAAACATATCAGCTGTTTCTTTTAAAGCAAATTCAGCATTTACTTTATCAGTTTTAACTTTATCTTCGATTGGAGAAACAAGCTCTGGATCACTTAGTACGAGCAAATGCGCTTCAAAAATAGCTGCTTTATCAGCACCTAATTCTACTTTTGCCTTGTCTCTAATACCTTCAAGTTCAACCTTTGATTGATTTAATGCCGCACGGAAACGATCAATTTCAACTGTCTCGTTGTCGATTGACTTTTTTGTAAAGGTTAAATCAGGTTCTACCAAACGGTATGCTTTTGCGATTGCGATTCCGCTAGATGCAGCAATTCCATTTAAAAAGTTCATTTTTATGCTAAACCTTCTTTTTTCAAAGTTTCTTCAAGACTAGCTAGAGCTTCTTGCTCATCTCCACCTACTGCAGAAATAGTAATGTCAGCTCCTTGTCCAACTCCTAGGGACATAACACCCATGATTGACTTAAGGTTTACTTTTTTCCCTTTGTACTCAAGGTTAATATCAGAATCGAACTTGCTAGCTGCTTGTACTAGTAATGTTGCAGGACGAGCGTGAATTCCTGTTTCAGCTATAATTTTAAATTGTTTTTCTGCCATGGTTAATCAAACTCCTTTTTCCTATACATATATTTGCTAAGATGTTTCTCGTTAATTGCCTAATTCCTTCACTTTACCTATTCATTCAGACATTGAAAAATATATAGCATACTTTAGTATTTTTTCCATTGTCCTTTTTATTCATTAAATATAGCTAACGCCGACTAAAGTTCATAGGGTCATCAGACAATCGACATCTCAAAAAAAAGAATAGCATTTCCTTAGCTTGTATACAATGAAAAAGCCACAAATGTAGAGGAATTTTCACAGTTTTTTTATTTAACCGCTTACATTTTTACTCATTATACTGAATTTTTCCAACATGAGTTAGAATGGTAAATATTAACCAATAAAGTGAGTTTTTAATGTAAACAATGAAAATAAAATACTTGTAATCAATAAATGGAAAATGTATGATTTTAGTAATAGTTAATTTGTTACATTTTCTTACAAGGTGATATGCGTGATTTATAAAAGACAAGAGGCCTTTCGATTTCAATTTCAACAGCCTATTCATGGAACATTCAAGATTGTAAGCATAAATGGAATGCAAGGGGATGTTAAATCCGCTATTGCTTATATTATAGATATTAGCCCAAATGGGATAAAATTCAAATCACCAATTAACTTACCCATTGAACAAAATGATTTTTTGCTAGAGATTTCCTTTTTATTAGCTGACCAATTAATTCGAGTTCTAGGAAAGCCAAAATGGAAAAAGATCGCTGGCAAAATGTGCGTATACGGATTTACTGGTTTAGATGACAAGGAAACAAAGAAAGAAATCGTCAATGTCCTTAAAATTTATACAAAAATGATCTACAACGAATCAAAAAGTCCAGACTAAAAGCTACCTAACTGGAGGTAGCTTTTTACTTACTCTTCGTAAATCATCTTTTTCGTCATTCCTCCATCAATGGTAATATTTGTACCATTAATGAAATCATTATTTGGGTCACATAAGTATAAACAACCTCGTGCAATGTCACTTGACTTTCCAACCCTTTTGGAAAAATGCTGTAAATGGTCGCTCTCACGAAGTTCTTCATAATTATTCGTTTCAATCCAACCTGGACTTATGCAATTGACTCTCACTTTCTTTTCAGATAATGTAGCCGCTAATGCATGAGTTAATGCTATAATCCCACCTTTTGATGCTGCATATGCTTCCGAATTCGGTTCAGACATAAAGGCCCTAGTGGAGGAAATATTTACGATTGCTCCCCCTTCTTCCATCACCTTAGCTACCTCCCTCGAACAGAGAAAAACACCCTTTAAATTGGTATTTAGTACTCGATCCCACTCCTCCACGGTCATTTCGTAGAAATTTGAGAAAGAGGAAATACCGGCATTATTAATCAGGATGTCGACTCGACCGAATTTTTCCATTACGTAGGTAACTAAAGCGATAACTGATTGCTCGTTTGATACATCTGTTTCAAAAAAACTTACTCTCTCACAGTCATATTTCTTCTCTGCTTGCTTTCCATTCTCTGCATGGTAATCAGCAATAACTACCTTTGCTCCAGCTTCATAAAAAGCATGAGCTATTCCGGCTCCAATCCCTCTGGCACCGCCTGTAATAATGACAGTTTTGTCACTGTACATATTTTTTCCTCCTACCCTAGCTTCTAGGTTCTTGTAAATACTGATAAATCACATCTCCACTTCTTTGGGCAATTCCTCTAAAATGTTTAAAATCCTCCAATGCAACAACTATAGACCTTACATCAAGGAATACTTCTTTATGTACATACCACTCATTTATTTGTCCACTTCTTAATTTTTCGATCATTTCTAAAATCAGGTCTTTTTCCATAATGAATCCCTCCCTCTACACTTATTATATAAAAAAGATAAAGGGTTTCAAAATCGACTGTTCATTCTCTTAAAAACTATAACAATATTAAATAATTATTAAAATTTACAAAAAATTCTTTACGTACAGGAAAAAGTAGTGCAAAATGTTTATAATATCGTCATCTGGAAAGAAAAGGAGAGAGCGACATTGAAAAGAGCTGAAGTGGGGAACGTGATCGAATTTAGAGACGGGTTACAAGGAATTGTTGAAAAAGTAAATGAAAATTCAGTAATTGTTGACCTTACTTATATGGATAATTATCGAGATCTTGAATTAGACCAAAGAACGGTTGTAAATCATAAAAACTATAAAGTTATTAAAGAATCTTCATTTTAAAAACGAACTTATGGAAGCGCATTCTACATGTTTAGTAGTGTGCTTTTTGTCTCGAAAATAAAAATAGGTTATAATATGGGGAAACCTCTTATCTAGGAGGTTTCTTCTTTTTTATAAACTAATGGAAGACCATGCTTTTGAGAGGAGTCAATAAATGCTTCAGAAACAAATGGATGTAAGAATGATTTTCGGTATATTACTTGCTCACGTATTATTATTTATTACTTTTCAAGAGAAAAGTGTATTTTGGTACCTATTCACAGCTTCCATGCTGTTTCTAATTACTTATTCCATTCTTCAAGAGGAAATGGATGATCAACAACCATTTAAATTTTATATTATGTATGGTGTAATTTCAGGTGTAAGTTTGTATGTCTTATTTTACCTAGGTAATATCTTATTACATATGATGGATCTTCCGTTAAAGGGATCGGTCACAAAGTTGTATAAACAAATGGCACCTACTCAAATATGGCAGTACATCATCTTATTTCTTATCATAATTCCAGGGGAAGAAATCTTTTGGAGAGGATTTATTTTAAAACGACTTCTTGGTCGGATAAAAATTCTACCAAGTATTCTGTTATCAACATTATTATATACTTCTGTTAACATATACTCGGATTCAAGTCACCTGATTCTTGCTTCGATTGTGGCTGGACTCGTTTGGTCAAGCCTCTATGTTTGGAAGAAGAGCATTCCTTTACTAATTGTTTCACATCTCGTCTTTGATTTATTTTTGTTAGTCTTATTTCCTTTAAGGTAGTTGTCTTGTAACCTTTCTGTACCATCTCCGTCTATTATTATGAGACTCAATAGACGACTAGGAGGATATGTAATTGAAATTTATGAATTTGTATATAACAATTGGCATACTTGCTGCGGTATTAACAGCGTGTGGAACGGGAGAAACAAGCCTAGAAGAAGCACAAAATGGGACAACCCCTGAACAGGAGAACGTAGAATCAGAGGAAGAATCACTTCAAGAGGAGAGTAATGAAGAAACGGATCCATCAGATACAATGATTCGTCTTCTTGAAAATAAATTATCTTTCACATTAAATGGAGAAACAAAAGAAGAAACAGCATTTTTAAAACATAGTGATAATCAAGGTTATTCCATGTATATCCTCCCAGAGTATGAACTAACTGCAGAGGAACCAGATAAAGATGTTGTCATGCTCACAAACAATGGTGAAATTTTTATGAGAATTGAACTCTTGTCTGAGGATGTTGACTGGAATGCTACTGAACAGACAGCTGTAGAACAATTGCAGGCTGTTGCTGATGAAGTAAATGAAGTGACACCACCGAAACTTGACTTTTTTACAAATAGTAAGATATATGAAGCAAAGATAAACGGGGAAGTTATTACTTCTTACCTAGTAAACAATAATGAAGGAGTAATCAAACTCACATTATTTACCAAAGAATCAGCCGATCATCGTGACTCTTTTATTAAAATGGCAGAAACGATCGTTAACGAATCGAAATAAGACTCGGGGATTTTTCCCGAGTCTTATTTTTTTACAGAATCAAGAGGCTTCATCCACAATAGAACAATAAAAATGATCGTTACATAACCAAATATAGGGTATAGGTACGAAAGTAATGTTCCATAATTTACAAAACTACCTAAGTATGAAATGATAAAAATGATACATACCCACACAATGCTTGGAAGCTTTAAGTAATTATTGAGTTGCTTTTCGAGACCATATACATTACCAATGACGGATGTAAAAATCTCTCCGTATATAATAAGTACATAAATCCAATAAAAACCATACGCTAGATTCTTCATAATAGCAGCCATTGGAATCTCGTATATTTCTAAATTAGGAAGCATGATTAATGTCGCATGACTAGAGAGAAGAATAACCGTTAACGCTGCACCTCCGATAATCCCCCCCCACTTAACCGTATCTTCATCCTCTATTTCTGCTGCAACAGGGACAAGCACCGCTTGTGCAAGCCCAATATTAAAGGCCGTATAAGAAAACGGGTTAACAACAGACTTCCAGCCATCATCAGCCGGAGGAATAAACAAGAGTTGTTCAAGAAAATTAGGTTGCTGAATAGTAACTATAAATAACAGAAAACTAAAACAGATCATCATAGGTACCACAAAAGTGTTAACGGCAAATAAACCTTTTGTTCCAACAATCATAACGATAAATGAAAGGGCGATCGTTAGCATAATTCCTAAGCTTCTTGAAAGACCCAGCTGCTCCTGAAAAACGGCTCCTGCACCGCTTAGCATTACAGCACTAACTCCAAGTAACATGAATAACATTAAAATATTTATAGCCCCTCCTAAATAAGGGCCGAATAAGAACGTATTTAATTCCTGATACGATTTTGCTCGCATTCTTGCAGCAAGTCGCATAAGCTTAGAGCCTAAAAAGATAAAAATATAACCACTCATTAAAATCCCTATTAGCCCAATAAAACCAAATCGGGAGAAAAACTCTACGATTTCCTTGCCTGTGGCAAATCCAGCACCTACCACAGTTCCTACGTAAACTGCAGCGAGCTGAAACGCTGCCCCCCATTTCTTTTTCACTCCATCTCCCCCTTCCTTTTATTTATATTTAAAAGAAGGACAAACAATGACGAGCTTTTTCAGGAAGATAAGAATATCATCCATCCGTGGAATAATCTTACAATAAAAAATTAAATCAAAATACTTGAAAGTCAAAATAGGTCAAAGTATAATTGAAATACAAAAAGGTCAAAGTTAGTCAAAGTCAAAATATAAAAAAGGGAGGAAAAATGTATGCTTTGTCAAACATGTCAAAAAACAGAAGCATCTATTGCTGTAAGAATGACTATTAATGGGAATGAAAATCAACTACATCTTTGTCAAAGCTGCTTCCAGAAGGAGCGTGAAAAGATGTTATCGACTTTTGGACCAAACCTATCTGATTTTCAATCCTTTTCCCCTTTCGAATCATTCTTTCAACCAATGAATATGAATCAAAAAGGTAAACAGCAAAGTAGTATGGAGGCTCCGCAGAAAAGTAATGGGAATGGAGGCTTTATTGATCAATATGGAAGAAACTTAACCACATTGGCACAAGCTGGTCTAATTGATCCAGTCATTGGACGTGATGAAGAGGTTAACCGTGTCATTGAAATATTAAATAGAAGAAATAAAAATAATCCTGTTTTAATTGGTGAACCTGGTGTTGGAAAAACAGCGATTGCTGAGCATTTAGCAGTAAAAATTGCTGAAGGAAGTGTACCAAACAAATTAAAAAATAGCCAAGTGTATCTTTTGGATGTGGCTTCATTAGTATCGAACACAGGTATTCGTGGCCAGTTTGAAGAAAGAATGAAACAAATTGTGCACGAGCTTCAGCAAAAGAAAAATATTATTCTATTTATCGACGAAATTCACCAGTTAGTTGGTGCTGGGAGTGCAGAAGGCTCGATGGATGCTAGTAATATTTTGAAGCCAGCATTAGCACGAGGAGAACTTCAACTTATTGGTGCAACGACTTTAAAAGAATATAGAAAAATTGAGAAAGATTCCGCCCTTGAGAGACGCTTCCAACCTGTTCAAGTACTAGAACCAACGATTACTGAAGCGATTGAAATTCTTAAAGGTCTGAAAAGTAAATACGAGGATTATCATGAGGTTATCTACACAGATGAGGCGATCGAAGCCTGTGTGAATTTATCACATCGATATATTCAAGATCGTTTTCTTCCTGATAAAGCGATTGATTTACTCGATGAAGCTGGTTCAAAATTAAATTTAAGCGCTAATTATTCTAATACGGAAGGTATCGAAAATCGCTTAAAGGAAATCGCTAAAGAAAAAGAAAAAGCTTTAAAAGTAGAAAAGTACGAACTCGCTGCTAAGCTACGTGAAGAAGAGAAAGAACTTGAACAGAAACTTTCTCATAGTGAACTTGACCATATACCAATTGTAAAAGTCGAGCATATTCATGAATTAATTGAAAAGAAAACAAGAATTCCTGTAGGTAAGCTTGAGCAATCAGAACAAGAAAAGCTACAAAAACTTGAAGTCCATCTATCCAATAAGGTAATTGGACAGCATGAAGCTGTGAAAAAAGTAGTTAAAGCCATTCGCCGAAGTCGAGCTGGATTAAAAGCAAAAGGTCGCCCTATTGGATCTTTCCTATTTGTTGGTCCAACGGGTGTGGGGAAAACAGAACTTTCCAAGTCATTAGCCGATGAACTATTTGGTTCAAAAAACTCTATGATTCGCTTAGATATGAGTGAATACATGGAAAAGCATAGTGTTTCTAAATTAATTGGTTCTCCTCCTGGTTATGTTGGACATGAGGAATCAGGACAGTTAACAGAACAAGTAAGACGGAATCCTTATAGTATTATTTTGCTAGATGAGATTGAAAAAGCTCATCCAGACGTTCTAAATATGTTCCTTCAAATCCTTGAAGATGGTAGATTAACGGACAGTCAAGGAAGAACAGTTAACTTTAAAGAATCGGTCATTATTATGACTTCCAATGCAGGTGTCGGTCATAAAACGGTGAAGGTTGGCTTTGGAAAGGATCATCTTGAAAACGAAAGCAATTTATTAGCCACACTAGGATCATACTTTAAGCCGGAATTCCTCAATCGTTTTGATGCAATCATCGAGTTCTCAACATTAAAAGAAGATGATTTACTCAAAATTGTTGATATTATGATCAATGACTTAAATACTACGCTTAAAGAGCAACAGATGACAGTGACAGTAACTGAAGATGTGAGAAGAAAGCTTGCTATATTAGGATACTCCCCTTCATTTGGAGCACGTCCATTAAGAAGAGTGATTCAAGACCAGATTGAAGATCAAATTTCGGACTTTATTATAAATGATCCTGATTGTAAGGAGTTAATTGCGGTTGTTGAGGACGACACAATTATGATTAAGAAAGCATAGAAATTGAAAGAGCGAAGCACATGAATCATTGGCTTCGCTCTTTTTCTTATAACTTTTGATCTTCGATGGAGTTTAACCAAGCCTCAATTTCGCCTACAACAGATTGTACACATCCATCTTCAAAAGGTGAAATTAAATTTGCTGCTTTTACAAGCTCAGTAAATGGCATGCTACCCCCTAAAGTACAAAGATGTAGATAATCATTCCATGCATTTTTATGATCCTCACCAGATCGTTTCCAGAATTGGAATGCACAAATTTGTGCCAATGTGTAATCAATATAATAGAAAGGAGTCGTGTAAATATGACCTTGACGCTGCCAGAAGCCGCCACCTTCTAAATATTCATTTCCGTCGTAATCTTTGTGAGGCATGTATTTCTTTTCAATCTCACGCCAAGCTAACTTTCTTTCCTTTGGTGTAGCAGTAGGATGTTCATACACCCAATGCTGAAATTCGTCCACACTTACCCCATATGGAAGGAATAAAAGAGCAGAGCTTAAATGAGCAAATTTATATTTATCCGTATCTTCCTTAAAAAATAGCTCCATCCATGGCCATGTGAAAAATTCCATACTCATTGAATGTATTTCAGCTGCCTCATATGTAGGCCAATTGTATTCTGGAATCTCAAAATGACTGCTTGAGTAAACCTGGAATGCGTGCCCCGCCTCATGTGTTAAAACATCGATATCCCCTGATGTACCATTAAAATTTGAAAAAATAAATGGAGACTTGTAGTTTTCAATATATGTACAATATCCGCCGCCAGCTTTTCCTTTCTTGGCCACCAAGTCCATTAAATGATTTTCTACCATATAATGAAAGAACTCGCCTGTTTCCTTTGAGAGTTCATCATACATCTTTTGTCCATTTTGGATAATCCATTCAGGATCACCCTTCGGTACCGCATTCCCTGACTTAAACTTGAAGTTCTCGTCATAATACTTGAGTGTATCAACATTAATTCTTTGTCTTTGTCGTTCCTTTAGTTTTGTGGCAATCGGCACAATATAGTCTTCCACTTGTTTTCTAAACCCTGCGACCATTTCTGCGTTATAATCGGTACGATACATACGGTAATAAGCTAGTTCAACGAAGTTTTTATAGCCAAGTTTTTGAGAAATCTCTGTACGCACCTTGACCAAGTCATCATAAATACGATCTAACTCACTTTCGTTTTCTGAAAAATAATTAAAACGTGCTTCACTTGCCTTTTTTCTCATATCTCGATCCTTTGACTCTGTAAACGGTTCCATTTGAGCTAATGTTCGTTCTTCTCCCTCAAAAGGAATTTTCGCAGCAGCAAGGAGTTTTGTATATTCAGTGGTAAGTTTATTTTCTTGTTGAAGCAAAGGAATGATCTCAGGAGAAAAAACCTTTAACTGTGCTTCTGCTAAGGCAAAAAGCTGTTTTCCCCACTTTTCTTCTAGCTCGAGCTTAAAAGGTGAGTTTACAAGCGCTTCGTAATATTTAGTAACTAATCCTTCAACACTTGGTTGAATTTCATCTATATAATCCTGCTCCGCTTTATAAAATTCATCATTCGTATCGATTGAATGGCGAATATATACGAGGTTAAACATCGTGCCTAAATCATTACGTATTTTATTTATATCTTTCATCGCCTCATTTTGCTCATTTGCAGAGGCTGCTTTTGAAAAAACCTCTAAGGCATCTAAAAATTGCTTTTCAACAACCTCAAAATTTGGTCTCTCATATGTATACTGTTCAAATTGCAAAGTGAATCCCCCTTTATTTAAAAATTTCGAAAAAAACTCTCTTTTATTATAACTCAGGCGGCTGAGAAGCACAAAAAAAACAAGGTACCCCAGTAGATACCTTGCATACTAATATTACTTATTCTCAATAGATAATCCTAATTTTTTAAGAAGTTCTGTTGCTTGATCTTTTTCAGCAGCTGTAAGCTCTTTCATTAATTCATGTATTTTCTGTGCATGGTCTGGAAAAATATCCTCGATAAACGCCCTTCCTTGCTCTGTGATTTGAGCATATGTTACTCTTCGATCACTCGGACAAGCTACTCTAGCAAGTAATGCCTTTTGTTCCAGCTTGTCAACCACGTACGTAATACTTCCACTCGCTAGAAGGATTTTTTCTCCTATTTGCTGTAAAGGCTGATCTCCTTTGTGGTATAAAAGTTCAAGAACAGCAAATTCTGTTGGATTTAGTCCATATGTTTGAATAAGTTTATTAACATTTTCATTGACTGAGCGATATGCTCTTGATAGTACAATAAAAAGTTTTAAAGATTGACTGATTTCAGCTTCCATGAGTCTCATTCCTTTAAGATCCAATATATTTACCTTTTTTTATAACATATTTTTAATTAAGACTATTATAGAAAAACTAGCTTTGTTCTGTCAAATATCCATCTAATCCATAATTCCTATAAAAAGCTTACTTATATAGTGATATAATAAGCAAAGCTATAAAAAACATTACGTGTTTGGAGTAATTACATGAAAAGACACTTCTTAAACCTACTTTTATATAGCCTCATCGTAGTACTACCAACACTAGGCGGCAGTTATATATTTTCACAGATTGAAAAAGAAAAAAATCTTTTAGAGCAGGTTCAACATGCTGAATGGGTTGCTTCTATTCATAAATCTCATTGGGATCAATTTATTAGTGAAACAGTCACTTCTATTCAAACTCTGTCCCTTACGTCAGAGATATACGTTAACAGCCCAGACAAAATGGCCCCATTACTACAAAAAGCGTTTCAGACAGATCCTAGATACAGTGGGTTGTTTTTATTGAACGAAGAAGGGCGAATGATTGTCGGCTCTAACAATCTATTAGACGATAATCTCTACAAACACTCGTATATTCAGGAAGTTATTCGTACAAAGGATATTATTATATCTGCTCAGGTGAATACATTAAAAAATAATCAAAAAGTAATTGGACTTGCATCGCCTGTTTTGGATGAACAAGATCAACTAACATTTATCACTCTTGCACTGCTTCGAGTTGATCATGTTCAAAACATAATGAAAATACTAACACCCGAGACACCAATAGTGATCCTTAATCAGGAAGATGAGGTGATCATTGATTTCGATTCCGAACATTTATACAAGCAAGGTGGACATTGGGTATCAACGCCAATGAATCAGCTCCCTTGGACCATTAAAGTACAGGTAGATGAAGAAGCGGCACGGACAAATATCTCCCATTTAGTGGGAACGATTACGTTGTTCTTTATTTTGACGCATATCCTGTTTCTGTTAGTTAAGTATATTTTACTAAAGCGACAATCAATTAAGGAAAGAAATCAAAATGAGGCACAAAAACTCGAGTTGGTTGGAACATTAGCTGCTGGAACTGCACATGAAATACGTAATCCATTGACTGGAATTAACGGACTTGTCCAATTACTAAGTGAAAAATATAAAGATGAAGAAGATCAATTCTATTTTTCGGTTATCAATAACGAAATTAAGCGTATTAACCAAATTGTGAGCGAGTTTCTAATTCTCGGAAAACCGACAGCCATGAAAAATGAGCCAATTGATTTAAAAATGATCATCCAAGAGCTACAACCACTTATTTCTTCTGAAGCAAACTTATGCAATGTGATATGTCAGTATACATTCCCTGAAGAACCGGTTGTCCTCCTGTGTACAAAGGATCAAATGAAGCAAGTCATCTTAAATATTACGAGAAATGCATTTGAATCCATGTCTTTAGGTGGCGCACTTGACATCCGTATTTCGAAAGAAAGGGAAAAATGTGTACTTACGATATCTGATACGGGAGTTGGGATCGGAAAAGAAGAGCTTGAAAAGATTTTTCACCCTTTTTATACATCAAAGGCCTCAGGTACTGGCTTAGGGCTTGTAGTTTGTAAAAGAATCGTCCAATCGTTTCATGGTGAAATTAAAATTTCGAGTATCGAGAACAAAGGCACAACTGTGACTGTAACATTTCCACTAATGAGAAAATAGAGAGCTTTTTTGGCTCTCTATTTTTTTACGGATACTATTGGCTCTTTGATTCTCCATAAGTCACTTCCCATTCATAGACCATTTGAAAAAAAACTTATCTACTGCTCTATCACATACTTCGCCTCACGAAATAAACCATTTCTTAATCACTGGAAATTTAGTAAGATATCTTTATACCATTCTTCAACAATCAAAGGAGATCTTTTTATTATGGCACAAACTGCTACTGTTCAAGAATTTAAAAAACCTGACAGTGCAACAACGTATAAAATCTTATTCATTATCGCATTATGTCACCTGTTAAACGATTCGATTCAGGCGGTTGTACCCGCCATGTTCCCTATACTTGAACAATCAATGGGACTAAGCTTCACTCAATTAGGAATCATTGGATTTTCTTTAAATATCGTATCCTCTATCATGCAACCCTTTGTTGGAATAATTACAGACCGTAAACCCATGCCATTTGCTTTACCCATCGGTTTAACGTTTACTTTAATGGGAGTTCTAGGGCTTGCCTTTGCCCCTAGTTTCTTACTTATAGTTATTTCAGTGGTCTTTATTGGATTAGGGTCCGCCGTATTTCATCCAGAAGGTTCAAGGGTTGCCTATATGGCTGCTGGACCTAGAAGAGGGCTTGCACAGTCCATTTATCAAGTTGGTGGAAATTCCGGGCAAGCACTAGCTCCATTAATTACTGCACTCATACTCGTTCCTTTTGGCCAAAGAGGCGCAGGCTGGTTTACGATTGTCGCAGCTGTTGCAGTAGGACTGCTTATTTATATTGCTTTTTGGTACGCGAACAAACTCAAGATTGATAGTCGGAAATCAAAACAAAAGCAGACTTTAGCTCCAGCATCATTTTCATTTCAACGTCAAATTCGGTTCTATTTGCTTGTGATCTTGTTCTTAATCTTCGCTCGTTCATGGTATATCTCAGGAATTACAAATTACTATGCGTTTTATGCGATTGACAAGTATAGCTTTTCCATACAGCAAGCTCAGCTTTATTTATTTGTTTTTCTTGTTGCAGGTGCATTAGGTACATTTTTCGGTGGACCTCTAGCTGACAGGTTTGGAAAAAAAACCATCATCCTGCTATCCATGATTGGTTCTGCTCCAATCACCATTTTGCTTCCTTTTGTGCCTCATTATTTCTCGGTAATTTTACTTGGAATAGCGGGCTTCATACTTATGTCTAGTTTCTCAGTTACCGTTGTTTATGCCCAAGAACTCGTTCCGGGTAAGATAGGGACAATGGCTGGTTTGACAGTAGGATTGGCTTTTGGAATGGGTGCTCTAGGATCTGTGTTTTTAGGTATACTAGCAGATACGATTGGATTACCCCTAACGATTATTTCAACCGGTTTTCTCCCATTACTAGGGTTTCTAACATTGCTCCTTCCCTCAGACAAACAAATCGCAGATCTATACAAATAAATGGAAGAGGTGCACCCTCTTCCATTTATTGATTAATTCTTTCCTTTAATTCCTGCTTTTCTTCTTCTGTAAAAAAGTTTTGTGCCATAGGGAATAGCACATTTTCTTCCTTAGCAAAGTGATCAACAAGCGTGAAATACGCATTTTTTATAAGTCCAGCAAGTTCCAGTATTTCTTCATCCGTAATAGCGTCATTAGAGTGCGCTGCCTTTAAGAATGTCCCGATAAAGCCTTTTGCCTGATCATGCTCGTATTCCATTACTGCAATAGGTCCACTTTCCCTGCCAATATACTTTTCCATCATGGAGAATAGCACGCCCTCTTCCCTTTCTGAATGGGGCTCTAATTCATGAAAAAAAGCTTGTACCTTTTGAATTAATTCCTGAAACATCGTTTCCCTTGTAGTTTTAACACTTTCTATTTGCTGACAAGTGTCAAGGAGTTCATCAAGCATTAAAAGCAGTGGAGGATGCTCATTTTTTAATTGCTGTAATCCCTCGCATAATTCTACATTTCTATCCATCATTGAGCTCATACAACCTTGCATAGTTCATTTCTCCTTATAATCATATTGTTACTATGATTATAAGAAAGTACGTGCTATTCTGTTGTGATGTGTATCACAGTAACAGATTAATGTAAATGCTTTTAAAATTCTAAAAATTTTAATAATTCTGGAGGTAATTTTTAATAAAAGCTCATATAATAAAAATATAGAAAATTTCTTTTGTAAACATGAGAAGTTAGGAGGGGTTAAAATGTATCAATGTAATCTACAAGAATTTTACCCAACCGCATTTATTCGAATTGGCGAGAATGACCAGTCCATGCTAAAAGGAAGTCGATTCATGTCTGAGGCTTCTGTACACTGGCTAGTCGCATTAGATGGTCATCCTAAAAACGGAGCAGAAGATTTTTATGTTTGGAATGTTCTTGTTTACCTAGCAGACATTCACGGGAACTTTGAGTTAAGCCAGCCACACTATTGTACGGAAAGTTATTCCTGCTTTGATCAGGCTTGTAATACAGCTAAGGATCTAATGATTAGTGGACTTAACGACGAGATGATGAAATACACGGTTAGAGTAAGAATCAGCTAAACAGAGATTATTATTATTACTTTTGGCTTTTCCTTTTTAGGCTACTATGTGAAAATTTATACATAACATAAAATAGGATGGAATTCATAGAGGTTTATCGAAGATGTTGAGGTAAATCTATAATTGATAGCTATATAAGTAGTTTTCAACAAACTGAACAATTTCTAAATGTTGCTTATCGGTTTTGTTCTTTTCAAGTTCCTTTAGCCGCTTTTTCGCCTGTAAAATAAAAGGATGCAAAGTAGGACGAGCCCCCGCCTCTTTCACTGTTAATTCTCCATTTAATATATCAATGGCTGCCTCCTGAACTTGTACATCACTTGTCAAATAGTAGAGTATCCCAGCTAAATACGATGTTCGATCCATACTGTCTCCTCCTATCTATTAATAGTACCTATTTTAATAGTAACGGAACGCTCGTTCGTTTTCAACTATATTATCTAAATCTTTTAACAATTCACAATTTATACATAAGATCCTGAAATAACAAAGACACCTCTCATATCTAATGAAGGTGTCTCCGCCAACTATTTATTCACCATTACGCTAATCGAAACACAATTCCATGGCCGCCTTTCGGATATTCCCATTTAATATTTTGATATGGACAACCAATTCTACAGCTTCCACACTCGTGGCAGCCCTCGTATCCCACCTGCATTCTCGTACCTTCCCACTTGTATACTTCTGCTGGACAGAATACGGTACAGATTTTATCAGGACATTTAGTCATACAAATATCGTGGTCAAGTACTGTTAGATGAGATTTCGTGTCACACTTAAAACGCAATAAGTACTGTTTTTCCTCGATTGTTTTCGTTGACATTATTTCACCGCCTTCCAAGCACGATAGACATCTTGAATGACCTTGAACGTTCCTTTTGCCCCAGTTACACTTCTCATGATTTGTTTTTGTTTTTCACGCTTTGGTGTTCCGTCTACCGTAAAGAACTTGCTCATTGCCTGGTTCATCATTGGAATATACTCTCTGAAATACTGTGGGTGATGCTCAAATGTATGGGCAGCGTCTTTATATTTTTCTAAGTCCTTCATAATAAAGCTATTGTATAAAGCTTCACGGTAAGAATTTAAGCTTGCCACGCTAAAATCATTTCTTTCCTTTGCACGAATAATGGCTTCAGCAGCCATTTTCCCTGATGACATGGCCATATTAGAGCCCTCTCGATGGATAGCATTTACTAATTGTGCCGCATCTCCCACTACCACTACACCATTGCCTGCCACCTTTGGTACAGAGTGGTATCCTCCTTCAGGAATTAAATGTGCCAAATACTCGGCAGACTCCCCACCGGCTAGGAGTGGCTTTACCATGGAATGATTTTTCAAATAATCTAATAAATCATAAGGTTTGAGTTTTGCTTTTATCATGCTGGATAGGGTCGTACCTACACCGATGTTGATGCTTTCCTTATTGGTATAAATAAACGCTGTACCGAGATTTCCCTTTGTTGAATCACCAAAGATTTCTATTGTACAACCTTGGTTATCCTCGAGGTTAAAGCGGTCGTTAATCTTCTCTTTTGATAGATTAATCACCTCCATTACCGTTAGTGCGACTTCATCAGGTCGAAATTCTTTATGAAACCCAAGTTGCTTTCCTAACAGAGAGTTTACACCATCAGCCAAGACAACTACATCCGCGTACACATCTCCATCAGGACGATCGGTTCGAACACCCACCACCTTACCATTTTCTACTATACACTCATTGGCTACCGTTTCATTGATGAGTAGTACCCCTTGTTCCACCCCTTTTGCTGCAAACCATTGATCAAACGGAGCTCTTAATACGGTAAAATTATTATAGGGCTCCATTCCCCACTCTAACCCTTTGTAGCCAAAGGAAACGGTAGACTCCTTATCCATCATCCAAAAGCGTTGTTCAATAACAGGTCTTTCTAATGGTGCTTCCTTCCAGAACTCAGGAATGATCTCCTCCATTTGTTTCCTGTATAGTACGCCACCCATTACATTTTTACTACCCGGATACTCCCCTCGCTCAAGTTGGAGCACCTTTAAGCCATTCTTGGCACATGTATAGGCACAGGAAGTTCCTGCAGGTCCAGCACCAACAACAATGACGTCAAATTTTTCAGGCATAACTGATTTCACCACCCTTTTCTGTACGTATTTCTTTAAATTGTTGGATGAGTTTCGGGAGAATTTCCAAAGCATCCCCAACAATTCCATACGTTGCGACATCAAAAATAGGTGCACTTGCATCTTTGTTAATAGCGATTATTATTTCTGAATTCTTCATACCGACTACGTGCTGAATAGCACCTGATATACCAACGGCGAAATATATTTTAGGTGTTACTGTTTCACCCGTTTGGCCAATTTGTAACTCATGTGGGAGCCATCCTGCTTCTACTACATCCCTCGTACCACCTACACTTGCACCAATCACTTCTGCGAGCTCATATATTAGTGAGAAATTTTGTTGATCTCCTAATCCTTTTCCACCACAAACAATGATATGTGCATCCGCAAGATTGGCTCTTTTTGAAACATCCTTCACCACTTTGAGCACTTTAGTTCTCATATCTTCTTCATGCAATTCAATATTTTCTTCAATGATCACTCCCTGTCGTTCTTTATCTGGTTCAAGAGCTTTCATTACTTTCGGTCGAACCGTTGCCATTTGGGGGCGATGCTTTTTACACAATATCGTTGCCATAATGTTTCCACCAAAGGCTGGTCTACTTGCCTCCAATAATCTTTTTTCAAGATCCACATCAAGCATGGTTGTATCTGCAGTCAAACCCGTACTTAAATCGGTTGCAACTGCACTTGCAAGGTCCTTTCCATTTGGCGTGGCTCCGTATAAAAATATTTCAGGACTGTATTTTTCGGCGAGGAGTACCACGCCCTTCATATATGATTCTGTTCGGTAATCCTCTAATACTGGATGATCAATCACATATACTTCATCCGCCCCGTATGAGATGACTTGGTTACATAGGGCTTTAACATCTTTACCTAGCAAAACTCCCCCAAGTGAAACACTTAGCTTATCAGCTAATTTCCTTCCAGCTCCAAGCAATTCTAGCGAAACACCTTCAATCTCGCCTTCATTTTGTTCTATGAATACCCACACACCACGGTATTCTTTACTCATTCCTAGCACCCCCATCATCGATTATTAATGTGTATCACTTCACATAAAAAAGCTCTTTTTTCTCTTCAAGTAAGCATTTGATCAGCTCTCTTACTTGTTCATCTGATGAGCCCTCTAAACGCTTCCCACCTTCATGCTTCGGTGGAGTAAACATTTTACCAACGATGGTAGGTGATCCCTTGAGTCCAAGCTGTGTACGGTCCACGTCTTCTAAATCGTTGACTGTCCAAACAATTGGCTCGTACCTTGCAGCTTTTAACATATTAGGAAGAGGGGAATATTCAATCTCATTGATTTCTTTTTCGACAGTCAATAAACATGGCACTTGGATTTGGAGCAATTGGTAACCACCTGACAGCTTTCTCTTAACAACTACGGTTTGCTCCTTTTCATCAAGCTCTGTCACTTCGATCACGTTCGTAACTGGAGGAATATCTAATCTTCTTGCAATTCCAGGTCCCACTTGCCCGGTATCTCCATCAATTGCATGCTTTCCACAAAGAATCATATCAATTGGTCTAATACTGGCGATTTTATCTAAAGCCTTTGATAATGCATAGCTGGTTGCTAATGTATCTGCGCCAGCAAAGGCACGGTCAGAAATTAAATAACCCTCTTCAGCACCAATTTCTACGCTTTTTTTAATAATCGCATTTGCTTGTGGTGGACCCATAGATAAAACAGAAATATATACATCTTTGATGAGACGCTTCATCCGAACGGCTTCTTGAACAGCATGTGCATCATAAGGATTCAAAATAGCTGGTGCACTTCGACGATCAAGCGTATTTGTCTTAGGATTAATCTTAATGATCTTTGTGTCAGGTACCTGCTTGACACATACTACAATGTGCATAAAAATCCCCCTCCTTAATCACTAATGGCTAAATCACCTATATATATTTTGCAAAGCTTCGTAATAACGATATATGTATCGGTTTACGAGCATAGTACAAACAAATTAATTAATATTTTATGTGAATAATATAATTTTGTATGCGTTTTCAATATTGGTAACATTTGAGGTATGGGTTGCTTACGGAATCTTCATTTTTGTGTCTTTGCATATGTAAACGATGGGGTTTATCGACTATGATGGAATAACAATTATTTTTTGAAGGGAATGATAAAGTACTTACCATTATAGTTACTATATTAAAAGAAATTGAACATTTTCCATATGATAAAAATCACAGATGGCAGGTAATTATCATATATGTAATTGTGTGAGCAATCGCTCTTCCTTATAATAGAGAGTATTACCTAAGTTTTATTTTTAGGGGGAACCTGAATGAATGAAGTTTTGCTTGGAAGTGTTCTCTCTGCAATGTCAACGGGATTAGGAGCAGCAATCATTTTGTTTATGCATCGCTCTGTGACACACCGTTGGAGAGATAGTTTACTTGCTTTTACGGCGGGTATTATGATGGCAGCTTCCACGATGGGCCTGATTCCTGAAGCCCTTAATACTAGCGGATTTATACCTCTAATGATTGGTATCCTTTTAGGGGTCATTACCTTAACTTGGTTAGAAATGAGAATTCCTCATATTGATTTACAGCATACGACTCAAAAATACGAAATGGAATTTGATGAAAAAGCAATGTTGATTATTGCAGCGATTACTCTCCATAATATTCCCGAGGGATTATCAGTTGGAGTTAGTTATGCTACAAATGCTGAAGCTAATACAGGTAATTTAATCGCTTTTGCAATCGGACTCCAAAATGCTCCAGAAGGGTTTTTAGTTGCACTATTTTTAGTAAATCAAAAAATTGAGAAAGTCAAAGCGTTTATAGTTGCTACTTTAACAGGAGCAATTGAGATTGTTACAAGTTTACTAGGATTCTATTTAACTTCCTTTGTTGAAAGCCTCGTCCCATATGGCCTAGCCTTTGCAGCTGGTGCTATGCTGTTCATTATATATAAAGAGCTAATACCTGAAAGTCATGGGGATGGAAATGAACGAACATCAACTTATTCCTTCATTTCTGGATTACTGTTTATGATTTTGTTAATTGACCTCTTTTCTTAATATGAAATCGGCATGAGAGATTCATGCCGATTTTTTTATTCCCTTTGCAAGATCAAGTTCCAGCTTTACCTACATTGAAACGATTTATTGTATAATAAAAAACAAGGATCAATACTTATGGAGGTGACTTAATGGAAAAACAAATTGTTCATGAAGCCATTCAAATGAATTTAGAGAACCATATACAGCACCGGAAATTACCAAAAAAGAGTATTATTAAAAGAGCCATTTTTATATTTATTGGTGCTATCCTTATGGCTGTAGGATTAGAGATTTTTCTTATACCTAATCAAATTATGGATGGTGGAATTGTCGGGATTTCAATAATTTTGTCTCATATTACTGCTATTAAAATTGGTCTAATTATCTTCATTTTAAATGTTCCATTCTTTTTCATCGGATATAAACAAATCGGAAAAACCTTCGCACTATCTACACTCTTCGCTATTACCATATTATCAATTACAACCGTATATCTTCATCCTGTTCCTGCCTTTACTGATGACATCCTATTAGCAACCGTTTTTGGAGGAATTGCTTTAGGAGCTGGTGTAGGAATCGTCATCCGTTATGGAGGATCACTGGACGGTACAGAGATCCTTGCCATATTAATTAATAAAAAGGTTCCTTTTTCTGTTGGAGAAGTAATCATGTTTTTTAATATTTTTATTTTTGGTACAGGGGGATTTGTGTTTGGATGGGACCGAGCGATGTATTCGATCCTAGCTTATTTTATTGCTTTTAAAACCATTGATATCGTTATTGAAGGGTTAGATCAATCAAAATCTGCATGGATCATTAGCGATAAGTATAAAGAAATTGGTGATGCGATTTTGGCCCGACTCGGCCGGGGTGTCACCTTCCTAACTGGAGAAGGAGCCTATACAGGAGATGATAAAAAGGTGATCTTCTGTGTAATTACACGACTTGAAGAAGCAAAGCTCAAGCTCATTGTGGAAGATCTTGATAGCAATGCCTTTCTAGCCGTTGCAGATATTGCTGAAGTTAGAGGAGGAAGATTTAAAAAACGAGCCATTCATTAGAATATCCACAAAAAAGGAAGGAGCGCAATCGTCTCCTTCCTTTTCAATCTATTTAAATGCATATGATGTTATTAGGCCAAACAAACATAGATTGTTTTCTGGTAATCTTTCTCTCTTTTTTGCTTTTTTTCTTCTCTTGTGATAAACATTGATATTCAAAAATTAGTTTATCCAGCTCTTGACTACACTCAATTGTCTCTACCCCACTTAGACCATTTGCTTGTGCAGATTCAATCATTTTCTCTCTCATTTGTTGAATCGTGGCAAGCATTTCCCTGCTATTCTGCTGCACCCCGTTAACCTCCTAATACTCCTTAAATCCCCTAAATAAAATTCATCACTTGATGAATTATTGCAAGAAATTGAATAAAAGTAAATAGAATCGCAAAATAAGACAAAGTTTTCTTAATATTTTTGCATACGACAAAAAACACCCTGAAATCCCTAGTATATTTCGACAATTATCGATTTTATCCACCAAAAGTAATAAAGGCACTAGGAGTTTAGACTCTAGTGCCTTGTAAACTATTTTTAAGCTTCTACTTCATTCTTTTCGTAGATTGGAACCCAACCTTCAGTTGTTACAAAAATACGGATGGCAACTACTTTTCTATCCTCTTGTAGGGTAAAATAATGTCTAACATTCGGTGGTACAGAAATAAGATCACCAGGGCTTAGAAACACCTCGAAAAATTCACCATCTAATCCTTGGATAATAAACACTCCGTGTCCACTAACAATAAAACGGACTTCATCATCTGTATGGTGATGTTCTTGTTGGAAGTTCGTTAATAGTTGCTCTAGGTTTGGAGTGTGTTCAGCAAGAGAAATAACGTCCTGTGCTTTGTATCCACGCTTCTCTGAAATTTCTGCAATTTCATTTGAGAATGCTGTTAGGATTTCTGCTTTTTCTTCATCTGTTAAAATATATTTCTCTTGAAGATTACTAGGAAGTTTTGTAATATCCCAGTGCTCATAGATTACCTCTTGAGATTGTAAAAACGCTGCCACTTCTTTTTGATCTCTAATTTCTTCTTTTGAACTTTGAAATACGATATGTGCCATTTTTTTTACTCCTTTAAATTTTATTTTTTATATTCTAAAAGTCTTAGATGATAGCGAAATAAAAATTCGGATGCTTCGAGTAGTTTTTTTGCATCGAATGCATTTTTTCCCCAAACGGTTATCCCATGATTTCTGATTAACACAACACCTTTATCCTCTTTTACATGCTCACTAAACTCCTGTGCTAGTGTTGGAATATGAGCTGGATTACTGATAATGGGAACTTTGAGAACGGCATCCTCTTCCCATAAATCAAATGCTTTAATGAGCTCCTGTCCAGTAAAGGTGATTTCTCCTTGATCGCCATATAATTCAGAAATGATATTATTATCGATTGTATGAACGTGTAAACTACAACCAGCAGCTGTTTTGTTATAGATTTCAACATGTAATAAGGTTTCAGCAGAAGGCTTCAAATGGGTCTCATTTACTGGTTTTCCATTTCCATTGACAAGTAGAAAATCCTCTGACGTTCGCTTTCTCTTATCCTTGCCACTTGCTGTTACTAAGAATTGCAATGGATTGTCGCTAACCTTTATGGCTAAATTCCCGCTCGTTCCCATAAACCAATCTCGAACAGCGAGCTCATCCTTCACATCAGCAAGCTCCTCCCAACGTTTTGTTAACAGACTCATCCAATCAACTCCTTTACCTGCGACATATGATTGATCACATCATAGAAATTAACAAACTCTTTATGATTCAGTCCATACTCTTTTGATTTTTCTAGGAGCAGTTCTCTTGCAATGACCAGGTCCGCTTGCTTAGCTGCTTGCAAATCGGTTACTGAATCACCAATAACGACTTTGTAGAAATTTTCATTAAGTCCACGAATAATACTAGGTTTACAGCATCCGCAATCATTTTGACAATGCTCATCACATGCATTCGGCCAAAGAATATTGATATATTCACCTCTAAAATCAGCAGCATTACAATACACTCCTGAAAAGGGACCATACGCTTGTAATATCGGATATACAAAGAAATCAATTCCACCACTAACAATATACAAAGGGATATCCTGATTCTTTAAAAACTTCACAAAATCAGTAAATCCTTCACGAATTTTTACATTTTCAATCGCATACGTAATGATTTCTTCTTTTTTTGAGGAAGGTAGCAACGAAAAAAGCTTTCCCACTCCTTCTCTAATTGAAATGCGCTCAGATAATATGTCGTCCTTCAGCGCTTCCCATTCTGGGGGAGCAAATTTTTTCATAATGGCAATAATGTTATCCTTTTCGGTAATCGTGCCATCGAAATCACAAAATACGGCTAATTTCTTGCTCATGATGGTTTTGCCACCTCAGTAACTCCCCACAGTTCGATCGCAGTTGCTAGTTCAGGATATTGCTGCGAGTTTTCTCTCAATGGCAATCCTTTTTGACTTAACTCGATCGCTTGGCGGAAAGCAAGACCTCCACCTTTCGCTCCAGCCGGATGCCCATGAACACCACCACCAGCATTAATGACACTATCTAAGCCAAAATCTTGTAGTAAAAGTGGAACAAGACCAGGATGAATTCCTGCTGAAGGCACTGGGAAACTCTTATTCATAGGTTCTGACGGATCTGTTAATGCTTCGGCAATTGATAATGCTGCTTTCTTTTCCAAAGCTACCGAACCGTATGGAGATGGGAATAAAGACAAGTCTGCTCCAGCGTAACGCAACAATTTTCCTAGTAGCAAGGAATGAGAAATTCCATATACATCAGACGAAGTGAGTGCTCCACTTACAGCTGGATGTGCCATTATCGGAAGATCGACAGCCGCTTCTTCACGTAATTCTTGGAGAACATCAAGTCCATACGCAAACACATTAAATAATAATAAGTCCGCACCAAGTTCTTTTGCTCTTTTTGCTTTGTCAATTAATTGAGACGTACGACCTGTCAAGTTCACAGCATACAAGGTCCGATGTCCCGTTTCTTCATAAACCTGTTGCAGAACTTCTCTTCCACCAGTAATTCTCTGTTCAAAAGGAGTTAATGGATTGTCAAAAAGAATTTCATCATCCTTTACAAAATCGACTCCTCCCAATGCCTGTTCGCGCAATTGGCTGACGAGGAACGGAAGATCTCTACCAAGAATTCCTTTAAAAATACTTATTAATAACGGACGATTATATACCCCAAGCTTCTCTCTTAAACCATTAATACCAAACTTAGGACCTGGAAAAGCCGTTTTTAACTCTTTTGAAAAATCAAGATCTAATAGCTTAATCTTCCCGTCAAGAGACAGCTTTCCAAACACTGTTGTTAAAATAGCTGGAAGGTCTAGCGAAAAGTTATTTGAAGGATAGGCGATTTTTAACACCGCTACCGTTTCATTCGTATGTTCATCTATGTGTAATTTTTCTACAGAAATAACTCTACCTTTATATTTTTTCAATTGCTCTTGCTCAAGCTTTTGTAATTGAGTCCATGATCCAACCGTTAAACCAAGCGCAATTTCCTCTGCTTTTTTCTCAGGGTTGTGTTTGGCGTCATGTACCAAGTACGTTGCGATGATTTCACTCATTTGCTTTCGTCCTTTCTCTCCTATACGGGTATACATAAAAAAACCTCTTCTTGTCATCAAGAAGAGGTTAGTATCGTAAACTAACATCTCCTTATCTATCAGCCATTGCTGCAAGAATTAGCACCGTGCTTACAAAACATGTAAGTCGGTTGCCGGGCTTCGTCGGGCTCGTCCCTCCACCTGCTCTTGATAAGAAAACGAATGTTTTCATTATGGAATTATTGTTTATACTTTCAATTGATTTTGATTATTCCAGAATTTAATTCGACTGTCAATACATTAACTAAAAATTTGGAGCTTTGAAATTCTTTCAACCGCTTCTTTCAAACGCGCTTCCGAGGTTAATAACCCAACTCGGACATAACCTTCTCCCCATGAACCAAAACCAACTCCAGGGGCAACAGCAATATGTGCCTTTTCTAGCAATAGATCTGAAAATTGTTCAGATGTATAGCCGGTAGGAACCTTTAGCCATGCAAAAAATGACCCTTCAGGAGCTACCACATTCCAACCTAATTCTTGAAGTCCTCCGATAAACACGTCTCTTCTAGATTCGTATAATGAATTTAACTCCCGAACACAACTTTGAGACTCAGTTAATGCTGCAACTGCTGCTTCTTGGACAGCTCCAAAAAGACTTACATATAAATGGTCTTGCAACAAATTAAGAGCTGAAATGACACTTTCATTTCCAACCGCAAAGCCTACTCTCCAACCTGCCATATTATACGTCTTAGATAACGTATATATTTCAATCCCCACGTCTTTTGCACCTTCTGTTTGTAGAAAACTAATTGGTTTATGACCATTAAAACCTATCGCTCCATATGCAAAATCATGAACAACACAAATCTCATGCTCTTTAGCTAGTGCCACTGTATTCTCAAAAAAATCTGCATTGGCTATTGCACCAGTCGGGTTATTCGGATAATTTAAGAACATAAGCTTTGCCTTTTCTAGCTCGTAATCTGATAGCGCCGTATAATCGGGAAGAAATTGATTCTTTTCTTTCAACGGCATGGTTATCATTTCTGCTTGTGCAAGAGCAACACCCGACCAATAGTCAGGATAACCCGGATCAGGGACGAGAACATGTTCACCTGGATTTAATAGACATTGAGGGATTTCAACAAGCCCAGCTTTTCCTCCGAAAAGGATGGCAACTTCTTTCTCTGGATTAATATCTACGTTATATTCTCTTTTGTAAAATGTCGCAGCAGCTTCTTTTAATGATGCGAAGCCCTGGAAAGGGGAGTATTTGTGATTATTCGGATTCTCTGCTGCTACTTGTAGGGCTTTTACGATATGCGAAGCTGTCGGTTGATCAGGGTTTCCCTGTCCCAGGTTTATCACATCATGACCTTCACTGATTTGTTTATTTACTTTAGCAACAAGTGAAGCGAAGAATTGTTTTGGTAAGCTTTTTAATAATTTGGATTGAGGATATATCATCTTTTTTCCACCTACTTTAAATATTCGGGTAATTGGCAATTTTTATATTGAAAAACTAGTCACAAATGTATATCGTAAATGACAACTTGTAAAGTATTTTTACTAATATTTTTTTAGAAAAGGTGATTTCTTATGAGAGTTTCTTGTATTCAAATGGATATAAGCTTTGGAAATGTAGAAGATAACTTTCTAAAAGCAGAAAGTTTAATAGAGTCAGCAATGGCTGAAAAACCAGACTTAGTCATTCTTCCAGAGTTATGGACAACAGGCTATGATTTAACCCGCCTTGATGTTCTTGCAGACGTGGAAGCCAAAAACAGCATTGAATTTCTGCAGAAATTAGCTAAACAACATCATGTGCATATTGTTGGTGGATCTGTTGCCTCTCAAGAAAACAACGGTGTGTATAACACACTGCTTGTCATAAATAACGAAGGTGAACTTGTTTCTACGTATAGCAAAGCTCATCTTTTTAAGCTAATGAATGAACATGAACATCTTCAATCTGGAAGTTCAAAAGGAATCTTTGCGCTCGACAATCATCTATTTGCAGGATTAATATGCTATGACATTCGATTTCCTGAATGGATTCGTGCTCATACGACAGAAGGAGCAGAGACCATCGTAGTAGTTGCTGAGTGGCCTCTCCCTCGTTTGAATCATTGGAGATCTTTATTAATTGCAAGAGCAATTGAAAATCAATGCTTTGTCATAGCCTGTAATCGTTCTGGCTCAGACCCCGACAATGTGTTTGCTGGTCATTCTTTGATTATTAATCCTTGGGGAGAAGTAATTGCAGAGGGAGACGAAAATGAATCCATCGTTACTGGTCTAATTGATTTAGCAGAAGTGAAAAAAGTCCGCAACACGATTCCGATATTTTCAGACCGTCGAACAGACTTATATTAAAAACTATTGACAACTTTAACACTATGCTGATATGATTCTCATCAGAAAATATTAACTGAAAATTACATCTCTTATCAAGAGTAGGCAGAGGGATTTGGCCCGATGAAGCCCAGCAACCGACCGTAATACCATTGTGAAATGGGGCGCTATCAATTTAGCGCCGGAAAATCCGTAAGGCACGGTGCTAATTCCAACAGAAAGAAATTTCCTTTCTGGTAGATAAGAGGTTTGTTGACTTAAGCCTCAAACCTCTTTCAAGCAGAAAGAGGTTTTTCTTATGCAATAGGAGGATAATCATTATGTCAACAATAGTACAAGAAACCTATCAACCACTAACAGAAGAAACAGCCATCTCACTAGTAAAAGAGAGAAATCTATTCTCCGAAGATAGTACTTTATCGTGTACAGAAATAGGAGATGGAAACCTAAATCTAGTTTTTCATATTAAAGAACAAGATGGAAAAGGAATCATTATCAAACAAGCTCTTCCATATGCAAAAGTAGTAGGAGAGTCATGGCCCCTTACGTTAAAACGAGCAACGATTGAAGCTGAAGCATTAAAACTATTTAAAAAGCACGCTCCTGAATTTGTTCCTGAAGTGTATTATACGAATGAAGTGTTAGCAATAACGATTATGGAAGATTTATCTCATTTGACTATCGCCAGAAAAGGGTTAATTGATGGAAATGAATATCCCTTGCTAGCAACCCATCTTGGAACATACTTAGCCAATACTACTTTTTTCACATCGGAGTTTGGTTTGGATAAGGGACAAAAGAAAGAGCTTGTTGGAAAATTTATTAACCCAGAATTATGTAAAATTACTGAAGACCTCATTTTCTCAGATCCTTATTTTAATGCAGAGACAAATGACTTTGAACCACAGCTCACTTCAACTGTTGAAAAACTATGGAGTGATACAAAGTTAAAACTTCAAGTAGCCTTACTAAGAAAAAGCTTTTTAACGGAAGCTGAAGCACTTTTACATGGAGATCTTCATACAGGAAGCTTATTTGTTTCGAAGGAAGAAACAAAAGTAATTGACCCAGAATTTGCATACTTTGGTCCTGTCGGTTTTGATATTGGTCAAGTAATTGCCAATCTATTGTTCCAAGCAATTGCCTTCGAAGAAAAAACCGATGCAGTATATTCACATGTAAGAACCTTCTGGAATGAGTATGAAAATCAATTTTCAGTACTATGGGAACATGACAATTTAGAACCATTTGCACGTATTGAAGGTTTCCTTTCTTCTACTCTACAAAAATACTTTCAGGATGCGGTCGGCTTTGCTGGATGTGAACTTATAAGAAGAACAATCGGTCTTGCCCATGTTGCAGACTTGGATAGCCTTTCGGATGAAAAGGAACGAATTTCTGCGAAAGAAAAAGCTTTAGAGATAGGTAGAGCATTAATTCTTAAGCGTAATGAAATCAGATCCATTGAAGAGTTAGTTACATTTTTGCGCACAAAAAAATACGAGTAGATGGATTCTCTACTCGTAATCTTACTATTGTTTAAAGCCAGCTCCTTCTAAAGTAAGGAGCTTTTCCTTTATATCAATACGTGTGCCTGCATAGCCAGTTAGCTTCTTATTTTTCCCTATAACTCTATGACATGGAATGATAATAGGAAGACGGTTTGCTTTATTCGCCTGTCCGATCGCGCGAACCGCTTTACTATTTCCAATCTTTTCTGCTACTTCCTGATAGCTGTAAGTTGTTCCAAATGGAATCGAGTGAAGGACCTTCCAAACAGACTGTTGAAACTCAGTACCTTCTATCCGAAGTGGCAAATCAAAGTCCTTTCTTCTTTTTGAAAAGTAGTCCTCCATTTGCTGTACCGCTTCTTTTATCAGTTCATTATCAAGTGAAAAAATCGGTTGCTTACCTTTTTCGTGCTTCTGAAAATCCTCTTCTCCAATATGAACGGCCGATACCAGTCCATCTTCGACTACTATATAAATGGTCCCTAACTCTGATTCAACCGTTCCAAACCATCTATTCATATATGACTCCACCTTTATTTTCCAACTGGTAAATACACATGAAATACCGTCCCTTTTCCAACTTCACTTTCGACTTTTATCGTCCCCTGGTGTTCCTCTATAATCCGATAAGAAACCATAAGACCTAGGCCAGTTCCTCTTTCCTTTGTCGTATAGAACGGCTGACCGAGCTTTTTCAGTTTTTCCTCTGGTATGCCATAGCCTTCATCCTTTATGGAAATATGTATCCGATTATCTGTTGTATGATTCATTGAAATCGTGATAAATCCACCGCTCGGCATCACTTCTATGCCATTTTTAATCATATTAATAAAGACCTTTTTCAGCTGATTAGGTTCACAGATTAATATTGGTAAATCATCATCATAATGAAGGAGGAACTGAACATTGTACAAAACAGCTTGTGCACTTAATAGATTGACTGTTTCTGACATGATCTGAGTAATACTATGCTCGACAAATTTAATCGCTTGTGGTTTTGCTAATATTAAAAATTCATTTATGATCGCGTCAATGCGATTTAGTTCTGTTGAAATCACATCAAAGTACATGGAATGTTGTCCTTCACTAGAGTCTTCTAAAAGCTGAATAAAACCTTTCAATGCAGTCATCGGATTACGAATTTCATGTGCAACTCCAGCTGCCAACTGACCGATTACACTAAGGGTATCAGATTTATGAAGATTTGCCTCCATTTCAAGCTTTTCCGTAACATCCCTGAAGGTAGTTAAACTTAGGTTGCTTACTACATTTTGCTTGGTGGTATACTCATAATGCAAAGTCTTCCCATTTCTTGTTGTTAAGGTTAATGTACCTGTTGCATGACCTTCAATCATGAGATTTTTCATAACTTCATTTAACTCGTCATCTGGAAAATGACAATTGATCAGTAAATCACGCATTGTTTTTCCGACAATTTCATATTTATTTGCTTTTAAGTATTTTTCACCGGCAGAATTCAAATCAATAATTCTTTGATTTTCATCCCATAATAACATTCCGTCAAGAGAGCCTTCAAAGATCTTTCGGAATTTCTGCTCACTCTCTCTAAGTTTTTTTTCCATTTGGTACCGTTCAGTCACATTTCTAAAAATGGTCATGTGATATCCGTCAACGACAAATAGCTTAGTAGAAAACTCTAGATATTTCATTTGACCATTGTACATTTGAAATAGCAATTCGTCTCGAATGGAACCTCTTCTGTTTAAATCTTTTATGATGGCATGATACTTGTCGTCCTTTTCGTACACAAAAGCATCGATAGGATATTGCTTTAATAGATCAAGACTACATTCAAATAAACGACAGGCAGCATCGTTTGCATCTATGATATTCATATTTTCATTCCAGAAAATAATCGCATCTAGTGATTCTATAAAAAATGATTTAAAGAGATCCTCAATTGGTATCTCTATATTATTTTTCTTCATTTGATTGATTCGTATATTTTCCATACCTATACTTGAAAGGAACGTATTCACGGGATCTCTCCTTATAAAGGAACTTCTTTATTATGAATTCTACACTATTCCTAAAACTCCTCTATAGGAAAAAAGAACGCTTTCTAAAGAAAGCGAACTTTTTCATATTTTTACAGTACTATATTTTAAAATTAGAAACCATTGCATTTAACTGGTCTGCAAGTTCTGATAATGATTGGATATTGTCTGATATTCCTTCCATAGACCGGTTTGTTTGTAGAACTGAAGCGCTTGTTTCTTCAATTCCTGCTGCCGATTCCTGTGATACAGACGCAATTGATTCAATAGACCTATTCATATTCATTGTTTGAGAGGAAATATCATCCAAACTCGTAGATATCTCTTTCACATGAATGGACATCTCATTTACCGAATGGTAAATACGATTAAATGTTTCGCCAGTAACATTAATTTGCTGTGTACCTTTCTCTACTTGATTATACCCATCCTTTAAGGAGTTCACCACTTCATTTGATTCCACCTGAATTCCGTTCACGATATTAGTAATATCTCCTACTGATAAGGTAACTTGTTCTGCTAATTTACGAACCTCATCTGCAACAACGGCAAACCCTCTTCCATGTTCACCTGCCCTTGCCGCCTCTATGGCTGCATTTAATGCAAGTAAATTGGTTTGTGATGCAATATCTTGTATTACTTTGACCAGAGAGGTAATCTTCTTTGTACTTTCATTTAATCCTTGTACCTTTTCCACAGAAGAATTCATAATCTCATTAATCGTCTTCATCTGTGCCTGAGATTGCTGCATTAGCTCATGACCTTGATCGGTCAAGCTTAGTACATGATTCGAGGAATCTTTAATAACTGTCCCACTATTGGTTGCCTGATCTATCTTTGTTAAGTAATCATCCATCATTTCTGCCAGCTTTGAAGAAGAATGTGCTTGCTCTTCAGCTCCTGCAGATAACTCCTCCATTGTAGAGGCCACCTGCTGGCTAGCTGCCTTTACTTCCAAAGAAGCAAGTGTTAATTCACCACTGCTGTCATTTACCGCCGAAGAAACAGCGCTAATCTCTTGAATCATAGATTGCAGCTGGTTTTTCATTGTGCCTATCGCATTACTTAAATCTGTAATTTCATCTTTGTCACTTGTTATAACCCATTCAACATCTAGATTTCCATTTGAAATTTCATTTGTAACTTCTACTATTTGATTTAATCTATTTGAAATTGCTCTTGATACAAGAATAATCGTAATAATACCTATGGCAGCAGATACGATAATAGAAATAACTAATACCACCAATACAGTGGTTAAACTCGCTTTTGCCGTTGAAACTGATTTGGAGGATTCCTTTTTTAATTCTTCTGAGAGATCATTGAGTTTTACGACCGTTTCATAAACAATATTATCTACCTGTAATTTACCAAGTCGGTACTTATATTCGTTCCCTGCTTGCAGTTCAGTAACAATTACATCGGTAAAAAGATCGGTGATTTTTTGATCATTTTTATCAATTTCTGAGAAAATTGTTTGAGTTTTACCTGATTGTAAAGCCGGTTGAATTTCTTTTTTAAGTTGATTAAATTCCTTTGATATCTTATTAAACTGATCAACATGTCTAGATTTTGTATCAACTATGTAAGTACCAATCATGCTGTTCTTTTGATGAAAAATAGCACTAGCTTCTGAGATCATCACTGCCTTTTCACCAGCTGCCTTTACATTCTCCATTTGTTTGTTTGCTAATGTTAATAGGGTAAATGCTATGGTTGTTGAGGCAGTAAACAAAATAAGCATTAAAACAAGAGCTGATCCGTATTTCTGCCCTAGTCTTAATGAATCCCACTTACTTTTAAGAGGAAATCTCGAAGGATATTGAAAAATATATCTATTCCTTTTATTACTTGATGTCCTTTTTCGACTTAATAAACTAAAGAGTCGGTTTTTCTCCCTAAACATATTCTACTCCCCCGTTTGCCCTGTTCTTGTTAGGTATTCTTACAAGTCTATTTACCTACATGTAGTTACTTTTACTCATTATAATAAAGAAACTATGATTTTGAAATACAAATAGTAAAAATATTTCGAATCCAAAAGTAAAAGGAGCAAAGTCATTAACTTTGCTCCTCCCTTTTATAAAAATGGATTTTCGTGCTTCGCCTTTAGACGTTGCCATCTCGCTTCTATTTCCTTACCAAAATCATCTAGCATTGGCTTGTTTTCTTCCTTCAGTAAGTGTTTAGTTTTACCCATATAGGCTAACCAATCTGACAAAGGTATACGCTTTTTCTTATCTTCCGGATTGTACGTAATAGTCGTTTCCCCTTGTTCCACTTCATATAGAGGAAAGAAACATGAATTTACAGCAGCTTCCATAATGGTTTGACCAAATCTCTCCTCAGACTTCCAGTTTAATGGGCAAGTAATTAAGATCTTTCCATAAACCGTTCCTACATTTTGAGCATACCATTGTGCCTTTGCCGCCTTCTTTATCAAATCTTGCGGAAATGCTTCTGTACCTGTAAACACATAAGGAATATTCGTTGATGCCATTATTTGTGCCGTATCTTTATGATGAAATGCCTTTCCTTGCTGTGCTTTACCTACATTGGTTGTGCTTGTCATATGCCCCATCGGAGTAGAATAAGACATTTGTGACCCAGTATTCATATAACCTTCATTGTCATACTCAAGCATAATTAGTTTATGATTTCTTAAGGCCGTTCCAATTGCAGAACCCATCCCAATGTCCATGCCACCATCACCAGTAATCATCACATACGTAACATCATCTGAAACCGGTACTTCTCCTCTTTCCTTTAACTCTAAAAATGCTTCAAGAGTTCCCGATAGAGTTGCAGGACCATTTTGGAATAAATTATGGATCATGGTTTGCTTATGTGATGAATGTGGATACGCAGTTGTAACAACATACGCACATCCTGTTTGGAATAAAACTACCACATCTCCCTCTATCCCTTTAAAGAATAGCTCAAGTCCTGGAAAGATTCCACAGCCTGGACACGCACCATGTCCTGATGCTAGTCTCTTTGGCTTTGTCGTCAAAGCTCGTAAAGGCGGGATTTTTACTTTGAGCTTGTTCGTTTCTTCATCTTGTTTCACTTCAATTAACCCCGTTTTGAATGTATCTCCATACTGATGTTCTATAACTGGTTTCAGCACATTTTCAACTTCACCAGGCACATGTCCATAGTAATCAAATGCTTTCTCAACATAGCCTTTTTCCTTTGCATCAAGTGCAAGCTCAAAAAACTTCGCCGCATCATCCGCGTAAAAATCCTTGCCTCCAAGTCCGAACACACGACTTAATACAAGTGTTTGATTTTCTTTATCTTCCTGTAAGGCAGATTTCACCTCATGAGTAAGGTTTGGTCCGTTTGCTCCATATGAATCTGCCCGTTCTCCAACAAGGAGTGCTTTTATATTTTTCAGTGCCTCACGAATCTGTTCAGAAGGGAATGGACGAATAATATTCGGACTAATTACCCCAGCTTTTATTCCTTTAGCTCGGAGCTGGTCTACTACATCCTTTGCAGATTCGGCGGCAGAATTTAATAAGAATAAAGCAACTTCTGCATCCTCCATCCCGTACAGGTCAAGTACAGGATATTCCCTACCTGATATTTTTTTGTACTGCTCTGCTACCTCTTTAAAAACATCGCCAGCCGCATACATGGCTTCTGATTGCTGGAAATGATTGTTTAATAGATCGTCCCCATTCATATGAGCTCCGATAGTGACAGGTTTTTTAGGATCTCGAGCAAAATGATAATCAGTTGGACATTCGCCTACAAAATTTTGTACTACTTTTCGATCTTTAAAATAGTTTACCTTACGCTTTTGATGTGAAGTAAAGAAACCATCATAAGCAACAATTACCGGTAATCTGACCTTTGAGTGCTCAGCTATTTTTAGAGCCATTATGTTCATATCATATACTGCCTGAGGCGTTCTTGCTGTTAATATTACCCAGCCTGTATTTAACGCAAAATATAAGTCCGAGTGGTCTCCTCTTATATCTAGCGGCCCACTAATAGATCTAGTAACCAGATTCATAACCATCGGGAATCTCGTGCCAGATTGAACCGGAAGCTGTTCAAGCATATACATTAATCCGTTTGCACTTGTTGCATTAAACACACGTGCACCGGTTACAGCAGCTCCGTAACAAATCCCTGCCGACCCGTGCTCTCCATCCGCTGCAATCAATTTTATATTATGCTCTCCACGAGCTTTCATCTGGTCTAAATACTGTGCCACCTCTGTTGATGGGGTAATAGGAAAGTATCCCATTAGATGATAGTTGATTTGTGCAGCTGCCATAGCCGCCATTTCATTCCCAGATTCAAATGTAGCTAATTGTTCAGGCAAACCCATTGCTTGTAATTCTTTTTCTAAAGTTGCCATTACCTTACACCTCCTACAAATGGAAAGTATTGTTTTACCGAATGTTCTTTTGCATAACCAATCACTTCTCTAAGGTCATTTAATGCTTCTGTCGGACAAGCCTCTACACATTTTAAACAGCCTTTACAATATTGATAGTCAATTCCTTTAAGGAATGTCTGTTTCCGACCTCGTTTATCTTCTCCTTCTTCCCAAACGAAGCAGTAGTCAGGACAAACTGTATCGCAAGCAGCACAATTGATACATTTTTCTTGATGGAATTCCGGTATAAACCCTTGTCTAGAGCCACTTAAATCCTTCAAAATACTATTCGCTTGAGAAATCATTACTCCCCCAATAGCCTGTGTGTTATATCCTAGTTGCGGCACAGATCTTGTAAAGGATCGTCCTTCAGCACCCACTGGTACCTTGTACGTTTTGAATTGCACTTCATTATATCCACGATCAAATGTACGAATATTCGGTTCAACTAAGTGTGGATATTTCTTTTCAAATGTTTTTCGAATAACATTCCTCATGCTGTCTGGATTTAAAAAACTACATATGCGGAATAAGGCACCTAGCATAGCAGTATTCACTTTTGTTTTTTCTTCAACGGCAATGCCAAGTGCATCAACGATGGCCAATGTACCATAGTTTAGTTTCAAGTCTTTTTTCACGACATCAAAATCTCTAGTTGAATTAACCAATACAATACCATCACCAGTTAAACCGCTTACGACATCAACGGTTTTATATAAAGCCTCGTGAAAAACTCCAATCACATGAGGCTGCTCTATTGGACTATGATCTCTAATGGCAACTTCAGCATCACAAAACCGGATAAAACTTTTTACGGGTGAACCTTTCTTTTCTGATCCATAGGAAGAAAAGTTTGAACCATTTAATCCGTGCCCAAGTACTCCAGATTCAGCTAACATTTTTCCAGCTAAGTTCGCACCTAATCCTCCAATAGATTCCAATCGTATTTCAAAAAATCCTAATTCATTTTTAACAGGTAAAATTGACATAAGCTCCCCCCAAAACGAAACGTAATTGTTTAAATTTTAAGGCAATGAACCATTTTACGCTGTGATAAATATCAAACAATTGCATTATTTTTATGAAACAGCACCTTTATTTTGGATTTTTCCCTCTACAATTAAGCAAAATCCGTTATATAACAGATATTTTTTTGTACTAAAACAGAGAAGAAAGAGGGTTGGCAAAAAGTGTCAGGTTTTATGACTAGAAAAAGAGGGTAAGAAATAGTAGACTTTCGGAAGGAGGATAAGATGAAAAAACGAGACTACTACTTTGATAATGCAAAATTTATTTTAATCTTTTTTGTTGTGTTTGGTCACTTAATCCAATCGTTCATTCAAGACCATCATACGGTCTATACTATATACAAAACGATATACACCTTTCATATGCCAGCTTTCATTCTTATCTCAGGCTACTTTGCTAAAGGATTTCAGAAGGAAGGCTATTTGCGGAAAATTTCCTTTAAATTAATTATCCCTTATTTAATTTTCCAACTAATCTATTCGATTTTCTATTTCTTTTTAGATTCTAAAGAGACTTTTGTTGTGGACCCCTTCGATCCCCATTGGTCACTTTGGTTTTTAATGAGTCTTTTCTTTTGGAATCTATTTTTATTTGCTTTTACGAAAGTGGATAGAAAAATCGCTCTTACGATGGCTGTTATTCTAAGTTTACTTGTTGGCTATGTAGATTGGATGACGAATTATTTAAGTCTCTCAAGGACATTTGTATTTTTCCCGCTCTTTTTACTTGGGTTTTATTTAAAAAAGGAGCATTTTAAAGTACTTACAAGTGCACCGTTCCGAGCAGCATCATTTATTTTATTTGCTATTGTCTTCACTGGTTTTTATGTAGCACCTGACATGAACTATCAATGGTTATTTGGATCAAAACCTTACGAAGCACTAGGCGCGGAAATCTATACTGCACCTATGATGAGATTGGGACTTCTTTTGCTTAGTACTATGCTGGTTCTATCCTTCTTCTCACTCATTCCTAAAAGGCAACTATTCTTTACTCCCTTTGGGAAAAATACACTTTACGTCTATTTGCTTCACGGATTTATTGTTCAGCCATTCCGACATAGTGAAGTACAAGATTATTTTTATAATATGGAAACCTTCTTCTTACTTCTACTAATTTCATTTGTTATTACAGTGCTGCTCTCTAGCAAGCTTTTTACGACCTTTGCGCAGCCTTTAATCGAACTAAAGATGTCACGCATGAAGCAATTCTTTATAAGATTTCAACAATTTATAGAAAAAAGGAAGCTCAGTCATTAAGACTTTGGCTTCCTTTTTTTCTATCCCTATGTATGTTATGTTTTCCCTTCTCTATATTTGGAGAAAATATGATAAAATATACTGATTGTATAAAGAAACACAAAGGAGCAAAAGATGAAAGTTATTGCAGCAACACTTAACGCAAAATTTATTCATACAAATATAGCTATTCGTTATCTTAAAGCTTATGCAGCACCTGAATTTGAAATCGAGCTTTCGGAATATACGATTAAGGATCCAACTATGAATATAGTGACGGACCTTGTCCAAAGAAAGCCGGATGTAATTGGATTTAGCTGTTATATATGGAATATTGAAGAAACAATAAAAGTAATTAGTATGATCAAAAAAATTAATCCTTCGATTCAAATTGTTGTAGGTGGTCCCGAAGTAACTTATGATGTGATGGAATGGATGGAAAGAGTACCTCAATTTGATTTCATCGTCATTGGGGAAGGAGAGGAAACATTTAAAAATCTCCTTCAACAGCTAGACTCTGAAAGAGATTATCTTCAAGTGGCTGGAATTTCCTACCGTACCGAAACAGGAGAAATCAAACTAAATCCACAGCGCCATAAGCTCGATTTACGTGAACTGCCTTCTCCATACCGTTTTAAAGAAGATATTGAACACCTAGGAAAACGAGTGTCGTATATTGAAACTAGTCGAGGATGTCCTTTTAGTTGTCAATTTTGCCTTTCTTCTATTGAAGTAGGCGTACGTTATTTTGATCGTGAAAAAATAAAAGATGATATTCGTTATTTAATGAAAAATGGTGCAAAAACGATTAAGTTTGTTGACCGTACCTTTAATATTAGCCGTAGTTATGCTCTTGAAATGTTCCGTTTTCTTATTGACGAACATTTACCTGGTACAGTCTTTCAATTCGAAATTACTGCTGATATCATGCGACCTGAGGTTATCGAATTTCTAAACCAAGAAGCACCTCCAGGCTTATTCCGCTTTGAAATTGGTGTTCAATCTACAAACGATTATACAAATGAACTTGTGATGAGAAAACAAAACTTTGAAAAGCTTACTCGTACTGTAACGATGGTTAAAGAAGGTAAGAAGATTGATCAGCATCTTGACTTAATTGCAGGGCTCCCTGAAGAAGATTATGATACGTTCAAAAAGACTTTTAATGATGTATTTGAGATGCGACCTGAGGAATTACAATTAGGATTCTTAAAAATGCTTAGAGGTACTGGCTTACGTTTACGAGCGGCAGACCACCAGTACATTTATATGGACCAGTCTCCTTATGAAATACTAGGGAATAATGTGTTATCCTTTGATGATATTATTAAAATTAAACAGGTTGAAGATGTGCTAGAGAAGTATTGGAATGATCATCGTATGGACCATACGATTGAATATATTGTTACGAACTCGTTCTCTTCTCCCTTTGAATTCTTCCAACAATTTGGATCTTATTGGGAAAATAGGGGATGGTCTAGAATAGGTCACCAGCTAGAAGATTTATTTATGCGCTTGTTTGACTTTATTAAATCCAGCAATCTTCCTGACCAAGATATCATCTTAAGCTTAATGAAGATAGATTATTTGGAAAATGCTAAATTTAAACCACGAAAATCCTGGTGGGAAGATCGTCTTGAGAAAGATGAGAGATCAGCACTTTACCACATGTTCCTTGAGGATCCTCGCCTATTAGGAGAAGATTTTGTTGCTTTAGGGATAAAAGAAAAGGAGCTTTACAAGCACTCCATCGTAGAAGAGCTTTCTTTTGACTATCAAGAATATATGCAAACAGGTGTATTTAAACGAGGAAAAACAAGTCTTTTAGCCTACTTTGAACCAACTAAACAACAATCACTATTATTCGGAACTAAAAAATAACAAAAAACTAAGGAGGGCTTTTTAAGCACCTCCTTAGTTTTTCTTATTTTGCTTTTTCTTATTGTTTTGCTTTTTTTCACTATTCATTAGTGGGACTTCATAATGTTTTGCTGCATTGATATCACCAAACTCACTTCCAAATTCAACATTTGGTGTTTGTTTTTTATTTTTCATTAAGATCTACCTTTTCTTCCTTTTTTAGAGTTTCGATTAAATCCCTTCATCGTGTTTTCTTCAGAAGTGAACTCTGCTGAAAATTCAGATTCATTCACATTTTTCTTAGGTGTTTTGCTATATTTTACGGCAGCATCTCGCTCTGCTTTTCTTTTAGCCATTTTTCATTCCTCCTTAAATGGAACTACATATATTTTTCACTCTTCTTTCATGTTTCACTCTTCCTTTTTTTGTCTTCAATTTCTACTAATAAAAATCCACTAAAAACTAAAATATAAAAGAAAAAGGGATGAATGCTATGAGCAAAAAGAAAAAAAAGATGGAAGAAAATTATTCAATCGACGGGACCTTGCCACATCAAATAAACTCTCCTGACTTCAAAGGAACAGGAATAACCATTCAACCACCATTCATTAACTCTCAAGGAGTTGTTATCGGAGATAGCCAATATGCTTCTCCAAATTCACCATTAGAACAATGGAGTGAGGATACGGACCCTGCGATTATGTCAGGAGATGAATGGGTACATCCAACAAACGATATTGGTTGGAATACAAGTGAAAATAGAGACCTTGTGGAAAGTAAGAAAAAGCCAAAGGGATATCCTTTTATGCACCCTACAAAAGATGTTAGCCATGGGAAAGATTAATAACACTTTTCCCTAAAATACGAAAACTTACCACTTATGTAATTTAGTCATTGCTTGCATACTACACATACAGAGAAATTTTCTCTGTAATTACTTAAAAGGAGCTGAGATTATGGCAAGAAATAGTAACAAGCTTTTGGTTCCAGGTGTGGAGCAATTTTTAGATCAAGTTAAATACGAAATCGCTCAAGAATTTGGCGTTACGTTAAGTGGAGATACAGTATCAAGAGGTAACGGTTCAGTTGGTGGAGAAATTACAAAGCGACTTGTCAAACAAGCACAGGCACAAATGTCAGGTCGTAACTTTTAAAAACTTCATATCAAATGGCAAAAAGCCTCCGCATTATTTGCGGGGCTTTTCTTCTTTATTACCATTATTTAATTTTTCTTCTTTCTTTCCTGAACTTATATTTTTTTCATTTTTTTTTATTTCATTCTTTTGTTGTCCGGGATTGTTTTGATTAGAATTACCATTTCCAGAGTTTTGTTGTTGATTCAGCTCATCTTTTTGAGCATTTGGATTGGCATTTCCATTCCCATTATTATTAGTTGCAGGTATGTTTGTTGTATTGTTATTTGGTTCAGTCACGCTTGGAGCAGGTGTTTCTACTGATGTCTCCTCTTGCTTCAAGTGATCTTCTTTCTTTTCCTTTACTTTCTCTCTTGCTTGCTGAGATTTGTATTTACCAACTGACACTCCTTGTTCTTTTGCTGCTTTTCTTTCTTCAGCAGTCGCTTGAACATCGGCAATTTCCACTTCAGCTTCTTTCTTTAATGAATCAATCACCTGATGTAGTTTTTCATCTGTTTTGTTAATTTGAGTACCAGCAAAGACCGTTCCAACAACGATTTCCTTCGTTTCAGTGTTGACTTCCTGGTTTTCGATACTAGATAAGATTTCAGATGATACTTTATCAACTTGCTCGTTTTTCCAATTAATATCAGCAATCACTTCTTTGCCGCTCTCGTTATAAGCAATCACGTTTATAACTTCGAGATCTTTATTTACTGCAAGTTCAATACTTGATTCTCCATCTATCGACATATAAGCATAAACTTCATTATCTACTCTTGATGGAATAAAAGTAAATAAAAGTAGCAGAGATGCCGCGACAAGGATGCCTGCTGTTTTTTTATGAAGAACTTTGCTCCATCCGTTGAAGAAGCTTTCTTTCTTTACCGGAACAAAGGAGATTTCTTGTCCTATTTGATAATTCCTTTTCTGATTAGGTGCCTTTAAAAATTCACCTTCGGGGGTTAATAATGTTAAAAAACGATCATTAACTTCCATTATGATGCCTTGTTTCACGTTTCCAACACCCCTTTGACATAATCCTGTAAATATAAATAGTCATTCATTAAGATAATAGATATAGCAATAATATATTTTCGATTTCGTTCAATCGTCTTCCTGCTAACACTCACAGAATCCTCAATTTGCTTAATTGGAAGTCTCTTTTTTTCTACTAATATTTGCTTAATCTCATCATTAGAAACGATTTCCTTTGCCACAAGCATCGCATTTTTTCTTGCGTCCGCGTGCTTTGGAGAATTCTCTACCAAATCACTAAAAGACAGATCAAATTCTGTTAGAAGCTTTGAGAAATGTATGATTTCTTGCCTTCTTAACTCTTCGTCCGTTTTCTTGTAGAATTCTTCAAGCGACATATTTGCTTCTAGACTTGACTGAGCAACCTCTTCGTCCGTTTCCTCAAATCCATTGACATCCATTGATAGATTTTGATGCTTGATTTGCTGACGTATATAATCTATTACTCGCCTTTTTATAATAACCTCAGCAAAGCTAAGAAGGGAGCTGCCTTTATCTGAACTATATTTTTGTATCGCTTCATTAAACGCAATTAATCCAATGCTAAACTCATCGTCTGTTTCACTTATATATCTTTTACAAACGGAAGATACAGATTTTGCAATAAAGGGTTTATATTGATGAATGAGTTCATTTTGAAGTCCTTGGTCTCCATTTTGAATGGCAAAAACAGTCTCTTCTAATGTTCGCTTTTTCTTTTTTTGTAAAAATAATAAACCTAACAACAGCTTCACCTCACTTATCACCATATATCATACGATACTTTGTTGGGATTTTTAAGGGTAAGCTTTTGGAAAAAAGAGAGCCATTGTTAAAAATGGCCTCTTTTTATGAAGGAAAATTAGTTTTTTCCGTTTCCTTTTTGTTCAGATGCATTAGATTTCTGTTGTGTATTTGCTTGTTTTACTTCTTGTTTTTCAGCTTTCTTTACTTGCTTTGCTTCTTGCTTCTCAGCTTTCTTTTGCGCTTGATCAGCTTTCACTTGATTTGTTACAGTAGCTGGAGCAGGAGTTGTAGAAGTTACCTCTTCTGTGTTTTCCTCAACAACTGTTTGCTCAGTAGTCGTTTCGTCAGCTACTTCTTCAGTAGTTCCTTCTTCTGTTACAACAGGAGTCACTTCTTCGCTTTCTTCTTCAGAAGCTTTTTCTTCAAGTTTAGCCATTTTTTCAGCTAGCTTAGCATAGCTTTTTTTGATGTTCTTCTCAAGAGCAGCTTTAGCTACAGGATTTTTTACTTTTTCCATATTAGCCTTTAGTGAAATGATATTTTGAGCAATTTGCTTTTCTACTTTTTCCGTTTCTTCAAAAACTTCTTCATCGTTCTCAATAATTTCAATCGTTGCATCTACTTCTTCTGTTGCTTCTGTAGAATCAACCTCTTCTTCTGTTGTTTCCTCAGTTGCATCTGTATTTTCAGTTACTGTCTCTTCAGCAACAGATAAATTTTCTAAAGCTTTTTCCATTACAGCTAAAGCCTCTTCCTCTTTACCTGCTGAGAACAATGCTTCTGCTTCCGCTAATCTTTCTGTTGCGAATTCAGCAAATAGCTTTGCTTCCTTCACATCATCAAAAGTTAAGATTAACTGAATTTTTTCTAATGCTGTTTTTGCAAAATAGAAGAAATCTCCTGGTAATAGCTTTGGATTTTCTGTTTCTTCTGTATTTTCATCAACAAGGGCATCATCTAATGAGATAACTTCCTCATTTGTATTCGTCTCTTCATTTGTAACTGTTGTTTCAGTTACTTGCGTTTCCGCATTCTCGTTTTCATCTGCAAATGCAGTTGTTGTTGTTAATGAAAGTGAACCAGCTAAAACAATGGCTAAGGCCCCTTTTATGATTTTGTTTGTATCAAAGATTGTATGTTTGTTCATCTCATTCACCTCAGTTGTATTGTAAGAAGCGGCCGCTATCTTCTAGTCACTAAATACCTACGAGCAACAAGTGAATACTATGGGGGTGTAAAAGTAGAAAAAACAAAAAAAGTTCTAACATAGAGTTAGAACTTCACTTTTGGTACCTTTGCTCTCAAAATTAAGTATCTGATCACGAAACCAATAAGCAATCCAGGAACCAAAAAAATCATCGGAAGAAAAATAGGCCCAAAAACGACACCAAAAAGCTTCACTTTTTTTGATAACATCAATCCGACCGTAACCAAATAAGCTCCGAATGCAAAAGGAAGATAAGAGTATTCCTCCGTTTCTGGCATGGCAGATCGATATGCATCCCACATAGCGAACATATAAAGACAAGGGTAAAACATCAGCCATTGATAATCAAGTACTGCAAATGCTTGATCTATCTCCCATAAAAAACTTAACATAATGGCCTCATTGAAATTACTCATTACATTAACAACAAATTCAAGTAGTACAAATAGTACCCCTTTTACGTAGCTTCCCCGAAGAAGCTGACTAAATCCAGGCAGCGCAATACTCCACAATACAGCTTCTAACTTCCCTTGTTTTTTCATCCTAATCACCAGCTAATTTTCATTACTTATAGGTTGTACGAAATATAGAAGAATTATCACTTGAACTCTCAAGACTTTTCCTACATTTTTCGACATTAGGCAATATTTCCATTCCTTTTCTTAATTCCTCTATCAAATAGGCTATAAACAACTGGGATAACAAATAATGTTAAGAAGGTCGAGCTGATTAACCCACCAATCACTGTAATCCCCATAGGCTGATTAATTTCTGTACCATCTCCTATTCCGAGCGCGAGCGGAACAAGTCCCAAAATTGTTGTCAAAGCGGTCATTAGAATTGGGCGAAACCGTTCTTTTACAGATACTACAATTGCTTCAGTCGTTTCCATTCCATGATCTTTCTTTTGATTGATATAGTCTATTATTACAATTGCATTATTAACGACGATACCTGCTAGAACAATCACTCCAATGATAACGGTCAAGCTAATTGGCGTGTTTGTAATGGTCAGAGCGATGGCAACTCCTATCACCATTAACGGAACCGTAAACATGATTACAAACGGATATTTCAAGGATTCAAATTGTGCTGCCATAACGAGATACACAAACGTAATCGCCAAGACTAATGCTAATAACAATTGATCTAATGCACTATCAAGCAATTCACGATCGCCACTAAAAACAACTTCTGTTTCATCAGCTAGTTTCAGGTTTTCTATCTCTTGATCCACTCTTCTTGATATAAAACCCAGATTCGTCGAATCTTTATACTTTACAGTGAATTGAACAGCAGCCTGTTGGTTAATTCTTTCTATTTTGACAGGCCCATATCCACGGTTAATATCAGTGACATCACCTAACTCCACGTATTTTCCAGCAGGGTTTTTTATTAGCAATCCTTTTATACTTTCCATACTTTCGCCTACACTTTTATCATATTCAACAATTACTCGATGGATTTCTGAATCGTCATCTACGATCTGAGTGGCAACACTCCCACGAGTCACGTTATTTACAATCATCGCAACAGCTGCTGGTGTTAAGCCTTGCTTTAATGCTTCCTTACGATTCACCGTGATCTGAATTTCTTCCAGCTGTTCCATTAAGTCTGTTGTAACCTCATTTACTTCGTTCAGTTTGTTTAATCTTTCATAGATTTTACCAACCGATTCTTCTAGCCTCACCTTTTTCGTATCCATGACGCTGAATGTAAGGGTATTAGGATTCGACCCAGCAGTTGACTGCATATTAAATGATAGTTTAGCGGTTTTATTGGTGGACTTTGCTGCCTCTTCGATCGATTCCTTTACATCATCCGCGAATTGAAAGATGGAGCGTGTACGTTCATTAAGCGGTTTCATTTTTACGTACATCTCTGCTTCATTCGCGTTTCTTGCTCCTCTGAAGGAGCCCTCCTGTGTTGTTCCAATTAGGCTAACATATGTCTCAACATCCGATTCCTTTTTAAGTTCTTCTTCCATGGAAGTTAGAACTTTTTCTGTTTCTGACAACGCCATTCCATTTCCTAACTTAACACGAATGGTAAAAAATCCTTCGTCCGTTTTCGGTAGAAACTGCATACCTACAGTTGTTAAACTAAACCCTCCTCCTACTAATAGCAAAGTCGAAATGATTAAAACGAGTATTCGATGTTGTAAACACCATCTCACTCCCCCTTCAAGTCGAAGAAGAACATTGGAGCTTTGTCTTTCCTTCTCAACATTAAGTATAGAGGTCTTTAATAACCTACTTGCTAGCATAGGAACTACCGTTAACGACACTAACAACGACGCTATTAAGCTAAACGAAATGGTCACAGCAAATTCTTTAAAAAGCTCTCCAATAATTCCTGTAATAAAAACAACTGGTAAAAAGACCGCAACAGTGGTAAGAGTGGAAGCGGTGATGGCCCCACCCACCTCTTGTGAGCCATCACGAGCCGCGTCCTTAGCATCTTTGCCCAACGCCAAGTGACGATAAATATTTTCTATAACCACGATGGAGTTGTCCACCAACATTCCAATCCCTAATGCTAGTCCTCCAAGAGTCATAATATTTAGTGTATAATCTGAAAAGTACATTAATACAAAGGTAAAAATAACTGAATACGGAATAGAAACTCCGATAATCAGTGGGCTTTTTACATTTTTTAAAAAGAGAAAAAGAACGACCATTGCAAATAGGCCACCAAGGAGTAAGGAAGTTGTTATATTTTGTATGGCTTCTTTTATGTATTCCCCTTGATCAAAAATAATATCTGACTGTATCTCTTTATATTTTTCGTTTTCCAACAGTTTCTTTAATTCTTGAACAAATGCTTTAGATACTTCTGCCGTATTTGCATCAGATTGCTGAAGAACACTAAGAAGAACAGAAGGATTTTCATTTGTGCGGGTAATGGTACGATCATCCCGATTTTCTAGTTTTACATTACTTACATCACCTAAATGAATCTCATCACCCGATAAAGGATCCATTGACACGGTTAATTTTTTTAATGTGTCTATAGAATCAAGGGTGGATATTATTCTTGTTGTTAATTGCTTCCCTTCAGTTAGGATAGGGTTACCAGGCATTGAAATATTGTTAGCCTGAATCAAATCAACTATATCACCTTGACTTAATGAGTAAGCCTTTAATTTTTCCTGATCAAGTTCGACCCTAACTTCCTTTTCAGAGGTTCCAGATAAATTTACACTTGCAACTCCATCTACTTTTGTTAACTCCAGTTCTAATTCCTGGGCTAACTGTCTCAACATCTCCTCATTCTCTTCCGCACTTAACGATAGTTGAATTACGGGAAACTGAGAAGGGTCAAATTTTAAGAACCTGGGCTTTTCTGCATCGTCCGGTAGATTTGTTAAATCAATACGTTGAATAATTTCATCCTGTATTTCATCAATATGTGTCGTCCAAGAAAATTGAAGAAGGATAAAGTTTGCGCCTTCTTGCGAAGTTGAGGTTAGTGTTTTTATTCCAGGCAGGGTGGCTAAGTTACTCTCCAGTGGTTTTGTTATTTTTTCTACAATCTCCTCAGGACTTGCACCTGGATAATTCGTTACTACCACACCTACAGGAGGTTTTATCTCCGGTATTAGCTTTAATGGGATATTTACTAACGAAACAATTCCTAGAATGAGCACTAAGAACATCGTGACAATTGTAAAGACTGGTCTTTTTATAGCATATTCACTAATCTTCATTCCATCGCTAACTCCTCTCAAACCCTAACAGATTCAGCTGACTGAAAGCTTTTATGCCCCATATTATAAAAGAAGCACAATATCGTATGCAAATAAGCGTTGTATTCAAACTCTCTGCAAAAAAAACTTCCCCAATATTGGAGAAGCTTACATAAAAAATATTCTTAAAGTTGTATATTTATATATTGATCCCCTGCTTTTGGTTTTCCAATAAAATACCCTTGAGCTAGGTTCATGCCGAGGTCTCTACACAACTCTAGTTCTTCCATTCTTTCAATTCCTTCTGCCAGAACTTGAATGTTTAGTTCTTTTGCAACTAGTTGAACTTCCCTTAAAAACTTTTGCTTTTCCTTCTCTTGATCGCAGTGATCAATGTAGCTTCGGTCAATTTTTACATAATCAGGATGTAACAGTTCTAGCATGTCAATTGTAGAAAAACCTGATCCTACATCATCAAGGGCCACCTTCATCCCCTGTTTTTTGTACGTAATAAACACCTTTTGCAAATGTTCAACATCTTTAATTTTCTCTGTCTCCACAACCTCAAATACTAAATCGGTTGGATCAATTCCATATCTATTAACTAGATGAAAAGTATGCTGCAGACAAAATTCCGGATTATAAATGGTCGAAGGCAAAAAATTAATAAAACTTTTGACCCCTTTTTTTATATACTTTCTACGAGTCTGTATAGCAACCTCTCTTGCCCTTTGGTCAAGCATCGATAGTAGTCCTGTATTTTCTGCCACCTGAAATAGCTGCCCTGGTGGAATTGGGTTCATGCTATTTGTCCGTAATAGAGATTCAAATGCAAATAATTGGTTATTCTGTAAATCGATAATAGGTTGTAAATGGCCAATTAACTCGCCAGTTTGAATAACTTGAACAACATCACGATTTTTTACCCTCTCAAATAAAATAGGTAATGTCGTCATCAATGTTGGTTTTACTCTATTACTGGATAAAGCTGCTTTTATATCCGGACGGTTTTTCAGATCTATAGTCAATGTTTTTAAATGCTCTTCTAATTCCTGAAACGAAGAGTATTCATACTCAGTTAAAGTATTTTCAGTATTCATTCCCTCGATAAATAAGTACCCTGAGGTATCAATTTGGTAACTAACTCCGCATTCGGTACATTTTTTCATAAAAGCTCCTCCAGGTCTTAAGAATCAATACTATTATACCAAAAGCTGCATTTTTTCATAGAAAAAAGAAGCCCTCTGCTACGAGGACTTCTAGGTACTTATTGGTAATCATCCATAGGGTTATATAGTGTAATGTCTGGATTTTTTTCTTGGAACCAACGAAGAGCAAAATCGTTTTCGAAAAGAAATACTTTCTTATCATAGCGATCCTTTACTAATAGGCTTCGACTGCTAGAAAGATTTTCATTTATTTCTTCATTTTCAACCCAACGCACAATTTTTGAACCTAGTCTTTCCATTAATACTTCTGCATTGTATTCATTTCTCATCCGATGCTCGAACACCTCAAATTGGAGTTGACCAACGGCCCCTAACAAATAATCATCTGTTCGAACCGTACGGAAGAGCTGAATGGCACCTTCTTGGACAAGCTGCTGAATTCCTTTATGAAAAGACTTTTGCTTCATTACATTTTTAGCAGAAACTCGAACAAAGAGTTCAGGAGTAAACTGTGGAAGCTTTTCGTATTGAAAATTGTTTTTCCCAACTGTCAGTGTATCTCCAATTTGATACGTACCTGGATCATACAAACCAATAATATCTCCACTAACCGCTTCATCAACCGTGTTTCTGTCATCAGCCATAAACTGTGTGGATTGAGAAAGCTTCATTGACTTTCCTAAACGTGGAATATTGACAGTCATCCCTCTTTCAAATTTCCCTGAACATACACGTAAAAAGGCAATTCTGTCCCTGTGAGCAGGGTTCATATTTGCTTGAATCTTAAAAATAAAGCCAGAAAAATCCTCTGATAATGGATCAATGTTTCCTTCTGTAGATTCACGTGCTTGAGGTGAAGGAGCAAATTGAAGATATGTTTCTAGAAAAGTTTGAACACCAAAGTTCGCTAGGGCGCTGCCAAAGAATACAGGCGTTAGTTCCCCATTTGCTATTCTTTCACGAGAAAATTCATTCCCCGCTTCATTTAATAGCATGATTTCCTCCAACGTTTGGTCATACAAGGAGTATTGCTTTAGTTTATGATCTCCTTCTATTTCTCCATCTTCATTTAACCCGACAAATCGTTCTTCCTCATCCACACGGAATTGTTCAATTCGCTTGTAGAAACGGTCATATATCCCTAGAAATTCTTTCCCCATTCCAATCGGCCAGTTCATCGGGTATGATTCTATTCCCATAACCTCTTCTAGTTCAGCTAAAAGTTCTAATGGTGATTTCCCCTGACGGTCAAGCTTATTGATAAAGGTAAAAATTGGAATACCCCTCATTCGACATACTTTAAATAGCTTTAAGGTCTGCTCCTCAATCCCTTTTGCTGAATCGATAATCATGACCGCGCTATCAACAGCAGTAAGAGTACGGTACGTATCTTCACTGAAGTCTTGGTGACCTGGTGTATCAAGAATATTCACTCGACAATCATTATAATCAAATTGCATCACACTCGACGTAACTGAAATACCACGTTGCTTTTCAATTTCCATCCAGTCGCTCGTTGCAAACTTACCCGTTTTCTTTCCTTTAACTGTTCCCGCATCACGAATGGCTCCACCAAATAACAATAACTTTTCTGTTAATGTCGTTTTCCCAGCATCCGGGTGGGAAATGATCGCAAATGTGCGACGCGATTGTACATCATCTTTAAAATTTTTTGCCATTATAGAAATTCCTTTCTTTCCTAACACAAATTCATCCATAACTTCAATCTTATCGTGACTGTAGGAAGTTTGCAATGTGTTCTTTACAAAAGCAATCACAAACATATCATTATGTTCATTTATTCATGAAAGTTCTTCCTTTTCAAGAAAATAATTTCTGCTATAATGAGATAGAAATCAAACTAAATAGGTAAGAATTGTAGGGGGACCGGTGAAGACCGGTTGAGAGTGCATCCAACTGATGCTGACCCTTTGAACCTGATCTGGATGATACCAGCGTAGGGAACATATTCTTTAGACAATACACTTGTTTAAATATATGCGCCCGGTTCAAAAACTGCGGCGTTTTTTTGACGTCACAAGGTCCAGTTCATATTCCTACTTATACCATTGGAGGAGAAAGAAATGAAAAAATGGATTGCTGTATTAGCAGCTTCTGTGTTACTCGTAGGATGTTCAGAAACAAATGAACAACAAACAGAAAAAGAGGAATCAAGCACTGACTTAAAAAAAGTAACTGTCGTTCTTGATTGGACCCCAAATACAAATCACACAGGGCTATATGTTGCAAAAGAAAAAGGCTTTTTTGAAGAGGAAGGTCTTGATGTGAATATTCAGATGCCTGGAGAGGCTGGTGCTGACCAACTTGTTGCTTCAGAGAAAGCAGACTTTGGTGTAGGTTATCAAGAGGGTATTACACAGGCTAGAGTTCAAGGCGTACCTCTTGTTTCTATAGCTGCAGTCATTCAACACAACACATCTGGTTTCGCATCACCTGCTTCTAAAAACATTCAGTCTCCTAAGGATTTTGAAGGAAAAACATACGGTGGTTGGGGTTCACCTGTTGAAGAATCTGTCATCGACTCCATTATGAAGCAGGAGCAAGCTGATGTAGAAAAGGTGAATATTGTAAACATTGGTGATGCCGACTTCTTTACTGCTGTTGAACGTGATATTGACTTTGCATGGATATACTACGGTTGGACAGGCGTGGAAGCGGAATTACGAGGAGAAGACATAAATATGGTCTACTTAACCGATTACTCCGAAAAGCTTGACTACTACACACCTGTGTTAACAACTAGTGAAAACATGATTAACAACGATCCAGAAACAGTAAAAGCTTTTGTTAAAGCCGCTTCAAAAGGCTATGAATTCGCTATCGAACATCCTTCCGATGCGGCGGACGTCCTGATCAAAGCTGCTCCAGAGCTTGACGCAGAGCTTGTAAAGAAAAGTCAGGAATGGCTCGCAACCAAATATCAAGACGATGCAGACCAATGGGGTGAGCAACGTTTAGAAGTATGGGAAAACTATGCTTCTTGGATGCTTGAGAATGGGTTGCTAGAATCTGAGTTAGAAGCAGAAAAAGCCTTTACAAATGAATTTTTACCACAATAGGAGTTGTTTATATGACAAACGCACTTGTTAGTATACAAATAATCCCGAAGACAAAAAACGGGGAAAATGTGATTCCTTACGTCGATGCAGCAATAGCCATTATTGATGCATCAGGAGTAAAGTATGAGGTTCATCCCTTGGAAACAACTATGGAGGGTGATCTTCAGGAACTTTTTGCAATTATTACGAAAATGAATGAAAAGATGATAGAAATGGGAAGCAGCAATGTTATTTCGCAGGTGAAGATTCTTTATCAACCAAGTGGTATAAAAATGGATACACTTACGGAGAAATATCGTTCATGATAAAAAAATTACAAAAAGGGTGGAGACCAATTTTTGTTCTCCTCCTTTTATTCATTGGCTGGGAATTCACCGCAAGAATTACTGAGATTCCAACTTGGCTTCTCCCAACTCCATCACAAATTTTTAACGAGCTCATAAATGGCTGGAGCAGTGTCTCTGTACATCTTACATCCACCATTAAGCTTATTTTTCTAGGCTTTGTTTCTGGAGTTACCGTAGGTCTGTTAACCGCCTTTATTTTACATAATATCCCTTTTTTAAAAGAATCATTATATCCGCTTCTTATTTTATCGCAAAATATACCCATTATCGTACTGGCTCCACTTCTTGTTATATGGTTTGGCTTCGGTCTATTACCAAAATTAATTGTAATCACTCTGGTTTGTTTTTTTCCCATTACGATTTCAGCCATGGATGGATTTCGCCAGGTTGCTCCAGATCTCTTCCATTATATGCAGATGGCAGGAGCAACTAAACGACAGTTATTTTGGAAACTTGAATTACCATTTGCCCTTCCCTCCATCTTTTCAGGCCTGAAAATTTCAGCGACCTATAGTGTCATGGGGGCCGTTATCTCTGAATGGTTAGGATCAGAGAATGGGATTGGAGTCTATATGACGCTTTCTTCCTCATCGTTTCGAACAGACCGGGTGTTTGTTGCCATATTTCTCATTATGCTATTAAGTTTGTTATTTTTTATCGTGATCAATTGGTTGGAGAGATTTATTATTCGTTGGAAAGCTGAGGAGAAAAATCGTGGAGCTTCTTGAATTACAAAATGTGTCTTTTTCATATCGAGATAAACAAATTTTAAATGATCTCAACCTCTTTATTAAGAACGGGGAATTCGTAACCATTCTTGGTCCCTCTGGTAGTGGGAAGAGTACGATTTTCCAGTTAATTGGTGGACTACAGTCTCCACATACAGGGTCCATTATTCTCGAAGGAAATGACATTACAGGTAACAGAGGACATATTAGTTATATGCCTCAAACCCCTTCCTTACTGCCTTGGCGTACTATCATTCAAAATGTCGTTCTAGGTCAAGAGCTGAAAGCTAAAAAAAATTACAAAACCGCAGATGAAATGCTGCAGAAAGCGGGGCTAATGGAGTATAGAAATGCTTTTCCTCACGAACTTTCAGGAGGTATGAAGCAAAGAGTTGCATTTTCACGTGCACTCCTAAGTCCCCAGCCCATCATATGTTTAGATGAACCATTTTCAGCTTTAGACGAATTAACTCGTCATGAAATGCAGTTATGGCTACTTTCGATTTGGGAACAGTACAAAAAAACAATTATTTTTGTTACCCATAATATAGAGGAGTCACTCTTTCTTTCCGACCGAATACTCGTGTTATCTGATAAACCTGCAAGAATTAAACAAGAAGTTATCGTTCCCTTTTCTCGACCAAGAAATGAGGAGTTGATGTTCTCTGAAGAGTTTCTTCGCCACAAAAAAATGATTCATGATTTCTTAAAAGAAAAGGTTGGTCAGGAATGAAGAAAATTATAGACTGCCATATACATCTAGATAAGTATATAGATGAAGAGGTCCTCACGATGATGGAGACACTTGACGAAGTTGAAATGCTCATAAGCGTTTCCTATGACTTAGAATCTTGCAAAAGAAACTCTTTTCTTTCAAGGATCTACCCTCAAGTCAAATCAGCGTTTGGATTTCACCCTGAGCAAGCTATAGGTTCAGACGAAGAAATGGCAGACCTCTTTCAATGGGTGAACTCACATTTCGATGAGATGATTGCGGTTGGAGAAGTTGGCCTCCCCTATTTCTTACGGACTTCACCTTCCTGGAACTCCTCTCTAGGACCGTATATAGAACTACTTGAAGAGTGGGTAATGCTGGCTAGCAAGAAAACCTTGCCAATCTCGCTTCATGCCATTTATGAGGACGTGCCAACCGTTTGTGCTATGTTAGAAAAACATAGTATTGAAAATGCTCATTTCCACTGGTTTAAAGGAGCAGACACTGATATGGATCGAATCATTCAGAACGGACACTTCATCTCAATAACTCCTGACCTTCTTTATGAAAAAGAAATTCAACATATCGCTAAGCGTTTTCCCCTTTCACAAATCATGGTTGAAACAGACGGTCCCTGGCCCTTTAAAGGACCGTTTAGCGGCAGAATGACACATCCTAACATGATTCATCAAACAATAAGACAGCTTTCTGAATTGAAAGCTATCCCAGTGGAAAAGACATATGAAACACTGTATGTAAACACAAAACAATTCTTTCGTTTATAAAAGGAATGAAGGTGAGAGACCCCACCTTCATTCTTTATTATTACCACTTAAAGCAAGCAGCACCAACGATGATTAATAGAATGAAAAGTACAACGATTAGCGCGAAGCCACCACCGTACCCAACTCCACCAACTGCTGGATAACCGCAACCGCTGTAAGGATATCCGTATCCGTACATGTAAATTCCTCCTTTTATTGTTTTAGTTAATTATTAATAACCGAAACCATAGCCCCAAGAAGCACCAATGATAATTAAAAGGATAAATAAAACTACTAACAGAGCGAAACCTCCGCCGTATCCACCAAATGTTTCTGACATGTAAATTACCTCCTTAGTTGTAAGTCAATATATCCTATGTAAGAAACCCAAAATGTGCGAATAGTCAAAAGCCCTTTTTTAGGTAAAAAGCGGAGGCGGCTTGTACTGGGGCGACAGGCATAAGACGCACTCCGCAGGAAATCCTGATTTCTGGAGGAGGGTGGCTTATGACCCGAGCCCCTAGCCGCTGGAGCTGGATTGAAAAAGCGGAGGCGGCTTGTACTGGGGCGACAAGTAAAATAAACAAGAGCCTCCCCAAATGGGGAGGCTCTTGTTCCTACATGATCGGTCTCATTTCATAATTATTAATAATAGATTCTTTCATTTCAGCAAAATTATATTCGTATTGAATCTGATTTGGCAAAGGAAGTTCAATCCAACGATACAGACCAAATTGTGTAATTTGTTCTTTGTAAATTGGTCGACAATTTTCTAATACACTTACATTGAAGGATTCAAAACCATCCAATTGAACTACTTCTTTAAGCAATTGCCTTTTCATTTCCAGACTCGTTACTTCTTTCTCCTTTTTGGAAGGAAGATGAATAACAATTTTTTCATCCTTTATTTGCTCCAAAATCATTAATTTTGATCTAGAAAGCTTCTTTAGCATTCTATTAATTTTCCAAAGAGAGACACCATCAATCGTCTTAAAAATTAATGCCATATTTTTTTTCATCTTTTCCATTTCCTTTATTTCCTCATTTTCGTATGTATGCATAACATATCACAATTTGTCGATTTAAAAAATTGGACAATTGACCTAGCAAGTACCTGTCATTTTCTTATTCTTACTCAAGAACAGGACGTTTGTTGTATGTTTCTATCATACATTACCAATATTGTTGTAAATTTACCGTCTATTATTAAAAAAAACCATTCTAAAGTAGTTTAATAGATTTTATGAAAAAAGGAAACTTCCATCTTATTCCTGCATAGATTTAAAGGTAGATTGAAGTAAAGGCGGAGAACAAGAGTGAGTCAATTAAAGCGATACTTGACGCAAAAACCTTGGGTTAGTTTGAAAATTGTTTTTTTAGTAGTTTGTCTCAGCGTACTTTTCCTTTTAGTAGCAAAGCTTTACTCAAATAATGCCAATGTCACTGATCAACCTAAGGAAGACGAACCAGGGGAAAAAATCATCATCATTTTACCAAGTGGAAAAAAAGTTTATACGTACGAAAACTTAATTGTATCTGAAAATGGAAAGCTATACTACAAAGGAGATCGATCAGAGCTTGATTTAACAGGTGGAATTGTCAAATATGAAGATTGGGAATAAAAAGGAAAAGCCATCCAATGATGAACTGAGCCCCATTTTACGGACAGTTTAAAAAAAGGTGCTTAAGCTGCTAATAGATGACTCCGGTATTGTACCGGGGTCATCTTCTTTAAGCCCCACTGATAACGATGATTGTTATATTCCTCAA
>NZ_JAMBNS010000190.1 GCF_023715225.1 Robertmurraya korlensis
TGATCCTGGCTCAGGACGAACGCTGGCGGCGTGCCTAATACATGCAAGTCGAGCGGATCTTTGGGCGCTTGCTCCCAAAGATTAGCGGCGGACGGGTGAGTAACACGTGGGCAACCTGCCTATGAGACTGGGATAACTCCGGGAAACCGGGGCTAATACCGGATAATTCTTGTCTACACATGTAGAAAAGCAGAAAGATGGTTT
>NZ_JAMBNS010000191.1 GCF_023715225.1 Robertmurraya korlensis
TTTTCAAGAGAAATTTTTACCTTTCTCTAAAAACAAGATAATATATTTTGAAGAAGAAGAAATAAGTTTCATCTTAATTTGGTTAAGTCCTCGATCGATTAGTATCAGTCAGCTCCACACGTCACCGCGCTTCCACCTCTGACCTATCAACCTGATCATCTTTCAGGGATCTTACTAGCTTGCGCTATGGGAAATCTCATC
>NZ_JAMBNS010000002.1 GCF_023715225.1 Robertmurraya korlensis
TCTTGGCCATGATAAATCCCCCGTTTTCGTATGAATTCATTATAAACGGGATTTTTTCTTAAGACATAAAAAACCCCGAATAAGGGGCACCTTTTTTAATAGTGTCCGTTATTCGGGGTATAGTTCAATGAAATGCTCCACTTTTTTATTTATTGGTAAGTTGCTGTTGCAAAAGTACTTCTGTATCTAGCTTGTTTAATGGAGGACTGTATAGATACCCTTGGTATTCGTCGCATTCAATGGATTGTAAGAATAGCTTTTGACATTCGTCTTCTACTCCCTCTGCAATCACCTTGTAATTTAATCCTTTAGCCATCAAAACAATTAATTTAACAATTTCAACATTTTTTTCACTTGTATTCAATGAAGAAATAAAAGATCGATCAATTTTCAAATGGTCAATTGGATACTGATTCAGGTATTGCAAGGAAGAATAACCTGTACCAAAATCATCCATAGCCATATGGAAGCCCATTTCCTTTAAAGAATTCAGTTTGGAAAGTGTTTCTTCTATTGAACCCATAGCCACACTTTCTGTAATTTCTAGTTCAATATTCTCGGGATTCGCTTTAGTTTCAAATAAAGTCTCGGTTACCTTTTCAATAAAGTTGTTTTGCTGAAACTGGATAGCTGAAATATTGACAGCAATTCGAATCGGTAAAAAACCTTTTTGTTCCCATTTCACAGATTGCAAACAAGCTTCTTTCAATACCCATTCACCTAAAGGAAGAATAAGTCCAGTTTCCTCAGCTAGAGGGATAAACTCGCATGGAGGAACCATCCCCTGATCAGGCCTAATCCAGCGCAACAACGCCTCTACCCCTACAATATGATTATTTTCAAGAGATACCTGAGGCTGGAAGTACAACTCCAGTTCATTCCGTTCAATCCCTTTACGTAAAGCGTTCTCCATAGTTACTTGAGGCTCTATGTCCATTTCAACATGATATATTTTGTAGTGATTTTTGCCAGCTTCCTTTACTTTATACATAGCTGTGTCAGCCTTCATTAGTAGGGACTCAAAATCGTCACCATGTTCTGGGAAAATCGCCACTCCTATACTAGGTGTTACATAGAGTTCTTCCTCTTTAATATCGTAAGTTTTACGGAGAACAGTAAGAATATTTTCCGCAGTCTTCTCAATTTGTAATTCGTTCGTATTTTCGAGTAATATTCCATATTCGTCTCCACCGATACGACAAACTAGCTCATTTGGTTTAAGACTCGCACTTAATCTATCTCCAACCTCTTTTAATAATAAATCCCCGTACGAATGTCCAAGACTATCATTGATATGTTTAAAGCGATCTAAATCTAGTAATAAGAAAGCAATCTTCTTCTTACTCCTTACATTATGGTTACTGATCGCTCTTGAAAGCCTTTTTTCAATAAATCTTCTATTTGGTAAGCCCGTCACTACATCATGATAAGCTAAATACTCCATTTGATTAATCGTTTCAACTAAACGGTCCGTTCTTTCTTTTACCTTTACCTCAAGTTGTTCATTTAAATCATTCAACTTAGAAACCAATTTATCATTTTCTAGTAACGTAAATAATTGCCTTAAAACCACTAATAATATTGTTAAAAACAATCCAACAACAACCGGAGCAATATGGTAAATTTGAGATATTACATACAATGATAACAACAAAACTCCCACATAAGGTAAGCTATGCTTAATGAAGAATTTGTTCCTGCTTTCAGTTTCGTATCCTTTCTCGCCTTTCACATGGGATGGAGTTTCATGATAAAGTCCAGCCAATGCAAGAATAAATAATGATAGGATCCATAATGGCTCTGATATACTTCCAACCGTGTATAAATTTTTTACGGTTAGAAAGGAAAAAATGGTATCAGCCGTGATTTGTACTAATAAACCTACTACTAATAGGTAGAGGGTCTTTTTATTAAAAACGGAATTCGAAGCAATAAAAAGACTGATAACCCCTCCTAAAACCCCAAGATCTAATATCGGGTACATAAGTTCTACAAGGTGAAATGGATTACCCTCCATTTTTAATAAGGGTGCGATAATAAACACCCAATTAAATGTAGCTGCAACAGCCATAATGATCAACATGTCAAAGGAAAATCGAATGGTAAGTAACTTACTTTTTACAACGTTCATCATGTATAAAAGGGCAACAAAATAAAACCCGTTCTGTCCAATCCAAAAGATTTTTGGTAGCAGAAGAGTGTCTCCATGAACACCTAAGATAAACTCGTAAAACACCCAAATAAGAATCCCTATTATATAACTTAAGATTCCTAATCCTAAATATAACCAAAACTTTTTAGCCATGCCGTCGTCATTTTTATATGTTGCTAAAAGCCAACCAAAGGATGTTAAGCAGGCAATGGTTTGGAATGTAACTCCACCCCAGTCCAAAAAAGCTTGCTTATGCTGGAAGAAATAATTCCATAAGAAGTTCGTAAGGATAAAAAAAGCAATAAAAAGATAAGCAAACTTTTTGTTTTTCAAGGCGAACATTATTTTCTCCTTTTAAGTATAAATCGGTTTCCTTTCGAACCCTTGATTAGAATGAATGATCCATGGATAGTCTTCCTTCTTTGAGTACACTTCACGGGAGTGAATAATTGCAGGTATCACGTAATCTCCTTTGTAATACATTTGATCTGCAACAGGCACGATAGGTATTTTGTATACATTTCTTAATGCTCTATAGAATACTCTCTCCAAAAGAACCACGCAATAGTTCATTTGGTAGAATTCTGTGTAATGAACAAACAGGGATAATAATCTTTCAAGATTTTTCCCTCTATATTCCTTTAAAATAGATACCTTATCTATTTCAATGACCTTCATAGGATTTGTTTCTAACATCTTAATCTCGTGAAACGGGAAAACTGTGTTAATGTAATTTTGCAACGTTGGGAAGTAGGATTTGAACTCAATTGTACCAATTTCTTTACCCTCTTGATCAAGAATAATAAATCGATCGGTCTGATCAAAGGTCGGATCTAGCATATAGCCCTTCTCGAGCCAACACTCCATCCAGATTTCATTAAATGTATTAAGTTCTGCCAATGACTCAACTTTTATATACATCTTATCCTCCACTAGTTCGAATAATTGTGTAGTTCAGAACTGTTGCAATGACAATCGAATTACTTTTATCCTACATTATACTACTACAATAGTATCATGAGGAAGTAGAAAAGTTGAGATTATCACATTTATTATTACTTATAGAATTAGCTACCACTTGTAATATTTTATCAGAATAACATTTTTCAGGATAACAAGTTAGATTTATAGCTTAAACAAAGGAATCTCCTTTAAATTATGTTTTATTCGGAACATTTATATTATTCTGCATTTAACTCAGGAATCCCTTTACTTTTCATCAAATTCGGAAAATAGACAAAAAAAATCAATTACCAAGTTTCATGTATTTTAAACCTGGTGATTGATTTTTGTTTGATACTTAAATTTAATTGGATTTAAATTGCCTATTTCTTTTTTTTACCCTTCTTTTTTTTCTTTTTATCCTTTGTTTTTTCTACTTTAGCAGCTTCTTTATACCTTTTGTTAAACTTCTCCATAAACAAAGACATTCTGTCACTCCTCCCTTCAAACTAATACACATAATATTGTATTTAGGAATGAAAAGATTGGTACAGGACAGTCATCCAATTTCATTTAAAAATCAAGTGCAACTCACAAAACGAAATCCTTTACCACACCAAAATACTCACGAATATAATAATTTAGTTTCACAAAGAATGGGGAATCTCCACCAAGCCCAAAGGGAGTTAAACCATATTCCTCTGCTAAAAGCTTTGAGCGAAACACGTGATAATCACTTGTAATGATAAGAATCTTCGGTTTTTCTACACCAAGTTCAGTCATCATCTCACTAGAAAACTTCAGGTTTTCGTTCGTGTCAGTGGATCGACTCTCATAATACACTCTTCCCTTTTCAACCCCATTCTCCACCAAAAATGTTCCCATTGCCTCAGCTTCTGTAATTGCCTCTCCAGGACCTTGACCACCGGAAACAATGACTGGAATATCTCGGTTATCTAACAAAAAACTCAAGCCCGCATCCAATCTTCCTTGCAAAGTTTTTGAAGGCTCCTCTCCTCGTAAACCAGCTCCAAGTATAATAACAAAATCTATTTCTTCCTTATTATATTTATCCTTTAAATAGGCCTCTCTTAAAATTAGTCCCTCCACAATAAAAAAGGAAATAAGAAATAGAATATAACCAGAAACAATTACTTTCCTAGCCATAACAAAAGAGCGAGAAGGTTGTTTATATTTTTTCAACCAACTAATAATGACAATAGCTAAAACATTTCCAATGATAAAAAGTATACCAAAGCTCACCTAATTAACTCCTAATCTAATAATAAATTTTAAAACAACAGCTTTGTTCATGGTATTATAGTGACAAACCTTAAGGGAGATTCCACATGACTAGACATTTAATTATAGAGAAAATAAAAACCTACTACGGTAACGAGAACACTGAGTATCATTGGATTTCTGACGGCTTCCAAAATATAGTGATTAAGTGCACTCATCCATCTAGAACTATATTTGTTCGAGTTGCTGCTTCCGGTCGTCGTACGATGGACATGTTAAAAGCCGAAATAGACTGGTTATTTACATTATCTAAAGCTAGCCTTCATGTTCCCACTGCTCTCCCATCACATCTTGGAAATTTAATTGAAAAGATTTTTATAGAAGATACCCCTTACTACTTAGTAGCTTTTCATGAAGTAATGGGAGAACCTCTTGATGTTACGAATAAAATAATATGGAATACACAGCTATTTAAAGAATGGGGTGCCGTACTTGGCTGTATTCACCGGACAACACCTAATAAGCTACTTTACAGACCTAATCAGTGGGAAGCTAGTTCAACCGTCATGGAAACCATTAACTATTTTGCACGTAACGAAAATGAAGATAAGAATGATAGATTACAAGAAATTGTTCATGAAATTAGTAAGCTACCTACCGACCCAGAAGTATTTGGTCTTATACATAATGATTTTCACCAAGGAAATATCATCATTCAGCCACAAGGGATAGGTGTTATCGACTTTGATGATTGTATGTATGGTTGGTACGCACAGGACATTTCGGTGGCACTGTATCACGCATACTGGCAAGCTACGGAAATTGCCAAATTAGATTCATCTTTTTCAATCGCTTTCCTGGATACTTTTATCCAAGGTTATAAAAAATCATACACACTTTCACATGATACAATAAAACTAATACCTCTATTTGTGCGCTGGAGAGAGTTTTTTCTTTATGCCCTATTTATGAAAAAGTGGTCATTACATGCTTTACAAGACTGGCAAAGCTATACGTTAAAAATGTTACGTAACAGAATTCTTAATGGAGAAACATACATTCCAAATATATAAAGGTCTTATAAAAAAGCAAAAATATAATTAACATCTTTTATTTGTAAATTTTCCAATTGATCCTTTTTGTTTGTTGGATCAATTCCAAGACGTTCAAACAACGCTTCCCATACGTTGATAGCTGTCAAATGCATAGCAGCTGATTCAGCACAGGTTACATCTATATAGATAGTTCGACAAATGGTCCCTTTTTCCTTCCAAAAAGAAAAGAGCTGCTATTACAGCAACTCCATCTACTTTACGTTTTTTAATTTATTTCTGTCTGGAGCTCCAGGTGGTTGTTCTAGCCATCCATAGTCAATGAGTAATTGCGCACCATCTTCAGCTAATAACCCTATTTCTGTGATCATCTTTACATAGCTTCCAGACAAATCTCTTCTTTGACACATCGACAATGCTTCCCCATAATACCCAATAGTTGCAGAGAGAAGTGTTGTTATATGATACATCATTAGTTTTTCAGAAAATGGTGCAACAGTGGTATCAGTGACTTCTTGTTCATATGATTTTGGCGCATGCAAATTATCGTCAGTTAACATTGTAGATAAAATATCCATATGTTTCTTGCACAGTTTTTCCCCTCGCGTCATAAAGTGCTCGATTTCTTTTAACTGAGTTACCTGCCTGAAGCCCATTTCTAGTACGACTTTTACCACGTTCTTATGCATATTTATATACGTGCCACCGATTTCAATTGAATTAATTGGACGGCGATCTCCAAACCATCCTGTCAAAAAGCTTTGTTTTGTCACATAATCCACTGTATGCTTGTTTGTCATGGTTGGCGGTTTACTGAGGATTCCCTTGTGCAACACCACTTCTGTTGCTTGATCATATAATTCTGTAGTTTCATTACTGCATTGAATAAAATACTTCCTAACATCTCCACGGACGCACGTTCCTATCGCACCAGAATATCTTGTCAAGCCATGGATGGACATCGTATGAATGTACACAATCATAAACGTATCCGTGAATAAAGGTGGCGCTTCCACATTAACATCTTCGTCTGTAAAACCAACTGGAATCGGAAGCTCTTCTTTTGTGAAAAACTCAATGATTTTCTCGAGATGAGTTTCAGATAAATTAAGGGCATAACGCAGCACATTTGCAATTGCTTCGTCCTTTACATGATAAATAAAATGGCGAAGAACACATTTGGACAAACTGTCACTTAAATACTGCATCCACAAGCTTCCTACCTCGGGAGCAGTTAATTTTACATCGTGATAGGTATGTTCCATGATTTCTCCTTTCCTGACTCTCTTTCTCTGTATTGTAACCAAATCAGGAATTATCATGTTTACGTTTCCCGTTTAATGCTCAGGCCCTCTATATGCCTCTTTGTTAACATTTTATCTAACTTTCGGTTTTCTTTTGTTTCAAATATTATATCGAAATCATAATCCGGAGGATACAACTCACTCGCCTCAATATGAAGCGTTAAACGTTTATGGTTATAAGATTCCTTTTCTCCTTTTATTTGTACAATATAGTTCCCTTTCTCGTCTGGACCTTTGTACACGATACCAAACACATTTTCTGGAGAAACTATGACATTATCTCCTTGATTAAATTTCGAAACAGGGGGTGATGATATCTTTACTCCTTTTTCTCTCGATTTATATTTATTGATAATGATTTGTTTTTCGAGTTCCCTTTTTTCTTGAAGTAATACATGCGGCTCTGGATACACCTTTTCTTCTTTATAGGTTATTTGATGAGCTCGCTCAATGATTTTCGGGTGAATGCCTAGCTTTAACGCAATCGCAAATGCTTGACTTTCTCCTCCCTTGCCTATAATCAAACGATACGTTGGACGGAGCGTGTCTATATCAAATTCCATCGATCCGTTAATGAATCCTTCCTGGTGATCGGCAAACTCTTTAATTTCACTGTAATGAGTGGTAGCTAATAATGTCGCTCCCTTTTTATATAGTTGCTCCAAGATGGCTGTTGCAAGCCCCATTCCTTCAGCTGGATCAGTTCCTGAACCTAACTCATCCAATAATACTAACGTTCGATCATTGGCCTCTTTTAAAATGTCAATAATGTTTACAATGCGCGAACTAAAGGTACTCAGGTTTTCTAAAATACTCTGGCCATCGCCAATATCCACTAAGATATTTTGAAAAATACTTACTGAACTACCTTCTGCAACCGGTAAGTGTAAACCTGCTTGGGCCATTAATGTTAAAAGCCCGACCGTTTTTATAACAACAGTTTTCCCTCCGGTATTAGGTCCAGTAATAACTAGCGCATGTTCAGGTGAACCTAGCTTAAAATTTAATGGGACCACCTTCTTACCTAATAAAGGATGTCTTGCTTCAATTAATTCAATATAGTGTGATTCATTTATGGATACACTTCGCCCATCGATTGCTCGGCTAAACTTTGCCTTGGCAAATAAAAAATCATAGTGAACCATTGTTTCCACTGCCAACCGGATTTGATGTTCTTTTTCTTCGACTAACCCGGTAAGATACATTAAAATCTTTTGTGTTTCTGCTTCTTCATCCATCCTTATCCAAGTAAGTTGATCTTGGTACGTAGTAATCTCTTCAGGTTCAATAAATAAGGTAGATCCTGAAGCAGAAGTATCTAGAACCGCCCCTTTTACTTTTTGACGATATTCCTTTTTCACTGGTATCACGTATCTTCCATCTCTTTGACTGATAACACTTTCCTGCAAAAAGGTTTTTAGTTTGGATGATCGTACGATTTGTTGAAGTTTTTCTTTTAATCGCTCTTCTTGTATTGCCAATTGCTTTCTAACTTTAAGTAATTCCTTGCTTGCGTAATCGTCTACTACTCCGTTTCGGATACAGCGATTAATTTCTTCCGCCAATCCAGGCAATTCATCAATGGAGTAAATATAGCTTGTGACTCGAGGGGCCATAAACTCCTTTTCTTTCATAAAGCGCCTCATTTTCCCACAGCAATCTAAAAAATCATGAAGTTTCATTAATGTATCAGCACGAAGAGCAACCCCTTTGTTGATACTATTTAGTAATGTATCAATTCCTTCAAGTCCATGAACGGGTACACTTGAGCTCTTTTTCATAATCGTTACTGCTTCAGTTACTTCCTCGATCCATGATTGGATTTGTTTTAAATGAAAGGACGGTGTAAGTTGTAACACCTTTTCTTTTCCTTGGCTGGTTAGCGCATAATGAGAAATTTCCTCTTTAATCACTTCAAATTGCAATGTTTCAAACGTATGATTGTTCAACTTTTTTCCTCCTAAAAATAAAAATAGCCGCGTTGAACGAGTCAACGCGGCAAGAAAACAGAATCCTTGTTAAAAAGCATTCTGTTCAGACTATTTAACCAAAATAAAAAGCTGTTACACAGTGGAACACAGCTACTTTCTCGGCTAAGGATAGTATGCTTGTTTTTGACCATTGTTCTTAACTACATTCGCAGGCATAGATAAATAAGCTTCCTAACCCTTGAAATTTTCAAGTTTAGAAAACTAGCCGGAATGCTCGTATCCAATTGATTGGATTAGTTAAGAACGACACCTAACATAAAACATACTCCCTTATCAAAATATAATGGGTTGGGTTACATTTCCATTGTATAGTATATCCAATTACCATGTAAATAGTTAATGTTTATTGAAAAAATATTTTCATTACGGAATGTACATGATATAAAAGAACTAACAGTCATTTAGAAAGGATGCCTATATGCTTGTTAGGAAACCTATTGTTCAAAAATTTATGATGTATAGCTTGGTTGGCTGCATCTGCACTTGTATCTATTTTCTTTCAATGTTTATTTTGGTAGAACTGGTAGATAAGGAGCCTTTAATCTCTTCAATTATTGCTTTTGTTATCATGACTCTTTTTTCTTTCTTTCTTAATATGAGGTTTACTTTTGGCGGTGAGTTTTCAAATCAGAAATTACTGCGTTTCTTCATTGTAGCCTCTATAGGATTTACATTGAATTTTACCATCATGTATACATTCGTCCAGGTATTTTCCTTTCATTATTTAATTGGAGAAATCGCTACCACATTGACGATTCCACTTGTAAACTTTTTCTTGAATCATTACTGGACTTTTAAATAATAAAAAACGATTTCCTTTTTGTGAGGAAATCGTTTATTTATTATTAGAATCGCACCATCCTTGTAGTCTGCCAGATTTATTCCATTCAGTTTCTCCATGCCGTGTTAGATATATTTTTCTCATATCAAGAACTCTCCCTTCATAAACCTTTGTTTCTTGTTTTACTATACCATTTTTTTTATATTATTTTTTCCTATTTTTCTAAATGAAACACATACGTTTCCATTTTTTGTGCCACACTAAATTATTATAAGTGAAGAAGGATGCTGATAGCGTTGAAGAAATTTAATTTGTATATAGCACTTCTTATTATATTACCTTGGTTGTCATTCCCTTTAATTGGTGGAAAGACAATAAAAAGGTTTCTTCCGGGTGCCAGTTTTATCTCACTCTATCTCCTTATCGAAGGAATGATTGCAGAAAAAAGAAAATGGTGGTGGTTTCCATCTAATATCAAACCAAATGTACTTAATGAATTCCCACTCATTTTCGGACCATTTTTCGTTGGTTCCATTTGGATACTAAAATACACTTTCGGAAAATTCAAATTGTACTTTATTGTTAATCTCCTCGTTGATTCATTATTTACTTATGGAATGATGCGGGGGTTTCGAAAAATGGGATATGTTACTCTTGTTCGATTAAATAGACTTCAACTGTCCATTATTTTCTTACTTAAGACAATGGCAATGTACGGTTTTCAAGTCATATACGAAAAATTTGTAACATCTAATAGATAATTCCAACCCGGGTGATTCCCCGGTTTTTTCCATTTGGTAATTAATCGTTCTTACCGATTCCCATCACTCATAAACTGTAATACTTGAGTTTTATTTTTGTAGGGGGTATGAACATGAGCTATGAACCCATTTCGGTTTTTGAAGAACACGCTTTTTGGCTTGAAGTATTAGAAGATCACGCCCATTTTATTCACGATTTTTTATCTCCTAGTGAAGTCGAGTATGTAAATACGGCCAAGCAATATATCCAATTGTTTCGTGGCTTGCTTTCGAAACTACCTAGCCTCCCACCGGCAGCATCCGTTTCATCCTCTGAAATGATCTCATTTGCAAGAGAAATCTATCCGATTGCCAATGGATATTTTCATTTTGAGGGCCATCTTCAGCGCCTACGCATTGAAAATAAAGTGAACTTGAATTTGACTCCAACCTATTTAAATGGAACACTAGGTGAAAACCACGAGTATTTACGAATGCTAGGATATTATGTAAACGGACAAACCCCTCCTATCCTTCCACTTGTCGATTTAATGGATTTATGGCTTGAAGATCAAGCGGGGCATGCGGCCTTACTCGCTCGTGCACTTGATGGGGTTGAAATGGCACTCGTTACTCAAACAAGAGAATACATGCAAATATTCCAGTCGTTCATTGTAAAAAACGAAGCTATTAAAGGATACTTACGATTTACACCAGAAGGCTTTCCGATACAACTTCAATTTGCAAGAGATGTTGTGATCGCGGTTATCGGATTCACCAGTTTAGTAGAAAAAATGGTTAAACTATACAAAGATGAGGAAGTATTAAATCAGTCCACATTACGATTTCTTGAACATCATTTTCCTGAAGCGTGTTATTTCTTAAAAAAACTGTCCTACTATGTTCCTGATATTACTTATCCTACTTGCTCACTATCAAAACCATCCTTTCGGTTGTAATAAAGACAGCTCCTATTCAACTACTTGAAAGGAGCTGTCTTTTACTTTTTACTCTCTTACTAATTCGGATACATTCAATAGTTTGATTTTGTATTTTTATTTTTTCTCATTCACTTTTTTCCTCTTCATCTTTACAACATGATTCCACTTCAACTTTCTCAACAATTTTTACCTCGCAGCAAGTTTGATCCTTTTTTCCAAATAAGCTTTTTAATACATTCATCTTTTCTTTCCTCCTATATTAAATAAAATAAAAAACCAGATAAAGTGGACATCAACATGACGGATGCGATAAAGGCTGCAACAAGCTTTTTTCGAAAAATGCTATTCAGTAGGGTCAATTCTGGCAAGCTTGCACCTGCCGAGCTAATCATTAACGCCATGACCGGGCCAAGTGCCATCCCCTTCAATATCATGACTTGTGAAATAGGAATCATAGTTGAAAGTCGAATATATAAGGGAATTCCAATGATTGCAGCGATCGGTACTAACCACCAGTCGTCAGACCCCATATAAGTAGTGATCCATTCAGTTGGTACAAGCCCATGTATTACTGCCCCAATAGCAGCACCAATTAGCAAGAATGGATAAACCGTCTTCATGAGCTGAAGGGTTTCTAATAACGCACCTTTCCAGTCTAGTTTTTTATTCGGATCTTTAAATCCAGTCATAATGACATTTTTCACCTGATTCTCAAAACCTAGTTTTTCTAGGCTGAAACCAATCGCTACTGATAAAATGCTTGTTAACAATGTATATACAATTGCTACCTTCCAACCGAGTGTAGCTGTCATTAACGTCAAAATTGTTGGATCTAAAACGGGAGATGCAAATAAAAAGATCATGACCGTAGCAAAGCGCACCTTTTTATTTAATAAATTCACCACAACCGGAATGGTCGAGCAAGAGCAAAAAGGAGTGACGAAGGCAAACACAAGGGCAATCAATGCACTAACTAGCGGGTGACTGCGCTCCATCATTTTTTCCATTTTTTCATAAGGGATATAGCCTTGTAAGACATTAATTAAGAAGGAAATCCCTATAAATAAGACGGTTAATTCTAGTGCAATACTTAAAAAACTCTTTACTAATTCTTCCACAAATCTTCACCTCATTTTATTTGCAAAATGCAAATATATTTTATTAAAAAATATAAGCAAGATAGGTTACCTGCTTATATGTATGGCTTACAACATACCGAGGATTTAGACATGACGATATTTAACAATTTAATGGATCGAATTACTGTGTCTTTTTCAAATTCATTCATATGAGAAAATACTTCTTGCAAGTATTGATTCATCTCCGTATCAATTGAGGTTGAGACAAATTTACCTTCTGTTGTTAGGGATAATACATATACTCTTTTGTCCTCAAGTAACTGTTGTTTTTTTACTAATCCCATCTTTGTTAAGGTCTGTATCTGTCGACTAAATGTTGTCACATCGATCCCTAATGAGTCAGCTACTTGCTGAACACTCGGATTGTTTTGCTTGTCAATTTCGTGGATGATATGACTTTGGACGAGTGAAATTTCCATTCCTCCTACTAAGCAGCAGTTTTTATTTAACATACCAAATCGTCTCGTTAACACCTGGAATAAATCACGTAAGTTTTCCAATATTTTCACCTCATACATTATTTATATCATATTATTTGCAAGATGCAACTATTTATTTTTTAAAAGTGGAACTTCTTAAAAAGAAGTTCGCACATGGTTATTTGGCCACTCAAAAACTTTCCTGTTGTTATCTATTTATTGTTTATTCTCTAGGCAGAGAAATAGTTACTTTAAATAAGTCTCCGTCCACTTCAATCGAGAGCCTTCCCCCATGAAGATCAATAATCGATTGGGCGATCGCCAATCCAAGACCTGACCCTTCTGTATGACGTGACGTATCACCACGCTTAAAACGCTCAAAAAGTTCATCACTATTTTCACTTAGTTCATATTTTGATACATTTTTGAAAGTAATGATTGCTTCATACCCCTTAGCATTCACGGTTATATATGCACGTGAATGCTGTATTGAGTATTTAAGAATATTTCCGATCAAGTTGTCAAATACCCTCCACAGCTTTTGACCATCCACAAAAGCAAGTACTGGTGTAGGCGGATTTGTGATTCGAAATTGTATAGTAGATTCTCTAATTTCTGTATCGTATTCGGCTAATGCTTGCTGAAGAAGTTGAATGATGTCTACCTCTTCCTTTTGTAAATCCATGTTCCCACTTGCCATTTTAGAAACCTCAAACAAATCATCAATCAACACTTTCAACCGTTTTGATTTTTGATCGATAATGTCAACATATGATCTTCGTTCCTCCAAAGATACCTCGGTGTTCTTTAATAGTTCCGTGTAATTTATGATGGAGGTTAAAGGTGTGCGCAAATCATGACTAACATTTGTAATGAGTTCTGTCTTTAACCTCTCGCTTTTGGCTTGTTCGTTTTGAGAGGTTTGTACCCCATGCTTTAACTGATTGATATTGCTTGCAAGGTCCGATAATGCTGATTTGCCTGAAGTTTTTAAATCTGCCCCTAACCTTCCCGCTGCTAATTCATTGGTTGTCTCTACAATCGAATTAAAGTAGGCAATTTTATTTGTAATGCTCATAATGATTGGATATCCCACGACAGCTAACAGGATCAGATAAACTAGAAAAAACGCAGGATGTATTGTAATGATAATGACCGCGAACCCGAGTCCAAATAGAGTAAACAAGATCAGCAAAATTTGAGTTGCAGTACTACGGTCATGAAAGGCTTCTTTAAGATTTCCAGCGGTGTCTTGATATACTCTTTTAAGAATCACATACCCTTTATATAAAAATGACTTTTTCCCCTCTGTTTTCACCGATTCCCAACTATCCAATTCCCCAGCTATGAAACGTGCTTGAATAAAAGCGAGTCCCCAAAGGATTGCGCCAATGACTATGCACAAAACCGTTTCAATGGAATCGTAGTAACTGCCATTTACTGCATTTTGATATCCATCTATTATGATAAATAGATTCGCGAAAGCAGCTATTATGGCAATAAGAAAGAATAAGACTCTAACATCTATCGGTAGCCTACTATAAAATGGCTGAATTCTCTTGAGTTCCTCACGTATGCCCCTTGACTTTTTTCCGATTAATAACGATAGCAGAAGTGCTAAGCCGCTTAAACCGATATTAATAAAAAATATAAGACGTTTTTGCTTAAAATTTTCAGCAGCCAAAATATATTTGTTTGATGCAGGCAAAGACTTCGCAAGTCCAATTTTCCCTTCATACATCGCAACTGTAGTTGGAGTAATAGAATCTAGCAACTCTGTATACTGATAATCATATACACCATAGTGAACAGCATAATCTCTCGTGACAGTAAGGTTTGTAACATAAAGAAAATCAGTATTATCCATTTCATCCCAATTAACATTTTCAAATACTTTTATATTATCTGAACTTGTTAAGGAATAGGAAAACGAGCGTTTATACTCCTCAAAATAAGGACGTTGCTTCTCTAATTCTTTATAAAGCTCTTCTATCTTCTGCTCTTTTTCCTTTATTATTTTTTCTTTTACGTGTTGATCACTTTCAAAGTTTTTCGTAATATCGGCTATTTTTGCATCTCTTTCCGCGGTGAAATTTTGAAGTGCATCTTTTTCCTCCGCCTCTTTTGCCACTTGAATTCTTTCTTCGTATTGGGCATTAATATTGTCGATTTGTTCGGAAAGACTTCCATATCGATACTTGTGTTCCTCAATTTCCTCACCTGATACCGTGAGTGCTTTCTTTGCTTCCTCAATCGGAATAGAGTAAAGGTCGAATAAACCTAGATAACTCGCAAACTCATCAAAAGCTCCTTGGAATTCCGGAGAGTGATAATAATCTTTGTATACATAATTGTTGCCATGAACAATTAATGTGAGTAACCCACTAACTCCATAACTAAATAGAGCGAAGCAAATAATAAGAATGGTTCTATTTTTCCATCTTGTACCCAATACCCCACACCACCTTCAAAAATCTTGGATTTTTCGGATCGATTTCAATCTTCTCCCTAATTTTCCTAATATGTACAGCCACCGTGTTTTCAGCGTTATATCCAGGCTCCTTCCAGACGAGCTCATAGATTTCATGGATTGAGAATACTCTTCCTGCATGAATCATGAGCAACTCTACAATTTTATATTCAATTGGTGTAAGTTTTACTTTTTCACCATGAACGGTTACTTCCTTTGCATCTTGATCCAGCATTAACCCATGTAAATCAATGTTTTTCTTCACACCTTCAAACGTACCTAGTGTTACGTACCTTCTAAGTTGCGATTTCACTCGAGCAACAAGCTCCATGGGATTAAATGGTTTTGTCACGTAATCGTCTGCTCCCACCTGTAAGCCTAATATTTTATCTGTATCCTCACTTTTCGCGCTTAACATGATGATGGGTATATTTTTTATTTCTCGTATTCTGTATGTGGCAGAGATTCCGTCCAAATTGGGCATCATAATATCTAAAATAATGAGGTGAATTTCTTGTTTTTTCAAAATTTGTAGTGCTTCCCTCCCATCACAAGCTTTAATAACTATTACCCCTTCATTCTTCAAATAAATTTCTATAGCATCACGTATTTCTTTTTCATCGTCTACCACAAGTACATTGTATGAATTCATTCTCCCCCTACTTTCTAGCAGCTTTCTTCTCTTTTTATAGTAAACGGTAAATCTTAACATTCAACCATTAAAAATCTTAAGAATTTCTTAACTCTTTCTTTATTTTAATCGATTTGGAAATAATAAGGGGAATTAAAAGAAGATAGTTGACACGTAACCAAAAGGTTTCGTATAATCACAACAGGAAACCTTTTGGTTACATATCATTTTAAAAGGATGGGAAAAAATGAAGGTTCAGGATATCCGAAAAACAACAGTGTTTCAAGCACCGATCCAAAAAGTATGGAATGCAGTAGCAACTGCAGAGGGAATTTCTTCATGGTTTATGCCAAATGACTTTCAACAAGAAGTTGGTAGTGAGTTTACGATTCAGTCTCCGTTTGGTCCGAGTCCATGCAAAGTGTTAGAGCTAGATCCGCCACACCGCCTCGTATTTTCTTGGGGGACAGATGGATGGGTGGTAACATTTGAGTTAAAAGAGCTGGACGAGAAGACAGAGTTTACCCTTGTTCATTCTGGCTGGGGAGACACAGAGGAAGTTATTCCATTGGCTAATGAAACGCATCAAGTTATTCGCGATCGAATGGATGGCGGATGGGGACCTCTTGTTGATGTGAAACTGCGTGGGGTTGTTGAGGCATAATGTCCGCTGTCCAAAAACACGATGTGTTTCAGGCAATTGCTGACCCAACAAGAAGAAAAATCTTAATGCTTCTAGCCAAGCAAGATTTATCGGTAACTGCGATCAGTGACCAATTTCCAATCACTCGAACAGCGGTATCTAAACATCTCCGAATATTATCTGAGTCCAATCTTGTCGGTATGACAAAGGCTGGACGAGAAAAAATCTACAAGCTCCACCCAGAAACCTTTGCAGAAATCAAAGACTGGTTAAGCTATTTTGATCAATTCTGGGATAATAAGCTTTCAATGCTTAAATTTCTTATTGAAGAACAGGAAAAATAAGGTAAAGAGTACCTTTGTCGGTACTCTTTTAATGTATTAGAGATCTTTTATTGCAACACTCTTTATGCAATGATCTATTTACTACTAGGACCTAATTTAATGATAAAAGAATCAATCTCTTCCTTCGTTTTAAGTACAATTACTTTTTTTCCCATTGACTCATACTGTTTTAGTTTCTCTTTCATCTTTTCCTTTCTCGCAAAATAGGTGGAAATAATAAATTTGATAAATTTCCAATCCAGTTTTTCTGTACAACCGATCGTCATATCAGGTCTCGTGTTACCGATGTTCGTGAGGAATCTCTTCACTACACGGTAAAGACAAGTACGTAACGGAAGTTCTAAATAAATAACTGTATCACAGCTTGATTCTCTGATTTGAATTGTTTTTGAGTAATTCCCTTCAATGATCCACTTTTCTTTCTCCACAAGCGTTCTTTGAGCTTCAGAAAATTCTTCATTTGATGCCTCAATCCAACCTGCTTTCCAGAAGTAGGTATCTAGATGATACACGGGGATATGTAACATCTGTCCAAGCTTCCTAGCAAACGTCGATTTGCCAACACCAGCCGATACCCCAATCACCATAACTCGATTCATTCTTATCCTCGCCCCCTGACCTTGTCATATTTTTCTATTTTCTCACAACATGAATATTTCCACATCATGATTCCTGAATTTTCTATGAGCTTTCAAGCGTTATGATACTATATTCCTATTATCAAGAAATAAAATGAATGGTACTATTGGATTAAGAATCGAATCCGAAAAAGGCAAACTTATAGAAATATAAGGGCGCAAAGCTACAGGAGCTAAGGTCCATAGACTATGCTTGCCAGTTACCGAAGATTGTTAACCAGGATAAAAGAACTATTTGTTCATGTGTATCATTTTCCTTCTCTGCCGGGTTTTGGTTCAATACTTGTTGAGGAGAGTTATTATATGAAAAAATTAATTTTACCTTTCGTTATTTCAGTTGTCTTTGCCTTCGGCTCAACTGTCTCAGCATCAGAATTAAATTCTTCGAGTCCAGGAGTAACACCTGACCAGCTTCTATACTCAGTAGATCAACTACTAGAAGACTTCCAGCTTTATCTTACTACTAATTCCAAAAAAGAAACGGAAATTCTTCTGGAACTTGCAAACGAAAGACTGGCTGAAGCACAAGCTATGACAGAAGAGGGTAAACATGAATTCATTGATATTCTTATGAAAAATTACGTAGAAAAACTAGCTTTAGCTGAAGAACAAATAGCAAAGTTACTTATCAAAGATAGAATTAATGAAGAAACATTATCAGATTTTGAAACGTCAACCGAAGAGGTCACTCTCATTAATGAGGATATACAAAAAGTTTTAACTGAAGAGGTATTAGAAGAAATTGAAAGTCAACAAGCAAGTATTAAGCAATTGCCAGCGGTAGTTAGAAATATTGATGAAGAATCTGTTTCTGTGTTGAGAAATCAGGGTTTTGGATTTGGACAGATTGCTCATATGTATATATTATCTGAGGCCTCAGGTAAAACAATAGATGAAATCAGTAGTATCTATACAAGGGATGATAAGGGGTTTGGAGAGCTAGCAAAAGAACTTGGACTTCACCCGTCCGATATCAAGGATAAAATTGCATACAAAAATCTCTCAACTGACGAAGAAAAAATAAGCAGTACGGTAGAGGAAGAAGAAGAAATATCAGTCCCTATTGATACCGAATCAAACAAGGCTGAAGTTATAACGACTACACTGTCTGCTCAACCGAAAGTATCCGAAATACAATTAAAAACAACAAATGCAAGCGCACCAAAGGCCGTAGTAACAAAAACATTAGCTGAACAAGCAGCATTAAAAACCGAGGATGCCAAGAAACAAACGGCACAAGTACGACTAACTGCTGAGCAAAAAAAGGCTGAGGAAGCTAAAGTAAAAGAGGAACAAAGAGAAGCTGACACAGTAAAGAAAAATACAGAAGGAAAAAATCAGCAGACGCAAAAAGTAAATGAAAACAAAAATAACTAATAAATCCAAGGGGAAAGAACTACATTCGTTCTTTCCCCTTTCACATACATCCTAATCAATCCACTGAACGACATCATTCATGTCTTTTCTAATTTTTGGTCGAGGTTCTTTCTCTCTATATCCAAACGCTACCATGACAGAAACAGCCAAATGTCCATCCTCAAGTAAATTTTCCTCTTCCAGAATTTTCTGTACTTGATCAAAACTAAATCCTTCAATCGGACAGGAATCAATTCCAATTAAAGCCGCTGCTGTCATCATATTTGCTAAAGCAATATACGTTTGCTTTCCAGCCCAGTCCAACATCGTTCGATCATTATCCAATAAGTGAAGATCGTCTTCTTGAAAGCTCTTATACCTTTCTAAAATTTTCCCAAAAAGCTCTTCAGGAAATTTTTTCACTTCTAGCATTTGATGTCTAACATAGTCCGAATCATACTTTGTATCTTTAATGGTTCTTGCCAAAATCACAACAAAATGACTTGCTGTTGGAAGCTGTCCTTGTGCTCCCCATGACACTTCCCTTAGTTTTTCTCTTAAGGTGGCATTCTGAACAACTACAAATTTCCAAGGCTCATACCCAACAGAACTTGGTGATAATCTCCCAGCTTCAAGTATATACTGAAAGTCCTCATCGCTGATTTTTTTGGAAGCATCGAAGGATTTTGTCGCATGTCTAAAACGAAATGCATCTAGAACTTCCTCTCTTTTTTTCGAATGATCTGTCATATGTATCGTCTCCTAAAAGTTTGTGATATATTGATCATAGTATAATCCTAACATGATGGGAAGTAAAATGCTTCTAATGGTTGATGTAGTTTGGCTTCTCTTGATTTTGAAGAGAAATGTGTAGTACAAAATTCTCATTAATGGATGCGAAGAATACGTCACTTAATTTAATTTTCTTTTTTGAGAGTTCCTCTTTTAGCCATGTCTCATCTTTATTCAAATGTTCAAGAGTCGTTGTATCAATTTTGCCCTCAATAATAACAGGTAAACTAATTTGATGGTCTACTTCAGTAAGGCCTAGATCCTTTTTGACAACTGGTGCCTCTTTAGCATACTTAAATAATGAGAGTCGACCATTCGCTTCAATGATTCCGAGTTGAACAATGGATAAATCAAATACTTCCTTCTCCCTTAGCATCTGTAAAATATTATCGATGGAGTAGTTGATTTTTTTTAAGTTACTTACAATTAGCTCTCCATTTTTTATAACAATTGTGGGTTCAAAAGTAAGTGCCTTCCCTATTCTCCGATATTTAATCACTGTGGCTGTCACAATCTTTTGTAGGATTGCAAGTGCAATTACCGCTGCCGCAGTAGGGATTTGCTTGATTGTTGGGTCGGCAATATCCGCTCCGACAATAGCTCCAAGCGTAATGATTACTAAAAAATCAAAAACAGGAAGTTCTCCGATTGATCTCTTCCCCATGAACAATGTGGCCATTAATAAAAGGGGCATAATAATAAAGATTCTACCATAAACCAATAAAATGTCCTTTAGTATCTCCACATTCATCTACCTCTTTCTGGAATAAAGCTCCCTTTTAGCGTAACCATTCACAAGTACTACTATTTAATCCAATAAGAAAAAACCTGATTCCATTTAATATAGAATCAGGTTTTATGTAAGATTTAAGTTAATTCAATTTGCTTTGTCTCTCTGCCTAAGAACGCTAATACTACCACGCCCACTACGATACTAATACAGAATATCGTAAAAATAAAGCCAATAGAATAGCCTGCAGCAACTAGTGATCCTACTAATAATGGACCAAGGATTCCACCCACACGACCGATCGAAGCGGCCATCCCAGAGCCTGTCCCACGAATCACAGCTGGATACTGTTCTGGAGTGTATGCATATAGTGCTCCCCATGCACCAAGATTAAAGAACGATAATAGAATCCCCGCTGTCATTAAGACGGCAGTCGTTTCAGCATTTCCGAATACTAGTGCCGAAGCTGCTGTTCCTAATAAATATGTAACTAATACAAATTTACGACCTAGTTTTTCAATTAGCCACGCAGCTGTATAATAACCTGGTAATTGGGCTAACGTCATGATTAGCACATATTCAAAGCTCTTGATCATGCTGAAGCCCTTCATCACCATCACACTCGGTAACCATAAAAACATACCGTAATAAGAGAATACAACGGTGAACCATACAACCCATAATACCAAGGTTGAACGTGAATGATCTTTTGACCATACGTCTTGAATATTTTGAAGCACGGTTCTTTTTTCTACTTTCTTTTTTGAGAATGCGGGTGAATCCGGTAATTTTAGTCGTAAATAAAGTGCATAAAGCGCTGGAATTGCGCTTATAATCAAGGCAATTTTCCAACCGTAGGATGGTATAACAAAATACGAAATAAGTGCAGATAAAAGCCATCCAAATGCCCAAAAGCTTTCAAGCAGAACAACGACACGTCCACGATCTTTAGCAGGTACACTTTCAGATACAAGTGTTGAGGCAACAGGTAATTCTCCACCCAACCCCATTCCTACAAAGAATCGCAAAACGAGAAAAGCTGCTAAAGTGGTTGTAAAGGCTGAAGCTCCACTCGCTAATGAGAATAATAGAAGTGTAATAATAAAAATATTCTTTCTTCCAATTCGATCAGCCCAAATACCAAATAGGAGAGCACCAACAGCCATTCCTATCGAATTCACACTTCCAATCCAACCCATTTGTTCAGGCGTTAATCCCCAATCCGCATTTAGAGCTGCAATAATGAAAGAAAGCATCCCGACATCCATTGCATCAAACATCCAACCAAGACCAGCAATGCCGAGTAATTTCTTCTGTGAAATTGTTTTATTTTCCAACTATGTAACCCTCCTCTTGTCTTGACATCTGTCATTACTAAATAACTATAGTCCTCGTTATAAAAAAAAACAAGCACAATTATTACATGTTGGTTCTTATAGTTTTTATTTTAAACGGTACTTACCGTATTCATACAATTATTGATAAAAGGAAAAGGTACGCTATTTACAATCCCTATTTCTTCTAAATGCTTTTTTATATTTTTCATTCTACCTATTTACATTAACGTTACGTAAAGGTTTATAGTGAGCTTATCAGGAGGTGAAACAATTGGAGTACACGGTTCAAAAGCTCGGACAATTGGCAGGAGTTAGTACGAGAACACTAAGGTATTACGACCAAATTGGTCTTCTTCAGCCAAGCAGGGTGAATTCGAATGGCTATCGAATTTATGGGCAATCAGAGGTGAATCGTCTTCAGCAGATTCTTTTTTATAAAGAGCTTGGCGTTAGCTTGGATACGATTAAAGAAATACTCTCCTCCCCTACGTTTGACGCTGAGGCAGTACTAAGAGAACATCGTTTAAAGCTAATAGAAAAACGGCAACAAATAGAAACGTTAATTTGTAATGTGGAAAAGACCATTGCAGAATCTGAAGGGAGAATAACCATGTCAAATAAAGAGAAATTTGAAGGATTTAAACAAAACTTACTTGCTGAAAATGAAAAGAAATACGGAAAAGAGATTCGTGAAAAGTATGGAAAAGAAACCGTAGAACAATCCAATGCCAAGCTTATGAACCTGTCTGAGGAAGACTACCAAAAGGTGACGGCTTTAGAGAAACAAATAAGAGACGTTTTGTCTCAAGCTGTTACAAGTGGTGATCCCGCAGGTCCACTTGCACAACAAGCAGCCGAGCTTCATAAACAATGGATTTGTTATTTTTGGCCAACGTACAGCAAAGAGGCACATGCTGGTTTGGCCCAGATGTACGTTGATGATGAGAGATTCACTGCCTACTATGATAAAGATCAACCTGGAACAGCCGAGTTTTTACGTGATGCGATAGCCATCTATACGAAATAAAAGGAGGAGCGATTTGCTCCTCCTTTTTTCATTGCATGACCCTGAAAAAACCAAATCTGACTGAAAAGATTTGGCTTTTGTTTTCTTACTTATACTTTTTTGACACTTGAGCCGGTTTCGGCATATCGCCTTCTGTCATTCCTGTTAATGTTGCTCGATTCATTTTACTAGTGTCTTTTCCAGCACCAGGTAATGTATTTGCCATTGGTAATTGTTCTAGTTCTTTTCCTCTTGGCAAGTTTAACACCTCCCTTGTCATTATTAACATGCTCTCATTCTCTTTGAATACACAGTAAATAGAGAATATTCCCTAAGAGAACATCCTTGCTTTTACCCCAAACAAAAAAAGAAACAGCCCTAATCAGGCTGATTCTAAAGGTCATATCCAAACTCTATAATGGTATAAAACATGCGATATCCAAGCGATTGGTATAGGGAAATCGCCTTTCGATTATCTCCAAACACTCCTAATGTTGCCTCTGTTTTCCCTTTTTCCTTCAAAAAAGTTAATGCTTCAGTAATTAAAGCCTTTGCTATTCCTTTTCGTCTCCAATCAGGCAATACAAAGATATTTTCAGTGGCACTTCTCTCCTCTCCGAGTCCCCATGTCATAACACTACCCACTACATTATTTCCGTCAAATGCTGTAAATGTATCCCATTCGGCGCCAGACTTTGTCCATCTTAAATGATTCAAGCTCCAACAAATACCGTTCGGATCTCCAGCAGCTTCTGCACGCAAATACATTTCCTGCTCTTCTTGCGTCTCCATTTTCCAATTCATGATCTTAATATTGGCTGGTAAAGGAAATTGAGGGATGGGTTCCGTTAAATCTCTTTTCATCACTAAATGATTCTGTTTCGCAATAAACCCTCTTGATAAATAAAAATCCATCTCCTCTATATCATCAGAAGAAATCGTATGTCGAAGAGTAATTTTTTTATTTGGGTATTGGCTTCGGATCTTTTTTGCTCTAATCATAACTGCAGTTATTAACTCGTCCACTGCTTCTTGCGGAACAGTCGTTTTCTCATTTATCGCTAAATCCATCTGTAACTTAAATTCAAAGTCCGAAGACTTGTTCGTATCTTCAATTAAACCCCAAGACTGATCAGGAGCAATATGTGAGGAAGCAAGAACTTCTCCCTCTTCACTTACGGCACAGAAAATATTATCTGAAGTATAGTCCCCATTGTATCGATAAGCTAACATTGAGATAAAATCAAAGTTGGCGATTTGATTTGCATCCTGTTCCTCATAATTTCTTATTATATATGGCTTCTTCACTTTCTCCATTTGTACATCCTTTCGTTCACAATCTCTAATAAGAATTTCGCCATACATTTAATTATTCCTCTATATGTCAAACTAACACCAAGTGTCCACTCCACACGGACAAATACCCCAATTCTGTCCACGAAGGGTGTCTGTCACCGCAAAGTCATCGCAGAGGGGAAAGATTTTATTGACAGGGGGGGGAATGCGTTTTATATTTAATATATCCGATACTGATAATCATTATCAATTAAATAAATTACATAAGGAGGTTTCCAATGGTTCGCTTATATACTGACCAACTTTCCGTTGCTTATGGAGAACGAACGATAGTGAAAAACCTCAGCATCCATATACCAGATAATAAAATCACGACCATTATTGGTTCAAATGGCTGTGGAAAATCAACTTTGCTCAAAGCCATTACACGAATAATTGCTCAACAAGCTGGGACCGTTCTTTTAGATGGAGAGGATATTGCTAAGCAGCATACAAAAGAATTAGCTAGAAAAATGGCCATACTCCCTCAGTCACCTGAAAGTGTTGGTGGACTTACTGTCGGAGAGCTTGTCAGCTATGGACGTTTTCCATATCAAAAAGGGTTTGGCCGCTTAACCAAACGAGATTTTGAAGTAATTGATTGGGCTCTTGAAGCAACAGGAACAATGGATTTTAAATTCCGACCAGTTGATGCCCTTTCTGGTGGACAAAGGCAACGGGTATGGATTGCCATGGCACTTGCTCAGGAAACCGATATTATTTTCCTGGATGAACCTACCACGTATTTGGACATGGCTCATCAACTTGAGGTTCTAGAACTGTTGCAAGAGTTAAACAAAAATGAAGGTCGAACGATTGTCATGGTTCTACATGATTTAAATCAGGCCGCTCGTTTTGCCGATCATTTAATTGCCTTAAAAGCAGGGGAAATTGTAAGAGCTGGGACTTGCGAAGAAGTGATTCAACGCGAGGTGTTACGAGAGGTGTTTCAAATTGATGCAGAAATTGGAAGAGATCCTCGTACAAATAAACCAATGTGTATAACCTATAACCTACTTAAAGGAAATTCACTAAATGAACAACACATCCATACTACTCTTACTCCTGTAAGTGTGAATTACTAATGTACGCCTATTAAATAGAGTTCTTTACTAAGAGTTTTCTTGAAAAATAGTTTACTTACGTGGAGGAATTCATCAACGAATTCCTCTCTTTCTTTTGACATGTAAAAAAGTGAGGTGACTAGATTGCTACATAATAACAAACCTATATCGTTTCTCTTCAAAACCATTGTTGCACTCATTTTATTTATACTCATGTTTAGCATTGCAATGGTTTTCGGAGCTGCTGATACAACTTACAAGGATGTATGGCTTGCCTTATTATCCAATCAGACAAGTGAAAAAATATTAATTTTACAAGAAATTCGATTGCCACGAGAAGTTGCTGCGATAGTTGTTGGTGCTGCCCTATCTGTATCTGGGGCAATCATGCAAGGAATGACCCGAAATCCGCTTGCTGATCCAGGTTTATTAGGACTTACTGCTGGCGCGAATGCAGGTCTAGCGATCACCATTGCCCTGCTTCCAGCCGCAAATTACTACGGAATTATGCTTGCTTGTTTTATCGGTGCGGCTGTTGGGGCTCTGCTTGTTTTCGGTATAAGTGCAGTAAAAAAAGGTGGATTCTCTCCTTTTCGTATTGTTCTAGCAGGATCAGCAATATCTGCCTTTCTTTTTGCTATTTCAGAAGGTATTGCTATCTTCTTTAAAATCTCAAAAGATGTATCAATGTGGACGGCTGGAGGAGTGATTGGAACTACCTGGGGTCAACTTCAAATTGTGGTCCCATTCATTATTATTGGAATCCTTCTTTCCATTTTTCTTTCAAGACAACTAACCATTCTAAGTTTAAATGAAGAAGTGGCGGTAGGCTTAGGACAGAATACAACTCGTGTAAAAGCTATTTTATTTGTGATTGTCATCGTTCTTGCAGGGGCCGCTGTAGCCTTAGCTGGTAATCTAGCTTTTGTTGGTTTACTGGTGCCCCATATCGTGCGGGCAATTGTCGGAACGGATTACCGCTTTATTCTTCCGATGTCGACCATTTTGGGTGGAACATTTATGCTCCTCGCAGATACGATTGGACGTACATTAAATTCACCTTATGAAACACCTGTAGCGGCTATTGTTGCCATGATAGGGCTCCCCTTCTTTTTATTTATCATTCGTAAAGGAGGGAAAGAATTCTCATGATTCATCAAAACCTTATAAAAAAACAAAGAGCCATTGTGATTGCTCTGCTCATACTTACCCTTGGAACTATGATTGTGAGTTTAAGTCTTGGTTATTCTTCTGTTAGCTATGATCGAATCCTACCAACCTTATTAGGGAATGGATCATTTAAAGAAGAATTTATTCTCTTTGACATCCGTCTGCCCCGTATAGTCATTACCTTGTTAGCCGGAATGGCTCTCGCACTATCCGGTGCCATTCTTCAAGGAATTACAAGGAATGAACTAGCTGACCCAGGCATAATCGGAATAAATTCTGGGGCTGGTGTTGCAATAACTGTCTTTTTTCTATTTGCACCCATCGACGCAGCAACATTTGCTTACGCCATTCCGATCCTTGCATTTTTTGGAGCTATCCTAACATCAGCACTTATTTATCTCTTTTCTTATAAAAAAAGTGTTGGCCTTCAGCCTGTACGATTGGTATTAGTTGGGGTAGGTTTCTCGATGGCACTTTCCGGTGCTATGATCGTTCTTATTTCATCTGCCGAACGAGCTAAGGTAGACTTTATTGCTAAGTGGTTGGCAGGAAATATATGGGGGACTGATTGGCCATTTGTATGGGCCATCCTCCCTTGGTTACTTGTATTAATTCCCTTTACTTTATACAAGGCGAATCGCTTAAATATTTTAGCCTTAGGGGAGTCCATTTCTATCGGAGTCGGTATTTCAATTGAAAAGGAAAGAATCACTTTATTAATTACAGCTGTTGCTTTAGCAGCATCTGCCGTTTCCGTGACAGGTGGAATAAGCTTCATTGGTTTAATGGCCCCACATATGGCTAAAGCGATGGTTGGACCCAGAAACCAGCTGTTTATTCCCGTGGCAATTCTTATAGGAGGATGGCTACTGTTGTTTGCTGATACCATTGGGCGTAATATTATTGAACCTGAAGGAATTGCCGCTGGTATCATGGTCGCCCTTATTGGAGCACCTTATTTCTTATATCTTCTATTAAAAAAATAAAAAAATGGCCCTCTTTTTATTTGAAAGAGGGTTTTGTTCTGCGATATCAACTATTGTTATTGTAAACCCTTAAAGTAATTTCACTTGGATAAAACATACATCATCTAGAAGTTGTTTGGTTTTCAACTCTTTGGACAACTGGTGAAAGAGGTTTTTATCCTTTTCTTTTTTCTTCGTTAATTCTGCTAATGAAGTATTCAAATACTCTAAGAGACCATCAGTATAAAGAAATAACTCTGTCATATCTTTATAATTGAGAGTCTCTGCTTGAAATTGATGATTTGGAAGAAATCCTACAGGTATTTCATTGGATGAAATTTCTCTTAGTCTTTCCCCTTCTTCAAGGATAAAAGACGGATGTCCTGCATTGATGTAATCTATGGTTTTGTTTTTCATATCAATCAAGAGCACAATACATGTAAAGTACATTCTAGTCATTTTTTCATTTTCGCTCTCTGAGAATAACTCTAGCATATGTTGATTCAGTCTATTTAAAATATAAGTAGGGTGGCATGTATCATATTTTAATATTGATGTAAGCTCTGCATTAATCGACATGGTTAGTAAAGAAGAAGCAATTCCGTGTCCCATCACATCCATGATCATAACAAAATACAGATCTTCATCAATTTTCTGCCATTTATAAAAATCCCCACCCAGTTCATGTGACGGAAAATATGAACCATGAATCGTGATAGATTGATCATCAATATCCTTGCTTAGTATTAATTGCTGAATGGTACGAGATAAAGAAATATCTCGCTTTAAATCAAGTCCTAAAAGCTTTTTCTTTGTTACATCCATTTGAATCCCTATAAAATGACTTACTTCTCCTTGTTCGGTAAGAACTGGATTAATACAGACCTCATTCCAGAAAGTAGTTTGATCCTTCCGATAATTTAATATCTCAACTTTAACTTCTTCCTTATTCGCCACTTTTTCTCTAATGTTTCTTATTGTTTCCTTACTCGTTTCTGGGCCTTGTAGAAACCTGCAATTTCTCCCCATAATCTCATCTGAACCATATCCAGTTAGACTTTCGAATCCTTTATTGTGGTAAATAATAGGGTTATCTTCTTGATGTGGATCAGTGATCGTAATTCCTACCCCGGTATGGTCAAGCACGCCCGCCAACAGCTTATTCATTTCTGCTAATTCACTTTTTTGTTTCTTTAATTTTTGTTCCTCTGTGATATCGCGTAAAACAATTTGTAGAAACCCTTCTTCTATTAAAGGCGTGTACTTTACATTGAATGTTAATGGGTATCCTTCTTTATGATAGATTTTAACTTGGAAATCATCTCGTTTTTCCCCAGAAAGTACGGCAGAAAAAATAGCAAGAGTATATTCTAACGAGTTAGGGTCAAGTGAAATTACCTCTGAAAAATGCTTGCCTAATAATTCTTCCCGCTTGTACCCAAGCACCTTCTCATACGATGAATTCACATACACACAAATACCTTCTGTATCTAATACTGAAACTAGATCTGGGGAGCCTTCAATTAATGATTGATAAAAGTTCATATTCATTTTTCCAACCCGAATAGTAATGTTAGTTTTCTTCCACCTTCAGAGTAGGAAATATGCTTTGCACATTTTTTCATAATGGCAATTCCTCTTCCCCTCGTGCTCAATAATGATTCTATAAAATATTGATCAGTATCTTTAACCGACATGATCTTTTCTTCGTGATTGAACCCATCTCCGTTATGCTCAACTTCTATAATTATTTCACTTCCGTTTATTTCTGCAGAAACCGTAATATCAAAAGTAGAATCTCTTTTTATGCCGTGTTCAAACGCATTATTAACCGCTTCTCGAATAGAGTACATAACCAAATGTAAATTTCCCACTGTGTAATTCCCTATATAATCTTCCAATTCTCGTTCAAGTATCTCGTATTCTTCATATGTAGATATGTGTATTGATTTTTGCATGTTCTTCTCTTTCACTTCCCTTATTAATACCTTCCCCTATTATGAACCAACAATAACCTTTGTTAGTCAATCATTCTAAATTATAAAAAAGAGAACTTCTATAAAAAGTTCTCCCTATCTCACTTAACTATTCAAATGTAAAATAACTCAACCTACGAAGGCTAACAGCTTGGTCTATTTATAACAACTTTGCATATAGTTTAATAGATATTGTGTGAAGGAGTTATTCATTTATGAAAAAATATATGTATTTACTTAGTGTAATTGCACTCATAGCACTTGTAGCTTATTTGGAATCTCCAAACTCTACATTCACTCATCCAAATGAAGGAACAAATATGTATTCTTCTATTCCCTCCATTGAGGATGACGACATTTCCGAAACAACAGAAGCTAATTCTGATGTAGAAAACGAAGTGGGAGAGGCTGTTCTTGCATCATTGGAGCTAAAACTAGAAAAAACAGAACTCGAAGATGGTTATATCATCGAAACATACAGGGAATACGAGATCTATAACAATGAAGCTGGTGAAGTAATTAAATCTGTACCTACAGATCATTACGAATACTTAAAGTATTTAGATGAATAACTTAAAAAGTTATGTATCTAAACATACCTAATCACCCACCCTACTAATGGGAGGTGAAGATGATGGCAGACGAAAGACCAATCGAATATAGCGAAAAAGTTCTTGATGAGAGAAACACATTAACTGGACCTGATAAGGGGAAAAATGGCTTTCCAAAAACTCCAAAACATGTCCCGATTCGTAATAATCAAAAATAAAGCTAACCCCATGACAATTTGGAGAAGACTGTTAAATGCAGTCTTTTTCCTCTACACCTCCACCATGTAAAAAGTCCCCTCCTCTGGTTGTTCAAATCACCAAAATTTCCATCATAATCCACTCTACTCCTCATTGGTAGGGTATGTAGTTTGTAAAAAGTCAATCGTGTGCACAATTAATTGTTTTAATACCTCAACATTCACATCATCAAGTTTATTGATATAGACGCAGCCCTTTCCTTGCGTATGTTTTCCAAATCTTTCAAGAAGCTGCTGTCGATTGGAATCACCCGTTGCAAAATATAAGCTTATTTTGGCTTTTCTTGGAGAATAACCGACAAGTGGTGCTTCCCCCTCATGACCTGACTCATATTTATAATGGTATTTCCCAAAACCAATAATACTCGGTCCCCACATCTTTGCTTCGTAACCACTTGTAGCAGAAAAAATGTCTAACAATTTATAGGCATCCTCTTTTTTCCTCGGTTGTTCCACTTGTTCAATAAACTCAATCACACTGCGGTCTGTTTCTTTTGTCTTTTGTTCGTACATCTTTAAAACCCCTTTCTAAAAAAAATTTACCATTAATTCTTAGGAAAAGCGAATTCTCCAAAAATTTGGAATGTTATGGTATTATATAAGAATTATATATTATAATGCTGTTATGTTTGAGAGGATGTGCTCATATGAGAGAAATTACATTAGGGATTTTAGCTTCTTTATTTTTTGCTGTTACCTTTATTTTGAATCGTTCAATGGAACTATCAGGAGGCAGTTGGCTATGGAGTTCCTCGTTACGTTACATTTTCATGGTACCCTTTTTATTTATGATTGTCATGTATAGAAGAAATCTAAAACATATGTGGAAAGAAATGTGGTCTAATCCACTTCCTTGGTTTTTATGGAGCTTCGTAGGTTTTGTTTTGTTTTATGCACCTATAACCTTCGCCGCTGCATTCGGGCCAGGCTGGCTCGTCGCTGGTACTTGGCCACTTACCATTGTGGCAGGAGTACTTCTAGGTCCGCTTTTTTATAAAACGGTGGAATCAAAAAATGGACCGATCAAGGTTCGACAGCAAATCCCGATCCAAGCCTTATTCATATCGTTTTTCATTTTAATAGGTGTTGTTCTGATTCAATGGCAGCACGCCCAAAGTTTAACCTTTGGAATTGTGATAGCAAGCACTTTTCCTGTCCTTGTGGCAGCTTTTTGCTATCCGCTTGGAAATAGAAAAATGATGGAGATTTGTGGGGGAAAATTGGATACTTTTCAGCGGGTGTTTGGTATGACCCTTGCTAGTCTCCCTTTTTGGCTTCTACTTGCTGGAATTGGATATGTTCAGGTGGGTCCACCCTCAACTGAGCAAATAACCCAATCATTTATCGTCGCAATTTCCTCTGGGGTGATTGCCACAACATTATTCTTCATCGCTACAGATCGTGTGAGAGATAACCACGATAAACTAGCAGCCGTTGAAGCAACACAGTCGACTCAAGTTATTTTTGTTATTGTGGGTGAAGTCCTCCTTTTATCCACCCCATTACCAAGTACACTCGCAATTATAGGACTATTTATCGTCATGTTCGGTATGCTTTTGCATAGTTTTTCATCAAAAAAGGCACAAAAGCCAAAGATAAATGTAAAAAAAGAGACATTTTCTTAAAGAAACTAAAGACCAAAAGATGAGTTATACGACTTTCCTAACTCAACCAAAACTGCCAAGTAGAAACAGCTACTTGGCCATCTTTTTTTCAAAACAAGTAAGTGACAACTGCTCATTCACTTGTACCACCTTTTCAACTGTAAATCCTCTTTGCAAGTAAAACTCGATAGCTGGTTTATTTTCAGACCCAGTAGATACAATGAGCTTCTTCATGCCCTCCACTTGCTCTTCAATAAAGGCTAAAAGTTGATTGGCAATCCCTTTTCGAAAATGATTGGGATGAACAGTCAGTCTGTGTATATCCAGAGTCTTTCCTTCTACTTTAAAAGATATAGCTCCACAAAGCTCATTCCCTATAAAGTAACCAAAAAATTTTTCCCCACAGTTCTGAAGCGTTTCCACTGTATCTTTAATCGGGGGAATATCATAAAAATTGATCAATTTTGCCTCCACCATATAGGAGGGGATTTGTAACTTGAGTATGATGTCAGCTACTTTTTCGTCCGTTACATCCAAATATCTTATCTGTGATACCCTAGATTTCACTATGTTTCTCCTCCCCAGCTTCCTTCTGTCTTAAATATGTTTCTAGCTCATTGTGATCACGGATAATAATGACTTTATCATCGAATTCTTTTAACAGCTCAATAATTTCTCTTTTACTTACTTTTTCAAAATATGTATTCCAACGAAACATTCGCATAAACATAGAAAAGGAGGACTTGTAATTGCTTTTTTCTAGACCAAGTTGCTGGAGAAGATATCTCTTAATAATTCTGTACGTGCGTATAGAAAAGCGTGTATCTAAAAATATAATTAATTCTGCATTAACAAAGCTATCTGTTACCCACTGATAATGGACCCCTTCGTTAATCCATGCATCACTATTCACAATATTTCTCAAAAATATATCTCTTTCCTTTTCTGATCTTCTAACATCACCTGTTTGAAACCTTTTCCACACGACATTATCTAATTCATAATGCGGAATGTTAAAATCTATTGAAAGTTTTTTAGCAAGAGTTGTTTTGCCACTCCCGACAGAACCGATTATATGTATTTTCTTAACCTGCATGTAAATCACTCCGCAATTCCTGTGTAAAAATCTACTGTTTCTAGTCATATTATACGATGAAAAGAGTGCCCAAAGACACCCTTTAACTACCTACTTATCTATTACTCCTGCAAATGCGTCGAACTATTCGTAAACAATACGAGTTTCCCATGTTCGGTAATTTCTAAAAGGGAGATTCCTGTATCGTCCGTCTTAAAAAAGGATTGATGCACAAATGGAATGTTTAGGAAGCTTTCTATCATTCTAGAAATCATTCCACCGTGCGTAACAATGGCAATACGCTCGTACTCCCTACTTTCAGCAAGAATATGTGAAAAGATTTGTTCCCCTCTTGCCCGAAACTCCATCGCTGATTCCCCATATCCCCCAAACTTTTCATGTGGTAGTAAGTGCCACGGGAAAGGAATCTCTTCGAGTGGCTTACCTGCCATCTCTCCATTGTCATGTTCTCGTAGCTCATGAACGTATTCAATAGGACAGCCTATGGCGTCAGCTAATATGGAAGCCGTTTTGGATGCCCTTTTATAAGTACTCGCCCAAATCATTTGAGGCGGAAATTCTCTTTTCACCCGAATTGCCATCTTCACCGCTTGTCTTATTCCCTCTTCTGTCAGTGCGTAATCTGCGCTACCTTCATGTACATGTAGTAAATCAGCTTCTGATTGTCCGTGTCGTATCAGTAATATTTGCATTTTATTGCCTCCTGGATTGCAGTTCTATTTACTAATTCGACACCAATTTCCTTTTTCCTATTAAAAAAGAAGAGATTATGCGCTTACATAATCTCTTCTAGTCTATTAACCGACTGTTTGGTTCATTAATGTAATCGTAAACCCTTCATACCCATTAGCTGCAATCTCCTCACATTTTTTGCGATAGGCACCAACCCCACCTAGGTAAATTAAGAATCCACGTGGCTTTCCAGGGATGTTAGCACCTGTGTACCAGGAGTCCGTTTTTGTAAAGAGGGTTGCTTCTGCTACTTCGCGGCAATGCTTGCTCCATGCCTCTTCTGCCTCAACTGCCGCCTCAATTGTTTCAACACCTTGCTTCTCAAAGTGCTCAATGCAGTCACCGATCCATTCTACATGCTGCTCAATCGATACAGGCATATTACTTAAGACGGACGGACTTTCAGGACCGGTAATCATAAAGAAGTTAGGAAACCCAGCATTAGCTACTCCTAAATACGTTCGGGTGGAAGCTCCGCCATTCCATTTTTCCTTTAATGAAACACCGTCCTTTCCACGAATGTCAATCTTTAGTAGAGGTCCTGTCATACCATCGTACCCTGTCGCAAAGACAAGCGCATCCAACTCATACTCTTCTTCAGATGTACGAAGCCCTGAAGCTGTAATTTCCTCGATCGGATTTTTCTTTACGTCTACCAGAGATACATTCTCCCTGTTAAAAGTTTCATAATAATTCGTATCAATAATCGGACGTTTCGTTCCATAATAATAGCTTGGTAGAAGTTTGGAGGCAGTCTCAGGATCTTTAACGATCTCTGCTATCTTTCCCCGGATAAACTCGGCAACCGTTTCATTCGCCTCTTCGTTTACCGTGATATCATAGTATGCTGCAAAAAGACCTAACCCACCATTTTCCCATGCATGTTCATAGACTTTTTGTCTTTCTTCAGGAGTTACCTCCAGTGCTGATTTATCTGGGGGTACCGCCGGCTGACCACCTGCTGATTCTCGCATTTGTTTTTTGATTTCTAAAAAGTTTTTCTTCGCTTGTTCCACATATCCTTCACTATATGGGTGATTCCTAGCAGGAGCACTATATTGAGGAGTTCGCTGGAAAACAGTTAAATGTTCAGCTTCTTGTGCAATTACTGGAATCGCCTGGACTCCACTTGATCCAGTACCAATAATACCCACTCTCTTCCCTGAAAAGTCAACTCCCCCATGTGGCCAATGTCCGGTATGGTAGAATTCCCCTTTAAAGTTTTCTAACCCATTAAATTTAGGTAGATTCGCGGCAGAAAGGCATCCAACCCCAGTGATAAAGTATTTCGCTGTAACACTTGTACCGTTATCAAGTTGTATCTCCCATTTTTTTGTATCTTCATTATAGTGAGCAGACTGGACACGTGTCTTAAATTGAATGTCCTTTTTAAGATCAAACTTATCTGCTACAAAATTTAAATAGCGTAATATCTCTGGCTGGGCGGGATATCTCGAAGTCCATGTCCATTCATTATATAGCTCTTCAGAAAACGTATAATTATAGTAAATGCTCTCTGAGTCACAGCGGGCACCAGGATAGCGGTTCCAATACCAAGTACCTCCAACACCATCTCCTGCTTCAAATACTGCTGTTGAAAACCCTGCTTCTCTTAATCGATACAGCATATACAATCCTGAAAATCCAGCACCAATAACGACTGCATCATATAGTTTTGTTGAACTCATTTCATTCCCCTCCACTCTTTTTATGACTGGCGAACTTCTTTATTAATCGTATTTAAAAATTCAGCAATGTTTGAGATGGAAGCTTTAATTCTGTCTGGAAAAACGGCCATATTCGTAAAATAACCATGGACAAGTCCTTCTTCACAGATTGTTTCAACCTGAACTCCTGCATTCCTTAATTTTTCTGCATAGGCTTGCCCTTCATCTCGTAGCACATCATATTCCGCCGTTATCACATAAGCAGGAGGGAGACCAGATACATCTTCAGCTTCTAGTGGAGCAACAAGCTTATTTCTTGCATCCTCTTCTCCGTTAATATAATAATTTCCAAACCAAATCATTAGGTCACGATCTAATCCAAAACCTTGCTGAAACTCAAAATATGACTTAGTATCATAGGTTAGGCTTGTCACTGGATATATTAATATTTGACCTTCAATCTCTGGTCCATTTTCATCTTTTGAAAGGAGGGTCATGGCTGCTGATAGATTTCCTCCAGCACTGTCACCTCCTACTACAATCTTGGAAGCGTTTCCGTTTATTTCCGTTGCATGTTCTTTTACCCATTTCAGCGCAGCATATGAATCTTCTACTGGAACTGGAAACTTGTATTCAGGAGCAAGACGATAATCTACTGACACAACCACTCGCTCTGTACGATTTGCTAACATCCGGCAACTTGCATCCGCTGTTTCCAAATCCCCTATGACCCATCCACCTCCGTGGTAATAAACAAATAGCGGAAAAGGACCCTCTCCTTCTGGTGTATAAATTCGGACATTGATTTCTGTCTCGTTTCCGACTGGTATTAATCTATCTTCAACGCTTGCTAACGGAGCAAGTTCTGCTTCTACTGGTGGTACTAGTGCAAACAAATCTCTTACTGCTTGTGCTTCCATTGAGTGAAGGGCAGGCATTTGATTGAACGCTTCTAAATAAACTTTTGCTTGTGGATCTAAATTAGCCATCTGACATCTTCCTCTCGAATAGGTATTTTTACATATTTAGAAATTCCTTCTTAATATGCTACCTAAATCGTAATATTTTCTGTATAATTTGAATATTCCCAATTTTAGATATAGACACTTCCTAAAAAGGAGATGATTCTTATACCAACCCATTACTCCGTTTTGGAACATGTTCGAAAGCTTGAAGTTCAAGCTAGCCATGAGGAACAGCTCTATCATATTCTCGATATCTATTTGAAACTCTTCCCAACTAGAAATGCCTTCTTATTTCGTTACTCACCTTTAGGATATTTAGGCGAAGGAATTATCCAGTTAACCTCTACTCAACTCATACATATTAGAGAGATCAGGGACGATATCCGCGCTCTTCCCATTATCCACTCAGCCATTAAAGAACGCGAGGCAAAATATTGTTCTGGTATTGAACACCTAAAACAAATCAGCAGTAGATACGTTTTTCCTTCGAATATAGATTCTATGTTGGTCGTACCTATTTGTTTTGGCACTGTTGTTGTAGGTTACATTTGCTCAACGGAATTTCAGGAAGGGGTAGTATTCGACGAGAAAACACTATCTTCACTCTCTTTATACGGAAAACTAGTTGGAAAATATCTTCATAGTTCCATAGAAAATGATACTCCGACTTCGTTAAGTAAGAGAGAATTAGAGGTGATGAAGAGAATTTCTCAAGGAGAAAGCACGAAAGAAATGGCTGATTCCATGAACATTAGTGAATTGACAGTTAAGCAGTACGTGAAAACGGCGATAAAAAAACTCGGAGCAAACAACCGCTCACATGCGGTGGGAGAATTGTTTCGAACGGGTATCCTTTCATGATTTTTATGTAAGCGCTTTAACAAAGAAAAGAAAGCGAGTTTCCTCGCTTTCTTACTTGAAGTAAAGAGCCATCGTATCTTCCCCGATATAAGTATTGTCTATTTTCATGGAGCGATGATCACTTCCAATCCGTTCAAAACCAATAGATTCATACAAGTTTTTAGCAGCTGTATTATTCGATGAGACCGTTAAATATATCTGCTCCACTCCACCGATTTCTTTTGCCTTCTCAATCGCAGCATTCATTAATCGTTTCCCAATTCCATGCCTTCTTACATTAGGCGAGACATACATTGCAAAAATATCAGAGCGATGTTTGAGTTTTCTTTTGAGTTCTGTAACAAGGGTAACTACACCAACAAGTTTGTCTTCTTCAAAAGCACCAAATGTATATGCGTTAACTGCGCGAAGTCTAGAAGCATGTACTTCTATGGAATACTCCATTTCTTCTTCCACACTCGAGCTAAACGCCTCTGGGTGATTTTGTAGTGCTTCTATTCTTTTTTCTTTGTATGCTACTGCATCGTTCTCATTGAGTAAACGAATCTTTATCATTTCTAATCTCCCTCACCTTTTTGTATTACTCGTATTATACATGGAAATAAATGTTTACGATATGAGGTATGAAGTTTCTCCTTTTACTGGCTAAAGAGAAGAAAATAGAGCAAAAATAATGATATATAAGGTGGAGGAACGAAAAAACGTTCCTCCTTCATGTTTTTACTTGTAAGTCAAGATGAAAACTTCGCTTACATCTATTTTTTTTCATTGAAGTGTCTCATTAATTTTTGTATCTTATGTAAGTATGTTTGTAAATTAGGAGGAACATTTCAACATGAATCAAAATCAAACACAAAAAATCCAAGTTGTTACGGCTGATCCCTCTGCCCTAGGCTTGTTTGGATTAGCTATGGTAACCTTGGTTGCATCATCACAAAAACTTGGCTGGACAGACGGAGTTTCCTTTGTTCTACCTTGGGCCATTTTCCTTGGTGGTTTTGCACAACTATTCGCTGCGATCAATGATGCGAAACATAATAATACATTCGGCACAACCGCATTTGGTGCATTTGCCCTTTTCTGGTTCGGTGTTGGTGCTTCATGGTTAATCAACCTTGGTGTTTTTGGAGAAAATGCGGCTCTTGCTGTTGATCCAAAGCAGCTAGGGATTGCATTTATTGGCTATTTATTGTTTAGCTTATACATGACGATTGGTGCGATGGAAACACATAAAGTATTATTTATTATCTTTGTTCTTATTGATTTCTTATTTATCGGTCTTTCTTTATCTACTCTTGGTGTGGCACCTGAATTTTTCCATGAGGTAGCTGCAATTTCCGAATTACTGATTGCCATCATGTCTTTTTATGGGTCAGCCGCTGCAGTATTAAACAATCATTTTGGAAAAGTGTTCATTCCTGTCGGAAAACCATTTGGGATTTTCAAATAAATCACACGTAAGGGAAGCAGCTTTAACACTGCTTCCCTTTCATTTTCTTTTAAACAGATAATGGTATAACCAGATTTGTAATGCTTGAACAAATAAGTAGATAGGATAAGAATATGTGATTTTATATCCATTTTTGTAGTGAAAAATACCTGTAAGAATCCCTATGTATTCGACACCAATCCCAACAGCAGACCAGAAAAGAATATATAAGATCAGCCAATATTTTTTTTCAGGTAATTGTAATTGTTCATATAAATAAATATATAGGTAGCCCACCGGTGCATACATCGTATAGGAAAAGAGATCAAATAACTGGTATTTGGATTCATCTCCCACATCGTAGAAGTCAAGCGGTTCAATTGCTATTGTATGATCAAATACAAGACCAATAACTACCCCATATAACAGGTTCACAACTGTAACAGTTGATGAAAATTTTTTAGGTAGAAGAAAGAAAATGGTAAAACCTAAACTGATAATGATTAAAACCGTCCACTCATTCCAATTAAATGCGTCATCATATATGATGTTAGTCATATTGTTTTTCCACCGTCAAGTCTTGTCGTTATACGTGCAGTTAAAAGGGTTATTCCTATTAATGCTGCAATACAAATTATTTCATAGTAAATGGTCCAACCTGTATATTGAATAATATTATATGCTCGTAAAACTTGCGAACCAGCCAATAGTAGGAAGAATGTAAGAATGGTTATCCCCCATTTTCCCCTCTTTGCCTGTGTTGTGAAGTAGACATTAACAAAAATTAATAAGATGATGCTCATCGTTATATCTCGATACACGACCAATGCTAACCAATGGCTATATGTAACAATTGGCTTAATTAGACTGAATGTTGATATGTTTAACGTAAGCTTATTAATATCCACAATAGATGTTACAAAAAATACAATCACATTTGTCACTCGGTTTACTTTTTGTGGGAGTAGAGCAAAAAATAGAATCGTCAACCACGCCGTAATGGTTATATAAACAAGACTCAGATAGACCCTCTCCTTTTGTCTAATACCTATCATTATTTTCCTCAAATATCACTCAGTTATGTAAAAAACGCTCATTCGCGTACTTCCCTTCGAATGGTAATAATAACCCATCTATATATGGGAACACTATTCCTAAACTACATTGGTAAAAGGAGGTTTTCATATGAACCAAAATAGATTATCCATTTTCGCTCTTGGTGGAGTAAATGAAATTGGTAAAAATATGTATGTCGTTCAATATGGAGATGACATGCTCGTCATTGACTGTGGAGGAAAATTCCCTGATGAAAGCTTATTAGGAATAGACTTAATCATCCCTGATACCACTTATTTAGAGGAAAACAAAGAAAAAATCCGAGCCCTCATTGTTACACATGGGCATGAAGATCATATTGGTGGAATTCCCTATTTTCTCAAAAAACTAAATGTTCCTATTTATGCAACTCGTTTTACTTTAGGTTTAATTGAATTGAAGTTAGACGAACACCGTTTAACAGGAGATACCAAACTCGTCGAGGTACACGCTGAATCAGAGCTAACTTTTGGAGAAGTCGGAGTATCCTTTTTTAAGGTTAGTCATAGTATTCCTGATTGTCTTGGAATTGTCTTCCATACCCCTGAGGGAAATGTGGTACATACCGGCGACTTCAAATTCGATTTAACTCCTGCCAACCATCAGCATTCTGACATACACAAAATGGCCGAAATCGGTAAAAAAGGTGTACTCGTATTAATTTCCGAAAGTACAAATGCTGAGAGAAAAGGATTAACTCCTTCTGAAGAAATGGTAGGAAATCATATGGACGAGGCTTTTCTGCGTGCAGATGGTAAAATCTTTGTCTCTACCTTCGCCTCCAATGTAAATCGCGTTCAACAAGTAGTGGATGCAGCGATTAAAACGAATCGAAAACTGGCCTTAGTTGGACGCAGTATGGTAAATGTCGTACAAGTAGCAATGGAAAGGGGCTATGTTAATATTCCTGAAGGTATGATTATCGATGCAAGATCGGCAAATGAATTGGCACCAGAAAAAGTAGCTGTTCTTTGTACCGGTAGCCAGGGGGAACCAATGGCTGCCCTCTCTCGGTTATCTACTGGAAACTACAGAGATATGGTGATCTATCCTGGGGATACAGTTATATTAGCTGCTTCTCCCATTCCAGGTAACGAAAAGGATGTCTCGCGCATTATTGATAATCTATTTCAACTCGGAGCAAAGGTAATTTATGGGTCTGGTAGTACAACTGGGATGCACGTTTCAGGACATGGTTATCAAGAGGACCTGAAACTCATGCTTACCTTAATGAAGCCTACATATTTTGTCCCTATTCATGGGGAATATCGAATGCTTCACCATCATCGATTATTAGCAGAGTCCGTTGGCGTCGAAAAAGGAAACACCTTTATAATTAAAAATGGTGATGTTGTTGATGTTGAGAATGGAATGGCTGTTCAGACTCGTAGCATCCCTAACGGGGACACTTATGTTGATGGAGTCAGTGTGGGAGATGTAGGAGAAATTGTCCTTAGAGATCGAAGACAACTGTCTGAAGATGGAATGGTCGTTATTGTTATTACCCTTAGTAAAGCGGATCGAAAAATCATCCAAGGTCCTGATACAATTACAAGAGGTTTTGTATATGTTAAGGATTCCGAAGATCTAATTAGAGAAATCAACCGTTTGACGAAAAAAACGGTTAATGATTTACAGGCAGAAAACGTTCGACAGTGGAATGTTATGAAACAAAATATAAAAAAATCAGTTGGTCATTACTTATTTACTCAAACAAAGAGAAAACCAATGATCTTACCGGTAATTATAGAAATTTAAGTATCCTGAAGAATAAAAAGGAACCACCTATTTAAAATAGGTGGTTCCTTTTTCATTGACCCTTTGGATTGGGTCCATATTTATTTTCACCTGGCTGGCTGTCAAGCACTGCAAAAACTAATAGCACGATTAATCCGATTACAGGGATAAAGGAGAGCAGCATCCACCACCCTGTCCTTCCTATATCATGCAGACGGCGTACACTAACAGCTATTGAAGGTAACAAAACAGCTAATCCGTATATCCCGGATAGAATTCCTCCAAGACCGAGCATCGTTTCGATCAATGAGAGCAAAATGGTAATGAGAAAATTAAATAGGAAAAACATCCAGTACTCTTTTCTCCTAGCTCTCCCTTGAAACCCAATATAATTCTTTAGAACTTTCATATACCATTGCATTTTATGACCCTCCAAGAACGAAGTGTGCTAAACAGGTATAGATTATATTGTACAAACCTTCTTAAAGTTATTCACTACGTGATTTCAAGTCTGTTTTGACTATTTAAAAACCTTCTTCTATACACCTGAATATATATATTCTAAGGGGAATTTTAGGGAGGGATGAAGGTGAATGTTCGGTATTTAGGTGCTTTAGGATTTGGGATAGGAGGGTTAGTTGTTGGACTGTCAGGTGACTATTTCATCTTTGTGATTTTTTTTATGGGGTTAATCGGTAGTGCTATGCTAAGTATTCCCGTTAGGAGTATTAAGTTTACGATTCTCACTTCCTCACTAGCAGCCTTTGGTTTTGTTATGGGGTTACTTATCAATATTTATAGACCTATCAATGATAGTTTACCTCCTGTATTTATTACACTCATGGCGTCTGCAGTTGTTGGAATCCTGTTAGGTCACGCCGCCCTTTTATCTAGAAAAGTTCGAAAATAATGTAAGAAATACTTAATTGCAATCATAACTAAAAAACTGACTTTGGTATCAAGCCCAAAGTCAGTTTTTATTATTAACTAAAGCTCTTTTCCATTTGTTGCAATGACATTTTTATACCAGTCAAAAGACTTTTTCTTGGATCTTTCTAGAGTTCCATTACCTTCGTTGTCTTTGTCAACATAGATAAAGCCGTAGCGCTTTTTCATTTCACCTGTTGTAAAAGATACACAATCAATACAGCCCCATGGAGTGTAACCCATTAACTCAACTCCATCTAGCTCAATGGCTTTCTCCATTTCTTGAATATGTGAGCGTAGGTAGTCGATACGATAGTCATCATTTACACTTCCATCTTCTTCCTTCACATCAACAGCACCAAAGCCATTTTCAACGATAAATAATGGAAGTTCGTATCTTTCCCATAATTGATTTAGAGAATATCTTAAACCTACTGGATCAATTTGCCAGCCCCAATCAGATGCTTTAACGAATGGGTTTTTAACACTTGAGCTAGAACCCACGACATCATTTTCATCTACCTGATTTACACCGCTTTTTACTGCATCAGACATATAGTAACTGAATCCGATATAATCTACTGTTCCTTCGGCAAGAATTTGTGCATCCTCAGGCTCCATTTTAATGTTGTATCCTTTTCTTTCCCACTCTTTTAGGGCATATGCACCGTAATGTCCTCTTGCATGTACATCCGCAAAGAACCAACGGTCATGCATCGATTCAACTTGTAGCATCATATCGTCTGGATGACATGAGAATGGGTAAATAGGTACGAACGAAACCATACATCCAATTTGGAAGTCAGGGTTAATCTTGTGGCCCTCTTTCACCACTAGTGCACTTGCAACCAGCTCATGGTGAACCGCTTGGTACATGACTTCTTCTCTATTTTCGCCTTCCTTATATTGAACACCAGAGCAGGTCCAAACAAACAGAGGATTGGCTGTATTCTTTTGGTTATTAATTTCGTTAAAGGTCATCCAGTACTTTACTTTGTCTTTGTAACGTTCCATCACTGTTTTTGAATAATGTACAAAGAATTCAATCACTTTACGGTTACGCCAACCACCGTATTCCTTCACTAGGTGATAAGGCATTTCAAAGTGACTTAATGTAATGACAGGTTCAATGCCATGCTTTAATAGTTCGTCAAACATATCATCATAGAATTGTAAGCCTTCTTCGTTCGGTTCCACTTCGTCACCTTTTGGAAAAATACGCGTCCAAGCAATACTTGTACGGAAGCATTTAAAGCCCATTTCTGCAAATAGTGCAATATCTTCTTTATAATTGCCGTGGAAATCAATGGCTTCATGATTAGGATAGAACTTTCCTTCTAAAACTCCATCCGTAATTTGTCTTGGGACACCGTGTGCGCCAGCAGTCATCACGTCAGCCACACTCGGGCCTTTTCCACCTTTATTCCATCCACCTTCTACTTGATGTGCCGCAACTGCACCGCCCCATAAAAAGTTCTCTTGAAATGCCATGGTTTGTTCCTCCGTTTACTATTGAAATCACTCCGCTTATCATACCCGAAACTACCCAGGCTATAAGCTTCATGTTTATTTCATTCACTAACTTATAGTGATATAGTATAGGAAGAATATTTGAAGTGAAAGACTTTCCAAGTAGATTAGAATGGCATTCTATTTTTTTCTACTTTTTATAATCAAATAATGAAATACCTTTTTAAAAAGGAGTAAAATAATTACATTATGATCATTTCGAACAAGCTTGAATCAATGGACTCTTTATCAAAGTCCGAAGAAGTACTTGCGTCATATATTTTAAAAGAAAAGGAAAATATCCAGCACTTGTCAACAAAGGATTTAGCACAAGCTACCTTTACTTCCCCTTCCACTGTTGTTCGGTTGTCACAAAAATTAGGATTTAGCGGCTGGAATGAATTAAAAGAGAAATATCTTGAGGAGATCCACTATTTAAACCAGCATTTTTCTAATATTGATCCAAATTTCCCTTTTGAACCACAGGATAGCTTGATGAGCATCGCTTCAAAAATTGGTCATTTAGCAACCGAAACGGTCCAAGATACATTGGAACTATTAAAAAATGAAGAATTAAGAAAAGCGACAGAGCTACTAGCTAAGGCTGATATCATTAATATATATGGAATAAGCAATTCCCTGTTAATGGCGTATGACTTCAAGCACAAAATGCTTCGTATTAATCGCCATGTGGAATTAATGAATGTTCCTGAAGAGCAGATATTTGTAGCTAACAACTCTACACCTAAAAACACAGCGATTTTAATCTCGTATTCTGGAGAATCCGATGAGGTTATTAAAATTGCCAAGGTATTGAAGGATAGAAATACACCTATTATTTCTTTAACGAGTCTTAGCGAAAACAGTTTAAAAAACTATTCAGATTGTACGTTATACATTTCTACCCGTGAAAAACTGTATTCAAAAATTGCCTACTATTCAACCAATAACTCCATTCATTTAATTTTGGATATCCTTTATTCTTGTATTTTCAAAATGAACTATCACGAAAATCTAGAATACAAAACGAAAATTGCCAAGAATACAGAAGAAAGAGTGGTCAGCAGTATCGTATTAGAAGAAAACTAAAAAGCCTGCTTTAGCCAACATCCGTTAAAGCAGGCCCCTAAAATTACTAAGTAACTTATGATTCCATCGTTACTTGAATCTCTTTCTCTTTTAGAACACGATACAGCTCTTCAATATGCTCATTATTTTTGGTTTCAACCGATAGATCGAGTTGTGCGTATCCAGGATAAATATTCTTCCCCACATGATGGAGATGAACATCTTGAATATTGGCATCTAATTCCGTTATCGAGCTGACCACCCGTTGAAGCTCTCCAGGCTTATCCTTTAAAATGATAGAAAAGTTCGCGTACCTTCCTGACTCAACAAGTCCACGCTCAATAATTCTAGAAATAAAATGAACATTTACATTTCCCCCACTTAATACAGCGGCCACCTTTTTATTTGTTATATTTATTTTTTTATACAATAATGCGGCAAGAGAACTTGCCCCTGACCCCTCAACTAGTAATTTATTTCTTTCTAAAAGCATAAGCATGGTCCGTGCTATTTCCATTTCATCCACGCACACGATATCATCTACATATTTTTTTACAATTTCAAAATTGCTCGCTCCTGGTTTTTGTACAGCAATTCCATCTGCCATAGTTGGTGCAGATTTAATGGCAACGGGCTTCTGTTCCATTAACGATTGCTTCATACTAGGACAGGCCATGGTTTGAACACCATATACAGCAATATTAGGATTTTTTTCCTTCACCGCCATTGCTACACCAGCTATCAGTCCACCACCGCCAACCGGACAAATAACTGCCTCTACTTCAGGAAGCTGATCAAGAATCTCTAGCCCCACTGTTCCTTGTCCTGTGATGACTGCCTCATCATCAAAGGCGTGAATGAATGTCGCACCTCTTTTTTCGTTCAGTTCTATAGCGAAAGCAAGGGCTTCATCAAACACATTTCCCTCTAATATTACCTCTGCCCCATATTGCCTTGTTGCAAGTACTTTACTGAGCGGCGCTCCCTTTGGCATGACAATCGTACATGGAATTCCAAGCATTTGACTGGAATAGGCAACACCTTGAGCATGATTACCAGCAGACGCAGCTACCACTCCTTTTTTTAATTCCTCTTCAGTTAAAGAGATGAGTTTATTATAAGATCCTCTCACCTTAAAGGATCCTGTCTTTTGAAGATTTTCTAGCTTTAAATATATTTCGTTTTGAGCAAGGTCACTAAACGTTTTGGAATAATCCAAAGGAGTTTCATGCACAATGCCCTTCATCTTCTCTCGGGCAATAATGATGTTATCTAGGTTCACAGCAACTCCTCCTAGGTCCTATTATTTAGTAGTAGGATGTGCATCATTATTGGAAATATGTAGTGACAATCCGCTCATCAAAATTCCTTCACATATTCTTATAAGAAAGTATTAGATTATATTATAATTAATTTATTTTTCACTAAAATTAGTCTATAATAAGGGTAGATCATCCAGATATTTAAAATAAGCATGTGCTTTGAACACATGCCTACCTTAACAATGCATAATCGCAGAATGTGCGATTGGCGATCAACAATACGGTTTCTTTACAAGGTAAAGCCCACCTGTTCCGGCCAAAGATACAGGGTGGGTTTTACTTTTTTATTTTATCAATTAAAAGTACGATTAGAGTTACCAATGCTATTATGAACATTGCTGAATCTAAATCCACGCTTGTCACCTCCCATAAGGAAGGCTCAATCGCCCCACCCTGCAACTATGCTATTGTCGTTTCTATTATATCATACCGAACATACGTTTTCATTCTGGGTTGTTAAATTTTTGTAGGTCCAATTAATCAAATTAATAGAAGCGGTCTTACCCTTACACTATAAAAAAAGAACCTCAATCAAAATTCGATTAGAGGTTCAGTCTATTACTAACTAAAAACCAGTTCTTTTTCGGTTAAACCTAGTGTTTCAGCGGTGGAGTCATGAATTCTTCGCAATAGGTGTGGGTTTTCCATTAATGATTGGCCATAAGAGGGGATCATCTCTTTAATTTTTGGTTCCCATTCATTTATATGTTGTGGGAAGCATTTTTTCATGATCTCTAGCATGACGTGAACGGCGGTTGAAGCACCCGGAGAAGCTCCTAGTAATGCTGCAATGGAACCATCTTCTGCAGTAATTACTTCTGTACCAAATTGGAGCGTTCCTTTGCCTCCATCTTCTGTGTCCTTTATCACTTGCACACGTTGACCTGCTACAACTAAATCCCAATCTTCGCTTTTGGCATTGGGGATAAACTCACGTAATTCTTCCATACGTTGTTCCTTTGTTAACATCACCTGCTGAATCAGGTACTTTGTCAAAGACATTTCTTTAGCCCCAGCAGCCAACATCGTTAAGAGATTATCCGGCTTAACAGAAGTGACTAAATCAAATATAGAACCTGTTTTTAAAAACTTAGGTGAGAAGCCAGCAAACGGGCCAAATAATAAGGATTTTTTATTGTCAATAAATCTTGTATCTAAATGCGGCACAGACATTGGCGGTGCCCCAACTTTTGCTTTTCCGTATACTTTTGCATGATGTTGCTCTACCACAGTTGGATTATTACAGACCATAAAAATTCCACTTACAGGAAAACCACCAATATGTTTTCCTTCTGGAATACCTGATTTCTGGAGTAAATGTAAGCTTCCTCCTCCGCCCCCAATAAAGACGAATTTGGCTGCATGATGTTCAACCGTGCCACTTTCAAGATTCCGCACTTTCAATTCCCACAATCCATCGTTAGTACGTTTAATATCAAGCACACTTTGGTTATGGTTTATTTGAACATCTTTACTCTCTAAATGAGCAAACAGCATGCGTGTTAACGCACCAAAGTTGACATCTGTTCCAGAGTCAATTTTTGTAGCCGCTATAGGCTCATTGGATGAGCGGTCTTGCATGATTAGAGGAATCCATTCCATTAATTTTTTGGGGTCCTGGGAAAACTCCATCCCTTGAAATAATGGATTATTTGTCAGCGCATCAAAGCGCTTCTTTAAAAACTCAATATTCTCTTCTCCTTGAACTAAACTCATATGAGGCAGAGGCATAATGAAATCCTGTGGATTATGTATCAGCCTGTTTTTTACAAGATATGACCAAAACTGCATAGAAATCTGAAACTGTTCATTAATTTTTATGGCTTTACTAATATCTACAGATCCATCCGGTTTTTCAACCGTATAGTTCAGCTCGCACAGCGCGGCATGTCCTGTACCCGCATTATTCCATTCGTTCGAGCTTTCCTCTCCTGTTTTCGAGAGCTTTTCAAACACTGTAATTTTCCATTCTGGTACTAATTCTTTCAGAAGTGTTCCCAACGTAGCGCTCATTATTCCGGCACCAATTAAGAAAACGTCTGATGTAGTTTCTCTTTTTCTCATTTTTACCTTCCTTATCTATATCCTAAATTCGCAGAAAGGATGTGAGCGCTACTTATGAACACACCTATTCTGTCTAATTTCTAATCCTATTATAGTCTATTATAATGAATTATAGATTAAAATATCTAGTATTATCTGATAATTATAAATTATTTCAAGCAAAAAAAATGAGAATTCATTCCACTAAAGCCTTTCACCACGCAAAAATTCAGCTTGATTCAGCTTCTTTCAATATAGTTAATTCGCATACTTATACAGTGGAGTCATAGTTAAAGTTTGAACATATCATTATTTCAGGATACTGGTTATAAAAGAACAAATTTCTTTTGATATCTGGGAAACATCCATTAGAAATAGGCCTTTGCATAATAGCAAAGCTTATTTCTTAACCAATGGGACGATTCACTTCTGTTAAGAAGGGTTCATTCATTTTCATTAATGTTTCGTTAACGAAGGCACCAATTCTTCCCCCGTCATTCATTTTTCCACTCCAAGTAAGTAATTCCCACTCCACCAATTGATTTATTCCATTGCTCAATTCAACTGTAACACCTTCTGCGTGGTTATCCAGTTGGTTTTTTCCCACCACCACGAAATGATAGGCGATGAAAGGTATTGATAAACCTAAACAGCTCTTCTCCTGTTACCTTCCTCGATTCGGCAATGAGGGGAACATACATGGCGTGATAGGTTTCCGGGACCCAGATATAGTGATGGACATACTCTGTGAGGAAAAAGCCACATGATTGCCAAAAGTGGATCCGCCTTCTATTATCTGATGTTTCCTCTGACTCTGCTTCGATAATCAATTTCTGATACCCCTCAGCAGCTGCTTTCTGTCGCAGGTAATCAACAAAGTGCTTACCAAGCCCATGGCCTCTCTCTATTTCAGATACCGCTATATAATCGATGATCATCACCTTGTCAGATACTAGCTTCCCAGTGAGAGCCATAACAACCGCTACTGACTCGTTATAACCCACATGAAGCTCGGCAATTCCTTGTGAAAACATATTTTTGATAATCTGAATCGGCTTGGCCCCCTTATCTTCAAATGCCTCCGAATAGAGGGGACTTGCGTCTTGCCAAAGTTCATCGTTCCACGTATCAACAGTTTTAATTTTCATATAGATTCCTCCCATCTAACTTGACTTTCCATCGTGAGGATTTGGTTTTTCTTTTTTTATAATAGATCCCAATACATAAGTTAGTACATAACAGAAAAAAATATATTATTACTTCACTCGGGAGTTGTTAGGAAATGGCATTTGAGAAAGGTCTCGATCAATCAGAAAAAGCTTATAACGAGTTAACTGATATCAGTTCTTTATTTGCAAAAATTGTATCGGAAGAATTTGTTTCTACTTGGCAATGGTGGCTTGGTTTCGCCCTATTTATTATTCCATGGATTGTCTGGTTTGCGTTCAGAAAGAAGGATAGTACTGGACGTCTTCTTTTAGGCGGTTTGATGACAATCATAATGTCACTAACAATAGACCTTGCTGCTTTATCTTTAGGACTCTGGTCGTATCCTATGGTAATCATCCCTTTAGCACCTTTTCTATTTTTACCTTATCACTTCTCTTTAGCACCTGTTGCAGTAATGTTTGCACTACAAATAAAACCAAACATGAATCCCTTATTAAAGGGAGTTATATTCTCATCCATTGCTGCTTTTGGAGGAATGAATTTCTTTGATGCTATTGATTTTTACAATCCTAAAAATTGGTCCACTTTGTATGATTTTATTATTTTTTTAACTATTTACTTTACAGCCTATTGGCTTACAAAGATTAAAAGCTATCGTTCATTTGATAATGGATAAAAATCATAGCATTTCGTATATCTTGAAGACACATGAAAAAGACTAAAATAAAAAAGAGGTTTTGGTCATGAAAATAATTCTCTCCGTTCATTTGCTTTTTGGTTTATTCTTATTTGGAGATTTTTCAATCATTAATACTAGCCAAGAAACACATGCTGAACAACAACAAGGACCTCCCTATGCTAAATGGGGCCAGATAGCTATGAAGAAAACAAAAGAAAAATATCCCCAAGCTAATATTATTGATTATCTTCACATCGGTAGAGAAAAAGGAACCAAATACTCTACAGAAAAATTTAAGCTTTGGTTAAAAACAGACAGCAAAGAATTCGGTGTGTTTGTTGATATTACTTTCGATAATAAAACCGAACAAATTAAAGATATTAAATATAGGGAGACGACTAGGCAATAGTGATTAAGCCCAACAAAAAAATTGTTGGGCTTTTTATATCTATATCTGTATTACTCATAGTCTGAAGGGTCTATCATAAACAAATAAATGAAGTAAAATAATAGGCAAAGAGCGGTGGTTATAAATCCCCAGCCGAGGGTGAGTTGGTCAATTAATAGATAGTTGTTGCACAATTGACTTGGCCACCAAATATAGAGAGCTCCCATCCCAAAGTATTTAATCATAAAAATGACAATCACCATATTCCTTCCAAGGGAGCTGAGTTTGCTCCAGCTGTCTCTTAATGGAATTCCTGCTAGAAATGGCAAACTTAAAAATTTGAACGCTTCAACACTTTGTACCGTTAGTGCCTCGTCCATCGTTCGAGGGATCGTCCAATAGATAATAATGATTAAAAATAAGGTGATTCCAGGTATTCCATTGCTATTCCATTTTTTAAAGAAAAGCGGAAATCTTTGTTGAAAGAGTTTGCCCATTAAGAACCCCGCTATAACAAGGAAGGGCATTTGCATATGCATATGTGTAATCATTATGGATTCGACTAAGTTAGCTACCGGGGGTATCATGAGAAAAAAATATAACAACAGGCCATATATGAAGGATGTCATTTCTTATTCCCCTTTTCACTCTCAATCAAGGTGGCAATTGTATCAGCAGCTTCCTCAATTCTTGTATAATCCATGACCTCACTTAATCTCCCTGTTTTATCTACTAAATAGAAGGCAGAATTATGGGTAAAGTTTCCGTTTCCATCTGGAATAACAATGACACCAAATCGCTCCAGCAACAAATCTAATTCGTCCTTATCGACGATTCTTGCCATTCTCCATGTGTCTCCATCACTACCAAAAGCCTTTCGATACGTTTCTAATCTATCTGGGTCATCTCTAGTGGGATCAAAACTTATACTTAGAAATACGATTTCTTTTCCTACATATTGAGGAAGTCTCTCATAAAGTTCTGCCATATTTTTTTCTAACTGAGGACAGACAGTACCACAGGATGTATACAGAAAGGTAATTAATACATATTTATTTTCAAATTCGGAAAGAGAATACGTTCGGCCTTTGCTGTCCTCCATTGTTACCTGTGGAAAGACAGGCTTTTCCTCCTTTAGCTCTTTCAACCTGGCAGTTTCTGCAGTAAATGCTTTAAATCCATCTGTTCCGATGTAAAACAAAACAAATCCAAACAAAATTACCACGATAAGTGAGATAGTAGTATGTCGGTTTTTTAGCACGGAGATCACTTCCATATCCTAAGCAGAGTAGATAAAATCATAAATAGATAGCCCACACTTTCGAGCTATCTATTTATCAAATTTGTTACCATGTTTTAAATGGTGGCGATCCTGGAGGTGCATTAACGATCATATCTGTTAATGGCAATACATAGGCCATTGCAACAACGATTAACATCGTGATGACCCAAATACCCCAGCGTTCGGTTAAATATGGTGTTGGAAATTCTCCTGCTTCAACCTCGGCAATAGGGAACTCTGTTTCCCCTTTTGGAGCGAAAAACATCATATTAAATATGGCGTACACTTGAATGATAACTGCAATTAATAAAAACGTTGCGCCAATTCCAATCATTATCATATATGGGTCCCAAGCTTGGGCTGCCACATGCTCGCCATATGTGGTATAAGATGTTCTACGTGGAGAACCTAGCAACCCTACAATATGCATAGATGTAGCCATGATGACCATTCCCATCGTCCAAATAATGGTTTGGATTACCCCAATTCTATTCATTTGAGGAGTCAATACACGTTTTGAAACGAAGGGAACTAACCAATAACTAATACCGAAAAATGTCATCACTACTGTCATTCCAAGAGTTAAATGAAAGTGACCTACGATCCACATCGTATTATGAACAACCTGATTTAATTGGTTGGTGCTCTGAACGATTCCTCCAGCTCCAGCAGGGGCGAATGCTGCCATGGCAATGAAAGGAGATAGAAAGCGCACATCCCCCCAAGGCAGTTTCTTCAACCATCCTAAGGCTCCTTTTCCACCTTTTCTTCTACCGGTACGTTCGAAAACCCTAAACATGGCATACGCCGTCATTAAAGAAGGAAAACCAATAGCCAAACTCATAAATACATGCATGAATTTAATCGGGAGCGAAATACCTGGATCAATAATTTGATGGTGAAATCCACCGGTGATATTCATAATAACCAAGGCAATGACCACTACACGGGTTAAATAATCATTAAATCGGGTGCCTCCGATAATCTTTGGCACAATGACATACCAGGCAGAAACAGCTGTTAAATACCAAATATTTACTGCCGTATGTCCAAATGCCCAGAACAGTGTACGTGCCACCATTACATTAATCGTATCCACCCAACCTAGTGACCATGGAATAATCATAAAAAGTACTTCTACCGCAACAAACGCTGTTGCACCAACTAATAGAACAAATACACCTGTAGCAAAGAAAGCAAGAATAGGGAGATGCTGTCCTTTATGATTCTTTCTCCAGTGGGAAACATTCACAAAAGCTCCAGCTGCAAGTATCCATACCCCAAGTACAATAAAAACGAGTCCAAAATAAAACATAGGGTGAGCGGCCATAGGTGGATAAAATGTATACATAACAGAAGCTTCATTCATTAAAATAGGAATGACAACTAAGACAAAACCAAACATTTTCATCCAAAAACCAATCCACGCCATTTTTCTCACTTTAGGAAGAAGTCCTCCTAACGTATGTGATAATCCTGCATAGAAATAGCCGATTGTAAAAAAAGCCGAAAGCACCACTACCAGTAGTAGTCCATGAGCTGTAAGAATTTGATAGTAATTGAGCCATACAGGTAGTTCCAATACACCCGCTCGGTTCAGTCCCTGTAACAAGCCAAGAAATCCGCCAAGAAGTAATGCGATAAAAGCAACCAATAAATATGATTTCGTGATTCTTGCATCCTCTAAGTGAATTCCAAGCACTTGATTGGCTTTGTTAAAAACCGTCACTTTTTCCTTTGAAGTTATTACTGTTTCCAATATACGTCCCCCCTTTTGATTATTTCACGCTAATGGTCATGCTCATCATTTGATGGCCAGCCCCGCAATATTCATTACATAACACTAAATACTCACCTGGTTGATCAAACGTTTGTGTAATTTTCTGAATATGTCCTGGCATAACCATGGCATTGATGTTTGTGTTAGCTACTTCAAATCCATGTACCACATCCTTTGAAGTTAGAATGAAGTGAACCTTTGATCCAGCAGGAACTTCAATCGTATTCGGAGTAAAGCTAAAAATTTGCAATGTCATCACCACTTCATATTCGTTCTCACCAATTTTCTTTATTCCTGGTTCATTAAAGGGTGCGGTTTGATCTACCTTCTCGGGATCAATCGTTTCCTGATGACTTGGTGGGCCCATCTCAAGAGCAAAGGTCTGATAACCTGTGATTAACATAAATATCATAATCATGCCGAAACTTAGTGTTAGCCAAATTTTTTCATCCAGATGCATGTTTTTCCCCCCTACACTCGACTCATATAAAATCCAAATAAAATAAAATAAGAAACAAGTATTACTCCTGCAACCATCCCGACAGAAATCCAAGTCCCTACCTTTGATGTTGTCAAATGACTCTCCACTTGATTTTCAACATTGTTATCGCTCATAGTGATTCCCCCTTAATGTTCTTACTTCCATGATAATTTGAGAATGATAATCACTGTAGTGAACCAAATCACAGTTGTGAAAAAATCTTTAACAACTTTGCTCATGTAAATAAAAAAAGCTGCCTTCTCTTTGGAAAGCAACCTTTCTTGGATTTCTAGTATATATAATTTGCCATGAGAAAAAATAAGTCTAACTTTATTAAGGAGTATATAAAATGCAGAAAATCATTGAGAATTTAGATTTTGGAGCACAGGGCTTATGGTTTCCTGTAATTATAAGCATTTTATTAACCGCTACAGCTCTATTGGTACGTAAAAAGTATATTACTTGGAGGGAAATCTATATTACATTCGGGATTGTCGGTTTTGCTACATGGTTTTCCGATGCTATGATTGCTAGGGTCATTGATGTTTTTGATATTGGTCACCCAAAGAAGGCTGGCATTGGAGATATTCTCAGTTATACCTTTATACCCACCTCACTTTCTATTCTTTACTTAAATTACCTAACAAAGAAAAATAAATGGAAATTGACAATTATTTTTACTTTTCTATCCCTTTTAATAGAATTGGGGATGATCCATTCTGGATATATGAAATACAAAGGATGGCATTGGTCTATTTCCATTTTCGTTTTCCTTCTAACTTTCGGCTTTTTATTACCTAAGCATATATCGATAATTAGGAATAGTAGCAAGTAATATCTTTACCACTAAAAAGGGGAATCTCTCTAAAATGGATCAAGCAATCCCCTTTTCACTGGAATTCTTTTAATCATTAGAAGGCTTAGGAGATTTGTTCACTTGTTATACGTTTAGAAACCAATGGTCTACCGTTCTTCCAAATCACCTCTACATCCATAGTAAGGAAGCGTGATAATATAGAGCTTGAAATTATTTCGTTTGTTTCTCCTGCCGAAAAAACATGTCCTTCTTTTAATAGCAAGGTTTTATTAAAAAAAGGCAAAATTTCATCTACATGGTGAGTTACATAAACCATTGTTGGTGCATCTTCTTTTTTAGCAATTTCCTCAATTGTTTCTAAAAATTCTTCTCGTGCAATGAAATCTAAGCCATTCGTAGGTTCATCCAGAATTAGTAGAGACGGATTTGTCATTAAAGCACGTGCGATAAGAACCCTTTGCTTTTCTCCTTGCGAGAGATTCTCATAATTACGATTCGCATAACGGATGCAGCCAAGCTCCTGCAATAAAGTGATGGCGTTTTCTCTAACTTCCTCTGAGGGTGTTTCGTAAAGACCAATGGAAGCAAAAGCACCACTTAATACGACCTCAAAGGCATTATCACCAGGATGGAATTTTTGTTGTAAAGAAGACGATACAAACCCAATATGCTTTCGGAGTTCGCCTCCAATAGGATCTCTTCCGAATTCTCTACCTAGCACGTTGACTTTCCCTTTTGTTGGATAATAATAGCCATTTACTAAATTGAGCAATGCAGTTTTTCCCGCACCATTTAGCCCAAATAGTACCCAGTTGTCTCCTTTGAGAATGCTCCAATTAATACGCTGTAATATCCACTTTTCTCCTCTAATTAACGAAACATCTTCCATATGTAATACCATCTGGTTTCTCCCTTCACTGCCTTACTTACCGTTATATTATCACATTATTTAAAATTTTCATTAAAAAACAGAAGGTTCTCAAACTTAGAGTTGAGAACCTTCCTTTTTTTGTTTCTACTCTCTATCTCTTCCTTTTTCAAAGAAGGATGAATCCACCTGGTTGTTCTTTTTAGTGACCTTATCCTTTACAGAGCCTTTACCCTTCTTCGTTACTTCGGATCCAACCGAAGCAAAGATGCTGTTAGCTAGTAGACGATAGCTATGCTGTGTATGTGCTCTAAAAGCTAAATCATTCGCAAATAAAGTGATGTTCGTGTCTTCAAGATTTTGTGTAAAGGCTAGTGTTTGACCCTTTGCCTCTTCATGTCCTGGCCACCAGCCAGCAACGTAGAAATCATCACTGCTACTTACAGTTGCAAGTACCTCTGCTTCTTTAGGAACAGACGTAATCCATGCTCCATTGGTTGTATACAGAAGCTCATCGGCCTTATAGCCAGAAGTTAGTGCATGATCATTTACTTTTGCTTTTAACAGACCTTCGTGACCTGCGCTAGTGTAATCCCACTCATAGCCTGGTAGCAAACCACTATTTTTCACAGCATTAAGCGCATAAACACCCATACCAACATATGATTTCCCTGCAAGACTACTAGCATTAAATGTACCACTATCACTTACAATTACATCTGCATCCGCTTGGCTCACTAGTTCAAATCCTAATTCCTTCACCGAGAAGATTAATTGGGATGACCCCGTTACAGCCACCTTAGGAAGAGTTAATTTTTCTGTTTTTACATTTTGTGTCGTACCAACTGGGGAAGCTTCGTAGTAATAGTCAGCATATCCAGCTAAATCTTTTGTACTCACAATATAATCGCCTTTATTCACCTTGCCTTTTGTTTCTAATGCTTTTTCAACGACTTTACCGTCTTTTAGTAGTTCATTTACTAGTTTCACTGTGTCATTATTTGTGTTTGATAATACTTGCTTTGGTGTTTTACCAACTACTTCACCTGTTGGTAATGTAATATTTTCTACTTCTGTCGTTTTGTTTTCAAAAGCTTTGGATACACGTACTTCATTAATATCAAAACCTCTTAAAGCAGGGAAGTTTACAACGATCGGATCGTACATAGCTCCCCAGTCAGATACATCGTCACCTTTATAAAGCATCGCATTAGCCAATCCACGTTTTGCTTGGTTCATAGGCACTACATATGTTCCTTTTGAATAAGTGACACCATTAACAACTGTGTTTGTTGTCGTTTGTTCGACCTTTACACCATTACGAAGTAAATACTCCACCATTTTCGTTGCTTCTAAAGTATTTTTTTGCCCCGCTACATCAGCAGGTATTACATAATATTCTGGGAAGAAGTTTTCGTTGTCTCCTCTTACACGACCAATGGATTCTCCGTCAGCATTGACAAAGTATTCATCCACAGCACGATTGTCTTCCCCATTTACTCCACGCTTAAAAATTTCAAGCTGGTTTTTGTACAGTTCATCTTTGTTTTCAGTAACATAGAGCGTTGCACCAAGACCTGTACCATACATAGCATCATATCCATTCTGACTTAATGCTGGTGTTTCAATCGTGTGGCCAAGTGAACCATGCAGCATCGCATACATTGCTGTATAAGCTGGAGTCATATCGTCCCATCCATCACCGTAGTCAAGAGCAGGAATTTCATAAGAATTATAAGCAGAATTACTAATCCCTGCTTTCCCCATCGCATGAGCTTGGTCAATCATATTTCCGTAAAGTAAATCGTATTCAAAGTTCGGGTTATGCGGAGGAGTAGTTGGTTCAATTAAGAAGCCACTTACGTAGCCATGCATATCAAGGAAGGAAAGCGGAGTCCACTTCGCAATCTCTTGAGTGACTTCCTGTGTTTCGATTTGAGTTTGATAGTGATTATCACGGTTCAAATCAAGTCCATTTGCATTTGCTCTAGTATTTAGAACTCTGCCATCAGGGTTATTCGTAAACATATAAAGGAAGATGACATCATCAAGAACTTCATCCACATTCAATGTCACAGGTTTTTCTTGATCGTCAACAACCGTATTAAATGTGACTTCCTCTTCAAGAGCAAATTTCTTAAATAACTCAACCTGTGCATCCACACCCTCTACTTCATCCGGGTGAATATTATTAATCCATACGGGAACTTGATAATCTCCCATTGTTCCATTATCAAGCTTTTCTAATAATGAATCAGGATTTTCTAATGCGGTAGGTAAAGTTTCGTTCAAATACTTATCAACTGCGTCTTGATCTCTTGCTAGAATAACAAAATGCAGGTCGCGACCTTGTACGGTTTTCCCAAGACTTTGGTACTCGAGATAACGGTCATTTGCCGCATTTGCTTCCTCGAAAACTTGATCGATGGTTGGCTTTAATTCCTCATAGAAATGAAATTGATCATATACATTAAGTTTGACCGTTTTTGCTGCCTTCGTTTGAATTTCAGGATTAATTAATGCTAGCTCATAGTCTCCAATAAATTGTTGATATTGCGTACGAATCGTACGGTTCGAGAGATTGTCTCTATTATAAAGAAGACCAAACTCTAATGTTGCCTTGATGGTTGTTGTTCCATCAACAAAATGCGGCTCTTCGATCACCTTAATAAAAGGGGCACCAGTATAATTTGTCCCACTTGTCCACTTTTTCCATTCAGAGAGGCTCTTCCCTCCAAATTGAAATTCTAGTTGACCTAATTCAACATTCTCTCCAAAATCCGCTTGAACTTCAACTGTCCTAACCTCTGTTAGTGAGAATAAAGACCTACTAGTCTCTAACTCTATCACATCGTAGGCTTCGACTGTTTCAGTAGCTAGAACAGGAAATGCAGCCTGTGTGAATAGGGCTAGAACTAATAAGAATCCTAGTAAAGCCGTAAATCGTTTCTTCAAAAAAATCATCCCTTCTATGTATATAATAGACTACCAAGTTAACGTAACAGAATATTCGGATAACAAACAGGGAATTTAGTTCGATATACGAAGGGATTTTATCGACAAATTCCGCCATTCACCTTGGATATATTGTTAATTATTAGTTCATAAGGCTCAAAGTACTATCGGATTTTTCGAATACTTTGCTTGTTCACTCTTTACAAAATTCGCCATAAAAAAAACCTCTTCTCATATTTGGAAGAGGTTTATATCAACTTATCTTTCTACAATATACACACGTTCAGGACGGCCAACTGTCCCATAGGCTAAATCAGCTTCAATTTTTTCTACGGATACTAGATGCTCTAAATAACGGCGGGCCGTTGTTCTACTAATGCCAATTTCTTTTGCCACGCTTTCTGCCGTTAGTCCTACTCCTACTTTCCCTAGTACTTCTAGTACTTTTTCAAGGGTTAATGGGTCAATTCCCTTTGGTAAATATGATCGATCATTGTTACTAGTTATTTCTACTTCTTTCCGTAAAAGACTGTCAACCTCTTGTTGTGTAATAAGTGTGTTTTCTTTTCCTAATAATTGTAATTTATTATGAAAATCTTGATATCGTTGCAATGCTTGCTTAAAACGATCGAAGACGACAGGTTTAATCATATAATCGAATACACCGATACTAATGGCTTCTTGAACTTTATCTAACTCTTTTGTAGCGGTGATCATGATCACATCTGTATGCTTTTCAAGCTGTTTTGTTTCTTTTAGCAAGTCCAATCCATTCATATCCGGAAAGTAAACATCTAACAGGAGCAAATCTGGCTTCAAGATATCAATCAATGTTCTCGCCTCTAGATAGCTTGCGGCAATCCCAACGACTTGAAACCCTTGTATTTGCTCTATATACCGCTTTTGTATCTCAGCAATTCTAAGATCATCTTCGACAATTAGCACTTCGATCTCCCGATTCCTCATTGCATACTCCCCCTATTTTTCGGTATCGCTACTGTGAATATGGTTCCCTCCCCTGAATGGGATGAAAAAGTAATTGATCCACCTAGAGTTTCAATTTCCCTATGAACGAGACTAAGACCAATACCCGCATTGCTCTTTTTGTTCTTGGTTGAATACCCTTCACGAAAAATCAAATCACCTCTGCTACTTTCAATACCCATACCGTTGTCTTCAACTTCGATAATTAGATCCTTCCCAAGATCGGTTAGAAACAGGGTTACATTTTTTTCTTCTTTCTGGTTGTCCCTTACTGCTTCAAAAGCATTGTTAATCAAGTTTCCAATTATCGTAACTAGCGAGTCTCGATTCATATCATGAGGAACCTCTTTAAAACTACTCTCTCTATCTACAAGGAAATTCACCTTCCATTCACTCGCCAAGCTTGTCTTACCTAGGATAAATCCAGCAATAATAGGATCTGGAATTTCTTTCATCAGAAATTGAACGAACCCTTGAGCAACATCTACCTCATGAGAAATTAAATCAATTGCTTCTCTATATGACCCTAATTGAATTAATCCTAATAAAGTATAAAGTCGATTGGAGTACTCATGTGTTTGTGCTCGTAATCCCTCTGCATAAGCCTTTACATGGGATAATTCCTGTAGTAAATGTGCTAACTCGGATTTATTCCTTAAACTGGCAACCGCTCCAATAACATTCCCTTTTTTATTATGAATAGGAATACGATTGGCCAAATAAACAGAACCAAAAATCATCATTTCTTGGTCATATTCCGCCATTCCTGTCCGAACCACACTTAGGAGCTTTGTGTTCTCTAACACCTCTTCAATTCTTTTCCCCCGGAGTAAGACCTCATTGGGTACTCGTAAAATTTTATGAGCTGTTTCATTAACAACTGTGATCTTGCCATCTGTATCTATTGCAATAATTCCCTCATGTATCGATTCTAAAATGGCATGTTTCTCCTGATACATCCAAGCAATTTCCTTTGGCTCTAATCCAAACATGGCTTTTTTAATATTTAAGGAGATTAATAGAGCCGCTAGTAGGCCCCCGATTAAAATCATAAAGGTTACCACGAATATCTTTTTTTGTATTTTTGCCACCTTCAACTCTATATCCGTCTGTAGATACCCAACAGATACCACACCAATGACTTCCCCATGGTGAAAAATTGGTGTTTTCCCCCTGAGTGAAGGTCCTAATGTCCCTGTTGACTCTGAGATAATTGATTCCCCTTTAAAAACTCGACTATTATCTCCCCCAACCATCTTCTGCCCCAAACGTATAGGATTCGGATGGGAATATCTGACCTCTTCTAAGTTCCCGATAACAATAAATTCCGCGCCAACTTGCTTTCGGATTTTTTCTGCAATGGGTTGAATAATGGCAGCCGGATCTTCTGTCTGAAAAGCTTCTTGTATTTCCGGTATATTTGCGACAGATTGGGCCACGGATAACGCTTTTGAACCCATTTCATTTTTTAGATTTGATTCCATAATTTCTTTAAAGGTGTACTCAAATAAACTCCCAATCACAACAATAACAATAAAAATTCCGAGCATTAACTTTGTATGTAAACGCATCCAAACACCTCTATTCCATTATAGTAAAAAAACTCCTTATTAAAAGGAGTTTTCGAACTATTTCAAATAATTTATCCTTCCACATTAATTATGACTTCTTTCCCTCTTCTTTTCATCAGGAAAGGAATAATTAGCCAAAGAAGTGTAATAAGTAGAAAAGCTAGAGAAATCGGTCTGGTCAAAAACACGCTGAAATCTCCATTCGAAATGGTTAGTGCTCTTCGCAGGTTATTTTCAACCATCGGTCCTAATACCAAGCCTAGTACGATTGGTGCGATTGGATAATCATGCTTGCTTAAAAAGTACCCTAGAATCCCACATCCTAACAAAAGCAATAGATCATATGTGGAAACTTGAACAGCGTACACACCAAAGATGGAGATAGCGATAATAATAGGAATCAAAAATTGCTTTGGTGTTTGAATAATTTTCGCAAACACTTTTACCAATGGAAGATTTAAAATTAATAGCATGATATTTCCGATAAACATACTAGCAATCAGTCCCCAGGCTACTTGTGGGTGGTCTTCAAATAACAACGGCCCTGGTTGGACATTATACATCATTAACGCCCCCATTAAAATGGCAGTGGTACCTGAACCTGGAATACCAAGTGTTAATAACGGGATCATTGCACCACCCGATGCTGCATTATTTGCAGACTCCGGCGCTGCAACCCCTGCAATGGATCCCGTACCAAACTTAGAAGGGTTCTTAGAAATCTTTTTTTCCAGAATATAAGAAAAGAAGGAAGCGAGTGTCGCACCAGCACCAGGTAATATTCCTACAAAAAAGCCTAGTATTGAACCTCTAGCAATTGGTCCAGCTGATTCCTTGAATTCATCCTTGGAAGGAAGTAAATTATTGATTTTTGCAACATGAACCTCTTCTTCTTCTTTTTCTAAAATGGTCTTGAAAACTTCACCTAGTGCAAATAATCCAACAGCTATCGTTAAAAATTCAATTCCCTGAAAGAGCCATGGAACATCAAATGTAAATCTAGCAATTCCTGAGACACTATCAATACCAATCGTCCCAAGAAGTAACCCACAAATGGTCATAATCAATGCCTTTGTAACCGATTTTCCTGCTAAACCACTAACAGCACCTAGACCTAATAACATAAGAGAAAAGTACTCTGCGGGTCCAAATTTGAGTGCCACTGCTGACAGTGGTTTGGCCAATGCAATAAGTGCAATAAGAGTCACGATCCCAGCCACAAATGAACCAATTGCTGCTATCGATAACGCACTTCCTGCTCTCCCTTTTTTCGCCATTTGATATCCATCCAACGTCGTAACAACCGATGAAGATTCCCCCGGTGTATTTAATAGAATGGATGTGGTCGAACCACCATACATTGCTCCATAATACACCCCAGCAAGTAGAATAATTGCACTCGTAGCTGCTTGCTCGGGAGGAAGTCCCCCCGTAATGGATGCCGTAACTGGAATCAGTAGGGCTACCCCACTCATCGGGCCAATACCAGGCAGCACACCTACAGCTGTACCTATTAACACTCCAACAAATGCAAATACAAGATTATACCAGATTAGTGCCGTACCGAAACCTTGAAATAAATAGTCAAGTGTGTCCATGCTTCCTTCTCCTCTCTACACCCCTGTCAAAGCTAAAACCAAATTGGCCAGCCAGCAAGAGTTCCTTTTAACAATTGTACATATAGAAAATACACAATTCCTGAAAAACAAGCAGATATGATGAGCGACTTTACCCAGTTTGTACGTTCCATTGTCTGAAAACAGACAAATAAAAAGATAAAAGTGGTAATGACGTACCCAACTGTTTCTAATGTCAAAATATAAAAAAGCGTAGCAAGAAAGATGATCAGAAATGGCTTACACTGCAACTTCTCTCTTTCACCTTGATGGCCTCTCGTTACAAAAGTTTCGTAAAACAAACGAATACTTAAAAGGACAAGTAAGGCACCGAGAATGGAAGGAAAAATATCAGGCCCTACAGAACTTCCATATGAAGTGCTAGCGAGATTTCGACTCCCGATAATAAACAGAACTCCTATTGCTAAAAACAGTACAGAAGCGATACGATCGAACTTAATATCCATTGGTACTCCCCTTTCAAAAAGGCATAAGGGGAGAAGGAAGCCTCCTCCCCCAAACTATCTATTTCTCCATGCCTAACGCTGTTAATAATTGCTGTACCTGTGTTTCCTGCTCCTCTAAGAACTTTGTGAAATCGGAGCTGTTTTTGTATTCCATTTCCCAACCTTGAGTTTCAACTTCCTTCTTCCATTCTGGAGAATTCACAAGCTTTTCTAAGGACGACTCCCAGTACTTTTTCGCTTCCTCTGACATTTTTTCAGGGCCAAAAACCCCACGCCAAATGGTAAACTCAGCTTCGACTCCTTGTTCAATCGCTGTTGGCACATCCTTGAAGTCACCACCAATACGCTCGGTGGAGGTTACCGCTAACACTCTTACATCACCTGATTTAATAAATTCCTTTACACTAGAAGCATCCGTTCCAATAACATCTGCATTTCCACCAAGTAATGCCGTGATCGCTTCACCTCCGCCATCATAGGACACGTACTTTACTTTTGTCGGATCCACACCATATTTATAAGCTGGTAGAATAGAAATTAAGTGATCCATTGATCCTGGTGCAGAACCTCCTGCAAATGTTAGTTTACTAGGATCCTTCTTTACTTCTTCCAAAACAGACTTTAAGTCTGTAAACTTTGAATCTGCTTTTACAACAATGGCTCCATAATCCTTTGTTAACTGTGCGAGAGGAGTTGTGTTTTTGTACCCAAATGGACTATTTCCTTCTTTTTTCAAATTATTAATGATAATCGGTGGGGAATTAACAAATAGCATGTCATTATTCTCTACTTGTTGGGTCGCATATTCAGCCATAAAAACAGCTCCGCCACCACCCGGTTTATTTTCTACCGTTAACGGTTGTTCCACAATCTTTGTCTCTGCTAATACCTTTGTCAACGAGCGGGCCGTTAAGTCCCAACCACCACCTGCTCCTGAGGGTGCTACTACTGAAATAGCTTTTGTTGGGTAACCTGTACTTTTTTCCTTCTTGTCAGATCCTGCTGTTTGCTCACCACTACTGCATGCACCTAGGCTGAGCGCCAATACTCCTGCACAAAAACAAGCTGAAATTTTTTTAATAGAAAACATTTTGAATCCCCCTTTGTAAGCGTTTTCTTAATTTTACAAAACTTTTGAACATTTTTTGAATTATACATTTAAACAACATTAAAAACTTATAAATCATTTTGTTCATTTTGTTCACGAAAAAAAACAACACAAAAAAACCAGTTTCATTATAGAAACTGGTTACGGCTAATTACACTTCTACAGTAAGAATTTCTTCTATTTCGTCTTGAATTTCTTTACTTACGGATAACAAACGTTTTTTCCTTAATTCAAGATCCGTTTCTTTGTCTATAAATTGATTGGTATGTTTGTCAAAGCAAGAGAAACAGATAGAATAGAAATTCTTTTTCTCCTTCTTTAAAAAATCAAACTCCCATGTTTCTAACTCTAAGTAACTTACTCTTTCTTTCGTTTCTTTTTTACATAACTCGCAATGTGTTGTCATGACAAAATCCTTCCTTGCTTCTTGCTATTATTTTTTAGCCAACTGACGTTCTTTGATTCGCTTTAAGCGTCCATGATATTTCATAATATTTGCTTGTGATTGTTTTGCTTCTTCAGTAGTAGGTTGAAGATTTTCAATATCCCAGTACGTTACTACTACGTCTAATACTTGATCAAAATACTGTAATGGACCATAATTCGCATCGATAGCTATCGTTTTCATTCTCTCATTAAAGTCAGGCATAACCGCGCCTGGCATAGAGAAATTGATAATCACGTCCTCAAAAAATACAAGGAAATTAGGATCAAGTTCCAAATGAGCTTTCACCGTATCTCGATAGAAAGCATAATGAAGTGCTTCGTCTTTTGCTAACCTTCTAAGTAAGGTTGCCAAATCTTTGTCATGTGGACTTGCAATTTTCGCGACATTATTATAAAAGACTAAAGTGGCTAATTCTTGTAAGGAAGTATATGCCATGGTTGCTAGTGGGTTCGTGAAATCAGGGAACCAGCCACTTTCAACCACTCGCTTTCTTAGTGCATGTAACCGCTTGGGATCTACGTTACGTGTTACCAATAAATAGGTTTCTAGTAAACTAGAGTGTTGATCTTCTTCTGCCGTCCATGTGCGAACAAAATCATTGATTACTTCCATAGAATTTTTAAAAGTATAATCCAAATGTGAGGTATACCAAGGCAAATTAACTTCAGTTAGCAGTGCTGTCTCAATCGCTACAATAACCCCTTCTGGAAGAGTCACTTGACTTTCATCCCAAGGAACTCTCTTAAAGGACATGGCTTTATCCCATGGAATAAATTCATGGTAACTCCAATCAATATTAGCCGACCGTTCCTTATGTAACTGATATAGTTCCTTAATTTTTGGTTCTAAGCGTGTATCCAAATCTGAATTTAACATTGATTAACCCCTTACATTTTTTACTTTCTAGCTTTAGTAGATGATTTTAACAGAATTTTTCGATAAGATAAAGAAATTTGAATAATAAAAAACCGTAGACACAAGGAAAGTCTACAGTTTTAGATAATTTAGAATGGAACTTTTTTATAGTATCTTCTTGTCGTGAGAGGATGGTTTCTAACTTCTTCCAAATGACAGCTTATTCTTTCTAATAGAGTCGCAAATACGATTGGAGATAAAAACGGTCTAAATGGCTCTGAAATTCCCTCGAGTGGATAATCTTTCGTATCAAACACGGTTAATTCTTTAGAAAAGTGGTATGCAAAGCGTTCTACTCTTTCCGTTAGAGAACGTAGCCTTCCTTCTCCTTTTAGCAATAAGATACTGGTATCTTCTTCAACCAACTCAAGTGTTCCATGGAAGAAATCGGAGGCATGAACGGGCCGAGTCTTAATCCACTGCATTTCTTCTAAAATACACATACCATAATAATAGGTTTGCCCCCAATCAATTCCCGCTCCCGAAAGGATATGATACGAAGTGTCTTTATGTTTTTGTGCAAACTCTTTTGCCCGATTTTCCGTAGCTTCCTTTACCTTCAGTAGTGCTTCTGGTAACATCTTCAGTTCTTCCATCAATTGATGGTACGCAGGAAACTCCTGTCTTTTATACATTAATCGAAAGGTGATAAGAAACGTTTGAAGATAGAATGATTCACAAGATGTGTCATCTTCTGCAAAATTAACAAAAGAATACTCTGTCGCTTCAGTAAGCGGTGTATTCGCATGACCAACTAACCCAATTGTAGTGGCACCCTTCTCTTTACAGTATTTCGCAGCTTCTACTGTTTCTTTTGTCGTTCCTGACAAAGATGGCAGAATAACTAGGGAATGCTCATCCAAATGCTGATGATCCATAAGCATTAGTTCAGAAGATATTTCTGTATAAACAGGTAAAGTTGAGTGAGTCTTCAAGATGTATTCTGCAGCATACATTAAGATGACTGCTCCACCTGTACCAACAAAGAAAACATTTTTTATTCCTTTTGTGGCTAACTCATCTATTACTTCGTCTAATTCGTCCTTTAAACTGATGGCACCATTTTGAATACGTAAAAATCTATCTCTGTCAAAGTTAAACATAGCTCCCCCTTAGTACTCCATTTTGCGATAATATCTTCTTAGCTCTAGTGGATGATTTCTTTCCCTTTCCAGATACACACTAATCTGACCAGTTAATGCCCAGTTTACATTTACAGCAAAGAACTTTCGAAACTTTTCACTAATACCTTCTAACGGATACTCCTTTGTATCAATAATAAATAACTCTTTAGTTATTTTTTCAGTAAATTTTTCTACTCGATCAACCATCGGTCTTGTTTCATCTTCCCCCTTAAACAAGATCACACTTGTATCATCCTCCACCAGCTCTAATGTTCCATGGAAAAATTCTGCCGCATGAATCGACTTTGATTTAATCCATTGCATTTCTTCTAAGATACACATGGCATAAGAGTAAGTATTGCCCCATAGATTCCCTGCTCCAACTACCATATGGTATCCTGTATCTTTATGTTTAATGGCAAATTGCTCGGCACGAGGGTCAAACGCCTCAACAGCGTGAACAATCCCTTGTGGTAGAAGAGCTAATTCTTTTGAAAATTGTTCATAGTCGGGGAATTCCCCATGATTATGCATGAACCGAGCAGTAAGTAGTTGCAGGTGAACAAAGAACGTGTCGAATGAATGCTTTTCCCTGCCTGTCGAAATGCAATAATCTACAGCATTAGCTAGAGGAGTATCCGGGATGGCTACTAAACCGATGGTAGTCGCACCTTTTTCTTTACAGAACTCTGCTGCCGCAACGGTTTCTTTCGTTGTGCCAGTTACAGAAGCAAATATGCAAACAGATTCCTTTGTTAAATGACGATTGTTCATGACAATTAGTTCGGCTGCAATTTCTGCATGAACATCCAAACTCGAGTTCGATTTAAATATATACTCATAAGGATACATCATCGCAACCGTTCCACCTGATCCAATCAAAAAGATGTTTTTAAAACCCTTATTAGAAATTTCATCTACTATTCTTTCGATTTCATCTTTCTTTGCCATTCCTTCTTCTCCAACTAACTGTAAAAATAAATCTGAATCAAATTTTAACATGACAATCCCTCCACATTTTTTATTGGCAATTTTATTAAAGGAACTAACGTTAGGAATCTTTCATTAGGGATACCTGGCGAGATCCCTTTATATTGGTATATACCATTTGTATTCGCCTATATTAGTAAAAAATACCAATATAGGCACTAATATCTTTTTATCCTTTCACACCACCTGCCGAAATCCCACGGACAAATTGTTTTTGAAAGATAATATAAGCAATAATCATCGGTAGTGCTGAAATAGCTAAACCCGCCAATTGAATTCCAAAATTGGTATTTAATTGACTTCTTAAATTCATCAATCCTACCGGAATGGTTCTAAGACTTGAATCCTCAATGAAAACCAATGCGAACATGAACTCATTCCAAACATTCATAGCAGTTAAAAGAGCACAAGAAGCAATAATTGGCCTTCCCATCGGAATAACGATATTCCAGTACACTTTCCATCGATTACACCCATCAATAATTGCTGCCTCTTCAAGCTCTCTGGGAATGGATAAAAAGTACGATCTCATTAAAAAAATAGCAAATGGCAGTTGGAAAGCAACATATGGAATGATTAACGCTCCATACGTATTATAAAGTCCAACTCCTTGAAGCAGCTTGTATAGAGGAATCAGGCTGACTTGGGGAGCAAGCATTAAGCCACTTAAAATAATGATTAATAAAATGTTCTGTCCTTTAAAGCGAAATCGACTTAAGCCATAAGCTGCCATTGACCCAAACAGTAATACCGTAACGACGGAAACCACGGTTATAAACACACTATTAAAAAAGTACTTTCCGATACCCGCATCCCATGCCGCTTTATAATTTTCCCATACCCATTCTTCTGGAAGTGACCAGGTATTTAAAAAGAAATCACTATTTGTTTTTAACCCGCTTAAGGCAAGCCAAATAATCGGATAAATAATTACTAAGGAAAACAAACTAAACCACAACAAGATGATCACTTGAAAGATTCTATTTTTTAGAATTGTCATCCGCTTATTCTACCTCCTGTCCCGATTTTCCCAACTTCATTTGGATGAGGGATAGGATCAGGGTGATGATAAAAATAATCGTCCCAATTGTGGATGCATAACCCATTTCATCGTTTCGAAAAGCTGAACGGTACAACATCGTTCCTAGTACCTCTGTTGATCTTCCCGGTCCACCAAACGTCATCACATATACCTCATCAAAAACCTTGAAAGCTCCAATTACGGTAATGACACTACCGACCAAAATCATTTCCTTAATTTGTGGTAGTGTGATATGAAAAAACGAGTTAATCTTTGAAGCACCATCAATCATTGCTGCCTCATAATATTCCATCGGGATTTTCTGCATGGCAATTAGAAAAAGCATGGTCATATATCCTGTATATTGCCACTGTGACACGGCAACCACTGCATATATAGCTGTTTTACTATCTCCTAGCCACGAATGAGCCCACTCTGATTGTCCAATGGCGTTCAACACACCATTCACCAATCCGATTTCCGGATTATAGATCAGCTGCCACATTAAGCCGACCACCGCAATGGATATAACAGAAGGAATAAAAAACACCGTTCTAAAAAAAGGTTGGAATCTTCTAATCAGCTTATCTTCTAAAATAGCAGCTATTATCATTCCCCCACCAACCTGACAAATCAATGAAATAATCGCGTAAAGGGAATTATTTTTCAATGCGGTAAAAAACACTGGATCTTTGAAAAGCCTTACATAATACTCGAAGCCGACAAACGTTTTTCCTGCCTCAAAGGAATTCCACCTAAAAAAACTATTGTATAAATTTAGGACAATCGGCAGAAACACAATAAACAGGATTAGAAGGAGTGCTGGCAAAATAAAAAGGAATGCCGTTCGGCCGTTTTGATATGTTTCTTTCATCCTTCTCCCTCCTATGAGGGGGCAAGTAATCAGAAGGGACTACCCACCCTGTTCTATTTATTCCACTTCATTCTGCACTTGTTTGGCCACAGCTTGAACTTCTTTAATAATTTCTTCAGGAGATTTGGAGCCATCGAGTAGTAGTTGAATATTTGATAGATACACGTCTGCCACTTTCGCATGAACATCCGTATCTAGCCACTCAGCCATTCCTTCTGCTTCCTTCATATAATCCACACCTTCTGCCACTTGCTTGAGAGCAGTGTCTGGATTCGTCGCTCCTTCAATTGGACTTGGCCAACCAATATCTTTCACGAGCTTCAATGAATTTTCTTTACTTGTTAAAAACTTTAAAAACTCCACAGCTTCTTTTGGATGTTTCGTTTTCGAAGATACAATAAATCCATCGGGAGCACCCGTAATATATTTTTGACTTCCATTTCCATCAGCTATGGACGGCATCGGGAAGAATCCCCAGTTCCCTTTCAAGGCGTTTTCAACATCTTGAAATTCTTCCAATTCCACGTAGAAAATAGCCCCTTTTCCTGCAAAGAACATCTGTTTTACCATATCGTGGGAGCTGGAGTTTACATTATCCATAAAATAGCCTTTTTCGTTTAATTCTGCTAGCATTTCCATTGCCTTTACGTATCCTGAATCTGTGAACTCTCCTGAACGAGGATTATAATCGTTCATTCGAACTTCTTGATTCACCATCTTTTGGTTCAGTCCCGTTAAGTAGTGAATCGCTGCCCATGGACTTTCATTCCCGAGCATGAGTGGTGTTTCGCCTTCTTCTTTTAAAGTGTCGAGAACAACTAAAAATTCATCCCATGTTTTAGGTGCTTGTAGACCATGCTTATCAAAAATCTCCTTATTATAGACAAAGAACTTTCCATTGAATCTCAAAGGAATTCCGTAATTTTTTCCATCAGAAGAAAATGGCTGAAGGGAAGCAGGAATAAAACTGTTCTTCCAGGCAGCGTCTTCTTCTAGATACGGAGTGAGATCTAAGGCTGCATCGGCACGAACAAATTTCCTTGCAAATTCACCTGACCAAGAGAACATAATGTCTGGAACCTCGCTTCCCCCAAGAATAACGCGAAGTTTATCTTTGATCGGTTCGTCAGCGATCGCTTCCATTTTGATTTTTATACCTGGATTTTGACTCTCAAATTCTTTTACAACTTCTTCAAAATATGGGGCGTATTGTGGTTGTGGCCATTTATGCAAAAATTTTAAGACAATCTTATCCGAATCATCTTGATTTGATGAGGTAGAACTGGAACAACCCGTAATGACTAATGCTAGCATAAGCAATAATACAACTAATATTTTTGTTCTCATTCATTGACCCTCCTTATAGTTTTGAGCATAAAAATCTTTAAGGTGTTAGCTTTCCAAACCCCCATCACCCCCGTAATCTTATCTATCTATGATTCTTAAATTCTTTTAAAAAGAATTTAGAATGTAATACCAAACCCAAATGCCCCATCTACTAAGCATGTTTGAGCAGCAAATTTCGCTCCTACTTCAAGGCTTTGTTTGATCAACTGATCCTCATCCATCTGTATCTTTTTTCCTTTTAAGTACTCTAGGATAAATGCCGTGAAAAAAGAATCTCCTGCGCCAAGAGTATCTACTGGTTTTACAAAATGTGGCTTTTGTTCAAAAAAGTTTAATCCGTTAAACACCATTGCTCCTCTAGATCCCATCGTCCCAATAGCCATAGAACTTCCTAACGAACACACGAAAGTTAACAGGTCTTTTACTTCATCTGTTTGTAATTGACCACACGATAGAAGGCTGATATCAACATCAGGACAGACCTTCTTTAAAACGCTTTCATTATAATCGGTTGAAAAATCGAAGGAAACGAGAATTCCAGTTTCCTTTAACTTGTGTAGTTCTCCTTCCATTCCGCTATAAATGCTGCTATGTGCTATTTCAAATGTTTGAATATAATCCAAATCTTCTGGTGTGAGAATGATAGGATGAGTATTTTGCACACCTCCATCATTCCCTCCGATAAATACTCTGTCACCATCCACAAGATCGACCGCTGCAAAGCCATTTTCACCAGGATTCTGTCGACAATGAGAAACATCAATCCTCAATTTATTTAGCGTTTCAATAATATGATTTGCGGCTTTATCATCTCCAAAAACACCTAAATAAGCTGCCTCAATTCCTAGTTGCTTAGCATACACACTAAAGTTAAGTGCATTTCCTCCTGGATACATGATTCTCTTGTACATATACTTATCCACCACATTATCTCCAACCCCAATGACTCTCATTATTTTCCCCCTCCCGGCATTCCCAATGGTATATACCATTTTACAAACCTGAAATGAACGTCATTTCAGATGTAACTCAGAATAAAATCTAACAATGTCACTTCTTGTAAGTGATGTTGAAAATTCTATTGATTGCCCCTGGTCATCGTAGGCAACCGCTTCACGCAATACACATGGACTCTCGGATCGAATTCTAAGTAATTTACTGTCACTTTCTTCTGCTAGTTTCACCTTCATATATTCTTTGGCCTTTACTAATGTAATTCCATATTCGCTTTCTAACATTTGATAAAGCGAATGATTGTTTGTAATTAGGTGATCAATGTCTGGACAGTATTTATAAGGAATAAAGGATTCCTCAATAGAAACTGGGATTCCATTTACATTTCGCAAACGCTTAATGATGACCAATTCTTCACCAACTGGGATATGTAGCTTATTAGCAATACTTGGTTTTGCTGGACTCTTTTTAATAGAAAGCACTTGTGTACTTGGTGTTAACCCCTTGCCCAACATCGTCCTTGTAAAGCTATTAAAGGTAATAAAATCCATTTCAATTTTATAATTAGAAATAAAGGTTCCTGCACCAACTCTTCTTTCTACTACTCCTTCTCTTTCTAATATGGAAAGAGTATGTCTTGCTGTCATCCGACTGATTCCATATTGTTCCGCTAATTCCCTCTCAGATGGGAGCTTATCTCCATGCTTTAGTTTCCCGCTTTCAATATCATCAATGATTTTGTCTTTTAACTGTTGATAAAAAGGTGTTTCTTCTTCCCCTTTATACATTTCCTCACCTGCTTCAAATGGTTAAATACTTTGCTAGTTCTATTTACATTATATAGTAAAATTCAATTTTCTGTCCTTTGCTTTTCGAAAGTTCATTTGGTATATACCATTTTAAACAGGTGGGAAATTCAGCTTTAGTGAAGGAATACGTATTATTGTTTTTATTTCAGATATTTATGAAAGCGATTACAACTTTATTTAATTTAGAATAGTTTAAATATTCAGTGTTGTCAACGAAACTATCGAATCTTTTTCAATTTTTCCATCAACAATTTCCTACATAATTTTTAAGCAAACAAAAAAATAGGAAGTATTTTAATTACTTAATACCAGAAAATGCCTTTTCTAGATTTTATTAATAAAAGGTTGCCATAGCAACCTTTTTACTATCATTAAAATAGTGTTTTTAATTCTTCTCTATTTTGAAGTAAATCTTCTAGTGTATATCCGTCTAAGACTTTCAAATAAGAGTTCAACGCCTCATTTAATACATGTTTTAATTTACAAGCGGGACTGATTCTACAAGTGTTGCTCGCTTGGTCAAAACATTCAACCATATTTATAGGACTTTCTGTCAGGCGAACAATTGATCCAATATTTATTTGAGCCGGCTCCTTCGCTAACCGTATTCCACCGTTTCGTCCTCTAACGGTTTCAATCAACCCAAGCTTCCCTAATTCATAGACTACTTTACTTAAATGGTTGTTCGATATGTTATAAAAGCTGGAAATTTCCTTAATATTCGATTTCCCACTGCTTGTCTGCATTCCCAAGTAGATAAGAACACGTAACGTATAGTCTGTATATGCGGTTAATTGCATCGTAATCACCTTAACTCCTATGTCATTCAATAATTCAACTATACCATAAACCAAACTTTTTCATCATAAATGTGAACATTCTGTTAAACATGTATTTAAAATATTGCTTTAAGTAATCATCAATGCCTAAAATAAACATGTATTTAAAATATATCTTTAACACTGTGAGAATATTATTAAGGGGAGATTAACATGACAACAGCCACAAGCCCATTAGATTCAAAAACAATTGAGATTATTAAGTCTACTGTTCCTGTCTTAGCACAACATGGGGAAGCCATTACCAAGAGATTCTACGAGATGATGTTTACAAATCATCCGGAGTTGTTAAATATCTTTAACCATGCTAATCAAAAACAAGGAAGACAGCCTAAAGCACTCGCGAATACTGTCTATGCTGCCGCTGCATATATTGATAATTTAGAAGCCATTCTACCAGTTGTTAGACAAATTGCCCATAAACATAGAAGTTTACAAGTTAAAGCTGAGCATTATCCTATCGTCGGAAAACATTTATTATTGGCAATAAAAGATGTACTTGGAGATGCTGCGACCGATGACATTATTAATGCTTGGGGGAAAGCGTATGGTGTCATTGCTGATGTATTTATTCAAGTAGAGAAAGAAATGTATGAGGAAACGGTTTCTCAATCTGGTGGTTGGAATGATTTCAGAGACTTCACTGTTGCTAAGAAAGTAAAAGAAAGTGAAGTAATCACCTCTTTCTACTTACAGCCAAAGGATGGTAAGGGAATTCCTACTTTCACTCCTGGACAGTATATTAGCATTCGTGTAAAAATTGCCGGAGAAGAGTACACTCATATTCGTCAGTATAGCTTATCTGACAGCCCTGAAAAAGAGTACTTCCGTATAAGTGTAAAAAAGGAAACCTCTTCTTCTGAACATATCCCAAACGGGAAAGTATCCACTTACTTACACGATACCATCCAAGAAGGAGACACACTAGAAGTGACAGCTCCTGCCGGTGACTTTGTTCTAGATGTAGAATCTAAAGAACCTGTTGTATTGCTTAGCGGTGGGGTTGGAATTACTCCAATGATTAGCATGCTAAATACCATTGCTACCAAACAGCCAAATCGTAAAGTTACTTTCGTTCATGCTTCCATTAACAGTACGACTCACGCTATGCATGAACATGTTAAAGAACTTTCAAGTCAATCGGAGAATATCAAGTATCATCTTTGCTATGAAAAACCGACTGAAATGGATGTATTAAACAAGGAATTCGATAAAGAAGGATTTATTGATCTTCCTTGGATTGATTCTATCGTTCAAAATAAAAACGCTTCTTTCTACTTCTGTGGTCCAATTCCATTCATGAAAACAGTTAATCATGCATTAAAAGAGTTAGGAATTTCTTCGGATAAGATTCATTTTGAATTCTTTGGTCCTGCTGATCAGTTAAATTAAGCTTTAAAATTAGCAAAGCCATTCTAGCTGTTATAGCTGAATGGCTTTTTTCCACAATCAAAATTCCTTTAACAACTGATTGACCTGAGAAACAATACCTGTGATGAGTTCATTCACAGATTGACGTTTACTTAGCCTTACTCCCTGCCCCGACCAAAGAGACATCATCTCAGGATTATTTTGTCTCGCAGCTTCGCTTCTAATATGACTAGTTAAATAATGTTGAATAGGATAAGCTGGAATCAAGTTTTCTCTGCTCTTCAGCTCTTTCATAAACTGGTTGTTAATTCCTCTAGCTGGTTTTCCAGAAAATACAGTAGTTAACATCGTCTCGTCTTCGGCTGCTTGTAGTATAGCTGTTTTGTGTTGATCATGTGCTCCACTCTCTATCGTAGTGAGGAAAGCTGTTCCCATTTGAACTGCTTCTGCTCCTAAAAACATAGAAGCAATTAAGCCTCTACCATCCATCACCCCGCCGGATGCAATGACAGGAATGGTAACATGATCCACAACCTGAGGTACCAAAGCCATTAGGCCTACTAGACTTTCTTGTGCGCCTTTTGCAAAAGTTCCCCGATGCCCCCCTGCCTCACTTCCTTGGACCACAACAGCATCCATCCCAATATTTTCATTGATAACAGCTTCATTTACTGTCGTGGCTGTTCCAATGACAATGACGTTATGTTTCTTTAATTCGTTTATTACTTCCTTTGATGGGATACCAAAAGTAAAAGAGCAAACAGGCACCTCTTCTTCAATGACAATTTTTATTTTTTCTTCAAATGTAGAGCTGTTTTCATATGTAGGCATTTCCCATTTAATCCCTAATCCATTTCTAATAGATTGTAAGAGTTCGTTAGCTTCATTAATCTCCTCTTCAGAAATCTTCGGTTGTTCGGGTATAAATAAGTTAACTCCAAATGTCCTCGTAGTTAAAGCTTTTATTTCCTTTATTTGTTGACGTAATTCATTGGGTTGCATATATCCAGCACCTATCATCCCTAAGACACCGGCATTGGACACCGAAGAGACAAACCTAGAAGTTGTTACACCGCCTGCCATAGGTGCTTGTATGATCGGATAATCCAATCCTATTAGTTCAGTTATTTTATTTTGGTACCACATCAATATCACCCTTCCATCAACTTTGACAATTTCATTTATTTTCTATTTAAATTCGCTTAAAATATCTCACTTTCCTTCTGGCTAGGATAGTATTATCGACTACCCGGATTGACAATATAACGATAAATCTATATATTCAAATTTATTGTGACTACTAAAATATGTTCCTAATATAGTAGTTTAATTAAAAAAATCATCTTGAAGGAGTAACAACATGCAACAGAAAATACCGTTTTCCACTTATGCATTGATCGGTACAATGCTATTCGGTCTTTATTTTGGGGCAGGAAATTTAATTTTTCCGATCCAATTAGGACAACTTGCAGGTACGAACTTTTGGCCAGCATTGATTGGCTTTTTAGTCACAGCCATTGGTCTTCCCTTTTTAGGCATCTTAGCAATTGGCCTATCTGGCAGTACAGGTCTTCGTGATTTAGCTAGTCGCGTGCATCCACTTTTTGGTGTCGTATTCGCGATGGCCCTTTACTTAACGATTGGACCATTTTTTGCGATTCCACGTACGGCAACTGTACCATTTGTTGTTGGCTTTGAACCGTATATCAATCCAGACTCAGCAAGCTTATGGCTCGGATTGTTTAGCCTTGTATTTTTTGCCATTGTTTATTATTTCTCTTTAAACCCAGCAAAGATTATGGACTACGTTGGAAAATATTTAACCCCTGCCTTTTTATTATTTTTATTTATTTTAATTGTTACTGCGATTTTGAAGCCGATGGGTAACTTTGGTGAACCAACTGGTGATTATAAAAACTTAGCCTTTATGACAGGCTTTAAAGAAGGCTATAACACGATGGATGCCCTTGCCTCCCTTGCTTTCGGAATTGTTGTCATCAACACGATTAAAAGCCAAGGCATCACTCAAACAAAAGCGATTGCCAAAGCTACTTGGCAATCTGGTGTGTTTGCGATGGGACTTATGACACTCATTTATGGTCTTATTACGTATATGGGTGCATCGAGTATAACCGCAGTTGGAACATTTACGAATGGCGGGGAGATCTTTGCTGCCGTTTCTCAGCATTACTTCGGATCATTCGGTAACATTTTATTAGCCATTATTATTGTTCTCGCTTGCTTAAAAACAAGTATTGGACTTATTACGGCATGTAGTGAATTTTTCCATAATGTTTTTCCTAAAGTGAGCTATCGTTGGTTTGTACTTATCCTTTGTATCGTTTCTTTTGCCATTGCGAATTTCGGTTTGAACAATATCATTTTGTTTGCGATTCCGGTATTAATGTTCTTATATCCATTAGCAATTGTTCTAATTTTATTGGCTTTATTTTCACCATTATTCAAAGGGAAACAAAGCGTATTCGCTGCATCGATGCTACTCACATTCTTTGTCAGTATCATTGATGGGTATAGCACATTAGCGGCTTATTTACCTGGAGCGACTGTAGGATTACTCGATTCGATTAAAACTTTTTATTTAGAATTTTTACCACTCTATGAAATTGGCCTTGGATGGATGCTGCCAGCTTTTATTGGCGTGATTATCGGCTTGTTATGGCCGAGTAAAATGAAATAAAGAACAATAGAAAAGGAGGAAGTCCAACGACTTCCTCCTTTTCTAACCTTAATCGTATTTTTCCGTATAAAAACGTTTCTAAAAGGTCATAAAAATTTACTTCTTTTCCTCCAGCTCCACTGGAATATTCACATCATCTAGATTAATATGCCCCCATCCTCCTGTATGTTTATCAACAACTTGAATAAACAGTTTTCTACCCATAAACTCTGAAGCGTCCCATCTAACTCTTCTGTAGGCTTCGCCGTTATGGCCAGTTGCTTTCCTTAAGATTTCTTTTGTTTCCGCATCGACCAGGGCTACGTATAGTAATTGCTCATCTGCTCCGCCTGAAGTTAAGAAGTCAATTTGACCATCTCCTCCGAGGACAAAGTCTGCAGATTTCAACACACCCGTTGCCGCATCTCCCCCATGATCAGGATGAAAACCCCATAAATGATATTTATTTGGGTCAGTGGAAGTAGTTGCCTGACCGAAAGGACCACCCCATCCCCAATCATTCTTATTGGTTACATGGTCATTTGTGAAAGTATTTCCTTCTACAATCGTCCATCCGGTTAAATCTCCTGTTTGAAAGTCATGATTTATTAATTCTTTATGTGGAATTTCCTCTTTAGGGGTATCATCCCCATAATACGCTGGTACGACTGTGTCACTATAGGCAGATCCCATCTCATATACTTTCATTGAGACAATATTTGCCTTTCCGTTCTTACTCCAAAGTTCAAGTCCTAATGCATCCGCTTTTGTTGGGTATGCTCTTGTGGTAATGCTTTTTTGCCCATTCGCATACGCTTCAATCATCGATCGGTCTAGGAAAATATGAAGCTTCACATTTTCTCCTTGTGTGGAAAGAGTTCCAGAATTGCTAGTTTTCGAGGCATCAGGGTCTACACTCATTTTCGTAGCGTCTACTCCAAATTGCTCGTTTGTCTCGTCAAAATAGAGGTTTACTTCTTCTGATGAATCTCCTGATTGACGAACTTTAATACCATATTTCTCATCCGATTTTGCTTTAATTTCAAGGATGATTTCTAACATATCTCCTTTTACTTTCTCAAGCTTCTTATTTGCCTTTGATAGACTCGAATTTCTAATATTAATCAGTTGTTTGCCTCGGAGAGTTTCTAACTCTTTAATCGGCTTAACACCAAGCTCTCCATTCTTTAATAGAGACAATTCTAATGGTAAACCAGCGTTATGTGCCCAACCCGCATCATAATGCTCCTGGTCCGTTCTTCGGTCTTGAGCAATACTAAATAGAATCGAACGTCCTTTATCATCAATCATTCCACTAGGTCCAGTAAAATGTACACCGTAATCAAATAGTTTCGGCTCCTCATGGTCTGGGATAAATTGATTCTTTTCTTTATCCCATGAGCCCACCCAATGGAACACGTATTTTACGTTATGTTCACTATAGCTCTTAAACCAAGGATTGATAAAAAATGCATACTTTTGTTCTCCGTTTGCATCCTTCCCAATAGGTAAAAACACTGGTAATTCCCAAACATCACCTGTTTTTGGATAGGCTTTGGAATTCCCTGTAAAGAATGGACCAACATACTCCCAATTTTCCAGGTCTTTTGAAGTGTATAGGAGTGCGGAACCTCCTACATTTTCTATACCCGAACCAACAATTTGATACCAAGTATCACCATCTTGCCAGACAAATGGATCACGGAACTGACCATACATTACCTTCCCTTCCTCTGCTGGAAGATCAGGTGCTTGAACCGTAACAGGATGTTCTAACATATCCCACATCTTCAGCATTGGATCTTTGACATCCATTGGTTTCGCCAAACCTGTCATTTGGTTCGGTGTCTTGCTGTCATCTCCCGCTGTAAAAAATAACACCGGCTCTCCATTTTGATCAAAGCTTGCAGAGCCAGACCATACTCCGTCTGGTGACACACCTGATGGAGCTAACGCAACCGGAGCATCTTCCCAATGAACCATATCGTCACTTACCGCGTGACCCCAATGGATTTGATGCCAGTAAGGTCCTTGTGGATTATGCTGATAGAAGAGATGATATTTTCCGTTATAATAAAACGGAGCATGCGGTTCATTCATCCAGTGACCTGGTGAGAGAAAATGATATTGTGGGCGATATCGATCCCCATCATATACACTGCGGTCAAAAGATAAATCTGGAAGAGGTAACTGTCCATTTTCATGACTTGTAATCACTTGTTGATAGTGGCTTTTAATCTCCTCTTCAGATAATGCTTTATTGTAGATTTTCAGATCATCAATCATCCCGTTAAACATATTTGCTGTAAACGAGCTTAATACGGCGGCTGAATTATGCTTTCCAATTAAAAGATTATTCTCGGTCGCTGTAATCGTGGCATTTCTAGGAGTATCTACTTCCCCAACCAGGTCACCATTTAAAAACAACCTCATCTTTTTTTCATCCTGGTCAAAAGTGGCTACAATATAGGACCACTGATCTTTTTCAAGCGGTTTGTCTTCTTTTGCCCACACTTCTTTCCATTCGCCATTCATCCCGGCTTGGAATGACCATTTTCCATGTCGACCCATTCCTAAAATATAGCCTTCGCCTCGAGCTTTATTGTGCTGATTAACAATCGCTGACAGCTGACCAAGATCTCCCCATTCATACGATCGTGGTGCTACCCATGCTTCTATTGTCAATGCAGCACTTGGCTGTGCTGCCTTTTTAATAGGTTGATTGATATAAGTTGAATAGCCATCAAATAGAAGTGCCTGACCCACGACCCCTTTTCTCCAAAGAGGATCGGTAGAAGGCTTATACTTTGCTTCATTAAATACATATTCTACCTTTAGCTGTTCGTTTTTGACTGATTCAAGAGCGGTATGGCCCTTTTGTTCATCAAAATTCCAATGACTTAACATCCCGCGACCTTTCACTTGAAAATCATCCACATTCAGATGTCCAAACCCTCCTGTATGTTGATCGACCACTCTGATATATACTTTTTCACCTACATATTCTGAAGCCTTCCAGGTAACACGTTTATATGCCTCTGATTCAGGTCCTGTTGCTTTGAACAACTCTTTTCCATCGGAAGCACGAACTAAGGCAACATATAAATCGTACTTTTTCTCCCCATCCATCTCATCTCCCCCTCCTACTAGGAAAGAGACGTCACCATTTCCTGATAGTTCAAAGGTATTAGAAGTGAGGCTTCCTGTTCTTTGATCCGCTTCATTGGGATCCGCGCCGTTAAAGCCCCATAGATGATACTTCCCTTGATGCTCAAACGGAATTTGGGTATCCCAATAAGTGGCTTGGTCAGTTACCGTACCATTGAATGCATTTCCTTCTGTTGTCCATCCAGTTAAATCTCCTGTTTCAAAGCCAGGATTAATGAGATCATCTTGCTTTCCTACGTCTTCGTTAAAAACATGAAAATCATCCACATTGATATGACCAAAACCACCAGAATGATAATCTACTACTTTTATAAAGAGTGCTTCTCCCAAGTACTCGGAAGCATCCCATGTGACTCGCCGGTATTTTTCTGTATTTGCTCCTGTCGCCTTCATCAGCTCTTTACCGGTTGAAGCATTTACTAGTGCTACATACAGAGTATTTAGGTCTTGGCCACCACCTACTAAAAAGTCGATAACCCCATTTCCTTCCAACACAAAATTGCTAGACTTCATTACACCGGTTCGTAAATCAGATTTATCATCACTCTTCGCTCCGAGGAATCCCCATGAATGATAGGTACCTTCATGCTCAAATGGCCCACCCCAAAAGCTTGTTGCATTGGAAACAGGAGCTCTAAATGAGGAACCAGTTGTCGTCCAACCAGTTAGATCACCAGTTTCAAAATTAGGATTTTCAATTGTATTCGGAAGGTTTTCAACATCCACATCTTCTAGGAATTTCGTAAATGTCGCTTCTTTTAAAGGAAAGAAAGATAAGGAACGTAATGTAACCTCTCCGTCTTTTGCATATAATTCAATTTTTTTGCTTGTTTCACTCGGGAAGATTTGATTCGTAAACACGGAAGTTCCTTCTTCTGCAAACACCTCAACTGAAGAACGATCAACCAATAGTTTTACATGTAAGATTCCATCATTTACTGTTAGGTTCGTATGCTGAATGGAAGGAAAATCCTTATGAAAATCGGTCTTTCCTGATTTTGTCCGGTCCACTGATAATTTTCCATCTGCCACTTGATAGGAAATGGTAGTCGCTTCATTTTCTCCTTTACGAATTTGAAATCCAAACTCAGATGCTGATGTTTCATTCAGGTTAAACTCAGCTTCAATCTCAAACATGTCAGCGGTTACATTTTCTAATACATTATTAGTTGAAAATTTTTGATTTGTGATTTTCACTTCATTTGCTGAATCTCGTAAACTAGTTAATTCCTTGACTGGTTGCTGCTTTAATCTAACACCCTCATTTGTTTCCACTAATGAAAGCTCACGTGGAACGGTGGTGGCACCTCTCCAGGTGGAAGTTGGGATTTGCCCTGCGTATTGAGCAGGATTATTCATCCAGCCTAACCAGATTCGTCGTCCGTCTTCTGGCTGGTTATCAGTGTTACTCCATGTAACTGCTGCGTAAAAATCGGCCCCGTAATCCGCCCAATTGAATGGTTTGGAGTTGTCATCGGGAGTAAATGTTGTTCCATTAAAATCCCCTACATAATAGTGCATCCCTGTTCCACCTGTTGGTGCTGGATTTATACTTACCGTTAGCACCCATTTCGAACCTGTTTGGTTTCCATTCGAATCATATAGGGGCAACTCAAACAAATCTGGACATTCCCAAAGACCAAGTGCTGCTGCTTTAGGATCAGAAAATTCGCTTACCTTTTTCCAGTCTAATAGATTAGTTGATGAGTAAAAATCGATGCGCTTTCCACTAGTGATGACAAACATCCATTGCTTCGTTTGTTCATGCCAAAATACCTTTGGATCTCGGAACACACCTGATCCTCCATTACTTGCTTTTAACTCATTCGGCATAGAAATAATTGGATTCTGTTCAAGAGTGGACCATGTTCTTCCGCTATCTACACTATAAGTAACACTCACATGTTGATTATCTCCGCCAAGTTCACTCGTATATAGAGCAACCATGGGTGGATTTTCTTTTGTTCCTAAACCAGATGTATTTTCATAATCAACCACCGCACTTCCCGACCATGCAAACCCATTTTCATCCGGATACACCGATATCGGATAGTGCTCCCAGTTTACGAGATCTTTACTAATTGCATGACCCCAATACATCGGCCCCCATACTTTATCAGTAGGATTATGTTGATAAAACAAATGATACTCCCCGTTGTAATACACCATACCATTAGGGTCGTTCATCCAATTTTTCTCTGGAGTAAAATGATACCCCGGCCTGTAGATTTCATCGTTCGCTATTGGAAGAGAAACAGCGCGAACAAGTACGGAAAATGGGTTAAACGATTGAAACATAAGGACTAAAATTAAAAGCAACGAGAAAACCTTTTTCCTCTTTAGTATTCGATTCATGACATCACCTTTTTAGAAAAGTATTTTCATTTTCTGTCCATCCGTGGTGTCCTCAACTGGTTGCAAGAAAAAGGGGAGAGAAGCAGCATTGCTTGCTTTAATCCCCCGATTTCTTAAACTATCGCCAAGTAGATTTTAATGTATAAAACTCTAGCGATTGTAAAGTTACGTCTCCCTCTTTTACATACAGTTCTATTTCCTTATGCTCTTCGCTTGGAAAAATTAAATCGGTAATAACCACTTGTCCTTGATTCCCAAACACCTCTACTGACGACTGATCTACAAAAATGTGTAATGTAATTTTGTTGTTTTCAGGTATAAGCTCACTTTCATGTTTTCCAGCGAAAGATTGATGAAAAGTGACCTCTCCTGAAAGGCTTCGATCCACAAAAACCCTTTGATTTTTCACATCGTATCCGACAATCGTTTCTTCATTTGCTCCCTTACATACCTTGAATCCAAATTCTGTTGCCGTTGTCAGTTCAAAATCTGCAATAATTTCAAATGTATTGCTTTTTACATTTTCTAAGAGATTTGCCCCTGGCTTTACCTCTTCCCTTTGAAAAGATTGATGTTCCACCCGTAAACATTTCAATTCCTGAACAGGTTTCTGAACCAGTCGAATTCCTTCATCTGTTGACTGTAATTCTACTACTCTTGGAAGTGTCATCGCGCTGCGCCATTCCTTAGTTGGAGTGACATTTGCATAACGCCAATTGCTCATCCAGCCAATATATATTCTTCTACCATCTTTGTTGGGAACATCTGACCAGCTAACACCCGCATAGTTATCACGGCCATGGTCAATCCACAAGACCGTTTCTGGGGAGTTACCATTCACAAAGGTCTTTCCATCAAACTCCCCTGTAAAATATTGTGTTCGAGAACCTTCTGGTAAGCTGGGATCATCACCAATACTAACGAATAACACCCACTTTTTCTGATGTGGATCTTTATCAACAGGCAATTCAAAAAGATCAGGACACTCCCAAACTCCCTGGTGAGAGCCCTCTGCTTCTCCAAATTCACTAGCAAACTCCCAAGATGTTAAATTTCTAGAAGTATATATTCGAATCGATTGTCCAGATGCAACGACCATAACCCATCGGTTCGTTTCATGATGCCAGAATACCTTCGGATCTCGGAAATCGGTAATATGTTCTTCCTGAAGGACAGGATTGCCCACATACATTTTCCATGTTCGACCATGATCCTTACTATAGGCAAGACTCTGCCTTTGTCTCGCACGGTTCGTTTCTGGGTATGTGTCCGCGTGAGTAAATATCGCGACTAATCCTGATTTCCCCTCAAAAAATCCAGTAGAATCATTCCAGTCAACAATTGCACTACCCGAAAAAATCATCCCATGCTCATCCGGAACCAGACCAATCGGCAGATGTTCCCAATACACGAGATCTTTACTTACTGCATGCCCCCAATGCATTGGTCCCCATGTCGTTCCGTGTGGATGGTATTGATAAAACAAATGATACTCTCCTTCATAAAACACCATGCCATTCGGATCGTTCATCCAATTCTTCTCGGGTGAGAAGTGATATTGTGGACGATATTTCTCTTTATAATACTGTTGCTTTTCTAAGACGTTATTCATAGTATTGACCTGCCTCTCATTCGAAATCTTTCCGTTCAATCTTTTGGTATGAATTGAAAAGCCAGACGAAAACACTGTCTGGCTTTATGGGCTTATTGCTTGTTATAACGATCCAGACCCTTCTGGTACACTTCCATTAATTGATCAAGTCCCATATCTTTTAATTGCTGTACATAGTCATCCCATTCTTTCTCAATGCCACCATCAACTAACCACTGAGCCTCTTTTTGTTTTACAAATGTTTTAATTTCTGGCTCAATAGTGTTTATGACTTCAAGCTCCTCTGGACTAAAGAAGATAGACGGGTAATTCTCTGATACCATATGTGGTCTATAATACTCATCAAGAATTTCTAATCTTTCCTTCGCTCTTGGCTCCATATCTACCACACTACCGAAGTGTTCCTTTAAAACGACAAATGGACCACCTGGTGCCACTTTCTGACGCAGCTCACCCATCGCTACTCCCTCTGGAAGCTCTTTATTGACTAACATTCCATTTGCATCTTCTTCATATATCTCGCCAATCGGACCCCAGTTGATTTGTGCAGACATTTTCGGTTCATACAATTCATCAACCCAACGCATCGTCACTTCAGGATTCTTATTGGCAGATGTAATAACAAATGCATCCCTTCCATACTCAGAATAGTTGGATCGGCCAATTACAATATTCCCGTCTTTCCCTTTTAGTGGTGGTAACACAACATAATCATCTACTCGATCCGTTCCCACTACTTCCGTACTCTCCCACCAAATGAATGACCCTAGAGTTGGATCTTCTGTTTTTCCTTTAGCAAATATTTGTTCAGTCTTTTGCGTCACTACCTCAGAATCAATTAATCCTTCTTTGACCCACCCATTATAGTAATTGATCGCCTCTTTAAATTCCGGCTGAACAGCAGCATATATCACTTTTCCATTTCTTACGACACGATGGTCCGCTTCAAAAGGTGAATCTGGTAATCCAAATAAACCAATCAAGTCTCCTTCATTCCCACACCAGCCGTTATACCAGAAAGTTAAACCAATTTCGTCTTGCTTTCCGTTTCCATTTGGATCCTTTTCCTTAAAAGCTTTTAACACATCATGGTATTCTTCAAGAGTAGTAGGCATTTCGAGGCCTAATTTATCTAGCCATACTTTATTTATAAACATTATATTTGGCATACCAATTAAATCCATTTCTTCTGCACGAGGCAATGAATAAATATGACCATCGGGTGCAGTAACCACTTTCTTCAAATCTGGTCTTTGTTCAAACAGCTTCTTTAAATTTGGTGCATATTTATCTATTAAATCCTCTAATGGGATAATCGTACCGTTCTGACCATATTGTACAAGGTCATGATCACTAAATCCTGATGAATAGAACGCATCTGGCAGATCACCACTTGCCAGCATTAAATTTTTCTTTTCCTGATATCCATCCCCAGGAATATTATTCCATTTAATTTTTACGTTTGTTGCTTCTTGAAGTCGATCAAAAATGACCATTTCGGAATAGTCAGGTGCTAATGCTGCCTTTGATGAAACGATGTTTAGCGTTACTTGTTTGTCAACAATAGGTAAACCTGTTTTGTTAAAGGCAACTTTTTCTGCACTTTCAGAGCTAGCTGAATCATTGTTTGTGCAGCCCGTCAACGCAAGTGTCGCTGTTAGTCCTAATACTAAAATTGTTGACGCTTTACTCTTCTTCATTCTTTTTCTCATTGATTTAAGCATTTCTTTTCCCCCTCATTTTTGATCATTTTTTTGTATTAACCTTTAATTCCGCCAATCATTACACCCTTTACAAAATACTTTTGAACAAAAGGATAAACGATTAGTAACGGAACAGAAGCAACAATTATGACACCATACTTGATTAACTCAGAAACTCTTTGCTTCGCAGCTAATGACTCTAGGTCGCTTATCATCATGGTAGAAGCCTCATTTTGAATTAATATATTTCGTAAAATGAGCTGCAGTGGATATAAGTTTTCATTATTCAAGTAGATGAGTGCATCAAAGTATGAGTTCCAGTGTCCGACCGCGTAAAATAACACCATGACAGCAACAATCGGTTTGGACAATGGTAAGACTATTTTCCAAAAAAACTTCGCGTCGGAACATCCATCCATTTTGGCAGCCTCTAAAAGTTCATTGGGTATGGAACTCTCGAAATATGTTTTTGCTACAATCACATTCCACACAGCTACTGCCTTTGGTAAAATAAGTGCCCACATGGTGTTCAACAGTCCTAAATTTTTTACAACTAAATACGTTGGAATTAATCCACCTGAGAAAAACATCGTCATTAGGAACAAAAACATGATCACATTTCTTCCATATAAATCCTTTCTTGATAAAGCGTAAGCAGCCATTAATGTGAACGATACATTTACAATCGTTCCAACCACTGTATAGATGAGAGAGTTTTTATACCCCAACCAAATCTTGCTATCTCTGAAAATTCGTTCGTATCCTTCAAAAGTGATTTCCTTTGGCAGCAACCACACCTTACCTTCGTAAATCATATTAGGGTCACTAAAGGAAGCAATAACGATAAAGTACAAAGGATACATAACCAATATCACAATGAGCGCAACTAGGAACACGTTAATGGTATCAAACACTCGATCTTCCTTCGATCTTCTAGTAAACTTTTTATTCTTTAATGTTAGTAAACTCATCTTTGGCACCCCCTACCATAATCCTGTACCTGATAATCTCTTTGCGAACTTGTTTACAGCCACTAGTAAAATCAAATTAATCACTGCATTAAATAAACCAACCGCGGCAGCAAAGCTATATTGAGCTTGCTGTAAACCCATTTTGTATACATAGGTAGGAATGATCTCTGCGGACGGCTGATTCATCGGTGTCTGTAATAAGTAAGCCTTTTCAAAACCGATGTTCATAATGCTTCCCACTGACAAGATTAATAAAATAACTGCAGTAGGCATGATAGCTGGTATATCCACATGGAAGATTCGCTGCCACTTATTTGCACCATCCATAATCGCTGCTTCATGTAACTCAGGACTTACCCCTGCTAGAGCTGCTAGATAGATAATGGCAGCCCAGCCTGTCTCCTGCCATACTCCCGATGCAATATATAATGGTTTAAACCATTCAGGTTTTGCCATGAATGAAATAGGATCTCCACCAAACATAAGGATCAAATTATTGATCAATCCGTTGTTGGAAAAGAACACATAAATCATACCGGCTAAAACAACAACAGAAATAAAATGCGGTGCATAAACGACTGTTTGGACAAACCGTTTCGATTTCTCACTTCTCATTTGGTTTAGCATAAGAGCGAGAAAAATCGGAAGTGGAAAACCAACGACTAGTTGCGTAACACTCAGTCCAAGAGTATTTTTTATCAACGACCAAAATTGATAGGAATCAAAAAACCTCTCAAAATGTTTAAATCCAACCCAAGGACTTCCCATAATCCCTTTTGTAGCAACAAAATCTTTAAATGCAATCAACACTCCATACATTGGTACATAATGGAAAACAATAAAATAGATTAATGCGGGTAGTAGAAATAAATAAAGCTGATAATTTGTTAAGATTTTTTTGAGCTTTAATCCTTTTTTCACTGTGGTAGTTGAGTTGATTACTGGATCTGCCTTTCTAGCTATTTCCATGCTATCCCCCACTTACATGTGTATTTTTGAAATGAATCTTTTCGTTGAAACGTTTCCAATCTATTTTAAATTTTTTTATGCGTCTCATAATTATTTTTGAAACGTTTCATTTAGTGGTAAAAGTAATCCCCAACCCCTCAGCTTCATAGGGGGTTGAGCACAACTATTACTCTACTTTTTTGAAACGTTTCATTCTAAAGGCTAAAAAAACTTACGTTGTTTCTCCTTTTCTATACATAACCGGAACTCGATAAATATCTTGGTCTAACGTTTCTCCTTCAATTTTTCTTAACAGGAGCTCAACAGACATCCTTGCCATTTCTTCGACTGGTTGCCGTATGGTTGATAAAAATGGACGGAACAGCTTATTATCTTGAATGCCGTCATAACCGATCACTTTTACATCCTTAGGAGTAATAATTCCCTTTTGTTTTGCTTTATCAATATACTTAGCTGCAAGCAGATCGGTATTTGCAAAAATACCATTTACATCTTGGTGTTCTTTTTTGCTAAAGAAATCATCAAAGAAGGTATCATCATCATAAACAGCATCGTGCTCTTCGTAAGTCACGAATTCAATTCCTTGTGCCTCCGCTTCGTCCATAAATCCTTTCTTGCGAAGCAAAACCTCACTATATACAGAACTAGTAATTCCAAGATAGGCAACCTTGGTTACTCCCGCCTTTACAAGCTCCTTTACAGCCATTTGACCACCGGTATAGTTATCTGAAGTGACACATGTAATCTTTTTCCCGAAATGTCGGTCCAAGCTGATAATAGGAATATCCGTACTCACACTATCTTCAATCTCATTGTAGGTAATCCCGATAATGCCAGCTACTTTATTTTGATTCAGCATATCAAGATAGTAGATTTCTTTATCCGGTCTCCCCCCGCTATTACAAAGCATTAACTTATATCCCTCTTTATCAAGTGCATCTTCAATGTAATAAGCAAACTCTGAAAAAAACGGATGCCATATACTTGGGAGCAATAACGCCACCATCGTTGATTTTTGCATCTTGAAATTTCGTGCTACTTCATTTGGTATGTAATTTAATTTTTTAATAGCTGCATTCACTTTTTCCCTTGTTTCAGGCTTTACAGTGGGATTCTTATTAATGACACGTGAAACCGTGCCAACCCCAACTCCTGCTAAGTCTGCAACATCTTTTATACTTGGCACTAATAATACCCCCAAAACAATTAAAGCGTTTTCATGAATTCATCATAACATCATAATTGAAACGTTTCAATTGTTTTTTTAAAAGAATTTTCAAAATAAAAAAGAGAGAGGATACCTTCACTAAAGGTATCCTCTCCAAACTCACAAACTAAACCTCTGCAATCTCTTATAAAATGTACTTCTTGGAATATCAAGCAATTTAGCTGCTGCTGTAACATTGCCCTTTGTTTTTTTCAATGCATCAAGCATAAGATCTCGTTGAATTTTTTCACGTGGTTTTAAAGGTTTAACGAGTTCATTTTCTTCCGTTGGCAGAATGTCCAATGACTTTGTTGGCAATACCTCATTGATCAGACCAACAAGCGAACCATGCCATTGTGGAAGCATAATTGATACTCTCTCTAACACATTGGTAAGCTCTCTAATATTCCCTGGCCATTCATACTCTATTAATCTGTCTACTACATCCTCCAAATTATCAATGTTCCAGTTGCTTTGTTGGCAAATATACCTTGCAAGATGTGGAATATCCTCTTTCCTATCTCTTAAAGCAGGTGCTTCAATAGGGTATACATGCAAACGATAAAAAAGGTCTTCCCTAAAATCCCCTTCACCGACTAATTGTCTTAAATCCCTATGGGTCGCTGTTATCACACGTACATCTAACGGTACTTCCTTCGTGCTACCAATTGGAGTTACTTTTCTCTCTTGGAGCACTCGTAATAGAGCGACTTGCATCGTTTGTGGAATCTCACCAATTTCATCGAGGAAGATTGTCCCTTTATTTGCTTGTTCAAACTTTCCTTTATATCCCTGTTTTCTGGCACCTGTAAAAGCACCTTCTACGTAGCCAAAAAGCTCGCTTTCCATTAAATCTTTTGGAATTGCCCCACAATTTAAGGAAATAAACGGACCATTCTTACGAGGACTATTATCATGGATTGCCCTTGCAATTAGCTCTTTTCCTGTACCTGTTTCTCCTGTAATAAAAACGGATGTATCGGATGGAGCAACAAGTTTTACCTTCTGTAACGTATTTTGAAAAACCTGACTCACTCCCGCTTCCCCTTGAAATGAAAAGGAATTAGTTGAATGAGGCACAAAAATACGACTCTGTTCTGTAGCTATTTTTGATAGAAAAAAGCAGGTCCCATGTCTGCTATTGTCTTCCTTTAAGAAAAATGGCATTTCTAAATCAATGTTGTACTTGTTATGAAGGAATTCAAATACGTTCATACCGATCACTCGGGGATTTTTTTCTAGGATGGATTTACTGGCAGATAGAATCATGTTGTTATAATTACAGACGATAAAGAGGTGATTTTTATATGTTTCTGCAAGAACAGTTGCATGTTGGATCAGTTTCAGTTCTCTTTTATAAGACCTACTAGCGATTTCCTTTTCTATAGCATAAGAAATAGAGGTTACCATTCCAATCATAAAGGGGTGCGACGACTCCACTGGGCAAGAAACATCAATGACTCCTAGTAAGCTTCCATCCTCATGAATGATAGGAGTAGCTGAACAGCTCCATTGATGGGAGGCAACCGAATAGTGTTCAGGCCCATGAATAATTACTGGTTCTTTCGCTTGTAACGCTGTTCCAATTGCGTTCGTGCCGACTTCCGTTTCTGTCCACTGTACTCCTTCAACAAAATTTATTCTTCGCGCATTCATTAACGTTCTATCGTTCCCTGATAAAGAAAGGACGTATCCATCAGGGTCAACCAATAAGCCCATCATTCCTGACTCTTTTATCGGTTGATCCATTTTCTTTAAAAAAGGTGTAGCTAATTCGATTAGAAGGGCATTTTCGGCCTTTTTTCCATCTAATTCTTGTTGTGTGAGTACATGGTGGGCTTTATTTAGATAAGGATTCACTTTTTCTGTTTTGCATCGGTACCACGACTCTAAAATTCTTTGATTTAACCTTGCTGAATCGAGTACACCTTCCTTTACAAAACGCTTCCAAGTATCAAAATAAAAGGTAGTATCCATGAAACCTCCTCTATCCATGATAAATATTTCCACGTTTTTACCTATGAAGGGATAACTGTCCAATTATCATTATAGTAAAGGTTGTATCCGCTTTCAATAAGTAATCAGTCGTATCTAGAATATCCAAAAAATAAAGCCTTTGCGATTTAACGCAAAGGCTTAGTAATTACTTAAAAGGATCTACTAAAATCTTTATTTGATTTTTGCTACTCGTTAAAGCTTCAAACCCTTCAGCGACAATTTGATTTAGGGGTATCTTTTTAGAGATCTCTTTTCTGTTATACCAGAGAGCAGTTCTCATTACCATTCCTCCTATTATTTAAACATGTACCGCATGACCAATGGCATTTAACACGGCTTCATGGACCGCCTCTGAAAGCGTGGGATGGGGAGCAATAAAGTTTTCTAATAAATCCGTTGTCATTTCGGCGTGAAGCATAACCGCCGCCTGACCAATGAGTTCTGTCGCATGCACTCCTACAATAGATACTCCAATGATTTCACCGAACTCTGGTTCGATTAATATTTTTACTTTTCCAAGCTGCTTACCTGAAATGAGTGCCTTTCCATTCGCAGCAAATGGAAACACACCTACTCGGATATCCCCGTATTGTTCTCTTGCTTGCTTTTCCGTTAACCCTACACTAGCGATTTCAGGTGAAGTATAAATACAGCGAGGCACAGCGCGATAATTGACTTTGGCCTCCTCTCCGCAAGCTTGTAATGCTGCCACAGTTCCTTCGTGGAAAGCTACATGTGCCAATTGAATCCCACCAATGACATCCCCACAGGCATAGATGTTTGAAATATTCGTTTCCATGCACTCATTCACGAATATTCCTTTATTGGCAAAATCAAGCCCGATATGTTCCAGGCCTAAATTTTGTACTCTCGGTTTTCGACCAATTGAAACAAGAACAAGGTCTGCATATAACTCTTTAGACCCTTTTTCGTTTTCAAAGATCACTTTCTTATTTTCTTTTTGTAATTCCTTAACGGCTGTTGATGTATGAACAGTGACCCCATCATCTTCAAGCTGCTTATGTAAGATGGCCGCCACCTCTTCATCCTCACCCGGCAATAGCTGGCAAGACATCTCAATTATAGTCACCTTCGTACCCAATCTACTGTACACACTAGCAAACTCACAGCCTATCACCCCTCCACCAATAATCACCATCGATTCAGGAGCCTCCTGTATCAACATGGCGTGACCACTGTGAAGGATCCACTTACCATCAAAAGGAGCAAAAGGCAAAGCAACTGGTTCCGAGCCTGTTGCAACGATGATTTTGTCGGCAGAAACTTCTTGTTGTATCCCTTCCGATTCTACCCGAACCACTTGGCTGGTAAGAAAGGTAGCTTTTCCATTGATCACTTTCACTTTGTTTTTTCGCATTAAATAATGAATCCCCTGAACAAGAGTGGAAACAATTTGGTTTTTCCGTTGCTGAATACTTTGCCAATCAACCTCTATTTTACCTACCGGGAGCCTTATGCCAAACTCACCTGCATGCTTAACCTGACTAAATACCTCTGCGCTTTCGAGAAGAGACTTCGTTGGCATGCATCCTTCATTTAAACAAGTTCCCCCTAAGGGACCTTGGTCAATAAGAGTTACTTCATTTCCCTGCTGGGCAGCCGTAATCGCAGCTACATAACCAGCAGGTCCTCCTCCAATAATCATAATCCTTGTCAAAAGAACCCCCTTCTTTCTAAAACAGCATAGTAATAGGATTTTCTAAAAGCTTTTTCACCGTTTGTAAAAAGGCAGCAGCCGGAGCTCCATCGAGTACACGGTGATCAAACGTTAAGCTAAGTGGTAAGATACTTCTTTTCTCGATAGTTTCGCCAACAAATACAGGGGTATCATACACAGCACCAACACCAAGGATCCCTGCTTCCGGTGGATTCAATACAGGAGTAAAATGGTCGACTCCATAAGCACCTAGATTACTAATCGTAAACGTGGAACCCTGCATTTCATCTTGACTAAGCTGCCCTTCCCTAGCCTTCTTCGCTAGTGCTTTAATACTTTTAGATAGGTCAATAAGAGTTGATTGATCAGCATTTCGGATTACAGGAACGACTAATCCTCTTTCAAGGGCCACAGCCATACCAAGATGTACCTGCTTATATAAATGGATCTTGTTTTCAATATAAGCACTATTCATTTGCTCATGCTGTTTTAACGAAAGAACTACAGCTCTTGCGATAAAATCGGTAACGGTAAGCTTATTGTCATATTGAGATTGAACCGTTTCCATTGTTTGCTTTTGCAAGGCAATTAATTTTGATACATCCACTTTCATGTTAATGGTCAGCTGAGCAGATTTTTGGAGACTTTCATACATTCTTTCTGCAATCACTTTTCGAATACCGGTAACAGGAATTTGTTGACTTTCTTCTACCTTTTCAACTGAAATCTGTTCAGGTTTAGTTACCTTGTTAACTTGTGTTGACCGTGCCTGTTTTAATGCTTCTTGTACATCTTCCTTCGTAATTCTGCCTCCTGGCCCTGTTCCTTGCATACTTTCAATGTCCAATCCCCCAGCCTCAGCCATTTTTCTAGCAACTGGAGATATTTTTATACGATCGCGAGCTGTTCGCGCTAATTTTTTAGGCTCCGTTTGTTCCAGTTGCACAGAAGAAGAAGAAGCTACATTTTCACCTTCTGTTTCTTGTAATTTCGTGTTAGATGCTATATTTTCTCCTGGACTTCCGATATAACAGATAACTGTACCAGGAGGAACTCCTTCGCCTTCAGGAACCGCAATTTGTAAAACGGTTCCTTCTGCTGGAGACTCAACATCAATCTCGATTTTTTCGGAGCTTACACTAGCAATCGGTTCACCTTTTCCGACCGTATCACCAACTGTTTTGTTCCATACGGAAACAGTTCCTTCTTTCATTGCCATCCCCAGTTTGGGCATTACGACTTCTACCGCCATGTTTTTCTCTCCTTCCAGCTCTCTATCTATACTTCGATTGGTGTACCTAATAATTCAGACACCACTTTGACCACACGTTCTGGCTTCGGTAAATAAATGTCCTCTAATGGAGGCGAGAATGGTACTGGAGTATGCGGTGCAGTGATCCGTTTAATTGGTGCATCAAGAGTATCAAAACCTTTATCTGCAACAAGCGCTGCGATATCTGTCGCAATACTACATCTTGGATTTGCTTCATCAATCACAATAAGTCGATTCGTTTTTGCTACCGATGAAAGAATCGTTTCTTCGTCCAACGGTGATAAGCTACGAGGGTCTACGACTTCTACTTCAATTCCTTTTGCTGCAAGTGTGAATGCAGCTTCTAATGCAGTATGCACCTGCTTACCGATTGCAACGATCGTCACGTCTGAACCTTCGCGCTTGATATCTGCTTTTCCTAATGGAATCGTATAATATCCTTCTGGAACATCACCTGTCATGTTATAAAGTGTTTTATCCTCAAAAAAGATGACCGGGTCATTATCTTCAATGGAAGCGAGTAATAATCCCTTCGCTTCGTATGGTGTGGATGGAACAACGACTTTTACTCCAGGAATTGCAGTAAATAGAGCATATAAGCTTTGCGAGTGTTGGGCTGCTGCTCTAAAACCAGCTCCATGCATTGTCCGAATCGTTACAGGAACTTGTGCTTTTCCACCGAACATGTAGCGGAATTTGGCACCCTGATTTAACACTTCGTCCAAGCAGCTACCGATGAAGTCATTAAACATGAGCTCCGCGATTGGCCTGAGTCCTGTAGAAGCGGCAGCCATAGCAGCACCCATATATCCTGCTTCAGAAATAGGTGTATCTAAAATTCGATCACGACCAAATTCCTGTACAAGTCCTTTTGTTACTCCTAGTACACCGCCCCATGCATCTTCATCTTGTAGGTGATCAACTTGCGCGCCTCCAGCGACGTCCTCCCCCATTAAAATGACATTTTCGTCCTTTCTCATCGCTAGTTTCATAGCCTCATTGATTGCGGCTGACATACTCAATTTTCTTGTCATGAAAAATTCCTCCTTTTATGTGGATCAAATTAATTAATAAGAAACATACACATCGGTTAATAACTCAGACGCGTTCGGATATGGACTTTCTTCACTAAATTTCACTGCTTGTTTAACTGCTTCCTCAACCGATTCTTCTAACTCAACTAATTCCTTTTCCGCTAAAATCTGTTTGCTAGCAATATGATTTCTAAAGAGTAAGATTGCGTCTTTTTCAGTCTTATGCTCTAGCTTTTCTTGTTCTGTCTTGTATTTTTGAGCATCCCCTTCGAAGTGCCCGTAATTCCGATACGTGACGCACTCAATAAGAGTAGGACCTTCTCCACGTCTTGCTCTTTGAACTGCTTCTTCAGCCGCTTGGTAAACAGCAAGAACATCCTTCCCATCCACTTTAATACCAGGAATGTTATATGCACTCGCACGATCAACAATCGACTTACAGCTGGACGCGTAGGTAAAAGGAGTCGCTTCTGCATAACCATTATTTTCAGCAACAAACACAACAGGAAGTTTCCATATTGCTGCTAGATTAATACCTTCATGGAAAGTCCCATGATTTTGAGCACCATCTCCAAAGAAGCAAACGCTTACATTTTGAGTCTTTTTATACTTAGCCGTGAGAGCTGACCCACAAGCGAGCGGAAATCCTCCACCAACAATTCCATTGGCACCAAGCATCCCTTTATCAAGGTCCGCAATATGCATAGAACCGCCCTTACCTCTACATAATCCTGTCACCTTTCCATAGATTTCAGCCATCATACTATTTAAATCGCAACCTTTAGCAATACAATGTCCATGCCCACGATGAGTACTTGTAATGCTATCTTTATCATTTAAATGGGCACATACCCCAACAGCTACTGCTTCTTCTCCTGCATATAAGTGAACAAAACCTGGCAAGATCCCTTGTGCAAATAACTCATGAACCCTGTCCTCAAAATTACGAATCTCTAACATCTTTTGATACATCCACTTTGCCTTTTCCTTAGTTAAAGCCACATCTTTGGTTTCTAATGCTCTCATTTATTTCAACCTCCTAAGAAAAATTCATTACATCCATTTTTAATGCAAAAACTGTGCCAACATGAAAAGCTAATACTTTAGGGGTTTCAAAATGAAACTAGTGATAAAAAAAGAGACAAAATGAGACAGATGTCTCAATTTGTCTCTTTAATTCTTTTTCAAAACAAAAAAATCGCACGATGAGGCGTACGATTCTCAACTTATTTTTCTAAAAGAACACAGGTTACTCATTATTCTTAGGTCTAGACTAATGAATTTGAAAAGAATGACTAAGATTTTTAAGTGTATACAGTCTGGCAGTCAATACAAACAAATCATGGTAGTTATGTTGGACATATTCATCAATAGTGATGAGCCCTTTTTGAAAACTATCAACTAAATAGTAGGTGTACTTTCCATCCCACTCAAACTGGTTGATTCTTTGAAGTTCATCCGCAATAATTTTAAATTTATATTCGTTAATAAATAGTTTTACCTGATATAATTTATCTGATTCGACCATGAAGCTGTCTTTATGTTTTTCAACATACCCCATAAAACCCTTTATATTTTCAGCGAGTAGAAGTGCTTTTTGCATCTCATGGATCATACCCTTCATCTCCTTAATAATACTATTAAGAAAAGTGTATGACTCAAGATGTTCCTGTATCACTAATAATGCAGATTATTATTCTATCAGGAATACTTATATAATTTTCTGAACATTTAATCATTTATTATTAACACTATACAGATAAATTAAACAAAAATTCGAATATTTCAATATAATAATTTGTTTCACAATTTATAATATTCATGTTAAACTAACAGGTATTAACGCAGCAAAGCAAACTAGCTTTGTTCTTTGTCTTCATCATAATATTATAAAAAATCGGAGGGTCAAATGAAAAATCTATTTCTTAAGTGGAACGAAGTGAGCCTTGTCAAACGTATCCTCGTAGGCATGATTATCGGAATCATCTTTGCTTTAGCCATTCCAGATGCGACAAAATGGGTCTCTATTTTCGGTTCATTATTCGTAGGTGCACTAAAGGCTGTTGCCCCAGTGTTAGTTCTATTCCTAGTTATGCATGCCATCTCTAAGCACAGAAGTGGTCAACAAACCAATATGAAATCTATTATTGGGTTATATGCTGCAAGTACATTTTTAGCAGGACTTGTTGCGGTTGTGGCAAGCTTTATCTTCCCGGTTAGCTTAACTCTTTCATCAGGAGTAGAAGATATCGCTCCTCCTAGTGGCATTGTAGAAGTACTTCAAACTTTGCTATTTAAAATTGTCGACAATCCAGTAAATGCTTTAATTAGTGCCAACTATATTGGTATTCTTACATGGGCTATCCTTCTTGGTATTGCCCTACGCAGTGCCAATGACTCAACAAAAAGCTTGTTAGAAAGCTTTTCAAATGCGATTTCTCAACTTGTAAAATGGGTGATCAATTTAGCTCCGATTGGTATTATGGGACTTGTGTATGATGCCATTGTAGCAAACGGATTATCTGCTTTACTAGACTATGGAAAATTACTTCTTGTTCTTGTTGGTTGTATGTTCTTTGTGGCTCTAGTGGTAAATCCAATCATCGTTTTTGTAAATATACGTACAAATCCTTATCCATTAGTATTTAAATGCTTAAAAGAAAGTGGAATTACTGCCTTCTTTACTCGTAGCTCAGCGGCAAATATTCCAGTTAACATGACATTATGTGAAAAACTAAATTTAGATAAGGACACGTATTCTGTCTCTATCCCTCTAGGGGCAACCATCAATATGGCTGGTGCAGCAATTACGATTTCTGTCCTTACTCTTGCAGCAGTTCACACACTAGGTATCCAAGTAGACATGGGTACTGCCCTTATCCTTAGTGTCTTAGCAGCTGTTTCTGCTGCAGGTGCCTCAGGTGTTGCTGGTGGTTCACTCCTGCTTATTCCTTTAGCTTGTAGTTTATTTGGAATTTCTAATGATGTGGCCATGCAAGTAGTTGCAGTTGGTTTCATTATCGGTGTGGTACAGGACTCATGTGAAACGGCTCTTAACTCATCATCTGATGTTCTTTATACAGCAGCTGCTGAATACGCAAAGAAGCGTAAAGAAGGTAAAGTTGTTAAGATTACTGCGTAATTAAATGATACTAACCCCCATTCAACTGAGTGAATGGGGGTTGTTTTTTAACTGATTTGCCTTAGCTTTATGATATTCCCATTTTATTATTAGCTCTCTTTTCAGCTCATCATCCAAACAACTTTCCACTAACAAAAAATGATAGTTCATTCGAAAATTGTGCCAACTATACAGTATCTTAGATATTAACGTCATATGTACCGCTCCTATCCTAGATTAACGTGTTGGACTTTACCCACATCTTAGGAATATTAAACACGACAAGCATTACTTTGAAATAAATTTAATAATCCCAAAAATCCCTATCCATATTGGAAGACTAATCACTAAAGCCCACGTAAATCCTTTAGCAAAATTCCCTTCATGTTCTTCCATTGTAATCACATCCACTTTTTATTCTTTATGACCAAAATAGTGGAGAATTAAACAAAATAAAGCTACGTTCCTAATTAGAAACGTAGCATGTACCCTTTTCTACAACCATTATTTCATCCATTCTTAATTTTTACTACGTAGTCGATCAAGAAGAACAGCGATGACGATGACTATCCCTTTTACGACTTGTTGCCAGTAATAATCTACGTTAAGTAAGGTCATTCCATTTGTAAGTACAGCCACAATTAGCACTCCAATAATGGTACCTTGTATTCTTCCGCGTCCTCCTACAAAACTAGTCCCACCTAGAACGACTGCTGCTATCGCATCCAGTTCAAACGCGATACCTACCATTGGCTGTCCTGAAAATAAGCGCCCTGCCATAACAACTCCACTAATACCTGCTAGTAATCCACTAATTGAATAGACATTAATTAATGTTCGATTCACTTTAATTCCTGTTAGATGTGCAGCCTCTTCATTGCCCCCAATTGCATAGACATGACGTCCAAACATGGTATATTTCAAGATAACAAACATGATGAAATAAACAATGGCCATGATATAAATCGGAGTAGGTATACCAAATATTTCACCTGCTCCAATAAACTTGAACTTTTCTGATGCTAAAACTACTGGATAACCACCTGTTATGACATAAGCCAATCCTCTTAAGTATGTCATGCTACCAAGTGTGACAATAAAAGCAGGTAGTTTCGGTACCGCTGTTAAATAACCGTTAATCGCCCCAGCCACATAACCAACACCAGCTCCAGCTAACATTGCTAAACCAACAGGAGCTCCTGCGTTTGATAGTAAAACAGATATAACACCACTTAAAGCAAGAGTTGATCCAACAGATAAATCTATCCCACCTGTTAAAATAACTACCGTCATTCCAGCAGCCAGGATTGCGGTAATCGAGCTTTGCTTCAATACGTTTAATATATTACTTGAATCTGTGAAATTTGGTGCAATCACACTCATAACTGCGATTAATAAAGCAAGAATGATTAACATGCCCAGTTGATTAAATACTTGTTTGGAACGATCCTTGAATGTAACTACTGTTGGATTAGTAGATTGTACATTTATATTCATCATTTAACCTCTCCTGTAGCATAGTACATGATTTTTTCCTGTGTGGCTTCCGCATGAGTCAGTTCGGCTCTTAGTCTGCCTTCGTGCATCACTATGATCCGATCACTTACTCCAAGTATTTCGGGTAATTCAGAAGAAATCATCAATACAGCAAGTCCTTTTTCAGCTAGTTGATTAATAATCTTATGAATTTCAGTTTTCGCACCTATATCTACCCCACGTGTAGGCTCGTCGAGCAGAAGTACCTTTGGACCAATGGAAAGCCATTTTGCTATAACGACTTTCTGTTGATTTCCACCGCTAAGGCCCATTACATTTTGTTCTTTTGATGAAGTTCTGACTCCAAGTTCCTGGATATAGCGATCTGCTTCACGGTTGATTTTCTTGTATTGCAAAATCCTAAATTTACGGTACTGGAAGTATTGTGCCATCATGATATTTTCTTTGACTGATAGATTTGGTAATAAACCCTGTTCCTTCCTGCTTTCCGGTACGTGGGCGATTCCTAGCTTTATTGCATCAATAGGATTCTTTATTTGAACCAAGTTGCCTTCTATGATTATTTCGCCCTCAGACAATTCTGATAATCCAAAGATGGTTCTCACCAGTTCGGTTCGACCAGCTCCAACAAGTCCAGCTAGACCAACAATTTCCCCAGGATAAATTTTCAACGAGACATTTTTCACGATCTTTTTGTCTGAGACACCTTTCAACTCGAGTACTGGTTGTTGATTTTTCTTTTCTGTATCATTTTCGCTTCTCTTTCTCACAAACAGCTCATTTAATTCTCGTCCTACCATAAGTTTTACTAGATGAGTAGGATTTGTTTCCGAGATTGGACCGCTTGTGACCATGCGACCGTCTCGAAGTACGGTAAAACGATTGGAAATTTTAAAAATTTCGTCCATTCGGTGGGAAATGTAAACAATCGCCACACCTTTTCTTTTTAATTCATCTATGATGGTAAAAAGCTTCTCTATTTCTTTATCTGTAAGAGAGGCGGTTGGTTCGTCCATGATTAATATTTCTGAGTTAAGTGATAATGCACGAGCAATCTCAACCATTTGTTGTTGAGCCACACTTAATGAACTTACATCGGCTCGAGGATCCAATGAAGAACCAATGGAAGTTAAGATTTTTTCAGCTTTTTCATAAATATCATTCCATTTGATTAAACCCATTCTATTTTTCTTTAACGAGGTACCCATCAATATATTTTCTCCAATTGATAGGTTGGGCGATAAGCTTATCTCTTGATGAATCACACTTATGCCTTTACTTCTAGCATCCATGGGATGATTCCACCGCACATCTTCCCCTTTGTAGATGATCGATCCACCATCAGGCTGGTACACACCTGCCATTATTTTCATTAAGGTAGATTTCCCTGCACCATTCTCACCCATTAATGCATGAACTTCCCCTTTAAATAGTTCAATATCAACGTTTTGTAACACCTTCACGCCAGAAAACTGCTTTGCCACGCCCTTCATACTCATAATAGGTTGTTCATTTTTAGACGGATGCTGCATTTGTTGCTTTTTCGTTTCGTTCATTGCTGCCCCTCCCTACATTACATTTAGTGTAAACATAGTGCTCAATATTAGAGCACTATGTTTATCATTTCATTCCGAGGGGTATGGATTACCACCCACTATATGAATCAACATTTTCTTGAGTAATGAATTCAGTAGGGATAAGAACTTCTGAGTCGACTTTTTCACCATCTATTATTTTTAATGCTAACGCTACACCATCAATCACCATTTGATTAGGGAACTGTGCTGATGTACCTGCAAAGCTACCACCTTTTTTTAGTGCATCCACTGCAGCAGGAGCACCATCAACACTTACCAGAAAGAACTCATCTTCTCTTCCAGCTTGTTCTTGGGCAATTTGTACTCCGACAGCTTCTTCGTCATTAATGGTAAAAACGGCATCAATTTTCTTATTGGCAGATAATATTCCTTCCATTACAGTAAGCGCCTTCTCACGGTTACCTTCACCGTTTTGGTTAGCAACCACTTTAATGTCAGGATATTTGCTTATCACTTCATTAAAGCCCTTAATTCGATCTGTTACAGCAGACACAGGTGGTCCATCAATAATGACAATATTCCCCTTGCCATCGAGTTGCTCAATAAGGTACTCGGCAGCTAATCTCCCCGCTTGAACATTATCTGACATCACAACTGTATCGATTCCACCTTCTGCAAAACCGTCAAGAGCAACAACCGGAATTCCAGCTGCTTTTGCTTGACTTACTGCACCTGCAATCCCAGCCGAATCAAATGGACTTAACAAAATGAGATCGACTTTCTTTGTAATAAAGTCTTCAATTTGAGCCGTTTGCTTTGCCAGATCATGATCTGCACTCACTGTTATGACTTCTGCATCATACTTAGCAGCAACTTCTTCAGCCCCTTTGGACATTGCTACGAAGAAGGGATTCCCTAGAGTTGGTACGGTCAACCCGATCTTCAATTGTTTTTCTTTATCATCAGTATTATTTTTATCCGTAGCATTCGTAGAAGTGCTTTCTCCATTACTACAAGCATTTAATAAAGTTAAGAGTAATACGAATAAAATAATGTGAACTCTCTTCAAGATTTTCATGGTATCAAAACCTCCATATAATAATTTTCTAGAATAATAGTCGTTTATTAAAATACAATCCTTGAAAAAAAGTCTGTTTTGCCATACCATAAAAATGAGTTCTAAAATTCTAAAGAATTTTAGACATACTCAAATAGAGGTATGATTTAGGGGTTTTTTCCATTTGGTCGTGGGTCCCCCTGAATCGTACTTTTTTTTGCTTTTTTTTGTAAAGTAGAATAGAAATTCATTATCTAGTAGATTTTCCTTTGTTATGTATAAGCCTCACCTCCAAAAATAGAGCGCTTTCATAAATCATTTACATTCATTCATAAACGTGGATGTTTTTGATTGTTTATGCTCATTTTTGATTATATGCCCTTTTTTACCATTTTTCAATATTAATTTTCAGAAAAGTCAAAATCAGTATTGTCTTTTTTATTTTTCTCAAATTTTAATTGACTGAATTATTATTTATTGATAATATCTAACTTAATTCAATACAGCCGCCATGATGGTAGTGGATCAAACTATTACCGGAGCAGCTTCTGGAGAGACCGTATGTATACGGCGCCGAAGGATTCACAATCTCAGGCAAAAGGACAGAAGAGAATGTTTGCATAATAATATTTTTGCACACTCTTCTTACCCGAGATTGGAGATACTCCAATCTTTTTTTATTTCAAAAAAATAATGAGGTGGAACAAATGGAAAGAAGACGTGCAGTGGTAAGTGTGATTGGAAAGGATAAGGTTGGCATTATATCAAAAGTGACAACTATCCTCGCTGAAAATAATATGAATATTTTGGATATCAGCCAAACTATTTTACAAGACTTTTTTACCATGATGATGATTATTGACGTGACTGGAAATGAAAATCTGTCAAAACTCCGTGACCAACTGGATTTAGTTGGGCAGGAGATGGATTTAAAAATAAACATTCAGCTTGAAGAGATTTTTCAAGCGATGCACAGAATTTAGTTAGGTGGTGACTGAATATGACAATTGCAATGGATGAAATCCTTCAGACCATACGAATGGTTCAAATGGAAAACCTTGATATCCGAACCGTAACAATGGGAATCAGTCTCCGTGATTGTGCGGATTCCCATTTTGATAAAATGCAGCAAAATGTATTCCATAAAATTACTACTCTCGCTAAAGATTTAACGAAAGTTGCAGAGGAAACAGAAAAAGAATTTGGCGTTCCTATTATTAATAAGCGTATTTCTATTACCCCGATTGCTGAAATCCTAGGAAGTGCAACCGTGGAACAAACGGTGGAACTTGCAAAAACTCTTGATCTTGCAGCAAAGCAATTGGGTGTAGATTTTATCGGAGGATTCTCTGCCCTGGTTCACAAAGGATTTTCTAAAGGTGATGAGACCCTACTTAAAGCTTTGCCAGAAGCTCTTAGTGTTACAGAGCGTGTTTGCTCCTCAGTTTCAGTGGCCACTACTCGCACCGGTATCAATATGGATGCGGTTAGACAGTTAGGATATGTTATCAAAGAAGCGGCCGAGCGGACAAAGGATCAAAATGGAATCGCTTGTGCTAAGCTGGTCGTATTTTGTAATCCGGTAGAAGATAACCCTTTTATGGCAGGAGCTTTTCATGGAGCTGGAGAAGGCGAAGCGGTTATTAACGTTGGCGTTAGCGGTCCTGGTGTCGTATTGAACGCATTAAAAAAACACCCACAAGCTGATCTTGGAGAAGTGTCTGATATTATTAAAAAAACAGCGTTTAAAATTACACGAGCAGGTGAGCTTATTGGTAGAGTGGTAGCCAAGCGTCTCGATATTCCGTTTGGAATTATGGACCTCTCTTTGGCTCCTACCAACGCCATTAATGATAGTGTAGCAGAAATCTTAGAGGAAATAGGTCTTGAGCGCGTGGGTACTCATGGAACGATCGCAGCCTTGGCCCTCATGAATGATGCAGTAAAAAAAGGTGGAGCGATGGCCAGTTCTTATGTTGGTGGATTAAGCGGAGCTTTTATCCCCGTCAGTGAAGATAATGGAATGATTCGAGGAATTATCGACGGTGCTTTAAGTTTATCAAAGCTTGAAGCAATGACATGCGTCTGTTCAGTTGGACTTGATATGATTGCCATTACAGGAGATGTTACCCCTGCTACTCTATCCGCAATGATTGCAGATGAAGCGGCCATCGGAATGATTAATAAAAAAACAACCGCAGTAAGGGTCATCCCTGTACCTGGAAAACAAGAAGGAGAAATGGTTGAATTTGGAGGACTTCTTGGGAGAGCACCGGTTATGGGGGTAAATCCATTCAGCTCACAAAATATGATTAATCGAGGCGGAAGAATTCCCGCACCGTTACAAGCACTGATTAATTAATTTTTAGAATTAGGAAAATAACAGTTTTTTCAAATTTTCCATACGTCGAGATTCTCTAGTAGAAAAAAAATCCCACCTTCATATATTGAAGGTGGATTTTTTCATTATGTTCCTATTGAACCGACTTCTTCTCCTTGGAATATCCGATACGCAGGAACGATGGTATCGGAGACTATTTCTTTTCCTTTTTCACGAATGAAGTCCAATTTATAGTAGGCGTCAAATCGTTGGCTGATTTCTGTTTTCACCAGTTCGGGCGGTGTGACGACGATGAATTGAAACTTTAACTTATCGGCAACAGCAAAGATCGGGTCAAGGACATGAGTGGATGCAGCTTGTCCAAACGGATTATCACAAACTAAAGGAACCCAGCTTTGATCGGTTTCGCTTTTAACTGATAATAGCATCATCATCATTACCATACGGGCTGAAAGCTTTTGTCCACCGCTGCCATCCGATTTTGTCTTAGAACCTTGGTTAATCGTCTGCCAAGTGGAGTAATGCTCTCTTTGCGGTTTCCCATACATAAAGGCATTATCCGTTCTCATATTATAGACAAGTAGTTCAGGATATCGATTTCTCAATGATACAAACAAAATTTGCTCGTCACTAATAAGCTGTTTAATTTCCTGATCTAATAATCGATTATGATCATCAATCATATCAAATTGCTTTGTAATTTTATTTATGGCAGATACAAAGTGTTGCTTTAGTAACGGTTCAATATCTTCCGCCTTTTTAGGCAAGATGTCTTCTTTTAATTGGACAAGAGGGAAAGATCCTCGTTCATTTTTCAACTTCATTTTCGCAATCATGGAACGAATGGCTTCTGAAATACTCATCACTTTCATACTAGCTCGGCTAGCCCAGAAGTTTTGAGCCTTTTCTGCCCTTTCTTTGTCTCTTTCTAATTGTTCCAAGCCACTTTCTGAGAAACGCTTCATATTTTTCACAATGCTTTGAATATGCGAGTAATGCCTTGTATCCATATGCTCTAATGTCGTAAGCACTTCATTCTTAAAACGAATCTCCCAATCTTTTCCTTCTATTGCAAGCTTTAAATTACGCAAGGATTGCTCGATTTTTGCATGCTTTTCCTGTCCTTCTTCAAGAATCTCTTGATGTTCTTCACACCAAGATAAGATGCACGCTTTCCCTTGAGTTTTTACTTTTTCTAGGTCATGATCGGTAAATGCTGCTGCATCTTCCTTTAAAACCACTGATAGAGTTAACAAGTCCCCTTCATAACTCGCAATATTGGTTTCTGTTTCTTTCTGACGTTTTTCCGTCTTCTTTACTTCATCCTTCGTTATCTTCGTTTGGTCTTTTATTTCTACTTCCTTCACTTCCAAGTCAAGGTCTTCCCATTCTTCAGGCTGCCTTTCATGCTTAGCTATCTTTTTTCCAGTCTTTTCACGTTGTTCAGTCGCATGCTGCAAGGATGTTTCAGCCACTGTTACAGCCGTTCCTTGTTCACGTTCTTCCTTTTCCGCAGCCTTCGCTTCTTTCTGTGCTGTTTGCAGTATGTTTTCTAATATACTTATCGGTTCATTAGGTTCAGAGGCTTTTTCCCACTCCTCATTGGCTGCTTTGAGTTTTTTCTCTAATTTTGTCTGCTGCTTTTGTTCAGTATCTTTCTTTGCTTGAATAACTAGTAATTCTCTAGCTTGTTCTTCTTTTGATTTTTGAAGCTGTTTCAACTCTTCCATTCTTCCATTTATCTCTTCTAATAAATGAGTGGATAGGCTCGGAACTTCTTCACTTTGGTCTACTTTTTCATCAGGAGGAAAAGCCGCGCCTTCCATAAAGAAGCTAATCTCCTTAATATTTTGTTCGGTTGTCAGCTTCCATTCAACGTACGTATGATTCCACTTGGTTTGCAGCTCTACAATCTGTTGGTGCTCTTTGCTTAATTCTTGCTGCTGAACGACTAAGGATTCTTTTAGTTTCTGTTTTTCCTCTTTCACCCGTTTATTTTCTTGATGAAGGATTTTTTCTTTTTCAAACTCCGCTAATGTTTCCACATCTTTTGTAAGCTTTTCTATTTTTCGCTTTGTATGTTCCAATTGCTCTTTTAACTGAAGCTGTAATTCCTTTTCCTTTTCTTGCTGTATGGTGATTTCCTGTAAATTCGTTTTCTTTGTAAGAAGAGCGTTTTGTTCCTGATTTAGAGCCTTTTCGATATCAGTAGATAACTGACCCGATAGGAACCGATCGATTTCTTTTAACATACGGCGCAAGGAGTTTTCTGTTTTTTCAACCTCAATAAGCGTATCTTTCTTTTCTTCTATTTGTTTAGCCATACTTATTTTCCAGTGGGTAAATTGATTTTTATCAGATAACAGCTCTTTCTCAGTTCCGTTAATGATGACAAAAGATGATTGTTGATTATCACTGTTCATTTCCTCACGCATAAAAATCGGAACCGGACTTTTAAACATTCTTCCTGATAGAACCTGCTGATTAATTTTTTTCCACTGATGCTGACTTACAACTAAACCGTATGGAAGGAGCGGATACGTTAAGCAATAGTTCGCCATCTCTTCTGCACGCAATGATTGAAGAAACTGAGTACCGTAAAACACATCAATACCTGTTTTCTCGTCGATCCATTCTTTTAATTCTTTTACATCTTTATTTGCAATCCAGAAGCCCTCATCATTTAAGGAATGATCGAGCTGCGTTTCCCAAAGTTCTTTTTTAATTTGCTCCCCTTGCTGTTTGTTACCCACCAGAAGTTCTTCTATCTGTAACGAATACTTTGATAAAAGAGAGTGAGTAAACGGTGCAGTCACATCATCCAATAAACCATGAAGCTTATCTAATAGCTTTGATTCTCTTTGCTCTTGTTCAACATTTGCTACCTTTAATTCCGTACACTTTTCTTCTGAAAACTGAATGGATTGGACGAGCGTACCATGTGAAGAGGCTAGTGAATTTTGCTTTGCACTAGATTCTTTATCTATTGCTTGTATCTCTTCTAAGGTAGTGTTTTTGTCCTCAATTTGTTTAGTGAAAGACTCGATCATGCCCTTTAAGTCATACGTTATGCGATCACCAAACTCTTTGATGAGTGCCGCATCTTTTGATTCAAACGCATGTATTTGTGTATAAAGAAAATCCATTTCCGTACTAATTTGAGCTATTTCTTTCGTCTTCTGCTTATCCTGTTGCATGAGCTCCGTTTCTTTTTTCTTTAAGAACTTCTGATATCCTAAGTATTGCCTAACACCTTCTTGTATGGCTAGATAGGAATGCTCCCATTGTTGTGCTACTTCTTTTTTGATTTCATCCATTCTTTGATTTACTTGCTCTAAGCCACTGTTTTGTTCTAATATGGCAATCTGCTGCGACAGAGAGCGAATCGTTTGTTCGTTCTCACTCCACTCTTTCAATAATAACTGAAAGACGAGCTGTTCTTTTCGTTCCTGTTTCTCTTTCACTATTTCTTGAGAGGAAGCGTGTTTTTTTCTTTCTTCTACTAATTTCTTATCCCACGCCATTACCTCACGATGAGCTTTTGCATACTCCAAATTATCTTTTTGATAGCGTAGATCTTCTTGTTTGAGTGCTAATTTCTCTCTATCTTTTTCTAAAGTAAGCAACATTTCCGTTTCTGATTGCTTCAGATGTTCTAATGCACCGAGAAGTTGTCTTCCTACCTTGATACTTTCCTGAACAATTTCTTTATGTTCGACCCCTTTAGCTAAATGCTCTTCAAAGGGAACAATATCTTCTAAAAATTCTTTATGGGCTTGTTCTCTTTTTAAAAGTACAGGCAGATCTTTTGCAATACTGGCCTGACTCTTAAAAATTTCAACCAGATCATTCTTTTGGTGTTCCGTTCGATGTAAGACCTGACTAACGGTAGGAATAATTCGTTTTTGGAAAAGAGAATGATCATCTTCGGCTCCCTCAAAGTATTTTCCTACTCCACCTTCATCCTTGTTGATATCCTTCATAATGTCCCAATCTTTACGGTTAATTCCGTATGTATCAAGGATACGATAGTGCTTCTTCATATCTTTATAAACGTCATATCCATTCCATTTCAGATAATCCTTTAAGCTTTCACTGTCAGCAACCTCATCATTTTCATACAGTGGAATATGCTCAACGGCTGCCTCTTCTTTCCGTTCAAATTCTCTCGTGTAAAATGTAATATTAGGGAGAATCTTCGCTTCCTGTTCTAAAGATTTACTTTCATTTCCACCTTCTTCACTCATCGAGATCCTCTGTTCTGCAGAGAACATTCCTCCAGTGATTAGATGTCTGCGATCAGCACCGTCTAATTCCCATTGAATGAGAACATGAAAGGTATAAGGAACAAACTGTTCTTTATTATTAAAGAAAAATTGCTGATAATAACGATTGTTTTGTTTTCCCCAAGCCGTTCCAGGTTTGAGAATTTGGAAGACCGTTTGCAAAAACACACCTTTTCCGCCCCCATTCATCATAGCGATCAGCCCATTGGTTGACGTTTCTTCATTATGGAAGTTAAAGGTTGTATCTTTATATTGCTTTTGCATGCCATCATACTTCAGGCCAACAATTCTAATTCGATGGATTTTCGGCATGCTCATTCTCCTCAGTTGTCATTAATTTTTTTAATACTTCGTATCGATCATAATCGTGATACAAGTATTCAATACGCTCAAAAAGCTCTTGTTTTGGAATTACTTTTGGAATATCATCTCGATCAAGAATGACGATTAACCCTTCTGTCTCTAATAACCGCATAGCGCTGGCAATTAATCCGATTCTCGTTCTTTTATTTCCTTTTTTCAACCCATAATCCTCGGTATCGACCTCCATGTATTTCCATGTGGTCACCATTTCCTTCATATCCAGTCGTTCTTCTTCTCCGAAATTCGGTTTCGCTTTAAGAATCTTCTCCCAATTCATCATCAAGTCATTCACGTACCGTTCCAAGGCATAGTAGCTAATGCCCTCCCGTTTCGTTCGGATTTTTGCCGCCTGGTTGCGGTCTATGGATGCTAAGAAAGACATGATGATTACGCTGATCAGGTGAAAATGTTTTTTCGTTTCGATTTGGCGATGCTTTTCTTTCATATGCGTGAAATTCGTTGCAAACACCGAGCCAGTTGGCTGAACGACTAAATGGATGCGTTTGGGTGATTCAATGATATACGTACCTGATTCGTCTGCTAATAATAAAACCGTCTGTCTGACTTCGGGATCGAAAAAGGTTTGAAAGTGTTCACTATTTTCGTCGATGACTTTATCTTTTAATAATGTAAAATAGACCGCTGACGCCTTTTTGATCGTTTCTGCATTCATCGTTTCTCCTCCTCAATACAAATTTTAAAAGGGGTGATTTTCGTTTGATACCACACAAAAGGCTCCGCTCGAGGATCAAACATAGTAAAAATCTTCAACCCTTCAAACACTTGAAATTGTGGATATTCAATCATTAATTTGTGCAGAAGAATTTCTCGCTCATCGCTCAGAGTTTCTTCCTTCCGGTGCAAAACTTGAACTTTTAAAGGCTTTTTATCAAACATCATCCATAAATCAATCGTTTCACCTTCCTCAAACCACAAATCCTGCACTTCTAATGGGAAGGTTGCGAGATCGGATAATGAAAACTCTCTGTTTGTTTGTAAAAGTTGAAAAACATAACTCCAAGCTTTAATCACCGAATCCCAGTTCGTCACTCGTGGACGAGTTTCGTTTTCTTCTGCTTCTTCTACTACTTCAACATCTGATAATTGTTGCTCATCGAATTCTTGTTCTCCCCAAATCCAATCAAGAGGCAATATAAACTCATTCCTCGGTGAAAAAATGGAAGAAATTACATTTTCAATAGCCTTAAAATCCTGAACGCCTTCTTTAAATAACCAATTTTCATACACATGTTCGCGAAAGGAAACCATGCTTTTTTCCCAGAACAATGAAGGATTTTCTGCTTTTAATTTCAGTTCATACGATATATTTTGAATAACGAGCTTCGCAAAACGATCATGCAATTGCCTTGTATGACCTATTTTCTCTTGAAGAAGAATTAATTCTTTCTGAATATAATCATCTTCTTCATTTCTACGTTTCGTTTTTTCTATCATACTAGTAATCGTACGGAAGTGATTTTTTTCCTCTTCAAATTGCTTTTCTATTTCCACACGATTGTCTGCTCTTTGTCTTTCCTCTTCAACCAATAAAATTTTGGGATTGTTGATCATTTCCTTTTGGAAGGTGAATTCATTTGCCATTAAGCGGTTTACTCGTGAAATGAGGTGATCGAGGTTTCGAGTAGCTTTTCTAAAATTACCGTTTTTAATCAACTGCATACTATAGAGCTGTTCAATCGTTATCGAGAATTCCTCAGCCATTTCTCGGCTCATAAAAATCATTTCCTGAGCGACATCTGTTAATTTATAAACAATCGAGCCGCCAATTTCGAGATTCGTATATAATTCATCCATCGTGACATATCGGAAAGTTTGCGTTTCCCAGGCTTGCCTTATTTCATCGTAATACAACGCTTCAAAAGGTCTACTATACTCTTCTTTCCCCTGATATAAAAGCCCACTCGTGATTCGTTCAATCTGCTTGTCGTCTGCTAAAAGTCTCATTTGTTTAATCGAATCTTCAACCATATACTTGATATCTGATTTGCTTCTATGGTCATCATCATTTAGTTCTCTATAAAAAATGGTGAGGAGCACTTGCATGAGGATGGTTTGGATATGAGGTTTCAACTCCCCCACTTCCATTCCTCTTCCAAGCTCAAATAGAGGATTTAATCGCTGCATTCGCTGGGCAAAGCCTTCCCATGATTCGTTCACATCCATCTCCTCCATGTTTCAATTGTTAACACTTCTTGTGGAATCCGCTTATTTTCCTGCCATAATTCTAACAATGATGCTTGTTCTTCCTCAGTAAACCATTGGAAAAACGAATCGCGATACTTCGCATTTTGCATTTGACCAGATTTCTGGTCATTTCTTTGGCCAATACATTCAAGCATTTTCCGATAAATCTTTAAGGCAGGCTGAATACAACATTCCGGATACTTTTCAATAAGCCGAACCAAGATTCCATAACCTGAGGCATCTAGATCTCCTGCATAATAGAAAAGATAAGATTTTAGGGGAAACATGCGAAAGAAAAAGGAAAAACTACGTTCAATTTTTGTTCCTTCCCCATAGATAATTAGTTCCGGTTCATAATCTAGTACATTGGCCTCCAATAATTTAATAGATGTATGAAAAAAAGATAGATTCTCAACAATAAGTACCCTTTGAATATCTTTTATTTCTTTTCCTTGTTTCATCCAAAAGACAAAAGGCTCCCCGTAGCTCACCATCTTCAGTTCCTCTTCTGAAACTCCAATTCTAGTTAAAAAGCCTTTTCCCTCAGGGAAACTATCACCATCTAGTAAAAATTTTTCATGACCAAACAGCTCCAAGCTTCTTTCTTCAACTGAAACAATGTCCCGTTCCTGATGGCTTTGGAAAAAGTTATAAACATTCTGAATTCGATTCCATTCCTCTACCGTTTGCCATTCAGGATGACGTTCATAATAAGAAAAATCAAATTGATCACTTAATTTCATCATCCCCAAACGATCCCACTTGGTAGAATGAACTTTCATATTTACCCAGTAAGATAAGGGTAGTGCCGGTGTTCTTCCATTGTATTGATTATTTTGTATAGGAATCAATTGTCCTTCCGCTTGCAAAAGTTCAATGGACCGATAGAACAACGAATAGCCATCCATATCAAAATAATCATCCATCAGCTTACGCAATTGAAGCTCCAAATCGTTAATATTAATCTTCTTTTTCTGTTTAGGGTGTTGAATATCTCCTATAAATCCTCTCACCCGTGTTTCAATGATATCTATTGTGTTCACCTACTTACTCTACTTCGTGTCAAACCCCTACTTCTATCCTATTTGGACATCCTTTTATTATAAACTAGTTGGTCTGTTGTTTGTAAGTGAATTGTTTGGGTAAAAAATAAGGAACCTTTATAAATTTTATTTCTTATCGAAAAAAACGCACGAGTGGAACACACTGTGCGGTCGAATAAATCTTCCTATAAATCTTTTTACGCTACTTATTTTTACTATACTAGTTATGCTCTGATGAGGTATGAGTTGGAGGTATGACATTGTTTATCCAAACTTGGAAGACAACGCCCCAATTACAGTTGGACAATCACCTAAAAATATCCAGACAAATATAATATCGGGAAAACTAAGATTGAAATAGGGAGTGATTGTTTTTGTATTATCGTCAACCATCTGAGGAATGTGTATGGAACTGCATTTTAATGGGCGGGCAGAGATTTGAATGTGAAGAAATATGTCGTATGAATCCTTCGAGTGGTAATTATTACTCGTACAATACTTACTTAACGCCAACAACATACGCACCTGCATCATTTTATAATACACAGCCATATCATTATGGGAGTTATCCATATTCTTTTTCCTATGGTTTTTTACCTGAGGATGATCCATGTGTTCAAGAATGCAGAAGATTAAACATCCCTACTTTAAACTGTTGCTATCGGTGTGGATATTGCTAACAAAAGAAGCCGATTTCTTATATCAAGACATCGGCTTCATTATGATACACTAGTACAACCAGATGGTCACACTTTGACTATGAAATTGGCAAAAAAAATACTAGTTAGATCTTAAACTTATCCGGATACAATTCACAATCAAAAAACTGTTCAAACCGTTGATAACACTAAAATAATTGGCGGGACTGCCTGGGAATCGAACCCAGCTATCCTGGCACGCAGGACACAAGCGGTTTTGAAGACCGTGGAGGACACCAGTACCCCAATCAGCCCCATAAAAAGAACCGTGCTCGAATCCTTGTCCAAGAAGTTCAAGTTTTCGACACGGATTCTATTATGGCGTACTTAGCGAAGTTTTTCAAGTAGGAAATCCTTGCTAAGTTTCTATAAAACTACTTTCATTTTAATTTTAACTCAGCAGCAATGTGGTGGTGGATTCTCTCCCAGTCAGCATTTGTATTGTTTATCATGATTGACCTTGCCGAAGCCTCATGAAGAAACTCCTTCTCCAACTCTTTTCTCTCTTCCAAGAAATAAAGCACTCCACTTACCCCTGACAGTCCCCTTTCTTTCCCATACTCCTGACCTGTGTAATACCAGGTGATAAAATCAAACCATTCCACAGGACGTTCCTGCCTGATTTTCTCCAAGTTCTCTGCTATATTATCCTGTTCAAAATATACGATGACTGGATCGAGCTCCATAATGACTTGGGTTACCATATTTAAGTAATTGAAAATAACTTCTTTTGAACAATTATGTTTTGCTAGTAAAAACGTAAAAGGATTTTGTAGATAGCAACACTCTAGTATATACTCATGGGTTCCTGATTTTGCTTGTTGAACAAACTCCTTCCACTTTTCCAAAGCAACCTCTATGTACTCTTCTACTGGAAGCTCATACACATCAAAAGGTTTCAGTCGCTCAAATAACTCTGGATCTTTTTCATACAAACTACCATATGAAATATAATATCTCTCGCCTTTTTGAATGGCCATCCCCCGAACCCTAGGACATTCTTGTTCAACCTCATCAAATTGCTTTTCCGTTAGACAAGCGATAGACTCATAATCAGCCGGATGCTGGGGATCTCCCTCTAAATATAATTTTGCATTTTCTCCTAATCTAGTTGCTAACCATTTGGCACTGGTTGTTTTTCCTGAGCCTGGGACTCCTTCAAATATAAATAATTTCGCCATACTGTTCTCCTTCTCCCACTTTTTAAATCGCTTTCAAAACGTTCGTCTTGTCTCCCTGCTAAAAGTTTGGCTATAATAATAGTATTAATAATGTTTTGTAGGTGAGCTTATGTTAAGTGGATGGTTTTCAATATTTATTATTTTTTGGGTGTTAATACTAGTCGGTTCGTTTGCAATCGGTGGATTTTTTATGTTTCGTAAATTTTTAAAAAGAATGCCTCTTGAAGACGGCAAGTCTGTCCTCGATTGGGAGGAGCACTTTGTGAATGAGACTCGTGATCTTTGGCAACAGCCTGAGAAGGATCTTCTTGAAGACCTTGTGAGCCCTGTGCCAGAACTTTTTCGCGATGTGGCTCGGCAAAAAATCGCTGGAAAAATCGGTGAGCTAGCCGTGGAAGAAAAACGTCCTTCGATTACTGAAGAGCTCGTGATTCGAGGATATATTTTAGCAACACCAAAACGCGACCATAAATTTTTGAAAAAGAAGCTTGCTGAAAACAAAATAGACATGGCTCCATATCAACACCTATTTTAAAGGACTGCTTTTACATAAAGCGGTCTTCTATTTTATAAAGCTCTTTTCTTAAACTTTGTTGCTTATGGAACCTAATTTTAAAATTGAGCTACAATTCAGCAGAAAATAGGATGAGTTTAATAAGAAAAGAGCCTGCAAACTGAATTCTTATGCGCAAAATAGCTATTTCCTCGTTAAAATCGGCTTTTAGATTTTAACAACAATCTTGCGAAAACAGCCTTTTATAAATAACGCCAAATCCATCACGATTTGGCGTTCGTAATCTCATGATTTTGTCAGTTTTTCCTGGAATCTTCTAAATTGAAGATACATAGCAATTCTCCACGGAAGGATCATGGAAAAAGCTAATATAAAGAACATTCCACTGAGTTCCCCATAATCAATCGTAGAGCTTAATAGTAGCTTTAGAATGATCCGTAACACAAGGAGCCCGAACAAAATAAACACAAATGCACGTGAGCGTTGTAAGTATATTTCCTTATCACGTATTTCAAACTTAGAAGTTTTTATTAACAAAATAGAAAAGACTAATCCAACCGCCATCGCTTCAAACAATTCTAAATATGTCACTCGAAACATCGGAACCACAAACATTAGTGCCCCTGTACTCATAAATAATGGAGGTAGTATGATTTTTTTTGCCGTTGCTGGCTTTTTGGCCGCCTTCATTCGGACGAACATGGCCAGCATTGCCATACCAATCGCGCCTATTGATGAAACAACAACCATGTTGTTCATAATCTTTCATCCCAATCTAAAAATATTTTCCCTATCATTATATCGTATACGCTCGCAATAAAAGAACGTTTTTTTTAAAATAAAGAATGCTGACTATCAACGACTAGTCAGCATCTATTATATTTAGCTTAATACACGATTTACAGCTTCAATTACCCTTCCTTCATCAAAGGGCTTTACAATGAAGTCTTTAGCACCGGCTTCGATTGCTTCTACGACCATACGCTGTTGGCCCATAGCAGAACACATAATGACCTTTGCTTGCGGGTTGTTCAGTCTAATTTCTTTCATGGCATCTAGGCCACTCATCTCAGGCATTGTAATGTCCATCGTAACCAAATCTGGTTGTAGCTCATGATAAAGAGCGATTGCTTCTCTGCCATTTTCGGCCTCTCCCACGATCTCGTGGTTATTTCGAATTAGAATGTCTGAAAGGGTCATTCTCATAAATTTTGCATCATCTACGATTAATATTTTTGCCATCGCTGGTACCCCCTCAACACTGCAACAGAATCTTATCTCTTAATCAAACACATATTTAAATATAACGAAATTTACAATCAATGACAAAAAGAATATTTCGACTATTATCGACAGAATTCTCGCAATTCTTTAAGACTATTTTCCTATTTAATTATAACAGAAAGAATTCTAAATCAAAAGCCTGTAAACCCACCAAACATATTGGTAAAAATGATAATAATCTTTGTCATCCAATCAAAAAATAGGACGATTCCCATTACTATCATAATATAACCACCTATTTTCATTATCAAAACATTGTGGCGCTTAATCCATTGTAATTTTCCAATAAAGAAAGATAGGATAAAAAATGGAATGGCAAATCCAAGTATATAAGCAATCATGTATACCATACCCGAACCAGGATTAGTCGCAGCCAAAGCAATTACTGACATTAAGATGGGACCAGTACAAGGGGTCCAGCCTGCTGCAAAAGCAATTCCTATTAAAACCGAACCAAAATATCCAGAAGGCCGGTGTTTAAATTCATATCTTTTCTCCCTCATCAAGGATTCCGGTTTCAGAATACCAACGATCACGAAACCAAAAAAGACGATCACAATGGCGCCTAATTGACGAATAAGATCCTGGTAGCCAGCAAAAATTTCACCAATAAAGGAGCTTCCAAAGCCGATTGCAATAAAGATAATGGAAAATCCAACTAAGAAAAACAAAGTATGTAATAAGCTGCGTCTTTGTAGCATGGCATTATCCGTCTTTAATTCTCCTACTGACATACCAGTAATATACGACAGGAAGGCAGGATATAAAGGAAGACAGCAAGGAGAAATAAAGCTCAAAAAGCCGGCTCCAAGTGCAATAAATACGTTTACATCGGTCAAATGTAACCACTCCTAAAAAAATCATTCTTGTTTATTCTATCAAAAGATAAATAGAAAAGATAACAATTAGAATTTGAACATTCTGTGACAGCAAACAAAAATTAGGCAAGCTCCTCACTCCGTATATCTGTATGTAAGAACCCTGAAAAAATGTTAATTACCAAACAAAATTGTCTTTTTCTAGTTTTTTTCTTTTGAAATTCTCCTATTTCTTGGGTATACTATGTATATAGTTTCACGAAAGATTTTGGATATTATTTGGAAGGGACTAAACAGAATTGTCAAAACAGGAATTTTTAGCACTCATTGAAAAGAAACGAGCTGAGCTAATCGAGATCGCTATGATCAGTGGACTGAATTCTTCTACTGCCCTTCATTACAGTCAGGAATTGGACAATCTATTAAATGAATATAACCGTATCTTTTTAAAGAAGGTGCCCACCTATTAAAAACAGCTTGAGCTGAAAGCACTCAAGCTGTTTATTTTTTAGCTGACAACATCCTCTATTCTATCGGCTAAATTATTTTGTAGAAGATACATCTTATAGTACAAGCCTCTTAGTGATAGCAGTTCCTGATGACTACCCCTCTCGACGATTTCCCCTTGATGCAATACTAAAATCAGTTCAGCATCTTGAATGGTCGACAATCGGTGAGCAATGGCAATCGTTGTTCGACCTTTTCTCATTCGTGCAAGTGCCTCTTGAATCGCTTCTTCTGTCTCCGTATCAATATTGGCCGTTGCTTCGTCCAAAATTAATATTTTTGGACTAGCTGCTACCGTCCGAGCAAAGGCAATCAGTTGGCGTTGACCACTTGATAGCGTAGACCCTCTTTCCACCATTTGATGCTCGTATCCTCCCTCAAGCTTCTCAATAAATGGATGTGCTTGAACAAACTTCGCAGCTGCTTCTACCTCTTCCATGCTCATCTTCTCATTATGCAAGCGAATATTATCTGCGACGGTTCCAAAAAACAAGAAAGGATCTTGAAGAACCAGCCCTAATTTTTTCCGCAGTTCTTTTTCGGGATATTCTTTAATGGAATGCCCATCCACTAAAATTTCTCCACTTTCGAATTCATAAAATCTCATCATTAAATTAATAATCGAGCTTTTGCCACTTCCGGTGTGACCAACCAGGGCGACGGTTTCACCTGGTTTGGCAGTGAAGGAGATATTTTTTAATACATCTCTTTTCCCATCATATGAAAAACTGACATCACGAAATTCTATTTCGCCTTCTTGAATCTTATTAGCTGTTTCTTTTTGTGAAGGTGATACCTCCTGTTCATCAAGAACGTTGAATACCCTAGAAGCTGCGACAATCGCTTGTTGGTATAAAGATAAACGCATCATCATATTGTTCACCGGCTCAAAGAATCGATCTAGATAGTTAACAAACGCATACAACACTCCGATTTGGATAGGACTTTCAAATGACGAAACACCAAAATAGCTGAGAACGATAATCAAGGCTCCAACATATACAAGGTCAATTGCAGGACGCAAAAGCAAACCATCTACTTTTATATTCCTCATACCGGCAGTATAATGCTTCTCATTGGTCACTCCAAATTCTTCACGCATTCTTTTTTCCTGACGAAAAACTTGAATAATTCCCATACCTTGAATCGATTCACTAAGCTTGGCGTTCAGCTGGCTAAGGCGCTCCCTCATATCATGGTAAAATTTTGAGCTTAGTTTTCTGTACAAGCTCATTATGAAAAAAATCACTGGAAGAATAACTAAACAAAACAATGCTAGTTTAACATCCAAAATAAACATTGCGATAAAAATACCCGTAATGAGGAACCCGCTTTGGATAAACGTTACTAATACCGTCACAAACATATCTTTAATCGCTTCGGTATCATTCGTCACTCTTGATACAATGCTTCCAGCAGGTGTTTTGTCGAAAAATTTCAATCCAAGTGATTGAACCTTTGAGAAGACATCAATACGAATCTCTTGAATAATTTTTAAGGCAATTTCTTGGAATTTTAAGAGCTGAAAATAGGAGATAATAACGTTTAATATTTGAATACCTAAATACGCGGTACCTAGCATGAATAACGGTTCAAACGAAAGATTTCTAGGCTTTAAGTAATCATCTATAAATACTTTGACTAAAATGGGGCCAAGTATATCACCAACGGTTGTAAGAATGAGGAGACAAAAAGCCAACCCTATCGTTTTCGTGTGAGGCTTCGCATAGGCTAGGAGCCGAACTAATACTTTCCACTGTTGTTTCCCTTCTGATAATTGCTGATTTTCCATCATTTATCCTCCATGCTCCACAAGATCTTCCAGCTGTTGCCTTAGGTACATTTCTTTGTACCATCCCTCTTGATCCATTAACGTATCATGTGTACCCGATTGCGCGATCTGTCCATTATCAATGACTATAATAAGGTCGGCATGCTGAATGGCACTTAGTCGGTGAGAGGTAATAATTGTTGTTTTCCCCTCTCGGTTTTCTTTTAGTGATGTTAAAATCGCCTCTTCGGTTTTAGCATCGACCGCGGAAAGAGAGTCATCTAGAATGAGCACTTCCGGATTTAATAAAAGAGCACGAGCAATAGAAATACGCTGTTTTTGCCCACCAGATAACGAAACGCCTCGTTCTCCGACTACCGTATCATACCCATCTGTGAACTGGGTAATATCATTATGAATATTAGCTATCTTCGCTGCCGCTTGTATCTCTTCCTTATCACATAGAGGCTTTGCGAAAGAGATATTTTCACCGATTGTAGCAGAAAATAGGAAATGATCTTGTGGAACATAGCCAACCGCTTCTCTTAATTTGTCAATTTCATATCGTGTAATTTGATTTCCACCAAATGTAATTTGCCCATTGGTGACATCATATTCTCTAATCAATAATTTTAATAACGTCGTTTTCCCAGCCCCAGTCTTCCCTACAATTCCGAGTGTCTGTCCCCTTTTCAATTCAAAATGAATATCTTGAAGGATGGGCTCCGCTTCGTTGGGATAGGTAAATTGCTGGATCTCATATTGAATATCTCCGCTTGGAGTCGCATTTAACGCTGCTTCTTCATTCACAATATCTGCTTTTTCATTTAATAATGCGATAACACGATCATAAGAGGCTCTTCCTCTTTCAACAATATTAAACAACCACCCAAAGGCAAGCATGGGCCAAATTAATAAGCCTAAGTACGTCGTAAATGAAACCAACTGTCCGATCGTTAACTCACCATTAATAACGTATCTTGCACCAAATGTGAGAGAAAGGAAAAATGAAATCCCTACAATAATAGAAATCGTCGGATCAAACAAGGAGTCCACCCGAGCAACGGAAATATTCTTATCCACTACGTCATTGGATTGTTTTCGAAAATCTTCTATATCTTCTTTTTCCTGACCAAAGGTTTTTATCACTTTTATTCCTGTGATACTTTCCTGTGTTTTATCGTTTAACGATGAAAAGGCTTCCTGTGCTAGGTGAAAACGCTTGTGTAGTAACGTTCCGTACCAACTAGTTAAAACGGCCATAAACGGCATTGGAATCAAGCTAATTAATGTAAGCTTCCAGCTGATAGTAAAAGCCATCGCAAGAATGACAAAGCCGCCTGTAGAAAGGGAATCGACGAAGGTAAGCACCCCTACACCAGCCGTCTGCTGTATCGCTTGTATATCATTGGTCGCATGTGCCATTAAATCTCCCGTTCTTCTTCTTTGGTAGAAGGATTGTGACATTGAAGTAAAATGATGAAACAATCGATTTCTCAACTGCATCGAGAGCTTAACCGCTGAACCAAAGATCATAATTCTCCAATAATACCTTAGTATGTACATCATTAGTGCCACCCCTACTAGTAGGAGCAAATATGTACCTAACATCTTCATTGTTAAGGACCCTTGCTCAATATGATCGACTACAAGCCCAATCACTTTTGGAGGAACAAGCTGCAAAAACGCTACAATTAACAACAGAAGAACCCCAGTAATATACGCTTTTTTCTCCTGCTTAAAAAACCACATCAAATCCAAAAAAACTTTCATTTCACACAACCCCCACCCCTAAAAAACAATTCCTCTAACTAGAATAGTTTACCAAATGTTGTGAAAATAAGGAAGATAGTTAGGAAGTCGAATGACACAATAAAAACGCCATGATGGCGTTTTTATTGTGTACTATTATTGTTTTTATCCTCATTGCCTTTACCTGGATGAACTGCCTGGTAAATGGCATTTGAAAATTGGTCGACTTCTTCCATTGTTCCACCATGCTTCTGGTTGTCTGCACCTAACTTACTTTTGTCCCCTTTAACCGGGTTATGAATGCGTACCATTTTCCCACCACCTCCTCCTCTATAGAATGGACATTTCCCATCTTACTTATCAATAATTAGGATAGAGATGAACGAAATAGCATTGTCCTGTATAATAAATAAGATAATATTTTCAGGGTGAGTGTGATTTGGTGGTTAATGCAATTGGATACGTCACGTTTTTAACTTACGATTTAAATCATCGTTTTTCTATTCGAAAGAACCATAATGTCATTAAAATACATAGCTACAGAGAAGTAGCTGATCAAAACAATAGACCCGCTTATGAGGTTACATGTACATATAGTGTCTACCTGCCTGCTCATTATGAATGTAAATCATTAGAGGACTATACAGGTAGAGTCTATCCCTTCTTAGAGCAATTTCTTAGGAACATTATAAGAACTGAAGTTCACAGCTTAACTTATAAAGAACCTCCGATAAGGAAAAGAAGAAAAAAGGAAAAAGATTTAGCAGAATAAAAAAACACCTTTTCTGTTAAGTTTAGCAGAAAAGGTGGTCTTTATTCGGGATGGAGTCAATCAAACCATAAGCCTATGTACAGGGCTTGTCCGTGACAAATTACTTGCCCGTTTGCTTGTTCATTGCTGACATCATTTGATTGATTTTCTTCTGAGATGGTTTCATTCCCATTTGCATCATCATCATTTTTAGCATTTGTTCATTGATTGGTGGGTTTTTCTTTAAGTAGCTCATCATGTAACGGCGAGCAATGAAAAAACCTAGTGCAACACCTGCTGCTAAAGCAAGTACGCCTACTAGAATATGCGTCCACATACTAAACTTCCTCCTTCATGTTGTCTATCATACAGTGTACTAAACCAAATGTTATTATACAATATTTGCTGTGCAATTTCTCCTATTTTAAATCAACTTTCTCTCTTTAATTGGTCTGAGCCACCCGTAACGCTCATGTACAAGGTCAATTGCCAAAAAGGAGCTTTCACTTTTACGTAGAACTTCAAAGAAAAGCGTCTCTGCCTCATAGCTACCGAAAGCATGTAGAGTAATATGCTTTTCAAATATCTCTAGCTTCGCAGAGCTTACGTTTCCATTTTGAATATAGTATATCCCCTGTTTGTGTTCAAAATCCTGATTTTTCCCTAGTTGTTGAAGAATATATTGTTGAAGGCGAAGTGTGGAAAGAGGCTTCGTAATAAACTGAATTTGTTTTTTTAATATATTTTTTAGTTCACCGAAGGATTCGTTATACTCAGCAAACAGATCAAAGAACATCTTTTCTCTACCAAAATAATGAGAGGCAAATTCATCATCGATTAAATACAACTGATATGTTCTCACCAAGCTTCCTCCTCGTCTGACCAAATGTTATTTCTCTCTATTATAAAGAAGTAGAAATAGAACGTTTGTCTTACGTCGTCAAAAACTTCCACTATTTTTGTCGGAAAAAGTCGTAGGTCTTGGAGCAAGATAAAAAGGCTGTTCTACTTAATAGAACAACCTTTTAACACTTATAATAGAGCCTTAACTCTAGCAACTACATTTTCTACTGTAAATCCGTATTCTGCCATGATTTTTTCACCAGGAGCAGAAGCACCGAATGTATCAATTCCTAATACTTCCCCTTCATCACCTGCATAACGATGCCATCCTAGAGATGAACCCATTTCGATAGCTAAGCGCTTCTTAACAGTTGGAGGAATAACACTTTGCTTATATTCACGAGATTGCTTTTCAAAGCGATCCCACGAAGGCATACTTACTACCGAAGCTGAAATTCCTTCTGCATCAAGTGCTTTTTGCGCTTCAACAGCTAAACCTACCTCTGAACCAGCAGCTAGTAATAATACATCTGCTTGTTCCTTAGATGCTGGAGAAATTACGTATGCACCTTTCTTAACGCCTTCGTAAGCATTTTTATCCGTATCTTTAATGGTTGGTAAGTCTTGTCTTGTTAACACTAAAGCTGTTGGAAGATCCGTTGATTCAAGTGCAAGCTTCCACGCTGCAGCTGTTTCATTACCATCCGCCGGACGAATAACACCTAAGTTTGGCATTGCACGTAATGCAGCAAGCTGTTCAACTGGTTCATGCGTTGGTCCATCCTCCCCAACTGCAATTGAGTCATGAGTGAATACATACGTTACAGGAAGACCCATTAATGCAGCTAATCTGATAGCTGGACGTAAGTAGTCAGAGAATACGAAGAATGTTCCTCCAAATACCTTTACTCCACCATGCAGAGCCATACCATTTAACGCAGCACCCATCGCAAATTCACGAACTCCAAACCAAATGTTCTTACCTTCAAACGATTCAGGTGTAAAATCGCCTACACCTTTAATCATTGTTTTGTTAGAACCAGCTAGGTCAGCAGAACCCCCGATAAACGAAGGAGTGTTCTTAGCGATAGCATTTAGTGCTTCACCTGATGATGCACGGCTAGCAAGTGCTTTTCCTTCAGGATATACAGGAAGATCCTTGTCCCAACCTTCTGGAAGCTCTCCGTTAATAGCAGATGTTAACTGTTGAGCAAGCTCAGGATATTCGTTTTTATAAGAAGCGAACAGGTCGTTCCACTCATTTTCTTTCTTTGCACCCGTTTCCACAATGTATTTATTGAATGTGTCATAAACTTCTGCAGGAACATGGAAATCTTCTTCAAATGTCCATTGGTAAGCTTCTTTCGTTAGCTTTAATTCATCAGCTCCAAGTGGGGCACCATGAACATCTGATTTACCTGATTTGTTTGGTGAACCGTATCCGATTACTGTTTTTACTTCAATTAGTGTAGGACGATTTTGATCACCTTGAGCTTCTTCAATTGCTTTTGCAATTTCCTCAAGATTATTTCCATCCTCTACACGAAGGTATTGCCATCCATATGAATCAAAGCGTTTTGCTACACTTTCAGAGAATGAACGGTCTAAGTCACCATCAAGAGAGATATCATTTGAATCGTACAATACAACTAAGCGACCAAGTTTTAAGTGTCCTGCAAGTGAAGCGGCTTCTGCAGAGACACCTTCCATTAAGTCACCGTCACCACAAATACTATATGTATAATGATCCACTACATTGTAGTTGCCTTTGTTATAAGTAGCTGCTAAATGTCTTTCAGCCATTGCCATACCTACTGCCATTGCAATCCCTTGTCCAAGTGGCCCAGTGGTTGCATCTATCCCTGGAGTATGTCCAAATTCAGGGTGACCAGGAGTTTTACTTCCCCATTGACGGAAGCCCTTAAGATCATCCATTGTTACGTCATAGCCTGATAAGTGAAGAAGACTATACAGCAATGCAGAACCATGCCCTGCAGATAAAACAAAACGATCACGGTTAAACCACTCTGGGTTTTTAGGGTTATGATTCATAAAGCGTGACCATAGAGTATAAGCCATTGGGGCAGCACCCATCGGCATACCTGGATGTCCGGAATTTGCTTTTTCAATTGCATCAATTGATAAAGTACGTATTGCGTTAATTGCTAGTACATCATTTTGTTCAAACATTTTTTCAACCCTTCCTATTCTTTATCTCAACAATCCCACTTTTTAATATTATATCTGCTCTATTATTTATACAACAGATTGCCTAAATAAATTTTGAAAAAAAGCATATAATTTTATAAATTTTCAGTGTTTTCTATCATTTCCTGGTGAATAAATTAACAGATTAATGTAGTTTCTTGTTATTCTTTAATTTCTTAAGCTTTTCAGGTGTAACATCATCACCCAGAGGATCAATAATTTTTACACCTTGGAGCGTTCCTAGCATAGATGATCGAAATGTTTGTAAATATTCACTACGAAGCTTTGATTGCTCCTTTGCTTCCGCTTCTGTTAATCCAACAGCTTTTGCTTTTTTTGCTAGTTCATTGATTCTAGCGATTTTTTCCTTCGGTAGCATCTCTTTGCTCCTTCACTTTTAGTTTTACCAAAATCATGTTACTAAAAGAAATTGTCTTTGACAAGAAAGATGCGTAAAGAGGTACGAATAACAAAAAATGCCAACAACTATTTTTATGACTTGTTGGCATTTGGCGAGTTATTTTTTTGTTGTTTTTGCTCTTCTATGTATTCAAGATACCTTCGATTTACTGTAGCTTTTGAGATATCATAACCGAAACCTCTTAGAGTTGCAGCGATTTCCGAAAATGTTAGATCATTGTCTCTTAACCGTACAATCTCTGTTATCGGTACTTCAATACGTTCTCTCCCCGCATGAACACCTTTGTTTTTCAGATTTTTCTCTGGCCTGTAACCGTTTTGCACAGCTCGGTTCATTCCTCTTTTAATTTTACTATTATGAAGCTTTCGCTGATATTCTTCTACCATACTTACAATTTGTAATACCATGGAATCCGACTCGGACAATTGTAACTCACCGTTATGCGAAACACTGAAGAGTTTGATGTTATCCTTTAGTATACAATGGAGTAAAGCAATTTTGGCGTTTCCTCTACCAAGTCTCGTTTCATCCTGTATAAGGACAGCATCTACTTTCTCTTCTTTTAATCGTGACAGCATTAGCAAAATACCTTCTCTGTCAAAGTCATATCCACTCGCCTGTTCCTTTATGACTTCAACAACTTCCATTCCTTGTTGCTGTGACAGCTTCAATAGTTCTTCTTCCTGCCTTTTAAGAGAAGAGTACTGTGATTCTTTTTCAGTACTTACTCTACAATAGATTATCGCCTTCATAATCCCTCCTATTTCGATGCTAGCTCTGTGAGATTGGAATCGTTTAATTCAACAGGAATGTAGATTTTATCACCTACTAATAATACATTTCCATTAATATCATTGATTTCTTCGACCCAGGAAACAAACTCTGTTTCAGATAAAGCATGCTTATCAGCATAATCCTTACAAAGATCCCAGAGTGTTTCACCCTCATTAATTGTTACAGACATATATTTTTCCTCAACTGATTTACCATTAGAAATTACTAAAATCATAGACGCGAGGATAGATAATACAACTAGAATAATAGCAAATGAGTATTTGTACCATAATTTCTTCATGTTAAACACCTCTATTAGAATGTATGTTCGTATTTATGTTTTCATTATAGATCGAACATTTGTTTTGTGTCAACAATTATTCGAACTTATGTTTGTATGCACTGGTAGAACATGCTATAATAAAGTCAAGATTAACCAATGAGGGGCGGTAAGTATGACAAAACTATCAAAACGTCAGGTCGATATACTAGAGTATATAAAAGAAGAAGTTAAGCAAAAGGGCTATCCACCTTCCGTTCGTGAAATTGGGGAAGCAGTAGGTTTAGCGTCAAGTTCAACCGTACACGGCCACTTAGCTAGACTTGAAAGTAAAGGGTATATTCGAAGAGATCCTACAAAGCCACGTGCAATTGAGATTCTGGATCTTGATGAGGTGGTAAGCAATATACCAAAATATAATATTGTTAACGTTCCTGTAGTCGGAAAAGTAACTGCAGGTATACCAATAACTGCAATCGAGAATGTTGAAGAGTATTTTCCTCTCCCTGAACGTCTTGCCCCTGCGGATGAACAAGTATTTATGCTTGAGGTAATGGGTGACAGTATGATTGAGGCTGGTATCCTTGATGGTGATTACGTGATCGTGAAACAGCAGCAAACAGCGAATAACGGAGACATCGTTGTTGCCATGACTGAGGAAGATGAGGCGACGGTTAAGAGATTCTTCAAAGAAAAGGACTATGTTCGTTTGCAGCCGGAGAATTCTTCTCTTGCACCAATTATCCTACGAAATGTATCTATCCTGGGAAAAGTTATCGGAGTATATCGTCATATTCATTAATAAGGGAAAGCAAGCATCAAAGGATGCTTGCTTTTTTATAGTCACAATGGCTCAAAGCTCTTTCTTCGACTAAACCAATGGGCCACAAGATACAAGAACAAGATGATAAAGAAAGAATAGGTATAAGCCCAATCTATTTTCTTATACATATCCATCATCGCCATCACAGGCATCCCAATGTATGCACTCATACCAGCTAGAATGATTGCCTTTATTAATGGATTAACGTTCGGTTTGTATTGTAGAAAAAGCATAATAAGGACCGGCATAAGAGAATAACGAAACGAATAACTAATTGTCGGAATGGGTATGGCTTTTACTGGATAAACCCATTTTCCATGTTCCACTCCTAACGCATCAATCGTTGTAGATAGCATCATTACAATAAATGCAGAAAAAAGTAATCGCGATGTGCTCTCTCTTTTACGTAATATTGCCCAGAGTGTCCATGGAACAATGATCATTAAAACTGCAACCCACCATTGCCAAGTGAAAAAAAAGGCATTCGTAGTCGCATCTATAATTAGATGATTTCCTTCTTTAATTAAATTCGATCCTTTTTCGACTTGCTTTAGACCATCTTGAAATGTCATTATTTTTCCCCCGTTACGTATCTTCATATAACAGTAATCGATTGTATTATTTGGATAAATTGAGATTTTTATTCATAAACGCCTCCCCTCCATGACATTCAAACAGACAAAAAAACCCTCAACACCTGAATGTGTTGAGGGTTTCTTTCAACGAATTAATACATTGACATGTATTGCTCGCGCTCCCATGGATGTACTTGTGTACGGAACATATCCCACTCGATTTCTTTTGCTTCTACGAAGTGTTCGAAGATATGCTCTCCAAGAGCGTGAACCATTGTTTCGTCTGATTTTAAGTTATCTAAAGCAGCAGCAAGTGTAGCTGGTAGATCTTCAATACCTACAGCTTGACGCTCTTCTTTGTTCATAACATAGATGTTGCGGTCAACTGGAGCTGGTGGTGTTAGAGAGTTCTTCACTCCGTCAAGACCTGCAGCAAGTAATACAGCCATTGCTAAGTAAGGGTTAGCAGCTGGGTCAACGCTACGTACTTCTACACGAGTGGAAATTCCACGAGATGCAGGGATACGGATTAGTGGCGAACGGTTTCTAGCAGACCATGCAACATAGCAAGGTGCTTCGTAACCAGGTACTAAACGCTTATAAGAGTTTACAGTTGGGTTCGTTACAGCTGTAAAGTTTGGAGCATGCTTAATGATACCAGCGATGAACTGACGAGCAGTGTCGCTTAGTTCTAAGTTTCCAGTTGGATCGAAGAATGCGTTCTTACCTTCTTTAAATAAAGAAACGTTACAGTGCATTCCAGAACCATTTACTCCGAATAATGGCTTCGGCATGAATGTAGCATGTAGACCGTGCTTACGTGCAATTGTCTTAACAACAAGCTTGAACGTTTGGATTTGGTCACAAGCGCTTAATGCATCAGCATATTTGAAGTCAATTTCGTGTTGTCCTGGAGCTACCTCATGGTGAGATGCTTCAATTTCAAAGCCCATTTCTTCAAGCTCTAACACGATATCACGACGGCAGTTTTCACCAAGGTCCGTTGGAGCAAGGTCGAAGTATCCACCGTTGTCGTTTAATTCAAGTGTTGGCTCTCCAGCTTGGTCAAGCTTGAATAAGAAGAATTCTGGCTCAGGCCCAAGATTGAAATCTGAGAATCCTAAGTCTTGCATTTCTTTAATAATTCTTCTTAAGTTGTTACGTGGGTCACCGGCGAATGGAGTACCATCTGGATTGTAAATGTCACAGATTAAACGTGCTACTTTACCTTTTTCAGCTGTCCAAGGGAAAACTACCCATGTGTCTAAGTCAGGATATAAGTACATGTCTGACTCTTCGATACGAACGAAACCTTCGATAGAAGAACCGTCAAACATCATTTTGTTGTCTAAAGCTTTTTCAAGCTGACTGATAGGAATCTCAACGTTTTTGATTGTTCCTAAGATGTCAGTGAATTGCAGACGAATAAATTTAACATTTTGTTCTTCTGCCATTCTTGTAATATCATCTCTTGTAAACTTAGCCATTTTGTTTCCTCCCTTGAATAGTAAATCTCTTTTTATTAATGGAAAAAGCGTGACATATCTCCTTGACGCAACGACGAACGATTAAAGCGGCCAGCATGCATAAGCTCTGAGCGCAACATTTTACGTAACTCATCATCGGACAGATCACGTCTTGCTTTCTCTGCTTCCTTCACTATTTCTTCCGAAAGCACCTGTTGCTCTTTCACAGAAAAAATTTGCTTAATTCCTGCAAGATTCACACCTTGCTCGATCAAATCTTTTATTTCTAAAAGCTGATCAATGTCATTCAAAGAAAACATTCTTCTGTTTCCCTCAGTTCTTGCCGGAGAGATCAATTGGTGCTCTTCATAATATCGAATTTGTCTTGCAGATAGTTCTGTAAGCTGCATGACAATTCCAATTGGAAATAATGGCATGGAACGACGGATATCACTTCCGCTCATTTGCTGTCCCTCCATTTCTCTCTTTCATATTTTTATTATATGAAATGTCAGTTTTTCTGTCAACATAATGTTAGTTTATATAACATGGAATTTTTGTAGAAAAAGAGAAAAATTATAACTCTCTAAATAATCTACTTAATTAAAATCAATTAGCTGTTTTTCAGCTAATCGGTTCAACGCAATCAATATGGCCATTTTCACATGTGAATAGGTTAGTCCTCCCTGTACATAAGCAACATACGGTGGTCGGATTGGTCCATCGGCGCTTAATTCAATACTTGCCCCTTGTATAAATGTTCCCGCAGCCATGATCACATCATCTTCATATCCAGGCATATAAGCTGGGTATGCCGTTACATGTGAATTAATAGGCGAAGCAAACTGGATGGCTTGGCAAAAGGCAATCATTTTCTCTTTGTTATCAAATTGAACTGATTGAATCAAATCTGTCCGGTTTGCATCCCACGCTGGATTTGTGTTCATACCTAACCTGTCAAGCATAGCTGAGGTAAAAACAGCACCCTTTAATGCTTGTCCAACCACATGCGGTGCCAAAAAGAAGCCTTGGTACATTTCTTGAAGACTATAAAGAGAGGCACCCGCTTCAGCTCCGATACCTGGTGAAGTCATCCTATAGGAACATGCTTCCACATATTTTTCTTTTCCAACGATGTACCCCCCAGTTTTAGCAAGTCCACCACCAGGGTTCTTAATTAAAGAACCTGCCATCAAGTCCGCGCCTACATGGCAAGGCTCTAATAACTCTACAAATTCACCATAACAATTATCAACAAATACGACAACATCTTCTTTAATATTTTTAACAAATTTAATCATTTCTTTAATTTGATCGATGGTAAATGATGGTCGGTTTGCATACCCCTTGGAACGTTGAATTCCAATCACTTTTGTATTCGGCTTGATCATTGTTTTTACTTGTTCGAAATTGACCTGCCCATCCTCTTTTAATTCTACACTTTGATAAGATATTCCAAATTCCTTTAAAGAACCTACCCCATTCCCTCGGATTCCTACAATTTCCTCCAAAGTATCATACGGTTTTCCTGTTATGTAAAGAAGCTCATCTCCAGGTCGTAATACACCAAATAAAGCGATCGAAATTGCGTGTGTACCTGAGATGATTTGCGGACGGACAAGACCTGCTTCTCCACCAAACACATCAGCATAAATTTTCTCTAATGTATCCCTACCAATATCATCATAGCCATATCCTGTAGAAGGAATAAAGTGTGAATCACTCACTTGATGGCGCTGGTAGCTTTCTAGAACGCGAAACTGATTCGCTTCCACCGTTTCGTCAATTTGTTTATGCTTCGTAAGAATTTTCTCTTCAACCTGCCGAACAATCGGCTTTAATGCTTCCCCATATGTGAAATGCTGATACATGTTGTTCTCCTAACTAAATACTGTATTGATTAATTTGCCCTAATATTTGATGATCATTGAGTACATATCCTTTGCACAGATACATTTCCTTGTCTTCTTCGAATGCCAACTCCCTTAAAATCGTGTCATTTTTTAATTGAGCTAACAATTTTCCTTCTGTGGACGGAACCTCAACTTGGTAAAATTTCATTTCTGAAATAATCACCTGTTCTATTTTTTGCTTTAATAAAAAGCGATCTTCCTCGTTAAATGCAGAAATCTGCAACGTTTCGGTTTTTGCGGTTGGAACAAAGTCAGGATTTTTTAAATCTTTCTTATTATAAACGGTCAATTGAGGAATTTGTTGTATATCCAAATCCTCCAACAACTTATGTACCGTCTGTTCATGCTGATATGAATCTGCACTCGACATATCTACAACGTGTAAAAGAAGATCGGCTTCTCGTACTTCTTCTAAGGTTGATCGAAAAGCAGCAATCAATGTTGTTGGAAGATCCTGAATAAATCCAACCGTATCTGTTAATAACGTACTAAATCCGCTTGGAAGAATCATTTTTCTCGTCATCGGGTCAAGTGTGGCAAACAATTGATTTTCCTCAAACGAATCCGCTTCCGTTAAACGATTGAATAATGTCGATTTACCCGCATTCGTATACCCGACCAACGCCACTTGAAAGGCTTTATTCTTTTTCCGACGCTCACGATATCGATCACGATGCTGCACGATCACTTTAAGCTGTGCTTTAATATCGTCTATACGTCTTCGAATATGTCTACGATCGGTCTCGAGCTGGGTTTCCCCAGGACCTCTCGTCCCAATCCCTGCACCAAGACGTGAAAGTTGCGTACCTTGTCCACCCAACCTCGGAAGAAGATATTGAAGCTGGGCCAATTCGACCTGAAGCTTCCCTTCTTTAGAACGTGCACGTTGGGCAAAAATATCCAAAATTAACTGAGTTCGATCAATGATTCTTGCTGAAATGTCTTTTGATAAATTTCGGACCTGACTAGGTGAAAGCTCATCATTAAATATGATGATATTTGCTTCCGTTTCCTCCTCTAATGCTCTCAACTCTTCAACTTTCCCTTTACCTATGTATGTAGATGGATGTACTCTGTCTCTTTTTTGAGATAATGTTGCTTGTACAGTACCTTTTGCTGTTTCTGTTAAAGAAGCAAGCTCCTCCATAGAATAGTGAAATCTTTCGTCATCCTCTTCGGTTTGACAACCCACAAGAATCACCTTTTCATACTCATGCTTTTGCTCCAAGAAATCACCTCATCGTCCTTTTTTATATCATACCAAATATTTGTTTTTAATACTAATTCGCTTCATAAAGAACAAAGCAGGCTACTTGTAGCCTGCCCTTTCTACTCATCTTCTTCAAATATAAGATCATTGCTTCGTATCGTCATTAAATCATGCCGGTCAAAGTTACTTATCATCAACAATCTCATCGCCTGAGCTCGAATCGATTTTTCAAGAACGTTTCTAACGTAACGTCCGTTCGAAAAACCAGCTGGGCTATACGCAGATTTCACCCATACGAGATGCTCACGAAGCTTTCTTTCTGCTTCATGGCTTAGTGTGTACTCCTTTTCCTTCAGCATTCTTTGCCCAATTTCCATCAGTTGCTCAATGCTGTAATCAGGAAAATCAATGACAAGCGGAAACCGAGAATGTAATCCAGGATTGAGCGTAAGAAAATCATCCATTTCTCTCGAATAACCTGCCAGGATTAGGATGAATTCATGTTGCTTATCCTCCATATGTTTGACGAGTGTATCAATAGCTTCTTTACCAAAGTCCTTTTCCCCACCTCTTCCAAGTGAGTAGGCTTCGTCCACAAATAGAATTCCCCCGAGTGCTTTCTTTACGAGATCTCTTGTTTTTTGAGCGGTATGTCCGATGTATTCACCAACTAGATCTGCCCGTTCCGCTTCAATTAGATGACCTTTCGTAAGGACATTCATTCGTAAAAATAACTTCCCAATCAACCTAGCAACAGTCGTTTTCCCTGTTCCAGGATTCCCTTTAAACATCATATGGAGCGCTTGTTTTCCCGCTTTTAATCCAGCTTCTTCCCTTTTCTTGTTCACATATATCCATGCGTAAATTTCCTTTATCATTCGCTTCATTTCTTCCATTCCAACAAGCGCACCAAGTTCTTCCTCTATCTCCTTTAATGCTGCATGCTCTGGGGGAATGGCCTTTGGAGCCACATATGGTTCGGTAACAGTGGGTTTTCGTTTCTGAGAATTTAAGACAATGCTGATTTGTCCATTGTTTTTCATTCGAATTGGTTGGTCCAAAGCTTTCACCTCACATTATAAAACAGTATACGCACCTGGTGCATGAATTGTGACAATAGCCTATTTAAAGATATTTTTACTCCTCTGACAGTAGCTCATGCTTTTCCCATTATTTAAGCGATTACTCTATATGTATTCAAAAAAAATCATTTTAGAAATCAAAGACCCGCTTCCATGAAGAAAGCGGGTCATGAATGAAGTTCCATTATTGCTGTGGACCTTCTAAATCAATTTGTACATTACGAATTGGTGAAAAAGTAGAAATGGCATGCTTATATACAAGCTGTTGCTTTCCTTCACATTCAAATAGAACCGTAAAGTTGTCAAAACCTTTTATTTGTCCTCTTAATTGGAAGCCATTCAACAAAAATACGGTACAATTAGTACTGTCTTTGCGAAGTTGATTTAAAAACTGATCCTGGATATTAATGGCTTGCTTCATAATAAATCCTCCTCTTTTATCTCTATTTCATATGTATTCGATTTTATTTTTAGCTTTCCTTCAATATACGTAGAAATTTCATCAATTTTTTTTTGAATCTGTTCCTCATTTGTCACATCTGTCATATCAAACCAAGTAACATCCATTTTATTTCGGAACCATGTGAGCTGTCGTTTCGCGTATCGTCGAGAGTTCTGCTTTAATTGCTCGACCGTTGTTTCAATCGATTGTTCTTTTGAAAAATAACGAAACCACTCCTTATAACCAATAGCTTGTAAAGCCTGTGTGTGCATAAGCCCACGGTCATATAGATTTTTCACTTCTTCTTCTAAGCCTTCTGTTATCATTTCATCTACTCTTGCATTAATACGATCATACAAGCGTTCACGGTCCATTGTTAAGCCAATAATAGAAACATCATACAATGGTTCAATCACTTGTTCTGATTGTATTTCTGTTAACGTGTGACCAGTTGTCAAATAAACCTCTAATGCACGAATAACACGACGAACATTATTCGGATGTATTCGATCCGCACTTACCGGATCTACTTGAGACAACTCTTTATGGAGAACTTCCACCCCATCTGTCTTCACTCTGTCTTCGAGCTGTTGTCTCAGTTCATCATTATTCGGAGCATCAGAAAATTGGTAATCATAGATGGCGGACTGAATGTACAGCCCTGTGCCGCCTACTATCATTGGTAGCTTTCCTCTATTGGTGATTTCCGTAATTTTCATGCGTACAAGTTCCTGAAACTCGGCTACTGAAAACGTCTCATCTGGGTGCTTAATATCAATAAGATGGTGAGTAATTCCTTCCATTTCTTCTTGCTTAATCTTGGCTGTTCCGATATCCATTTCTTTATATATTTGCATTGAGTCGCCACTAATGATTTCACCATTAAATCGCTTCGCCAACTCAATGCTCGTCTTCGTTTTCCCAACGGCTGTTGGTCCAATTAAGACAACGACTCTTTCCTTCTCCTGTATCATGCTGACACTGCCTTTACAAATTACTTTAGATGCATTGTAGTATAACATGGAACACCATTAACATAAAACTAGAAGCAGGTAAGCCTCTATGCATTATAACCAGATTTTTACCCGTTATACCTTTGTCAGACACTTCCATTTCTTTCTTTTTACATTACAATTATATAACGATTCGATAACAATCGACAGAGAACCCCCAAATTCGTGCTACTTTATATGAAGAGTGTAAAGAGACTTAAAATGAATTGGTGGGATAGATATGTTTGGAACGTTAGAGATTGGAATTGATTTAGGTACAGCAAACGTACTTGTATATAGTAAAAATAAAGGAATCGTCTATAATGAGCCATCTGTTGTTGCTCTAGATACGACTACCAATAAAGTCGTTGCGGTTGGTCTTGAAGCTAAAGCAATGATTGGAAAAACTCCTGGTAAAATTACAGCGATTCGTCCTCTAAAAAACGGAGTGATTGCCGATTATGATATCACTTCGGAGTTATTAAAGTATATTATTACAAAAGCTTCAACCAGAATGGGGTTAACCATTCGAAAACCTAATGTAGTCATTTGTACACCAGCTGGTTCTACGAGTGTAGACAAAAGAGCCATTCAGGATGCTGCAAAAAACGCAGGTGCCAAAAAAGTCTTTCTTATTGAAGAACCAGTGGCCGCTGCCATTGGAGCTGGACTTCCTGTGGACGAACCTGTAGCCAATGTGGTAGTAGATATTGGCGGTGGTTCTACTGAAGTAGCGATTATTTCATTCGGAGGCGTCGTGGCCTGCCACTCGATTCGCATTGGTGGCGATCATTTGGATGACGATATTATTCAGTATGTAAGAAAAGAATACAATGTTCTGATTGGAGAGCGCACAGCCGAGCAAATTAAGATGGAAATCGGTTATGCCCTAGTAGACCATGAAAAAGAAGTACTAGAAGTTCGCGGAAGAGACCTGCTAACCGGATTACCAAAAACGATCGAACTACATTCCTATGAAGTTCGTGATGCTATTAAAGAATCACTCCTTCATATACTAGAAGCAGTTCGTGCTACGTTAGAAGACAGTCCAGCCGAGTTAAGCGGTGATATTGTAGACCGTGGAGTCATTTTAACAGGTGGAGGCTCTCTATTAAAAGGCATGGAGCAGTGGCTAAGCGAGCAAATCTTCGTCCCCGTTCATTTAGCTAGTGAACCTTTAGAATCAGTAGCCATCGGTACGGGTAGAGCACTTGATTATCTTCATAAGATACCGTCAGTAGCGAGGTAACAAACCTTCGAAAAAGTCCCATGAATGGGACTTTTTCATTTTTAATAGTACCATCTGCCTTTACTATCAAACAGAGCTCCACCAAGCAATCCCGCACCAAATCCTAATAACCCTGCACCGAGCGGACTAATCCCTCCACCATATCCCACTCCAGGACCTATGCCGTATCCGGCTCCAAACCCAGGGGTAAATCCAGGTCCTCCGTAGGGTGAAGGGTATCCATAGCCTGAAGGACCAAAGCTTGGTGCTCCATAGCCATAAAATGAACTATATTTTGAACCTCCAACACCAACCATGCTTGGTACCTGGTCTTCAAATCCATAGTATTTTGCATCAGGATAACCAAAACTATCAAATTGGGAAAACGGATTATAGTTTGGATAACCACCAACATTCCCCATACCGAAAGGGAAAGGTCTTCTCATTCCTCGTTTCAATTGGCATTCCCCTTTTTCTTCTAATTTGTATACATGATACTATATGTACTTATCCCAAAAACGGGTATATATCATGGATAAATAGGCATAAAAAAAGCCCCTAGGAAAAGGAGCTCTACTCAATCTGCTTTTTTCTCATTCTGTTAAAGTAAATAAATATCGGAAGAGGAATGACGATAAACCCTAAGCTTTTAATCATTTGATTTTTGGCATTTTCTCTAATTCTCGCTTTTTCATCTTCCACCAATTGTTCATAATCAGCGCGTAGTTCTTCCTCACTAATTTGAGTGTTTCCTCCTACTTTTTCACTCTCACGCATCATTTCGTAATCAGAGAAGCTCTGGTAATAGCCAGCAGGGTTCACAAGGTCAGCGGTAGCCATAAATATAGAAATTCCACCACCGATGACCATCATTAAGGTCGCAAATAATACTAAATATGTGTATAAGTGCCGTATCATGGTTTCTTCATCCTCCTTGTTTTTGTTTTTCGCAATATAAGCAATGGCAAAAATAACGATGACAGCTGGAAGAATTGTCGTTAGCAATCCAAAAACAAACATTCATCCTCCCCCCTTTCTACCTTCAATATATAGGATATTTGATGCGGAAGCTATACAATTTGTTCGACACTTTTCTTATTTTTGCCCTTTTTGTGTAAAATTACCCCAATATCCCAAAAAGAAGAACTGGGTTTATTGAACCCAGTTCTTACATTACACGTTTAAACATTTTTTCCATTTCATAGGTAGAATAATGAATAATAATTGGTCTTCCATGCGGGCAGGTAAACGGATCTGAAGTAGATCGAAGCTCGTCTAACAGCGCCTGGATTTCATCCTGACGCAAATGATGGTTTGCTTTTATGGAGGCCTTACAGCTCATCATTATCGCCGCTTCTTCACGTAATTTATGAATATCTACCTTTTTCATGTGTAGTAGCTGCTCAATCATTTCCTCCATTAGTTCCTTCTCTTCCCCTTTTGGGAGCCACTGTGGATGTGAGCGTAGTATAAAACTGTTATGACCAAATGGCTCTAAGAACACGCCTACCCTCTCTAACTCATGTTGATGTTCCATGATCTTTAGTGCTTCATCAGTAGAATACTCCAGTGTAATCGGCACGAGTAACTCTTGAAGTTCACTTTGAACATCTCCCACCTTTTCACGGAAGTACTCATATTTGATTCTTTCTTGTGCCGCATGCTGATCAATTATATATAGCCCTTTTTCATTTTGAGCAAGGATATATGTTCCATGCATTTGGCCGATTGGATAAAATGGAGGAATTCTCATTGTGGGTTTTTGTAGATGATCAAGATCCCTTTCAACTACGATTTCCTCTTCTTCTATCTCAACCTCAACCTTCGCAACAGGTTCCATCAGAACAGGTGGAAGGAATTCTTCTTTTACCATGGAAACAGGTCTTTGAGTACCTTCTACTCTTTCCGTTGTAACTGGTTTTCTTAAAATGGACTCTGTATGAACAGTTCTCTCAACAAGCGGTTCTTTTTCCACCACATGATCCAGCTCAAGAAAGGTTTGCTCGGATTGTAGCTTTTCTTTTTTCTCCGATTGAATAATACCTGATGGAATCAGCTCTTGGCTTTTAAATACCTTTTTAATGGCATCTGTAACGAGTTGGTTTAACTCTTGTTCCTTGCTTAAACGGACCTCCATTTTAGACGGATGCACATTTACATCGACTAAAATAGGATCCATTTCGACTGACAATAAGACAATCGGATAACGGCCTATTGGTAATAATGTATGATAACCTTCCTGCACCGCTTTTACAAGAGGATAGTTTTTTATAAATCGCCCATTAATCATGGTAGAAATATAGTTCCTCGATGCTCTTGTAATCTCAGGAAGAGCAATCCAACCATTTACCTGATAATCGAGTGAAGTAGCAGAAATTGGAACCATTTTCTTCACAATGTTAATTCCATAAATGGCTGCTAACACTTGACGGACATCACCGTTTCCAGTTGTGTGGAGGAGCTTCCGATCATTATGAATCAGACGAAATGAAATTTCAGGATGGCTTAGTGCAAGACGGTTCATAATATCCGTAATATTCCCAAGCTCTGTGTGAACGGTTTTTAAATATTTTAAACGGGCCGGCGTGTTGAAGAATAGATCCGTTACAACAATGTCGGTTCCTTTTCTGGCAGCCGCTGCTTCATGAACCTGCAACACACCCCCCTCAAACACGACTCTTGAACCAACCTCACCCGTTGATGTTTTCATTTCAAAGTGACTTACTGAAGCGATACTGGGCAACGCTTCACCACGAAAGCCAAGTGTTCTAATTCGAAACAAATCGTCATCGTTTTTTATTTTACTAGTGGCGTGACGCTGAAATGCCATTAGTACATCTTCTTCCAAAATACCGTCACCGTTGTCGAGGATTCGGATTTTACCTAATCCCGCTTCCTCAACCTCTACTTCAATCACAGTACTACCTGCATCAATTGCATTTTCAACCAGTTCCTTTACAACGGATGCCGGTCGTTCAACTACTTCTCCGGCAGCAATTTTATTCGATAGTCGATCATCTAATTGAATGATTTTTCCCATCGTCTCACCTCCCTGAGATGTTTAGCTCTTTGCCTGCTTATGAAGATCAAATAGAACATTAAAAGCCTGCATAGGAGTCATTTCTAATATATTAAGTGATTTTAAAGAATCAAGTGTCTTCTTTTCTTTCGATGATAGGTTTGCTTTCGCCTCAACCTTTGGTTCATCAAAAAATGATAGTTGAGCATCTTCTGACACCTTATTCGATACTACTTTCTTTTCTTCTATGGCAGTTGTGTTGTCACCTGACTCCAATGCTTTTAATATTTCATTCGCACGAGCAATCAATTCCTTTGGTAACTCCGCTAGCTCTGCCACATGAATTCCGTAGCTCTTGTCAGCTGCTCCCTCTTTTATTTTATGAAGGAACACCACTTTTCCATTTTGCTCAATCGCGCTAACATGGACGTTCTTTAACATCGGAAGCTGCTCTTCGAGAACAGTTAGTTCATGGTAATGAGTCGAGAATAATGTTTTCGCCTCTATCCGTTCATGAATATACTCAATGATTGACTGCGCTAACGCCATTCCGTCATAGGTCGAGGTTCCACGCCCAATTTCATCAAATAGAATTAAACTATTTTTGGTAGCATTAACAATGGCATTTTTTGCTTCAAGCATTTCCACCATAAACGTACTTTGTCCAGAAATTAAATCATCTGCTGCTCCAATTCTCGTAAACACTTGATCAAAGATTGGAAGCTTGGCCTCATCCGCTGGAACATAACAGCCAATCTGAGCGAGAATTGAAGTGAGGGCAATTTGTCTCATGTACGTACTTTTTCCAGACATATTCGGACCAGTAATTAATAGTACCTCTCGCTCTCCCCCCATATGGCAGTCATTTGGTACGTATTCCTGAGCATTCATGACCTTTTCAACGACTGGATGACGACCATTTTTAATCATTAATTGTCTATCAGTAGTAAAACTTGGCTTTGCGTAATGACGCGCTTCACTAATTTCTGCAAAGCATTGCAAAACGTCCAGCTCACTTACAACCTTAGCTAATCTTTGAATATGTGGAATGAATTCCTTTACGTACTCACGAATGGTTGTAAACAACTCATACTCAAGCTCTGTACTTTTTTCTTCCGCTTCTAAAATCAATGTCTCTTTTTCTTTTAAATCTGGAGTAATAAAACGTTCAGCATTTGCGAGTGTCTGCTTTCTTTCGTACTGACCTTCTTTTAATAAGGAAAGATTCGCACGAGTCACTTCAATATAATAACCAAACACACGGTTGTATCCTATTTTAAGTGATTTGATTCCTGTTTTTTCACGCTCTTCTTTCTCAAGCTCGGCAATCCACTGCTTTCCATTACGACTCGCATAACGGTATCGATCAAGTTCTTCGTTGTATCCGTCGGAAATGATATTTCCTTCTTTTATTGAAAGCGGTGGATTATCAACAATTGCTCTTTCTAATAAATCTGTTATTTCTTCGCATGGTTCAAGACTCTCTGCTAAATGTTTTGTTGCATCATTTGGTAAATTCTCCACCATGCTTTTTAATAACGGAATTTGTAGGAGCGATTTTTTCAACTGTATGAGATCCCTTGCATTCACATTTCCAAATGCAATTCGTCCTGCCAGGCGCTCTAGGTCATACACTTCCGTTAGTTTTTCACGGATTTCTTGGCGTTCAAAAAAGCAGCTAACGAGTGTATCTACAACGGAATGACGAAGTTCGATTTGTTTCTGGTTGATAAGAGGACGATCTACCCATGACTTGAGCATTCGACTTCCCATCGCCGTTTTTGTTTCATCCAGTAGCCATAGAAGAGATCCTTTTTTACCTTTCGAGCGAATCGTTTCCGTTAACTCGAGATTACGTTTCGAGTAATAATCTATTTTCATATATTGATCTATTGTATAAAAACGAACAGCCTGTAGATGATCAAGCGATCTTTTTTGTGTTCGATATAAGTAATTAAATAATCTTGCAGCCGTCTGCTTAAGCTCATCATTGGTTAAGTGTGAAAAAAGAGCTTCAAACGAAGAATAAATTTGAACATCTTCTTCCATCGAAAGAGTGACTTGACCTCGCTCACGAATTTTTCTCTGTAACTCGTCCGTATGCGAAGCAGAGATTACCACCTCACGAGCACCCGAAGTTGCGAGCTCATTAAGGACTTCATCCATGCTCTTTGTGATGGTTACTTGAGATTCCCCTGTAGTCAGATCACTCACACTAAACCCATACTGATCATTGGAGAACTTAGAGATGGATGCTAAATAATTGTTTTCTCTTTCATTCAGTCCTCTTCCTTCCATCATCGTTCCAGGTGTGATTAACTGAACTACCTCTCTACGAACCACACCTTTTGCCTGCTTCGGATCTTCCGTTTGTTCACAAATGGCGACTTTAAAGCCTTTTTCAACTAACTGTTCAATATATTGAGGAGCAGCATGGTAAGGAACCCCACACATAGGGATGCGGTCTTCTGAACCACCGTCTCTACTTGTTAATGTAATTTCTAATACTTGCGAAGCCTTCACGGCATCATCAAAAAACATCTCGTAAAAATCCCCGAGACGAAAAAATAAAAAGGCATCCTGATACTCTGCCTTTACCTTTAAATATTGCTGTATCATCGGCGTATATGTAGCCATACAATCCTCCAAAACCCTAATTCTTTCTTTCACTCAGATCATTATTATAACATAAAGAATGAAAGGAAAGGTTTTTTGGAAGCTGTAAATATCAGCCACAAAGAAAAACTAGGAAGTGAAACCTTCCTAGTTCGCCATTATTCTTCTTCGTCACAGATTAGGAAATCTGGATTCAAATCTTCAAACTCTTCGTCTTCAACATCTAATCCCCAGTCGTCTTCGCAGTCACAATTATCGTAAACTGCTACACAAACCACTGTTTCCCCAATTACTTCTACAAGAAACTCTCTTTCCGCGTTAACGATAATTGCATTACCGTTTGGTGAGATAACAGCTTCTATGCAGTTCGGCTGCTGAACGACACGAGCAATAACATCGTTGTCATCCTGGCAATCTGGATCACGGTACTTTAACTTAATGACGTCACAATAGTCAACTCGTGCAGTTACTACTTCAGTTCTTGTATTATCATTATAAGAGTACCAAACGTTAGTGTCATAGTAGCCATGAATCTCGACTTTTTTTCCAACCTTTTTAGCTTCATACGTATGATTGATAATCCAGCAACCAAGTATGCTAGTCGGTTGGTGATCCGGGCGAATCGTATCGTTAGACTGTGTAAATTTACGTCCTTTCGCTACGACCGCTTTTGTAATAATCTCTCTGTAATCTGCCATTGCGAGCGAACCCTCCTCATTCATTTTCACTTCATCCTATGCGGGACATTAGACTAGTGTGATAATATTTTTCATGTTTGTATTTTCTTCGGCATTCGGTGGCGGATATAGTGCATTCTATGCGAATACCTAGAAAAGGTGAGGAATTATATGGAGAGTGGAGATGATTTTAATGGATACAAAAAGACCCTCGTTTTCCAACGAGGGTCTTCCCATTCCCACATCTTAGTGATGTGAACAGCTATGATTCTTTTTGTTAACCTCTGCACCTGTTTCTCCACTTAGGACATTTCCACCTGTTGATAAGATGACTTCATCTGTTACTTTGTTGGAGATGGTGTTCGCAACTAATTGCAATAGTTCATTTACGTCTACTTGTGATTGCTTGAACTCCTGTACAACAGGGATAGAATCCAATTCTTCTTCTATAGATGCAATTTTATCTTCTGTTTTCTTTAGAGCTTCTGCTTTTCCATAGTGCTGTAAATTAACGGCTTGCTTTTGCAAACCTTTAATTTGTGAAATAAGAGAGCTTACTTTTTCATTACTATGAATTTGCGCTTCCGCTTTCTTGAAAAAATCTACTTCTTCTGTGCTTGCGATCATAGAAGCTAGTTCTTTTGCACGTGCTATAATATCATCTTTTGTGTACTTTGACATTTATTTCACCTCTACCGCTTGAGTTTCTTCCACCATTTCACCGTTTAATGACCATGTTTTTGCTTCTGTAATTCTTACTTTCACAAGCTTACCAATTGCTGTTTTTGGCCCCACAAAGTTTACTAGCTTGCTTTTGCGAGTGTAACCAGCAAGTACATCCGGGTTGTTTTTACTTTCCCCTTCAACTAATACTTCCACTACTTCCCCTTGATACTTCTTCATTGCCTCTGCAGACAATTCATTTACCAATGCGTTTAATCGTTGTAAACGTTCCTTCTTTACTTCCATTGGAACGTTATCCTGCATTTTTGCCGCTGGCGTTCCTTCACGTGGAGAGTAGATGAATGTATAAGCAGATTCGTATCCAACTTCACGGTATAAAGAAAGAGTTTCTTCGAATTGTTCGTCTGTTTCATTCGGATATCCTACGATGATATCCGTAGTGAAAGAAGCATTTGGAATTGCTGCTTTAATTTTGCGAACAAGCTCTAGGTATTGTTCTCTTGTGTACTTTCGAGCCATGATTTTTAGTACTTCTGAAGAACCAGACTGAACTGGAAGGTGTATATGCTCAACTAAATTTCCACCCTTAGCAAGTACCTCAATTAAGTGATCGTCAAAATCACGCGGATGACTCGTTGTAAAACGGATACGTGGAATATCAATTTTTCGGATCTCATCCATCAAGTCACCTAAACCATACTTCATGTCTTCAAAGTCTTTTCCGTAAGCATTAACGTTTTGACCCAGAAGGGTAATTTCCTGGTACCCTTGCGCTGCTAGCTGGCGAACTTCTTGAATGATATCGTCAGGACGACGGCTGCGCTCTTTTCCACGAGTAAATGGAACGATACAGTACGTACAGAACTTATCGCAGCCATACATAATGTTTACCCATGCTTTAATATTTCCACGGCGGATCTTCGGAAGGTTCTCAATCACATCTCCTTCTTTAGACCATACTTCCACAACCATTTCCTTAGACATATAAGCTTCGTGTAGAATATTTGGTAATCGGTGAATATTATGCGTTCCAAAGATCATATCCACTTGGTGGTATGTTTTTAGGATTTTATTAACAACCGATTCCTCTTGAGACATACATCCACAAACTCCAATTAATACATCTGGGTTTTGCTGCTTTAAATGTTTAAGATGACCGAGTTCACCAAATACTTTGTTTTCAGCATTCTCACGGATCGCACATGTATTTAATAAAATAACATTAGCATCATCAACAGAGTCTGTTGGCTCATAGCCTAGACCCATGAAAATACCTGCCATTACTTCTGTATCATGCTCATTCATTTGACAGCCGTACGTACGAATATAAAACTTACGACCTTGTCCCATACCTTTAAATTCTTCAGGAAGCGAGAAATCCTTGTGGTACTTTACTTCTTCTTTCCCACGCTTTTTCGCATCTTTTAGTGAGGGTGGAGTATATACTGACTCAAAATATTTACTGTAATCCTTACCGGATTTTTTGTCCGAAGAATTACCTTCCTGCACTGCTTGTTGGCTTTCTAATCGTTGCTTTTCGTTCATAAATGTTTCTCCTTTCACTGCAATAATCAAACATTTTAAAAATACAACCAAACGAAAATATTATTTTCGTATAGTTAGTTCGTTGATAGTAGAATGAATCACATTAGTTAAGTATAAATGGTTGAAGAACTGAACACAATATAAAAAACTTAACCAATCGTTAGCGGTTTCATTCATTACAGCAAATAATTTTACCCCTTATCCCGTTCATTGAATGTGAGAGTTATCACAAATCACCTGAAATATTCCACATAGAGAAACCCCGAGATGTTCTCGGGGTTTCTTGTTCATTCCAACTTACATAAACTCGGAAACTAATTTATTAAAATGTGCCTCATCTAATTGAAGATCATGCTGAGATAACGGTGTTTCAGAGTATCCGTTAATTAGTTCTTGGTAAGATTTACGCTCTGTATCTTGATAAATCAAACCTGTTACTAATCCGTTATGCTTCATCAGAGTTTGCATCGCCATTTCACGGTTAGATGAATCATAACCTTCTACATCAGCTAGCTTAGTTAGGTTTTCTTTAAACCAGTCGTATGTGTTGATTTTATTGTATGTCACACATGGACTGAACACGTTGATTAAAGAGAATCCTTTATGCTTAATACCAGCTTCAATAATCGCTGTTAAATCTTTTAAGTCTGTAGAGAAGCTTTGTGCCACAAATGTAGCACCAGCAGTTAACGCCATTTCCATTGGAGAAATCGGCTGTTCAATCGATCCCTGTGGTGTAGACTTTGTTTTAAAGCCCGCTGCCGATCTTGGCGATGTTTGCCCCTTTGTTAAGCCGTAAATTTGGTTATCCATTACAATGTATGTGATATCAATGTTTCGGCGGATAGAGTGAATCGTATGACCCATTCCGATTGCGAAACCATCTCCATCTCCCCCAGATGCAATAACGGTCAAATCACGATTCGCCATTTTTACCCCTTGTGCAATCGGTAAAGAACGTCCGTGAATGGAATGGAATCCGTAAGAGTTAATATATCCTGAAATACGTCCTGAGCAACCGATACCAGAAATAACCGCTAAGTTGTCTGGCTCTAACCCTACATTCGCAGCAGCACGCTGAATTGCCGCTTGAACAGAGAAATCACCGCAGCCTGGACACCAGTTAGGCTTCACGTTGTTTCGAAAATCTTTAAACGTCGCCATAATTTAGAACAACTCCTTGATCTTTGAATGGATTTCATGTGGTAGGAATGGATTTCCGTCATACTTTAAATGCTTTACTACTTTCTCAGCATGTCCTACATTCATCTTCAGAATGTTTGCTAACTGTCCAGTTGCGTTGTTTTCAACAACAACAACCTTTTTAGCTGCTTTGACTAGTGGAAGCATTTCGTCAGTAGGGAACGGATGAATCAAACGTACATGCGCATGATTCACTTTCACTCCATCCTTCTCAAGGCGTGTCATAGCTTCTTCAATCGCTCCTCTAGTTGAGTTAAAACCAACAACTAGTACATCCGCATCTTCATGTGGAGCTTGAACGTGAATTGGCGTATTAAATCTGATGTTCTCAACTTTACGGAAACGCTTATCCATTTGTGCATTACGGTTTAATGCTGATTCTGACGGTTTACCTGTTTCATCATGTTCTACACCTGTCACGTGGTGAATTCCACCCTTTACCCCAGGAATAACACGAGGAGAGATACCATCTTCAGTCACTTCATAACGCTTAAAATAATCTTTTGAATCTGATTCTGGTAGTTCAGTTACAAGTTTTCCGCGTCGAATTTCTACCTTACTAAAGTCTAAAGGCTCAACCGTTTGCTTTCCTAAAGAAAGTTGAAGGTCGGATAAAACGATAACAGGTACTTGATACTCTTCTGCCAGGTTAAATGCCTCAGCTGTATCGTAGAACGCTTCTTGTACCGTACTTGGAGCCATTACGATCTTTGGAATTTCACCGTGAGTACCATAGATCATGGACATTAAATCGGATTGTTCTTGCTTTGTTGGTAGACCAGTAGATGGACCACCACGCTGTGTATCAACAATAACAATTGGTGTTTCGGTAATTCCAGAAAGACCAATTGCTTCCATCTTCAACGATAATCCAGGACCAGCTGATGCCGTGATCGCACGAACACCTGCATAGTTTGCACCGATTGCCATCGTACATGCAGCAATTTCATCTTCAGTTTGAATAACTGTTCCACCAAGAGCCGGTAGTTTTTTAATTAAATACTCCATGATTTCAGAAGCAGGAGTAATTGGATATGCTGCCATAAATCGGCATCCGCCTGCTAATGCACCTAATGCAATCGCATCGTTACCAATCATGAACAAACGTTGTTTTCCATCTGCTTTCTCTAATTGCATGATAGCGGAGTCTTGAATTTGTTCCTTCATTGCTGTGTAACCAGCTTTAATTGCTTCCATGTTCTTATCAACCACAGACTGTCCTTTACGTCCAAAAATCTCTTGAACTACAGTCTCAAAAACGTTAATATCTAAATCTAGTACTGCACAAGTAGCTCCAACTGCCACCATGTTTTTCATTAATGATGTCCCTAATTCAGTTGCAATATCTGTAAATGGAACCGCATACAAAGTTGCATTTGTATCCGTTGGTTTTACAGGATTAAACTTCGCATCTGCAATCATCACACCATTGTCATGAAGTTCTTTGTAATTTAGGTCAAGCGTTTCCTGATCAAATGCCACTAGGATGTCTAAGTCGTCTGAAATAGAGCGAACCTGTGACGTGCTTACACGGATTTTGTTATTAGTGTGTCCACCTTTAATACGAGATGAAAAGTGGCGGTACCCATATAAATAGTAACCTAATCGATTCAAAGCAATAGAGAAAATTTCCCCAGTACTTTCAATCCCTTCCCCTTGCTGCCCGCCAACTTTCCAAGAAAGTTGATTGATCATGTCTTACACCCCTTTGGATACGTTAAGAAATATGTAAAAACGTTTACTTTAAAAATAGTGTAGCACTTTTCCAATTGTAACACGAAGATTTTGACTCTAGTTTTCATAGAGTGAAAATGTGAGAAATGGAAGGGTACTAAACGCTTTCAATTCTAGACCTATGTGAAAAAAAAAGCAACCCTTTACGCCCAAATAATGGCGAAAATATGAATATTTTTTTATTTTTGCGAAAATAATAGTTTTATCTGTCTTTTTTTAACCCACTCGGTCTAAATTGAAATGAAAACGCTTTATTCCTTCCTCTTTATTTCGGAAATCTTTTCGCCATATTACTGTACAAAAACTTCTCGACCTGTATACTGGAATAATATTTTTCTAGTTCATTTACAAGATTGCTATAATTTTTTACATGTTCAAGCCCTGTTACACAATGTTCAGTTCCATCAAAATCAGATCCAAATCCAACAAAATCCTCTCCTCCAAGAGAGCAAATAAAGTCAAGATGACGCAGTACATCAGTAATCGTCGCTGTCGTTTTCCCGGACAGGAACTGAGTTACAAAAGTTAATCCCATGACTGTTTCTCTTTCTATTAATGCTAAAATCTGTTCATCCCGTAAGTTTCTTGGATGCGGACATAGGGAATACGCATTGGAGTGTGAAGCAAAAGGATAATCTGCTATCTCCAGCACATCCCAAAACCCTCTCTCCGATAGATGTGATACATCACACCATACCTTTTCTTTGTTAAGAGTTGATACGACCCTTTTTCCGAATCTAGATAGACCCGCGCCCCTTTCTTCAAGTGCGCCATCAGCGACTGCATTAGCAAAATTCCAAGTTAAACCAACTGAAGTAACTCCGAGACGAAGCAGAGTTTTTAGCTTCAGTAAGTCCGAACCGATACAATCACATCCCTCCAATGTAAGAATCGCTCCGAATTCACCGTCTGTAAGATTATCTAAATCACTTTTACTCATAATGAGCTTCATTTCTTTATATGGTTTGAGAATTTTTTCATAGAAAAGGTCTATCATATGCAAAGCAGCATGGAAGGAAAGATCAGGGTGAATATTCTCTGGTACGTAGACGGCAAAGCATTGTACTTTTACACCACTTGTCTTCATGCCCGCGAGCGTAACCTGAAGCTCCTTTGGATCTAAAAAACTTGTAAGCTTCGGATTCATAAACATTTTGTATAATACATCACAATGTGCATCAAAAATTTTCATGGTTCGTATCCCTTCCTAAGTCCTTTATTTAAGCATAGACTCATACTGACAAAAAAAGAACCTGTTTGCAATAAGAATGCAAACAGGAACAAAGATACTCCCTCATCTTGGCTCAATGATTAATTTGATTGCCGTACGCTCTTCCCCATCAATTAATATGTCTGTGAAAGCTGGGATACAAATCAAATCGACTCCGCTAGGTGCTACAAATCCTCGTGCAATGGCTACTGCCTTTACCGCTTGATTTAATGCACCCGCACCTATGGCCTGAATTTCCGCAGCACCTCTTTCGCGCAGAACTCCTGCGAGCGCACCAGCTACAGAATTGGGATTAGATTTTGCTGAAACTTTTAATATTTCCATTCCTAGCTCCTCCTTGTTTAATCCCCCCTGATGTTCTTGTTATTGAACAACTCAGGTATATATGATTCCATTGCTACTATATTCGCAAAAGCTTTAACATATTCCGGCTTGGACAAAAAAGTAAGATTAAAAGAAAAGTGTATGTGCAATTTCAAGCGGTAATAAGAAAACAAAAAAACACCTGCGTCTATTTTACAGGTGTTTTAGCTATATGTTTCTCTTTCAAACGTCTAAGAGTAAAATGGATGATCGTCATTAATCAAAATGCGATCAATTTTTTTGGCTTTTCCCGTCTTTTTATCCAGTTCAATATGTACGGCACCAAGCTGTGTTTTATCTGTATCTGGAACTTCAAATCGTGCTGGTAAGTTGGATAGGAATCTTCTAATGACGATTTCTCTGTCCATTCCCAATATTCCATCATAAGGACCTGTCATTCCAACATCCGAAATATAGGCTGTTCCTTGCGGCAACACTCGATTATCAGCCGTTTGTACATGTGTATGTGTACCAACCACTGCAGTTACTCTTCCATCTAAATACCACCCCATTGCAAGCTTCTCACTAGTTGCCTCAGCATGGAAATCAACAAAGATAATCGGTGTTCGTTTGCTAGCCTCTTCGATTAGTTCATCCGCTTTTCGGAACGGACAATCATTCGGTTGCATAAAGGTACGACCTTGTAGACTAATGATTGCTATTTCATCTTGATTCATTTTTAAATACACAATTCCTTTACCAGGGTTATCTTCAGGGAAGTTTGCAGGACGAACCATGTATTTCGCCTCATCAATGAAATCAAAAATATCACGGTTATCCCATGTGTGGTTTCCTAACGTAACGGCTTGCGCACCAACCTCTAAAAAGCCTCGATAGATTTTTTCCGTTATCCCTTTTCCACCTGCAGCATTTTCACCATTTATTATGGTAATGTGCGGACGATATTTTTCTTTTAGTCTTGGGACGTACTCCTTCACCATATCCCTTCCTGGTGAACCAACGACGTCTCCAACAAATAATATATTCATTAATTAAACCCTTCTTTTTCGTAATTTCTTTCCATTGTATCATATGTATTGGGACAAAATAAAAGCGGTGCAAAAGCACCGCTCTATTTTGCGTATTCAACTGCTCTCGTTTCCCTAATTACCGTTACCTTAATATGGCCTGGGTAATCAAGTTCCTCTTCGATTTTCTTACGAATATCACGAGCTAAACGATGAGCCTCTAAATCGTCAATTTGCTCTGGCTTCACTAGGATACGAACTTCACGTCCAGCCTGGATAGCAAATGATTTTTCCACTCCATCATACGATTCTGAAATTTCCTCAAGCTTTTCTAAGCGTCGGATATAGTTTTCAAGCGTCTCACGTCTTGCACCAGGTCTTGCTGCGGATAGCGCATCTGCCGCTGCAACAAGAACAGCAATAACGGATGTAGGCTCGGAATCGCCATGGTGAGAAGCAATCGAGTTAATAACAACCGGATGCTCCTTGTATTTAGTAGCAAGTTCGACACCAATTTCCACGTGACTTCCTTCCACTTCATGGTCAATTGCCTTACCAATATCGTGTAGCAAACCTGCACGACGAGCGAGAGTTTCATCTTCTCCCAGTTCTGCAGCTAGCAATCCAGCCAATTGGGAAACTTCAGTAGAGTGCTTCAACACATTTTGACCATAGCTAGTACGGAATTTCAATCGGCCGAGAATCTTAATTAAATCTGGGTGCAGTCCATGTACTCCAACCTCAAAAGTTGTTTGCTCACCAATTTCACGAATATGTTCATCCACTTCACGGCGTGCCTTATCAACCATTTCTTCGATTCGAGCAGGATGGATACGACCATCTTGAACTAATTTTTCAAGCGCTAAGCGGGCTGTTTCTCTTCGAATCGGATCAAACCCAGATAAAATAACTGCTTCTGGAGTATCATCAATAATGAGATCAATTCCAGTAAGAGTCTCAAGTGTACGGATGTTTCGTCCTTCACGACCAATGATTCGACCTTTCATCTCATCATTTGGAAGAGTGACTACCGAAACGGTCGTTTCTGCTACGTGATCAGCCGCACAACGTTGAATAGCTAACGACAAAATTTCTTTTGCTTTTTTGTCTGCTTCCTCTTTTGCTCTATTTTCACTCTCTTTTATCATTAAAGCGATGTCATGGGATAACTCCTGTTCCATACGCTCTAAAATGATGGATTTCGCCTCATCACGAGTTAAGCCCGAGATGCGTTCAAGCTCTGCCTGTTGCATTTTTACGATCTCGTCCACTTTGCTTTCCATCTCTTCAATATGCTGTTGTTTTTTGTTAAGAGAATCGTCCCTCTTCTCTAAAAGTGCTTCACGTTTGTCTAACGATTCGTCTTTTCGATCAAGATTTTCCTCTTTTTGAAGTAAGCGATTTTCCTGCTTTTGCAGTTCGCTTCTTCGATCACGAACTTCACGTTCTGCTTCTGTACGAAGCTTATGAATCTCATCCTTTGCTTCAAGCAGCGACTCCTTTTTTAAAGCTTCTGCTTCACGTTTTGCATCTTCTAGAATTTGCTCTGCAGCACCTCTAGCTCCAGCAATTTTTGCTTCAGAAAAAGATTTACGAACAAAATAGCCAACAACTGCACCGACGGGTAAAGCAAGCAAAATGGAGATGATCATTGTAAAAAGATCCATCATTTCACCTCCTCTTGCTATTAACTTGTGTTACGTTTTCTAAAATGTCGGCATGTACATTGTTTTGTCAATATACAGCACAAAGGCTTTTACACGTCTTCATTCATCATTAAAAAACATAAAATATACATATTAATTGTAAATGTGTGAATTTTTATTGTCAAGGGTTTGTCCGGCATGGTTGTAATATTTCGTTTATATTGGGAGATAATGGTGAACTTTGTCAAACCCACTGTTGTTAAAGCTTTCATATATCGAGTTCACTTTTCAATTTTCGTACCCATCATTGTGAACTAATGCTATATAAAAAAGCAGACCAAATAGTCTGCTGTAAAATCTGTATTAATCTACTAAATCAAATTCTTCTTGATCTTCTTCATGGTCTTCCGGAAGAGTCTTCACTCCGTCTAAACCATAGTGTTCACGGATCTTATTTTGGATTTCAACTAATAAATCTTTATTTTCCTTCAAGAACAACTTCGCATTCTCACGACCTTGACCGAGACGCTCATCATTATAAGAATACCAAGATCCACTCTTTTGTACGATATCAAGTTCTGACCCCATATCAAGAGCTTCTCCTTCTTTCGAAATCCCTTCTCCGTACATAATATCTACTTCAGCCGTACGGAATGGAGGAGCTACTTTATTCTTAACAACTTTAATTTTCGTTTTGTTACCTACCATATCATTGCCTTGCTTTAACGTTTCTGCACGGCGAACTTCTAAACGAACAGATGAGTAGAATTTAAGCGCACGTCCACCAGGAGTTGTCTCAGGGTTACCAAACATAACTCCGACCTTTTCACGAATCTGGTTAATAAAGATAGCAATTGTTTTAGACTTGTTGATCGCTCCAGAAAGCTTTCGAAGAGCTTGTGACATGAGACGAGCTTGTAGACCAACGTGAGAGTCTCCCATTTCCCCTTCGATCTCTGCCTTTGGAACAAGGGCAGCTACTGAGTCGATGACTAAAATATCAACTGCTCCACTTCGCACCAATGCTTCAGCAATTTCAAGAGCTTGTTCACCAGTGTCAGGCTGTGATAATAACAATTCATCGATATTCACACCAAGCTTCTGTGCATAATCAGGGTCAAGTGCATGCTCAGCATCAATAAATGCTGCTTGTCCACCTGCAGCTTGTACCTCAGCAATTGCATGGAGGGCAACCGTTGTTTTACCCGAGCTTTCAGGACCATAGATTTCAATGATACGGCCCTTTGGATAGCCACCTATTCCTAATGCTGTATCAAGTGCTAGTGATCCACTTTTCGAAGTAGAAATTTGACGATCTGTTTGTTCTCCTAACTTCATGATAGAGCCTTTACCAAATTGCTTTTCTATTTGTTTTAATGCCATTTCAAGGGCTGCTTGACGATCATTTGCCACTACTATTTCCTCCTTATTTAAAACGAATATATCTATCTATTATTCGTTGCATGTTCATTTTCACTATCTTTACTATACTCGTTTTATTTCTGTTTGTCGAGCAAAAAATCGAACATTCATTCGATTTTTTTCGCTACCAAATATAGTTGTATAATTCTATTTTCTTCTTAGCAAGATTGTTTTTTTCTTATGTTCATAGCTGAAAAATCTCATTTTAAATCAAATTCTAAATTTGGTAAAGAAAAAAAACAGAGCATATCATTTGCTCTGTCAATCTTTCAAGCTATTGATTAGTGAGAAACAGCCATACTTTACGCTTCTCACTCGATTTCCTTCTCTTGTACCAGCAAAGACAAATTTCTCAACTTTTACTGGAGATCCTTTTTTGTAAATTCCCATATACACCGTTCCTACCGGTTTCCCCTCAACAGCACCAGGTCCTGCCACTCCAGTAAAGCTAATTCCAATATCAGTGTTAAGTAAGGAAGCGACATTTTCTGCTAATTCCCTGGCACACTCTTCACTAACTGCTCCATAGTTCTCGAGCGTTTCCTTTTTAACACCAAGTACCTTTTCCTTTACCTCGTTCGTATAGCAGACGACTCCGCCTTTTAATACTGCACTCGAACCTGGAATAGCTGTCAACTCCTGCTGAAACATCCCTCCGGTTAAACTCTCCGCACAGGCGATTGTTAAATCGTTCTTTTGAAGGAGTGAAAATAACTCATTCATTAACGAGGTTTCATCATATCCGTAAAAGAACTCACCCACACGTGTACGAATCTTCTCTTCCGTTTCATTAATAAGCTCATTTGCAACATCGGTTTGTTGGTGCTTAGCAGTGAGTCGCAATGTGACTTCCCCATCGCTAGCTAGGGGTGCAATCGTAGGATTCGTTTGAGCGTCAATCAAATCCTCAATTTTTGTTTCTAATGCAGCCTCACCTATTCCAAAGAAACGCAACACTCGAGAAACAATTGTCTCAGACATGTCTGGCTCCTTTTGTAATAGTGGTAGTGCATAATTTAGAAACATTGGCTCCATTTCTTTCGGTGGCCCAGGTAAAAGCATATAACGGTGTGTATCAGTAGTTAAAAGCATTCCAGGGGCCATCCCATTATCATTTGGCAAAACAGTCGAATCAGAAAGGACCAATGCTTGCTTCTTATTATTCTCGGTCATTACACGGTTTGTACGTACAAAGTATTGAGAGATAGAGTCAAGAGCAGCTTGATCAAACTCGAGCTCCTTACCAAGGTGTTTGGCAATTGTTTCTTTTGTCAAATCATCCTTTGTCGGTCCCAATCCACCTGTAAAAATAATTAAGTTAGATCGTTCCTCTGCAACAGCAATCGCTTGCTGTAAACGAGTCGGATTATCACCAACCACCGTATGATAAAACACATTTGTTCCAATGCTAGCTAGTTGTTTGGAAATGAAACGAGCGTTTGTATTAACAATTTGGCCAAGCAATAGCTCTGAGCCAACTGCAATGATTTCAGCATTCATGAAAACAATCACCTAGCCTCTGTTTATTTAGAATTAATAAATACTTGCTTATTTTTCGCAAAGTAATCCCAACCAGACCAAATCGTGAAGAACGTAGCAACCCATAAAGCAATGTCAGCAAATGGAATTGAAGCTAGTTCGAAAATGGTGTTATGTAATAACAACGCGGAAATGGCAACGATTTGTGTCCAAGTCTTAATTTTCCCCAGCATATTTGCAGCAACTACCTCTCCACCTCCAGCTAGGATGGCTCTAAGGCCCGTTACAGCAAACTCTCGGCAAATAATGATGATAACTAACCAAGAAGCCGCAAGTCCAAATTCAACTAAAACAATTAATGCTGCTGACACGAGCAACTTGTCTGCTAACGGATCAAGGAACTTTCCAAGATTCGTTACAAGATTATACTTTCTAGCATAATATCCATCAACCCAATCGGTAGCAGAAGCAAAAATAAAGATTAGAGCGGCGACAAAGTGAGCTACCGGAAGCTCCGCTCCAATGAACTGCATATTTCCCCAATAAAAAGGATCATATACAATTACTAAAAATAGTGGAATTAATAAAATTCGTGAGACTGTAATTTTATTAGGCAAATTCATATTAAAGACCCTCCATTTTAACCTATAAAGCAAATTCCTTATGATTACTTTCTTCTTTCAATAAAACAAGCATACAACAAAATAGATAAGAAAGCGAAAAAATAGTCACCATACGATGACTATTCGCTCACTGTTGGTACATAACGAATTGTGATATCCTGTCTAACTTGATCAACCGGTGGTGTAGCATACTCTAGCTTTTGATCATTCACATATATTTCAGTGGCTGTAGAATTCCCGATCACCAGAACAGCATCTTGCTCTTTTGAATAATCAATTACTTTATTATCCTCCGCACCTGTTTTTAAGATGCCTTGCCAAAAGGAATGACCTTTTCCATTTAGCATATTCACCCAGGTTTCACCGGTAGATACAAGCTTTACTTCAAATTTTTCTGCATTCTTCACTTCATATACAGTTTCTTTCCCTTTTGATTCAACAACCGTAACTTCTTGTGTAGGTGTGGTTTCTTCTTCCGTCGTTTCTTCCTCAGTTACTCCATTGGCACCAGATGTTGGATTGTCTTTATCCTCAGAAGCTCCCGATTCTTTTTCCTCATCGGCTTCCTTCTCTGATAAATTGTCTTTATACTGAATTTGTTCGCTATCAGATGTTGCTGGTTCTTCTGCCGATTCACCATTTTCTTTAATATTTACTACTAAAAAGTAGGCTAGAGCCACTGCACCGATAACAAAAACACCAATCAGCAACCTTGGAAGAATCGCAAATATCTTCGAACTGCCAGGTGCAACATCCTTCCTAGTTTGCACCCTTGATAGCTTCTCTGGAAAGTCATCGCCATGCGTAGATGGGATATCAGACTTATACTCAGCAAATAGCTCTTCTGGATCGAGCTGGACTGCTTCTGCATATTGCTTAATAAAAGCTCGAACATAAAACGGACCAGGAATAATACTATAATTACCCTCTTCTAATGCTTGTAAATAACGTTTTTGAATTTTAGTTGTTGTTTGTAAATCATCCAAGCTCAAGCCGAGTGAAAGCCGAGCTTCTCTTAGTTTGTTACTTAGTTCCGTCAACTTCTAACACCTTCCAATGCTATTAAAGGCGTTTTCGCAAGTTTTTTATGTATAAACGAAAACGTCTTTTTAAAAATCAAATCCCCCAAAATCAGAATCTGAAAACATCGTATTTCTTACAATATCATACTTAATTTCCTCTTCTGGATCATTTCTAAGCTCAATAATATAATCAAAATCATCGAGTGTGTACTCTGTATTTTGAACAAATACATCCGGATGCTCTACCACTTTCACAGCTGGTAGTCGCATAATTTCTCGAACTAATTGCCAATGTCGTTCGTTTGCTCTTCTTGTAGAAACGATGCCATCAATAATGAATAGATTGTTCTCGTTATATTCATCCTCAATGAGTTGATTCCGAATGGTTTGCTTTAAGAGCGTAGAGGAAACAAACAGCCATCTTTTGTTCGCACATACACTTGAAGCGACAATTGACTCGGTTTTTCCAACACGCGGCATTCCACGGATTCCAATGAGTTTATGACCTTCTTGCTTAAATAACTCTGCCATAAAATCTACTAATAGCCCCAGTTCGTCGCGAACAAATCGAAAGGTCTTTTTGTCATCAGCATCTCTCTGTATGTATCTACCGTGCCTCACAGCTAACCGGTCCCTTAGCTTTGGTTCTCTAAGCTTGATTATCTTAATCGTATCCATTGTTTTTAAAATAGATTCGAGTCGCTCAATTTGTTCATAATCCTGTGCTAGAATGAGCAATCCGCGTCTTCCTTCATCCACCCCATTAATGGTTACAATATTAATGGAGAGCATCCCTAATAATGAAGAAATATCCCCTAGCAATCCAGGACGATTTTTTTGAATTTCATACTCCAAGTACCATTCTGTTTTATTCATCTTTTCCATAGAATACCTCCGAGGGAAGCGCCATATTTGACCATTTTTGGTGCAAATTAATCATCTTCTATCATATATGATTTTCTATTAAGATGAAAGGAAAAACAAGAACAAGTCGTAATTTGGAGAAATATTTGTTTGATATGAAAAAAAGAGAGGATGTTTGCCTCTCTTTTTGATTTACCTATTTAAGCAGTCTTTAGCGAGAACCGTCATTTTGAACAAGCTTCACCATCATATTAGCAATTGCATGCTGTTCTTCTGTTGTAGCAACAGACCAAAGGTCAGATAAAATGCGCTCTTGTTCATTTTTCGGATCTACTTGCTTTGCTAAATAGTCTCCGATTTGGAAAGCAAGATCTCCAATTACTTGCTTGTTCATTCCTTCATTCTGAGCATGATGCAGGCGATCACCTAAAAAGTCTTTCCACTGCTCCCAATTATCAAGTACAGACATTGTATAACCTCCTTTTTTTTACTACGAACTTATTTTGCTTTGAAAAGGAGGGAATTATTCATATTGATAACATGAACGTTTCGTGAATTATGTATACCATCCACCATTAACCGCAAGTGTATGGCCTGTGATATACCTAGAACCAGAAGAGAGAAGAAAGGAAACAGAGTCAGCCACATCCTCACCTGAACCTAATCTTCCAATTGGAATTTCATCCTTAAGCATCTGCAAGTCGTCAGCAGTGAAATTTTCTAACATCGGTGTTTGAATGGCACCAGGCGCGACCGCGTTAACGGTGATCCCACTTAATGCAACTTCTTTACTTAACGCTTTTACAAACGCGATTTGAGCACCCTTTGCAGCAGAATAGGCTACTTCACAGGCAGCACCGGTCTGCCCCCAGATGGAAGAAATAACGACAATTTGTCCATTACGGTGAGACATTAGCTTCGGAAGCAGACGTTTTGTCAATAAAATCGGTGCCGTAACTTGAAGATTCATGATTTTCTCAAGGTCGTCATCCTTCAAATCAACCAGTAACCCATAATGACTTTGACCACAATTATGTATGACCGCATGTAAAGTAAAGATATTTTCACAAAGCTTTTCAATCCCATTTTTTTTAGTCAAGTCCGCTTGAATTGGAATATATTCATTCTCAAAAATAGAAATTTCTTGGAGTAAACGTTCCATTCCCTCTATATTCTTATGATAATGTAAGTATAAAGAAAACCCATCCTTTGCAAGCCTCTTAGCTATGGCAGTGCCAATCCCCCCGCTTGCTCCAGTAATTAACGCATATTTTTTCACTAGCTTCCCCTCACTTCAACAAAAAGGCGCCGATAAACGACGCCTCACTTTAATTAGCTTTTTGGCACTACTTGGCAAATAGCCATTCGATTTTCGGAAATTAAGTTATCCGCTACGTTGTGTATATCCTCAATTTTAATTGCTTCTAATACAGGTACAACGTCAAATAAATTCATATCGTTAAATGCATATCGAGTAAATTGATTAGCAATATACTCTGGTGAATTAACCGCACGGAGAAACGCACCAATCTTTTTCTTCTTCGTCCGTTCTAAACTCTCTACTGTAATCTTACTTGAGCTTTTTTCTTCTTCTAACATTCTTTTTATTTCAGTGGCTAGTTGATCTGGATTATTCGTGTCCCCGCCAATCATTGCAAACCCAAACCCCTTCTCTTGCGTATAATCAAATGAGAAGGATTCATCAATAAGTCCACTACTGTAAAGCTTATCATAATTTTCACTACTTCTTCCAAACAGTAATTCCAGTAACACATTGGTTGTTAGTTCCTGTTTAAGCATTTCCTCGCCTTGTTTTTCTGTGTCAGTAGCTTTTATACTAACTAAACATTTAGAAGAATGTACATTCATAGGCAGGACTAATTTCTTTTCGGATACATCTTCCTTTTCGCTTTCAAACTTCCGCTCAATTTCTACTTGTGTAGGGAAGGTCTTTTTCGCCTGGTTTTCTTTAATTTGCTTCATGATTTCCTCAACCTGAACAGGACCAACGATAAACAACAGCATATTGCTTGGGTGATAGAAAGTATGATAGCACTCATACAACATATCCTTTGTAATTTCGGCTATTGATTCTTTTGTCCCTGCGATATCAATCTTCACTGGGTGGTTCTCGAATAGGTTTTGAATCGCTCCAAAATATAAGCGCCAGTCTGGATTATCATCATACATATCTATTTCTTGACCAATAATCCCTTTTTCTTTTTCAACCGTTTTTTCAGAGAAATAAGGATACTGTACAAAATCGATTAAAGTTTCTAGGTTTTTCTCCACGTCTGACGTACTAGAAAAAAGATAGGCAGTTCTTGTAAAAGATGTAAAGGCATTCGCTGATGCTCCTTGACGACTAAATTGCTGAAACACATCGCCATCTTCTTTTTCAAAAAGCTTGTGTTCTAAAAAATGGGCAATCCCATCCGGAACCTTTACAAGCTCTTTCTTCCCCGCAGGGACAAAATGGTTATCAATGGATCCATATTTGGTGGTAAAAGTTGCATAGGTTTTGTTAAATCCTTTTTTCGGAAGAATGTATACCTCTAAACCATTTTCTAACTTCTCGTGGTATAGTTCCTCTTGAAGCTGATCAAATGAGATCTTTTCCATTACTTCGTCGCCCCCTTTCCCGTTAAGAAATAAATCGTATCAAGTTGAATTTTATTAGCAACCTTTACGACCTCTTCCTTCGTCACAGTCTCGATTCTCTGTAACCATTCGTCTAGCTGAATTTGTTGTCCTGCCACGACATTATGATAAAGAATTTCAACAATTCCCCGTGCTGTATCGAGTGTTTCAAGTAGTTGATTTCTTATCACTGCCTTCGTTTGAATCAAATCATCATCTGAAAAGTCTCCATTTTTCATGGCTTGCATTTGTTCTTTAATGATTGAAACTGCTTTTTCAAAGTTGCTACTATCAATTCCCGACATGACCATCAGTAACCCTTTATGACTCTCCACCCGACTAGCAGCATAATAAGCAAGACTCGCTTTCTCACGGACATTAATAAATAATTTGGAATGTGAAAACCCACCGTACACACCATTAAATACTTGAAGAGCAAAGTAATCTGGATCTCCATATGCTACATTTGTTCGGTACCCAATATTTAGTTTTCCTTGTTTAACATCTTGTTCTTCCTTGATGACTTTTTCCTCTATCTGCACTGGCTGTTTTTTCTCCACAGCTTGGGAAGCTCTTGATGAAAAGGTGAATTTGTCATTTACCATTTGTTCTACTTCTTGTTCTTCTATATCACCGATAATATATAAACTGAGTTCATCTTCAGCTAATGCTTTTTTGTAATAAGCATAAAGATCTTTACCGCTAATGGAATCCACTTCAGATTCTTTTCCGTGAACATGCAGCGAGTAGGGTTCTTCCTTACACATTTCTTCAATTAACCTATTGTTTGAATACTTCATTTTATCATCATAGATGGATTGAATTCTTTGCTTTAAGCTGCGTTTTTCCTTCTCCAAAGTTTCGTTATGAAATTCACCGTCAGCCACATTTGGATTCGTTAAAACTTCCACTAGAAAATCAATTGCCGTTTTTAAAAGTGGAGTTGGATCAGAAAGGAAGCGCTCATTGGCTACTTCCATTGCAAAACTGATTGTATGATATTCACCTTTTTTTCCCAAATCAATATAAAAAGTCGCTCCATACAATTCATCTAAATACCCTCGAAGCTGTCCTGTAGTAGGAAATTTTTTCGAATTACTCTGAAGTACATTAGGTAGCAATGCACGTTTCGTTACGTTCTCTTTTTGTAAAGGTGCCTTCATTTTAAAAATAATGGTATTTGTCTTAAATTTATCTGTTTTCACCATATGTAGCTTAATACCGCTCATTTCTTTAATCGTTTCGGAAACCACTGCCATATTTCCATCCTCCTTTACATCATGTGCTCGTAAATAGCTTTCCCATCTTGTGATACGCAATGTATTTAGATATACTATACCCTTTTGGACAAACTGTTATCAACTTTTGGTATTGAAGGAAAACATATACAAAAAAAACCTCCAGTACTTGGAGGTTTAAATTAGTGAAGAAATTTGGCGAGGTGGATAGGTGTTTCTGTAGACAAATCCCGTATCAAATATCGCTTGGTTCTTCCCTTTTTTCTTCGCTTCATACAAAAGGCAATCTGCAACTGCTAGTAAATCTTCATCCTCACGGTGATGCTCAGAATATGCGACACCAAAGCTCATAGTTACCTTGCTCATACAGCTATTAAATGTTAATACATTCATCTTTCCATAGATATCTGTAAAAAACCTATTCAACTCATGATCACTAAGATTTGGTAGAATAATAGCAAACTCCTCTCCACCATAACGGAAGGCCTCTCCACCAGCTTGATTCGAACATTTTTTGAAAAGTTTTCCAATTTCTGCTAGGACTTCGTCTCCAGCTATATGACCGTACCGGTCATTGATTCTCTTAAAATGATCAATATCTGACATCAATAATATAAATGGATCCTTCTCTTTTTTCTGGTTTTTCATTTCTTCCTGGAAACTACGATGATTATATAAACCCGTTAAGTAATCAGTAATCATAAGCTCATAATAAATTTCCTTTTGTTTCAAGTGTTTCCTTTCACGTAAAACTAGCATTGAACCAAATAAACCAACAATCCATATAAACGCAACATTAAGTGCAAAAATGGTCAAAAATAGCGGAGTTATATCTTGTTCCGTTAACAATATTATCGTATACCCGATGGTAGAACTAGCAGATGAAACAAATGCTCCTTTTGTGTGCCAATAGATGGTCGCATGCATGATGATTAAATAAAAAATTGGAAATAACGGACTCGTTACACCACCAGACAATGCTAGAAGCCAAATTACAGCTATGTAGTCAAAGATAATACCGGCTTTTGTTAATAGTTGAAAATATGGATTCTGCGGATCAAGTTTCAAAAATGCTATTTGGGTACAAAACATGTATGTAATAGAAATGGTAAGCAATATAGGGAATGTACGATGTTCAAGCTCTAATAGTTCTGAAAAAAAAGGCGAATAAAATAATACTACAGCTACAACTAAAAAAATCCAACGTAAGTAAGAAAAAACCTTTTCCGTCTCATAATCGTCTAAGTATAATGACAACCTCATAATCAAACCTCTTCTATCGAATGGATTACCCCTATTTTACCATATTCTTGTAGACTGAACATTAAAATTATACAAATGTTCGAAAATTTAACAAAAGTTAGTAGACTATCGTAGACAAAAAAAATCTCCGTAAGAAACGGAGATTTATCTATTCCCTTTGATATAAGGTGTTCCGAGTGCTTTTGGTCCTTCTGCTCTTCCGATGAATCCTGTTAATGCTAGGATAGTTAAGATGTAAGGAGCGATAAGCAAGTATACATTCGGGATATTTTCTAATAATGGTAAGCTTGAGCCAATGATACTTAAGCTTTGTGCGAATCCAAAGAATAACGCTGCGCCCATTGCTCCAAGCGGATGCCACTTACCAAATATTAATGCGGCAAGTGCCATGAAACCTTGCCCGGAAATCGTCGCGTGACTGAAATCAGATGAAATGGACTGAGCATATACTCCTCCACCAATTCCTCCGAGTGCTCCGGAGATGATTACTCCAATATATCTCATTCTTGTCACGTTAATCCCCATAGTATCTGCTGCCATTGGATGCTCACCTACAGCGCGAAGACGAAGTCCAAACGGTGTTTTAAACATCACAAACCATGCAATAAACGCTACGATAATCGCCACGAATGAGGTGTAGTACGTATTGGAAAAGAATAGTTTTCCTAAAACAGGGATATCACTTAAGACAGGAATATCTATTTTACTAAAGCCCTTTTGGATAATATCAGTTTGACCTTTTCCGTAAAAAAGCTTTACAAGGAAAAGTGCTGCACCAACTGCTAAAAGGTTAATTGCCACCCCAGAAACGGTCTGGTCCGCTCGGAATGTGATTGAGGCAACGGCATGTAAAACAGATAATAGAGCACCAACAACCATTGCCACTAATAACGAAATCCAAGGAGTTAAGTTACCCAGTGTCTGGTCAAACGCAAGATTAAATACGATAGCTGTAAATGCACCGATTACCATTAAACCTTCTAGTCCAATGTTAACGATCCCTGAACGCTCTGAAAAGTTACCACCTAACGCAGTGAAAATAAGTGGAGCTGCCCAAAGTAAAGTAGAAGGTACAACGATATATAAAATATCCATGAATCCCACTTACTTCACCCCCTTTTTACTAATACGATCAATAAACAGACGAATCATGTAACTTGCTGCAACAAAGAAAACGATTAAAGCAATAATAATATCTACAAGCTCATTTGGAACTCCCGCCTCAAGTGGCATATTTAAAGCTCCAACTTTTAATGCTCCGAAAAGCAATGCTGCTAGAATAACACCGATAGGTCCATTTCCACCAAGAAGAGCAACAGCAATTCCATCGAATCCTACTCCCGTAAAACCGCCTTTAATGGATGCATAACCAAATGTTCCTAGACCTTCCATAGCTCCGGCTAGTCCAGCAAAAGCACCTGAGATAACCATAGAAAGAATAATATTTTTATCCACATTCATACCAGCATAGTGAGAAGCATGCTGGTTGAAACCAACTGAACGTAATTCGTATCCACGAGTTGTCTTTTCAAGTAGGAACCACATAATAAATACACCGATTAATGCAATTACGATTCCCCAATGCAAACGTGAATAGTCGGTTAATCCTTCTAAAAAAGAAGAACGTAAAGTTGCTGTGCCCTTAATCATTTCCGTACGATCACTTTTTTCAGATAGAACCGTACGGATAATATAGTTTGTCACATGAAGTGCCGTATAATTTAACATGATCGTTACGATTACTTCGTGTACACGGAATTTTGCTTTTAAAAGGCCTGGTATAAATGCCCATAGCGCACCTGCAACTCCTGCAGCAATTACTGCAACGAGTGTATGAATAACAGGAGGAAGGTCAAACGCTACTCCAACCCAAACAGCTGCCAACCAACCAACAATTAACTGTCCTTCAACTCCAATATTGAAAAGACCTGTACGGAAGGCAAATGCGACGGATAACCCAGCTAAAATTAGCGGAGTAACCTGGCGGATTACTTCTCCAGTATAATAAATCTCTCCAAATGCACCGTTCCAAAGGGCTGTAAAGGCAGCTACTGCATCGTAGCCTGTCACAACCATAATAATGGTTCCTACTAACATCCCTAATATGACGGCCATGATAGGAACAATAATATTTTTCACACGATTAGACATTTGTTTGTTCACCTACTTCCTTCTGTTTTGAACCAGCCATTAGTAATCCAAGTTCCTGTTCCGTTGTTTCCTTTGGATTTACAATAGCAACGATTTCCCCTTCGTAAATAACCGCAATTCGGTCACTAACATTAAGAATTTCATCAAGTTCAAAGGATAGCAATAATACGGCTTTTCCATTGTCTCGCTGTTCAATTAGTCGCTTATGAATAAACTCAATGGCCCCAACGTCAAGTCCACGTGTTGGCTGAGCTGCGATGAGCAAGTCCGGATTCCGATCCACTTCACGCCCAATGATCGCCTTTTGTTGGTTACCCCCAGATAAAGCTCTCGCAAGAGTAAATTCACTTGGTGTACGAACATCGAACTCTTGAATAAGTGATTTAGCTTTTTGATAGATTTGTTTAAAGTTTAAAACACCAGCTTTTGAAAATGGTGATTTATAGTATGTTTGCAGCACCATGTTTTCCCCAATAGGAAAATCTAAAACAAGTCCGTGCTTGTGACGGTCCTGCGGAATATGTCCTGTTCCAGCCTCCGTTATTTTTCGAGGTGAAAGATTTCGAATCTCTTTCCCATTCAACTGGATTGAACCACTTTCTGATTTACGCAACCCAGAAATCGCTTCAATTAACTCGGTTTGACCATTTCCATCAACACCTGCGATACCAAGGATTTCTCCTGCCTTCACATCAAGATTCAGGTTATTTACTGCTGTTAATCCCCTTGAATCTTTCACTACCAATCCATTTATCTCTAGAACACTTTGAGCAGGCTTTGCATCTGCCTTCTCTGTTTTAAAGGTAACTTCACGTCCAACCATCAAGCTTGCAAGTTCATTTGGATTTGTTTCACTTACATTTACTGTTCCAATCCCAACACCTTTCCGGATTACGGTACAACGGTCACACACTTCCATGATTTCTTTAAGCTTATGAGTAATTAGAATGATTGACTTGCCCTCTTTAATAAGCGTTTTCATAATTTGAATAAGCTCTTTGATTTCCTGTGGAGTCAATACAGCTGTTGGCTCATCAAAAATCAAGATTTCGGCACCTCTATAGAGCGTTTTCAATATTTCTACTCTTTGTTGCATTCCTACTGAAATATCAGCAATTTTTGCTTGAGGATCAACCGCTAGCCCATAGCGCTCGGAGATTTCTCTTACTTCTTGCTCAGCCTTTTTTAAATCGATTTTTAAACCTGTTTTTGTTTCCTTACCAAGTATAATGTTTTCTGTTACCGTAAACTTGTCTACTAACATAAAATGCTGATGGACCATTCCAATTCCTAAATCATTAGCAATATTAGGGTTCGTAATTTTTACCGCTTTGCCTCGAACACGTATCTCCCCTTGTTCTGGCTGATATAGACCAAACAGCACATTCATTAATGTTGATTTTCCTGCACCGTTTTCACCAAGCAATGCATGAATTTCCCCTTGCTTTAGTTGCAAAGTAATATTATCATTTGCGACGATTCCAGGAAATTCTTTACGGATACCTAGCATTTCAATAACATATTCCATTTCTTTTCTCACTCCTTGCTCATAGTTTAAGCAAATTATTCGTAAAAGTAAGAGGTCAGACCTTTAGCAATTTTTAAAAAACTTGGTATCCCAAGCAGTAGTATGACCTATTATTTTTGGGTGAATTCCCCTAGTAATAAAAATGCAAATGAAACGTAGAAGCATTTCTACCCTTCAGTTCCATTTCTACTTTTTTCCTTAAAAAAGGAATAAGAGGTAGGAAAGATCCTCTTATTCCTTTGTCCAAACGTTATTTTACAGAGAAAGATTTTAACTCTTCTAAAGTAGATGGGATCACTAGATCACCGTTCTTAATTTTCTCAGAGAATTCAGCAACTGCTGTTTCAATGTCAGCTTTAGCTGCTACTTCTTCGTTAATTGGAGCTAGACCAACACCATCTTCAGCAAGTCCGTAAGTAATTGTTTCTCCACCAGGGAAGTCTCCACCTTTAGCTTTTAAAGAAAGGTCTTTAACAGCGTTGTCAACACGCTTAAGTGCAGAAGTAATGATTACGTTATGCTCTTTGCCATCGATTTCTACTACACCCTCAGCTGTTTGATCAGAGTCAACACCGATTGCCCAAACTTGTCTTTCAGGTTCTTTCTTCTTTAGGTCACGAGCTTCTTTGAAAAGACCATTACCAGTTCCACCAGCTGCATGGAAGATTACGTCAATACCTTTAGAATACATGCTAGAAGCGATTGTTTGACCAACTTCCGCTTTGTCAAATGCACCAGCATATTGTACGTCAACTGTGATATCCGGGTTTACAGCTGCAACACCAGCTTTAAATCCAGTTTCGAAACGTTCGATAACAGGAATTTCCATTCCGCCAAGGAAGCCGATTTTATTAGAAGTAGTTGCTTTTGCAGCAGCTACACCAGCTAAGAAAGCTGCTTCTTGCTCTTTAAACATAATGCTTACAACATTTGGCTCTTCAACAAGAGCATCAACGATTGCAAAGTTGCTTTCTTTTTGTTGTGCAGCGATTTCTTTAATTGCACCTTCCATAAGGAAACCAATACCAAATACTAGATCAAAATCTTGACGAGCAAGAGTGTTTAAATTTGTAGAATAATCAGCATCCGATTGTGATTGCAGGTAGTCAAAACCATTTTTACCTTTTTCAAGGCCCACTTCTTTACCATATGCTTGAAGACCTTCCCATGCAGATTGGTTGAATGACTTGTCATCCACTCCACCTACGTCAGTAACCATTGCAACTGTGAATGCGTCTTCTGTTGTTTCTGTGTTGCCACCTTCAGCTGCATTGTTTTCTTCTTCTGCTTTTCCACATGCACCTAAAATTGTTCCAGCAGCAAGAACCAATGATAGAGCTAAACCGAATTTACGCTTTTTCATGGTTTGAAACCCCCTATGAATTTTTGTTGGATTTAGCAAGAACGCTAAGCATTCCGATGAAACATTAGTTTCATTCTCTTTAAAGAACATTATATTCTTTTTCTAAGCACATGAAAACTAAATTTATCGGCTCTAAAGTAGTTTACCGAAAAAAGGATTGGTTCATCCATTTCGTCAAAATGCATTTGCTTTAAAACAAGCAAAGCAGTTTCAGGGTCACATTCTAAGATGGGAGAAACTTTTTCATGATAACCGATCGGTTCGATTTGAGCCACTGCGTATGTAATATTTCGTTTTGCTTCCTCTTCTAGTATGTTGAAGATGGATTCCTCTCCATGTGAAAAGGTCTCAGGCAGAATTTTGTTGGGAACTTTGTCGATACAATAAACAACAGGTTCACCATTGGCTGTTCGAACTCTCTCCATTACCACAATTTCGTCATCTACAGAACATGAGAAACGACGGATATCCTCTTCGGTAGCTCCTTGAGTTGATGAGCTCAAGAAAATGGTACCTGGTTTCATACCTGCTTGAACAATCATGTTCGTTACACTATTTAGTTGTTCAATTCCCGACGTAAATAGAGGCTTTGCATGGACAAACGTCCCTACTCCATGACGGCGAATGATGACGTTTTCCTCTTCAAGAATTCTCAGAGCCTCTCGAAGCGTCGCCCTGCTCACACCGAGCTGCTTAGCAAGGTCAAATTCAGACGGGAGCTTTTCTTTCTCTTTGTATATCCCCGACTCAATATCCTTTTTTAGCCGATCGATGACCTGTAAATACAAATGTCGGTTATCTGACTTAATAGACATGCAAGCATCCTCCAACCATTTCTAAAAGACATCAGACCTCTGATGTTCAATCATTCCTACTAATCGAAAATACTATAACACTTTTTTAGGTATAAATAAATAGTGTTTATAAATTTTGTCGAAAAAACGTGTTAACTTATTTTACACGTTCACCTTACTGTACTTTACGTTAAATTATGCTACACTAAACATATTGAAAACGTTTCCAATATGTTCTAATTAGAAAGGCGATATGAATCGCCCTTCCTAGTCTATTTTTCCCACTGAGGAATCCTCAGCTGGCTTCGTCATTAATACTGTACGCGGTTTACTTCCTTCGTACGGTCCAACAACTCCTCTTAGCTCCATTTCATCAATAAGACGTGCTGCACGAGAATAACCAATACGAAATCTTCGTTGTAGCATAGAGACGGAGGCTGTTTGCATCTCTAAAATGAGATCAACAGCGTCATCATATAAATCATCATCCACTTCAGATGTAGGCTCAGGTATATCATCTGGAATCATTTCCTGTTGATATTGTGCCTTTTGTTGACCAATAACAAAATCGACTATCTCTTCTACTTCTTCGTCCGATAAAAAAGCACCTTGTACACGAATAGGCTTTGACGCACCTACCGGCATAAAGAGCATATCCCCACGGCCCAGCAGTTTTTCGGCCCCTCCGGAATCCAAAATTGTCCGAGAGTCGATTTGAGAGGAAACGGCAAAAGCAATTCTTGACGGAATATTAGCTTTTATCACACCAGTAATAACATCTACAGATGGACGCTGAGTTGCAATAATTAAGTGAATACCCGCCGCACGAGCCATTTGAGCTAATCTTGTAATAGCATCTTCCACATCTGATGAAGCCACCATCATTAAATCAGCAAGCTCGTCCACAATAACAACAATATACGGAAGAAGTGGTTGTTTCGATGCTTCCTCCAAATTGATTCGTCGAATATAATCATTATATCCTTCAATATTACGTGTTCCTGTATGAGAAAAGAGCTCATATCTTCTTTCCATCTCACTAACTACTTTTTTTAATGCTTGGGATGCCTTTTTTGGGTCTGTAACAACAGGTGCTAAAAGATGCGGGACTCCATTATAAACATTCAGTTCAACCATCTTTGGGTCAATCATCATTAATTTCACTTCATGTGGTTTGGCTCTCATTAAAATACTAGTAATAATCCCATTAATACATACACTCTTACCACTTCCGGTTGCACCAGCAACAAGTAAGTGAGGCATTTTGTTTAATTCAGCTAAAACTGCTTCGCCCGTAATATCACGACCAAGTCCAATCATAAGCTTTGATTCTGGTCGATCGTTCTTCTTTGACTCTAAAACTTCACGCAACGATACCATTGCCACCTCTGAATTAGGCACTTCAATTCCAATCGCCGATTTGCCAGGGATCGGTGCTTCCATACGGATATCCTTTGCTGCTAATGCAAGTGCTAAATCATCACTTAAATTAACAATTTTACTTACTTTCACACCTACATCTGGATGAACTTCATACTTTGTAACCGCTGGACCTAGATGAACTTGTGTTACTTTTGCTTTTACTCCAAAGCTTAAGAACGTGCGTTCAAGCTTAGCTGCATTCGCATGTATTAGTTCATATTCACCACTTTGATCGGTATGACGAGGTGCTTTTAGCAAATGAATTGGCGGCAGTTCATAATCTTTATTTTCAACTTCCGTAAAGGTAATTGGCGGTACACTATCGTCTTCCATTTGTGACTGTACCTTCCCCTTTTTTACCGATTGTTCTACTGGTGTTTCAGTATAAGCTCTCTCTGTGAAGCTAGAAATAATAGGTTCAATGACTCTTTCTTCTTCTGGAGGTGTCATTGCACTAGAAATAGGAATGACTCTCTCTTCTTGTTCCTTTTTTTCAATTTCTTTTCGTTTTTCTTCCCTCTTTTTCTTGGACTTTTCTGTACGTTCTTTTCTCCAAGTTTTCATATCCTCTCCAAAAGCATGAAGCTGCTTCCTTAAAAACTGACCAAATGCAATGATGGCTTTACCTAGCGGCTCACCTAATGTTCTACCTGTCAACAAAATGAATCCAATTATAAAAAATAGAGCAGCAATAATTTTGGTTCCTGCCTCCGCGAACAAATAATAGGACATGGCAAATAAAAGAGCACCAATCATTCCCCCGCCTAAATCGGTTGTACTTGTTTCACCTCTTACTTCCATCCAATAAAGCTCGAAAGTATTTTTTATTACACTTGGGCTTTCTGTTCTTCCATCGTTTGCAAGAAGTTCAAACAATGTCACATGGCTTAGAAGTAATAGAGCCGAAACAATAAAATACATCCCTATCAATTTACTTTGGAAAAAGGACGGAATTTCACGTTTCCACATAAAATACGCACCAATAACAGCTAAACTAATTAAATTTACCATAAACCATTCGCCTGAAAAGAAGCGAAAGAACATAACAACTGTATGTCCAACCGCACCAAGTCTGGCAATGGAAATAGTCGCCAATGCAATTAGTATAAGTCCAATGAGTTCGAATTTAACCGTTCGCTTAAAACCATCCTTGCTTCTTGTTTGTCTTCTTTTTTTCTTTGCCATTTTATCACCTTACTGTTGAATTATTACTACTATCTTAGTCGTTTGTTTTATGTACTAAACCCTTTAATAAAGACAAGAAAAGCAGCCTCAGTTGGCTGCCTACCTGATACCACTTTATTATAGCATATCTTATCCATCCGGAAAGACACGCTTTACAAGAAAGATATTTTTGCTCCAGGTGTACATCTTTCATCTAAATAATGAGCCGGGTCACTACTCATCACACGAACTACTCGATAAGCACCTTCTGCGTCAGATTCAACTAATAAGGGAATTCCATCAAGATGATACATTTTCTGCTGAGAAACTTCCTGATTGTCATTCGTAAAAATCATTTCTGGTGGTGTGAGTGTATAAAGGATCATTGAACCATCCCCTCTGTTCCTTCACTAGAAATCGCAATCAGTTCATTTAACTTTTTCATTGCTTGACCAATCCCGCCAACTTCATCAATTAACCCGTATTTTACAGCATCCGTACCCACTACATTTGTACCGATATCTCTTGTAAGGTTACCTTTTTCAAACATTAATTCTTTAAACTTCTCTTCAGTAATCTTAGAGTGCTTTGTCACAAAAGTCACGACTCGATCCTGCATCTTATCTAAATACTCAAATGTTTGAGGCACCCCGATAAATAAACCGGTCAAACGGATTGGATGTATCGTCATTGTTGCTGTCTCTGCAATATATGAGTAATCACAAGAAACCGCGATCGGTACCCCAATAGAGTGGCCACCACCCAACACAATGGACACAGTTGGCTTAGACAGAGAGGCCAGCATCTCAGAGATTGCTAACCCTGCTTCCACATCCCCACCTACCGTATTAAGTACCACAAGCAGACCCTCGATCTTAGGGTTTTGCTCAATGGCTACAAGTTGTGGAATGAGATGCTCGTATTTCGTCGTTTTGTTTTGCGGTGGAAGGGTCATATGTCCTTCAATCTGTCCGACAATCGTTAAGCAGTGTATTTTTGAATCCTGTGCTAACTGCGGGACATTCGTTTGTCCTAGCTGTTGAATTTTTTCGATTAAACTTGATGGTTTTTCTTCTTTTGGGGTTTCTTGTTCGTTCCCCCCTCCATCATCCGGTTTATTATATTTAATTGGTTCCATACCAAATCTCCCTTCAGACATGATATCGTTAGTATGAAACCCACGATGATTTTTCATGCGAAAAATGGAAATTTGAGAAAAGCTCACGAATTTTTCTAAAGAGTTCCGTTTTGAAGAGCTTTAAGCATCAAAATGAGGGTTTCTTGGATTTTTGAGAAGAAACTCACTCCTTTTTAAGTAAGATGTTTTGTCCTTATCGGTTAAAAGTATGATAAGCGGAGAATTTCCGGTTAGCTGCAAAATGAAGCCTCGTTTGACTGAAATAAGGGGAGTTTTTCCGCTTATGCAAAGTAAAATCGCCTATTTTCGAATTTTTCGAGCCAATAGGCGGAATCCCTCCGCCTATTTAAGCGTTTTTTAATAAAAATTACTAATTAAGCGGAATTTCTCCGTCTATTTATCAGCTCGGGTACTTAACCTGTTCCCCAACCGGAATCTCTTGAAAATCGAAAAGACGTATGTCCAAATCATACGTCTTTTCTTGTTTTTTTTAATTATATAGTACTCGAAAACAGTACCCTTTAGGATTTTTCATCTTATATTTCCATAATAATTGGTAGAATCATCGGACGACGTTTGGTTTTATCATATAAAAATTGATTTAGTTCATCTCTCATACTTTGCTTCATCGTTCCCCAATCAAATGATTCTCTTGTTGTATTTCTTTCAACAATACTTCTAACCAGCTGTGTGGATTCTTCCATCAGCTTTTCTGACTCTCTCACATAAACAAAACCACGTGATATTATTTCTGGACCAGCAGTGATTTTCTTTTCCGCTCTGCTTAGTGTAACAACAACGATTAAAATTCCATCCTGAGATAATAAACGTCTATCCCTCAGGACGATGTTACCAACATCTCCTACACCACTGCCATCGATAAGGACATTGCCAGCAGGTACTTTTCCAGCAGGTTTAAATCGCTCATTTTTTATTTCTAATACTTCTCCTCTTTCAGGAATGAAAATACGATCCGTTGTAATCCCACATTGAGCAGCCACTTTGCTATGAGCCTTTAGCATTCGATATTCCCCATGTACAGGAATAAACAGTTTAGGGCTCATTAAGTTGATCATAAACTTCAGCTCTTCCTGGCTACCATGGCTAGAGGTATTCACAATTCTCTTTCCGGAGATCACATGTGCGCCTGCGCGGTACAACATATCAATGGTTTTATAAATAAACACTTCACTCCCTCTAAGAGGAGAGGCAGCAATAAGAACCGTGTCGCCTTTTTTGATATTTACTTGTCGGTGTATCTGTTTTGCCATTTTTTGAAGGGCTTCAATCGGTTCACCCTGTGTTCCAGTTGTTAACACAACAATTTCATCATCGGGATAGTTATCAATTTCTTCAATCGGAATAATTAGCTCGTCATGAACTTGCAAATAATTTAAATCCAAGGCAATATGAAAGATCTTCTCCAGGCTTTTTCCTACTACAGCAATCTTTCTTCTGCTTTCATATGCTGCATCAAACACATGTTGAATACGATTAATGTCAGATGCAAATGATGCTGCAATGATTCTTCCTTTTGCATTATAAAAAGCATCAGACATTTCCCTTACAACAATTGATTCAGAAGGAGTATAGCCAGGTTTTTCCGCTTCCGTACTATCAGATAGTAGGCAAAGAACCCCTTCTTCCCCAATTTGGGCCATTTTTCCAATTTCAGGTTTATAAAGTTCAGTCGCTGCCTGGTCAAATTTAAAGTCTCCAGTATATACAATGGCTCCTTCAGATGTATGAACACAAATACCAACAGAATCAGGGATACTATGATTGGTTTTAAAGAAAGATACTTCACACGTTTCAAAATTCACAACGGAATTTGAAGTAACGATTCGGAAATCCGTTTTTCCTCTGAATTCTTGCTCGTCCAACTTTGCTTTTGCAAGTGCAAGCGTCAGCTTCGTTCCATATACAGGAACATGTAACTCTCTTAATGTATAAGATAATGCCCCAATATGATCCTCATGTCCATGCGTTAGAAAAATAGCTTTCACTCGATCTTTGTTTTGAATTAAATATGTAATATCTGGAATAACAATATCAATTCCTAGCATTTCATTTTCAGGAAACATTAATCCTGCGTCTAAAACAAATAAGTCACCGTCCACGTCCACCACATACATGTTTTTCCCGAATTCCCCGACTCCCCCCAGAGCCACAAGCTTAATACTTTCATTCTTTCTCTTATTCAAAGTAGAATCCTCCTATGCTGTCATTTCATCCGACCCAAGATCAGTTATGATTATTATACTTGAATGATGAAATCCTTTACAACCAAAATTGAACTTGTTTGGTTACGAAGTGGATAAATCTGTATTTACATCATCTACTTCGCCAAATACGGTCAGATTCCCACATAATAAAAGGCCAACCCACACAACAAGGGTTGACCTGATTGATTTCATATATTAGCGAAATAACGTGATAATCTGTGCTCGCTCTTGTTCATTCAATGGTACTAGAGGAAGTCTCACAGACCCCACATCAAGACCTTTAATTTGGAGAGCTGTTTTAACCGGAGCGGGACTCGGTGCTTTAAACAATCCTTCCATTAATGGGAGGAGCTGTTGATGCTTCTTTGCAGCCCCTAGAATATCTCCATTTACGAAGGCTGACACCATTTCTTGCATCTCATTCCCAATCACATGCGAAGCTACTGAAACAATCCCTACTCCGCCGATAGAAAGAACTGGAATCGTTAATCCATCATCCCCACTGTATAACAAGAAGTCATCATCTGTACCTGCAATAATTGCCGTCATGGCATTTAGATTACCACTTGCCTCTTTAACCGCTACAATATTATCGATTTTAGATAAACGAATGATTGTCTCTGGTAAGATATTGACAACAGATCTACCTGGGATATTATACACCATAACAGGAAGAGTTGTTGCCTCAGCAACTGCCTTAAAGTGCTGAAACAATCCTTCTTGATTTGGTTTATTGTAATAAGGAGCAACGATCATCACAGCGTCTACGCCAATTTCTTCTGCTTTTTTTGTTAGCTCAATGGTTGCATATGTGTTATTGCTTCCTGTTCCTGCAATAACAGGAACACGCTTATCTACAACCTTTACCACATGTTGAAATAATGCAATTTTTTCTTCCTTCGATAACGTTGGAGATTCACCAGTTGTTCCTGCAATCACTAGTGAATCCGAACCGTTTTCAATCAAGTGATTAATTAATAATGTTGTTTTTGCAAAATCAATATGCCCTTTGCTATCAAAAGGCGTAACCATCGCCGTAGAGACTCGACCAAATAAAACCATATTGCCACTCCTTTAAATCTAATCCACTTAGAAAAAATCTTTAGTTCTCTTCATCAAGGTTAAAGGCATCATGCAACGAATTAACGGCTGTTACTAGATCATCTTCCTTAACAAGAACCCATATCGTTGTATGACTATCAGCCGATTGAAGGATGCGAATTCCATTTTCAGAAAGGGCTGATACAATTTTTGAGGTAACTCCCGGAACTCCTGCGATACCTGCACCCACAACAGATACCTTTGCACAATCTTTCTCAAACTCAGGCTCATGACCTAAATCACGTAAAACGGTAAGTGCCTTATCGGTCATTTCACTGGATACGGTGTAAACCACGCCATTAGGTGAGATGTTAATAAAATCAACACTAATCTTCTCATTGGCCATTGATTTAAACACTTCAGCTTGAAGATTATATTGACCTTTTTTAGCAATCACTTTTATTTGCGTGACAGGTGACAGATGGGCAATTCCAGTTACTGTCCGTTCCTTTATATCACTTCCGCGATGATCATTCGAAGTAGAAGTAACAAGCGTTCCTTCTCCATCCGAATAGGTAGAACGAATTCGAATAGGCACCTTCGCTTGCATGGCAATTTCAACCGCTCTTGGGTGAATGACTTTCGCACCTTGATACGCCATATTACATACTTCTGTATACGTTACAACCGAAAGTGGTCTAGCATTTTCAGCAATTCTAGGGTCTGCTGTCATAATTCCTTCAACATCTGTAAATATGTCGATAACCTCTGCTTTTAAAGCTGCTCCGAGTGCAGCAGCTGACGTGTCACTTCCTCCACGTCCTATCGTAGTAGTGTCACCATTTTGAGCGGCTCCTTGAAAGCCTGCAACAACCACTACATCGTATTGCCCCAGTTCTTCAATAACACGCTCACAATTCATCTTAATAATCTTCGCATTTGTATGGTCATCAGTAGTTAGAAAACCTGCTTGCGCACCCGTTAACGAAGTTGCGTTAACACCTGCCTCAAGCAGTAAGTTAGAGAATACCACACTCGAAATGGCTTCCCCACAAGACAGTAATAAGTCTTGTTCACGTTTAGAAATTAGACTTTGTGCACCGCCGATAAGGGAAAGCAGAGTGTCAGTTGCATATGGATCGCCTTTTCTACCCATAGCGGATACAACGACCACCACTTTAAACCCTTCAGCTAATGCATTTTTAATATGTCCAATTGCAAGATTTCGACTTTTTTCATCTTTTACTGAAGTGCCACCGAATTTTTGAACAATCATTCTCATTGTTACACCTCTAGTTATACAGCTTTAAATTTCTATTTTACAATACCTAACTTCACTAAACTTTCTGCGATTTGGACAGAGTTCCACGCAGCTCCTTTAAGGAGATTATCTGAAACCACCCACATATGGAAGCCTTTTTCATTGTCCAAATCCTTACGAATACGGCCAACAAAAACATCATTTTTACCAACACAATTTGCAGGCATTGGATATAGTTGGTTTTCCGGGTCATCTTGAAGCACGACTCCTGGTGCATCCTCAAGTAAGTTCTTCACTTCCTGTGCCGTTACACCCGCTTGCTCTACTTCAACAAACAGTGACTCAGAGTGACCTGTTGCAACTGGGAGACGAACGCACGTAGCTGCCACTTGAATTTCTGGTAAGTGCATAATTTTCTTTGTTTCATTGATCATTTTCATCTCTTCATACGTAAATCCGTTTTCTTGAAACTTATCAATTTGCGGAATGGCATTAAAAGCAATTTGATAATGCTTTTTATCAGATTTTACGGGCAGGATTTTTGGTTCGTAACTTTCATTAGCTACGATTGCTTTTGTTTGCTCGTACAACTCTTCCACCGCAGCCGCACCAGATCCAGAAACTGCTTGATACGTAGAAACGATAATTTTATTTAATCCATAGTGCTTACGAATCGGTTCTAATGCTACGACCATTTGGATCGTAGAACAATTCGGATTAGCAATAATTCCTTTATGTTCATGTAAGTCCATTTCATTAACTTCAGGTACTACAAGTGGAACATTTTCATCCATACGGAATGCGCTTGTGTTATCCACAACAATAGCACCATGCTTAACCGCTTCTGGTGCTAGTTCAAGTGATACGCTTCCACCTGCACTAAATAACGCAATATCGACCCCTTCAAAGCTCTCTGGCTTTGCTACTTGAACTGTATATTCAACACCTTTAAAAAGGACTTTACTCCCTGCTGAACGTGGTGATGATAATAACGTTAATTTTGAGATTGGGAAGTCTCTATTTTCAAGAGTTTGAATCATTTGTTGACCTACTGCTCCTGTTGCTCCCACAACAGCTACATGAAATCCTTTTTCTGATAATGCCATTTCGTTATTCCCCTTCCAGTATCTCTAATGATCGATATGAATTCTAGTAAAACATTTATCGCATTATTAAAAACATCAACATGTAATAAATGTCCTTTGTACCGCCATTCTGTTCCATGGCTATATAATAACATCTATTTTAACATATTCATGCATTAATGAAGTACATTTTTTATTTAAGCCGTGTAAAGGAATCTATTTTTCCTTATAACACGGCTTTTAGTCTATTGCTAGAGTTGGATGAGGGCATATTACCTCTACTGTCTATTGTGCATCTTTATACCTTTCAACGAGTACTGGTTGAATTTGTCGGCCCGAAAGAGCAGCCTCCACTGTATCAGATAGCATGGTCATACGCGCGACTAATGAATTTGGTTTTTTAACTGGGTCATCTTGACCATACGGAATAAAATATATATTTTTTGTCGCCATTAATCTCATCAAATTAACTCCATTTAATCCAAGAGCATCATTTGTCGAAATCCCTAATACTACTGGTTTCCCATTTCGCAACGTCGCTTTAGCAGCCATTAACACCGGAGAATCAGTCATCGCATTAGCAAATTTACTCATAGAATTTCCAGTTAATGGAGCGATGATCATGCAGTCTAATGGAATCTTTGGTCCTAGTGGCTCTGCACCAACAATCGAATCAATCACTTTATTTCCAGTTAATTTTTCAATTCTTTCAATCCAATCCTCACCTTTTCCAAAGCGAGTAGTTGTATTTTTCACAGTGTTTGTTACTACTGGTAATACCTCTGCACCAGCATTGATAAGATTCTCGATTTCTGGATATACAGCATCATACGTACAGTGAGAACCCGTTAAACCGAAGCCGATTTTTTTTCCTTTTAAGCTCATGTTACTTCCCCTTTCTTGATTGCATATCATCTAACAGCAGTTGAGAAAGAACGTTTGCTAAAATTTGTCCTGCTGTTTTTGGAGCAACGATGCCTGGAAGTCCTGGGGCCAAAAGAGCTTTTATTCCCCTTTTTTCAGCATATCGAAAGTCGGTTCCACCAGGCTTTGATGCTAAATCAATGATCAGTGTATGAGTAGGCATTCTTGAGATAACGGAAGCCGTAACGACTAAATCAGGAATCGTATTGATACAGATATCAACATCCTTTACCTGTTGCGATAATTCGTCAAGGTGAAATGGTGTTAAAGCCATTTCAGTGATTCGAGCAATATGCTCTCCCTTTCTCGCTCCCACTTTCACTTTTGCTCCTAAAGCAGAGAATGTGCGTGCCACACTCATCCCTACTCTTCCTAAGCCAAGCACCATAATCGTTGATCCATGTATAGTAAAGTCGGTGTGCTGAATTGCCATCATAATCGTACCTTCTACTGTCGGTATGGAATTATATATAGCAACATCGTCCCGTTCGAACAATTTCACGAGTCTTCGTTTGGAGTCACCCGTAATTTTATTCAAGTATGCATTGGAAATTCCGGAATAAATCGTACAATGTTCTGGTGTTTGCTCTAAGTGTTCTACAGTTAAAACTACCTTTTCATTCGAGAAGATCGTTTCTACTTGACCTTCCGTATTTGTTCCAGCTACCGGCAAAATGATCGCATCTATATCTGAAAATACTACTTCATCCAATTTCTCCTTTACTGCACCAGTAAAGGCATGGTCGAGTTGCTCAAAGCCAATCAAAGAGAGCTTCGCATCGAGCTCTGTTAGCTTCCGGACGATTTCGAGCTGTCTTGCGTCTCCGCCTATGACTGCTATTTGCATCCCTGTTAGCATGAAACACTCACCTTCTTTTTAAATAATCCAAATCCAAATCTTACTGCATTACTCCAACATACTATGTATTTACCCCTTAATCGGTGAGTTTTCCTAGGAAAAAAGCCTAAATAAAAAAAGAACTGATGCCTACGCACAGTTCTTTACTCCTCTTGAATATCAATGATTATCATATCCGTCCCAATTGTCTTTATATGCTTCCATGGAACTCTAACCTCTCCACCTTGCCTTTTAAAACCAAACCATTTGACCGAGGGGATTAAAAGAGCCTGTATTTGCCCGTTGCTTTCGTTTATCTCTAAATCAGTCTGACCAAGTATGCCAAGTCTTTCTGCTTTTTTGACATCTACAATTTCCTTCCCGCTCAATTCACTTAGTCTCAATTTCATCTCCCCCTTTTGTCCTCTCTATATCCTAGTATAGGGAAGCTAAATATATACGTAGGAATAAAAGAAAATAGCAAAAAAGCCCGAGCAAATATCTCAGGCTTTAAAAACTATATATTTTTTGGAAGAACTCCGTCTGGACTAATCAAGGACACCGAATACTTGTCATTGAAAATCTTATTAGCCATAGCATCTACACCATCTTTTGAAACGGCATCAATCTGCTCAACAATTTCATCAAGCGTGCGATGTCTTCCTAATAGAAGCTCATTCTTCCCGTTTCGGCTCATTCGACTATTGGTGCTTTCGAGACTAAGCATTAAGCTACCCTTTAGCTGTTCCTTACTATTTCGAAGTTCCTTATCTGTAATACCTTCAGCCTTTAGTTTTGCCAAGGTTTCTTGGATCGTATCAAATAATACATCCAATTGTTTTGCACCAGTACCACCATAAATCGTAATTACTCCCGAATCTTGGAACGAAGAATGATAAGAGTACACTGAATATGCAAGACCACGCTGTTCACGAACCTCTTGGAACAATCTACTACTCATGCTACCACCTAGAATATTATTTAGAGTAATTAGGTTATAAATTTCCTCATCTCCAACCTGTAACCCTTCAAATCCAATACATAGATGGGCCTGCTCTGTTTCTTTCTTTCTTGAAAGTGTGTTTGTATGAAACTGAGGCTTTTCAAATTGATTATTCGATTTTCCTGCCTCATATGACCCAAACAACTTCTCCACTTCTTGAATAAATGCTTCAGAAATATTTCCTGCAACGGATATGACCACATTTTCCGGAGTGTATGTATCATGCATATATTGCTTTAGCGTATCTCCTGTAAAGGTTGCTAATGTATCCTCTGTTCCTAGTATCGGAAACCCAAGAGAATGGCTTTCATAAATCGCTTTACTCAAAAGATCGTGAACGATATCATCTGGTGTGTCATCATACATTTTAATTTCTTCATAGACCACATTTTTTTCTTTATCTAATTCCTCAGCAACAAATGTTGAGTGGAAAAACATATCTGATAATACATCAAGTGCAAAGCTAGCATGGGTATCGAGAACCTTCGCATAATAGCAAGTATATTCCTTGGATGTAAAGGCGTTCACTTGTCCACCAATGCTATCGAAACTTTCTGCAATTTCCCTAGCAGTCCTTGTTTTTGTACCTTTAAAAAACATATGCTCAAGAAAATGCGAAATTCCGTTATTTTCTGGTGTTTCATTTCGAGAGCCAGTTCCAATCCAAACTCCGATTGCGACGGAACGAACCGTAGGGATATTTTCTAGAACAATTCTAACCCCATTTTGGCATGTATATCTCTTTATCACATGAACTCCTCCTGTTCTACAACGTACTGCTACGATTATTATTCGTTTTCTGGTGTGACTATTAATTATTCTTGCTCATTTAATACCGATTTCTTCATAATTCTTTCTTCACTCAATAACTCAGACACCGTATTAATTTCATATTTTTCAACCTTAATTCGTTTAATAAGCTCATCAAGAGCTTTTGCCGTTGAATCGGTTGGATGCATGAGAATCATAGCTCCTTTATGCACTTTACCCATGACACGATTGATTAGTTGCTGTGGTGTTGGCTTTTGCCAGTCAATTGTATCCACGCTCCACATGACTGTTCCAAGCTTATACTCTGATGCGATTTTCACTACTTCTTCACGATAACTTCCGCTTGGAGGAGCAAGCCATACAACTTCCTCTCCTGTTGTCGCTTTGATCACTTCGTTTGTTTTTACAATTTCTTCTCGAATTTTAGCTGAAGAAATTTGCTTCATATCTGGATGAGTATAAGAATGGTTACCAACTTCATGACCGGCCTCAACAATCATTTTTGCAAGCTCTGGATTTTCTTTTACCCATCTTCCTTCAAGAAAAAAGCTTGCATGAACATTATTCTTTTTTAACGTTTCCAAAATTGGTCCAAGGTACTCATTTCCCCATGCAACATTTATAATAAATGAAACCATTGGCTTATCAGGGTGGCCTTTATAAATGGCTGTCGGGGGTAAATCCTTTAAATGAACTGCTGGTGTTGTCTGTATGTATACGAGTTTGGCTGCATCGAATTTCCCGTCCTTTTTCATCTTAGCATAACTAGCAGAAATGTCGACTTTTAAGCCATTATATCCAGGGATGGCCTTCCAAACAGGGTCAATCTTTGCATCTTGAGCTGGTTTTTCGTATTCCTTTGCTACTTCTTCAATCTCCATAAACAGGGCATTTTTTTGACCTGAAACAGGAATATTTATCACCTTTAATCCACTTACGTATCCATCCGTAAGTGGATTGTTAACTAATGTAATAGAAAGCATACCAATAATAAGAAAAGTAATTAGTCTTTTCATTCTCTCTCTCCTCCTTCACTTGTACAATATGTGAAGAAAGGACAAGGTAGAACAAGCGAACGACAATTCTTTCTATGTACTAGAAACCAACCGAATGTAAGCGATACCAATAAAATGTATAAAAAAAACCAGGGAGAAAGACCTGGCTTTTCATTGTCATTCTTTAATTTTGGGCCTGTTCTTTTTGTTCACGTTGTTCTTTAAGAACGACTTTTCGTGACAAGTTTACACGACCTTGCTTATCAATTTCCATAACTTTTACTAGGATTTCATCACCAATTGCTACCACATCTTCTACTTTGCCTACTCTTTCTTCAGCAAGTTCAGAAATGTGAACTAACCCATCTTTTCCGCTAAATAGCTCAACAAATGCTCCGAATTTCTCAATTCGTTTTACTTTCCCTAAATACATTTGTCCAACTTCAACTTCACGAACGATGTCTTCAATGATTTTCTTAGCTTTTTGGTTCATTTCTTCATTAGTAGATGAGATGAAGACTGTACCATCTTGCTCAATATCAATTTTTACGCCAGTTTCTTCAATAATCTTATTGATTTGCTTTCCACTTGGTCCAATAACATCACGAATCTTATCAGGATTGATATAGATTGTAATAATCTTTGGTGCGTATTTAGATAGCTGCTCTTTCGGAGTTGAAATCGTCGCAAGCATGGAATCAAGAATTTGCATACGACCTACCTTAGCTTGCTGCAATGCTTCTTCAAGAATTTGTCTTGATAAACCTTCGATTTTTATATCCATTTGTAATGCTGTTACACCTTTTGACGTACCAGCCACTTTAAAGTCCATATCGCCCAGATGGTCTTCCATACCTTGAATATCAGTAAGAATTGTGTAATGCTCACCAGATTTCACAAGACCCATCGCAATACCAGCTACTGGTGCTTTAATTGGAACTCCAGCGTCCATCATTGCCAAGGTACTTGCACAAATACTTGCTTGGGAAGTAGAACCGTTTGATTCTAAAACTTCTGATACGAGTCGAATTGTGTATGGGAAATCCTTTTCAGAAGGAATAATCGGTTCTAATGCACGCTCACCTAACGCACCATGTCCAATTTCACGACGTCCAGGTCCACGCATAGGCCCCGTTTCTCCAACAGAGAAATTAGGGAAGTTATAGTGGTGCATGAAACGCTTCTCTTCTTCGATTCCTAGTCCATCTAGGATTTGTACATCTCCTAAAGCCCCAAGTGTACAAATACTCAATGCTTGAGTTTGTCCACGTGTGAACAGACCAGAACCATGTGTACGAGGGAGTAGATCAATCTCTGATGATAGTGGACGAATCTCCTCTGGATTACGGCCATCAGGTCTAACCTTTTCTTCAGTAATTAAACGACGAACCTCGCCTTTAACCATCTTATCTAAAATTTGTTTTACTTGTTTTAAATCTTCGTCTTCTGCTTCTTCTTCCTCGTATTTTGCAATAACCGTATCCTTAACGGCACGGATAGCATCTTCACGAGCGTGCTTTTCTTGAACTTGAATGGCTTTAATCATATCCGCTTCACACATTCCACGAATTTCCGCTTCAAGATCGGCATCAAGTTGATATAAAACAACCTCTGTCTTTTCTTTCCCGATTTCAGCTGCAATTTCTTCTTGGAATGCGATTAATCTTTTGATTTCTTCATGTCCAAACATAATCGCTTCAAGCATTGTTTCTTCTGGTACTTCTTCTGCACCAGCTTCAACCATGTTAATGGCATCTTTTGTTCCAGCAACAACTAAGTGCATATCGCTCTTTTCTGTTTCTGCAACAGAAGGATTGATAACAAATTGACCATCAATGCGGCCAACGGTTACACCTGCAATTGGTCCTTCAAAAGGAATATCTGAAACAGAAAGTGCCAGAGATGAACCAAACATAGCTGCCATTTCAGATGAACAGTCTTGATCCACACTCATTACCATACTAACTACTTGCACTTCATTACGGAATCCATCCGCAAACAATGGACGAATCGGTCTGTCAATTAAGCGGCTAGCTAGTATTGCTTTTTCACTCGGACGTCCTTCACGTTTAATAAATCCACCAGGAATTTTCCCTACCGCGTATAGACGCTCCTCATAGTTTACTGTTAATGGAAAGAAATCGAGTTTCTTTGGTTCCTTCGATGCTGTAGCCGTACTAAGTACTGCTGTATCGCCATAGCGAACGAGCACTGCGCCGTTTGCTTGTTTTGCAAGCTGTCCAATTTCCACAGAAAGCTTACGACCAGCCCAATCTATTGAATAGATTTTCTTGTCTTGTCCCATTTTTTACCCCTCTCTACCAATTATCTTTGGTATGTTAACGTGTAATTGCATGTATATAAATTGTTCTATCCCGTATTGGAGAACAAATATAAGAATATAGGCGAATATTCTATAGTATGTACATAATTATGAATCCTTAAAAAGCTTATTAATAGAAATTTATTGCTAACAAAAAAGCGGGAAAGAATCCCGCTTTAAAGATTAGCGACGTAAGCCAAGCTTCGTGATTAATTCACGGTAACGAGTAACATCCTTGTTACGAAGGTATGTTAATAAGTTACGACGTCTACCTACCATTTTTAAAAGACCGCGACGTGAGTGGTGGTCCTTCTTATGAGTACGTAAGTGTTCATTTAAGTTGTTGATTTCCTCAGTAAGGACAGCGATTTGAACTTCTGGAGATCCAGTGTCGCTTTCATGAGTTTTGTACTCATTAATAAGTTCATTTTTACGTTCTTTAGTGATTGCCATCCGTTTCACCTCCTATTATTTCAATCCCCTGTTACTGAGCCAGCGTCGGTGACTCGACTAGCCAAGCAAAGGTTCATTTCGTACGTTTCTTAGAATACACTTTTTTATGACAAATTGCAAGGCTTTGTCTTGCAATTTTCAAAGTAAAGCATTGAATTTTGTTTATCTCGCTCGATTTGCGCCACAAGTTCATCAATTCCAGTAAATTTCTGTTCGGAACGAAGGTATTTATGCCACTCTATCGTTACATACTCTCCATATATTTGATCATCAAAGTCAAAAATATGAACTTCGACACTTGGCCTATTCGATTTTTCCTTATTAAAAGTCGGTTTAAACCCGATGTTGCACACACCTTCGTACCATTTTCCATTTACATGCATTCGTACAGCGTGAACACCTAGTGGCGGCAAAATATACTCCTCATTTAAGTCAATATTTGCTGTCGGGAAACCAATCGTTCTTCCTCTTTTGTCACCGTGAACAACTATTCCCATCGTTGTATAATAACGGCCGAGTAACTCTGGAAGAGTATCTAGTTGACCATTTTTAATATGATTTCTGATTAAAGTTGAACTTATTTTTTCATCATGGCTTTCGAGCTTCGGAACAACCGTAAAGGTAAATGCTTGTCTTGAGTGAAACTGTAGAGTTTCCATCGTACCTTTACCAAGCTTTCCGTAAGAATAATCAAAGCCAGCGACAACGTGAACAGCACCTAGTTCGATTAAATATTGGTCAACAAACTCCTGTGGCAGTAGGTTAGCAAATTCGTTTGTAAAATTGACAACAAATAAGTAATCAACCTGTTGTTCAGAAATAATTTTGATCTTTTCTTCTAACGGTGTAATATACTCCACCTTTTCTACCTTTTTAAGTACAACTGATGGATGCGGAGTAAATGTCATTACAGCACTTTTTATTCCCTTTTCCTTGGCTATTTCCGAAGCCGTATCGATTACTCTCTTATGTCCTAGATGTACCCCATCAAAATAACCAAGAGCAACGACCATTGGTTGAAACATATCCTTTGAGAATTGATGAGGATGTGTAATATTTAAAACTTCCACAAGCTTTCTCCCTTTCTTTACCAACCTAATTCTCTATATGTAGTACCTTTGTTGGCTTCATTAGATTAGGCTTATGAGGATGGTGCATGTATATAGCTAGCGCTTTATGATCCATCGTTTCAAGAACTATGGGTTGTTTAATATCTTTTAATATTTCAGGTATTTCGAGAACAGCTCCATTTTTCACTTTCTCAACTAATTTATCATTTATTTGATATTTCGGCAAATGAATAAGTGCTCTTTCAATGGGATATAAAGCGTTTAATATCGTTCCGTTATATACCATTTCCTCTACTTCTGATAGTGTCTTACAGTCATCAAGAGAAAATGACGCTGACTCGGTGCGTCTTAAGTCAGACATATGAGCAGGGTAACCTAATCGTTCTCCAATCATAACAGCTAATGTCCTAATATATGTTCCCTTGCTACAAGCAACACGAAATTTAAAGGTAATGGTTTCTCCTTCAAACACTTCACGGTCATCTAAAAGCTCTATCGAATAGATTGTCACCTGTCTTGTAGGACGTTCCACTTCAATTCCTTTTCTTGCATACTCATACAAACGTTTTCCATTTACCTTGACCGCTGAGTACATAGGTGGGGTTTGAGAAATCTCACCTGTTAGTTCCAATAACACAGCTTTCACCTGCTCGCGAGTAATCGAAGTTTCAATGACTTTTTTTTCAACCACTTCACCCGTCGCATCTTCGGTTGTTGTAGAAAAGCCAAGCGTTACTTCCCCTTCGTATACTTTTCCTGCATCTGTTATGTATTCAGCCACCTTTGTAGCTCTCCCAAGGCAAATCGGTAAAACTCCATCAACCTCTGGGTCAAGTGTACCCGTATGTCCTATCCGCTTCATTCGCAGTATTTTTCTAAGCTTAAAGACACAATCGTGAGATGTCATACCTTTAGGCTTAAATAATGGCAAAATCCCTTCCATTTTTGATCCTCCTGGTCTTCAATTAGAAAAAAAGGATAGACATGATGTCTATCCTCTTTGATCAATCTTCTCGTTCGGTCTGTTCTTCTTTCGTCTCTTCCTTAATCTGATACAGAAGATTTTCAATACGATTTCCATAGTCAATCGATTCATCGAATTCAAATGTAATTTCAGGAGTCTTTCTTAGACGAATTCTCTGCCCGATTTCCGAACGGATAAATCCTTTTGCTTTAGCTAACCCCTTCAGTGTATTCTCTCTTTGAAGGTCATCACCTAACACAGAAATAAACACCTTTGCTTGTTGAAGATCACCTGTTACTTGTACGTCTGTAACAGTCACAAAGCCAATACGTGGGTCCTTTATTTTTCGTCCAATAATTTCCCCAAGTTCTTTCTTCATCTGTTCTCCAACTCGATTAGATCTAAGGCTCATGGTAGTCACCTCTTTGTCATCCTTAGAAAACAATGCTGATAAATAAGCACTGTCAATAGGGAACGATTTATCTATTTGTTTTATGCATGTTACTCATGCATATGAGGAGGAGTGAATTCCCCCTCGTTTATGTTATTATATCCATTCCAAGTCCGTTATTGTGCGTTCGATTTCTGGAAATGAATCAATTAACTTTAATGCATGCTGCAGTTCTCTTTCAACGGCAACTTTGGAGGATGCTACCGAAACAATAGCAATTTTGGTACGCTGCCATGTATCTTGATAATCAACCTCTGCTACAGACAGATTGTATCGTTGTCGGAGTCTCGTGATAATTCGTTGAAGAACTGCTCTTTTGTCTTTTAAAGAATGGGCATCATAAATGAGGCATTCACAGGCGGCTAAGCCAATGATCATTTACGTTCCACTTCTTGCATAACGAAGGCTTCGATTACGTCCCCTTCTTTTACATCATTATAGTTTTTGATGGTAATTCCACACTCATACCCTTGAGATACTTCCTTAGCATCATCCTTGAAACGCTTAAGGGCGTCGATTTCACCTTCAAAAACAACAATTCCATCACGAATGACACGAATTCCACTGCCACGTGCGATTTTTCCATCCGTTACATAAGATCCAGCAATCGTACCAACTTTAGATACTTTGAATGTTTGACGAACTTCAGCTTGCCCAGTGATCTTTTCTTCGAATTCAGGATCAAGCATCCCTTTCATCGCTGCTTCAATTTCTTCAATTACTTTGTAAATGATACGGTGCAAGCGAACATCTACTTCTTCCGCTTCTGCAGCGCGCTTCGCATTATTATCTGGGCGTACGTTAAATCCAATAACAATCGCATTTGATGCAGCTGCTAAAGTAATATCTGATTCATTGATAGCACCAACACCAGTGTGGATGATTTTTACATTTATACCCTCAACTTCAATCTTTTGAAGTGCAGCAGCAAGTGCTTCAACCGAACCTTGAACGTCAGCTTTCACAATAAGGTTAATATCCTTCATTTCACCTTGCTTCATATGTTCAAATAAGTTATCAAGACTTACACGTGTCTTTTCTGAACGAGATGCTTGGATAGCAAGCTGTGAACGTGCTTCACCGACTTGACGAGCAGTCTTTTCATCCTCAAACACTACAAAGCGATCACCTGCAAGCGGTACATCATTTAAACCTGTAATCTCCACAGGAGTAGAAGGACCAGCTTCTTTCACACGACGACCAAGGTCATTAACCATTGCACGAACACGTCCAAAGGTTGTACCTACTACGATTGGATCTCCAATTCGTAATGTACCGTTTTGAACTAGAAGTGTAGCAACAGATCCTCTACCTTTATCGAGTTGTGCTTCGATTACTGTTCCAATTGCCTTACGATTTGGATTTGCTTTATATTCTTCTACTTCTCCAACAAGAAGAATCATTTCTAATAAATTGTCGATTCCTTCACCCTTTAAGGCTGACAGCGGAACGAAAATAGTGTCTCCACCCCATGCTTCAGGAACTAAACCATATTCTGTTAACTCCTGCATAACACGATCAGGGTTTGCACTTTCTTTATCCATTTTGTTTACAGCAACAATAATCGGAACCTCAGCAGCTTTTGCGTGGTTAATCGCTTCGATTGTCTGTGGCATAACCCCGTCATCTGCTGCAACTACTAAAATCGTAATATCCGTAATTTTTGCTCCACGCGCACGCATTGTTGTGAAAGCAGCGTGACCTGGTGTATCAAGGAACGTAATTTTCTTACCATTTTCTTCTACTTGGTAAGCACCGATATGCTGAGTAATACCGCCTGCTTCCCCAGCTGTAACCTTAGTGTTACGGATGGAATCAAGCAAAGTTGTTTTTCCGTGGTCAACGTGACCCATAATGGTCACAACAGAAGGTCTTTCAACTAACTCCGCTTCATTATCTTCTGTGAAGTATACTTCAAGATCAGTAACATCGATCTTAATTTCTTCTTCAACTTCCACACCATACTCAGATGCAATTAGTTCGATTGCATCCTTATCAAGTGATTGGTTAATGGTAGCCATAACACCTAATAAGAATAATTTCTTTATGATTTCAGATGGTTCACGGTGAAGCTTTTTAGCTAATTCAGCCACTGTAAGTGATTCTGTAAAGGTGATTTTTGCAGGTAATTCTTTCTTTTTAGGAGGCTGTGGTGGCTGTGACTGGTGCTGTACACGACCCTTTTGTTGGTTTTTCCCTTTTTTACCATTAAAAGCTTTTGTTTCTTTTGATTGGTTATCTTGGGTACCTTTTTTTCCTTGAACTACCTTTGGACCTGTTTTAACTTTTACTTTTGAAGGAGCTACATTACGGTCGTCGTCCTCATCAAAAGCACTAGCCTTTGTTTTTTGCTGTACTTGAGTTGCAACAGGCTTTTGTTGTTGTTGTGCTTGTGTCTGCTTTGGAGCTTCTTTCTTTTCTCCTTTACCACCATTAGCATATTGTTCATCTAGCTTTTTAACAGTATCATCTTCAATCATTGTCATATGGTTAGAAACCTCGATATTCATATCTTTTAATTTTGTAATGAGTTCTTTACTCGAAACATTATGTTTTTTTGCATATTCATACACTCGCATTTTACTCATGTTTACACCCCCGCTAGAATTAATCGAGCAACGTTTTTAGCTTCTTGGCAAATCCTTCATCTAGAACGGCCACGACTACACGGGCTTCTTTTCCGATCGCTTGACCGAGTAAAAAGCGGTTCTCAACTATTTTACAAGGAATGTTATAGGATTTGCATTTATCTGTCACTTTTTTCTGTGTGTTTTGGGATGCATCTGCTGAAAGCAAAACTAGTTTCGCTTTATTGCTACGAACTTCCTTAATAGAGAGTTCTTCCCCAGAAATCACTTTACGCGCTCGATTGGCTAAGCCAAGCAATGACATCCATTGGTTTTGCTTCATTCGGATTGTCAATTCTCCTTCTCAACAAGCTCCAATAATTCTTCATACACAGAATCGGTTACTTGAACTTGCAATTGATTCGATAATATATTCTTTTTCTTCGCTAAAAGAATAGCTTCTTTTTCTTTCGTAAGGTAGGCACCTCGACCCGACTTTTTACCGGTTAAGTCGATGGAGACCTCGCCTTCCTTCGAGCGAACGATGCGAACAAGTTCTTTCTTCGGTCGCATTTCTCCGGTAGCAACACATTTTCTTAATGGAACTTTCCTATTCGTGTTCACCATCATCCACCCCTTTCTTACTCCTGCTCTTCTACGTACTCTAAATGTAAATCTGTATCTGCGTGAGCATCTTCCTCTTCATCATCGAACGATAGAATTCCTTCTTCACGAGGGAAAATACCAGCTTCTCGAGCATCTGTTTCTGATTTAATATCAATTTTCCAACCTGTCAACTTAGCCGCTAAACGAGCATTTTGGCCTCTTTTTCCAATCGCGAGTGACAGTTGATAATCTGGAACAACTACTGTTGTTGCCTTCTCTTCTTCATTGACAATTACATCAAGTACTTTAGATGGACTAAGTGCATTTGCTACAAATACAAAAGGATCATCCGACCATTTAACAATATCGATCTTTTCTCCCTTTAACTCATTGACAATTGCTTGAACACGAGCACCTTTTGGACCTACACATGCTCCTACTGGATCCACTTCTGGATTATCAGAGTGAACAGAGATTTTTGAGCGGTCACCCGCTTCACGAGAAACAGATTTAATTTCAACTGTTCCATCATATATTTCTGGAACTTCAATCTCAAATAGTCTCTTTAAAAGACCAGGATGTGTTCTTGAAACAAAGATTTGTGGACCTTTGGTAGTTTTTTCTACCTTCGTAATAAACACCTTAATTCGATCATGCGGCTTATAACGCTCGTTCGGCATTTGTTCGTTTGCTGGAAGAATCGCTTCAATTTTCCCTAAGCTCACATAAATGAACTTTGAGTCTAAACGCTGGACGATACCAGTCATAATATCTTCTTCACGATCGATAAATTCAGAGTAAATAATTCCTCTTTCTGCTTCACGAACTCGTTGCGTTACCACTTGCTTAGCTGTTTGTGCCGCAATGCGTCCAAAATCCTTTGGAGTTACCTCAAGCTCTACCACATCTTCAATCATGTAATTTGGATTGATTCTTCTTGCTTCCTCTAAAGAAATTTCTAGTCTTGGATCGAAAACTTCATCAACGACTTCTTTACGAGCAAAAACACGCATCGTACCAACACCTAAATTTAGATCGATACGAACGTTTTGTGCTTGATTGAAATTTCTACGATAGGCAGAGATTAGCGCTGCTTCAATTGCATCAATAATCACATCTCGTGAAATTCCTTTTTCCTTTTCAAGCAAAATAAGAGCATCTAATAGTTCACTGCTCATGAAAATGGTCCCCCTTTAACACTCTAAATGTCTCTCATGTAAATTTGTTATATGAATTATGAGAAAGTCACCGCTAGGCGAGCACTCGCAACCTTTTCAATAGGTATTTCAATCGTTCTCTTTCTCGTCTTAATCTTCACTTCAACTGTTAGGTTGTCTCCCGTATAGTTCGTTAACACACCTTCAAATATTTTTTCACCATCGATAGGCTCGTACGTCTTAATATGTACATTTTTCCCGACCGCTTTTTCATAATCCTTTTGCTTCTTCAATGGACGCTCTGCACCAGGAGAAGAAACTTCAAGGAAATAGTTATAAGGAATAGGATCTAGCTCATCAAGCTTTTCGCTTAATTTTTCACTTACCATTCCACACTCTTCAATGTCAATGCCTTGCTCTTTATCTATAAATACGCGAAGAAACCAGCTTTTTCCTTCCTTCACATATTCAATATCAACTAGTTCAAGGTTGAGGTCATTAACAATTGGTTCTACGATTTGTTCAACTACTTCAATTACCTTGCTCATTTTATTCCTCCTAACCAACCTAAAGTAGCTAATCTCCTAAAATAGAGTCCCATACAACACGAAAGAGCGGGGAAGTCCCCACTCTTGTAAACGAGAGTTATTCTTAGTATTTCCAATAAAACTATACCATAACCATACCGTTTATGCAAATGCAATACCGGTTTTCACTAGGATTACAACCTCTTTAATTCCATTTTAAAACAAAGAAAGTTGGTTTTGATCAGGTAATGATTCCAGACATCCGTGGTTATCGAGATACTCAATAATGGTCTTTGAAACCTTTCCTCTTTGCTGCAGATCTTCTTTAGATAAGAATTCTCCATCTTCACGAGCTTTTACGATGTTAAGAGCCGCATTCGTACCTAGACCCGGAATGGAATTAAATGGCGGAATGAGCTTGTTTCCTTCAATAATGAATTCTGAAGCACTTGAACGGTATAAATCTACTTTCGCAAAAGAGAATCCTCGCTCGTTCATCTCCAATGCCAATTCAAGGACCGTTAAGGTATTTTTTTCCTTGGTTGAAGCATCTAATCCTTTTGAATTGATTTCTTCAATTACTGCTCGGATTGCTGAAGAACCTTTCACCATTGCATCAATATCAAAATCCTCTGCTCTAACGGTAAAATAGGCTGCATAATAAAGGATTGGATGATGCACTTTGAAGTAAGCAATCCTTACGGCCATTAGAACGTAAGCAGCGGCGTGGGCCTTCGGAAACATGTATTTGATCTTTTTACAAGAATCAATATACCATTCTGGCACTTCATTCTTTCGCATCTCTTCTTCCATATCATCACTCAAACCTTTACCTTTACGAACTGACTCCATAATCTTAAAGGCAAAGGATGGCTCTAACCCTTGATAGATGAGATAAACCATGATGTCGTCACGACAGCCGATAACTTCACTCAGGTTACAAATGTTGTTGTGGATTAGCTCTTGCGCATTTCCTAACCATACGTCCGTTCCGTGAGAAAGTCCCGAAATTTGGACCAACTCCGAGAAAGTGGTCGGCTTTGTATCTTCAAGCATTTGTCTTACGAAACGCGTTCCAAACTCAGGGATACCAAGCGTGCCAGTTTTACACATGATTTGTTCTTCCGTTACTCCTAGAGCTTCCGTTCCACTGAATATCTTCATTACTTCAGGATCATCGGTCGGAATAGTCTTCGGATCAATTCCACTTAAGTCCTGTAACATACGAATCACGGTCGGATCATCGTGCCCTAGAATATCAAGCTTTAATAAGTTATCGTGAATGGAGTGAAAGTCGAAGTGGGTGGTTTTCCATTCAGACGTTTTATCATCCGCTGGAAATTGGATTGGGCTAAAATCATAAATGTCCATATAATCTGGAACAACGATTATACCCCCTGGATGCTGACCAGTTGTTCTTTTTACACCCGTACAGCCCATCGCTAATCTTTCCACCTCAGCCCCGCGTATTTGCAAATTATTATCTTGCTGATACGCCTTCACGTACCCAAACGCTGTTTTATCCGCTACCGTACCGATTGTACCTGCACGATATACATAATCTTCACCAAACAGCACCTTCGTGTAGTTATGTGCACGTGGTTGGTATTCTCCGGAGAAGTTCAAATCGATATCGGGAACTTTATCTCCTTTGAAACCTAGGAAAGTTTCGAATGGGATATCATGTCCATCTTTTTTGTACTTGCTTCCACAATTTGGACAGTCCTTATCCGGCAAGTCAAAGCCTGAACCAACGGAACCGTCATTGAAGAATTCCGAATGCTTACATGTTGGACAGACATAATGTGGTGGTAATGGATTCACTTCTGTTATCTCTGTCATCGTAGCAACAAGGGACGAACCAACCGATCCACGCGAACCTACTAGGTATCCATCATCAAGCGATTTTTTAACGAGCTTATGCGAAATCAAATAGATAACAGCAAACCCGTGACCGATAATACTCTTCAGTTCTTTTTCAAGTCTTGCCTCCACAATTTCCGGAAGTTCATCACCATAAATTCTTCTTGCCATATCATAACTCATTTGACGCATTTCTTCGTCTGCACCCTCAATTTTCGGAGTGTACAAGTCATCTTTAATCGGCTTAATTGTATCTATCATATCGGCAATTTTATTTGTATTTGTAATGACAATCTCACGCGCTTTTTCTTTTCCTAAAAACGAAAATGCATCTAACATTTCATTTGTCGTACGGAAATGAACATCAGGTAGATTATGACGATTAAGCGGATTGGCCCCACCTTGAGAGTTTACTAATATTTTACGATAAATTTTATCATTCGGGTTTAGGTAATGTACATTTCCAGTAGCAACAACAGGGATCTCTAGCTTTTCACCAAGCTTCACAATATTAGCAATAATATCTTCTAATGATTTTTCATCATTAACTAGCTCTAACTCTAAAAGATGAGCATATACCGCTTTTGGATGTACCTCAATATAATCATAGAAACGCGCTGGCTCTTCTACTTCTTCAGGAGCCTTTTGCATCATACCCTCGAATACTTCGCCTTTGTCACAACCTGAACCAATCAAAATTCCTTCGCGATGCTTCTGTAATACAGAGCGCGGAATCCGCGGGACTCGATAAAAATAATTCAGATGGGAAATAGAAATGAGTTTAAATAAGTTCTTTAACCCCACATCATTTTGTGCTATAAGTGTACAGTGATACGGCCGTGCCCGTTGATAGGCATTTCCTTGACCCATATTATCATTCAGTTGGTTATGATACTGTATTCCTTTTTCCATTACATCCTTCAGCATCGTTAAGAGCAGATAACCAGTTGCTTCTGTATCGTATATCGCACGGTGATGCTGTGTTAACTCGATATTAAATTTCTTTGCTAGTGTATTTAAACGATGATTCTTCATCTCAGGATATAAGAAACGAGCAAGCTCTAACGTATCTATGACCGGGTTTTCCGCTCGTCCAAGTCCGTACTTCTTGTAACCAACATTCAAAAATCCCATATCGAAAGATGCATTGTGGGCAACTAGTATGTCATCGCCCGTCCACTCTTTAAATTTACCGAGAACCTCTTCTACCTCTGGAGCATCCTTTAGCATATCATCGGTAATTCCCGTTAAATTCATAATTGTTGCAGACAATGGGTGATGTGGGTTAGCAAATGCTTCAAATCGGTCGATGATTTCTCCATTTTTGATCTTCACCGCAGCAAGTTCAATAATTGTATTGTAAACGGCAGATAATCCAGTTGTCTCCACGTCAAATACTACATACGTCTCTTCTGCAAGTAGCCTCTCCGCTTCATTATAAGCAATCGGAACACCATCATTTACGAGATTCACTTCCACCCCGTAAAGGATTTTAATATCGTTCTTTTTTCCGGCTCCAAACGCTTCCGGAAATGATTGTGCTACCGCATGGTCTGTAATGGCAATTGCTTTATGTCCCCATTTCTTTGCTTGAGACACTAATGCACTAACTGGTGACACAGCATCCATCTGACTCATTGGTGTGTGAAGATGAAGTTCTACACGCTTTTCAGAAGAAGTGTCCTGACGCTCGACTGGTTTAATTTCATTGATATCATTTCCAATCATAACCAGATCTCGAACGAATGTATCGTTTTGAATACTTCCTCTTACTTTCACCCACATACCCTTTTTCACGTTTTGAAATAGAGCTGCGTCCTCTTTATCACGAGAGAACATTTTTACCATGATCGAGCTTGTATAATCAGTAACTTTAAAGGTTAATAGAGTTCTTCCACTACGAAGCTCTCTTGTTTCTGCAGCAAAAATATACCCTTCCACAACAACTCTACGTTCTTCATCAACAATATCTTGGATTTTTCTAAAATCAGAATCATCTTTAATCGTTAATCCAATAGTCAATGGACCGGTGTATTCACCCGTACCACCGGTAGCTTCTTTCTCTGCTTCCTGCTTATCCATCTCAATCGCAGCCTGCATACCTCTTTCTTTATCTTCCCTCATTTTTGCCTCGATAAATTGCTCATATTGTTCAGTAGAGGCTTCGCTGTTGACCTCGGTATCAATCACCACTTGGGGAAATCCAAAAAAGCTGTAGGCATCAGAAATAAAGCTTGCATATTTTCTCTTTATGGCTAATCCCTCGAGATCATTGCCAACAAAGATGGTGATTTTTGAACCTTGGACTTTTGGCTTTTGTTCATTTAAAAGCTTAATTAATGGTGGTGATATGCCATCGATTTGTTGTATGCAACTGTTCCAATATTCTAGTATTAATTCCTCAGTTACTTGCTGATCTCTTACCTGTATGTTGTACGAGATTGAGGCAATATGTGAGAAGGTTGTTTGTAATTTATTAGTGAACGATTGATAGACATTAATAGGTAAAATCTTTTCAAACGAAAAATAAAAATTCCATTGTCTTTTAGATTTTTCAATTAATACTTTGTCAATCATAGCATCTTGAAAATACGGCATGATTCTGTCATCCGTTAGTTGTAGCTGCTGGAGCAATAGTTGGAATCGTTCCTTACCAGATGATCCGTTCATCAACTCTCTCCTCTCCATTTCATTTCTAGTCAAACTAGTAGTTATTATATCATAAAGAAATTATTGAAAGCCTTTTAAACAGATAGCCAATCAATGGGAAAAAAATCGGATCCGTGTTGAGCGGATCCGAATAATTAAACATTATTTTAATAAGCCAGCAATGGTTTGTAGAAGGTCGTCTTTGTGAACTTCTAGCATTTCACCGGTTTTGCGTACCTTTAGTTCTACAATTCCTTCAGCTGCCTTTTTACCAACCGTAACACGGACAGGTAGGCCGATTAAATCTGAATCTGCGAACTTAACTCCTGGTCTTTCAGCACGATCGTCCATAAGGACTTCGAACGCTTGAGCTTTTAATTGTTCATATAACTCTGATGATAGTTTTGCTTGAGCTTCATCTTTCAAGTTGATTGGAATCAAATGAACTTCGAAAGGTGCAACTTGAGCTGGCCATACGAGACCATTTTCATCATTAAATTGCTCGGCCACAGCTGCTAACGTTCTTGATACACCAATCCCATAGCAACCCATAATCATTGGCTGCGATTTTCCGTTCTCGTCTAAATAAGTAGCATTCATCGCTTCACTGTAGCGAGTTCCTAGCTTGAACACATGTCCTACTTCAATTCCCTTTGCGAAAACAATTCTACCTTGACCGTCTGGAGATAGATCTCCTTCTTGAATAAAGCGGATATCAGCATATTTTGATACTGAGAAATCTTTATCAGCATTTACGTTGATGAAGTGATGGTGTTCTTCGTTTGCTCCACATACTCCGTTAACAATGGCTTGAATGGCTGGGTCAGCAACGATTTCCACCTTACTTACTCCAACAGGTCCTAATGAACCAATAGAACAACCTAGAATTTCCTTCGTCTCATCTGGAGTGGCTAGTTCAACCACGCTCGCTGAGTATAAGTTCTTTAACTTAATATCGTTTACTTCATGGTCGCCACGTACAAGTACAAGTACATATTGATCATCCACTTTAAACAATAGTGATTTAATGCACTTTGATGCATCAACATTTAAAAATCCAACCACTTCTTCAATTGTCTTTTTATTTTCAGTCAGAACCTTTTCCATCTCTTTTTGTGGTTCATTGGATTTTTCGTACGTGTTCACTACCGGCGCCATCTCAATATTAGCCGCATAGTTAGAAGTATCAGAGTATGCAATCGTATCTTCCCCAACATCAGATAACACCATAAACTCGTGCGTATCTTTTCCACCCATAGCTCCAGAATCCGCAATAACTGCACGGAAGTCCAACCCACAACGGCTAAAAATATTAGAGTAGGCAGTAAATAAACGATCATATACTTCGTCAAGACTTTCTTGAGATGAGTGAAAAGAGTAGGCATCTTTCATGATAAACTCTCTTCCACGAAGCAAACCAAAACGTGGTCTTTTCTCATCTCTAAACTTCGTTTGAATTTGGTAAAGTGCTAAGGGCAGTCGCTTATAAGATTTTACTTCGTCTCTTACTAAGCTAGTGATGACTTCCTCATGAGTTGCCCCAAGAGCAAACTCTCGGTCATGACGGTCATTCAATCTCATCAATTCAGGTCCATAGGTGTACCAACGACCTGATTCCTGCCAAAGTTCTGCTTGTTGCATCGCAGGCATAAGCAGTTCTACTGCACCTGCATTGTCCATCTCTTCACGAACAATTGTCTCAATTTTTTTTAGTACTCGCTGAGCCATTGGTAAATAACTATAAATTCCACTAGCATTTTGTCTAACAAAACCAGCTCTTAATAGTAGCTGATGACTTTTAATCTCTGCATCTGCTGGAACTTCCCTTAAAGTTGGGATTAGCGTCATACTCTGTTTCATCTACTAGCACCTCTTCGACCAATTCATTTTAATAAATTTATATTTTAAGGCTGCCCCTTGAAGTGTCTGACACCTCTTTTGGGACAGCCTCACGTCAGATTAAAGGAATATCCTTTGTATATCATTCCAAGTAACTACTAGCATTAGGAGCATCAGAAGTGCAAATCCAATGAAATGAACCATGCCTTCTTTTTGACGATCGATCGGTTTTCCTCTCAATGCTTCTACTGCAAAGAACATCAATCTTCCACCATCTAAAGCAGGAATTGGAAGCAAGTTCATAATACCAAGATTAATACTTAATATTCCCGCCCACTTCATCAGGTACATAACTCCAGATTTAGCAACCGTGGCAGTTGACTCATAAATACCAACTGGACCAGACAGTGCATCAATTGAAAATTGTCCCACGATTAGTTTCCCAAGCATAGAGAAAATTTCAACCGTCCAATAGTATACTTCTTTAAACCCATACGTTACAGACTTTACAGGAGATTTTTCCATTGGGTTATATACACCAATAATTCCAATTTCTGTCCCATCCACTTCTTGTGCTTTTGGTGTAACTGGAATTTCAATCTCCTCACCGTTTCTAGAAACCAAAAACTCTAATTCATTTTCAGGGTTTTGGCGAATAATTTCTACAACATCTTCCCAAGTAGATATTTCACCGCCATCGATACTCTGAACGATATCCCCTTCTTGTAATCCGGACTGCATGGCCATTCCATCTGCCGTTAACTTTCCTAAGATAGGCTCATTTGTCGGTACTCCTTGCCATAAAGCAATAACAACAAAAATAAGAAAAGCTAATACAAAATTCATCATTGGCCCAGCGAAAATGGCCATGGTTCTCTGACCTAATGTTTTAGAAACAAATTGGCGATCATATGGTGCAATCAATGTTTCTGCGCCATTTTCAACTAAATATGCATTTCGACTAATAGAAAAGGTTTTTAATATATCTTCTTCTCCCTCTTCATAGCCTTTTATTTGTAATTTTTGTTCAATATCTGCATATTCCACTTCAATGATCCTAGCATCCGGATACTTTTCTTTGTTGTTAAGTATGATTTTCTCGATCACTTCATTCTTGTCCAGTATTAGTCCTACACGATAGCCTGGTTTAATTTCAGCCATCTCGGGATCTTCTCCAGCCATGCGAACATATCCGCCAATCGGCAATAAACGAATCGTATAGAGCGTCTCTCCTTTTTTATACGAAAAGACTTTCGGACCCATTCCAATTGCAAATTCACGACAAAGAATACCTGCTCGTTTTGCAAAGATAAAATGTCCTAATTCATGGAAAAATACGAGTGCCCCAAAAATAATGATAAAGGCTATGACTGTGTTCAAATTATAACCACCCTTTTTTATAGAAGTGAATTCACATACTTGCGTGTCTCGTCGTCAACCGCTTTAATTTCTGCTAAGCTTGGCTCCATTATTGATTGATGGTTCGTTAACGCATTTTCAATTATATCTTCAATTTGCAAAAAGGTGATCTTTCCTTTTAGAAACGCCTCAACCGCTATTTCATTTGCCGCATTAAGAACGGTCGGAAGTGTCCCTCCAGCAATTCCTGCATCATAGGCAAATTTTAGGCAGCGAAATCGATCTAAGTCCATTTCTGCAAAATGGAGTTGGCCGACTTTCGCTAAGTTTAATGTTTGAGCTGTCTTTAATGGTAACCGATCTGGATACGTTAAAGCATATTGAATTGGTACTCTCATATCTGGAGTCCCTAGCTGGGCCATGACACTGCTATCATGAAACTCAATCATAGAGTGTATGATACTCTCCTTATGTAACACAACATCAATCTTTTCATAGGGAATATCAAACAGCCAATGCGCTTCAATAACTTCTAACCCTTTGTTCATCATAGTAGCCGAGTCAATCGTAATTTTGGCACCCATGGACCAGTTTGGATGATTAAGCGCATCTTGTACCGTTACATTTTCTAACTCTGTTCGAGTACGGTCACGGAAGCTGCCACCCGATGCGGTTAAAATCAACTTCTCAATATTCTTTTCAAATTCTCCTTGGAGCGCTTGAAAAATAGCCGAATGCTCACTATCTACCGGCAATAGCGGAACTTGATTTCGACGAACAGCATTCATGATGATATGACCAGCTGTGACTAGTGTCTCTTTATTGGCTAAAGCAATCGCTTTTCCAGATTCAATCGCATGCAATGTAGGTTCAAGCCCCACACTACCCATTACTGCATTAACCAAAATGGTAGATTTCTTATATACCGCTACTTCACTTAACCCTTCGAGCCCGTAGGTAAAGCTTATATTTGAAAATTCCAGCTTCAAACTCTCAGCGTCATCTTTATTTAACACACAGACTAATTCAGGATGAAATTCGGCTATCAGCTTTCTAGCTAAATCAATATTTCTACCGACTGACATGGCTGCTAATTTAAACTCTGTAGGGTGCTCTTTTATTATATCAAGAGTTTGTGTTCCGATAGAACCAGTTGCACCTAATAAACTTATGTACTTCATTTTTCCAACTCCGATTCAAAAGCGAGAACCTTTCTAAAAGATTCCCGGATATGATGTTACGGTAGCAAAATAAAATATAAGACCGGCCAAACGAACAGCAAGCTATCAAATCGATCTAGGATGCCCCCGTGTCCAGGCATGATATTACCTGAATCTTTTACGTTATAATGTCGTTTTAGTGCGGATTCGACAAGATCGCCAACCTGTCCAAAAACAGATAAGAAAACCGTCACAATAAGAAGTCTTATTGTGGATACTGTCTCAAGAGAGAACAAGGCAAAAAAGACAGCTACAATAACTGCACATACGATACCACCGATAAATCCTTCAACCGTTTTATTTGGGCTTATATCAGGCCATAGCTTATTTTTTCCCATCGCTCGCCCGATAAAATATGCACCAGAATCTGTGGCCCAAACGATAAATAAGGAATAAAAAATAAACATCAACCCTGCCGTTTCTCTAATTTCAATAAAATAGAAAAATCCCATTCCTATATACAAGGTTGCCATTATCGAAAAGGAAACATCATCGAAAGTAAAGCGATTTTTTGTGACAACCGTGTAAGTTAACAACAGCAAAACCGCTAAAAGGGCAAATTCAACCTTCGTATAGTGCATTGGTCCAAAGATATTTTGCAACTGCTTCGGTATTAAAAAAATCCAAAGCACAAGCATTGAAATGAGCCCCGGTATAGAGGCTAGTTGGATATTTCGCATTTTTAACAGTTCGTACAGTGCTACTGTTGCTAAAACATACACTAATAGAACAAAGGGTAATTTACCCAAAATTACTAAAGGGATAAATATCGCCCCAAATATAATTGCCGAAATAATTCTTTGTTTCATCTTATTGTGTCAACACCTTTATTATACTCCCCCAAACCGCCTCTGACGGTTTTGGAATACTTCGATTGCTTCGACTAAGTGTTCTTCTGAAAAATCTGGCCACAGTACGTCTGTAAACCAAAATTCGGTATAAGCTAGTTGCCAGAGCATAAAGTTACTTAACCGTATTTCACCACTCGTACGAATGAGTAGATCCGGATCACTTAATTCACTCGTCATTAAGTAGTTTGAAAATACTTCTTCATTTATATTATTCTCTGTCAGTATACCACTTTTATGGTCTTTTAAGACGTTCTTTACAGCTTCTAAAATTTCTGCTCTGCTTCCATAGTTAAGAGCAAAATTTAGAACTAACCCATCATTGTCCTTCGTGTCTTCTATCGCTCGATTAATTGCATTAAGCGTATGAGCGGGTAGACTTTCCTTATATCCAATCATTCGGACTTGAACATTTTCTTCTATCAATTCTGGGAGAAAGGTTCCTAAAAACTCCTCAGGTAATTTCATCAAGTAGTCAACTTCCATTTTCGGTCGCTTCCAGTTTTCTGTTGAAAATGCATATAAAGTTAACGTGGATACTCCCAATTCATTTGCAAGTTTCGTAATCTTACGGACAACCTTCATCCCTTCATGATGACCTGCGATTCTAGGCAATGCCCGTTTTTTCGCCCAACGTCCATTCCCATCCATAATAATAGCAATATGAGCGGGTACAGATTGATTTTTTATTGTTGTTATCCGATCGATGAGTTCAGAAGAGGGTTTACTCTTCCAAAGCTTTATTTTCTCTAACATAAGACGGCTCCTCCAAAATGTAATCATGTGGCTAAAAGACTACATTTAGTTGTAATAATGCTTCTTCTCTAGTCACAATGTATTTATTTGTCTTTATCATTGTACACTGTACCGCTAGAAAAGAGCGTAATGAAAAAAGCAGGTACCTAATTTTGCCTGCTTTTATCATACCAAAAAAGAGAAGAGATATCTCTAAAAAACTAAAGCACCGCTTGGAAAAGAATTCAAATTCATTAGAACAGAAAAACCCCCTATAAATAGAGGGTATTCTCTCGGTTCATTAAACCTCTAAAATTTCCTTCTCTTTGTCTTTTGTTAGCTGGTCAACCTTTGTAATATACTCATCCGTTAATTTTTGAATATCATCCGAATAGCCACGTTGATCATCTTCAGTGATTTCACCATTCTTTTCAAGCTTTTTCAAGTCATCATTTCCATCACGACGGATGTTTCTAATAGCAACTTTAGCATCTTCAGATTCTTTCTTTACTACCTTTACCAATTCCTTACGACGCTCTTCTGTTAACTGAGGAATCGCAAGACGAATGATGCTTCCATCATTTGAAGGAGTAATACCGATATCTGATTTTAAGATTGCCTTCTCAATATCGCTTAAAATTGATTTATCATAAGGTTGAATCACAAGCATACGCGCTTCTGGTACAGAAACACCGGCAAGTTGGTTAATTGGAGTTGGTGCTCCATAATAGTCAACTGTAATTCGATCAAGCATTGATGCATTCGCACGTCCTGCACGAATTCCAGCAAGTTCACGAGAGTAAGCACTGATAGCTTTATTCATACGTTCTTTCGCATTTGCAACGATTTGTTTCGGCATTATTTTTTCCCCCTCACAATAGTCCCAATGGATTCGCCCATTACGGCACGCTTGATATTTCCTTGCTCCATAATAGAGAAAACAAGAAGTGGTATATCATTATCCATACATAAAGAAGAAGCAGTTGAATCCATGACAGCTAACCCTTCCTTAAGTACATCTAAATAAGAAAGCTCATCATACTTCTTTGCTGTTTTATCAATACGAGGATCAGCAGAATATACTCCGTCTACATTATTCTTCGCCATTAAGATGACTTCTGCTTCAATTTCCGCAGCACGTAATGCAGCTGTTGTGTCGGTTGAGAAATAAGGATTTCCAGTACCTGCTGCAAAAATAACAACTCGCTTCTTTTCAAGATGACGAATCGCTCGTCTGCGAATATAAGGTTCCGCTACTTGTCGCATCTCAATAGAAGTTTGTACACGCGTTTCCACACCTGATTGTTCTAGGCTATCTTGAAGCGCCAATGAGTTCATGACCGTTGCTAGCATCCCCATATAGTCTGCATTCGCACGATCCATTCCCATCTCTTCACCAATTTTACCTCGCCAGATATTTCCGCCACCAACAACAACGGCTACTTCAACATCTAAATCTGCAATTTCCTTTACTTGATCGGCAACTGATTTAATCACTTTTGGATTAATACCGAAGCCTTGCTCACCAGCTAGTGCTTCACCACTTAGTTTTAGTACGACGCGTTTATATTTCGGACTGGTCATAGAAACCTCCATATGTATATTACTACTTTAAGCTTTCTTGAAAAATAGGGAACACAGGTGTGTTCCCTAGGAATAGAGTTTACTCTCTCGATATCCAGCTGTGACAGCATGACCCTAGGGTCAGAACAAGCTATCTCCGCTTCTATTAGTTACCTTTTACTTGGTTCATTACTTCTTCAGCGAAGTTATCAGCACGCTTTTCGATACCTTCTCCTACTTCGTAACGGATGAATTCGCGAATCTTTCCACCTTTTGATTCAACGAATGCTTTTACTTTTTGATCTGGATCCTTAACGAATGCTTGGTCGTTCACACAAACGTCTTGGAAGTATTTGCTTAGGCGGCCTTCAACCATTTTTGCTACGATGTTTTCTGGCTTACCTTCGTTAAGTGCCTGTTGAGTTAGAACTTGACGCTCACGCTCAATTTCTTCAGCAGAAACTTCGTCACGAGACACATACTTAGGGTTTAAGGCAGCGATATGCATTGAAACATCCTTAGCAGCAGAGTCGTCAGCTGTTCCTTCTAATACTGTTAACACACCAATGCGTCCACCCATGTGTAGGTAAGCACCGAATGCGTCGTTGTCGCCTTTAGACTTGATTTCAAAACGACGAAGAGAGATTTTCTCACCAATTTTAGCGATAGCTGCGTTAACGTAAGACTCAACAGTTGAACCGTTAGCCATTGTTTGTGCATTTACTTCTTCAACTGAAGCTGGCTTGTTAGCTAGAACGTGCTCAGCTAGTTCCTTTACTAGTACTTGGAAACCTTCGTTCTTAGCAACGAAATCTGTTTCTGAGTTAACTTCAAGAATAACTGCTTCGTTTCCTTGAGTAAGGATATAAGTAGTTCCTTCAGCTGCTACACGGTCTGCCTTCTTCGCCGCGCTAGCCATACCTTTTTCACGTAAGAAGTCGATTGCTTTTTCCATATCACCTTCAGTTGCTTGAAGTGCTTTTTTGCAATCTAACATACCTGCGCCTGTTCTTTCACGTAATTCTTTTACCATTTGAGCCGTTACTGCCATGTGAGTTTCCTCCTTAAAAGCTATGTATTTTAGTGTTAACTAGCTATGAAAAAGCTAGTCAAGATTCGTGTTCATTCTTTAAAAAAAGGTGATAAAGGGGGTCCCTCTTATCACCTTTTAGTAACTAGTGTTTCCTCAGGTCAAAACGTATTACGCTGTAACTTCTTCGCCTTGCTTCGCTTCTAAAATAGCATCTGCCATTTTAGCAGTTAATAGCTTAACAGCACGAATAGCGTCGTCGTTTGCAGGGATAACAACATCGATTTCGTCCGGATCACAGTTTGTATCAACGATACCAACGATAGGGATGTTTAATTTATGTGCTTCAGCAACTGCAATACGCTCTTTACGAGGGTCGATAATGAATAAAGCATCAGGAAGTTGCTTCATATCTTTAATTCCGCCTAAGAACTTTTCTAAGCGCTCTTGCTCTTTCTTCAGTTGAACAACTTCTTTCTTAGGAAGTACTTCAAATGTACCATCTTCAGACATTCTTTCGATATCTTTAAGGCGTGCAATACGCTTTTGGATTGTTTCGAAGTTTGTTAAAGTACCACCTAACCAACGTTGGTTAACATAGTACTGGCCTGAACGGATTGCTTCTTCTTTTACAGAGTCTTGAGCTTGCTTCTTTGTACCAACGAAAAGAACTGTTCCACCGTTACCAGCTAGTTCTTTTACCCAGTTATAAGCTTCTTCAACCTTCTTAACTGTTTTTTGAAGATCGATGATGTAGATGCCGTTACGCTCAGTGAAGATATATTTCTTCATCTTAGGGTTCCAGCGGCGAGTTTGGTGTCCGAAATGTACACCAGCTTCAAGTAATTGCTTCATTGAAATTACTGACATGTTTGTTTCCTCCTAATGGTTTTTATTTTCCTCCGCTCATTTCAACTTTAGACAAAACTGTCGAAACAGCACCCTTTGTCCAAATCCATAAGCGTGTGTATTAACACCAAGAGTTAATATAGCATAATCAACTCTTACAATCAAGTTTATTCTTGATTATTTTGACGAAATTTAAGTAAAAGTTCTATCTCTGTCCGACCTTTATGAAGCTTTTTAGCAATTTCTTCATATGTAAGGCCTTGCTCTTGTAAATATACTACTTCCTCTAGCAGGCTCTTTTCTTTTGGTTCCGTCACTTCTTGCAGATTTCCCTCTTCTTCCTTTTCCACATTGGGGTCCAAAGTAGGGTCTTCAGCCTCAGTAAAGTCTGGAAGTAGTACCTCTACGTCTTCATCAGTCAATGGCTGTATCGCACCTATCTTGTAAGCCTTAACAGCCTGGCTCTTTGAACTTTTAATTGAATATGGTCTCTTCTCTTCTTCTGCACTCGGAGGGATTGGTTCTCCGCTGACTTCTTTCTTCTTTTTATTTTTTTGCTCTGGGGATTGCTTGGTAGCTGCCTTTGTCATTCTCTTAATAAAGCTTTCATTTTCTTCTCTCATTTCAGCCAAATAAGTTGAAATAACATCTTCCATTTCCTCGATCATTTTTTGTTGCTTCTTCTCCACTTCAAAAAGCTTTGACTGACGAAGGTATAAGATCACAATGGAAAACAAAGCAATTATATTTAATACGATACTGATAAACAAAAATACACTTGTCATATCATCCCTCTATCCGGAAAAGTCAAAAAAGTTTCCTTTATATGGATGAACTTCTTTCACTGGCTGTCTCTCTTTATTTTTTTTATTTTTCTTCCCCTCTTGGTTCCCATTCTTATTTCGTTGTTGATCCTTTAGGCGTACTTGTTCCTTTTGCTCATGCTTATTAACTGAGTTTCTATTTTTTTCTACTTCTTTTGCAACGCTGTTTGCTGCAACATCATTTTGCTGCTGTCCACGCTGCTGTATCTGTTCTTGAAGCTTACTAGCATCTTGCATCCTAGGAAGAGCAATTTGCATTTCTATTGCTTTTAAACTCATACCCGGTTGCCATCTCCCTACCTAAATTATGTACAAATGAAAATAACGTCTATTAAACGATTTTTTGCAAGGTTTGTCTTAGCTTAAATATAGCTTTGGAATGTATTTGCGATATTCTTGACGTCGATAAATCCATCACTTGGCCAATTTCAGTTAATGTTAACTCTTCCTGATAGAACAAGCTTAATACAAGCTGTTCTTTATCATTTAAGTGAGAAATCATAGATGATAGCTCTGAAATTAGCTCATTTTTAATAATTGTTTCCTCTGGTATCTCTGCACGCTCATCCTTTAAAGAGAATCCAGCTCCGTCTTTTTCCTCTCCATCCGGTTGCTCATCAATGGATAAAACATTAGCAAAAAAATGCTCATTCATTGTATTGTGAACATCGTCTTCGCTCATATTTAGCTCTTCTGCAATTTCTTTAGAAGTCACATTTCTCATTAGTTTTTGTTCTAACTTTTCAATCGTTTGCTCAATTCGTTTGGCTTTATCTCTTGTATTCCTAGAGAGCCAATCTTCTTTTCTTAATCCATCAATGATGGCTCCTCGAATACGAAAGGACGCATATGTATCAAATTTCAAGTCCCTTGTTGGATCGAATTTTTCAAGCGCATCGTATAAACCAATCATTCCTAAGCTCTTTAAATCATCTCGTGAAACATTCTTCGGTAAACCAACAGAAATCCTTTGGACATGATAACTAACAAGCGGCATATATTTTCTTACTAAATAATCACCAGCATCACTGTCTCTTTTGGAAGTCCATTTTTCCCATATGTTTTGTTCCTCGATCGAAGGTGCCTGTCCCATGGTTTCCTCCTCCAAACGACATTGTTCAAATCAATCGTTAAATTAAATACTTTCTTAATATAAACAGTCCTTATTTCTTTCAAACAATAATCGATTTTTTAGTTGCAAAAAAAATCAGCCATTCAAATAAAAGGCTGATCGTTCATTGCTTTCCCATTCTACCATTCCTGAGTGCCTTTGTTAACAGTTCGAATGTGTAAGATTTTTGACTTTGGACAAAACTCAATGGTTCGCCCACTATTTCCTCCAACATCCTCTGCCATTATAGCAATTTTTAACTCAGCCAGTTCTCTTTTAACCGCTTCTACATTTCTCGGACCAATTCTCATCATGTCACTTGTATTGCTAAATTGAAACATTTGCGCTCCACCTGCAATTTTTGCTTTAAGGAAAGAAGGTCTTGCGCCTATTTGAACGAGTTTTTTTACAAGCTCCTTCACCCCGGTATCAGCAAACTTGGCAACATTCATCGTACCCGCTTTAGAAAGGGATGAATCGGGGAGCATAATATGAACAAGGCCAGCAATGTCTTTTACTTGATCATATATGACAACTCCCACGCATGACCCAAGGCCAGATGTTCTAATTCGGTTAGGAGCAGATACTATGTTCATATCGGCTATGCCCACCTTAATGATTTCTACTTTTTCATCCATTATCCCTAACTCCTAAAGATTCAAAGATAATATGAAAGGAATCCGGGTCAGGCAACAGCAAGAAGTGGCCTCGTACACTTTCACTTATTTCAACATCATCTTCATTTAACGCTGTATCAATAACTATGGCATAATCACTTACCTGTGATAGTTCAATCAATCCATAACTTATGATTGCACCAACCATGTCAACGCTTAATGCAGGAACGGATGGATATAAAGCCAGGCCAGTAAAATCAGATAATGAAGACAAATAGGAACCAGATAAGATATTTCCAAGCTCTTGCAAAGCAGAAGTAGCAATTTCATTCTCTGCTAATTGATCAAAAGTAAATTCTTCGTCACCAATCATTTGCTTAATGAAGACCGTTGCCTGCTCAGGAGGTAACACAAAAAACATACTGCCAGGTGCTTCCCCTTCAATACGGAGAAACACCGCAGCAACCACATGATCTGCTCCCCCCGAGAGCTCCATCATCTCATCGAAAGTTACAATTTTAACATGGGGAACCTGCATATCAATCTTTTTATTTAAAAGTTTAGAAAGAGCAGTCGCTGCGTGGCCCGCACCAATATTGCCGATTTCTTTTAAAATGTCCAAATGAATAGAAGAAAGATTTCTAATAAACCCCATTTGGCTATCCTTCTATTCCTTGAGTTGCTTTAACTTCTTCTGGATTTAAGACCATTTCAAGGTCAAGTAAGATCATTAAGCGCTTGCCGACCTTTACCACACCACTAATATAGTTCGCCTCTTCTGTTCCGACCACTTCTGGCTGAGGTTCAATGGCTTCAGTTTGAACATCTAGAACGTCGTTGGCTGCATCTACGATTAAACCAACCTCCATATCTTCTAAAGTAACAATAATAACTCTTGTACTATCAGAATAGGCTTCCTCTTCAATTCCAAAGCGACTTCTTAGATCTATAATAGGAGTAACAACTCCTCTTAAATTGATAACACCCTTTACAAAGTGCGAGCTACTAGGGACTCTAGTAATATGCTGTACCTTTTCGATGGAACGAACCTTGCTTACTGGAATCGCATATTCTTTTCCTTTTAATTGGAAGATAATAAGCTTTAAATCTGCTACTGATGTCTCACTCATGAGACTTCCCCCTCTTTCCTAACATGCTAGACTCACTAGTAGTAGTTATTTAATTAGTGCATTACAATCTACAATGAGTGCCACTTGTCCGTCTCCAAGAATCGTTGCTCCTGAAATAGCAAATACATTTGTTAAATAGTTTCCTAGCGACTTTAACACAACTTCTTGCTGTCCAATAAAGGAATCAACCACAAGGCCTGCCATCTTGTCGCCTTTTCTTACGATAATCACGGAGAAAAACTCATCCTCTTCTTCAAAAACAGGAACTTCAAAAATATCCTTTAAGAATAGGAGTGGGACGACTTTCCCTCTGAAATCAATCACCTTTTGATTGTGTGCGTTCAGAATATCTTCCTTTTTAACAATTGCCGTCTCAATAATTGAAGAAAGCGGAATTGCGTATTTTTCCTTCTGAATTTCTACTAACATAACAGAAATAATAGAAAGAGTAAGAGGAAGTTGAACGGAGAATACAGAACCTTCTCCTTCTTTTGAATCAATTGACACAGTACCACCAAGTGATTCAATCGTGTTTTTCACCACATCAAGACCCACGCCTCGGCCAGATACATCGGATATTTTTTCCGCTGTCGAGAAACCTGATGCAAAGATCAGTTCATATACTTGCTTGTCTGTTAACGTTGCCGCCGTCTGTTCAGTAATAATACCGTTCTTTAAGGCTTTATTTAATACTCTGTCTCTGTTAATTCCAGCGCCATCATCTGATAATTCAATAAACACATGGTTTCCGCTATGGAAAGCCTTTAAAATAACGGTTCCTTCTTCACTCTTGCCCTTCGCTCTTCTTATCTCAGGTGTTTCCACACCATGATCTAATGCGTTTCGAATTAGGTGAACAAGCGGGTCACCGATTTCATCTATTACGGTACGATCTAGTTCTGTTTCTGCTCCGACAATTTCTAAATTAATCTTTTTTCCTAGATCCCGCGCTAATTGTCGTACCATTCTTGGAAAACGGTTAAATACCGTCTCAACTGGTACCATTCGCATATTTAAGATAATATTTTGAAGATCTCCAGAAATTCGGCTCATACGCTCCACTGTTTCATGAAGCTCTGAATTATTTAGATCCCTAGAGATTTGCTCTAATCTACCTCTGTCAATGACAAGCTCTTCAAACAAATTCATCAAAATATCTAGTCTCTCAATATTTACACGAATGGTTTTATTACTAGCCTGTTTCACCGATGTTTGCTTTTTCTGTTCCTCTTGTTTAACAGGTTCTTCTATTTTTACTTCTTCTGTAAGGACTACTTCCTGTATGATTGGTTCAGAAATTGTTTCTGTGGTTGGACGGAGTTGTTCAATGGATATAGGGTGAATGTCTACTCTATCAACCTCAGATACTTTCATCACCTTGCTTTGAATATCTGACATAGGTTCTTTTGATACAATCGTTACTGTAAACTCTTGATCAAACTGTTCCTCTTCTAGTTGGTCAACCGAAGGAGTCGATTTAATTACTTCTCCTAGTTTCTCAATCACTTCGAATACCATGAAAACTCTTGCAGCTTTCAACAAGCAGTCTTCTCTCAGTTCAATCGTAATTTCATACGTTTGAAACCCTTGTTCAATTGATTGTTGTAGTACCGTATACTCAAACTCATCGTATTCACCTTTTAGTTCTCGAGGAGCATCTGGAGCTAATGTTGCCGCTACCTCCTTTGCCCCTTGAGAAATAGCTGGACTTTCTCCCTTTTCAATTAACTTAAGCTTTTCCACTACTGTAGCAACATCACGTTTTCCATCGCCTCCATCAGCAATCGAAAACACCATAGCCTCTAAATCATCTGTAGCTTCAAACACAACATCAAGAGTTTCAGGTGTAACAGATATTTTTTGGTTTCGGATGGCGTCCAAAACATTTTCCATTTGATGAGTTAGACTAGCTAAGTCTTCATAACCCATTGTTGCTGACATTCCTTTTAACGTGTGTGCTGAGCGAAAAATATCATTAACAATGCTAAGATCACTTGGATTTTTCTCAAGATCAAGTAATCGTTCATTACAGTTCTGAAGATGCTCTTTACTTTCCTCAATAAAAACCTCTAAATATTGGCTCATTTCCATGCCCAACAGCTCCTTGGAGTTATACGTATTTCATAATTGTTTCTGCAATATTATCAACGTTTTTGACTTCATCTACTAGCTTGGTTGAAATAGCTGCTTTCGGCATTCCAAAAACGATAGATGTTTCCTCGGATTCCGCGATAGCAACTACATTCCCCGCTTCTTTCAGTTTAATTAGTCCTTTTGTACCATCTGATCCCATCCCAGTCATGATAACGGAAATCTTTGCATAGGTAGAAAGCTCACTACAAGACTCAAACATCACATCTACAGCGGGACGATGGCCATTTCTTGGTGGGGACTGATCTAGTTGAATCGATAAATTTGCTCCTACCCATTTGAGTTTCAAATGATATCCACCAGGTGCAATATAGACTGTACCTTTTTGTATAATGTCTCCTTCTTCAGCTTCTTTGACATGAACCTCTGAGAGAGAATCTAATCTTACAGCCAGACTCTTCGTAAATCCGGCTGGCATATGCTGTACTACTAAAATAGGAGCATCAATTGTACTTGGTAGCTTCGTTATTACTTGTTGTAGCGCTCGTGGCCCACCCGTAGATGTACCTATACAGACGAGTTTTTTTCCTGACAAAGCATTGAATTGATGCTTTTTACTCGGTTCTATTTTACTATATTCAATATGCTTTTTTACAGTGTTTTTTTCCTGACTATCCGCCTTCACAAGCTGCTTTATATTGGCTTTACTTGCAGACACTACCTTTTCTACCAATTCTTCCTTCACTTTATGCAAGTCTAGTGAAATCGCACCTGATGGCTTTGTAATAAAATCAGTTGCACCATATTGAATAGCTAGTATCGTGTTTTCGGCTCCCTGTTTTGTTGTACTTGAGAGCATGACGACTGGAGTTGGTTTCTCAGTCATGATTCGTTTTAATGCTTCAATCCCATTTAATATCGGCATTTCAACGTCCAATGTTACTACATCTGGCTCAAGTTCTTTTACTTTTTTTATTGCTTCTTCACCATTTCTTGCTGAGCCAACAACAGTCATTCTTGGATCCTCGGTTAAAAAATCTTGAATGAGCTTTCTCATAAATGCCGAATCATCCACAATAAGCACTTTAATTTTGCTCATAAACAAGCACTACCTTTCAAACAAAAATCGCTTTAGTTTTGAAACAAAATGCGTCTTAGGCTTATCAGAAATTGTTTCAAATTGTCTTGCCTCAAAACGACTCGTCATTTGTTGTACCGCTTTAGCAGCTGGTGCTCTCTCGTTAAAAATAAATGGCGTTTGTTTCGTTACCGCATGATGAACCTGACGATCATCCGGTATCATACCGAACTCGATAATTTCACGGTTTAAAAATCGATTGACTACAGTTCGTAATCGTTTAAATGTTTCCATTCCTTCATTATCGGAATGTACTCTATTGACGATAAGCAAAAATGGCAGACTCGAATCATGTAAATGAATATGTTTCATCATTGCATATGCATCCGTAATTGACGTTGGTTCGGGTGTTGTAACCACAAGCACTTCATCCACTGCGAGGATAAAAGGCACCGTTTCTTTTGTGGCACCTGCCCCCATATCAAAAAGGATGTATTCATAATCTGAAAGAAGATTTGACAAATCTTCTGTAAACTTCATGTGAACCGGCTTGTCCATATTAACAAAATGAGTTAAACCTGTTCCACCAGCAACATAATGTAACCCATGTGGGCCAGTAGAAACAATTTCAGACAGTGTTCTTCGTCCTTCAAAATAGTCTACGATTGAGGAAGATGCAGACTGACCAATTAAAATATCTATATTTCCCATTCCAACATCCATATCAAAAAGGAGGACCTTGTATCCTCGACTGGCTAAAGAAATGGAAAAGTTTAATGAAAAATTGGATTTCCCAACTCCACCCTTTCCACTCACGACTGCGAGGGTTTTTGGAGATGGCTTTCCACTCATTTGTTGAATTCTTTGTCTTAACATTTCTGCTTGATCTTTCATGGTTTATTCGACCCCAAGTATCAAATTCGTTACTTGCTCACGATTTGCTGAAATCATATCGTCTGGTACATTTTGTCCGTTTGTAATGTAGGCCACACCGATATGACTAGTTTTCATCATATGGAGCATGGCACCATATGTAGATGTTTCATCAGCTTTTGTAAATATAAATTTATTAATTTTTATCAACGAAAATTGTTTGTAAATATCAATCATGTCTTTTTGTTTTGCTGTTAAAGCCAACACAAGATATGTTTCCATGTCATGTTCAAAATCAACAACTTTTTTTAAGTCCTCAACATATTGTTGATTCCGGAAGTTTCTTCCTGCGGTATCAATCAATACAAGATCGTAATCCTTAAACGCTTCACACGCTTGCTTGTAATCTTCTAGGTTGTAGCAAACCTCTAATGGAACATTTAAAATCTTCGCATACGTTTTTAACTGATCAATAGCTGCGATTCGATACGTATCGGTAGTGATTAACGCTACCTTTTTTTATACTTCAGAGCACACTCAGCCGCCATTTTGGCTAATGTTGTCGTCTTTCCAACACCCGTTGGTCCGACAAGGTTTATATATTTTTTCGTAAAGGTTATTCCACCAAATGAAAGAGTACTTAACCGATCGAATAATTCTTGGCGTAACCACTTATTAACTTCTCGATCGTTTGCCTCCGAACCATTTGCATACCATTTTTGGAGAAGGGAAGTAACAAGTTCATCTCTTATGTCTTTTGGAACTTCCTGATCAAGCAACCGCTGCCCACACTTCTGTACAGGCTCAGGAAGAGGAAGATCGGGTTGTTGCTCTGTGATTGTTTGTAGCATCTTTTTTAATCCTGCTATTTCTGCAAGCATATCCCCGTCAAGCTGTTTATTCCCTTCACTTATCGATTGCTTATGGATAGAAGGTTCTACATTCCTAATTGGTAATGGAACCTCTTCTCTATCTACTATTGTCGGCATGGGCTTCACAATAGGTTTTACCTTTACCTTTGGTTGTTCAAGTTGCATTTTTCTTTCGGCTTGAACCACTTCATCAATGGCCGCAATGACTTCAATATTTTCTTTTTTAAAAAACCCTAAGAATCCTCCGGTTGTGACAATCTTAGAATTTAAAATAACTGCATCGTTTCCAAGCTCCGCTCGAATTTGCTTCATTGCTTCAGGCATGGTTGGAGCTGTATATTTTTTTACCTTCAATCTATATTCACCACCCCAACGCTTTGTACTTCTACATTCGCTTCAAGCTCATTGTATGAGAGAATCGGTATCTGTGGAAAATATCGTTCTGTTAATTGTCTAACGTACATTCTTACAGCCGGTGAGCATAGCACAATTGGCGATTGTTCCATAATAGAAAGCTGTTCTACCTGAGTAGCTAGTGATTCTAAAATAGATTGTGATACAGAAGGGTCCAGTGCTAAGTAGTTCCCATGCTCTGTTTGTTGAATGTTATCAACAATTAGCTTCTCAATTTTCCCCGAAACAGTCACTACACGAATTGTTTGACCACCGGCACGGTATTGATTGGTAATTTGTCGCGCTAGTGCTTGTCGAACGTATTCAGTTAGCAAATCGGTATCGGTAGTTACCTTTCCAAAGTCGGCAAGTGTTTCAAATATAATTGGTAAGTTTCTGACCGATACATTTTCACGAAGAAGCTTTCCAAGTACTTTTTGAATTTCACCTACTGTTAAAGGATTAGGTGTAACCTCTTCTACTAATATCGGATAGCTTTCTTTTAAATGATCGATTAACTGCTTTGTTTCCTGTCTCCCCAGTAACTCATGTGCGTTGTTTTTTATGACTTCAGTAATATGAGTTGAAACTACTGAAGGAGGATCGACAACTGTATATCCGAAAATTTCCGCTTGCTCTTTTACTTCCTCAGTAATCCATTTAGCTGGTAAGCCAAACGAAGGCTCTACCGTATCAATTCCCTCGATACTATCGTCATCAATTCCCGGGCTCATTGCTAAGTAATGATCCAATAACAGCTCACCTCTTGCCATTTCACTACCCTTGATTTTCAAACGATATTCATTTGGTTGAAGCTGAATATTGTCTCGGATTCGTACAACAGGTATTACAAGACCAAGTTCGATTGCCAACTGTCTACGGATCATAACAATTCGATCGAGTAAATCTCCACCCTGATTCGAATCAGCTAAAGGGATTAACCCATAACCAAATTCAAATTCAATGGGGTCTACATTAAGCAGGCTGACCACACTTTCTGGCTTCTTCATTTCATCTGTTTGAATTTCTTCTTCCATCTCTTGAATCTCTGTGATGTCCTGCTTAGGAACTCTCGAGAACATATATCCACCAAATACTAAAAGTCCTGCGATTGGAATGGTTAATATATCTTCTATCGGTGTAAATAGGCCAAGTATAAAGATTGTTCCACCGGTAATATATAACATTTTTGGATAAGCCATTAACTGACCAGTAATATCTGTTCCTAAATTCCCATCTGAAGCAGCTCTTGTTACAACTATACCCGTCGCAGTGGATATTAATAATGCAGGCAGCTGACTTACAATTCCATCTCCTACGGTTAATAAAGAAAATTGTTTTGCTGCATCAGCTATAGGTAGACCTAGTTGGGTCACACCGACTACAATTCCGAAAATCAAGTTGATCATTACGATAATGATCCCGGCAATGGCATCTCCCTTAACAAACTTACTTGCTCCATCCATCGCTCCATAAAAATCTGCTTCCCTACTAACTTTTTCACGACGATCTTTAGCCTCATGTTCAGATATCATTCCTGCGTTTAAGTCTGCATCTATACTCATTTGCTTACCAGGCATAGCATCAAGTGTAAATCTCGCTGCAACCTCAGATACACGTTCAGATCCTTTTGTAATAACAATGAATTGAATAATAACAAGAATAATAAAAACAACAATCCCAACAATTACATTTCCACCAACTACGAAAGATCCAAAGGTTTCAACCACTCCACCTGCTTCCCCATGTGTAAGGATTGCCCTTGTTGTTGATACGTTAAGCCCCAATCTATAAAGCGTTAACAGTAATAACAAGGATGGGAAAACAGAAAATTGTAGAGGTTCCTTCATATTCATACTATTTAACAGCACAAGAAGAGCCAATGAAATATTCAGCATAATTAGTATGCTTAATAACCATGTTGGGAAAGGGATAATGAGCATCGCGACAATTAATATTACGCCTACTACTACCGATAAATCTCGTCCTGACATCACTATCTCTCCTCAAGTAATACAATAATATCTTTATATCTTTTGCTTTGTTTTATAAACAAATGCTAGAATTTCTGCAACTGCCTTAAAAAACTCCTCTGGAATTGCTTCTCCAATTTCTGCTTGACTGTACAATGCTCTTGCTAGCGGACGGTTTTCCATCATAATGACATCATGCTCTTTAGCAATCATCTTAATTTTTTGAGCCATAAAATCTACTCCCTTGGCAACTACAAATGGAGCATCCTGCTTATTTTCATCATATTTTAAGCAAATAGCGTAATGAGTTGGATTTGTAATAACAACGTCCGCAGTTGGAACATCCTGCATCATTCTTCTCATTGCCATTTCACGTTGTTTTTGCTTAATTTTCCCTTTTATTTCAGGGTTTCCTTCGATGTTCTTATACTCATCTTTTATATCTTGTTTAGACATTCGAATCTTTTTTTCGAAATCGTATTTTTGATACATATAATCAAGAATGGAAAGAAATAAAAGCGCGGCAGAAGCAATCAATCCCATTTGTACCGTTAAACCAGCTAACGTAACCATAGAAGCACCTATGGACTTTTGTGACAGTATTAAAATGTCTTCCTTCCGATTCCAAAGTACTGCAAAAGTAACTCCGCCAACAAAACTAATTTTCAACATAGACTTTAGAAGCTCTACAATCGCCCGCATTGAAAAAATATTCTTTGCTCCCTTGATCGGATCAAGCTTTTCAAGCTTAGGTTGAATCGCTTCTGTCGAGAAGAGAAATCCAAATTGAGCAAAATTAGATGCAACGCCAGCTACCATAGCTACCGCCATAATTGGTGCTAAAATAAGAACCATTTCACTAAGAATTTCAAGAAACATCATTTGAATATTGCTTTCGGTTATCTCTAGCTTCATATATTCTTGGAAGGAATGTTGAAATAAACGAAAAATGATATCCTTAAAATATCCACCTGCAAAGAAAAGGAACAAGAATACAGCAAGTAAGACAACGGCTGTATTCACATCCTGACTTTTAGCCACCTGACCTTTCTTACGAGATTCCTGCCGTTTCTTTGGGGTAGCCTTTTCTGTTTTTTCCCCTGAAAAGAATTGTAAATCTAAACGTAGGGTTTTCAAGCTACAGACCCCCTATCAATTCCATTAACCCTCTCATTGTTGTTAACATAGTTTCAAATAGTGTTGCAACAGCACCCATTAATATACTCATCACAGCAATAAGAACAATAAAACCAACACCTAATTTTAAGGGAAGACCCACTACAAAAATATTTAGCTGTGGTACTGTCCTTGCTACAATTCCGAGGGCAACATCGACCAAAAATAGACTTCCAACAATCGGTATGGATAATTGGAGGGCTACGCCAAACATTTTTGAAATGGATGTAAGAATGTAATTAGGGATACTTGCATCTCCTAATGGAATCCAAGCTTGATCCAATGGTATGAATTGATAACTAAAATAAATTCCATCAAGTAAAAGATGATGCCCGTTTAATGCCAATAAAAAGAACAATGATATCGTATATAAATATTGTCCCATTAATGGACTCTGAGTTCCCGTCTGAGGGTCAATCACATTTGCAATTGCTAACCCCATTTGAAAGTCAATAAAGCCACCAGCTATTTGAATGGCCGCCATAATGACATAAGAGATAAAACCTAACATAATACCAATCATTGCCTCTTTAATAATTAATAAAAAGTAAGCACCGTTTATTTCTAAAACCGGTGCATCAAATGTAAAAATCATAATCCATGACAAGAAAAAGCCCAGTCCAACCTTATGAGTAGTCGGAATTGAACGATAAGAAAATAAGGGCATTAATAAGAAAAAAGATGTAACACGTACAAACACTAATAAAAATGCCGGGAACGTTGGAAGAAAGTCTACCATGGTTATCCCACATACCTTGTTAAATTAGTAAAGATTTCGTTTGCATAAGATAGCATATGACTTAGCATCCAGGGGCCAAAAAATACTAATCCTAGCAAAACTGCAACTATTTTTGGTACGAAAGCAAGCGTTTGTTCCTGGATTTGTGTAGTTGCTTGGAATATGCTTACGATTAAGCCTACTATTAATGCCAATGCAAGCAGGGGTCCACAAATCATTATGACCATCCAAATCCCCTGTTCTGCAATGGTAATTACACTATCTGGAGTCAATCCAATCACCTTCTTAGAAGCTATCTAGTAGTGATTTAACCACTAAGTACCAACCGTCTACTAAAACAAATAGCAATATTTTAAATGGCAAAGAAATCATAACTGGTGGAAGCATCATCATCCCCATGGACATTAACACACTTGCAACAACCATATCGATTACTAGAAAAGGAATGAAAATCATAAAACCTATTTGAAATGCTGTCTTTATCTCACTGATTGCAAACGCAGGCACAAGCGTGGTTAAAGGAATATCCGCAACCGTTTCTGGACGCTCAGCCTTTGAATATTCAAGAAAAAGAGCCAAATCTTTTTGCCTTGTATGCGCACTCATGAATTCCTTTAGTGGCAAGGAAGCTCTTGAATAAGCTTCTTCAAGATTGATTTCTTCATTAAATAATGGCGTTAACGCTTGATCATTGACTTCTTGGAAGGTTGGCGCCATGATAAAAAAGCTTAAAAATAAAGCTAATCCAATTAACACTTGATTCGGTGGCATTTGTTGCGTAGCAAGCGCCGTTCTGACAAAGGAAAGAACGATTACAATTCGGACAAAGGAAGTCATCAGAACCAAAATACTAGGAGCCAAGGAAAGAACGGTTAGCATTAACAGTAGCCTTACTGAGGTAGACACATTTTCAGGATCGCTTCCGTTAAAAAACTCCATAAATTCATTCATCGCTTGTCTGACCCTTTCTTTTCCATTTCATCAAAAAGCTTTTTCCTCCCTTTAGAGAGTTCCTCAAGCTGAGCTTTTAATGTAGAGGAAAATGACGTTTCTTCTCTACTCGTGCCTTGTTTTATATTTCGCGTTCTTTCAATTAGCTTTGTCACAATATCGCTTGGTTGAACAAGCTGGTCCATACGATGGTTATAATCTTCAATGATTTGACGCGCTTCTTCGTCATCATCGATCTCTTTTAGAAGCTTTACGTCCTCGCCTACTCCTACCACTAACACACGATTGCCTATTTTCACAATTTGAATGGAACGATTGGTTCCTAACGCTGTTCCACCTAAATTCTCAACAAGTTGATTACTCGAGAAGGAACGACTTCTTTTATTGATAAATTTTAATACTGCATACAATAATGCAATGACAAATATGGTTGCAAAAATCATTTTTAAGAAGTCCCAGAAGGTCAAACCAACAGTTGGTGTAGCTTCATTATTATCTGTTGTAGTTTCCTCATTATTTTCTACTTCTTTCAATTGATCTTCACTACATTTGCTTTCGTCCTCTAAGCAGTCCTTAATACTGTTAAATTGCTCTGCGAAGGCTCCTTGATTGGAGCCCAGCAAAGCAATAAGTACTAGAAGCAACACTTTGAAGAATAACATTCCTTTTTGCAATGCGCTGCACCTCTAATTTTAATTATTAACCAAGTGTTTTTGAGATTGCTTCAATTACACGATCCGCTTGGAATGGTTTTACGATAAAGTCCTTTGCTCCAGCTTGGATTGCATCAATAACCATGGCCTGCTGACCCATAGCTGAACACATAATGACCTTTGCATTCGGATTAATCTTTTTAATTTCCTTTAATGCAGTAATTCCATCCATTTCTGGCATCGTGATATCCATAGTCACTAGGTCTGGGCTTGTCTCTTTATATTTCTCAACTGCTTGAGCTCCGTCAGCCGCTTCTCCAACAACTTCATATCCATTCTTCGATAGTATGTCCTTTATCATCATTCGCATAAATGCAGCATCGTCAACAATAAGAATTTTATGTGCCATGAAAATTTTACCCCCAAAAGATTATCTTAGTTTTTTTATTCGATCACTCTGACTAATGATGTCTGTTACGCGAACACCAAAGTTCTCATCAATAACAACAACCTCACCTTTTGCAATAAGGCGATTATTTACAAGAATATCCACTGGTTCTCCTGCTAGTTTGTCCAATTCAATAATTGAACCTGAAGATAACTCAAGAATTTCTTTAACTGAGCGTCTCGTACGACCAAGCTCAACTGTTACCTGAAGAGGAATATCTAACAGCATATCAAGATTTTTAGACTCTGATTGCTGAAGTGGCGGATATTGCTCAAAGCTTGAAAAACTTGCTGGTTGAACATTTGGTTGAGCCCCCATTGATGCATATGGTGAACCAAAATGCTGTGGTCCTTGTGGGTATGCCTGACTTGGTGGTGCTTGGTAACCCCCAGGTGATGGTACTTGAGCCCATTGTTCCTGATTCGGATAAGTTTGTGTAGGTGGTTGCATTTGCCCACCATACCCTCCTTGCATTGGAGGTTGTTGATGTGATGCATTAGGAATTGGTGAAGGCTCCACTAGGTCATTGGCCCTATGAGCATTCGTATCCTCTATTTTACCTGATTCTATTTCATTTGTGGGACTCGGATTTAACAATTCTTCCACTAGACCTTTTGCAAACTCTAATGGCACCAATTGCATGATACTTGAGTCAATTAATTCGCCCACTTTAAGTCTGAAAGATATCTTTACTAACATATCATCGACTGGAAGTCTGTCTGTCCCTTCCCCTTCAAGTACATTTAATATGTCAATTGAAGGCGGTGAGATATCTACCTTTTTACTAAAAATGGTCGACATCGATGTAGCTGAAGAACCCATCATTTGATTCATCGCTTCTTGCACTGCACTTAATTGAATTTCTCCCATGAGGTCGGCTGGTTGTATCCCATCTCCACCTAACATTAAATCAGCTATAATCGCTGCATCAGACTGTTGAATTACCAAAAGATTCGTTCCTGAAAACCCTTCTGTATAACTCACTTGTATCGCAACATATGGTTGTGGAAATTCCTCTTCCAGTCTACTCTTAGGTATGACAACTACAGTAGGTGTTGTAATATCTACTTTTTGATTTAGAAGAGTTGATAGTGCTGTTGCTGAACTACCAAACGAAATATTACCAATTTCCCCAAGAGCATCTTGTTCCATTGAAGAAAGATAATCTTCCACATTAATGGCTTCTTCCTTAGCCATATCATTATCAGATTCATCTGTTCCTCTTAGAAGAGCATCTATTTCATCTTGTGAAAGCATGCCATCACTCACCATCATCGTCTCCTCCCTTCAATGTCTCTAATACTTGCACTGCAAGCTTTTTATTTACTTTTCCTGGTTGAGCTAAGAATTTAGGTATATCTCCAACTTTTATCGTTAATGCACCATCAATTGCCTGATTCAACTCAATTACATCACCTATATCTAGCATAAGGAAATCTTGGATGGAAATTTCCGAATGTCCAAGCTCTGCTGAAATAGGGACAGTAGCTGTCTGAATTCTTTTTTCTAATTGAGCAATTTCTTGTGGTTCTCTTTCTTTCTTTTCTGTTTGCATCCAGTAGTGAACAGAAAGCTTTGGAATGATTGGTTCTAACACGACATGTGGAATACAAATATTAATCATTCCAGTTGTTTCCCCAATCACGGTATTAAGAGAAATCACAACCACCGTCTCATTTGGAGATACCATTTGCAAAAATTGAGGATTCACCTCAAACGCAGCTAAATATGGATCGATTTCTGAAATTGTAGACCAAGCTTCCTGTAAGTTTTCAAAGGATTTTTCAAATGTATTAGACATGATCTTTGTTTCGATTTCTGTTAAATTCTCTACTTTATTGATACTAGACCCTCTTCCACCCATAAGGCGGTCTAGCATGGCATAAGCAATATTTGGATTCACTTCCATTAAGATTCTTCCTTCGAGTGGCGGAACCTCGAAAACGTTTAAGATTGTCATTTTCGGAATGGAGCGAATAAATTCCTCATAAGGAATTTGGTCTGCTGATGCAACAGATATTTGCACATACGTACGTAATTGAGCAGAGAAGTATGTGGTTAAAAGACGGGCAAAATTTTCGTGTATTCGCGTTAAACTACGGATTTGATCTTTTGAAAATCTTAATGCTCTTTTAAAGTCATACACGCGAACTTTCTTCTCGGATTGCTCCTTTTTTAACTCATCCGCATCCATTTCCCCTGTTGAAAGGGCCGATAGGAGAGCATCTATTTCACTTTGTGAGAGTACTTCACCTGACAAATTTCCTCACCTCCGTTCTTCCTCTCTAAGGTTGCCATTCTTACTGGAGGAGAGATTCAGTAATATATACATGCTCTACTTTTCCTTCTTGCATGATCTCAGAAATCTTTGTTTTCAAGTCACTCTCCAGCTTTTGCTGGCCTTCTTTACCTTTTAAATCCGCAGCATTTTTTTCAGATAGCTCTAAGATAATGATATTTTTCACCTGGAAATCTCTTTTTTCTAATTCTTCTTTTGCTTCTACACTATCTGTTTGAATTTTGAATGAGATACGAATAAAGTCATTACTAGCAAGATTTGCTGTCATTTGAGGTATGTCTACGGATGCTTCTAACACTTCATCAATGGTCAATTCCGTTTCTTTATCTTCCCCAGTTACCTTAAGAATCACTACAACTGCTATGGCACCAACCAGTGTGATTGCGACTAGCAAGATTGCCATAATCATGACTAGCTTATTTTTCTTCATTTTCTTTATCCTCCACCTGAAGCCGTCCTAAAAGGTTGACAGATTGATAAAACTTCTGTATTGCTTCATAAACTTGATCCTCTGCCTCTTTTACGACATATTTCCGCCCGTTTGAAAGTGTGATGGTCGTATCGGGAAAAGATTCGATTGTTTCGATATAAACAGCGTTTAACATGAATGGTTTGCCATTTAGGCGGGTTACTTTAATCACGGCTATTATTAGGGTTGAGAGTTTGGTCTCAACCCTATCCCTCCCTTAGCTTATCGTTTTAAGTTTACAAGTTCTTGTAAGATTTCGTCTGAAGTTGTAATAATACGTGTATTTGCTTGGAATCCTCTTTGTGCAGAGATCATCTCAGTAAATTCTTCGGATAAGTCAACGTTTGACATTTCTAATGTACCAGCTGCGATTGAACCTCTACCTTCACCTGCTACATTAATGTTTGCCACACCAGAGTTAATGGACTCTTGGAAAAGGTTTCCGCCAGCCTTTGTTAAACCTGATGAGTTGCTGAATTTAGCAAGAGCAAGAATACCAAGAGTTCTAACTAAGCCGTTTGAATATACTCCATTCACTTCTCCTAGAGAACCAATGTTAAAGCTTTCAAGTGATCCTTCCGTATTACCGTCTGGGTTCACAAGTGCGTTTGTGCTTCCTGTATTCTGTGTTAATTTCGAAAAGTCTATATCAATACCATTTACATTAATTTGATTAGTTGTAGAATCCCCTGTTGTTGGGTCAAATGTAACTACTAATGGTGAAGGGTCAGTAGTTGGCTTATCTACAAAAACATTCCATTCTGTTGCACTTGCTTTTACAAAATGAACATCAGCACGTCTAGTATTACCATTGGCGTCTACAATTTGAATTTGTTGAGTAAATGGAGTGCCTCCAATCACAGAATCCAATGAAAGGTTTCCTGAAAACTCAATCTTAGAAGTTTTAACTGCTGGTAAAACAGCATTTACGTTAACTGCCACATCACCAAGCTGATTCGTAGCGTTTCCGTTTGCATTCACTGTGAATGCTTGTACTTTGTAGCCATCACCATTTACTAATGTACCATTATCATCTAAGTAGAAGTTACCTGCTCTTGTATAGAACTTTGCATCACCTTGGTTTACGATGAAATAACCATCACCTGATATCGCTAAGTCAAGTGAGCGACCTGTTGTTTGTAAACTTGATTGAGTATGGATTGTATCAATTGTTGCTAATGTAGAACCAAGCCCCACTTGAATTGGGTTTTTACCTCCACGATTGTCTTGTGCAGCACTTGCACCAGATACCATTTGATTCATTGTATCTTTAAATGTTACACGACCTTTTTTGAAGCCATACGTATTTACGTTTGCAATATTGTTACCAATTACATCTAACTTAGTTTGGAAGTTTTTCATTCCACTAATTCCTGAATACATCGAACGTAGCATGATTTCGTTTCCCCTTTCATAGTAAGCCACTTCTATCGGTCCGTAGCTTGTTGGCCTCCAATTGGTCCAGCCAAAATATTTATTCTAAGATAATTGTTCCATTGATATTTGTAAAAATTTGCGCAGTTGCTTCCTGCCGATCCATAGCCGTTATCACTGTATTATTCTTTGCACTGATAATAAGGGCTGCATCCTGTAACAATACGAGCGAATCTTTGACACCCATTTTCTTCGCTTCATTAACTTTCTCTTGAATTTGACTCCACTTGGCCTCATCAATTTGAATTCCCCTTTGGGACATTCGTTCTTTTGCATGTTTACTTAACGTTAGTTTTTCTGGTTGTAATGCTTCTTGTAAATGCTGTGAGAAATAGTCCGTGCTCGTAGGTTTAGATGTAACCGATCTTAGTTGATGGTTACTAATCGGCTGCGAATGAATCGGTCTAAACATAGACTTGTCCATTCAAACCATTCCTTTACGCTTCTATTTTTGTAATGCTAGTGCTTGACACGCTCTCTCCATTTTCTAACTGAAATAATGATTTCCCATCTTTAAAAGAAACGGAAGTTACCTTAGCTTGCTTTACTTCATTGTTTTCAGAAGAATAAGTAACCATTTTGCCTATCATCATACTGGCTTGCAAAAGCATGGTGTCGCCTTTTGTATCGTTGATTTGCGAAATGTTTCCAGATGTTAAGCTTGTTCCGTCCTCTAACAAGAAGGTAGCTACTCCATCAGTAAATTTCAGAGATGCAATCTTTCCTGTACCTTGTTCAATAACAGAACTTCCATCTTTTGATTCAGTAAGCTTATGCCAGCTAACCTCTTTCCCGATGAATTGACTGTAAGAAATCAATTGGGATTGTTCCTGAGCGCTAACTAATGATGTAATGGACTTATTCATATTCGTCATTTGTTCAAGACTTGTAAAAGTAGCCATCTGTGCAATAAAGTCTTTATCCTGCATAGGATTTAAAGGATCTTGATTTTGCAATTGAGTCATTAAGATTTTTAAGAAATCATCTTTTCCTAATGTATCTGAACCGGTTTTACGCTGAGTAGCTTGATAGTTTGATAGTAAAAGAGATGAATTAATCGTGTTTGCCATTTTAATCACCTACACTTCCGTATTTAAGAGTGCTTCTTCAAAGGATGAGATAAAATCTTGATCCGATGTTTGCTCTTCCTTTCGTTCCGCTTGTTCCCGCCTTGCTTGTTCTTGTTCACCATCTCTGTTTAAGAATCGCTCTTGACCTGCTGTTTGCTGAGATATCTCGACACGTTCAACCTGAATGTTTTGAGAATTGAAGGCTTGTTTCAATTGATTTAGTTGCCCTTCAATCGCTTCCTTTGCTGCCTGCGTTGATGTGACAATTTTCGCAACCATCACAGAATCCTGTTGAATAATTTCAATGCGTAAGGAACCTAAATGACCTGGATTTAGCTGTAAAAACAATCTTTGAACACCATTTACATTTGAAAATTGACTTCTAGCTAAAATACTTTCAAACTGCTTTATTAACTGTTCGGTTTGAACTTGCTTTGTTCCATTTTGAAGAGTTACCGTCAATTGTTCTGGTCTTGACATCTGCATAAATTGAACAGAACCATTGATAATATCTGCTTTTGGAGTAGAACTTGTACTCGTTGGTTCTTCTTTCAAAGAGTTGCTTGTACTAATACTTGAAAAAGTTTGCTTTAAAAAAGCTAATCTGGAAGCAGCTTGGTCACTTTTTAACGAATTTCCCTCAAGGATGCTAGTTAACTTTGCACTTAACGTCTTAAAATCTAGTTTGCTAGAATCTTCATTTAAAGAGTCTTGATTTTGCGTCATAAGCTCATAAAGCTTTGCCGATTTTACCAGCTTTAACGAGTCCTTATCTAGAACATTATGAAGCTGACTCACTGTTAAATTACTCATTTTTTCAATGACTTGTAGTAGTTTGGCTAAATCACTTTGACCTTCTCCACCTTCAATTTGAAGCTTCTCCATTACGTTAGACAACAGATTTTGAAATAGAATATGACTCATTCCTAAATAATTTTCTATCATCGTAAGTAAATCTTCGTTACTATTTGAAATCACTTGATCTAGTAGTTGTAAACCTTCTTCCACATCTAAGAGATCATCCTTAGATAAAAAGGCTAAAAGGTCTGTTACGTCGGTAGCAGTTAAGCCCACTGCCTTGTTATCATTTGATGTCTCTTCTTCAGGAGCAGTAACTGATTGGAGAAGTTTTGAGAAGGATGATTTCTCTTGGCTCGTAGAAACCTTGTTCAACTGTGAAGCAAGCTTTTGCGTGAAGCCCAGGCTCTCAATTTGCAACATGTTTTCATTTTCACCTCCTTCTTATGAGTTAAATGGTTACTATTCGTTGCTCTCAGCTGTTAGAAGCTCTGTATATTTGGCAGCATCCACTGCCGTCATATTTTCCATAATCGCAGCGAGTTGATCTGATTTAATGGTTGTTAGTATTTTTAGTGCTTCTTGCTCACTCATAGCTGTAATAATTGGTGCCGCCTTTTTAGCAGACATCGTTTCATACGTTTTAATAATATCTTTAAACGCTCGCTTGTTTTCCTCTTGAATTGCTAAAAGCTCATCGATTTGTTGCTGTAGCTGTTCTTTTTCAAGATTTGAGCGCTCTACCTGCGCATCTTTCCCTTCAATTTCAGATTCCAGTTTTTCAATCTTTGCCTCTCGATCCTTGATCTCAGCTTCTAATGCGATCACGCTCTTTTCCCACTCTTCCTCTGATTGTGCTCCCTCTTCTGTAATTAGCGAGGAAACAAAAGGAATCTGTGCACCAAGCTCTTTGGACTTTTCAAATACATTTACTCCAGCAAAGCTTAAAACGACTAACGCAACTGTGACTAAAAATAAGAAGGGAATAAGAAAGACAAATATAAACATTTGGAATTTATTCGATTTCTTTTCTTCTATTTCTTCCATTTCCTTTGCCATCCTATCACCTAACCTTCTCGATTCATGTACATTTGTATCGAGATATCGTCCATTTGTTTACCTTCAATCACTTTGATATCCTCGGTAAATTGTAAATAATCCTTTTCACGGATTTTTTCATATTTTTTTACTTCTATGTTTTTTTCTAACAATTTTTCCTGAAAAAGCAGCATTCTGTTTCTTGCGTTGATAACCATCTTTTGATAGTGATCAATCATTTTTTCTATATTACTGATAAACTGTTGATGATGACGAATCTCTTGAATGGATAGTCCCCCATGTAGCCGCTCAGACTGATAAAACTCAAGATCCTCTTTCCTTTTTAACAGTTCATATAGCTTTTCAGCCACTTCCTCAAACTTTCGAACTGAGTCTTGGTAGATAGAAACGGCCTCATCTTTTTCACGTTCTTTTACAGCGAGGATTTTATGAAACTTGAACTCATATCTCATTATTAGTCACTTCTTCCAAGTAATTCATATAACGATTGGACACCTTCTTCAAAGGAAACCTTTTCATCTGTTGCTTGTTTAATAAACGAAATAATTTTAGGATACGAAGCAATGGCATCATCTATCTCTTTTGAAGAGCCTCGTTTGTAGGCACCGATATTTATCAAATCCTCAGAATTGATATAGGTGCTTAACAGCTCTCTCAGTTTTTCAGCAGATTTTTTATGGGCTTCAGGTACTATATTATTCATGATTCTACTAACACTTTTCAGTACATTAACGGCTGGATACTGACCCTTATTAGCTAAAGAGCGATCTAGAACAAAGTGTCCGTCCAATATCCCACGAACGGTATCCGCAATCGGTTCATTCATGTCATCCCCATCAACTAGTACTGTATAAAACGCTGTAATTGATCCATGGCTATTCGTTCCTGTTCTCTCTAATAATCTTGGTAAGATCGCAAAGACAGAAGGTGTATACCCTTTCGTTGTCGGCGGCTCCCCAATGGCCAAGCCTACTTCACGCTGTGCCATCGCAACCCTTGTCACTGAGTCCATCATCATCATGACGTTTAAACCTCTGTCACGAAAATATTCAGCAATTGCGGTCGCCGTAAAAGCACCTTTGATTCTCATTAGTGCTGGCTGGTCAGAAGTTGCAACAATAACGATTGACCTCGCTAAGCCCTCTGGCCCTAAATCTTTTTCAATAAACTCCCGAACCTCACGGCCACGTTCACCAATTAATGCAATCACATTCAAATCAGCATTTGTATTACGCGCAATCATTCCAAGTAATGTACTCTTACCTACACCACTCCCAGCAAATATTCCTACACGCTGACCCATACCAACTGTTAGAAGACTATCGATTAATCGAACTCCTACTTCTACAGGTTCAGATATAGGTGGTCTTGTCATTGGGTTAGGTGGATCCTGATCTGTCCCAACCGACCCGAGCCCTTTTGGAAGTTGACTCCCATCAAGAGGCTGACCTAAAGAATCTAGTACGGAACCGATTAAAGCTGGACCTATCTTCACTTCTAATGGCTTTAATGTTGCCTCTACCAAACAGCCCGGGGAGATTTCATTTAAGCTCGTATACGGCATAAGAAGTATATTTTCATCTTTAAAACCAACAACCTCAGCTTGGATTTTCCGGTTGTTTTTGCCGATATGAATGTAACAAACATCACCGATTGAGCTTTCTGGTCCTTGCGATTCAATCATTAGACCTACGACACGCTTTACTCTACCGTAGCGCTTAAACGTTTTCATCTGATCAATTTGTCCCAACAAATCGGCAGCTAGCACTCTATTCACTCTCCAATAGTTCGTAAAGTTTTCTTTTGATTTCATCAAGTTGCTGATCCACACTTGCATCAATACGACCATTTGCAGATTCTATAATACAGCTTTGTTCTGTTAGCTCACTATCTGGAAATATATATAGTTCCGTTTCCTTTGGAAAGATTCGAATTAAATCTTCCTTTTGGACAAGTAAAAATTCGTAGTGTGATGGATGAACATGAAGCTGAATTTCGCGATATTCTCTTGCTTCCTTTAATGCTTTTTTGACAATCGGTAAAAACTGCTCCGAATCACCTGTTAGTGTATCAGCTATAATTTTCTCAGCGACCTTAAGAGCAAGAGACAAAATCGTTCGTTCACTTGAATCAATCTTCTTCTCGTAGTCATACTTAGACAAGGTAACCGTTTCCTTCGCTTGTTCTATAATGGTATGAGCTTCATTGTATCCAAGTTGTTTTCCTTCTTCATGACCTTGCATAAAGCCTGAAGTTTGGGCTTGTTCCGCCATCGCTTGTAACTCTATTTGAAACGATTGTTGCTCTTGCTCCATTTGTTCTCGAATCTGAGTTGCATATTCCCTTGCTTCCTGAACAATTCTGTCCGCTTCACTTTGGGCTGCCTGAAGAATTCTCTCTCTCTCTTGATAACTTACAAAAGATGACTCTTCTTCTTTTTCATCGGTGTAATTCTTGATTGCTTTAATCGAAATTACTTTGTTTTCGTTGGAAAATTCTTGTGGTACCCACGTTGATTTAATGAGCCTAGACAATGATATCGTCACCTCCGCCACGAGCAACCACAATTTCTCCTGCTTCCTCAAGACGACGAATGATGGCAACAATTCTTGACTGTGCTTCTTCTACATCACGTAAACGAACTGGTCCCATAAACTCCATTTCATCCTTAAAGCTTTCAACCATACGTTTCGACATATTTCCAAACACGATATCCTTGACTTCGTCGCTTGATACTTTTAGAGATAACTTTAGATCTTCATTATCACAGTCACGAATGACCCTTTGAATCGCACGGCTATCAAGTGTCACAATATCTTCAAATACAAACATTCTTTTCTTAATTTCTTCCGCTAACTCAGGATCCTGAATCTCTAGTGCATCTAGAATGGTTCTTTCGGTTGCACGATCGACACCATTTAACACTTCCACAACAGCTTCAATACCGCCCGTTTGTGTATAGTCCTGTGTCACAGATGAAGACAGCTTTCTCTCTAAAATTTGCTCAACTTCATTGATAATTTCAGGAGATGTACTATCCATTACTGCGATTCTTCTCGCAATATCAGCTTGAACTTCCTGAGGAAGCTCAGATAAGATTTGTCCTGCTTGGGCCGAATCCAAATAAGATAAAATAAGTGCAATTGTCTGTGGATGTTCATTTTGGATAAAATTAAAAATTTGTCCTGGATCAGCTTTTCTAGCAAAGTCAAAAGGTCGAACTTGAAGGGATGAGGTTAAACGGTTAATGATAACAGCTGCCTGTTCAGTCCCAAGCGCTTTTTCAAGAACCGTTTTTGCATATCCGATACCGCCTTGTGATATATAGTCTTGAGCTAGAGCAATATTATGAAATTCCTCTAGAATCTCTTCTTTCGCGGTAGATTCCACTTTTTTTACTCCAGAAATCTCTAATGTTAATTTTTCTATCTCTTCTTCACTTAAGTGTTTATATACTGATGCAGACACATCCGGCCCAAGTGAAATGAGAAGAATGGCTGCTTTTTGTTTACCTGTTAATTCCTTTTGATCTCTTTTTGCCACCTTCACTCACTCCTCCTAGTCTTCAGCAATCCATGAACGCAATAGTTTTGCGAAATCCTCTGGCTTCTCTTTCGCCATCTTTTCTAACTGTTTCTTTCTCAACGATCCTTCTGTTTCTTCCTTGTCTTCATCAAGGTCACGAATTGAAATAGGCGTGTAATTATCAAATGCCAGATCTTCTTCCTCTTGTGCCTTCTTCTTTCTTGCACGCATAAACATGAAAATCAACACGATAATAGTCGCTAGAAGGACACCGCCGATTGCATATACCCACCATGGAATAGATGCCGTTTGAGTATCTTCAAGCTCTACTTTTCCATTAAATGGCTGAACTGATACTAGAATTTTGTCCTGAATTGCTTCATCTGTTAGTTCGCCATCAACTGTTGTTTTATCTATAGATGTACGAACGATAGATGCAAGCATTTGCGTAATATCATCCACACGTTCTTGAGGTAATGTAGTAGGATCATCCGCCGTTGGAGGTTCTACCATTACTTGAATACCTAAGTCTCTAATTTTATAAGGACTTTCAACAATTTCTTTTCGGATTTTATTCACTTCATAGTTGATTGTCTCTTCAATTCTTTCATAATCCCCTGTACCAGTCGCTCCCTCTAAGTAACCTGTACCAAGAGAGTCTGCTGCATCTTCAGTAACTGGTTCACCACCAACATCCGCTGCATCACCAGTAAAGGTTTCTGTAATTTTTTGGGCACTTGCCGCAATACCTTCCATGTTTTCCTCATCCACAGGAGTTACAAGATTTTCTTCACGATTTTCCTGTGTAAAGTCAACATCAGCAGTAACGATTACTGCTACTTTGTCTTGTCCCATTAAGGTACCTAGCATGCTCTGCACTTGACGTTGTACATCTCGTTCAATCTGCTTTTTAATTTCATTTTGAGCAGTAAAAGTTGAACCTGAAGAATTTTCTTGATTATTTAGATCAAAGTACTCAAAGTTTTGGTTGGTAATGACGATATTATCTGTAGGGAGATTGGGAACACTCTTTGAAACTAGGTGGTACAAAGCTTTGATCTGGCTTTCCTCAAATTGATAACCAGGTTTTGTGCTAAGTACGATAGAAGCACTGGCCGCTTCTGAAGCATCTGTTACAAAGATCCCTTTCTCTGGAAGATTAATCATAACTTTTGCATCATTAATCCCTTCAATACCCTTCATTAAATTCGCTAACTCCGTTTGCATTGCATCAAGCTTCATTACATTGAACTCATTCTCTGTCATTCCAATTCCAGCATTTTGACTAAAAAATGAATAATCAATGCTTCCTGAATTAGGAATACCTTCTGCTGCAAGCTCAACTTTCAACGTATCAATACTCTCTTTTGGCACCAATATCGTCGTTCCATTATCAGCAATCTCTGATACAATTCCTCTTGCATCCAAGCTTTCTTTAATAGCCCCTGTTTCAGCTGGCGACAGATTACTATATAAAGGTTCTAAAGTCGTTCTAGTTGCAAAAAACGTTACTAATGAAATTAGTGTCACTAAAGACACTAAACCGCCAACAAAGAACATTTTTTGCTTTTTAGAACGACTTGTCCAATATTCTTTTATTGCATCTAATTGTTTCTGCAATTGGTTCATCACGTTCCTCCGGTTCAGTGTGTCATGCCAAAAGGTGCGTTTAGCACCTTTCCAACACAAACGCTATTAAACTTGCATTCTCATTACTTCTTGATATGCTTCAATGACTTTATTTCTCACTTCAATCGTTGCTGACATGGTGATACTTGCTTTTTGACTTGCAATCATCACTTGGTGAAGATCTACATTTTCGCCTCTTGCCAATTTTTCTGTCATTACATCCGATTGATTTTGTGCTGAATTTACTTTTTCAATTGAATCCTTTAATACGGACGCAAAACTCTTTTGTGCTTCGTATGGTGTAGTAGATGGAGCAGAAGCTGCTGCATTTGATTGAAAAACTTTAGATACAGACGGAATAGATATAGTCATGATTTATTCTCCTTTTATTTACCGATCTCTAATGCTTTCATAAGCATTCCTTTAGATGCATTTAATACAGTCACGTTTGCTTCATAGGATCTAGTAGCACTTATCAAATCCACCATTTCACGAAGTGGATCAACATTCGGTAGTTCTACATAGCCATTTTCATCCGCATCAGGATGTTCAGGGTCATACACCAGTTTAAAGGGAGTTTCTGTATCTTCAACAATTTTTGAAACCTTCACTCCGTTTCCAGCACCTGTCGTTTGTTTTGACATTGCTTGGCTCATAAACGAAGAAAAGTTTCCCTCCTTTGGTTGAAGGACAACTGATTTCCTTCTATAACCCGCCGTGTCTACGTTCGCCATATTGGAAGAGATAACATCCATGCGCAATCTTTGTGCTGTTAAAGCAGAGGCAGAGGTATTGATGCTATGGAAAATCGACATAATTATCTCCCTCCTTTTATGACTGTTTCTAGCGAGTTAAACTTTCCGCTAATTCGTTCAATCATGGCATTATAATAAATTTGATTGGTTGCAAGGTCTGACATTTCTTTATCAATATCCACATTGTTTCCCGTGTGGTTGTATGATGTGGTACGATCAGTAGTTATTGTTACTCCCGCTCGTCCTGAGCTTTGAATGGCAATATGCTTGCTGTTTGTTTGTTTCCCTGAAACAGTCGATATTGCATCATTTAGCTCTGACTTAAAGCTTACGTTTTTAGCCTTATAGCCTGGAGTATCGGCGTTAGATATATTTTGTGCGATCACTTTTTGTTTTGTAGAAGAATAATTTAACGCATTTTCAAGCGTATTAATTGTATTTGAAAAGAGCTTCAAGTTCTCCACCTCATATATAGAATATATATATTTTGTTGATTGGTGCAGAAACTTGTAGTTTTACGTCGGATTCTGCAAAACAATCATACTACTAATTTTAATGAATCGCATATAGGATGTCTATCTCAATAAGGGCGAAATACTTAATCTATAAGTCCTATTTTAATCGAATCCTCCTAGTAGCAAAACACTGAAAAGATTGGAATCATGTATATATTTTTGTCATTTTTTCAGTTCATCAGATCCATTTGTCTCCTAAGAAAAATGGACTAGTTAGAATGTCTTATATTAGTAATTGTGTATTTAGCATAAGGGAACAGATTTTTATTGTAAAGAAAAAGTAGAATTTTGTCGAAATGTACCATAAAAAAACTCCTTATTTCTTATCGAAATAAGGAGTTTTCTATTAGTTTGATTTTAATTTACTTAGTTCAACTAAAAACTTATCGTTTAGTACTTTAATATATGTTCCTTTCATACCTAACGAACGTGATTCAATTACACCAGCACTTTCTAGTTTTCTAAGTGCATTTACAATCACTGATCTTGTAATTCCTACACGATCAGCAATCTTTGAAGCAACTAGTAACCCTTCTTTTCCACTAAGCTCTTCAAAAATATGCTCGATTGCTTCTAGCTCACTATAAGATAACGAGCTAATCGCCATTTGTACAACTGCCTTGCTTCTTGCTTCTTCTTCAATTTCTTCTGCTTTTTCTCTTAAAATCTCCATTCCTACTACTGTAGAGCCATACTCTGCCAGAATTAGGTCATCATCATGGAATTGTTCTTGTGTTCTAGCTAGGATTAATGTTCCTAGTCTTTCTCCTCCACCGATGATAGGAACGATCGTCGTTAAACCGTTTTTAAATAGGTCTTTGTTTTCCACTGGGAAAGCTGTGTACTCACTATTTACATCTAGGTTTGGTGAGGTTTCATTGATGTTAAATAGGTTGTTTGTGTACTCTTCAGGGAATTGACGGTCTTCAAGCATTTTCTTAATACGCTCGTTTTCAATTTGTTGGTTTACCGCAAAGCCTAATAATTTTCCGCGGCGACTTACGATAAAAATATTTGCTTCGATGACTTCACTTAGTGTTTCTGACATTTCTTTAAAATTAACCGGTTTTCCTGCTGCCTTTTGAAGTAAGGCATTAATCTTTCTTGTTTTTGACAGTAAATCCATTTGTTCTTCCTCCTAATTAGCTAAAACCATTGCAGTAGCACTTACTATGAATTCTGCATATGTATTGAACTGTTGTGTGTAACATAATATACGTTTGATTCCCCCATCGAGAGGGAATCAAACCCCATGTATTACAAAATAAATTGACTTAAGTCTTTATTACGTGAAATAGGTCCGAGCTTTTCTTCCACGTATTGTGGTGTGATTGTGATTTTTTCCATTGTGATATCCGGTGCTTCGAAGGACAAGTCCTCTAGAAGCTTTTCTAAGATGGTATGCAATCTTCTTGCTCCAATGTTATCCGTATTTTGATTCACATCATATGCAACTTCTGCAATCTTACGAATAGCATCGTCAGAAAATTCAATTTCTATACCTTCAGTCACTAACAATGCTTGATATTGCTTAATTAGGGCATTGTCAGGTTCGATTAGTATTTTATAAAAATCGTCTACCGTTAGCTTTGTTAGTTCCACTCTAATTGGAAAACGCCCTTGAAGCTCGGGTATTAAATCAGACGGTTTGGCGATATGGAAGGCTCCTGCAGCCATAAATAGAATATGGTCTGTCTTCACTGATCCATACTTAGTAACGACAGTCGAACCTTCAACAACCGGAAGAATATCTCTTTGTACTCCCTCTCGAGATACATCCGCAGATGATCCTCCTCCGTTTTTACTAGCAATTTTATCAATTTCATCAATAAAGATGATTCCTGTTTGCTCAGCACGGAACACAGCTTCTGATGTGACTTCATCCATATCAATCAGCTTTGAGGCTTCCTCATTCGTTAACACCTTTCTAGCATCGCGAACCGAAAGCTTCCGTTTTTTCCGTTTTTTCGGCATTAAGCCACTTAAGGCATCCTGCATATTCATTCCCATTTGCTCCATGCCTGAACCTTGAAGCATATCAAACATGGATGGTTGCTGCTCTTCCACTTCAACAGAAACCATTTCATTTTCAAGCTCTCCCTTAGAAAGCTTTTCAGCAACAACCTTCCTTTTTTCAACGATATTCATGTCTTCAGTAGGGGTCGGTTCTTGCTCCTGTGCCCCGCCTCCACCGAATAGCATCTCTAAAGGATTTTTATAGCCCGTTGCTTTTTTGGCAGAAGGTACTAACAAATCAACTAGTCGTTTATTTGCGTTATCCTCTGCTCGCTCTTTCACTTTTTGCATTTTTTCTTCTTTTACAAGCCTAACTGCTGTTTCAACGAGATCTCTTACCATTGATTCAACATCACGACCCACGTAGCCCACTTCCGTAAACTTCGTAGCTTCAACTTTTACAAACGGAGCTGATACAAGCTTTGCCATACGTCGAGCGATTTCTGTCTTTCCGACACCAGTTGGTCCAATCATTAATATATTCTTAGGATTGATTTCATCCCTTAAACTTTCGTCAAGCAAACTACGTCGATAACGATTTCTCAACGCAACCGCTACGGCTTTCTTTGCATCCTTTTGCCCAATGATATACTGATCCAATCGTTCAACAATCTGACGTGGGGTTAAATTTGTCCCTTTAGTGACCATTCGATCCCTCCTAAAGCTCTTCAACGATAATATTGTGATTTGTATATACGCAAATTTCTGCGGCAATTTCAAGGGAAGCTTTTGCAATTTCCTTTGCCGTTAGATGCTCTCCCGAATACTTCTTTAATGCTCTTCCCGCAGATAGTGCATAATTACCACCTGATCCAATCGCAAGGATTCCATCATCTGGTTCAATGATTTCTCCCGTACCAGATACCAATAGCATATCCGTGTCGTTCATAACAATCAGCATCGCTTCAAGACGTCGAAGGACTTTATCGCTTCGCCACTGTTTCGCAAGTTCAACAGATGCTCGTTGCAGATTGCCATTATACTCTTCTAATTTACCTTCAAACATTTCAAAAAGAGTAAAGGCGTCCGCAACAGACCCTGCAAATCCTGCTAAAACTCTACCGTTAAATAATTTTCTAACCTTACGAGCTGTGTGCTTCATTACAACAGCATTGCCAAAGGTTACTTGACCATCTCCAGACATGGCACATTGACCATTATGACGAACAGCAAAAATAGTTGTTGCATGAAATTGCGTCATATTATTCCTCCTAAAGCTTAAGCCCGGGGGTGGTGGGCCATATATGTTTTTCGCAAGTAATCATTTGTAACATGTGAATAAATTTGTGTAGAAGACAAAAACGAATGCCCTAATAGCTCTTGTACACTCCTCATATCTGCTCCGTTATTAAGGAGATGTGTCGCAAACGAATGCCTTAGCTTATGTGGATGAATGGATCCGTTTAAAGATGATTTTTTTATCAGTCGATCGAGTATATGTCTAACTCCATTAGTTGTAAGTGGTTCTCCACGAAAGTTAACAAATAAGGAATCATGTGAATGCTTTTCTCCAAGAAGTGCTTTTCTGCCATTGTTGATATATGTATCAATTGCTTCTTGAGCAAAGCTACCAAATGGAATATATCGATCCTTTTGACCCTTCCCATGAACAAGTACTGTTCCAATGTATAAATCAATATCTTTTAAACGAAGCTGACAACATTCACTAACCCGCATTCCAGTAGCATATAAAATTTCTAGCAAAGCAAGATCCCTTTGCCCGATAGGAGTATTAGCCTCGCAACTTGAAAATAAAGCTTTAAGCTCTTCTTCATAAAAAAAATCGGGCAATCTCTTTTCTTGCTTCGGCATAATCACTTGTGCAAAAGGATTATTCTGTACAAGATTATCTCTTAATAAAAACCGGTAAAAGCTTCTCATACTAGATATTTTTCTCGCAACAGTTTTTCTAGATAAATTCTTTTCAAAAAGCTTCGTTAAATACAGCCTGACATCAGAGTACTCGACATCAGCATAATCTGCTAACGATTGCTCCTTCATAAAAAGAGTAAAATCCCTAACATCAACTTGATAATGCTCAATTGTATATTGTGAATAATTTCTTTCTATTTGTAAATATTCAAAAAATAACTTTGCTGAAACGTTCACATCTTCTGACAATATTCGTCACCTCACAAAGGCTCCTAAATCGTATCACACTTCACATACCCTTGCAAGCAATTTACAAATTTTTCACAAAGTTCTGAATTGTTTCTAAAGCCCGATTTGCATGGTACTCTGCTCTTTCCTTTTTCCCTCTGATTTTAGTCGGCAACTCAGGGAACAAGCCAAAGTTCGCATTCATCGGCTGAAAATTCTTTGCGCTTGCACTTGTAATGTATCTTGCCATACTTCCGACAGCAGTTTCTCCTGGGAACACCACAAGTTCTTCACCTTGCACCAGTCTGGCTGCATTAAGTCCAGCAACTAATCCACTTGCTGCAGACTCTACATAGCCCTCTACTCCTGTCATTTGACCAGCAAAGAATAAATCCTTACGATCTTTGAATTGATACGTAGGCTCAAGCACTTTAGGCGAATTTATAAATGTATTTCTGTGCATGACACCATACCTTACGATTTCGGCATTTTCTAGTCCAGGGATTAATTGAAGAACTTCCTTTTGTGGTCCCCACTTTAAATGTGTCTGAAATCCAACAATATTGTAAAGTGTTCCTGCCGCATCATCCTGTCTAAGCTGAACAACAGCAAACGGACGCTTACCTGTTTTTGGATCCTCAAGGCCAACCGGCTTCATCGGACCAAATAGCATCGTTTTCTTTCCTCGACTTGCCATGACCTCAATTGGCATACAACCTTCAAAGAAAATTTCCTTTTCAAATTCTTTCAAAGGAACTGTTTCTGCCGATACAAGTGCATCGTAAAAACGATCAAACTCCTCTTCGGTCATCGGACAATTTAGATAAGCTGCCTCCCCTTTATCGTAACGGGATTTTAAATACACCTTATCCATATCAATGCTTTCTTTTTCAATGATTGGTGCTGCAGCGTCATAGAAGTATAAATATTCTTCACCCGTTAATTCTTGCAGTTTAGCTGAAAGCGCAGGACTTGTTAAAGGTCCAGTCGCTATGACAGTAGGTCCTTCTGGGATTTCTGTTATCTCCTCATTGATGACTGTTACATTCGGATGATTTTTTACTTTATCTGTTACATGTGCAGCAAACTCATGACGATCCACGGCAAGCGCTCCTCCTGCTGGAACTGCACAAGCATCCGCAGAAGCGATAATAACAGAATCTAACTTTCTCATTTCTTCCTTCAGGACTCCGACTGCATTTGTTAAATTGTTAGCTCGAAGGGAGTTACTACAAACTAACTCAGCAAACTTATCTGTATGATGTGCTGGAGTTTGCTTCACTGGTCTCATTTCGTACAAGCGAACTTTAATCCCTCTTTTTGCAAGTTGCCAAGCTGCTTCACTTCCAGCTAAGCCTGCTCCTATAACATTCACTGTTGCATCTATCATTTTATGAACCTCCAATAGCTCGTATGTATCTTTTTTTGGTATTAGCTTCTCCATATTCCTTCTGCATTTTACACTACGAATGAAAAAGTATAAAGTTTCAAGCAATAAAAAGAGTGAGCATAGTGCTCACCCTTAGCTTTGTGGCTCTTCCTTGTAGTCACAACTAATGCATTGAACTTGGACACCTTTTTTAAGCTTCTTCTCAATCAATAGTGATTCACATTTTGGACAATTTCTAGGCAGCGGTTTATCCCATGAGATAAAATCACATTCTGGGAATGTATCACAGCCATAGAAGATTCGACGCTTTTTACTTTTTCTTTCTATTATATTTCCTGTCTTACAATTTGGGCATTTTACACCAATATCCTTTACAATTGCTTTTGTGTTACGGCAATCCGGGAAATTGCTGCATGCCATAAACTTTCCATAGCGACCCATTTTATAGACCATCTCATGGCCGCACTGCTCACAATCCTCACCAGCAGGCTCATCTTTAATTTCTACCTGCTCCATTTCTTTTTCGGCCTTTTCTAAATGCTTTTCAAACCCTCGATAAAACTCATCGATAATTCGTACCCATTTTGTTTTTCCTTCTTCAACATTATCTAAGTCTTGTTCCATTTTTGCGGTAAACTCGACATCTAAGATATCTGGGAAGAATTCTACCATGAGTTCATGTACGATCTCTCCAAGTTCGGTTGGAATGAATCGTTTATTATCAAGAGTAACATATCCACGTTTTTGAATGGTATCTAATGTTGGAGCAAATGTCGATGGTCGGCCAATTCCAAGTTCCTCCAACGTCTTAACTAATCTAGCTTCCGTATATCTTGGAGGTGGTTGGGTAAAGTGTTGTTTCGGTTCTATATCCTTTTTGAGGACCGTATCGCCTTCCTTTAAATCAGGAAGCATTTTGTTCTTGTCCTCTGTTTGATCATCTGTCCCTTCGACGTACACCTTCATGAAACCTGGAAACTTAACCTTTGATCCGGTCGCTCTAAAGATTACCTCTCCATTTTTCAAATCCACACTCATCGTGTCCATGACAGCCGGTGCCATTTGGCTAGATACGAAACGCTCCCAAATTAACTTATAAAGCCTCAATTGATCCCGTGACAGGAATTCTTTCATACTTGCAGGATCACGTAGAGTACTCGTAGGTCTGATTGCTTCATGAGCATCTTGGGTGTTTGCCCCTTTTTTATCTTTACGCTTTTCTTCAGGTAAAAAGTTGGCGCCGTATGTGGACTCAATATACTGACTTGCTTCTGATTGTGCTACCTCTGAAATTCTAGTTGAATCTGTTCTCATGTATGTAATTAACCCGACAGTGCCTTCTTTTCCTAAATTGATCCCTTCATACAACTGTTGGGCTAACATCATCGTCTTTTTAGCTCGGAAGTTTAATTTTCTCGCAGCCTCTTGCTGAAGAGAAGACGTTGTGAACGGAACCGCTGGATTTCTTTTGCGTTCTTTTTTGGTCACAGAGGTTACTTCAAACTTATTCCCTTTCATTTTTGCTAAGATCGCCTTTACCTCTTCTTCTGACTTTAGCTCCATTCGCTGATTTTCTACACCATAGAAGTCAGCTTCAAATGCTGTTGTCCCCTTCAAAAATTCGCCTTCAATCGTCCAGTATTCTTCAGGAATGAACTCTTTAATTTCGTTTTCTCGATCAATAATTAAACGTACAGCTACCGATTGAACTCGACCTGCACTAAGCCCTTTTTTCACCTTTTTCCAAAACAAAGGACTAATATTGTAGCCAACCAAACGGTCTAAAATTCTACGTGCTTGCTGAGCGTCTACTAAATCCATGTTAATCGGTCTAGGATGCTTAAAAGACTCTTTAATCGCATCTTTCGTAATTTCATTAAAAACTACACGGCAATCGGAATGGATATCCACATCTAGCGTATGAGCTAAATGCCAAGCGATCGCTTCCCCTTCACGATCCGGGTCAGCCGCTAGATATATTTTCTTTGCTTTTTTTGCTGCTGTTTTTAATTCCTTTAGAACGGGGCCTTTTCCACGTATAGTAATATACTTTGGTTCGAACTCATGTTCAACGTCCACTCCCATCTGACTTTTGGGAAGATCGCGAACATGCCCCATCGACGCCTTAACTTTATATTTTTTTCCTAAGTATCTTTCGATCGTCTTCGCCTTTGCTGGTGACTCAACGATTACTAAAAACTCCGACATCAATTGTCCTCCTCAAGAGGGATTATATTAAACATTTGCTTATTGAATGTTTATTGTAAATATTCATTATTATTAAACTATTTATTGAAACTTGTCAAATATATCGTAAACGGTTTCAGCCTGCTAAATTTAAAATTTGTATCTTTATTTTCGAACTTCTGTTGCAAAATGTATAACAGTTTAAGCGATATTTCAACCTTTTTCATAAAAATATATAAAAAATTGGTGAAAAAGTATGGAAAATCGATGACATTTCTCTTTTCATACCTTTTTGTCATCATATGTGATGTTCCAACCAATTACAAACATTATGCATAAAATAATTCATTTAATATGTCTTCATGGCTTCTTACAAGCTTTGCTCCTTGCTGAATAAGGTCATTTGTTCCTGTCGAATGCTGACTAAAAATATTTCCTGGCAAAGCAAACACCTCTCGACCTTCATGAACCGCAAAATTTGCGGTGATTAACGAGCCGCTTTTTCTTTTTGCTTCTATTATAAATGTGCCTTTTGAAACCCCACTAATAATTCTATTTCTCATTGGAAATTGCCACCGTGAAGGAGTCGTATTTGGGGGATATTCGGAGATCATTAGATGGTTTTTCATAATATTTAGAGCAAGCTTTTGATTCGTTTGGGGGTAAATATGATAGATACCACCAGCAATGACTGCTATCGTTTTCCCTCCTAACCGAATGGCTGCTTCATGAGCAAGCGTATCAACACCTAAGGCTAACCCACTTACGATAATAATTCCTTTTTCAATCAACGGTGGAAACAACCGATCAATCGCTCTTTTTCCATACTCTGTCGCCTGTCTAGAACCGACGACAGCAAGCTTCGTTTGTTTTCCAAGCAGGGAGGTATCTCCCTTGGCGTACAATACCCATGGTGGCTGATACGTTTCCTTTAACAATTCAGGGTAAGCTGAATCAAAGTAAGTAATAATCTCAATATCATTTTGTTGATAATGGCGGATTTGTTCCAGTAAAACGGGTGAATGAAGATCTTCAAGTAAGGGTTGAATGGTAGAAGAAGGAAGTTCATGGACTTGATAGAGGAAAGTTGGAGAATATAGATATTTCAGCTCGGGATCATGCTTTAATATATGGTAAACCATTTTCCATCCTATGCCACGACAATGTAGCAAATGGCACAATCGTATTGAAAAAGATTCCAAAATAGATAACCTCCTTTAGAAATAGTATTTTAATAATATCACAAATAGCCCCTCTAAAAAGAGGGACTATTTGAATTTTTAGTGAGTTTTACATTGATCGTATAGACCTTTTTCTTTTAGTACTTTAATTAATGTTTCGCCCATAACAGAAGGTGTATCAGCGACTTGGATTCCGCATTCATTCATCACACGAATCTTTTCATCAGCTGTCCCTTTTCCACCTGAAATAATCGCACCAGCATGGCCCATACGCTTTCCTGGAGGTGCAGTACGACCACCGATGAAACCGACTACCGGCTTAGTCATGTTTGCTTTTACCCACTCTGCTGCTTCTTCTTCAGCCGTTCCACCAATTTCACCGATCATAATTACGGCATATGTTTCTGGGTCTTCATTAAATGCTTTTAACACATCGATGAAGTTTGTTCCATTAACGGGATCTCCACCAATACCAACAGCTGTAGATTGGCCAACACCCGCTTGTGATAATTGATGAACTGCTTCATACGTAAGTGTCCCAGAACGTGATACAACACCAACATGTCCCTTGGTATGAATGTATCCTGGCATAATACCAATCTTACACTCATCAGGAGTAATAACACCTGGGCAGTTAGGACCGACTAGGCGAGTCTTTTTCCCTTCCATGTAGCGTTTTACCTTGACCATATCTAAAACTGGAATATGCTCGGTAATACAAATGGCTAAATCAAGCTCTGCATCAACTGCTTCTAAAATGGCATCCGCAGCAAATGGAGCAGGCACGTAAATAACGGAAGCATTTGCCCCAGTAGCCTTTACAGCATCTGCCACCGTGTTAAATACAGGTACACCTTCTACCTCAGAACCACCTTTACCAGGTGTTACACCAGCAACAATTTGCGTTCCGTATTCCAGCATTTGTTTTGTATGGAAAAGGGCTGTCGAACCAGTAATCCCTTGAACTATCACTTTAGTATCTTTATTAATAAATACGCTCACATCAATTCCCCTTCCTTATACTAATGAAACGATTTTTTGTGCGCCGTCAGCCATAGATTCAGCAGCAATAATGTTGATATCTGATTCAGCAAGAATCTTCTTACCAAGCTCAACATTTGTTCCTTCCAAACGAACAACTAAAGGTACGTTTAGACCAACCTGCTTAGCAGCTTCTACAACACCAGTAGCAATAACGTCACACTTCATAATTCCGCCAAAGATATTTACAAAAATACCTTTTACATTTTTATCAGAAAGGATGATTTTAAATGCTTCTGTTACCTTTTCAGCTGTTGCTCCGCCCCCAACATCAAGGAAGTTTGCAGGATCTCCGCCGTAATGCTTTACAATATCCATTGTAGCCATAGCAAGACCAGCACCATTAACCATGCAACCAATATTTCCATCTAAAGAAATATAGCTTAGGTCGTATTTCGATGCCTCAATTTCCTTTGCATCTTCCTCGTCAAGGTCACGATACTCTAATACGTCTTTTTGACGATATAATGCATTTGAATCAAAGTTTAACTTTGCGTCTAACGCCATTACATTTCCATCACCTGTTACTACAAGCGGGTTAATTTCAGCGATTGAGCAATCTTTTTCAACAAATGCTTGGTATAAGCCCATCATAAACTTAACTGCTTTATTTACTAATTCTTTTGGAATATTAATATTAAATGCAATACGACGAGCTTGGTAGCCTGTTAAACCAACAACTGGGTCAATCACTTCTTTGAAGATTTTCTCAGGTGTTTTTTCTGCTACCTCCTCGATTTCTGTACCACCTTCTTCTGAAGCCATTAATACAACACGTGAAGTGGCACGGTCTAGTACTAAACCAATATAGTACTCTTTCTTAATGTCACAGCCTTCTTCAATTAAAAGGCGCTTTACTTCTTTCCCTTCAGGACCAGTTTGGTGAGTGATGAGTGTTTTCCCGAGAATTTCGCTCGCATATGTACGGACTTCATCCAAGTTTTTGGCAACCTTAACCCCACCTGCTTTTCCACGTCCACCTGCATGGATTTGGGCTTTTACTACACAAACTTGTGTTCCAAGTTCCTTTGCAGCTTCCACCGCTTCTTCAACTGTAAATGCTACCTTCCCATTTGGAACAGCAACCCCGTATTGTCTGAGGATCTCTTTCCCTTGGTACTCATGGATATTCATTTCCCATCCTCCTTCTAATCTTGCTTTTGGCTATTGCAGCAATAAAGATATTCTACACCTTTTCCTGCAATCCTGCCTGCATTCATTTTTCCCTTTGATCATTTTTTATCTAAAAAAAACAAGACTGCGCTTTCATTTTATAAAACAACGCATACCTTGTCTACTATTTCACACAAAATATTAAATTATTCAGAAATAAAAAAATTAAAGAAGTAGAATTTAAGATTTACTTTTTCCTACTTCTTTATCTGTACGATAAACAAATGCAAACACTTCAGCCACTGCTTGATACAGCTCTTCTGGGATGCTGTCATTGATATTCAATTTACTTAGTAACTCAATTAGTGTTGCGTCTTCTTGAATTGGAATATTATTCTCTTTTGCCTTCTTTAGAATATTATCTGCTACTATTCCTTTTCCTTTTGCAATCACCTTTGGCGAGTCATTTTTTGTTGCTTCATAACTTAGGGCAACCGCTTCTTTTCTTTTATGCTTTTCATTTATCATATTTTTATATCCACTCCACTATAAGATGAAGTCAATGGACTAGAAATGGTTACTTTTTTCGTTTTAACAACCGCTCTTTCAGCCTGCGTTTGAAAGCTAACATTCGAAAGCTGATATTCTAGCTTTTGTAAACTTTCTTTTAAACTAGCTAGATAGGGGGAGGAAAGTTGTTTAATATTTTCATGATCATTGATAATCGTAATTTTCATGATTCGATTCTGAATTTGCATATCAATGATCGTTTCATTCATGTGCTCTAAATCTAAGTAAAAAAGGACACGACAATAGCTTGGGTCAATTTTTCCATCGGTGTCCTTTCTACCATTCCACTGAATGGTAAGGTCCGTTTGCTTATTCATTAAAACAAGTGGAATTTGCATGACGATTTGCTGGACTGGAGTTGTATCCGATGACATGAGTTGTATTCCAGTTAACCTGTTCATTAAAGCTTCTGCTGAATCCTTTACCTTGGTCGGAATATCTTCATTCAGTAACTGAATTAATAACGATTTCACATTCTCCACTTTTGCACCTTCATCTGACACTTTTCCTCTTATCATATCAAATGACTCAGATTCATGAGAAAGTCCTAGCGTTTGAATAGCTGATTTCAACAATGATTTAAACTCTTCCACTGGCTCACTATCAACCTGTGAGAGTAACGTCTGAAGTTGATGTGTCAATTCTTTATTAAGAGCTTTATTAGCATCTATTCCATCCTTATTCAGTAAGGAGGAAATCGCTTCGTCAAATGTGACCGAATCGAATTTTGGTGATAATAAGTTGAAAAATTGCTTGATCGTTTGATTGCTTACATGAGAGTCCTTGAGGATCCCTCCGATCCAGTTTTTCAATAGTGACGATACATCCTCTGTTTTTCCTGCTGCTAGTAGTGCCGATGCTTGTTTTGCCGTTGATTCCATTCCAGGTAGCTGAATCAGTGGTTTTCCTTCAGAATGTCCAGTTAGCCTTTTAGCGGCTTGTTGCAAGATATTATGTTCATCCTCAATAGGTAGGAAACCCGTTTGCTGTAATGCTTTCAATGACTGTTGTGAGGTGAACGGGTCCTTAGCCTGTGTCCAACCTCTAACTATCTCCTGTAATACTTGAGTAGATAGCTTTTCTTGTCTTGTTTGGATATACGGCTCTATCGCCTCTTTTAAACGTGTCCCTGTTTGTGTGAGTGTATCTAAAGTGTCTAGCTCATTCTTGAGGGAAGTGATGACAGCATGAAACGAAGGACTTTTTATCGTTGATCGCACCGCATCAAACGTCATCTTTGTTAAGGGCAGTTCCCGGCTGATTAACTGCTTAATTGCCTCCAGGTCCTCCTTCGTCATTGTTTTCCCTTGAAATAGGCTCGTTGCCATAGAAATGGATTCTTTTGTGATTGGGAGCTGTTCCTTAAGAAAAAAACGTAATATGGCGGTACTCGTTTTGGTTTCAGGGATAGAGAACTGCTTTAACAGTCCTTCTAAGTTGGCATTCCCTGTCCCTTTTCCTTCCGTTAGTACCTTTAGATGAACCTGCCCTTCTCCTTGTTGTACTTGAAACCAATATCGTTCCCCTGCTGAAAGTGGGATTTCTAACTGGGCGATTACCTTCTGAGAACCCACTTGCACTTCTGCAGTTTGATTTGGAAAAAGCTTCAAAACCTTTCCTTGAAATACTTGTCCAGCCCGAAAATTTTGTTTGTTTCCCTCTATAGAGTCTGGGCGATTCATCAATATTTGAACCAGATTGGCTTGTATCAAGTGAGTTCCCTCCTCTCTAGTTATTGATTGTTTAACTCTTTAACAGGTGCGAATGATCTTCTGTGATACGGAGTGGCCCCGTAAAGTTGTAACGCTTCAATATGCTCCTTTGTGCCATACCCCATATTTTGTTCAAATCGGTATTCTGGGTAACTTAGGGCGATCTCTTTCATCATCCGATCTCTTGTAACTTTTGCAATGATGCTTGCTGCTGCAATAGAAATACTTTTACTATCCCCTTTAATAATAGCTTCTGATGGGACTGGCGTTGTAAGCTTCATAGCATCCACTAATAAGAAATCAGGATTGATATGTAATTCATTTAAGGCCGCATACATCGCCTTTTTAGTTGCTTCATAAATATTGATTTCATCAATTTCCTTTGCTTCTATAATTCCCACACCGATGGAGACAGCAGCTGTACGGATTAATTCATAAAGCTCCTCACGCTTGGTTTCGGTCAATTTTTTTGAATCATCAATCCCCAATATCTGAAAGTCGTCTGGTAAAATAACGGCCGCAGCAACGACTGGACCTGCGAGCGGGCCTCTTCCAACCTCATCGATTCCAGCGATATAAGTAAAACCTTGGCTTTTATATAATCTCTCATATTCACTCATCGCGATCAGCTTAAGCCTAGCCTGTTCGAGCAACTCTTTTTTTTGCATCCATTTTTTTACTAATTGTTGGACGCCTTTTCTACTATCTTTTAGAATATCGATTAGAAAAGGGTCTTTGTCATCCTCAACGGTTTTTAACTTTGTTTGAATTTCATCAATCGTTAATCTGTTCAAAACAAGTACGTCCCTTCAATCCTTATATCTCGTATATCGGCATATTACCAAAAAAATAAAGCCTTCTTCGAAAAGAAGGCTTCCCATTTATTCTTCTTTATCACTTGTCACAAGGTCAAAAGGTCTTTCTAGCGTCATAGGACCAAATAATTCGGAGCGAAACTCTCGGATGACTAATTCAGCTACTTTGTCATAGTCTACCTCGCCACCGCCCATTAGACAGCCTCTACGCTTACCGATTTCATCAAAGAACTCTACAATATCCTCTGGGATATATTCAAGCTGAAAGCGTTCCTTTAAGCGTTCAGGATACTCTCGCTCTAAAAAGCGAAGAGCATAAACACAAATATCCTGTAAATTAAGAATGGCATCTTTAATGGCCCCTGTTAATGCAAGCTTTGAGCCTACTTCTTGATCTTCAAATTTTGGCCATAATATTCCCGGTGTATCTAAAAGCTCTAACTCCTTACCAACTTTGATCCACTGTTGAGCTTTCGTTACCCCTGGTGTATTACCCGTTTTTGCGATATTCTTTTTCGCTAGTCGATTAATTAGCGTCGATTTCCCTGCATTCGGGATCCCAACGATCATCGCTCGAATGGCACGGGGCCTTACAACTCCTTTCGCTTTCATCCGATCGAATTTTTCTTTTAAGATTAATTCGGATGCGGAGACAATTTCTTTCATTCCCACACCTGCTTGAGAATTAATCGCAAGTGCCTTAATGCCTTTTTCTCCAAAGTATTGAATCCATTCCTTCGTAATCCTTGGATCTGCCATATCCGCCTTATTTAACAGCACTAATCTTGGCTTGTGCTGAATAATTTCATCTATCATTGGATTTCTAGAAGAATACGGTATTCTTGCATCCACTAATTCGAATATGATGTCAACAAGTTTTAGCTTTTCCGTGACCTGCCTGCGTGCTTTCGCCATATGCCCCGGAAACCACTGAATCGTCATGGGTGCACCCCTCCTTCTATTTTACTATTTTCAAATCTTCAATCGGCCAGTAAATCACACTCGTATTTCCTAGTACCTTCTCCATCGGGACGGTTCCAATATGACGACTGTCCTTACTGAATCGTCTGTTATCTCCCATCACAAATAGGTGTCCATCAGGAACGGTTTCTTGACCGATAATTTCTTCTAAAGTAAATGGCTCAGTTAAAGGACCATCTACTACTTGCTCTTTAAATTCATCAAGGTATGGCTCCTCATAAGCTTTCCCATTTACATAGAGTGTATCATCTTTGTATTCAATTTTATCTCCTGGTAAACCAATCACTCTTTTTATGTAGTCTTTATTTTCAGGGGCATGAAACACGATAATATCAAAGCGTTCTGGTTCCCCAATTTGATAACTAAATTTATTAACGATCATACGGTCTTGATCATGTAATGTCGGCATCATTGATAACCCATCCACTACTATCGGTGCAAATAAGAAATATCGAATAATTGCTGCTAATAACACCGCAATGATTAGTGCCTTTGTCCATTCCCATAATTCATTTTTACTCTTTGCCATAACACATCCCACCAATCACTGTTCTTGTCGTCTAATTATCGCCGTACAGCTTTTATTTTACAGTATCGGTATTTATTATACACGTAATAACACTTAGATAGACTACGAAAAAGGAGCTTGTATGACAAGCTCCTTTCGCATTTGTCCAGCGACTGTCCATTTATCATGAAACGGTCGCTTTTCTTTTTTATCGGATTTCTTTAATACGAGCTTTTTTACCACGTAGGTTACGTAGGTAGTAAAGTTTCGCACGGCGTACTTTACCGCGACGGATTACTTCAAGCTTCGCAATTTTTGGTGTGTGTACTGGGAATGTACGCTCAACGCCTACACCATAAGAAACTTTACGTACTGTGAAAGTTTCACTAATTCCACCACCACGACGCTTAATCACAACACCTTCATACACCTGAACACGCTCACGAGTACCCTCGATAACTTTAACGTGTACACGTACAGTATCACCAGGACGGAAAGCAGGAAGATCAGAGCGAAGTTGTTCTTTTGTGATTTCTTCGATTAATTTTTGCATCGTTTTCAACTCCTTCCAACAGACGCTCATGCATAACTGAAGCAAATACTAATTGCAGCGGAACATCGTTTATAAGACTTAGACCTTTTAGTCACAGTCACAAAAAGTATCATAACATATATATCATTGAACTTCAATACTATTTCTTTTCATTTTCAAACTCTAGCAACCATTTCTTCTGCGTTTCTGTTAGGTCAAAAGCCTCTAATAAATCAGGACGCCTTTCATACGTCCGCTTAAGAGACTCCTTCTCTCTCCATTCATCTATTAAGCGATGATTTCCTGACGTTAATACTTCTGGAACCTTTAACCCGCGAAAATCGGCTGGTCTCGTATAATGAGGATGCTCTAATAAACCTGTGCTAAAAGAATCTTGTAAATGAGACTCTTCTTTCCCAAGTACATTCGGTAGCAGTCGAACCACACTATCAATAATGACCATGGCACCAAGCTCTCCACCCGTTAACACGAAATCACCAATCGAGATCTCATCTGTCACAACGTGCTGCCTAATTCTCTCGTCATATCCCTCGTAATGGCCGCACACAAAGATTAGATGCTCTTCCTTCGCTAGCTCCTCCGCCTTCTTCTGGTTATAACGCTCGCCTTGTGGACAGAGCAACACCACGCGTGGTGGCTTCGTCGTTTTGGCATGTTCTTGACAACTCTTAACTGCATCAAAGATCGGTTGTGGCTTCAAGACCATTCCTGCTCCCCCGCCATATGGGTAATCATCCACTGTCTGGTGCTTATTATCAGCAAACTCTCGAAAGTTAACAATATTGTACCGGACAGCCTGCTGTTCCGCCGCTTTTTTTAAAATCGATTGTCCGAACACCCCATGGAACATCTCAGGAAACAGGGTTAGTACATCTATGTTCATCATGATAGTAGCCCTTCCATCGGCTCAATTAAAACGATTTTTTCCTTCACATCTACCTTTTTCACAATCTGCTCGATATAGGGAATGAGAATATCCTTTCCACCTTTACCTTTTATGACCCATACATCATTTGCTCCAGGTGTTAGGATTTCTCGGATCTTCCCGATTTCTTCTCCTTTTGTAGTGAACACGAGACAGCCAATAATTTGGTGGAAGTAAAATTCATTTTCCTCTAGCTCACCTTGCTGCTCCTCTGTGATCTTCAGAACGCCACCCTTCATCGGTTCCACATCATTCACATTCGGGTAACCATTAAAGGTTAATAAATCAAATGATTTGTGCTTCCGGTGAGATTGAACTGTCAGCTTCAATGGCTCCTTTGAGTTAGGCATAAACAAATACAAGTGATTACCGGGCTTATACCTTTCATCAGCAAAGTCAGTCTGCGATATCACTCGAACTTCCCCTTTGATACCATGCGTATTCACAATCTTTCCGACATTAAACCATTTTTCCATCATCTTCACCTCAAACTAGCGAATTTCATCAACGATTCCGTCCTTGATGATAATCGTTTTTTCAGTCTGAATATCCTCCCATGCGTCACCTACATTCACTTCTACGACCGCTTGGCATTCCTTTTCTTTCAATTCACTTCCTAAAGGTAGCATATGTAATTGTTCTATTTTAAAATCAAGCAGCTTAATCTTTTCTAATCGTGTATGAATCTCATTTTCGAATCGATTCTTAAATGAGTTAACGGTCATTTTCTTTGATTTTTCAAGCTTCCTCATTTCAAAACGAAGCTGTTCTGATTCCTTCTGAAGTTGGCTTTTCTCAAGTTCAAACTTGTTTAGCAATACTTGTTTGCTAGTTTCCGTTAATACTTGCTTTACCACGACGGTTTGAAGAATATTCATGGACCGCATCCCCCTTCAGAAATAACTACGAAAAAAGGAGGGTTGTCCCCTCCTTCCTCAGTAGCATTTATTCAATAATTTCTAGGTAGACTTTCTTCTGCTGTGATGCTCCTGCTGAATAGACAACAGTTCGAATAGCTTTTGCGACACGGCCTTGTTTTCCGATTACTTTCCCCATATCTGTTTTGTGAACAGCTAGTTGATAAGTAATTTTGTCGGCTTCTTCTAACTCTGTTACACGAACTTCGTCTGGAAGATCAACAAGCGCCTTGACAATGGTTTCGATGAGCTCTCTCATTATCTGCAGATTACTTGCTTAATTTTGCGTTATGGAATTTTTCCATAATGCCTTGTTTAGAGAACAAGTTACGAACTGTATCAGATGGCTTCGCACCGTCTTTTAACCATTTTAATGCTAAGTCTTCGTTGATATCAACGATTGCTGGCTCAGCAACTGGGTTGTAAGTTCCAACTGTTTCAATGAAACGTCCATCACGTGGTGAACGAGAATCTGCTACTACAATACGATAAAAAGGAGATTTTTTTGCTCCCATACGCTTTAAACGAATTTTAACTGCCATTTTAAATAAGCACCTCCGAATAGTTTCACACAAGATAGTATAATATCAATTGTTTTTTAGTTTGTAAAGTCTTTTTTCTTGTCACTATTATTTTCCTGTTATTTCAGCATTAAAAAGGGTTAAACGGAAGCTTAAATCCGCCCTTTTTCTTAGCCTTGCCTTGCATACCTGACATCTGCTTCATCATCTTCTTCATGTCTTCAAATTGCTTTAATAGACGGTTTACCTCAGGTACTGAAGTTCCACTACCCTTTGCAATCCGCTTTCTGCGACCAGCATTAATGATTTCTGGATGCGTTTTTTCTTCCTTTGTCATTGACTGGATGATCGCTTCAACATGAGAAATTTGCTTTTCATCGATTTGCAGATTATTCAGGCCTTTAATTTTGTTCGCACCAGGCATCATCTTTAAGAGTTCATCAAGAGGCCCCATATTACGAACTTGTCCAAGCTGATCTAAAAAGTCATCAAATGTAAACGAAGCTGTACGCATTTTTTGTTCAAGCTCTTTTGCCTTCGCTTCATCGACATTTGCCTGAGCTTTTTCAATTAACGTTAAGACGTCTCCCATTCCGAGGATTCTTGAAGCCATTCGTTCAGGATGGAACGGCTCTATTGCATCCATTTTTTCCCCTAAACCGATAAATTTAATCGGTGTATTCGTTACGGAACGGATAGAGAGGGCGGCACCTCCTCGAGTGTCTCCGTCGAGCTTCGTTAAGACGACCCCTGTAAGCCCAAGCTGTTCATTAAAGCTTGAAGCAACGTTAACAGCGTCTTGACCAGTCATCGCATCAACTACAAGAAAGATTTCATCAGGGTTTGCGAGTTCTTTAATCTCTTTTAATTCTCCCATAAGGGCTTCATCGACATGCAAACGACCAGCTGTGTCAATTAGAACGTAGTCATGATGGTCCTCTTTCGCCTTTTGAATCGCTTGTTTCGCTATTTCTACCGGACTTACTTGATCGCCAAGTGAAAATACCGGCATGCTGAGCTGCTTCCCAAGCGTCTCTAACTGCTTAATGGCAGCAGGACGATAAATATCAGCCGCAACTAATAACGGGTTGCGGTTATATTTTTTTCGAATCAGGTTGGCAAGCTTCCCCGTGGTTGTTGTTTTCCCTGCCCCTTGCAATCCCACCATCATAATAACGGTTGGTGGACGGTTAGAGACAGCAATTTTGCTTTGCTCTCCGCCCATCAAGATTGTCAGTTCTTCTTTAACCACTTTAATGACCTGTTGTCCAGGTGTTAAGCTTTGCATGACTTCCTGACCAACAGCACGCTCGCTTACTTTTTTGACGAACTCTTTTACAACCTTAAAGTTAACGTCCGCCTCTAAAAGTGCTAAGCGCACCTCACGCATCATTTCTTTAACATCGGCCTCATTGACTTTCCCTTTGCCGCGAATTTTTTGGATCGTATTTTGCAGTCGGTCGGCTAATCCTTCAAATGCCATCTTAGGCCGCCTCCTAATCTAATTTCTCAAGCTGCGCTACTAGCCCTAGCTGTGTGTCATCTGATAAAGAATTCTTTAGCCTTACTAGCAGCTTATTCCGCTCCTGAAATTTATGGAATAATAATAGCTTTTCCTCGTATTCCTCAAGCATCGCTTCTGTGCGTTTAATATTATCATAGACCGCTTGACGACTGACATTGTACTCTTCAGCAATTTCGCCTAGCGAATAGTCGTCCAAATAATACAGGGACATATAGCTTTGCTGCTTAGGAGTAAGTAATGACTGATAAAAGTCATACAAATAATTCATCCTATTTGTTTTCTCCAGCATCGCTCATCCCCCTTTGTTAAGTGAAAAGCCTTTACATACTGTAGTTTACACAGAGAGACGTTTAATGTCAAGGTAGACCACGTGTTTCAAAGAAAAAGCCCGGGTATTTTTAACCCGGGCCACATTCGTTTACTCTTCTAGTTCTTTATCAACTATATCTGCAAATAATCCGTATACGTATTGTTCAGCGTCAAACTGTTGAAGGTCATCCATTTTTTCACCAAGACCTACAAACTTCACAGGAATTTTTAACTCATTACGAATGGCCAATACAATTCCACCCTTCGCGGTTCCATCAAGCTTTGTTAACACAATTCCGCTAACATCTGTCGCTTCCTTGAATGTTTTTGCTTGGACCATCGCGTTTTGACCAGTCGTAGCATCAAGGACAAGGAGTACTTCATGAGGGGCACCTGGAATTTCACGTTCAATAACACGCTTTACCTTTTCGAGCTCCTTCATTAGGTTCACTTTATTTTGAAGTCTTCCAGCTGTGTCACACAATAGAATATCTGCGTTTCTGGACTTGGCTGCTTGAACGGCATCGTACATAACCGCAGCTGGATCGGAGCCAGCACTTTGCTTAATCACTTCCACTCCGACTCTTTCTCCCCACACCTCAAGCTGTTCAATTGCCCCGGCACGGAAGGTATCTCCGGCTGCTAACAACACTTTCTTGCCTTCACTTTTATATTTATGTGCAAGCTTTCCGATTGTCGTTGTTTTTCCGACACCATTTACTCCAACGAACAAAATAACCGTTAATCCATCTTGGATATTAATCGTATTAACTTCTTCTTCCTCATCACCTTTATAAATGTCAACAAGCTTCTCAGAGATGACGGCCTGAACGGCCGCTGGGTCTTGAATGTTTTTACGCTTAACTTCCATTTTTAGTTCATCAATCAGTTCCATAACGGTATCGAAGCCCACATCGGCCCCGATTAAGATCTCTTCAAGCTCCTCGAAAAAGTCTTCGTCAACTTTCCGATAGCGAGCGACTAGATCATTAACTTTGCCTGAAAAATTGTCTCTCGTTTTTGTTAAGCCATCCTTAAACTTTTCGGTTACTGCATCCGTTTGCTTTGTAATTTTTTCTTTTAGCTTTTTAAAAAAACTCAAAACTCACACGTCCTTTACGTTTCGATCAATTCTTTTGTTTCTTCCAATCTAACAGAAACAAGCTTTGAAACCCCCGACTCCTGCATCGTTACCCCGTAAAGCACATCCGCTTCTTCCATTGTGCCTTTCCGGTGGGTAATAACGATAAACTGAGTTTCGGCACTGTATCGTTTTAAATATTGGCTAAAACGATATACATTGGCCTCGTCTAAGGCAGCTTCAACTTCATCGAGAATACAAAATGGTACAGGTCTAACTTTCAAAATGGAGAATAGTAGAGCAATTGCTGTTAGCGATCGCTCTCCACCGGATAAGAGCCCTAAGTTCTGCAACTTTTTCCCTGGTGGCTGTGCAACGATTTCTACCCCTGTATTTAATAAATCTTCTGGGTTCGTTAACTTCAAGTCGGCTCTTCCACCGCCAAACAGTGCTTGGAAAACAAATTCAAAATGCGAACGAATTCCGTAGAAGGTTTGCTCAAATCTCTTCTTCATTTCTTCGTCCATTTCATCGATGACCTGGAACAATGTATCCTTCGCTTCTTGTAGATCATTTTTCTGCTCGAGCAGAAATTCGTAGCGTTCAGAGACACGCTCATATTCTTCAATAGCACCGATGTTTACGACTCCGAGCTCTTCGATTGCCAGACGAATTAGCTTTACTTTTTTACGAGCTTCCTCAACCGGTAGAACAAGCGGATACTCCTCTTTCGCTGCTTCAAATGACAGCAGATACTCTTCGCGGAGGTGAGACAATCTGTTTTCTAACTCCACATCAAGACGCCCTAGCTTTACTTCTTCATCCTTAAGCGCAAGTGTTAAACCCTTATGCTGCCTTAAAAGCTCTCTTAATTCAAGCTCAGAATCCTCTAAGGTACTGTGAAGCTTCAATCGTTCTTCACGGCGTGAAGAAATCATAGAGATCGTTTCATTTTTATCTTGCAGCTTTTTGGAAGCCTCTTGTTCCAAGAGCTGTTCGCCTGAACTACTAGAATTCATCTCCGTTGATAACAAGGATAAATCCTCTTCGTACGTTTCATGTCGTTTCGTATGCTCCAAAAGAGATGCTCTTGTTGCCTCAAGCTTTTCGGACAACCCGTGATGCTGCTCCATTAGTGCAGCAAGTTTCACCTTCAGTTCCCCAATTTCATTGACCACTGATTCTTTAGAACTATTTTGCAAAGATTTCTTTTCTGATAATGATTGAATTTGCCTATCAAGTTCGGCTAGTTCATTCGCATACGTTGATAGTAATTCTGTTAACTCCACTTTACGTGAAGACAACTGCGTCTGGTCTTGTAAAAATTGAGACATGTCGAGATCATAGATTTTTAGCTTTTCATTGATATTTTTTTCTTCAATCTCAATTTCTCTGAGGTCACCCTTTTTCGATTGCTCAAGAAGACGAAGATCTTCCCCTTGTTTTCGGAGATCTTCAAGCTTTTGCTCCTGAGTTGTGATAGAGAATTTAAGCTCCTTCACCTGCGCCTCTAGCTCATGTGTTTGAGCTTCCATTCCCACTAGTTTACCTTTTAACTCTTCAAGCTCACCTTTACGGCTAAGTAGCGAAGAAGTATTTGCCTTTACTGCACCACCAGTCATCGAACCACCTGGGTTTACGATATCCCCATCTGTCGTAACAAATCGACAACGGTATTGTAAAAGCTTAGCAAGTTCGTTCGCACCCTTTAAGTCCTTCGTAATGACCACCGTACCTAAAAGATTGGAAAAGATTTCTTCATATTTTTGATCAAATCCAATTAAATCCTTCGCTACTCCTACATAAGATGGATGGCCTTTTATTGCCTGAAGTTGACTACTTGAGAGACTCTTCCCTCTTATGACACTAAGAGGTAGAAATGTTGCTCGTCCAAAGGAGTTTTGCTTTAAATAGTGAATTGCTTTTCTCCCATTTTCCTCATTCGCAACGACTACATGCTGCATTGCAGCACCTAAAGCAGTCTCAATCGCCACTTCATACGATTTCGGAACTTGGATAAGCTCGGCGACCGCCCCTTCAATCCCAGAAAGCTTGCCACCTCTTGCCTTTAATACTTCCTTTACTCCTTGGAAAAAACCAGAATAGTCATCTTCCATCTCTTCTAGCATATCTTTTCTAGATTTTGCTTTTTGTAAAAATTGATACGCTTGATAAAGCTGCGTTTCTTGCTTTTGGTATTTATTCTTCAAGTTTTCTAACTTATTCTGCTCTTCTCTAAATACATGTACTTGCTTTTCAAGATTTTTTTGAACACCCGCAATACTAGCTTCAATTTCCTGCTTACGAGTGGAAATAACAAGTCTTTCTTGAAGATATTTTTCGTTATCCGCTTCTAATCTTGTGTTTTTTACACCTTGCTGTCCAAGCTGCTTTTCTGTGTTTTGAAGCTCATTCTTACTAGATGCTTGTCTGTTTAATATTTCTATATAATCACTTTTTAATGATTCGATTCGCTCTTCAATATTCTCACTAAACGACGCGAGAACATCCTGCTTTTCTTTTAACCGTTTTTTAAGAGAGAGTACCTCATCATTCATACGCTGATAGCTTTCCTCTTGCTCAAGTTGAAGCGAGGTTAATTCTTGGATTTTCAGAGAAACTTCTTCAATGCTTTTTCTAAGCTGCTCTTTGTTTTGCGAAGCATTTTTCTTTCTCTCTTTTAAAACCTCTTTCCTGCCTTCAACCTTTTCAAGCTCCTCGCTTACACGCAGTAAAACATCCTGCAAATCGGTAATTGATTCATCAAGGGCCGCCATATGATCTCTCATTTCAACAATCCTAGCTTCCTTTGATTGAAGAACGGTAGATAATTTCAATTCATCCTCTTTATGCTGTTCAAGCTGTCTAGTCAGCTTTTCCCATTTTTCATGAAGATCCTCAATTTCTTGAACCGTCACCGCAACTTCTATCTTTTCTAGCTCTTCTTTTTGCTGTAGGAAATCCTTTGCAATCGACGCTTGAATTTTAAGTGGCTCTACTTGCGTTTCTAATTCATGCAAGATATCACTCACACGATTTAGATTATCCTGAGTTTCTGTTAGCTTTGACTCAGCTTTCTTTTTACGATTTTTATACTTTAAAACACCAGCAGCCTCTTCAAAGATTGTTCTTCTTTCTTCGGCCTTGCTGTTTAATATTTCTTCTACCTTTCCTTGGCTAATGATCGAAAACGCTTCTCTCCCTAAACCAGAGTCCATAAACAAATCAACGATATCTTTTAGCCTGCATGTTTGCTTATTGATTTGAAACTCACTATCTCCAGAGCGATACACACGTCTAGTGACACTTACCTCATTGTATTCAATCGGTAAGGCTTGATCTTCATTATCCAGCGTCAACGTTACTTCGGCAAAATTCAATGCTTTTCGCGAATCACTACCAGCAAAGATAATATCTTCCATCTTTGAGCCACGAAGCGATTTCGCTGACTGCTCTCCTAACACCCAACGAATCGCATCGGTGATATTACTTTTTCCGCTTCCATTTGGACCAACCACTGCTGTGACACCCGGGACAAAATCGACCCCAATTCTCTCAGCAAACGACTTGAATCCGACTACATCCAAACGTTTGAGATACACAGCTTTTCCCCCTTTATCTCTACTCCTGTTGTTTTTCTTCTAGCTGTTCTTTTGCTCCATTAAGGTGAGATTTGATCTTCTCCAAAGCCATTTGTGCAGCATGCTGCTCCGCTTCTTTCTTTGATCTCCCAGTACCTTGTCCAAGCTCCTCGTTGTTTAAACAAACCTTTGAGACAAACTCTCTGTTATGGGCCGGTCCTCGCTCTAGTAAAATTTTGTATTCAATCGTACCAATTCCATCTCTTTGTACAAGCTCTTGTAGTTGACTTTTGAAATCCATCACATGAGAAAAAGCACCTTCGTTAATTTTAGGAAATACAACTCTTTCTAAAAATCCAATTACAGTATCAATTCCTTTGTCCAAAAAGAGTGCACCAATAAATGCCTCAAACACATCCGCTAACAGGGCTGGACGCTCACGACCTCCTGTCATTTCTTCCCCTTTCCCAAGAAGCACTAGCTTCCCAAAAGAAAGTTCATTTGCAAACCTTACTAAAGAGGGCTCACAAACAACGGCTGCACGAAGCTTCGTCAACTCCCCTTCACTCATCATCGGATATTTCTTGTAAAGGAATTGTGAAACGGTTAATTCTAATACAGCGTCTCCTAAAAATTCAAGCCTCTCATTATCTTCATAAGGCTTTCTACGATGCTCATTCACATATGATGAATGGGTAAATGCTTGTTTTAATAGCTTCTCATCTGTAAAATTAATTCCTTGTTCTGCTTGGAATTCTTTAAATAATTTATCATAAGAGCGAAAGCTACGTTTCTCTCTTTCTTTTCCGTACTTGCTCATTTTGCCTCCACCTTGCTAATAGTTTACATACCATATCAAGTTTACGTAAAAGTTCTTAAAAACGCAAAGGAAGATTGAAGGTTTTTCAATTTTTCTTATAAGAAAAGCGGAAGCGCCCGTTTAGCAACGTATGGACTGGAGAGCTTCGACTGAGATAAAGGAAACACGGAGAGCGCAAGCGATTCGATGTTGACTTATCGCAGGGAGAAGATCGAAGTACACTAGTTGCTGGGCGCTGGAGCTGGACAATTTTCGAAGTGCAATATTTTATACTTTCTGACCTTCATGAAGAAAGCCCCGCATAGCTGCGGAGCTTTTTCATAAATTCTAACGATTATTGAGTACTTTTTATGTAATTCACAGCGTCACCCACTGTAGAAATCTTTTCAGCATCATCGTCAGAGATTTCCATATCAAACTCGTCTTCTAATTCCATAACTAGTTCTACTACGTCAAGGGAATCAGCACCAAGATCATCCTTGAAAGAAGCTTCAAGAGTCACTTGATTTTCTTCTACTCCAAGTCTGTCAACGATAATCTTCGTTACGCGCTCTAATACATCTGCCATGCTTTTCACCTCCCCTCAAGGGACATTATAGTGTATTTCCAACAATTAATAAATGTTGAATTTTCGGTTACATGACCATTCCGCCATTTACATGTATCGTTTGTCCTGTAATGTAGCGACTGTCATCAGATGCTAAAAACGTAACTGCATGGGCAATATCTTTTGGTTCACCAAACTTAGCCAGTGGAATCATTTTTAACATTCCCTCTTTAATCTCATCGGTTAGCTTATCGGTCATATCCGTCGTAATAAAACCAGGTGCTACAGCATTAACCGTAATCCCACGAGGAGCAAGTTCCTTTGCCGTCGTCTTCGTTAGTCCGATTACCCCAGCCTTTGCCGCCACATAGTTGGCTTGACCAGCGTTCCCGCTTTCCCCAACAACCGAGGAAATATTAATAATTCTGCCACTCTTCTGCTTCATCATTTGACGAGTTACAGCCTTTGTACAAAGGAATACACCTTTGAGGTTTGTATTAATAACATCGTCCCATTCGTCTTCCTTCATACGCATAATTAGGTTATCTCTAGTGATTCCTGCATTGTTCACTAAAATATCAAGACTTCCCCAACGATCTATCGTTTGCTTCACCATCTCCGCAACTGACTCTCCATTAGCAACATCGCATTGAACGGCAAATGCTTCTCTTCCAAGACTTTGAATTTCTTGAACCACTTCATTTGCACGAGCTTCACTTCCAGCGTAGTTAACTGCAACATTGGCGCCAGCTTTCGCTAGTTCAATAGCAATGTCTCTACCGATTCCACGTGAAGCACCTGTAACAAGTGCCACTTTTCCTAAAAGCTTCATACTGTTCTCTCCTTTAATGCATTAATCGTTGCCAGTAGCGTTTCTTCATCAGAAATTGAATAGGTTTGAACAGAACGGTCCACTTTCTTTACCAACCCAGACAACACTTTTCCAGGTCCGATTTCAACAAATGTATCTACACCCAGTTCAATCATATGTTTCACGCTATCTTCCCATAACACAGGAGAATATAGCTGTTCAAGCAATCGCTCTTTAATTTCCTCAGCAGCTGTTATTTCTTGTGCATTTACATTTGCGATGACAGGAACAGTCGCTTGACTGATTGATATTCCGTCTAACACTTCACGTAAACGACCTGAGGCTGGCTTCATAAGCTGCGAATGAAATGGTCCACTAACCTCAAGGGGAAGAACTCGTTTTGCTCCAGCTTCTTTTGCAAGTTGAGAAGCAAGTTCTACTCCTTTTCTAGAGCCTGAAATAACGATTTGGCCAGGACAATTCATGTTTGCTAGACCTACTATATCTCCTTCAGCCGCCGCTTTTTCTACCGCTTCTGCCAACGTATCACGGTCTAGACCTAATACAGCCGCCATTGTACCTTCCCGGTTGGGTACAGCTTCTTCCATAAACTCACCACGTTTACGAACAGCGTACACTCCATCCTCGAATCCAATCGCTCCAGCAGCTACCAATGCTGTGTATTCACCTAAGCTATGTCCAGCCATATAGTCTGCTTTTATCTCAGCTTTCTTGAATTGCTCAAATAACGCAATGGATGTTGTTAAGAGCGCTGGTTGAGTGTTAGTAGTTTTCGTTAACTCCTCTTGCGGACCTTCAAAAATAAGATGGGATAGTGAAAACCCTAATTTACTATCCGCTTGTTCAAAAACAGATTGAACTTCCTTGTTTGTCTCTGCATAGACTTTTCCCATTCCAACTGTTTGAGAACCTTGTCCAGGAAAGATAATCGCTAATTTACCCATAGTTACTCCTCTCTTGCTTCTGTGTATTTTGATATGGCCTCTTTAATCGTAGGCGCAACCTGTTTTTCCACCATATCCCTAGTTTGTCGAATTGCATTGTAGACAGAATTTGCATCAGACGATCCATGAGCTTTAATGACAGGTGCCTTTAATCCGAACAATCCCGCACCACCATACTCTGAATAGTCCATCTTTGCTTTTAATTGCATAAGGTCTGGCTTTAGAACAGCTGCTGCTATCTTCGTCTTCAAAGAGCTATACAAAGTTGTCTTAAGCATTTTAAATACGGATAAAGCTGTTCCTTCGATTGTCTTTAATACCATATTGCCAGTAAATCCATCGGTGACTACTACATCTGCCACACCATCAAGCAAATCTCTAGCTTCCACGTTTCCAATAAAATTAACAGGTGCTTCCTTTAGAAGATCAAAAGCAAGTTTGGATAACTCATTTCCCTTTTTCTCTTCTGTTCCGATATTCAAAAGCCCAACTCTTGGATTCTTTACCCCTCTAACGTTTTCAGCATAAATGGAACCCATGATAGCATTTTGCAATAAGTGCTCAGGCTTTGCGTCAACATTAGCACCCACATCAAGCAAAAGAAATCCTTCGCCACCAATTGTTGGTAAGGTTGGAGCTAATGCTGGTCTTTCAATTCCTTCAATACGTCCTACTACGAACAAACCAGTCGCCATTAGAGCCCCTGTATTACCAGCAGAAATACAACCATCTGCCTCTTTGTCAGCAACAAGTTTTGCAGCTAGGACCATGGATGAGTTCTTCTTCCGTCTCACCGCTTTTACAGGCTCATCCGTGGCTAAAATAACCTCTTCTGTATGTATAATCGATATTCTGTCGTGTGGTGTGAGATGCTCCTTAATTTTGGCTTCATCACCGACTAAACATATATGTATATCATCAAATGCTTGAACGGCCTTTATCGCTCCTAGAACGATTTCTTTTGGAGCATGGTCGCCTCCCATTGCATCAAGGGCCAATTTCATTGTTATTCATTCCTTATGTCATTTTTTATAGCGATACATTTCAAACTCACCAGTAAATACTAATTCATTATTCACAAAACTATTGACTTCCACAAGAGTTCTACCTTTTTCTTCATCAATTCGTAACACTTTTGCTTTTGCAATGACACGTTCATTTTCCTTAACCGATCTGGTAAATTGGATATTTGCCTTTGCCGTTAAAGCCAGTTCATCATTAATCACTGCAACTGCTAATGAGTTAGCTTGAGCAAAAACGTGGTGACCCCTTGCGATTTGGTTTCTCTTAAACACATGTTCATGCTTGACATCAAAAATAGAGATAGCCGTTTGGTCAAGCTCAATATCAATAATTTCACCAATCACTTCATCGATTGGTAAAGAACGTACTTCATCGTCAAACCGCTTTTCAGCGACATTCTTTATTCTTTCCCGTAGCTCAGGAATCGATAACTCTAACCGATCTAACCGGATGGTTTGTACGCTAACCGTAAATTGGTCAGCAAGCTCCTCATCGGTAATAAACGGGTTTTCTTTTATTGTTTCTATTAAAAGACGTTGACGTTCTTTTTTACTTTTTCTCATATGTAAAACACCGTCCGAAGTATTAAGACTAGGTACTAATAGTAGTATATAAAACAAAAAAGCAGATTGCAACAAACTTTTTTTTGCAATCTGCTTTTTATTAATCTAGCTTTTCATTTTCCAATACACCGGAGTCTGCAAGTTTTGAACGCAGCCCAGCGAATTCATTCTCTTTCCAAAATTCCTCTGATTCTATTAAGACCATGGCGTCATTTCTAGCAGTTTCTAACGCTCGATAATCATGGACCATATCAGCTACCTTAAACTCAGGAAGGCCACTTTGCTTTCGACCAAAAAAATCTCCAGGTCCTCGTAGCTCCAAGTCCTTTTCACTGACAACGAAGCCGTCGTTTGTTTCGGTCATAATTTTCATCCGTTCTTTCCCAACCTCTGTTTTTGGATCAGCCAGAAGGACACAATACGATTGTTCGCTTCCTCTCCCCACTCGTCCCCGTAGCTGGTGAAGCTGTGCCAATCCAAATCTTTCAGCATCATAGATGACCATCATTGTTGCATTAGGAACATTTACTCCCACTTCTACAACCGTAGTTGACACAAGGACTTGATATTGGTTCGAACTAAATGCCTTCATTACTTCATCTTTCTCATCCGAACTTAGTCTTCCATGCATCAAACCAACTTGATATCGATTGTGAAAGTATGTTTGTAAGGCCACATGAACATCAATCGCATTTTGTACATCAAGCTTGTCCGACTCTTCGATGAGTGGACAAATCACATAGGCTTGTCGTCCCTTTTCAAGCTCTCTTTCCATAAAGGAGAGGACGCGATCAAGCATATCTGCCTTTGCCCAATACGTTTCAATCGCTTTACGACCTGCAGGCATTTCATCAATGATAGACACATCCATCTCTCCAAACACCGTAATCGCTAGTGTACGTGGAATGGGAGTAGCGGTCATAAAAAGGACATCCGGGTTCTCTCCTTTTTCACGTAAAACTCGTCTTTGCTCCACGCCGAAACGATGCTGTTCATCAGTAATGACAAGGCCAAGTTTGGCAAATACGACTTCATCCTGAATTAATGCGTGTGTCCCAATTAATATGTGAATTTCACCGTTTTTTAATCGTTCTAACACTTCTCTGCGTCTTTTTCCCTTCACTGAGCTCGTTAACAGTTCAACTGATAATCCAACAGGCTCTAATAACGACTTTAACGATTCCATATGCTGTTCAGCTAATATTTCTGTGGGCACCATTAAAGCGCCTTGATATCCGGCTGTAAAACTTGAAAAAAGAGCAATAGCAGCAACGACTGTCTTCCCAGAACCTACATCTCCTTGTAGCAAACGATTCATACGGTATGGAGATTTCAAGTCCTTTAACACCTCATTTACCACTCGCTTCTGCGCATTGGTAAGCGGGAAAGGTAGATGATCTATGAAGTTCTTTACTTTATTCAAGTCATAGTTTTGCGGAAGTCCCTTAGAGTTCTCCCTTTCAAACTTTCGTAACGCTTGCATCTTTAACTGAAAATGCAAAAATTCTTCATAAACAAATCTTCTACGAGCTTTTTTTACATCTTCTTCATTTAGCGGATTGTGCATGGAAAGCAACGATTCCTTCCGATTTCCAAGCTTATATTTGCTAATCATTTTTTCAGGAAGGGTCTCTTTAATATCCTTTCCATACTGAGAGAATGCTAGATTAATAAATCTTCTAAGACCTTTAACCGTCACATCTCCTTTTACACTATAAACAGGAACAAACTTTTTTTCTGATTCATTTGATCCAATTTTTGCTTGAGAGGCTGTGATCATTTGGCGATGCTGATCCCATTTACCGGTTACGGTAACCATTTCATTTACTTGAAACTTATTTTTCAAATAGGCCTGATTAAAAAATACTACTTGAATCAAATATCTCTCTACTAGCAATCGGATGGTTAGTCTTGACCGCTTCTTCCCATAATACATAAGAGAAGGCTCACTATGAACCTTCCCTTCTACGGTAATCCTCTCGTCATGCTTCACTTCTGTTAAGTCGCGTAGGCGATAATCTTCATAACGATATGGAAAATATTCAAGTAAATCTTCAATAGTCACTATTCTCATTTCAGCTAGACTTTGAGCTGTCTCAGCACCGATTCCTTTTACAGCTGTTACGGATTGCCTTAAATTACTGTTGTTGTTCTCCATGAACATGCGGTATTCCGAAAATTTTCGCTTCCAGTCTGCGACCTGTCGGAGTTGCCGCCAACCCTCCCTGCGCCGTTTCTTTAAGAGCGGTAGGCATCGTTTGACCGATTTTATACATCGCATCAATTACTTCATCACATGGTATTCGACTAGTGATTCCTGCTAATGCCATATCCGCTGCCACCATTGCGTTTGCAGCCCCCATTGCATTCCGTTTTACACAAGGGACTTCTACTAAACCAGCAACGGGGTCACACACTAATCCTAACATATTTTTCAACGTGATCGCCATAGCTTCTGCACATTGTGCAGGAGTTCCACCAGCCATTTCTACAATGGCAGCTGCAGCCATTCCAGCTGCTGATCCAACCTCTGCTTGACAGCCCCCTGCAGCTCCAGAAATTGACGCATTGTTAGCAACAACAAACCCAAATGCTCCGGATGTAAATAAAAAGGCTATCATTTGTTCTCTCGTAGGCTGTAGTTTATCTCTTACAGCAAACAAGGTTCCTGGAACTACACCTGCTGAACCTGCAGTAGGTGTGGCACAAATCGTCCCCATTGCCGCATTCACCTCATTTGTAGCAACTGCCTTAGAAACGGCATCGAGGATCGTGTCTCCACATAATGATTTTCCAGACTGAATATACTTTTGCAGGAGCACGGCATCTCCACCAGTGAGACCCGAATGGGATCTAACCCCATTAAGGCCACGTTCAACAGCTTGCTCCATCACAGTCAAATTCACATTCATTTGCTCTAGTATTTGTTCTTTTGTTCGACCGGTAACTTCCATTTCTTGTTCAATCATGATATCTGATATTTTTTTATTTTGTGTACTAGCGAGCTCTACTAGCTCTGCGACATTGCGAAACATGATGTACACTCTCCCTACGTTCTATTAATCTATTTTTGAAAGCGCTACCATAAAATTCCTCTTCTATTCGACAATTTTGGCAACCTTTACTACATGGTCAAGCGCTTCTAATTCTTTAATCACTGAATCGTCAATATTCTGATCCACTTCAATCGTCATTAATGCAAGCATCCCTTTTTCTTTCCTTGAAACTTCCATATGCCCGATATTTAGCTCGTGTGAAGCTAATATATTTGAAACACTGGCAATCGCACCAAAACGGTCATTATGAACGACTAAAATCGCGGGATGGTGACCTGATAACCTAAGCTCAAAGCCATTTAACTCCGTGATTTCGATTTTGCCACCGCCAATAGAGATTCCTACTAATTCTAACTCACCTTGATCGTCACCAATGAATACTTTAGCTGTATTGGGGTGTTCTGGAATCGCTTCTTCTTCAATGAATGTAATTTGCATACCGTTTGATTGCGCGATAGAAATGGACCCGATAATCCGTTCATCAAAAGTATCAAAGTCTAACAGTCCACCGATTATTGCTACATCTGTTCCATGGCCTTTATATGTTTGCGCAAAAGAACCATAAAGAGAAATTTTTGCCCACTTTGGCTCACGACCAAAAAGGCTTCTTGCTACTCTGCCAATTCGTGCGGCCCCTGCTGTATGTGAGCTAGAAGGACCAATCATTACAGGTCCGATAATATCAAAAACACTTTTGTACTTCATCACTTTTCCCCCTTGTGGAGAATATCCTATTTACACTTAATGGATTCCCACATTGTATTATACATTATTGTATGAAAAAATCATTGTAGTTTCTTCTATTTCCACTATATACAAAGTGGATTTTTTCAAATGAAAGGAAGCACAGCTTTAAGCCATGCTTCCATAATGATTATTCAACCGAGAAAATGAATGCATATAACGGTTGTTTTCCATCGTGGATTTCGATTTCAACTTCTCCGTAATTTGCTTCTACATACTCGACAATCGTATCTACATCCGCGTCTGTAGCATCTTCGCCTTTTAAGATTGTTAAAATCTCAGTGTCTTCATCAAGAAGCTGATCTAGGAGTTTCGTTGCAGAGACCACTTTATCTTTATCCTTTACAACGATTTTCCCCTCGGCAATTCCCATGAAGTCATCTTTTTCAATCTCAAGACCATCTATACTTGTATCACGAACGGCATACGTAATTTGGCCTGTTTTGACATTTTGTAAAGCGTCCGTCATGCCCTCTTTATTACCATCTAGGTCTGCACCTGGGTTAAAGGCAAGAAGAGCAGACATTCCTTGTGGAACCGTTTTAGAAGGGATGACAATCGCATCTTCTTCTGTAACTTCAGCCGCTTGTTCAGCTGCCATGATTATGTTTTTGTTATTCGGCAAAATAATAACTTTCTTTGCATTCACTTCTTTAATGGCCCTAACGATATCCTCTGTACTTGGATTCATCGTTTGTCCACCTTCTATAACAGCATGTGCACCGATACTCTTAAACAATTCTGCAATTCCTGAACCCATAGAAACGGTTACAATACCATACTCTAACTTTTCCTTCGGCTTTGCAGGAGCACTTGGTTTTTCATACGTATCCGATAACAAATTCGTATGCTGCTCACGCATATTTTCAATTTTTAGGTTGACTAAGCTTCCATAGGTTTGTGCATACGTTAGCACATTTCCCGGATACTCTGCATGAATATGTACTTTGACAAGCTGATCATCAGATATAACCAAGAGAGAATCACCGTGCTGACTTAAATCTTGACGGAAGGTTTGCTCGCTAAATGGTTTAGAATGGAGTTTCTCGTCGTCCAACTTGACCATAAATTCTGTACAATAGCCAAACTCGATGTCTTCGGTGTTCATATGGCTTTGTACACTTTTGTGATGTTCTGCATTGACTAGGTCATCCATTGAAGATGCTAGTGTAGGACCTTCTGGTAATTTTTCTCCCTTTAGTACCGCTAGGAAGCCTTCATAGACAAACACAAGCCCTTGACCGCCACTATCAACTACTCCTACTTCCTTTAAAACCGGTAGAAGATCAGGTGTACGCTTTAAGGATGCCTTTGCTTCTGCAACTACTGCCTCCATAACTGTAACAATATCATCTGACTTTTTCGCTGCTTCAACTGCTTGCTTCGCAGAGTCTTTTGCAACCGTTAAGATTGTTCCTTCTACAGGCTTCATAACCGCTTTATAAGCAGTAATCACTCCTGCATCAAGAGAAGCGGCAAATTCAAATGCATTGATGCTAGCTTTTGTTTCGATTGCTTTCGAAAAGCCTCGGAAAAGCTGGGATAAAATAACACCAGAGTTTCCTCTTGCACCCATCAACAATCCTTTGGAAAGCGCAATACCAACCTTTCCAATATGGTCTTGAACATTATTTCTAACTTCCTTTGCTCCAGAAGTCATCGATAAGTTCATATTTGTTCCAGTATCACCATCTGGAACGGGAAACACGTTCAGCGCATCCACATATTTTGCATTAGAGGACAAGTGATTCGCTCCTTGTAACACCATTTCAGCGAAACGTTTTCCATCTAAAGATTTAATTGACACAAGTCTTTCCTCCTCACTAATGTTCGTCACTACGAACGCACTGCTCAAGGAAGTCTAAGTTTCCTCGAGCAACGCATTTTACTTACGGGTTCGTGACGCGAACACCTTGAACGTAAATATTAACAGAGTCAACGGCAAGGCCAACTGTTTTGTCTAAGGTATATTTCACTTTTGATTGTACATTATGTGCAATCTCAGAAATTTTTGTACCATAGCTAACAATTATATACATATCAATATGTACTTCATCATTTTCCTGACGAACAATTACACCTCTAGTAAAATTCTCTCTTCTTAATATTTCCGTAAGGCCATCTTTTAGTTGATGTTTTGAAGCCATTCCTACTATACCGTAGCAATCAACAGCTGCTCCTCCAGCGATTGTTGCAATTACTTCATTTGAGATATCAATTTGTCCGAAATTTGTTTTCAGTTCGATGGACATAAATGCTTCCCCCTTTGGAATTTGCTCCTTAACTACAGTCATTTTACTATATGGACTTCAAATTTAAAAGTCATATTCCCCGCACTTATAATAGAGCCTTAAGATTTTACCTATGTCAAGGAAATTTTCTTGAAACCTTTTGTTAGAACTGTTGCATTCCGAATGGTTGTATGATAAATTATTAAAGTATCTTTTAATGCTTGAAAAACGGACAATCCGCTATTTTCACATTAAATAAAACTTGAAAGCAATTTTACATTGCATTTTAAAGATGAACAAATAATGCTTCACCTTTGATAGTAAGGAGGGAAATGTATATGCCACGTAAATGTGTTGTAACTGGTAAAGGAACTCGTTCAGGTAACGCACGTTCTCATGCTATGAACGCTAACAAGCGTACTTGGGGTGCTAACCTTCAAAAGGTACGTATTCTTGTAGACGGAAAGCCTAAGCGTGTTTGGGTTTCTGCAAGAGCACTTAAATCAGGTAAAGTTGAACGCGTATAATGTATAAAGAGTATCCATCTGGATGCTCTTTTTCATTTCCTTTTAAAACTAGCCTTCCCCTTAAACTTTAGAAATAGACTTTTAATTATTCACAAAAAAAATACACCGATGCGAATCTTTTCCATCGGTGTACATTGGTTTTTTAAGGTTGTCTTTCTTGAAAACGTGTTACAATTACCACTTTGGATTAGCCCTTTTTAAACGTACCCAGCATCGCGCGGACAATGCCGCCTAAAAATTTCGGCAATTTAATCGTGTAAAATCTCATAATGTCCCTCCTCACCATCTCACGCATGAACAAGTTTCAGAACTCTCATTATCATATTCAAAATATAAAGATAAGTACTCAATATAAGGAAGTTTAATCGCGACTCCTTATCACCATTAATATGCCTTCCGAAAAAGATATAGTACCAATATCAGAAATTAGTTCATTGCTAATACATAGAGTGGAATGAATCGGAATATGGCGAAGCGTTAGAGGATACTTAAAACCAACAAGGGTTAACCCCTCCACCTCTTCATGAAAAGGAATAAAAGAAATATAGGTGTACTCATCATTTCTTTCTATTGTATGTGTGCCTGCTTGTATTAATGAAATGATATTTTGACGATCAATGAGTTCAATCGGGACTGATTTTTGTAGAGCCATTGGTTTTAAAAGCAGTTGTATATTCGCAAAGAAATGATCCAGCCTTCCACCGGTAGCACCAAAGATTCGAATTTTTTTCGGAGCTTGTTTCATTGCCCACGAAAGCGCAATTTCCATATCCGTTTCATCTTTTTCTGGTGGAAACGTAAATAACTCATCAACATGTTTCTTAATAAACGCCAGCTCTTCTTCCTTCACAGAATCAAAATCACCAAAGGCTTTATCAACAAAGATCCCCTCATTTATTAGGGTTAGAACTCCACGATCCACGCCTACCCACTCTCCACTATAGGAGTGAAGTGAAGGGATATGGTCTTGTGGACCACCTGCTAAAATATTGATCTCCATTTTGGATCCTCCTTGTAATCAAGGAAAGGCTAGCTTCTAAAAAGCTAGCCGACATTTTTATCCTCTTATTTTTTCTATCGCTTGTTTTCTATCTTTTTCGTTGTATATGGCAGATCCAGCTACGAGGACATTCGCACCAGCTTCTACACACTTCCTTGCCGTTTCTTCGTTCACTCCACCATCTACTTCAATTTCAACGGATAACCCTTTTTTATCAACAAGTTCTTTTACCTGTCTAATTTTCGGCAGTACTTGCTCAATAAATTTCTGACCTCCAAAGCCAGGATTAACCGTCATTAACAGGACCATATCTATATCCTCTATCACATGTTCAATCGTTTGAACAGGGGTTGCAGGATTCAGAACCACTCCTGCTTTTACACCAAATGACTTAATATAGTGGATGGTCCGATGCAGATGTTTACAGGCTTCTACATGAACAGTAAGATAATCGGCTCCCGCATTAGCAAAGGCTTCAATATACTGATCAGGATTATCAATCATTAAATGTACATCAAGCGGAAGTTTCGTAATTGGTCGAATCGCTTCTACAATCAGGGGACCAATTGTAATATTAGGCACAAAATGACCATCCATAACATCCACATGGATATAGTCTGCTCCCCCTCGTTCTACATCTTTAATTTCTTCTCCCAGTTTTGAAAAATCAGCTGATAGTATGGAAGGCGCAATTTTCACCATAATTAATACCTCGGCTTTCTCTCTTTAATTTCTTGAACAAAAAGCTCATAATGCTCATATCGATACTCAGGAAGTTCTTCCTTTGTTACCGCTTCTTTTACCGCACATTTAGGTTCTTTTAGATGAATACATCCTCGAAATTTACAGTTTTCACTTAACTTTTCAATTTCAGGGAAGCAATAGTTTAAGTCCTCCACCTCAATATCTGTAAATTCAAGTGAACTGAAACCTGGAGTATCTGCCACTAACCCTTCCCCAATTTTTATCAATTCAACATGTCTCGTAGTATGTTTTCCTCGACCGAGATGTGAGGATATATCGTTTGTCTTAAGTTCTAAATCTGGTCTAATCGCATTTAGAAGCGATGACTTACCGACCCCTGACTGCCCAGCAAATACGGATATGACACCTTTTAAATGCGGGAGCAGCTGCTCTAATCCATCCTCGGTTTCAGATGAAGTTAAGATCACTTCATAACCCGCATTCGTATATTGATTACGGTATGTTTCCATCATTGCTCTTTCATCGTCATTGGTTAAATCCATCTTTGTAATGCAAATAATTGGCTTAATACGGTTGAATTCAACTAAAACCAAAAAGCGGTCGAGCAACGCGGTACTAAAATCAGGCTCAACAGCCGAAAATACTAATATTGCCTGATCGACATTAGATATTGGTGGTCTTACCAGCTCGTTTTTTCGATCCTTCACCTCTAAAATATAGCCCTCAGATTCATTTTCTGCTTGGAAAACTACTTCATCTCCTACAAGAGGGGTCACTTTATTTAAGCGAAATACCCCTCTTCCTCTGCACTGAATCACTTGATTATCATCTGTGAGAACATAATAGAACCCACTTAATGCTTTAATAATTTTGCCTTCTGGCATACATACACTCCTTTAACAGAATGTGAACGACTAGTTCCTATCTCCAATTAGTTTGAAGGGTATGGAACTGGTTGTTCATCGATAACTTCACCGTCCCTTTGAACTCTGTAACTCGCTTGCTGACCGGGAGCGATAATTAACTGAATGGTTCTAGTCTCTGTCTTTGTAATTTCAAAGGTTTCTACAGGCTCTGAAATATTGTGCTCCATATCCTCTATATAGATTTGGACAACTTGCGGATTTCCTTCAACCAACGGCTGGTAAGGGATGGTAATTTCCCTTGTCACTTCTTTCGGAATTTCCTTTTTTCCTTTAGAGAGAACTACGGTCACTTTAGATCCTTTTTGTAAATCTGTACCTGCAATAGGCTTTTGCGAGACAACTAACCCTTCCGCTAATGTATCGCTATATTCGCCCTCACTTGCAATTTCTACATATAATCCTGAGGATTGTGCATACTCTTGGATTCCTTTTTCATTGTAACCTGAAAGATCCTTGAGCTTTATTAACTGCGGCCCCTTACTAACGGTAAATTTCAGTTCCGTATCTGCCGGAATAATTTCTTCCCCGCTTGACGGATCTTGTGAGATGATTTGTCCCACTGGGGCAGAATCATCGTAAACTTCCGTTTTTGAAATGTCTTTAAAGCCCCTTGCTTTTAATAAATCAATTACATCATCATATTGACGTCCGGTATAATCTAGCAAAGTCCATTTCTCTTTACCAATACTCAAATAAAGGTCCACTTCCTGCCCTTCTTTTACCGTTTTCCCTTCTTTAGGGTTTGTTTTTATGATAAGTCCTTCCTCTACTTCTTCATCTGTAACTTCAATCGTGTCACCAATTTTCAACCCTTGCTCCTGAAGAATATCCATTGCCTCATCTAACTCTTTTCCAGCCACATCAGGAACTAACACGTCTTTTGGTCCTAATAACTTAGGTAATACCGTTACAGTTAAAACAGAAAGGATTACCAATATAAGAAAGATAGATACGAGTACAATTGGCCATTTTCTCTTCTTTTTCTTCTTCTTTTTATCTCCGTCTTTGTCCGTTGTCGGTTGAAGAACAGGATGCTCTTTACTATGTACGAGTGTCTCATCCGAAGTTAGATATTGATCAGCCGTAATGACTGGAATTGCTTTTGTCGCATCATCATCAATGGGAAGAGCAAACTTCGGCTCATCAATTCGATCTGAATCGAGTGCGGTTACTAGATCCATCTCCATATCTTCTACACTATCATATCGATGAAAAGGATCCTTTGCCGTTGCTTTTAAAACAATATTTTCTACACTTTGTGGAATTTTTGGATTCCATCTTCTTAACGAAGGTGTTTCTGATTGTAAGTGTTTCAAAGCAATAGAGACGGCTGACTCACCTGAAAATGGAAGCCTTCCTGTTAACAGTTCAAACATAACAATTCCAAGAGAATAGATATCTGATTTACGGTTTGCCATTCCACCTCTTGCTTGTTCTGGAGATAAATAATGGACGGAGCCAAGCACTGAGTTTGTTTGCGTTATACTTGTCGCACTCATTGCCATAGCAATGCCAAAATCCGTAATTTTCACATTTCCTTCACGATCAATTAAAATATTATGTGGTTTAATATCTCTATGAACAATGTGATTTTGATGAGCATGTGAAATAGCGGAGGTTAACTGCTTCATAATATTAATGGCATCTTCTACGTGTAACGATAGCTGCTGCTGTATGTATTGTTTGAGAGTTTGCCCCTCCACATACTCCATAACAATATAATAGATAGAATCTTCTTCACCCACATCGTATATACTAACAATATTCGGATGAGCCAAGCTCGTTGCGGATTGTGCTTCTCGGTGAAAGCGTCGAATAAATTCCTCGTCATTCGAAAAATCAAGTCTCAGTACCTTAACAGCCACGTCTCGATCTAAGATCATATCATGTGCAAGATAAACATTGGCCATTCCACCGCCGCCAATCATCTCAAGCACTTTATAGCGGCCACTTAAACGCTTACCGATTAGCATGAATCCCCACCCCAATCATCGCCAACGTCAAATTGTAAAATGACCAAGGTAATATTGTCCTCACCACCATGATTATTTGCAAGGTTGATAAGTGTGGTTGCCTTTTCCTCTAAATTTTCAGTATTTTTTAAAATACTAACCATTTCATCGGTCGAAACTTTATTAGATAAACCATCAGAGCATAAAAGGAGGACATCTCCTTCTTCAAACATGATGGTACGAATATCCATTTTTATTTCTTGCTCCGTTCCAAGAGCACGTAAAATAACATTTTTACGCGGATGATGTTCTGCATCCTCTCTTGAAATCTGCCCCGTTCTAACAAGCTCATTCACAAGTGTATGATCTTCTGTTAACTGCTGGAAACCTGTATCATTTAAAATATAGCAGCGACTATCACCAATATTCAGCACCGTTGAAAACAATGGCGTAACAATGGCAGCAACCACTGTTGTTCCCATTCCTTCGCACTCGGCATGTTGCTGTGAATGCTGGAATACTACTTGGTTGATATGAGGAATACTGTTTCTTAGCCAGTCCTCAGCATGAGAGGCCGTTTCTATTCCACTTGAATCTTTCCACATCTCTTCTAAATGCTTGATTGCCATGGAACTGGCGACATCTCCTGCTCGATGTCCACCCATTCCATCTGCAACCACACATAGATGCTGCCCGTCACGATTGATAAAGATTCCCCCACTGTCCTCATTATGCTGGCGGATCCGACCTCGGTCTGTTTTAAATACCGCTTTCACCTATTGTCACCTCGTCTCTTCTTTTCGTTCCTTTGCACGAAGCTGTCCACATGCTGCATCAATATCATGACCGTGCTCTCTTCGAATCGTTACGTTTACTCCATGATTTTTCAACGTTTTTTCAAATGCAAAAATTTGCTCTCTAGGTGTTCGAACGTAATCTCTTTCCGGCACATAGTTTACTGGAATTAAGTTCACATGGCATTTCACACCTTTAATCAGCTTCGCTAGCTCTTCGGCATGTTCAACCTGATCATTTACGCCACCAAATAGCCCGTATTCAAAACTTACTCTTCTTCCTGTCTTCTCAATATAATAACGGACAGCATCCATTAAATCAGGGAGCTTATACGCACGGTTAATAGGCATTAAACGACTGCGAATTTCCGTATTTGGTGCATGAAGTGAAATCGCAAAGTTAATTTGCATATTTTCATCGGCAAATTGATAAATCTTCGGAATAATTCCACTTGTTGATACCGTAATATGTCTTGCTCCAATATTCAATCCCTTATCATGGTTGATAATCTTCAAAAATGAGAGCATATCATTGTAATTATCAAAAGGCTCTCCTATTCCCATAATAACGACAGAGCTTACTCTTTCATCTGTTTCATCTAATGCTTGCTGTACCTTTACTACTTGAGCAACGATTTCCCCTGCTTCTAGATTTCGTTTTAATCCACCTAATGTTGATGCACAGAAAGTACATCCAATTCGGCAGCCAACCTGTGTGGTTACACACACCGAATTCCCATATTCATGCCTCATAAGGACTGTTTCAATGGAGTAACCATCATGTAGTTCAAATAAAAACTTAATTGTCCCATCTGATGATTGTTGTTGAATAAGCGTATTTAGTGTGGTTAGTGAATAATGCATTTCTAACGTTTCACGTAGAGTTTTTGAGAGATTAGACATATCTTCAAAACTTGTCACTCTCTTTTTGTATAACCAATCAAAGATTTGCTCGGCACGAAATGCCTTTTCATTATGTTCTACTAACCACGCTTTTAAATCGTGTAATTCTATAGAGTAAATGGATGGCTTTTGCACGGATGTTTGTTCTTTTTCAATTGTTGTCTGTTCCATTTCTTTACACCTTCTTCCTTAAACTTGCAATATAAAATCCATCTGAACCAAAATCTTGAGGGAAAATCTGAAGTTGAAAGTCTGTCATCAGTGGCTGTATGGCCTTAGGCATCCTCTCAATAACCGAAAGGTCTCCTTCAAAGTCTGTATGCTTTTGTAAAAACGCTGCCACTACTTCTTCATTTTCAGAGCGATCGATTGTACATGTGCTGTACACCAACGTTCCACCTGGCTTTAACAGTGGAGTAACAGAATCTAATAACTGCAACTGAATACTCTGAAGACGATTTAAATCTTCTTCTTTTTTTGTATATTTCATATCTGGCTTTCTTCTCATTACACCCAGACCAGAGCATGGGGCATCAAGCAAAATCCGATCAAACGTCTTACCCTCAAACTCTTCTTGAACTTTTCGACTATCCATAGCTTTAGTTTCTATATTTTTCAATCCAAGTCGGGTAGCATTTTCATTAATCAACTTCACTTTATGCTCATGAAGATCTAATGAGATAACTTGTCCTGTTTCTTCTAGCTTTTCAGCGATATGAGTCGACTTTCCACCAGGAGCGGCGCACGCATCTAAAATCGTTTCATTTTGTTCGATTCCTAATGCATATGCTACAAGCATAGAACTTTCATCCTGTATCGTTATCAATCCTTCTTTAAAGCATTCCGAATGGGCAATATTTCCTTTTAGGCATTTAATGGCTTCAGGAACAACCACACTTTCCTCGACTTGAAAGCCTTCTTCGGAAAGCCTTTTGATACAAGCTTCCCTGGTGATTTTATTTGTATTAATACGTGCCGTTTGCATGGGTGCTGTTAAATTGATCTCACACATCTCTTTTGCTTTATTATACCCAAATTGTTCGGTCCATCTTCTTACAAGCCAAGTAGGATGACTGGTTTCAATGGATAATCGCTCGACTTCATCCTTAATGTCATTCATTTCCCGAATGCCCTCACGTTGTAAAGAGCGGAGAACGCCATTAACCATCCCAGATATCCCTTTATGACCTCTCTTTTTCGCAATTTCGACTGCCTCATGAATGGCTGCACGGTCAGGTATTTTATCTAAATAGAGCATTTGATATAACGTCATTCGCAGTAGCTGCTTCACCCAATTTTCAAGCTTTTTGGGATTTTTAATAAAAGGCTCTAAATAATAATCAAGAGTCATTTTTCTTTGTAATGTTCCGTATGTTAATTCTGTTAACAATCCGATATCCTTCGTTGCGATTTGATTCTTTTTAATCACATTGTTTAATAGAAGATTGCTATATGATTGATTTTTTTCGATTTGCTCTAGAATGGATACAACACTTTCTCGAACATTTGATTTTTCTGTCATTCACTTACTCCTATACGATCTCCAACCTTTAAAAATGAACCTGCCCCACGTAAAAATTGATCAGCTGTCATTTTCTTTTTACCAGAAGGCTGGAGCTCAAGCACTTTAATGGCTGTATCATTACCAGTTGCAACAACAAAACCATCTTCCTCGATTGCAATAATCTCTCCTGGATCTGCCTTTTTCGCAGCCTTTACTTTTGTCGCCCACCATAATTTCATCACTGAATCTGAAAGGCGGGTGTATGCCACTGGCCATGGGTTCATGCCCCTAATATGGTTGTAAATTTCTTCTCCTGTTTTAGACCATTCAATTTTCTCTTCCTCGCGCTTTATATTATACGCAAATGTTGCTTCCTTCTCATTTTGGGGAATTGGTTCTAGCTCCCCTTTAATCAGTCTTGGCAATGTGTCTAACAATAACTTCGAGCCTGCCTCACTAAGCTTATCATGCAAAGAACCAACCGTATCTGTTTCTGTAATTTCAACTTCTACTTGTGTTAAAATATCCCCTGCATCCAGCTTTTCTGCCATATACATGATCGTAATTCCAGTTTTTTCTTTACCTTGAATAATAGAGTAATGAATGGGAGCCCCTCCACGCAACTCTGGTAACAGAGAGGCATGAACATTAATGCATCCGAGCGTTGGCGCTTCTAACAGCTCCTTCGGAAGGATTTGTCCGAACGCAGCCGTTACGACTAAGTCAGGCTTTAAGCTTAATACTTGATCTAAATCCTCTCTGACACGAATCTTTTCAGGTTGAAGAACTGGAATACCATGCTTTTCCGCTTCCACTTTTACAGGTGGTGGAGTAAGTACTCTTTTTCTTCCAACTGGACGGTCTGGTTGAGTAACTACACCGATCACTTCGTATCCTGCTTCTATTACACTTCTTAAAACAGGAACAGAAAAATCAGGAGTACCCATAAATACTATTTTCGTCATTCGCTTTCGACTCCCTCTAACTCTTCTTCAGTTAAATACCTAGTGACTTTGGATGTAAATAGAATGCCATGCAGATGATCGATTTCATGAAGAAGCGCACGTGCTAAAAAATCTTCTGCTTCGATCACAAACGCTTTCCCTTTTCGATTTCGAGCTTTGACCTTTACAAAGTACGGTCTGGTTACCTCTCCGTAAACTCCTGGAAAACTCAGACAACCTTCCGGGCCTGTTTGTTCGCCGGACACTTCTAATATTTCAGGGTTAATTAGTTCAATCGTTCCTGATTCATCGTCTATATCAACGATGGCAATTTGTCTTGCTATGCCAATTTGAGGGGCTGCAAGACCTACCCCATCGAATTCAATCATCGTATCGTACATATCGTTTAGTAGCTTTTCTAGTTTTTTATCAAATACCGTTACTCTCTCACATTCTTGTTCAAGTACCTCTGCAGGATGAGTAACTAGCTTCTTTACCGTCAAAATACTTCCTCCGATTTTTTCATATTTATCACTATTCTCTACGAAAACAACCCGCTTCATAACCAGCTACATAAGAATATAAGGATTCACGTCTGTAGAAATGGTTAACCCGGTTGTTGCAGATTCATGCTGATATTGATCAAGTACTGTTTTAATCGCACGACCTAACTGTGGCTCACGTTTGTATTTTATCAAACATTGGTATCTATATCTATTTTTGATTCGAGGAATTGGTGAGGCAACAGGCCCTAGAACAATCGCTTCCGGAGAAAGACTATTTCGAATGTAGCCGGTAATCTTTTCTGTCACCGACACTACCTTCATCAAATTCTCATGACTTACTGTGATTAGGGATATAAAGTAGAAAGGTGGATAATGATGAAGCTTTCTTATTTGCATCTCCCGCTCATAATACAAATCATAGTCCTGTTGGGCTGCCAACTGAATACTGTAATGCTCAGGCGTATAGGTTTGTACAATAACCTCCCCTGTTAGTTCATGTCTTCCGGCTCTTCCACTTACCTGTGTTAGGAGCTGAAAGGTTTTCTCTGATGAGCGGAAATCAGGAATATGCAGCATCGTATCAGCAGAAAGAACTCCTACGAGTGTAATCTTAGGAAAATCTAATCCTTTCGCAATCATTTGCGTTCCTAACAATATATCTGCTTTTCCTTCACCAAAATCAGTTAGCAGCTTTTCATGTGCCCCTTTTTTGGAAGTCGTATCCACATCCATTCGGATTACTCTGGCCTCTGGCAACACTTTGCCAAGTTCTTCTTCAATCTTCTGGGTACCTGTCCCAAAATAACGGATATACTCTGATTGGCATTCCGGGCATTGTGTTGGAACAAGTGACTCATAACCGCAATAATGACACTTCATTCTCTCACTAAACCGATGATAAGTTAACGAAATATCACAGTCCGGACAGTTCACAACATACCCACAATCTCTACACATGACAAAGGAGGAATGTCCTCGTTTGTTTAAAAACAATACGGTTTGCTCTTGCTTTTCAAGTCTATCTTTCAACTTTTCCATTAACGCCCTTGAAAACATGGAGCGATTTCCCTCACGAAGCTCTTCTCTCATATCCACGACTTCTACATGTGGCATTGGACCACTATTCATCCGGCTCGCCATTGTTAAGAGCTTATACACACCTTTTTTTGCGCGAGCAAATGATTCGAGTGCTGGAGTTGCGCTTCCTAGCACGACCGGACAACCATATTTTTTGGCACGTTGAATGGCTACGTCTCTGGCATGGTATCTAGGATTTTCTTCTTGCTTATAACTTGTTTCATGCTCTTCATCAATGATTATAATTCCAAGGTTTTCAAACGGAGCAAAAATCGCAGACCTTGCCCCTACAACGACTTTTACTTCTTTTCTTTGAATCTTTCGCCACTCATCGTATTTTTCCCCTGTAGAAAGTCCGCTGTGCATAACAGCCACTTCATCTCCAAATCTTCCTTTAAACCGTTTCACCATTTGTGGAGTTAAAGAGATTTCCGGGACGAGTACAATCGCTTCCTTTCCTTTCTCTAACACTCGTTGAATCGATTGTAAATAGACTTCCGTTTTCCCACTACCTGTTACTCCATAAAGTAAGAATACTTGATGAAGATCTTCTTCAATGGTTTGTAAAACGGGGGTAATTGCTATCGTTTGCTCTTGGGTTAACGGTAAAGCCAGTGTCCGTTCAAATACACGATTTTCGTAAGGATCTCGGTAAACTTCCACTTCTTCTTCCCTCAACATTCCTTTATTAACGAGACCCTTTATAGCAGATGACGAGGTGTTTAATATGTTCATCAAATGCTGTAAAGGAACTGGACCTGGATTCGCTAGGAAAAACTCTATAATTTCCCTTTGCTTCGTTGCCTGAATGGATAATAGGTTGAGTGAATCAGTAAGCTCCTCTTCATTCACATGTGGCATAACATACTTGCGCTTTTTCTTATTCACCCGTTCCTTTACTTCATATATAAATTCCACATGCCCACTAGCGATTTCTTTTTGTAATACCTTCCATGCATCCTTTTCAATTGTATCAAATGGTACCATATGATTTTTCTCAAATACCTTTTTTAGGACCGGGGGCAACAGATTCAAATCGGTCGTCACGCGAATCTTTTTTTCGTATTTCGCTTTTAGTGCTGCCGGTAGCATCACTTGATAGCCAGAAATCCGATAACAAAGAGTTTCTTCGGACAACCAATCCCCAAGCTGTAATAGTTCTTCATTTAATACCGGTACAATATCCATAGGAGCAATAATATCTCTAAGCTTTTCAAACTCTGAGCTAGGCTGAATGGAAATGACAAACCCTTGAATTTTCCGAGGCCCAAACGGAACAACCACCCTCATCCCTGGGGTGATAACCCCTTCTAAATGCTTAGGAATGCGATAATCAAACGGTCTGTCGGTTTGCTTAGCTGGGACATCCACAATGACACTCGCAATCATTCAGCTTCCTCTTCTGGTAGGAGCTTTAAAGCCTCTAAAAGAAGGGTTTTTGCCGCTTCTTGCTTTGTCATTAATGGTAACGAGATAGAATGACCATCTCGCTTGTAAATTGTTATTTTATTTGTATCTGTCCCAAATCCAGATCCTTCTTCTGCAACATTGTTTGCCACGATGATATCAGCATTTTTCTTCTCTAGCTTTCTCATCGCGTACTCTTCTACATGATCAGTTTCCGCAGCAAAACCAACCAACACTTGGTTCTTTTTGATTTTTCCAAGCTCAAGTAAAATGTCCTTGGTTCTTTCTAATTCAATGCTTTCATTGCCTTCCTGCTTTTTAATTTTGCGATTAGAAACCGTCTTTGGCTTATAATCAGCAACCGCAGCCGTTTTTACAACCAAATCGCTAGATTCATATTGGGCGATTGTCGCATCAAGCATGTCCTGCGCACTTTCCACATGGATAACCTTAACTCCCAGTGGTGGCTCAATGGAAACAGGTCCTGTTATGAGAGTTACCTCCGCTCCAAGATTCTTAGCTTGCTCGGCAATGGCATACCCCATTTTTCCGGACGAAAAATTCGTAATATAGCGGACAGGATCTATTTTTTCCCGTGTTGGACCAGCTGTTACAAGTACCTTTCTTCTCTTTAAAGGAGCATTCTTAGGTTGGAAAAATTCAGCGATTTTCTCTACAATCGTTTCAGGCTCTTCCATTCTGCCTTTGCCAACATAGCCACATGCTAAATAACCCTCTCCAGGCTCGATAAATCCATATCCGTAGCTTCGCAATGTTTCTAAATTCTTTCTCACTGCAGGATGATCATACATATGAACATTCATTGCAGGGGCAATCCATACAGGTACCGTAGCAGCCAACAAGGTCGTAGTTATCATATTATCAGCAATTCCATTCGCTAGCTTTCCAATAACATTCGCTGTTGCCGGAGCAACAACGATTAAATCTGCCCAATCAGCCAAATCAATATGGGCAATTACCTTTGAATTCTTTTCATCAAACGTATCTATATGCACATCATTTCTCGAAAGCGCCTGAAAGGTTAAAGGTGTCACAAATTTTGAAGCCGATTCACTTAGTATGACCTTTACTTCAAGCCCAGCTTGGGTGAGTTTGCTCGTTAAAGCTGCCGCTTTAAAAACCGCAATACCCCCACTAACACATAGTAAAATCTTCTTTCCTCTCACAGAAATACCTCCGTTCGATAAACATCTTTCTTTCATTATGCAAGAACCTAACTTCATTTGCATCTTTAAAACAAAAAACAACCTAAAATTTAGGTTGTTCCCCGTCTTTATTCAGCTGATTCGTCTTTTACGATACGGTAAGTAAGCTTATCGGCATGAATTTCTTCTAACGCTTTTCCAACCTGCTTATGAGAAACATACTTATCTAAGTGCAGGTTTTCTCCTTGTTGAAGCTTTCGTGCTCTTTTTGCAGCAACCGAAACTAGTGAATACTTTGAGTCAATTTTTGTCATTAATGAATCAATTGATGGATATAACATAGATTAATCTACCTCCAAAATTCTTCTATATCTAGGTTCTACTCGTTCACGACGTAAATGCTCGGCAATGACGATCGCTTTAATTCTTTCAACAGCTCTGTCGACTTGGTCGTTTTCCACCACATAATCATACAAATGCATCATTTCTAATTCTTCTCGTGCAGCATTCATTCGATTGTTGATGACATCCTCAGTCTCTGTACCACGTGTGACAATCCGGTTTTTCAACTCAGATAAACTTGGCGGAACGAGGAATATAAATAGTCCGTCCGGAAACTTCTTCCTGACCTGCCTCGCACCTTGTACTTCAATTTCCAAGAATACGTCTTTTCCACTATCTAATGTTTGTCTTACGTAATCAACGGGTGTCCCGTAATAATTGCCAACAAACTCGGCATATTCAAGTAGCTTTTCCTCTTCTATAAGTTGTTCAAATTCTTCTCTAGACTTAAAGAAGTAATCCACTCCATTAACTTCCCCTTCTCTTGGAGCACGGGTAGTCATCGAAATAGAGTATTCAAAGGCGGTATCAGGCTGTGAAAATACCTCTTTCCTTACCGTACCTTTTCCTACTCCGGAGGGTCCAGATAAAACAATTAATAACCCTTTTTCCTGCATGAATCTTTTCCTACCCTTCATCTATAATATCATCTTTATCATTTAAACGGGCCGCAACCGTTTCTGGCTGTACCGCAGAAAGAATAACATGGTCACTATCCATCACAATTACTGCGCGAGTTCTTCTTCCATATGTAGCATCTATTAACGAACCACGATCCCTTGCATCTTGAATAATTCTCTTTATCGGAGCTGATTCGGGACTAACGATAGAAATAATTCGATTTGCAGAAACGATGTTTCCAAAACCGATATTTATTAGTTTAATTGACATGATTGTCCTCCAATCATAAGAATTATTTTTACCTTCCTAAAGCATTTCTAAACCAAGTGCTATTCAATATTTTGAATCTGCTCCTTAATCTTTTCGATCAAGCTTTTTAACTCCACCACTTCGCTAGCTATTTTCGCATCATTTGCCTTTGATCCGATTGTATTTGTTTCCCTATTCATCTCTTGGACAAGGAAATCAAGCTTTCTACCAACAGGCTCCTGTTCATTTAAGAAGGTTGTAAATTGTACAACATGACTATCGAGTCTTGTGAGCTCTTCATTGATATCTACTTTATCTGCAAAAATGGCAATTTCAGTCACAATTCTCGCTTCATCCAACTGCAGGTCTACATATTCTTGAATTCTCTTCTTTAACCGATTCGCGTATTGTAGAGCAACAGTCGGCGCATATTTTCTAAGTGTATGGACAGTCGATTGTATCTTTTCAATATGTGAGCGAATATCCTGCTGTAATGCCTTCCCTTCCGCTTCACGCATATTTACACAATTTTGAGCAGCATCAAGCAAAGCATCTAACACAAGCTCTTCAATACACTCGGTGTCAGATTCTTGCTCTTCAATACTAAATATCTCGTCTCGATTAAGTATATCCTTGATGGAAACTCCCTCATTAATTTGAAAGCGTTTCTGAATTTCTTTTATGTACTGAAGATAGTCCTCTAAGAGACTCCAATCGACTAAGAGTTTTCGATTTGTTAGTCCTTCACCTTCTATGGTGATGAAGACCTCAATTCTTCCTCTTTTTATGTATTCATTAAGCGTCTTTTTTAGCTTATCCTCGAGGTTAGAAAGACTTCTAGGTATTCGGAAGTGATATTCGGCAAATCGGTGATTCACCGTTTTAACCTCAACAGTTACCTTGATATGTTCATTGCTGCGGATGCTTCTACCAAAGCCTGTCATGCTTTTTATCAAAGCCAACACCCCATAACTTTCCTGAGTATAGAAAAAGGTAATAGAGCTTTCTCTATCACCTTTTGGATTATAACATACTTTATTTATTTTTACTTGCCAAAAATGAACCTGCTAGTAAAAAAGTTGGGATGGACGCAAAACCAATGACTAATAACCAATCACGAAGAGCCAGTGGTACGGTATGGAAGATTGGTTGTAGTGGCGGATAATACATTACTACTAGCATTAAAGCTAATGAAGAAATAACCGCCCATACAAGATACATATTTCCGAATGGATTTCTTGAGAAAACGGATTTTTCACTACGACAATCGAATACATGAATTAGCTGAGCTAAAACAAGAGTAGCGAAAGCAACAGTTTGTGCATGAATTAAATCATTAGGATTTTCATTATACGAAATGATAAACGCAAGTAAAGTGGAAGTACCAATTAAAAAGCCTCGTGAGATAACCTTCCAGCCTAACCCTCTTGCAAAAACTCCTTCTTTAGGACTCCGCGGACCACGCTTCATCACGTTTTCCTCTGGCTGATCAAGACCTAATGCCATTGCTGGCAACCCATCCGTTACAAGATTGACCCAAAGAATTTGAATTGGCACTAGAGGAAGTGGGAGTGCAAGCAGCATAGCGAATAGCATCACTAATATTTCACCAACATTGGAAGCTAGTAAATAACGAATGAATTTACGGATGTTCTCGTAAATATTCCTTCCTTCTTTAATCGCTGCTTTAATTGTTGCAAAATTATCATCGAGAAGAACTAATGCAGATGCTTCTTTCGCTACATCGGTACCGGTAATTCCCATTGCTACACCAATATCTGCTGCTTTAATAGCCGGCGCATCATTGACTCCATCACCAGTCATCGCAACGATATGTCCCCTGCTTTGTAATGCTTTTACAATCTTTAACTTATGCTCTGGAGAAACACGTGCGAATACTGAAACGTCATCCACAACTTCTTCAAGCTCTTCTACTGACATCTCATTCAGTGCATTACCATCTAGCACCTTACTTTTTGGTGTTAGTATACCTAGTTGTTTGGCAATCGCCTTCGCTGTAATGATATGATCTCCTGTGATCATGACGGTCTTAATTCCTGCTTCTTTACATTCTTTAACTGCATGCCTCACTTCTGGTCGTGGCGGATCAATCATCCCTTGTAACCCGATAAAAGTGAGATCTTTTTCTGCTTCTCTTTCATCAAGGATAAGCGTTCCAGGTGACACCTCTCGGTAAGCTATCGCGATCGTACGTAATGCTTGAGATGCTAACCCTTCAATAGCATCCTTTACTTTTCCCTCCATGTCCCGAGACATAAACTGTCGACGATTTTCCCATAGGATTGATTCACTTTTTGAAATTAAGACGTCTGGTGCACCCTTTGTGACAATAAATTGTCTTCCGTTCGTATCCTTCACAACAACACTCATCATTTTCCGGGCTGAATCAAATGGGAATTCTTTTACTAACTCATACTGCTTTTGAAGTTGGTCTCTTGTAAAACCTGCTTTTAGTGCTGATACGAGAAGTGCACCTTCTGTAGGATCCCCGTCAATTACATACTCGCTGCCTTTTTGAGAGATTTCTGAATGGTTACAGAGCATACCAAACATCAGCATTTGCTGAAGTGCTTTTTCTTCTTTTATGGAAACCTTATGATCTCCCCGATAGAATTCACCTCTTGGCTCATAACCAACTCCACCAACTTGAGAAACCTCTCCCCCGCTCCATAAATGAGTAACGGTCATTTTATTCTGTGTCATCGTTCCTGTTTTATCAGAGCAAATAACAGAAGCACATCCTAATGTTTCAACAGCAGGAAGCTTACGAACAATAGCTTTTTGCTTAATCATTCGTTGAACACCAAGTGATAAAGCAACTGTGACAATTGCAGGTAGACCCTCAGGAATTGCGGCAACCGCTAACGATACCCCAGCTAAAAACATGGTATATAAATCGTGCCCGCCAAATACCCCTGCAATGACAACTAATACCGTTAAAAGAAGAGCCGCCGTGATTAAAATTTTTCCTAATTGCTCCAATCTTCTTTGAAGAGGTGTTTCCATCGTTTCCGCATTTTGCAGCAGGTCAGCAATTTGGCCCATCGCTGTTTTCATTCCGGTTCCAACAACAACTCCAACACCGCTTCCCCTCGTGATCATTGTTCCCATAAAGGCCATGTTTTGCATATCGCCAAGACCAAGATTTTCTTCTTGTAGTCTTTCATCTGTCTTTTGTACAGGTAACGATTCCCCCGTTAATGCTGATTCCTCAATTTCCAAACTATTGGTTTCTATTAATCTCACATCTGCCCCAATACGGTCACCACTTGAAAAACGTAAAATATCTCCTGGTACAACCTCTCTTGAAGCAATTTTGATCCAGTTTCCATCTCTTAAGACATATACTTGTGGCGCTGATAGCTCCTTTAGTGCCTGTAGGGAACGTTCGGCTTTACGCTCTTGGAAAAAACCTAAAAATCCATTGATAATGACAATCGCGATGATAGCAATCGCATCTATATACTCACCTAACAGTCCCGAAATCAACGTCGCTGCTAATAAAACAAGAACCATGAAGTCTTTGAATTGACTAAAGAATAAGATTAAAGCGGACTGCTTTTCTCCTTCTTCTAGCTCGTTGAATCCATGTTGTTCTATACGTTTTACTGCATCAGCCTCAGATAAACCGACCATGTAATCAGTATTTAAGGCTTTTTCTACTTCCTTTTTTTCCATCCCATGGAATCTCATCCGGCAATCCCTTCCTCCTATTATTTTCAACAGAGTTGTCCCAACTCACTCTAAACTAAGCTTATTCAGCCTCGTCCTAAAAAATGATATAATTATTACAAAAGTGGAAGCGACCGCTATTTTGAAATGCAATTTATAGAAAAGGATGTTCTCTTATGTCATTTGACGGACTGTTTACGCGTGCTATCGCTAAGGAGCTTTCTGAGACTTTACGCGGTGGGCGTATTAATAAAATTCATCAACCATTTAAAAATGAAATCGTGCTAGTTATTCGTGCAGGTGGAAAGAACCATAAGCTTTTGCTGTCTGTTCATCCGAGTTACGCTCGGGCACAAATAACTAAAGAATCATATGAAAATCCAAATGAGCCTCCAATGTTTTGCATGTTATTAAGAAAGCATTTAGAAGGATATATATTAGAGGATATTCATCAAGTTGGACTTGAAAGAATGATTGTTTTGGATGTGAAGGGAAGAAACGAACTCGGAGATCTGTCGAGCAAACAACTCGTTATTGAAATTATGGGACGCCATAGCAATATTGTCTTAATTGATAAGACACGAAACATGATTTTAGACAGCATCAAGCATGTCTCTTATGCTCTTAACAGCCATCGTGCGATTCTACCTGGTCAGGAGTACAAGCTTCCTCCTGCTCAAAACAAATATAATCCTCTAGAGGCATCAGAGGAGGACGTGTTAAAGAGAGTGGACTTTAATGCAGGTAAAATGGATAAGCAACTGGTTGAGCAATTTGCTGGTTTATCTCCTTTATTAGCAAGACAAATCATCCATGAAGCAGGCATTGTTAACCGAAATACCTTACCCAAAGCTTTTATTAATCGCATGGAAAAAATTGAAACGCATCAATATGAGCCATCGATAATGAATGCCAATGGAAAAGAAATGTTTTATCTATTCCCAATGACTCATACATCAGGTGAAATTCAATCATTTTCGAATATTAGCGAAATGCTCGACCGTTATTATTTTGGGAAAGCCGAAAGAGACCGTGTGAAGCAGCAAGGAAATGACCTGGAACGGTTGATTATTAATGAACGAGATAAAAATAAGAAGAAAATCGATAAGCTTCAAAAAACATTGGTAGATGCACAAAATGCAGAAGAATATCAATTATTTGGGGAGTTATTAACGGCCAATCTCTATTCCGTTGAAAAAGGTATGACATCCATCGAAGTGATTAATTATTATGACGAGAATGCTGGAATGGTTACTATACCACTCGATCCTCAGAAGTCACCGTCAGACAATGCGCAGCGATACTTTACAAAGTATCAAAAAGCAAAAACGGCACGTAGGATTGTTCAAGAACAAATTGAAAAAGCAAACGAAGAAGTGCTGTATTTTGAGACATTGATTCAGCAAATGGAGACTGCCTCTATTAAAGATATTGAGGAAATTCGTCAAGAGTTAATTGAAGAAGGATATATTCGTGACCGACATAAAAATAAATCAAAAAAACAATTAGTAGTAAAGCCAGTACTTGATCAATACGTATCCTCCGACGGAACAGACATCCTCGTAGGGAAAAACAATAAGCAAAATGATTACTTAACGAACAAAGTAGCCAGTCGTGACGATGTATGGCTTCATACTAAGGATATTCCTGGATCACATGTTGTCATTCGAAGCAAAGATCCAAGTGATACGACCATTCTAGAGGCAGCCAATATCGCTTCCTATTTTAGTAAAGCACGAAGCTCGAGCTCCGTTCCCGTTGACTTCACACAAGTAAGACATGTAAAGAAACCAAACGGAGCAAAACCAGGCTTCGTCATATATGACAACCAACAAACGGTATACGTCACACCTGACGAAAACCTTATTATCCAGTTAAAAAAATAAAAAAGGGTGTCAGACACCCCAAATGGACAGATTTGCTGTTTTGTCCGTCTGGGGTGGACACTCTTTTTTTCTTCATTTATATTAGGCTTTTACTACCGGTTTCCAAGCTGTAGGGTCTTGGCTCCAGCTACGAAGACTAGCTACTGCATCCTCTTCGATGCTTCCAGCCGCTAATGCCACATCCACTAATGTTGAGAAATCTGTTAGGGAATATGTTTTAATGCTTGCTTCCTCTAATAGCTTCTTCCCTTTTTCTAGTTCATACGTGAAGATAGAAACGACTCCTAATACTTCACAACCCGCTTCTCTTAATGCATCAACTGCAGTAATGACGCTTCCACCAGTTGAGATTAAGTCTTCCACTACTACTACTTTTTGTCCTGCAACGACACGGCCTTCAATTTGATTTCCTTTGCCATGCCCTTTTGCTGATGAACGAACATAACTCATTGGTAAATTAAGTAGCTCACTTACCCATGCCGCATGAGGAATTCCAGCAGTTGCTGTTCCAGCTACCATTTCTGCCTCAGGGAAGTTCTTAAGTATAAGTTCTTTTAGTCCAGCTGCAATCTCTCTTCTTGCTTCAGGAAAAGATAAAGTCAGTCTGTTATCACAATAAATCGGTGATTTAATTCCTGATGTCCAAGTAAATGGATGGTTCGGTTGTAACGATACTGCTCCGATTTCTAAAAGTGTGTTAGCTATTTTTTGTTTCATATACTTTTCCCTCCCACGCGTTTTGGTAAAGCTGATAAGCTAGTACCGGATCTTCGGCTCTTGTAATAGAACGACCTACAACAATCATGGATACACCTGCGTTTCTAGCAAACTCAGGAGTAGCTACTCTTTTTTGGTCACCAACTGACTCCGAACTCATTCGAATTCCTGGTGTAACAGTTAAGAACTGTTCACCTATTTGTTCACGGATGAGCTTTACTTCATTTGAAGAGCAAACCACCCCATCAAGTCCTGCATCTTTTGTTACCTTTGCATAATGAAGAACAGACTGTTCGAGGCTCACTGAAATTAATTGTTCACCTTTCATTTGTTCCTCTGAAGTACTAGTTAGCTGTGTTACTGCGATGATGTTTGGTCTTTTCGCACCTGAAGCCGTTCCAGCCTCAAGTCCTTCTACAGCTGCCATCATCATTTCTTTTCCACCTGCTGCATGAACATTCACTAAGTCACAACCTAGGCTAGCTAAGTTTCTCATTGCACGACCCACTGTATTTGGAATATCGTGCAATTTTAAATCTAAAAAAATATCATGACCCATTTCCTTTAATTCTTGTACCATTGCAGGGCCTTCTTTATAAAAAAGTTCCATGCCCACCTTAACGAATAGTTGCTCGTTATTAAATTTCTTTAAAAAACCGTACACATCATTTTTATCTGGAAAATCAAGCGCGATGATAAGCGAGTTTTTCATTCTTCTTCCAGCTCCTTCCCGTACATTCTGAAATATGATCAAATCCAAGTTCATTTAATAATACTGGAAGTTGTTCAATGATTTTCGGACATACGAGCGGATCTACAAAATTAGCTGTACCAACTGCCACCGCACTCGCTCCGGCATAAAAAAATTCAATCACATCTTCTGCCGATTGAACGCCACCCATCCCGATAATAGGAATATTTACGTGCTGACTTACTTCATATATCATTCGAATCGCAACCGGTTTAATGGCAGGTCCTGAAAGTCCACCTGTATTATTAGCGAGCACAGGCTTACCTGTTTTCAAATCAAGTCTCATACCTATTAACGTATTAATCATGGTTAACCCGTCAGCACCGCCTGCCTCGACCGCCTTCGCCATCTCAACAATATTCGATACATTCGGTGAAAGCTTGACATAAACAGGTACACTTGATACTTCTTTCACCCTTTTCGTTAATTCCTTTGCCACTTCAGGAATTGTTCCAAAAGCAATACCACCTGTTTTTACATTTGGGCAAGAGATATTCAGTTCAAGAGCATGAACATTACTTACCTTTGAAATTTCACGTGCAACTTCAATATAGTCCTCTTCAAGTGAGCCAGCCACATTTGCGATGATTGGTACATCAAATTGGTCTAACCAAGCAAGCTCCTCATTAATAACCTTTTTAAGGCCAGGATTTTGCAAGCCAATCGCATTTAACATTCCCGCAGTTGTCTCTGCTACCCGTGGAGTTGGATTCCCAAATCGAGGTTCTACTGTGGTTGCTTTAATCATTATGGAACCTAATGTACTTAAATCATAAAACTGACTATACTCTCTACCGAATCCAAAGCATCCTGACGCTGGCATGATTGGGTTTTTTAATTGTAAACCAGGTAGGTTCACCGCTAGTTGACTCATATAAGAACCTCCCCTCCTTTAAACACTGGCCCATCTGTACAAACCTTTTTATACGTATATCCTGTAGGATCTTCCTGTGTTCTACATACGCATGCAAAGCAAGCTCCAATTCCACAGCCCATTCGCTCTTCAAGAGACAGATATACATTTTTCTCAGGATACGCGGCCTCTAATGCTCGTAACATCGGGGTAGGACCACATGTGTACAATGTCTCAAATGAAAGATTTTGCTCGGCGATCACATCCGTTACAAATCCTTTCTCACCATGAGTTCCATCAACCGTTACGATATACGTATCACCTAATTCAGCAAATTTCTCTTCGTAAAATACCGCATCCTTTGTTGCAAAGCCTAACACATGAATGACATTCACGTTTCGCATTTTTAGCCTTAGAGATAATTCATATAGTGGAGGTACACCAATTCCGCCACCTACTAAAAGGGCAGTTGAACCAGCCTTTGCTTCCTCTACCGGAAATCCATTACCTAAAGGTCCTAGAACGTCTACAACATCTCCGACTCTTTTCTGTGCAAGAAGCTTCGTTCCATTACCTTCTGCACGGAAAATCATCGTAAACATGTCAGTTGCTTGGTCGATTTTTGCAATACTAATCGGTCTACGCAACAGTGGATCTACACTATCACTAACTTTTAGATGTACAAATTGACCTGGTTCATTCATCTGTTGGACGAGCTCACCCTTAAGGGTGAGCTCAAAAATATTGTGAGCTATTTCTTGATTGGAAAGTACAATGCATTCCTCATTACGAATCATAGTAGTACTGCCTCCCTGCTGTTTGCGGGACTTTTCTCCATCGCCTCAGCTGAAAAATTCATTGATTCAATTACTCGTAAAATGGCCTCTGCTGTATCTAATGAAGTTAAGCAAGGAACACCGTTTTCAACTGATTCTCTACGAATTCTAAACCCATCACGTTCTGGCTGCTTTCCTTTTGTTAATGTGTTAATGACAAATTGTGCTTGCCCGTTTCGGATTACATCGACGATATCAGGGTGGCCTCCACCAATCTTCTCAACAACTTTCACTGGAATTCCTTGTTCTTGGAAGAACTTCGCTGTCCCTTCCGTTGCCATTACACGGAAACCGATTGAGAAGAAACGCTGCGCGATCCCTAAAGCTTCTTGCTTATCTTTGTCAGCAATCGTCATAAGAACCGATCCAAATCCTTGAATTTTCATTCCTGAAGCAACTAATCCTTTGTAAAGGGCTTTTTCAAGCGTGTGGTCTTTCCCCATAACCTCACCAGTCGACTTCATTTCTGGTCCTAATGTTATATCAACTCGTCTTAGCTTAGCAAAAGAGAATACCGGTACTTTAACAAATACACCTTGCTTCTCTTCTACCAGTCCTGTCTCATAGCCTTGCTCCTTTAGCGATAATCCAAGAATCGCTTTTGTCGCAAGATTAGCCATTGGTACGTTTGTAATTTTGCTTAAGAATGGTACCGTACGGCTTGAACGAGGATTTACTTCCAACACATACACTTCTTCTTTTGAAACGACGTATTGAATGTTGAAAAGTCCTATGATTCCTAAACCTTTAGCCAAACGAATGGTGTAGTCAACAAGCTTGTCTTTTACTGCTTGTGATATGCTTTGTGGCGGGTACACAGCGATTGAGTCACCAGAGTGAACTCCAGCTCTTTCAATATGCTCCATGATTCCAGGAATGATGACTGTTTCGCCATCGCAAATTGCATCTACTTCTATTTCTTTTCCTGTTAGGTAACGGTCAATTAATATCGGATGCTCTGGATTAATCTTTACCGCTTCCTTCATGTATTGCAATAACTCCGCTTCTTGATAAACGATTTGCATCGCTCTACCACCAAGTACATATGATGGACGAACCAATACTGGGTAACCAATTGAATTAGCTATCACGGCTGCTTCAGCTGCTGTTCTTGCCGTTTTTCCTAACGGCTGAGGAATTCCTAACTCTTGCAATGCAGCTTCAAAACGGTCTCGATTTTCTGCACGGTCAAGATCATCCAAGCTCGTTCCTAGAATCTTAACCCCTCTTTCTACAAGCTTAGAAGCTAGGTTAATCGCTGTTTGTCCACCGAATTGGACAACCACACCAGCTGGCTTTTCTAAATCAATCACATGCATGACATCTTCAATTGTTAAAGGCTCAAAGTAAAGCTTATCAGAGATACTGAAGTCAGTTGATACTGTTTCAGGATTATTGTTAATGATGATGGCCTCATAGCCTGCCTCTTGAATCGCCCAAACCGCATGAACCGTTGAGTAGTCAAATTCGATTCCTTGACCAATTCGAATTGGACCAGAACCAAGTACAATTACACTTTCACGTTCACTTACAATGGATTCATTTTCGTCTTCATACGTTCCGTAATAGTAAGGTGTTTCCGACTCGAACTCAGCTGCACATGTATCAACCATTTTGTAAACTGGAACAATGCCCTTTTCTACTCTCCAGTCATATACAGCACGCTCGTTTGTAGACCAAAGCTTGGCAAGAGTACTGTCAGCAAATCCTAGTTCCTTTGCTTCTCTAGTAATTTCCTCGTCAAAAGGAAGAGCTTGCAACTTTGCTTCGAACTCGACAATTTTAGAAAACTTTGCAAGGAAGAATAGATCAATTTTGCTCCATGCATGGATGGTTTCGATCGTAACGCCACGTCTTAACGCTTCACCGATATAGAACAGACGCTCATCTCCAGCTTTACGAATTCGCTTTTCAAGTAACTCATCAGATATTTCATCTGCATCGTTTAGTGAAAAATGGAATACATTCGCTTCTAGTGAACGAATGGCTTTTAATAAAGATTCTTCAAATGTACGGCCAATCGCCATTACTTCACCGGTAGCCTTCATTTGTGTACCAAGTGTACGGTTCGCACTTTCGAACTTATCAAACGGCCATCTTGGAATTTTTGATACGATATAATCAAGAGCAGGTTCGAAACTTGCATAGGTTTTTCCTGTTACAGGGTTCATCATTTCATCAAGCGTTAACCCCACCGCAATTTTTGCAGCAAGCTTAGCAATCGGATATCCTGTCGCTTTTGATGCAAGAGCAGAGGATCTACTCACACGTGGATTTACTTCAATGATGTAATAATCATAACTGTCAGGATCTAAAGCTAGCTGTACGTTACAGCCACCCTCAATTCCAAGGGCGCGAATGATCTTTAATGATGTATTTCTAAGCATTTGATACTCACGATCGCTCAGCGTTTGGCTCGGCGCAACAACGATTGAATCTCCTGTATGAACACCGACTGGATCGATGTTTTCCATATTACATACAACGATCGCATTGTCATTCGCGTCTCTCATTACTTCATATTCAATTTCCTTAAAGCCAGCAATGCTTTTCTCTAATAGACATTGTGTAACCGGGCTATTTTTCAAACCACTTGTTACGGTTTCAACCAATTCCTCTTCGTTATGGCAGATCCCTCCACCCGTGCCGCCGAGTGTAAACGCTGGACGAACGATGACTGGGTAACCGATTTGTGCAACGAAGTCATATGCTTCTTCAAGTGTATGGATAATTTCACTTTCAGGTACTGGCTCGCCTAGGTCATTCATTAATGTACGGAATAAATCGCGATCCTCCGCTTGCTCAATGGCTGAAAGCTTTGTACCTAAAATTTCTACATTACATTCCTCAAGAACTCCAGAGTTAGCTAACTCTACTGCTAGGTTTAATCCTGTTTGTCCTCCAAGTGTTGGGACAAGTGCATCTGGTCGTTCTTTTCGGATGATTGTGCTAACGAACTCCAAAGTTAGTGGCTCAATATACACAGCATCTGCCATCGTAGTATCTGTCATGATTGTTGCTGGGTTAGAGTTTACTAAGATAACACGGTACCCTTCTTCTTTTAATGCGATACATGCTTGAGTACCTGCATAATCAAATTCTGCTGCTTGCCCAATGACGATGGGACCTGATCCGATAACTAGTATGCTTTTTATATCTGTACGCTTTGGCATTCGATTGCACCTTCCTCTTTTTCTGTCTCAATCAACTGTAAAAACTGTTCGAATAAATAGTTTGCATCCTCTGGTCCTGGAGATGCTTCCGGATGATACTGGACCGTAAATGCTTTTGCTTCTTTATGCTTTAATCCTTCAACCGTACCGTCATTTAACGCGATATGTGTAACCTCTAACAAAGTTCCTTGAAGTGATTCTTCTTCAACGGTGTACCCATGGTTTTGTGAAGTAAGAGCCACTTTTCCTGTTGCTAAATCCTTCACCGGGTGGTTCGAGCCTCTGTGACCAAATTTCAACTTAACCGTGTTCGCTCCACATGCTAGCGCAAACAACTGATGACCTAAACAAATTCCAAACAGTGGAACATGTCCTATGATTTGTTGAATCATTTCAATTGCTTCTGGAACATCCTTAGGGTCCCCAGGTCCATTCGATAGCATCACTCCGTCTGGCTTCAAACGTTTAATTTCTTCAGCGGTTGTGTTATAAGGAACAACAATTACGTCACAATCACGCTTATTTAATTCGCGTAAAATTCCATGCTTCATTCCAAAGTCAACAAGAACAATTCTTCTTCCTCTACCAGGACTTGCATAAGCAGATTTAGTGGAAACTTGCTTTACTTGATCGTTTCTAAATGGTGCTTTTAATCCTTCAAGCACTTCCTCAACACTTGCATCAATCGAACAGATCGCACCCTTTAGTGCCCCATATTGTCGAATGATTCTTGTAAGCTTTCTTGTGTCGACACCTGAAATTCCAGGAATATTCTTTTCTTTTAATAATTCATCTAATGTTTTTTCGTTTCTCCAGTTCGATGCAAAGTCTGCCGCTTCCTTCACAACCATTCCATGAACAGAAGGAGAAATTGATTCGAAATCATCACGATTTATCCCGTAATTTCCAACAAGCGGATAAGTAAAAGTAACGATTTGTCCACAGTAAGAAGGGTCAGAGAGAATTTCCTGATAACCAGTCATTCCGGTGTTAAACACGACTTCTCCCATTTTTTCTGTGTCACTTCCAAAAGCTTTTCCGATAAAAACTGTCCCGTTTTCTAGAATTAATTGCCTTTTCATACTGTTACATACCCTCTTTTCCATGCGATTTTCCCAGCTGCGATTGTTACTATTGGCCATCCTTTACATTCCCAACCACCAAATGGAGTGTTTCTTCCTTTTGATAAGAATGTATTTGGATCAATTTTTTCTTGATTATCAAGATCGACTAATACCAGATCAGCGACTGCTCCAACCTCAAGCTTTCCATATGGTAAGTCAAATGCCTGAGCCGGCTTCACTGTTAAGAAATCTACTAACTGCTTTTCTGTTAAAATTCCCTTTTCAACAAGATTTGTATATAAAAGTGGGAATGCCGTTTCTAACCCGACAATTCCAAATGGTGCAAGAGCCATTCCCTCTGCTTTTTCTTCAGCCGTATGAGGAGCATGGTCTGTGGCAATAAAATCAATTGTTCCATCAAGTAAACCTTCAATTAATGCCTCTCGATCCACTTTTCCTCTTAGTGGAGGATTCATTTTATAGTTCGTATCTAATCCTGGGATATCCTCATCACATAATAGTAGATGATGCGGTGTTACTTCTGCAGTTACACGAATCCCTGCACGCTTGGCGTCACGTACCACACGAACCGATTCTTTCGTACTAATATGGCATACATGGTAATGACAGTTTGCTGCTTCAGCTAATAAAACGTCTCTCGCAATATGAACTGATTCACAAACAGAAGGTATTCCGTTCAAGCCATGTTTATTTGAAAATTCCCCTTCGTGTACAGATCCTTTATGAATTAACGTGTTTTCTTCGCAATGTGCCACGATTGGCATATCTACACTTGCTGCAAGTTGCATCGCTTGAAGCATCATATCTGCTGATTGAACCCCTACTCCGTCATCTGTGAAGGCGAATGCTCCTTCTTCTTTTAATTCGGCAAAATCAGTAAGTTCCTTTCCTAACTCTCTGATCGTAATTGAAGCATATGGCAGCACTCGAACAGCACCTGTTTCTGCAATTCGTTTATTTAAATTTTGAAGAGTTTCGACTGAATCTGGAACCGGTCTTGTATTAGGCATAGCTGCAATCGTTGTAAAACCCCCACGAGCTGCTGCTAGTGTACCTGTAGCAATCGTTTCCTTCTTCTCTCCTCCTGGCTCACGTAAATGAACATGCAAGTCAACAAACCCAGGAGATACTAGCAATCCTGCTGCGTCAATGATCTCTGCATCCTCTGCTTGAAGATCCGGACCAATTGCTGCAATCTTTTCGTCTTTTATTAAAATATCGACTGCCTCCTTTTGTCCTTTATCAGTAAGCCATTGACCATTTTTGATGAGAATTGTCATTGAATTTTCCCCCTTCAGATTGTTGTAGTGCTCTTTTTAATACTGCCATACGAATGTAGACGCCATTTTCCATTTGCTTAAAGATTCTCGAACGCTCACATTCTACTAAACTATCAGCGATTTCTACATCTCTATTTACTGGCGCAGGATGCATAATAATGCTTCCTTTCTTCATCCGTTTTTCTCTTTCTATGGTTAAACCAAAAACTTGGTGATAATCAACCGTTTCTCCACCTACTTGATGCCTTTCGTGTTGAATACGGAGGAGCATAAGCACATCAACGGTTTCTGTTAACTTATCAATCTCTTCATACCTTCCGTATTGTAAAAGCTCTTGGTCAATCCATTCTTTTGGTCCTGAGAAGACGATCTCTGCCCCTAATCGGTGAAGGGCAATCGCATTTGACCTTGCTACACGGCTGTGTATTAGGTCTCCCACAATACCTATCTTAAGGCCTTGAAAATGTCCGTATTCTTCGTAAATCGTTAATAAGTCAAGCAACGATTGAGTTGGATGATGACCGCATCCATCTCCAGCGTTAATAATTTTAACGTTTGTTTTTCCGACTAGCTGCTTGAAGTACTCGTCTTCTGTGTGGCGAATGACGACCGCCTGAACACCAATAGATTCTAAAGTTCGAACCGTATCATATAGCGTTTCACCTTTAGTGATACTTGATGAATGTGTTTCGAATGGAATAATGTTTAAACCCAGTCTTCTTTCAGCAATTTCAAAACTGCATTTTGTTCTAGTACTCGGTTCAAAAAACAAGTTTGCAACAAAGGATGATTGATTAGGCTGCCACGCAGCACCCTCAGAAAATTTTTTCGCCTCTGCAAGGATGTCGTAAATCTCGGTAACGGAAAGCTCTGAAGTAGTAAGCAGATTCATGATCAAAACACTCCTTTTGTGGTTTATGTAAAAAAATAGCACCCTTGACTTTTTTGTCAGGGTGCTATGCAGATAGGCAGAAGCAGAACACACCCAACTTGGGTATCTCCACTTCTCCTATGCACCCTTTCAAGCCTCTCTGGACTTTCTTTAAAAGGTGTAGCTATGCTACTTCATTTTCCTTTTCACTCTCAAACATATCTTCGGCAGCTTCTGGTCTACCAGGAAGGATTAAATTAATCAATATCCCCAAGATAGCTGCTAATGCCATCCCATGTATTTCAAATCCTTCAGAAACTTTAATGACTGCTCCACCGATACCAACTACTAAGATTACTGATGATATCACAAGGTTTCGCTTGTCCCCGAAGTCGATTTTGCTATCAACTAGCATACGTAATCCTGATGATGCGATAATTCCGAATAGAAGGATGGATACTCCACCCATTACTGGAGTTGGGATTGAACTTATTAGTGCTGTTACTTTACCGATGAATCCAAATACTGTTGCAACGACTGCTGCTCCAAGAAGTACGTATACGCTGTATACTCTTGTAATGGCTAATACTCCGATGTTTTCTCCATATGTTGTCTTTGGAGGTCCACCGATTAGTGCAGAGATCATTGTTGCAGTTCCATCTCCTAAAATCGAACGATGTAAACCAGGGTTTTTAATATAATCACGACCAACTACTTTTCCTAATACAAGTTGGTGACCAATATGTTCTGATAATGTTACGACGGCTACTGGAGCCATTAATAGTACTAAATCAAGTGTTACTTTTACTTCATAATCAACGAACGGTACAAAGAAGTTTGGCATTTCGAACCATTTGGCAGCTGCAACTGGGGCAAAATCAACGATTCCTACTATTAATGAATACACATATCCAATAATGATACCTGCGAGAATTGGAATCATGCTCAATGTTCCTTTTCCGTAGATGGAGAAAATGATGGTTGCTACTAATGTTACAAGTGCAGCTGAGAAATGCAGTAGGCTATATTCTCCAGCTGGGTTATTCATTGCCATACTAACTGCGGTTCCTGCTAAAGCCAACCCGATTACAATAATGATTGGTCCTACTACGATTGGAGGAAGGAGATTCATAATCCAACGGTAACCTGCTTTTTTAATGATTAGTGCAACAATTCCGTACACTAAACCAGCAATAAAGCTTCCAATCATGGCACCTGCTGGGCCGCCTGCTGCTTTTGCCGCAATGATCGGTGTAATGAAAGCGAATGATGATCCTAAATATGCAGGTACTTGCCATTTCGTTATCATAAGGAACGCGATCGTTCCCAAACCACTGGAGATAAGTGCAATCGCTGGATCAAGTCCAACTAAGAATGGTACTAATATGGTAGCTCCAAACATAGCGAATAAGTGCTGTAGGCTAAGTGTGAGCCAATGGACTGGTTTCGGTGTTTCGTGTACATCTAGGATTGGTTTGTTATTCATGTATGTGTCTCTCCTCTGGTAGTTAAAATAAAAACCCTCTTTTGCACAAGAGGGTCTAGTTGCAGGTCAAGGTACATATTCCCCCCTCAACTCTACATTTCCCCTTGAAAGCCTCTCTGTGCTTTTTTAAAAGGTTATATTTATTTTTCGTGTATACTTACTGTATCATGTTTGTCAACTTCTGCTAGTTGAACTACAATTTTTTCAGAACTAGAGGTTGGGATGTTTTTCCCAACATAATCTGCTCTTATAGGTAACTCTCTATGGCCTCTGTCTACTAGAACTGCCAGCTGTACTGAAGCAGGTCTTCCGATATCGACTAATGCATCTAACGCAGCCCGTACAGTTCTGCCTGTGTATAATACATCATCCACTAAGATGACAATTTTATTAGTAATATCGTGCGGGATGTCTGAACCCTTTACTAAAGGTTCCTGATCATTTGTTTTCTTAGTTAGATCGTCCCGATACAAAGTAATATCTAATTCACCTACCGGTACTTCGGTGCCTTCAATTTCTTTAATTCTTGCAGCAAGACGCTCAGCGAGAAAGATTCCTCTTGTTCGTATTCCAATGAGAACAATTCGATCTACACCTTTGTTTTTTTCAATAATTTCGTGAGCAACCCTTGTCAATGCTCTTCTTATGGCTTGTTCATCAAGTACAATTGCTTTTTGTGACAAGGTTTTCCCCTCCTCATTTATCCATAAAAAGACCCTCTAGGCCAGGGCTTAGAGGGTACACGAATTGCATTTGTAGGCATAATTATGCCATACAAGCTCCGTTTCCTTCTCAGCCTCACAGGACCGTCTTTAAAGGACTTATTCAACTATAGAAATCATAAATCAGATGTAGAACTTTGTCAACGATTATTTCTCAAAGACTCAAGAAGTTCTACAAAGTACTCTGGTAATGGGGCTTCAAATTCTAAGTATTCATTGGTTCGAGGGTGATTAAATCCTAACACACCCGCATGCAGAGCTTGTCCGCCGATATCTAGCGTTTTTCTTGGTCCATATTTTGGATCTCCAGCTAACGGATAACCAATATATTTCATATGGACTCTGATTTGATGGGTACGTCCCGTCTCTAACTGACATTCAACAAGTGTAAAATCTTTAAAGCGCTCCAACACTTGAAAATGCGTAACTGCATGCTTTCCGTTATCCACTACAGTCATACTTTGACGATCCTTAGGGTCTCTTGCTAGCGGGGCATCAATTGTTCCATAATCATGAGGAATAACTCCATGGACAATGGCTCGGTATTTACGTGTTACGGTCTTTGCAACAAGCTGATTCACAAGGCTTTCGTGAGCCAAATCATTTTTAGCAACCATCAATAAACCGGAAGTATCCTTATCGATTCGATGGACGATACCTGGTCGAAGCACTCCGTTGATGCCCGACAGATCTTTACAGTGAGCCATTAATCCATTCACAAGCGTTCCTGTTGAATGACCTGGTGCTGGATGTACCACCATTCCCTTAGGCTTGTTTACAACTAAAACATCACTATCCTCATAAAAGATCTCAAGGTCCATCGGCTCAGGAACCACATCAAGCTCCTCTGGATCTGGAATATTTATTTCAACTACATCTCCAACTGAACATTTATAGCTGCTTTTTACTTTTTGGCCGTTAACAACAACGCTGCCTTCTTGCATCCATAACTGTACTTGTGATCTCGACCATTCATTGTTTACACTCGAAAGAACCTTATCGAGTCTTTCGCCTTTATACTCTTCATTAATTGTTTGTATTACTTTGTCCATTTGCTATCTCCTTAGATTGTCGCTCTTCTTGCCACATTTGTATCATTAATAAACCCACTCCAATAACTAAGGCTGAATCAGCAATATTAAAGATAGGAAAATTATAGTTAAAAATATACGTATGAATAAAATCAACTACTTCTTTATGTACTACTCGGTCGTAGAAATTACCAATCGCTCCTCCTAGCATTAATCCGAGAGCCACTCCAAGAAGCCTTTTACCTTTCGCTGCTTTTTGAATATAATAAACAATCCCGATAATCACAATCACAGTTATTAAGTAAAAAAACCACATCTGTCCTTGCAAAATACCCCAAGCAGCCCCTCTATTCCGATGGGAGGTAATATAAAACCAGTTTTCTATAACGGTTATGCTTTCTCCTAGCTCCATTCTTTTCACAACTAACCATTTGGTCCATTGGTCAAGAATAATGACAATTAATGCGATTATGTAATAAAACACAAAGGAAACCTCCAAACCTTCTCTTAATATTCCCTTTGCATTTTAGCACATTCTCTATAAAAACGACAGTAAACGCTTCAGTTTAAAAAAGTGGTTTACATAAATATTGTTCAAGCTTCCCACAGTCCTCCACCGTTTTTAAGGTTGGAACCATTTGAAGTAGTTCATAAGGTAATAATTCACCTGATATTTCGCATCTGCCAAACGAACCATTCTCCAATTTTTGAATGGCACTATTGATGTCTCTTAATTCTTCCTCAATAAGCGGTTTTACTAAGGGAGATCCTTTTGAATTTGATAACTGCATCATTAATTCAGTACGCGATTTCCGGAGTTCCAAATAGAGCTTTTGTTCAAATGCTTCCATTTTGTTCATACCTCCGTTTTCAGATGTTTTCGTTAGTATATCGCGATGGACACGATTCGACACGAACAACATTTAACAACGAAAACAATCATTGACGAAAGTGGAATAATTACTCATACATATTCCCTAAACACAGGAAAAACCCTCCGGAAATCCAGAGAGTTCTTCCATTTTTTATACAAGATGGCTGTAGTTTTCTTTTACTACATCTGCACAACGTGGACAAAGGGTTGGGTGGTCCTCTACTTTGCCAACTTCAGTTGTTACCGTCCAGCAACGTTCACAAGTTTCACCTTCAGCTTTTGAAACGACAATCGCAGCTGTTTCAAGCTTTACAGCTTCCGCAGGCGCTGAATCCATATCTCCCGCTAATTCAAAACCAGACACAATAAATAATTGTTGAAGGTTTTCTTTAACAGACTGTAATAGTTCCTTTGTTTCCCCTGTTGCATACAAGCTAATTTTTGCAGTTAATGATTTCCCGATTACCTTTGCATTACGTGCTTCTTCTAAAGCTTTGAGAACATCATCACGAACCTTCATGAATTTCGTCCATTTTTCTTCAAGTTGCTTTGCATTAGGCAGGTCAACGTATGAAGGCATATCAGTTAATTGAACGCTCTTTTCCTCGACATTTGGAATGTATGCCCAAACCTCATCAGCCGTGTGAGAAAGAATCGGTGCTGATAATTTTGTTAATGCTAATAGGCTTTCATATAGGACCGTTTGAATTGCACGGCGCTCGTAGTGATTCTTAGCCTCAATATATAGAACGTCCTTTGCAAAGTCAAGGTAGAATGCACTTAGGTCAAGTGTACAGAAGTTATTAATTGCATGGTAAATGCTTGCAAATTCGTATTCTTCATATGACTTTGTCACAGATTTAATTAACTTGTTTAGTTTCACCAACATGAACTGATCTACTTCACGAAGATTATCAAATTCTACTTTGTCGGTAGCAGGGTTAAAGTCTGCTAAATTACCTAGTAAGAATCGGAATGTGTTACGAATCTTACGGTATACTTCAGCTACTTGCTTTAAGATAGCGTCCGACACACGAACATCTGATTGATAATCCACTGATGCTACCCATAGACGTAAAATATCTGCACCTAGCTGATCCATTACCTTTGCAGGAACAACAACATTACCAATTGATTTACTCATCTTTCTCCCTTCACCATCAAGGGCGAAACCATGGCTTAGTACTCCTTTATATGGAGCTTTACCTGTTACAGCTACTCCTGTAGATAATGAAGAGTTGAACCATCCACGGTATTGGTCAGATCCTTCAAGATAAAGATCCGCCGGTCTTTGTAAATCGCTTCTCTCTTCTAGAACAGCTTGATGAGAAGAACCAGAATCAAACCAAACATCCATAATATCAGTTTCTTTTGTGAATTTTCCATTTGGACTTGATGGATGTGTAAAGCCTTCAGGTAAAAGATCTTTTGCATCTCTTTCAAACCAAATATTTGACCCATGTTCACGGAATAATTGTGATACATGTTCGATTGTTTCATCCGTGATAATTGGTTCTCCGTCTTCACCATAAAATACAGGAATAGGAACACCCCATACACGCTGACGAGAAATACACCAGTCTCCACGGTCACGTACCATATTGAATAGACGAGTTTCTCCCCAAGCTGGAACCCACTTCGTTTCCTTAACAGCTTCCAACAAGTCTTCACGGAAGTCTTTAATTGAAGCAAACCACTGAGCTGTTGCGCGGAAAATAACTGGTTTCTTTGTTCTCCAGTCATGCGGATAAGAGTGAGTAATGAATGTTAGCTTTAATAAAGCACCCACTTCTTGAAGCTTTTCTGTAATTGGCTTATTTGCTGTATCATAGAAAAGTCCTTCGAATCCAACCGCTTCCTTCGTCATAACCCCTTTATCATCAACTGGACAAAGAACGTCTAAACCGTATTTTTGACCTACATGGAAGTCATCTTCCCCATGTCCTGGAGCTGTATGAACACAGCCCGTTCCTGCGTCTGTTGTAACATGTTCCCCTAGCATAACTAAAGACGTACGATCATATAAAGGATGCTTCGCTAAAATATGTTCTAGCTCTTGGCCTTTCACCGTCTTTACTACTGTTACTTCTTCCCATCCAATTTCTTTTGTGACTGCTTCCAAAAGCTCTTCAGCCACAACGTACTTTTTATTATTCACTTGAGCCACAACATAATTTAATGTTGGGTGAACGGAAATCCCAAGGTTTGCCGGAATGGTCCATGGTGTTGTTGTCCAGATAACGATTTCCGTATCCGCATCAAGGACACCCTTACCATCTTGAACAGGGAAACTAACAAAAATAGAAGCTGACTTTTTATCTTGGTATTCAATTTCTGCTTCTGCTAAAGCTGATTCACTAGAAGGTGACCAGTATACCGGCTTTAATCCTTTATAGATATAGCCTTTCTTTGCCATTTCACCAAATACTTTGATTTGCTGTGCTTCATATGCTGGATCAAGAGTGATATAAGGATTCTCCCAATCACCACGAACACCTAAACGCTTAAACTGAGTACGCTGAGAATCAATTTGACCTAAAGCATACTCTTCACAAAGCTTACGAAATTCCGCTACTGTAAGTTCCTTGCGTTTTACACCCTTATTTGTTAAAGCTTGCTCGATAGGTAGCCCATGAGTATCCCAACCAGGAACATATGGTGCGTTGTATCCACTCATTGATTTATAACGTACAATAAAGTCCTTTAGGATTTTATTTAATGCGTGCCCCATGTGAATATCTCCGTTTGCATACGGAGGTCCATCATGAAGAACAAACATCGGACGATCCTTCGTACGATCTTGAACTAAAGAATAAATATCTAGTTGGTTCCACTTTTCTTGAATCTCTGGTTCACGCTTTGGCAAATTTCCGCGCATTGGAAATTCCGTTTGCGGCATCAATAATGTATCTTTATAATCCATTTTAAAACTTCCTCCTAAATCTTCCTCATCTAGCTTCATTGTTACCAGTTATTAGTAAAAATAAATACAAAAAAGCCCTCTCATCCCAAAAAGGGACGAGAAGGCTTATATTCCCGCGGTACCACCCTAGTAGATAGGCTAAAAACCCATCCGCTCTAAAATTCGTAACGTGAATTTAGACGCCAAAGCTTACTATTCCTAATGGATGTTCAGCTTGGTACTCAAGGGTGATATTCAAACTTATCGCTTTTGTTAACCTCCCACCACCTGTTAACTCGCTAGAAAAAGCATTGATAAATTCTACTATCCCTGTCATCGCAACATACAATTTTTACTTGTTAAAAAATTATATTCGAAGAAACCGCTTTTCGTCAAGCCAATGAATCTTCTTCTTTTAAATTTGCAGATTTTAATTCTGCTGAATCAAGCTCATATTGTAAGAGATGATCCCAATCATCGTTATTAAGCATATCCAGCTGTGCTTCAATAAGCATTTTAAAGCGAGTTCTAAACACTTTGGATTGCTTCTTCAGATCCTCAATTTCTAAAGCAATTTTACGTGCTTTAGAGAGGGATTCATTTACAATGCGATCCGCGTTTTTCTCCGCTTCTCTGATAATTAGCTTAGCTTCTTTTTGAGCATTACGCTTAAGCTCTTCCGCTGCTTCTTGAGCTACAACAATGGATTTATTTAAGGTTTCTTCAATATTCGAAAAATGAGTTAAACGCTCATTCATATCGTTTAATCGTTCATCAAGTTCTTTCTTTTCTCGAATAATCAGCTCATAGTCCTTGATAACTTGGTCTAGAAACTCATTTACTTCATCTTCATCGTAACCACGGAATCCTTTTGTAAATTCCTTGTTATGTATGTCTAACGGTGTTAATGGCATTATAAGCCACCTCCAATTGCTTAATAGTATGTACTATTCATTGTAACAGATATTCGACAAGTACTTTTAAAATCCTGCAAATTTTTTATAAATTATTGATGTTTTTCTACAACAATTCGCCATTTATCTTTTTTTGTCTTCCCATCGATGGAAGAAAGCTTTGCTCTTCCAAATCCTCTTACTGATAATACATCGTCTTCCTTACATTCAAAGGAGGGATTCTCAATGGTCATCCAATTCACTTTCACTACTCCACCTGCAATTAATGTTTGTGATTTCTGACGTGAAATATTATGAGTAGCCGATATAATAGCGTCTAATCTCAGGGAAGAAACGGTGGTCGTGTACTCATTCCATTGTTCCTTCATTTGAATCGCTTCGTTGAGCCGCCGCTCTTTTAAGCTTACTTTCGAACGTCCTACTGACTCAAGCTGCATGGAAATATAATCGCTAACTTCATTGGCAACAAAGAGCTGAATGGTTTCCTCTTCTATAAGGATGTCTCCGAATTTCCCTCTTTTAAGTCCAAGCGACATCATGCTACCTAATATTTGCCGATGCTCAATAGATACAAACTTATTTGGGTAGATCAACTCATATAGGGATATTTGGAAATCCTCTTTCTCTACAGAATAATAATCTGGATAAATAAAGGCTCTCTTTCTTTCCACCTGCTCTGCACCACCAAAAAATTGAACCTTTACCTCCGAATTCACTCCAATGATCATCTCGACAATTTTCTGCTCTCTCGGATCAAGGAAGTCCGTTAGCTTGGGAGCATAGTTACTCTCTACCTGTTCCTTCCAACTCATTACTTGATCAACAAAACTATGCTCTTCACGTCGGAAGTGCTGATGCAAATCCATATTCATTCAATCTCCTATCCAATATAAAGATATGAAAGTGCAAAAAAGGGGCATTTATGCCCCTTTTAGCTAAAACCAACCAAATAACGTATATAAGCCTGTTGATGCCAATTTTAAAACAAAAATACCAACAATCGGGGAAATATCAATCATTCCACCGATCGGAGGAATAATTCTTCGGAACGGCTCTAAATACGGTTCACAAATTCTTGCTAAAAATTGCCCGATACCGGTTTCCCTTGCATTTGGAAACCATGACATAAGAATATAAATAATTAAAGCCCATGAGTAGATATCAATCACTCGAATTAATATTGATAAAAGTAAATCCATTTACGTATTACCACCTCGTATCTTCGTATTCTGTTTCTTGCATAAGTTGTGAGATATTGCCTGAAACCTCCACATTATCAGGTGTACATAAGAAAATTTCTGCACCAATCTTTTGAATATCTCCACCGATGGCATACACCGTACCACTTAAAAAATCAACAATCCGTTTTGCTTGGTCACGTTCAATTCTGTGTAAATTCACAACAACTGCCCGACGATTTTTCAACTGATCCGCTATTTCTTGCGCTTCTGCATACACTCTCGGTTCAATTAAAACAACCTTTGAAGATTTTTGAACACTCTGCAAACTTACCACATTATGTTTTGGAGACACACTTTGTTGCTGTTGTTGTGGTTGTCTTTGCGGCTTTGCTGCTGGAGCCTCGTATTCCTCTTCTTCATACTCATATTCATCATCTAGAAAAAAGAACGTTTTAAATTTTGATTTAAGACTCATTCATTACACCTCCCACACTATTCGCCCACTAAAGCGGTGCCAATTCGTATCATCGTAGCCCCTTCTTCAATGGCAATTTCAAAATCATTAGACATACCCATTGAAAGCTCCATACAAGGAGCATAAGGTAGATTTAAATGTTGAATATCGAGCTGAAGTTTTTTTAACGTTTGAAAGCATTGTCTGATGATTGCATCGTCCTCCGTAAAGGGAGCCATCGTCATTAGCCCTTCTACTCTTATTTTAGGGAATTTTTCTAATTCCTTTATAAATGGTACCACCATTTCTGGAGTTAATCCATGTTTTGATTCTTCACCTGACGCATTCACCTGTACGAAGCAAGAAATCGTTCTATCTCCGGCTCGAACATGAATCTCCTTTGCCAAGGACTCACGATCTAATGAGTGAATGTAATCGACTTTATCTATGATATTTTTTACCTTTCTTGTTTGAAGAGTTCCGATAAAATGCCAGGTAGGCTTGTCCCCTAAAGTATTCCATTTTTCAAGAAGACCTTCATCTCGGTTTTCACCAAGATGTGTTACCCCACATTCTAATGCCTCTAACGCTCTTTCTGTCGTTACATATTTTGTTACAGCAATGATTTTTACTTCATCTGGCGCTCTTTTGCTCCTTTGACATGCCACATTTACCTTATCCTGGAGCATACGTAGATTGTCACTTACTCTCATTCTCTCGATTGCTCCTCCTTCCAACCAATAAAACTCATCATCCGACCCGTTTTCCCCTTGTCTCTTCGGTGCGAGAAAAAATAATCCGAATCACAGCTCGTACATAAATCAGTTACTTGAATGTTTGCCTCACTCAATCCTGCTTTGAGGAGGATGAGTTTATTTAACTCTTTTAAGTTTAAGTGGTATTGGTTATCTTTGATTCGATTATATGGTTTTTTTTCGACATCTTCCACTAAATTTTCCACATATGAAATGACTTTATCATCTACAATATAACATTTTTCGCAAATGGAGGGGCCAATTACTGCGAAAATTTCCGAAAATGGAATATTTTCGTTCTTAAATACGGATATCACTTCTTTAGCGATCCCTCCTACTGTCCCTTTCCACCCTGCATGGGCAATCGCAATTGCTTCGTATTTGGGAGCAATAAAATAGAGCGGAACACAGTCAGCAAAGCACAAAGTTAAAAGCAGGTTTTTTTCATAAGTAAAGAAAGCATCGGTACCCCTGAAAGCATCAGCATATGAATTTGAACCAAGTCCACGGTCATGTATCGAGACTTTTTTAACACGTACATCATGCGTCTGCTCGGCACCTACCCAATGAGTTAAAGGGATACCAGTGCTTTTTGACAAGATTTCTCGGTTTAAGCAAACATCCTTTTCTTGATCTCCAACATGAAAACCTGTATTTAATGTTGAGAATGGATTTCTGCTTTGCCCACCATTTTTCGTGGTAAAACCCGCAATAAGTCCATCGAAACGATCGGTCCAATCTTTTATGATAAAATGAGACGTCTCTTTTAGAATAAATGGTTCCATTATAAAAACCTCAATTATTTGTTGATTTTTCTATAGTTTACCATAATTCGTAGTATACTCCCAGTCAATTCAGGCTTACTTGGCCTCTGCTTCATCGTATTGCCCTTCACTAAACCCTCTGTAACGAACTAAAATGACATCCTCTCCGATTTTAAGGATATTTCTCCAAGAGATAATAATCTCTTCTTCTTTTCCAAAGAAGCCTAACATCCGTCCGTTACCACTTACAATAATGGCCTCAATTTTACCGTTTGATAAGTTTATTTCTATATCACTAATATTCCCTAATTTTTTGCCATCTGCAACATTGACCACATCTTTAATTTGGAATTCTGATATTTTCACCATCACATTTCACTCCCGACTATTCGATAGTTAAATATATGAAGATGGGAGGAGAATTCATGATTGTTTTATACAAAAAAACTACCGAGAAGATTCGGTAGTTTATGTTTGTATGTTTTTATTCATTTGTTTAATAGCAGCTTTTTCTAATCTGGATACTTGTGCTTGGGAGATTCCAATTTCTTCGGCGACTTCCATTTGTGTTTTTCCTTGGAAGAATCGCTTTCTTAGAATGAGCTTTTCTCTTTCGTTTAGACGTCTCATTCCCTCTTTTAAAGCAATTTCCTCTATCCATTGAACATCCTTGTTACGCTCATCGCTCAGTTGATCCATTACATAGATTGGATCTCCTCCGTCGTTATAGATTGGCTCAAATAACGAAACTGGATCTTGAATGGCATCTAAAGCAAATACGATTTCTTCATGAGAAACATCTAGTACTTTTGCGATTTCTTCAGCAGTTGGCTCCTTTGACGTCTCACTCATTAGTTTTTCTCGAACTTGTAACGCCTTGTACGCAATATCCCTTAAAGAACGAGACACACGAATGGGGTTGTTATCTCTTAAGTATCGTCGGATTTCTCCGATTATCATTGGAACAGCATAAGTAGAGAATTTTACGTTTTGACCAAGGTCAAAATTATCAATTGATTTCATCAACCCGATACACCCAACTTGAAAAAGGTCATCAACAAACTCACCACGATTGTTAAATCGCTGAATGACACTTAACACAAGACGTAAGTTTCCATTCACGAGCTTTTCTCGGGCTGTTATATCCCCGGCTTGCATTTCTTTAAATAGCAAACGCATTTCTTCATTTTTTAAAACAGGTAACTTAGATGTATCAACACCGCAAATTTCAACTTTATTACGAGTCAATTCTTTTCCCTCCTCACAGGAGCTGCTGTACAAAAAACAGTATCTCCCCGAGAAGGAAAAATATGCACATCCAAAATGGACATGCATCCTTAGAATTTCCTATAAATGTCTGTAGGACAAGGTATTACAGAGATAATTTTATCATAAAAATTTTTTCTTTTTACAAAGAATCAATCTAAACCATTTTATTAAACTCTTTCTTCAGTCTTTTAATAATCCTTTTTTCAAGCCTTGAAATATATGATTGTGATATACCAAGCATGTCAGCGACATCTTTTTGGGTTTTTTCTTCCCCTGTACCTAATCCGAATCTGAGTTCCATGATTTGTTTTTCACGGTCATTCAACTGATGCAATGCTTTTAATAAAAGCTTTTTATCGACATTGGCTTCCAAGTCTTTTGTAATAATGTCTTCTTCTGTTCCTAATACATCGGACAATAACAGTTCGTTTCCGTCCCAATCAATGTTCAGGGGCTCATCAAAGGAAACTTCTGAACGAATTTTATTATTTCTCCGTAAGTACATGAGTATTTCATTCTCGATACATCTCGATGCATATGTAGCAAGCTTAATTTTCTTTTCGGGATTAAACGTGTTAACTGCCTTGATTAAACCTATTGTCCCGATACTAATTAAATCCTCAATATTAATACCAGTATTTTCGAATTTTCTAGCTATATATACGACAAGTCGTAAGTTTCTCTCAATAAGGATGGACCTCGCCGCTTTATCCCCGCTCGGAAGCTTTTGAAGCAACACTTCCTCTTCTTCTTTTGATAATGGAGGAGGCAACGCCTCACTTCCACCTATATAGAAGACCTCATCTGTCTTGAGTCCTAGCTTAATTAATAATTTATACCAGTAATAAGAAAGTCGAAGTTTTATACTTTTCATGAGTTGTCCTCCTTCTAATTTGTGTTTTTCTGAGTATAGTATTATTAACTTACCTTTACATCTGATTTCACCTTTGCGACACCTGTTACCATCTTTGGATGAACAATACATTGAAACGTATCGTCAGAGGAAAGCTGCTGGGTTGTAAAGGAAACTAATCCTTTGTCCACATGAATAATATTTTCTTCCGTTTCAATTTGAAGTTGGTCAGGCTTAATAGCAATGATAAGCTGATGATCTTGTCCCACTACTTTATAAGGGATAATTCGGAGCTTATTTTCCCATTCAGTTGGAAGAGAGGCGTTTCCATAAATGATTTCGTCCTTCTCACTTGAAAGTATCTTAATGGATTCAGGAATACTGTCTAATTGGTTATAGACAGAGACAAACATAACAGGCATTTTCGTAAGAGGATCGTAAAGTTGATTCCCACTATCAACAAGACCTTTACATGTGAATTGGCTTTCTCCAATCTGAATGCGAATAGAAACCATTTGATCAAATTGAATTTTTGTCATTTCAAATTGTTCAATATTTGATCTAGAAAAATGCCATGCAATTGGAAAGCCAATGAGAACAAAAAACCAACTAATCGGATCACCAAATCCCTTTACACTTCCTATTAACACAGAAGAGGTCAATTGATTATCAAACTGAACGAAATAATGAACCCCTATAAGTGCACCACCTACCAAAAAGGTAACGAAATAGAAGGTCATCGTCGTTCGTATGAAGGTACGTAATCTTTTGTATCCAAAGGTTACGAGAACCATCACTAAAGAAAATGCTAATTTCACAATAGGATGACCAGAATAATTCTGAAAAGGAGTAAAAGCCAATATAATAATGAAGGATCCGATGAGTCCTCCACAAAACAGTCTCCAAATCTTATACTCTCTTTTTACTATTATGGCAGTTAAATAAAGAAGTAACGTATCGAAAAGGAGATTTAGCAGCCAAATCACATCTAAATATAGGGTCAAAGACTTTCCTCCTTGCTCTTTTTTCTCCTTTTTCAATCTATTATTCTGTTATGAAAAAGTATAACGTACATAGATGTTGGAAGTGTGTCACTTTATGTACATAAAAAAGAAGAGATTTTCACAAATCCCACCGTTTTTTGTCAAAATTTCTCATTTCAGGTTAGGAAAATAGTTTTTTTCCTTTTAAACTAAAATAAAAAGCAGAATTCTAAACGAATTCTGCTTTTTGTATTGATAGGGATTACCTATCGTCTTCTATTACGATTACGTAAGAACGTAGGAATATCTAATGTATCGTCACTGCTGTGTGAAGTAGTTGGTCGTACAGGTTCATTGTACTCCTCTTCACGAATGATTTCTCTTTGTGGCTTTGTTGGTGCAACTGATTGTTTTTGCTGACCAAATGATGGACGATTTGTTGGTTTTGGTTGAGAAATATCTTCGTTGAATCCAGTCGCAATAACTGTTACAACAATCTCATCCTTTAAATTATCATTGATTACTGAACCAAAGATCATATTGACTTCTTGGTCTGAAGCTGAAGCAACAATGTCTGCTGCTTCTTGCACTTCATATAAACTTAAGTTTGACCCACCAGTAATGTTCATCAAGACACCTTGAGCTCCATCAATGGACTTTTCTAGCAGCGGAGAAGAAATGGCTTTTTTCGCTGCTTCTGTTGCACGGTTTTCTCCTGCAGCTACACCAATTCCCATAAGAGCTGAGCCTTTGTTAGACATAATTGTCTTTACGTCTGCAAAGTCTAAGTTGATCAGTCCTGGTGTGGCAATAAGGTCAGAAATACCTTGAACCCCTTGACGAAGTACGTTGTCAGCCTCACGGAAAGCTTCAAGCATTGGCGTACTCTTATCCACAATTTCAAGAAGACGATCGTTTGGAATCACAATAAGTGTATCAACCGCTTCCTTCATTGAGGAAATTCCGCCTTGAGCTTGAGTCGAACGCTTTCTACCTTCAAACGTAAATGGTCTTGTTACAACACCTACTGTTAATGCTCCTAACTCACGTGCGATTTGAGCAATGACTGGCGCAGCTCCTGTTCCAGTTCCGCCACCCATTCCAGCTGTTACGAAAACCATATCCGCTCCAGCTAACACTTCTTCAATTTGTTCTCTACTTTCTTCAGCTGCTTTTTTTCCAACTTCAGGGTTTGCTCCTGCACCAAGTCCGCGAGTAAGCTTTCCCCCAATTTGCATTCTAGTTTCTGCCTTCGATAAATTCAATGCCTGAGCATCTGTATTTACAGCAATAAACTCGACACCCTGGACGCCATGCTCAATCATACGATTAACAGCATTATTTCCGCCTCCACCAACGCCGATTACTTTTATAGTTGCCAATGAATCTAAATTTGTATCAAATTCCAACATGACGTATCCTCCTAATTCGTCGATATTCCTGGTAGCGGTCAATTGAAAACACTATTCAAAAAAGTAACCAAGGAATTTTTTCACTCGTGATGTCATTTTTTCTTCCGGCTGCTTGTCCGGTTTAGCTTTTGGTTGTGGCTGCTTTTGAACTCTTTTTTCCTTTGTTTCAGAGGCAGCCGTACTGTTACCAATAGACCGACCTTGTATTTTAGCATTTTTATAAGCGAATTTTATTAAACCGACAGCAGTCGTGTATTGTGGTTCACGCACTCCAATATAATCCGGAATGGCAATCCGTACTCGGTTTTGGAAAACCACTTGAGCTAATTCAAGAATTCCTTGGGTGTTTGCAACTCCACCTGACAACACATAACCACCAGGTAAATCACGAATCCCCAAACGTCTAATTTCATTTTGAATAAGGTCGAAAATCTCTTCCATTCTAGCTTCAATAATGTCAGAAACTTCAAGCTGATTAAATTGTTGATGCTGATCACTACCGATAATCGGTACGCTAAATACTTCTTCCTCGGAAGCATGGTCATAAAAGGCATGTCCATGTTTCGTTTTTATTTTCTCAGCATCTTCAGTAGATGTGCGAAGACCAATCGAGATATCTTTTGTTATATGATCTCCACCAACTGGAAGTACACTTGTTGCTCGTAAGAAGCCTTGTTCAAAGACACTTATGGTTGTTGACCCTCCACCTATATCAACGAGTGCCACCCCTAAGTTTTTTTCATCCTTTGAGAGTGCAAAGGCACCAGAAGCTAGTGGTTGTAAAGTAATATCAAGGATTTCTAATCCAGAACGTTCTACGCATCGAAGAGTATTATGTAAAATCGTTTTAGAACCTGTAATTATCGTTCCTTCCATTTCTAGCCTTACACCTATCATTCCCCGAGGATCATTAATTTCATCTAGTCCATCAACAATAAATTGCTTGGGAATGACATCAATAATCTCACGCTCAGGAGGAATAGAAATTACTTGTGCTGCATCAATTACTCGAGCTACATCATCGTTGGTAATTTCACGGTTTTCACTAGAAACAGCTACTACACCATGACATGGCTGTAACATCACATGATTACCAGTTACACCAACAATTACCTTATTAATTTCCATGCCTATCATTCTCTCAGCTTGTTCTATTGCCTTTCTAATAGAATGAACGGTTTCATCTATATCAACAATGGATCCTTTTCTGAGCCCTTCGGATTTAACATTGCCAACACCAATAATATTCAAAGAGTCATTGACCATTTCCCCAATGATCACTTTTACACTGGATGTACCGATGTCAAGACTTACATATATTTCATTGCTGTTCATTCTTTGGCACCTCCTTTAACAATTCAAAAAATTGAACAACAATTTCCGTGTTTTCAGCCCGTATAATATTGTATCTATAAAATTATTCGGCAAAATTAATATATTCCCTTTTAAAATATACAAATTTTTTCTATTTTTCTTTACTTGTAGACCATTTTGTTAATAAAATTCTTCGAATAACGGCTATATTTTGAAACAGCCTAACTCCAAAGGCAAAAACTGCTGCTAAATACAAGTCTACACCAAGATGAACACCTAGAAAAGCTAAACTTGCAGCAAGAATAATATTAAAGAAAAAACCGGAAACAAAAACCTTTTCGTCATATATATTTTGCAAATGCGCCCTAATTCCCCCGAATAAAGTATCAAGGGCAGCTAGTACGGCGATGGATAGATAATTAGAATATTCCTCAGGAACAGATATATCGGTTAATAGACCTAAGACGACTCCAATTATTAATCCTAAAAGGGGAAGCCACATGATTAACTATCTCCTTTGTCAGATTTTACTTGCTCCATACCTCTAATTCGAATGGAATCTTCAAAGGCTGGTACAGTAATGGAAAGCTCGGGCTTCTTTATGGTAACTGTTAGATTATCGATAAAGAATTCTTCTGCTGATTTAGAAACCTGCATTTGGTTGTACAGCTTTTCAGCAACGGTAAAATCCTCCGTTAAAACGATGATTTCAATAGGGAATTGTGTTAAGGAACGTCCGTTTATTTTCGTTTCGCCATTGATATCACGGACAACGGTTGTATTAATCACCCTTTGACCTCCGACCGAAACATGTTTTGCGCCATACATATTTAATTCATTAAGTAGTCGTTCTAATAGGTCCGCTGAAAGCGTAGCTCCTGAAGTCCCTATGATCAATTCTTCATTCAATTGTTCTATGTAAATTGTTAAACCTGGTCCAGACAACTCCGTTAGTCCTGCTTCTTGCTTTAATTCCTCTAGAGTATTCCTTAATGTACTTTCCTTGCCCTGCTCCCTTTCCGTTTCGTATTCGTTCAATTTTTCTTCATTTGAACGAATTTCTTTAATCAGTCGGGATTGAAGCTCCTTTTCCTTCACTAAGTCTTCACGAAGCTGCCATGTATCCCTTGTGTCTCTTACCTCTGGCTTAGAGACAGTTTGAAATTGGATAGCAAGCATAAAGCCTACAATCACCCCGATGATTACCAAGCTATTTATTTTCTTTCTGTCCACGCAATAATCACCTAGCTTTCTACAATATTTGTGGACAAAACTTGCAAATGAGTTAAGTTCCTAATAGTGGATCTAATATCACTTCTTCTTTTTTCTGGATCGTTACTTCAATATTGTCACTTACAAGCATATCTTTAATTCCACCTGTTATATTCAAAGCAGAGGTCATCACATCAGGATCACCAATAGCTGTAATTACGAATGGAGCAGGATGCTGATATCCATCCACTTCAATCACAGGTCCATTACAAAGAATATAGGAATTATGCGTAAGCCTTTGCCCATTTATCGCAATTGCCGCAGCACCCGATATATATAACTCATTGATCACTTTAAAAACATGATGTTCATGAACAATATAGTTATTAATGTTTTCTTCATTTGGATTGTAGTCACCATCAGCAAGGGACACTTCTACTCCCTTCCCTTTTACCTTAACTTTCCCTACAAACATACGATATTTCTCTGCGTCTTCCGCAAGATTGAAGAATACTTGTTCTTCCTTTGCTAACTCTTCTTCAATCCTAACAATTTTATCTTGCTTTTCCTTTAACTCATTTTGAAGTTCTCGGTTTCTTTCTTCCTGAGCAATCAACTGATTGCGAAGCTCTAAATCTCGATTCCACTGCTTGTCCGATATCGTGTTTTGTGCCTTTTCCTGTTTAGTTAAGTGGTAAGAAAAAGACACCATATATCCTAATACAAGGAAAACTAACGAGAGGATAACATGTTTACCCTTCACCCTCTTCTTCACTTGTTTCAACTCCTCCTGATTCGTATGGATTAAAATACGAACCAACCTCTAAATCAATGACTCCCTTTTGTGACGGATCTAACTGACTCACGATGGAAGGGTAATGTATCATTTTCTTTGAAAAGCTCCGTAAAGATGCACTGACTTCATTTCCATCATTCATGTATAAAGAAATATGGAAACGATCCGTTTCTTTCGGTGTGTAGTTTACTTCAGAAATGGAATAAAGAATTTCAAAAGGGAGCTCTTTCAAGCTACCAACCATTTCTTCAAGAATCTCACCTTCTGTAAAACCAATTAATATTGGAGCGTTAGAAGGCGTGGTCGTAATTCCTTCATCCTCTAGTATTTCACCATTCTCTAATACAGGGATAAACGAATTTTCTGTTGCAATAACTGCAATCCGATCATATTCCTTTACAGTAATTAATACATTATTAGGGAATGACCATTTTACTGTTGCTGATTTTATTTCCGGAAGCTTTTCTATTTCCTTTTCCACTTCTTTTTTATCGAGCTTCCAAATATTCATCCCAGTGGACAAGCCACTGTTTTCCACTAGATGCTCAGCCTTGTATAAGTCATTACCAGTCACACTTATTTTTTTTATATGGCTCAACGGTGATTGGAAATAAACGACACAAACGATTAACAAGAAGAATAAACTTAATAAAGTGACCAATCTTCTATTAGCCTTTTTTCGTCTTTGTTGTTTCAGCTTGGGAATCCGTTCTTCTATCGAGACTATTTTCCCCTGATCCAATCCAATCACCTCCACCAATTAAATATATTTTGTGTAAAAAACAGATAAACCAATATTTTTTTAAAAGTGAAAACAACGGCACGAGGAATCATGCCGTTATTTTTTAGGTAATAAGTAATTTCCCAAGTATTTATTATATCATATACTGATACTTTGTAAGGGGGACATTCATCCTATTTTATTCCTATTATTTCAACTTCTGTTTCCATTTTTACTTCATACAAGTCATATATTGTATCTTTGACATGCTGAATTAACTGTAAAACATCGTCTGCCTTTGCATTACCCGTATTTACGATGAAATTCCCATGCATTTCTGATATCTTTGCCCCACCGATTTGGTAACCCTTTAGACCCGCGACCTCAATCAACTTACCTGCATAATTTGGCAGTGGATTTCTGAAAATACTACCCGCACATGGAAAATTCCAAGGCTGGGTCTCTTTACGGTAGTCCTTGTTCTTTTGCATTTCACTGAAAATCGAATCCTTGTTTCCTTCTTTCAGAGAAAAAACGGCTTCAACAACAACGCCTGGACGTTTCTTTTGCAGTACAGAAGTTCGATAGGAAAATTCCATTTCTTCGTTAGAAACCCATTCTAATGTACCGTCTTCAAATAGTACGAGAGCTTTATCAAGTATCTTTGAAATATCAGATCCGTGGGCCCCCGCGTTCATGAACACTGCACCACCGACAGACCCTGGGATCCCACTAGCAAACTCTAATCCTGAAAACCCTTTTCTACTGATTGAGGTTGCCAAGCTCACAAGTGAGTGTCCACCACCCACCGTAAGTGTAGTACCATTTATTTCAACCTTATCTAATCCTGAACCAAGCTTAATGACCACACCGGAAATTCCTCGATCAGACACAAGTAAGTTTGACCCTCTTCCAATAGCAATCCACTGTACTTTATACTTTCGGATCAATTTCATGGTCGTTTCTAAGTTCTCTACTGATGTGGGCTCTACAAAAAGTTCTGCAGGTCCACCAATTTTAATCGTTGTATGATTTGCCATTGGCTCATTTTCTTTAACCGTTCCAATCTTAGACTGCTTTAATTCTTCAGCTAATCCAATCATTCCTACCTCCCCTTTCAGTCGGAGTTATTTTATCTTATGCATCGTATTAAACCTAGGCTACAATCGAAGGAATCATTATAGACTGTTTCTCTCTTTTAATAACGTCTTCATTAATTTATACAGTCTCTGGGCCGCATCACGAATCCCTAATTTATATGCTGCTTGCTTCATTGCTTTTAAGCTTTCTTTATGAAGTAGTAGAGAATCCATTTGCTCTATTAATTTAGTAGCCGTTAAGTCTTTTTCAAGCATCAAAATGGCAGCTCCATGATCACTTAAGGCACGAGCATTTTTTTCCTGATGATTGTTTGTTACATAAGGGCTAGGAACTAGTATGCTTGGTACTCCTAAGGATGTCAATTCCGCTAAGGTCGTGGCACCTGCTCGAGCAACAATTAGATCCATTCCCGCAAGCACTTCTGGCATATTATGAATAAAAGGCTTAACAATTACGTTATCAGGATTCCCAACTAGCTCTACTTCTTTAAGTACTTCATCATAGTGAACCTCTCCAGTTACATATAATACCTGATAAGGTTTTTCACTAAGCACTGATAATGATTTCAAAATCGCTTCATTTATTGGTCGTGCCCCACGACTTCCTCCTACTACTAGCACTGATGGGACATTTGTTTTTAAACCAACAGACAGCTTCCCCTTAATTCCATCCTTATTTAATACTTCAGAAGCCCTTGGATTCCCTGTAAGCACAACCTTTTCTTGTGGAAAAAAGCTTTTCGCTTCATCAAAACAAATTGCCACCTTATCAACATATCTGCTTAAAAACTTATTCGTTAATCCTGGCACACTGTTTTGTTCATGTATGATTGTTGGAATCCCCAGCTTAGAAGCAGCATAAACAACAGGACCACATACGTACCCGCCCGTTCCTATGACAACATCTGCTTTAAATTCTTTTAAATATTGCTTACTTTTCTGAACACCCTTTAAGAATCTAATTACGGTTTTCACATTATCTATTGAAAGCTTACGTTTAAATCCAGTAATATGTATGGATTGAAAAGGAATATTTTCTCTTCTAACAATGGTGTTTTCTAATCCCTTTTCGGTACCGATATATAAAAACTCAGCATCTTTATGTTCCTTTTGTATCTCTCTAATTAGGGCTAGAGCCGGATAAATATGACCCCCGGTTCCACCACCACTTACAACTATACGCAATTCTTTCCACTCTCCTTAACGTTGAAAAATCAACTATTCTCGATGATAGTCATGATGCAATCTGAAAAAAATCACCCTCACGTTTTACCCCATTTTACTATATTTCAAACGACAAATCGAAAAACAACGAACGATTGTCATCTAAATTTAATAATAAACAGAAGAGAACCCTGCAAAATAACAGGGTTCTTAAGCTTACCTATCTCATAATTTCGAGTGTTTACTAACATTTAGTAGCACCCCAATGGCCATAAGCATGAGTGTTAAGGAAGAACCTCCATAGCTCAAAAACGGAAGAGTAATGCCAGTAACCGGCATTAGCCCTGTCACTACCCCCACATTAATCATTACTTGAATAGCGACCATTGCAACAATTCCAACTGCTAAAAAACTACCATATAAATCCGGAGCACCTAGTGCAATTCGAATTCCTCTCCATAACAATAATGCGAATAGAAGTAGAACAAAGGAACCTCCAATGAAACCTAATTCCTCAGCCAAGATGGCAAAGATAAAATCGGTCTGTGGTTCAGGTAAATAGAAGAACTTTTGTCTACTTTGTCCTAATCCTAAACCGAATAATCCGCCTGGACCAATCGCATAAAGAGACTGAATGATTTGAAAACCACTTCCGAGTGGATCCTCCCAGGGATCTAAAAAGGAGGTAATCCTTTTAATCCGGTATGGGGCAGATATAACAAGCCCCACAAACCCAATAACTCCTAGCATTCCTAAGCCCACGAAATGCCCAATTCTAGCACCAGCGATAAAAATCATCACAACAGACGTTCCAACCATCACCGTTCCTGTCCCTAAGTCTGGCTGTAGCATAATCATACCAAACGCAAGAAATACTATACCAAGGGATGGCATTAGCCCTTTTCTAAAAGAAGTGATCTTTTTTTGATTTTCTGAAAGAAACTTAGCTAAAAATGCAATCATGGCAAGCTTCATAAACTCTGAAGGCTGAATAGAAAACGCACCAACCCCTATCCAGCTTCGAGAGCCGTTTCTTACATTTCCTATCCCTGGGATGAGTACAAGAACAAGAAGCACAAAGCAAATGATTATAATCATTTTTGCGAAAGTTCGCCACGTCCAATAATCGACATTCATTATGAAGAACATGGCCACAATTCCGACCCCAGCAAACAACATTTGTCGTTTGGCAAAATAAAAAGAATCGTCAAATTTATAGTCAGCCCAAATCGCACTTGCACTATAAACCATAATTAATCCGGTCGCTAATAGGGTAAATGTTACAATCAATAATATTAGATCTGGAGTAGCTTTTTTAGTCGGCAAAAGAACACACCTCGAATGCAAGTTTTAGGGCTTACAGTGAGGATTACACCTTAATTAGAAACCATTAACGTTCAATAGTTTCCATAAGACAAGCCCTTACTTAAGCTTATGCACCGCATTGATAAAAATGTCTCCCCTAACCTCAAAAGTTTTGTATTGATCCCAGCTAGCACATGCAGGTGATAAAAGGATCACATCTCCTGGACTTGAGTGTGTAAAGGCAACAGGTACGGCTTTTTCCACATTATCGACACGGACAATTGTTTTTATTCCTGCCTTCTTTGCTACCTCCTCAATTTTAGGAGCTGTCTGCCCAAACGTGACAACGGTTTTTACATTGTGTAAAAATGGAATTAATTCATCAAACCCGTTTCCACGATCCAACCCTCCGGCAAGTAACACAATAGGAGTTTTAAATGCTGATAAAGCTTTTTCTGTCGCTAACATATTCGTTGCTTTTGAATCATTATAAAACTTTCGTCCCTCGATCTCGCCGATATATTGAAGACGATGCTTAACACCAGTAAAGGTTGTCAATACCTCAACAATTGCTTCGTTTGAAACATCTGTAAGCTTTGCAGCGGTTACGGCTGAAAGGATATTTTCAAGGTTATGCGCACCGGGTAAAACAATATTGGCGATTTCTATAATCTTTTCTTCTTTAAAGTACAGTGTATCATCTAATACATAGGCACCATTTGGTAGAAATTGTTTTGTAGAAAAAGGAACACTAATTGCGTCGCTTCTTTGGCCTATTTCTAATGTGCTCTCTTGATCTCCATTAACGATAAAGTAATCTTCATCTGTTTGATACTTGGTTATATTTGCTTTCGCACTCCAATACTCATCTCTGGTACCATGATAATCTAAGTGAGCATCATACAAATTAGTGAGTACAGCAATCCTTGGCTTAAACGTCGTAATTCCCATTAGCTGAAACGATGATAATTCAATAACAATCGTATTTTCAGATGTAGCTTCCTGAGCGACTTCTGACGCAACGGTTCCAATGTTCCCTGCAATTAATGGCGCCTTATTTCCCGCCTTTAACATTTCAAATATAAGAGTGGTCGTGGTTGTTTTTCCATTCGTACCTGTAATGGCAATAAAAGGTGCTTCAGAAATTTGATACGCCAGTTCAACTTCTGTAATAATTGTAATTCCTTTTTCAATCGCCGCCTGAATCATTTCATTATGATAAGGAATACCTGGGTTCTTTACGATCAGCTCAAAGCCTTCATCTAAAAGCTCGACTGGATGACTTCCACAAATAACCGTGATTCCTTGTTCAAGCAGCCCTTGGGCTTCGGGATTTTCAGACAACGGCTTTTTATCATTAACAGTGACAAACGCACCTAAACGGTGCAACAAATTTGCTGCACCGACCCCACTCTTCGCTAATCCAAGTACAAGTACTTTTTTATGAACATAATCTTTAATATCTCTCAATTACAACCACACCTCGATATAGATTCCTAATACTGCACATAATAACCCAACTGTCCAGAACGTGACAACTACTCTCCATTCTGACCAACCAATTAACTCATAATGGTGATGCAAAGGACTCATACGGAATATCCTTTTACCCGTCGTCTTGAATGAAATCACCTGCAATATCACAGACAATGTTTCAACAACAAATATTCCTCCAATGATTATAAGCAGAATTTCTAGCTTAGTTAAAATAGCAATAGTAGCGATCGCTCCCCCAAGAGCAAGAGAACCCGTATCTCCCATAAACACTTTAGCGGGATGAGCATTAAAGACAAGAAATCCTAGTACAGAACCAACAACTGCTAAAGCGAAGATGGCTACATCATATGCCCCCTGGTTCCAAGACAGTACAGCAAAAGCTCCAAAAGCAATAGCAGCTGTCCCTGAAACTAAACCGTCTAAACCGTCTGTTAAATTGACTGCATTCGAAAATCCTACCAACCAGAAAATGATAAAAAATACATACAGCCAACCAAGGTCAAAACTAATGTCTGTAAGTGGAATGGAGACTGTTGTTGAAAATTCATTTTGTCTTAAAATAAAGTAAAAAATAAACGAAATAACGATTTGTCCAAATAGCTTTTGTTTAGAAGTTAATCCTAGATTCCTCTTCATGACCACTTTAATAAAATCATCTAAAAATCCTAAAAGACCAAACCCAATTGTTACAAAGAGCAGCAAATATGTTTGTACGGAAAGCTCCGAATACTTCGATGTCATCACAATAGTCGTAACAACGATAGATAATAAGATCATCGTTCCACCCATTGTCGGAGTACCTGATTTCTTTTGATGCGATTTAGGTCCTTCTTCTCTAATGCTTTGTCCGAATTTCAACCTTCTTAAAAACGGAATTAAAATTGGGGATAGGATGACCGAAATGAGAAATCCCACTAATATTGTGAATAAAATAACTTGCTCCATCACTTTCCCCCCACTTTTTCCATCACGGAAACACTAGTATGAATAAGCTGTTTATGTAGTACAGCAATATCATATGTTTGTTCCTTTGTATTCAGAAGTTTTTCATGTGAAAATTTGTATAATATCATGTAAATTCTAGCCTTTCTTGCTTTACGCTTTATTTTTTTCTAAAATGGCATCTTTTGCAACGAGTCTGTCATCAAAATGGTGAATATCCTTGCCAATTTGCTGATATGTTTCATGACCTTTTCCAGCTATAAGGATAATATCATTTTTTTCGGCTTGGGTAATTGCCTCGTAAATCGCCTGCTTTCGATTTTCAATGACTTTATATTTTCTTCCTGCAACTCCTGTTTCCATTTCTTTTAAAATCGCAAGTGGATCCTCACTTCTAGGATTATCAGAAGTAAAAATGGCTTCATCTGCATAATCACAAGCAATCCTTGCCATCAATGGTCTCTTGGTACGGTCACGGTCACCCCCGCAGCCTACGACCACATGAGTCTTCCCTACAGCAAACTCTTTAATGGTCTCAAGTGCATTCTGTAAACTATCTGGTGTATGCGAGTAATCCACTATAACAGTAAAGCTTTGTCCTGCATCGACGAGTTCAAATCGTCCTGCTACACCTTCCATCAAGCTTAAAGCGTCTGTTATAACAGATAATGGAATTCCAAGTGCCATAGCAGCACCTATAGCGGCGAGTACATTATATACATTAAATTTCCCAACAAGTTTGATCGTCACGTTTGTTGAGCCGATCGGAGTAACTAATAAGAAAGAGGTACCTTTAGCTGACATGGCAATATTGGTTGCTTGAATATCTGCATCCTGTTGAATGCCATATGTTAGGATATGTGCCGAAGTGGAATGTGCGTACTGTTCACTAGCCTCATCATCAGCATTTAGTATGGCATATTTCGGTTGATTGAGTGTAAATTTATTCCCTAACTGAGCAAATAATAAACCTTTAGCTCTCTTGTACTCCTCCATAGAACCATGAAAATCTAAATGATCCTGTGATAAATTTGTAAACACAGCTACATCAAAGTCTGTACCATGAACTCTACCTTCCACTAGCGCATGAGAGGAAACCTCCATAACAGCACAATCAACTTGCTTTTCAATCATTTGGTGGAAGATATTTTGTAAGGTTAAGCTTTCAGGAGTAGTATTTTTTGTTTCAAGTACCTCTTCTCCAATTTTCGTATACATGGTCCCAATTAGACCGGTGTTTTTCCCTGCCTCTTGCAGAATATGGTCGACAATATGACTGGTTGTTGTTTTCCCGTTTGTTCCGGTAATACCAACAACTTTCATTTTCTGACTTGGTTGCCCATAAAAAGCATCTGCTATAACGGCCATTGCACGTTTTGTATCTTTGACAATGACAACAGGTACGCTCACTTGTAACGGTCTTTCTGCTATAACGGCTACCGCACCAGACTTCACCGCATTCTCAGCAAAATCATGACCATCAACAGTAAATCCTTTTATACAAATAAATAAACTACCTTCTGTTACTTTACGATTGTCATTATGTATGTGTAATATGTCTGGATTTTCACCCTCGAAAGGAACAAGCGGTTGAAGGTGATTGACCAGTGTATGTAATTTCATTTCCTCAAATCCTCTCATCATTTAACCTACTTCCAAAAAAAAGCATGCGCCTATCTATTTTACATGAAGTTACCCATTTTCGCTATTCTATAATGTAGCATTTTGAAAAGACGGCGAAAAAACTTCGCCGCCTGCACACTGAATCAGTCTATTCTTCTTCTTTCTTGTCTTCTTTCTGTTCCACATTATCAAAATACAAGCGAATAGTTGATCCTTCTTTTAACTTTACCCCAGCTTCAGGTGTTTGTTTTACAACTACATTCCCTTCTCCGGAAGTTTCGATTTTTAAATTAACAAATAAATCACCAAGTTCTGTTTTTGTCATGCCAACTACATCGGGAACCTCAATCATTGGTACATCTGGCCACTTGTACTCTTTTTCTAGCTGACCCTTTCTTGGTTCTACTCCTAAAGCTCTCAAACTATCTCCCATAATGCTGCCTACGATTGGTGCGGAAACAACACCCCCAAACTGAGTAGTTCCCTTCGGATTGTCAACAGCTACATACACAACGAGTTGTGGGTCGTCCGCTGGAGCAAATCCAATAAAAGAAACGATATGATTATTTTCCATATATCTTCCGTCCTTTACCTTTTGCGCTGTTCCTGTTTTACCACCCACTCGATAGCCTTCAACAAAGGCTCTTCCACCTGATCCTTGTGCTACAACACTTTCAAGAGCATATCGAATTTTCTCTGAGGTTTCTTCTGAAATTACCTTTCGTTTCGCTACAGGTGACTTTTTCATTACAACTTCACCGGTTCGCGGATCAACTAATTCCTTTGCAATATAAGGGGTGTATAATGTACCACCATTAATTGCTGCCGATATTGCAGCAACCTGTTGTATTGGTGTAACTGATACCCCTTGACCAAATGCCGTCGTAGCTAATTCTACTGGTCCGACTCGATCTAGATTAAATAGGATTCCTTTTCCTTCTCCTTGTAAGTCAATTCCTGTTTTCTGTCCAAATCCAAAATCCTTAATATACTTAAATAATGTATCTTTTCCTAGACTTTCACCTAATTGAACAAAACCTGGGTTACAGGAATTTTGCACAACCTCCAAATAGGTTTGGGACCCATGTCCCCCTCGTTTCCAGCATCTTAATGTCGCTCCACCAACCTTGACCGATCCAGAGTCATGAAAATGATCATTCTCTAAATCTACTTTCCCCTCTTCTAGCGCAGCGGCTAGTGTAATAACCTTAAAGGTAGACCCTGGCTCATACGTACTCCAAACAGGGAGATTTCGGTTATACACTTCAGGATTCACCTCTTGGAACTGAGCTGGATCAAACCCAGGTCGGCTTGACATAGCCAAAATCTCTCCGGTATTCGGGTCCATCGCGATGGCTATCATACCGTCAGGGTTATATTGTGCCTGCGCATTATCCAACTCTCTTTCTACTATCGTTTGTACCTTTGAATCAATGGTCAGTTTTAAATCTAACCCATCCACTGGAGCCTCATAGTCATCTGCCATATCATTCATTCTTTGTCCTTTGGCATTTGCATAAAATTTTACAGAACCTTCTTCCCCCATGAGGTCTTTGTCATAATACGCTTCTAGTCCTGTTAATCCCTGATTATCACTCCCCGTAAAACCGAGAACATGAGATAAATAGTTCCCAAACGGATAGTGGCGCTTTGAATCTTCCCCGATATACACGCCTGCTAAGTTCAGATCACGAACTTCATTCGCCTTTTCATGAGTAATCTTTCGCCCCTCATTAATTCTCACGATCGACGCTGACTTTGTTATATACTGGTACGCCTTTTCCTTTGAAAAGTTTAAAACGGCTGCTAACTGCTCTGCTGTTTTTGCAGGATCCTTCACCTGTCTTGGCACTACATATACGGTAGGTGCACTTTTATTTGTAGCGAGTGCAACACCGTTACGATCGACAATTTCTCCACGTTCTGGTTCAAAAGGAATATTCCGACTCCAAAGATCTTTCGCTCCATCAGTCAAAATATTTCCTAGGGCAAATTGTACATACCCAAGCCTTACATCAATAATAAAAAAAATGAGAAACCCTACTAAAAGTGAGATCGTTAGTCTTTTTCGTACTGTAACATTTGACACTCGCATCTTCGTTAGAACCTCCTAACAACATATATGGCTCGTTCCACTATATGCTTGTACCAAAAAAAATAGAACGTACAAGCATCACTTGTACGTTCTAAGCTTATTCTGCTTCTACTTCTTCAGCTTGTTCTTGTGTGCCTTCCACTGTTTCTGTTCCAGTTTCCTCAGAAGCATCATCACCTAGCTTTGTTTCTTCTTCTGTTGGTGCCTTCAGATGAATCACTAAATGATCACCCTCTGCTACAACACTTCCTACACTAATATTTTGTTTTGTCACATAGCCGCTGCCAGTTGTGCTTAGCTGTAAATTAGCAAGCGAGGCAATCTTAACCACATCTCTTAAGGACCAGCCTGTAACATCCGGCATCGTTAAATCTCCGTCTGTTACAACGAATACTTTTTCTCCAGCGAGTATTTTCTCTCCCGCTTGTGGAGATTGCGCAATTACGTTTGTTCCATTCCCTATAACAATGGTATGAGCTCCAAAACTAGTTACTAGTTCCTCGGTCTCTCCAACATTTTTATTTAGGAAATCCGGAACAGTAATTGGCTCAACCTCTTTTTGCTCTGCTGGTTCAATATTCAAATACTGAAGACTATTTTTCATAACTGGATTAAAAATCATCGAAACAGGTATAGATCCTTCTGAATAATGATCTACTTTCGGCTGCTGTACTGCCACATAAATAATTAATCGCGGATCCTCTGCAGGTGCCATCCCTAAAAACGAAAACACATAGTCATTCTTCCCATTTAAGTACACGCCATTTTGGGTCATACTTGCCGTACCTGTTTTCCCAGCAACTTGATATCCCTCGATATTGTATCGGTTATACCCGGTTCCCTTCGGAGAGCTAACAACTGTCTCTAGATACTCAAGAACCTGGTTAGCAGTTTTCTCTGAGATCGGGGTTCCAACAACCTCTGTTTCTGTTTGCTTAATCGTCTTACCTGACGATGGATCTACAATTTTATCAATAACATGCGGTCTCACCATTTTACCACCGTTTGCAATAGCAGTAGCTGCTTGAATTTGCTGAATAGGTGTTATGGCAGTCCCTTGTCCATACCCTGTAGTAACTTTGTCAATTGGATATTGGTACACTATTTTTCCGCTCGTTTCATTTGGAAGATCAATTCCTGTTGGCTGATCAAATCCAAACTTTGTTAAATACTCTCTGAATGTATCATACCCGATCTTTTCCTTAACAAGCTTAGCAAATGCCACGTTTGAGGATCTTTGTAAACCTTCTAAGTAAGTAATAGAACCCCAACCACGACGATTATGGTCATGTATCGTTTGGGAATTTTCCGTTGGCTTATAAGAACCTGATTGATACCATTCATTTGGATTGAAAACACCTTCCTGAACGGCAGCCGCAAGAGTGAAAATTTTCATTGTTGAACCTGGTTCAAATGAATTTTCGATCACCTCATTGTGCCAGGTGTCGGAGATTCCTTCTCTTGTTGTTGGATGGAACGTTGGTCTTTGCGCCATCGCTAAAATTTCACCAGTCTTTGGATCAGCTACTACCGCGACCATCTTAGCTGGATCATACTGTTCATCCACTTTGTTCATAGCATCTTCAAGAAGAGTTTGAATCTTTTTATCGAGGGTTAAATAAATATCATATCCATCTTTAGCCGCTGTTACATTTTCCTCACCACCAGGTAGGATATACCCCCAAAAGTCACCAGGGTAATTTACTTTTCCATTAATTCCAGTTAATTCCTCGTTCATTGATTTCTCAATTCCAAGCTGACCAACCGTTTGATTCGTTTCTTCATCCACATCAACATAACCAACTACGTGTGAGGAAAAAATGCCGTTTGGATAAAAACGCTTTGATCCACGAATAAAAGTTATTCCTGGAAGTTTCAGATTCTCTATTTCTGTTTTTACTTGAATGGAGATATCTCTACCCTTTGTTCCGAACTCGACCTGCTTTGCACCCTCTTTAGAAAGAATTCTATAAATCTCTGATTCTTCTAAATCAATTACCTTTGACAGCTCTCTCGCCGTCTTTTCTTTGTCAACCACATGTCTTGGGTTTTTAGGATTTGTGGTTAATGTTTCATCCAGAATCGCCACTAGCTTGAAGGAAGCTGTATCTTCTGCAATCACTTCACCATTGTTGTCATAAATCGTTCCTCTTGTAGCCTCAATTGTTGCCTCTTTCTCATATTTTTGCTGAGCTAAAGCAGACAAATTCTGCCCGTGCACTTCTCCTGTTGCCAAAATCGTTACATACCGAAAAATTAAGACAAAAAAGAGCAGGCTAAATATTATAAATAATATCGCTGCTCCCACATTCATATTGGGCTGTTTCTTTGTCATTACTCCTGCACAACCTTAACATTATTGTCATTAAGCTTTAATCCAAGCTTTTCTGCCATACTGCGGATTCGATCTGGAGTGCTTAACTCCCCCACTTGCATTCTTAAATCATTATTAATCTTTTGTTGGTCCTCAAGTTTAACAGAGGTATTTTGTATATCCTTATTCAATTCATAAATCGCCGCTTGATTTGAGATTATATGTACGGCACCAAAGCATATAGCGGCACAAAAAGTGACACCAAGGATTTTCTCTCCAGGAGACAACCATGAGTTGATCTTTCTTACCTTTTGAGGTGCTTGTACGGTTTGTTGCTGCTGTTCCTGCTGAAGCTTCCTTGCTAAGTTACTCATCCTATTCCCTCCTAGATAGGTTTACAACTTTTCGGCAACACGTAGTTTTGCCGAACGTGCTCGATTGTTATGTTCTAATTCTTCTTCTGATGGCACAATTGGTTTTCTCGTAATTAACTTTAATTCTGGTTTGAACTCATCTGGGATAATAGGCAATCCTTTTGGAAGGTCTGGTGTTTCACTACCCTTCTTAAATATCACCTTACAAATCCGGTCCTCTAATGAGTGGAAAGTAATGACACTAATTCTTCCACCAGGGTTCAGTATATCAATCGCTTGATTTAACGAATCTTCAAATACACCTAATTCGTCATTAACGGCTATCCGGATTGCTTGAAAAATTCGTTTTGCTGGATGTCCACCTTTTCTTCGAGCTGGAGCCGGTATCCCCTCTTTAATTAATTCGACTAGCTCACCTGTTGTTGAAATGGGCTTTATTTCTCTTGCTGCCTCAATTTTCCTAGCAATTTGTTTAGAGAATTTCTCTTCACCATATTTAAAAAATATTTTTACTAGCTCTTCAAAACTCCAGGAATTAATAACGTCATATGCGGAGAGGTCTGCCTGTTGATCCATTCTCATGTCTAAAGGGGCATCATGGTGATAACTAAATCCTCGTTCCGGTGTGTCTAATTGTGGGGAGGAAACGCCTAAATCATAAAGAACTCCATCAACCTTTTCAATTCCTCGCTTGTGTAATTCCTCTTGTAGGTATCGAAAATTACTTTTTACAATAGTTAATTGCCCTTCATATGCTGCTAACTTATCCTTTGCATTTTCAATGGCAACATCATCTTGGTCAAAGGCAAATAATCTTCCTTCCTTTGACAACTTGGAAAGGATAAGCGCACTATGCCCCGCTCCACCCATTGTACAGTCCACATATATACCATCTGGTTTAATATTGAGTCCATCAACAGTTTCGTGCAAAAGCACGGTAGTATGTTCAAACATTGTTGTCCACCTTTCGAATTACGCCCATGAATAGAATCCTTAAATATCAAATCCAATCATATTCTCTGCAATTTCAGCAAAAGATTGCTCAGATTCTGTAAAGTATTCTTCCCATAATGTCTTACTCCAAATTTCAATTCGGTTTGAGACTCCGAGAACGACGCATTCTTTTTCAAGCTTTGCGTATTGCATTAGTGGAGTAGCAATGTTTATTCTTCCTTGTTTATCCACTTCACATTCAGTCGCACCTGAGAAGAAAAAACGGGTAAATGCACGAGCGTCTTTTTTAGTTAATGGTAACCCTTTGAGCTTTTCCTCAATCTGATCCCATTCACTAAGAGGATAACCAAATAAACATTGATCTAAGCCGCGTGTTAGCACAAAGGTTTCTCCTAAGTGTTCACGGAACTTTGCAGGCACAATTAGACGTCCCTTCGTATCAACATTATGATGGTATTCACCCATAAACATGCCCGCTACCCCCACTCTCTACCCTAAATGTACCACAATCCCCCACTTTCCTCCACATGTTTTTATAAATTCTCCCCCCACTGTTATTTTCCTGCAAAAATAGAAAGAGAATGATTCCCCTTTTTCTTATAAAAAGCTTTAAAATCATATAAAAATTTATAAAAACCGACAAAAAAGACCTTATCATAACGACAAGGTCTCTCCTAGTTTATAATTTTACCACTTGGTGACTTCCATCGAACAAATAAGGTTGTGTTAATAATTCATCAATAAACGAGAGTCCGTACTGGTTAAGAAAATAAAAGAGATTCCAGATTCTTTCTTGCGGTGAACCAGATGGTTTCAGTTTACGTTCGATTCGATTATATTTCTCTATAACCACTTCATGCTTTTGAAGCAACGCATGTTCAAGTCGACTTTCCATAAAGTCGATTTGCTTTAAAAGTAAGCTTTCATTTTTTTTCAACAACGGAAGCATACCTTTATAATGCTGCTCTGTCTTTCTCTCAATTTCAATGTAGTTTTTAACTACCTGCTCTTTGGTTTGAGCAAACAAGATCTGAAAACTATTGTCACGGTTGGCATCTAGAAATAAATCCTTTTGTTTTCCCGTTCCAGCAGTTAGAACATCTTCTAACTTTAACCCTAGTTCTTCCATGTCTGAACTCACATTTCGTTCAATCAAGCTAATATTTAACCGCGGAACAATCGGTGGCATTTTCATTTCGAAATGTTCAAACACTTCCTTTAATTCAGCCCAGTAAGCAATCTCTCCTGGTCCTGCAATAAACGCTAATGTCGGAAACAAGCACTCTTGCATAAGAGGTCTCGTCACGACATTATTGCTTAAGCGTTCAGGAAACTCACTAGCCATTTCTAGCATCTCATCGTATGAAAAAGAGATAGAACCAGAAGCGCCAACAAATTGTTTTTGTTCTGGAATATAATCTAATAAAATTCTCTCATGAGAAACTTCATCGTAATAAAAGAGATTGGCACAAAGATCATTTATCACAATCGTTTGTGTCATTCCAATGGCTTCGAGCTCTTGCTGCTTATTTTTTACCTTTTCAGTAATCTCTTTTGTATTTTTAATTTGATTTATAAAATATTCTTTTTCTAGTTTTCTTAATCCCTCATCACCGGAATCAACAATAAGCAAACCATAGTCTTTAAACAAGCTCATCGTTATATGTGCAAAAAAATCAACAAACGTTACTGAATTTTCAATAGCAGCTTCAGCAAATTGAAGCAGGGATTTCGTGTGTTCCGTCTCACCATAGGAAGAGATAATGTCATTAACCCAATTTTTTAAAACATCTTTCTTGATTTCAATATTGGTAACCATTCGTTTATCAAGAACCTTCTCAGGGTATATGGACTTTTCAAGTTTATTGTCTTTTTCTATAAAAATATGATTCACTTCATCATAGTCGTGGTCCTCACCTGCTATCCAGAAAACCGGAACAACCGGAACAGACAGTTCTGCTTCCTGCTTTTTAGCAAATAAAATAATAGAGAGGATTTTATGTATACTGTATAGAGGTCCGGTTAAGATGCCTGCTTGTTGTCCCCCAATGACCACCACGCTATCCGGGTTCCTTAATTTAGAAATGGATGCCATAACCTCATCTGAACTTGGGAACTTACTCATATACTCCCCAATATAGTCAGCAAGCTCTTCCCTTTTAAAGCTTATATTTTCTAGATCTTTTACTCTTTTCTTATAGCTCTCAGTTTCTTGAAATTGATAATGAAATAACGGACGAATGAATGAATTCCCAGTACTATAATCGGTAGCAAACTGATTCGTTGATGGGAGAAAGAGATTAACCATCTCCATTTATGTACTTCCTTTCTCTTTACAGTATTTCTAATCTTTAGTATAGCACTGTGTTAATGGAAAATAAAAACCTTTGCATTTTCAACATTCTTTCGTTCACGAAATTGCTTTTGTCACACTTAAAAAGATACCTACGCATATTAATATGATATAGGCAGAAAAAAACAATAAGAAATTAAACCTCCAAAAACCCCGAAACACTTTTTTTAGATCAACTTCCTCATTTAATTTGTACTGAAGGAGCAGAGAAAGAATGGCCATGGCAATCATTAAAATGAGAATAAGCCAAAATAATGAAAAGTCCCAGATCGTAACAATAAGATAATGAACAGAAAGGATAAAAAGTACCGTAGTAATATCCAAAGCAATATGAACTGCTTTTCTATGTTTTTTTGTAATCTGTTTTGCAATAACAAAGACAACAAAATACCCTATAATTGGAACGGTCACTAATGTGGCAAATACTGTAGCAAAAAAGCTTCCCATTTTACATCCCCTCCTCCTTTATTTCTTTGCCTTTAATGCAATGATAAAAGGCTAAAGTGAGCGGCACTTTGATGTCCTTCCTTTGCGCTTCTTCAAGAACGTAGCCGAGAATGGTATCAATTTCTGTTCTTCTATCATTTTTTACGTCCTTAAGCATAGACGACTCGTTTTTTGCTGTATTTTTACACACGCGAACAAGGTTTTCATAATATGTATGGCGATCTATACCTAGTGCAAGACAAACCTCATTAAATAACTGTTCAAATACCATTTGATAGTAGTTATTTGTTAATAGACTTCCATTGGTAACACCTAATATAGCTGTTAAAGGATTTATTACCGCATTTACAACGAGCTTTTTGGTTAGCATCACCATGTAATCCTGTTCAAATTGAACAGGGAAATTCTTTATAGACTGTAAGATAAGCTCATCAAGAATCCACCGATCTCCTTCAACCGTTTGAAATATTGCTAGTTTCGTTACCCCTATACCTGTATGACTCACAGTATGGTTATTGACTTTTAATGCTCCATGCTCAACAGAACCTATAAATAGGGATCTTGTATTTATTTTTTTTAGGAGAGATAAATGTCCCATTCCATTCTGAACAAACAATAATGGTAAGTTGGCAGGAAAATTTAGATCCTTCACTAAATCATTTAACATATATTCCTTCACACAAAGAATTACAAGTTCAATTCCGGTTGTGTCCCATTTACTAATCGGTTGAACATTTATTGGTATACAGACAGATTCTTCACCATTTTTCCTTACCAAACCATTTGTACGTATTCTCTCACTCTGATCCTCTGACCTCGTGTAAAGGATTACATCGTTTTCTTCTTGTAAGAAAGAAGCAAATAAAAGACCTACCGCTCCCCCGCCAATGATCGCAATTTTCATACTATCTCCTTCAATGCGTCAATATTACTATTAGTTTACCAGAAGAAATGGAAAGAAGGTATCAGAAAGGTCATTCGTATCAAAAAAAGACCTCTAGGAGAGAGGCCTTTACTCACACAGGATACACGGGATGCTTTCTTGTACTAAATACAACATCCTTTGTTTCATACATAGAAAATCTCTGAATTAACACCTGCCGTAAATCATTTGCTCCTACAACGTCATCTACAATTAATTCAGAAGCTAATTTATATATATCGATATGCTCTTTATATTCCTCATGCTTCTTTTTCACAAAGGCTAACCGCTCCTTAGGATCAGAGATTTCATTAATTTTATTTGAGTACACGGCGTTTACCGCAGCCTCTGGACCCATGACGGCAATTTGAGCTGTTGGTAACGCCACACAATAATCAGGCTCAAAAGCAGGACCCGCCATCGCGTATAATCCAGCACCATAAGCTTTCCTAACTATGACGGAGATTTTAGGAACGGTAGCTGAACTCATGGCAGCAATTAATTTTGCTCCATGACGAATTATGCCAGCCCTTTCTACTTTTGTCCCAATCATAAAACCCGGAACATCCGCTAAAAATAATAATGGGATATGAAATGCGTCACATAATTGTATGAACTTTGCTCCTTTATCAGCTGAATCAATAAACAACACGCCCCCCTTCACCTTTGGCTGATTGGCTATAATACCTACAACCCTACCGTTCATCCTAGCCAATCCGGTAATAAGTTCGCTTGCAAACAGCTTTTTTATTTCAAAGAAGCTTCCTTCATCCACCAATGTATCAATACAATCATACATATTTAATGGTGCATTTTGATTTGAGGGAATGATCTCCTCGAGATGCTTTTCAAATTTTGCATCCACGGCTTTGATGATGCTTGGTCTTTCCTGAAAGTTTTGCGGGAAATATTGCAAATAGGTAATAGCCTTTTCAATAGCTTCATCTTCAATTTGAGCAAGTACATCCCCACATCCGCTGACTGAACAATGCATCCTTGCTCCACCCATCTCCTCTAATGTAACCTTTTCACCAATAACCTTTTCTGCCATTCGTGGTGACCCAAGATACATCGAGGCATTTCCATCGACCATAATCACAATATCACAAAACGCAGGAATATAAGCTCCACCCGCTGCAGATGGGCCAAACAAAATACAAATTTGAGGGATCATTCCTGATAGTTTCACTTGATTATGAAATATTTTCCCGGCCCCCCTGCGATTTGGAAACATATCAAGTTGATCAGTAATCCGAGCCCCTGCGGAATCAACCAAGTACAGAAGTGGAACCTTTAATCTCTCAGCCACTTCCTGAATTCGTATAATCTTTTCTACCGTTCTAGCTCCCCATGAACCTGCTTTTACAGTGGAGTCATTGGCCATAACACAAACCGTCCGCCCCTTAATCTTCCCTAACGCTGTAATGACGCCATCTGCTGGAAGGTCCTCCTTTTGACAATTGGCAAACTTCCCATCCTCCTCATATATGCCATCATCGAATAGAAGCTCTAATCTCTTTCTGACAAAAAGCTTATTTTGTTCCTCAAGCTTCTCATGATATTTCTTGTGACCACCTTCTTCAATCTTCCTAACTCTTTCCCCTAATTGTTCCGAAAAATGTTTCTCCATCTTTATCCCTCCTCGTCCAGTAAATGGAAGTATCTCTTTATTCCAGTATGATTAAGACGTCCCCTTCATTAACAAAATCACCCTCAGCAACCTTTATTTCCTTCACTTTTCCCGCTTCTTGACTTTCCACAGGAATTTCCATTTTCATTGATTCAAGGATAGCAATTTCTTGATTGTTTTCTACTTGATCACCAACTGATATGTTAATTTGAAGAATTGTCCCCGCCATTGTAGAAGTAATTTGCAACACAAAAATTCCCCCTTGTTAGTTAAATCTTTTTACCGATAAATAATTAGTAAAATACTTTCCGCTTTTAAAGTCAGTGTCGTTTAAAATATTTTTAAATAATGGAGCATTCGTTTTTATTCCTATTAGTTGAAGATGGTCAAAAAAACCTGATGCTTTCTGAATTGCTTCATCTCTATTTTCCCCATGGACAATACATTTCGCGATCATTGGATCATAAAAAGGCGTTACCGCTACACCTGCTTTATATCCAAAGTCCACTCTTGTATCACCTTTCCCCCAGTCTAATACCTCAATATGACCCGGTGAGGGCATAAAGGTCACAGGGTCTTCTGCATATAATCGAAATTCAATGGCATGCCCTTTTGATACCAGCTCCTCCTGCTTATACGGCAATGCTTCTCCCCTTGCCACGAGAATTTGCCATTCTACAAGGTCCATGCCAGTAATAGCTTCTGTAACCGGATGCTCAACTTGTAATCTTGTATTCATCTCAAGGAAATAAAAATTCTCCTCCTCATCGACGATAAATTCTACTGTTCCAGCATTCTCATACCCAACTGCTTTTGCTGCCCGGACAGCCGCCTGAAGGATTTTCTCTTTAGCACCCTCTGATAAAAATGGAGAAGGTGATTCTTCTACAACCTTTTGATGACGACGCTGAATTGAACAATCCCTTTCGAATAAATGAACGATATTCCCTGCTTTGTCACCAAAAATCTGGACTTCAATATGGCGCGCATATTGTATGTACTTTTCAACATATACTTTCTCATTTGCGAAATAAGTTTTAGCTCTTTTTTTGGTAGTTTCCAGGTTTTTCAGTAGAGTTTTTTCATCCTCGCACAGAACCATTCCGATCCCACCACCACCTCCGCTTGCTTTTAAGATCACAGGATAACCTATGGAATTGGCTGCTGCCACTGCCTCTTCTTCTGTCATAAGTTCTTTATTACTGCCAGGTACAACAGGAATTCCTGCTTTCAACATCTTTTCACGTGAAAGGATTTTATCTCCCATCATTTGTATGGTTTTGGGGTTCGGTCCAATAAAAATAATACCCTCTTTACTAATTTCTTCGGCAAAGCTAGCATTTTCAGATAAGAATCCATAGCCAGGATGAACAGCGTCGACCTTCTCGTTTTTAGCTATCTGTAAAATGACTTTTTGGTTCATATATGACTTTCCTACAGGAGCTTCACCGATTCGAAAAGAGGTTGTTGCCTCGGATACAAATGGTAAATCCTTGTCTGCATCCGAATAAATAGCAATGGTTTGTATACCCATTTTGTTGCATGTTTTTATTATTCTTGAAGCGATCTCTCCCCGATTAGCAATTAGAATCTTCTGCATCTTTGTTCCCCTTTCTAATTGACATTTGAAGCATCTAAAATCATTTCTTCATAAGCATGCCAATATCCTTCTAATTTTGAAAGCGTTTTCCTAAATATTAAGCAGAATTTTTTGTTAATTTGTTATATAATTAAAGCAATTCTAGTTCATTTGAAGTAGTGAAGATTCCATTCATGTTTATTCAAGGGGAAATAAACTTATACAAAATAAAAACGAATTTCACTGCAACAAGACAAGGGGGAAGGTATATGGGGTACAAAGTTGAAAAACTTAAAGTAAATTATAAAACGCTAGAAGAGTTTAAAAAGTTTAAGGAATATGGATTACAAGAGCTATCGATGGTAGAGGATTTAGAGGCAAATATTATAGAGAACGATAGTGAATCTCCTTTTTACGGAATATATTTTGGAGATAAGCTTGTAGCACGTATGAGCTTGTATCAAGTGGACGCTAAATACAATCGCTACTTTGAACCACCATGTGATTATTTAGAGCTTTGGAAACTTGAGGTTTTACCAGATTACCAGCACAAAGGGTACGGTTCTTCTTTAGTAGCATTTGCGAAGAATATCGGTCTTCCAATTAAGACAAACCCGAGAGTAAATTCAAGAGATTTTTGGGTTCATATGGGATTCCAACCAGTTGAATATGATCTCGGACGCGACTTTGGAGAAAACCCATTAATCTGGTCAAGCGATTTGGAAAAGGAATAAATAGAAAAGCGGACATTTGTCCGCTTTTTCTGTTTATTTTTTATTTTTTTTGCCTATCCTCTTCGTGTAAAACAACCATCTTTCTAGCTCTCTCCATAATGTCTATAAGCGCTTTATAATCTTGTTCAATAAGCTTTAGTTCCTTTTCAAGCTTCTCATTTTCTGCTGCTAAATAATAAAGCTGTTTTTCCAATTCTTGGATGTGCTTTTTATAGTTATCATGCTCTTCCTTTTGACTCGAATCTGCTTTATCGTACAGTTCCTTTAAGAAAGCAACAAGGTCATTGAATTCTATTTGATAGGAGCGAGTCTGCGGCGATTCCACTAAAGGTTGCTCAATTAAAGAACTTTCTTCAAACTCCTCAAGCTCACTTGGGGCAATAGCATTCTTCTTTAGTTCTTTTCTCTGTTTTTTTGCTATTTCAATTCCAGATTTGTATTGCTTACGTACGTATGAATTCCATCTGAATCCACAAGCAGCAGCGGTTCTTGAAAGTTGTTTTCCTACTTCCTCAAATGCTTGCAGCTGTGTTCCACCTTCTCTAATATTACGTAAAACTACTTCAGCAAGTAGCAAATCTTCATCTTGTGACCATGCATCTTGACGATTTGTTGGCATTGTCAAATCCCTCCTAGTGTTTTTTATTCATACATATGCTTCTACTAGGAAAGATAGACTGATAATGTAAGAGGTTTCGTAACAATTTCGTAAAAAATATTTATATATTACTATTTTTTCTGTTAATGAATAGGTTCACCTTCTCATGGTGGGCTTCTTTTTCCCATAGAATGGAACATTGACGAACTTCTCTTATCACTTGCTCCTTTAATCTAAGAGGATCTCTTTTTCGAAGAACGATTTCTTTATAGGCTTGAAGCACTTCTATCTCAATGGATGGCATCGTCTCTAGCCCTGCCCGTAAGCCTTCTAAATGACTGCCTTCATACATATAATCAATAAAACCCATTTCTTTTAACTCTGGAGCATCGTAAATTTTTGCTTTCATAAGCATTGATAGAGCTTGACTAGAAGGTAGTCTCTCAAGGAGCATCGTTCCCCCACCCCATCCAGTTGTAATGGCTAGATTTCCTTGTACAAATCCAGCTCTAGTATTGAAATGAGCAAAGCGGAAATCACACGCCGTTGCTATTTCACAACCTCCACCAATCGCTATTCCGTTTAATAAAGCAATAGTCGGTTTTGGAAGCATAAATAAGTCAAATAGAATATTTGCCATTCTTGAGAGCATGTCGTATGCTTCTTCCTCTGTCTTTAATTCATGGAAAACAGACAAATCCCCACCAGAACAAAACGCCTGGTCTCCTTCACCAGTTATAACCAGTCCTAAATGGTGGGATTTCTTAACTTTATCAATAGCTTTTTGAAGACCGTCCATCACTTCAAAATTCACTGCATTTCTTCTTTCATGTCGTTTAATAACAAATTGTAAAAAGCCTTCTTTTAGTTCTATAATCTCGTAAGCCAAAAAAATCCCTCCTGCAGATAAAAGAGTGAAAAATACAAAAATGCAAAAAGCGCCTTACTATTAAGTAAGACGCTTACGCCATTCAAATTAGTCGTTTACAACTTCTTTTCCTTTGTATGTTCCACAAGCTTTACATACACGGTGAGCAAGTTTCATTTCACCACAGTTTGGGCATGCTACCATACCAGGTACTTGTAGTTTAAAGTGAGTACGACGCTTTCTTTTCGCAGTTTTAGATGTTCTTCTAAAAGGTACAGCCATTCTTCCCACCTCCTTAAAGAGTATTAAGAAAGTTATGAAGTCCAAGTTTCCTTGAGCCTCAAATGTTTCTTGTCTTCTTCACATTCATTGTGAAGAAGGATCATTTTGATCCAGTAATTTCGCAAGTCCCGCTAGACGAGGATCAATCTTATCCTGCTTCTCCTGTTCGTGAATAACTTCCCAATCTTTACCCGATTGAGGAGCACCATCCGTCCCAGTATAGTCTTCACAAAATACTTGCATTGGTACTTCTAGCAAAAGGATTTCTTGTATGACCGGTAAAAGATCAATCACTTCACCTTTTACTTGATGAACTTCCTCTTCCAGCTCATAATCGAGTCCTTTTAAGAGGAAAGTTTCTGTTGTTTCGACATCAATTGGAAAATTCACGTCAACTAACGTACGAGAACAAGGCAACACGAGATAACCCTTTATTTTCAAATGAAAGGTTACTTTTGACGAATCTATATCAGCTCGTCCCGTCACACGAATTGGTGATACGCGACGTATGGTTGGATCAATCTTTATAATCTCTTCCATATTAACTGTTTCATCGACAGGAAAGTCCTTGCTTCGATATTTTTGTAACTGACTTAATGTCCATTTCATACGAATCACCTCAAGGCAACAAAGGTAATTATAGCTTTCATATAATTATTTGTCAATATTTTTTCTTTACACTATAATGTAGACATTAAACATCGTTCTTAATCGTAAAAAAACATTATTTGCTTATTATCTTTATTTTTCACAATAAAATCAAGGAGTTTTTTATGAAGGCTGTCGGAGTAGTAGTTGAGTACAACCCATTTCATAACGGACATTTCTACCATGTAGAGCAATCAAAAATTTTGTCAGGTGCTCATGTGGTTATTGCTGTCATGAGCGGGCCTTTTTTACAGCGAGGAGAACCTGCTCTTTTATCAAAATGGCATCGAACTAAGATGGCATTATTAGGGGGAGTTGATATTGTCTTCGAACTGCCTTATGCTTTTGCAACACAAAAGGCAGAAATTTTTGCTCGTGGGGCGATTGACATTTTAGCTGCAGCAGGTTGTGACTACATCTGCTTTGGTAGTGAATCAGGTCAAGTAGAAGACTTTTATTCTACCCTACGCTTTATTCAGACACATCAAGAAACATATAACCATTTAATTAAAAAGAATATGGATGAGGGAATGAGCTACCCAAGGGCAACTTCTTCTGCGTTCCAAGAGCTTAGCCCTTCAAATCAGATGATGGATCTATCAAAACCAAATAATATTCTTGGCTTTCAATATATTCGAGCAATTGAAGAGTTAAACCTAAACTTAACACCGCTAACCGTAGCCAGAAAAAATGCAGGTTATCATGATCCAGAATTATCCTCTACCCATATTGCAAGTGCGACAAGCATTCGTAAATCTATCTTTTCGAATGACGGACAATTAAATGAACTTTCTACTTATGTCCCAAACACCACCTACACAGAACTTGTGGACTTTAAGAGACAGTTTGGCCATTTTCTTCAATGGGAAGACTTTTGGCCACTTCTTCAGTATCGTATACTCACTACTGATAAAAGTGAACTCGCTAGAATTTACGAAGTAGAAGAAGGAATCGAAAATAGAATCATACAAATGGTTGAAAAAACAAATTCATTTGCCGAGTTTATGACCTTGCTTAAAACCAAAAGGTACACATGGACACGTTTGCAACGGCTTTGCATACATATTTTAACCAATACAAATAAAGAGCAAATGAGAGCCCTTAGCGACCGATCAAGATATCTTCGCTTGCTCGGTATGACAGATTTGGGAAGGCAGTACTTAAACAAGTGGAAAAAGCACAGTAGTCTGCCAATTGTCTCAAGACTTGCCTCCTACAACGGAAAAGAGATTGAACTTGATATTAAGGCTGCTAAAACCTATTCACTGGGTTTTGAGAAAGCCCATCGTCAGAGCGCTCTATCCTTAGAATATACCCAAGCACCTATGTTCCTTTCAAAAAAAGAAGAATAGCCCGGACGGCTATTCTTCTTTTTTCTCTAATGCTTCTAAATACTTGATTGCATCTTCAAATGTATTAATCGGTACAATTTTCATATTCGTATCAATATCTCTTGCTGTTTGGACGGCTGCTAAATAATTTGAGGCCGCAGCACCATCCTCATTTGGCGCAAAGAAAATTTCTGCATTTGCCTTATCAGCAGCAATAACCTTTTGTTCAATGCCCCCAATACGTCCGACCGTACCGTTTGCATCGATTGTACCAGTGCCTGCAATATTATAACCTTTTGTTAAATCCTCTTTTACCAATTGGTTATATATTTCAAGAGAGAACATAAGTCCAGCTGAAGGTCCTCCAATATCACTTGTCTCAACAGTAACCGCTGGATCTACAATAATTTCTTTATCATCTACTAAACCAATTCCTACTCCTACCTTTGTTTGATCTGCTTCAAATGCTTTTAATGGAAGAGTAACTTTTTCTTCTTTCTCATTACGTTCAAAATATAAAGTAATTGTATCGCCTGCTTGTTTTTTACTAACATAGTTGATAAATTCTTCTGATGATTGAAACGTAAGTTCATCTACTTGAAATATTCGATCACCAGCCTCTAATTGCCCCATGGCAGGCATTCCATCCATAACACTTAGTACATAAACACCTTTAAATTCAAATGAGATCGGTTTTTTCGCTTTTTTATAAGCTACCTCAATTGCAGCAAGCTTAGAGGTAGACATAGAATGCAATTGTCTTACTTTATATTCCTCATCAGTTTCTTCTTCCGCTCGAATGGCTGATAGAGGATAAATTTCTTGGTACTCACTTATTTTTGCTATCATATACGTATAAATATTTGCTTGCCCCATGACAACCGTAGTGAGCATAAAGCTTCCTTCTTCCTCGTACCCACCTTCCACTTCAATAATGGGTTCAAGTTCCTTCGCCATTCCGGGCTTTGTTATATAATATGGTAGTGAAAAAAAGGCGCCGACTAGTAAAGCAATGGCTATTATATATAATAAGATACGCCCGATCCATTTTTTGTTCATTTTATTCTAGTACCCCTTCCAATTACTTAACAGCTCTTTAATCTTTGGTACAGCTTTAAGAGCCTCTTCCTCCCCTATTGCGATAATCTCCTCGATATTTGTAAATGCACGAGAATTAAACATCTGTACAGGAGGACGAATCATGACATCGGACTTTACTTCACGATTTGAAACGAGTTCCATTTGCATAATGTCTATACTTTGCATAATCACATCATAAATCGTGGTAATTTCTGCTGTAGATTTTACTGGACTAACATCAACTGCAACGATAATATCTGCACCCATTTCTTCCACGACAGAGACCGGTATACGGTCAACAACACCACCGTCTACAAGTAAGCGTCCATTATGCTTCTCTGGTACAAAAATCCCAGGGATGGAGATGCTAGCTCGAACTGCATCAGCTATGGGCCCCTCCTTGAAAACAACCTTTTCACCAGTCATTAAATCAGTAGCGATTACCGCAACCGGAATGTCTAACTCTTCTATATTTTTCCCATGAGTAAATACCCGGATAAGCTCCTTTACTCGTTTTCCAGCAACAAAGCCCATTTTTGGTACAGTATAATCTAAATAATATTTTCTTTTAAATGCTTTTGAAAGTTTGTATAGCCTCTCTACATCTAATCCTGCCCCATAAAAACAGCCCACTAGTGCCCCCATACTGCTTCCAGCAACAAAATCAATTGGGATACCTTCGGCTTGTAACACTTTAATTACACCTAAATGGGCAAAGCCTCTTGCCCCACCAGACCCAAGTGCTAATCCAATTTTCGGACGAGACAAGTACTCCTCCCCCTTTAAAAAGATTGTGTTACATATTCTAATCTTATGGTCTATTTTCATTTTGTATGAGTATATTGATTTATGAGGACAAGACCTATAAAAGAAATCCTTATTTTGTAACCTTCCATGTAGGGGTCCCCACTTTTCTCATATTTTATCACTTCTTTCCATACTTGCACAGTAAGTTCACCTTCAAGGGAGGATATAGGTGTGTTTCGATCCAGACTGAAAACCGTTGTATTAGCACTATCTGTCACATTAATGGCTATTTCATTAATAGCTTTCCCACAAGAATCTGTTGATGCGTCGATTCGCGGCTTAGATATGTGGTGGGAAATTGTCTTTCCTTCTTTGCTTCCTTTCTTTATCGTATCAGAAATGCTTATAGGTTTTGGAGTTGTTAAGTTTATTGGCGTATTATTAGAACCCCTTATGCGTCCACTATTTAAAGTACCTGGTGTTGGAGGCTTTGTTTGGGCAATGGGTATGGCATCGGGATACCCTTCAGGAGCTAAACTCACTGCGAGATTACGGCAGGAAGGACAATTAACTAAAGTAGAAGCAGAAAGATTGGTTTCATTTACAAATTGCTCAAATCCGCTCTTTATATTTGGAGCTGTTTCCATCGGTTTTTTCGGAAATGCAAAACTCGGTTTTCTATTGGCTTTGGCTCACTATCTTGGGAATATTTCCGTGGGATTGATCATGAGGTTTTACGGAAATGACACAGAGGAGAAAAAACGTACCAAAGAGCAGAAATTTTCTATTATTCTCGCATTAAGAGAACTACATCGTACAAGATTGAAAGAACAGAGACCTTTAGGACGACTGCTAGGAGATGCGGTCATGTCTTCCGTACAGACATTACTTATGATAGGTGGATTTATCATTTTATTTTCAGTGATAAACAAGCTTCTGTTCCATCTGCACATCACAGCATTCTTAGGTCAGTTTGTTGAGTTTATCCTTGTTAGCTTACATCTACCCGATGTGTTAAGCATTCCCTATATTTCTGGATTGTTTGAGATTACCTTGGGAAGTCAGCTGACGAGTCAAGTTCAAGAAGCTACCCTTATGCAACAAGCTGTCATTACTAGTTTTATTCTTGCCTTTAGCGGATTTAGTGTACAGGCACAGGTAGCAAGTATCACCTCTCAAACCGATATTGCTTTTAAGCCTTTTTTTATTGCTCGTATTATGCACGGGTTTTTCGCTGCTATTTATGCCTATTTACTTTGGGGAATCGTATACGAAGGATTAGCTAAAAGTGACCAACCCTCGAACGCCATCCCCGTATCTGTCCTAGAAACAGGATCATGGGCTTTAAACACGTATTCTTATCTAGCACAAATCGGTCCACTCGTGACCATTGTTTCTCTAGTAATCTATATTTTGGTTTATTCAAGAAGATTGAATGTAAAATGAAAACGAGCACCTCAAGGTGCTCGTTTTTTTTATGTATTTACTTGACTGTGTTCTTTTCTAATAGAGCTTTTTCTACAAGAGGTGGCACCAATTCAGAAATATTTCCTTTGTATTTTGCTACTTCTTTTACAATACTTGAGCTTAAGAAAGAATACTGACTATTCGTCATGATAAAAAATGTCTCGATTTGGTCATTTAATACTCTATTCATACTAGTGATTTGCATTTCATACTCAAAGTCTGAAACAGCTCTTAATCCACGAATAATGGCACTTGCTCCTACTGAGCTTGCATAGTCCACAAGCAACCCCTGAAACGAGTCGACCTTAACATTCGGTAAGTGTTTTGTTACTTCTCGGATCATTTCTGTACGTTCTTCAACTGAAAATAAAGGTTTTTTTGATGAATTACTTAATACTACTACAAAAACCTCGTCAAATACTTTTGCCCCTCGTGTAATAATATCTAGATGGCCATATGTAATCGGGTCAAAACTTCCTGGACAAACAGCAATACTTGCCATAAGATGTCACTCCCTATTCTTCTTCCGATTTAAGAACATAAATTGAAATGGAAATAATTCCATAATTCTCGAATTTCATTTGCTTCAAACGTCCAACCTCAACAGGAAGGACAACATCCTTTGAATGCTCACAAACAACAATTCCATTATTCGTAAGGAGGTTTTCATTTTGTATGGTTTCAAGCAAGTGTTCAAGTTGTTGTTTTTTATATGGAGGATCTAGAAAAATATAGTCAAACCTGATCTCCCTTTTCATTATTGCTTTTAAAGCTCGATCAGAATCGTTTCTATATACCTCTGAGTGATCTAACAACCCACATGTTTGCAGGTTCTCCTTAATTGTAGCAATTGCCTTTCCATCACGATCGACAAAGATTACTTTTTCTACTCCACGACTTAGCGCTTCAATCCCAAGTCCACCGCTACCAGCAAACAAATCCAGTCCTATTCCGCCACTGAAATAAGGTCCAATAATATTAAAAATCGATTCTTTCACTTTATCTGTAGTCGGTCTTGTTGAGTTCCCAGGAACCGCTTTCAATGCTTTCCCTTTATATTCACCAGATACAACCCTCATTGTCTCACCACTATCAATTCATTTTCATGTAAATTTCCTTCTTATCCTAACATAATGTCCTTATGAAGCCAATAGTTGTAACTTATAAAGAAAATATCGATTTTTCGTGTATATCCATTCAAGGAGTGGAAATAATGTAATTAACAACATCTATTCGAGATGTTGTTGCCAACCGCGGAGAAGACTTACGTTTCCCCATAAGTTCTTCCTCCGGTTTCTCCTCTCCCTTTGCCTTCTATCCAGTAGGATATAGAAGGACCCTGCAGAAAATTTTCTGCAGGGTTTTCTTTTTTATTCCGTAGATTCTTTCAGATAGACCGTATTTTCATCCTCATCAATTTGTATGTTAAACAGTGAGGTTAACCATTGATAATTAATATAAATGGTCTCATTTAGTTTCGTCAGTGGATTTTCTAACAGTCCATAGTCTTCTTCATTATAAATAAATATATTTTGGTTAACGTAAAAGCGATAACTATTTAGTCCCTTTGTAAGCAATAAGGTCTCATTATCTGAAAGAACCTTTACTTGAAAACCGAGGGATGATAACGTCTCGACAAATGGGAAAAGCTTTTGATCACCCATATAAATAATGTGGAGGTCTTTCTGAATTTTGCCCTTTAAAGATATATTTCTCTTTTCTAAGAAATATAAAGGAACCAAATTCGAATCTTCATTTTTATTATCTTCAAAGAACATAGTTGGTTTCCCCATTACCTTTACCAGAATTTCATCTAACTTTTGAGGAGTATAAACATTTCCTTCTGACAAAAATGTTTGGAGATAGCTCTCAAGTTCCTCTTCAGTCAGCTTCAATTTTAATTCTTGGATCACTTGATTACTCTTAGAAATTTGACTTTGACTGTTTAATAACAATGACACATGAAGATCCACTAACCAGCTTTGTTCTATCGGAAGATTGTCAAACTTTAATTTTAATAATGAGTAAAGCAGTTTCTTTTCTAACATTTCTGGCTTTATGTCTGGACGAGTAATAATTATTCCGTTGCCATTGCCCTCTTGTAGCTGGTTGGTTATTACCACTGTCAAGTGGGATCTGTTAGAGATCTGCTGTATGGAGGTAAAAGTTTGACCAAGATTCCCCTCTTGCTCAGAGTAAATCATAAGCTTACTGTCCACTTCTTCTTGCACTAAAGAATCCGCCTGCCAATAAAGAGAAGGATTAGCCAATTGGCCCTCAAATACATAATAATCAATAAGATCAAGCTTTTTGTTTCCTATTAAGGGAATACCCATTGCCCATGTTCCATTTCTTTTCGTTGAATCAGTAAGCTCGACCTTTGTATCTGTCACATCTACGTTTGAAAACGAAGCTAACCACTGATTGAAAAGAAAAGCTTTTTCGTTAGGTTTTATCGGTAATGTAAATTGTATTTGAATATTTCCTTTATTATCGGGTTTTATTGATGTTACACTTTCTTCCTGTTTTTCACACTTTCTTCCATCTTCAAGAAGACATTGCCAGATAGTCACCCCACTAGGAAGAGCAAAAGGTATTTCCTTTTTTCCTGTAAGACCACTAAGCTTTTGTGTGATTACTAACTTGTCTGATTCTGTATGAATAGAAATCTTTTGACTCGCAAGCTCCCTGTCAACAGGCTGATCCATTTCCTTTGAATAGGCATCCCATTGCCAAAATAACAAACCACATATGACAGCTGATAATATGATAAAAAATGTGAACGGTATCTTCCACATATCTATTCCCCTTGTTAAAATCTCTTAAATCTCTTACCATTACAATAGCAGATAGGAGAAATAACGTCACACAGATTTTTTGAAAAATTTACGAAATTTGACTTAGTTCGACACCATTCTGCGAGTACAAAATAACTAAAAAGGAGGTCATTTTACTTGATCCAAAGGTTTATTGAATTAGGAGAGGGCTATTCAGACATCTATGAGTTGCTAGAAATTGCCAAAGCAAATAAACATCGACTCATGCATTTCATGGCGTTACATACAGAAAAAAATAACAGGTCTGTAACTTCATTAATCATCGTTTTAAAACCCACTGATCCTGGAAACTTCCAACCACTTTATGTGTGTCGTGAAGGAATTCCGAATCCGCATGTGACAAAAAACAAGCGGTTTGAGTTATTCGAAAAGTAAGCTTTTGAATACGGGAAAGAAATCATTCAATTTGATGTAAAACCTTCAACGGCTTTTTCGGAAAAGGAATTATTCTATCAATATGTAATAGGTATCTTACGTTTAAATCATTATATCGCTCCATTACAATAAAAGATCAGGAAGGGTATCCCTCCTGATCTTTTAAATTCCCATTTTATAGTCGTATTCCTTTGCTTTATCTGGCCTCGAATTTTCATATTCAACCTTTAAGAATGGTTTAAAGGATGGCTCGACTTTTTTGACAAAGGAGTAGCTTTTTATTTTTTCCATGATTGTTTCAGTTTCATCTTGGTTGCAATATAAGACCACGTACTTCAATCTTTTTGATACATAATGAACATTCCCAAATTTGCGAAGCATTTTCGCTTGCTTAAGAGAAAATAGCCATACAATAATTCCTTGACGTTGACCTAGCATCGCTTTACTCCTTTTTCATTACACAATTGTCTTTTTATTCTAACACATACGTGTGTATAAAAAAAGCATAGGAATAATCCTATGCTTACAGTTAGTTTATGAGCAACCACAGCTTCCGCCTGTGCTGCAGCCTCCACCACAACTTGATTCAAAGAACGGATTTCCGGTTGGAACCTTGATAAAGTCAGATACTGACCGGCCAATGAGTACACTTATTTCATCAAGAAGTGACTGTAGATCGTTCTCCGCTTTTTTGAATTCAGCTACATTAAGGTCGAGATCGACTTCTCTTTTCAAGTTACGGATTTCCATCATGACGGTTTTATAATCAGGATGATATCTACCAAAGCGTTCAACCTCTTCATAACGATCCTTCATTTGAATAAACGCTTTAATTTTCTTTTGTGTTTCTTTATCTTTTTTTACATTATTCAAGCATATATAATAAGCCTCAACGACAGTTGACTCGAGCACCATTGTAGCTAGTTCTTCCGCATACTCTAGAATTTCCATACTTTCTGATGTAGCAAGCAATCCGCTCACCTCCGATTCATATTTTACCATGAATGTACGAAGAAATGAACTTTTTACATCCTACCTTATGAGAACTTCAAAATCTTTTATCATATCTTCTCTTTTTTGGTTCTTTTCAACGACTTGTAATTGAATTTGATGGGAGCCTTTTGAAAGCCCTTTAATAATAAAGGCAGCTGTTGTTACTACTTTTTTTTGTTTCCCATCTACTGAGACAATTAAGTTCGTATTACGATTTGTAAATGAAATATTAGGAATATAGCACTCAACATAAACATTATTTTCCTTCACATGGTGCTGAACTGTAAATGAATGTTCTGATTTCATTCCTAACACTACCACATCATTTTCTGCTCTTACAGTGTGCATAGGTACAATAGAAATTTCTTTTTTCACTTCAGGATCTGGGATATCTTTATGACATGCATTTAACATAAGTCCAATCAGAAAAACGAATACCATTTTCCTTACCAATTTGGCTGCCCCCAATCACACAATTTTACTTATTTTGTGCAATTATCAGCAAGATTAGTCAAAAAACCAACCAAAAAGCCTCCATACTCTCGTCAAGTGAAGGCCCCTTATTGGTTACTATTCATGGCTTGAAACATACTCATCATCATATTCGCCATTTGTACACTATGATTAAATTGCTCCACACGGTGGGGGATAGTCTTTTTATAATGGTGTAAAGCTGATATTTCAAAGCTTTGTATATCATGTGGATTTCTTCCGAGTTTTCTGTACCAAATGGGCTGTTCCCTTAAAAACTTTTTTAATTGTGGTTGCATACGTAAATACTCATTAATTTCTTCTCGCATCCAAGAGCCCCCTTCTAGTCTTGTCTAAATTGAAACGGATGTGATGGTGGGCTTACATTTTTTTTAGGCGGATTTTGGACGCTACTCCCTCCTTGTAGGGAGGAAATGACACCTTGAATCGCACCTAAGGCAGAACTAATACTCACGATATGATGTTGAAGCTGGTTTGGATCCATATTTTTCACAGCACCTAGTACGGTCGACATCCAATCCTTTTTAGATGATTCTTCTTTAGGAGATGATTCTTCCTTTGAAGCTTCCGTTGAGTGGTTACTTTCTTCAACATTTCCACTTTCTTTAGAATCATCCTCACCGAATAAATACCATTCCTCATATAACTCTTGCCACGTATTTGTCCCGCTTCTAACCTGCTTAATGAGTTCAGGGTGGACACGAACATACTCCTTAAACTTTTGCACAGAAGGATGCAGTTGCTTTTTGGCCATTACATTTCACCTCAATATAAACGAATGCCTATAATACGATATGAGAAAAAGAAAAATATGTGCACCACAGATTTCATGATAAAATGGAAAGGATAGGAAAGGAAAAGTGAGGGATATCATGGAGAATATTCAAAAGCAAATCCAAGACATTACTCTTCATTCGACCGAGCAGGACTTAGAACTGCTCGAACAGCTTCTAAAAGGTTATCAACTTTGGAAATCTGGAAATAACACCACGTTTATCTCTAGTCTTTTGCAAATGGAACGTAAAATAACGGATAATGACTGTGAAATAACCATACCCATTTCTCCTCTTTTATATAATACGTTGAACATTGTTCATGGAGGAATTACTGCGACTTTGCTTGATACAGCAATGGGTGTATTAGCCAATTCACTTGTTCCAAATGGCTATGGTGCCGTTACTACCCAGTTGAATATAAATTATATTGCCGCTGGAATTGGAGAACATATGGTCTGTAGAGCGAAGATGGAACATAAAGGCTCAAAAACCCTCGTATTGTCCGCAGAGATTCATCGTTCAGATGGAGTTAAGATAGCTATTGGGACAGGGAGTTTCCTTGTCATTGAAAAAAGAATATAGGGTGAACCCATTTGGTAACTGCCATTGTAATACCTATCATTATTATTTACTTTTATATTATTTCAAAGCGAGAGTTACAATCTCATACTGAGCAATGGTTAGCACTAGAGCAGGTATATGAGGAAGCGATTGTAACAGGAAAGATTAACCAGATAAAAATAAGAAAAGAACGTTTTTATTATCATCGATATGTACATATTGTCGAACTCACACTTATAAATAACCAGACAACAACAATTGTTTCAAAAATCACTCCAATGGTAAAAGGGATAATTCTTACAAATGATTTTCAGCTTGGTGATGAAGTGCGTGTGTACGGTAATTGGAAGGAAGACCATTTTCGTTTTGGTAGGTATGAAATACTTCAATAATAAAAAGGAGCACTCAGCTCCTTTTCGTCATTCTTCCCATGCTTGGATAAAGTTTTGTGTGTAGTATTTTTTATATACACCTACGCCGATATGTGTAAATTCTTCGTTCAATAAGCTTTCCCGGTGACCTTTACTATTTAACCAACCTTCCATAACAGCTGGAGCATCAGCATAGTTTGCAGCAATATTCTCTCCAGCTACCTGATAAAATACTTCCCCGGCCTCTAAGCGATCAGAAAGCTCCCCGAACTTTTCAGATGTATGCGAAAAAGTATTGCTCTCTTCCATATCCTTACTATGTCCATAAGCTACAATTGCCGTTTTCTCATCCCATTTTAAGTTAGTAAGACCAAATCTCATTCTCATAATATTCGTAATATCATATATTTGCTTTTCATTTGCATCCTCGACTTTTTCATCTGGTGCCATCTCATCAGGTTCAATTTCTTGTAATTCACCAAAATAAACCAATTCATAAGGTCTTAATTTCAATAAAGTTTCTGCATCCATTACCCTAAAACTAGATAATGTTGCGGTAAATTTATCAATATACAGTTGAACGAAAATGTCCCCCATTTTCAACAATGGTCTTGTATTGAGATCTGACTCTGATAGCTCAAATTGATAGGAACTTCCTTCATAATCTAACCCTATTTCTGTTTCAACATAACTTGAAGAAAAAATTTCATCTACATGTTGTCCAATCTTGAAGGGGCTTATATCCACTTCTGAACCGATCGCATAAACGGTTACTACCTTCCCGTCTTTCACACCAATCTGAGTATAATTAGCAGGATCAGCATTATAGATCCACCAATCAAACCCATAATAAGTCTGATCTACTCTGTTAGGTTGACCTAAGTTTTCCACCAAGTTTTCTATAGACATTCCGATATATGTTGTAACTCCCTCCGTGGGTCTTTCAGAATTTGTTCCTTCATCGCTCGTATTATTCGATAAGTCCTGGTTACTTTCTCTCTTTTGCGTCCCGTCTTCTAGGAGTATATCCTCATCACCATTTTGAATATTAAAATAAAATACAATTCCTAATATGGCAGTTATCAATATTAATATTCTTCCTAAACTTCTCAGAGGCCATCCTCCTCTCTATCATTCTTTCTATCATTGTATGCAAGCATTAAAAAAATAGTATAGTATTTCATAGTAAATATAATAGGTTGTTATGGTAGTTATTTATTTTATTATACCCTACCAGGCTCTGTACATAAATAAATAAAGACACCAAAAGGTGCCTTCATTAATGCATGTCAGAAGATGTATGTTCGGAAATGTCAGATAGGGCTTTACCGGCTTGATAATCTGTTATTTTCTCAACAGCCAAATCCCCAAGAGCAACGATTCCTACTAGTTTTTTTCCTTCTGTGACAGGAAGACGTCGAATTTGGTGCTTGGCCATTAATTCAGCCGCGTCTCTAGCAGTAGTTTCAGGTGATACTGTTATGATTTGCTTACTCATGATATCTTCTACTTTTGTCGAACCAGGATGTTTTTCAGCAACTCCTCTAACGACAATATCACGATCTGTAATCATTCCGATTAACTTATCATCATCAACAATTGGAATCGCACCTACGTTTAGCTCTTTCATTTTAAGTGCAACCTCGTACACATTATCCAGAAGCGTACAGCATTCGACTTCCCTAGTCATTAACTCATTTATGGTCTTCATCCTGAGCCCTCCTAAAAATATCGTCAATTCTATTGTTCCCTTTTGTTTGGTCAACTATTCCAGCATTGTACATGAGGAAAACATATCTGATTTTTGTGAACGTTCTCATTGCAACTTCCTATAATTTCTACTATTATTAAACATGAAGAAGTTATCATTACATAGTGAAGAGTTCAGTTTTAAGTAGACGGGTATCGTGTTTTGTAGGAGGGAAAATAATGAAGTTTGAAAATGTAGGTCTTGAGAACGTAAAAGCCGATTTAAATCGTTTGGACGAAGTTATGCTTGATCATGGATTAGTTCGTGAGGGACAATGGGACTATGAAAGAGTAACATATGACCGCAAGTTTATCCTAAAAGAAGGAACTTTCTACCTTCGTGTGTTCGGATATGCTGTAGAAGGTGATGTAGGAGCACACAAAGCAACCGTTCAATTAATGACACCTCTATTAGGTAAGCATTATTATCCACATGGAGTAGAATATGGTGAAGGTGAAGCCTTTCCAAAAGGACTTGTCAGTCAATGCGAAAAGCTTCTTAATGAAGTAAAAGTTGAAGTAGAAAAATTCGCTAAATAAAAAGACGCTTTTTGCGTCTTTTTTATTTTCAACTAAGTTTCACATGAATATAACTTACTTTATACCCCGTCAACAAGTACACTTCCTCTTGAATGGCAGCTTGTAAATTTTCTATTTTTTCAATAATTCCTCTATAATTAATGGCATTTAATCTTAAAATGATGCCAACAACGCTTTCTTTCAGTATCACTTCGTACGTTTGATTTTTTGTCGGATGGAATTGTCCTTGAATGCGATCAATGATAGATCCTCTTTTATTGAGAAGGACATAGTTATCGCTTTCCATTATATTAGACTCGACTATTGCTGAAATAATGTTGTGAACGGCTCGATCGCTTTCGTTTTGCTCAAACATACTTACCAACATAATCCCTCCTTTTAGGCTCGTCTAATAAACACCTCAAAATATAACTTCATATTTTTATTATTTTCATTGGTTATTTTATTAAATGCATACTATAATTTAAGTGTTCCGAAATTAACAAATATTTTTTTATTTATGGAAGGAGAACATCTTTTGTTACTAAGCTTTTTTAAGAAACGTTATTTTTTAATTATTTTAGGCCTCTGTATAACAGCCCTTTTGTTATATCTTATCCTGCCTGTTTCTATACCTTTGATCACAGCATTTATAACTGCTTTATTTCTTGAACCGCTCGTACGAATGATACAAAATCGTACCAAACTTAATCAGAAAGTATCTGTCTTAATTGTATTTTTAGGCTTTTTACTCTTTGTTGGCTTTACCGGCTACTTCATTGTTACAAAGGTTATAACAGAAGCCATTCAAGTAGTTGAATACGCACCGCAATTAATAAATGAAATAAATCGAGCTTGGTTAGATACAGAAGAAAAATTAACATCAGCAGCAAAAGAATTACCAAAGGAAATAGTAGATGGAATTAGCAGCCAAGTACAAACTTTTCTCAACCAAACGAAAAATGATTTAGTAGCTTACGTCAACATCGATAATGTCCGGTCATTACTTACAAATATCCCTAGCTATCTTGTTAGTTTTTTAGTTTATCTGATTGCTTTATTTCTTTTCCTACTAGATTTACCAAGGTTAAAAATTTCTTTATACAGTCATTTAACAGAGAAAACAGCTGATAAAGTTCATTTTATGACCTCTCGTCTATCCTTTGTTGTAATAGGGTTTGTTAAAGCTCAATTTCTTGTTTCTGTAATCATTTTTTTAGTTACATTAATCGGCCTTTTCATTATCACTCCAAAAGTAGCATTATTAATGGCAACAATCATTTGGATTATTGATTTTATCCCAATCATCGGTTCTATTGTAATCATGGCTCCATGGGCTTTATTTCATTTCATTACCGGTGATGTAGTATTAGGTACAAAACTTGCTGTTTTAGCAGTTATTTTGTTAATTATTCGTCGAACAGTCGAACCAAAAGTGATGGGAACACATATCGGCCTCTCACCTTTATCAACTCTAATAGCAATGTACCTTGGCCTGAAGTTGCTCGGAATACTAGGGTTTATTATTGGCCCTTTACTGTTAATTGCATTTAATTCGGCAAAAGAAGCCGGAATAATTAAACTGAATTTTAAAATTTAAAAAAAACGCAGACTTCCTATTAATGAAGTCTGCGTTTTTAAAAATTATTAAAAGTAATCAGGAAAAAATGGACGTAATTTTGGAATTTTCCTTTCTAGCTTTTTTATATCTTCTAAGCTTCCTATAATTTCTCCAAGGTGATATAATTCTTCAGATGTTTTGTATCCTAACAAAAGTGTAGACAATGTTCCTATGCCCATTTGTAGCCCTACCTTAGGTGGATGAGCACAAACACTTCCGTCTTTCTCTTTGTAAGCAGTTATTGAATCATCTCCAAGTAGATACGAACCGATATTCCATCTACAGTATTCATCACTCACATGAATAAATACCTTCTCACCAGTTGACTGAAAAGAGTAGGATTTTAGAAACTCTTCTACATTAACAATTCTAGCCATAAAGTATGGATGAACTTCGGTCTTTTGTTTTGGTTGTTTTAGGTAATATGGAAAGGAGTCATGAGTCGAAGTGTTAATTACAACCTTGTCTACCATAGAGTCATGCTGACAGATAAAATTCCACAGACCAATCGCTGCCTGATGGCTATTAGTAATAGTTTCAATGACTTCCAACTCTTTATTTTTCACTGAATATACGATATAACCCTCGTACTCTCCATCGTCGTTCACATACGCAGCCATATGATCCTCACTGTATACATGATCGTTCCACCATTCTTTTGTACGAACAAGCATCCCACTATGAGATGCCGCATAAGAATCATATACTCTTTCGATTTGTTCTTTTTCTTTCTGCGGAATGTCCCTTAAAACTTTGCCTTGGTATGAAGGCAACATTACCAGATCTTTTTTCTCAATCGTTACCATTTTGTTATCTGCAAAAGTCTCCCAACCAAATCTACGGTAAAAGTGAACATCAAAAGGGTGAAGAAAGGACAGGTATTGCTGTTTCTGATTCATATATTTTAAGGCGTCAGTTATGAGTTGTTTCACATAGCCATGCCGACGATATTCTGGATACGTGGAAACTCCAGCAATGCCTCCCATTTGAAACTTTTTATCGTTTATATAAACCACAAATGGGATAATATGTAATTTAGCAACAAGCTTTTGTTCATCTTTGACTGCAAGAATATTGTGTGATTTTAACATTTGTTTTCTTTTAGGTATATCTTCCTCGTTTACCTTGTATTGAAAAGCATACATTGACAATTTCATGGCTTCTTCATAATCTTTTTCTGTTAACACAACTACTTCCATCATTCCCACCCCTTATCACAACATCTGTATATTTTATTCAAAAAAAAGCGCCACAATTACTTGTAGCGCTTTCTGATTCATTAGAACCCTAAAATTGCTTTAATCACTGAGGTAGTTTCTCCTCCGTGGTAAAAAACATATAACAACAGGTAAACTGCTACTCCTGTAATAGCTGTAAAAAACCACACAATGCTTGTGATTGGTCCAAGTTTTCGATGCTTTTCTAACTGCTTTTTATAGCCAGTATATAAAGAAATAATCCCTAATACAGCTCCAACCGTAGCCAACGTAATATGAAAGATCAAAAAGATTGTATAGTAAATCTTTATATCATCTGGTCCACCAAACGCAGTATTTCCAATAAAAATAGTTCGGCTAGCATAGATGATAAAGAAGATAATAGCAAATATAGCAGCTAAAAACATCGTTTTTTGATGGGCCTGTATTTTACGTTGCTTGATTTGCCACCATCCAATGGCAACAGTTAGACCACTTAGTACAATAAAGGTAGTACTAATTGTAGGTAAAATCGGTAATGTGAACTCCATTTGTTTCTCCTCTTAATAACTTAATTTATTTAGTGGGCTCAGGTTGAAAGCTAGTTTGACTTGTAGGTAACTCATCAATTGTTTGTTCCTTTCTAAACCAACTAAAGAACACCCGTGCTAAGATCACTCCGTACACAACCTCTTGGATAACCTTCATTAACACTCCGCCCGTTTGCTGATCCTCAAGAAGCGACATCGAATTAAACATTTCTGGACCGCTTAAATTTAAAGAAGCAAGTGTGGTTGATGGAACGCATAATTCAAGAGCACTTGCCCATGCATTGGGATCAGAAAAAGTAGAATACATTGGTGTATCTGCAAAGATAATTAATGCACATGCTGGAGTTAACAAAATTCCATCTGCAAAAATATAACCTACTTTTTTTAACCCGTTTAATGTTTCATACTCTTCTAACTCGTTCACTAGTGGCCACCACATGCAAATAGCTAATAAAAATAATACAGAAGTATAGATCGCGTGCAACCACATATCTGTTTTTACAATATCAAAAATATTAGGAACGTGATAAAAAGAGAACACTCCATTAAAAAGAATAAGTGCAATTAAAGGTTTTGTAAAAAATGCAAACAATGGTTTAATGATTGGTCTAGATAGTACAGATCTCCAAACCCATGGAGGAATTCCGTAAATAAACAGAATAGGAATCACTAAGTATAGAATGGCCATCTGAATCATATGAACATAAAACATAATATGTCCTAGCAAATCTATGGGAGATCCCTTCACCACATACAAGAGTAAAATAGCAGAAGCAAAGCTAATCCATTGTTTTCTCGTTAATGCTTCAGATTGTTGAAATAGAGTTCGATATTTTGTAGTTACGAGAAAATAGCTAGCTAATATCACAAGTAAAAGAATCAGGAAGATGGGACTCCATAAAGCCCTAAAGCCAAATATATCAAGCGACAATGACGATCACCTCGTTATTTTTAAGTCAGTTATATTATACCTGATTTGTTATGAATACTACAATGAATGAGGTTTTCCTATATTTAGTGCAAAAAGAAAATCGGCTCAAGAGGCCGATTTTCATTCACTCATTTACCACCAAATAATGGTCATAAAAGCTAATATTGTTATTAACCCAACTAATAAACCTGAATATAGGAAAAGCGCTGGCGCTTCATGTCCCTTATGACTCATATGCATGAAGTAATATAATTGAAAGACTACTTGCACGACAGCTAGCAAAAGAATGAAAGGAACGATAAACCATGCCGAAAAGTCACCATAGCCTACAGCAATAAATGCTACTAAAGTCAAAAAGATCATCATAGAAAATGATACGATTTGATAGCGCATTTCCTCTGCACTTTTCTTTTTACGATATTCAATGTCTACTCTAGGGTTACCTGAATGTGTTTGTTCACTTGCCATCAGTTTATCCCACCATTCCCATTAAATATACTACCGTGAAGATAAATACCCACACCACGTCAATAAAGTGCCAGTAAAGACTTGCCACATAGAACTTTGGAGCATTATATAAATCTAACCCACGCTTTGCATTTCTCACCATTAAAGTAACAATCCATAAAAGCCCGAAAGCAACGTGACCACCGTGGAATCCAACAAGTGTATAAAATGCAGATCCAAATGCACTACTTGTAAATGTATGATGATACTCATGTACATAGTGATTGAACTCGTAAATTTCAAGAAGCAAGAACGCAAATCCTAGAAGCACTGTTAAACCTAACCATAGCTGCATCTTTTTGAAATTGAAGTTTTTCATATGGTACATTGCATATACACTTGTTAACGAACTAGTTAAAAGTAACATCGTTGCCACAAATACAATTGGCAATTCGAAAAGATCCTTTGCTAGTGCGTGTTCAGCATTCGGAACCTTATCCTTTAATGCTAAGTAAGTAGCAAAAAGTGATGCAAAGAGAACAGTCTCTCCACCTAGAAATAACCAAAAACCTAAAAATTTATTTTTTCCTTCAAGGGTTTGCTTTTCAGGTGCGGCAGGCCATGTTTCAGCAGTAAACTTATCTTCTACATGCATTATGCCTTCCCCCCCTTATCATCATCGTTTAATAAATCTTCCTTGTGAATATGGAAGCCATGGTCATCTTTAACAGAACGAACGAACATTGATAATAGAGTAATACCCATCCCTACGATAAGAACCAATACACCCCAATTATAATCTTCACGATAGAGTGCACCAAATGCGGCCACAAATAATCCAAGTGAAATCATAAAAGGATTAAATGAATTGTTTGGCATATGAATGTCCCCAAGCGGTTCAGCCGGTGTCATACCCTTTTTGCCTTCCATTTTTTCAATCCATAGTGGATCTAATCCACGAACAAGCGGAAGTTGCTTAAAGTTGTAGAAAGGTGGTGGTGATGGAATTGCCCACTCAAGTGTACGCCCATCTTCCCAAGGATCATTTCCAACCTTTTGATTTTTCACGCTTGTGATCACAATGTTAATTAACAGAATTAATGTAGCAATCGCCATAAAGAATGCACCAATCGTACTAATTAAGTTCCCAGCATCCAAGCCTTGGTTAGGTAAGAATGTGAAAATACGTCTTGGCATCCCCATTAATCCTAGGAAATGCTGGATAAAGAATGTTAAGTGGAATCCAATTAAGAATAACCAGAAAGTGATTTTCCCTAATGTTTCATTTAACATGGTTCCAAACATTTTTGGCCAATAGAAATGTGTTGCTGCTAATAGACCAAATACAACTCCACCAACGATAACATAGTGGAAATGAGCAACTACGAAATATGAATCATGGTATTGGTAATCTGCTGCTGCAGAAGCAAGCATAACACCAGTTACCCCACCACCTACGAACGATGGAATAAATGCCACAGCATATAGCATCGGTGTAGTAAACTTGATACTTCCTCCCCACATCGTGAAGAGCCAGTTAAAGATTTTAATACCAGTAGGAACCGCAATTGCCATTGTTGCAACAGCAAAGATTGCATTAGCAATTGGACCTAATCCAGTTGTGAACATATGGTGAGCCCATACCATGAATCCTAAGAATCCAATAAGAACAGTAGCGAACACCATCGATGAGTAACCAAACAGACGTTTTCTCGAAAAAGTAGCAAAAATTTCCGAGAAAATACCGAAAGCCGGTAAGACTAAAATATAAACCTCTGGATGTCCGAAGATCCAGAATAAATGCTCCCAAATGACTGTATTTCCACCATTCGCAACATCAAAGAAATTTGAACCGAACATACGGTCAAAAATCAGCAAGAATAGTCCCACAGTAAGTGGAGGAAATGCAAATAGAATAAGTGCTGATGCCACGAACGTAGACCATGTAAACAATGGCATTCTCATGTAAGTCATCCCAGGTGCACGCATATTGATAATCGTTACTAGGAAGTTAATCCCCCCCATTAACGTCCCTGCACCAGAAATTTGTAATCCTAGTGCATAGAAATCAATCCCGTGTCCTTCAGATGCCATCGATAGAGATGCATATGAAGTCCAACCAGCATCTGGTGCCCCTCCTAAAAACCATGATAGGTTTAAGAAAATACCACCAAAAAAGAATAACCAAAAACCAAGTGCATTTACAAATGGAAACGCAACGTCACGTGCTCCGATTTGTAGTGGCATAATAGCATTCATAAAACCAAATAACAGTGGCATGGCTGCTAAGAAAATCATTGTAGTTCCATGCATGGTTAGAATTTCGTTATATAATCCAGCGCTTACAAAATCATTGTTTGGTACTGCAAGCTGGATACGAATAAACATTGCTTCAAGACCACCTAAAACAAAGAATAGTCCACCAGCAATTAAGTAAAGGATAGCGATCTTCTTATGGTCTACTGTAGTTAAGTAATCCCATACAGTCGCTCCGAACCCCTTTTTTTGAGCATAGGTACTCACAATTCTACCTCCCTTTTAACAAAGTCCCCTATTAATCCTGTACCTTTAAGTTCATTAAGTATTCTGCTACAGCATCTAATTCTTCTGGAGTTAATTTGTTGTATGCATTTGTCATTTTGTTCCCTGGCTTATATGCTTCAGGATCAGAAATCCAATTTTTAAGCTCTTCTTCTGTATGGTCTAAAACACCTGCAATACGAGATCTTTCGCCAAAGTTCGTTAAATTCGGTCCAAGACGAGCGGCTTCTGGAGCACCAGTAGCTGGTGTTACAGCATGACATCCAATACAGCTGTTATTAAAGACTTCTTGACCTTGTTGAGCTAAAGGTGTTTCTGCCGTTTCAGGTTCCTTGACAGATTGCATATCAGCAACCCACTGGTCAAACTCATCTGGTGAAATCGCTTTAACTTTAAAGTCCATTAGAGCATGAGAAGGTCCGCAAAGCTCAGCACATTTCCCGTAAAATAAATCTCCAGCTTCGTTTGCTTTTTGTTCATCGAATTGCAAATAAAATCTGTTCACGTTGTCAGTGTTTGTGTCCATTTTCCCACCAACAGCAGGAATCCAGAAAGAGTGTTTTACATCAGATGCCTTTAAGTTAAAGTACACCTTTTGTCCTGTAGGAACAACTAAGTCCTGACTCGTAATAATTTCTTCATTTGGATACTCAAATTCCCACCAATAAAGGTTAGCACGAACATTAATTACTAGTGCATCCGTTTTACCTTCTTCATTTTTCTTATCCATCTCTGATACATCTGCAAACTTAAATGTAGAAGCTACTGTTGGAACAGCAAGAATAAGAAGTAGAATAATTGGGATAACAGTCCAAATAATTTCTAGCTTATGACTACCTTCCACTTGTTTAGGGATGGTATTATCCCTGCGGCGGAATTTTACAACCACGATCGCGAAGATCAAGGTTACGACGATAATTACCCCTACCATTATCGCCACGGATAACATCATTAAATCAAATTGCTCTTTAGCAACCTCACCGGCTGGCTGTAGCGTTGACAAGAACGGTTCACCACATCCGGAAAGTAGTAGCGTTATGATTGCAATCATTGAAATCATTCGCCATTTCGCAAGCCTTTTCATAGCTTAATCAAACCCCTCTTTCGTAAAATATTTCTTCCCTGAAATGTTTGATCAGTAAAAAAATTTATAGACAACCTTTCCCTCAGACAGGAGGGAAAGGTTTTTCTAACAAACATATTTTATATTAGTGTGACAATTACCATAGCAACAAAAAGAATAGTCAGATATTGTAGTGAATAGACAAACATGATCTTTGCCCATTTCATATCGTCCTTTTTCTTATAGCCATATAACCCAGTAACTAACCATCCAACATTTAATGCAGACGCTAAAATAAGGAATGGTATCCCTAAGCTAGTCAGTAAGAATGGAAGCGGCAACAACGCTACAATCCATAAAATAATATGCTTCTTTGTCGTTTCGAATCCTTTAACAACTGGTAACATAGGAATGCCAGCAGCTCTATATTCTTCTACCCTTCTCATCGCTAGTGCATAAAAATGAGGTGGTTGCCATGCAAACATTATTAGGAATAAACTCCATGCCATGATACTCAAATCTCCATCAACCGCTGACCAACCAATAAGTGGTGGTACGGCACCCGATATACTTCCGATGATGGTATTTGAAACTAGTTGGCGTTTGGACCACATTGTATAAAGTACAACATAGCTAAACACCCCTACAAGTCCAATAACAACTGCTGTTAATGTTGTTAACGCAAGAAAAATAGTACCTATTGTAATAAGGGTTAGCCCCATGATAATTACTTTTCGCGGCTGTATGTTCCCCGTTACTGTTGGTCTATCCTTTGTACGTTCCATTAGAGGATCAATATCTCTATCAATGTAGTTATTTATGGCACAGGATCCTGCTATTATGAGCGAAGATCCAATTAACGTATAAAAAACAATATCAAGATTTGATAAAAAGCTTTTCTCTCCAAAGTGAAGCGCTAACCAAAGTCCAGTAAAGGTAGTAATTAAGTTGGAGTTTACGATACCAATTTTGATCAAAGCTAGGAAATCCTTCCACGCATTTGTCTTCGGTATCTCAATGCCGTTATCATCACCGTTTATTGTTGCTTCACTTATTGATCTTGAACCCGCCATTTCCTCTCCTCCTTTCCCTGTACACAAATCAGGTCACACGACACTACAATAACTATAGTACATTATGAGCTTTAATGCTATATTGTAATGAAAAACGACTATCAACGATTTTAGTCAATATTCTGCCAATAGTTTTCATTATCTTAATAGTGGAAATAATGTTAAATATTTGTGTAGAAAAATAACATTTCCTCAATCTATTAAATCATACTTCGCTCCATTTTTGTGAACTTTTTTTGAATTATTTTTGAATTATTTGTGACCTGTTTCATTTAGCAATACAGGTCATTTATTTTGTTAAAATAACATTTTCGCAATCGAATGACTGTGCAATCCCTTTAAAAGAAACTCCGATATGTATTACGACTATGTGTAGAATTATAGTTCAAAAACAACCCATGAGTTTCCAATTCGCTTATAGTGTTAAATACTTAATATATATTGTAAAAACTCGGTAGATTGTGTAGTATCAAAAATGCAGTATGATCATATTAACTTCTATTTTTTTTCCTACTAATTCGTTATGATAAAGATATATTAAAATGTGGTTATTATTATACTGTTCATTATACATGTCAATAGAAACTTATGACAAATTTGTGAACTTGAATGAGAAGGTGATTTTGTTGAACAGAGCCTTGAAGTGGTTTTCTGTCCTTACAACGATTGGTATGTTATTGATTTTATTAGGAGGAGCTCTAGTTACAAAAACAGAGTCTGGAATGGGTTGTGGCCGCTCTTGGCCTTTATGTAATGGTCAACTTATTCCAACTGACATATCACTTGAGTTAATTATTGAACTTGCTCACCGTGTTGTTTCAGGCGTTGTCGGATTAATGGTATTGGTGTTATCCATTGGGTCTTGGAAAACGATTGGTCATATCCGTGAGACAAAATTTTTATCGGCACTATCTTTTTTCTTCCTCGTATTACAAGGATTAATCGGTGCTGCGGCTGTTGTTTGGGGACAGTCAGATTTTGTACTAGCTTTACATTTTGGAATCTCATTGATTTCATTTGCCGCTGTCTTACTATTAACACTCCTTATTTTTGAAATAGACAAGCGTTTTGAAGCTCATAAATTAATCATTGATACACGTTTGCGTAAACATATTATTGGAGTTAGCGTATACAGTTATGTAGTCGTTTACACTGGCGCTCTAGTAAGGCATGTGAATGCTAGCCTAGTATGTAGAGACTGGCCATTTTGTTTGAATAACGCAATAGGGTTACCCACGAATTTTTATGAATGGGTACAGATGGGGCACAGATTTGCAGCTGGGTTAATTTTTCTTTGGATTGGATATATTACTCTACTTGCTTATAAACACTATAAACATGAAAAGGTTATTGTTTGGGGTTGGATGATTGCTTTTATATTAGTATCACTCCAAGTGATGACTGGAGCTTTAATTGTTTTTACCCGACTTAACTTAACGGTCGCTTTAGCACATGCATTTTTTATCTCTTGCTTATTCGGGGTATTAAGCTATTTTATCCTTCTCGTTACTCGAAGTAAAAAGAATCAGGTTGAGCTTAACAAAAAAAATAATCACGCTTTATAAAAAAGGTGTTGCACAAATGTGCAACACCTTTTCTCTGCTTATTTCTGTAACTCGATAAGTAGGTCACCTGTTTGAATTGCTTCTCCATTTGATACATAAATATCTTTAACAAAGCCTGAGAACGGAGCTTGAACTGTCGTTTCCATTTTCATAGCTTCTGTAATCATTAAGTGATCACCTTTTTCGACCTTTTCGTCTTTAGAGACTAACACTTTAATTACTGTACCTGGCATTGAAGCACCAATATGAGTTTCTCTCTTTGGATCAGCTTTAATCTTAGTGGCAACAGTGGATTTAATACTTTCGTCCTTAATAACAACCTCTCTCGGCTGTCCATTTAACTCAAAGTACACGATACGAGTTCCATCAGCTTGAGGCTGACCAATAGAGATAAGCTTCACGATTAATGTTTTACCTGTTTCAATTTCGACTTCAATTTCCTCTCCTAATCTCATGCCGTATAGGAAAGTTGGTGTATCTAACACCGAAATATCGCCAAACTGCTCAACCATAGCCGTATAGTCTTTAAATACCTTTGGATATAACGCATACGCAATGGCATCAAAGCTCGTTACAGGTCTTCCTAATTCATTGAATAACTTTTCTTTTAAAGCGGTAAAATCAACATCCTCTAATAGTTCTCCAGGCCTTACTGTGATTGCCTCGCGACCTTTTAGGATTACTTTTTGAAGTTCTTCTGGGAAACCTCCAACGGGCTGTCCTAAGTATCCTTCAAATAATTCTACAACCGAATTAGGGAAATCGAGACTATTTCCTTTAGAAAGCACATCCTCTTCCGTCAGCTCGTTTTGAACCATATACAATGCCATATCACCTACGACTTTTGAAGACGGAGTAACTTTAACAATATCACCGAACATATGATTTACTCGTGCATACATTTCCTTCACATCTTCCCACTGCTCAGCAAGGCCAACTGCCTTAGCTTGTTGTTGAAGATTGCTATATTGACCACCTGGCATTTCGTGCTGATACACTTCTGTATGCGGAGACATCATTCCACTTTCGAAATCGTGGTAGTACTTTCTTACATCTTCCCAGTAGTAAGAAAGCTGTTCTAACGCTTTAATATCTACCTTCGGTTTACGATCATTGCCTTCAAGTGCATAGTACAATGTATTAGCACTAGGCTGTGATGTTAATCCAGCCATTGTACTTAATGCTGTATCTACAATATCTACACCAGCCTCAATGGCTTTTGCATACGTATATATTCCATTTCCACTTGTGTCATGCGTGTGTAGGTGAATCGGAATATCAATGGTCGCTTTTAATTCAGAAATTAATTGATATGCAGCTTGTGGCTTTAATAATCCTGCCATATCCTTTATAGCTAAAATATGTGCCCCTTGATTTTGAAGTTCTTTTGCCAAATCCTTATAGTAGTTTAAGTTATACTTCGGTCTAGATGTATCAAGGATATCTCCTGTATAACAAATGGCTGCTTCAGCTATTTTTCCCGTATCTCTTACGGCTTGAATAGCTACTTCCATTCCTTTAACCCAGTTCAGACTATCAAAAATACGGAATATGTCGATACCTGCATATGCAGATTTCTCCACAAACTCACGAATCACATTGTCTGGATAGTTTTTGTAGCCCACAGCATTGGAAGCTCGAAGTAGCATTTGGAATAATACATTTGGAATCTGCTTTCTTAAAGTTAAAAGTCTATCCCATGGATCTTCCTTTAAGAAATTATACGCAACATCAAATGTTGCTCCACCCCACATCTCCAAAGAAAACATATCAGGTAGTAATAGCGATGTTGGTTCTGCAATATGTTTTAAATCTGTCGTACGAACACGAGTAGCAAGTAGCGATTGATGAGCATCTCTGAACGTAGTGTCTGTTAAAAGGACCTCTGGCTGTTCCTTTATCCACTTTACTAGCCCCTCTGCTCCTCTTTCGTCAAGAATTTGCTTTGTTCCACTTTGGACACTTAATGAATCTGTTACAGGAATTCTTGGCTTATCAAAAACAGGCTTTTTCTTTTTCTCAATTCCTGGGAAACCGTTAATAGTTACATTCCCAATGTAAGAGAGCATTTTCGTTCCTCTGTCTTTACGTACCGGGAACATAAATAACTCAGGTGAAGAATCGATAAAAGATGTATCGTAATTTCCACTGCGGAAATCTTTATGCTTTACAACATTTTCCAAGAAAGGGATATTCGTTTTAATTCCACGGATACGGAACTCTTGTAGGTTTCTAACCATTTTTGCACAAGCTTGTTCATACGTTAAGGCATGAGTAGATAGCTTTACAAGCAAGGAATCATAGTATGGAGTAATAATGGCTCCTTGGAAGCCGTTACCTGCATCTAATCTTACTCCAAAACCACCACCTGAACGGTACGTCATTAATCTTCCTGTATCAGGCATGAAATTGTTCAACGGATCTTCCGTCGTGACACGAGATTGAATCGCATACCCCATAATACGAATATCTTCTTGCTTCGGAATACCTACTGTTTCATCATGGAGTTCATGTCCTTCTGCAACTAAAATTTGTGTTTGGACAATATCAACACCTGTGATCATCTCAGTAATGGTATGCTCAACCTGAACGCGTGGGTTTACTTCAATAAAGTAGAATTCATCTCCTGAAACAAGAAATTCTACTGTTCCAGCATTTAAATAATCTACATTTTTCATTAAATCAACAGCTGCTAAACAGATTCTATCTCTAAGATCTTCTGAAATAGAGATACATGGTGCAACTTCTACAACCTTTTGATGACGACGTTGTACCGAACAATCTCTTTCAAACAGATGGACAATATTACCAAACCCATCCCCTATAATTTGAACTTCGATATGCTTTGGCTTTTCAATATACTTTTCAACGTATACCTCATCATTTCCAAACGCTGCTTTTGCTTCAGATTTTGCTCTCTCGTAGGCTTCCTTTACTTCCTCTAAGTGCCTAACGATACGCATACCTCTTCCGCCGCCACCGAGCGATGCTTTAATGATGATTGGATAGTGATATTCTTTCCCAAAGGAAATAACTTCCTCTAAGCTATTTACAGGACCATCGCTTCCAGGAATGACCGGAATCTTTGCAGCTTGGGCTTGTGTTCTAGCTTTTACTTTATCTCCAAACATGTCAAGATGCTTTGATTTTGGACCAATAAAGATGATCCCTTCTTCTTCACATCTTCTTGCAAAATGAATGTTTTCAGAAAGAAATCCATATCCTGGGTGAATAGCATCAACATCACTGTGTTTTGCAATGTTAATAATCCCTTCAATGTCTAAATAAGCATCAATCGGTTTTTTTCCTTCACCAACGAGGTATGCTTCATCGGCTTTATAACGATGATATGCACCAGAATCTTCTTTTGAATATACTGCAACTGTTCGTATATTAAGCTCTGTACAAGCTCTAAACACACGTATAGCTATTTCCCCTCGGTTTGCAACTAAAACCTTATTAATCTTTCTTTGCAAGAAAAACACCCCATTCTGTATATTTATACTATATTGTATTTATAAAAAGCGCTTGGTCAAGAAACCAAGAGCGCTTATTTTTTTATTTGAACGCCTTCAAAACGGTTATTAGGTGGAATTGTTTCTACTTTCTTATCATTCGTTTCCTTAAACTTTTTCTCATAATTAACGAACATAGAAACATTCACTAAGATGCCCATAGAAATGGAGAGTTGCAAAATAGATGAACCTCCATAACTAATAAATGGCAATGGAACTCCGGTTAACGGAATGACTCCTGAAACACCTGCTAAGTTTACAAATGATTGTATACCTACCATCCCCGAGATACCGATTGCTAGCAAACTACCAAAAGCATCCTTTCCTTTTAAACCAATGTAAATTCCTTTTAGAACGATAAAACCTATGCCGAACAATACAAAGGCAACTCCAAAGATTCCAAGTTCCTCAGATATTACAGCCATTATAAAGTCGGTATGTGGCTCAGGTAAATACCCTAATTTTTGGACACTTTGTCCCAATCCTAGACCTTTAATTCCACCTGCTCCTAAAGCAAGGAAGGAATTAACCATATGATAACCTTCTTTTTGGGCTATCTCTTCAGCAAATGGATTAATAAATGCTTCAAACCTTCCGACACGAACAGAGGAGAAAATTTTATCCTTAAATAATATAAGCAGTGGGATAGAAGGTATCGCACCCAACATAACTAATTTGCCTATATTTTTCAAATTCATTCCAGACGAAAGGATGATCACACCTGAAATAGCTACTATTAGTGCAGCTGTTCCAAAGTCAGGCTGAAGCGCAATTAAAAAACAAGAAATGATGATAAAAGCAAGTGGTGGGAGTACACCATGATTAAACTGATTAATATAGGATTGTTTCTTTGCATACACGGCCGATAAGTATACTATAGCACTTACCTTTACAAATTCAGATGGTTGAAGGCTTAATGGACCTATCTTATACCAACTTTGAGCATTTCCCGCGGAATGACCGAATGGAAAGATGAAAATGAGCAATGCAAAAGAAAATAACACAACGGGAATTAAAAAACGATTACTAAGCATGATTTTGTAAGGAAAAACAGAAAAGAAAAGAAATAAAACTGCACCAACAATTAAAAATAGTTTTTGACGATCATAAAAATGATCACTTTCATATCCATACCTTTGAATAGCTGTTACCATACTAGAGCTATAAATCATAACTAGTCCAAATATTGATAACAATACCACAACTAGGATTAACGAATAATCATAAGATTTTAATATTTTTTTAAACATGTAACCCTCTTCCTCATCTTCTAAGTCGTAATATGTATTATATTATAACATTGAATTTCCTGCATTTGATGTGAAGAAAAGTACAACTAAAAATTATTATCTTAATAATATCAAATTTTCAGAAAAAATACCTTATAAAAAAACTCAAACAGTCTCTCTCGAGAAAGTTTGAGCTTTCGAAAGTACGTTATTTTCTTTGCGATGCTTCATGAAGGGCTGATAGTTCTCTTTCTAATTCTCCTAAAATTGCCTTACCTTCTTTTTCTTCAATCAAGCCAAGGCGAACAGCAAAATCTATTTCACGAGATAGACCAAACATTTGTGTATCGAGAACCTCTTCATATAACGGACACTGAGGCATCGTTAAGTTATCCATTTGTACTTTAATTAACTTTAGAATTTTATCAGCGTCAGCCTTTAATAAGGCATTTGCTTTTTCTTTATGATCTAATACCATATCAGACGCCAACTTAGTCCCCCCGTTTCCGAGCGTTTATCCTATCTATAAATTTTATACGTTTAAGAGGAAAATTGCAAGGATAATCAGTAGCACCCGTAGAAAGATTCAGGAAATTTTGAATATCCTCCAAAATTTTGAATTTCCTCCAAAAATGACTTTTGTTCTCTTTAAGTCTATACTAAGGATACAAAGGGGGAACTATTATGGAAAATATTATACTAATCCAAGGGAAAGTAAATTTCACAATCACCTTAGACCCTGGAGTATGGATCTTTGATGATCGTCGAGTAGATTTAACTACCTATTTTGAAGGAAGTCAAAAAGAAGTAGATGATTTAGAAGAATATAAAAAAAGCATGTCCAAGCATTGGGATCGTGAAATAATGGAGGGAGCTGTTTTTCCTCCTACTTTAAAGACGGAGAAAAAATTTGAAAAAGAGAAAGTTCTGACGGGGACATTTGGGATGCCGCTAAAGCCCTTCTTAAAAAATTCAGAAATTAAAGATGATGCAAAAAACTTAATACTCATAACTACAGATGGCGAGGTATCTATGCCTCTAGACGTAGGACAAGATTTAATTTTAGGGTTTTCAAAGGACGGTAAGCCATTAACAGATGATGGACCCGTGTACGCCTTTTACGGAGATGGCTCTAATAAACATCAGCCAATAAAAAATATCCGTGCGGTAGCTATTGAATAAAAGAAGGGCCCACCTTCTTTTATTCAATAGCTTGTTAATGCTTGTGCCATTTAAGGGTAAAAAAAATCACTTTACTTATAAAAGATCAGCTGCTAATTGTGCCAGACCGGATCTCTCACCCTTAAATAACTTTACATGGCCGGATATCGATTGGTCCTTAAACCTCTCGACTACATATGTAAGGCCATTGTTATATGCATCAAGATACGGATGGTCAATTTGCTCAGGGTCACCCATCAACACGATTTTACTTTTTTCTCCAACTCTTGTAAGAATCGTCTTTACTTCATGTTTTGTTAAATTTTGAGCTTCATCAATTATAATGAACTGTTCAGGTATACTTCTTCCCCTTATATAAGTAAGAGCCTCTACTTCAATGGAACCCATGCCTGCAAGAATTGCATCAAGTTCCCCAGGCTTTTTCACATTGAATAGATATTCTAAATTGTCATAGATCGGCTGCATCCATGGCCGTAGCTTTTCTTCCTTTTCACCAGGTAAAAATCCAAGATCCTTCCCTACAGGTACAATCGGTCTAGCCACTAATAATTTCTTATATTCCCCGAAATCTTCTGTTTGCATTAATCCTGCTGCAAGAGCCAGAAGAGTCTTCCCTGTTCCTGCCTTACCGATTAAAGTCACAAGCGGAAGGTCTTTTCTTAAAAGCAATTCAATTGCCATTGTCTGCTGAACATTTCTTGAGCGAATTCCCCATATATGATCGTGATCAAATACTAATTTTTTAATTTTTTGCCTCTTTGAATCGACCATACCAAGTGCGGATTGAGAAGATCCCATTGCATCCTTTAGCACCAAGAACTGGTTTGGATAAAAAGAATAAGTAGTAAATAATGATATTGGAATTTCTCCCTTTTCGTAAAACTGATTTAAAACATCCACGGCCACAAATAATTCTGCATAGCCCGTATAAATCGCATCATTTTCTATGACTCGATCACTTAAAAAATCTTCTGAATTTAAACCAATTGCATCAGCTTTCACTCGTACTAATGCATCCTTACTGACCAAGATTACTAATCGACCATTTTCTTTTGTTTCCTCTTCTAAAGATAGATTTTTGGCTACAGCAAGTATCCTGTTATCATTTGTTTTCTCAACAAAAATATCTTGGAGTTGATGAAAGGATCGATGATTCAATTCAATTCTCATCACTCCACCATTTTCAAGTGGTATTTTTTCATGTAATTTTCCAGTTTGTCTTAAATTATCAATGAGCCTTGATACTTGTCTTGCATTTCTTCCAATTTCATCCATATACCTTTTTTTCGAGTCCACTTCCTCTAGTACTACGGCTGGTATTACCACCTCATTGTCCTCAAAGGAAAAGATGGAATATGGGTCTTGTAACAAGACATTGGTATCTAATACGTAAATTTTACTCAAACTGATGCCTCCTGCTCCTCTTAATTCTATAGTAATTTGAATTAACCACATGTCCTTGCCAATATTTCTGCTTAAGAAAAGAGCTTTGGTAAACTATATGTTTTCTTGTATAAAGATAGAAGAATTTTTGCACAATAAACGGTAACCAAACATTATTCGGAGGTGGACTTTATGAAGAAAACCCTTTCTATACTGGCATGCTGCTTGTTTCTTTCCGCGTGCGGAAGTCAGGATAATACGACATCTAAAGCAAATCAGAACGAAGAACCACGTACCATAAATGTCAAAAATAGTACCATACCAAATATTGATCGAGAAACAGGCCAAGAGGTATCAAAACACTTGGTTAACCTAGCGACTTCCATTCCAAGCGTGAATGATGCAACGGCTGTTGTTTTAGGAAGATATGCAATTGTTGGTATTGATGTGAATGAAGACATTGACAGATCTCAAGTAGGAACGATTAAGTATACAGTTGCAGAAAGTTTGAAGAATGACCCACATGGCGCAAGAGCAGTGGTTATCGCCGATCCAGATATGACCGCGCGATTAAGAGAAATACAAGAGGACATACAAAGTGGTGAACCTATTCAAGGCATTGTAAATGAATTAGCTGATATATCCGGACGGTTAATGCCAGAGGTTCCAGCAGATATTATCGATCCAAATGCTAATAAAGCAACCGAAAAATCAAAACGCAAGCTGAACGAAGAAGAAACAAAAGAGTTAGATAAAGCTCAAGAGAAAGAATCACAAGGCTATAAGGATTAATAATTAACAAAGCTTAGCCTTAAAGGCTAAGCTTTTCTCATTGCATCCATTACTTGGTTATCAAGACGTGTTGCTGCCGCTTTGTCATATGTTTTATCGTATTCTGGCTCAACAGTTATTTTCGAACCATAAAACATTACATCACGAACTTCTTTTATGCTAATTTCTATTAAAGCAAGCTTTAGTGGTACATCACTTATTTTTTCCATCTTAACACTTGCTTCTCCACTAATTGAATAGGTGGATTCATTCACAATTATGTTCACAACCACCTGATTGTTTTTTTGAATGTTTTGCACAATTCTCGAGCGATTATCAACAGCAAAATAGATTTTTTCATCTGTCTTTGCTAAAATCCAAGAGATGGCACTTACATTCGGGCCCCCTGTTTCAAAGTCTACTGTTGATAGCGTTACAAAACGCTCTTTTTGTAAGGCATCAAACAGTGGCTGAATTAATTTTTGTTCAACTTGGTTAGGCATACCATTCCCTCCTTATATTTCTATCTTATATCTACTTTATGGTAGTTTCAACCTTGAAACCTATTTTGTACTGCTAGTCCTATTCATATAGAAAATTTTACTATACAATACAGAAAGAAGAAAAATTTTGAGGTGTACGATATATGAGAGTAAAATGTGTAATTTGCGATAAAATTGAATCTTTACCAGGTGACTCTTTTCAAGCGAAACGACTTCGTAATCGTCCGATACATACCTTCATGTGTAAAGAATGTGAAGAAAGAATTGCGACTCGAACAAAAGAAAGAATTGCAACCGGAAACTTTAGGCTTTACAAGCCGAAGGATGAAGAGGATGATTGGTAAAAGAATAGTTGCAGCTAGACATCATGAAAAAATCCGCCCCGTTATAAATAACGGAGCGGATTTTTTTATTCTGGGTAATTTGCGTATCTTTCAGGTGACTCATTTATTTGGTTTAGCATGACCTCTATGAGCTCTCTTGGGAAGCGGTTTGACTTTCTTTCCCCATCTAAATCGTAATGAACATAGTACATAACTGCATCAGTGGTAACCTCAATATTTTTTATACCTTGGTCTTCAACAAGCATATCATAAAACATTTTCTCTGTATCAACTGCAGCTGAATCATCCGGACGTTCATCAACTACGACTTTAATCGTTAGCCAGTTATAGAGTGTATCTTGTAATGATTTCATTTAATTACTCCTCTACATCCACTTGAGTATGCTTTTTCTCTTGATGAAGGCGGATTTTATAAATGATAAGAATGAGCGCCGCTACAGCTAATCCCTCCACTATTGGAAGACCATAGGAGAAAATCAACAAAACAAAGCAGCCTAAAATTAAACAAGTGTAAATGACAATATTTTTTAAAATGGACAGTTTCTTTGCAAAACCTAATTTGTAAACAATGATTGTCAAAATAATTAAGGTCACAAACTGAAGCCATGTACCCGTTTTTACATCAGTTAGTTCGATAAAAAATCTAAGACTAGGTGAAAACCCTTGTAGTCCTTCCACGCTACCCCTCTCCTTTAATAGCTTAGCTCATTTCCGCCATTTTTTTCTTTTTAGCGATTCTTTCTCTCTCGTTCTTATCAAGAATCTTTTTGCGGAGACGAATTGATTCAGGAGTTACTTCACAAAACTCGTCTTCATTTAGGTATTCAAGTGATTCTTCAAGTGTCATAATTCTTGGCTTTTTCATTGTTGTTGTTTGATCTTTATTTGCAGAACGAATATTTGTCGCTTGCTTCACCTTCGTGATATTAACCGTAATATCATTTTCACGAGTATGCTCGCCAACAATCATTCCTTCATAAATTTCAGTACCTGGCTCAACGAAAATTGTTCCACGGTCTTCAACACCCATAATCCCGTAAGAAGATGCTTTACCAGATTCCATCGAAACAAGAACTCCTTGGCGTCTTCCACCAACTTGACCTTGTGCCATCGGCTGGTAACTATCGAAACTGTGGTTGATAATACCGTAACCACGAGTTAGTGTTAAGAATTCAGTTGTATAACCAATTAAACCTCTTGCAGGAACCATGAATATTAATCGCACCTGTCCACTTCCGTTATTAATCATATCAACCATTTCACCTTTACGAGCACCCATTGATTCCATAATTGCACCAGTATGCTCTTCTGGAACATCAATTTGAACACGTTCTACAGGCTCAGAACGGACTCCATCAATGTCTCTTACGATAACCTCAGGCTTTGATACTTGAAGTTCATAGCCTTCACGACGCATGTTTTCAATAAGAATCGAAAGATGTAACTCCCCACGGCCAGAAACAATCCATGCGTCAGGTGAATCTGTATTGTCCACTCGTAAGCTCACATCAGTTTGAAGCTGAGCACGAAGTCTTTCTTCAATTTTACGAGCAGTAACAAATTTCCCTTCCCTTCCAGCAAATGGACTATTATTAACAAGGAAAGTCATTTGTAGTGTTGGCTCGTCAATTCGCAACACAGGTAGAGGCTCTTGATGCTCTACTGGACATACCGTTTCCCCAACATTAATATCTTCCATCCCTGAAACAGCGATCAGGTCTCCTGCGAACGCTTCTTGGATTTCCTGACGCTTTAGTCCGAAGAAACCAAAGATTTTTGTTACACGGAATTGCTTAACTGAACCATCAAGCTTCATAAGGGCTACTTGTTGTCCAACCTTCATCGTTCCACGGAACACACGGCCGATACCAATTCTTCCAACATAGTCATTGTAATCTAGTAGCGCTACCTGGAATTGAAGAGGTTCCTCACGGTTGTCTACTGGCGCAGGAATATTTTCTACAATTGCCTCATATAAAGATTCCATGTTCTCATCCTGCTTATCAGGAGTCACACTTGCTGTTCCATTGATTGCTGAAGCGTAAATGACAGGGAATTCTAATTGTTCTTCTGAAGCTTCTAATTCAATAAATAAATCAATTACTTCGTCAATGACTTCAGCTGGGCGAGCGAAATCACGGTCAATCTTATTAACAACTACAATTGGAGTAAGATTTTGCTCTAATGCTTTTTTCAATACAAAGCGTGTTTGTGGCATACAGCCTTCGTAAGCATCTACGACAAGTAGGACACCATCAACCATTTTCATGATACGTTCTACTTCTCCACCAAAGTCAGCATGTCCTGGTGTATCAAGGATATTAATTCGAGTATCTTTGTATTGGATTGCTGTATTTTTAGCAAGGATCGTAATACCACGTTCTCTTTCTAAATCATTCGAATCCATCGCACGCTCTTCCACGTGCTCATTAGTACGGAACGTTCCTGATTGTTTTAATAATTGGTCAACCAGTGTTGTTTTTCCGTGGTCAACGTGGGCAATAATCGCGATATTTCTAATGTCTGTTCTTAAGTTCAACATGTTCACTCCTACATTTTTATATAAACTTTTATTTAACTTTTTTAGTCATAACTGAAACATTATATCATATTCGAAGTGGAAACCTAGTAATATTTTGTGTAAAATAAAGAATGGAGCGTATACATTTTATTTTTTACAAAACAAATACATTCTAATACCTCACTCAAGGAGGTTTTATCTTGCAATCAATTAAGTGGCCATTATTATTTTTTGCTCTTGCTTCAGCAGCCTGTATGATGGGAACGGGAATAGCTATTAGCTATCGTAGTATATGGGGGATTCTTGCTTCGTTAGCTGCACTCGTTATCGTAATGGGATTTGGATTTACGACAAAGAAAAAAATGCGAGAACAAGGAAGACTGTAAAAGGGTTGGCAATTTGCCAACCCTTTTTATTGCAACGGAGAAACCATAATTAAGAACATTTGATTTTGTTCATCTTTTTCAACCTTAAACTGTTCAAAATAACAGTCTGATAAGAATTGGATCCACATATCTGCTTCCACTGGTAGCCCTGCAAAAATCGCTTTATGCCCTTTTTCTCGCAATTCCTCTTTTAAATGTTGTATCACACTTATACCTAAACCTTGCCTTCGTTTGTTTGGGTTTATAATGACCGTACCAATCCATGGCTTATTGTTAGATGGCGCAAACTCCAAATGATAAGTGATCGCCACATCCCTTTCATCTTGCTGCCACACTCTCCATTCTCCAGTAAGATATTGTTTCATATATTCATTAGCTTTCAAATGTTTCAGTTCAATCGATTTCCATAAATAATCAAACTTTGTAAAAGTTTGTAATAATGTCTCATCCGATTCAAGCATTTTTCGGTACAGAATGTTACCATTTTCCATTATGTAAAAAATCCTTTAGCACTGCTTCATGAAAGCTTGCATTCGCAATAAACACAGAATTTTCTCCAAGTAGATTAAGCTTCTCTCCCTTTAAAGTTGTACACTTTCCTCCAACCTCTTCCACCAATATAATTCCTGCTGCAAAATCCCAAGGAGATAACCGAAGAGTTATATATGAATCGAGTCTCCCAGCAGCCACATAAGCCATCTCTAGCGCTGCTGAACCATATGATCTCGTTCCTCTCACCGCTTTGACAAGTGGAGACAGAATATTGCTATCAATTCTTCGGTTCTGAGTGACCCACGTACTATTTATCCCAATGACTGCCTCCTCTACCTTTACAGATGAAAGAGGAGAAAGAGGTTGATCATTAATGTATGCCCCCTCCCCCTTTTTAGCATGATACAATTCGTCATGAACCACATCATATATGAGGCCAATCATACCAACACCATCTTCATAAATACCTACCGAAATAGCAAAGTTTCGTTGTTGATGAATAAAATTCATCGTTCCATCAATAGGGTCAATGATCCACACGACACCAGACAGTTCTTTAGGATTACTGCCTACTCCCTCTTCCCCTAATACTCGATGATCTGGAAAATGTTTCTTTAGATTATGTATGAAATATTCTTCAATCTCCTTATCCATATTTGTAACAAGATCATTGGCATGTGATTTAGTTTCAATGTTTAATACCTTAGAGAACGATTTTTTTATAAGTTCACCGGCTTCTTTAACCAATTGTTTTGCGAATATGTCCACTGCATGAATATCCATTTATATCATCTCTTTCCTCTATAAATATCTTTATTCTTATAGATTAAAGCAATTACAATCAACAAACAACTGATACGAATGTGAGAAATAAAATAGGCGATCATAAGTATGCACTTAATGTTCGCCTTTATGATTCCCTTTGTATTTTTTTAAAATCCATCCAACTATACCATCCTTACAAAATTACAATGCCTTTAACTTTACCAGTTCCATTCTGATTCTTTCAAGTTTTTCTTTCACCTGTGTCTTCTTCTTTTCATTTTTCTCCGTCATAGCTTCAAATAATGTAGCAAGTTCATAATCCATTTCCAAACGTAGAACAGCCGTTCTTTCTCTTTCTGCGTTATTCTTTTTCGCTGAGCCAATCAGCTGTTTCATAGTAATACACCCCTTTTTATAATGATAATTTTCAGATAATTTTTACTATTATAATATGAACAAAATGCTTTTGATGCAACTAATTTGCGCATTTGCTTAACATTTTTTATTCTCCATACAAGAGTCAACATATTTCTCGTTCTTTCTACCATATGCTACAATTATCTACAGAGAGATTTATATACGGGAGGAAAAACAATGCAATTTACTGGATTTACTGAAGAGGACTTTGAAGTTTTTACAATAGATGGTTTGGATGCAAGAATGGATGCTTTAAAGACTACAATTAGACCAAAGCTTGAAGCACTTGGAAATCATTTTTCTCCAACTTTATCGACATTAACTGCAAATGAAATGTTCCCTCATGTTGCAAAGCATGCAAGGAGAACGATAAATCCACCTAAAGATACGTGGGTAGCCTTTTCAAGTAGTTCAAGAGGATATAAAATGCTTCCACATTTTCAAATTGGTCTTTGGGAATCTCATGTTTTTGTTTGGTTTGCCATGATTTATGAAGCGCCAAATAAAGCTGATTTCGGAAAAACATTAGAGAAAAAACTATCTTCCGTTTACAAAAATATTCCAAAGCATTTCGTTTGGTCTGAGGACCATATGAAGCCAGGTGCTACAACACATCAGCAACTTAAAAAAGAAGACCTCCGACAAATGTTCGAGCGATTACAGACGGTAAAAAAGGCAGAAATATTATGTGGGATCCATATCAAGAAAAAAGATGCGATCAACATGTCTGCTGAGGATTTTCTAACAGAAGTTGAGGGTGTCTTTAAGACATTATTACCCCTGTATAAATTAGCGTAAACAGTTTTCAGAAAAAATGGGCAGGTTTATTTAAAAAGGGAGCCTCAACTGGGTTGATTACTTCCCAAAGGCTCCCTTTGCTTATTTCATTTTTATTTTTTCTGAATTGCCCTCTTTTGCTTTTTTTACAGTTAAGTATGTGGAATAACCACTGGATTCGGCAAATTCATCACATATCTTTTTTTCTTCTGATTTACTTGGAACAATCTCTTTGAACCTTCGATACGATTTCATAAATTCGTCACGACCTACTCCTTTTTCATAAGCAGCCTCAACGAGCTCAAAAAATTTTATAACATCAATAATTTCATCAGTAGACCAAGTATGGTCAATCGGGTATTGATATTCCAAAATACATTCACTCCGTTACATTTAATTTCTCTTAAAGTGTACCCTAAAAATAAGTTACATAGCAATCTGACATAATAATGAAAGAAGAATATGTTTTTCTATGCAACGAAAGTGAATAATGCTATAATTTCACTTGTTTTATGGGTGAAATAACCTGACTATTAATTAAAGAGGTGTGGAAATACGTTGTCTCAATACGAAACACCGTTATTTAGCGGACTAATAGAGCATGCAAAAAAGGATCCAGTTCAATTTCATATTCCTGGGCATAAAAAAGGAACAGGGATTGATCCGGAATTTAGAAATTTTATAGGTGATAATGCGTTGTCAATTGACCTGATTAATATCGGTCCCCTTGATGACCTTCATCAACCAAAAGGAATGATCAAGCAAGCACAGGACCTCGCTGCTAAAGCTTTTGATGCCGATCAAACCTTCTTCTCCGTTCAAGGTACAAGCGGAGCAATTATGACAATGGTCATGACGGTTTGTGGACCTGGGGATAAAATCATTGTACCTAGAAACGTTCATAAATCAGTTATGTCAGCGATTGTTTTCTCTGGTGCAACACCTATTTTTATCCATCCGGCCATCGATGAGAAGCTTGGGATCTCTCATGGTATTACAACAGATTCCGTGGCACGAGCACTAGAACAGCACCCCGATGCTAAAGGTGTTTTAGTTATTAACCCCACATACTTTGGAATGGCTGCCGATCTAAGGAAAATTGTTGAAATTGCTCATTCATACAATGTACCAGTACTTGTGGATGAAGCTCATGGGGTCCATATCCACTTCCATGATGATCTTCCTCTATCAGCCATGCAGGCTGGTGCTGATATGGCTGCAACGAGTGTTCATAAGCTCGGAGGATCCATGACACAAAGTTCCATTTTAAATATTAAAGGAGATCTTATTAACCCAAAACGCGTGCAATCCATATTAAGTATGCTGACGACTACTTCAACTTCCTACCTATTGCTAGCATCTCTAGACGTTGCACGTAAAAGACTGGCTACGGAAGGAAAAGAGTTGATTAGTCAAACGATTGACTTGGCTCAATATATTCGTCGAGAAGTAAATACAATCCCACATCTTCTTTGCGTTGGAGAAGAAATTCTTCAATTGGATGCAGTGTATGATTATGACCCTACAAAGCTAATTATCTCTGTTAAGGAGCTCGGTTTATCTGGTTTTGATGTAGAAAAATGGCTACGTGAAAACCACAATATAGAAGTAGAAATGTCTGACCTATACAATATCCTTTGCATCGTAACACCAGGTGACACGAAAAGAGAAGCAGATCTTTTGATAAGTGCATTGAAAGAGCTGGCATCTCAACCAATTCAGAATAATGATATGGTTAAAGCAGCAGTACTATTACCAGATATACCTTTATTAGCATTGACACCACGTGATGCTTTTTACGCCAAAACAGAGCTTGTCCCTTTTGATGAATCGGAAGGAAGAATTATCGCCGAATTCATCATGGTCTACCCACCGGGTATTCCGATTTTTATTCCAGGTGAGATCATCACCGAGGATAACTTAACGTATATCCGAAAAAATATGGAAGTCGGTCTTCCTGTACAAGGTCCAGAAGATTTTGATCTAAGATATTTACGAGTAATAAAGGAACAGAAGGCTATAAAATGAGAAAAGAGAGCGAGGGATAACCCCTCGCTCTTTATTTAAAATCACATATTCTTTTGTGTTATTACATATAATTTACTTCTCTTCTTCCCCTTTAGTATGACAGCAATCTCTACAATGTGACTTCGCATAAAGAACGGTAACTTTTTCATCCTCAAAATGATCAATCGTTGAATTACAAGCTTGACACACGATAGTTCCCATTTTCCCATTCCCCTTTATTTGTATTTAATCACAAGTATTGAAAACGCTTCAACATCTTTAAATTAATAATAATATAACACTATTAAATTATCAACCCCAAATTGTATAACACATTAAATTTTTATGTTGATTATATAAACAAAAAAATTACAGACCTACTTGGTCTGTACAAAGTTCAATTTATTCATATTGTGTTTGAAAAGGGGTTTCTGGTAAAGCCTCTGAAAAGAATTCAATTAAATCTTTCGCTTGTTGGAGGTCTTTTATTCTAAATGCTGACTGAATGTATTCGATATCATCGAGGTCTTTAGGGTCGAGGAGTGTTGAGCGGCCAGTTTGCATACAAATTACGAGAGGCTTACCAAAAAACATATCCGTGTAAACAATTCCAAAGTCATAGCGCGTTTGTTCTGTAGCAAAACCGACAAATCGTACTCTGACCTTTTCGTGCTCATCATAGAGCTTGTCAAAAAAATCCATTATTGCCACCTCCTGTATTTTCTTAATATTTAGAATTTTATTATATCTTACAGACCCAAAGAAAAGCAACCACAACTTTAAACGATATCTTGTTGTACTTTAATTTTATACAATGCTAGAATGAAGATGAGCAAAGAAATATGTATATTTTCGTACAAATAATGGGGGGATTATGGTGGCTACTAACGCATACATAAAGCTCGTGCCAGCATCGACAAAAGAAAACGTTACCACAGATGAAATAAAAGAGCTTTTTCACTATTATAAGGACATAACTTCAAAGACAGGGAAGCAACTTGATTGGCAGTACGAGGCATCAGCCTTCCCTTATGAAATAAAGGAAGAGCCATCAGGTAAAGGAACTTGGTTTTATTTGTATTCTAATCAGGACAGATATCATGCCATTTTATTAGGGGTTGACGAGGAGACCATTGTAGATTCCGATGGAAATGAGAACAAACAAACCTATATTCAAGTTACACTCCCAGAATCATCTACTTTTGGTGATAAAGGAAAAGCAAATGAGTTTTGTAAATTTGTAGCTAAGAAGCTTCAGGCAGAACTTCATTTATTCAATGGCCGAATCATGTACTACTACCCAAGAAAATAAGAAATAAAAAAGCAAGAGGCTGACCTATTAGCCACTTGCTTTTTATCTTTAATAGACAAAAAATGTCATGGTCAAATGAAACGAACTGTAAAGCATCAAGCTTATCATAGTTACAATCATTGTCTTTTTAGGTGAACGAATAATATGGTTTCCAGTTGAAATAGCTAAATAGAAAAATACAAAGAACATTAAGATATTATAGATTAGTTGATCATGTTTAGAAAGCCATTCTGTAAGAGTGTATCCACTCCATATCATTAATTGTATGATAATTACTACGTAAACCTTCATACTGTTCACCACCGGCTCTATTCTTCTATTCTCACTTGTCCTATTTTATTTTATGTATAAACTCCTCATTCTATTTTTCATTTCTGTAACAAATAGATGACATTGAATAAAAATTCCCAACTCTATGGTAAAATATGTTCGAAATTTACAAAAAAAAATGGAGGCGGTATTTTGAAAGGGTTATCTACGCTTATAGTGATTATGCTCTTACTGATTATCGTCTCCTGTGATTCTTCAAAATCTAAAGATGTTTTACCCTTTGATAAAGATGTCAAACAACTAATTTTCCTTTCTGATGAATCCGAGTATCAATATGAGGCAGCCTATTATGATGCGTTAATAGAATTAAAAAAGATTTATCCTGAGGCCGTTAAAAACATGAAGACGATTAATCCCAATCGCTCTGAGGAGTATCTTGATTTTCTTAACATAAAAGATAATCCAGCCATAATCGTAGTTTATAATAATGAAATAGTAGCCACAGTGAACGGAGAAGAAACTGTAGAAGAAATTGTTCAACCCATAGCAAAAATCCTGGACGAAAAATAAGACCTGCATCGAAAAGATGCAGGTCTCTTTATGTTATTTTACAATATGAATTGGATTTCCAAGTGCAACTTCAGCAGCTTCCATCGTGATCTCACCTAATGTTGGGTGAGCGTGGATTGTCATTGCTAAGTCTTCCGCTGTCATTCCAGCTTCAATTGCTAGGCCTAATTCAGCAATCATATCAGATGCGCTAGGTCCAGCGATTTGTGCTCCGATAACTAATCCATCTTCTTTACGAGTTACAAGCTTTAAAAAGCCTTCTGCAGCTTCAAGTGCAAGTGCACGACCGTTTGCAGCGAATGGGAATTTCGCAGCAATAATTTCGATTCCCTCATCCTTAGCTTGCTTTTCTGTATAACCAACAGAAGCTAATTCAGGATCAGAGAATACTACAGCTGGAATTCCAAGGTAGTCAATCTCAGATGGATGACCAGCAATTGCTTCTGCAGCAATCTTCGCTTCGTATGATGCTTTATGCGCTAAAGGTGGTCCTGGAACAACATCACCAATTGCATAAATATTGCTTACATTTGTACGACATTGCTTGTCAATATTAATGATTCCTCTTTCACCAATTTCGACACCAGCTTGTTCTAACCCAAGCTCATCAGTGTTCGGACGACGACCAACCATTACGAACACATAGTCCGCTTCAACTGATTGCTCTTCTCCTTTTACTTCGTAAGTAACTGTTACGCTGTTTTCTGTTTCCTGTACACCTTTTGCAAGTGCCTTTGTAATAATTTCCGCACCCTTTTTCTTTAGGTTGCGCTTTACGATAGCCGACATTTGCTTTTCGAAACCGTTCAGGATTTCGTCTGTACCTTCTAAGATCGTTACTTTTGTACCAAAGTTAGCGTATGCCCCACCAAGCTCTGTACCGATGTATCCTCCGCCGATAACAACGATATGGTTAGGGATTTCTTCTAGAGCAAGAGCTCCCGTTGAGTCAAGTACACGCTTTGTGTATTTAAATTGTGGTAACTCGATTGGGCGTGAACCAGTTGCAATAATTGCATTTTTAAACTTATACGTTTGTGCTGAATTTTCATCCATTACACGAACCGTTTCGTTGTCTACAAAGTATGCTTCACCACGAACGATTTCAACTTTGTTTCCTTTTAAAAGCCCTTCAACACCGCCAGTAAGCTTTTTAACAACTCCAGCTTTCCATGCTTGAACTTTAGAAAAGTCAACTTTTACATTATCTGCTGTAATCCCCATTGCATCAGAGTGCTTTGCTGTTTCATATCGGTGACCAGCTGCAATTAATGCTTTTGATGGGATACATCCAACATTCAAACAAACTCCACCAAGAGTTCCTTTTTCTACAATTGTTACTTTTTGTCCTAATTGAGCCGCACGAATAGCTGCTACATAACCACCAGGGCCAGCCCCTACGACAAGAGTATCTGTTTCAATCGCGAAATCTCCAACTACCATTTTTTTACGCCTCCATTAACAATAGTTCTGGATCGTTCAACAAACGCTTAATATGGTTAAGTGCGTGTTGAGCTGTTGCTCCATCAATCATACGATGGTCAAAGCTTAAAGATAATGCTAATACTGGTGCAGCAACAATCTCGCCATTTACAACGATTGCTTTTTCTGCAATACGACCAATTCCTAGAATTGCTACCTCAGGGTGGTTAATTACAGGAGTAAACCATTGTCCACCAGCTGAACCGATATTTGTGATTGTGCAAGAAGCACCTTTCATTTCATCAGGAGCAAGTTTTCCATCACGTGCTTTTCCAGCAAGTTCATTAATATCATTTGAAATAGCGAAAAGTGATTTACGATCTGCATCCTTCACAACAGGAACAAGTAATCCTTTTTCAGTATCTGCAGCGATTCCGATATTGTAGTAGTGCTTGTGAATAATTTCGCTTGTTGCATCATCAATTGATGTGTTTAAAGCAGGGAATTCACGTAATGCACTTGTTAATGCTTTAACTACATAAGGTAAGAATGTTAATTTAATACCTTTATTTGCTGCCACATCTTTATACTTCTTACGGTGTGCAACAAGTTTCGCTACATCAATTTCATCCATTAATGTCACATGTGGAGCTGTGTGTTTAGAGTTAACCATAGCTTTTGCAATTGCTTTACGAATTCCACTCATCTTCTCACGAGTTTCTGGATATTGACCTTGTGGAATTGGTGTTGCTGCTGGTTTAGCTGTTTCTTGAGCTGCTTCAGTTACAACTTCAGTAGCTGCAGCCGGTGCAGTTTCTACTGCAGCTGGTGCTGCTCCACCATTTAAGAATGCTTCGATATCGTCTTTTACTACGCGGCCGTTTTTACCAGAACCAGCAACTAAAGCAATATTTACACCTTTTTCACGAGCATATTTTCTAACTGATGGCATTGCAACCACACGACGATTAGGGTCAACAGAGGCCTGCGTTTCTGCTACACCGCTGTTCGTTGTGCTAGCTTCTGCAACAGGAGCTTGCTCTTCTTGCTTTGGTGCTTCCTCTTCGTGATCGTCACCTTTAAATTTAAGGTTTTCATATCCAGGAGCATCAAATGTAATAAGGACTTGACCTACTGTTGCAACTGTTCCTTCACCTACTAGTACTTCTTCAACTGTACCAGCAACTGGTGATGGAATTTCTACTACTGCTTTATCGTTTTGCACTTCACAAAGTACATCATCTTCTTGAACTTTATCGCCAGCTTTTACAAACCACTTAACGATTTCACCTTCATGGATACCTTCACCGATGTCAGGTAATTTAAATTGGAATGACATGTATTCACCCTCCTATAGATACGAGCTTATTCAGAACTTTTCAAATAAGGAAAGGGAAAATGGTGACCCATTCCCCTCTTTAATTAATAATTTTAGAAGCTTAAAACTTTCTTAGCTGTTTCAATTACATCTTTGTAATTTGGTAACCATACTGTTTCCGCTTGAGAGAATGGGTACACAGTGTCAGGACCTGCAACACGTAATACAGGAGCTTCTAAGCTAAGAATTGCACGGTCGTTAATTTCAGCAACCACTTGAGCAGCAATTCCTGCTTGCTTCTGTGCTTCCTGAACAACAATAGCACGTCCAGTTTTCTCTACAGATGTCACAATAGCGTCAATATCTAATGGTGCAAGAGTACGTAAGTCAACAACTTCAACTGAGAAACCTTCTTTTTCAAGCTCTTCAGCAGCTTTTAATGATTCGTGTACCATTGCTCCGTAAGTAATAATAGATAAGTCTTTACCTTCACGCTTCACGTCAGCTTTTCCTAATGGAATTGTGTACTCCTCTTCAGGAACCTCTTGACGGAATGAGCGGTATAGCTTCATATGCTCAAGGAAAATAACAGGGTCATTATCACGAATAGCTGATAATAATAAACCTTTTGCATCATAAGGAGTTGATGGAATAACCACTTTCAAACCAGGTTGTTGAGTCATTAATCCTTCTAAGCTATCTGCATGTAGTTCTGGTGTATGAACGCCACCTCCGAATGGAGAACGGATGGTAACTGGAGAATTGTAACGTCCACCTGAACGATAACGCATACGAGCCATTTGACCAGAAATAGAGTCAATAACTTCATACACGAAACCGAAGAATTGGATTTCCATAATCGGACGGAAACCTTGTAAACCAAGACCGATTGCTAAACCACCGATACCAGATTCAGCTAGTGGTGTATCGAATACGCGCTCTTCACCGAATTCCTTTTGAAGACCCTCAGTTGCACGGAATACTCCTCCGTTATTTCCTACGTCTTCACCGAATAGTAACACGTTCGGATCATTGCGCAATTCAATACGTAACGCATCCGTGATTGCTTGAATCAATGTCATTTGCGCCATGGTTTACTTCGACTCCTTTTCTTTATAAATAGCATACTGTTCTTCAAGGTTCTTAGGCATTTGCTCGTACATATTTTCCATTAGGTCTGTAACCTTCTGTTTTGGTGCCTCGTCTGCCTTTTTGATTGCTTCTTTAATATCTTCTTTTGCTCTTTCAATTACTTCGTTTTCTTTTTCTTCATTCCAGATTCCTTTTTTCTCAAGGAACTTACGGAAGCGTACAAGTGGATCCTTTTTCTCCCACTCGTTATCTAGATCAGAAGTACGATATCTTGTTGGATCGTCTCCTGCCATTGTGTGTGGACCATAACGATATGTTAGGGTTTCGATAAGTGTTGGACCTTCACCGTTAATTGCTCTTTCACGAGCTTCTTTTACTGCAGCATATACAGCAAGAGGATCCATACCGTCTACTTGAACTCCAGGGATACCAGCTGCTACTGCCTTTTGAGCAATGGTCTTAGCTGCTGATTGCTTCTCAACTGGTGTAGAAATAGCAAAGCGGTTATTTTGAACGACGAAGATAGCTGGCGCTTTGAATGCACCTGCAAAGTTAATTCCTTCATAGAAATCACCTTGTGAAGCTCCACCGTCACCTGTGTAAGTAATTGCAACTGATTTAGCTCCACGCTTTTTCATACCTAAAGCTACACCAGCAGCTTGGATAATTTGTGCACCAATAATGATTTGCGGAGAAATTACATTTACACCTTCAGGAATTTGATTTCCGTGGAAGTGGCCACGTGAAAATAGGAATGCTTGATATAATGGAAGTCCATGCCAAATCATTTGAGGAACATCACGATAACCTGGAAGGATGAAATCTTCCTTTTCTAACGCATATTGTGATGCAAGTTGTGATGCTTCTTGACCTGCAGTTGGAGCATAAAATCCTAAACGACCTTGTCTGTTTAAAGAAATAGAACGCTGATCAAGAATTCTTGTATACACCATACGACTCATTAATTCTTGTAGCTGCTCATCAGTTAGATCTGGCATTGCAGCTTCATTAACTACTTCCCCTTCTTCGTTTAACACTTGAATAGTTTGAAACTGCTCAGAGATTTGCTCGAGTTGCTTCGTTGCATCGAACCCTTGATTCTTCGTTTTAGAAGCCATCGGAGTCACCAATCCTTTCTTTGGTAGAAAAATAATAATAAAAGCTTAAAATACGCACAAAAATTAGGATACCCAAAATCAAATCTTCTTAGAAATAATCATCATTCTTAGAATTGACCTGTTCTAAACAGAGAGAAGCTATTATTTATTAAGTAGTTTCCCACAATTCTCGTTTAAAAAAACAGAAATTGTAGATTCAATGCTTATGATATTCTGTATCACTAACTTATGCAACAAAATTGATACAATAAATTGATTCGTTTCTTAGTTTACATCATTAAAAATACCCGCGTCAAATATTAAATTTGTGAGTTTTTAAATATATTCATAGTAATTATTATTTTAATGATATTCCTTTTCTGTATCAATCAATAATCACATCTGTACTATATAACATCTCCCTATTATACATCCTGTTATAAATCAAAAAAGCCGACCTTATTTGGTCGACTCTTCGATATCTAGTCCTGATAGTTCATAAAACGCATGTTTTATATCATTATATTCCTTCGTTAGCTCATTAAATTTTTCATTGGCAGCAATAACTTGTTCGTAAATTTGATTTATTTTAACTATTTGTTCCTCAAGTTCTGCTAAAGACCTTTCCTCTGCTTTTAACATATTATATAGATTTTTATCCTGCTCGAGTCCTTGTATATATGCTTTATAAAGCTCATCATGGGTACGATATCTTTCAGTCATTACTGAGTATAATTCGTCTGCTTTATTTTTTACTTTCTTCTCATCAATCTTTTCAATTAAAGGTTTTACTCGTTTAAATTCTTCTTCTGATTCCTCTAAGCTTTTTTGTTCATTGTTCATGTGAACTTGTCTTTTACCTACTATTTCTATAGCTTCATCAGATCTTTTTACAATATCATCAAGATCCTTTGTTCCAAGTTCCATTATTTCTTCATATAATCGTTGCTCATCCTTTTCTAACTGCACTAACGGTTCCTGCTGTTCTTCAAACAAAGCTTCTTTTTCTACCACATCTTCTAATACTTCGTGAATTTTTTCGGGAGTTGATTGAAAAGGACTACAGCCTGTCAAATACAGAATGAAAGAAACACATAAAATACCTAATAAAAATTGATTTTTACGCACAATTTAGCCCTCCTATAACAATTTAACTATATCTAGTAGTGGGACGAAAGACAATACTATACAATGCTTTTATTTTTAATAAATGGCTAGGCTTGTCCGTTTTTTTACATCATATTTCTCATCCTTGATAAATATGTATTAAATAAGCAAAATCCGGAAGAGATGATTAACTTTTAATCCAAACTTTGATAGACTATTATCGATAAACAACGGACAACTGAAGTCTTGTAACTTAGGAGCGTGTATTTTATGATTACAATGGATGATATCATACGGGATGGACATCCAACCTTACGTAAAGTCGCCGAGGAAGTTTCCATGCCTCCGTCTCAAGAAGATATTGAACTGTTAAAAGGTATGCATGAATATTTAATAAATAGCCAAAATCCAGAAACCGCAATGAAGTATCAGTTACGGGCTGGAATTGGAATTGCTGCACCACAGATAAATGTTTCGAAAAGAATGATCGCCATTCATGCAAAAGATGAGAAAGACCAAATTCATAGTTATACATTGTTTAATCCAAAAATTATTAGCCATTCTGTAGAAAAAGCCTATCTTACATCTGGCGAGGGATGTCTCTCTGTAGATGAAGCATTCCCCGGATTTGTGCCAAGATATTCAAAAATTACAGTAAAGGCATTTGACCTACAAGGAAAAGAAGTTAAGCTTCGATTAAAAGGAATAATGGCAATTGTTTTTCAACATGAAATTGACCACCTTAACGGCGTGATGTTTTATGATCATATCAACAAAAAAGACCCATATTCCGTACCTGACCATTCAATTGCCGTAGAAAGATAATTATGGCTGCTGGTAAAGCTACCAGCAGTTTTTTTTATGAATTCACTAAAATACCAACTTTATCCACGAGAAAATTGGTTAAAAGAGCATATAATATAAGTAGAAGAAATGCTTCCGGGACAAATTTTCTTTACTTTGGACAAGGATCGTTTAAATATTATTTTAAGGAGATGATCCACCATGTTAAAGAAGCTTAGAAAAAAGCTTGTTAGGCAGTGGAACGAATTATTACGTAAAAAAACAATCGCATAATTTTTCACCTTCCTGGCTTGGGGCTTCCTCAAGCCAGATCTTATACTATATATTTTTTCTAAGAGAAAGCCCTTCTAAACTTGCGAAGGGCTACTTCTTTATTGTAAAGTTAATCATTGTCACTACATATTCTTTTGCAATAATGTAAAAGAATGGTTAATTGCACATAATCCTACTATTTAATAAGAAAAAACATGAAATACATGTTATTTTTAGATATAATAGAAAAAGTTACTATCGGAACAAGGAGAGATTTCAAATGATTTTTAAAGTTTATTTTCAAGAAGACAGAACACAGGTACCTGTAAGAGAAAAGACAAAAACCGTTTATGTTAAAGCGGATTCAGAACGAGAAGTCCGTACAAAATTGGCAGACCGACCATACAATATCGAGTTTGTTACACCTGTAACGGGTGCATTCTTAGAGTATGAACAACAAAATGAAGATTTTAATGTATTGGAGATTGATTAATTTATGAAATTTGTTAAGAACGATCAAACGGCCGTGTTCGCCCTTGGCGGCCTTGGGGAAATTGGAAAGAATACGTATGCTGTTCAATTCCAAGATGAAATTATCTTGATTGATGCCGGTATTAAGTTTCCAGAGGACGAGCTACTTGGAATTGACTACGTAATACCTGATTACACCTACCTAGTGAAAAATGTGGACAAAATTAAAGGTCTTTTTGTAACACATGGACATGAGGATCATATTGGTGGGATCCCTTATTTATTAAGAGAAGTAAATATTCCTATTTATGGCGGAAAACTTGCACTTGGCTTAATCAAAAATAAGCTTGAAGAACACGGATTACTTCGCACGGCTAAATTAATAGAGATTAAAGAAGATGACATCATTAAGTTCCGAAAGACTTCAGTTACTTTCTTTCGAACCACCCATAGTATTCCAGATTCATATGGAATCGTAGTGAAAACACCACCAGGACAAGTCGTCCACACTGGAGATTTCAAATTCGATTTTACTCCTGTCGGGGAACCAGCTAACTTAACAAAAATGGCAGAAATCGGTAAAGACGGCGTGCTTTGTTTGTTGTCTGATAGCACAAACAGTGAAGTCCCGGATTTCACCATGTCAGAGAGACGTGTTGGTGAAAGTATTCAGGATATTTTTAGAAAGGTAGAAGGGCGCGTTATTTTTGCTACCTTTGCCTCTAATATCCACCGCCTTCAACAAGTAACAGAAGCTGCTGTAGCACACGGAAGAAAAATTGCTGTATTCGGTAGAAGTATGGAAGCAGCCATTCGCATCGGACAGGATTTAGGTTATATTCGTGCACCAAAAGATACATTTATTGAACCACAACAAATAAATCGAATCCCGGCTAATCAAGTAACGATTCTTTGTACAGGAAGTCAAGGTGAGCCTATGGCAGCTCTTTCACGAATTGCCAATGGAACTCATCGTCAAATTCAAATCAATCCTGGAGATACTGTTGTATTCTCATCTTCACCAATTCCAGGAAACACGGTTAGTGTAAGTCGTACAATTAATATGCTTTTCCGTGCTGGAGCAGATGTTATTCATGGATCATTAAACGATATTCACACATCTGGTCACGGTGGACAACAGGAACAAAAGCTTATGCTACGCCTGATTAAGCCTAAGTTCTTCATGCCAATCCATGGGGAATATCGCATGCAAAAAATGCATGCCAAACTTGCAGTGGATTGCGGAGTTGAAGAAGAAAACTGCTTTATTATGGATAATGGCGAGGTTCTAGCTTTAAGTGAAGATACCGCACAGGTTGCTGGAAAGATTCCATCTGGAAATGTTTATATCGATGGAAGCGGAATCGGTGACATCGGTAATATCGTTTTAAGAGACCGTCGTATCCTCTCTGAAGAAGGACTAGTTGTTGTTGTTGTAAGCATTAATATGAAGGACTTTAAGATTGCTGCTGGTCCTGATATCATCTCACGTGGGTTTGTGTATATGAGAGAGTCCGGCGACCTGATTAACGATGCTCAAGCGCTAATTTCTAAACATTTAAATAAAGTGATGGAAAGAAAAACAACACAATGGTCAGAAATTAAAAATGAAATTACAGACACCTTATCTCCTTTCCTTTATGAAAAAACAAAGCGTCGTCCAATGATCCTACCGATCATTATGGAGGTATAAAACTTAAAGCCACTCTATAAATGAGTGGCTTTTCTTTGCATTATTGGATAACTTTCTTTTCAAAACGATTGATGTCAACATCTGCACCAATAACGATTAAGACGTCATTTGCTGCAATAGGTTCATTGGCTTGTGGTGATACAATGATATTATTTCCTCGCTTAATAGCAACAATGTTAATACCGTATTTCGCACGAATATCCAAATCGATAATTGTATTTCCTACTAGACGATCACTTGCAACAATCTCCACAATACTATGCTCATCTGAAAGCTCAAGATAATCTAACACACTGTTTGATATGATATTATGCGCAATTCTTTTCCCCATATCTCTTTCCGGATGAACCACATGGTCAGCACCAATTTTTCTAAGTACTTTCTCATGATAATCATTTTGTGCTTTTACCGTAATATTGTTTACACCAAGTTCTTTTAAGATAAGCGTAGTTAAAATACTCGCTTGTATGTCATCCCCAATAGCAACGATCACATGGTCAAAATTACGTATACCAAGACTTTTTAGAACTGACTCATCAGTCGAATCTCCTACTACGGCATGAGAAGCAATCATAGAAAACTCATTTACTCGATCCTCACTATTATCAATAGCCATAACCTCCATACCCTCTTCAGCAAGAGCACGGCAAATACTTCCCCCAAAACGACCAAGACCAATGACAGCAAATTCTTTTTTCATAAAAAGGTTCCTCCGAATACTGTTCAAGTATTTTACCATTTTAGCACAAAGCACTAAAAGGAAAAAGCCCCCATCACCATTCGGGGACAATTCCATTAACCCGCTGTGTTCATGGTGAATTGTGCTCTTACAAGAGAATAGTATTCTCCTTGATAACTCATTAATTGTTCATGATTCCCCTGCTCAATTATTTCACCATGATCTAGCACAAAGATTTGATCCGCTTCACGTATCGTAGATAAACGGTGAGCGATAATAACAGCTGTACGGTTTCTTAATAAAGTCTTTAAGGCATTTTGAATCTTTTGTTCAGACTCTGTATCAATACTTGCTGTTGCTTCATCTAAAATAAGAATTTTAGGGTCTGCAAGCAACGCTCTAGCAAAGGAAATTAACTGTCTCTCCCCTACGGAAAGGACATTCCCTCTCTCCTCTACTTCTGTCATATACCCATTAGGAAGTCTTTCAATAAAACCATTCGCACCAACTGCCCTTGCGGCTTCTTTTGCCTCTTCCTCCGAAGCATCAGGGTTTCCAAATAATATATTTTCCATAATCGTACCGGAAAATATGAACGTGTCCTGTAGCACTACGCCAATTTGTTTTCTTAAACTTTTTAACGAAACCTCCTTTAAGTCAGTTCCATCGATGGATACTGTACCGCTGGTTGGGTCGTAAAACCTGCTAATTAGATTGGCAATTGTAGTTTTCCCTGAACCAGTATGACCTACCAGCGCAACGGTCTGACCGGCTTTCATTTCCAAAGATATGCCCTTTAGTGCTTTACGATTTGTATCGTAGGCAAACTCCACTTGGTCAAACTCGATTTGTCCCTGAATATTTTCGAGTTCAATGGCTGCTTCCTTCTGAGACACTATCGGCTTTTCGTCCAAGAATTCAAAAATACGCTCAGAAGATGCCATCCCCATTAACAATTGATTATATACTTGACCAAGCCTTGAAATGGGCTCCCAAAACATTCCTAGGTAGAAAGCAAAAGACACAAACTCACCGATTGTTATCGATTCATTTTGAATCAGACTAGCTCCAAACCAGATGAGAACAGCCGTCCCGACCGCATTCGTTAGTTCGACCATTGGGCGGAACATGGCGTTTTTTTGAGAGGCCTCTCTCCAGCTTTGAAAATTCTCAGTATTTACACCATCAAAAAACGCCATGTTCTCCTGTTCCTGTGTAAAGGACTGAGTAACTCTTATACCTTGTATACTCTCATTCAAATGAGAGTTTAATTTTGATTGCTTGAGACGTACAACCTGCCATGATTTTCTTATATTCCGTCTAAGACTTGTAGAAATAAAGAACATAATCGGTAAGATAACCATAATAGCTAATGTTAATTCAGGACTTAATGTAACCAATATAACCATTACACCTATCAGCAGAATTACATCCATTAAAAGATTAATAACTCCATTCGTAAAAAGCTCCTGAAGAGAATTGATATCATTCATTATTCTTACAAGTATGGAACCTGCTGATCTTTGGTCAAAGAATCGGTGCGAAAGGTTTTGCACATGGGTAAAGAGGTGTTTTCTTAAGTCATATATGACATGTTGACCAAGCTGATTCATCCATTTTATCCGGAAGAAATTCGCTATGTAAGAAGCCATATATAAACCGGAAATGATAACAACAAGTGTAGTTAGGAGTTTCGCATCCTTATTAACGATTGCTTTGTCTAACGTGTATACCCCTATTAATAGCGGGATAATAAGTCTTACAGCTGTGTTGATGAGTACCATCATCATAGAAAACGGTAGTAAATTTGTCCGATATGGTTTCATATAACTGAACAATCGCAGCATCTGACCCCAATTAAACGGTTTATCAATTATCTGGTCTTGTGAATACTCGAATCTTTTTATTGCATTCTCACTAACATGTGGTCGTTTCTTATTCATATGATCCCCCCTATCCGATATGCGGTTGCATAATTTGCTTTTGATCTTGGTATTGAATATCATACACGCGCTGATATAGTCCGTTTTGGTTTACTAGATGTTCATGGACTCCACGCTCTACAATTTTCCCTCTATCTAAGACTAGAATTTCATCAGCATGCTTAAGCGATGAAATTCTATGGGCAATGATAAATGTTGTTCGCCCTTTCATAACTTCATGAAGAGCTTGTTGTATTTTATATTCGGTTTCCATGTCAACAGCACTTGTAGCATCGTCTAAGATAAGTATACTTGGGTTCACACAAATCGCCCTTGCAATTGCTATTCGTTGTTTTTGACCTCCTGATAATCCCATTCCACGTTCCCCAAGCATAGTGTCATAGCCATCAGGTAACTCCATAATAAAATCATGTGCTTGAGCCCTTTTCGCTGCTTCAACGATCTCTTCCATTGTCGCCTCAGGTCTTCCATAAGAGATGTTTGCTTTAATGGAAGACGAAAACAGAAAGGATTCCTGTAACACAAACCCAATATTGCTTCTCAGAGATTTAAATGCATAATTATTTACCTTCTCACCGTCAATTAATACTTCTCCTTCATTAACGTCATAAAATCTAGTGATGAGCTGTGTAATGGTGGTTTTACCTGACCCAGTAGCGCCTAAAAGTCCAATTTTCTTTCCAGGCTCAGCAACAAAAGAAATATCATATAAGGCCTCAGAATCATCCTCCGTGTATTTAAAGGTAACATTCTTAAATTCAACCTTTCCTAGCAATCTATCAACAGCTAATTGCCCATCTTTCTCCTCAATTTCTCCCTCTGCATCAAGAATTTCCAAAAGCCTTTCCCCAGATGCTTTCGATTGAGAAAATAAATTAATGACAAAACCTAAGTTCATAATTGGCCACATAATGTACCAAACCAAACTGTAAAAGGCCACCAATTCTCCAGGTTTAAGCTCTTCTTGGATGACGAGGTAGCCCCCGTAAGATAACAATAAAACCACACTTATATTCCCTAGCAACTCCATTAGTGGAAAATACTTTGCCCAAATATCGGAGGTGAAAATATATTTATCCTTGTAGTCACCATTTGAATGGTTAAACTTTCCAATCTCAAAGTCCTCTCTTGATAATGACTTCACCGTGTTGATCCCACTAATATTTTCTTGTACTTTTGTGTTTAATTTTCCAAAGGATTTTCGAATTCCTCTAAATGCAGGATGAACCGCTTGATCGAATTTATAAACAACCACCGCTAAAAACGGGAGTGTGATCAGAGTAACCATGGTTAGTGGAACAGAGTAGTAAAACATTACACCAAAAGTAATACCAATTAAGACAATAAAGCGAATCAATTCTGAAAACCCAAATGAAAGAAAAAAACGAAATCCTTCTACATCTGCCGTTAACCTAGACATAAGATCTCCGGTTTTGGCATTATCGTAATAACGAAAAGGTAAATACTGCAGCTTTTCATAAAGGCGATTTCTCAATTTATAAACGGAGGTTATTCCGAACAAGTCTCCTGTATATTGGTGAATATACGTTCCAATCCCCTTAATCACCATAACACCCACAAACCCTAAGCTAACGATTGGAATCCATTCGTACCTTCCCCCCAGCACTATGTCGTCAATCGTTATTTGAAGAATAATTGGGTATATTACAGTGATTCCTGTAATAAGTAATAAAAATGACATTGACCATAAGAAATAGCTTTTATAAGGCCAGTAAAATTCTTTCAGCTTTTTGAAAACCTCCATGAAAATCCCCCTTCATTTGTCAGAATTTCTAAAAAATTCATGAACATAGTAATAAATATATCGGTTTTCGAAATAAATTTCCACCCTTTTACAACATTTTTTCATATAAAAAAAAGACTAGGGATCCCTAGTCTTTCAAAATTCTACTCGGCTTTTTCCATTTCATCTAAAACACGATTTACGCGTTTTTCTAGCATTTTCATTCCGCTTCCACCAGCTTGGAAATGACGAAGATTTCCATCTTTATCAAATACATAGTAAGCAGGTACATATTGATTTTCAAATGCTTCCGTTAATTTATGTTCGCCGTCAACAAAGATTGGTTGTGTAATTCCATGTTCGTCAGCCGTTTTCTTGATTGCTTCAAGATCCAGATCTTCTTCACTTCTTGGCATATGAACAGCGATAACATTTAATTTATCCTTATAATCATCACGGAATTGATTCACTTGTGGCATTGCCTCTTTACATAAGTAACAGCTTACTGACCAAAAGTGAATTAATGTAGGCTTTTCTCCGACTAAGTCAGCTTTCGCTACCTCACCATTTAACCATTCTGTTGCACCAGTTAACTCTGGCATTGGGGCTCTAAGTTTCATTTTACAACTCTCCCTGTAAATAGTTTTCATAACTTAAAGAAAAGACCTAACATTACGTTAAGGCCTTTTCCACTTTTGTTGATTAAAGAGTTTTTTGACCTGGCTTCCAGTTTGCTGGGCAAAGACCACCAGTTTGTAGTGCTTGAAGCACACGTAATGTTTCATCTACGTCACGACCGATATTGTTGTGGTTTACTACAGAGTACATCATTTCTCCTTCTGGGCTGATGATGAATAGACCACGTAATGCAATACCTTCTTCTTCAATTAATACTCCATATTCACGTGAAACAACATGGTTTGTATCAGCAGCTAAAGGATATTTAAGATCACCAAGTCCGTTGTCTTTACGATCTGTGTTGATCCAAGCTAAGTGAGTATGAATCGTGTCAGTTGACACTCCAATTACTTCAGCATCAAGGTCTTCAAACTCATCGTAACGATCAGACAATGCAGTAATTTCTGTAGGACATACGAAAGTGAAATCCATTGGGTAAAAGAATAGGACAGTCCACTTGTCGTTTTTCATGTTTTCTTCAAGACTTACTTTACCGAATTCCTTATTTGCAAGTACAGCATCCATCGCAAAGCGTGGAGCTTGTTTTCCTACCATACGTTCTGCCATTATAAATCCCTCCGTGTAAAAATATGTAGATATTGTGAAAAAAAATACAAATACAATTATAGTAGTAACCTACTGCTTGAGTCAATTGTTATGAAGGAATAGATGTTAAAAAAGAGTTATTATTATTAAATTAGCACCTAACCCACTATATGGTTTGCCCTATTTTTTTGTAAAATAAACTCTCTTATATTAATTTCCTTTATAATTTAAGTATGAGGTTAGAAGCATAATCGCTTTCTCAATTGCGCCTTCATTTGGATTTAATTTTGAATGATGAAGTCCATACTCTGACTCAACTCCCAGCCAAAACATAAAGCCAGGTATCTCTTCTAGCATGTATCCAAAATCTTCTCCTGTCATCGCTTCCTTACATTCAATCACCTGAACTGAGGATTGTTCCTCGACAAAATTCATAAATTCTCTTGTTAAGGAATGGTCATTATATACTTGATGATACATACTACCATAATCTATCTTAACCTCGCACTCATATCCAGTAGCTACCCCTTGAACGATAGATTCAATTCTTTTCTTCACTTTTTTCATCGATTCAACCGAGAGGGTACGTATTGTGCCTTCTAGTCTTGCCTTCTCAGCAATGACATTTTGAACAGTCCCACCAGTAATTTTTCCAATCGTTATAACGGCACTATCCAATGGGTCAACATTTCTACTGATAATCGTTTGTAGTTGACTTACAAGGCTGCAAGCGGCAATCACCATATCATTCGTTTGATGAGGATAGGCGGCATGTCCACCTTTTCCGACTAAGTCGATAAAAAGTTCAGATGTATTGGCAAATAAAAGGCCTTCTCTCGTTGCAATTGTACCAACAGGATACTCCGGTGCAATATGCAGGGCAATAATCATATCAGGCTTCCACTCTTGCATTTCCCTTGACTTCAGCATAGGTTCTGCCCCGCCAGGACCTTCCTCAGCAGGTTGAAATATAAACAGCATGTCATCCTGAATAGGGTGGTGGACAATGTGAGTTAAAACTCCTAATCCAATACTCATATGAAAATCATGGCCACAAGCATGCATTTGTTCTGCATGAGTAGACTGAAAAGGAAGCAACGTTTCTTCTATTATTGGCAGTCCATCAATGTCGGCACGATAACCTATTAGTTTTTTTGGGTTTTGCCCATGTACCTTTACAAATAAACCTGTTTCCCATTTCTTTACTTCTAACCGCTCTTTTGGCAACGTTTCAATATATGATAGTAAATATTTCTGCGTTTTAAACTCCTGAAAGCCAAGCTCAGGGATTTGATGCAAGTCTCTCCGAATCTGAACAAACGGATTACTCATTACTTCTCCCCCTTTATTTAAGGAGAAAGCGTGGATAGGAATCCACGCTCTCAAAAATGTATTATAGTTGACGTAACGCTTGGATTACTTCCGTTTTTGATAAGGTTTTCTCATCTGCTTGTTTGATAACACGAGCAGGAACACCTGCAACTACTGCACCAGCTGGAACGTCCTCGATAACAACTGCACCAGCAGCTACACGAGCACCTTTCCCAACGCGAATTCCTTCTAGTACAACAACGTTTGCTCCAATAACAACATCGTCTTCGATTACTACAGGGCTTGCAGAAGGCGGTTCAATAACGCCTGCTAACACAGATCCAGCACCGATATGGCAGTTTTTACCTACAGTAGCTCGTCCTCCTAAAACAACGTTCATGTCGATCATCGTTCCTTCACCAACTACCGCACCAATGTTAATAGACGCGCCCATCATGATAACAGCATTGTCACCAATTTCCACTTGATCCCGAATAACAGCACCTGGCTCAATACGTGCCTTAATGTTTTTCATATCTAAAAGTGGAATAGCTGAATTTCTTCTGTCATTTTCAACAACATAGTCCTCAATTTTTCCTTTATTTGCTTCTAATGCTTCACTTACTTCGCTCCACTCACCAAATACAACTCCTGTATTTCCAGTGATAAAGGCCTTTGCGCTTGCACCAAAGTCAATTCCTTCAAGATCACCTTTTATGTATACCTTAACTGGTGTTGCTTTTTTGCTATTTTGAATAAACGAAATGATTTCGTTTGCATCCATCATTTTCATTATTTTCCCTCCAATTTGTACAATCTAAAAATTACTTTAACAAACAACCGCATTCAAGACAAGTGAGAACCCTTTAGCTTTCATTAATAAATTCTTTAATAATTTCCACAAATGCTTGGACTTGTTTTAGCTTAAAGGAAGATTCATACCCCATAAGCCAAGTGTCCCGTCTTAAGGGCATTCCGGCTTCGTCAAGTAGCGGAATCTTAAATATATCATTATCCATCTGATTTAATGTAATTGCCGGTAATATGGCAAAACCAATTCCATTTAAAGCCATCTGTTTACATGTTTCAATTTGATCCACAACTAATGTTCTTTTTGGTGAAGTTTGAAAATTACGGTACCACCAATCTTGGATTTCCTGAAAATAATTGGAATCGCTTTTAAACTGAATAAATGGCCGATCTGTTTTCAATACCTGCTCCGGGCTAGTAATCACCTTATCCACTAAATAGAGACTATCTTCGAACAAATGCATCTTTACGCCCTTCCACTCAGGTGTTCCACGGATGATTCCAATATGTGCCTGATCTTCATATAGCGCCTTTGAAATCTCACTACTCCAGCCGGTTATTAGAGCTATTTTTGCATGAGGATATCTGTTCATGTATTTCTTTAGTACTTTGGGAAGCCAGTTTTGACCAACTATGGAAGCTACAGCTATTTTTAACGTTCCATATACTTCTGTATCAAGACCGTGAATCGCTTCTTTTACTTTTTCTTCTTTCCCTAATACTTCGTTGGCAAACTCAATAACAAGTTCTCCTGCCGGTGTTAGTGTTAATCCCTTTTGTGAACGAATAAATAGCTTAGTTCCCCATTCTTTCTCAATTGTTTGTAGTCTTTGGGAAAGGGCAGGCTGAGAAACAAATAATCGCTCAGCGGCTTTTCTCATATTCATTTCAGTTGCTAGTACGGATAATAGTTGAAACTCTGATAGTGTAGACACAACATCCCTCGGTTAATAAGTTTTACTTATATTATAATTGAAAAAAGCCCCCAAATGGGAGCATATCTTTATTTATTTAATTTTTTTATATGCTTATTTAAGTGAAACAAAACAGTTCTGCGAGTTAAAATTCCTTCAAAAATCCCGTCTGAACTTTCGATACAAATAAACGGGTGATCAATAAGAGTTTCAAGAGAGCTTTGTATACTGGCATCAATTGATATCCGAGGAACATCTTCATTCATGACCTCTTCCACCTTCTTTTCCTCAAGCTTCTCAAACTCAATCCGCTCAAGACCTAATATAGACTCCATAATAATCGGAGTACTTATTAATCCATGAAGCTTATAATGTGGATCAAGAACAGGTATAGCCGTATAGCCACTTTTTGTTAACACCAATAAAGCATGTTCTAAATTGTTTTTAACTTGCACATGTGCAACGCGTTCAGATGGTATCATCAAATCTCTAATATTAATTTCTAAAAATTCCCCACTGTGAAGACTTATCATTGTCGAAAACTCCTCATCTCTTGTTTTCAGCTATATTTATTTTATCACAGTTTGAAAGGGTTTGCTCTTTTTAACTTCTTTACATACAAAAGGGACCATTAAATGGTCCCTCTATGTATAGGTGGTTACTGTATGAGATCAAAGATTTCAATAGTAATCATATCGATGTTGTCGAATTGGTATCTCTTCGGTTTTTCTTTGTCATTGTATACTTCTAGTTCAAATGTTTCTGTTTTTGGGTGAAAAGTAACCTGACACTTTCTTTCTCCATTAACTTCAAAAAAGCGTTGAGCTGGCTCACCTGAGCTCGCTTGCTCTTGAAGATTTTTTAAACGCGTAATGATTCCTTGAAGCTGCGACATACTCTCTCTCCTTTCGAAACAAACCTATTCATACTCCTAGGTTTCTCTTTTGACATGTTTCTATACGAAAAAAGAAATCAGAAAATTCGTGCCATCCTTCTTTACATGCCAATATTAACAGCATAAAATAATGAAGGGTATTTGTACAAGGAAAAGTATAAAAAAGGAGGTTTTTTTTTGAAAAATGTAGTGAAACTCCTCGAAAATTTGTACATTATTGACGGTCATGACTTAGGACTTATGAATAGAACGGGTAGCTACGTTCTATTTGCCGACGAACTTACTATCATCGAAACGAGTGCTAGCCCCTCTGTCCCATACATCCTGGCTGGATTACAGGAACTAGGGTTCAAGCCTAGTCAGGTCAAGAACATTATTGTTACACATATCCATCTTGATCATGCTGGTGGTGCTGGGCTCTTACTACAATCCTGTCCGAATGCAACTGTCTATGTTCACCCTGCTGGTAAAAAACATTTAATTGATCCTATTAGATTAATTGCTGGAGCAAAAGCGGTGTATGGAGATCGATTTGATGAGCTGTTTGACCCAATCGTTCCTATTCCTGAAGATCGTATAAGGTCGATGGAACATGAAGAAAAGCTTCAAATAGGTTCACATCATGTACTCACCTTCTATCACACACCGGGACATGCGAATCATCATGTTAGTATTTTTGATGAATTCAATAAGGCACTCTTTACAGGAGATACTGCGGGTGTATACTATCCGGACTTAGAAGATACAGGTGTAAAGCTTTATTTGCCATCAACTTCGCCCAATCAATTTCATCCTGACAAAATGCGTCAGTCTCTTCATATGTTCAGCGAGCTAAAACCGCAATACCTCTGTTTTGGGCATTATGGAATTACTGAGCAACCCAAAGAAGTGTTTATACAAGTAGAGAGCTGGCTTGATCGTTTTGTAGAGCAAGGTAAAAAAGCATATGAAGCTCGTACTTCTTTTGAAGACCGTGTTCAATTAGCCTTTAATTACTTATATGAAATGATACAAGATCATTTAGAATCTTATTCTATATCAAAAAAACATAAAGTAAATGAGGTCATCTCTTTAGACTTGAGTATATGTGCTATGGGATTAATTGATTTTATCGATAAACAAAAATAAACCTAGAATAGAGGAATACAATGAACAAAGTTACCTTATACACCCAGCCTGGCTGTCCCCCTTGCGAATTTACGAAAAACTTTTTTACTGATCAAAATATCTCTTATGAAGTAAAGGATATTAAAAAAGATTCATCCGCTCGAGATGAATTAATTAAGCTTGGTTCTTACTCTACACCAACCATTGTAATTAATGGAGATGTGATTATTGGATTTGAACAAGAGAGAATTTTAAAAGCGCTTGGTCTATCAAACAAAAACGAGTAGAGCTTTTATTTCGCTCTACTCGTTTCCAAATGCTATATAATGATTGAAAAAGCTCGCGGTCAGCTTTATATGGTGAAGAGTACTAATCATTAGTGCTTGAAATGGATTGTTTTTTTCAAGGCTACTCTTTTTGTTCTCTTCTTTTTCAGGAACAATATCTGTGGATGGATTAAAATCGTACAAATAATCACTTACCTTCCAATCCCCTGTATTTTCCTTTTTCAAAATGATCGCTTCATAATGGTCTTTGTAAGATACCGGTCCCTCATTTTGCCCTTCAAAAAATTCATACACATAAATACTGTTTTTATTTATAACTATTTCCGTTCGGTCAGAAAATTGAAAAAACGGAATGTAGTAAGGTGCAAAATCTGTTCCATATGTAAACTGTAATCCATTTTCCTCCACAATATTTTCCTTTTTAAAAAGCTGATTATAGGAATCCGTAAAGTAAGGCTTTAAAATCGAATTTACTTCTTCTTCTGTTCTTCCTTCTTCGCTTAACGTCACTTGCGCCTGAAACGCTTCATGTAAAAAACCAAGAACATCTTCTCTGGTTTCAATCGTTGAATTGGAAGCAGCTTGTCCAATTAAAGGAAAAAAGAATAGAATGGAAAATACCAATAATAGCATACGTTTTTTTCGACTCATAAGCTCACTTTCCCTTCCTCGTAATAATTTCCATTTTAACAACAATTCCATCCATTGATGCACGCATTCGTTCGTAAAATAACGCGCTAATCTGACATTTATATAGATGAAGTTACCCTTTGTGACAACAGATATAACTTTTTATGAAGAAAAAGGCGAAAAAATAAGGAAAAATACCTACAAAGAGAAAAAAAGTGTCTCACAAAGACAAAAAAACCCCTAAAATAGAGGTTTTTACGAAAGATTATAAAATAAAATAATTAGAATCAGCAGCAAAAAGAATATCCCATATGTTAGAAAAACCGGATTTCGCATATAAATATGCGATTGTACCTTTGTGGGAAGAGGTGTATCCGACTCTGGTTTTAATTGCTTTGGTCTTCTTGTGACGGCTAAAGTATACCCTAATGAAAAAACGAGGACACCCATGGAAATAAATAATAAGATTGACATATAGGTACTCAAGGAGAACTCCTCCTTTATATTTTGTCATATCTATACGATTCCACAATCGTCCTCGTTTATTCTTTTTATGAGAAGGGCAAATTATAACAAACCATCGTTGTCATAAAGAAAGGCGTACGAAAGGTCAATAAACAAGTAATGCTTTGAACTTAGTGGGTAAGAAAATGTTCGAATGTTATCACCAATTTCAATATCGCTGTATACATCTGATAAAATGCCTTTTTTCTCTAAGCGCATTTTATGAATATTTTCTAAAAAATAAGGTCTCCAGCTCCAGTTTTTATTCATATATTCGGCTTGGCTAACCCATTCGTGATCACCTTTAAATAAGTTTGGTGATACTTGGAAACCATCTTCGTCACAAATGTATAAGCGAAAAGCGATTGAATCTAATTCCTTCGTTAAGGATCCTAAAAATTCCTCATACTTTTCTTGCTTTTTATATTTGGACACCAAGTCCTGCATTCGAAGTTGAAAAGATTCTGTGATTTGATGTAAAGTTTCTATTCGTTTTTTCTCATAGGCAATAAAACGGTGAAACTCTTCTTTTAGTTTATCCTTTAAAATGGTACGTCCTACAAAATCTTTAGCAGGTTTATGTAAGTAAAATCCTTGGTAATACCTGCCTCCATTTTTCCAAGCGAATTGGAGTTGGTAGACCATTTCAATGTTTTCAAAGAGCAAGGTTGCACCAATTTTGCGCGCAAGTAGTGAAAGTGAGTACAAGATATCTTGAAACCCTTGCGAAGCACGATTAGAACGAAGGGCACGCAAGTCCACTTTCAAAATATTAGGAGAAAGCTGGCCAATTCGATCCAAGTGACTGCTTTCATGACCAAGCTTATCTATCGCTATTTTAATCCCTAGCGTCTTTAAATAATTTAGGAAATGATCTAGTTGATCAAGCTCACCTTTATAATTAGCTTCTGAAATTTCAAGCACATATCTATTTAATGGCAACCCAAGCTCTTCGTATTCGTGCAGTACTTCTAAAAAAGGATCATCCGCCCCCTTCATCAACAAATCCGCATCTCTGTTAATAAAGATTAAGAGGGGTTCATCAACCTCTAGAAAACGGTCGAGTGCTTTTTTTAATACAACCTGGTCAACTTCCGTTCGATATTCTTCGGGAATACTTGAGTCATGAAAAAACGGACCAAGGCTAATATATTCCGAGCCATCATAATATCTTCCTAATACCTCATAACCAATAACCTGGTGTTCATCCGCACTGAATATCGGTTGAAAAAAAGGCAGTACATTTTCAAGATCTGTTAAGATATCCAATGCATCCAATTACGATCGCTCCTTACATCCATCTTTTCAATAATTATACCATAAAAAGGCTTAATATTCCTTTTCCATGAACCTCTTCCATAAACCTTACCTTATAATCACCTTTCCTTTTTTGCATTCTAAGCTTAACCACCGAAAGGAAGGTACAAAATGAAAATAAAATCAATATTTCTATCCGTTCTTTTAGTGATGAGCATTCCTTTCTCAGCATTCGCTCAGAATAACGCTTTGCTGGATGTTCCTTTAATCAAGCAAAATCCAGAGTTAAGGTATGGTTGTGAGGTTACAAGCCTCGCTATGATGCTACAATTTGCTGGAGTGCATACAAATAAAATGGATCTTTACAATAAAATAAAAAAGGACAATGATCCATTGGTAAAACAAAATGGTGATATTCTACGTTGGGGAGATCCAGATGTAGGATTTGTAGGTGATATGACTGGCCAAAGAGCTGGATATGCGGTATTTGATGGACCCATGATTGATTTAATTAATACTTATCTGCCGGGAAAAGCCATTAATTTAACCCGTAAACCTTTTCATGAACTTGAAGCACATGTTGCAAAGGGCTTTCCAGTTGTAGTTTGGACAACTGGTGACTACCGTTTGCCAGACAGACCAGAATCTTGGATGCATGGTAATAAAAGAATAGATACACCTCTAGATTTGCATGCGGTCGTTCTTGTTGGCTATGATCAATCATTTGTTTATTTGAATGATCCTTTATCCGGTAGAAAACAGGTAAAAGTGAATAAGCCACAATTTCTACAGTCCTGGAACGCATTAAAAAATAGGGCGGTTAGCTATCAATAAAAATAACAGGCTAGTTACTAACTAGCCTGTCTTCTTATCTTAAAATGGATGCTGATTAAGCCATTGCCCACCGTCCATCGTAATACACTCTCCATTAATATACTGGGCACCATCTGAGCATAAAAAGTAGGCCAATTCAGCGATTTCTTCAGGAGTACCTAGTCTTCCTAGCGGCACACTTGAAAGAGTTCGATTGGCTGCCTCTTGGGACTCCCATAACCTTTGTGCACCACCTGTTCGTTCAATCGGTCCAGGTGCAATAGCATTCACTCTTATGCCATATCTTTGCCCCCACTCAACTGCCAGTGTTCTTGTCATGGAAAGTACCCCTGCTTTTGCAGCTGCTGAATGAATTACTCCCGCACCTGCATTCCAGGCATATGTAGCAACCATATTAATGATATTCCCCTTGATCCCTTTACCAATCCAATACTTCCCTACCTCGCTGCTACAATAAAACGTACCGTTTAACACAATATTTATTACGGAATTCCATCCATTCACAGACAGTTTTTCCGCTGGACATATAAAGTTTCCGGCTGCATTATTAATAAGAATGTCTATCCGCCCGAATGTTTCATCAGTCAGTTCGACCATTCTTTTAACGTCCTCCACTTCTCTAACATCCATTTTTATAGTTAGTACTTGGTCATTTTCTTTTTCAATTTCTTTTTTGGCCGCTTGTAGTTTTTCCTCATCTCTTCCTGTAATGACCACATAAAAACCGCTATCAGCAAACTTTTTCGCCATGGCTTTCCCCATGCCCGATGACCCGCCTGTAATAATAACAACTTTCCTCTCCATCTTCCATCCCCCTTTTATCAAAAAAGAATGAACATTCATTCATATATATTTTATCATTTTTTATCCTTCATCTGTATACATATATTTCATGGACATGTATTTAATCACGCCTTTTTAGTTCTCATATCACCATGATTTTGTTAGTATAAAGTGGATTGTCCTAAATTTTGAAATGAGAATAGGTTGATTAGCAATGAACACAAAAATGTCGAGAAGACGATTTTTGAAAAGAGGGATAGGCAGTTTGTTAACGGGAATTGTTGCTGTCGGTGGAGGTGGCTTCTATGCTCGAGAAATTGAGCCTAAGCTATTAACGATTAAGAAACATACCATCACTCACCCCGTTATTCCCAATGGTTTCAACGGCTTTAAAATACTTCAATTCAGCGATACGCATATTGGATTTCAATATGATTTATCCCAACTTAAAGAGTTGGTCAATAAAATAAATTCCCTTGAGCCCGATATGATTCTTTTTACGGGTGATCTTATGGATACACCTAATCAATACGCTGAAATTAACTCCATCGCACCTATTTTAAAAAATCTGCACGCTCCGTTTGGTTCTTTTGCTATATATGGGAACCATGATCACGGAGGCTATGGATCAGATTTATATAGAAATGTTATGAAAGAAGCTGGATTTACCCTTCTATTAAATGAGGCTCATCAAGTCTCTCTGCTTACAAATGAGAATTTGTATATTGCTGGGATCGATGATGCAATGTTAGGCAGGCCAGATATTCAAGCCACATTGGAAGGCATTCCTGATGATGCTTATACCATCCTTTTATCACATGCACCTGATTTAGCCGACCAGGCTGCTGACATAGGAAATGTTCAACTCCAATTAAGTGGACACAGTCATGGTGGACAAATTCAAATTCCATTTTTAGGAGCTATTATTAAGCCCCCGTTTGCAAAAAAATATTATGAAGGATTTTATCAAATTGGACAGACTACTGATCCTTTGACTTTATATGTAAATAGAGGCTTAGGTACAACTAGGCTTCCCTTTCGGTTTCTCTCTCCACCCGAGATTACTTTATTTACTCTTCAAACCCTACAAAAATAAAACAGACCGTCCATTATGAGTTGGTCGGTCTGTTAAAAATAACTTGTTCAATATCCCTTTTACTCAATGGTTTTGAATAAAAGTAGCCTTGTCCTTTATGACAGTTTGTATTTAAAAGAAAATTCGCCTGTGCTTCTTCTTCTATTCCTTCCGCAACTACCTTCATGCCAAGACTATTTGCAAGGTGAATAATCGTTGTTGTAATAGCAGCATCCTTTTCGTTATTATGAATACCTCGAACAAACGATTGATCTACTTTGAGAACATCTATAGGAAAACTTTTTAAATAGTTTAATGAAGAGTAACCTGTACCAAAATCGTCAATCGCAATACTAATTCCCAAGTCCTTTAAACTTTTAAGAATTGGTGCGGTTTCAGCCGTATCCTGCATCACTCCCTCTGTAATCTCAATTTCAAGCAAGGAAGGATTAATTTGAAACGTCTGAATCGCCTTTTGTATCGTACAGACAAGAGTAGGTTGTTGAAATTGTTTCGCTGATATATTTATTGCAATTGTAATTTCTTCACCACAAAGATCATTCCATTCCTTTATTTGCATACAAGCTTGTTCAATGACCCAATTACCTATTGGAATAATCAAACCCGTATCTTCTGAAAGAGGGATAAATTCCGATGGTGGGACCAACCCAAACTCCTTTGAATTCCACCTAATCAACGCTTCAAAACTATTGATCTTTCCACTACTTAGTTCTACCTGTGGCTGATATAATAATATCAATTCATCACGCTCTAGAGCTTTTCTTAGTTGTGTCTCTAACGAAACGATATTAGCAAATGATTGTGTATTATCACTTCGATAAAACTGATAATGTGCTTTTCCCTTCTCTTTCACACGAAACAATGCCTCATCAGCGTTTTTGATTAAAGTTTCAGCATCTTTCCCATCCTGTGGATACATGCTTAACCCTATGCTTGGTGAAATATAATATTCATGTGAATCTAAATAAAAGGACTTGGCAAATCGGTTCAAAATATTTTGCGCCAACTGATTCGCGCTTTGGCGATTTCCTCTTAAAAGAACAATGAATTCATCGCCACCCTGTCTGTAAACCCTATAATCATCTGTTCCATCAATACTTAATCGCTCAGCAACCTTAATTAAAATTTGATCACCTGCAAAATGTCCTAGCGAGTCATTCAGTTGTTTAAATCGGTCTAGATCAATGGATAGAAGAGAAAAAGGTTCCTCTTTATTACTATCTGCATGATTTAAAAGTAGATCTAAATCCCGTAATAAGGCTCTTCTATTATATAATCCTGTTAACTGGTCATGAAATGCCATGAACTTTATCGTCTCAGCATTTATCGCCTGCTCCGTAATATCTCGAAAAATTAAATAAATACCTGTAATTTTATTATGAATGGTAAAAGGTATTGTTTTTAATTGGACAGTCATTTTTCTTTTACTGCTGTTGACGAACCGGAAGTCTAAAGTTTCTAAAGATAACCCTAAGAGAGATTGTTCAATAAATTCTCGAAATTTATCAATATCAGATTCATCAACAAAATCAAAAATGGATTTTTTCTTTAACTCATCGACCGTATATCCTGATAGAATTTCGCTAGCTGGATTCGCGTCAATAATATCTCCTACTCGAGTGGCGAGAATAACCCCATCTAGATTATGGTCCACGATAGAACGATAACGCTGTTCCGTCACTTTAAGCCGACTCTTTTCCGCCTCTAACTCTGTAATATCACGAGTTACAGACACAACAAATCTGACTTCTTGATTTTCATTAAGGACTGGAGTTAAAATCGACTGCCCATGAACCAGCCTTCCATCCTCTAGTGTGGATTGATCAATAAGCACTTGAACTTCTTTTGATTCTATTACATTCATATATGCGGCTTGAAGTCTTTCAGCAGTATCTGCAGGCATTACCTCAAATAAGGTTTTCCCCATCGTTTCCACTGTCAGCCTTGCATGTGTCGCACCAGATTTATTGGCAAAAACATATCGAAATTGATCTCCATCCACCTTCATAATAAACACCATATCATTAATATGGTTTAGGATGATATCAAAGATCATTCCTTCTATTTCACGTCTATTTTTATCATTAATCACTTCACGAGAGATTACCTTTTTAAACTGCTCCATCCCATCATCCTCGTTTGTACCTAAGCATTTGTTGTATTAAAAACTTCTTAACTTATATTATCCTTAAATACTGATAGTATCGTCAAGATGTTTCGTAATGTGCACAACTTTTGAAGTATCATAATAAAAAAAGAGATACCTACTGTATCCCTCATTCTTCATCTTCTCTTAATTGATAGGTTTCTTTCATTAATTCTATTTGGTGGTTTAGTAAATTCTCATTGTTTGAGATCACATAAGAGTACTTCCCATCTTGATTCTGTTCTCTTGCTTTTATATTGTCTGAAAGCTGGAGCTTCAATATATGAGTGATTCTTTCTTTATGATGATTTTCAAAGATTGGAAATAGAATTTCTACTCGTTTCTCCATATTTCTAGTCATCATATCAGCAGAAGACAAATACACCTTTTCCTTCCCGTTATGGTAGAAATAATAAATACGACTATGCTCCAAAAAACGACCAACTATACTAATGACCCGAATATTTTCACTTACCATTGGAATTTTTGGTTTTAAGCAGCATATGCCACGAATAATTAAATCGATTTTTACTCCCGCAGACGAGGCTTCATAAAGTTTCATGATTAATTCCTTATCTGTTAGGGAGTTCATCTTTGCAATAATTCTGCCATTTTTGTATTGCTTATGATAGGTTATTTCCTGGTCAATTAATTTAATAAACTTACCCCTTATATCATATGGTGCAACAACGATATGATTATATTTTGGCTTCTCTGTATATCCACTTAAAAAATTAAAGAAGTTTGTTGCATCAATACCAAATTTTCGTTTGGAAGTTAAATAGCCTAAGTCTGTATAGTAATTGGCTGTTTGATCATTGTAGTTTCCCGTCCCTAAATGAACAAATCTTTCTATCGTTTGATTTCTTCTTCTAACTACTAATGTAATCTTACTATGCGTCTTTAAGTGGGTCATGCCATAAATAACATGACAGCCAGCTTTCTCTAGTTCTTTCGCCCAGTGAACATTATTTTCCTCATCAAACCTAGCTTTTAACTCGACTAGAACAGTCACCTGCTTTCCATTTTCAGCAGCATTTTTAAGAGCGGCAATAATGGGTGAATCACCACTTACACGATACAGAGTTTGTTTGATCGCTAAGACATCTGGGTCACTCGCAGCTTCGGTTAAAAAGTCGACAACAGGTTGAAACGATTCGTATGGATGATGTAATAAAACATCTTGTTCAAGTAACTTTGTAAATAGATCTTCGTCAAAATCAAGATCCACTGGCTTTTGAGGAATAAATGCTTCAAATCTTAAATGCTCTCTTTTTCTTGATAGATGCTTTGAAAACTGGGCTAAAAATGTATGATCGAGTGGCCCATTAATTCTGTAAATATCCTCTTCATCTAACTCTAGTTCTTTTGTTATATGCTCAACAACAGAGTTATCAAAATGGTCATCACTCACCTCTAATCGAACAGCCGCTCCCCATTTACGTTTTTTCAGCACTTTTTCAATTTCTAGTAATAGATCTCTTGACCCTTCTTCGTGAATCGTTAAATCAGCATTTCTCGTAATTCGAAAAGGGGTGATAGATACTACTTTATATCCTCTAAACAACTTATGTATAAAGTAGCAAATCACATTTTCTAAGAGAACAAAGGAGCTACCTTCGTCACTCGGTATACTAATAAAACGATTAAGAACCGCTGGTACTTGAACAAAAGCAAGACGATTACTTACCACACCCTCTAAGTCCTCTTCTAGCAAAACAGCAAGGTTTAAACTTTTATTTGAAAGCATCGGGAATGGACGATACGCATCAATAGCCATCGGAGTTAAAACAGGAAAGATCTGCTCTTCAAAATATTCTTCTAAAAAAGAAAGTTGATTTTTATCCAAACTAGTAATGGTAAGGAGGTAAATAGATTCTTTTTTAAGTTCCGGAAGCAGGACGTTGATAAAGGTTTCACATTGAGTATTTACCAGCTTATGAGTGAACTTCGATATTTCCTCAAGCTGTTGCTTCGGAGTTAAGCCTGCCTTATTTTCTGGTCTATTATATCCAGCATCCACTTGATCCTGTAATCCAGCGACTCTAACCATAAAAAATTCATCTAAATTAGAACTGAATATCGATAGAAATTTAAGTCTTTCAAGAAGTGGATTACTCTTATCCAGTGCCTCTTCAAGTACTCTTTCATTAAATGCTAACCAGCTTAATTCACGGTTATTATAATAGGAAGGTAGATTGTATTGCCTTTCACCATTCATTTGGTCTCCCATCCTTGTCTATCTGATATGAATTCAAGTGTAATATTATATTTTAAAGATTTCTCTAAATGACGAATTTGCTTTTCCGCTTGATACTGTTCAACAAATGTATTTCCCACACAAAAAAGTTGAAATACGAGCTCATCCTGCTTCTTTTGTACTTTTATTTTCTTAACCAGCATACGCTTAGATGCATCCAAAGCAGAAGCAAGCTTCACCATTGCACCAGCTATTCGAATATCCTTTAATTCCCCTTTTGAAAACCATCCTATAAAAGGATTTGAATATTGCTTTAATAGTGCCCAGTTTTTATATGATGCAATAAAGGCAAGAATAAGTCTTTCCTTATGTGTAATCCCGTCTATTGATTGATGGGCTAGGAGATTAAAAGTATGCTGGCTGCTAACATCTGAATCGACGTATTGCCCGATATAATATATGCGTGCACTTTGTTTAATTAGACGCTCACTATATTCATTTGTTGTATTCTCGAATACATTAGAAAGTTCGGAGTAAATTTGTTTCGCTAACCATGCCACATGATCAGAATGACCTTCCTCAATTCCATAATCTCTAATCAACTGATCAATACTGCTTTCTAATATAAGATCAGATGGTTGCTTTCCCCCGCCTTTTTCTTTGTAAAGGATTCCTTCTCTTAGGCCTCTTTTACTAAAAATAAACCGTGTTGCTTGAACATACTTACAAAGCATGTCGAATACTTCAAGAGCTGGAAGGATGATATCTGCTCTGTCTTTGGAAAGTCCCTCTAATTTTTCAATATCAGCAATTTCCATACTCGTCATCATTTGTAATATATTATTTAAATCATCAGGGCTCATATCATACTGGTGAATTCCTGCTAAAGGATAGTTTTTTAGGTGTTGGTGAACTTGAGCGATGTTTCTCGCGCTCCCCCCGATAGCGACAATCGGAACCTGTTTGTTCTTCAGCCAAGGCAATGATTCAAAGGCTTCAGAGATCATTTTTTTCAGAGATATTCTTTCTTCATTTGACATCCGATTTCCACTCATAAATTTTTCCTTTAAAGATACGACACCAAACGGAAAACTATGCGATTGGACAAGAGTCTTATTTTGATAATACGTAATTTCGGTGCTTCCCCCACCAATGTCAATGGTCACACCATCTTTTACTGCAGTAGTGTTCACTACAGCTAAAAAACCGAGATACCCTTCTTCTTCCTCACTTAGAATTTCGATATCAAATCCTTGCTCTATCTTTATCTTTTCAAGAATTTCAGACTTATTCATTGCCTGTCGAATGGTTGCTGTGGCCACGCATTTTACTTCGCTTATTCCATGAAAGTCAATAATTTCTTTAAATCCTTTTAGGATGGTTAAACATTTCTGAACTCCTTCATAGGAAAGAACTTTCTCTTCATTTAAGTACTTTCTAAGCCTTGCGACAGCCTTGATATTTTCAACTTCCTTGTAGAAATGGTTGCTGGTTTCTATATATATCACTAATCGTATAGTGTTCGAGCCAATATCAATTACAGCCCACTTATTCATCTGTTCAAACTCCTTTTCTATTCACTATTATATTTATTCTATTCCACGTTCGACATTCCTCTAACCATCCAACCTCATTATGTATCTTGTTTGTTAAATTCAAATTTCAGAACCATTTTCTTTCCAACAAAAAAAAGGTATAATAGCCTTACAGTAGTTTGAACGAGTGAAAGGAGCTCAAAACCTTGAGTCAGGATAAAACACATCATCCTCCCTTAAAACCAACGATAGAAAACCTCTCACAGGCAATCTTCATTGTGAATCGTCATGCAAAAACCGCTCCAAATCCAAAATTTTTATACGAATTGAAGCGAAACGCCTTACAAAAGCTCATAAAAGAAGGAAAAGCAAGAAAGGAAGGATTACACTTCTCGAACAATCCTAGATACAGCCAACAACAATCGGATGTACTCGTTGTATGTGGAAACTACTCCTTTCATCTTCCCCCGTCAAAACAGGACTTCGAGAGTTTACCACACTTAGGTAAATTAGATAATAATATACGTAATCCAAGAGCTGTTCTATCTCTTAATCAGGCAAAGAAGCTTCTATCTAAATACACTGGAATGAAAGAAGAACCAAGTAATTCTTATAAGAAAAAAGGTTATGAGAAACCAGTCTTTAAAAAACTCGGTGAAAGCTATTTTTAAAAAAAGGGTGTCCCTAAATGAACTATACCCCGAATAACGGACACTATTAAAAAAGGTGCCCCTTATTCGGGGTTTTTTATGTCTTAAGAAAAAATCCCGTTTATAATGAATTCATACGAAAACGGGGGATTTATCATGGCCAAGA